>CAWBKV010000007.1:0-13769 GCA_963789575.1 Methanotrichaceae archaeon | reverse complement strand
TCTATTGTTTCTATCCAATAGACGAGCTTCTGGTAATTTGTTCCTTCTTTAAGAAGTCTGTTGGGGAGGGAAATGCTCATTAGCACTGATAATAAGAGCCCTATTACAGCTCTTACAGGAGGTTTTGCATCCATGACCTGAGACAGAAATCCATGAAATATAGCGATGTACCATCCAATGATCAAACATGCAGTTTTTACCATTTGGTCACCCGTATAAACTCAGATGCAAAAGTTTTCTCTTGCTTTCTTCAAGGTGGAAGAGATATCGGCCATTCTATTGAGTCCGGGCATGGAGACTACATCTACGTGATCGAGGGTGGACCTGTAAACGTAAACGGCAAAGCTGTTGAAGCTCAGCGATGATTTCTGGCGAAGCGACGGTCAATGTTAAAGCGGAAAGAGATGCAGAGTTTCTACTGGTTGAGGTAGGGCTTTAGCCGTTATCAAACGCATCCTGAAACTGATCGGATTCTTTAAGGATCTAAGCTAAGGTACTTTGTTATATGCAAGGTATAAAAACGATTGTGCAATATGTTTCTTGGATAAGGAGTCAAAATACATAACAAACAATTTTATATGATATAATGTTCTATTAACTTCTGCATCAAATTAGTGGAATATTGAATGAAAGCAGGCAGTTAAATGGACTCCATATGCCTGCAAGTTATTCCTAACTTTCTGAGATGATAAAATGAAAAGAGTACTAATCTCTATGCCTCCTGATGACCATGATAACCTCTGGCAGCGCCCAGACAGATCGAAGCGCAGTGGCTATCAAAAATGAAACAGTTCAGATCTCCAGCGGAGGCAAAATATATCCAGCGTATTTTGCAGCGCCGAGTGAGGGCAAATGGCCTGCAGTAGTTTTGATCCATTCGTTCAATGGACTTGAGCCTGGCTACAAAACCCTGTGCAATGACTTTGCATCCCAGGGATTCACAGTGATAGCGCCTGAGTGGCAGACATTCAATAAGAGTCCTAGAGATGAAGTGGTCGGACAGCTGATCGAGGACGCAATTGCATACCTCAAGACCAGAAATGAGGCCAACTCCAGTTCTCTCGGGCTCACTGGATTTTGCGCAGGCGGAAGGTATACTATGCTCTTCCTGCCGCAGATGGATTTCAAATCAGGCGTAGCGTTCTACGGATTCCCTTACTCAGGTGGCACCTACAACCAATCAAAGCCCGCTGATTTCATAGGCCAGCTAAAGGCGCCAATGCTGATGATCCATGGAACACATGATCAGGCCAGCAAGATTTCAGATATCTACCGATACGCAACTGACCTAAATGCCTCAGGCAAATACTTCGAGCTGAAGGTCTACTACGGCGAGCCACATGGCTTTATGGTCCAAAACGGCCAGCTCTCGCAGAGCTTCCCTGCAAAGGATGCCTTCTGGCAGATGGTGACTTTCTTCAATCGAACTCTGCGCTGAGTACTCTATCTGAATACTCCTTTATTTATCGAAAACCCCGAAGCTTGCTGCGGGGTGCGTCTGTTTGACCATAGTACAAATAGCGCTACTTTCCACTAACTTTAACTCATTATATTGTTCTTTAGCGCGGTAAAATAATAGAACTGTACGAAGTGTACATTCAAGAGCTTACTTAATCTCTGACGGGTGGCTTCATTTATGGATAATGGCCATTAACATTATAGTACCTCCTGCGTTTCATCGCAGATCAAAAATGGTATGTTGGAATCTATTCAAGCGCAGTAGGGCTCCGGTTTAACTGACCCAAGCATCCAGCGGGTTGGCGATGAATACTGTATTTTTCGAAAAGGCTCTTATCCAATTTGATTATCCCTTTATTCATGGAAGTTGCATTTTCAAACTCTGCGATCCAGTTCTTTACGCCCGTTCCGGGCTGATATGTATCAAGGCGCCCGAGACAGGTCTCACCATCTGAATCTATTCTTGCAGCAGCTGCAGTATAAACCGACCAATAATTTGGGCCCGAATCTGCCAAGAAATATTTAAATATAATATCTGCTGTTTCTGAATCATATGTGGCAGTCATGAGTGATGCACAATCGAGTTCAACTAATATTAGCCCTTTTCTAAAAACCCACCATCCAAACTCACCTTGATCGAACACTTCATGTTTAAGACAATCGCTCCAATATTCGCAGCAGCCATAATCCATACAGGCTAACAAAATCGTCTCCCCGGTTTTTGCAGCCAGCTTCTTTGCTTCAGCAAATCCACGTGCATTCTTATACCAGCCTGGGTGCAATATAGCATCACTTATTTTTCGGATATAAGTGAGATCCGGTTTCAACGCCTGAAATGCGGGATTCGATAAACCGTATATGGTGTCGGACATAACCTTATATCTCCCAAATTTTTGGGAAAAAGATACGTCTTAACCTATATAAAACTTTTCAACAAACTGTAAGTAACTCTGGCTGAAACCTTATCAAGTGCAAGTTTGAATGCTGAAATGATCCGATAATCCTACTCTATCGAATAACTATTTTAAATTGGAAAGCATAATTATTATGTTATGACTTAAATGCCTAAAGCACATGTTCGTTAGCCAGCCCAGCGCCATGCTTAAGAGCGCAGCTTCCGTGAGGTTACCCTCTAAAATTTGTCCCAGTGTATTTAAAGAAAACAATCCACTTGTGCTTAACATGGAATAGTATACACATCATCTTTCATGATTTCAACTATGACAAGGCCGAGAACGTCATTGCCGGGCCTGAGGCAGAGCTTCCATGTTGGCCTTGAAATCCATGAACGACCCCCGGGGATGTTAATACATCTTCAGAGCATCTGAGGGGGCTTCCAAATTTCGCAAGAAATAAGATCAACTTTATAATATTAACAATTGCTGATTGTAAGCCTCTGACTACCCTTATTGGTGATTTAACATCAAATTCCCAACATTTCGTGTGTAGGTATATCCGGTTGTCTGTGTTGCAGGAAGCAACCGTGGGGCCATAAAATTTCAAGCTAAGGGAGAGCAGGTCGTGGGTGAGTACCATTGAAAAACGTCTTTAAATTCAATATCGTGCACTCAAAATCTCGAAATGACCTGTTAAGCCTCCTGCTAGCTTTTTCAGTGCCATTCACCCACGACCGGATAGCCTTTGATTTCTGGAATGTCCGTCCACTTTAATTAAGAATGAATCTCGTATTATTACTTCTGTCTTAAAGATGACCAAAATATTTAACTATTAGGATTGTCGACAGTCCCATATTAAGCCAAAAGAGAAACTATCATGGCATTAGAAACGATTGGCGATGAGATGAACCTTAGATTTAAACGGGAGGGGAATAATCATGGATGAAGCACACCATAACGCTCTCTTGAAAGCGCGAAAAGTTTTTCTTGAATATGATGGCGTGATTGGAGTCGGAATTGGTCCAAAACTTAAAGGCAACAAAATTGTTGCGCCAAAGGCAATTATTGTATTGGTTGAGAAAAAGTTGCCATTAAATGATGTCAACGAAGGTCAGATTGTATCCAAGCAATTTGAAGGTTTGCCAACAGATGTCCGAGAACTAAGGCATTCCAAAAAACGTGAAAAGGATTTCGATCCTAACAGACCTCCAGTACTTCCTGATGAGGAATTCGAAGAAGATATGTGGATCGATTGGGGAAAGATTCATCAAATCAACGAGAAGCAGCATCATAAACCCTCGTCAAACGCGGAAGAGACCAGGAAAGGAGAGGTCCCTGGCGATAACCAAGCCGATCAGCCTGCGAGTGGACAGACGGTTGGCGATCTCTTTGTTATCCAGGACCCAGATGGTACCCTTGTTACAACCACCAGCGATGGGGTAAAAATTATCGACCTACTGGGAGCATATAATCTTTTCCGGGTGACCAATGGGGACTACTACGACTTCATAACATTCTACATAGATATTAATAGTGGCATGCCTGATAGGGGAAATGCAAGTTACTTTATCTTCAATGATGTCAAAGGAATCGGATGGGGTGGTGAAGACTCAAGGACTGTGTTTAACTCTACTAAATTGTTAAGAATGATTTACCACTCTTGGTTCTCTCTTCGCACGCTAATTCATGAACCAGCCCATCAATGGTCGTTCTATGTGAATTATCAGGATGTGCAAAATGGGCCTTTCCAGTTTCTTCTCCACGAAGATTTCCCTGACAATCAGGGTCAGAAGGATTATCACTGGGGCCGCTGGCCCGATAATGATAACTCATGCATGGACTACGATCGTTGCGACTGGATAGATAATGGCAACGGCACATATAATCGAGTTCTTCATAATGAAAACTCCGCTGGAGAAGAGGATTGGTTCGGCTATCATCCTTTGGATCTATACCTCATGGGATTCATACCTGCTACCGAGGTTCCTGACTTCACAGTGGTGCAAAACCCAAGTCCCTACCTTAGTTATCCAGATGTTTCTTCCGGGCCGCATACTCCCAGCCCAAACGCAGTAACAGTCGGTATAGAAAATATCCAGTTCGCACAAGGCGTGCGTGATCCCGATTATCTGGGTAGCCAGCGAGTCTTCCATCAGGCCGTAATAGTAATTACAAAGAGTTCAAGCACTAATGTGCCATTCATTGCAGATAGTGAGACCTGGCGTTCACGTCACACAGCCAACTTCCGTCGCGCTACGGGAGGGAGGGCTATGGTAGACACGAGTCTGCTCAAAGATAACTACACAGGCCTATATTTCCAGGATAACGATAATGATGTCGGTGGCAAGACAAGCGGTGGAATCTTTTGGCTGTCCCCTGACCTGTGGATTCGGAATCAAGATGATGGTCAGACTCCAGGCGGTCAAGTTGACCAGTGCACAATACGTGGTAAGAGCAATTGGATTTACGCAAGAGTTCACAATAGTAGCTCCATTTCCTATAGCGACGTGACGGTTAATTTCTATCTAGCCAATTTTGAAGACCTAGTGCCAAGCACTGAGTTCCAGTACCCAGTGGATTGGAATCCAAATGGCCTTTTGGGGAGCTGCGTCATTCAAACAGTACCGGGGGCTATTTCAGGAAATGATGGCACGGCTATTGCCAAGATCGAATGGACATCTGACAAGATCCCGAATGCAACCGGCTGGCATCCCTGTATTCTCTGTGAAATAATTCCTATGGAGATCGAACCTAGTGGGCTGCACCATGTCTGGGAGAATAGAAAGCTAGCTCAAAGAAATCTCACTATCATTGATCCAGGAGGAGTATGTCAGAATGCAAACGATCAGTCTAAAGGTAAACCTCAGGCATACTATTTTGCCTATGAGTTCATGATTGGCCATTCCCTTCGCCCTGGCCATGATATCAATCTCCACATTGAGGCAAATGGGCCAGCAGAAAATGTGCAAGTTTTCCTCGATCCAGCTGGCTTAATTGAAGGCATAACGGAAAAAGGGAGAGTGATTCAAGCCGACATACCTCTTCAACCTGGAACGATCCCTTCAGGAACAAATGGAGTCCGAATCATTCAAGCTGTGAATCATAAAATTATTACAAGTTCCATTGCGGATGAAAGTAATACTCAAATTTCAGACTTGTGCGGAATGACTCTGTTAGTACCTGCTGATACTGAGATTGGCATTCTATCGGGAGTCAATAGCATCTTCGGATCGGATAACCTTAGAATTCGGTTCTGCAATGATACCCTTATTCAAGTAGGCCATCGGGCCGCCGATGAGCTGGAGAAAAAATATTGCCTAAAAGGTTTGAAGCCCGTCACCTTAAATGGGATACCGCTTCTTCACATCACGGATCCCAAAGGAGCTCAATTGACTCTTAAACGCAATTCAGGACAAAAATCTATCTTGCGTTTGATTGGCATAGTCTCGCCCAGACAGAGACGGGGGAAGGAGCTTCTTTACCATATTTATGAATCCGTTGATGGAAAGAAGGTGCTAGGAGGATTGAGCTTGCGGCTGGGAACATAAGATCTCAGATTTTAGCTTTATTTTTATCGAATACCCCGCAGCTTGCAGTGGGGTGCACCGCCGCAGGTTGATTACTCAAAATTTTTTATTTAGCACCATAGTCTTTCTTTCGATAAGCCGCTTAATAAATTCAATCTTATAAGTATATTCTTTGTGCCTTCGTGTCTATGTGGTGGGCTTTCAGTGTCGGTCTACCACAAAGGCGCAAAGAACGTATAGAGGAATTTGGGATTGAGACAAGCTAGGTATATGGCAAAAGGTTGAGAAAAGCACTATATTATCAAACTTCATCTAGAGCTTGATCAAGATCTGCTATTATATCCTCCACATCTTCTATGCCTACCGATATCCTCACCAGGCCGTCGGTAATTCCCATTCCCAGCCTCTCCTCTTTTGGCACAACTGCATGCGTCATCGATGCAGGGTGCTCAATCAGCGTATCCGTCGATCCAAGGCTCACCGCCAGCGTGAGCAGCTTTACTCCATTCATCAGCCTTCTGCCAGCTTCAATTCCGCCCTTAATTTCAAAGGAAAGCATGCCACCAAAGCCGCTCATCTGTTTCTTGGCAATATCATGCTGCGGATGGCTCTTTAGTCCCGGATAGTTTACCCGTTCGATCTTTGGGTGCGCCTGAAGGAACTCAGCAACCTTTAGCGCGTTATATGCATGTCTTTCCATTCTCAGGTGCAGCGTTTTTAGCCCCCTTATGCAGAGCCATGCCTCATGAGGCCCCATCGTTCCTCCCATATAGAGAGCGGTACGCTTGATGCTATCAACCAGATCTTTTGATCCGACAACCACGCCGCCAAGAAGATCACTATGTCCACCGATATATTTTGTACAGCTCTGGACTGAGAAATCTGCACCCAGTTTAAGAGGTTGCTGAAAATAAGGAGTGGCAAAGGTATTATCGACCGCAGATAGAGCGCCGCACCCGCGTGCAATCTCACAGATCGCACGAATATCGCTGACTGCCATCGTTGGATTTGCAGGAGACTCAAGGAACACCATTCTGGTATCGCCTCCTATTGCAGCCTTCACCTGCCCAAGATCTGTGGTGTCCACAAAACTGATATCGATGCCGAATTTTGTGAGGGACGAGAAGAGGCCATAGGTCCCGCCGTAGACTGGACTGGTGGAAACTAAATGATCTCCCTTTTTGAGCTGGGAAAGAATAAGTGCGGTCTCCGCTGCCATGCCTGATGAGAAGGCCAGGCCGGAAGCGCCCTCCTCAAGGGAGCATATCTTCTCGATAAAGCTCGCGTGCGTCGGAGTATTTGGCGCTGATCTTATGTATCTGTATCCTGCCATCTCTCCCGAAAATACAGCAGCAGCTTGCTCCGCGCTTTCAAAGGTATAGGTCGATGTCTGGTAAATCGGTGCAGTATGAGCGCAATATGCATCCCCGCCCTCTCCGGCACGGACGCAGCGAGTTCCGAACCTCAAATCTTCATCCAAGGTTTCACCTTTTAGGTCTTTGGTTTTACTATTACTACTCTTTATAGAACTGTGTCAGGTAGATTATGTTTTCCTCACTATAAATGAAAGCTCAAGAGCCATCAGATGAAAGGATATAATATCTCATGGGCTGACAGGAGAGAATATGATCTATTTTGTTACCAGCAATAAAGGGAAGCTTATCGAGGCGCAAGGCATCTTCGATGATATCATACAGAGGAACATAGGCTATACTGAGATCCAGACGGACATGCTCGAAGATGTAGTAGTCTTCGGGATGAAGGAGGTTGTTGCAAGGCTGCAGGGACCTGTCATGATCGAGGATGCAGGGCTTTTCATAGAGGCGCTCAAGGGATTTCCTGGAGTTTATTCGGCCTATGTCCAAAAGACGATCGGCAATGAGGGGATACTGAAGCTGATGGAGAATGTAGAGGACCGCAGGGCCTATTTCCGCTCAGTTGTGGGCTATGTCGAGCCTGGCATTGATCCTGTCATGTTCAGCGGAGAGGTGCATGGCAGCATAGGCTTTGAGCAGCGGGGCTCAAAGGGCTTTGGATACGATCCCATCTTTTATATTGATGATAAGAGCCTCGGTGAAATGGATATTGAGGAGAAAAACAGAATATCTCATCGCGGCGAATCGATGAAGGCACTGAAGCAATGGCTTGATAGCCGCTGATCAACACTTTCTTTTCTGAAGGACACAGCGCGGAAGCATTCTAGAATCGATGACTTTGATGTGCGGAGCCTGAACTGCAGATATGTAGAGCTTCCGCGCTCCAACTGCGATTACTAAATCCGTCGGCTTTGGTGGGCTTATCCTAACTGGGAAAATAAGCGGCCCCTCGCAGGTGGTGGCGATTCTAAGATCTGTTGTTCTGGAACGGATGTACTCCTCTATTGCTGGATCAATTATAAACGGCAGTTTAGCTGGCATTTGCAGATAAAATGTGCTGGAGCTAGAAATAGTATTTTGTAATCTGTTTCTTTATCAGAAAAGATGCATCACTAACAGATTAGCTGCCGCCTGTAGGTCTGCGCAGCCTTGCGCCGGGGAGCCCTGATTATAAAAACAAGTATTTCGGAGACCTCAGGGCACATGATGCTGCATATCATCAGGGAACCGTCTGGGCATGGCTTATAGGTCCTTTTATCGATGCATGGCTGAAGGTTCATCCCGAAGAACGTCAAGAAGCAAGGAAGTTTTTGCTTGGATTCATACCTCAACTAGATCAAGCTGGCATAGGTTCCATAAGCGAAGTATTCGATGCAGAACTGCCGTTTACTCCGCATGGGTGCATAGCACAAGCATGGAGTGGCAGAGATATTGCGCTGCTGGGCAAAAACTGTCTGAGCATATAAAAGAATTCGTTTGGATGTTAATTATAAAACATTAATTAATAATCGTTGTGGCTGCATCCTTCATGATCGTGATCGCAGGATTCCATATCATGATCACATGTATCTGCGTGATCGCAGCCTCCGCAGCCAACAATCTCGTCCTCAGGTCCGCGAATCACAAAACCTGTTCCATGCTCATCGTTCACATAATCGATTATTGTCTCGCGAAGAAGCTCGGCATCCTGTGGGCTCATATAGATCTTGATTCCTCGGCTATCGAAAACTACGTCATCTTTCTCAGGCTTGCCTAAGGCCAGGCCATAGTTAGCACCTGTAGCATCTATAGCTGCTAGGAACATCCTGATTACCTTGCCCTCTGCAAGGCTGCGCTTGAGTATATTAGCAGCAGCTTCTGTGATCTCAATCATGAGGAACACTTCCGTTTTATATCTCTTCGAAACTGGTATTTAAAGGATCTTACGGGCAGCCTGTAGGTATTTATAAATTAGGTATCTGCAGTATAGGATATTATCAAAGAGAGATTACAGGTAAGCTACGATGGGCGTTGATTTAGGAGATCTGCTGCAAAAAAAGAGGATAGAGATTAAGAACCTATCAGGAAAATGGATAGCCGTTGATGCTTTCAACACTCTCTACCAGTTTCTCAGCATAATCCGGCAGAAAGACGGCACGCCGCTCATGGATAGCTCCGGCAGAGTGACATCGCATCTATCGGGCCTTCTGTACCGCGCAACAAACTTAATCGAGCTAGGAGTGAAGATCGTTTTCGTTTTTGATGGAGAACCTTTTCACTTCAAGGCCGGAACAATCCAGGAGAGATCCGAGGTAAGAGCAAAGGCGGAAGCTGCCTGGGAGGAGGCGCGGGCTGAGGGCCGTGATGGATTCAAGTATGCACAAGCGGCCTCGAGGATCAACGCAGAAATTCTAGAGGATGCAAGGCGCCTGATTTCAGCAATGGGACTTCCGATGGTTCAGGCCCCATCGGAGGGTGAGGCACAGGCTGCGTATATGGCTGCCAAAGGCGATGCTTATGCAGCAGGCAGCCAGGATTATGACTCCCTGTTATTCGGTGCACCTAATGTAGTCCGGAACCTTGCAATAACCGGCAAAAGAAAGCTTCCCAGAAGGAGTGTTTATGTGGATGTTGAGCCGGAGCTTATCGTTTTAGATGATGAGCTTTCAAGGCTAGGAGTTAGCAGAAAGCAGCTCATTGAGATAGGCATCATGTGCGGCACGGACTACAATCAAGGATTATCCCGTGTGGGTTCAAAGACAGCGCTAAAGCTTATCAAGGAGCATGGAGACCTGGAATCTGTTCTCGCGAGCCAAGGAGAGACGATAGATCATTATGAAGAAATAAGAGAGTTCTTCCTGCACCCGGATGTCACTGATGATTATGCGACTAAAATAACCAGGCCCAATATGAAAGAGATTATGTCCTTCCTGGTCGATGAAAGAGACTTCGATCCTGAGAGGGTGGAAAAGATCTCTAGCAGGCTAGAGGAGGTTTATAGGAGTGGACAGAGCACCCTCGATAAGTGGTTCTAGCCTCCAGTTAGACCTTGAGAAAGCGGTTAAGCTGATACGAAGCAGTGGCGCAAAGTGTGTCGGCCTTCAGGCTCCAGAGGGCTTGAAGAGGTCTCTGCCATCTCTGGCAAGGCAGATCGAGGATGCAACCGGCGCAGAGGTAATTATATCAGGAGATCCGTGCTATGGAGCCTGTGACCTTGACCTGCAGCTTTGCGATAATGTGGATTTGCTAATTCATTTGGGGCATGCCGATCTTGGCGATAGCGAAAGTTGCCTGGAAAAGGTAATCTTCCTCGAAGCCAGCATGCCACAGGATTTGAGCGCTGCTGTTGAGAACGCTGCTCCAATGATTAGGTCGAAGAAGATTGCAATTATCACTACTATTCAGCATGTTCACAAACTTGACCAAGCTGTTGAGGCCCTCAAGAAGCTCGGAATCGAGGGCAAAGTGGGCGATGCCAGCGGTCGAGCGAAGTATTCTGGCCAGGTTCTGGGCTGCTGCTACACAACAGCCATAGCAGCAAATGCAGATGAGTACCTGTTCATCGGCACAGGCAAGTTCCATCCACTTGGGATTGCTCTTGCTACGGGCAAGAGAGTAATCGCATCCGATCCTGTTACAGGCGAAGTATCTGAAATCGATCCAGACCCAATGCTCAGAAGACGCTTCGCGGCCATAATGCGATCTGCGGATGCAAAAAGGTTTGCTGTTTTAGTCTCAAAAAAGCCGGGCCAAAGGCGGATGTCCCTTGCAAAGCGAATAAAAGAGATGGGAGAAGCAAAAGGAAAAGAGATGATTCTAGTTTATCTGGATAACATCGAGCCTGACAGACTGCTGAATCTTGGGGTAGAGGCTGCAGTCTCTACAGCCTGTCCGAGAGTAGCGCTGGATGACGCAGCGAAGTACAAGATTCCCATCCTCACGCCGCCGGAGTTTGAGATACTCCTCGGGAATCGCTGCTGGGAAGACTACGCATTTGATGAGATTGAATAAGATATGCTATCTTTAACAGCAATTAAATTTCATGCGATAAGCATTCTGGACTTTATCGAAATTATAGTGCTTCTTCCAGCCATTTACCGTAAACTTTTCGTGCCTAATCCCAAATTTCTTTTTACCATTCTTTGTGTCTTTGTACGTGTCTTTATACCTTTGTGTTTGGATATCACTGAACGCTTTCCACAAAGACGCGAAGGCACAAAGTATGTAATTCAAAGTTTGAATTAATTAGGCGGTTAGTCGAAAGAAGAACTATAAAAGTAATAGCACTGGCAGTAATTATGTAAAATCATCAATCCCATGCTTGACGTACTCAATGTATCCCTGGAGCTTCAGTATATCCTTTGCCGGAACAGGCTTCCAACTATCATCTACATGGGGTTCCCATTCCTCGCCTTTTTTCCCATAGCTCAAAATATCTTCAAGTGCATAAAAGCCGGAGGTCATCGTATCCATGGGGTTCTCAAAGTATCCAAAGAACGTTCGGCTTACAGGGCTGTACGCGGCAAGATACCAGTTCATCTTCTTGCGATTGAATAGATGTAGACGAATAATTTCATCGCCCATAATTCGACGATCTTCTGGTACTCCAAGAAGCCTTCCTAGCTGAGAAGGATCGAGATCCTTTAATCTTTTGGGCATTTGTTACCTGATAGAAGGTTAAGACTTGAACTGTAATAAGTTTTATCCTTGGATTGAGGTGAGCAAAAATAATAGCTGGTCACAGGTTTCAAGCTAAGAGTTCAGTTCACCTATGACCGATTCCCATCTAATAGGATTAATGCTTGAGTGGAAATGTAATGCTATCAATCATTTGCGGAGTTTTATAGACTTTAGGCAAATCCTTGGAGTCATCTTCTTTGACCGTTCCAACGATCCATTCCTGTGCTCTCGCCGTATTATTTGCTGGATCAACTGACACCTTAAGGTATCCCAATGTCTTCGTCACACCGAAAATGTAACCAGCTGGCGTGTTATTTCCAGTAAGGTCAGCACACCTACCTCCGGCATTGCCGACAATGAAATAGGGAATACCCTTTATTAGATACCTCTGATAATTATGAGTATGGCCCGCAAAATTTGCGCTAATATTGTAAGTATGGTAGAGTTTTTCCCAGGGTTCAAGATCCGGATTCATTGAAGTATTGTAATAATCCCAGATCGGGTGGTGATGTATGGTAAATACTCCTAGTAGTGATTTATTGTCCAGTTGCTCCCGGAGCCAGGATTCCTGACTCTTGGCAAGAGCCAGGGATGTATGCGGATCATCACCATTGGCGTTATTCGGGTCAGGTGTGTTAAGGACGATAAATCGGACCCCGGAACAGTCAAAGGAGTAGTTCAATGGCATGTCAAACGCCCAATGGTAATGAACGGCGGCAGTTGGCGGATTGTCTCCACCGCTGGAATTATGGTACTCATGGTTCCCGATGGTGGGAAATATGGCAGATTTCGAGAGCATCCCGTCGGCTACATCGAAAAATTGATGCCAAAGCGAGTCACTATCATGTCCATTAAAGTCCCCACCAATGAGTATGAATTGTATATTTTTCTCCTTTTCGATAGCGTCTGCGACGTACTTGAAACGTTCCTTCTCGCTATAATTACGACCTTTCTGGGGATCACTGATTACGATGAAGGTGAATGGACCGCTTACAGGCATCGTCCGAAATGTGCGGTTGTCAAATGATTCATCTCTGCCTGAAGGTCTCACCCTGTATGTATACGATGTGTTTGGTTGAAGGCCGGTGAGCTGGACATGTTGATATGTCGCTGCGTTTGTAGTTGTTATCGTTTTTTCGAAGCCATAATGCGAATCGAAATAACTTGACGTAGCGTAGTCTATCGAGCCTGTGCCATTGTTCTCTCCTCGCCAGTTGATGGTCGCAGAATTTGTCGTAGTTTTTGTCACCCACGGAGACCAATAATCATCCGATGTTTGGGCAAGGATTGGCATAATACATAGGCATAGAAGTACTAATACCACTAAATACCGATGAGATTT
The DNA here is from genome assembly GCA_963789575.1 of Methanotrichaceae archaeon. Taxonomy (GTDB): domain Archaea; phylum Halobacteriota; class Methanosarcinia; order Methanotrichales; family Methanotrichaceae; genus CAWBKV01. Next base: position 511 of record CAWBKV010000007.1, on the reverse strand, counting down.
TGCAGTCATATTTCCATCAGATTATGCAGCAGGTTATCCCTTAAAAACCTTAGGCTTAATTGCTGAGGGATTTATGGGTAAGCTATAATTTGATAATAGTAATTCTGAGCACTCTGATTAAATTGAAGTTAAAATAAGTTTAGTGAATATGGCAGCGATCTGCAGTTCCCGAGAGCTCGCGCATCTGAGTACAGTGTAGAACGCGGACGGGCTTATCTACTGAGTTCGGGAAGGGATCAGGAGTTACCCCGTCGCTATGGCCGCCATATTCGATTCCAGGATTTGGGATCGAACCGATTTTAGCTTCCAAATTAAGCAACCCTGGTTTCGATTTTTACTATTGATTGGGCCTTGGCCAATCTTTTGTGTATTTAATGAGCTTTGCGACCAGATATCGCCCGAGTATAGCGGAGCGCTGCGGGATGATTAGTAGCTGCGAGCTGAACACCTCGTTACCTTGGTGCGTACACTCCAGCTCTATCAAACTTGTCTTTTACAAGTATCCTAAGCG
>CAWBKV010000006.1:0-15824 GCA_963789575.1 Methanotrichaceae archaeon | reverse complement strand
ACCACGAAGGTTACCATCAGAAGCATCACCAGCGCCAGAGGGTCTATCAGGCTTCCACATTGAATGTGGCGAACCAGGGAATCGATTTGGTGAACATCTCGTTCTTTGGGAATATCTCAGGTATCCCTATAGATAGTATAAGCCCTGCAAATGTCGCGAGAACCGTTAGGATTCCTTCGCCCCTGGGCAGCTGCGAATGGATGAATATGCATAGCACGAAGGCCAGTACAGGCAGTGCTACGATCAAATAGGCATAATTGGAGTAAACATCACCACCTCAGTGTATTTATGTTATCCAGGTCATTTGTTCCATACAGCCTGTACAGCGATATCAATATAGCAAATCCGACAGCCGCTTCTGCTGCAGCCAGTGCTATAGAGAACAGGGCAAAGACCTGGCCGTTTACATTTGGCTGGTAAGCCGAGAAGGCGACCAGGTTTATATTGGCGCTGTTGAGCAAAAACTCAATACACATCATCTCTTGACACCGTTTCTTTGAGTTACGAGCCCGTACAAGCCGATGGTGAACATTATGGATGATAGCAATAGGAAAAGCTCGAGCGGGATCATTGTTTTACTTCCCTCCTTGTCATTGTCCTCATCTCCTCCTCAGGCAGCCTCTCTTCTTGCGACATAAACTGCTCCTACCAGGGCTGCTGTCAGCACCAAGGCAAGTATCTCAAATGGGAAGACGTATGTGGTAAAAATTTCCATACCGACATCGCCTATTCTGCTTTCGGGCAATCTCTCTCCTGGGTTCTGCACAAAGGGGAGCGGCTGCGCCTGACCAGTGCTTTTCCAGGGTGTCAGTGAGAGAGACGCAAAGAGCACAGCCAGGAAGGCCAGGGCCAAAATAACAACCTTATATTTCACCATGGGATTCCTCCATGATCGTCTTTCTCGTGAGCATCACTGCGAATAGTATCAGAACTCCGACTGCTCCAATATAGACCAGCACTTGGGCAACTCCCAGGAACGTGGCGTTCAGGAATATGTAAATAGCCGCCACACATGCAAATGTTCCCAGAAGATAAAGAGCACTATGGACTATGTTTCTGGAGTAGACTGTAAGTATTGATAGCAATACGACCAATGCTGCTAGGATTAAGTAGGCGACAAGCTCTACTGCGAATGATATATCATAGGCCAGAAGTCTTTCCGCGACTGTTCTGGACCAGGGTGACAGGACTACAACCAGTGCAACGCCGCCGAGTATTATGAATATCGCTGCGAAGAGCGCGACCAGCTCGAAGATTGACCGGATGACGTTGACGCTTTCCTTTCCTTCAGCCATCAGGATGCACCCCCTTCCTTAGCCGCTTCAGTCTTGTTTTCAGCAGCCTTATTCTCGGCTCCTTCCGCTTTAGCTGTCTCCTTCTTCTTGGCAGCAGCGGCAACCTTGCCTGCCCCTTCAGCTCCGGCTGCCTTTTTGGCAGCTCCTGCGCCTTCGGCTCCTTCTTTGGGAGCAGCCTTCTTCTTTGCTGCTGCAGCGGCGGCCTTCTCCGCTGCGACCCTCTTGGCCTCGGCCTCGAGTTCTGCCACCTCTTTGGCAGAGAACTTCTTTACTGCCAGATCTCCCGGGCCCTTTATGATGTCCTTTCTTTCCCAGCCTGCCATGGTCACTTTCTTGCCCATCTTCAGGCATTCAACAGGACACTCATCAACACACAGGCCGCAGAACATGCACCGTCCATAATCAATCTGAGGCATCTGCAGCTTTTTGTTCTTCATTGGATTCCCGAACTTGTAGGGAACCATTTCAATACAGGAGTTAGGACAAATTCTGGCACAGGATGCGCACCCGATACATTTGGTGGCATCCAGCTCGTGAATACCGCGCTCGGCAGCAGGCAGCTCCATCATCACCTCTGGATATAGCCTGGTGACTTCGGTCCTGCGAGTGGCGGTCTTCAAAGGCCAGCTGAAGTTTTTAATCATCTTTCTCTTCAACATCTTAGTGCCACCTCATGCAAAGTAAGATCCGATCAACACCGCCCATCCCAGATTCACCAGAGAGAGCGGAAGCATCCATTTCCATCCGAGGTCAGTCACCTGGTCAATTCTGAGCCTGAATAGAGAGCTTCTGACCCAGATGAAGAACCACATAACTATTACAATCTTCATGAACATCCAAATCAGCGGGGAGATAATATCCAGAACCGGTATTGGTATAATCGGCCCCTGCCAGCCGCCCAAGAACAGCAGTGACAGAAGTATGGACCCCAGGAGAAAGTTATTGTACTCCTGGAAGTACAGCAGGCCAAACCGAATTCCGCTGTATTCGGTATTGTAACCGGATATGATCTCCTCTTCAGCCTCGCTCTGATCGAAGGGGATTCTTCCAAGGTCAGTTATCAGGGCGATAAGGAATATCAAAAATCCCAGAGGCTGAGCGAAGGCATACCAGAGGGTTTGTTTCTGTACTATCTCTACCAGGTTCAGGCTATGGGCCATGATGGCTACTGAGATGACGCAGATGCCCATAGGCACCTCATAGGCGATCATCCTGGCAATGCCCCTAAAGGCACCCAGCATTGAATATTTGTTGTTTGAGCTGTAGCCTGCCATGAAGACTGCTATAGACATCAGGCTTAGGGCCGCCTCTACATATAGGGCGCTGATGTCCATGTTGGCAACAACTAGTGGATAATCCTTGCCATTGATATGCAGGGCTCCGAAGGGAATGGCGGCCGCCACAAGCATAGTAGCGATCGAGGCCACAATTGGCGCCCAGACGTAGACTGCTTTATCCGCTCCCCCAGGAATTATATCCTCTTTTGTAAAGAACTTGATGGCATCGGCACCAAGCTGAAGTATGCCCCACCTTCCGCCTACCCTGTTCGGGCCAAACCTAGCAGCGAAATCTCCCAAAACCTTTCTTTCACCCCAGATCAATAGCATAGCCCCGATGTTCACCACTGCTGAGATTATCGCAGCGCCAATTATGCCTATAATCAGGGCGAAGATTGCTGGCTGCTCTGCCGCAAATTGAGTAATGCTATCTATTATTCCGTCCAAATCCTCTCCCTCCTATCTATCAGCCTCAGATGGACAGCCGTCCATGCTGCCTGCAATGGCAACCACATCTGCTATGTAGACACCCTCTAGTAGCGGAGGCAGAGTCTGGAAGGTAGCGTAAAACGGTCCTCTTACCTTTACTCTGTAGGGCTTGTCGCCGCCATCGCTGACCACGTACATTCCCATCTCGCCTCTCGGGTCCTCGACCCTGTAGTAAGCCTCACCTGCAGGGATTTTCTTTGGAACCTTGGTTTCGGTCCTGATGGGTCCCTCAGGGATCCGATCCAGGCACTGCTCTATGATATGGATGCTCTCTAAAATCTCTCTTAGCCTGACATCGATCCTATCATGGCAGTCTCCATTTGTTCCAGTTATCACTTTGAAGTCAAGCTCGGGGTAGACCAGTATCGGATCTTCCTTTCTCATATCATAGGCAACACCAGTAGCCCTCAGCGGCGGTCCTGAGAGGCCAATCCGTTTAGCATTGTCAGGCCTGATTGCGCCCACGTTATCCATTCTCATATGGTATATCGGGTCCTGCTTGAAGAGTGCCAGGAATTCGTTTGCCTCGGACTCCATATATTTCAGAGTCTCTCTGCACTTCTCGCTGAAGCCCTCGGGCAGATCGTTTCTGACGCCGCCGAAGCGCACGAAAGTATGGGTAAGCCTGGCCCCAGTAACGCTCTCAATAAGTGAGATAATGCGCTCCCTATCGATGATCATGTACTGCCAGGGCGCATAGCCGACACCTGCGATCAGAGTCAGGAACTCGCCTGTGCCTATCAGGTGGCTCTGGATCCTGGAGAGTTCTTCAAGAATGACGCGGATATATTGCGCTCTCGTTGGAACTTCCAGTCCTAGGATCCTTTCTACAGCTCCGCAGTAGCATTCGTTATTGGAGAGCGAAGCCACATAGCACATTCTATCAGTATAGGTTATGCCCTGCAGCCATGTTCTGTTCTCCATGATCTTTTCAATGCCCTTGTGGATGTAGCCCAGATCAAGATAGGCCTTCCTTACCCGTTCGCCCTCCACCAGCACATCCAGCAGGAACGGACCTGGAACCATGGCGTGCTGTGGTCCCATATGCATGATCATTTCAGAATCTGACTTGATATCTCTCTCCTCTCGCTCACGGAGAGACGGGTATTTTGGTCTCTCTTTCGGAACAGTTCCGGCTTCAATCTCCGCGGGTGTTGGTGGAAAGTAATATTTCGTGTAGCCATCGGCAGTAATCCTTTCAACAGCTCTTTGGCCAGTTGTCAGGTCGGGATAACCCTTGAAATCCTTTCTCCAGGGCCAGGAGCCTACAAGCTCATCCGGCAGAAGCAAGGGATATAGCTCCGGATGTCCCTCAAAGTTGATGCCGAACATCTCCCAGGCCTCACGCTCATACCAGTTGGCATTCCAGTAGAGGCCTGTGAGAGATTTGACGGAAGGATTTTCACGGGACGTTCTGACCTTGAGCATGGCCACGACCTGATGAGCGCCGTGGCTTGCCATGATCTCCACAACTTCCATCTCGTTTTTGGCAATCCAATCCAGGCCTGCCATGCCTGAGTAATGGTCGAAGCTCAGCTTATCGCTTAGATATTTGCATACATCTACAATTTTATTTGAATCGATTATGGCCCAAAGCCTGCGGTCCGATTCCACCCGGGATTCAAGGACTGCTCCAGGAATGGCGGACTCTACCGAGTTTAGGACCTCGCTAGCAGTAGTCAAGAAAAGATTCCTCCTTTTAGTAACCTCGCTTGTCCTTCCGCTGCTTGATCTTCTCCTGGAGATTGATTAAGCCCTCTAGGAACTGCTCGGGCCTGGGTGGGCATCCAGGGATGAAGACATCTATCGGGAAGTAATCGGCCGTATTCTGAATGATATTATAGGAATCATAGAATGGCCCACCGGATATGGCGCATTCGCCAATGGCTACAACCCACTTGGGTTCAGGCATCTGTTCCCAGAGGCTTTTGAAGACCGGCAGGTACTTCCTGGTAATGTAGCCTGAGATGATCATTACATCTGTCTGGCGCGGTGTGTTTCTTGGAATACACCCAAATCTGTCGCTGTCATATGGCGCAGCGCCGAAAACGAACATCTCCACACCACAGCATCCCATAGGCTGCATCAAAAAGTATACTGAGTTCTTTCTGCCCCAATTGAAGACATTTTTTATGGGCCCCATCTCTATGATCTGATGGATTTTCTCAGTGGTTGTAAACCAGACATCAGCCACAGGTTGGCCGAAGATCGTCCACTTCTCAAGCTCCTCATCAATAGCCGCAGGCACGGGTATTACATCGCTTATACCCAACGCAAAGCCTCCTTCTTGATAGCATATACTAATCCAATTATCAGCACTATAACAAACAGAATCATCTCGAATACTGCGATGTTTATGGTTCCAATAACAGCCATCTGCTTCATGAAAGCATTAGCGTAAACGTAAACCCAGGGATATAAGAAAAGAACCTCAACATCGAATATCACAAAGACGATTGCGAATAGATAATATTGCACACTGTACTGAACCCGAGCGTCGCGGATGGGGATCAGACCGCCCTCATATGTTGATGCTTTGCGACGGCTCGGCCTCAGCGGCGATATAATCTTAACGGCAGCTAAAGCGCCTATCGGCACGATAGCTCCCATTACTATAAACACAATAAGTGGTATATAATAATCCACTGCCATCGGTTCGCCAGCCATTGTTTCTCCTCCGTAAAAGCTAAACATAAGGTCTGGTATAAAAGGTTTATGAGAAAATATTTCGCGTTGCCAGGATTAAATCACAAATTTTTAAAAAAGATTGGAGGCAATTTATCATCATTAAGGTGATCAGATGGAAGTTGTGCATCAAATCGAGATAGAGCCTGGGATGAGCGTCGAGACACTAATCACCGCGATGGAGCATTGCGGCTTTGGGGCTAGGAGGCTTTCCGAAGCCGCTCGCATTTACGAGCAGATGCTCTCAGGAGATTATATGAAGTTCTTAACGCTCTCAGGCGCGATGGTTCCAGCAGGTATGAGGAACATAGTCTCGGGGATGATAAGGCAAGGGCATGTGAATGTTCTAGTAACGACAGGAGCGAATCTTGTTCACGATATAATCGAGTCATTCGGCATCCATTGCATGGGCACGCCTGAGTCCGACGACGCTGCCCTTAGGGAGGCTGGAATAAGCCGGATCTATGATGTCTATCTCCGTGATGAGGATTTCATCAAGTTCGAGGAGCTGATGCAGAGGATACTACCAGATGTTGAGAAGACTCTGTCTGGTACAGAATTTCTTAGAATACTTGGGTCGAAGATAACAGACAGCAAATCCATACTGCGCTCAGCATATGACTGTGATGTGCCTGTATTCTGTCCGGCGTTATCCGATTCAATGATCGGTCTTCAGGCATGGCTCCACAGTCAAACAAAGCGGCTCTCAGTCGATGCTTTTGCCGATATAAAGCAGATCGTTGATATCTGTTATGAGTCACCTAAGGCAGGGATAGTAATAATAGGAGGCGGGGTGCCCAAGAACTTTGCCCTACAATCGATGCTCGTTACGCCGAATAGCTTTAAGCTTGCAATCCAGCTTACTACTGATACGCCTGAGAATGGCGGGCTTTCCGGAGCTACGCTATCAGAAGCAATTTCCTGGGGCAAGGTATCTGCCGAGGCGAGATATGTAACAGTTTACGGAGACGCGACTATAACGTTTCCTATGATGGTAGCAGCTACTCTTAGCAGGCTGGAGATGAATCAGAGCCGAGAAGTGACCTGAAATACAGTTTTTCGCTTATATTAAACAGCGAAGAGCCTAAAATACTTTATGATATCATGTGGAGTCAGCGTACGCCCAGGATACTGGTCCCGCTGCTGATATGGCTACTGATCCCAGCTTAATTGATATGTCGCCTCCAGTGCCGATGATGAGTATGTCCTGATCCAGTGCCTTCTCAGATAAATTGATAAAAAGGGCACTGATATATTGGAAAAGAAGAGAGGTAGTTTCCTTGGAGATCATTGTGGGCATCAGCGGGGCATCGGGTGTAGTCTATGGAATAAGGCTACTGCAGGTCTTGCAGGGCTGCGTAACTCACCTTGTCCTGAGCGATTCTGCGCGAAAGATAATAGAAATAGAAACAGACTTCGGGCCTGGGGATGTTGAAGATTTGGCGGATAATACGTACGCGCCTGATGATTTTACAGCCCCTATAGCAAGCGGCTCTCATCTCTTCGATGCTATGGTCGTTATCCCTTGCAGCATGGGAACCCTCTCAGGGATTGCATCAGGCAGCTCTGATACTCTCATCACCAGGGCAGCAGATATCTGCCTCAAAGAGAAGAGAAGGCTGATACTTGTCCCCAGAGAAACGCCTTTGAGTTTGGTCCAATTAAAGAATATGGCCTCCGTTGCGGAGGCCGGCGCGATAATCCTGCCCGCGTGCCCAGCCTTTTACTCAAAGCCAGATACTATAGCCGATTTGGTGGATGTCCTAGTTGGCCGTGTGCTTGATCTTTTGGGCCTCGAAAATAACCTTTACGAGAGATGGAGAGGAAACGCTTATAACGGATAGGATCAGACGAGGGCGAGGTGATTTAGATGAAGTGTGCACTGTGCGGTGTAGACAAGGAGACTGTGCCGGTGAAGCTCAACTTGGCGACGATCCACGGCACAAAGGATGAAAATTTCCCTATATGCAAAGAATGCCTTGACCTCGCCCATCAAGCATATCTCGATAAGGATTTCTTGGCTGTCAAGGCTGGGACAGGCGCGGCTCCACACGGAGCACATGAGGCTCATAGCGAGCATCATTAATATTCAATCTTTTGATTCTTAACAGGCTCCGTGGCGCAGAGGATTGCAAAAGAGCTGAAAAAGAGTAGAAGTATGCTTCTTCCGCCTGAGAACTTTTTCGTGAAAAAGGGTTGGGCCTTTGGCCGAGGGCGAGCTTGAAAGGGGCCGTAAGCTGGGCTGATAAGGTTCTGAAGAACTATAATTTGCAACATACTTTGAGAGGAAGGCGAAAGACATAAAAGTCATCGGGAAGTAAATGCAATAATATCATAAACAGCAATATTAAACTTTACAAAACTTGAAATTATCGTGAATATATAGAAGCCATCTTATGAGATTGTCTTTAGATAGTGATCAAGTCGAAACTCTCTTTGCGTCTCGTTCGAGCCAATATGATGTTCTAATAGGGCTCTATAAAATGGCGCTTAAGGATTGGGATAATATCGAGTACATCCTCGATGGCAGGCCTCATATTGGGAGTACGGGCTGGCGCACGATCTACGACCTATTCCTCAAATTCGATAAGGAACACCATGAGAAAGAGGATATCCTCCCAGGCATCATGTGGCTTGGCCAGGGGTTCAAAGAAGATGAAGGCTTAGGCGACTGGGAGATTGATACCTCTGAAATGAAGCTCGTTTTCAAATCAGCGTGATGAAGTAGATACATTAATCTATTATCCATTAGATCCATTCAGCACCTAAATTGTCTCGCTTAAAACAGCTGCTATACAGTCGCTATGATCCTTGCTATAATTGTTAAACCTCGCAAATGTTGTTCTCAGCGCAGGGTATATTAATATTAAATTTGACTCTGACTTAGAGCATTCGCATTAAGGTGGCTGAAAGACGTGGCTGTGTCGGTGGTCAGAGTAGTACTGTTATGTGCGTTCTTATTCATTGGAATGGTCTTGGGAGGAGTTCTAATGCAGCCCAAGGCTTCCGTCGATGTCTGGAACATCAAGGAAAGCAATTTTCCAAGCAATGGCAGCAACGAGGATAAGCTGAGTTTTCTTCTGGATTATGCAATTTTAGCTCCATCTAGCCAAAACACTCAGCCCTGGAAGTTCAATATTTCCGGAGATGAGATCAGGCTTTTCGCCGATAAAGCGGGATGGCTTACCGTGGCCGATGCAGATCAGCGGGAGTTTTACATCAGCCAGGGCTGTGCTCTAGAGAATTTGCTTGTGGCTGCGGAGCATTTCGGCTACGGCTACAACGTCACGTACCCTTCGGGCAATGGATCTCTTGTGGCAGTTATCAAACTAACTCCAGGCAGTGTGCGTTCACAAGATCCGAAGCTCTTCGAAGCAATCCTGGCCCGCCATGACAACCAAAATCCTTATGATGCCAAGGAAATCCCTGAAAGCGCCATGAAAGCGCTCCAGAGCATCAGCGTGGCTGGAGATATTAGGCTGATCCTGGCCTCAGATGCGAATACCAGAAATGAATTCCGCAATCTTACAGTTAGCGCAGATCAGAAACAGTATTCGGATCCAAATTACAAGAGTGAGCTAGGTCACTCGCTCGGTCAGGGAATGATGGGGCCAACAGGCATTGAGGCGGTACTTGCGCAGCTCAGGGTACTGTTCTTAGACATAAGCACGGATCAGACTAAGAAAGATTCTGACTTAGTAAACAGCACGCCGACCTTGGGTTTCATAAGCTCCGATAAAAACGATCGAGTCTCTCAAATCAAGGCTGGGCAGCTCCTTGAGAAGGTCTGGCTTGAGGCCACGGCTATGGGCATTAGTCTCCACCCTATGAGCCAGGCATTGGAGGTGCCGGGTACGAAGGCGGAGCTAGCTAAGATGTTACCTTCAGGTTCTGGAAAGCCTCAACAGGCCTTCACGCTCGGATATGCCTCATCTGTGGAGGATTTCATGCCTAGGGTATCTGTGCAGGACTCAATTGTGCCAATGAATTGGTCTCAAAAATAGGTGGTCAGAATTGATTGATATCCAGATGCAAATATGGTCTTTGGATATAAGATATGACGATGAAAATGCTGGCTTATCTGTGAGTACGATCCCCCATGCCTATAGGTGAATTCAGCATAGGACTGAATCCTAAGGTGAAGATCATTAGGAATATGCTATAGACGAGAAGGCAGAAGGCATTTTTCACTTCGCCTTCCGGGATTCTTATGGGCTTGGGATATCGAGTAGTAATTTTCCTACGGATTTACTGACAATGAACTCGTCCGTATTTGTGGAAGTCTAGTGTGTTATGGGGAAGGGAAAATTTATTCTAAATTTCCAATGATTAATAAGCGATGAGTAATTTAAAGTTCAAGAATTCAGAAAAGTGAAAAATAATTTCGCCTAACTTATCTCATTCACCTATAGGTTTAGGAAGATACCCGTACGTAAAAATATCTACAAGATCCTGATCTTTCAAAACCTTGATTATGATGCTATGAACCATTTGACTATCATGTGAGCTGCCTCCGACGATTACTCCAGTAAATTTGGATTGTGTGGAACATTTTTTTGCGATCGAATATCTAGCAAGTACTTGGACTTGGTAGGTTAAACGTTCGAGAAAATACGATTCATCTTGATTTGGAGTATATTTAGCTTCATTAACCATCGCAAGCAAATTATGATCCGAGCGCAAATTTTTTTGCTTCGCCACATTGAACAATAATATGTTTATCACGAATTTGCCGAGCCTTACACGCGTTTTCAATAGCAAGACCGTGTAGTAAAGCACTCGCTTGGACAAAACCGTAACTTTGATCATGGGCTTCAAGAAATTCAGGTGATTGTGATTCAAAGCCCTCTATATCACTAAGATTTCGTCTATCTAAATATGAAATAGTCTCAATAAAGAGATCACCTGCAGCTTTTAGCCGTCGTGCTTGCCGAACCCACCTTTCAATATCGGTAAACAGCTCTTCGAATCTTTTTTCATGCATTTAAGACACGATCCTACCGTGATATGGATTTATGTAGTAATGAGCATATCGCGAGGATATAGAGCCAAGATCAGCATGAAATCAGGCGATTAGCTAATCATAAGCGAAGCCATAAGCGGTTCGTACTTCTCAAGAAGAATTAACTCTATATCGTACTCGCGAGAGTCATGAGGAACTGATTCAAATTATAGGCTGCCCCAAATTTTCAGATAATACTTATATAGCAAATGCCATCATTTTTCAAAAGTAAGAAGTGATAATAAATGAGTATAAAGAAAAATACAAAAATGAGCACATTCAGCCTTGTCTCAATGGCGATCGTAGCCGCTCTCTTTTTTTGCGCCGTCGCCGCCTCAGGCCAGGCAGTACCTACAGGCAATGTATCGGCCATGAATTCCGCAGCCGATATGACCTTCAGGCTCCTCAAGATCCAGGCAGATGTGCAGGGAAGGCTGAACGATTTAGATGCAGATGTGGCAAATGCATCTCAGAATCTCTCGACAACAGGCATTGAGGGCAGCGCAGCTCGCGGAGTCCTGAGCAAGCTGATGGAAACTAACTCAAATCTGGTTGAAGCAGTGACGGTCAGCAAGGATGGAAAGATCATTGTGGCTGAATGCAAAGGCTGTGAGGGCGGCGAAGGCGCCAACATAAGCAGCCAGGAGCACATAGCCCACATTTTGAAGGATAAAACTCCAGCGTTCAGCGATGAGTTTCTGACGGTGGAAGGATACAACGGCACTGCTCTTGCATATCCTGTCTTCTCCCCGCAAGGTGAGCCCTTGGGAGGCATCAGCACAATCATCAAGCCTGATAGTTTGATAAATGCCTCTGTGGCTCCCGAGCTAAAAGGTATGAACTATAGCTTCTGGGTAATGCAGCTGGATGGCCTGATTGCCTACGACCGGGATTCAAGCCAGATTGGGAAGTATCTATTCTCAGATCCGCTTTATAAGCCGTTCACAAGCCTTCTGGCCTTGGGACATACGATGGTCGCCGAGAGATCAGGACATGGTAATTATAGCTTCCAGGTCACTGAGGGCAATAAGACTGTAGTAACCAAGGATGTCTACTGGACTACAGTTGGGCTCCACGGCAAGGAATGGAGGCTTGCCATTACCAGGATAATGGGCTGAGAGCTTCTGTACTATTTTTTTAAGAGCAGATTCAAATATGTTTTATATAGATCCAATACATCCTCATCCTATGGGTATATATCGTGAGTCTACATAGCGGCGGCATTTTATTGTATAGGTTTAGAGGCGATGAACTCCAGATCTTGCTCGCTCACCCTGGAGGACCATTTTGGAAGAGAAAGGATGAGGGCGCTTGGTCGATACCCAAAGGGCTGTTTGAAGAGAACGAGAGCCCATTTGATGCTGCCAAAAGAGAGTTCAAAGAGGAAATTGGCTTCGAGGTTAATGGGAACTTTGTGAATCTTGGATCGCTAAAGCAATCCAGCAAAAAGATAGTTCATATCTGGGCATTAGAAAGCGATTTAGATGAGACACAGGTCGTTAGCAATAAATTTGCTCTAGAATGGCCGAAAAATTCGGGAAATATAAAGGATTACCCAGAAATAGATAAGGCAGGGTGGTTCGGTATAGAACAAGCTAAGAAAAAGATTCAAAAAGGCCAGATTGGTTTTATTGATAGACTCATATCGAAATTATAGTTTGATTTCGGCTATTTCTCAACATCGGACGTTATGCTACTAGACAAATTTCAACTTTAAGTTAGCAACTTTAGATGCCATCAGTCTAGCGTTAATGTGGCGAAACATTTTTCTACATCCTGTATATAAAAAGACTATCTTAATTATAGACTCTAGGGGGTAAAATGTTGAGGATGGCAATGATCATGGCTATGATGCTGCTGGCATCAATCGCTTATGCAAGTAGTGGATCAACAAGCGTAGATATTATTGGGAGCAAAACAGGCGACGCCATTATCTCAGGGGACGCAGGCTCGGTAAGTGTGGACGTCGTTGGCAGCAATATAGGAGATGCCTATATCACCTCAGACGGTGGGGTACCTGCAGATGTGGAGGTAGTTGGAAGCAATACAGGAGAGATAAATATCTCCTCAGTAGTTCCTCCTTGCATCACGCCAAGTTGCTGCTGCGATATGTGGTGTAATTGTAAGGGGCCTATCTGCTATCCATATAGCTCCTATATTCCTTGCAGGTATAACAAACCCGATTGCTATCCATGCAACCAAAGTCAGCATTTAGGCGTCGATGCATGGCATGGATGTTACTGGTACTCTCCGATATATCTGCCGAAATGGCCATCGGTATAAGGTAACCAGAGCTTACTTAACGAAGAATGAATTTGGACGGGCCTGATGGTAAGACCCATAGAATATCGGTCTTAACACTCGGGTCCCGGATTTTCAAGCTATGCTTATAGTAGCAGCTCTCAGATGACTCTTTCTCATTAGTTCGTTCAGCTACTACGCGGAGTATATTATCGAAGATTGTGATATCTACATCATTCGTATCAATGCCGGGCAAATCCATAGTGACTATGACGGCTTCGTCTGTTCCCTTTACATCTGCCATAGGGACTATAACATCTTCTTCTAGATTTATTGGCAGCAGCAATTCTTGGATTTATCAAGCCTAAAAGGAAAGTACAAACTCCACAAGAAATGATACTAAACACGTTGGCAATGATATTTGGCGCATTTACCTGAGCTTTGACCTAAATGGTGCATACCGGCTAAATAGAAATTAAATGCTATCATTTTCTTCTCTTTTTGTCATTTTATCTATCGGAAAACGGGGATGTTCACATAACATCACAGACTATCATAAACCCATCTGAAGTACTTGGAAAATCTCTATAAACGCAGATTCTTTATACATTAAATGGGAAGTGCTAAAAGGGTGACGGAAATGGGGGAAAGGTATAAGGTCTATTATATAACTAAAGGAGTTAACAGGGGATCTTGCAAGCATCAGCATAGAACGATTTATGATGCATATCACTGTTTAAGGCATGATATTAACGTGTCTAGAAAGAGCGGAGGCTGCTCAGATAGATTTATTTGCGCTGTTGAAGATGGACTTGAGAGAGAATTAAATGAACAAGAAATAAATCAGCTAGATCACATCAGACGATTGATGTTGAAGGAAACTCTAAGATAGCTGCGCAACGTTAAAAATAAAATCTTCCTCATTCGGATGATATCAGTTACAGCTAGGGAGGGCTGATTTAATAATTCTATTTAAAAATTTCTGCTATACGTGGATAATATACGCTTGTGAAACAACCGTTGTAACGATATTAATACAATCTTTCGAAAGATTATCTCTGAAGAACCTATCACTAATAAAGTTGTTTATAGAGCAAGTTTGGATTTGGCCCACCGCATGATAGCTATAAGGGCCGGAGAACTATAGTCAATCCCCTAACTTTCTTCACTAAAAACCTTATTTATCACATGCTTAGAGTATCCATCTTTCCTAGAATATATAATTTTTAGGGCACACTCTTCGCTCATTTCGATTGCTTCATCAAAGTTAAGGAATTTACTCAAATCTCTTTTCAAATCTTTCCAGCCAAACTCAATGGGATTCAAATCTGGCGAATATGGAGGCAAGTAGATAAAGTGTATATCCAATTTTTGAGCTAATATCCTAACTCTTTTTGCCAGATGTATCTTTGCATTGTCGAGCAGGAGACATATTGGCTTCATAATGTTATTTGTTCTTATTACTTGGATGAAACTGATCATATCTTCCGCCTTAGATGAATCAGATAGCATGACTGCATCGTTGCCATTTATAGCCATAAAACCGAATATAGTCTGGGATCTCTTTCTGCCTTGAGCATATTTTATCACTGGAGTGTTTATCACTCGTCTTTTATTGGGATTTTGCTGCAATGAACTCTCATCCAGAAAACCCACAATGGGATCAATGACTGTTGATAACACGCAATCTATTCTTTTTTAAAAATTTTTCGGCATACTCGGGTCTTTTCTCATTTTTAATATAGGGTTTTCCATACTTAACTCCTTTATCTACTCTTAAAATTTTCCACGTTGTGTTATAAGAATAGTCTACACCTCTCGTAGTCTTGACATAAACCATAACATCTCTGATTGTCATCCCCTTGCCTTCAATCTCTTTAATAATATTATCCCATTCCTGTAAAGGTATCCTCGGTTCAACGCCGCCTCCTTTTCCTGGTATTAGTCCTTCATAACCTTTATTATTCCATCTACTTAACCAATCCTCGATAGTCCGATCGCTCTTTTTCAAAATGTCCTGAACTTCATAAATGTTTTTCTTTTCATAAAGGTGAATTATCGCTAATAGCCTCTCTTTAATTCTTGGATCTTTTTCTTTTCTATATAGGTCTTCTAGCTCTTCTTTTGAGATATGTTTTATGACTTTAGGTTTTCTTCCCATCAGCAATAATTTAACGTCTTGAATATTAAGGTTTTCTATTAAGAAGTTAGATGCAAAATTGACTATAGTCACACGCTTCTCCCGTATGGGAGGTCGTTATGACCCTCACCTACTCATAAGAACTCTCACCTTTATGATTATGTAAATGCTATAGCACCATTATGTCAATGTCAACGATAATTGGCCGCGACGGTCGCCTGGTATGGGACAATTTTCCAGTATCCTTAAAATATTGGAGGATAGAATGGGACAAACCGGAGGGCGGAAAAGAGAGCTGGCGTGGTAAGGCGATTATCTCTCAGACAGACCTTCGTGCCATGATGGAAGAGCGCGCAAAATCCAGGCCCATTCCGATAAACGAGCCCATCTCCGCAGAGTTCCATAAAGGCAAAGAGGTCTATAGTGGACGGTTCCTGATTTCCTCATTTCCCGATCCGATCGACTCTAATCCTGTAGTTGATTTCACAGGCATCGGGGAGCTGGAGCTAACAGAGCATTGATCCCCTAGCAGCACCGTACCTTCCGTGGGCCAGAACCCTTTCCCCATCATCCTATCTTTATCGTTACGAAATGCTCCCTGCGATCATCAACCAGATGTACCACCCCGTCGCTTTGCAAAAAGTCATCAACCGTCACGCTGACAACCTCGCATCCGGGCCCAGTCCGCGTAACCG
>CAWBKV010000005.1:0-107936 GCA_963789575.1 Methanotrichaceae archaeon | reverse complement strand
CATTTGGGACGAATTCGCGAATCAGCTCAAGGCCAAAGGATATGATGTGAAGAAGGGAGTCATCCAAGATGCTACTTTTATAACATCTGATCCTGGCCATTCTAAAAGTGATGTCCCAAGAGGAGGAGAAGCCAAGACCAGAAGAAGCAGGGATGGCAAATGGGCGAAGAAGGGAAACAAATCATATTTTGGATACAAGGCACATGTCAAAGTAGATGCCGAGAACAACTTCATCTGGAAGGTTGAGACAACCGCTGCTAATATTCACGATAGCCAGGTGGATTTGGCAAATGAAGGCGAGGTCCGATATGGCGATAAAGGCTACTTTGGTGCAAAAACAAAAGGCTACGATGCATCCATGAAAAAAGCAACCAGGGGGCATCCTCTTAGCATTTTAGATCAATTGAGAAATAAGAGGATAAGTAGCAAGCGATCTCCTGTGGAAAGATGCTTCAGCGTTATGAAAATTGTCTTCAGGGCAGGTCATGTTATGGTTACAACCGTTGAAAGAGCAGCCGTCAAAATTACCTTCAATGCTATCGATTATAATCTATTCAACCTTCTAGGCATAGTAAACAAAAAATTGCCTGGCGGTAGCTATCGAGAAAATTAGTAAAAATTGGAAGAATAGAGCTGGAATGGTAGAAAAAGCTAAAGAAAGGAGGATTGGGCAAAGAAACATGAATTTAAATTGAAAATATTAACGCTGGCTACTTTAGAGATTGCTAATGTGGCGATATTCGAAATCCTCAATAATGGTAACAAAATTTTCATGAGAAAATAATTGGAAATGGGGCTCTCTATAATGAGAGCCCACTAGAGACCGATTTAGATCTTCTCGGTTAATGTTATGTTAGTTAATTCTCGATGATGAGGTGCTCTGATACGCTTTCCGTCTTGAGTTCCTCAGGCAGGACTTCGATGCTGAGCTTATCAGACATTCTCAGCACATCGAGCAATGACCTCGTGTTGATCTTGTCCTCGGTGAGGTGCTTGTGAAGCTCATCGACGTTCGTAATCGCTTTGCCATCAAGGCTCACGATCACATCGCCGTTTAACAGGCCGGCCTTATCTGCAGGCCCATCCTTCTCAACCCGGACAACGAGCACTCCCTTATCGCACTGCAGGCCGAAGGTCTTGACGACGTAGCTCTCAGGAGTTACATCCTGCCCGACGACGCCTATGTAGCCGCGCCTGATCCTGCCATCCTTGATAAGCCTCGATGCGATCGATTGTGCAACGCTGGATGGTATGGCGAAGCAGATGCCCTGTGCAGGATAGATTATAGCAGTGTTCACGCCGATGACATTTCCCTGAGCGGTTATGAGCGGGCCGCCGGAGTTTCCTGGGTTGAGGGCAGCATCCGTCTGGATGACATCATCCACTAGCCTTCCCGAATCCGTCCTGAGAGTGCGTCCCATAGCGCTCACAACTCCGGATGTAATTGTACACTGGAATCCATATGGGTTTCCGATGGCTATTACCAGCTGGCCTACCTTTATCGATTTTGAATCTCCGAACTGGACGGGTGTCAGGTCTGAGGCTTCGATCTTTATGACGGCCAGATCTGTGTAAGGATCATCACCGATAACTTTTGCCGGAAGCTTTTTGCCATCCTGCAGAGTTACCTCTATCTTAGAAGCCTTATGAACCACATGGCTGTTTGTGAGTATGAATCCATCCGGCGTGAATATGAAGCCTGAGCCGCTGCCCTTAGCTCCACGGTTCATCTGGGGGTTGAGCCTTGCGCTGCCCAGTCCGTGGTAAACCTCAACATTCACAACCGACGGCTTGACCCGTTCTGCTGCATTGATCACTGCTCTCGAGTAGGCATCCAGAAATTCTCCCTCTGGAGGGATGACCACCTCAGGAGTCGTGATCTTATCCGGTGAAGTTTGAATTAGAGTTTCCATGGCTTTGTATTTACCTCTACTATTACTAACCTGAAGTTAGTTACGTAATAATATTTAATCCTTATGATCGCAAGTAAGGTGTATAGGTGGTAGCTTATTGAGGGGTATACGTCTAGGGAGGATACGGTGGCTATGCTCATCTGGCCTATTTCGAATCTGAAAAATAAGTAGACAATGCCGCTGAGGATTCTTGAAAATAGACCACCGCAAAGTTTAAATTGTAGGAATTCATCTCGTCATTTGCCGTAAGTAGGAAACGGCGTTTAGGATTGGGGAGATCTGTATTAGCGATTATGCTTCGGTTGATTTTCGTCGTTAACCGATGATAGAAAGTGAAATGTACACATCGAAGGTGTTGTATGAAAAAGAGCTTTAGCTTACTACTCGGAGCCATTCTGATAGCGCTCCTCATAGCGGAATTGCCATCAGATGCAATAAATGAAAACTATATAACAGTTGGACAGCCACTAAATACCTCTATTATAAATCCAATATGGACAGGATATACTCCGCGCAACCTGCCTATAATCAGTCTCTCTGGTGTAAATCCTGCGATATTTGATAATGTTGCATTCGCCAAAGATCCTGGAGGCTTATCTTCAGGTAGTCCGTATACCTCAAGTATCAACGACTTCCTGAAAAGCGACTTGGATGCAGGCGTCAGCAAAATCGCCAGGAAACCATTAAAGCTTGGATTGCTTGTTGGCTTGGGACAGAATGAAAGCGATACCTATAATAGCAGTGCCTATAATAGCAATGCCTATAATAGCAATGCCTATAATAGCAGTGTCTAGAGGCAGTCAAATAAAAATCCTACTATGATGACGGCTGCCATTGGCCCGAAAATTACCGGCAGAATCTGACCTTGCCATAGCCTGACTTTTATCATATCCATTGGAACCATCACCCACTCGCTTGGGCTGAACTCCTCGAGGGTGCCAGTTGCTAGGGTATAGGCTCCGGATTGATTCTGCGAATAGACGGCAACATAATAACTTCCAGGCGCGCCTGCAGGCAAGGAGTATTTCGATACCTGATAGATGCTCATTGGCGAAAAAGGCTCATACCATGCATCAATGGGTCTTATCCCGGGAATGACAATCACCCCAGACCCTTCTGGTGCTTTTATCCTGTCCGGCGGAACATCTTGTGTCCCGATTCCAGGACCCATGACCACAAGGGTGGGTGTGAACGAATGGTTCGGTACGGAGAGCTGGAGTTCTAGCATATGGTTTGCATCTAGTTCGAGCCGATAGTATCAGCCTCCCCAGGATACTGGAGTGTTCCATAAATGGCAAAGGTCTTCTCAGGATCATGGATGAGAACAGCAGAGCTCAAATTATTTCAAGGCAATGGTATGACTGGAACACGGGCTCCCGCAGGTATAGAGAAGAGGGCAATAAGAAGGATTGGATATATCCATTTCGTGGGCCCTAATTTGGCTCTGATTATATTTATTATTGGTGCATTAATCACCGCGCAGGAAAATGAGTTCGATAACGCAGCAGCTTTCTCATAGCTGGCCTGCCTTTGGCATGGCTCGGGAATTCATGGCTAGATCTGACTGGAAAGATTCTCCGCCACCTGAAGCAAGAACGCAACGAATGCCAGGCGCGATCACTTTGAGCTTGATCGATCCAGGAGCCAAAGATGCAGTAAATTATAGTGTTTAACTCAAAATTGTCCACTAGCGATCGATATGATTCTCTTTGTTTAAGACCTATTAAGTGTAAACCCATAGGTTAAACACTATATATTATGAAGGAAAATGATGTAACTTATCATATCAACTCATATCAACTTTGAGTAGTGTGATCAAGTCAAGGCAAAAAGGACTTAAACCTAATCGAATCCAGGTACTTGACAATAATTTCTTATAGAGCTCAATCAAGTATAAGGGAATAGGTCTGATGAGGTTAGAGAATAGTTCAGCTATATGAATATACGTGCTTGATTTGTCAAAATGATTCGGAAAATCTCGTGCCTGGTCGAGGCTAGGAATCTTAGTGAGACGCCAAATCCAAATAGGATGATCATCGAGATTGATGCCTTCACATTTAGGAAGATGATCCAAGAATCTGTTTCCCATCTTAGAGATCATCATGTGTATCTAAACCGCATCAACGTTTTTCCTGTGCCTGATGGTGATACCGGATCGAACATGTTGCATACCATGATCGGTGTAAGAAACAGTCTGGAAGCAATCTCAGATAATTCCTTCAAGGCCATTGGTCAGGAAATGATAAAGGCTATTCTCTTGAGTGCGCGGGGAAACTCAGGTGCGATTCTCTCTGAATACTTTGCTGGGTTCATGGCTGAGGTTGGAAATACTCACGTAGTAACTAGCAGCAAGCTGGTTAGAGCCCTTGCTCGCGGGTATGATAATGCTTACCGGAGTCTAGAGAATCCCCAGAGTGGTACCATACTGGATGTTTTTTTTGCTGCGGCTGAAGGTGCAGAGTTGGCATTTAGGGATACTAAGGACTTGGGCCAAATTCTGGATGGGGCTTTAAATTATGCACTTATTGCCCTGAAGGAGACCCAAAATATTCAGCCCCAGATGAAGAAGGCCTGTGTAGAAGACGCCGGAGGAGCTGGTTTCTTGTGTGTGCTTGAGGGATTCAGATCAGGACTGATGGGTAGAAGACCTATCTCATTTGAAGATCCTGCTCATAAGCCCACTGGAATACAAGAAGAAGAGCTGTCATTTCAGTACTGTGCTGAAGCGGTATTGACAGAGAGCAGCAGTATTTCCAAAGAAAATATGAGACAACTGATCAAGAACCTTGGAGAATCCATTCACATAGTGGCGGATGCCGGCATAATGAAGCTCCATATCCACACTAACATGCCAGAAGCAGTGGAGAGAATATGTCGGGACATAGGGATGGTTAAGGAGTGGAAAGTGGATGATTTGAGATCGATGCAGAAGGAGTACTTAAAAACCATACAAGCTTCTGGAAGAAGTGATAATATATCTAATAACGAGATACAAAAAAGTATAACAGAGAATAGGATCGCCATTGTAACAGATAGTAGTTCAGATCTGCCCCATTGCTGGCTCCAGCAGCATCCAATATTTGTAGTGGACATTCCTGTGACCCTTTCCGGCGACCCTACTGATCTCTCAAAGAAGAATACCCTAAAAGAATTCTACTGCAAGATGGCTACGAAAAAAGATTTTGTTCCCCTAACCGCTCAACCTAATGTTGAGCAATTCATTGAGGCATATAGAAATGCTCTCAATGTGGCGGATATCGTATTCTGCCTGCCAGTCTCCTCTGGGCTTAGTGGAGCCTATAGAAATGCAATCCAGGCAAAGATCAAACTTGGCAGCGATAAGATTAATGTAATCGATTCTCACACTATTTCCTTAGGGCTAGCTATGCTGATCAAGTCAGTTCTTGATTTCCACAGTGGCAGAGGAAGTCACTTGGAGACGCTAGCTGAACTATATGCGATGAGAGATCGGATGGAGCAATATTTTGTCGTGGATAACATAAGATATCTTGCTCGGGGCGGTAGGTTAAGCAAGGGAAGATCCTTTTTCGGCCGAGTCCTGCACGTTAATCCACTCCTTCAAATCAAAAGCGGATGCATCAATGAAACGGGCGAAAAAGCCTACTTCTCCAATCCAGAAAAGCAGATGCTATTGCTAGCAAGGCAGACGCAAAGGGCTATCAATGAAAAGCAATTGAAATTTCTATGTATTGTTCATGCGAATGCAGAAGATAAGGCACTAAGGTTTAAAGAACATCTTGAAAGCAACCTAAATATACCTGAAGGCCTTATCCAAATCGCTGAGATCGGGATGGTACTTGGTGCTCATTTAGGTCCGGGAGCTTTAGCAATATGCTGGGCATGAATAGATGTTGAGGTTAAAGCATGAGCCCACTATTGCAGTTCCTGCTTCTCGTCATCATTTCTTATTTCTTGGGAGGTTTGCCCAATGGAAAGTGGATAGCGGATCTAAAAGGAGTAAACATTTTAGAAGTTGGAAGCGGAAATATTGGTGCGGCCAATGTAAATCGTGCTCTCGGGCCTAGATTTGCTGGTATAGTACTAGCCTTGGATGCAGCAAAAGGCTTCTTCCCAACTCTTGTAGCTCAGGGCGCCTTTCAGACGGATTGGATGGTTTGCGGTGTGGCTTTGGCAGCATTCTTGGGGCACATATTTTCTCCATTCCTAAGGTTTAAAGGAGGAAAAGGAGTCAGCACATACTTAGGGGTACTCCTGGCCATAGCCCCTCTTCCAACTATAGTTGTATTCTTGATTGGGATTATAGCGGTCTGGGCAGTGAGGGTCACGTCCTTAGTCGACCTGGTCCTATTCTTATTTGCAGTGCCCATGCTATATTATTTTGCCAGTCCTCATTATGCTGCCTTTGGAATCATCATATGGGGACTGCTTATCTATACTCATAGAAGCAACATTGAACGGCTACTAAGTGGCAATGAACTTCGAATATTTGGATCGTGATGCTCAGGCGTTATATTGGTATCATTTCATAAGATTTGAAAGAAATGTAATGCATATGGATGGATATAGAACTCCCTCTTGAATTGTGGTTCCAGTAGATCTTCTAGATAAGGATAAATACAAAATTGATTATCGTTCTTTTATGGAGCGGTGGGACGCAAATGACACTGAAATAAGTATCTGGCAGCAGGAAAGAGATTTCTGAATGCCTAGAGTTGCAGTAGTTCTCACAACGAATTCCATCCTTTTTGTGGGTTTTGTTCAGATAAAAGACACTCTGCTAGGAGTCCTTTTGGGCAGTGTACTGATTCTGCTGTAATTGTAGTACATCACGGCGGTACTTGGAGATGCTATAACTAGAGCATCAACATAGTTACCAACCAGATTTATAATAAGCCCTGTATCCGACCTTAAGATATTGGGAATACCAAGGAGGATACAAGGCAATGGATACCAATAACCTACTGACGGATTATCTTGCCGATCCAAGTGATGGTCTGAAGCAACTATTCATCTGGTTCCTGAACATGGTGATGCAACTAGAGGCAAATCAACAAGCTTGTGCCGGTCCATATGAGCGCAGTGACCAGAGGAAAGCTCATAGAAATGGTACTCGATCACGCACTCTCAAGACTCGCGTAGGTGAACTGACTCTCGATAAGCCTCAGTTCCGGGAGTTCCCATTTGAGACTAAGGTGTTTGAGAGATATTCTCGTGTTGAACAGGCATTGTTGATGGCAATAGCCGAATCCTATATCCAGGGTGTTTCAACAAGAAGAATGGAGAAAATCGTCAAGAACTTCGGCCTAGACCGCTTATCTCCCTCAGAAGTCTCTAGAATCTGCGATATATTGGATGAAAAGGTCGAGGAATTTCTCAAGAGGCCAATCGAAAACAAGATCCGTTACCTCTTTGTGGATGCAAGCTACTTCAAGGTCAGATTTGGGGCCCAATACAAGACCAGGGCACTTCTGATCGTCACAGGAATCAGGGATGATGGCTATAGGGAGGTTCTGGGAGCCAGTATAACTGAATCAGAGGATAGCGGCTTTTGGTCGGCGCTGTTCCGGGATCTCAAGGATCGGGGCCTGGATGGAGTTCAAATGGTCATATCAGATGCCCATAAAGGAATTCAAAAGGCAGTAGAATCATCGTTTGTAGGGGCATCCTGGCAGTTTTGTCATGTCCATTTTGACCGGGCTGTTCTGGAGACTATATCCAATAAGGATAAGCACGAGATCGCAGAGAAGCTAAAGGATGCCACAGATGACGAGATAAAAATGCAAAACTTAGCCTCAGAGCTTGACAATCGTGGATATAAACAGGCGGCAGATACCATTGATAGGTTCAGATTTGATCTGTGGAACTATAAGGCATTTCCTAAGGCTCACTGGAAAAAGATTCGGACGACAAACATTATTGAAAGGATCAACAAAGAGCTGAAACGAAGGAGTAAGCCTGTTGGGGCATTTCCTAGTGATAAATCTCTTATGAGATTGATTGGTTGTGTCCTGATCAATATGAACGAGGATTGGATTACAGGTAATAGGTATTTATCTATGGACGAGAAGTGAAAGGTTCTGGATACAGGGCGCCTACGAATTTACAGCAATTGTGGTACACTACCGTCCTTTTGTGCCTTCTCGCCGTTATCTCTAATTTTGGAATATTATTTATATATCAAAAATATGAAAAAAAACTTGACCGATTCGAGGAAAGAATTAAGCATAAGCTTCCGAAGGATTATAGCATAAAGAAATCAAAGTTTGCTCTAGGGAGATATGGATACAAACCTGTAATATTAATATTTTTAGTTATGTGGGCAATGTCCTTTATCTATTCTTACACTAAATACGAATATGTTCGACTGTCGTTGTTAGATTTGCCATGTACAATAAGAAGTTCAATTGAATTAACCATTGCTTCAATCACATCGATTACTAAGATCTAACATGTATCCAGCTCGTATCAATCAGCATCGCAAAAACCATTTGAAATAAGTTACATGCCAGCTTCAAAGAACTAATTTTAAGCGATTTTGATTATTGATATTATTTTCAACCTTGAGCTAGCTCAACAACCAAGCTTTGCAATTGCTATTTTTCTAGCCGGCTAATCCAGCTCTGTTCCAGCTCGGCACCAACCTTGTTGATGGCCACTACGGGTTGAGTGAATATTCCAGCACCCACTACTGTACGCAAGGGCCGCTTTCCTGCGGGCATATCAATCAGTCTCGTGATAGCAATGGCTGCATCCTCGGGATTACCCGAGTTGGAACCCGCAGAAGCATCTCTGATTTGACCATATATTTTTTTCATTGTTTTGGCCATCGATCCATATTCTACTATGCGTTCTGTATCTAATGATACCTGCTTGTTCGTATCAAAATTAGTGTCGAAGCTACCAGGTTCGACAATAATGGATTCAATTCCAATCGCAGCAAGCTCGTAGTGATAACTCTCCGCTAGCGCCTCCAATGCAAACTTGCTGGCAACATATGGACTTCCGAATGGTGGCACCAGCCGTCCAACAATGCTCGAAATGTGTATCAATAGTCCAGAGCCTCGCTCGCGCATCGCGGGGAGGACTGCGCGATTAACCCTTTGTGCCCCAAATAAATTGACGTCGAAGATCTGTCGGAACTGGTCTGCGGTAAAACACTCCGCTAGACCAACGGCTCCCACTCCGGCATTATTTATTGCAACATCTATAACTCCTTCAAATGAGAGAGCCTCACTGACTGCGGAATTCACAGAGATTTCATCTGTTACATCCATTTCGAATAGGTATATTTTGCCGGGAGTGTTCTCAGTATAATGGGCTAACTCAGATGCGGCTTTTGCGTTCTTATTATTAATATCACGCATTGTTGCAATGACAGTATGACCTTTTCTAGTAAGGATTTTGGCGGTTAGATATCCAAGTCCGCTGCTTGTTCCGCTGATTAATATAGTTTGCTTTTTCATAATTTGCTGATCTACCCCTCACATGATATAATTGACGATTTATAATTGACGATTTTATCATAGTTCATAAAAGCCCTAACCAATCTCGGGACCGACTACTGAATTGGTGGTTCAAATTACACGGATTCAACTTATACCAGGGGATCAATGATCTTTCGTCGTAAAGATTGATAGGTTGACCGAGATATGCATAAATATTGAAGGACTCTATGTTCGACGCTTCTCCCCACAGCTTACTCACCTTCGCAGAAGCTCTCCGGCCACAGCTCCTCTTCATCCGGCCAGCTCCTCTCCAATGCCTGCTCGAGATCATCTCCTCCACCTCGCCAGGCCGGGCATGAAAGACCTCTGCCAGAATATCTCTGGCAGTCTGAAGCTCCAGGAGCGTGGTATTGCCCTAATCCTGGGCTCAAGGGGTCTGGCTCAACTCTATGGGCTACGTGATCATGTGAAGGCCTCCAGGGTCCACTGGCTCTTCTGTATTTTTGAATAAGCTTCCGAAATGAGGTTCGTGGTAGCCCTCGGCCCCTCATCGAAGGGGATACTCAGTCGGGGTTTCTGGTCATATCCATCTGGAAAGTGTCAATTCCAGGACTCTACATTACATTCATCGGGCACGAGCAATATCCTAAGCTCATGAAGGTCTTACGAGTAAGATTCGCTATTTATCTATCCTATCTTCTGACATAGGTCAGGGAGTTTACGGTGCAAATTCCATTTACATTCAAGGACGCCTTCCGGATCTGGAATATAAAAAGTTAGTCTTACGACCGATATATTGTCTCAATCGTGCACAGACTTCACTGACTATATCAGCATTGACTATAGCATGATGGCAAATCAAATTCTGCATTCTTTTGGCATAAGCACCATGCAGAGGCTCAAGATGATTTGCGAGTAAATAATTTTAATTCCAGTATATAATTATAGTGCGATGTAATTGCTAGAAGTCGTTTTGAGGGCCAAGACGCCACTGATATCGATCTTAGTTAAATACAAGTTAATATATATTGTTCCGATAGGAACTGAAATCAGCATCTGTCAACCGATTCTGGGACAGCTAAACACATACTAATTATTTAATAAAGTTCTCTATCTCATCAGATACTTCAATTAGGTTGTTAATAACCAAGATGTGATTCGCCTGCGGGAGGATCTTCAATTGTGCATTAAGAATTTTTTTTGCCATCAATGCCACATCCGAACACGGAATAATCGAATCCATTTTACCATGCACAATCAATACCGGCATATTAATATCCGTAATCATCTTTTCCCTGTCAATTTTATCGGCTTGCCACAAACAACAACAAAAGACTCGCAAAGAAGTGTTGCGAATATCGGTGTAAATTCTTTTAATATCCCAATCGCCTGTATTGAAGAATTTGGAATAATCGACATGGATGCCCTCCCTTTCCCGGAACGGTATTAAAACCATGAATCTGGCCAGACCCAAGAAAAGCCGCACGATCTTGGCGCCTGAGGTCTGGCTGATGTGATAATCAGGCGCAAGCAAGATGAGCTTCGAAACCATATCCGAATATCTATTCGCAAAAACAAGGGCCAAAAGCGCCCCGAAAGAATGACCGATCAAAACAAACTCGTCAACACCAAAAGTGCGCGCCAAGTCGCGAATATCCGTGGCGATCAGATCCAAAGAATAATATTTGGAATCGTTTTTCTTGACAGACTTTCCGTGCCCGCGTAAATCAAGAAAGAGCAAGTTATAGTCCATTCCAAAACGTGCCTCGTATGGCTGCCACGCCGAAGAACTTCCCAAAAGCCCATGAATAAATATCAGCGTTGGCCGTACATCCTTGATTTCACTGTGACGGAAATACACAAGATCATTTAAATATCCTTCTGTCATTGTTTTTGAGCTCCAAGCCTCGCCTGCCAAGTATATCATTCCTCAAATTCGATATTTCTGCAATTTGCATTTCGCTCCTAAAACAATCACGGGTTAGGAGTATATCCAATTTTACATTGGTTAGCATAGGCTGGGCTTTTAATTATGTGGTTAATTTCATAGTGAACGAAATTGACCAAAAGATTATTCTGATTTGATGAAACATCTGTGGGAAAGGGATAATATTGACGGGCACGGGCAGGAGATTCTTTGGGGCGCATGAGATTGCAATTGTTAAATTGTTGAGGATTGATCTCTTTAAATCTGGAGTTTAAACCTCCACAAATTAAACTTGGCGCGAAATTTATCGATTTGAGATTTTGAATTCATATGGAAAGAATTTTGGTAATTTCAACTAAGGCCGGCTTGGGGCACATTAAGGTAGCGCAGGCGCTTGAAGAATATGTCAACAGCAATTTGCCGAATTTTAAGATAGATCATGTCGATTTTTGCGAAATTGAGCCGATGCTTGGCAAGTTTTTTGAGATATTCTATGAAATTGCCAATAACCGCTTGCCTACAGCATGGGGCGCGGTTTACGAAACCTTTGATAAGGAACCAGTTTCGGCGGCATTCCGCAAAATGAATGGTTTTCAGCGATTATTCAAGCGCCATATCGAACGTTATTTAAAGGGGCAAAATCCAGATGGGATCATTTTTGCCAATGTAATTCCCGCGCCGATGGTTGCGCCGCCTTGCCGCAAGATCTTTCCGAACATCCCCATGGCGGTAGTGGTCACCGATTATTACGGTCATTCGTACTACAATGTGCCATTGATCGATCATTACTTTGTGCCGATCCCGGAAGTGAAAAAAGAGTTGGCGCTCACGGGAGTGGATGAGGACAAAATTTCGGTAACCGGGATACCGGTTGGCCAAAGATTCTATGACAATTACAGTCAAACGAATTTAAAAAGTAAATTGGGATTCAAAAATAATTTTAAAACAGTATTATTCTCTAGCCGCCTATCCAAGGGGTTTATCATTCCGTCATTGGAGGGATTGCTGACGATGGACGAACCGATAAATTTGGCAGTAGTCTGTGGTGGAAATAATGACCTTTACAAAAAAATAAAAGAAAGAATCCCGCCGCAAAAGAATTTCAAATTGGTCAATTGGGCAAATCGCCTTGACGAATATATGAAAGCCGCCGATGTAGTTGTCAGCAAGCCCGGGGGTTTGATGATTTCTGAGTGTCTGGCGCTGGGGAGAAAAATAATCATGACCGACCCAATACCGGGGCAGGAAGAGCGCAACGCAAGTTTTATGGTCAAACATGGGTATGGCAAAATAGCTAGCAAACCCAGCCAAATTATCGCAGCTGTCGAAGAGCTATTACATTTGCCTAAAACCGATATATTCTTAGAGCGCACTAATGCCAGTGCTAAAATTATGGAGTTTTTTTTAAAATTTTAGTTAAAATTGTATTCTTTGCCTGTACTCTCCAACTTTTTTATAGCTTTATATTTATAGCTATATTTTCTTTTCCCATTAAAATTAATTCTTGATACAAAATAGATTTATTTATTAAAGCATTTTACTATGTTATGATCAAATTAGTTAAGACTCCGTTACAGTTAGAGCCATTTCTAAAAGGATTTAAAGATTTATTCACCATGCCAAGCTATAATTCTTTCCGTGATATGATTTCAGCACTAAGCGTATGTGATAAATCTAAGACCATCTCACACCTTAGTGACACTATGGCAAAGGATCGAGAAGGTACGAAATCACGCTCTTCCTATAATTGGTTCTTTAGTGATGCAATCTGGGATGAGAACAAAGTGGCTCAGCGCAGTGCGGATCTATTTATAGAAGCTCTTCAGTTAAGTGCAAGCGACAAAATATTATTAATTATAGACGATACATATAATGAAAAGGAAGGGAAATGTACTGATGGCGTGGGCAAGTTTTACGATCATTGCAAAGATGATTATATCATGGGTAACAATTTTGTTACTTCAGTCCTCCAATCTAGAGGTATATTTATACCACATAAAGCGAAAATGTATACTAAAGAAATAGACAGCAGTGAAGATTTCATGACTAAGATAGAAATCGCTTATAAAGATATCATCGAGCCCTTAAAAATACCAAAAGGCTTGAGTCTTTATGTTGTTTTCGATAGCTGGTGGTTTTCTGCGGATTTTATAACTAAATGCCTGAACTTAGGGCATCAAGTCGTTTGTGAAATTAAGTCTGATAAAAAGGTATGGATAAATAAAGATATATCCTTCCAGGTCAGGGACATGGCAAATCAGATTGATGAAATTTATTATAGAAGAACTACAGTTCAAGTTCGCGGCAAGAAGAAGGTATATTATGCAATCGAAAAAGAAGTCATCTTAGATAAGATTGGCAAAGTAAAGCTAGTCATCTCAAAGAAAAAGAAAAATGGTGACGCCAACTACTTTATTAGCACAAATTGTTCACTATCTTTGGTAGAAATCCTTTCTATTTACGAGGATAGGTGGGATATTGAGACTGCTCATAGAGAGTCAAATCAAAAATTGGGATTCAAGGATTATCAATTAAGAGGAAAACGCTCAATTGAAAGATTTATTCAGATGGTTTTCTCAGTCTGGACAGCCATCGTTTTATATGAACTCAAAAACCCACCAGTTGAAAGAAATCAACAAAATAGAACGATTGGAGATATGATTGATAGTATAAAGGCTCAAGCATTCATTGATGCCTTTATATATGTATTACAATTCTTTAATTTGCCAGTTCCTGATAGTGGTTTACTCTATCTAATCAAAGAACAGGGATATAAGATATAACTTGATATAGAATGGAGATTATAAATTGGTGAGAAACTTGGAGAGTACAGATTTTGTATTATATTTTTACAAAGCCCTCAATATAAAAATGATAAATTACCAGGAATAGAAGAAAGATTATGGCACTTACATACGTGATAATAGATACTTTTGTGTCCGCGTTCATTTATATACAACATATTCAGTCCCTTCATATATTTTTCCTAAATAAAACATATACCCGCTAATTCAATCCTAAATCTATATAGATCAATTCGCAATATGCAGACGCCTGTGTGTTCTGGATTGTTCTGGATTATACAGCGAACTTCCGTTTTAGCGGTTATCGAAAAACCTTAATATATTCCATAAAGCATAGAAGAAAAGAAACGATAAGCAACAGATATTAGGAACTAACTTCTTGCTCGGAGGGAATACCATGAACTCAAAGAATAATTGGCGTATAGCAGTAATTATTATATTGCTACTGGTTACCTCAATTGTATCGGCTTTGGATGGTATAAGCATATATCAAGTGAATTGGGGCAACCCACACCACAGAGGAACTTCAACTTGGGTTACCGCATACATTAATAACGGCGAATCTCGCTCAGTATCTGGCGTAGCAATTTTGCAGCTTTCGGTTCCTGATTGGTACACTAGAGCGTTTCAACAAAATTTTAGTATATCAGGATCTGAAAAACAACAATCTATACAGATTAACTTTACAATTGACCAAAATTGGCCGGCTGGAAATTATAAGGCAAGAGTTTACATACCCACATTTGATGCTGATGGATTAGGCGGGACTATTATAGTAAATTAGCTTAAAAATAGTTGAAAAGTTCACCATTTTTAGTTTACTCAGCGGATGAGCTTTCTTGATGTTCGAAGCGTCAGGATTATAAGTTTGGATTAAATAACCTGCAAGGGCGCTTAGGCATCACAATGAACCTTTGCCTATGTTTAGAGATTGAATAAGGAGATACAATGGGAAATTCAGGAGTCGCTCTAATCCTCTCATTTATGGTCTTGTCAAGTTTGGCATATTCTACATTGTCGGATTGCCCATCTTGCGCTCATAACGCGCCAAATTGGACTGCAAGCGCAGTCGACTTTCTAGAAGGCAAACCCGTAAATGACATACCATCGGGTCTGAACGGCCCGCAGCAAGCCAGACTTATTGATGCACAAATCGATTCCAAGAAAAACTCTAACCAAATTTCAAATAAGGCAAGTAACTCAGCGGTATCCCCAACATACAATTCAACGTCGGAGCTGAACGTCGTTCTAAATGACGTCAGCGCTGAGCCCAATCCGTCGAATTTAGGTGATCCAGTTAAAATTACGGCGGTTTTCGGAAACAACAGCATTGTAGAAACTCCGAATAACCTTTCGAAAATAACAAACTCTACCGGTATGACGGTTTATGCAGACATCAAGAATGCAACCGGAATAGAGGTTGCGAGAGTGAATCTGAAGCAAATATCTGGGAATGAATACACTGGAATCTGGGATGCCAATGTAGGATCTGGGACCTATAATGCAACTATTGATGCTTCAGGACTTCAAGGATCAAAGATGTTCGATGAGGCATTGCAGATAGTTGTAAATGAGTCTAAGAGTACTGCAGGTGACATTCATGCTATTCGAAAGCTAGGGTAAGACTTCCCAACAGAAATAATTGCTATAGATCTTGGAGCCCTGCCACTTTTTCTTTTTAAGGATTGAACTAATTCCGCTTACCGGATCGATACATTAGTAAGTATTATCTTTTCGAAATATTTATTATCCAAAAACGTAAATTATTATTGAGGAGTTTATTGGTGAACGCAAAGATGCTATTCATTTTATGGTTGATGTTCATTGTAATTTCTGTATGTGTTTAACTCCCTTTCAGATTTAGTCAGAATGCATTCTACCAGAAAAATTAAATAATATACCGATAATATCTGTTAAATGGGAGTATGGACGAAGGAGAAACTAATGACCAACTTCGCCAAGAGAATGGGCGATTAGTGCGCCGAGCAAAGCTTATGATATCCAGTACGGTGAAAATCCAACCTGAGGAAAGGTTAGCCTCCACCTCAGAACTGAACCTTGCATCCAGTCTGGTAACAGGCTGCAGTGAAGCCAAGGGAATGGGGTACTGGGCCGCAACGCAAGTGAAGGGATTGAGCCCCGAAATCGTTGTTGTGTCGGAGGTCGACGTTGTTAGAATGACGGAAGGCAGCACTCTCATCGCCGTTAATCCTAATCTCGTGTCTTGCAATTTTGACAAGAGCGCTGGGATATTGGCGAGGCGATGCGAGCTCGACGGGGTCTGAGACCGCGGCACGGTATCAAAAGGATATTGTAGGAACTCGGGAGGCCCAGAATGTTCTCCCAACTGGGGGTATGTGATATCAAGCCTATGGACGGTAAGACATCACAGATGACACTCTGGGAGTCGGACCAGTTCATAGTACCGAGGAAACAGGGTAATGCCTGTGGAGGGAAGGGACTGGCAGGAGTGCATTGATACGACAGGGAAACACTCCCCATACTCAGAGATGGACAAGGGGTGTCAACAAAACTGGCGTCCATAACTCTACGTGTAGAGGAAGTACTCCTGAAGAGCCGGATGAGGGAAAACCTCACGTCCGGTTCTGTGAGGGGGCTCATAGCCACTTCGGAGCTATTACTCCAACAAGAAGTGGGCTATGAGTTCTACTTGACAAGCGTGAGAATGAGTTGCTCAAGGCAAAAATCCTGGAGCTAGAAGCCCGCCTGGCTCAATATGAGAATGCACATACTCCACCAAGTCTAAGACGTGGCCACAACCGCCGAAAAGATCAGAACGAAGGCATCAAAGGAAAGCCGGGCCAAAAAAATGGGCATAAAGGCGTAACGAGGCCTTTTGCCACGCCGACCAGGCAAGTAGACGTAACAGCAGAACGATGCCCGGATTGCGGAACCGAGCTTGGTCCTCCTTTTCGAATAGAATCGAAGATTATCGAGGAAATTCCGCAGCCTCCGCCTATCATCGTCACTGAGTACAAAATTGCGCATTACAGATGTTCCAGTTGCCACAAAGAAGTTGTTGCCGGGGATTCAGGCTGTCCACATGAAGGTAAATTCGGAAAAAATGCAATTGCTCTGGCAACAATACTAAAATACGAAGATCGACTGCCTTATAGAAAAATCCAAGACACGCTGACAAGGCTGTACGGATTAAAAGTGAGTCCTGCTACGATATTCGATTTAACCCGTCGTGCTGCTGATGCGGTTCGATCTGAATACGATGCGATTTTAAGCAAGATTCGTGGTGCTCTGATCCTGTACGTGGATGAAACATCAATCCATGTCCAGGGAGAAACGCATTGGATCTGGGCATTTACTACACCTTCCGAGACGTTTTTTGTGATTCGAAAGAGCCGAGGCATCAAAGTTCTGATGGAAGTCTTGACGCGAAGATTCAAGGGCATTATCGTATGTGACGGGTGGAAACCATATTCTAAATTTACAAATCGCTTGCAGCGGTGCTGGGCGCATCTACTTCGTGAATCGTTGGATCTAGCTGAGAAGTTCGAAGAAGCGATTCCTTTGCACAATGCGCTCAAGGAGATTTACGATTCACTTACCAACGCTCTGGAAAGCGATCCACCGCCAGAGGTCCGAATGTATCTATCGAACTTGGCGCGAGAAGCGCTCCGGCATTGGATGGCCAAAGATTACTCTGAGGAGAAAGTCCTGAAATTCATCGGCAAGATCAGCAACGGTTTCGAGTACTGGTTCACGTTTATCATCAACCCTGGTGTTGAGCCTACCAATAATAGGGCAGAGAGAGCGTTGCGGCCTCAGGTCGTTTTGAGAAAGATCTTGGGAACGCTGCGCAATGATAAAGGGACCTCGATTCACGAGCGAATCATGACGACGCTGGAAACATGGGGACAGAATGGGCTGGATAGTCTCCAAATGCTAACCGCGTTGCTAGCCAGCTAAACACGTACGAAAGATCTATCCGAGAGGGTTCACAGATGTTCTTTTTGTGGGCTGACTTTGGATAGAGATCATAACGCAGCCTTAAATATTCTCAGACTGGGGCTACAGTCTGTGGCGAAAGCCAAGATGCCTCTGAATTCAGTCAGAGGAGTAGTCACACCTTTATAGGATATATCCGCTATCATTGCCCATGCAGGATGAGAGGCTGATTCCAGCCATCGCCCAGGACTGGAAGACTGGCGAGGTACTCATGCTCGCCTATATGAATGATGAGGCTTTGGCAAAGACCAGAGAGACAGGGAAAGCCCATTACTGGTCTAGGTCGAGGAAGAAGCTGTGGCTCAAGGGCGAGTCGTCAGGGAATTTCCAGCATGTTAAGGAGATACGCATTGACTGCGATTATGATGCCATATTGCTTCTGATAGAGCAGGAGGGTGGAGCCTGTCATACAGGCTATAGATCCTGCTTCTACCGTACAATAGACGGGAAGATCGTTGGCGAGAAGGTCTTTGAACCCGAAAAGGTTTACTGAATATATATGGAATATTCCCTTTACAGCAACCCTTTGCTTAATGCAAAGGCCCGACTGTTGGAAGGACGGGTCCAGGTTGATCTACAGGGTCCTCTGTCTCTGTTGCCAGGAGTTAAATCCTCGATTGAGATGATAGACGGTCAGATCCCAGCTTACGTCGGGGATAAGCTCTGCATCTCTACGTGGCTTCCGCCCGTCCCTTGCAATGCCTTCGATCGCTTAGCAAACAGTCAGATAAAATCGCTCTTCGGAATAAGAACCCCAGACCAGGTCACAATATCAATAACGGAAGAGTGTCCGAATAGATGCGTTCATTGCGCTCTTCCTGATAGCGGAAACAAGCTCCACCTTGAGCCAGATACCGTAAAGGATGTCATCTCCCAGATATTGGACATGGGAACTACCCTTGTCATCTTCGATGGCGGGGAGCCAGCGCTTTATAATGAACTTCCTGAGCTTGTGAGTGCCGTAGATGACAGGGCTATATCGACGCTGTTCACATCCGGCGCAGGCTTCACATCTTCCCTGGCCGAGCGGCTTAAGGAGGCTGGACTCTATGCAGTCAACGTCAGCCTCGACTCGTCTGTACAGGAGGAGCACGACGCAATGCGCGGACGAAAAGGGGCTTTTAAGGATGCTATGGGATCAGTTGACGCATGCCTTAGGGCAGGCCTTCTTGTTGATGTTTATGTCGTTCTAAGGCATGAAAACATTCATCACCTTCAGAGCTTCCATGACCTGGCCCGCGGAGTCGGCGCGCATGAGTTGACTTTCTTCGAGGTTGTGCCAACCGGAAGATGGGCAGGCAAACAGGGTGTTATTCTTTCGGCCCAAGATCATCAGATTCTCCAGAGCTTTGTCTCAGCCGCCGGCTCGCCCAGGATATTTTCGGTTCCTGATGCACTTAGACGCTTTGGCTGCTTCGCGGGAAGAACCTGGATGCATATCACGCCCTCAGGTGATGTCTACCCCTGTGCATGCATGCCCCGCTCGTTTGGGAATATATTTGCGACTCCCATTGTAGAGATCTGGCGGCGAATGTCCGATCTGCCTTCTAAGGGCAGCAAAACATGTCCAATGCGCGAATAATGAGCTTATATGCCATATTAGAGCGGTATTGGTTTTTTAATCGCTGTTCTAATGGAGATATGATCTAAAATAAATTTTTACTTGACCCGAAACGATCAATAAATCTATATAGGGCATTAATCATGACGAATGCTCGATCGAATTATGGAATTGACTCCAGTACAAAGAGATATACTAACCGCATTGATCAACATTCACCGCGTAGAGGGAAGGGCGGTCAAGGGCGAAGAGATTGCAGAGCTTATAGATCGCAATCCGGGAACAATAAGGAATCAGATGCAGTCCCTGAAGGCACTGAACCTCGTTGAAGGTGTCCCAGGACCGAAAGGAGGCTACAGGGCAACCGGAGACGCATATGAGGCATTGAATCTGGATGCTACAGGAGACGTAGTAGTAGTGCCCGTCGTTAGAAATGGCGTACTCGTTGAGGGCGCGACTGCGAGTGAGATTATCTTCAACAAGGTGATGCATTCCCATCAATGCGACGGTGTTATACGAATAATCGGCAACATAAGGGACTTCAACGTTGGGGATGAGATCGAGGTCGGTCCAACGCCGGTGAACAAGCTCTACATAAAAGGCAAGGTCATGGGCAGGGACGACACGATGAGCAGGGTGATAATTCAGATAAATGAGATGATCTCAGTTCCCAAAGTTCCCATAAAGAAGATTGCACGGCGCGCAGTCCGCATCAGCCCCACATCAACGCTACAGGAGGCATCCAGGATACTTCTGCACAATGGCGTCCAGGAAGCGATTGTGGATAATAGCTCACCTGGCCTGATCAACTTGGCGGATATAACCAGGGCGGTGGCCGAGGGCAGAATTGATGTTCAGGTGAAGGAGATTATGACCCGCGGCTTCTTGACCATCGACTCCGAGGAGCCGATATACGAGGCCATAAAGATGATCGGCAGGACGGGAGCAAACCAGCTCGTTATCTCCGAAAATGGCGTTCTCTGGGGGATAGTCTCAGCCGGGGATCTTATCAGGTCGCTTACTCCGACCTGATCTCGGTGCCTTTATGCCCTCCAAGGGCACCTTTTCTTAGATTTTCTATATCGCGGCCGTGAACAATAGCTGTCGGTATGGAGCTTCTTTCTATTATTTTTGCCGCCAGTGGATCTACTGGAGACCTTGAGCCAGCTTTCATCTCAGTCTGCATGGCAAGCTTTACAAGCTCTTTTGGAGTCATCACGTCAATCATCTTTGCAGAAGGATCGACTTCAGGATCTGCAGTATAAACTCCCTCTACGGATGTCGCGATTACGAGGCGGTCGGCGTGCACGCGCTCTGCAAGTATTGCAGATACAGCATCGGTCGTTTGGCCGGGGCTCACTCCACCCATCACGACTATCCTGTGGTTGCTCTCAGCAGCCTCTGAGTAGGTACAGGGAATATTCTCAGCTGCAGCATCCCCCAAGGCCGCAACGAGCAGCGCGGCATTGAGCCTTGTGGCCTCTATACCTATCTGATCGCAGAACGCCTCGCTTGCACCCAAGGCGCGCGCCTTTTCGATATACTCGCGAGCAATTTTTCCGCCGCCAACAACGACATAGATCCTGTGCTTCTTTGCAAGATCAAAAAGTGCGTTAGCATATTTTCGCAGGCTTGCGGGGTCGCGGCCAGCAAGGATTGAGCCGCCTAAGGAATAGACAAGTATCATGCTTCTGACAGATGTCGGTGTGGATAAAAATGTTCTCCAGATAGATACGATGCTTTTTTTAACTATGGTGTACTATAGGAAACCATGAGTGTAAGTGCTGCAGGGAAAGAGCCGACTCAGCCGTCTTCTGTATCCATAGGAGCCAAGATTGCAGCCGCTGAGGCTGCGCAGATCCGGGAGCTGATAGAAGCCGGTGTTTATCTGAATGAGTCTGATTTCGTGAGAGATGCAATCAGGCATCGGTTATCTGAGATCAAAGTCGTCAAATGCAGGGATGTCGATTATGAGACCGCAAAGAAAGAGATATTGGGTTACTTCAAGAGTCGAGGCGAATCCTACCCGGATGAGGCTTCCATGGACCTTGAGCTTGATTTCGACCTTGTGATGAAGATAACCGAAGAGCTACGAAAAGAAGGAAGGCTGGTGGAAGCATAGAGGATTGCTACGAGGCCGGTGATACTCTCAAAGGTTCTAGAATCTATGCCGAGGCGAGGAAGATAGATGGTCCAAGGGTCATAGTGAGAACCGGAAAGCATAGGGCGCAGAGCATAACGCTAATCGAGAATGCTAAGGCGGTCATCGTCAAGAAATTGAAATATGTTTATGATGAATAACGACAGTTTTGAAATGCATATTTTATGAACCGAGCTAGAATCTTAGAGCTTTGGATGCATGCTCAATCATTTTGATTCGTTTTGCCATTTGGCCAGCGTTTGCCTAACCCTCTCGGCATAAGGACTTTCAATCTGTTCGTAGATATTTAGCGCGGACCTGGCAACATCAATAGCTTTTGTCCGCTGGCCTAGATTATCTAAAGATAGGCTCAAATTGAAAAGCGCAGTTCCTTCACCGCGCCGATCCCCGATCTCACGAGCAATTACTAAATGCTTTTCGTAGAACTCGATTGCCTTTTTGGCATCGCCAAGGTCAGTGTAGGCATTGCCGAGGTTGCCCAAAGCATTTCCTTCTCCACGCCGATCCCCGATCTCACGAGCAATTACTAAATGCTTTTTCGTAGAACTCGATTGCCTTTTTGGCATCGCCAAGGTCAGTGTAGGCATTGCCGAGGTTGTCCAGATCGTCTCCTTCTCCACGCCGATCCCCAATCTCGCGGTCTATAACTAATGCTTTTTCGGAAAACTCGATTGCCTTTTTGGCATCGCCAAGATCCCTATAGGCATTGCCGAGGTTGCCCAAGTGAACCCCTTCCATGCCTCGATCTTTCAATTTACGAGCGGCAGCTAGGGACGATTCAAGCCATGAAATTAGCTCTTTTGGATGTAACCGCAATCTAAGCACGAAAGGCCAATTGGGATAAGCGCAGCACAGAGACGCTGCAGCTTCATTATTCGTGAAATTCTCTTTTGTCCAAGCCCATCCAGCTTCAATATTCGTCCTTTCTAGGTCAAATATCCTAAGACCGGTTAGTAATTTCTTTCCACCCTGCAAGTATAATTCATTGCATACAGAAAGCACATTTCTGAAATGCTCGGCATGAAGAAATTGTACTTTCTCTTTTTCCCCGATTTCAAGGCGGGAGGCGGAAAAAATGCGCGCTAAGTCGTGAAGGCTATATCGGCTCAGCTCCTCCTCAAATTCAACCAAGCTCCAAGACACTAGGTCGCTAAGTTGTATGTGACTTTGATCTTGGCAGATCGCCTCCTCCGCTAGAGCATCAAAGTCAGAAGGAAAAATCGAAAGCTTGCAGAAAACGCTTGACATTTCAGCTGAGAGGCGACTATAGCTCAAGTTAAAGCTGGCCTCAACATCCAGATCGACGCCCTCTTTCCCGATCTTCTCAAGCCTTGTACGTTCCGAGCGTAGCTCTTCCAAGTAGCTTTCAGGATTTAGATCGCTCTTTACCGCAAGGAGGCTGGCCGAAGCCCGCAGGGCAAGAGGAAGATAGCCGCAGAGCTTGGCAAGCTCTTCAGCATGACTTCCGAGTCGCGGGCAGATTTTGAGCAGCAACTCTTTCGCTTCGGATGGCTTAAGAGTGTCCAGCAAAAACGGCTCGGGCATTCCTGGCAGAGTAAACTTCTTTCTCGACGTGACAATTACGGCACAGCTCTTGGGAGGTAGCAGTGGTTGAACCTGCTTGCGGTCTTCAGCGTTATCTAACAAAAGCAGGACATTTTTACCTTCCAGAACGGAGTAATAAAGAGATTGTAGTTCGTTTTGGTCTTCAGGTAGGCGTTCAGTATAGCCGCGAAATGCACGAATGACTTGAGCCATGGCATCGTTAGGCTTCAAAGGATTCGGACTTGTGCCATTCAACTTGAGAAAGACCTGACCGTCACCGAAGCGGCCCTTGAGCTTTTCCGCTAAAACGAGAGCTAGAGCAGTCTTGCCGACTCCGCCCATACCTCGCAGACCGGTGATGATGCCTCCACGATCAAATTGAGCTACTGGGTCTTTTAGCTCGTCATCCCTGCCGGTGAAGTCCAGCGGTGGCGGAGGAATCTGATGCGGAACAAGAACAGAAGGAGAAATAGGATAGATCGTAGCATTTCCAGCTACATTTATCT
Organism: Methanotrichaceae archaeon; assembly: GCA_963789575.1. Lineage (GTDB taxonomy): Archaea > Halobacteriota > Methanosarcinia > Methanotrichales > Methanotrichaceae > CAWBKV01. The sequence goes on along the minus strand of CAWBKV010000005.1, from coordinate 84,111 downwards.
GATTACCGTTTATTTCTTGTTTATGCTGGTCGAACCTGGGATTATCCATGAAGCCACACGAATTTCTTTGGATTTAACAACCGCATCATCCATTATATGCTATTCTTTTAAGACGGCACGAATATACTATCGCAATTTGTGATTCTATATTGATTAACCTAACAGTCATCCCCAGTAAAGTGAGTCGAATCTTTTCAATCATCGTCAAGCCAATACTCTTCAATCCATCCTTGTCCCAATAATAATCTAAAATTTAGCCATTTCATTGCCGTCCTGGCATCGACTAAGTCACCTCGCGTATAAGCATGGCCTTCTCCTTTAAAATCTATGAGAACGCGATAACTCTTAAGTCTTGAATATCCTTTAGCGTCACCAATGTTAACTGAACCATGAATATCCCCAGCAATGTTGGTTTGTGAACCAAATAACGTCTGCCCCTTCTGATCGAAGACTGCCCCAGTGCCACCTTTCTCCAGTTCATCCATCAAATTTTGAACCTTCTCAGCGAAATCTGGATCGGCTTCCAGCTTCTCCGCCAAAACTTCCTTCAGCACGTTCTGGCGACCCTCAGCTTCCGGCTTCTCCTGAGCACGTGCCAAAGTTTGCTCAGCATATGAATCGCCTTTGAACTTGTCTACAACAGCTTTACACAGATCGCCTACCATTCCTCCCAATTTTTCCCCGGCCGTCGTTGAGAAGACATCCGCGCCCTTAGCAACAAAAGGAGCTGCAATGGCTGCTAAGCTCAATGGATCCATCCTACCTACACCACTGGAAAATGGATTAGATATTTGAAGAGATAAACGTTATTCTAAGAAAGAGAACACGAATCTATAAGCTTGCTGGAAAAAAGTAATTTAAAAGTTCTAGATCTTATCCAGAACCTTCGCAATCTCCGCAAAGATCGCCTTGATATCCCCCACACCAAGAACAGTCCTTACGATGCCCCTCTTGTTGTAGTAATCGATCAGGGGCTGGGTCTGGGCGTGATAGGCCTGCAGTCTCTGCTTGACGGTCTCCTCGGTGTCATCCGCCCTCTGGTAGAGGTCAGCGCCACATGCATCGCATTTTCCCGGCACTTTCGGCGGATTGAACTGGACATGGTATGTGGTTCCGCACTTGCACATCCTCCTTCCAGTCACCCTCTTGATCAGCTCAGCGTCTGGAACATCAATGTTCAAGACCACATCGATCTTCTGGCCAAGGCCTGGAAGAATCTTGTCCAGCGCCTCTGCCTGGGGGATGGTCCTCGGATAGCCATCAAGCATCCAGCCGGCCTTGACATCAGGCTTGGCCAGCCTGTCCTTGATGATATCTATGAGCAGAGAATCGGGAACGAGCTTTCCTGCATCCATGTACTTCTTGGCCTCTACTCCCAGAGGCGTTCCATTCCTGACGTTCTCCCTCAAAATATCTCCCGTGGAAACGTGCTTTACCTTGTATTTGTCAGCGATCATCTTGGCCTGTGTGCCCTTACCAGACCCCGGCGGACCGAGCAAAATAATATCCAATACCGTTACCTCCTATTCGCTTAAAGAATCAAGCAGCTAGAGCTGCCTGGGTCTCTTTGAGCTAAGCATCCATACTTTAAAAAACCTTTCTCATCCTAGCCGATAAGCCGTGCTGCGCTCATTAATGCGCCCGCGAAGATAGGTATCGTCAGGTTATCATTCAGCCCCCGATTGCGGATGAAGAGGGCGACAGAGTCTGCTATTGTTGCTCCAATTGCGCCTGCGAGATATACCTCGAAGGGCAGCCCTGTTATTCTCGAAGAAAGGTAGCCAATTATGAGGCATGCTAGAAACATACTTGTCACAATCGGAAAAGGCTTGACGCTCCTCCGACCTCGTGATCTGACATCAGAGTTCTCAAGAACGGAGCCTGCAATGCCGCTGACTGCATCGCCCAGGGACAGCATCAGCATCGATGTCAGGGCGATCATCGGCTGGAAAAGGATGACGGCTAACAGGCTTCCCATGATGTAGTAGATATACCCGGCCACCTTGCCTTTCTCATTTTCCCTGACTTCAGGCAGCTTTATCCTGCCGCTAAGTCTGCCGGCCTCAAGAAAGACCGCCACGGATAATGCTACGGCAATCATGGCTGCCGTATAGATTCTTCCAAAGGCCATGATGCCGATGGGTACCGATAAACCTGTGATATGGATCAGCTTTCGTCTGATCTCTTTGATGAGATTGGCATGCCATTGAGGAGTGATCTTTGGTGCAATCTTTTGCATCTTTGATCTCTCCTCTGATGTCACTAATGTCTCACTGCTATTTTGCGGCTTCTGCTTGTACTGGAGCTCCGGCATCTTCAAACCTCATGCAGCCGCTAAGCAGAGACTCTAGCTTATCTGCAATTTCAACGACTGCTACCTTAACCTGGCGCATGGAATCACGGTCTCTTATTGTTACTGTTCCCTGTTCGATTGTCTCATAATCAATTGTAACATCATAGGGTGTTCCGATCTCATCGTTTCTGCGGTACCTTCTTCCTATGCTTCCTGATGTATCGTAATCGACCCTGAAGCCTCTGAGCCTGAGAGTATCCATGATCTTCATCGCAGGCTTAATAAGCTCCTCTCTGTCCATCAAAGGCAGAACTGCAACCTCTATGGGAGCAACGCCCGGCTTGAACTTCATGACTGCTCTGGTCTCGTTATCTACGGTATCCTCATAGTAGGCATGATCAAGAACTGTATAGATTATCCTGTCTATTCCGAAGGACGGCTCTATGACATGAGGAATGATCTCCTCGCCCCTGATCTCTTCCTCAACTATCTCGTATGAGACAAGCGAGGGCTCGATCTCTATGGACTCGCCATCCACTTCAACTCGAATCTTATCGCCCTTCAGCGCATCAGGTTTCAGCGCCTTCAAGGCATCGGATACAGCTTTGGCCTTTCCCTTAAACATTGGTCCAAGAGCCTTCATGTCTGGCTTCACAACCACTTTTTGCCTCTTGACTGGCTTATCAAAAGGCACAAATACTGACAGATTGATCTTGCTGTGGGCTGTATGTGCCTTGAGATCGTAGTCCGTCCTATCTGCCACTCCTACAATTTCTATCCAGCCCAGCCGATCGAGAAATACCTCCGCATCCCAGCAATCGGCAGCGTAATGAGCCATCTCGTCGGATTTATGCTGTCTGAACCTCATCTTATCGGGCAATACTCCGACTGCGAGAATGAACTGGTAGGTTCTTGCGACATAGTAAGCTAGCGTTTGATGAGCGATGACACCGCGCTCTACGGCTTCACTGAAGGTCATCTTCTCAGGCTCTCCTCTCTCTTGAGCAGCCTGAGAATAAAAGTTCATCTCGATATCCCTGACCTCGTTGAAACGTGGATGTGTCTTCTCTCTTGGATCGATGAATATCTCCGCCTCAGCTTGAGTGAACTCTCTAAGTCTTATGACGCCCTGGCGTGGAGATATTTCGTTCCTATATGACTTGCCGATCTGGACTGCTGCGAATGGAAGAGCATCGCGGAAGTAGCGCAGCAGCCTCGGGAAGTTGATGAACATGCCCTGAGCGGTCTCGGGTCTCAAATAGCCGGGCATCTTGTTTCCTGGGCCGATCATCGTCTTGAACATAAGGTTGAACTCATATACATCAGAAAGCTCTCCGCCGCATTCAGGGCAGAAGATCTCGTTCTCCTTGATGACCCTGTAAATCTCCTCATTAGGCAGCGCATCAGGAACCTCGACCAAATGTTTGATCAAGTGATCTGCCCTGTAAACCTCCTTGCACTCTTTGCAGCCGGTTAAAGGATCTGAAAAGCCGCTTAGATGCCCCGATGCCTGGAAGATGCCTTCAACGCCAATTGTCGGAGCCTCGATCTCTGCAAAGCCCTCCTGAATAACGAAGAACTGCCTCCATGTATCCTCAATGCGTCTCTTTAATGGAGCGCCCAGGGGGCCATAATCGTAAAATCCCGCAGCTCCGCCGTAGAGTTCGAACGCTGGCCATAAAAAGCCGCGTCTTCGGGCGAGTTCGGTTACCTTATCGTACTTATCCATGATGATCCTCGCAAGGCTTAGAATGCTGGGTGTAATTTAATCTTTGTCATTTAAGCCTTGATCGTTCCATACTTCGGTAACTAACTATTATCTACAAAAATTCTAGCCAAATCGACGCATCTCTCAAGGTAAGTCGCCAATTCGTCAATGGTATCTATTTGCGCGTCTATTGGCATGCCACTACCTACGCGAGTAAGTATTAGGTCGAGAGTTGAATACTCTATTAACATCAGCATTGGCTCGCCGTTAACTTGTGCAGGCTCTGTACAAAATCGTTTCCATTTTCCGTCTGCAAATACAACCTCGAAATCACTGTCGGTTCCCGTTACACCGCCATAAAAGCCAGCATCTCCGATGTCGATATATAATCTGATCCATCCCGAGCATTTGGAATAGCGGTATTTCCCATCACCTACATATTCTGGTCCGTCCCATCCTGCCGTTGCTAACCGTTCCATGGTTTCGAAACCCTCTGCTTGATAGTGTGGTTCGTCCTTTTATATCAATCTGTTGGAATAATATGTATATCTGCCTTGATTTTGAAGGAGGGTGTGGCAAAAGTCAAAGATGTAAAAGGGATAATTAAGGAGGTAGGAAGGACTTTTGCCAATAGACATAACGACGATCAACGGATATATAGTTTTCGGTTTAAGACAATAGACGAGGGGCGCCGAATTCTGGGTTAAATGCAAGAAGAGTATAAAATATATAAAACATGGATAAATAATAAATTGCTATATTTAATATATATCTTTAAAATGAATTAATAAAATAGCTATCGGGCGTAAATGCCCGACTTACTCGATCGTTATATCTTTGCCCTTTCTCTTCGCCTTTTTATCCAGTTCTAGGCTCAGGACACCGTTTTTGTAGGACGCATTGGCGCTATCAGGGTCTACAGTCGATTCAAGATGAATCATCTTATAGAACTTCTTTTCATCATTGGTGGACACTTCAACGCTATCATCAGCAACGTCAAGCTTGACGTTTCCTTTATCCACACCAGGTAGCTCAACGAAGATCTTGTATTTATCCGTCTCCTCCATCACGTCCACCAAAGGCTCACGCCCAACGCTTGGTTCTATGCCCCGGTAGGATGGATGAATATTGCCGAATTCCTGGAAAACGGGCTCCTTTCCAGGCTCTGCTGTATAGCTGAAGCCATAGACGAACGGACCATATCTCCGGATTGTTCCCGACGGCAATTTTTCCTCCTTGACGAAATCGCTAAACTCAGGGGGTATTGATTCATCAAGCTTCTTTAGCATTTCCTCAAACGGCTCCCTAAACCAGTCCTCACCAGGCTTCTCTTTTCTATCAAAGGGGAATCCCTTAGCAAAGCTCTCGAATATATCGAATATAGAGGGGTATTTTCTATCCCACATCTTATCTCACCTGATTACTTCAGTATACTAACCTAAACTTAGTGATAGGATATTAACTTTTCCTTTGTCCGTCCAATTGCTGATAGAGAAGGTATCTTGTAGTTATGAAGTTCGGATGCCGAAGATGGAGATTCCAAGCGGTTTCGTGAATGGATGATTATAGATTAAGTATGCCTATTTGGCATTATTCATAAATCAAGATGCAACCCAACTCTTCTTTATACTTTTGCTTGTCTATAATTGGTATGCACATTAAGCCGTCGCGAACACATAAGGATCGAAAAGAACGGGAAGAGGAATTTTTAAATCGAGGCAGATGATATAGAGGTAAGACAAGCGCTGAGCCGCAGCGCCTTCCTCGGAAGAGCCAATCGCCAAGGCGATGGCCTTATCTCGCCCCCGGCTATGTGAGGCATCAGCGAGACCGCACTGGAATTTGACACAGCGCCCTTTTTACAGGGACCCGACATCGTTTTGATGAGGGGCCATGTTCCGCTTCCAGCCTCCACACGCACGTCTGCATCGCATTCATGCCAGCCACATGGACCTAAGCGATCTGTGCCATAGCCTGCAACACCCACTGTGCCGCGCAAATCTTTTCCAATCACAGCCTCGCCAATACGCCGAATACCTGTGCACGCAGCACGGCGCCATAGGGCGACTGAACTGACGTCAGCCTTCTTATAGAATGGCTGAATGCACAACTGCACAAGTGTGCATCTATACAGCCCTAACGGCTTAATCGGCTCTTCAGCCCATAGTACATCAGCACATGATGCGACAAATTAACTATTTACGCGTTATCAATATATGTAGTTTCCGGTAGTCGATTAAAGCCGCCTAAACCTTTACATTGCGAAAGTGCACAGATTCCGAAGGCAATCTTCAAAAGAGATGCGGGATATAATTGGTAGTGTGAAGTTCATCGAAAGATGTTCAGTAAGCACGGAGCTTTGATGCCTGAAGGGATTATTCAGTTCACCGTCGAGATAAAGAGCCTTACAAATATAAGGTCTAGAGTGATCTGGCCTGAATCAACTGGCCCCTGGATAGAGGGCGGATTAGAGGATCTTATGGTGCATTTCATGTATGCGGGCTTGAACGCCTGCAATATGGAATGCGCAATGTCCTTGCTCTTGACTAGCAGTGAAGAAGGGCTAGGCCAGGTTGTTGTCGATATGATATCGAAGATGGTTGAGGCCATGGGCGCAGTCCAGATGGCAGAGATAAGGCTGACTCGTGCCGCCCTGGACCAACTGAGAAGGGATAGGATAGAGCCTTAGGGAATGGATTAGTTAGATGACACTGATTTAATGCGAGGCAGTAGGATCTATAACTTCATAATCCTCTACCTGGATCGCAAGCTCAGTCCTCCAGTATACGTTATACCAGAACTTATGCCCACCATCGCGTTGTCTCCTATCGCAGGCAACCCAACCCCATTTAATCAGAGACCTCAGAGAACTAGCTAATTTCCTTTCCGCCCTGATCCAATCTACGTACGAAGTTATATCCAGCCCTATTGCCTGAGCTATTTCCTTCAGGGACTTTGCCTCCTCTTTGTTATTTGGAAGCACGGCTAAAACGGCCTCAGAATTCAGATTTACCCCTCCTACAAGTCATGCGATCCTCTGAGTCTCTGGAATCTAAACGTTTTTCAACATAAGATATATTAAGAATAAATAAATTTCCCTCATTATTTGGAAAGAAACGTTTTAGTAACATATTACGTATAATATAATATCTCACTTAGAGATTAAAGCGCATAATTAGCTTGCGATTAACCTACAGGATTGCGAAGGACAAAGCGAGCATACCATAACATCTCTTTTCCATGAAGCTTCCTTTACTGCCTGGAAATTCAGGGCATGAAAAGCTTGGACTCCTCCTGGGTCGAACTTGACTATCTGACCATAAGCCAAGTTTTAGTCAACTTAACACCGCTCACATTCCGGAGGACCCGCGAGTCGCTTCGTTCCCGCGCTGGCTGTTTACGGGGCTGTCGCGTAGTCGCCGCGACGGGCTAACGCCTTCTGGGACGATTCACATGAGGAGAGACAGGCCGGCTGCTGGCCTATCTCCTCGATTTGTTGTCTGGACTTTCTGTATTTGCCATAAATCAAGGTATATCTAGCCAATAAAGCTCTTTTCAAAATGTGCATGCTTATCGACCGGTGATTATTTAAGATATCTAAATCATTCCTGTGCCTATTAAAGGTCATAGATTGATTCGGTGGTAAAATGGAAAGATTACCAATTTTTCTAATAGCCCTTCTAATTCTAATGTTCACTGCATACCCTTCTTGTTGCCAGTCGTCAGATGAGAATGCATCCCAGAAGCTAGACAGGCTGGTGGAGATGAATAAAGGTGGGCTGATAAACTCAACCCAGGAGCTGATAAAGATTAAAAGCGTCGGGGGAGAGCCGGAACCTGGCGCTCCGTCTGGTGAAGGTCCTGCCCAAGCTCTCGATAAAGTTCTAGAGATAGCCAGGGATCTTGGCTTTAATACAACGAACCTCGATGGCTACATCGGCTATGCTGAGTATGGAAATGGATCAGATTACATAGGAGTTTTGGCCCATGTGGATGTAGTGCCAGAAGGAACTGGGTGGACGTACCCACCCTACGGAGCCGAAATTCACAATGGAAGGATATATGGCCGAGGGTCCTTGGATGATAAAGGGCCTGCAGTAGCTTCGCTTTACGCTTTAAAGGCCGTGAAGGATTCAAAGCTGCCGATATCAAAAAGAGTGCGAATCATCTTTGGCACTCAGGAGGAGACGGGTGTAGATGACATAAAACATTACCTCGAGCTTGAGAAGCCACCCGTATCAGGCTTCACCCCAGATGCTTACTTCCCGGCTGTCTATGCAGAGAAAGGCATTATCACCTTCAATCTGACCAAAGATTTGCTCAGAGAGCCGTCGAATATAAAGATCTTGAGCATTATGAGCGGGACTGCTCCAAATATAGTTCCTGATAAGGCCTCAGCCGAAATCATTGTCTCTGATCCTAGTTATGTTGTGACCGCATGTAAGAAATTTGCCAATAAGACAGGCTATAACCTAACTGCTGAGGAGACAAATGGATCAGTATTGATCAGGTCGATAGGGTTGGCCGCTCACGGGAGTGAGCCATATAAGGGAAAGAATGCCGCTATGCAGCTTCTAGCTTTCCTGGGGACACTGGACCTAAAAGATTCCGACATCGGTGATGCCATCAGCTTCCTCAATGCCAAGATAGGTATGGAGACCGATGGCAAATCCTTTGGCCTTGCTATGGAAGATGAGCCATCAGGCAACTTAACCCTCAATGTAGGAGAGTTGAATGCGACTGAGAAAGGCATTACCCTAGCACTGAATCTCCGCTACCCCGTCACCTACACATTCAATGATGTCATGGGAAGGTTCAATCGTACGATAGAGGGAACAGGCTTCATGGTAGAGAATATGGGGCAAGATCTCAAACCGCTGTACTATCCAAAAGACTCGCCCTTGATAAAAATTCTGACAGATGTTTATAACCGAGAGACAAGAAGGAATGACAGCGCTATAGCGATAGGGGGAGGAACTTACGCCAAGGAAATGCCTAACATTGTGGCTACAGGTTCCATAATGCCTGGACAGGAGGAAGTCGAGCACCAGCCCAACGAGTATATTGGCATTGATAGCTTGGTCAATATCACCAAGATCTATGCCCAGGATATTTATGAGCTGGCGAAATGAAAAGGATCAAAAAACGTCTGGCCTAAGAAATTGGCGGCCTATGACTTTCGGGCCAGATTTGTCTTTCTTTTCTATCTTTGCGGGTTTTAAGAATATCTAGGATTTAACATTGATTAAGGTTATTGGCCAATATTTAACATGTTTAGTTAGCATCAATAAATTCTATCAATTAGCTATCTATTTATACATATGTGTTCAATATGGAAAACCGGAGGAGATCTCAATTAGATATCTATCCATATTTACACTAGCAATTGGCTGTATTTTTTTAATTTCAATTGCCAGCTGCAGTCTAGATTCCAGTAACACAGGGTTATCTCCAATACCCATGGATCTGAAAATAAGCAGTTCAACTGCGCATGATGCAAATGGGAATCAAACAATAGCATCAGAAAATATAGGAGTAAATGCGGTAACGAACAGGAAAAATATTCTATCCAAGAATTCCAGCCTTCAGCAGGTAGTCCATGAGGACGTGGCACCTGCCCCTCGGCCGAACATCGTCCTCATGCTGGCCGATAACATGGGCTACATGGACCCTGGCTGCTACGGCGGCGGCGCTGTATTAGGAGCCCCGACACCCAGGATGGACCAGATGGCCAAGGAGGGCTTGAAGCTTACGTCCTTCTACGTGGAGACCCAATGCACTCCCACCCGAGCTGCCATATTGACCGGAAGGCTACCAGTTAGAACAGGCATGAACATGGCAATGCCTCCAGGTATGATGGCTGGATTATCTCCCAATGAGACCACCATAGCCAAAGTCCTGTCCAATGCCGGTTACAAGACTGCCATATTCGGCAAGTGGCACCTGGGCGATATCAATGAGAGCGAGCCTCAGAACATGGGCTTCGATGAGTTCTTCGGGCAATTATATCACTTCAACGCTTACGATCAGCAGGAACGCATCGGTTATGACCCCAGCGCGGAGATAGGAAATCCAATCTACGCCGTAGTTCAGGCCAAGAAAGGCCAGAACCTCCAGATTGTGGCACCGCTGAACCTGAGCAATATGGCCTATGTCGATGAGCATGTTACTGATAAAGCCATAGCCTTCATAAAGAACCAGACCAACTCCACACAACCCTTCTTCTTGTATGTTCCTTTCGCCAGGACTCACTTCCCAAGCGTTCAGAATCCGAAGTGGGCAGGAAAGTCCAGCAAAGGTCCCTACGGCGACGGGTTGATGGAGATGGATTCTTACGTGGGCGATATCCTGGATACGCTCCGGGAGACGGGAAAAGCCAACAACACCATAGTGATCATGACTGCCGACAATGGACCAACCTATGACCAGTGGCCCGATTCTGGCTATTCTCCATTCAGGGGTGGGATAGGCACAGCCTACGAAGGCGGCGTGCGTGTTCCATGTATAGTCTGGTGGCCTGGCAAGATTGCGGCTGGCGGAACATCCAATGAGATAATGTGCGGCGTTGATCTCTTCACCACCTTTGCCACCCTTGCAGGCGGGAAGATGCCCACCGATAGGCCCATTGACGGCATAGACCAGTCGCAGTTCCTGCTCGGAAAGCAGAACAATTCCAATAGGGACTTCGCTGTATGGTATATAGGGTCTGATAACTCAGCCACCCAAATGCCTGCAGCCATACGCTGGCATCAGTTTAAGATTCACTACAAAGCCTATGACTCATTCCAGGGACCTGAAAGCGATTATGGCCAGATCCCAGCGATCTACAACATCGAAATGGATCCAGGCGAGCAGCATAATATAGCCGGTGAGATGGATTTCGTGAACACTGCTGCAATAAAGATTTACAGGCAACTTGTCGCCAGCATGACCAAGTACCCGAATACGCCATCAAGGGCATTTCCAAATGCTGCAAAAGCAAGTTGATGAAGACTTTTGGTCTTCATCTTCTACAAATTTTTAATTAAATATGTAATTATAATAATTGTTTTCAAAGAACATATCCTATCTGTAATGAGGTAAGTTAAATAAAGTAATCAAACAAGTACACGTTATGCGCTTACTTTGCTATTGGCTCCTGATAGCCACCTTGGTGCTCATGCCGCCTGCGTTCAGTCTTTCCAATGCCACTGATTATGCTCGGGCAGAGCAGTTCGTGCCGGCTAATGTGATCCCACTTCTCTATAACGTCAGCATTACTCCTAACTGGATAGAAGGGTCCTCCTCATTCTGGTATTTGAGAATAAGCCGTGAAGGCAAGCAGTTCATCCTGGTGGATATTAAAAACAGGACTAAGGGATCCGCCTTCAATCAACCAAAACTTGCTAAAGCGCTTGCTGCAATCTCCGGTGATCAGGTAAATCCTTTGAACCTGCCGTTCTCTTACATAACCTTTGAGGAAGGCAATATCAGGTTCTCTGCCTTTAACAGGACCTGGCAGTGTAATCTTCAGAGCTACAACATCTCTGAGGTATCCTCTAATAGGGACGCTGGGCCTGGTGAATCCCTCTCACCAGACGGAAGCATGGCAGCCTACGTCCATGACTATAACTTATGGATCAGGGATACATCTACCGGCGAGAAGTATCCTCTGACTACCAACGGATCTAAAGACTACGCTTATGCAAGGAGATCCGACACAGTCTTGACTCCGATCAGCCAGGTCAGACTGAATGAGACGCCTATACCTTATGCCGTATGGTCTCCAGATTCCAGAAGGATTGCTACATTCAGGATGAATCAGAGCAATGTTACTCCGCTGTATCTCCTCCAGTATGTGCCTGGCAACAGCTCCAGGCCCAGACCCTGGACATACAGGTTTGCTATGCCGGGGGATAAGTATGTCCCAATGTACGAACCGGTAGTGATAGATGTTCTCGATAAGAAAGTCATCCCTATCGCTTACACAGCTCAGCCCGAAGTATCTCTAATGGATACCGATAGTGATGTTCTTCAATGGTGGAGCGACGATGGCCAGGTACTCTACTCGCTCTATGCAGATAGAGGCGAAAAGGCGTTGCATCTTTTGAAGATCAACCCTGATAACGGACAGACTGAAGAGATCTTAAATGAGAGCGGCCCCACTTATGTTGAGGCCAACCTTGATTATGCCAGTCCACCAAACATCAAGATCCTGAGAAATGGAGATATAGTTTGGTTCTCAGAGAAAAGCGGCTACGGCCATCTATATCTTTATGATAAAAATGGAAAACAAAAGAACGCCATAACCTCCGGAGACTGGGTCATCAGGAAGCTTCTATATGTAGATGAGAACGCATCATTGGTATACTTCACAGCAGGGGGCAAAGAGCCGGGGCAAGATCCTTATTTCCGTCATCTCTACAGAGTGAATCTCAACGGAAGTGGGCTCACGCTTCTTACGCCTGAAGATGCAGATCACGACATACAGATTACCCCTGACAGAATCGCTTTTCTGGATACTTACTCGCGAGTGGATCTCCCGCCTGTGACTGTGCTAAGGGATCTGAATGGCAACGTGATCATGAATTTGGAGACAGGAGATATAAAGAACATTACAGATATGGGCTGGAAGCCTCCTGAGAGGTTCAGCGTCAAGGCGCTTGATGGAAAAACAGACCTCTACGGCTTAATCTTCAAGCCCACCAACTTCAATGCATCCCAGAAGTATCCGGTTGTGGAGAGCGTTTATCCGGGGCCCTATAACATAGTCACAGCTAAATCATTCCCCGATGATCTATCTTGGGTCAATAAGATCTTCTGGCGGGCTCAAGCCGTTGCTGAGCTGGGTTTCATAGTCGTTACCATGGACGGTCCGGGCACTGCATACAGGTCTAAGGAGTTTCATGACGCATCCTACGGTCATCTGGGGGATGTCGGTGGGCTTGCCGATCATGTAAATGGCCTCAAGCAGTTAGCGAAAAACAGGCCTTACATGGACTTGAGCCGTGTGGGAATGTTCGGACACTCTGCTGGCGGGTTCATGACTGCTCAGGCACTGCTAACCTATCCTGAGTTCTACAAGGTAGGAGTGGCATCTTCAGGAGATTATGATAGCAGGTTCTACGGGGCCTACTGGGGCGAGAAGTATGAGGGGTTGTGGTCAAATTATACAGAACAGATAACTGCCCTCAAGGCCGGAAACTTGACAGGAAAGCTGCTGTTGATCTGCGGGGATGTGGATGATAACGTAAATCCCTGCATGACCATGCAGTTGGTTGATGCTTTCATTAGAGCGGATAAGCCCTTTGATCTGCTGGTGATGCCCAACGAGAACCATGATCTCAGCTATGAACCTTATTACCTCTATCGGCTCTTTAGATACTTCGGTGAGAACCTGGCAGAACCTGGGCAGCCTCAACAGACTGCCCTTCTATCCGCCCTTTCAATGGCATCTCTATGCTTTGATTAATCTTTATAATTCATGTCTAACCAGTAGATCCGTAAATTTGGGATTTTCGAGTAATCGATGAGCGAGAGATTGAAGATAAAATCATATGGCATATCCCTGCTCGATTGATATTATATTAATGGAGGAGAGATAATATGTACAAAGTATTTATCTCTGGATGGGAATTGATCCATGACAGATATAGGGCTTACGGAATTGCCGAAATCTCGGTATCGTATCTCATTGGCGAGATGTATATCCTTAGGCGAATAATTGGCAGCAGTACAGCATGGGATTCAAAGGTGAACTAATGCCTCTAGTTGATCTTCACTTGGCGATATTTGGACTAGATGATGTAGCTTTAGAGCAGATGGGAATCATTGCCAATTTCTTTGCAGGCATTTTCCTGGCAATAGAATATTTCGTATCAAAAGAGAAGATCGATCGGCTAAACGATCGCTTGGACTACCGGATATCTAAGGGGTTCGGTCGATCAACAAAGGCCGCAAAGGCCATCATGAAGTTCAATAGAAAGGTGCTTTTGGTAATTATCTTTGCGATAGTGCTGCTATCCATATATCAGGTGGCGTTTTACCACCAATCAACCTTAGTAGAGTACTTCCTGTACTACTACGGGATGGCCAAGCATCTCCTGGGGCCCATCCACAAGGTCCTTGCAGTTGTCATAGCAGTGGCGGTCGTAACATATATTCTAATGTTCGTAGCCCGCCGTGCGCCCAAGAGGACTATTGGCGCTTTAGGTCTCTTGCTTTTCATTTTAGGTAATATACTGCTGTTTCTTCACACCCTCTTTATATAGAGCCCTGGTAGAGGAGGCTTAGCTTCCACGGTGAAGCTGATCTTCACTCTTTGTAGCCTGCATAAAGGCATTCAGCCCCGGCTAGCAGGCAAATGTCCCATAGCTTATCACCTGCTATGCATCTCTTTTTCCGCTATACTGCTGTGCAGTTCTATAGGCTGCTATCAATAATCCATATACGAATGGTCCCGCGATAATTCCCATCGGTCCAAGCACTAAAATTGGTGCTATATAAGATAGAAACGCCAAGGCGATGTTGACCGGGGAGCTCCCTTCAGATATGCGAGGACGCAAGATGTACTCCGGGACATATTCCAGAAGGGCAACTCCAAAGAGAAGAACGAGAAACCCCTTTGAAAAATCGTTTGTGAGGAATAGGAAGACAGATAGCGGGACGAAAATAAGCAATGGGCCAATGAATCTGATCAGAGATAGAAATGCGGCCATTATTGCCCATACTGCTGAAAAAGGTACTCCTATCAGAGAAAACATAATGATGCCTACAAGGAAATCATACGCAGCAATATCGAAGTTTGTTGTCAAAAGCGTTTTGAAGACTCCATTCAGCTCCTTTAAAAAATGTCGACCCACCAATCTTTGCTCTTCGGGAAGAAGGTCAGGCGACCTTAGAGCGGCCTCCTTTCCATTCAAGAGGAGATGGTATGCCAAAAAGGTTGCAATAATCAACTGAATTAGAAAGATAGGAAATACCGAGGTGAAGTTCAGTGCATAGCTTTGAAGGATAGGGATGACCCATGAATTCACTACCTCGTGAGTAACAGCCGGAATGATATATGCGACCACGAAAGAGATCATGCCGCCCTGAAGCGCATTCTTGAAATTGACCATTTCTTGAGACTGTTTAAAATTTGGGAAGATACCTAAATTCGACAATAGGTTGGTTGAAGTGAGATTATTGATCGCAGCGGCCTTTGCAGAAGGGCCAGTCAATCCCAGTGAGATATCAAGATAAAGGACCAAGAGGATCAAGGCTGCTGCAATTAATACTGCCGATATTGCAATTTGAGATGATCTTTTCTCTGATCCGATTTTCATAAAGGCTAGTTTATAAATCGGAGAGAGCATGTAGGCAAGCAATATGCCGAGCAATATTGTGCCTATTAGAACTCTGCTTATATAGACGGTGACAATGAGTAGAATAATAACCGAGATCCATGCAAGAGCCCTTAGACCATTACCGGCGGCCATATTCATCTAAACTAATTGATAAGATATAAAATTTTTCTTGGATTTATGCGGCATGCAAGAGATGTTTATATTTATCTCCGGGAACGTAGAGGCTCCAGCCTTTAGGCCCAGGGTGATGCTGCAAAAGGTTTGGTAATCTGTTGAAGCTTTTCATCAGAATAAAAGATGGCCCCGGCCAATGCCGGGGATCCTGAGATGTAAGATGTATCCCAATCTATTTCGAATCTAATCACTTGACCTCCATTACGACCTTTTCCAAAGTGCCGTTGAACTTGAACGGGCTCGTGTAGTTCTCGGTCACTGGTGTCTGAGGATCTTTGCCTATCTCAAGGCCCTCATCATAGGAGTACCGAGTTGGCACAGTCATGGGAATGACGGTCTGGCCTTCCTGCTTGCTATTAATGAACAGAGTCCCGACGCCCTTGAACCTCCCGGTCTTGTTGAAGGAGAAGCCCAGGGTTGATAGCCCTGTGGGCACTTTATCCTTCGATGTGATAATGTAATGTTTCAGGCCCAGGAAGTTGTAATCGTAGATTAGATGGCTGTTCTGGACATATAATGAGAGTCCGGCGAACCGTCCTCCGATGGAGAAGAGAACTCCTTCAGCTCCTGTCTGCGGGATATCGACATAAGCGCTGATATTGTAGGAGCTGTTATGCGTATCGGGGATATCGGGCTCCATAGCCTTCTCCGCTCCAGGATAATATGTGAACGATCCAATCTTAGGATTGGGAGCATTGCGAGATCCAACACGGTCATCAAGGGGCAGGACGTTGTACTTGCCTGCCTCGACCCACCAGCGCTCCTCCATACTTTTCACTATCATGGGATACACTGATGCAAGATCGTGCGATTCTGAGACATCCGCTGAGAGATTGTAAAGCTGCCACACGTCCTGATCGAAGTTACCTCCTGAGTTAACGTGATGGAAAGCAACTGCCTTCCAGCCTTCGTACCAGAGTGCGCGCGTTCCCATCATTTCGAAATACTGGACTGTCTTACGGGTCGGCGCGCTCGAGTTGTTGAATGTATAGGCCAGACTGATCCCTTCTATGGGCTTCTGGGGATAGCCATTATAGACCTCCGGCGCCTTTAGTCCCAGTACATCCAGAACCGTCGGAACTATGTCAATGGCGTGACAGAACTGGGTTCGAATGCCACCTTGATCTTTGATTACTGCTGGCCAGTATATGATCAGAGGATCATGTACGCCGCCTTCATTTGTGGTCCACTTGTAGAGACGGTCGGGAGTATTATCTGCCATAGCCCAGCCCAGAGGATATGTCGGATAGGATAAGGGCCCGCCAAGATCATCTAGCTTCTTCAGCATGGTGCTTATATTGGAATTGGGTATTGATGTACCATTTCCTAGGAATCCTGCAGAATCTCCACCTTCTGATATTCCATTGGCCCAGAGAACCATATTAGTATAGCCGTTGGCATCACCCTCAGGGCTGGCACCGTTATCCGAGAGCACCACGATCATCGTGTTGTTCAGCTGTCCGCTTTGGTTCAGGTAATCGATGAACCTGCCCAGCTGTTCGTCAGTGTAATCAATATATCCTGCATGAACCTCGGCCAAGCGTGCATATACCTTCTTTTCATCCGAGGTTAGGTTATCCCATGCTTTGACATACTGGTCCCGTGGCGGAAGGTCGGTATTATTGGGCACAACTCCAAGAGCCTTCTCTCTGGCCAGAGTCTCATTTCGCATAACATCCCAGCCCTGGTCAAACTTGCCCTTGTATTTATCAATGTAAGCCTTGGGCGCATGGTGTGGCCAGTGACCTGCACCGAATGCAAGATAGAGGAAGAAGGGCTTATTCGGGCTGACCGCTTTTTCATCGCTTATGAACTCTATGGACCTGTTAACCAGATCCTTTGATAGATGGTATCCCTGCTCAGGCGTGGCGGGAGGATCTATACGATGTGTATCATAGATCAAATCAGGATACCATTGGCTGGTATGGGACTCCAGGAAACCATAGTATCTTTCAAATCCTCGGCTAGTGGGCCATTCATCGTAAGGCCCTGCAGCATTGATCGCATCTGAAGGCGTAAGGTGCCATTTGCCTATGCAGTAGGTATCGTAGCCCTGAGACAGAAGCATCTCGGTCATCGTGGCAGCATTCTTAGACAAGTTACCATTATATCCATCATAGCCATCGGCAAACTCTGGAAGAGTTCCCATACCAACAGAGTGGTGGTTGCGTCCAGTGAGCAGGCAAGCGCGAGTGGGAGCACACATCGCTGTGGTATGGAAGTTAGTGTATCGCACTCCTCCCGTCGCTAGTTTATCGATATTCGTAGTATTAACGGGTCCGCCAAAGCATCCCAGGCCGCCGTATCCAATATCATCAAGCACAATGAATACAACATTTGGAGCGCCCTTGGGAGGCTGGGCTACCTGTGACCAGCATTGGGTGGAGTCCTTATAAGTCAAACCTACTACGGGCTGGCACTCGCTGCTTTTATTAGCTCTGACAACAATTACGTTCCCGGCCTTATCAGGCTGAATGACATCGCCGTAGGCCACCGATTCCAGGCTGGAGTTCGTGGTGAGAGGCTTTCTCCTATTGGTAAGGAGATCTACCCCAATGCTGGCATTGTTCGCCAATTGATCGTTTTTAGAGCTGCTATTCAATTGAAGGTAATTCGATTTGCCTGTCCCCTGATCTGAGGCAGGGTTGATAGAGGCCCCAAGGAATATCATTAAAAGTACCAAGGCGACTACTATAAAACCTGAGGATATACGAATGGATACCCCTCCGCTTATCATAATACCATCATGGTATATGTCATTTACCTTATTTCCCGAAAGACGCATGGAGGCTTGGAATATATTATATGAGATATTTATTAGAAAACATAGATAATACTGAAAGAGGCAATGGGAAGCAATACTGTTAACATCAATAGTCCTGGCGAGTATTATGCCTATATTATTTTGAAGCCGCTCTGCCGTGACACTTCTTAAACTTCAGTCCGCTGCCGCATGGGCAGGGATCGTTCCTGCCAGGCTTGAAGAGTACCCCGGAGATTTTCCCGTTTGTCGTGTAGTTCATAACATTAGCAGGAGCCAGTCCCTGCCTGAGCTCGTGAGCCATGAACCTCATGGGGCCATCAATATGTCTAAAGAACTCTTTATAGCCTGCGCAGAGGTAATTAAGCCCAGGATCACCATCCGGCGTTTTTATGAAACGATTCTTGGGACACTCTCCATTGCATACAAACCCGACCTCACATTTTTGGCAATATTTGGGAAGCATGTCCAACTTGTTTTGGCCAAACCTTCGCTGCTTCTCTGAGGAGGCCAAATTGGCCATGTTTCTCTCTTTAATATTCCCCAAAAAGTACTTGGGCTCCACAAAGTGGTCGCATGAATACATATCTCCGTTGTGCTCCATGGCCATGGCTGTTCCGCAGGTCTGTGAGAAGGCACAGATGCCTGGAGGAACTCCTGTCCAGGCTGCTAAAGCCACATCGAAGATCTGGACAAAGATGCGTCCTACATCTTTGCGAACCCACTCATCGAATATATCTGTCAGGAACCTGCCATACTGCTCAGCCTTTACAGAGCGATCTGTGGCCCTATCGCCCTCTTGAAAGCCCGTATCGTTATCCCTCTCAACAATGGGAATGAACTGTATAAAATTTGCCTTTACTTCGTCTCTCAGAAAGTGATAAACATCTAAAGGGAAATCTCCATTTGCAGCATGCACAGTTGTGAGGATATTGAAATCGACTTTATGCTTTCGTAAAAGCGATGCGGCCCTCATTACTTTGTCGAAGGTAGGCTTGCCGGCTTTGTCTACACGGTATGCATTGTGAAGCCTTTTCGGTCCATCGAGGCTCAGGCCGATGAGAAAATTGTTCTGGCGAAAGAACTCGCACCATTCATCGTCCAGAAGGGTGCCGTTTGTCTGCATGGTGTTCTGGATGACCATTCCTGGGCGTTTATATTTCTCCAGATACAGAATCGATCGTCTGAAGAAGTCCAGGCCCATCAGTGTCGGCTCACCGCCCTGCCAGGCAATGGTAGCCTGGGGAACCTGCTGTGCTTCAATGTATTGGCGGATATAGGTTTCTAGAAGCTCATCAGACATTCTGAAACTGCTTCCAGGGTAGAGGTTCTTCTTGGATAGAAAGAAGCAGTATTTGCAGCTGAGGTTGCAGACAGCTCCCGTTGGTTTGGCTAGAAGATGGAAACCAGGAAGCATCTTTCTCTGGGTCATCCTGTTCCGAACTACATCTTTTACTTTAAGTAATCTTCTCTCAATTCAGTGAAGGTGCAATAATCAACAATAGTGGAGTTATCTGTGGTGCAATATATCCAGCATAATGTTCAGCAGTGAAAATAGTTATCTTGGGCATTTAGTCCTAACTTATCTATGGATGGTATTTCACTTGCTCATTGTTACTACAATGCATTGCTAGCCCAGTGGTTCTACATATACAGCCAAAGCTTTTTGTAGATCTATGATAATTGACGATAAACTAGCTGAAAGGAGGAGATTATATGAAAAAATATATAATATTGGCTGTTTTGTTTGCAATGTTAATAGGAACTAGCCTTGCAGAGAATGTGAATATAGGCAACGTGAATGCTTTTAAACAAACTTTAGAAAAGGATGGATTTACTGTACAACAAGGCGAGATAGGTTTTTTTGATCTAATTAAGCTATATAATGAGGGATTGATACCTTCAGCATATGGGAACAATCCTACTACAAAATACCTGGCATATTTTGTGCCGCCAGCGCCTGGTTATAAGGTAAACGAGCGGTCGTCCAAAATTGCGAAAATGCTTGGAAAGAGCGGAAATGCAACTGCCTACTATACTCTTCGCCCTGACGAAGCGATTATTTTCGTAGGAAGAACACCACCTGAGTGTAGATTCTTCAATTTTGATGCCGATTTAATGTTCAGGACGTATGGAAATAACACCCGATGGATATGGGCCAATATAGGCGATCCACTGAACTTGGATGTCATCAATACAGCAGGGACGCCAAATGGATCGTCTGGAGATCCTTTTAATCAAACTACTATGATTGTCACTACGGCCGATAAAGGTATTGATCAGCGTATTCGTGCTGCTGCCCAATCAGCAGGATATTCAAATGGCATAATTAATACCATGGTGCTTCCTTCGCCCATGTTGAATATGGGCTTAGAGAATAATTCTGATACTTTTGGCATATATATCCGCCCGGCTTTATTCAAAGATAAGCAAGCCGGTAGCGATTACATCAATAATACACCCGCAATTATTCTCAGGGTTACTCCAAATGAAACTGCGAAACTCGATCCATATAGTGTGCCAGAGCAAAGAGTCCGTGGAACTGGGAAAACAGAATTTAACCTAACGGTCGATCTTGCAGAGCTAAGGAATGCAATTCTCAAAAAATACAGCGGCTTGAATGCCACTGAGCTTCCAACGAGTATGTGGATCCCGGATGGTAATGATGGTATCCAGAGAGGAATCAACATCTATGGTCCTAACAACGATGCAGCTTATCTATGGACAGCAAACCAAACTGTCTCTTCACCGACGCCTCCCTTTAATAACATCTCGCAGTATTATGGGTTCTCCCGAAATCCACCAGTTACTTTGGGCAACGATACCAACGAATTCATAATTGTCTATGGGGTTAACCATGTAGCCACAGGAAAGGCAACATACTCGAACTTCGCTATCTTCGGGGCGGATGTTTGGAATGGCGTTGGAGCAGTCACTGATCAGGATTTCAACGGAACTGCTGAGGCTTATCTCCCTGGAAATCCCAATGCAAAATATCTTTATGTCTACAAGATCGCTAGGCATTCTAATGGCGATCCACATTGCTATGAGCTTCCTTACGGTCCAGGAGGCTACGGCATAGGTCTGAATCAGCCGCTTTTCATTGCCTTCAGGATTTACCATGAAAAGGCTACAAAGACTGGGCCATCCTACTCAGAGATCATGTACGATCGAGCCATAAAGTTCAGCCCAAAGAATTAGGGTTAAATGAGCTGGGATACTAAAGCCAATCCCAGCTCTAACCAATGTGTACAACCTGTAAACCTATTCCTTTATTTTTTATATCTTCAAAGCCATCGAGATATTTTATAAATACTTGCTCCGGTTACAACTCCATTGGGGCCCTCTAACAGATAGCGATCTGAGATTGTTAATAATAACACGTATATAAAAAGATCACCATACTCTGGCTAGTAGCTGTGGGATCTTACAGACATCCCATAACTTGATCGATTATTAGATAGTATTCACGCCACTGCTCGAAATGAAGACCTGGGCATCTATCAAATACTTAGAACTTAATCTTTAAAACCTTATTCTGGAGGTATTGTCTCTTTCAATGCTTTATTGGCCCCCTCTTCCAGGGCATCAATCATGCGGCTCAACCTGCCGTAGTTTAGGATGACCTCTCTGACGGCAGAATCTGAGCACGTCAAAATCTCGCACAGTTCATGGTCGTAGACTTCAGTATTAATTCCCCGCCCTCTGAGGTACTCATGACCCCACCGACCTGCTATGAGGTATTTATCCAAGGGGATGGATGATCCTTTGAAGTGTTCAAGCATAGCGCTCGTCGGATCCTGCAGCTTATCAAACCACGTTTGGAGCGAACCCGCCCTTTTGACCTCATCTGCCTTTGTCATGACCCTTGGCCGCTGGATCAGCTTATCCAGAGCCTGAGCCATAGCTTGGTCCAGGTTCATCCGGGCAAACCTGATCGAGTTCATAATGGATGATCTGAGGCTTTTGATTTTGGCATCGACGGCTTGATGGTATTGATTCTGGCCATTGGCAGCCTGCTGCCTGACTGATTCCAAGTTGGAGTTATATGTATCCCAGCTCTTAGCAATTGAGCCTACATAGACTGAGACTTTGCCAAGTCGCTCTGAGAACTCGCCTTTGTTTATCTGGCCAATGATATTCTGGATCTCCTTTATGGATTCTTTTAAATCGAAATCATTTGAATTGCCCATCACATCTACCTTCGATTACAAAGGGATAAAATTTTGGAGCTATGGGTGTTTAGCCGCAGAGAGCCAAGATGAAGGTGTATGCCCGATACTACACTATGATGCAAGTACCTCCATATGGCTACAGCAGCCTGGGTGGTATTCTCTGTCCCTGTAAGAGCGTGCTGTAATCCTCAGCTCTTCTTATCAATTCCGCATCGCATCCAGATACCATCACCTCCGCAGGTCTCGGCTGGCCATTATACTGCGATGCCATTGAAAAGCCGTAAGCTCCTGCATCAAGGAATGCCAGAAGATCTCCGCGCTCAACCTTAGGCAGCTTTCTATCCTTCGCCATGACATCCCCCGTCTCGCAAATTGGGCCTACAACCGTATAGGTTTCTTGTGCATCTTCTTCTGTCTTGTTGGCCACAACTACATGGTGGTAGGCATCATAAAGCATAGGCCTTGCCAGGGTGTTGAATCCCGCATCTACTGCGACGAAATTAACGTGAGCCCTCTTAACAATATTCACGCTAGAAATCATAATAGTCGTATCAGCGACTATGCTTCGTCCAGGTTCAAGTATGAGTTTTGGATTGATGCCTAAATCAGCGCAGCCATCCTCGAAGACAGGAAGAACGCCTGCTGCCAAATCAGCGGGCTTCGGGGCAGGAATATCCGGATGATATTGTATTCCCAGGCCGCCTCCGATATCGATTATTTTTATCTCGCCGCCCAAGTTCACAACTTCTGCGGCGACATCCATCATCTTTGTCATGGCGTCTTCGAATGGTGAAATATCCAGAATCTGTGAGCCGATGTGGCAGTGCAGGCCAATGGGTCGAACGCCTGGAAGCTCCATTGCCTTCTTATAGGTTTCAGCCACCTGATTTGATGGTATACCGAATTTAGATGTCTTAAGTCCCGTCGCAATCTTTGGATGAGTCTTTGGTGAGATGTCTGGATTGATCCTGAAGAGAACCTCCGTCTGTCGATCTATCTTTTGGGCTGTCTTGGAGAGGTAAACAAGCTCCTCCCGCGAATCTACTGATACTCTTACACTACAGTCCAATGCTGCCTTATGATCGTTCTCACTCTTTGAGTTGCCGTTGAAGAGCATCTTATCCTTTGGAATTCCCGCAAGCTTTGCCACGTAAAGCTCGCCAGCCGAAAAGATATCTGCTCCCATGCCCTCTTGTGATAGAACTCTTAGAATCGTTAGATTGCCGTTGGCCTTGACTGCAAAGTATTTATCAGCCTTCGGAAAGGCATTATGGTAGGCTCGGATATTCTCCCGCAGCTTGGCTTCGCTGGTGATGTATAGAGGCGTGCCGAATTCATGCGCAAGATTGACGCAATCAGCGCCTTCGATGAATAGATGATCATCATGGGCTGTGAGGTGCGACTTGGGTCCGAACATATTCTGTCAATCTCCGAGTGGTAACTAAACCTTTTCCGTTAACTTTAGAACATCGATGCCAGCCTGCTCCAGGAACTTTAGCGCTGTTTCATCTGGGTAGCTGTTGCAATAAACAACCTTTCTGATCCTCGCGTTTATCATCATTTTTGCGCAAAGGACACATGGCTGGTGTGTGCAATAAAGGGTCGATCCTTCGATGCTGACTCCATGAAGCGCCGCCTGGATGATCGCATTCTGTTCGGCATGAACCGCCCTGCATAGCTCATGACGCGTTCCAGAAGCTACCCCCTCGCGCGCGCAGCCAACTTCATCGCAGTGAGCCAGGCCTGAAGGCGCACCGTTGTAGCCTGTGGTCAGAATCCTTTTATTTTTCACGAAGAGCGCGCCCACATGATTTCGCAGGCAGGTTGAGCGTTTCGCTATAACCGTAGCAATCTCCATGAAGTACTCATCTATTTCCGGGCGATCGATGCGGACCA
Organism: Methanotrichaceae archaeon; assembly: GCA_963789575.1. Taxonomy (GTDB): domain Archaea; phylum Halobacteriota; class Methanosarcinia; order Methanotrichales; family Methanotrichaceae; genus CAWBKV01. The sequence goes on along the minus strand of CAWBKV010000005.1, from coordinate 59,777 downwards.
TTTAGCCTTTATATTCGCATTTAGCTTAAAAAAGCATTGCAGTTCAGGGCAAAGTTAATATCCCGCTCCGGCATCCCCTTTTGTTCATGTCAATTCACTGGGCAGATGTCATCGCCCAAACGCTGGAGAGCAGCGGCCCTCATACAATTGCCACAGGCATCACACCCTCAGGTCCTGTGCATATAGGAAACATGCGCGAGGTAATGACAGCGGACGCGGTCTACAGGGCGCTGCTGGACAGGGGCGTTAATGCACGTTTGATCTATGTGGCAGATACTTACGATCGTCTGCGCAGGCTCTATCCATTTTTGCCTGAAAGCTTCCGGACGCATATCGGCAAGCCTCTATCTGAGATACCCTGCCCTACAGGATGCTGCGGCAGCTATGCTGATCATTTCCTAAATCCATTCCTCAGATCTATGGAGCGGCTGGGCATCAGGCCTGAGATTTACCGAGCAGATGTGATGTATAAGGAAGGCAAATTCGTGAATGCGATAACGACTGCGCTGCAGCACAGGGACTATATCGCTCGAATATTGAAAGAGGTATCCGGCCGAGATGTGCCTGCGAACTGGAGCCCTTTCCAGGTCATCTGCGAGGCGTGCGGTCGCACAAACACATCGAAGGTTATTGGCTTTGATCCCAAGAGTGAGACTGTAGAGTACGAATGTGAGTGCGGCTCAAAGGGCGTCGTATCCATGCGTGGGGGGGGAAAGCTGGTTTGGCGTGTAGACTGGCCCGCCCGCTGGCCTATCTTCAAGGTTACAATAGAGCCTTTCGGAAAGGATCATGCAACAGCCGGAGGGTCCTACGATACAGGAAAGAGGATAAGCGAGGAGATCTATGGCTACCCGGCACCCTTCCCCATAGTCTATGAATGGATTCACCTAAAGGGTGTAGGCGCGATGCACAGCTCTACAGGGATTGCGATCACAATCCAGGAGATGCTGGATGTTGTGCCGCCCGAGGTTCTTCGCTACCTGATAATCAGGAATAAGCCCGAGAAGCATATTGAGTTCGATCCAGCTCTTCCGCTGCTAAATCTCGTTGATGAATATGATCAAGGGAAGGGCGATGCACGGGCTCTTGAGCTGTCATCTATAGGCGAGATCAGGCACTTCGATATTCCCTTCAGGCATCTTGTAACAGCGGTTCAGATCTCCCGAGGTGATGATGAGCTTCTTCTAAAAGCGCTCCAGAGATCAGGATATGATATTTCAAGTAAAGAGGAGATATTTGCGAGAGCTGATAATGTTAAGAAATGGCTTGAAAGGTATGCTCCAAGCTTCGTCAAGTTCCAGCTGCGTGAGACTCTTCCAACAGCTGTGAACAATCTCACATCCGAGGACAGGAAGGGTCTTGGCATCCTGGCCGATAGAGTAGATGAGAAAGGTGCAGCCGAGATCCATGACGAGGTCTATGCTGTCGCAAGAGAGCTTGGCCTTGATCCCAAGAAGTTCTTCCAGGCGATTTATCTGGCATTTTTAGGCGACAGACAGGGTCCCAAAGTTGGCTGGTTCCTGGCAAGCCTTGATCGTGAGTTCGTGAAGTCACGGCTGAGAGAAGCCGCGTCAGTAGTGCAATGAAGGCTAAGATATATCTTTCAGGCCCATTATTTAATTTGGCTGAGATTGAGTGGGCAGGCAAAATCAAAGCATCACTGGAGAGCCAGCTTGAAGCAGAGGTGGTCTGGCCGCATGAGACCGCCTCCGGCTCTCCAAAGGAAATATTTGAAACCAACCTTCGGGCGCTCATGGGATGCGACCTCATGGTAGCGATTCTGGATGGCCCTCAGGTGGATGACGGCACTGCCTGGGAGATGGGCTATTTTTATGCTCTGGGAAAAAGGATCATAGGAATCAGGACGGATTTCAGGATGGCAGGCGAGGCCCCTGAATCGAAGGTGAATGCCATGGTAGAGCACTCCTGCTTATCCATCGAGGAAAGCCTGGAACAGCTCATACAGGAGCTTAAGAGGACATTGGGTTGATTTCGACCATCTTTGATGAGCCTTTGTTGATGGTCGAAAAGGAGCAGCGCGTTCTAGTAGCTGCGGATATCCACTTGGGCCTGGAGTATGAGCTATGGCTCGGCGGAGCGAGCATACCCAGTCAGACCGGTCGTATCCTTGAGCGATTGATAAGGAACATAAGTGAGCTTAAGCCTGATAGGCTTGTGCTTGTTGGGGATGTGAAACATAATGTTCCTAAGACAAGCTGGCAGGAACGGCAGGAAGTTCCTTATTTTTTAAAGGAGCTTTGCAGGCACGTAAAGGTCGAGATAGTGCCTGGTAACCACGATAGCGGGATAGCAAATATGGCTCCGTCAGGCACGAGTATTCAGCCGTCTTCTGGCTTCGTTCTTGATGGCGTAGGCTATTTCCATGGCCATACATGGCCAAGCATTGAGCTTTTGGACTCTGAGCTTCTCATAGCTGGGCATATACATCCTGCCCTGAGGCTGAAAGATCCGATCGGCCACTCGACGACAATGCGCGTTTTTGCAAGGGTGCCATTATCTGCAGAGGCCATACTGAAACAGTATGGCTTTGATAAAACGCCCGAAATGATGATAATGCCGGCGTTCAACGATCTTTGTGGAGGCATGCCCTTGAATGAGATCTCCCCAGAAGATGAACGCGGGCCGATTTTGACTATGGCGGATATAGATATGTCTCGAATTTGCCTCTTGGACGGTATAGATCTAGGCACACTGAAGGAAATAAAATCCTCTATAAAAAGGCAGGGCTGAGGAAGTATTATATTGCCAGATGAGAAGCCCTTTCTGGATGGAATGGGTATGACGGGCGAAAAAGACAGGCTTCGGGAGCTTCTGCAGATAGAAGCGCTTGAGGTGCGAGATGTCGTTCTATCTTCAGGAAAAAGGAGCAATTACTATATCGACTGCAAGAGGGTCACACTTAGCCCTGAGGGGGCTTATCTGACTGCCAAGATTATGCTTGAAATGATTAGGCCCGAAATCTCCGGGGTTGGCGGGCTCACACTTGGCGCGGATCCTATTGTATCGTCGATAGCAATTCTCAGCCACATCCAAGGGAGAAACTTGCCCGCGCTGATAGTAAGAAAGGAGCCAAAGAAGCACGGAACAATGAGCTTTGTGGAAGGCCCTCTACTGGAGAAAGATGCTAAAGTCGCAGTAGTTGAGGACGTAGTCACAACGGGCGCGTCCATTCTTAAAGCGATAAAACGTGTTGAGGCGGCAGGATACAGGCCGATGCAGGTCTTGACCATTTTGGACAGGCTAGAAGGTGGCAGTGAGGCGCTCAAGGCAGAGGGGTTCGATCTTGAGTCTATCTTCACAAGAGCTGATCTCAAAGTAGAAAATAGTACTAATAATAGTAATAAATAGACGCGATTAAGGCAAAATGTTTAAAATTTTTAGCTAGGCATTGAGCTACTGCTGTTGCTGCCGTCCGGTGAAGATGCAGCAGCGGGAGCTGTAGTGGGCATAGGTCCAGGCGTCATAGGCGGAGGATTAGATGGATGATTATCGCTTGGATGATTATCATTTGGATGATTATCATTTGGATGATTATCATTTGGATGATTATCATTTGGATGATTATCATTTGGATGATTATCATTTAGATGATTATCGTTTAGATGATTATCGCTTGGCATAGGTGTATCCGAGGGCAGTAACGGCGCTGGCATTGAGGATCCCGAAGCTCCGGGAATTGATTGTCCCGGAGTTGACGGTCCAGATCCGCCCGTTGCCGTAAATTCCGATAGCATGTTCAGCCTTCGCGTTGTTCTTTCTTCAGTATAGGATATCTGCGATGTTATCTGATAATTTCCACTCTGCAATGCCCTGATTGGGTAGCTGATCGGCACTGAGCTTCCTGAATTAAGCGATGTAGTTTGGGTTCCAGGCATATCAGTTACGATACCTGGCGGAAGGAGAGGATCTACCATAATCTGCGTGGAGTTGTCCCCATTATAAGTTATTGTTAAGGTTACTATTGCTGTCTCTCCAACCGTCGCTGTCTGCGGCTGAACTTGCTGACTTGCTGTCAGCTCTGCAGTTGCCAGCCCACTGGTGACCCCCACCCCCAGGAGCAGAAGAATGGGCACTAATGATCCCAATTGCTTCATCGGTTTTTATTCATCCTCATCCGGATTTAAAGATACCTCTCATACGAGGTTGATATGAGAGTTAGAAATGTATTCTTTTATCGAAATACCATCTTCAAAATCTAGCTATACATAAAATACTTATTTACTTCGAAGATATTGGTCTACCAATGGATGTTTCCTTCTCAGCCTGGCGGCAGACACGTGAAGAGAGCCTTGTGCTTAAACTGGAAAGTTTTGCTTTTCTCTTTGATAGGCGTTATACTAATAGGCTCAACAGGATGAGCAGGGTATTCTTCGAGGCGTATGCAAAGGCAACGAAGGAGCTGGCAACTCAGGAGGATAGATTTCCGAGCCTGAGCGAGATAGACGCCAAGATGGAGAGCGGCGCGGTATATGCTTTCAAAGATCGCCTGATGAAGAACACCGAGTTCTTTGAAGAGGTCAAGATATCGGGAGTATCCTATCTGGTGCCTCATTCCTTACGTTTTATAGATACATCAGGCACATACACGGATCTGGCTTTTGACTTTGATGCAGGCACTGTTCTGCTTCCAACAAGAAGGAAGATACCCGTGCCTGTTGAGACAATGCCGCTTAAAGAAGATATGCCGGTAGAATATACGCAGCCGGAAGCCTCTCATGAATCAGCTACCCATCCGGAGGTCGAGGCAACCGAGATGGCGTCATATCCGGAACATGAGCCTGAGCCTTATACTGAGGTTGAGGAGTCCTCCGAGGTGCCGGAGGGCGTAGTTGAAGTTAAGCAGGAGCCTGTCGCAGTCGTTGAGCGGCCTGAACGCACTGCGCAGGCGCAACCTACAGAGGGCAGCAGAAGGATACCTACAATCGCAATCGCCTCTGCAATAGTGTTAATTCTACTTGCAGCAGGTGGCTATTTCCTAATCGGCCTTCCTGCCCAGGGCACGCCATCGATTGTGAAGTACACAGCCTTTCTTTCAAACGCTAGCAACGATACGTTCCTTGAGATGGATATTAAGAATCAGGACAATATCATGAACGAGCTGGATATGATGCTCCCGCCTGATGTAGATAAAAGCATAAGCGCCCAGGGTGGAGTCGTAACAATATCGCACTCGTCCAGTACCCTTGTGAGGCTTAACTCCAGCCAAGATGCGAGCATCAGGATATACCTATTGGATAATTGGACTGCCGTTCCCGTGAACCTTAGTCTGGGTATTCCAACTGGGTTTGACTCGAGTCTGGATGTACACGGCAAGGATTACAACGTAGTGCGCAAGGATAATTCCCTCATCTTAAAATTCAATTGCACCCATGAAGGCATAAGCTTTGACCAGAGCTACCTCAAAAAGCGATAATTTCGCGATACTGGCCGAGAGGAGGGATGCAAAGGCAGCAATAGATGATATTTCTGCCAAAGGCCTTCTTGATAAGAAGCGAAAGGTATTGATCAAGGGTAGCAATATCGAGATACCTATCAAGGAATCTGTTTTTGGCTACAATATTATCGTCCAGGAGGCTCCTGAGTACTATCGCAGTATGCCAGACCTTGTGGATATCCTTAAGGGGGAGATGACGGCGGAAGAGCTCGGCCTTTTGCCACGCCGCTGGTATATCCTGGGGGATGTAATAATCGTAAAAATACAGCCCAGGCTAAATGGTTTCAAGCATAGAATTGGTGCAGCTCTCCTAGACATATATCCCAGGTGCAGATCCGTCCTACGCGATTTTGGAATCGAAGGTCAATTCAGAGAGCCTGTTAGAGAGGTAATTGCAGGGGAATTATCGGAAACGATTCACAGAGAGAACGGTGTGCTCTTCAAGCTGGATGCCATGAAGATCATGTTCTCCCAGGGCAACCTTCGCGAACGTATCCGCATGAGTCGTTTAGGAAAGGGTGAGATTGTTGTGGACATGTTTGCGGGAATAGGCTACTTTGCACTGCCTATGGCTGTACATTCACAACCGCACAGTGTCACGGCTATAGAGCTAAACCCCGCGGCATACAGATACCTTGTAGAAAATACAAGGCTTAACCACGTGGAGGATATCGTTCAGCCTGTCTTAGGAGATTGTATTGAGAGGACTCCCAAAGGTGAGGCAGACAGGGTTGTGATGGGCATGGTCCAGGTTACGAATAGATACTTGAAGACCGGCATTCGGGCGCTTAAGCCCGGTGGGGTACTGCACTATCACCAGACGATCCCTTCATGGAAGTTCCCCGATGCTGCCATTGGGGATGTATCCAAGGCCGCAAAAGCATTGGGCCTAAGTGCAGAGATACTGGGGTGTACTAGGGTGAAGAAGTACTCTCCCGGAGTAGTGCATGCTGTAGTGGATGCGCGCATAGCATGATCGATAGATTAATAACCAATCATGGCAAGTTGAGGATCGAAGCCCGGTAGTGTAGCGGTCAATCACGGGAGGCTCTGGACCTCCTCACCTAGGTTCGAATCCTGGCCGGGCTACCAGTAATTTCTGTTATTTTAGACTTATGCGAATGCTGCAAATGTTATATTAATAATAATGTATAGGCAATAAAATGTATGGGTTATCGAGATCGTGATCAAACACTATCTTCTTTTAGATGATGCGATATATTCTTAGTAGGCTAGAATATGGAGAGCACAGTTTATTTCGCAAGCATTAGATCAAGAAGCGATAAGGACAGCAAGGTGAACAAGATAAGAAGGCTCTTTGATGCTGCCGGCTTCTCGGAGGTAACAGGGAAGGGAGATCTGACGGCGATCAAATTACATTTCGGAGAGAGAGGCAATGATAGCTATGTGAGCCCAATCCTGGTTCGGCAGATTGTCGATAAGGCGAAGGCGCTCGGTGCCAAGCCTTTTCTGACGGATACGAATACCCTTTACGGCGGCAGCAGGGCCAACTCGGTCGACCATCTAACTACAGCAATTGAGCATGGCTTCGATTATGCAGTCGCTGGAGCGCCGCTGATAATAGCGGACGGATTAAACAGCGATTATTACTATGAGGCAGAAATCAATGGAAAGCACTTCAGATCGGTCAAGATTGCAGGAGAAATTGCCGCAGCAAACAGCTTGATTGTGATCTCCCATTTCAAAGCACACCTTCCGGCAGGTTTCGGCGGAGCAGTGAAGAACTTGGGGATGGGCTGCGCGCCTGCTGCAGGAAAATCTGAGCAGCATTCGGCAAAGCCCATAATTAACCAAGAGCTTTGTGTCGGATGCAAAAGCTGCGCAGAGAACTGTCCAGTCTCTGCATTGACGGTAAATGAGAAGATTTCGAGCGTGAATTATGATGTGTGCCAGGGCTGCGGAAAATGTCTGAGGGTCTGCCCAACGCATGCAATAGACTTCAACTGGTTTGTTGAGCTTCCGCCTTTTATGGAGAGGATCGCGGAATATGCTTCAGGTGCTGTGAAAGGAAAGAAGGACAAAACAGGGTACTTCAACATTCTCCTGAACATAACACCGGACTGCGACTGTGTGCCTTGGAGCGATGCCCCATTTGTTCCCGATATTGGTATACTGGCATCCAAGGACCCTGTGGCAATCGATCATGCATCCTATGATCTTGTGAACAGGCAAATTGGCCTCGAAAATTCGATGCTTCAGCGCAATTATGAGCCCGGGAAGGATAAATTCAAGGGTGTATGGGAGAACACCGATGGCCTAATCCAGCTAAGATATGGCGCGAAGATTGGACTTGGAAATTTTGATTACAGGCTTATTGAGGTGTAGCCACAAAGAAGATACACGAATAAAAATATAATGAAAATCGTCTTTGTGCTCTTTGTGACCTTTGTGGTGAATTTATTTTGTTTTGTTGCTGTCAAACGAATTCAACCACAAAGAGCACAAAGGACACAAAGACAAGAGAGAAGCACCATAATTGCTATTCGGCCTTTTCGAGTTCAAGGCCCTCAATTCTCCATGGATTTGTGTATATATTCATCCTTTTTCCGCGTGCAAACCCAATGATCGAAAGTCCTGTCCTCTCAGCTATGGATATAGCCAGGCTTGTAGTGGCCCCTCTAGAGGCAATGATTGGAATACCGGCCACGGAGCATTTCAGTGCCATATCCGAGGATATTCTGCCTGTGGATGCGGCGAAGATCTCGCTGAAGTTTGTGCCTTGGATGAGGCCGTAGCCTATGACCTTATCCAGGGCATTATGCCTTCCTATGTCCTCGGATATGTGTATGGCCCCGTCTTTGCCGAATAATCCAACCGAGTGCACTCCGCCAGTTGATTCGTGCAGTTTCGATTGGGATATAGCCTTCATGGCTTTGTAGATATCATCCCTCTCAATCTTCTCATCAGATCTGATCTCAGGAAGCTTGGACTCATCAAGAAACGAGGAGATTCCTCCACAACCGCTCACAATTGGCCTTCTGGGAAGTATAGTCCTCATTGGATTCGTAACTATTGCTCTTGCAACATTGCCTTCGATCTCCAGGGACTCGATCTCATTTATGCCGCTCACGAATCTCTCTGAAAACAGATGGCCGATAACGAATTCTCTTCTCATAGATGGGCTGATCATGGCCGTCACGAAATGCCGTCCATTGATGAAAATGGATAGCGGGACCTCCTCCACTACCTCGTGCATTGACCTCTCGATCTTATCGCCATCAAGTCTCAGGCTGGGATATTCCTTGAACATTTACGCTACCTTAGTAATGAGTTCAATCGCATCCAGGAATCTTTCGATTTCTTCCTTGGTATTGTAAATATAAAGTGAGGCTCTGACTGTTCCATGTTTAAGGCCCAAGTGCTTCATCAGAGGAATACAGCAGTGATGTCCCGATCTTACAAGTATGTTCGAGGTCTCATCAAGCATAAGCGCGACCTCATGAGGCTCCAGGCCCTTGATGTTGAAGGATATCACCCCCCCTCTATCCTTCATATCGCTTGGACCGTAGATTTCCACGCTCTCAATCTCCTCAAGGCCTTTTAGCAATCCGGAAGCCAGCTGTGCCTCATGAGCTTTTATCTTATCTATCCCTATCTCCTTCAGATAATCTACTGCGGCCCCTAAACCAATGCCTCCTGAGATATTTGGTGTGCCGGCCTCGAACCCCTCATAGCCGTTCTTTCTTTCATATCTATCTGAGGAGACATCTTCTACCATGCCGCCGCCAACCATAAGAGGCTCGATGTTTTCATTTCTCATCCAGAGAACTCCAGTGCCTGTCGGACCGAGCATCTTGTGGCCGGAGAAGCATAGAAAATCGCAAGCCAGGTCCTTCACATTTACCGGCATATGGGGAACTGATTGTGCGCCGTCAACAAGCAGCATCGCGCCTTTATCTTTGCAGATTCCTGAGATCTCTTTGATCGGAAGAATAGTGCCAAGCACATTCGAGATCTGGCTTACAGCCACCAGCTTAGTTTTGCTATCTATTGCCTTCTCGAAATCGGATAGATCAAGCCTTCTTTTTTTATCCGATTTTATAACCTCAAGCTCTATGCCATGCTTTCTCAGCCTCATCCAGGGAAGGAGGTTTGAATGATGCTCAATAATAGTGGTAACAACTTTATCATTTCTCTTCCAATCGAGGCCATTGGCCACTATGTTTATTGATTCGGTTGTATTCTTGGTAAATACAGTTGTGCCCTGGTTGGCTTCTATGAGACTGGCAACCTTCTTATGGGCATCTCTATATCTCTGATCGGCTATTTGGGCGAGGCTATAAACTCCCCTGCCCACATTCGCCCTGTATCCCTTGTAATAATCGAGAACTGACTTAAGGACGGGTTCAGGAGTCAGGCTTGTAGAGGCGCTGTCCATGTAGATGAAGTCTTTCAAGATTGGAAAATCAGCCCTTATTTTTGAGACATCCATAAAGCCTAGTTCATAGATCAAGTATTAAGAAAGCTTTCCCAATAGAGGCTGCTCATTTTTGAGATTTCCCTAACGCCTCATTCATGCTTCCACTCCTGAAGCCTTCAAGGTCGAGGGCAACGTATTTGAAACCGATCCTTTTAAGTTCTTTCACGATCTTGTCTCTCTCGCTTAGGGCTTTATCCATGTCTTCCTTCAAAACCTCTATTCGAGCTATATCGCCATGAGCCCTGACCCTGAGCTGTGCAAAGCCCATGCTTTTCAGCAGATCCTCTGCCTCCTCCACCATCTTCAGCTTTTCTAGAGTAACCTTATCCCCATAAGGCATACGCGAGGCCATACAAGCCGATGAAGGCTTGCTCCAGAATGGCAGACCCATGCGTCTGGAAATCTCACGAATCTCCTCCTTGGATATCTGAGAGTCAACGAAAGGATGCCATATATTTTCCTCATCACAGGCAATAATTCCCGGCCTATAATCTTTATAATCCGTTAGGTTAACTCCATCCGCTATAACGGAAAATCCTTTTTCTGATGCAATCCCTTTCAGGATCTTTGCGGCATCCTTTTTGCAGATGTAGCACCTTGTCGGAGGATTTGCTGTAAATTCAGGATTTGTGAGGGCCGAGTATTTTGCAATTTGATAATTCAATCCCAATGATTCCGCCAACTCGGTTGCATGCGTGAGCTCGCTCCTAGCCATCGTTTCAGAGTCGAGTATCACACAAAGCGCGTTATCTCTAAGAACCTCAGTGGCAACTTTCGCCAGAAGGCTGCTATCGACACCACCTGAGTATGCAACCAGAAGTCTTCCCTTCTTTGCAATTCTCCGCTTTAAATCTTCGAGCTTATTCAGCCAGTCCATCTTGGCCTCCTCTTTGGGTTGCGTCACGTTGATGAACATAAAAAAATAATATTCGATTCGCTTTAATTTCGATTTCTCTAATATTGCCATGCAAAAACTGAGCAAATTTTGATAATTTTAGATCACTTACACCGACTGGTGCAGCAGGCGGTTTCATCTTCTTGCAGGCTTTTGCATATCTCACAGATGCGGGCAGTCAGGTCATCTACCTTCTTTTCTATCAGGTCATCTGCCAGCCTTCCTATTGCGGCCCGGATGTCTTCTCTAAACTCAATACTATAGCCCCTTTTCTTGGATACATACTGGGATACCGCAGGCGGGGTGATTCCAAGAATTATTGAAACCTCCTTTTGAGATTGCCCTCGTTTGACAAGCTCCTCTGCAATTGCCGCCCTTATGCCGGGAAGCACATCCCATACAATCTCTTCACACGGCGATTTCATCTCATTATGACCTTATCCTTTGATAGCAATTGGCATCAGCACTTGAATTACAACCGTTAACTACGGTCCTGATCACCAGTAATCCTTGCCTGATGTATATGGATAAATAACTTGCCAATCTTCAAGCGAATTTTGATGCAATTAGTAATAACCGAAATGCAAATAGTTAAAACGCGAAGGTTGGCGCTCAGCTTTTCTCCAGCCCTTCGAAGAACACTGGCCAGAATGGGTCCTGCTTTGGTATCTCCAGCGGATCGATACGTCCATCGAGCCTTTTCATTATTCTGGCTCTTGGATCAGCAGTAACCTTTCCGATGACTGATGCATCTATTCCTGCGGATTTCAACCTCGAAATTACCTCAGCCGAGTTGGCGTGATCTGCGGTAATCAACAGAGTTCCCTCCGCTATTGCGGCTACTGGGTCGATGTTGAATGCCATGCAGACCATTCTGATCTCCTCAGGATAGACGAATAAAGATTCGTCTATCTCCATGCCGACACCGCTTGCATTAGCGATCTCGAAGAGGCCGCCTATCACGCCTCCTTCTGTTGCATCATGCATGGCATGCACTCCGACATCAGAGGCGATCAAAGCATCCTTTACAACAGTCATCTGCCTACAAAGCGCCTTAGCTTTCTCTACAAGTGATGATGGAAACCTTTCCAAAAGCTCCTTCTCCCTTATCACTGCCAGAATGCCTGTAGTCTCAATCGCCGGTCCCTTGGTCATGATTACGTCATCGCCTGGCTTTGCTCCTGCAGGGGTGACGTAGCTCCCTTTGTCCGCTACGGCAAAGACTGTAACGCCGCCTATGGTTGGTGCGGCAAAGCCTGGATAATAGCCGGTATGCCCGCCGACGATGGCGATATCAAGCTCAAGGGCAGCCTTGTGAATGGCATTCACGATAGTCCTGAAGTCGTTATCCTTTGTGTCAGGGGGCATCAGGAGGGAGTATGTCATGTACCTCGGCTTGACGCCCATGACTGCGACATCGCTTGCTCCGATGTGGACTGTATACCAGCCGAACATCTCCCAGGGCTGCTTTGGTATGGCAAGTATCGGATCCTCTGCGATTATCAGCACCTTGTCGTTGCCTATGTCGATGACTGCTGAATCGACGCCCGTCAGGGGCGGCACAAGGACTGTGTCATCTTTCTTCCCCAGGCGATTGAGAAGAAATGATGTGAATGTGTCCAGATCGATCTTGCCTATCTTTGGCTTATCGTTCCCCATTGTAAAGCCTCGCTATCTCGCAGACTTGTTCTGCTACAACGATTGGATCTTTTCCGATAAGGACTGATACTGGCTCTTTGCCAACAGCTCCTGTCTCATAGAAGACCTTTGGCACACGGCCTCCTGCGGCATCTATCGCAGCCTTCACCTTCCAGGGCATTGATGCTCCTTCTGCCTCCTTGATATCCTCAGGCTCATTCCTGCGATCAATCACGCTGAAGACCCAGCCCTTGGATTTGCAGTAGACTTCAAGCCATTTCGCAAGCTTGGGATCGTTTGAGAAGTCCATTCCCGCCCTAATGGATGGATCGACCTTTCTTATCTCTATGATAAGGCGAGCCATATGGCTTGATGCCCCGAACCTCGGCTTGCCAGCGGCATGAGGCATGCCGTCTACGACCGTTATTCGGCCATCGATTGCTAAGACATCATTTCTAGTAACGGCATCGGGAGAAGCATAGACTAAATTGGTCCTGACTTCTGGGATCATGGCTGAGAACTCCTTACAGCTCTCGATTATCTCCAGGGCCACAGCCATCTTTCCATGCATCTCTACTTTATCATCAAGCTTCATTCATCGGCCTCTTGAGGTCGAAAGGATCAATTCAAGGATAAGTAATGATCGATGTTAATAAAGGTTTGAAGCTGTCTTTCGTGTTTATAATTGTTGACCAATCCTGTAATATTTTGCTCTCGGTGTTCAACCTGGCTATAACTAATAACTTTATTGCCCAGCAGTGATAACTAAATCACAAGAGGCTGAAAATTGTGTCCAACCGTGCCTTCGATTGGCTTGCTCAGGCATCACAGGATCTGGAGCAGGCAGATGACTCCAGGCGTGCAGGACGCCATGAATGGGCGTGCTTTGCTGCTCATCAGTCTGCGGAGAAAGCAGTAAAGGCTTTACACCTACACCTTGGGCAGGAGGCATGGGGACATGTAGTGGCTAGGCTGCTTGAAGAGCTTCCAATGTCTGTGCCGGATGATCTAATAGAAAAGGCTAAAGTTCTTGATAACTTCTATATCCCTACCAGATATCCTAACGGTCATCCGCAAGGCGCGCCCTTCGAGCACTACGGTCGGCTTCAGAGCGAGGAGGCCATAAATTATGCCGGTTCGATCGTTGAGTTCGTCCGTTCTCAGATGGCCGGATAGGCAGGTCGTTGATCAGGCTGTGCGAGCCTGGGCTAAGGAGATAGCTGAAGAAAGAAAGGATATCTTGCGAATAGGCTACTTCGGCTCTTATGCCAGAGGCGACTCGGGAGTGGGAAGCGATCTGGACATAATCATCATTTTGGAGAGATCTGATCTGCCGTTTGTGCGCAGGGCTGTGGAGTGGGATGCTAGTGAGCTGCCTGTGCCTGCTGATATTCTGGTTTATACTGAGGATGAATGGAGCTCGATGAAGGATCTGGGAAGGTTTTACAGGAGGGTAATGCAGGAAGCCGTATGGATCTATCGGGGAATTGATTAGTCGATTATTGATAGCAAGTTTACTTTATACTTTTCGTACCATAATCCCGAGTTTCTTTAAGCGTCCTTCGTGTCTTTGTGACTTTGTGGTTTATTTGGACTGAAAACTCACCACAAAGACACAAAGTCACAAAGAATATTATTCAATCCTTGAATTTATTGGGCCATTAGTAGAAAGAGGGACTATAAAATCAAATCTCTATCTTTGGAAAAGTATATAGATCATGGATAATCTATAGAGTCACCGATGACGTTTAAGGAAGAGCTTGTGAAGCATATTAAAGAGGCAGTCCACCCAAAAGAGGGGGCCTGCGGCATCTGCCATGCTGTAGCCGAGGAGATCTGCAGAGCAGGAGGCAGGATCGTTGCGTATGAGCGGCCCGGCGGGATACTTGCAAAGATCTTCGATGATCAGGGGAATGTGATAGGCGAGGGCTTTGGCGTTGTCTGGTCACCTGCGGTTCTTGCGGCTGAAATTGATGCCGGTCTGATACCCGAAAATGTAGTAGATGATCTAATGAGGGAAGGCGTCAACACTCCCGAGGATATCGAGCTTGTCGCCGCGCTACAGGGCTACGGTCGTGTGCTGACGGCTGCGGCTGTGGCGCTGATGACGATCAAAAATATGGGCGGACGGACACTCATCAAGCGCAAGGGTTTGGGAGTTGTTGCCACATTCTTGGATAAGGACGGCAAGGTTATTGCTGAATCTCCGCCAGCCTACTGTCCGACCTGCGCTGTGGCGATAGGTGCAGCCCGAACTCCAATGCTTGCTGAGAAGATCAAGGATATTTTGAAGGATGCTCCGAACACCGGCCGGAAGAAATATGAGGAGGGCATCGAGAACCGTTATGAAGTCAAGGGCGGCCACGTCAAGGTCTCTTTAGCCAAAGGGGATGAGATCCTGGCAAAGGGAGTTCGCGGCTGCTGCATGGCTTATGGAACTGCAAAGGCTGAGATTGTTGCCGGGCTTGTCCCGGAGGCCAGCGCCGAGCTTTTCAGGGCCTACTGCGACCTCTGCCCCTTCAAGCACTGCTGGATGGAGAAGTCCATGGGCGCGACAGGCAACATAATTCTTCACCGCTTGAGTGAGATTGGAACGGAGATCGAGATCACTGCAGAAGGCGGAATAGTGGCCCGGATTCCGGGTCCGAATGGCGAGGTTATCCAGGGCAGAGGGACGCTTTGCTCACTTTCTGCGCTTACAAACATGCTTCTTAGGGGTGATGCCCAGAAGATCCTTAAACCATCGGGCACAAAGAACTGGGAGAACGAATGAGCGAGCAGGGAGATCCTAAATTGTGGATCCCTTAAAATCCCAGATTTACATACCGATTTGAGATTGATTACCATGAGAAAGCTTAATGAGAAGGACATCGAAGTGCTGAAGAAGCTAGCGCCAGAGATAGAAAAGAAATCAAAGATCGAGTACCGCTCTATTCTCCCGCCGGTCTCAATGCATTACGCTGTGGATGAAGAGGACTTCGAGGCCAGGCTTGAGAGGCTGTCGGCTGAGGATCTGAAATATCTCGCTGACAAAATCCTGATTGGGTCAGAGTGCCTGCTCTGTATAACTCCTGAGTACGCCAGGATCTTCGTCGATTTCCTGACTAAGCATATGTCGGGAGATGAGGCCGATCGCATAAAGGAGCTTTACGAATCATCTACCGGATACAAGGTTTGACGGCCGGATATTTTTCAAAGCAGAATTCAGAGTGGTATCAGGGTTTTAAAGCATATCGGTTTTTCTATTCTGAGTTCTCCGGATAACTATTGGAAAAGCTTAAAAGAGGTAGCAGTGCCTCTCCAGTAGGTTCAGGCTATGTACGAGACACTGGATCTATCAAAGTCCTTTTCCAGTTCGAGCCTTGTGTCATCAGGCCTCCAGGCAGCGTCTGGGTAAATCAGATCCTTCATGAAGTCATTGGTGTTGGCTGCAATCTTTGTTGCAAGGTGATCCTCCCCGAGAGCATCCTTAGTGATCTGATAAACCTTTGACCTGACCATGCTCTCATCCAGGTATCCTAAGGAGTGAATGTACTCGTGGAGCAGTATATGAAAGGCATATGGCTTATACAGTTCTGGCTTGGTCTCTGTGATCCTCTGCAGCGGAATCCTGTTCATGACTATAACATTCGATCCCACAGTGAAGAAGCCTCCCAGAACGCCTTGAGGGTGGTTGCCCAGGTTAGCCATGCCCAGCATCAATCCGCCTCTGCTCTTGCCCATGCTCTTCAATACTATCGCTTTGACCACTTCGAATATATCCGCAAGAGTCTTCGCATTTTCAAGTTTTGTCTTGAAGTCCGTCAACATTTAAATATAGATACTATGTCTAAGTATTTAATACTAACCAATAGTTACTGCAAATAACGATTTGATATAAAATCCAAAGAATAGTCCCGCCAACGGCGGTCAAGAATAGCTAAGGAAGTTTATATTATTGTCGCAGAAAGGATGTTTATGGGTATGTTGGGCTTGGATTTAGGCAGAAACATTAAGCACAGCTGTGCGAAGTTCATTCATCTCTGTCTGAAGGCGACTCAGCCTATCTTTCAGCTCTGATCCTTTCTCTGTCGTTCTAAATAGGTAGCTTGATCCATAGCTGGACTGCTCGATCATGCCTGTTTCTATGAGGCATTCAAGATATCGATTGACTGAGGTGGAATTGAGGTTCGCTTGATATACTATCTTAGTTTTACGTGCACCGCTTTCGCATATATTCAGTATCTGAGAGATAATAAGATCGTCGCTTCTTTTTTTCATCATCATGCGATATTTCCTCCAGCCCAATCAACTATCATCCTTTATATCATAGGGTTCAAACTGTATATTTAGCAGTTTTGCTTGATCTCAGCATTATTGTCTTAGTTCTGAAGCATGTGTCTTCGGTTAAGAGATAATTCTTAGGTTAATCGTTATAGATGTGACTAAATCCTTCTGCGCAAATAGTTCATTTAATAAGATTTATATGGAATATGTGATGCCATATCCAATTAAGGGAATAGCATGCGAAAAGGGGCATCACAATTTGGGAAAGATATAGTGGAAAAAGAACTAACCACGATGTTTGATTCCAAGTGGCTTAGAGAAACTGCAAGAGAAAGTGGATTGGTTGAACGAGAGAGGAAAATTGATCCAGTAATAATGTTCTGGACTCTGGCGATTGGCTATGGCACTCAGCTATGCAGAACCCTTGCAGAGTTGAAACGCGAGTACGAAGTGCACGGAAAAGTATCGATATCAGATAGCAGTTGGCACGATCGTTTCACTCCAGAGCTAGTAAAATTTCTCAAAGGGTGTGTAATTCATGGCATTGAGCATATGGCTCAAGAACCAAGCAGAATCTTGGGCAAACGTCTAAACAGCTTTCGTGATGTGATGATCCAGGATAGCACCATTATTCGTCTTCATGAAAGCCTTGCCAGCAAATGGCCTGCTGCTCGCTCCAAGACAGTGGCAGCAGGAGTAAAAGTGGCATATTTGACAAGCGCAATAGCCAATAGCCCTAAGAGCATTTCGATCTTACCTGAGAATACCAACGACCTAAAGACATTAAAGATTGGCCCTTGGGTAAAAGATATAATATTACTCATTGATCTTGGATTTTACAAATATCAACTATTTGATCGAATAGCGGAAAATGGGGGATCCTTTGTTTCACGCCTTAAGAGCAACTCAAATCCCGTAATAGTAGGCGTAAATCAAGTATGCAATTGCCGTGGAATTGATTTAATTGGAAAGCATTTGAAAGATATCGTATTGGAAAAATCTGATGAGATATTCGACGTTAATGTTGAAGTATCTTTCAATCGAAGGTCTTATCGCGGCAAGAGCAAAAAAGATAATGGGATATTTAGATTAGTCGCAGTATATAATACTGAGGCAGAAGAACATCATTTTTATATGACAAATATTTCTCCAGATACGTTATCTGCTTCTGAGATTGCCGCCACCTATGCCGCAAGATGGGAAGTTGAACTTATCTTCAAAGAATTGAAAAGCAGATATGCTTTGGATCAGATAACAACGAAGAGCCCGAGTGCGATTGAAGCCTTAATTTGGATCTCAATTCTGACACTTTTGGTCAGTAGAAAAGTGTATTATGTCGTTAGAAAATTGAATCCTGATAACCAGATGGTTCGATTTACTCAGCTCAGATGGAGCAATATCTTTATCGAAAATTCTTCGCGACTCTTGTCTGCTATATTTGATTATCTTGGAATTGAACAAGATTTCTTCACAGTCTTAAATGTATATTCAAGTGAAGCACTTGATCCGCATGTCAATAGAGAACGACTTAGGGATGGGTTGTGGTCTTAACCGAAGACGAATGAGTTCTGAAGTATTATAAACTAAGTGGAAGCAATAATTAGTAGTAGTAATTAGAAATTCTGTGGTGGCTCTCTAGCTAGCAGTCGCCGTATAACGGATAATCCAACCACGGATAATCCAGTGGCTTTTGCAAAGGCAGTTATGATCGATCAGATAAGAATCAATACTATTGAAAGTAACCCCCTTTTCATTGCGATTTTGGATTTTGTATACCTATGTAGCGTCTCTTATCTAAATATCATTAAAATATCGATAATCACTTAAAACTATGCAGACCCACAGTATTTCCCTCGGTGTCCATGATCATCGCGATCCAACCAACTTCGCCTATCTTGAATTTAGGTGCAATAAGCTTTCCACCTGCCTTTTCCACTCTCCTGATGACCTCATCAATTATGCCCTCACAGCTTAAATATACTCTAGTCCCATTAGCGCAAGGCTTGTTGCCCATTCCAGGCGGCACCAGATCTCCACCTACTCCTTCCATCCCTTCCATTGGAAAGAAGCCGAGTTTCTGCCCCATATATGTATCCACGCGGATTTGCTGGCCAAGGATGTCTGAATAAAACTTTACAGCACGATCAAAATTTTCTGTGGGGATGTCGAACCAAGTTATTGCATTTTTCATAAATGAACATAGAGTCTATTAAGTAGGACTTACGCAGTTGAGCCTATAGACCGTAGGAAATCAGGACATTCTCTGTATGTGCTTATAGCATTTCGAATAATTCTACGCTTGCTTTCAAACCAACTTATTCCCTTGATAAGTCGTATTAGCTCCAATCTGAGAAATGCTCTTAGAGAGAATAATATATGTGCTCTCTGAGATTGGCTCTTTCTTGCTTGACAGCGCTCAGCTCCGCAGAATTGTTTAATTCCTCTGTGATATTCCTCGATTTTCCAAGAATGCTTACTTAATACTTTCCGCCTTGTTTCTTTCATTTCCAGTGAATCAGTCGCCCAGTATTCAATGTCGCCATCATCGGAAACAATCTTGAATACTTTTATAAAGCCGTAAGCCTTCAAATGCACAATTCTGCCTTTTGGCGGGATCTCTATCTCCTCAATTGGTACATTCTTAGTATCATCAGGATTTACTAATCTATTTTTCTTCAATCTAGTAAGCCAATGCCATCCAAGTTTCCTTAATGCTTTGAGATTATCTATTCCTGAGTACCAGCTATCAAAGAGGACAAAATAAGGCTTGAATCCCCGTTCGTTTGCCTTATTCAACATATCGCGAAAATGATTGTTCTTTGATTTACCATCAGTATCTTTATCATAGACTCGAAAATCAACTGGAATTATCGGAGTCCCATCTGTCCAGAGCAATGTAGTAATATTTATTCCTTCTACTACTCTATGATGCTTCCCGCTCCATTGAGGATAGACTAAATCCATCTTTTTTGCATAGGGTTTGTCTAATGTTGTATCGTCGAGAATTAAGAAACACTCTTGGGGTCGGATGAATATCTTAACCTCATCCCATAACGCTTCCGTATCAGGAGGCTGTCTTTGTAAGAGACGAGTAAATGCATCATGTGATGGATTATTTTTCCGTGATACCTGACATCTAGCAGCTTCAGTGCAGGAAAAAACATCCATTGATGCAATTAGAAAGTGAATATAATCAAGGTCGTCACATTTAGCCGGATTCAAAGCATCTTTCTCCAGCTCATTTCTCATTTAATATAACACATATATTATAAGAAAGTTCCGCCAAGTGCGTAAGTCCTATTAAGATAAACCCTTTCCCATAAGATTTTCAGTAATGGTCTTGAGACCACAGTTGTGGCAATATCTTAATGAGTAACGGACAGGAAAGTTACTTCCTGCCCAGTCTCTTCTCAGTCTCCACAACTTTGAGTGTGATCTTCATCACTGTATCGGGGTTGATGGATATAGAATCTATACCCTGCTCCACCAGGAATTCTGCAAATTCTGGATAATCGCTTGGTGCCTGTCCGCATAGACCGCTGTGGCGTCCGTTCCTCTTCGTTCCTTGAATCGATAATGCCACCATCTTCAGCACAGCCGGATCACGCTCATCGAAATCCGCTGCAAGCAGCTCTGAGTCACGGTCTATTCCAAGCGTTAGTTGTGTCAGATCGTTCGAACCTATAGACATGCCGTCGACAAGCTGACAGAACTCATCCACAAGCACGACGTTGCTCGGTATCTCGCACATTACGTAGACCTGCAGATCGTTGGAACCTCGCTTAAGGCCGTTCTTCTCCATCTCCGCCAGTACTTTCTTCGCTTCCTCAACCCTGCGGCAGAATGGTATCATTATAATAATATTGGTAAGCCCCATCTCCTCACGAGCGCGTTTCAGCGCTGCACACTCTAGTGCAAAGCCGTCTCTGTATCTCTCGTTATAATAGCGTGAAGCTCCTCGGAACCCAATCATGGGATTGTTTTCAGTGATCTCGAAGTACTCGCCTGCGATCAGGTTTGCGTACTCATTAGACTTGAAATCGCTCAGGCGGACGACTACTGGATTAGGGTAGAAGGCAGCAGCAATAGTTCCAGCACCCTGGGAAAGTTTCTCGATGAAGTAATCGGAGTTATTCGGATAGCCGTAGGTAAGCTCATCGATCTGCCTTCTTATCGACTCATCCAACACTTTATCGGGATGGACAAGCGCCATTGGATGGATCTTGATATAGCTGCTTATGATGAACTCAAGACGTGCAAGGCCGACGCCGTCGTTGGGGATCATAGATGTCGCGAATGCATTCTCAGGGTTTCCGAGGTTGATCATTATCTCTGTCTTCGGCCTGGTGAGGTCCTTCAGGCTCACCTTCTCCACGTTGAATGGCAGCAAACCACCATAGACCACACCCATATCTCCTTCTGCACAGCTCACAGTCACCTCCTGGCCGTCCTTGATCTTCTCTGTGGCATTGCCGGTTCCGACTACGGCAGGTATCCCGAACTCTCGGCTGACGATGGCTGCATGGCTTGTCCTTCCGCCTGCGTTTGTGACTATTGCGGAGGCAATCTTCATCACAGGTTCCCAGTCGGGGGTCGTTGTATTGGAGATCAATATCTCCCCTTTTTTGAATGATGAGAGGTCGCTTACATCAGAAATAATATGTGCCTTTCCGCTCGCAATCTTCTCGCCGACTCCTCTGCCCATAACGATAACGGACCCACGTTTCTCCAGGTGGTATATTTCCAGGATATCTTTTGCCCTCTGTGACTGAACTGTCTCTGGCCTTGCCTGGACTATGAACAGATCTCCACTGGTTCCATCCTTGGCCCACTCTATATCCATCGGCCTCTCCTTTCCGGCCTTCTCTGAATAGTGATCCTCAATGATTATCGCGTAGCCTGCAAGCATCAGGACATCCTCATCTGTGATGCAGAACTTCCTCCTATCAGCCTCAGGAACTTCCACGTTCTTTGTGAGCGCCTTCTCGCTGCCGCTTCCATATACCATCTTTATCTTCTTGTCACCAAGCGTCTTTCTGATGATGGGTCTGAAGCCCTTTCTGAATGTAGGCTTGAAAACATAGAACTCGTCCGGATTTACAGCTCCTTGTACAACGTTCTCGCCCAGGCCATAGGCACCTGTGATGAATACAACACCCCTAAACCCTGTCTCAGTATCAAGCGTGAATATAACGCCGCTTGCTGCCAGGTCTGATCTGACCATCTTCATTATGCCTATAGATAGAGCAACCTTGAACTGGTCGAAGCCCTGATCGATACGATAGGATATCGCTCGGTCCGTGAAGAGCGACGCATAGCATTTGATGGTTGCATCTTTTAGCTCATCGTAGCCTCGGACATTCAGATATGTCTCCTGCTGGCCTGCGAAGGATGCTGTGGGCAGATCCTCTGCAGTAGCAGAACTTCGAACCGCCACATCGGGATCCTTGCCGTATTGCTTGCCGAGTTCATCGTAAGCAGCTTTGATTTGAGCCCAAAGATCATCCGGCAGCTTTGCGCTCAGTATGATCTCACGTGCTTTCTTGCCGCGTGCGGCAAGGTCCTTCACATTGCTCTTATCCAGGCCCTCTAGCGTCTCCTTGAGCTCGTCCAGGATGCCTGCAGAGCTTAGAAAGTGCCAATATGCTGAGGCCGTTGTGGCGAAGCCGTTTGGAATCTTTACGCCCTTAGGCGTCAGCTCCCTGTACATCTCTCCTAGGGAGGCATTCTTGCCACCTACTGATGGTACATCTTCGATGCCTATTTCATCGAACCAAAGCACATATTTTTTATTCTCGGGCATATATCTCACTTAATTGAAAATAATTTGCTTTGCTACTATTGCTAGTATTTAGGTTATAATCTTATTTAGA
This sequence comes from Methanotrichaceae archaeon, assembly GCA_963789575.1. GTDB lineage: Archaea > Halobacteriota > Methanosarcinia > Methanotrichales > Methanotrichaceae > CAWBKV01. Next base: position 37,209 of record CAWBKV010000005.1, on the reverse strand, counting down.
GATAATCTAGACAGACCAGAACATTCGATGTAATAAAATTGTTAGTTAACCGGTAAATTATCATCCTGCAGAAGCTTCTTTACTGCATGACACGTTAGTATATTCAGTTTGCCGTTAAACCTTCAGCAGTCTCGCATTTATGGCCACTATCACAGTACTTGCGCTCATAAGTATCGCACCTGCAGCAGGGCTCAGCAGTATGCCATAGCTGTAAAGAACTCCGGCCGCCAGTGGGATTGCAAAGGCGTTATATCCTGTGGCCCAAACAAGATTTTGGAACATCTTCGAGTAAGTCTTCCTCGATAGCTTGATGATATAAGCCACATCTCGGGGATCATTTCTAACCAGTACTATATCCGCTGATTCCACTGCCACATCCGTGCCAGCACCTATAGCTATTCCCACATCAGCCTGCACCAGCGCGGGAGCATCGTTAACTCCATCTCCTACCATTGCCACGGTGTAATCTTTCTGAACTTTTTTGATGGCCTCAGCCTTCTCATGTGGCAGGACTTCGGCAAAGAAGTCATCCAAACCAAGTTCCCCAGCGACCCATTGCGCAACGAATCTGTTATCCCCTGTAAGCATCATGCATTTCACATTCATGGATTTCAGGCGCTCGATAGCTTCACGGGACTCCTTCCTTATGATATCCGCCAGAGCGATGGCTCCCACGGGTCGGCCTTCTTCTAAAAGAAAAACCACGGTCTTTCCCTGCTGCGCCAGCCGTTCAACCCTCTCGTCTTTGATATCAATTCTGTTTTCCCGCAGGTATCCAGGGCTCACCACCAACAGCTTCTTCCCCTGCACCAATCCTTCGACTCCCTTTCCAGGAATGGCCTTGAAGTCTTGAACAGGCACAAGCTCTATGCCCTTCTCTTTGGCAGAATTCGCTATTCCAGCTGCAATGGGGTGCTCTGAGATAGACTCCAAAGATGCCGTTCGTTTGAGGATCTCAGTCTCATCCGCCCCTGCGAAGGATACAATATCCGTAACGCCGAAACGGCCCTCGGTGAGCGTTCCAGTCTTATCGAAGACCACAGCCTCCAGGTCCTTGGCACGCTCGAATGCCTGCCTGTCTCGAATTAAAAGGCCCGATTTTGCAGCCAGCGATGTTGAGACTGCCACGACCAGAGGCACTGCCAGGCCAAGAGCATGAGGACAGGATATGACCATCACAGTCACTGCCCTCTCCATGGCGAAGGCCGATCCCATTTGGAGATAGAGCCATGCCGCCAGCGTAAAGGCCCCAACACTAAGCGATATTATAGTGAGCATTCGAGCTGCCCTGTCGGCCAGATCTTGCGCTCTGGACTTGCTCTCCTGAGCAGCTCTTACAAGCTCTATTACCTGGGCCAAATAGGTCTCGGCGCCGATCTTTCTGACATCAACGACCATGGAGCCCTCACCAGTAATCGAGCCACCAATCACGCTGTCCCCAGAGCGTTTGGTCACGGGCTTTGATTCTCCAGTTAGCATCGACTCGTTGACGCTGGTCTCTCCCTCGATCACAGACCCGTCAACTGGCACCTTTTCGCCCGGCTTAACCAAAACCCTGTCTCCAGGCTTAAGGGACTCGACACTGACATCCATAGTCTGCCCATCCTTCAGCAGATGTGCTTCAGATGGCATGATCTTGACCAGCTCCTCCAGCGCCCTCGATGCCCCGAGCACTGATCGCATTTCGATCCAGTGGCCCAGCAGCATGATGTCTATAAGCGTTGCCAGCTCCCAGAAGAACACCTCTCCTTTCAGGCCGAAGGCCACCGCCGAGCTGTAGAAGTATGCTGCGCTGATGGCAACGGCGATCAGTGTCATCATGCCGATATCGTTATCCCTAACCTCCCGGAAAAAGCCCTTTAAGAAGGGAGAGCCGCCATAGAAATAGACAAACGTGGCGAGCAGAAACAGAACAAGAGTGGAGCCGGGAAACTCCATTTTGAATCCTAATACATCCTGAATGAAAGGTGAAAGGATAAGTATAGGGACGGTAAGAATTAGCGAGATTATGAACTTTCTTTTGAAGTCCTCGGTAACATGGCCTTCATGCCTTCCGTGATGCACCTTTTGAGCCTTCTCAGGGTGCTTGGCCATTCTATCCATACTATCCAAGCTATGTCCCGCATGATTCTCGCCACCATGGCTTTCTTTCGCCCGATGCATCTCATGCCCTTCGATTTTCTTAGGCGAGCCTTCTTCTTTCATCTTTGTTATCCCTCAAGAGTTAGTTCAGGAAAATTTTCCAATGCTCATTAGGAGTAATTTTTCGCATTTAAGGAGGCGAGCTTGAAGCCGCAGCTCCTTTCGCGTTGAAAATAGCCTCCGGGTAATTATGATGCACTCTGAGGATTAACTGATGTACTTCTCAGGATTTAGGTCAAACCTTTTTTTGCAGGACTCACAGCAAAAATAGTAAATTCTCCCTTTGTATTCGGACTTGAAAGCAGCCCACTTATCTTCGATCTCCATCTTACATACGGGATCTGCAACCTTCACCTTATCACCGCCATCATATCTATTTCTCTAAATAGTTATATTTATCCCCTTCGCAAATCACTGGGCAGACCCGCAGAGAAAAATGATAATTGACTAGAGAAGATCAAGGGCATCTCTGCCGGTCATGCCAACTTTCAACCCCAGCTTCTCTGCCGTTGGGTTTACCTCCTTAATAATTCCATCAAGAAGATCATCGATAGTGGCAATTGAGCTTCCTTGAGACGGCCTGACCTTGGCTGCAGGATAACCGAAGTTATTCAGGGCGGCTACATCAAATGCACCGCAGCCCACCATTCCTACATCCGTAACCACACTCACAAGGTTAACCTGCCCAAGAGGTATCACATATCCATCGGCTTGCTTTTTCGCAAGCTGTACTTTCTTATGAATCATACCGACACCTATTTCTTTATCGATTATAATAAATTTAAAAGGATTATCCGACCACCATCTCCTCAGTCTGGCCATTCAGTCCATAGAGGCTCTGACGCGCATCTTGAAAGTAGAAGCGCTCTTCTAAGAGGTTCTCCTCCTTAAGTCTGCTTAGCGCATATCTAACGGTTCTGGCAGGAAGATATGTCTTGCTTATTATATCCTTCTGCGTTAGAAGGCTTCCCGATTCAAGCACCTTCAAAACAAGCTTTGCCGACGGCGGTAGCCGTTCTATCTTCAGGCGGGAACTCTCATGCCTGGGTGGTGCAAAGGCGATCCCTCATTTTTAGTTCACCAAATTACTGCTCTGATATAGAACAATATAAGGCTTTTTATGGCGGCAATATTTGAGTATTTCTAACTTTTTCCAAGCAACAATTGGGATAAAAGGCAAAGACTTATAAAACATTATGAACATCTGTGATAAATATGGGGCAGAGATTATTTGTTATTGAGTAGCCCGTCATGTATTTTGAGCTACATGCTCGCTTTTGATCTTTGAATCTTCCAGGGCGAATCCCAGGTAACATCATCGCCGTTCTCCCGCTTTTTCCAAAGAGAGAAATCGCCTGGATTTCTCTTCGTCAGGTCCGGCTCTATCCTATGCCGTTCCAGGTCTTCAGCTGTCTGGTGCGATAGCTTTCCAAAATCGGGAGTCGAACCCTATTGTTGCGCTCTGCAGCCGCATACCTAGCCGGTCGGTCACCCCGGCACAATTAATTCATTTCAGCTACCAACTGAGATTGAAATTTGTATAAAAATCAACAAACCCAGAAACAGTTGCACATTATGAGATAAATAATTTATTAAGCGATGTTGCAATCACTTCGAAACAATCTCCGCTAATTTCTCGCCAGCATTCTTACATTTAGCCAAAACCTCGGAGGGTGGCGCTCCCGCAACTGATATGCTATCGATCGCCTTCTTGAGTTTGAATGAGCTGCATAGGCGATCCAACACCGCAAGAGCTGTATCTCCCCCTCTTCCTCCAGTTGCAAATGCTGCATATGGTTTCCCGGCCACTTTGCCTTGTGAAGGGTAGAAGGTGCGATCGAAGAAATCCTTAAGCGCTCCCGCTATATAGCTGAAGTAATCAGCTGACCCAAAAGCAATAGCGTCACATCCTAGAAGATCCTCCAAGCTCGCATCGAATGCCTTCTTAAGAACAGCCTCAGTGCCTGGTACGCTTCTGGCGCCATCGGCGAAGGCCTTTGCCATCTTCTCAGTGTTTCCAGATAAGGTATGATATACGATCAGAACCTTGGCCAAATCTATCACCACAATTCCTGTATCTCGGATTCAATTATACTACCTATATTATCCCTCTTAGTTGAACGTATTTTTATCTCTCACTTATTAAATACCTTTGATAGACATGTGTACGCGAGAATTCTATCAGCATACGACAGGCATACTACATCTTTATATCTATTCGAGCTCCTGATATTACAATTATATGATATAAATTAGTTAAAGGGGGAGATAGTACGAAAACTCTGTTGATATGCGGCTTAATCCTCTTGTTATTGGTCTTAGGCTCCAATGCCGTCGAGCCAGTGCAGCTCAGTGGGGCCAGCGGTCAGACAATTCTAACGCAAATAGCAGGCGCGTCACAGATCACCAATACTACAGCGGCGCAGGGTCTCTGGAGTTGGGGTGACCTTCCTATGGGTTACTCACTGAATTCATCTGGACAGCTGATCCCAACCCAGCAAATATTAGAGAATGATTATGGAGGATGGTTCCCTAATATTTGAAAAGAATTTAAAAGATGGCTCCCGAAGGGCAGTCCCCTTCGGAATTCTTATGCGTGATATAGCCTATAGCTCCCATGGATCATATGGCTTCTTCGGGGCCATGCTAGGTATTGGCACTTTGGCGAGCAAATTGGATTCTGCTTTTTCCACACTAAGAGTTTTGTTTATCAGGTCGTTATGTTGCTGAACTAATATGTTATACTCTTCAGCGATGGTGGCATTGCTTTGTGCAAGGACGACAAGAACTCCTAGCCTGTAACCTTCATCAAATCCACTGAGATATGCAGATGCAGATTGGTTAATGCTTGTATTGGTGCCTAAGTTGGCGCTTGAGTTGAAATCGGCCTTTGCGCATGCTGGCAATATCAGAAGGAGTATAGCGATTATGGAAATTGATATTATCGGCAAACTATAGGTACGAAAACTCCCCTCTTTTAGCTCCTTAAATTCAACTGGTTTTTCCGCGCTCAATATGGTTTCTTTAAATTCGTTAAACCCTTGATTCATGGGTACCCCCCTTATGTGCTGATTTAACAAGTTGTTATTACTTTCTCTTAAAGTTATATATAAGCTTAAATCCCTAAGGCAAGCCGCTGCCGCCCATTCCTATAGGTATCTGGCTTATATCGCCTACGCCTGTCAGGACCCTATCTGCATACTGATGGACATCATGGTATCTGGAGTTCTGGCTTCATCAGCAAAGATTCCATCCAAGCATATGCCTCCATATTTTGCTATTTTACAACGTCTGGCAATGGCGACTATTATTTATTACTTGGAGTTCTTATCAACTCTGCCCCGAAGTTCACTTTAACAATAGCACTTCTGAAGACCAGGCTTAACTCATCTGAATCATTTGACTCGATAAGCAGCTCATAAGAATTGAATCCCCTGAGACTTCCTTTAATAGCTTGGCCAGTGATGAGGTGAATGGTGATCTCCTGCCCCAGCAGCTTTGGCAAAAAGTATGGGCCTCTCTCTCCACGTTTTGGGCTTTCTGCTGGCCTCCTTTGGTCCTGGTTTGGTCTTGCCTGAGGATTCGGTTTATTTACCCTGCGGCGGTCAAAGTTATCCGGCATAAATTCTCATCTTTTCATTTGTTATCCTGATGTTAATTCTCTTCGCTGCTCTATAAGCAGCTGTAGACTCTAATATTTGCTATTAGAGCAGCCCCGACATTTGGGATAGTTGTGTAATGGTAATTGCTAGATGTTATAGTTTACTCAACTCTATTCCTGTATCTAAATAAAGATTAAAAAGAATAATGGAGATCGCTGAGATAGGAATCGCAGACTTCTTGATCCATACAGGTATGCCATGGACATTCGTAGTTAGCTTGTAGCCTTTGCGTCTCAGAACAGCCCGGACGGAATCCCGACCAACTCCGATCCTATTGGCGATCCGTCCAATCTCCGATTTATCGTAAAATTGCATCTGTCTGGCTTCATACTTCGAGATATACTCCTCAAGAGAAGCGATCTTTTTTGTAAAATTAACGTGTTCGCCCTCCCTGCTCTTCCAGATCTTTCGACCATGGCCGTTGTTGATCAATTGGTAGCCAAGCCTTTTCAGCTCTGAACGTACGCGCTCAGTAGATAGGCCGAAATGATCTGCTATACATTGGATCTCTCGATGATCATAGATTTGAGATCTGAATTGGCTGCTGTTTGAAAGATAGATTTCAAGATCTATTGTAGCCCTATCGGCGTATTGGGTTTCCGATGCCCCATTATGTAAGCTAAATTTCTGGCCGCTATTCATGCTCTCCCCCATGCGTATGATGCTTCAATGGTTATTATGGGTGACGAGGGTATAGAAAGCCAACGTGGTAATGGCCCTCTGTATCCAGCAGATGCTGTAAACGTGCCACCGAGTGTTGTCAACCTATGTTATCAGGTTTGGTTTACAATGGAATTGGAGGTATAAAAGATTTCGCGTGGGCTAAAAGGTTAAGAAGAACGCCGATCATAAAGAAAAAGGCTATAGTAATGATGCATAAATAATTACAATCAATATCCTGGCTCTAAACATGGTCAGAATAGACTCAAGTTGATCACGCTCTCATATCGAATTATTAGGGCACTGATAAGATAGATCTATAACAAGGCAAATTGTGAGAGGATATAAATGCAGGGAAGTGCGTGCCACAGACCATGCATTTCCTCAATTACGATAAAGAGATCCGACAAATTCTGCCTTATTACGATTCGTTTCATCAGGAGACCGTCAACCTGGTTGAGGCAATGCAATCGAATCCTGAGATCTGGCTTGATACAGGCTGCGGCACAGGCACTTTTGTAGAAATGGCAGTAGAGCATTTCCCGGATACCAGGTTTATTCTTGCTGATCCATCCGTTGATATGCTGGAGGAGGCAAAGAAGAAGTTATCCGGAAAGGCGAGGGTGAAGTTCTTGAAGCCTATTTCCACTCAAGACCTACCTATAGAGGATATTGGAAGCCTTGATGTAATCACTGCCATTCAATCGCACCATTACCTATCAAAAGATGATAGAATCAAGGCTACCAACGTGTGTTATGATCTATTGAATGAGAGCGGCGTGTATATAACCTTCGAGAATATCAGGCCGCTCACGGAAATAGGGACTAAGATAGGAAAAAGGAATTGGAGGAGCTTTCAGCTTTCTCGAGGCAGAGATCTGGAGACGGTCGAAAATCATCTCAAGCGATTTGATACAATGTTCTTTCCCCTAACAGTCGAACAGCATCTCTCCATATTAAGAGGAGCAGGATTCAAAGCTGTTGAGCTGCTCTGGTATTCCTACTTACAGGCGGGATTCTATTGCATAAAGTAGAATATTACCGGCTGTAAACGTGACATGTTTAAATAATTTAAGATATGATTATTACTATCTAACCTATTGCGTATAGCGCGAGGAGGATAAAAATAGAACCTTTATCCAAAAGCATGAAGTTCGACCTCATAGTAGTAGGCGCAGGACCTGCAGGGTCCATGGCTGCGAAGACTGCGGCCTCATCAGGCCTGAAGGTAGCCCTCTTAGAAAAGAGGCAGGAGATCGGCTGCCCTGTGAGGTGTGCAGGCGGAGTAAGCAAGTGGCACTTAAGCAGGATGATCAAGACCGATCCTGCGTGGATTGATGCAGAAGTAAAAGGCGCCAGGGTCTATTCTCCAGACTGCTCCAATATCACCATTTCTGAAAATCAAGTGCCGGATGAAGTGGGGTATATCTTAGATCGCAAGATCTTCGACCGTGCTCTAGCCTTGGAGGCCGCAGAGAAGGGCGCTGAGATATTCGTCAAAACAAGCGCCATAGGTCTGCTAAAGGAGGATGGTGTGCCTTGCGGAGTATTTGCCAGATGCTCAGGAGATCTCCTAAAACTAAAGGCCCCTCTGATTATAGGTGCAGACGGCATCGAATCCAAGGTAGGCCGGTGGGCAGGGATAGATACAACCATTAAGCCTATGGATATTGAGGTATGTGTACAATTTTTAATTCGCGATGATAATATCGATAAGGATTACTGCGAGTTTTATCTGGGAAACGCGATTGCTCCTGGTGGATATGTCTGGTCTCTTCCCAGAGGCGAGAACCTTGCGAATGTTGGTGTGTGCGCCCAGGGCTCTAGGCATAGCCCGGGTATGGCAATGAAGCTGCTGAATGATTTTATCAAAAGCCGTATGCCTGAAGCAAAGATAATAGATGTGGTTGCAGGCGGAGTCCCGGCAACGGGTCGGATAAGGACCGCGATCTCAGATGGTGTCATGCTCGTGGGCGATGCTGCAAGGCAGTCGGATCCTCTAACTTATGCAGGTATTATAAACGGAATGAGAGCAGGAATGATGGCAGGAGAAGTAGCTGTTAAGGCGAGAGACAATGCCGGAAGAGACGCACTGAAGAATTATGAAGACCTGTGGAGAAGCACAATAGGAAAGGAGATAGCCAGAAATTATTTAGTGAAGGCGTTTTTTACCAGATTGGACGATAGCGATCTTAACAGCATTATACGCTCTCTTGGGGATAAGTATACATCAAAGGCAGATTTTAGTAGTCTAGTCAGAATGGTGTTCAAGCTAAATCCTAGGATTTTTTTGAAGGCAAGGTATGCTCTATAAGTTAATGCAGGAACTTTTTGCATAAGGAGCCTCGTAACTCCTGTGAAAGAATATAACTTATATTACGTATCTTATTTTATGATGACAATACAATAGCAAAGTAGCAAAAAATTTGCTGAGCGGCCTTGTTTAGCATCTCTTTGAAATACATACAAAAGGTAGAAATCGGAATATAGGAGTTAGACATTATACCTACGAATTATAGTAAGTTATTAGCAGTATAAAGTGCCTACTGCCGATGGTGATATGGAATGGCTACAGTTTGGAGTGGAAAGGTGCCTGATCGATGCGGGGAGTGCAACCGAAAGATCGATAAAGTATTCTATGATGCAAAGATCGCTGCCTGCGAGGGGTTCAGGCGTATGCAGGTCTGCGAGGCATGCTTCGAACGCAGCAAGATGCTTGGGCGGGGACTGGGCGATAGGTACGAGCGCGATAGCACAGGAAAATATGTCATGGTTCTAACGCTAAAGTGAACCCTTTTCGAAAGCTATCTCAAATATTACCCAGAAGGTTAGAGAAAAGATCGTCCAGTCCTATGCTCTATAGATGCTAACTGGTTAGGATAAATGATATAGCATAACGCCAATATAACTTGCCGGATTGGCCACCATTCAGCTTTTAGCGAAATCCTTTCCTATAATATACTTATAGTTTAGACGACAACTTATAGGTGAAATTAGAGATGGTCAGCATGATAAAGATTGGAGATAAATCATTGGATTTTTCGCTGAAGGATCAAAGCGGAAGTGCTTTCGTTCTATCGGAGCAGAAAGGAAGGTATGTACTGCTTTCTTTCCATCCACTTGCCTGGACATCGGTCTGCTCCGGCCAGATGAGGTCGCTTGAGAAAAACAAGAATACACTGGATTCGCTGAATGCAGTAGCTGTCGGGATCAGCATTGATTCGGTGCCCTGCAAAAAGGCCTGGGCAGAGAGCCTGGGGATTAAGAATACGCGGCTTCTTGCGGACTTCTGGCCCCACGGGGGCGTTGCCCAGCTCTACGGTGTCTTCAGGGATAAGGATGGCTTCGCAGAACGGGCCAACATCCTGATAGACCGAAAGGGAAATGTTGCCTTTGCTAAAATCTACGAGATAAAGCAGCTCCCTGATATGAATGAGATAATAGATGCGATAAAGAAACTATGAAATAGTGATATATCCAAAATCTCATCTACCGCCGGGACCTCCTTCCCGACAGGATAGAGATAGGATGCTGAAAGATATCATCCAGAGGTTTGCCGATGGCATAGATATCGATGGAACAAAAGCCTATGCCAGAAAAGTGAGGGCATGTAGCCTTAAGGGTGCTCAATTCCTGGAGGTCTACCTTAAGGATGGCTCCGCGGATTTACACATTTTTTACTTAGCGATCTTTCCCGGCAGGGAGCCTCATTACAGGTCATGGATTGATATATTCTGTATAAAAGATCGCTTGAATTTAAGGTCGCTTGGCAATGACTATTACGATTACTACGACTCCGATATCGAGGATGCCCTTCTGGATGCTTTATGTGGCGCTTTAGGTCCAGGTGAGAGAATCTTCATCGAATACTACTGCGATCATGAGACTTCGTGTGGACTTGCCATGGGGATTCCGCCAGTCCTTAGTCGCCAGGGCTACAAGCTTTTCAATTTGGGCTTCACATGGTTCAAGGACTGGTATTTCTCAGAGGGCGGGCATGAGGGCGGGCAGAAGCTTCAGGGCGAGAAGCCGCTTGACAAGCTCGCGAAAATGAGGCATCTGAGACGAATAAAAGATGATGTCCAATCATTCATTGAAAACACAAGAGATGAAAACGCAAAAGATGGTAACCTCAGAGATTGCAGCATAAAAGGAGATAGGCGGAAATATCTCCTTAAAGCAATGGAAAGGGCAAAGGAACTCTTAGCCAGGATTGATGCTGAGCTTAAGGATAGCTATGAAACAGCACCCACGGAAAAGGCTACCCTTCTTTATCAAGGTTGCTTCCAATAATTTCAGCTGCCTTCTGGCTCTTCTGGTCTAACGGCTCGATATCTATTTTTTCAGCGGACGAAACGCCAATGCCTAACGATGATGCACGGGCGATCTGCTCTTGATCGAAGATGCGCCCTCTGGATACCTCGGGCGTTGTACCGTAGAAGCGCAGCAGCGCAACTCCCACAGCATCAAGTGCCACCCTATCAATGCTTGCCAAAAGCAGCCCTGGCTCAATTAGCTCTCCTCTTTCCGGTCCGCCGCTGGAGAAACCCGAGGTCGCATCCATAAGGACCATATCGGTTTTGTAGAATTTATTGATCTCTGCTATCATTAACCGCTGGTAATTAGATGTGTGAAGCTCCCTCATGTAATCGTAATGGGTTCCGGGGGACCTAGCAGCCACAAGGCCAACTGAGTTCTTTAGGGACATAGTGAAGTGACCGCCAAACCTGTGTGTTTTAAGGCAGCATGTTTGAACGACCTTATCAGCTTCTCTGAAGACTCTGGCGATCTTGAAGCCGCGCTGCCAATGGAGATCTGCTGCCTGTATATCCTCCCAGCCATCCAGATTCAAGGCATCAAGATCCATCAGACTAAATCCCAAGCTTTGGGAGAGATCGATGACACCCCTATTTTCGAGAACATGAGGAGTAAAGCCCATTCCGCTGCGCTCGGCCATGATGATCTGAGCCGATGTTTCAGCCTTCAGAAGCTCAACTAAGGTTTTTAAGGTTTGGATGTGCGTCGTCGCCGGGAAGGGATCGTCACTGTTGTAGTTTGCCTTCAAAGCTACGACTCCTTCTGCCCTCAGATCGAACTCCTCAAAAAGCCTCTTGATCCCCTGGGATCTGTCAGATGCATCCGCTAAAAAAACATTTGATCGATCCTGCTTCATAGTAATAATAGTACTCACATGCTATAAAAATTATATCTGATGGTTAGAGCCTATTCTCCAGAGATAGCAGATATAGCCCAGTCCTCTCATCGAAAATCCTTCTAGCGCTTAGGCCCGAGAATTCGAATAGGACAATCTCGACGATCAGATAGGTAGATGCTCGCTCTCTAATACAACCTGTTAGTGCCTCACGTCCCCGTCCTAGAGATGAATGAATATGAAGCCCAGATCCGCCTGAAGAAGGATAGATAGTAGCCATGCCGAAGACCTCCCATGCGCTATTGAAGTCTTCGAAGTGTTGTATTGGAGGAATCACAGGAGACTCGGGACCAGTCACTATACGGCCATCGCGCAGAGCTCCAATGAAAAGCGCCATGCACGACTTTATTTTCTTTTCTTCTGTAAACCTTTGAACTGATGCTATTAAGTCCTCGCCGTTATCCAACCTCAGCACGAAGACTCTGCCTATACTGCCCTCAGAGTATTGCATAAATCATCCTATCCAGCAGCCTAAGATTGTATCTGATTCAGCCATGTGCATAAACCTCGAGATTCTTGTATCATGGCGAAAGCTTGTAGACCACAGTAATGTCACCCGGCGACGCGTTCCTTTCGATCCTTAGCGGTAGATTAAACTCGATTGGCTTAAAGCAGCATTGAGATTCGCGGTCGCAGTAGTAGCCTACAATCTCTATTTTGAGCCTGGCACTGCCTTCGTTATTGATCTCAATAGGAATGTAGTAGCTGAAGCTATCGTTATCCTGACGCTTCGGTGCTGAAACCGCTATTATGTTAGGATTCTCTGAAATAGTGCTGACTTGCTGGTCAGCATCTTCATTCCAATGATACCCTTCTGGAAGCATGAGCTGGAAGTATATCCCCTTGGACTCAGGCAAAATTGATCTCTCTGTAAGTTCGATGGCCTTCTCCTTCTGCTGCTTTTCCGAAGTCTCAAAGCTAATTGTTGACACGCTTCCCGTCTCGGGATTGCAGACCCGGATGGCATGGTTGTTTGTGTCCGCTATGTAGAATATCCCATCTAGAACTGCCACATCGTTCGGCTCGTTCAGGCCTGCGCTAAGGGCGTCGCCATCTTTCCGTCCCATGGAGCCAGTACCCGCAAGCGTAGTTACCACTCTTTGGCCCAGGTCTATCTTCTTGATCTTATGGTTATAGCTGTCCGCCACATAAAGGGCATTATCATGATAATGAACGCCTATGGGATGTTGTAGCCTGGCACTGCTAAAGGGTCCATCGATATCTCCGAAGATGAATAGACCTTTGCCGATCAGCGTAGTAACAACATCCTCCTCAACCACTCTGATCGCAGAGACCTCGCTGTCAGCGAAATAAATAGCTTTGCCATCGGTGGTTATGCCGGATGGCTGAGCAAGAGATGCACTGAGTCTAGGCCCATCCAGAAGTCCTTCTATCCCAGAGCCGGCATAGACCTCTGGATAAAAATCATCCAAATTCATTCTCCAAAGCTGATGGCTGCCTGCCATTGCAATGTATAGATGTTTTCCCAAAATTGTCAGATCCCAAGGGGAGTTCAACGAGACCTCAGAGCCTTTGCCGCCCTTCTGCCTAGGTGATCCTTTTTCGCCTGAACCCGATATTGTGGTAACTATCTTATCTTTTAAATCCGCCTTGCGGATTAGATGGTTCTCAGTATCTGCTACATAGAGGCTGTTCCTCTTCAAATCAAAAGCTACACCCTGCGGCCTGAAGAAACTGGCCTCTGAAAAGCTGCCATCCGTCCTGCCCTGCTCCCCTGAGCCGATGATATCGGAAACCTCACCCTCAGAGTTCGCTACTATTATTCTATTATGGCTCGAGTCGGAGATGAACAGTCTCTTAGAGATGGAATCGACATCGATTTTGCCGGGAAATCGCAGGAATGTCTCAGGCACAGTACGCTTAAGAACTGTGAATTGCATGCGCTCCCTGTTAAGATTCCCTGCCTCCAGGTATGTTGAGATAAGCTTGCTCATCACAGCATCCAGCCTATCGAATATTCCCTCACCTGAGGCCTTGCCTATGATCTGCCTATCCGGGCCGATCAAAATAAAGGAAGGCCATGCATTTACGCCGTAGTTTTTCCAGATCTCGAAGTTGTTATCGATTATTATGGGATGTTCGATGTCATATCTTAAAATCGCCTGGCAGATATTTTCCTTTATCTTTTCGTTGTTGAATTTGGCAGAATGAACTCCTATTACAACTAATTCGGGATATTTTTCCTCCAGCTTCTTCAGCTCAGCCATTACATGCATGCAGTTTATGCAGCAATAAGTCCAAAAGTCCAGCAGGATAAACTTTCCCGCTAAATCGTTAATCGAGAATTTTCGGTCTGTGTTCAGCCATTCCAGGTGGGCAGGAAACTCAGGGGCTATCATCCAAAATAAGTTAAACCCGTTGGTATTTAGCCTTTGCCTGTAGGATTATTCTCTGATCATGTGAAAAGCTTATAAAGGAGGAGGGCCCACTGAGGGCTGCTATAGGCAAATGACGAAAAGCCTATCGCGGAAGAGTGGGAAAACAAGGAGGTTTATATTTGAATATAAGATATGTAATTCTCTCAATGTTGATCATATTCCTCTTAACCTCAGGGCTAACGCTTGGGCAGAGTGTGGAAAATGGCACGAGTTCAGCCAACTCGACACTAGCAAGTTCAACAGCTACTGCAAGCTCGACACAGAGCTTAGCAGTGCAAGCGGCCCCATCTGCAAATGCCTCGACTAGCTCCTCCACCCCGAATTTGAAGTCCATTTGGTCTATAACGGGCATAGAGAATGGCCCGGTTACTATGGCACTAGATCAGAACGGCTCAGATCTCTTCGGCCGGGCCAAGTACGAGCCTGATAGTGGAGATGCATGGAATGGCGTTGCCGGTGGTTCAGTCTCTGGTAACGATGTGAACCTTATCATAACAGCCCTGAAAGGAAATAGCCTGGAATCGATTAAGCTGGATGGTGTGTATGCTGATGACGCCATGAGCGGCAAGTTTACCACCAGGGACAGCGAAGGAAAAACTACAGCTAGCGGCGACTTCAATGCCATCTGGACGACCCCAGATATATCCGGCTATACGCCAGCCCAAGTGACGGCGACTGCACCTGCATCACAACCACAGGTTACTGCTTCTGTTCAGGCAAGCAACACTACATCCACATCTAGCCAAACTTCAGCAAGTTATACCCCGGAGGGACTGCAAACCGGATCGACACAGTCTTCGGGCAGCGGAAGTTCGAGGTTTGTAGATGTCCATGAATACGCTGACAAGATCGGCCCGGGCGGTGACCTAAGCGGCGTGCCACCAGGAATGGGCGGAAGTGGACTTGAGTGATTAACAGCGATTAAAAGCCAGTGCTTAACTTAACGCTGGCATAACTATTTTTCTAAGCCTATCTACGTGCAATCTCTACATGCAATACTTTTCTGTGTAGTCCCGAAACCTTTGACTTTATATACCCACCAAAGGGGCATGGGAAAGAAGAATAATGTTGTAAAGCTAACACAAAGGAAGATCAGGTACATAATCCGAGCGAAAACCAATAACATCAGCACCAAAAGGATCGCTGCAGAGATGAAGGTCAGCGAGTCCACCGTTAAGCGAGTATGGATGCATTGGATGAAAACCAAGATGCTCTTAAACATTAACAAATTTGGACGTAAGAAAACGGAGTTGGATGAGGAATCAGAAAATCTGATACTAGAAGTCAACAAAGAGCAAAATTTGGGCGCAAGGCGTCTTGAAAGGATCATAGATTTCAAGTATGGAAAACATATCCCTCATAACGCCATTCACAAGGTTCTGCTGAATCATGGCTTGGCCAAAATGAACCGTAACAAAACAAAGCGCAGAAAGCCCTGGGTCAGATGGGAGCGTAAGCACAGTCTGACCCTGGTTCACCTGGACTGGCATACCTGTAAGCTCAATGGGAAGAGGGTGTGTGCAGTTCTTGATGATAGTTCGAGGCGAATTCTCGGGGGCGGAGAGTTCGATGCAGAGACAACTGAGAATAGCATCAAGCTCCTCCAGGAGGCGCTGGACAACTTTGCCTGGCTGACAGGAATCAGTCAGGTAATGACTGATCATGGAACTCAGTTCTATGCTAATAAACGGGATAAAAATGGAGAAGCTGATAGCAGATTTGAGAACTTTCTCAAGGATAATAAAATAGTGCATATTAAAACGAGGGTCAAACACCCTCAGACAAATGGCAAATTCGAGAAATGGAACGATACATACGAAAAGAATAGATCCAGGTTCGATAATTTTGACAATTTCATGAATTGGTATAACACGGTCAGGTTTCATGAATCACTCGATACAAAATGGTATCTACAGACGCCAGATAGTGCGTTCTGGTCCAGGCTGCCAGAAGGGTGCAAGCTGAAAATGTTCCTCGATCGCATGGAGACTGAATTAAATGTTAGAGATTGAATCTAAAAGTGGAAACCGAGTATATAAAGTCAAAACATTCGGGACTCTACAACATGCAATACTTTTCCGAAAAATGCTTATAGCGTCTATAACAATCATAGGCTTATGAAGAAAGTCCTTTTACTTATCCCGCTTATTCTCCTTCTGCTCCTGGTAGACAATGCAAGTGCGGCTGCATTTTTCCGCATAATCGATGTCTCGCCGATACACGTGGCACCAAACAGCGAGGCCAACTTTACAGCCACAGTTAAAGGCTTTGGCCCTGATGGGGGCTACGTACAGCTTATATTCAAAAATGAAACCCCTGGCATATCAGTCAACTACACGGAAGGCTACAAGTATGTTCTCCCGACGGGCACACGCAAGTTCAACTGCACCGTGACGACCGGAAGTATCGCACCCGGCAATTATTCCTTCGATATGGGCATATACGCCCAGGATGCAAAGATCAACTGGAGAACAGCCTATGTGGTGGTCGAGCCACTTCCGTTCGTGGAAGCTACGCCTGTTATCCCAAGTGCATACAGTGAGAACGGATCAGCAAATCCGACCAATGTATCTACGCCAAAGGCAAACATGACAGCGCCTGCTCCGACACCGCAAAAAACGCCTGCACTGGGAATATCGGCTGCGATAATGATACTATTATTGGCGGCAAGGAGAGTGATAAAAAGAGAGCGATGAAGCTGCCGCCCTAATGGTTTTGCTCTTACTTTGACTTTGGCTGTCCGCTGCTGGTAGTGTAGCAGGTGTCGAGCAATGAGCCCTTTCTGCGAGCAACTCTGGGATCGCCGGGCTTGATAGGCTCAACCTTTTCGCCTGCCTCTTCCTTCTTTTCCTTTTTTGCCTCTTGGGGTGTCATTTTCACGACCTCCATTAACTCTTTCTACTGATCTTAATTATAGATTGCGGTTAGAGTTTAAGATTCAAAACCGGTATCAGCTTATTGTAGATGCCACACCCCAACTAAGAATAGCTTGACTAGCGAATAACTGCTTTATGCCTTTGTATTATCATGGCAAGCCTTGCAGCACCAAGTCACAAAAACTAAAGAAAAGAACTTTCTGCTGAGTGGTAATAATCTTAAATTGAACAAACAAATTTTTTAAGATATGTTTAGAGTGCTTATTTTATCGCCTTCACGATTTCATCAGTCTTTCTTACCCTGCCAATTCTCTTGAATATGAAGTTGACTGCAGCGTTATGCTGTTCATCTGATCTCGAGGCCATCGCGTCCTCTGCAAAGATCTGCTGGTAGCCGTACTCGTAAGCGAATCTTGCAGTACTCTCGACTCCAATATCGGTCGATATTCCGCAAAGCACTGTTGTATCCATCTTCCTTCTCCTTAGCTGTAAATCCAGATCCGTTCCGTAAAAAGCTCCCCACTGCTTCTTTGCTATTACAACATCTGATGGAATGGGTGTAAGCTCTGGAACGAACTCAGACCAATCTGGAGAAGCCGGTAGTGGCCTAGTGAATGTCTGGTCACTTATGACTTTCAGCATGGTCTCTTTTGTCGTTTCCACGTGCACAAGGAATACAAGCATACTGTTCTTCCTAAATGCATTCACCAACTTAGACGCATTTGAAATTACTTCTTGTGCGGTGTACGGCCTGCTCGGCATAGCTGTAACGCCCTTCTGTAGATCGATGACTACGAGGGCGGTTTTGCTTTTATCTATAGCTAAGTCCTCTGACATACATAGTATTTTAGAAGCCAATCTAACTATACTTTTCCGCATGGATTTGTCCATTGCAAAATCTATACCCGGCCCAAGGTAACATCAACACTCGGACTAAATGATCATTTTATAATGCATTTTTGCCGTAACTGGCCATGCGATATACTCTAAATATTAAAGATTTAAATATCAGGTCATAAATACTCAACCGTAAGGCTATATGCCAAAAAGAGCTGCGAGGTAGATTATGGTTGGCATAAAACAGACTGAGATAGATAAGATTTATAGAAATATGAATCTTGAGGATATTCCTTGGAATATAGAGGAGCCTCCAGATGCTTTAATCGAATTAGTTAAAAGCGGAAAAGTAAAACCGTGCAAAACTATTGATTTGGGTTGTGGTGCTGGCAATTACGCTATTTATCTTGCCAGTATAGGGTTCGATGTGACCGGAGTCGATATCTCCCCAACAGCAATAAGGCTCGCCAAGGAAAATGCAGAGAAGAACGGAGTCAAGAGCAATTTCCTTGTTGCAGATGTTCTTGGCAAGTTGGATGAAGTGCCAGGAACTTTTGATTTTGCATACGATTGGGAGCTGTTGCATCATATATTTCCCGAGGAAAGGAAGAAATATGTTGAAAATGTTCATAAAATACTTAATCCAAGAGGCAAATACCTCTCTGTTTGTTTCAATGAAAAAGACCCCCAGTTTGGGGGCTCGGGGAAATATGTAGAAACTCGAATAGGCACTATTTTATATCTCTCATCTGAAGAGGAACTGAGAGACCTCTTTGATCCATACTTCAGCATAAGAGAATTAAAGACAATAGAGACCAGAGGTAAATCTGTGACTCATATAGCAAACTACGTTTTTATGGAGAAGAAGTAAAAAGACCCTGGCTACCGCGAGATGATCTGAGATGGCGATCAGATGGGTCTTTGCATTAACTCTAACGGTGACGCTCAGCAATCTTCTCCAGACCATTTAGAAGTGCATTCATCCTTTCAAAGGGCACGCCAAGGAAGATATCACCATCATCTATCTTGGAAAATCGCCTTCCTGTTAAATCTCCGAGTGTATACACAATATCACCAGTTAGGTAGGGTGCCGCTATAACAGTGGCGCAAATAGGACCTGCTCTGCCTTTTGCAGCTATGCCTGACTCATACGCGGATGCCTCTACAGCGTTCATTCCATCCTTTGCACTACAAACCACCACGACGACATCGGGCTCAAAGTTTGCCTTTTCCAGTGGAGAGAAGGACGCAAACTTAATGGTACCAGGCTCTATTTCCGGATTGGAATGGAAGAATCTTCTTGCGGCTCGCGCAGATCCAAATAATCCTACTCGTTTGTAGAGGAATTCGCCGCTCCTTAACTCTGCCGGCATTTCTCTTAGCCCTAGATGAAATGCTCCACCGTCACATACGTGCTCCTCCGAAGTGGTGTAAAAGGATCTGCCTTCGTTCAATGCCTCATATAGCATTTCACAAAGTCTCGTCTTCTCGTTTAGTCTCTCAAGCTCTGGCTTATCGTTTGAGAGAGCTACAGCTACCGCAGATCCTCTAAAATTCAGCACTTTTTTCAGCCTATCACTAAGTTCCTTATACATTCAGATCGTCGCTCCTTATAGGTGGTTACGCCTTTACTAAACAGGATACATCAATAAAACTTGTATCAGATCGATGAACTATTTTGAGTTGTCGAGCGTAATGGTCAATCCAGCCACCTCGTAACCTCATTCACATCTTGGCGCTTTGCAGGTGGCAACTTCTTCAATGGATATCCTACAGCGTATGGGGCAAACATACCTGCGCGTATTATAGCCTTTATGGCCTCCTTCGGCGGCATATCGTCTTTGAAAAAACGGATCGATCGCCGAGATTCAATGATCTCATCAAGACACTGGATACAATCTTTTGTGTCAGGCATAGACATCATATCACCTCTAAGGTATATAGAAATTGTATTCTATTTTTGCACAAATTGCGAATAGAATCATTCTATGATCTTCCTGAAGCTTATAGAAGCTATTATAAACATAGCAATATCGAAGATTGCTATGGCTGCAATATCCGGCATGAGGTTAGTCAGATCTCCGGAAATCATCAGGCCCCTAACAGCGTCTACTGCATAAGTTAACGGATTAAAGATTGCGAAATACTGCAAGATTTGAGGCATCAACTTAATCGGATATAGTGCGCTACTGGCAAAGAAGAGCGGCATGATCAAAGCCTGACCTATCCCCATAAATCTCTCTCTGGTTTTCATAAGAGATGCAACAAAAATTGAGATGGCAGCGAACCCGCCGGAGACAAAGAATAGTATCAAAAATGCTGCTAATAGGAATAATGGATTGAATATAATTTTTACACCTAAAAGCCACGCGATTGGTAAAATTATCAGAGCCTGAAAAATTGCTCGGACTCCGGAAGCTATGGATCTGCCTATAACTATAGCATACCTGGATGCCGGCGCCACAAGGAGCTTCTTCAAAGTGCCAGTTTCCCTTTCCCATACGATTGTGAGACCGTAAAAGACTGACACAAATATCGTAGATTGTAGCAGAACACCCGGAGTAATATAATCCAGGTAAGGTATCCCATCGGTAGGTATTGCTCTCACGTGACTCATTACAGTTCCATAAACTACCAACCATAAAATTGGTTGAATCGCCCTCGTATACATCTCCTTTCGATCATGCTTAAGTCTCCTCAGCTCAAGTTCTATCATAGCAAACATCTCTCTCAAAGAGTCCTTCATCGCCATAGCTACTCCTTCCCGATCAGGGCTTTTTCGCCTGTGTGGCTCATCGAATGCATGCTCCCGGCGTACTCTAAGAAGACGTCATCTAAAGTTGGCCTGGACATGGAGATCTTCTTCACAGAAATTCCCCCGGTTCTCAATAGCTCAATGACATCAGGCAGCGCAGTCTCCGCATCCTCAACAACTACATCTAGCCTTGAGTTATGAATAACAACATCGTTAACAAAACCCGAACTCCTAATCTTCTTCAGAACACCTTCATCAACATCATGATTCCTCAAGCTGAATCGAATGACCTCTCTCCTCAGAGAATGCTTAAGTTCACTGGCCGTTCCAAACTTGACCATCTTACCTCTATTAATTATGGCTATCTTATCCGAGTAAAGGTCGGCCTCATCCATATAATGCGTATTAAAAAATACAGTTGTTCCGCACTCCTTCTTGAAGGATGTCAGGTTCTCCCAGACCGCCTTTCTGGCAGAAGGGTCCAGGCCGAGAGTGGGTTCATCTAAAAACAGAAGCTTGGGCTTGATCATCATAGCACATGCGATTTCGAGTCTTCTGATCATGCCGCCGGAATACGTTTTAACAAGGTTATTCGCAACTTCATTCAGGCCCATACTCTCCAGAGCTTCCCAAATAATCTGTTTCCTGTTCTTCGAAGGGAGGCCATAAACCTTAGAATATATGAGAAGGTTCTCAAACCCTGTAATGTCATTCCAGACGCTTATCTCCTGTGGCACATAGCTGATAATCTTCCTGATCTGGCTATCGTTCTTGGAAGCGTTCAGTCCGAAAATATATGCTTCACCTGAGGTTGGCTTGAACTGCGTGGTCAAAATCCGCATCAAAGTGGTTTTGCCTGAGCCATTGGGGCCTAACATGGCAAAAACATCACCGGCATTAACACTGAAATCAACGCCGTCCAGTGCTTTAACATCGCCATTATAAACTTTTGTAAGCTGTTTAACTTCAATCGCAAACATCATGGCGCACTGATCTCTAAACCATTAAATTCCCTTCGGCACCTTAGAGTCGAAGTGATGATCAATGAATCTGACCTTATCCCAGGTTTGTAAAAATAATTTTGAAATAGCTTTTCATCTCAGTACAAACCCATCTTCATCCAATGCTCATACTGATGGGTCCAAATATCTTTGTTTGCCTTGACCAATGATTTGAAGCGATTGCGTGTCTCATTATGTATCGCATCCTGTTCAGGATAAGCACGCTTGGTCTTAATTGCGTCGGCTAGGGTTTGTCCAAGCTTGAATGCCTCCTTCTTTTTAGCCTCTATATCTCCAGGAATTGATGGGCTGGCGCCAACACCACCAACCGTAAATGCACCGAATCCTGTAATAATCCGGCCAAGGTAGTCCGTTACCTCCGTATAATTAGGGCTTCCTGCGGTCGCCACAGCACATCCATATTTACCAGTGAGGAGCTGACAATGGATAGCATCTGACATCCGGTCTATCAACGTCTTTAGCTGGGCAGTTACAGATCTGAAATACACTGGAGATCCCAGGACAAGACCATCGCACTCCAGTATCTTGTGATACAGGTCTTCAAAGTCATCTTCATGGACGCACTTGCCCTTAGCATAACATACTCCGCAAGCGTTGCAGTAATCTATCTTCAGTTTGCATACATCCACTAGCTCGACCTCTGCGCCGGAAGCTTTTGCGCCATCCAATACAGCCTCGACCAGAATGAGGGTCTGACTCTTGGAGCCTCTGGGGCTACCATTTATCCCTAGAATCTTCATCTTAAAAACGCCTCCATTCCTATTTTCCTTCACTATGACATTGAACTTATTTCAAGGCTTGGTTAGCAATCAGAAGATACAGGCATTGGCATACTCTTTGAGTAGTCTCAAACAATCTCCCTACCTTCGGCTTTATTTACATATCACTTGTAGCTATCCGAGGTCAAACAACCGATATAATTATCATGTTTAACCACCAATGATGAATTCATGTTTGACCGTATTCTTATCGCAACTGATGGGTCGAAATTTGGCGAAAAAGCGGCAAAAGCTGGCATTGAACTTGCCAAGCTCTCGGGAGGAAAAGTCATCGTCGTTTATGTTGCAGATACGGCCAAGTATATCTCTTCAGCTGGTCTCATCCCTCCTTTCGGAGGAATTAGTCCAGATGCAATCGATAACGTCGTGGAAAGCATCAGGGAAGCTGGAGAAAGAGCTACGCTTCAAGTGGGCGAGATAGCAGAAGCGTCCGGAATTACAAGCGAAAGGCGGATTGTCGAGGGGAATCCTCCCAGTGAGATATTGAGGATTGCAGAAGACGAGAAGATTGATGTGATAGTGATGGGCAGCATCGGAAAGACTGGGCTGGAGAAATTCCTCATGGGCAGCGTAGCGGAAAAAGTAGTTCACAACTCAAAGCTGCCTGTCTTAATAGTTCGCTGAGATCATAGTGCTCCTCGTCGCTTGCTGCCGAGTACTCATTTTTAAATCTAGCGATCCTTGTTCAAAGAAGGTCTAAGGAAGGATACCACTGCAGCCACAATGGTAACAGCAAAGGACACCAAGAATGCCTCATGGGTACCCATCTCGAAGTCTGCTAGGGCTTGTGGCGTGCTGCTCATGCCTCCGCCGTAAAGGAAGACGCGGAACATAACGTCCAAGGGTATGCGGCTGAGAACCAGGGGAAAAGCTACAGCTATACTGAGCATCTGGCCAGTGTTCATGAGCATCGCGTTGGTGCCTGCAGCTATACCCCTCTGGCCTGGCTGGACAGAGGACATGATAGCGTTCATGTTTGGAGAGGCGAAGAGTCCTGAACCGCCACCCATCAGGGCCATGAGCACAGCTAGAATCCAGTAAGATGTAGTGCTAACAACCGTGCTCAAACCCGCCAGTCCTAAAGCAGATACTAACAGTCCGGCAGTGGCCAGTCCCCTTGCGCCATATCTATCAGAGAGGTAACCGGAAACCGGTCCCACAAGCATGAAGGCTGCTCCGAATGGTGCCATCATTATTCCCGCCCAGAGAGGATCTTGGCCGTAAGGTCCCTGAAGGAAGAAAATCAGAATAAACAGGACTGCGCCCCTCGCAAGGCCATTTAGAGCATTGGCTGCGCAAGAATAGGAGAATAGCTTATCCTGGAAAAGCTCAAAGTCCAGCATGGGCTGGTCTACGCGCCTTTCTACGACAAAAAATGCGAGCAAGCCCAAAATAGCGCATACAAACAAAGCATAGACATAGCTTATACCAATCAACGGGAAGGCAATTAATGTAACTGTCAGTAGTAACGACCCCAGGCCGAGTGTAAAGGTGAGGCTGCCCATCCAGTCAAAGCGTTGGTTTGCAGCCAAACTGACGGGCTCTCGCAACCTAAAGAAGCCCCAGACAGTACCAAAGGCGCCTATTGGGACGTTGATTAGAAAAACCCATTGCCAGGATATGGCAGTCAAGATCCCACCGATGACCGGCCCAAGCA
This sequence comes from Methanotrichaceae archaeon, assembly GCA_963789575.1. GTDB lineage: Archaea > Halobacteriota > Methanosarcinia > Methanotrichales > Methanotrichaceae > CAWBKV01. The sequence goes on along the minus strand of CAWBKV010000005.1, from coordinate 13,208 downwards.
GGAAGCCTGCAGCTAACGCGATCTGGTTCACTCCCAGACCCAGTCCAATTCTGCCTTTACGGAAGGCATCCGTCACTATGGCTGCACCATTTGTGAAGAGCATGGCGCCGCCAATGCCCTGGACGATGCGATAGAGTACAAGATCCCAGCCGTGGAACTGAGGTTGAGAAAAGGCACAGAGAAGAGATCCCAAAGTGAAGATAGCAAAGCCTAAGTTATACAGGTTCTTGCGCCCAAACATATCGGCTAAACGTCCGACCACAGGTACAAGGGCCGTAGTGACGAGCATGAAGCTCAGGATCACCCACATTATGGTTATGAAATCAGTATCTAAATGGGTCAAGATCTCAGGTAATGCAATGAGCAGTGCTGAGCCCTGGATAGAAGCGAGAAGGGTGCCTATTGTAGTGACAGATAGGGCAGTCCATTCATACCCTTCCCAATTTTCGCTATCATTATTCATACTTGAATCTCCGCAATCGTTGCCTAATGCGATCCGATGGCACTTTTCATCTTTTGATTAACGTATCGTATTCACTTATAAGACCTATCCACATGATCTCAATACGCATGAGAGCCTAGCGCTTAAAGCCCTAGGCTCTCATATTATCCTGCTGAATTCATAACAGTCAAGATCAATCACATACTATTCTAATTTATTTTGCGGTCGAAAACGGTGAACGGTGTTGTAGGAGCAGAAGGGAATTCTCCTGCCGTCAGGTAAAACGTAATGAATTCCACATCTCTGCAGTCTCTCCAGGTCCATATTGTAAAGGTCCTGGAAATGCATTATTCCGAGAAAGAGGCTACTATTATGGAACTCGACTAGAGACTCCCAGGTCCCCTTCCTGAAGACGCTCAAGAGCAATCCAGTGAGATTCAGATTGCTGGCTGTTCTTGGCTCATTTATGAACTTGGGCAGCTCCTTCAGGATCATGCCGTTCATTCTGATCCTCCCCAGCCTTGATCCATCATAATCCTGAACTTCCTCCTTGATTCTCTCCATGAGACCTTCGACATCTACAAACCTGGTAATAGGGACCAGATGGCCGTTGATATAGTAAATGTAAGTAGCAGCACCGCAACAGGGGTGAACTGTCAGAGATGGCTGGAGCATATTGGTCTCGGCAGCTATAAGACTTGATATGGGAGCGACAAAGGGAACAGGATAGAAATCATCTCTGGTAATATCGTTATCCGTCTGATCCTCCAGAAGGGAAAAAATGTCAGGGATGGTAATTCTCTTCTCATTTCTTTCTGATTGATCTATCCTTCCCGTAAAGGAAACAGGTTGGAAGTTAACACCCTTCACTATATCCGAGTTGCGTGAAGCAAATTTTACAATATCGCCTATCTGGTTATCGTTTACACCCTTTGCCAGAGTGGGAACCAGCACTGTGCTCATTTGCTTTGCCTTTCTCAAGTTTTCAATAGCCTGATGCTTCATGGTCAAGAGGTCGCTGCCGCGTAAGATTTTGTAAGGCTCCGGCGTAACTCCATCGAACTGCAAATAGACGGTTGTGAGCCCGTTTCGAACTAAGTTCCTGCAGAGATCTGGACTGGCAGCGAGCTTCATACCGTTGGTTGCTACTTGGATCTGAGTGAAACCCAGCTGTCTTGCCAGTGCCACGATCTCTGGCAGGTCGTTCCTCATGGTAGGCTCGCCGCCTGAGAACTGGACTGCTGAACAGGGCACTGGCTTCTGATCTCTCAAGATCTTCATCATTGTCCCGAGCTGATCCATTGTTGGCTCATTAGCACTATCACCAGCATCGGCGAAGCAGGTTGGACAAGACAGGTTGCATCTGCTGGTAATATCGATGTTCGCCAGGATTGTCTCTGTTTTGTGATTCTCGCATATGCCGCAATCGAATGGGCAGCCTAGGAGTGTCTGGGATGAACCATCGATGCCCGAACCATCAGTCCAGTAGCCCATAAATCTCCTGTAGAGGGTCACGTCTGACCAGTAGACATCTTTGAAATAACCGTGCTCCTCACATCGCTTTTCGATCATGACTGCATCCCCTTCCTGAAATATGCGGGCATTGATGACCTTCAGGCAGATGGGACATAGGGAGAAAACTGTCCTGTCCACAATGAATGGTTGCATTATATTCTTGTTCCTCATGCTTATTCCAGCCCTCCAGACAATTCCGCAGATCTTCTAGACGCAGATCTTCGAGACGGCCTTGAGAAAGACACTGCCACAGCTATGAGCGTGACGGCAAAGGATACCAGAAATGCCTCATGCATGCCCGTCTCGAAGTACTCAAGCGAAGTACCGCTCATGCCTCCTCCGTAAAGAAAGACATGGAACATGACATCCACAGGGATACGGCTGAGCACGAGAGGGAAGCCTATGGCTATGCTGAGCATGCTACCTGTGTTCTGGAGCATAACGTTCGTTCCCGAGGCTATACCCCTTTTTTCTGGAGGTACTGAGGACATGATGGCGTTGGTGTTGGGAGAAGCGAAGAGACCCGAACCACCGCCCATGAGAATCAGGTATAACGCAATCCGCCAGTAGGGCGTTGCGCCTACAACTGTTGCCAGGCCAAGCAGACCGATGGCTGAGACCAGCAAGCCTGCCGTAGCAAGCCCCCTGGAACCATACCTGTCCGAGAGATGGCCCGATACCGGACCGACCAGCATGAAAGCTGCTCCGAATGGAGCCATCATAATGCCAGCACTCAGGGGGTCAAGACCGTAAGGACCCTGAAGGAAAAAGATCAAGACAAAAAGCACTGCGCCTCTGGCCAAGCTATTAAGAAATCTGGCGGCTGATGCATAAGCAAATAGCCGATCCTTAAAGAGTTTGAAGTCCAGCATGGGTTGAGCAACACGCTTCTCCACAACGAAGAATGTAGCCAGGCCGATAACAGCACAGGCGAACAGTATGTAGACGCAGGAAATGCTTATGAGCGGAAAGGCTACCAGCGATACGGCCAGAAGAAACGATCCCAGGCCAAAGACAAATGTCAGACTGCCCAGCCAGTCAAAGGTCTGTTTTGCAGGCAAAGAGACCGGCTCGCGCAGCCTAAAGAATCCCCAGATAGTTCCGGCGATGCCCAGGGGGACGTTCACAAAGAAAACCCATTGCCATGAAATGGCAGTCAAGAGACCCCCAACAACCGGACCGATCAGAAATCCTGCAGCAGCGGCAATCTGGTTCACGCCAAGGCCGAGGCCGATTCTACCATGTCTGAAGGCATCTGTCACTATGGCTGCACTATTGGTGAACAGCAGTGCTCCGCCAACTCCCTGAATAAGGCGATATCCCACCAGATCCCAGCCATGGAACTGGGGCTGAGACAGCCCGCAAAGCAACGAACCTAAGGTGAAGACTGCGAAGCCTGCATTGTAGAGGTTCTTGCGCCCGAACATATCTGCCAGCCTTCCTACAACGGGCACAACGGCAGTTGTGATGAGCAGGTAGCTTAGTAGCACCCACATTATGGTTATGAAGTCGGTATCCAACCGGGTCAAGATGTCGGGCAAAGCAATAATCAGTGCAGAACCCTGGATCGAGGCGAGCAAAGCTCCTACGGTGGTGACGGATAATGCAGTCCACTCATAGCCTTGCCAATTTTCAGAGTCATCGCTCATTCTTAAAGCTCCGTTGTGTAAATGTTAAATTCATTTCTTTCATGTAGATCTGCAAAGCATATTCCAGCTGGATTTGTTATTGATGCACCCCGGATCAGGAGCGTTCAGGTCACCAAAGTAGGCTAAGGCCCTTGCCCTGCAGCCGCCACATATATATTTATGATCGCATACTGCACAATGGCCCTGTAGCTTGCTCCTGTCTCTTAACTGGCCAAGCACCGGCGAATTATGCCAGACGTCCAGCAGCTTGCTCTCCCGGATATTTCCTATCTTGAGCCGCATAAACACACAGGGCTCGATATCGCCATTGGGTCTAATGCAACAATAATGCCTTCCGGCTCCGCATCCGCCGATGAACTCAAGCAGTGTCAACATAAGGCTATCGACCTTTTTATATGTCAGAAAATGTCCCACCGAGATACCTTCCAGCCCCAATGCTACCCGAGCATATTGAGGCGCGGTTGATAGCACTTCGGTAGTACCATCATAGTTCTTTTCGAACATCTGCTTTAACAGCGCTTCTCGCTCATCTGGCGATATATCGCCTTCAGCCATACCGGCTCCCCTGCCAGTCGGTATGAAGTTGAACAAGACTAGCCTGGCTGCCTTAAGGTCACGTGCCAGCTCATATATCTGGGGGATGTCCTGGAGATTATGCTTGGTAGGAGTCGTAGCGACGCAGGTGTACAGTCCCTCGGCCACGCAATTTTTGATTCCTTCAACTGATCTGTCGAACATGCCCGGAACGCCTCTGAATCTGTCATGGGTGGACGCGTCTTTGCCATCCAGGGAGATCTCAACGTACTCTATGCCTGCCTCTTTTAGGTTTTTGGCTACTTCCTTTGTGATCAAAGTGCCATTGGTGGCCAGGGCCAGGTACATGCCCGTCTCACGTGCATACTCAACTAATTCTAAGAGATCCTTTCTCATAAGCGGCTCACCGCCCGAGAAAGCCAGCACGACTACGCCAGAGCTTGCCAGGTCGTCGATCATATGCTTCGCTTCCTCCGTGGACAGCTCATTGGGAAGCTTTGTCTGCGCATCCAGGTAACAGTGTTTGCACATCAGGTTGCAAGCATGCGTGCAGTCCCATACGACCAGGATAGGGGCGTAGATTTTCTGGGGAACGGTTACGCCATACATGGCGATGCTCCGAAGGATGGTCACCAGGCCCTTCTTGAAGGGAGGCTGTTTCAATGCGTTTCTGACGTCATCATCATTGACACCGAAAAAGTTCCCGCCTTCGCTGAGTATGCGGCTCACGATCCGACCGGCCAGTCTGCACTTCCAGCACGCTTCGACCTGCTCACCGAGGTAATAATCGATGGCCAGAGATAGTCTGTTCCCGCATCTATCTTCCTTTGCGATGAACTTGAGTGAACCTATTGAGAGCGGGTTACCTATCCATTTTTTTACTGTGCTAACTGAAGTGGTAATTTCATCCACTGAGCATCTCCCTCCTTATGATGCTGCTCAGATACTTGAACTCTAATCCAATCCTATAAATACTAGACGGTACGTCTCGTATCTTGGCTTAGGATTAAGTAGATTAAGCGAGGTTTAATTATCCATATGGCACAGCGCACCCCCGACAAAGATAACGGCTCTCATGATCACCGTTCGCAGCCAGACGAGCGTCGCAGATGTCAACGAGCCCGCCAGGCGGTGCTAACAGCGCTTGCCGATTTGCTGACTGAACAGCCACTTAGTGCTATCAGTATTGAGGCAATCGCTAAACGTGCGGGTGTTGGCAAGCAAACCATATATCGGTGGTACCCAGACAGAGCATCATTATTCATAGATTTATATGATTCAGACGTGGCCAGCAATATATGCATCCCAGATATGGGTTCTTTGGAGAAAGAATTAAATGAACTTTCACTTCGGATCTGGCATCTTTGGCGAGAAACTGCAAGAGGCAAAGCGTTTCGGCACTTAATTGCCAGTGCGCAATCTAATGCGCAATCTCTTAATCAATTGCAGAATATATTTATGCCAAAACAACGCAAGTTCCTGGAGCAATTACTTGATCGTGCAATTGCACGAGGTGAAATTGAGAGATTCAATTATGATGTGTTCATCGATTTGCTGGTTGGCTTTTACTGGTACCACCTGCTTACGAATACATTAGATAACGAATCGACTATTCCAGTAATGATTTCGATGCTACTAAATGGGATTAGGAACCTCAATCACATTTGACTAAGCAAGTCGCCGCCATCTACTTTCAAATGCGATCTCTCTACATATTTTATCGCTTTATTTTATCGCTTTCACTATTTCATCAGTTTTTCTTACCCTGCCAATTCTCTTGAATATGAATTCGATCGCAGCGTTATGCTGTTCATCCGATCTTGAGGCCATTGCATCTTCTGCAAAGATCTGCTGGTAGCCATACTCATAGGCGAATCTTGCTGTACTCTCAACCCCATAGTCAGTCGCTATTCCACAGAGTACTATTGTATCCATCTTCCTTCTCCTTAGCTGTAGATCAAGATCCGTCCCGTAAAAAGCTCCCCACTGCTTCTTTGCTATTACAACATCCGATGGAACGGGTGTAAGCTCTGGAACGAACTCAGACCAATCTGGAGAAACTGAAGGTGGTCTGGAGAAAGTCTGATCGCTTATGACATTCAGCATGGTCTCTTTCGTCGTATCCACATGTACAAGAAATACGGGCATGCGGTTCTTCCTAAATGCATTTACCAACTCAGACGCATTAGTAATTACTTCTTGTGCGGTGTATGGCCTGCTCGGCATAGTGGTAACGCCTTTTTGTAAATCGATGACCACAAGAGCTGTTTTGCTCTTATCTATAATCAAATTCTCGGGCATAACCTCAGATCACGCTGTATCACCTAATAACTCTTGTTCTTGAATTTAGCAACAACTTGCAAACACTCTTGCGGGAGCTGAAGCAGGCGCGAAGCAGCTTCATACCACGGTCAACGGAATTGACGAGCACGGCGGCAACGCTCCGCTGGAGGAGCTGCTAATGGCACTCCGGCTGCACCACGGCATCGATAGATATGACCTATCCAAGCTGAAGGATATCTCCAAGCTGGTCGAGTCATACTCAGGCATACCTGTTGCCAAGAATAAGGCGGTGGTCGGGGCCAAGGTCTTTGCGCACGAATCGGGAATCCAAAGGTCAACGATTCCTTCAAGCTCCATACATTCTACCCGAAAAACCTGAACCACACCATGTTAGCAGCATATGGCATAAGGTTTTTCGGAGACATTAGATGAGAAGTCTCAGCATGGCAATAAATCAGGCAATGTTTTTGGCATTTTAGCATCTTTTGCCGGGATTCTTTGGCTTCGCTGGAGCTCATCAGCTCACAAAGGTCGCTTTCGAGGAGATTTCCCAGCTTAGTGCCGAGTTCCATGCAAGGATATATTATATCGCCGTTTGGCTCAACCATAATCGATAGAGTCCTGCACGTATAGGGTTTGTCGAAGCTATCGATATATGCTGAGCTGGTAGTCAAGATGTTTCCGTATTCCTCCTTCAGCCGCAAAAGTATTTCACGAAGCTTGACTAGATCAGGCGTTAAGTCCTCGGTTCCTCGAAAGGCAAAGGCAGGCATGATGAGGATCTTGTGTTCGAACTTGCTCGCTTTTGCCACTTTTTCGTCTATCTTGTCCAGGTCGTACCTCGTTACCACTGTCTGAATGGTGGTTTTAATCCCCAAATCTTTAAAATAGCCCAGCCTGTCAAAAAGATGCACATTCTGGTGGCCTTCGTCGATCGAGAGCTCTAGGAAATCGAAGTATTTGGCGTATTTCTCGAAGGGCCTCTTGTCAATGAGGAGACCATTCGTGGTGAACAAAATATAGTTTGAGAGATCGTGAGCATGTTTTAGGATCTCGCCCATGTCTTTTCGCAGCAGCGGTTCTCCTCCTTCGAAGCTAATGGTAAAGATACTTGACGTAGATAAGTTATCAATTATCTCGTTAACCCGCTCAGTTTTCAGGTCCGGGATCTTATTATCCCAAACATTGCAAAAACTGCAACGTAGGTTGCAGCGGTGAGTTACTTTGAATGATGCATAAAATGGATTATCAAAATCGTTTCGTATGTAATTCGACAGGAAACTCTTAAATGCCCTCAAGTTCCTGTTCATCACTCCCCACGACCAAAAATTAGAGGTGTTCCGGATACGTTTACTGCGAATGATGCCGACTGGCAATCTTCTCCAGGCCATTTATAAGTGCATCCATTCTCTCGAAGGGCACTCCAAGGATGATCTCACCGTCGCCTATCTTGGAAAACTGCCTGCCTGCTAAATCTCCGAGCGTGTACACGATATCACCGGTTAGATAGGGAGCAGCTATTATGGTGGAGCAAATAGGGCCCGTTCTGCCCTTCGCTGCTATACCTGATTCGTACGCAGATGCCTCTACGGCCCTCATCCCATCCTTTGCACTGCACACAATCACAACGACATCAGGCTCAAAGTTTGCCTTTTCCAGCGGAGAGAATGATGCATACTTAACGGTGCCTGGCTCTATTCCCGGATTAGAGCCGAAGAATCTTCTTGCTGCCCTTGCAGACCCGAATATCCCTACCCTTTTGTACAGGAACTCACCACTCCTCATCTCTACTGGCATCTCTCTTAGCCCTAAATGATATGCGCCGCCGTCACATGCATGCTCCTGAGAGGATGTGTAAAATGATCTGCCTTGATTTAAGGCTTCATTCAACATATTGCAAAGCCTTATCTTCTCATTTAGTCTCTCAAGCTTCGGCTCATCGTTCGAGAGGGCTACAGCTACCGCAGATCCTCTAAAATTCAGCACTTTTTTAAGCCTATCACTTAGTTCTTTGTACATTCAAATCATCTCTCTTTTAAAGGCGGTTAGCCTTAGCTAGGAAGAAGATCCCAGCACGAACCGTATCGTATCGTTGACTATTTCAAGTTGTCGAGCATAATGATCAATCCAGCCAGCTTGTAACCTCATCCACATCCTGGCGCTTCGCATGAGGCAGCTTTGTCAGTGGATATCCTACAGTGCATCCGTTAATTTCGAACTCTCCGAAAGGAATGCCAATAAGATCGCAGAATTCTTTATCCTTTGCCATCTCAGCTGTAGCCGACACCAGGTGAAATCCTAGACCAATCGCAGTTGCCTCGAGCCACATATTCTGAAGGCAATGTGCCAATGACTGCTGTTCTACTGGAGGATATCCCTTTCTTTCTGCAACTACAATGAAGTAGGGTGCACTCCCAACACCTGGTACCCCCTCCTTTGAAATAGCCTCAAGTCTCCTTGCAAATTTCTGAGCTCTGCTCTGCATAACAGGATCGCGCTGCATCTCCAGATTAAGTTTCTCGGACATCGATTTTATTTGCCGCTGCATAAGCTCTCCAGCCTTTGCCATGATAGGGCTACAATTTTGAATGACCACAAAACGCCTGAAGTCTCCTTGATCTAATGCCGCTCCTGCATAGGGAGCAAACAAACCTGCACGTATTATGGCCTTGATAGCATCTTTCGGCGGTATATCGTTCTTGAAAGATCGGATAGATCGTCGTGATTCAATGATTTCATCGAGAAAATGGATGCAATCCTCTTTGCTAATCGTAGTCATCATTTCACCTCATAGATGTGCAAAACTTATTCAACTATTCATAAGATCTCTTGCGTATAAATGGGTTGCTGACTGTGCGATGGGAAAAATAAAAAATTATTAAATTTAATTCTAGATAGAATTCTTCATGGATGCACTTGCCCTTAGCATAACATACTCCGCAAGCGTTGCAGTAATCCATCTTCAGTTTGCATACAACCACTAGCTCGATCTCTGCGTAGGAAGCTTTTGCGCCATTCCAATACAGCCTCGACCAGAATGAGGGTCTGGCTCTTGGAGCCACTGGGACTACCTTCGGCTTTATTTACGTATATCTTGCGGCTATCTGAGGTCGAACAACCGATATAATTATCATGTTTAACCACCAATGATGAATTCATGTTTGACCGTATTCTTATCGCAACTGATGGGTCGAAATTTGGCGAAAAAGCGGCAAAAGTTGGCATTGAACTTGCCAAGCTCTCGGGAGGAAAAGTCATCGTCGTTTATGTTGCAGATACGGCCAAGTATATCTCTTCAGCTGGTCTCATCCCTCCTTTCGGAGGAATTAGTCCAGATGCAATCGATAACGTCGTGGAAAGCATCAGGGAAGCTGGAGAAAGAGCTACGCTTCAAGTGGGCGAGATAGCAGAAGCGTCCGGAATTACAAGCGAAAGGCGGATTGTCGAGGGGAATCCTCCCAGTGAGATATTGAGGATTGCAGAAGACGAGAAGATTGATGTGATAGTGATGGGCAGCATCGGAAAGACTGGGCTGGAGAAATTCCTCATGGGCAGCGTAGCGGAAAAAGTAGTTCACAACTCAAAGCTGCCTGTCTTAATAGTTCGCTGAGATCATAGTGTCCCTCGTCGCTTGCTGCCGAGTACTCATTTTTAAATCTAGCGATCCTTGTTCAAAGAAGGTCTGAGGAAGGATACCACTGCAGCCACAATGGTAACAGCAAAGGACACCAAGAATGCCTCATGGGTACCCATCTCGAAGTCTGCTAGGGCTTGTGGCGTGCTGCTCATGCCTCCGCCGTAAAGGAAGACGCGGAACATAACGTCCAAGGGTATGCGGCTGAGAACCAGGGGAAAAGCTACAGCTATACTGAGCATCTGGCCAGTGTTCATGAGCATCGCGTTGGTGCCTGCCGCTATACCCCTCTGGCCTGGCTTGACAGAGGACATGATAGCGTTCATGTTGGGAGAGGCGAAGAGACCTGAACCGCCACCCATCAGGGCCATGAACACAGCTAGAATCCAGTATGATGTAGTGCTAACAACTGTGCTCAAACCAGCCAGTCCTAAAGCAGATACTAACAGTCCGGCAGTGGCCAGTCCCCTTGCGCCATATCTATCAGAGAGGTAACCGGAAACCGGTCCCACAAGCATGAAGGCTGCTCCGAATGGTGCCATCATTATTCCCGCCCAGAGAGGATCTTGGCCGTAAGGTCCCTGAAGGAAGAAAATCAGAATAAACAGGACTGCGCCCCTCGCAAGGCCATTTAGAGCATTGGCTGCGCAAGAATAGGAGAATAGCTTATCCTGGAAAAGCTCAAAGTCCAGCATGGGCTGGTCTACGCGCCTTTCTACGACAAAAAATGCGAGCAAGCCCAAAATAGCGCATACAAACAAAGCATAGACATAGCTTATACCAATCAACGGGAAGGCAATTAATGTAACTGTCAGTAGTAACGACCCCAGGCCGAGTGTAAAGGTGAGGCTGCCCATCCAGTCAAAGCGTTGGTTTGCAGCCAAACTGACGGGCTCTCGCAACCTAAAGAAGCCCCAGACAGTACCAAAGGCGCCTATTGGGACGTTGATTAGAAAAACCCATTGCCAGGATATGGCAGTCAAGATCCCACCGATGACCGGCCCAAGCAGGAAGCCTGCAGCTAACGCGATCTGGTTCACTCCCAGACCCAGTCCAATTCTGCCTTTACGGAAGGCATCCGTCACTATGGCTGCACCATTTGTGAAGAGCATGGCGCCGCCAATGCCCTGGACGATGCGATAGAGTACAAGATCCCAGCCGTGGAACTGAGGTTGAGAAAAGGCACAGAGAAGAGATCCCAAAGTGAAGATAGCAAAGCCTAAGTTATACAGGTTCTTGCGCCCAAACATATCGGCTAAACGTCCGACCACAGGTACAAGGGCCGTAGTGACGAGCATGAAGCTCAGGATCACCCACATTATGGTTATGAAATCAGTATCTAAATGGGTCAAGATCTCAGGTAATGCAATGAGCAGTGCTGAGCCCTGGATAGAAGCGAGAAGGGTGCCTATTGTAGTGACAGATAGGGCAGTCCATTCATACCCTTCCCAATTTTCGCTATCATTATTCATACTTGAATCTCCGCAATCGTTGCCTAATGCGATCCGATGGCACTTTTCATCTTTTGATTAACGTATCGTATTCACTTATAAGACCTATCCACATGATCTCAATACGCATGAGAGCCTAGCGCTTAAAGCCCTAGGCTCTCATATTATCCTGCTGAATTCATAACAGTCAAGATCAATCACATACTATTCTAATTTATTTTGCGGTCGAAAACGGTGAACGGTGTTGTAGGAGCAGAAGGGAATTATCCTGCCGTCAGGTAAAACGTAATGAATTCCACATCTCTGCAGTCTCTCCAGGTCCATATTGTAAAGGTCCTGGAAATGCATTATTCCGAGAAAGAGGCTACTATTATGGAACTCGACTAGAGACTCCCAGGTCCCCTTCCTGAAGACGCTCAAGAGCAATCCAGTGAGATTCAGTTCATTGGGGAGCTCTGTCTGCGCATCCAGGTAACAGTGTTTGCACATCAGGTTGCAAGCGTGCATGCAGTCCCATACGACCAGGATAGGGGCATAGATTTTCTGGGGCACGGTTACGCCATACATGGCGATGCTCCGCAAATCTATGTCGAGTTAGCGGTCAAAGTTAGTATTATAAATATAAGAAAATTAATTTTTATAACGGCTTTTAAGGCATTGATCATTAAACAGGTAATAACTATGGGAGTGATTGAATAGGAGATAGGAGAAAAGAGGACGATATGCCTAGAAGCCTTGACGAAAGGTTTAGGGAATAGGTTGGAGAGCGATAGATCAAGTTGATGATAATATCTTCGACCTGTGCTTGCTTGGCCTCATTCTAGAGATGGCATAGGAAGAGACGGTACATTGTCTTATCGAAGTTAGATGTAATGAAAAGCATTTACCGGTATTTCCTTCTACGCAGCAAGCTGCGGGGTATTACGTTTAAAAATAAAGAAAGATATAAATCGCAAATAAAGCAATGTCTAGTTTAGCCGGAGATAAAATGATATGCCAATAAGAGAAGAAAAATCGCAGGATAGCGGACTATTACGAATTATCAATAGCACTAACCCAAATCCGACCCTTAGGTTAAGACATACATTCAGAGCACATGATAGCTATGTAAATCAAATGGTTTTATCTCCAAATGATAAAATATTGGCATCGTCTTCGCGAGATGGGACAATTCGTCTTTGGGATCTAGAGAGTGGCCAGATGTTGCGTAAATTTAGTCACGGCTTACCAGTAGACTGTTTAGCCTGGTCTGATGATAACACAATTCTTGCTTCAGCCACCAACGAGGTCATCTTTTGGAATATTGAATCTGGCCAACAGATTCAAAGGATAAGAGATAATAATGCTGATATTCTTAGCTTCTCCAAATCGCCTAATGGTGATCTCCTTATTCTAATAACACGTGATTCGTTTATTTTATATGACTTAATTAAAAAAAGAATTATCTCCAAAATGCAATATTTTGGATATAGCAAAGCTTCATGGGGTCCAGACAATAATACCGTTGCTCTTTGGGGCTCAATCCCAAATACAATTGAAATATTTAACTTAGAATCAGGCATAACATCAACATTTATTCTAGGGTATAGAACTCAAAAAATTAGTGATAGAATGGAGGATCTCTCCAATGGGATGGCTGATCCTTCCAAAAGACGAATAAAAAAACATTTTTTGCAGGAATATCTCTCTCATTCAGTTAT
>CAWBKV010000004.1:0-225702 GCA_963789575.1 Methanotrichaceae archaeon | reverse complement strand
GCGGTGATTAGTGTCTCGACGCTCATCCCAGGCTTTATCTCGATTTGATGCACAACTTCCATCTGATCACCTTAATGATGATAAATTGCCTCCAATCTTTTTTAAAAATTTGTGATTTAATCCTGGCAACGCGAAATATTTTCTCATAAACCTTTTATACCAGACCTTATGTTTAGCTTTTACGGAGGAGAAACAATGGCTGGCGAACCGATGGCAGTGGATTATTATATACCACTTATTGTGTTTATAGTAATGGGAGCTATCGTGCCGATAGGCGCTTTAGCTGCCGTTAAGATTATATCGCCGCTGAGGCCGAGCCGTCGCAAAGCATCAACATATGAGGGCGGTCTGATCCCCATCCGCGACGCTCGGGTTCAGTACAGTGTGCAATATTATCTATTCGCAATCGTCTTTGTGATATTCGATGTTGAGGTTCTTTTCTTATATCCCTGGGTTTACGTTTACGCTAATGCTTTCATGAAGCAGATGGCTGTTATTGGAACCATAAACATCGCAGTATTCGAGATGATTCTGTTTGTTATAGTGCTGATAATTGGATTAGTATATGCTATCAAGAAGGAGGCTTTGCGTTGGGTATAAGCGATGTAATACCCGTGCCTGCGGCTATTGATGAGGAGCTTGAGAAGTGGACGATCTTCGGCCAACCTGTGGCTGATGTCTGGTTTACAACCACTGAGAAAATCCATCAGATCATAGAGATGGGGCCCATAAAAAATGTCTTCAATTGGGGCAGAAAGAACTCAGTATACTTTTTGATGCAGCCTATGGGATGCTGTGGTGTGGAGATGTTCGTTTTCGGCGCTGCGCCATATGACAGCGACAGATTTGGGTGTATTCCAAGAAACACACCGCGCCAGACAGATGTAATGATCATCTCAGGCTACATTACCAGGAAGTACCTGCCGGTCTTCAAAAGCCTCTGGGAACAGATGCCTGAACCCAAGTGGGTTGTAGCCATTGGCGAATGCGCCATATCCGGTGGGCCATTCTATGATTCCTATAATATCATTCAGAATACGGCCGATTACTTCCCGATAGATGTCTTCATCCCTGGATGCCCACCCAGGCCCGAGCAGTTCCTAGAGGGCTTAATCAATCTCCAGGAGAAGATCAAGCAGCGGAAGGACAAGCGAGGTTACTAAAAGGAGGAATCTTTTCTTGACTACTGCTAGCGAGGTCCTAAACTCGGTAGAGTCCGCCATTCCTGGAGCAGTCCTTGAATCCCGGGTGGAATCGGACCGCAGGCTTTGGGCCATAATCGATTCAAATAAAATTGTAGATGTATGCAAATATCTAAGCGATAAGCTGAGCTTCGACCATTACTCAGGCATGGCAGGCCTGGATTGGATTGCCAAAAACGAGATGGAAGTTGTGGAGATCATGGCAAGCCACGGCGCTCATCAGGTCGTGGCCATGCTCAAGGTCAGAACGTCCCGTGAAAATCCTTCCGTCAAATCTCTCACAGGCCTCTACTGGAATGCCAACTGGTATGAGCGTGAGGCCTGGGAGATGTTCGGCATCAACTTTGAGGGACATCCGGAGCTATATCCCTTGCTTCTGCCGGATGAGCTTGTAGGCTCCTGGCCCTGGAGAAAGGATTTCAAGGGTTATCCCGACCTGACAACTGGCCAAAGAGCTGTTGAAAGGATTACTGCCGATGGCTACACGAAATATTACTTTCCACCAACACCCGCGGAGATTGAAGCCGGAACTGTTCCGAAAGAGAGACCAAAATACCCGTCTCTCCGTGAGCGAGAGGAGAGAGATATCAAGTCAGATTCTGAAATGATCATGCATATGGGACCACAGCACGCCATGGTTCCAGGTCCGTTCCTGCTGGATGTGCTGGTGGAGGGCGAACGGGTAAGGAAGGCCTATCTTGATCTGGGCTACATCCACAAGGGCATTGAAAAGATCATGGAGAACAGAACATGGCTGCAGGGCATAACCTATACTGATAGAATGTGCTATGTGGCTTCGCTCTCCAATAACGAATGCTACTGCGGAGCTGTAGAAAGGATCCTAGGACTGGAAGTTCCAACGAGAGCGCAATATATCCGCGTCATTCTTGAAGAACTCTCCAGGATCCAGAGCCACCTGATAGGCACAGGCGAGTTCCTGACTCTGATCGCAGGTGTCGGCTATGCGCCCTGGCAGTACATGATCATCGATAGGGAGCGCATTATCTCACTTATTGAGAGCGTTACTGGGGCCAGGCTTACCCATACTTTCGTGCGCTTCGGCGGCGTCAGAAACGATCTGCCCGAGGGCTTCAGCGAGAAGTGCAGAGAGACTCTGAAATATATGGAGTCCGAGGCAAACGAATTCCTGGCACTCTTCAAGCAGGACCCGATATACCATATGAGAATGGATAACGTGGGCGCAATCAGGCCTGACAATGCTAAACGGATTGGCCTCTCAGGACCGCCGCTGAGGGCTACTGGTGTTGCCTATGATATGAGAAAGGAAGATCCGATACTGGTCTACCCCGAGCTTGACTTCAAAGTGATAACTGGAACAAATGGAGACTGCCATGATAGGATCGATGTCAGGCTAAGAGAGATTTTAGAGAGCATCCATATCATAGAGCAGTGCCTGGATCGGATCCCTGAGGGACCCATCAGGACCGAAACCAAGGTTCCAAAGAAAATCCCTGCAGGTGAGGCTTACTACAGGGTCGAGGACCCGAGAGGCGAGATGGGAATGTACGTGGTCAGCGATGGCGGCGACAAGCCCTACAGAGTAAAGGTAAGAGGACCGTTTTACGCTACCTTCCAGACTCTGCCTCCGCTACTAGAGGGTGTCTACATAGCAGATGTGGTTGCCATTGCAGGCAGCATGGACGGCTGTCCATCTGAGGCTGATAGATAGGAGGGAGAGGATTTGGACGGAATAATAGATAGCATTACTCAATTTGCGGCAGAGCAGCCAGCAATCTTCGCCCTGATTATAGGCATAATTGGCGCTGCGATAATCTCAGCAGTGGTGAACATCGGGGCTATGCTATTGATCTGGGGTGAAAGAAAGGTTTTGGGAGATTTCGCTGCTAGGTTTGGCCCGAACAGGGTAGGCGGAAGGTGGGGCATACTTCAGCTTGGTGCCGATGCCATCAAGTTCTTTACAAAAGAGGATATAATTCCTGGGGGAGCGGATAAAGCAGTCTACGTCTGGGCGCCAATTGTGGCCTCGATCGCTACTATGCTTGTGGCGGCCGCCATTCCCTTCGGAGCCCTGCATATCAATGGCAAGGATTATCCACTAGTTGTTGCCAACATGGACATCAGCGCCCTATATGTAGAGGCGGCCCTAAGCCTGATGTCTATAGCAGTCTTCATGGCAGGCTACAGCTCAAACAACAAATATTCAATGCTGGGTGCCTTTAGGGGCATTGCCAGGATGATCGCCTATGAGGTGCCTATGGGCATCTGCGTCATCTCAGTAGCCATCATGGCCCATAGCCTGAACCTGGTAGAGATAGTACAGAAACAAACCCTCTGGTATGCCTTCGCTCAGCCTCTGGGATTTTTGATATTCCTTATCGCCCTGATAACTGACCTTGGAAGAATCCCCTTCGATCAGAGCGAGGCTGAAGAGGAGATCATATCCGGTTACAATACCGAATACAGCGGAATTCGGTTTGGCCTGCTGTACTTCCAGGAGTACAATAACTTTCTCCTGGGGTCCATACTTCTGTCACTGCTGTTCTTGGGCGGCTGGCAGGGGCCGATTATACCAATACCGGTTCTGGATATTATCTCCCCGCTGATTTGGATGTTCATGAAGATTGTAATAGTTATGTGGTTCTTCATCTGGGTCAGAAGCTCTCTATTCAGGCTCAGAATTGACCAGGTGACTGACCTCGGATGGAAATGGATGCTTCCGCTCTCTCTGGTGAATCTGGGATGGGCGGTGTTGATCGGATCTTACTTTGCATGAGGTGGCACTAAGATGTTGAAGAGAAAGATGATTAAAAACTTCAGCTGGCCTTTGAAGACCGCCACTCGCAGGACCGAAGTCACCAGGCTATATCCAGAGGTGATGATGGAGCTGCCTGCTGCCGAGCGCGGTATTCACGAGCTGGATGCCACCAAATGTATCGGGTGCGCATCCTGTGCCAGAATTTGTCCTAACTCCTGTATTGAAATGGTTCCCTACAAGTTCGGGAATCCAATGAAGAACAAAAAGCTGCAGATGCCTCAGATTGATTATGGACGGTGCATGTTCTGCGGCCTGTGTGTTGATGAGTGTCCTGTTGAATGCCTGAAGATGGGCAAGAAAGTGACCATGGCAGGCTGGGAAAGAAAGGACATCATAAAGGGCCCGGGAGATCTGGCAGTAAAGAAGTTCTCTGCCAAAGAGGTGGCAGAACTCGAGGCCGAGGCCAAGAGGGTCGCAGCGGAGAAGGCCGCCGCTGCAGCAGCAAAGAAGAAGGCTGCTCCCAAAGAAGGAGCCGAAGGCGCAGGAGCTGCCAAAAAGGCAGCCGGAGCTGAAGGGGCAGGCAAGGTTGCCGCTGCTGCCAAGAAGAAGGAGACAGCTAAAGCGGAAGGAGCCGAGAATAAGGCTGCTGAAAACAAGACTGAAGCGGCTAAGGAAGGGGGTGCATCCTGATGGCTGAAGGAAAGGAAAGCGTCAACGTCATCCGGTCAATCTTCGAGCTGGTCGCGCTCTTCGCAGCGATATTCATAATACTCGGCGGCGTTGCACTGGTTGTAGTCCTGTCACCCTGGTCCAGAACAGTCGCGGAAAGACTTCTGGCCTATGATATATCATTCGCAGTAGAGCTTGTCGCCTACTTAATCCTAGCAGCATTGGTCGTATTGCTATCAATACTTACAGTCTACTCCAGAAACATAGTCCATAGTGCTCTTTATCTTCTGGGAACATTTGCATGTGTGGCGGCTATTTACATATTCCTGAACGCCACGTTCCTGGGAGTTGCCCAAGTGCTGGTCTATATTGGAGCAGTCGGAGTTCTGATACTATTCGCAGTGATGCTCACGAGAAAGACGATCATGGAGGAATCCCATGGTGAAATATAAGGTTGTTATTTTGGCCCTGGCCTTCCTGGCTGTGCTCTTTGCGTCTCTCTCACTGACACCCTGGAAAAGCACTGGTCAGGCGCAGCCGCTCCCCTTTGTGCAGAACCCAGGAGAGAGATTGCCCGAAAGCAGAATAGGCGATGTCGGTATGGAAATTTTTACCACATACGTCTTCCCATTTGAGATACTTGCCTTGGTGCTGACAGCAGCCCTGGTAGGAGCAGTTTATGTCGCAAGAAGAGAGGCTGCCTGAGGAGGAGATGAGGACAATGACAAGGAGGGAAGTAAAACAATGATCCCGCTCGAGCTTTTCCTATTGCTATCATCCATAATGTTCACCATCGGCTTGTACGGGCTCGTAACTCAAAGAAACGGTGTCAAGCTGATGATGTGTATTGAGCTTTTGCTCAACAGCGCCAATATAAACCTGGTCGCCTTCTCGGCTTACCAGCCAAATGTAAACGGCCAGGTCTTTGCCCTGTTCTCTATAGCACTGGCTGCAGCAGAAGCGGCTGTCGGATTTGCTATATTGATATCGCTGTACAGGCTGTATGGAACAATTGACCTGGATAACATAAATGCACTGAGGTGGTGATGTTGTACTCCGATTATGCCTATTTGATCGTAGCACTGCCTGTACTGGCCTTCGTGCTATGCATATTCATCGGATGGCACCTGCCCAGGGGCGGAGGAATCCTGACGGTTCTCGCGACATTTGCAGGGCTTATACTATCTCTAGGGATTACCTCTGAGATATTCCCAAAGAACGAGATTGTTCACCAATCGATGCCCTGGTTCGCCACATTCAATGTGGGAATCCTGATAGACCCTCTGGCGCTGGTGATGCTTCTGATGGTAACCTTCGTGGTTACCTTGATCCATACTTATGCCCTGGGCTACATGAATGGTGATCCAGGTGCAGCCAGATATTTCGCAGAAGCCGGCCTTTTCACAGCGGCAATGCTTGGGTTGATCTACTCCGATAACATTCTGCAGCTCTTTATATTCTGGGAGCTTGTAGGCCTGTGCTCATATCTGCTCATAGGATTCTGGTATAGGAAACCATCCGCAGCGGCAGCAGCAAAGAAAGCATTCCTGACAACGAGGGTGGGCGATGTGTTATTCCTCGCAGGAATTGTGCTACTGTACAACAACCTGGCAGCCCTGAACATACCCTTGAAGCCAGGAGAGTTCCTGCTTCAGTTCCCTGTGATATATGCTCATATCGCTCAGATTCCGTCGGCTCAGCTGACGTTCATAGCTCTGGGCATTCTGGGCGGTGCAATAGGCAAATCAGGCCAGTTCCCGCTGCACGTCTGGCTGCCTGATGCAATGGAAGGACCAACAACCGTCTCTGCCATGATCCATGCAGCTACGATGGTTACAGCAGGTGTATATCTGGTTGCAAGGATGTTTCCGCTGTTCTATGCAGCACCCTACGGCCTGACGGCAGTAGCAGCAGTTGGTGCATTCACAGCACTGTTTGCAGCCACGATGGGCCTCACAGCATTCGATATCAAGAGAGTTCTGGCATTTTCGACTGTCTCACAGCTCGGATTCATGATGGCAGGACTTGGTACTGGAGCTGCAGTTGGAGCTGCTGCTGTAGGAATATCGATCTTCCACCTTATCGGCCACTCGTTCTTCAAAGCGCTGCTCTTCCTCTGCGCAGGCTCAGTGATCCACGCAGTGAATACAAACGATTTGCGTGAGATGGGTGGCGTATCGAAGTATATGAAGTGGACCGCGTACACAATGCTTGTAGGCGGACTATCACTGGCAGGGTTCCCGCTATTCACGGGATACTTCTCAAAGGATGAGATAATAGTGCAGGCGTATGAGTACGGCGTAATGATAAACTACCTGCCCTACCTGTTCCTGATAGCAGCTGCGACACTGACGGCAATATATACCTTCAGAATGTGGTTTTCAGTATTCACAGGAAAGGAGAGAAGCGATTATCATAAGCACGAGTCGCCATGGGTTATGCTCGGGCCGCTGGTAATTTTGGCCGTCTTCGCATTCGGCTTTGGCGCGGTAGCTCAGGGCGGGTTCTACCAGTACCTGGACACCAACTTTGATCATTACAGCGTGAACTTCAACGAGCTTGCAGCCATAGGCGGCCACCCCACAAAGGAGGTCGTACCAGCAGGCAAGCCAGAGACAGAACCATATGTTTCAGAGCCAGCTGAACAAGGTGGTCATCCGGCGGAAACACAAGCAGAACCTGCAGAGCCCTGGTACATCCAGATACTTCCAATCATCGTGGGGGTAGGCGGAATACTGCTCGCAGGGCTGTTCTACTGGGATAAGATCAAGAGGTTCGATCCGAGCCTTGTGACCAGTGATAAAGATCCATTACGCAGATTGCTGCTGAAAGGATACTACCAGCATGAGATATTCACCCAATGGTTCGCTGAGACCGTCGTCTATGGAACTGCATTGATCTGTAACATGATCGACATCAAGCTTGTGGACGGATGGCTCAACTGGCTAAGCTCATGGGTGCTCGGATTCGCTGGAAACATGAGAAGAGTTCAGACCGGAGTCATACAGAACTACATTACAGCGTTGGTTCTGGGGATAGTGATACTTGTGGTCGTAATTGAACTGGCTGTGGTGGGGGTGCACGTATGATCTCGAACGCCATATCATGGATGATCCTTATCCCTCTCATCGGGGCAGTCATCGCATTTTTGACGAGGACCAGGGCACAAGCAAGGATTGTAGCCCTAATAGCCTCTCTAATACCGCTAGTGCTAGCATTGCAAATGTACATGGAGTTCGACAAGACCTCGTCAAAGATGCAGTTCGTCGAGAGCTATAATTGGGTGCCATCGATAGGAGTCAAGTATACAGTCGGCGTAGATGGAATTGGCCTACCGCTGGTAATCTTATCAGCGATAGTATCAGTATTAGTGATAATCTATGCTTGGGGCGAGAACACAAGGCCTAACCAGTTCTTTGCCCTGCTTCTCCTGAACGAGGTAGGAGTAATGGGAGTGTTCACCGCACTCGATTTCTTCCTATTCTACATCTTCTGGGAGATAGTGCTCATACCAATGTTCTTCCTGATAGGGGTATGGGGAGGGCCAAGAAAAGATTATGCGGCAATCAAGTTCTTCATTTACACCCACGTAGCAAGCCTTGTGATGCTCCTGGCTATATTCGGCCTATACTTCACATATCGGCTGCCTGATGGCTCCCACACCTTCGATATGCTGACATTGCTTAAGGCAACATCCGACAAGACGATCTTTCCCACAGGCCTACTGAACATAATCTTCGCAGGCCTACTGTTTGGATTCTTCGTTAAGATGCCAGCATTCCCGTTCCATACGTGGCTGCCTGATGCACACGTCGAGGCCCCCACTGCAGGATCTGTCGTACTGGCGGCCCTACTGCTCAAAATGGGCGGATACGGCATCTTCAGGATAATACTGCCCATACTGCCAAATGTGGACAAGATCTTCGTGACGATAATTGCGATAATTGCAGTGCTCAGCATTGTCTATGGAGCATTCATGGCACTCGCCCAAAAGGATATCAAGAAGCTTGTAGCCTATTCATCGGTCAGCCACATGGGATTCGTGACCCTCGGAGCAGTTGCATTCACCTGGCTCTCAGTTCAGGGCGCAATGTTCCAGCAGTTCTCTCACGGAATCATAACATGCGCCCTGTTCATGTCTGCAGGGACTATACAGCACGTCGTGGGGACAAGGGTTATAGGTGATCTCGGTGGCCTGGCCGACAGGATGCCGAAGTTTGCAGCTCTAATGCTCGCTGCCTTCCTGGCATCACTAGGCCTTCCGGGAATGAGCGGTTTCGTCGCAGAGTTCACAGTGCTTACAGGCTCATATGCAACGCTTCCGACCTATACAATGATAGTGATATTCCTGAGCATAGCGACAACTGGAGCCTACCACTTATGGGCAACTCAGAGGGTGCTCTTCGGACCAATACTGAAGAAGTATGTGGAGCTGCATGATCCCCATTCCTATGAGCTCTTCTCCATGGCAATGATAGTGCTGCTTGCGGTGATCTTTGGAGTATTCCCGAGCCTTATGATGAACATAATGGGAGTGGCTGCGAATCAGCTCATTTCTCCGCAGCCGGTTATGACGCTCGCCCAGATGGGGGTGGTATAGAGTGGTTGATATCGCACACTACGCGCCTCTATTTCCAGAGGCGCTTTTGACTCTCCTGGCGGTGCTAATAGTGCTGCTCGGTGCCCTCATAAAGAAGGGCGGCGCGAAGATCACAGGATACCTGAGCCTTCTTGGCCTTGTAGCCGCTCTTGGTCTGGTTTCGAGCACCATAATGATCTCCAAGCCTGCCTTGTTCTTCTTCGACACTGTTTCTGTCGATGGACTATCGCAGTTCTTCAAGGCCGTGTTCATAGTAGTATCATTATTAGTGGTAATAGCGTCGCTGTCCAGATACACCAACGTTCCTGGCGGCGATGAGTTCTATGCTCTGCTGCTGATGGCCACGGTCGGAATGATGGTAGTCGCAAGCTCGGTTGATCTAGTGGCACTCTTCGTCGGGTTTGAGCTCGCAAGCCTTTCAACCTACGGCTTAGCTGCGTTTGATAAATCCAGGAAGAACCTTGAAGCTGCGATGAAGTACTTCATCTTCGGCTCTGTATCATCGGCGTTGATGCTGTTCGGCTTCTCACTGCTGTATGGAATGGCAGGATCAACAAAAATCGCAACTATTGCGACAACTGCTCTGGCGAACCTGTCGCCCGCAATCCTGGTGGCGCTTGTCTTCGTGATCGCAGGGTTTGCATTCAAGATGGCACTGGTGCCGTTCCACATGTGGGCTCCCGACACGTACGAAGGCGCTCCGCCCCTTGTGTCGGCGCTCCTTGCTGCAGGCTCAAAGAAGATGGGATTTGCAGCAGCATTCAGGGTGATAATCGTCGCCTTGCTTGCAGTGCGTATGGAGTGGTATCTTGCCTTTGCAATCCTTGCAGCGGTAACTATGACTTTGGGCAACCTTGCGGCGTGCTGGCAGAATAACGTGCGCAGGATATTGGCTTACTCATCAATTGCGCAGGCCGGCTATATCGCTATAGCCCTGGTAGTGGTGGGAGCGGCATCAAGCCAGCCTAATGGACAGAGCATCGCACAGATAGGTATTGCAGGTGGACTTCTCCTGATACTGGCACATGCCCTGATGAAAACAGGAGCCTTTATAGGAACAGCTCAAGTTGCCTCGATGGTTTCCAAGGATGGCGGCGAGGGCGATCCCGATGATATCTCGAACTATGCAGGCCTTAGCAGAAGAGCGCCCATTACTGCGTTCTGTATGATGGTCTTCATGTTCGCGCTGGCAGGAATCCCTCCAACTGCAGGATACATCGGCAAGTTCGTGCTGTTCAGCTCTGCCATCTACGCGGGGCTTGTCTGGCTGGCAGCGCTCGCGATCCTCAACAGCGCTCTGTCGCTGTACTACTACCTGAGGATCATCAACTACATGTATCTCAAGGAGCCGACAGGACCAAAGATCTCTGAGCCAAAGGGCTATGCGGCAGCACTCCTGCTTACACTGATAGCAGTCTTCTGGGTGGGAATACTGCCACAGGGATTCGTCAACTGGGCAATGCAGGCAGCAACGGTTCTGCTGCCTCATTAAAACTTTTTATCAAGTCTTTTTTGCTCGAATAATTCAGAGATCGCCTTAAATTAGAACAGTTACTTTCGCTCCACATACATTAGCTATATTTTCTCATGTAAGCAGCTATCTGTTCAGCCATAAATTGCAAAATGCTACTTCAGTGATTATGGAGGGAATGGCTTGAAGTGCAAAATTTACAACATCCGGTTGTCCGATGAATTTGCTAATGATGAAGCAAATTTGAATAGGTTCCTAGATGGGATTGCTGTAAAGAGAATATTCACCTCTTTTACTGGTATGTCTTGGTTTACACTGATATTTTATGAAGAAGTACCTGATAAAATAACCGCAAAGAATGCAGAAGAGTTCATCTTATCGCCAGAGGAACAGGAATTATACGATATATTGAGAACTTGGAGAAATGAGCAAGCCAGGGCAGATGATCTTCAGCCATATATTATAGCTAATAACCTCTCGCTGAAGCATATAGCAAAGAAACAAGTCAAAACAAAGGAGGATCTGCTTCAAATAAAGGGCTTTGGAGCAAAAAGAGCTGAAAAATATGGAGATAGCATACTTAAGGTCATTGGATCATATAGGGTTGAGAAGAATATGGGGTGAGAAAGTTATGCTAGAGCGTGGAAAATTGAAATGCATTGATTATCTATTCGTCTAACCAAGTGATAAAGTTTCTATACACGCTAGCACAACCTCTGAACTAAATGATCAGCATAGTCGAATATGTCAGTAACCTGATTGTAAGCGCAATAAGCACCTTCGGCTACTATGGAATTTTCATAGCCATGGCTCTGGAGAGCGCCTGCATCCCACTGCCGAGCGAGGTGACTATGCCTTTTAGCGGCTTTGTAGTATCTGAAGGAAAGCTGACACTATGGGGCATCACCCTTGCTGGTGCCCTTGGAAACCTTTTCGGTTCAATCATTGCATACTATGTCGGCATTAAGGGTGGAAGACCATTCCTAGAAGCTTACGGCCGTTACGTCCTCATCTCCAAAAAGGAGCTCGATATCGCTGATAAATGGTTCAATAGACACGGTGATAGAGCAGTCCTAATAGGCCGTGTGCTGCCTGGTATTCGAACATATATTTCGCTTCCTGCTGGCATTGCAAGGATGGACTTCAAGAAGTTTGTCTCCTACACCTTCGCAGGCTCTCTGCCCTGGTGCTTTGTTCTCGGCTATTCTGGCGTCCTTTTGGGCCCGAGATGGGATTCGCTTAAGAGTTGGTTCCACATTTTTGATGCAATAATAGTAGTCGGAGTGATATTGGCAGCAGTCTATATTTTATACAAATATAAATATAGACGAAGCCAAATTCAGGATTGATAGCAAATAGCGGACAGGCTAAGATAGCTTACGATAGTTTTCCGCAGAAGTTCTTATAACAGATTCAATTCTAAAAGCGATTATTGTTCTCCGCCTACAGATCCCTTAATTTCAACCTTAAAGACCTGCTCCTGGGCAGGAGATGTCACTGAGATCGTAAGGTCAACAGGGACCCTTCCCAGGCTAACAGCTATCGGCTTATCCGAGTTTGAGACCTCTACTTTGATGCCCTCAGCGAGCTTCTTAAGAGATCCGATAAGGTCGACGATATTCAGGCATTCTGCAGCCGCTCTTATATCCGGAACAACTGATATGGGCGCTACTGTTATGGGGCTCGCCGAATCTCCCGAGATCTTCGCTCCTATTGGCGCGCCAACGCCTGATACCTGAACGCTGAGGCTTCCATCTTTTCCCGTTCCTTTGACTTTAGCCACTATCGGATGCTTATCCTGGTCATCGGCGCCCTGAACCGCAGCGTCCACCTTGAATGTCACCATCTTTCCACCGCACCTTCCTAATGTATTCTGGGATATAAAGTATAGCGAAGCAAAATTGTAAAGAAAATTGATAATAAATATATTTATATTACTGTCGAAAAGCTGATATTCTCATACAGACCCGTTCATGCTTTGATGCTTGAAGTCGGATATCTTAATCTCGATAACCCCATTGCGATCATCTCTTCATATCACAACCCTGAATCGAATGGATCTGCAGGGCTGCTCATGCTCGATGGATTTGACCTTGATGAAGTATCCGTATCTGAGATAGGCCTATCATTAAAGAAGGCGGATTCTTCATCTGCGCTCGGAATCTCAGTCACCTGCTCAGATGATGAGCCACTTGTAGAGGCGGCCAGGATCGCGAGCAAGAATCTATGCCTTCTAGAGCTGAACCTCTCAAAAATAAGGGATACAGTACGCCTGACAGAGCTTGTTTCTCGCATAAAGAGATGCGGCACTACGCTCTCCGTAAGAATCCGGCCGGAGAACCTATCGGATGATCTCTTCAAGGCTCTAAGCGACGAGGGATTGGACCTCATTCATCTCGATCTGAGGGGATTGAATGGTGCGAGCCCGAAAGTTGTAAGGAAGGCTGCGGATGCACATGGACCTAAAATCATGGCTCTGGGAGACATTGTCGATTTTGATAGTGCTAAGCAGCTTATGGATATGGGAGCGGACATGGTTTCGCTTCGTGGGGCAGACCACGATTTCACAGAATGGCTTTCAGGGGCAGTTAAGGAGTTTGATGGCTTAAGCGGCTGGTATAATGCCCCAAAGCATATTTGCTCCGGAGGAGATTTACGCGGACTTGCATTCTGCTGTCCGCCGGTCAAGCATTGCGCAGTCCTCGGAGCGCTCAAGCGAGCTGGTATGACTCCTGAGGAATTCATCGAGCGAAAGCTCGCATTTTCAGAAGGAACTCCCCTCAAGCACGGCAATGGGACCTGCTTTGGCAGCCTTGTATGGTGCTGCAAGATAACAAAGCCCTGCTGCCTCAGGGATGCTGCGCTCGCGAGAATTGGGCTCTCACAGAAGGACTACATGGTATGGAAGAAGAAGCTGGCTGAAGCACTGTTCAAAACATGAGCCCCGATAAAGTAGCGCAGCTTGCCCAAGCGGCGATGCTTATTGAGCTTTCCTCAGATCCTAAACCCGGCAACGTAGACCGCTGCCACGATTTTTCAGATATTGGTTTCCATCAGTTTATCATCAGCGCTGTTTCTGCCTATCCAATCTTCAGGGCTGCTGCCTGCGGACAGGCTAGCTTTGGCAAGCTCCTCATTGACGCGGTAAAATCCTGGAGGGATTGGAATATTAACAGCAATACTCACTTTGGCTCGCTTACTCTGATGATACCCTTGGCAATGGCTGCAGGCAAGCCCGGAGATCTCAGGCACAATTTGTCAGAGGTTCTGAGAGGAACAACGGCCGATGATGCAGTTGATTTTTACGATGCATTTGCCTTAGCAGATGCAAGGGTCGCAGATGTAGATGATTACAGCCTCAAGGACTCTAATGCAATCGAAAGCCTGCGAAGACAAGGAAAGACGCTTCTGGATTTGATGTATCTATCAAAAGACCATGATTTGATTGCCAGCGAGTGGTCCAATGATTATGAAAGATCCTTTCGGCTTGCGGATATGCTCAAAGAGACGGTACCCAGGTTGGGGATCAACACGAGCGTTGTAAGAACCTACCTGGCGGCGCTTGCCGAGAAGCCGGATAGTCTTGTTCGAGCAAAATTTGGGCAGTCAAAAGCAGTAGATGTATCATCGAGCGCAAAGCAGGCTTTGGATGATTCAACCCTTGAGAGTGCTTCGAAGCTTGATCTCGAACTGCTTGCCGAGGACGTGAACCCAGGCTCTACGGCAGATCTGATTGCATCAGCTTTATTTATCTCCCTGCTGAAGGGGCTTAGGTTCTGATGATACTACATGGCATTGATGCTCTGGATGAGCTTGGAATTCTAGACGGCATAAACGAGATCATTGCAACAACTGAGAAAGATGGCAGGATCAATGCTGCGCCTTTGGGCATAATAAGGGATGGAGATAATCTCTATATTCGTCTTTTCACAGGAACGCATACTTACGAAAACATCCTGTCAAACGGCTGGTTCGTGGCAAATATAACCCATGATGCCTGGCTCTTTGCGGAGACCGCCATCGAAGATCTGACACCGAGCCACTTCATCTGCCGTGAGAATCTGCCAATCCTCAAGGATACCGAAGCTTGGGCGCTTTTCAGATGCAGTGCATTTCCCTTGGATATAGTCATAGCAAATATTGAGTTCGTGAAGGGCGAGGTACTGAGAAAGGACTTTAGAGCATTCAACCGCGGCGCAAATTTGGTTATAGAGGCTTCCGTTGCTGCAACCAGATATCTAGCCCTGCGAACGGATTCGTACTATGATGAGATCATGAAGTTCAGAAGAATCATCGATCGCTGTGGTGGCCCAAGAGAACGCGAAGCAATGGAAAGACTCATGGATAGAATCGACAGCTATTCGCATATATAATGAAAATGGCGCTGCTGAGGATATTACCAGCCTTATTGCTAAACACTATTGATATTGTTATTAACTGTAATATTATTAATATGACCAGCGCATCTATTACATATCCCCATGACAACACTAAATCGACTTCCTTCAGGCTGTCAAAGCCTTGACCGCCTCCTTGGCGGCGGCTTTGAGGCAGGCATCATAACACAACTCTATGGAGAGGCAGGCTCTGGAAAGACAAACATTGCAATCCAGCTTGCAATCCAGGCTGTAAGCCGTGGGCTCAGAGTCATTTTCATAGATACTGAAGGGTTTTCTCCAGACAGATTTGCCCAGATAGCAGGTGAAAATGCCAAGGAGATCGCTGGCAGGATCATGATCTTTGAACCGATGAGCCTTGAACAACAACATATCTCGATAAAGGAGGCTTCCAAGGTCGCGGGCAAAGATCTGGGGCTGGTTGTGCTGGATTCAGCGACATCGCTTTACCGTGTCCTACTAGAGGCTGAAGATAACCGTGCAGTCAGGAGGATGCTTTCTGTCCAGATGAGCGAACTTCAGGAAATAGCACGTAAGCATATGATTCCTGTAGTGATCACAAACCAGATCTACACTGATATAGAGACAGGGACATTGCGGCCGCTGGGAGGAACATCAATGGAACACTTATGCAAGGCAATAATATCCCTCGAGAAGATCGGAGACGGCGCAAGACGTGCAAGGATTGTTAAGCACAGATCTCAGCCCGAGGGTGAGACTGCCGAGTTCAGGATAACTGCAAAGGGCGTTGAGGGCTAAAGAGTTAAAGAACTATTAACAAGGTTTAAAGCATCTTCTTCATCACTATGGCGGTCTCTCCATCTGAATAATAGCTCGGATAAATGCCTGCCACCCTGAAGCCCATCTGGGAGTAAAGGGCTTGTGCCTTTTTATTGCTTACACGGACCTCAAGAGTGGCACTAACAGCTCCTATTTGACGAAATATGCTGAGAATAGTTGCGAGAAGCCTTCTTCCCACTCCCCTGCTCTGAAAGCCAGGCCGAACAGCTAGCCAGAATACTCTGCCCTCAAGAGGGGTATGCTTGAAGCCCAGGACAAAGCCAACGACATGACCATTGCTCTCTGCTACAAGCGTTGTTTTGCCATAATACTCATAAAAGGCAGTGAATATTGATGGATCATAGCCTCCAAATACCTCCTTATCTATCTCGAGGACTCCCTCAAAGTCGCGAGGTATCAGTCGCCTGATCAGGATAGACCCATTGCCTATCCCAACTTGTCCACCAATATGCTCAAGGTACCTCTCTTCAGATTCCATATCTAAATATGTTAGGCTCGTATAGCTGAAATACTTTATCAAAGGATATATCTCAAAATATTTTAAAAATTTTTAGATAAGTGAGATGACTGGGCTATGAAGGGAATTATTCTTCGAATTTAACACCATGCCTCTCGAAGAACTCTCTCAAGGCCTCTTCGACCACCAGGCTTTGAGCATGCATGCTGCTTTTGGTTTGTACGGTATAAACCTTCAGGGCTTTTGCCAACGGTTCAGATAGTGTCAATGTGGTCTTGTGCATAAATCTTGATTTTATTAAGCTTTAAGTTTATATAGATTGTGGTACTTAGATACTTTGATACCAAAAGCTTTATATTTAAAGATGTCGTATTAGTGTTAGAAAAATAAATGGAGACTTAAAAAATGATAAATGAAAATGTAGAGATGGCAATGGCTGATGCAAAGAAAGGGATGTCCGATATAGGGAATAAAATGGCCCATGCAAGGGCTGATGCAAAGGCTGATGCAGAGAAGACGAAGGCTGAAGAGATGGCTGACAAACAGTAATTAATCAATCCCCCAATAGCATGAATTGCCTGAAGGAGATGAGGAGATCACGGCAAGGGTATCCTCCCCTCCTGGCATGATATAAGAGGTAAAAATGTCAAAGATCGAAGAAAGGATGGCGACAGTACGCGGACTTGAGTCAGTGGTGAGCGATACTGCAAATGATGCCATAACTAGGAAAATAGCGTTTGACAGAATTATCAACCTGCGGCTCCTCATCCAGAGCCAGCAAGGCAATTGAAAGTAGTGAAGAGCTGAAGGGAATTAGGGAGGGACCTATGCGTTTCCCTTCAGTTCCAAGACCATTAGTGCTTATATTATTTGAGAGTATTTCGGCAGCTCCCAGCCCGAGGTTAGGCCAGAACAGGCCAGAGGCTAAGGATTGGTGACAATTTTGGAAATGATAGCTCAAGCATTTTCATAAACACAAGAAAATTATTTTCTTTATCGTCCTAGGATCGACGATTTCATAGCAGGATGGATCATAGGCTTGAAGCGCCTAGGATGACCTGGCGCAAAAATCCTGTAGGATATGGCAAGCAGAGGCGAAAGGATGGAGCGAAGCGTCTAATTTACCGCACTAGAGAGCAAGAAATTATACATATGATTTCATACTGTTCTAGATAGATATTAATGGTTTAAGAGAGTAACAACTAAAGAAGTTCAAGGGATAATGGTGATAGCAACATGCCGACACATGAAGAGAACGTCCAGATTCTTGAAGAGAGGATCAAGGAGTTGCAGGATAGACTCAGAATATCAGATGAAAAACTAAGGGAGTCGATGGAAAAAAAGCTCAGGATATCTGAGGATAGGGTTAAGGCCTTGCAAAATAAAATTAGGCTTCTGGATAAGCATATCAAGGAGCTGGATGAAGAGATAGATAACCTCACAAAATAAAACTGGTTAAGAAATATTCTACCAGTTTACAATATATTTATTAAAATAATTCCTGTAATGCCCTAGTTATCTAAGGATAGAGGCCATAGCTGTAAAGGGCTGGATGTCAGGAGTAACCATCTCACAGGCTTTACGAGCTTTACAAAAACACTATGCAACCTCCTTAACAAGCTCTATAGACATCACCGCGAATAGAGCCTATCCTTTGGGCCTTCACTATTTAGAGCATATCGATTTCACACCCACTTCCATCTCCTCTCTTAGTTGTACCACATAAAAGTTAAATCTATACAATATGCAGTACTACTATAGTAGATTATAACCAAACAAAACCCGTGCCGACACATTTTTCAACTGAAACTATTTTTATCTTCTGAATTTTATTTTTGGGGGATACTTGCTAAGGGCATCTCCGCATCAAATCTCGAATCCACTCCAGCCGGAAAAATTATTAGGGAGACAGACCAAACTATGGAAGTGGAGGAAAGACCTTGGCGTATACTGGAATGTTCAATATTAAGAAGATTGAGGGAATAAAGATCGGAACCGTCTATTGGATAGACCGGCCGGACCTGCGGTGGGGAACTGATCAGAAAATGGCAACATCCGACCCCAACCACCCGCCAATGATATGCATAGGAGCCGGAACTAAATTCACACTTATCGAAAAAGATAAAATACTTGAGCTCGCGCAAAAACTCAGAGGTGCTAATGAGGATGTGGAACTTGGTAGCATTAAACTTCCTAAAGAGGCACTTGGAGAAGTATCACTCGAACTCGAGGCGCGGTCAAAGCAGCACTTCTAGGTCCCTCTAAACTAATCCCCAAAATATAATTGGTCCAGGCATAGAATCTCCAGCTTTTCTCCGGGTTATTGCCGCAAATTTGGAGAAGAGTATCACGGTTCTTTAGGGCAGAACATATTCCAGAACCGTGATATCAGGAGTCTCCCTAGTCAGGCAGCTACCAACCATCGATGGCAATGTGGCCATGATTTATCCGCTATGGGAACGCTGGATGCAGAGTGGGCGCTCAAGCTCCACTGTCCCAATGATCTGGATCAGGATTGAATTCAGGATCGTGCGGTGTGCATCCTCGAATCAACTCGCAGGATAGTCCAGACCTTATCCTCGGTTATGCCTACCATCGTTGTACGTGCTCGGTCATGAGGGAACTCAACGCCCTTCTCAGTGACTTTAGTTTCGCTATCAATCTCGAAAGATTCAGTTTCGCAGTATAGACCTTTAGGAAAAATACATGGCTAATCCCCGCCATTTCAATGGTGGGATACAGCCCGTACATACTTTTGCTCCGCGTACCTTAACTATATACATCGTCAAGTTTACAACATAATTTGAAGCAGCTAGAAGACTCAGAGATAGACGACTTTGAAATAATCAAGCACGATAAGAAATATTACGCTCACATCTCCATATCAAAGGAGATTCCTGAGAAGAAACCAAGTTCTGTCGGAGGCATAGATCAGGGCCTAAATAGGACCATAGCAACCGTGTTGCTAGATGACGATGTGCCTCATGAAGAACTGTTATGCGATATAGAGAAACGCAATTTGCTGGACAAGTACGATAGCATTCTGGCATCACTGCAAAGAACCAGAACTGCAAAGAACCAGAAACGGTAGAAAACTGAAGAAGCTTCGCAACAAAAGATCAAATGTAGCAATCTATCACGACTGGTGTCTTGCAAAACAAGTTGCCCACTATACCCAAGGATATTTTGTAGCAATCGGAAATGCCCGATTCAATCAAACCAATATCCGTGGCAACGGCAACCCAGAACTACGTAAGAGGGTAGGAAAGTGGAGTTACAGCAGGCAGCGAGCCTGTATCGCCCTAAAGCGAGCTGAAATGGGATATGCTACAAAGCTTCTTGATGAAAGATACACTTCCAAGACCTGTCATGAATGTGGTTCAAAGCTTGTCCTAAGAAAATGGCTTGATGGATCTTCATACATACTCTGTCATGACTGCGGCTTGAAGTATGATGCAGACCTGAATGCAGCGCATAATATAGCTCTCCGATGCCAAGATGACTGGCTGAAAGTGCAGATGAACTCTACAGAAAGTAGAGTGAGTGCATAAGACAGATGCCCTCGGCTTCAGTCGGGGGAGTAGTCACTTGATCCGATTATCAGCGAGATTTTCAAGTAGTATGAGCGGCAGATATGGTCTAGTCATGTCCGGCAATGCTGAGCACATAGATTTAGACAATCCTAAAGCCTGGTACAAGGACGGTCTAAGATTCGAGTGCCGGCAGTGCGGAGATTGTTGTAGAATTCATGGAGTAGTCTGGGTCAATTCAGTAGAGATAGCGCAAATGGCGAACTATCTTGGGTTGGGATACTCAGATTTTAGGAAGACCTATTTGAGAGAGGTTGGTGGACGCCTTTCTATTGGAGAAACAAAGAAAGGCGAATGCCTCATGCTCGACCTTAACACAGGTCACTGCAAAGTATATCCAGCGCGCCCAAATCAGTGCAGCACATATCCATTTTGGTCAAGATTTCTGGCCAGCCAGCACTCATGGGAAAGACAGCATTCGAGCTGCTCCGGTATGAACAGGGGCCGCCTATGGACCTATGAGGAGATTCAGAATAAAATGCGCAGAGACTGAATCATGAGATCGATTCAGCATTGCTTTTCTTTGCTCACAGAGCAGGCTGCTGCAGAGTGACACAATGAATTGTTCCTAGACCATAGACCATCTCTTTGCAGTTTATTCCTACTACTTTTCTTTGAGGGAAAGCATCCTGAATTATCTTCAGCGCCTTGGAATCGTTCCTATGACCGAAGACCGGTGCCAGAACCACTCCGTTTCCTGTGTAGAAGTTGGCGTAGCTCGCAGGCAGGCGGCGCTCTTCGCCAATATAGCCGGGCATGGGCAGCTTGATCACCTTTAGTTTGTTCCCATTTTGATCGGTAGCCGAGGATAATATCTCGTAGTTCTCTTTCAAAGCCTGATAGTTATCATCATCTTCACCATCCTCATAGGCGCAGAGAACCGTTGTGGGATCAACAAACCTGGCGATATCATCCACATGCCCGTCTGTATCGTCGCCCGCTATTCCTTGCTTCAGCCAGATTATATTGCATACACCAAGATAATCCTGCAGATAGGCTTCTATCTGTTCCTTACCAAGCCCAGGATTTCTGTTCCTGTTCAGGAGGCACTGCTCAGTAGTGATGACAGTTCCACAACCATTTACCTCGATTGATCCACCCTCCAGCACTATTCCAGGTTTGAAACACTTCAGCTTCAGGTCATCGTTTATGATGGATGGTATTTTGCAGTCCCCTATCAGCTCAGGGTATTTTTCTCCCCAGGCATTGAAGGACCAGTTGACCATGGCGAGCCTCTTAACGCTACGATTGATCACAAAAGTTGGGCCGTAGTCTCTGAACCAGACATCCGCATAATTTACCAGGTGAAACTTAAGTCTTCTAAGGTTAACTTCTGCCTGTTTTAGGAGATCTGCAACTCTGGCCTGCATCAGTTCATCTTTGACAAGAAGGTTGACGAACTCGCCCTCGTGAATGGCCTTTATTATGGAGATGTAAGCCTTCTCAACCTTGTTGATCTCAGGGAAGCTATCAAGGTCATATGGCCATGACAGCCAGACGGCATCATGTCTCTCCCATTCTGCAGGCATATAATAACCGTGCCTAGCAGGAATATCCTCCAGGCAGATCGAGGGCGTCTGCCCGATACATATCTTTCCAGCTTCAGGCTCAGTCAGAATCCCGTATGTCTCCGGACATCTATTCCTTAAGAAGCCCCATCCCCCACGGACCTCATCGTTCAGGCTGAGATCAAGCTCTGCTACCAGGATCTCGTCATCCTTGTCACTGGCTCTTGATATCACCTTGCCAAAGGAATCGCAGATAAATGAGCCTCCCCAAAAGATGAGGTTTCCTTCGCGTCCGACCCTGTTCGCTGCCGCCACGTGGACTCCGTTGGCTATTGCATGCGCTCTCTGCACAGTCTCCCAGGCCTCGTGCCAATCGCCCTCTATAGGCTCTTCTCCTGCAATCCATCCAACGGCAGTTGGATAGAAAATAATATCAGCTCCCTTCAAGGTTACTATCCTAGCAGCCTCAGGGAACCATTGGTCATAACAGATAAGAACCGCGAACCGGGCATAGCGGGTATCATAGACTCGATACTCTTCTCCCGGTTTGAAGTAGCTCTTCTCGTAAAACAGCGGATCATAGGGAACATGGATCTTGCGATAGCTGTCAAGGGGCACTCCATCTGTATTGATTACAACTGCGGTATTGTAGCAACCGCCATCCTTATCCTTTTCAAATATTGGCACTATTATTATTACTTCATTTTCTCTGGCTAATTTTGAGAATGCCTCTGTTGATTCTCCAGGGATGGTCTCCGATAATTGCGATGCATCTTCATTCTCGTTTTGGGGGAAATAACGTGTTCTGTAAAGCTCCTGGAGGCAGATGATCTTTGCCCCTCTTGCTATAGCCTTTTCGACATTTTCCACAGTTTTTTTTAAATTGAAGCCAAGATCCTCTGAGACAGAGGTCTGGATCAAGCCTATTTTGACCCTGTCCTGTGTCATATTCGCTCCTAAAATCAATAACATTATTTGTGCATTACCTGTTTAATTATCTACTTCATTCCAATCGAGCCAGGCCTTCTCCCAACCATCAGCGCAATACAGAGATACTGCCAGAGCACATGAACTTGAGCAAAGCCAGCCTCTTTCCACCAGGCCTCCTTTTGGGCTTTGGTAGAATAGTAATGCACCTCTTTCTCAGTTCTTAATCTTGCTATAAAATCAGATAACTTCGGGTCGAGTTTTTGCTTACGAGCATCCATCTCCTGGTTGAACCACTGAAGCATATCGCTTCCCTCTTCATCATAGCCCTCGACGGCTATGAGCCAGCCCCCTGGCTTGAGTAGATAGTGGCACTTACGTAAGACTGATTTGTATTCAGCAAAGGGCAGGTGCTCAAGTACTAGCGTAGATACAATGGCATCATACTCTCCAGTCCCAAGTCCCCTATCCCAGTTGTCATCGTTCAGATCTATAGTCCTATATCCTGCGATGATATTTGCATGAGCCTGGTTGATCTTTCCTAAGGCGATATCAAGCATATGGCTGGAGCCATCGATTAAGAATATCCTGGCTGGAAGTTTCCCTAAAACGGCGAGGGACGCATTGCCAGTACCACAGCCCAGATCAATAATATTTGAATTAGGCTTTATGTATCTTTTACAGGTTTCGGAAACAATCTCAAGCATATCCTGATAATGCGGCACCACTGTTGACTGGTAGATATCATACTCGTTTGAATGACTATCGTAGCATGATACCGTTGCATCCTCTATCATTACCTTAAAGCTAGCCGTCCCTGTATTTAATCTCACTGTGATGGTTGGTCGTCAGAGAAAGGGAGACTATCAAAGAAAGGGAGACTATCTGAGAAAAAGCCAGTATATCAGTATATTGGCTACAGTCAGAGGTATGCCCACTTTGGCAAAGTCCAGAAAGGTCAAAGTCTCTCCGCTCTTCTCAGCATTCTGGATTATTATCACATTGCTAGCTGCACCAAGGACAAAGAGGTTGCCGGCAATGGTGCTGCCCGCCGCTAGAGCCATTAGATCTTTTACGGAGGCTCCAGTCAAAAGCGGTTGGTAAAGTGCGACAAAGGGCACGTTGGAGATGAGCTGGCTTAGAAGCACACTCGTTGCCAGGATCGTAGGTGTTGAATATATATCTATACTTGCATTTGTTATGAGGGACTGGAATATGCCCGATCTCCAAACGCTCTCCATCAGCACGAACATAGCCGCAAAAAATGTCAGTGTATGCCAGTCTATCTTTCTTACAATCTCCAGCCTTTTTTCACTCAAGATCACTATGGGCAGGGCAGACAACAAGGCTATATAGGTCAGTCTGAACTCGGCGCCAATACCAAGAAGCACTGCAGCTATTTTTGCTATTACAAGTACTATCAGCAAAGCAAAAGAGATCTCCGATAAGAACGCAAGCTTCTGATCCTTTATAGGCTCTTGGATATGGTTTATAGGCCCGCTCTTGAACTGGCCTTTATAAGTGAGCCTCAATATCAAGTAGGCTATGAGGAGGTTTATAGCCGTGGGTATGAGGAGGAACTTGAAAAATACTATGAAAGGATCTGCAAGTCCTCCATTAATCGCTATCAGAAGGTTCTGAGGATTGCCGATAGGGCTCATTACGCTTCCTGTTGTGACTGCAAAGGCCAGTGACAGTAGAAGAAGCTTGGGAATTATCTGATGGGTTCGGGATAGGTAAAGCATCAGAGGTGTGCCTACTATCGCCAGTGTATCGTTCATCAGCAGTGCGGATAGGCTTCCTATTCCAAAGAGGATAAGCAATATTAGTTCATCAACGCTTCTCGCCCTTCCAAAGAGCCTGTAGGAGACATGAAGAAGATAGCCGCTTTCCTGCATTGCCTCTCCGATGATGAACATGGCCGCCAGAAATATCATTACATCGAGGTTGATCGCTTTCAGAGCAGCTTGGATAGGAATCTGGCCTGTCAGGATAACAACTATGGCTCCTCCTAACATTATCTGCCAGATCTGTAGCTTCAGGCCACCCACTTGCCTTATTGCTATAAGAATAAGAACTGCTGCCAGGACAACTGCTGATATATTTATCTCCAAATACATCCGAGATCGAGCCCTCGCTCTCAAACCTGCTGGAAGGCTCGTGATTTCACCTAATGGTTGAAAAAGCTGATGGCAAAAGATAAATGGGATACAACATAATAAATAAATGGAGTTCTCATGGTCGAGAAAAATGTTATAGATCTGGATGATGCCCACTGGGAAGGAATGCGTATCCAAATCTACCTTTAGTCGGCGTTGGATTATGATTTTAGCAAACATTAGTTTAATGAATTCTTTTATCAATATCGTATTCGGTCTCTAACGTTTAATGTTGACCGACATCCTTATAATATGCCATTAAATATCATGGAAAAAAGTAGCACGCAATCACAGCTTAGTGAATTCAAAGCTAGCCTGATGGCTGCAGGCATTAGGAGGGTGTCATCGTGCTGGGTATAAATGATCCTTGGATATGGGGTGTGTATCTCCTATGCATTTTAAGCACTTTATTGTGCATTGCATATGGTCTGATCAACTGGAATAAAGGCGCAGAAACTGAGGCTGAGGAGGCTACCGAAGAATTGGCCTGGGAAGAGAAAGAGGAAGATGGGACACAACCTGAAAGCCATGACTTTTCCCGAGCTGTTGGCGAAGCGGTTTGACAGTAAGTTCGTCCAATATTTCAGCGGTTTTGTAATATTCGTAGGCATGCCCATGTACGCAGCGGCTGTCATAATTGGGGCGGCACAGTTCATTAAAACGACCCTGAACATAAATTACGACGTAGCGTTGTTGATATACACAGTGATAATCGCCGCTTACGTCATATGGGGTGGACTGAAGGGAGTCATGTACACCGATGCCATGCAGGGAACGATCATGTTCGTTGGCATGATCATACTGCTGGTCTTTACCTACTCCCACCTTGGAGGAATAAGCGCAGCCCACCAGGCTCTGACGAACATGGCCTCAATGGTGCCTAAAGCTTCTGCAGCCGCAGGGCAAACAGGCTGGACGTCAATGCCGGTCCTCGGAAGCCCGTGGTGGTGGACTCTGATATCGACGATAGTTATGGGTGTCGGAATCGGTGTTCTCGCCATGCCGCAACTGGTCATAAGGTTCATGACTGTCAAGTCCAATAGAGAGATCAATCGTGGCGTGATCATCGGAGGCATATTCATCCTGGCCATGACCGGCGTTGCCTTCGTTGTTGGCGCTCTGTCTAACGTTTATTTCATGCAGACTCAGGGAAAGCTCGCCATAGCAGCAGCGGGAGGAAACTCAGACAGCATCATACCTGTTTTCATAAATGCAGCCATGCCGGATTGGTTCGTTTACGTCTTCTTGCTAACCCTTCTGGCAGCGGCCATGTCTACATCCAGCTCTCAGTTCCACGTGCAGGGAACGGCAATAGGCAGGGATATGTACGAGACAATAACAGGCAAGAAGGGCAAGAGTTCAGTATTGATATCCAGGATCGGCATCATTCTGGCCGTGATAATTGCGGTAATCCTAGGATACATACTTCCTGGAAATATTATCGCCCGGGGCACAGCTATATTCTTCGGCCTTTGCGCGTCTTCATTCCTGCCCATGTACACATCTGCGCTATACTGGAAGCGGGCCACAAAGGCTGGGGCGATAGCTGGTCTGGTCACTGGTGCATTTGTAACCCTCTTCTGGTACTTATTCATACATAAGGCAGAGTCTACACCTCTGGGAATAGCGAAAATGCTCATAGGCAGAGACGTCCTAATAACTCAGATGCCCTGGCCTGTAGTCGATCCGCTGATTATTGCTTTTCCACTGGCGATCCTGGTTACAATAGTAGTGAGCCTGATGACAAAGCCCCCCAGCCAGGAACATTTGAATGAGTGCTTCAAAGGAATAAATTAAGTATTTTTTTTTAATTTTATTTTTTGAATTGGTTCGTCTGTAGCGCCGATTCAGGGAAGAATGAACACGTAGATCTTCTTTGAGTCTAGTGGAATATAAAATAAAAAAAGGATAATGCTTTGGAAAAATAATGCCTTGTTCATACGGCTTCCGCCTGTTCTTTGAGCCGTTGTCCCTCTTTTTTTCTCCTCTGGTAGACAGTTACAACGATTGTTATAGCAATCAATATTGATCCGATATCTATTGCAATTCCCACTATTATCATCGACATAAGGTTATCAAAGGGATCTTTTCCAATTGCAAGGACGATTTCTGGTCCGCTTCCATTAGGATACCATGCAGACAGCTCGTAGATCCCCTGTCGATCTATAACGAACTCCATTACCGATCTCCCAGAACGATCTCCGATGCTATGGGTAGAGCTGCCTTGAGTTGCATATGCGGGCAATTTTACGCCTGTAGATTTGTTTTTAAGCTCAATCTGGAGGCCGGAAATGTCCTGGTCCGTAGAAAATATTCTGCCACCCACAGTGTTCTCAGTCTCATAAATTATGGTGTATTTGCCATCTTGGAGGATGAGATCGCCACTCCCAGGAACTGTGATCTGCGTTGGACCTCTGCTCACATTATCAAGGTTCGAAAACAGATATAAGAAAAAAATAGCTCCGCCAGCAACAACTACTAAAGCGGCGAGCGCATAGTACCAGCGGTTTGGTCTTATATCATCCATAGCTCTACCTCTTTATGGTTTTCTATAGAATTGTTCCCAAAAGCTAAATATTCATTGCGTCCTGGTAGATGATAATTCTGCCCATGAAGTTCAATCTGCAAAGGCTTGGCGAGAAAGAATGGTTTTCGATTATAGCTCTAGCTTTACTTATCCTAATATCCTATTTAATATTTCCTTTACTTGACGGCATCGTCCTGGGGGTAGTCTTTGCTTACGTCGGCCGCCCAATCAAACATCTTTTTGGGAAGAGACGAAGGCTCGGATCCCTTGCAGGAACACTATGCATTGTGGCACCTCTATCCTTGATCTTTGCGCTCGGAGTGAGTGAAGCAATAAGCCAGGCGATATGGCTTGAGGCGCACAGGGTAGAGATTTTCAGCGCAGTTTTAGGGTTCGTATCAACCCTTCCCCTGTCTCATCTAATGCTCAGTGAGGTATCTGGAAGCCTGCGTAATATAGTGGAGGTTATCGCGCCTTTCATCGCGAGCCTCCCCTTTATAAATATCGGCAGATCATTGTCTCTAGGAATCATAAACTTCCTGATTTCCCTGCCTGTATGCTACTTCCTTCTGCTGGATGGAAGACGGCTGGAAAACCTTGCTATAATGCTCCTGCCATACGAAAGCACTTGCATTCAAAGGAGATGTCTGACGAGGATAGACTCGATTTTATCAGGTATCTATCTAGGCAGCTTCTATACAGCCATTGTAGGCGGGATTACATCTATCGCCATATTCTATCTCTTCAGAGTTCCCAGGCCTTTCGCTATGGCATGCATAGTCTTCCTGGCTGGGCTCGTTCCGTTTCTTACCTGGCTCGTTTTCATCCCAACCGCGATAAGTAGGTATATTACCTATGGGCCGGTTGATGCAATACTGTTCTTTTTAGCTGGCTCTATACTGGTGCATGTGGCAGAGCTAGTCATAAGACCCTACATTGTCTATGCAAAATCATCCTTGCATCCTTTGCTTGTGTTGCTCTCTTTTCTTGGAGGTGGAATAGTTGCAGGTATAGCAGGCTTTTTCATTGCTCCGGCTGTAATGGGCGTATTGATA
This sequence comes from Methanotrichaceae archaeon, assembly GCA_963789575.1. GTDB lineage: Archaea > Halobacteriota > Methanosarcinia > Methanotrichales > Methanotrichaceae > CAWBKV01. The sequence continues at coordinate 197,602 of CAWBKV010000004.1, read as the reverse complement.
GGCATATATCAAACAGTATCGGGGGATCAGAATGCTATTAGCAATAATAGCGATAAACCGAATAGTGACAATATACAGGATCTAAAAGCAGATGTCATACAGCCTTCGAAAGGATACAAAAGCTAATTAAAGCAGATGGCTACATTTTAAGGCTGCTTTAGAGAAAGGGCTTGCCTATCAATGTTGATCGTTCTTAGTCAGTAAGTTCTTTCTTTTCCTTAATCCTCCCGTTAATCAGCCTATCTGATCTCATCAACGCCTCATGGGTTTCTCCAAAATGCTCAGAAGCTTCATGCATAATCCTCTTGAAAGCCTCTTGGTTTTTTGCATCTGCAATCTCACACAGACGCATGCATTCGCTCACAAAAGTTTGCCGCACGCGCATAGCCTTTGGGTTCTTCTGTATTGCTGCATAAAGCTCAGGGTTTTGATCAAGGATACGGCCGACAAAGTCGATCATGATTTCGTAGACGGGAGACATAAACTTTCTTGATTTCTCCACATCAAAGTCTAAAGCTTTCAATGTAGCACCTATGCCGATATAGGCAAAATGCGTTAGTGCCTGGACTACTGCCATGATCTCATCGTGCTCCTCAGGGCTTAGCATCTCAATCCTCGCACCATCAGACTCAAACAAATCTCTCATCAACGGGAGCCATTTTTTGCTTTTTCGGGGAGCAGGAGTGAAGATTATCGTCTGGCCATTCATAGCTGGCATCGTAGGTCCGAACATTGGATGAGTTCCTAAAACCTCCACTCCTTTTGGCGCATACGTCTTCATTGCCATCACGGCTTCCGATTTGAGTGAGGCCACATCCATCAGCAAGCTACCTGAGTGCATTTTCGGCGCAACCTGTCTTGCGATCTCAGCGGTCTTCTCAATGGGCACACTAAGAAGGACAATATCGCTTTCCTCAACTTCCTTCATCATATCATGAGCAAAGCGCACGCCGAGTCTTGCTGCTACATCCGTCTTTCCGCTCGGCCCCCAGACGGCAACATCAAAGCCTTTTTCCCTAAAGTAGCGGGCGAACCATGAACCGGTTTCGCCCGTACCTCCCAATATCAGAATCTTTGTCATCTCTGCTCCCTTGCCCTCTTTCTCAGTCCCTCTCTAACCGCCTGCTCCATTATATCTACTGGCGCTTTGAGTCCTGTCCAGATCTCTAGCGCCTTTGCACCCTGGTAGACAAGCATCATCACACCGTCTATGGTTATTGCGCCTACATTCGCGGCATCCTTCAAAAGCTCAGTCTGTCGGTTATAGACTACATCGAAGACAATCAGTCCTTTATGTAGCAGACTCCTCTCAATCAGTTTGGGATCTTCTTCACTCATGCCTACTGAGGTCGCGTTTATGATCACATCTGCCTTTGGCACAAGCCGTTCTAGCGAATCGAGCCCATACCCAACGCCGCCTACGTGATCTGCCAGCTCGACGGCTCGGTCAGGGTTCCTATTTATTATCGTTATGTCTGCTTCGCTTTTTGCGAGTGTATAGGCGATCGCCTTTGCAGCTCCACCAGCTCCTATTATTACCACTGCTTTTCTTTTTATCCTGATTCCTGAATCTTCTAGAGCCAAGAGTGCACCCATGCCATCGGTATTGTATCCCCGGATTCCTTGGTCAAATGCCACCGTGTTTACTGCGCCGATGGATCTTGCAAGCTCATCAGGCTGGACAATCTCCAGAGCAGTTTCCTTTAAGGGAATCGTCAGGTTCAGACCGCCAAAGCCCATCGCCTTTGCACCCAGTATTGCATCCCTCAACTGTCCTTTAGAGACGCAAAATGCATGGTAGCACGCATCAAGGCAGAGCGCACGGAAGGCTGCGTTCTGCATGGTAGGCGATAGGCTATGTCCGATGGGGTCACCAAAGATCCCATAGATCTTCATGGAAAGCCCAGATGTCTTCCTCTACTAAATAATTTTCAGGCCCCACCAGAAGGCAACTCCAACTGCCGCGCCGAATAGAGTGGCAAAAAGATTGACTCCATTATTGCTCAAAATGCCCCGCTGCTGGAGCGTCGCACCGAGTAAGCTATCGAAATTAGTGCCAAGGAAACCACCAACTATGCCCGCAACTATGCCTAGTGGGCCGGCCATGCCAGTGCCTGTCGCGAGGAGACCAATAATTGTAGCCCCGGCTATTGAGGCAGCTTCTCCCAAAGGCGTGATTCCACCATCTATTCCTGGCTCAGTGACTTTAAAGTTTGTGATCATCCTTGGTTTCGACTTGCTCGTCTCGCCGATCTCGCTTGCAAGAGTATCGCCATTCGCCGTAGCTACTGAGGCTATAAAGGCGTAGATAAAAAGCTCCTTTCCGTAAACTCCATAACAAATGGCCATAGCCAGAGGCACAAGGCTGTTGCTGTAGACGTTCTTATACCCACGCCTTCCTCCTTTGGCTTGAGCTATGCCTAGCTTCTTCTTATATGTATAACCATAACGTGTAAAGCCGCCACCCAAAAGATAGAACGCGAGTAGAAGCAAGAACCACGGCAATCCTCCGAAGAGGATCACCAGCAAGCAGATTATGGTCTCGCTGAGAACGGCATCGGAATCTGCAGCCTTTGCCCAGTAGGCCCCGATCCCAAGGACGAGCGCGAAAATACAGATGATGAGTATGCGCCCTAGCTCAGGCAGTGGATAATCAAAGCTGAATAGCCACATCAACATGCATGTGCCGAAAGGCACTGTGAAGTCGCGTTCTTCAGAAACATTATGTAAGAAGGCCCCGCTCAATCCTCCTAGAATTGTAAGAAACAGAATTCGCTCAGGAGACAAGCCGCCTGATGAGATTATAGCAGCTATTGGGTAGCCTAGGGCAACAGTGATCATCAGGTAAATTATGCTCCCTGCGAGAGTGTAGAACCTCTTGAAGGCTAGCAGTGCAAAAGTAGCTGCAACAAAGGATATCGCAATGACATAAAGGGGAAGGTTGATATGTGATATTCCAAGCGCTGGCCGCATAATCAATAGTGCAGCGAGAGATGCTGAAAGCATCCTTGACTCGCGGTCCCAAAGAAAGATGATTGCCAGAGGGATAACTGTATATGATCCTGCGTAGGGGAGGAGCAAAACCGTTAGACCAATTGCAAACCTGGTAATGTCCTCTTGCCGCATGATCACCACACTAGCGCCATCGCAAAAATACTTTGCCTTGGAGTACACCCGGAATGAAAGGAATGATACCGATTCGTCAACTCGGCTACCTGTATGAGCAGCTTCTGGAGTTCCGCATATCCAGATATAGTCTGCCGGCTTGTGTAGCTATAGTACTGAGCTCTGGCGATCTGGATAAAAACGGGCTAACACTACTTAGGGATGTGATTGAATGGAGCAGATCTCTTAATTTGAGGTCTTTAGCCATCTACATAAACGAGCATGCACAAGAAACTTACCGGGGACTGGTATCAGCGCTATCCGATGCGCCAGCGGAAATACTCCTTCATACTGGCACCGGCATCGAAAATCTCGGCATGGGCGGAAGAATTAAGGTAGAGATCTCGCTCGGTTATGGCGGTAAGAAAGAGGTTACGGAGGCCATCAGAAGGCTGCTGGAGGATGTGGAGGCAGGTCGGATAAAGCCTGATGAGATCGATGAAAGCACAATTGAAGCCAATCTCAGGTTCAGGCAGAAACCTGATCTGGTAATCAGGGCTGGAGGCAGACAGCTAAGCGACTTCATGATTTGGCAGTCGGTCTATTCAGAGCTCTACTTCACAGAGGTAAACTGGCGCTCTTTCAGTAGAATCGATCTGCTGAGGGCTATTAGAGACTGCCAGAAGAGGAAGCGGCGCTTTGGCAGATGAGCCAAAGCGGACTCAAATTGAAGGCATGCGTTGACGTTTCTTTACGTTGCTTTACTGTGGCCGGATTATATCCTTGGAAGATAATATGCTTAGGAACTTGGAAGGTATTTTTTCAGAAATAGCGATATCATCGTTTACAGTCATCATCTTTACCCCTTCCTTCTGTGCCGCTGCAGCATCTACCTGGATTATTTTAGGGTTGCCGGTCCTGAAAGTGGCGACATGCCAGGCCTTTTCAGATGTTGTGGAGAGGTGGACATATCTCTGTGAGGCAGGCTTTAGCCCGATCTCTAGTATTCGATCTGCCTCCTCCTCGCTTGCGCCATAATAAAGCTTGGGAAGTTTGTTCTCTGGGTGATCCAGATCAACATTCACAGAGTGTCCGTACCTCGCCCTGATCTTGTTATCTTCTATCTCGTACCTATGCTTTGGGTCCGATTGTGCCAGGGCTATTACCATATCTTTGTCGGCCCAGTGATGCCTTTTGCGGATGAGATCGCCCATCTTCGTCAGATCGACCCAGCCCTTCGAATCCATGGTAAGTCCAAAATCGTCTGGGAAATGCCTAAGTGCTCCTGCTACCAGTCTTCCAAGCTGCTCTGTCTTTGCCTCATCCAGAACCAATTGGCCTGCAGATCCGCACTCGCAACTCTCACCTCTGAAGAACCCATGTTTAGAGCAACGCCTGATCATCTCTCAACTCCTCCTTTCTTTAGGAGGTAAGTACGAATAGATATAGCTGACCATGTTGAGCCTGTCGGGCAAAATCTCAAATACATTCGCCTTGGATTAAATGATATGCCCAGTGCTGATGAGGCCGAGAGAAGAATACGCGAGATGCTCATCGAGATGGGTGATGATGAGCTTCTTGCACGGTTTGAGGATGCGTTGAAAGCCTTTGATGAGCGTGACCAAAGAATTAGCGAAACCCTAGATGAGCTTCTCAAAGAGGTTGATGAGCTTCTGCTGCGCGTGGATGCTATCGAGGATGTCGAGGACATAGATTCGCCACCTGAGGATGAACCTGAAGAGTTATGCCAAAAAGCGCAATGGAAGTGAACTCTTTTGGATACTCTACCAGATATTCAGGCCTGTGTACCTGATTTCCCGATAAATCTGACACGTGTAGGAGTAACAGGTGTTAAAAAGCTTGTAAAGGTCGAGCGCGGAGGAGACGAGCGTCCCATCGTTTTGATATCCAGCTTCGAGGTCTTTGTTGACCTTCCCTCAGATAGAAAAGGTGCTAATCTTTCCAGGAACTTTGAGGTCATTGATGAGGTGCTGGAAGAGGAGATAAATCTTCCAGTTTATGAGATTGAAGAACTTTGCGGCAAAATTGCAAAACGTCTCCTTGAAAGGCACGAATATGCTACTCGCGCAGAGGTAAAAATGAAAAGCGAGTATATCGTTCGCAGGCAGACGCCGTTTACAAAGGTGACCTGCCAGGAGGTTGTGGATATCTTCGCAGAGGCAACAGCAATGGCCGGGCCTTCAGGCTATGTAAAGAAGTCCGTTGGAGCAGAGGTTCTCGGAACAACAGCCTGTCCTTGCGCCCAGGAGATCATAAGGGATCAGGTCAAACAGGAGCTTGCAAAGTATGGCATAGGGCCAGAGGATGCGTCTCAGATCGCAGAGAAAATACCTGTAGCTACCCATAACCAGCGAGGGAGGGGCAGCATATCTATCGAGGTCCATGATAGGCGCTGCGTTTCAATAGACAGGATCATCAGGATAATCGAGGAATCCATGAGCTCGAAGGTTTACGGCCTCTTAAAGCGTCCTGATGAGGCCGTTGTCGTCGCCAGGGCTCACCACAATCCAAAGTTTGTGGAGGATTGTGTGAGGACTATGGCACAGAAGGTAGTTCAGGCCTTTGTAGATCTTCCTGATGATGCAGCTGTTACAATGAAGCAAATAAATGAGGAGAGCATTCATCAGCACAATGCTTTTGCCGAGCGAACGGCAACAATGGGAGAGCTGCGAGCAGAGCTCGCAAGCTGTAGATGAAGGTAATTAGGCGATCTACTAGAGAGGATGCTACAGGAGAAATGCTGAAGATGAACGGAATAGAGAAGATCAAAGGCTCTCTAAGGGAGTTGCTCAAAGATAGAGAGATAATATCCAGATGTGAGCTTCTAAACAGAACTTATGATTTTGTTCGGAACGCCAGCCTCACAACGGACGAAAAGGATGAGCTAACGAAGATGGTTGGCAAAGAGATAGCCCCAGGGATCTTTGCAAGCATGATGAGCGGTTCTCCAATCTTTTTTGATCTGCCTAGGCTTGACACTTATACCCAAATAAATGGTCGTATCTTCCATTTCCTTCATACGCAAAGTTACAGTAAGCAGGACTTCGACAATGCCCATAGAAAATTCTTGATAACGCTACCCGAGCTTAAGTCTATTCTGCGCCAGAATCTCTTAGATCTTCTGGCCGATTTCATGGCTGAAGCTGATTACAAGCTCATAAAGAGCACTCCCTATGAGATTAAATTCAAGGCTGGAGATCGAAAGATTAACGCTTCCATATTCACAAGCATAAAATCAGTTAACTTAGTGAAATGTAAACCTGATGCAGGGGAAGAATGCGTAGTCCTTGTCCCAAGTTCTGAGAGTCTCGATCCTTTTGTGCACTTCTACAGAGAGCAAACGGATGCTGTTGAGGCTTCAAAAATTCAAATCTGGGTTGCAAATATGGAGCAAGGAACTATAGATCCTTTCATTGGCTACACCACGGATATGGATATCTATAAACAATTTAAAAATCCTCGTCTAGCACAGATGGTCAGATCTCACTGGAAGAGGTAGTTCTGCCCCATTTTAATCTGCATATGATATTTTGGAGAGCCAGCTGAAAATAGAGAACCTGTAGAAAAGATGAAAATCTTTAACTCCTGACAAAAGCTTGTCCATTTATGGATACTTCCAGCTTAGCTGCCATTATTGGCGGTGTTCTTGCTGTTATCATTGTTGATGCTGCTTTGGTCATGTTAGTTCCCAGGCGGCGGCAAGAGAAATTATTCTTATTGGGTGCGGCGATTTATAATATTGGAGGGGGATTAGCATCCCTGCTGCTGGTGATCAGCATCCTAATGGGATTTTATAAGCCGTCTTTAAGCTTACAAAATTCTGAACTCGAATTGGTCTTTCAGCTTTTATTATTATCTTCTCTTTTCTTTGGCTGGGTAGCCATCATCTTTGGAATTGGATACTTACAAAGCGCCAGGGGAAAGGCCCCTGCCAGGACTTTCTTATTATATGGAGGCGCAGTTAAATATTGGGTCTTTGTTATCGGCACGGTTTTCTACTGTCGCCTTCCAGATGTAGAATTCTTTGGATTCAGATTGCCTGATGTGGCATTTGTAGGAGGCGGTCTTATGAATCTGTTATTCGCCGTTATGTTTACAATATTACTCATAAGAAAAGCTGATAAAGCCGAGACACGGATAACTTAAGTATTCCAGGATCTGACTTATATCCTATAATGCTTTTGGTCAATGTATATTCGATAACCTTATGGTTTTAAGAATTCTATCTATAGTTCCTATGCTTGTTTGTTTATTGTCCGGATGGTATACCGGGTACTATTATTATTACTAGATTTAAAAATATTTGTGCATCGTCTTAAACTTAAGCAAATGTTAAATAGATAGAATGCTTTCTACAATAGTAATTACATAGTATCCAATACGGAGTGGGGTAATATGAGATATAACGCTTCTATATTGATCGCTCTTTTAATTCTCACTAATATTGCCTTTGGCGCAGTGGGAGACGTGGGAGTATCCGACGGATCAAAGATTATCCAATCTGGGAATAGCAATGCTGCCGGTATGGCTAGTAATAGTGCATCGCCTTCACCTGGTTTTCAGATATCTGGATCTGTGCCAACATCAGCCTTCCAGGTAAACCCTTTGAGTTCACAACAAGACAATGGCTATCAGCAATCTCAACAAAGCACTGCAGGCCCTGACTCGAATTATGGATCTAATGATTACGGATCTAATGCGCCGCAGATAGCAGGACCATATCAGGAGCACTTATCTGCAGATGATCTGAAATTTATGCAACCTAATGCAGAGAGCTTCCAGCCTGATAGCAGCCTTAACTTCATTTCGGCGTCTCCTCCAAGCGGGATTTACATGGATACATACAGCCCTGATCAGGGACAGGGGAACTGGTATTATCCAGGCTCAGTTACATCCAGGAACATGTTTTATGTCCAGAGTTCCTCAGGCCTTAAGACCATCGCCGGCTGTAGCTATGGAGGATATCTGCCTCTCTGGTCTGATATAAACTCTGCAGGAAACTTCTATGTCTACGAGTGGTATCCCGGCCAATGGACACCTTCTGTAAGATGGTGGGGCTGGAAATGGCAGGGTTTCCAAAAGGGTTGGTTTACAGGTGATGTGCCGGGCTGGCATATCTTGAGCTATAATTGCCGTGATTGGTCAAACTATATCTACATTTATGTATGGCCGAACGGCGGATCTCCCTATGTATCCAGCCCTAGTGTGGCAAGTCCCGTTGGACCTTCTGGTATGGATCAAGCAACGCTTCCGTCAGGAGCGCCAACCCCTCCGGATCCCAACTCTGAGAATCTGATACTTCCGGATTTTAATCTGCTCCAGCCTAGCACAGGAAGCTATACTCAAACTCCAGGTCAAAGCAGCCCTGTACAGGTACCGGACGGGAATGTGCCTCAAACCAGCGCCAATTACCCAGCTCAAGGTATTTATCCTCTCCAAGGCACAACTCTCCAAGGCACAAATAACTTCCAGAGCATATCTCCTACACAGAGCAGCTATCCAGGAAGCAGTTATTCAGGATGCACAGGCTGTTCCGACAATGGCGGCTATACTAGCAGTTATACTGGCAGTTATGGCGCATACATAGTACCATCTAGTTCTCCAAGCCAGACATATCAGGCAGTATATCCTAAGCCAACTGCCTATAGGTGGAACCAATATTATGTCCAAACATATCCAGGCAAGATCAGCACTGTAGCTGGCGTGAAATATGGACAATGGCTGCCCCTTTTGTCAAAGATCGGCAGTGCAGGGATCTATTGGTCGTTCGAGTGGACTCAGTGTTGTAGCACGCAAGGCTATTACTGCAATCCTGATGTCAAGTGCCTCGGCTATAAGAGTATTGGATGGTATCAGACCTGGTTCAGAGGAAATCTGCCGGGCTGGCATATCCTCAGCTACTACAGTAATGACTGGTCGAACTACGTCTACATCTACGTGTGGCCAGCCTAATGACGTAGTAAGAAGCATGGTTGCAAAAAAGATTGCAATCATGCCGATCAATTTAAATACAGTGAGCTTGGATGGTGTTGGGATTAATATCTTCCTGGAGGATGTTTATTGGCTAGAAGATCGCAAAGAAAAGCTGAAAGCAGAAAAGCTAAGCAATGGTATAAAGTTATAAGTCCCGAGATGTTCGGCAGATCCCCAGTAGGCGAGACCATCGCATATGATCCTGAGAAGATAGTAGGAAGGATCATAGAGACAACACTTGGTGATCTAACAAACAACTTCTCTAAGCAAAATACGAAGTTAAAGTTCAGAGTTGACCGCATAGCAGGTGACTCTGCATATACGAAGTTTATAGGCCATGAGATGACAAATGATTACTTACGCTCTCTGGTCAAGAGAAGAACATCACGCATCGATTCCATAATCGATATTGCAACAACTGATGGCTATCAGGTAAGGGTAAAGCCGAGCTGCTTTACAGTCAAGAGAGCCCGGGCGAACCAAGTCAAGAGCATTAGGGAAATCTCAAAGAACGTCATACTTGAGAAGGCGAAGGGTCTGGATCTGAACCAGCTAATACAGGATGTTGTCAACGGAAAGCTCTCTCTGGATATCTACAAGGAAGCTAAGATGGTTTATCCGCTCAGAAGAGTAGAGGTCCGAAAGACCCAGATAGTGGCAGAGCCAAGCACAATTTCTGCTCCGACATCCGAAACACCAACAACCACATTACCCTGATTTTAGTAGCACAGTTGGTAGTAATTAGTAATACCAATACAGCGCTCTTCCTTTTAGGAGGGCGCTGACAGCGAATTTATCCTCATTTAGAGTGCTGCACCTGAGATTGCATCCTTGCAAGCGCACTTTCTCTCAACCGGAATTTTTTGGAGCGTCGCAGAGATAATTTCCTTTATGGTCTCACTGCTCCTTTTCATCAGATCTGAAATATCGGTTGCTTTCAAAGTTTCAGTCTTCATGCCGCATGCGGGATTGGTGATCACACAGAGTGATGCATAACATAGAGACAGCTCCTTTGCGAGGACTACCTCGGGATATCCAGTCATGCCAACAACATCTCCAAACTGCCTCATCATCCTGATCTGGGCGGGGGATTCCAGGTGCGGGCCCTCTGTGCAGACGTAGATTCCATCAAAGGTATCTAGCTGTAGAGAGCGTATAGCCTCAAGGAGATCGGCTCGAAGATCGGGACAATACGGATGGGTCAAATCTACATGAACTGCCTTATCCTCGAAGAACGTATTCGGTCTGAACTTTGTGAACTCGACGAAGTCATAGGGGAGGACGATGCTTCCCAAAGGATGGCCGGACATTGAGCCCACGGTATTTATGGAAATCACTCTGCTTGCGCCCGCTGCCTTAGCAGCCCATACGATCGCTCTATAATTTATCTTATGAGGGGGAAGATGATCCTCGCCGTGACGAGAGATGAATGCGAGCCTTTGACCTTTTAACCTAGTGAACCAGATCTTCACCTTTCCATAAGGCGTATCGATCACATCAATAATGCCGCCAAGATCAAATCCTACACCGCCGATAACTGCAACATCCGCATTCATAATAATACGCGAGGATTGCAACACTTAAATCCTTTTTTATTTTATCGTAATACTCCGCGGCTCTACTGACTGGATACGTAGCCGCCATTTGATTCTAAAGGCTTATACATACAATCCTTTCATCATCAATATAACTGAGATCTCATTTGATTTAAATACTGTTGCTTAACTACCTGTCCACCATCAGAGGTGCCGTCCATCTCACGATGATAAGGAGGGAGGCAAAAGTCAAGAGTTAGAGACAAGCCAAAAGATACCGACTTTTGCCTTATATCATCACGTAAATCGCCGATATATAAAGTTGGCGCCATTATTAACTAACCTTACCTGTGACTAATATCTTTATAAGTATTGAATGCAATATTAAACTTAGGTAAATTCGTATAGAATCTTTGAGGGAAGTACATGAGAACTCTTAAGCCGTATTTGATGCTAATAGTTGTAGTCATAGTAGTATGTATCTATGGTGTTCAGGGACAATATAGTATGCCATCGATACCAGGTTCGAGTACTCATATCAGCGCTCCAGTTTCAACTTTGATCGAAGGCATGATACCGACTAGTGCCAATAATGCAGTTCCATCCCTATGGATACAAGGAAATGGGGGTTGGACACAATATGCTACAATTCCTCAAGGATCAACAGTAACGCTTATATCAGTCTCTCCTTCAGGTGGTAACGGGTACCTAAGCGACACACTTAATAGAACGACGACATCCAACTATAGCTTTTATTTCTACCCCCACAGCCAACTGACCTTCTACGGAGATGCAATTGGGCAGCACATTCTCTCCTATACCCTGAACGGCCAATCAAGCAACCAGGTGTCTATAAATGTGACAGCCTATATGCCACCGAAATATCGCCAAATACCATATAATTATCAAACGCTATATAATTACCATTATTATCCGCAGAGTTACTATTATACTGGGCCTAATTATCCGAGCTATGGATATGGAAGGTATTGGTCTCGGTTTTACGGATATGGGTGGAACGCTTCGAGCTACCCATGGTTGAATGCGCCCTGACCTAAAGTTCGAGCACCTCATTCTTTTCCCGAATCAATGAACTCGATCTTCTTTTGAGTTTGGAAGGACCCTGAATATCGCTGCTCGCCTTTCTTCATGCTGAAACCCGAGCCCACTTGATTCTCGAGATCCCACATCCCGTCAAATGCCATCTCCGTATCGAAAACCAAAGTATTATTCAAGCGGTTGATGGACCTGATAATATCGGTCTCGCTCTTGTCCACATGGCTTAGATTGGACCACTCGTTGACGCTAGCCCCATTACCACCGTAGAATAAAGGAGACTGTAGGCTCTTTATGCTTATGAGTTGTCCTCCTTGAAAAACCAGATCGCTCTTCTGATTAAAATTGACTGTTGCGCGACTCTTGCTCATGCTACGCTGGGATTCAAGGTTTATAGATCCATTACCTTTCAACCAGCCGCTTGAATCTGCGGCACGATTATTAAAAGACCCTCTTATGGAAACATCCCCAGTACCTCTGACCACTGACGATTCATCATAGCGCATTCCTTTATAATTTGAGGTATTATGATCTACAAAGTGGTCAAGATCATTGGTAGGAGCCAATTGCGGCTCATTTCGCCCATCATCAGCTGCTTTTGCGCTGTCTATGAGCACTGATGACAACAGTATTGAAGCGAAAAAGGCTCCAATAACAATTATGGCGATGAAATCCCTCTTCACTAAGAACCTCATAGCCAAATAGAGTATATAATTATTTGCTAAGAGCATAGATCAGGCAGTACAAGAAGAAGCTCAAAGCTCATGAACCCACCAAAATCGAACCTGTCGCACTGACCATTGGGCTTATAAGGGAAGCATCTCCTAAGTAGGCTTAATCGCGGCTGCAGAGGGATATTGCACACTTGAGTCGTTGATCTCCAACTAATTACTCCAGTAAGCCGTTCACAATAGAATCATTAAATCCCAAAGCTTGAGCAGGTGTTTCCATTATGCCGCTATCTTCGCCTGCATTGAGAACAACATTTGGGGGTTTTTCAATAAGGCTGCCATTCTGTACTGCATGCCCTTCTGGAACTGTTCCCCAGCTCCAGAAATCGCTGGAATTATTAGGAATAGCGGTCTTATTAGACGTGTTTTGCAGATTTGCTAAGATAGTTTTGCCATTTGAGCCTGATAAACTTACAGCAGCCGAAGCAGAAGCCGCCAAGATAAACATAGCTAATAATACCACTAAGGGTCTCATGATTAATCTCACAAGTAGCTCATTAAGGTATTTCAAAGCTTTGACCAAGGTCGTCAGTTCAAACTCATATCCTACAAACGTTTAAGCCTTAACGCCGCTGAAATGTATCAGGATGTCATCCAAAGATCTTCTATCGATTGTTCAATCCCACATCTCCAGATGTGCCTGCGACATGGGCCTGGATAAAAATGTCTTTGAGATTTTTCGCTATCCGGCACGTGAGCTGCAAGTCTCTCTGCCGGTTCGCATGGACGATGGCAGCATCAAGGTCTTTCAGGGCTTCAGGGTTCAGTACAACGATGCGCTGGGGCCGACTAAAGGTGGAGTCAGATTTCATCCAGATCAGAGCATGGAAAGTGTCAGGGCTTTAGCAGCCCTCATGGCCTGGAAGTGTGCTCTTCATGGACTTCCCTTGGGCGGTTCCAAGGGCGGAGTAATCTGCAACCCCAAAGAGCTTTCTAAAGCGGAGCTTGAGCGCCTGAGTCGCGCCTATATTCGTGAGATCTATAGCTTCATCGGGCCCCGCAAAGACATCCCTGCTCCTGATGTCAACACGAACGCCCAGGTCATGGCCTGGATGATGGACGAATACTCAAAGATTGCAGGCGTGAATGTCTTCGGCAGTGTTACCGGAAAGCCTGTTATCCTCGGCGGATCAGAGGGCCGAGAGGAAGCCACAGCTTTAGGTGGCTGGTATACCATTCGTGAGGCTGCGAAAGCTTTGGGCCTGGATCTCAAGGGTGCGAGTGTAGCCATCCAGGGCTATGGAAATGTAGGCTACCATGCAGCCAGGCTTGCTCCAACATTTGGATGCAAAGTCGTGGCAGTCAGCGATAGCAAGGGCGCCATACTCGCAGAAAACGGGCTTGAGCCTGAAAAAGTCTATAGGCATAAAGCGGAAAGTAGCTCTGTTATAGGGTTTCCGGAAACAAAGAACATTTCTGGCGAGGAGCTGTTAGAGCTTGACGTTGATATTCTGATACCGGCTGCCTTGGAAGGCGCAATTACTGCCAAAAATGCGTCAAATATCAAAGCTAAGATGATCGCAGAGATGGCCAACGGTCCGACAACGCCAGAGGCAGATGAGATCCTTTACAGAAATGGCGTGCACATAGTGCCGGATATTCTCTGCAACGGCGGAGGTGTGATAGTTTCCTACTTCGAGATGGTGCAGAATTTCGATATGTTGTCATGGGATGAGGATGAAGTCAACCGTCTGCTGGACAAGAAGATGTTGCAGGCTTATGATACTGTACTGAATGCCTCGAAGGAATACAATGTGGATATGAGGCAGACGGCGTATGCTGTAGCTATCAAACGTCTGGTGGAGGCGATGAAAGCGAGGGGGTGGGTGTAAATATATAAATCGACTTAGGGGGAGTTGGCGATAGAAGAGTCCTTATTTATAAGAGAGCTTGGAGTTAAGAGTCCGATGCTGAAAGTATTGGATTTCTTGATGAATAACGAATCTTTTGACTACTCAAGGGCCGAGATAGAAGACTCTTCAAAATAGTTCTAAGGCATTTTTGATTTAGATGAGAAAAATGCCATAGAATTGAATGGTAGGTTGCACATACTCAACTCTCCACCTACGTGTGGTAACTTATACAACTTGCAGAGATCCGCAAAATAGAGATAACAAGTGTTCCAGTTAGCCCTTCATTTCATCAACTACAGGTATGAATGAGCCAGCTCGCCCGATATTGATTAACATGGTCGCAGCATAGCGAATATTAAGAAACAAAATCTGGAGCGCAAAGGCATGCCTTAGCAGATGGAAAACATATTTATAATATTCCGAATAGCGGTTTCAGTGGTCGAAAAAATGGGGGATAGATTACATGTTATACATAGTGAACCCACCGGCTTTGCACCTAAAGTAGCATTTTAGCCCGACTTTAGGTGCAAAGCCAACCCCACCAAAAACTTTTAATATTATCTTATTAAGTGATGATGAATGGAGGTACTGAAGATGAGAATAGATTTACTTTCACTTGCAATCCTAATCATTGGCAGTCTACTAGTAGGACAGGCATCTGCAGAGTCGAAAGACGTGGGCTCTGCATCACCTGTAGCCCAAGTTACACCTCTTAACGTGACTCTTGGAGAATCCGTTGTTATCAACTACACCGTATTAGATACCCATGGCTCAGGCCTAAATCAGGTGGAGCTCTGGCGCAAAGAGGAGGATGGCACTTGGCAGAAGATCAAGCAAGAGACCCTTGCTGGAAATACTGGCCCAGTCTCAGGTTCGTTTACAGATTCACCCTTTGATCCTGGCATATATTGGTACGGCGTGCACGTGGTCGATAATACCGGAAAATGGAACGACGAGCAGAATGCCAACACGGCATATCAGCCCGGCAATTGGGGCCCTGCTGAGGTGGCAGTCGTTGACCCTGCATCGCCTATAGTCCAGGCCTTCAAGGTAACGCCTCTTAATGTATCCTTTGATGCCACTGGAATGGCTGAGAATACTTCAACAAAATCAAATGCAGCTATGCAGCTCACAGTATTTACAGATTCAAATTCATCGGCAACATACGTCGATATACCGCCCATTGGCAAGAGTCAAGGCGACACTTACTATGTCAATAACAATCTGCATTCAGAAAATGCATCTGGACCGATTGTAGGGGAACTATTCGCCAGCACGACAGTTGTAAAAATGAGCCCCTCCAATATATCAGGACCGGAGCAACGATACGTTTCCCTCGACTACACATTTAATAACAAAACCGATCAAATTATCGTTGGATCAATATCCGACTATCCTGTCGAAGGGCATGCATTTGAGATGAACCGAACTATTATACGACCTATCTTGGGCGGCTCGGGTAAATATTTTGGCGTTACAGGGCAGGTTGCCACCACTCATAATGCTGATGGCAGCTACACTCATGTCTTCACGATGTTACGCTGAGTGCTGTTTTCTCTCTTTTCTCTTTTTTGTTTCGTGGGCCAGAGTCATTAAATGCTTATAAAGAATATTCTGGATTTGCCTTGAAGAGATATGCCCTTCACGATAGCTTGGAAACAGCCAGCTTTTTGAACGCCCGTTGATCTGCTTTGTTATGGCATCAGCAACCTGAGGCAACAGGACCACAGTACGAGGCTTATTGAACTTGGCATTGGTGGCCTCAACATGCAGATACCCTTTACTAAAATCAATATCTTCTGCCTTGATCTGTGTCATCTCACCTACACGCAGGCCAGCTCCGGCCAGCAGTAAGAGGATGCATCTTTCCCTGTCATCATTGGTAGCCTTTAACAAAGCATTGAACTCCATGAGGGTGAGAAATTTCTCAGGCTCCCTGCTTGCCAGGATAGCCCTCATGCTACATCAAATTTCTGATTATACCTGAAATCAGAAATTACAATCGATAGCAATAAGCCAACACGTTTAGATGCAAGGCTACAGCAACAAAGAATTTAAATATTTCTGTTACCTTCTGCAACAAACTAGGAGGTATATCATGGGGAACGAGAAAAGAAATGCAGTGGTCTTTGCTGCTCTTCTGGCACTAACATGCCTTGCATTGCCTGCTATGGGATATTCTATATCTGGTATAGTTTACAATGACATAAATAAAAATGGAGTCATGGAACGAAACGAGAATGGCCTGGCCAATGTAACTGTAAGTCTGGGAGGGCCTGTGCTCTGCCTCAACGATAAAGGATTGTTTGTGGAGCCGAATGTCTACAGCCAGAACACAACGACCAACAAAACAGGCATCTTCAATTTCAATGTTGATAAATTTGGGCGGTACTTCCTTAAGGCGGTCGACGGAGATACGATTCTAGTTAAGCCATCAGCTATAGATATCGCTCATCCTAATGATATAGTAAACCTTAACCTCACAGGGATAAAATAAAGAGGGAATCCGACCCGAAAATCTTTTTTTGACTCTAAATTCATACGGCCGAGTCTAGTTTGGGCGTGAAATAGCCCAATAAGGACCAAATACCTTTGTGGGGCTTTGCGCTTTATTGCTGAATTGATAGCCTCAATATCGCTCCTCTCTTGAGATTAAAGGTGCTGAGACCTTTGAGGGAAATCCAGAATCTGTTTAAAACAGCTAAGCTAAAAAAGTTATAATGGGGGTAATACTGCCCATCAACCTGCAATGTAGAATGCATTAGGTTGTTGCTGCGAATCGTCTAGATTGTATACGACTCCTGAGTTGGAATTGTATGCCTCGCCTAGATCAAATTCAGCAGTATACCATCCTAACGGCGCATTTATAGGTACATCCCAGATTGAGCATACCCAGTCAGATGTTTCCCCAGGTTGAAGGTATACCGGCCTTGCATCGCCATAATACCAATTGCCGTATGGGTCTTCTACTGACAGCTGAACCCAGAAGGTACAGGGCACATATCCGGTATTAGTGATCTTGGCGCAATTGCCGCCAATGCCGTTTTGTCTATACCAATCGCCACTCGCGAACTGGTAATCTGTGATCTTTGCATCTGTTGTAGCTGATGCGGCCAGAGCTAGTGGCACCCCAATAAAGGAGATCAACAATAAGGCGCATATTATCTGTTTCATCAAATTCACACCAATCCCTCTTTATCTTATTTTTCAGTATTGCAGGATCTGATGAAAAAGCTTTGGGTGTACAATCTTGCAAAAATAATACGTTCCTCTCTCATTCCTTGCATCTTCTCTCTTCTGGCGTTATTTTTATACTAAAGCGCAGTTAATAACGTCCATTAAGGTACCATGAACCCAGAGGCCGTCTTAGCGGTTCTTCCCTATAGCAAAGAAGATGCACTATCCATAAAAGAGATAGCTTAAGCAATGGGCTTGGACATCTCCTCGCGTACAGAACGGATTAGAATGGAAAAAAGACTCGCCAGAGTTCTAAGAACACTGATCAAATGGGGCTGGGTAGACCATCTACGGACATATATTTAACTTGTATAATGATAACATATCTGTTAATCCATCAATTGTATAGGCTCTATCAGATATTGTTTCGATAAGTGGATCGCCATAGAAATTGATGGTCATGACTATCACAAAACCCCGTACCAGAGAAAACGTGATGCCAAGAGGGAGCGGGAACTAACGATTGCGGGGTGGAAAGTTATGCGGTTTACGGCTTCTGAGGTTTCCTGGAATGTAACTAGCTGTGTAGCTGAGGTAGCATTTTTGGTTAATAAAATGAATAGGCAAAACCTGTAAACCTATCATTTTATTACGGTAATGATAAGAAGGAACAGAAGTTTTATACATCACATAGAATAAATGAATTTCCGATTATAATGGAAATCAGAAATTACACGGCCTGCCATATTGAAGATATCTCTATAATAGCATTGCAGGAGCCTTATGTGCCAGCGTGTCCAGCGTTAGTACAATAAGGCAGGCTAACAATCAACTTGCCTGTACCTCCTCATGTGAACCGTCCCGGAGGGCATTAGCCCGTCGCGGCGATTGAGCGACAGCCCGTAAACAGCTATCGCTCTGGCTTTCATTTTGGCCAGTTGTATCTTAGGATGCTTTGACCGCGCCAAATCGGCAGCTTCAATCCGTCGCACAGGACTCGCCCTCCATTCCCCCCTCGGGCTTTGCCTCCTCCGGCTTAATCTTTCCAATTTTAACCCAGTAATCCTTGATTGCAGCATGCAGCGCATCAGCGCCAAGGTTGGAGCAGTGCATTTTCTGCGGCGGCAGGCCCTCCAGCTCAGTCGCCACATCTTTCCGTGTGATCTTCATCGCCTCATCCAGCGTTTTGCCCTTGGCCATTTCTGTAACCATGCTGCTGACGGCTATCGCTGAACCGCAGCCAAAGGTTCTGAACTTTATGTCATCGATCTTGTTATCCTTGACCTTGATGAAGATCTCCATCAGATCACCGCAGACGGGATTTCCAACCTTGCCGTAGCCATCAGGGTTCTCAATTACCCCTACGTTCCTGGGGTTCATGAAGTGCTCCATCACCTTTTTACTGTAACCTATCTGTGCCATTATGATCACCTATCAAATCAGCTTGATTAACCTCAAAGGGGAGAGAAGGCCCTCAACCTCTCAACAGTCTTTTTAACCGCATCCGCGACTACAGGCACTTGATCAACTGTGTTGTATTTGCCCAGTGTCATAACCATTGAACCATGAGCTTCAACGTGCTTTAAACCTATGGCCAGAAGCACATGTGACGGCTCAAGGGTCTTTGAGGAGCAGGCAGATCCTGTTGAGACCTGGATATTGAACATAGCGTCTAGTGTGAGCAATATGCTCTCGCCCTCAATTCGGCTGAACCTGAAGCTGGCATTGTTCGGAAGCCTTCCTGTCGGGTGGCCTGTAAGGTAAGACTCTTCGATCTTCAGTATCTCGCCTATCAGCATATCCCTTATTTGCCGGAGCCTCTCGCTCTCAGTATCCATTTCCAGCTTTGCAAACCTTGCTGCCTCGCCGAACCCCACAAGAGCGAAGATATCCTCAGTGCCGGGTCGAAGGCCCCTCTCCTGGCCTCCTCCAAAGATGACGGGCTGTGTCCTTACGCCGGGCTTGATGTAAAGCGCCCCTGCGCCCTGAGGTCCGTAGAGATCATTGGAGGATATAGTCAGCAGATCTATGCCCGCCTTTTGAACATCAACAGGAATTTTGCCCGCTGCTTGAGTCGCATCGACATGCAGATATTTTCCTTTAGCATGAACGATTCTGCTCACCTCGCCGATTGGCTCAATGGTTCCAATCTCGGGGCTCGCATACGTCACAGATGTCAAAATAGTATCCGGAGATAGCATATTTTCCAGAGCAGCTAAATCGATTGTGCCTGTCGGATCTACAGGCACCAGCGCGAGCTGAAAGCCGACCTTCTGAAGGTATTTCATCGGGTTTAGAACGGAAATATGCTCTATTGCGCTTGCCAGAACCTTTTTTCCCTGATTTGCATTCCTGGCGGCAGTTCCGTGAATTGCCAGATTATTCGCCTCAGTTGCAGAGCCTGTGAAGATTATAGTGCTCGGATCCTCAGCATTTATCAGCTCAGCAACCTTTGCCCTCGCCTCCTCGACTGCCGTCCTGGCGGAAATGCCCACTGAATGAAGCGCAGATGGATTGCCGAACTCATCAGTGAGATAGCGGCCAGCATACTCAACGACTCTCGGATCAACTGGGCAGGCAGATTGATAGTCGAGATATATCTTACTCATAAGCCCTCAAATCTAGAAGCTTATGACCGCTCTCGCATCTAGAGCAAGATCGTTCAGGGTCCCTGCACCTGCAATTGTGGCAGCTGGAATAAAATCTCCTCTTGGAATTCCCAGAAGCTGAGTGCTCTGCTCGCAGATGTACATCTTCACTCCAACATTTATCGCCTGCTCCATGACATCTTTGAGGCTTGGGAAGCTGCCGATCTTCACCTTCTCAGCTTCACCCTTTTTCATGACCGTTATGCCCTTTATCATGAAGAAGATCGATGCATCTACATCCATCGCCTTTGCAGTCATCGCAAGGATGAAAGGCGCATATAGCCGCTCAGGTGTATCTAAGCCGCTTGTCTGCACATAAAGTATGCTGCTCATATCTCCCATCTCTTATCTTTCCTATCATCTTTCGCTAATCATTTTAGTCCCAATTTTTCTAATTTATTTCGGTTTTATCTATTTCATCTTCTTTATCCAGAAGGTCAATACATTGCCTGACCTCTCAAACTTAAGCAACTCATGTCCAGTTCGTTTTGCCCAGCGCTTAATATCCTCTTCTGCCGCAGGATCATCGGCCTCCACTTTCAACACCTGTCCGACCTCAATTTTCTCTATCTCCTCTTTCGTCCGGGCGATTGGCATAGGACAAAAGAGGCCGACACAATCCAGCTCTGCATCAGGATTCATATTTGAAACCATGTCTGATCACCTTTAAATGGGCATGCAGCTATGAACGCCTCTTAGATCTCAAATTACATTCAGCTTAATCTATTTTTTACATCGCTTAGGTTTGTATGCTATTATATATGTATTTTATCAAATTTTTGATTCTCCATTGAATTTACTGTAAGCATTTAATTCTACTTAAAATTTTCTTGAATACAGATAAGAGATGAATTCGCAAATAGCGTTATTATCATTATCTGGTGCAAGAACTCACTTAATAAATTCTAGCTTATTATACACCGACGATATTGAAGTTCTAAGAAACACAGGAAAATTTCATCTAGATAGAAGCTAAAGAGATTTTAGGTGAGATAATGGATAAGTATGTCTGTAAAGTCTGCGGGTATATCTACGATCCTGAAAAAGGAGACTCGACGCAGAACATCGCTCCTGGAACATCCTTCGAGGATCTGCCCGATGATTGGGTCTGCCCCGAATGCGGCGTAGGTAAGGATCAGTTCGAGAAGATGGTTGAGTAACCTGAAATAATAAAGGGATGACATTATGCTTAGCCAAAAGATGACAGACGCGCTCAATGGACAGGCGAACAGGGAGTTTTACTCGGCCTATCTTTATCTCTCCATGTCTGCCTACTTCGAGTCCTTGAACATGAATGGAATGGCGAATTGGATGAGAGTCCAGGCTGGCGAAGAACTCGTGCACGCCATGAAGATGTACGATTACGTAGTCGCCTCTGGAGGCAGAGCCAAGATGCTGGCGATAGAAGAGCCTCAATCCTCCTGGCAGTCTCCAGAAGCAGCATTCCAGCATGTCTGGAATCATGAGCGCGCGGTTACTGGACTGATAAAAGCTCTCGTTGGCGTCTCGCTCTCAGAGAAGGATGCTGCCACAAATAAATTCTTGCAATGGTACCTGGATGAGCAGGTCGAAGAGGAGGAATCCTCCGATACAGTGCTGAACAAAGTCAAAGCAGGCGGTGATGCCAGCAAGCTTCGGGCCGTGGATAAGGAGCTAGGCCAGAGGCGCTTTAAGTTCCCTAGAGAATTTAACATATTTCCGTATGGTACTGAAGGCACAAGCATAGGGTCATTGAAAAGGTGAATGCTGCTCCAAAGCGGGATTTGAGCTTTCGATAATTTTTTGCTTTAAGGATTAATTAGCTTAAATCATTTAGCTGTAATTTTTGTATTCTATCTTAAGGATATCTATATTTACCTCCGAGACATCATTATTTTGCAACCGAGGTAATACCCATGAAATGGATTGCGATTCTGATAGCATCGTTGATGCTTCTGTCCCTTTGTGCTATGGGACAGCCAAATCAATACGGCACAAGAACTTCAGGCGGCGCGCCTTCGCCTTTAACTCCAACAAGCCCTGAATCTCTGGGCCTCCAGATACCTTCGCCAACAGAATCCTCCCAGGCTCCAACACCGCAGGAGAATTCACAGGGGCTAATGAGTACAAGTCAGCAGGTGGCCTATTCTGCATCCCAGGGACAAAGGCTGATGGCTACAAGCCCAGCAATCACAAAAATGGTGATCCCACCTGGTGGATATGCGCCCAACACTCTCTATGTCTCCTATGCGCCAAATACAGTCGCGGCTTGTTACCTCTATTCCAATATACCCTTATGGCTACAGACCTCAAGCCGAGGCACTGCCTGGTTCTATGAATGGTACCCAAGCGGACAGCTGGAGGTTAACTATGCTGGCAATATATATTCACCTGGCTGGTATAAGAGATGGTTCTTCGCCGATGTGCCGGGCTGGCATATCCTGCAGTATTATTGCAACGGCTGGAGCAACTACGCCTACATCTATGTCTATGGACAGGGACCTGGCTACTGGGTCAATCCCGGACCTTATTACGAGCCCACTCCCTTGCCATTCACGCCTTCGGGATCAAATCCTCCGATTGTTTCTTTCACGGGTTCTAACGTTCCCGGCAACCAGCATGCCTTATACAACTTCAAGACCCTCATGAATCCATGATCACGGATTATTGAATGAGGACACGGATCTGGGATAAATCTAAGGCGAAGCTGAGACGGAGATGAGATAAAGCTGAAAGCAAATCCTGAGCGAGACAAATTCGTTGAATACAGCTCGCTCAGATAAAATTTATTCCGTCGGTCTAAATGCGCGAATCAATCAAGCTTCTTCTTCCACCTTCCGGATCTTTCATCTTTCTCGTAGACCTGCTTCACCGCCGACCAGGCAACTTTGTGAGCAGTCTCCTCCCTGGAGGCATCCTCTTTTCGATCCTTCGGATTTGCATACTCATCCCATGCATTGTTGAAAGCCTTAAGATAAATCTCCTGAGCATGCTCTGGCAGGTTTTCCCGTACACTGGCGGGCAGATTACTTATACTTCTATAAGGCAACTCTAAGCCTCCAATAATAAATTTAATTTAATCGTTAATTAATTTTTCCATTTCATGTGATGTATCTGAAGCGATTTACCAACATTCTCTTCTGAAACCTTTGTTTAGTCCGAACTCATCATCTACTGAAGCGACCGCAAAGATAGACGCAAGAAGCAACTGCAATAATAAACCTCTTAAGGCTATACGCCATTCGAGGATCAAGCCCATGCCAATAAAACTTCGCATAGCTACATTCAATCTCCTGAACCTGGATGATAAGAGCGAGCGGCCTCCGACCCTAAAGGAACGAATACCTGTCATGCGGCCTCAGCTCATCCGTCTGAACGCCGATATTCTCTGCCTCCAGGAGGTATGCGGTCAGGAAGAATATGGTCATCTGCGTCTTAACGCTCTCAATAAGCTTCTCGAATGTACGCCTTATGAGGGCTACCATAGGGTCTCTACAGCGGCAGATGATAGGGGGAATGCCTATGAGAACCATAACAATCTGGTAATACTCAGCCGCTATGAAATCGTTGAGAATCACCAATATCTCCATAACTATGCTCCATCGCCGAGGTATCAGAAGGTCACTGCCGTACCCGAGGAGCGCGAGGCAAAGGAGGTATCCTGGGACAGGCCGATACTTCATGCGAAAGTAAGACTCCCCAATAACATGATCTTGGATGTTATTAACCTTCACCTAAAATCTAGGCGACCGACGAACATTCAAGGACATAAAATAGATGAGAGAACATGGAGGACTGCATCAGGTTGGGCGGAGGGCGTCTTCATATCATCGATGAAACGAATCGGCCAGGCCCTGGAGACGCGCATTTTGATCGATAAGCTTTTCGATGAGGATCCATCCGCACTCATAGCAGTATGTGGCGACTTTAACGAGGAGTTCGATGAGGTTGCACTTGAGGCTATCAGAGGAGATTTGGAGAACACAGGCAACCTTGACCTGGCGATGAGAGTCATGGTCCCATGCGAGCGCAATGTTCCGGAGCCGGCGAGATACTCTTTCCTGCATAATGGCAAGGGCAAGATGCTGGATCATATCCTGGTCTCCAGGACGCTGCTAGCCTACTTCACAGGCTCTGAAGTACATAACGAACTGCTACATGACGAATCCATAGTCTTCACTCCAAGGGTGTTTTATCCTGAGTCGGATCATGCTCCTGTTATGGCGCGGTTTGAGCTGCCCGAAGCAAGAATCAAATGGGCAACGGTCAGCCCTCCAAAGGAGAGAAGATGCGTGTGAATATTTTGTGAAGCTTATAGCTATGCAGTCGTCATCCTTAGCCTCTGTTATTTATGCAATCCTAACCGATAGATTAATATCCATTGATATCTTATTCGACTTTTGTCGAATACTGACTCGTCATGATACGTAGGAGGGAGATAAATCACCTGATATAATAGCTCACCGCGAACACTTTCATAATTGTCTTGCCTTTGTTCTAAAATATTTATGGCAGCCTTCGAAGACGAAAGTGCTCGCCTGGACGATGAATGCATTAACTATGAATGCTATTCATAAGTGATGTCGTAAGACATGTCATATTATGAGCATCATCACTATTCATATTATCTAGCGGAGTCTTAGAATAATACTGGGGCAATGGTCAGGAGGCGAATATTAGATGAGGCTTCTGATAGTATCAAACCGTCTGCCAATCACTGTATTGGATGAGGGCGAGCTTAAATTTAAGGAGAGTGTAGGAGGCTTAGTCACTGGACTAAAAGCATATCTGGATACCAAGGGCGCCCAATCATCCATAGTTTATACTTGGGTCGGATGGCCCGGGGCAACTATAAAGGATCAAAACAAGGAGACGTTGAAATCTAAGGTCTATTCCGACCTTCATGCATATCCTGTTTTTCTCTCTGAGGCCTCTATGGATAAATTTTATCACGGATTTTGCAACAGAACCATCTGGCCATTATTTCATTACTTCACTTCCAATGTTGTCTATGATGAGGAAGGATGGGATTATTATAAAGCGGTTAATGAGGCCTTTTGTGAAGCAGTCGTAGAGATCGTTCGACCTGATGACGTAGTATGGATACACGATTACCATTTGATGTTGCTTCCAAAGCTCATAAGAGAAAAGGTTCCCGGCATATCGATTGGATTCTTTCTGCATATTCCCTTCCCATCATATGAGGTGTTCCGCCTTCTTCCCAGCATTTGGCGTACTGAGCTTCTCGAAGGACTTCTTGGGGCAGATCTCATAGGATTTCATACCCATGACTATACTCAGTATTTCTTGCGTTGCATTCTCCGCATCCTGGGCTACGAGCACGCGATGGGGCAGGTCACTCAGAATGATCATTTCGTGCGAGTAGATACGTTTCCTATGGGAATTGATTTCCAAAAGTTTCATAATACAGCTCTTAGCCCTGAGGTACAGACTGAAAGGGATGATCTCTTAAAGGTAATAGGCGGTCATAAAATCATACTTTCAATAGACCGCTTGGATTACACAAAAGGGATCGTCAGCCGTCTGCAGGGCTATGAGCGCTTCCTAGAGCGAAACCCGCAATGGTGTGAAAAGGTTATTCTGGTGCTTATTGTTGTGCCCTCCCGCACCAAAGTGGAACACTATCAGCAAATGAAAAGGCAGATAGATGAGATTGTTGGCCGCATAAACGGCAAGTTCGGAAGCATCGACTGGACGCCGATACTGTATCATTATAAGTTTATCGAATTTAATAAGTTAATTGCACTTTATAGCGTCGCTGATGTTGGTTTGGTCACACCTTTAAGGGATGGCATGAATCTGATCGCAAAGGAGTATTTAGCGACGAAAACCAACGGAAAGGGCGTTTTGATCTTGAGCGAGATGGCTGGTGCATCCAAAGAGGTAAGGGAAGCCATTATCATAAACCCGAACGATATCGGAGAGATAGCTTCCGCTCTTAAGGAGGCACTGGAGATGCCTGAGGAGGAGCAGATAAGGCGCAATAGAATCATGCAGTCACGTCTTGAGCGTCATGATGTAATTCAGTGGGCGGACAGCTTTATTCAGGCGTTGCTATCGATGAAGGAAAAGGAAAGGAGCCTGGATTATAAGCTCCTGGGTCAATCTGCAAGAGGACAGGTCATAAACGATTTCCTCAAGGCACCGCGGAGGCTTATACTCCTGGATTACGACGGAACGCTCGTCAAGTTTGCTGCACATCCACAGGCGGCAAGGCCAACAGAGGAGGTCCTGAGGACTCTCAGGCTTCTCTCGGAGAATCCCAGAAACGAGGTTGTGCTTCTAAGTGGTCGAGACAGGATCACCCTCCAAAGCTGGTTCGGCGTTCTAGGAATTGGCCTCGTTGCTGAACACGGCGCATGGATAAGAAAGAAGAATGAGGACTGGAGGATGTCGAAACCTCTGACAAGCGATTGGAAACCAAAGGTACTCCCAATCCTTGAGATGTACTCCGATAGACTGCCCGGTTCATTCATCGAGGACAAAGATTTCTCGCTGGCATGGCACTACCGCATGGCAGATCATGAGATGGCCTCAATTGTATCAAAGGAGCTGCTTGATGATTTGGTAAGCTTTACTGCAAATATAGGCGTTCAAATTCTTCAGGGAAACAGGGTACTAGAGATAAGAAATCCTGGGATGAATAAAGGAGATGCAAGCACTGTTTGGCTCGCTGAGAACGGATTCGACTTTATCTTGGCAATAGGAGACGACTGGACTGATGAGGATATGTTCAAGATTCTGCCTGAGAGCGCTTATTCTATCAAAGTTGGCAGGATGCAGTCTCAAGCAAGGTACAACCTAACAAACCAGGCGGAGGTAATAGATTTACTGCAGGAGCTTGTGAAATAGTAGACCTAGACATAATGTTTGATAGAATTGTATAACAGACCTGACCAATTGATCTGACGGACGATGAAATACATAGTCCGGTAGATCAGTCAGCAGAATGGCTGATCCCATATTCAATATTTGTCTCTTTTTATCAGCTCATCCTTCCAGCCATTTTTCGAACTGCTGCTGGCTGCAGATCTTTTTGATGATTATAGTGCCATCTCGAAGATAGTCAAGATCAAGCTCACAATCTCCATTCAACTTGAGTTTATCTCGGATCTCTGAAGGAAGCTCAATCCTCCCGTTGGCATCGAGCTTGATGATCGGCATGTTTCTCACTATAATGAATGTTCGAGGTCTATTTTATTAAGCTTTGTTTTAAGATGAGGCTCATATCAGGATTATCTGATGGCATTATGGGCTTTATTAGGCTTACAGTGACGCAGCAGCAGACGATCCTTCGTTGTGATTTGGGAAAAATCAGAGGGAATAATAGATTTATTCTGAATATGAAAAAAGAATTAGCCAAAAATAGTAAATGATCGCAAAACGATCATAAACCGATGAGGATATCAGCTTCTGCTGATCATCGTACCCACGCCTTCGTTTGTGAGCATCTCAAGAAGAATCGCATGAGATTTCCTGCCGTCGATAATATGCGCCTTCTCAACGCCGCCCTGGACAACACGCACGCAGGCTTCTACCTTAGGAATCATTCCGCCTTTAATGACTCCGCTCTGTACCAGCCTCTCGAAGTCAGATATAGGAAACTCTGAAATTACCGAGTTCGGATCATCCGGATTCATGCGAACCCCCTCAACATCTGTTATTGAAAAGAACTTCTTGGCGCGTAAGGAGATTGCAATCGCGCCTGCAGCTGTATCAGCATTCACATTCAGATTGTTGCCCTCGTTGTCTACAGCTATTGGGGAAACTACAGGGATGTAACCTTTGCCTGCCATGATCATCAGTATTTCAGGATCTACGTCTTCCACCTCTCCGACCCATCCAAGATCCACAGGCTCTTTTCCCTGAATTTTGACAGGCGCCTTTTTCTTGGCCTTCAGGAACATACCGTCCTGGCCGGACAGTCCAATGCCTTTTCCGCCATACTTACCTATCATTGATACAAGCTCGGCGTTAATATTGCCTAGAAGAACCATGCGGGCGATCTCCAGCGTCTCTTTATCCGTGATCCTCAGTCCGCCCACAAACTCTGCCTTCTTTCCAAACTTCTCCATGGCCTCTGAGATCTCAGGCCCTCCACCGTGCACTATTATCGGCTGAATGCCGATGTAACGCAAGAGGACGATGTCCTCAATGAAATCCTCCAAAACGTCTTTGTTCGACATTATGGAGCCGCCAATCTTGAAGACCATGACTGAGTCGTAGAACTCACGGATATAGGGCAAAGCCTCGATCAGAACCTGTTCTTTTTTAGCCGACACTTTCCTTCTCCTTTTAGCTTTAATCTATAGACATCAGCACATCGCCAGGAGAGACGGTTATGCCCTCTTTAATGTAGATCTCCTTGATTATGCCGTCTTTGTTGGCAAATACATTGTTTTCCATCTTCATCGCCTCAAGTATTGCCACTGTATCCCCTTTAGCGACTTTATCGCCCTTCTTCACATTATATTTGATGATGACACCCTGCATAGGTACTGTAACGCCGTTTGTCGGAGCTTTGGGCTGGACCTCCTGAATGGTCATGCCAGCAGGTGCGACCTTGACAAGATATGCCTCCCCATCGACCTCGATATTGAACGCCATGGATTCTGCCTTGATATTTGCTGTGGATGCTGTAGGTGCGGCTGGCTGCTTCTTGACAAGAGGCTCTTCAACAGCTGTGCCCTGCAGAAACTTCAATGCAACCTGTGGATAGAGCGCATATGTGATGTAATCCTCCTCTTTCCTGGCTATACCCAGGGCATCCAGCTCCTTCTTAGCCTTCTCATACTCGGGCTTAAGCAGATCAGCAGGTCTGACTGTTATTGGCTCCTCATCGCAGAGCACCTTTAACCGGACCTTTGGGTCTATCATGGCAGGAGACTTTCCATAGAGCCCCTTCACATAGTCCTTGACCTCTTTGGGAACCATCTTGTACCTATCGCCTGTGATGACATTAAGCACGGCTTGAGTTCCGACAATCTGGCTGGTTGGCGTTACAAGTGGCGGGTAGCCAAGATCCTTTCTGACCTTGGGAATCTCGGCCAATACATCATCATACTTATCAAGGGCCTTCTGCTCTATTAGCTGAGAGACAAGGTTTGATAGCATGCCTCCGGGAACCTGATAAGCAAGCACATTTGTATCAACACGGGCTGAGATGGGATTGAATATTGAAGAATAGAACTCCATGATCTTCTCGAAGTACCTCTTGATCTCAGTCAAAGCGCCCAGATCCAGTCCAGTATCATATGGCGTGCCTTGGAGTGCAGCCACTACGCTTTCAGTCGAAGGCTGAGATGTGCCTCCTGATAGGGGCGATATCGCTGTATCTAATATATCGATACCTGCTTGGCATGCGCGGAAATAGCTCATCTGGGCCATGCCACTTGTGCAGTGGGTATGCAGGTCTACGGGCAGGTTGACCTCCTTCTTAATGGCCGTGATCAGGTTGTAAGCGTTCTCAGGCGTGATAAGCCCAGCCATATCCTTGATGCAGATGGAATCAGAGCCTAGCTCAGCAAGCCTGGAAGCAAAATCAGTAAACTGCTCTATTGTATGGACAGGGCTTAGGGTATAGCTTATGGATCCCTGGACATGAGCGCCCATACGCTTGGCGACTTTTATCGATTTCTCCATATTTCTAATATCGTTAACAGCATCGAAGATCCTGAAGATATCGACGCCATTAACTGCCGCCCTCTCAACGAACTTCTCAACTACATCATCAGAATAATGCCTGTACCCGACAAGGTTCTGCCCTCTGAGGAGCATCTGCATCGGAGTTTTAGGCATAGCCTTCTTTAGTGCACGCAAGCGCTCCCATGGGTCTTCATTCAGGTACCGAATGCAGGTATCGAAGGTGGCACCGCCCCACATCTCCAGAGAGAAGAATCCGATCTCATCCATAGCCTCTGCTATTGGGAGCATATCCCTTGTCCTCATCCTGGTAGCCAGAAGCGACTGGTGAGCATCCCTGAAGGCCGTATCAGTAAGTTTTACCCTGCCCATGAAGATCTTCTCCTATAACCTTGTACTTAAACCTCTTCAATCTTAAAAGAGGTCGCTGTTAGATCTTAATTCTCCAGCAGTGGCCATGATGTGTTATATAAAGCTGGTGGATTCAGTCGTGATCGTAATCGATCATAATTTATAGACTAAATTTAGATATTATCCAATGGTTCTATGTTTGCGTCATTTGCTCTGCCAAATTCTGCGAGAACTACTTTAAATGCTCCTAACAATACCAAGGTGACATCGCGAAGGTTATACTTTCGAATTCTCAATCAGCCTTCCATTTTGATCTGAGCTTTTGGGATCAGCTACAAACTATCTAGAACACAAATCCAGAACCCTTTGATAAAACAAGCCTTAGCCCTAAATGATCAATTTTAATAGTGTTGCCGCTTTGTGATCAGAAAAAGTTATAAATTATCGAGCAATACACTTAGGATATAGTAAAAGATGAAATCGCAGAGTACTGCCGAAGTACGCGAAGTATAATCACCTTGCTGTATTTCATCTGAGCCGAAACGTTCAGGAAAGATCTAAACCATGCCGTCTGAGCACAATTGCAGTAATCTTACCTAGCCGATTTACTACTAAGATAATAATTCCGAGTCTATGTTCTGGCTCTATCAGAAGCGATTTATACAGATGTGTACAGTTTTGGAATACAAGTGTCTATTAATAATATGAGAGCTTTGTATTTGTTTGGAGATAAAGCATGAGATTGAGAGTAGTAAGTTCAAGAACTGAGATTCCGAGCCTAAGCCCAAATGAGAAGATGATTCACCTAGCATTCAGGGCATCAAACGTTGATTTTCTTAACCTGATGCAGAGATGTCCAAGGCTTAGAATGATTCAGGTACCTCCCTCCTATAGAAAGACCATGTCCAATGCAATTCAGGTGTTCCTTGATATGCAGGGCATTGAGCTTCTTGAAGGCGATGTTTGGGGCCACAGAAAGGATCTCGATGAGTACTTCACAGTCGAGGATGCAACAATGGAGGAGATCCGCGCCCTTGCAGCCAGCGGTGTTAGCACTGATGAGGTTGCAGCCCAAATTCAGAAGAAGGCAAGGCTCGGACCCGACCTGATCAAGTACATAGCTAAGACAAAGTTAACAGCATAAGCCAGACTCAAATCTGGCTTCCTTATTTCCCTCCCTCAAACCCAATTTTCTTTTTTGTTATTGTTACATAGATCGCGATACAGTTAACTTAACTGGGGCGGTACCAGAATAATTTCAGCCCAAAATCCTTATCCGCTAGATATGCATCCCGATATTAAATCTGGTATAAATGATTCCTCGAAAAGATATACTGGCACTGCCCGGGATTGCAGGCGGCTTATTCGCTGTTCTCATAGGTTCCATCATATTCCTGTTCTCTTTTGCCTCGTTTGGCAGGCATGGAGTTATTGCCCCGTCCCCGGCAGCAGGCGGTCTGCTGTATATTCTGATGGGGCTGATTGGACTCACAGGAGTCGCTCTTCACGCCAAGTCGGGTAGGACTATGAGGATGCTGACGATTATCAGCATCATAGTAGCTCTAGCTGGAATAGCGCTCTTTATATCTTTCGGGGAATGGACTGCTCTTGCAGTCATCATACTATTAGTAATAATAACATGTTTTTCAATATACACTCAACAGGGAATGGTTTTGCTGCTTTTTGTCGGCATTTTTGGATTTTTCGTCGGCCAAGAAGCTATGGTCTTTCTGCTCAGCGGCTGGAAGACCTGGTCAATCCAAGGGGTGCTTTTTATCTTCGCCGCAATACTCAATGCGCTTTCATGCCGCTTCCATAAACTGCCTTTGTTTGAAGGGAAAGATAATCAGACTAAAAGTAAGGGCTATGTCCTCTACTCAATTCTCAGCCTGATTGTTTTAGTGTCACTTATCTTTTTGCTTATCAGCTATCCTGATGAGCGTGCTGCATCAGCGATCTATTTCTCAGAGGCTAAGCTTGAAGAGGGCCTGGGCAGATACGATGCGGCATCCGAGATCTACGATAGGCTTATCGATATAAACCAATCCAATGCTGCCGCCTGGCAGGGAAAAGGTCGTGCGCTCATGGCAATGGGCAAGGCCGCTGAGGCACAGGATAGCTACGACAGGGCCATGGAACTTAACCATAGTGCCGATGTGCCTTTCTTTGGACAAGGCTCAAACGGCTCCGTATCCTCAGGCAGCTGCGATTGTGAGGCAGGAATAACGAACCGCCCTGAAAATCTCCAAAGTTATCGAAACTCACCTCCAGTCAAAAAGCTTGAGGCATCGATAGTCTCCCCAGGGGATGTTCAGGCTTTTCCACGTGGGGAGAGCATAAACTTCACCGGCTCGGCAATGAATGGTAAGCCTCCGTTCAAATACATTTGGGAGTCGAGTATCGATGGTATTATCGGAAATACCGCCAAATTTGAAAAGGACGATTTATCGCTTGGAATGCATAATATTACTCTTACTATTACAGATAGCAATTCAACGGTTGCAAAAACTAGCATAGATATCGGAATTGCAGAGCCATCCGTCTGTGGAAACGTCAACCCGAGGCCTAAATATTACCCAATAGATACGCCATGCACTGATATCTGGCCTAATGCAACAGGCAACTGTGCGGACTTTGAGGTATGCCACCCTGAGCTTGATTACATCGTTGAAGATGCAGTGAATTGCTGCGATGGATCACCCATCTCAGGCCAGGCCTGCTCTTATGCCTGTGCCAATTCGGGCGGCGATAAAAAGAAGTGTCGCGGTCTCTATATCATCAAGGCGTTTGGACCAGAGGCCAAGTATATGAGCGGATATGCACTCTTCAAATCCTGCTGTTCAGGCTATCCCGAATGTACAAGGACCTGCGGCCTTTCCCTTACAGGCACATGTGCCTTCGAGGATGGCCTTAACGGAAATGTGAAAAATCTATCCTGTAATCCTAATCTAACTGGGCTCAATGCCTGGAAGTCAGATAAGAACATGAGTTTAAACAGTGGAACAATTGGGCTACTGCCGACTCATGCAACAGTAAATGTGCTTCATACAGGCGTTTGCGAGGATTACTCTGCCGCAGTGACCACGCTTCTCAGAAAGGCGGGATATTCAAAAACAGAGGCGCTCACTGCAGTGACCGGCAGCTACCAGCTTCCTCTACTGGGGGAGCATCCTGGACACGGATATGGTCTAGTTCTTCTTCCAGGCGATACCAAATACCATTTCGTCGATACGACAGGGAACGGAGAGGGGATAAATCTTAGCGGGGTGCCAGGCTATTTCTGGTTTACAGGCTGCTTTTTGGGGATGCCGGTAAGGATAAAGGTCTTCGACTGGTGGGTGGAGTACTGTAATATGACGGGCGAATATGCATTCAACGATGCTGGATATTTCACATCACCGCCAAGCTCATGCATGGTGGGATGCCAAAATCGCTAATAATAATATTCATAAAAAGGTTTATCAATAGATACTCCAAAATAAGTGAAACACTTGGAGAGTGATGTCAAGATGTCTGCGATTGAATCAAGTGCGGATCTTATGGAGCTTTTGCAGGAGCTGAGGGTAATAGCACCTGATGTATGGGAGAGCAGTAAGCGTTGTTTGATTCTTCCGCAAACATTAGGCGATTTTAATAAACCAGAATACGCAGAAAATATAGAGGATATGCTCCACAAACTAAATGAGAATATAGACATGCTTAATGCTGGACTCATCAGCGAAGTGGAGTATGAAAGCAAGAAGACTGAGATTCTATTAAGTCTGCAA
This sequence comes from Methanotrichaceae archaeon, assembly GCA_963789575.1. Taxonomy (GTDB): domain Archaea; phylum Halobacteriota; class Methanosarcinia; order Methanotrichales; family Methanotrichaceae; genus CAWBKV01. The sequence continues at coordinate 163,743 of CAWBKV010000004.1, read as the reverse complement.
AGTACGCGAAGATCCTGATATCTGGAATAGCGCTAAGGTTGGGTGGGAAATGGCGGACTGTGAGCATAAGAGCTGTGGCAGCACTGAGAAGGTCTGGCTGCCTTATTACTATAATGGCAGGATGCGCGGGCTTAAGCCGCATCCTTACTGCATGGATTGTGGGCTTATCAAGAACTTATCCTCCGACAGGCCGCGCACCATAGGCTATTATATGAATATACTCTCGGAACTTAGTAAATTATATAAAATCGCTCAGGTACAAATGCGCCTCATAAGCCAAGAATTCGAGAGGCAAAGATTGAATGATTCCTACGGAATTGATAGGCTGCAGCAAGAGAATCTTTTCATGGACATTGTGAAGAAATACGTGAATGTCTCAGAAAGAGTTTTGATTGAGTTGCTCCAGTAAAATCAAATCACTGGCATGAAGGTCAACATCCAACTAAAAATGTGTTAGTACATATCTACGATTTAAATGGAATTAACATTATCTCCTCATTTAGTCTAATCCAGCCTGTACTTTGGGCAAACGCTCAAGGCTACCACTGCAGAAGTTCCAGTCCTCTTCAGCTCTTCCCTGAGAACCCTTTCGATAAGCTCGTCCGAGCATGGAAGCTCAAGTCTGACCGTCGGCACAATTACTTCAAGCAGTTTCGTCAAATCCGGCACCCTCTGGCCGCCCGTTGTTGCAGCAATATCGTTTTTTAGAAGCACCATAAGCAATTCGCGCCTGTGCCATATTGCATTTATAAGCCCTTGAATCCCGCTGTGGGCAAGGGCAAAATCGCCAATGACCGCCACCCCCTTTTTCTTAAAGCCTGATGCCACACCTATTGACGATCCGAGGCCGTAGACAACATCAACAGACTTATACGGCTCGCGTGTGGCTCGAATGGCGCAGCCCGCATCTCCGGCTACTGGCACATCTAATCTTCCCAGGGCTCTGAATAGTGAGGCAAATGGGCAATCATCGCAAACTCCCATATAGCCCCGTTCGGCTGCGCTCTCGTAATTGGATGAATTGAACGTGATCTTCTGGTCAGCTGTTTCAAGCGCCTTTTGAATATCATTTTTTTCCAAAGGGCCGAATGGTAAATGATGTGTAAGCCTTCCTCGAACCTTCGGGCTCATCCTGAGCTGCGATTCAATGAACGGTTCCGGCTCTTCAGCCACAAGAACAATGCGATGGGCATCGATGAAATCTCTGATAAGCTTCCAGGACAGAGGGTATGCATAGCCAACTGCCAAAAGAGATCTATCAAAATCCTGCGAGAGCATTGCGGGATAACCGCTGGCGATGATTCCAATATCGTCTGAAATTCTCATACGGTTGAGAGAGCTCGATTCAGATGCAGCCTCTGCCAGATGCAAAATCTCGCTATGATGTCTCTGGTGTCTTCCTCTGGCAGTTATATCCCAGATACTTCTGTCAAATATCTGGCCGGATGCTTCTGATGCTGCAGCCTTGACATGAGTACCAGATATTAATACCCTCTGAGTTACGCGGATTATGACCGGAACCCTAAGCCGCTCAGAGAGCGCATATGCTTCAAGTATTGAACTGTAGAGGGTCTCAGCATCCCTGGGATCTAGCACAGGCAGCTCTGCCACTGGGCCCAAATATCTGCTGTCCATTTCGACCTGTGATCCTTTCGGCCCAAGATCGTCTCCAACCAATATTACAGCTCCGGCGCCGATGGTATGAGTAGCCGATATTACCATTGGATCTGAGAGCAGGTTCATGCCTACTTGCTTTACTATGACCATAGAGCGCATGCCTGTAGCCGAGGCACCGAGGCAAATCTCCAGAGCTACCTTCTCGTTTACTGAAATTTCAGCTTCTAATGCCTCTGCCAGCTCGGTTATAGGATAGCCGGGAACGTAGGTGATGGTCTCTACGCTCACGTTGTCGACTGCAAGCTTGACGGAATCTATGCAGTCCCTACCATTCGAATTCATGCCTTTCTTCTTATCTGATTCTACGCCTTTCATCCCATCCCCGGAATTATGGATTCATCTGGCTTTGCGTAAAAAGGCAACGCAGCCACGGCTCCAATCACCCCTTGGCCGTCGAGAACAATCTCAACGCCGGCATTTTGCGCTTCATCCAATGCGTCCTCATATGTGACGCGCTCCTTCTTACATCGTATGCCATAGGCCAGAAGTGTAGATGGATCAAAGCCCCTAAAGACTGCCATGCCTGTCTCATCCGAGACCGAGTACTTTTCAAGCAGCAGCTTGAAGTCCTCAATCATGTCATCAGACTTGCCGGGCAAACAAGCAAATTCAACAGCTGTAGAGACACAATTCTGCGTCTTTGTTGGAACAGGAAACAGCTGGATCAGAGCATGAGAGAGATATCGAGCTTCTTGGCGGTCTACCTTAGCTGCGATGTTGTGTATAAGCGTCCATGTTGCGCCCACTGTTTTGGAATCAGTATTGTCGACGCCAATTATTAATCTCTCCCGCCTGGGCACTACAATTGTACCGCGCGCAATCCTGCCTCCGCCGCATTCTGTGATATCGTAGCGCAAGATATCTCCTGCCTTTGCCCTGGAGAGCGTTGCGCCAACGCCGCCTCCTCCAAGACCGGCGTAGGTTATCTGTATCTCATTCTGATCGATTTGAACAGACTCTATGCCAGCGGACCTTTTTGAGGAGATGAGGTCGAGATCAATTGTGCCGGGACGTACAAGATAGCGGAACCAATCGCCCAATGCTCTAGAGCTGATTATCAGAGGTCCTTTTGAGTAGTGATATCTGGCCCAGGCAGATCCGCCATAGCAGTTGGAATGCTCCAGGATCTCAACTAGATCTCTGCTTTCGTTTGCAATAGCATGGATCTGCCTATAGACCACAACATATGGATCTTCCAACTCTAAATCTAAATTGCACACGGCAGTAATCTTCAGGCTATTTTGCTTTAATGCTTCCGCTCTTCATGTACTCGCGTAATATAACTGTTGCATAGCTACCAGCAGGCAGAAAGAACTCGACTTCTGCGCATTCATCTACTACGTTGATAGTTGGTAAAGCACGCAGTAGGGCAGCACGTCTCGTGCCTTTCGATCCCAAATCTGTATTTGCGAGGATTCGGAATCCTTCAGGGTCCACGTTCTCCTCGTTCAGTACAGCCCTTTCGATATTGCCTTCTAGCCCTTCTGCTAGGATCGATTCATAACCCACAAGCGGAAGCGTTACATAGGCTCTCCTTCGTTCAGCCAGCCTATTTATTGCATCGATATTATCTCCAGTGGCAGCTTGAGTCCTGTTTAAATCAGGCGAATCCCCTTTGGCAAAACAGACGATATCACCTTCTACTGCCTTTTCCAAAGGCAGGCCCAAGGTCAGTCTGCGGCTAAGGATGCGGTTGAATAAATATGATTGATAAGCATGTACGAAGAGCAGTCTCAGGTTGGGCGCCAGAACATTGAACGAGCCTGCATAATCTCCAGGATGCTCGACAAGATAATTGAGCATTGCGATTTCATACCTAAGATAATCAGGAAAGGTCTTGAGCGCACTGGAGACATCTCTGCTTTCCCAGAGCTGCTGCCTGGCTTGTCGCGTTTTTTCCGGCTCATCCGGGAACGGAAAAGCGATGTAGGTAAATGCTGCCCTCTCAATATTGCCTTTTGCCAAAGCCTCACCTACCTTGTGAGTCACTGGCCTCACATCTCCAAACCTCTGGACGCCGAAGTAATTTGGGACGCCCTTTACTTTGATCTCATCAGTTATCTTTTCCATACGGCCTTTTGCATCGGCACAGGCAAGCTTTAGGATGCGGATTTTGAATCTATTTCCCAAAAGATCTCCGAGACCTACTGCCCTATTCGTCTTTCCGAGAACTTTGATATTAATATCAGGAAGCTTTATCCTCTTCAGCTCAGACTCGTCCAGATTCATTATGCTTATGCGCTGGCTAGTTACAGCGCGCTTGTCTTTTGTCCCTGCCCACCCAAACCTCTTCTGGCTGATTCTTAGCTGTCTAGAAAGCTCCCGTATCAGATGGTGTGTGTCCCAGTCCTTCTTCTCTACTTCGAGCACGAGGTAACGTCCGCCCTCATATCTCAGGTTTTCGTAGACCTCCTCTACCTGAAAGTCCGTGGGATCACTTCTAAGAATACCTTCGCACCCGGGGGTATCTGTAACATAGTATTCCATCCCTAGTGCGCGATCTTGCTCAGATGCTGGTATCAATCAACCTCACAAAAGTCGAAGCTTTCCTGTGATCTTATCCATTTGCTTATTAGGCGCAGGTCCAATTCCGAGGGCAGTTATAGTTCCTGGAGGGATCTCAGTCAGACCTGCATCTGCGACAATAGCACTGGGAATACCAGATCTTTCAGCATCATCTTTCAGCTTGAAGAGATCCTGAACACCTGGAACCCTGAGGACCACCTTCTTTTGGCCCTCTGCCTTCCATGCAGATACGATAGACTTATCGGATTTAGAAGCGCTCTCAAGGGCCATGACAGCAGCATGGGCCACCTGTACTGCCAGCTTTCCAGGTGATAACTTCAGATCGTCCCTGATAACAATGCATTGCTTAAATTCCATCAGAATGACCTCACTTGATTAGCGATATATATAGAGCACAGGAGAAGGTGAAACCAAAGCTAAAATGCTATTTTATAAAAGGATATGAAAAGAGGCCTTATGCCTCTTTTGTTATCACCTTGACGCAGACTGGACTCTTTGCAATATTTCCCATCTTCGCACCTATCAGATATTCAAGGCCTTTCTCTGCTGCTATATCCAGGATACGCTGTGTTACAACACCATCGAAGATCACACCATTCACATCCCCATTTGGCTCCTTGAGCTCCCTTGCCAGATCGCGGACTGCAACCTCCTTCAGAATGTTATGATTTTTATCAAGCAATCTTGCGGAAAGGGTGCCATCCAGCTGCTCGACGTGCTGTTTGAACCATTCCTTCTGAGGCTCCGGCTTAGACACCTCGATAGGAGCCTCTACTACTATCTCCTCTGCATGTTCAGGCTCTCGACGAACGATTTCATGGGGAATTATCTTTCTGGGCGCTATTGCTTCGGCCCTCTCTGTAACACTGCGAATACACAGCGGCTTCTCTCTGATCAGGCTTTTTCTCTTTGTAGTGATTTCATGCCTTTTCTTTGGCTGGCTTTTGATCTTGTACTGATCCAAAACCTGCTCTACAGGTATCTTCTGCCTCAGAGCTCGCACAATCTCTTTCTGCGTCATGTCCTCGACGCTCTTGCCCTCTGGCGCACGGGATACATAATCAATATCCGCCATCTGGAGAAGCTCTTTGATTATCAGCTCCCCGCCTCGATCGCCATCTGTGAAAGCTGTGACCACTTTCTTTGCACAAAGATCGCCAATCGTTGGCGGGATATTCGTTCCACCGACTGCTACGGCATTCTTTATTCCGTACTTCAGCAGATTCAGAACGTCTGCCCTGCCTTCAACGACAAGGATCGCGTCCGAGTCGAGGACATTTGGACCTGCAGGGAGGTTATCCTTCCCAAGGTGGGTGATCTCCTCTACTCTTACCGATTGCTTTATCTCTTCGGTTATCTCCTCTGTTTCGAGGATGTTCTCATCGAACATTTCGATAAGAATTCTTTTGGCCCTGTCTATTACATACTTCCTTTTCGAGGCTCTGACATCCTCGATTTTGCTAACTCCGATGTGGGCTATGCACGGTCCTACGCGGTCTATCGTCTCAAGAGCAGCAGCCAAGATTGCAGTCTCAACCTTGTCGAAGCTTGATGGTATTGAGATTGTTCCGCTGGATTTGCCGCCGCTAGATGTGATCTGAACATCTATTCGACCGAGCCTCCCCGTCTTCTGAAGATCTCTAAGATCAAGGTCGCTTCCCAAAAGACCCTCTGTCTGGCCGAAGATGGCGCCAACCACATCCGGCCGTTCCACTATCCCCTCAGCGGTTATATCTGCATAAATTACGTATTTAGTTGTATCAACATTTTGCATATATGACACCTCTAATTTTAAAATAGTTAGATAAAAGTCGCACCAAATATTAAATCAGCACAGCTAAATGGGTACGCTGCCACTATGCGCGACACATGGCAGTCCTGCTAAACCTGCAGGCATTTTCGGTGAGCTGTTAATGATCGTGAATACGCGTTCATCTAACTATTTCAGTGTCCAGCTATCAACTTCATGGATATTTCGATAGAACTGCCCACAGATGAGCCTTCTAATCTATAGCTTTTACTTTCCATGTTTGTATCTCATCGCCCTTGGGTTCCACTCTCGGGCTTAATCATCATGTGATCTATTGCTCAAATGCGTGCTTCTACCAATAGAAAGTGCATGAAACTAGTTTAAGAACTTTGTGGTAGAGCCCAGCGCTTGGCGGATGGCTTAAAATGTATAAAATTTATCCTACTACTACGAATCCATTCGGGGTCCGAATTACCTCTACCTCACCCCCCGGCTCTACATCTAAGTCCCTGGGCCTTGGCGCGAGGGCAATCTTATAGTTCTCAGGGTCCATAATCTCCAGAACATCTTTATCTTTTGTAACTACTATAGCTTTTACGGCATCGGCTTTATTTCCGAGAGCATCGGCCATCTCGATATTCTCTTCGGTCAGGCTGGATCTGCGGATATTTTCGAGAGACGCCACCATTGTTCTCTTTCCTTCAAAGCCGGTTACCTCAAAGAGATTTCCCTGGAAGGATATTATATCGCCTCTCTTCAGCCTTGGGAATCTCACAAGGATGGTAGTCCTGTAGATATCATTGCCGTCCTTTTTCCCAGTGAGCTTGCGTGACTCCTGGGTTCGTCCGCCAAAGCGATCTGTGATCACCTTAGCAATATGCCTTCCAAGCTGGGTCGAGCCAAGGATGATGTCTATTCCACCTTTGACCTCTTTGATATCCTGGACGAAAGAGAGCTGGTCTCCCTTTTTGTAGCCTGAATCTGCAAGGGAGATTGCAAGGCTCTTGCAATCCTCGGCCTCTTTCTTAGAGAGCGGCCTTGAGCTACTGCCGCGTACCTGGACTGTAGCCTCGAAGTACTTGCCCGCAATTCGGCTACAGCGTTCGCAGGCAATGCGTTTTATTCTTACGGGTATCTCGCAGCTCTCTTCCACTTGCTCACCGAGAAACTTGCCATTAAGTGTGATCTTTGCTAGATATCTTGAGGAGCCTCGGTTGCCAAGCTTGACATCGATCCTGGGATCAACAATCTCCTCATGAACGCATAATGAATTACACACAACTTCTGATGCTTGCTGTTCAACATCGCTGTCGGTAATCTTCCATTTCCCTCGCACAAGCCTCGAGCCGCAGACTGAACATATAGTGACCTCCACTAGATCGGGACAGCTGAGCAGTTTTGCAGATTGGATTGTGCATTTATTACAAAGCCCTTCTTGCTCAGATGGCATGCCACATTTAGGACATTCAAAAGCCAATTACATCAACACCATCTGGGCGCAGGGGACTCCATCGATCACAAGAACATTCTCCCTGTCAACGTAGCCAAGATTGATCGCAAAATTCACAGCCTGCTGGCCGACGAAGTTGGCTATCGTAGCATTTGATAGTGATCTCCTAATCTCCTCAGGTGTAGCCTTCTCGTTTCCGAAGAAATCAGGGCAAACATCGATATGTAGAGGGCCCTCTTCAAATCTTTTTCCTAAGATATCGCAATCACAGACGGCGATGAGGAGCTCTTTGCCATTTTTATATGATTTGAGATACATACCTTCTTTTAATTCATCGGACATATCAGTCGTATTTATAGTCGTAATTGTATATGGATTAATTCATATATGAGTTAATTTCAGCATTCCAATTCTAGGTTCGAAGATATCGCCATCTCTTTTGAATCTTTCGATAATCTCCTCGGCTCGGCTTCGCTCTATCCCTATCTCTTCTGCCCTGTCAAGAACAGCATCTTTCGGGGCAAGACCCTGGTTCTCTTTGCTGATGTCTCCTATTATATCTTTCATTAATTTAGTTTTATCCCTGGTACTTTTAGATATGCCCGTGCTGATCACATCAACGTCCAGTAGCCCTGTATCTGGATCTATCCCAACCTTTCTCATGCAGGCTATGAATATCCTTATGGCCCTCTCAGCATCCTCCATCATGACATTGTTGCTGAGACGCAGTCTTGCACTGGCCTCGCCTAGGCGCACAAGGGCCTCTAGCTGACGGGCAGTCACAGGCACAGGTTTATTGCTATCCTGGCCCTGGCTTCGCAGGCTCACGTAATAGCCCTTGAGACGCTCCCGAACCTCATCAGTGAGCGTAGGGAAGATACTCTTCCGAGCATGGGCCACGTACTTCCTGAGCATATCTGGATCAATCTCGGGCTTTATAATAATCATCGCAGAATCGATATCTTCCTGAGTGATTTCGGGATTCCATGCGATCTGGGTAGAAAGTTCTCCAGCATAATTACTCTTGAGGATGTGCTCAGCAATCTGTGAATCTCGGTTTGTATCGGGATCATCGGTCAAGATGAATATTAAATCAAATCTGGACATGAGTGCTGGAGTTAGATTTATCTGCGGGGCAATGGATTCATACCTGTCAAATCTGCCTAGCTTCGGGTTTGCTGCCGCCAATAGGGAGCAGCGAGATTTCAATGTGGCCATGACACCGGCCTTGGCTACGCTTATCGTTTGTTGCTCCATCGCTTCATGTAGTGAGCTTTTATCCTCATTGTCCATCTTATCCAGCTCGTCCACGGCTGCAATGCCCTTATCAGCCAGCACGAGCGCCCCTGCCTCAATGGCCCATCTCCCATCGCCCAGCTCATCCTTCACTGCAGTAGCAGTTAGGCCTGCAGAGGTTGTGCTTTTGCCCGATGTGTAAATCCCACGAGGCGAAATCTTCGTCATATATCTGAGCAGCTGGCTCTTGGCAATTCCTGGATCTCCAACGAGGAGGATGTGGATATCTCCCCTGATCCTCGCCCCATCAGGGAGCTTCTTCTCGAAGCCTGAAACAAGCTGAAGCGCAAGTGCCTCTTTCACGTCATCATAACCGAAGATCGATGGTGCAATGGAGTTCTTTATCTTCTCATAGATCTCAGGATCTTTTGACATCTCTAGGATTTTCTTCTTCTCCTCAGGCGAGATCTCAATTTCTTCAAACTCCTGCTCTTTCATCTCAACTGAGATACCTGTGTGGAAAAGATCAAAATAAGTGCTCTTGCCGGCCTGCGGTGTAGAGCGCTGGTATGACTTGAGTATGCCATTTATGATCACTCGGTCGCCCGGAAAGATCTTGCCTGCAAGATCATCCTCCAGCTCAACATCCAATGTTTGAGGCTGCTCGCCTCCGCGTAAATCTTCAGGGGACTCCTGGACGCGGATCTTCTGGGCATCAACAAACTTGCTTTTAGCGAGTATCAGTTTGAAGGGCCCGCCGCGATCGCATGCCTGATTTTCGCACTTAAGGTTCTGGTCATCAAACCTTGTGCTTGTCTGCTCCTTATAAAATGTGTAGCCGCATCTTTGGCACTGGAATGCCGCAGAAATGATCTTCGGTCTAACCTCCGTAGCCGTTCTCACAAGGCCTTCGATTGCGATCAGCTTGCCGATATGATCAGAGCGCAGCTCACGGGTTTTATAATGACGTGGCAGCTCAACAATCCTGACATGAGCGCGGTCAAGATATACATCCATCGGAAGGTCGATCTCCAATAGTGTAGCTCCGGCTGCCTCCAGGATCTGATCAGGATTATCCAGAAGCTCCTCAGCAAAATCCGGGTCGTACCTGTCCAGATCAGGGAAGCGAATTATCAGGCTTCGCTCATCAGGGTAGGAGTCTGCAAGCTCAAGAAGCTCGTCCCAGTAACGCGACCTTAGAAACTCTTCCCATTTGGCGATAGGATCTGCGGACATTATCGAAGGCGAGTTAAGAATGCAAAGTATCTAAAGGTATTCAATGTGGAGCGAATGTGATTATGTCTAAAGCTTCTTCCGTTCTTCAATGTTATCTCTATCAGGATGTCTTACTTTCGCCTTACCTTCAGCACTGATCCCTTTTTGTCTACTATTACCACCCACTTTCCAGAATCGATCGGCTCATCAGACTCAGCCATCCAGTACTCGCCCTGATACAGAACATATCCTTTGGGTGCAATCTTCTCGATTGCCATTGCCTCCTCGCCCACGAACCTGTCGGTGACAGGCGGCGCAAACCTGATACGTGCAACCTTATAAACTGCGAAAGCCAGGAAAGCTCCCAAGATGAGCGATGGCACAATGAAGGCAGCAGCTAGTGATTGCTGATACTGGCCCGGCAAATACCACTCCGGGTAGCTTGTCGGCACCAGCAAAATGCTCCCGACGACTATGCAGATCAGGCCAGCGGCTGCGAGTATTCCAAATGCATGGCTGTGGATCTCAAGCAGAATCAGTGCCGCGCCAAGAGCGATAAGGACTAAAGCTGCAAAATTCACATCGAATCCCAAGCCAATTAGACCTAGCAGGAGCGCTATCGCACCGAAGGCCTCAGCTCCCAAGCCTGGGCTGGAGAGACCAAATATAAGAGCATACAACCCAATCAGAAGCAGCAGCCCTGCCAGCATCGGATCTGAAATGATCATCAGTAAAGATAGGCCGACTGGTGGCTCGAAATATTGAACCTGCGAACCAACAGTCTCCAGAGTGGTATTTTTTATCTTGAGGCCGTTCACCTGTCGCAGCAGATCCTGAGGATCTGTGCTCACATACTCTATAACTCCGTATTTTTTGGCCTCATCTGCGTTTAGGTTCAGGTTTTCAAGAACAAATGCCTTTGCAGCCGTAGTGTTTCGGCCATGTAATCTTGCTTTCTCTTCTATTAGGGCGATTATTGCATTAATTGTCTTTGTATCGTTTATTGGCGTAGTTCCGCCAGTAGGCGAAAGTTCAACCGGCTGGGCAGAGCCGATGATCGTGTGAGGGCTCATCGCAGCCACATCTGAGGACATGAGAATTATCGTACCTGCAGACCAGGCAGTTGCGCTTTCAGGATAAACATATCCTATAACGGGAAGACTTGTATTCTCTATCTGGCCGATTATATCCATTGTCTCCGCCAAGCCGCCGCCTGGTGTATTCAGAATAACCATAATCGCCTGATAGTTCCCTGATTCGGCTTCTTGAACAGCAGCGCGGATAACGTCATCGCTGGCAGGGGTGATGGCTCCATCAAGCGTTACTGCCAGGACCGGTCTTTCTGCATAAGCAGATCCAACTAATAGCAATAACAATAATATTAAAAAAAACATTGCCCTTTGGGCATGCCTTATCGAAGGGCATAGCCCCTCGATAAAGCCTAAGGTAGATCTAACAGATTTCATTATCCCTTATTGGATGTCGCCTTATTGAAGGCAGCAGTGAGCCCTGCTACCGTGCCTGTACCCATCTCTCCGCTTGGGGTTACTACTATTAGGTTCTTCTCCCTGGCTATCTCTGCCAGAGTCTGAAGCTCCCTTAGCTTTATTGCTACAGGCGCTTCACCGTAGAGCTTGGCTGCCTCAGTCATGGTCTTGGATGCCTGGAACTCTCCCTCTGCCAGGATTATGCGGGACCTCTTTTCTCTCTCAGCCTCTGCCTGCTTGGCTATTGCTCTCAGCATCTCCTCGGGCAGGCTCACATCCCTAAGTGTTACAGCCGTTACCTTGATTCCCCATGGATCAGTATGCTGATCCAATATCGCCTGAAGCTTTTTGTTCAGCTCTTCACGCTTGGATAGCAGGTCATCCAAGTCTATCTGGCCAAGTACGTCTCTGAGTGTAGTCTGGGCAAGCAGGCTCGTTGCCATCCTATAGTTCTCAACCTGGATTATCGCTCGCTCAGGATCTACTACCCTATAATATATTACAGCATCCACATCGACGGTAACGTTATCCCTAGTTATGACCACCTGCTTTGCGACATCAATAGTGACAACTCGTAGATCAAGCTGCATGACACGATCGATTATGGGGATTATGAAGAATATCCCTGGCCCTTTCACACCGCTGAATCGGCCCAGGCGGAAGATCACCACTCGCTCGTACTCTCTCACGATCTTTATGGCTTGAGAGAGTATTATTATTACTATTATCAGAGCTATAATGATATTGACATCAAATGCTGCCAAATTTACACCCAAAGCTAATTATGCTCTTTGCTTAAATAACTGCTGTCATTTGACTTGTCTTTGCAAAATGAAAAAGTTAGAACTGGATTCTACTTCTTGAACTCAGTGTAGCCGCACTTTCCACAGCTTATTCTCTCTGCGTGCTCGGCGAGGAAAACACCGTTTCCGCACCGCGGGCATATAGGTTTCTTGGTCTTGATTGTATCTCCGCTTACCTCGTAGTACTTCCCAACGCCCATTTAGCTTGCCTCCTTCTTAGCTTCCTCGGGCTTCTTGACTTCTTCGGTTTTGGCCGCGCCCTCACTCACAGGCTTATTGAATGTGTTTCTTTCTATAATATGCGGCCTTTCAACTTGCTTGACCCTATCGGCATTCTCGTATATCTTCGCGTATCCAATGCCCTCACGCTTGCCAAACTCTGTCTTGAGGTTATCTACAATCACAAGCCCTTGCTTTGAGTTCATGGTAGCGGCTAGCCTATCAACTATGTTTTTCCTAGATGGAGTAGCCTCATCATAGGTGACTTTGAAGACAATCTCACGCCTGTTAAGCATCGGGTTGTTCTTCTCTTGAATAACTTGTATATCCATCTTTATTCCTCTACTATCATTTTATTCATCAAGTTTTTGATCTGCTCCTTCTTCTCAGGGGTAACATTTACAATGACGCTTCCCTCATTGGGCTGGCCGTAGATCACTACGGACCCAAGGGGAGCATACAGGATCACTGGCAAAGTAGCCAAATCCTCCTCGCCATCGACCACGATCTTTATTCGCTCATTGCTCCTTAACGAATCTTTTATCACATCTAAAAGATCACAGGTCAAGGTTGCAGGAGGGTTCACGACTTCCACCGTTTTATATCCATCTTGCATTAAGCTCTGCTTGATATGCTCCGGAGTCTGCATCCTCTTTGTCTTGTGATCCACAATGATAAGATTCGGCTGCACGCCAGATTCAAGTAGATAGTAGGCTGTCATATCTCCCACAGCCGCTATCTTCCTTGCAGCCTTCAGATCTGATCCCATGGCCTCTATGCATTCAAGTCCATTGCCCTTGCATAATTTGCCAAGAGGAGTCTTCAGATCGGACCTTAGATCTTCAGGTAGGACCATTAGCTTCAATTCTAGCGCACCTTCAGAACATACCTGCCTGGAAGCGTTATTCCAAGCTTCTTCGCTATAGTCGATCCGTTTGGATCAAGAATTAGGACGTATCCGCCCCAGTCCTTGCTGAGCGATGATGACCCGCATATAGGGCATACAAGCCCCTCAACTATCCTGTGACATTCTCTACAAGCCTGCTCTGTCATTTAGCCTCTGCTTCTGCGCTCTTGTTAGACGCCGCTTTAGTAGTTGGCTCAAGCCACTCCAGCTTGCCAAGCCCCGTTTGCCTCATTGTGAGCCCTATCTTGCTCTCACGCGGTTCCTTTTCGTTGAGACTAACAGCGATCACTCTGGCTCTGACCTTATCGCCCTCGCCTAGAGATTTGTTTGATTCTTTGCTGACAAGCCGCGAATTCTTTTCATCGTATGATATATATTCATTGGTGATCTGGCTCACGTGAAGAAGACCGTCAAACGGCCCCATGCTCAGAAATGCCCCAAACTTCACAATCTCAACGACTTCGCCCTCGATTATCTCCTGCATCTCAGGCTTGAATACTAGAGCTTCGAAGATCACGTTATAATAGATGGCCCCGTCTCCTGCTAGGATATGCCCATCACCTATCTCATCCGCACCAAGCACCGCTACGATCGTTCCCAACACTTTATCTACAACAGCCTCGTATTTATCGCGTAGTGCTCGATTTACGGCCTCCTCGATGGGATCTCCCAGCTTAGTTGGTTCTATCTTAGCTATCCCCTCAAGCTTCATTTTCTTATACATCAGAACTCCTCAACGTTACCTCTAGATATCGACCCTGGCGTAGGTATACCACGGTAATGCCTTTATTAAATAACCTTTTTTTCAGAGCCTTATCATTTGTGAAAACTGCAGCATTTTCGCGGACTGATAGATGTTCGATGGCCTGGTCTGCACTCCCGGAAACATCATCGATGATCTTGCACCGTTCTGCCAGACCAAGGCCTACACGAGCTGCTATTTTATCGAGCCCTTTATCCCCCTTGGTTTTGAGAGTCTCGAGTTCGGCCAAAACTTGTTTAGGGACCATGTAGTCCACATACCCTAAGCGCTGAAGCTCCGAGAATATATCCACCCCGAACTGCTCGGGGACCATCAGAGCATTCGTATCCAGAATCACCTTCATGGATTTACTCGGCGATCGTACCTACGCCTATAAGCCGCCATCTAGCACCGATACGCCTGCTGACTGCAACATTGTCGCCAACACCAGCACATACCGGCCTTTTGAGCTGTACCTGAACTATTCCGCCTTCGCGCGCGCTTGAGACGACGCCGACAGTTGTCGCAGTCCCTATATTCAACATCAGAGGCTCGCTTGAATGAATAGGCTCGACCATTGACTCATCCATGACACCTACAACACGCTCAAGCAGCCGCATGCTCATTATGAAGGAAGTCCTCACAGGCGGCAGCTTGCCCGGCTCGCCAGCAACCTGGCCTACCAAAGCATCGCTCTTCGTCATTATCGGATCAAGCTGAGTCCCGACACCTACAAGGCCTCCGGGGGTTATCACATCTTGAACTTGACTGCCTGCTAGCAAAGTTACGACCTTGGTCTCAATGGGATGCCACTGTTTCTTGCCTTCAGCATCAACTAATCTTCCTGGACAGATCTCGATTCTATCCCCAGGTTTCATGGTACCCTGGCTTAGCGAGCCTCCTATGACGCCGCCCTTTAGGTTTTCGGGCGTCGCTCCAGGTCTATTTACATCAAACGATCTAGCTATCTTTAGGAGCGCCGGCTTACTTACGTCTCTAGGTGGGGTAGGTATCGTCTTCTCAATTGCCTCAATAAGTAAATCAATATTGATATTCTGCTGTGCCGAGATGGGGATAATTGGTGCATTCTCAGCAACTGTGCCCTTTATAAATTCCTTTATCTGACGATAATGCTCTACAAGTTGCTCCTTCGGAATGAGATCAATCTTGTTCTGAACTATTACTATTCTGTTGATGCCTGTAATGTTTAGAGCCATCAGATGCTCCTTTGTCTGAGGCTGAGGGCAGGGCTCGTTTGCGGATATCACTAGAACAGCGCCGTCCATTATTGCAGCTCCGCAGAGCATAGTAGCCATCAGCGTCTCGTGGCCTGGCGAATCAACGAAGGATACTGTACGTAGAACTACAGACTCAGTGCCGCAATTTGGACAGGTCATCTCGACAGTGTAGGCATCAGGTTCAGGGCAGTTTGGGCATTTTCTGAAAGTGGCATCTGCATATCCCAAACGAATTGAGATGCCTCTTTTGATCTCCTCGCTGTGTTGATCCGTCCATATTCCCGAGAGGGCTCTGACAAGGGTGGTCTTGCCGTGATCGACGTGACCCACCATTCCGATATTGACTTCCGGTTTTGTGGCTACCTTTTTAGCTTCAGATCTTTTTGCTTCGGGCTTGGGTTCAGATTCAATTTCAGATTTAACTTCTGCTTTCACCAATTAGAATCTCCTCGATAATTGCGATAACCTAGGATTGATGTGTATCACTATATAAATACTTCATGGCTCAGGGTTTATTAGGATTATTATGTGCTTCCATATTATTTCTATAATACATCTTTTTGTGTTTTGTCTGTTTATACGTATCCTTTATTCGCATCCCTCAGATTCGAGAATACTTCGCTCACAAAAAGCTCATAAGTCTTTCGAGAGAACTCCGACCAACCTCTAAATTCCTCTAAAAGGCCTTCCCCAAATAAAGCCTCCTCAGGATCACGGCTTTTTTGGCCGTAGTGTTTTAGACTATCGTAGTTGTCCTCAAGATAAATCAGCATCGCGCTTTCTGAATAGGGTTTTGGGATAAGGGGCTCGTTCGAGGAAAGGTCTTGCATGAGCTTCTCATCCTCAATCAGCTCTACTTCCGTGATCTTTAGGCGCTCGGTCGAAATGTTTTGAGCAGAATCTACGACGCCGCGCTTCTCCTCAGGAGATAGAGATCTTAGATTCATTGAGATCTCCATGTAAATTCGGCTCATCTCAAACTCGTGATCAAGTGTAAAGGCAAGTACTCTGTCGCTGCTCTGACGTATATATTCGGAGTTCAAAGCAATTATCGGAAACCAAAGTCCATTATAGAAGAATCTTCTATTCATGGCAACTGCGAAATCCAGAGCGCCGGATGAATAGATTGAGGGAAAGAAGGTAATAGCATCTGTCTCCACTACTATGAAGTTCGCTATCCTTTCGCCTGCTATGCGTTCAATTCTTCTTACATTTAAGGGATGACGAAAGACTAAATGGGGATTTTTCAATCGGTTATAGCCATCTATTGCAGCTGAGCGTCTAGATGGTGGCATGGTTGCCAGCCTATAGCTCGCATCCTTGGACATCAGCAGGAGCCAATCTTTGTAATCCTGCTCGAACCTCTCGCGATCCCTATCAGACACTTTCCACCTTATCTAGGATCTCCTTTAGAGCCTTCCACTGCTCCCAAGGAATCCTTATGCCGCTCTTCGACCAGCCGGTATATCTATCGGATGTGATGTATTCACGGATGTTGATACCTATCTTGCCTTTGTACTCGCTCTTCTCAACGACAATCTCTGTAGTATCGTTCTTTCTTATCCTACCAATCTCGGCCATATGTGCACCTGAATTCACTTTGCAGTTCATAACATATGTGCTTTCTCCATTCAGGAATAATGGCTTCTAAGGATTTTTATGGGCAAAATTATTATAATTACATTTCTATCCTATCAGCGTCAGCCTTAAATACGTCATGTGCTAACATGCTACATGTTAGCACATGTGGGTTGGTACAATTTGAGCGAGATAGGAAAACGAGTTAGATTAGAGAGAATAATCGATAGAGATAGCGGAAATACCGTAATAATTCCCCTAGATCACGGAATCTCAGTAGGTCCAATCAAGGGCCTTGTAAACCTTCCTGAGATGGTAAACAAGGTTGCAAAGGGTGGTGCAAATGCCGTCCTGCAGCAAAAGGGCATGGTCAGGCATGGACATAGAGGCTACGGGAGAGACGTGGGCCTGATTGTTCACATGTCTGCGAGCACTAGCCTCGGCCCGGACCCCAATAATAAAGTACAGGTTTGCATTGTCGAAGAGTGCCTGAAGATGGGCGCAGATGCAGTGAGCGTCCATATCAACATCGGCTCTGAAACGGAGGCAGATCAGCTCAAGATTCTCGGATGTGTTTCAGAGCGCTGTGATTTCTGGGGAATGCCACTTGTGGCGATGATGTATCCGCGCGGAAAGGGCATCTCCAACCCTAATGACGTTGAAGTCGTGGCGCATGCAGCACGTGCAGGAGCTGAACTTGGCGCCGATATAATCAAGACAAATTATACAGGAGATCCCGACACATTCAAGCATGTCGTTGAGGGCTGCCCTGTGCCTGTCGTGATCGCAGGCGGGCCGAAGACCGAGACCGATATGCAGTTTCTTCAAATGATCGAGGGTGCGCTTGAGGCTGGAGGCAGAGGTGTTGCCATAGGCAGGAATGTCTTCCAAGCTGAAGATCCTGTGAAAATGACCCAGGCCATATCTGCAATAGTACATCATGATAAGACAGCGGAAGAGGCGATCAAGATCTTGAAGTGATCAAAGGCCACAGAAACGAAAAGTGGTCAGAGCAACAGAGTTTCCCTACAACCATTCCAAGACATATTTCTTTTCTACTTTTTACGCCACTGACAGCCATTCTTCGCGGCTAATCTCCGCTTGCTTTAGGATTTTCTTGAGGAGACCAACACCGTCGTCTTTATTTGGATTCGGAAGATCAACGGTTAAGTCTCCTCTCTTCATAAAATATGTGTGCGGGCCGCTGCTAAGATAGGGGCCTTCGAAACCGAGCTTTCGGAGCCGCTTAACAAGCTCGTTCCAGGAGACGTTTGTGAGTTTATACAACTGCCTCGTTGCATTGGAAAGGGCCGCATGGATGTATTCGCAGAACATCGAGATCCAATTTGCCTCCAAGGAATTTAATGTTGTGGGGCCATTTTTGCCTCACCTTAGAGCCTCAAGTGCCTTAGTTAAATCGGTGAGCTTGCCTTCAAGCTCCTCTTTAAGGATAGCCATCGATGATGCCTCACCAAGTGCCTTTATCAAGCCCTTTGAAATGGCCGTGAGACCGAATGTGGTTATTGCAGCCCCGGGTGTAAGCACAACCTCATCGGTATTCTCCCATCCAAATCGCTGACTTTCCGATAATTCGCCATAGCGATGTGCCCTTACCAGCAGACCGTTCTCATAGAGAATCAGCCTATACTCGCTGAAAAAGCCTAAACCCTCCTCAAGCTTTACTCTCTCCTCGCTGGTCAGGATGACAATCTCACGGCGGTAATACTGCTCACAGTCTTCACTAAGCAGAGGCACCAGAGGCATGACCTTCACCAGGATCGCTTTCAGGATCTCTGCTTCTCTCTCCAGGGTTTCCTTTTTCAGATTGGCAATCTTGGAGGCCAGGGGCTGAAGCTCGTTTAGTGCTATACTAATCTCTTCTACAGGAGCGATAGGGATAGCTTCCTTTATGCTAGTCTTTTCATTCATTGTTTGCCACCAAATGCTACTTAATCCTACTCGCACTTAAAACTATTGAGTAGCATTTAGGAAAAATACAGGGCTAATCCCCGCCATTTCAATGGTGGGATACAGCCCGTACATACTTTTGCTCCGCGTACCTTAATTATATACATCGTCAAGTTTACAACATAATTTGAAGCAGCTAGAAGACTCAGAGATAGACGACTTTGAAATAATCAAGCACGATAAGAAATATTACGCTCACATCTCCATATCAAAGGAGATTCCTGAGAAGAAACCAAGTTCTGTCGGAGGCATAGATCAGGGCCTAAATAGGACCATAGCAACCGTGTTGCTAGATGACGATGTGCCTCATGAAGAACTGTTATGCGATATAGAGAAACGCAATTTGCTGGACAAATACGATAGCATTCTGGCATCACTGCAAAGAACCAGAAACGGTAGAAAACTGAAGAAGCTTCGCAACAAAAGATCAAATGTAGCACTCTATCACGACTGGTGTCTTGCAAAACAAGTTGCCCACTATACCCAAGGATATTTTGTAGCAATCGGAAATGCCCGATTCAATCAAACCAATATCCGTGGCAACGGCAACCCAGAACTACGTAAGAGGGTAGGAAAGTGGAGTTACAGCAGGCAGCGAGCCTGTATCGCCCTAAAGTGAGCTGAAATGGGATATGCTACAAAGCTTCTTGATGAAAGATACACTTCCAAGACCTGTCATGAATGTGGTTCAAAGCTTGTCCTAAGAAAATGGCTTGATGGATCTTCATACATACTCTGTCATGACTGCGGCTTGAAGTATGATGCAGACCTGAATGCAGCGCATAATATAGCTCTTCGATGCCAAGATGACTGGCTGAAAGTGCAGATGAACTCTACAGAAAGTAGAGTGAGTGCATAAGACAGATGCCCTCTACTTCAGTCGGGGGAGTAGTCACTAGGAGGATTTAAAAAATGATAATAGAAATATGAAGGCTGATTCCGAGAAGGTTAAAGCTTATGTAAGGGATAAGATGGCAGACGCATTGAGATAAGAAGTTTTAAAGTCAAACGGCGGCGGCGCACCCGCGCAGCAGAGCTGCGGGCATGCAAGGCGCCGCCGCATTAAAAGGGAAACGGGTTAATTGATCAATCCCTAAAACGGATCTATATGCCCTTTATCCCCACAGCACTGCTATGGGGTATTACGATAAAATAATTTAAGCATATATTTAAAAGACTTTTGACACTTGCTCTCCCTGCTCAAAACTTTGAATTCAGTTAGAAAACCTAAGAAGTCGGCATATCGTAGTATTAGGTTTTCTCTGTAGGCATTTGCCTTGAAGTGAGAAGGCGGATATCCAGCTCGCCCTCAAGTTCATCTATATGCTTATTCAATTGCTCAATTTTATTATTCAAGACCTTAACCTTCTCCTCAGATATCTTGAGCTTTTTTTCTTGGGACTCTTTTAGCTTTTCATCCGATATTCTCAGCCGCTCTATCAATTCCTTAATCCTATCCTCAAGAATCTGAATGTCTTCTCCAGATGTCGATATATCTACCACCATTATCTTTTGATACTCGCTCACTTGTTTTCCTTATACCATTAATAACTATCGAGAAAACATCAGGAGTCTGTGAATTAAGTTAGCTTGGCTATAAGGCGTTGGAATGGTTTCATCACCTTCCCAGTATTATGACTGGGTGCCTGTTAGCACAAGGCTCTTTCGAGGACTGTTACTCCTCGATTTTAACGCCATGCCTCTCGAAGAACTCAATTAATGCTTCTTCGACTACCTGGCTTTGAGCATGCAAGCTGCTTTTGGACTGTACAGTGTAAACCTTCAGAGTCTTGGCTATAGGTTCGGACAGCGTCAGTGTAGTTTTGGGCATTGATCTACTCCTATCCAGTCGTAGTTTATATATCTTATGGTATCTTGGAATTTAGGTACTGAATGCTTTCCCTTAATCGAGAGAAAAGCTTAATCATCTTCGAGCTATATTTAATTCTATGGAGGTCGGCCGTCGGTTTGATATCGTAGTTGATATTATCACCCTGATGGTTTGCATCTTCACTATATATATATATATATGACAAAGGATTTCCTTTTTGCTGTCCCTTTGAGCATAGTCCTGATCTATCTACTTAAACCCGTATATGCAGGTATTTTTCGGCTCACCAGGCATGAGGGCTCTCATCTTTCTTTTCCTTGATGGTAGTGTTTGCAGTAATACTGGCAGTGCTCACTGGACTATCTGGCGTCCTTTTGATCGAGATATCGAACATACAGAAGTCAGGGAGCTCTGTCAGCCATCAGTCTTTCCAGCATTTCGAATGACTTTATTCTCTGGATGAACAGCAGTCTTCCGGCGCCTTTGGTCGTATATGTGAAGGGAATAGGCGATATTCCCTCTGCCATTGCCTACTGGATGATTCCTAATATAGAAGTGCAGCTATCCAGTTTTGTTTCCAGCCTGCCTATATTATTTGCTGAGTCCCTAATAGCGATAATCTTCACGTACTACATGCTCATTGACGGCAGACAGATCTTAGATCGTGCTATCGAACTGATGCCCGACCAAAAGAGGGAAATTCCGCTGTTTTCTGCAGGAGCTGGACAGCATATACACAACCCTTTTTACTGTCTACTTCACTACAGCAATAATTTCTGGTAGTCTGGCAGCCCTCGGATTCTACTTGCTGGGCATACCCTATCCCCTGGTTTGGGGAACGCTAGTGTCCGTCCTCGCCCTGGCTGGTGGTTATGCATTTTTTCCTAAGACGTGTATTTAAGGCGCCATTGATCCAGGCGGAGCCTGGGCAAACACATCTACTATTACCACGTTGCTGGGCTGGTTGTTCACCACAAAGTAGAGCATGTGTCTTCCAACCTGGTCGGCATTGAAGTTCATAGTGTTGTAACCTTGGTTGAATTGATACGTCTTATAATCCAGAGTATTTGTATTGGTCTGAACTATCTCATAGAATCCCGCAGGCCCTCCAACGGGTGCATAGGCGACCAGCTGTAGCCAGGTTCCGGTGGGACTTACTACATACTGAGACCAGTCGGTTTGTCCCTGGATCCAAAGCTCATTGTTTCTGGATGCCACGGTGGATACATACTGGGAGTATGGCAAAGCCTGGCCGGTACCAAAGTATATCCTAGAAGGCATTTTCTGCGCTATGTCGAACTTTGCAGGGGTGCTGACTATGCCCACTACAGGTATACCAGAGGTTGTATAATACTCACTGTAGGACGAAAATGTAGTTTCGTTATATGCTTGGCTGTAGAAGGAACCACCAGTGCTGTACCATGGGAAGTTGGGGTAATTTCCGCCTGAGATTATGTTGGAATTTAGATAATCTCCGCTAGATCCCATTGTGGTGTTTGATCCGCCAGCCACCTTTGTTTTGTTTGATTTGCTGGATCCCATTGGGTTGGTTGAACTTGAGTTAATTGAACTTGAGTTAATTGGACTTATATTAATTGGACTTATGTTAATGAAGGACGACCCGAAAATTCCTGCAAAACGGGCGATGAGCCAGAGGGCTATGATCCCCTACCACCCCCACGATGAGATTGCCAAACGTAAGGAAAGCGTTATCAACTAAGGGGTCAGAGAGATTCGTGTCCATAGGAGGGAGACTCGAATTGAGCAACAATGTTTTTACCGAGAAAGACCTGGATGTGTTGGAGAAAAAGGTCTTTGGCCGAATCATAGATATGTGGAGCATGGGAAGCGAGGAAGATCCCTATTCCCAGAGTACCGAATCTGAAGTTATAAAATATTCCAAGACGGATGGACTTTCTGAGGAACAGATTTTGAAGATACTAAAGAACCTGGAGGATTATAAACTGATCCATATGGATGAGGTGAACGGCAAAGCATATATTAAATATGATGTCGAAGCTGTTCATATAGTCAAAGAGCTTCAGAAAACCGCGTATGTACATAGCAGAACAAAGTTCGTACCACATCATTAAAATGGTATCAGAAAGCTTTTGTTCCTGTCGACTCGGAGATTGATGCACCGTCTGGAATCGACTTGAGAATAAATGTGGCCTAATACTGCCTGGCACATAAGGCTTTCAAGGCTTGAAAAGGGATAGCCTCCTCCAAATTTTCCGTTTTAGCCACGTGCATAAAAGACCGTCGCTGCACTTGATATCTGAAAAAATATGATAAAAAAGAGAGGAAAGCCGTTAACTGTACACGGCTGTTCCGGGCTCGACGTTGATTATCTTTGACACCCCACTCTGGAAGTATATTCTCTTGGGGTAGTTGAACTGGCCGTCGAAAACCCTTATGTCATGGTACATGTTTCCTTTAACGCTAAAGCTGAAGCTTCCATCTCCTGAGGTTTCTTTGCCTATGTAAACCTCGTCTAAGTAAACATCGTAGCCCCGCATTCCATTGGACTTGATGGTCACCGGGACGTCTCCAGAAGCCAGTCCAGGTGTTTGCTGGGGGTTATATTGTGGGGATCCGGTCGATATTTGCCCCCCATAAGGCACTACTGGGCTTGTTGATGGCACCACTGATCCTGGTGGAGCCTGGGCAAACACATCCACAACGACCACGTTGCTGGGCTGGTTGGCCTCATCGCACTCCTGACTGGCATGCTGCTATCTCCAGGAGATCATACATGGATAGGATTCATCGCTTTTATGATAGCTGCGCTGATATCCCTGACAGTCATAATCCGGGAGGTTGTGAAGGTACCCAATACGCAACCTAATCGCTAACGCCACTGTCTCCTTCGGCAGAAATTACCTGAGGCTTAGGAAAGAAATGGCAATTGCAGCTTTTGCTGCAGGCACGTTCATCTTTGGAGTTAATCCTATCGTGGTAATTTAGCTAGCCGCACTTATAGGGCTCGCAGCTTACAGGGATCAATCCTTCCAACCAAAATCAGTTTACCTAAGCGAGACACCTGAAACTATCAGGCCTCTCTTATTCATTATATCTGCCGCTTCAATGGGACTCGTTCTGCTTTTCATTCTGCAGCGGAACCTTTTCGATATGGTCGCGCTAATGATTAGGATAGATCTCTTTGCTCTTGGAGGCGGGTTTGCCTCTATCCCCCTGATGCTCTTCCTCTCGTATCCACTCAATTACCAGTTAGGGCTAAATAGATAGCAAAAATCGTTTAATCCCCACATGATGCTCTTTTTGGGGGAGATGTTGTGATTGGCAGGGGGTCAAACGGCACAAGAATGCAACTGGCGTAAAATCCTGTACATCCACTACATTTAAGCTCTCATTCCGGATCGCATTCGCTTAATGTGCATCTCTACGTTTAAAGCTTTTAGTATATAGATTCCCAAATATCATAAGGTATATAAGCACAAACACCATTATATTATAAAGCAATGTCCAAAACCACACTGACGCTGTCCGAACCGGTAGCCAAGACTCTTAAGGTTTACACCGCACAAACCAAAAGCAGTATGCGTGCTCAAAGTCAGGTAGTCGAAGAAGCATTAAGAGAGTTCTTCGAGAAACGCGGCATAAAAGTAGAGACATAACGTTATTTAACCTTCGACGTTCACATCCACACAATATTAATATAAAGCCTGAAATTAATTGAATTAAATAGAGAATGAGGGAAAAAAATGAAGCTCTTTAAAGCAACATATATACTGCCCCAAACCGTCATAAGTGAAGGACAGGCACTGGCACATTATATAATAGCTCCAGATATTCAGACGGCACTAAAGCTGGCCGAAGAAAATAAGGGAGATTTAGATCTGGTAAAACTGGAGCTTGTAGAAAAAGATGTGATCCAAGCAGCCGATGAGCAGGCATAAGCTTTGCTCATTGCTGATCTTATTTCAATTATTGCCAACAGGCAAGCAGATCTCGCAAGATGACATCGGATCACAATGTCATCCAGTTATCGTGTGATATCTCTATTTAGGAGCGTCGACAATTTCGAAGGTGACAATCCACCTTTGGCCACAATTTGAGTTAGAAGTCGCTGAAGCTCAAAGTCTTGCTCTTCTTGGGTCATATCTTCTCTGTACAACAGGAACACCTCCAATTATCTCTTTTAATACTTAATTTATAATAGTGTCTCATTGCTTGCAGTACTATAAAGGACATACAAATCCAACTTGGGGATGAGTTCGGTCGATTTATAGCCGTCTTTATGCGGCGCAACTTTTATGCCTCATAGCTTGCTGCTGTGGGCGCTCCCGTTTGACTTCGGCTATGAGGCTGATGCTGGCATTATATTTATTCCTGACATGAGTCATTTTATCTCTTTAAACAACCTGTCGAGGTAAGCCCGTAGATTGACTCAATTGCGTTTTTGCAGTCCAAGCCTACCGCTTACCCTTCGCAAGTACCACCCAGCACGTCTGCCTTGGTATCCTTGATATCTTCGGCTCTGATATTTTAGATGATTTCCCATAACCAAAAACTCCTGTATTCGATTCTAACTTCATGTTAGGCCCTTTATAGGGTCTGATTGTTCCTGCCATTATGGAATAAGCATTAAGTGCAAATCCCGTTTATGGGCACTTTCCGATACACGTCTCTGAGTCTCCTCTTGACATAATGTACTAGTATCTCATAGTATATACATATTTTGATTCCTAAGAACCAAGATATATTAATTTAAATAAATCTTAGTACCTAAGAGAGTCGTTAAGGTGCAAACAACGCTAGCGCTATCCAAACCAGTCGAAAAGGTTCTTAAAGTATATACTGCCCAGACAAAAAGTAGCATGCCTGCTCAACGCCTGGTAGTCATAGTCTGAAGATTTTCATTCAGCATCCAGGGCCAGGCGTTCTGTGCCTCCTCTCCATACCATACGACGAATGAGGACGCCTACAGGCTGACGGCTGAAGTCAGCCCCCTCTTGATGGAAGAAGAAAGATGAGGTGGCCGGGATAGATTATACGCTCTGGAAGATGTAAGAACAGTGAATCAATGAGCTGGCATATGATCCCGAGAAGGCCCAGGCGTATCTGGCTGAATGGAGAGCGATTGATCAGGCTCCGGTATATTTTTCGGCACAATTCTGATGATGGCAGTCTTCATCAGGTATTCGACTATGCCACTTGACGTCTCCAACATTATGCAGTCTGGGTCCTCGTCACGCAGTATTCCGCTGGAAACGCCTGGTTCTCCAGATTCGATCAAGCGATTGATCGTGGGGACCGTGTAGATCACATCTATGTATTTCCCTTTCAACCCCGCTATAAGCGTATTTCTTTCCATTATTCTCACCAGCTCGTTGAAACTGTTTTCATTACATTTAAATTGGAACACAGTGAGTTGGCGGGCTTAGGTTACGCCACTAAGAATAGTCACACACTTATTATAGTCAATCCCCTAACTTTCTTCACTAAAAACCTTATTTATCACATGCTTAGAGTATCCATCTTTCCTAGAATATATAATTTTTAGGGCACACTCTTCGCTCATTTCGATTGCTTCATCAAAGTTAAGGAATTTACTCAAATCTCTTTTCAAATCTTTCCAGCCAAACTCAATGGGATTCAAATCTGGCGAATATGGAGGCAAGTAGATAAAGTGTATATCCAATTTTGAGCTAATATCCTAACTCTTTTTGCCAGATGTATCTTTGCATTGTCGAGCAGGAGACATATTGGCTTCATAATGTTATTTGTTCTTATTACTTGGATGAAACTGATCATATCTTCCGCCTTAGATGAATCAGATAGCATGACTGCATCGTTGCCATTTATAGCCATAAAACCGAATATAGTCTGGGATCTCTTTCTGCCTTGAGCATATTTTATCACTGGAGATCTCATATTGCTTAAAATTGTTTAACCAATTCTTGACAATCGGATCTCCCTCTATGCTCATTAACTCATCTATTATGCTATCTCTTTGCTCCTTATCCCCTGCCTGTTGTGCTTCGAGTAGCCTATGCATTCTATTACTTATGGAACTGAACCATTCGATATTCTCTGCTTTGTAATCCATCATCATCTGGTTGATGAACTCCTCAACTCCTTTGGCTATCACTATATCTTTTGACTCAGACAATAAACGACGTAGGGAGGGTTTGTAATCAGAGAATATGCTATTAATTTCGCTACAGTGGATCTCCCAATCATGTTCTATGTTAATATCACCAACACCGGCACTCCAATAGGGATCGAAACGCCGAATAATGATTTTCTTTATGATGCTCATGTAAAGGTTCTGGCGGATTTCTCTTCTAATCTTGACGTCCTTTATACGCTCCAAATGCTTTGTTATCATTCGGATATCGGGCTTCTCAGGCGGATGGCCTGATATCTCCCAATAAAAACCTTTGGTCTTATCAGTCTTCACGGCCAAGAATTCAACTCCATAAAAATCCTTGAGGACCCTTCCGGCAATCCCAACCATCGTTCGTCCAATATAGTCGTACTGACCTTGATGCGACCCATAATACTTGCTTAATATGACCTCGTCTATGTGTTTATAGTTCAAATCATCAATAAGAAAAAATAGTCCATTTTCAGCAGCCCCTAAAGCGATCTCTGCGACTAATAGCCCACCATCATCGATGCCCGAGCTATTCTTCAGAGGGATCTATATTGCGACCAAAAAAATGGGAAAAGGTTTCCGAAATATATGAAGGATGCGCAATATCCTTTTTGCTGACGCTAGGATCAACCAACGAAATGACAAAGCTGGAGAGCTTTCCATTTTTTATCAAAGGTTTGCCATATTTAACTATAAAGGGCCTGCCGTCAGAAGCATATAGAACATAGCTGTTGGCTCTTCCATCCTTTAAGAAGACATGGATGTCGAATTCAGCTTCGCTATTAGTTCGATAAACATTTTTTTGTCCATTCTCTGCTTTTTCAAACACAGAAATTTCGCCTTCCAGTACAAAGTGAATTGGTTTGCCTGTACGTCTAAGCCGATAGTTATGAAACACCGATATTGTAAACCAGGATAGCGATGAAAAGGTTGACAATATTATAAGGCTTTCGCTTTTGCTACGTTACCTTAAAACTTATATTAAAACACATATTTTTTTCCAAATATAATCAGAAATGAAAGCGAGAAAGCGCAAAGCTGCGAAACAGACATCGAATCTTGAACATTAGACGATCTACTGAATCCGAATCTGAGCCGTCCTAGGAATCGGTCAGCAGCGGCAAATGATGAATTAGCCCAAGTTATAGGCTATTCTCGCTAGTATAAACATTCCAAAATAATATAACAATAATTTGCTCTCATTGTATCTTATTTTATTGTCAGCTTATTTTGGAAGCTAAACACTAGATCTACCTCCCACTTGCTAGCATCCTTCACTACGTAGCTTATCTCCATGCCTGGGGCCAGTGCAATCCCTTGTCTATGTAAGCCTGAACAGCAGAGGCATCGGTGCGCATATGGAGCAGCTCAATTTGCTTACTTTGTGATAGATGGCAAGCTCTCTGGCATCAGCGTTCTCCAGCCTATTGAAAATTGCTCTCATGTCTAGCGAGAATACCTTGAAAAATCATCTATATGCAACGGAATGCTTCTATGCAAACTATTCAGAAAAGTTTAGAAGCCAATTCTTTATCGATAATAGCTCCCAATTCTCTGAGCTGTATCATCCGGAACATGCTCTATGTACTCCAG
This sequence comes from Methanotrichaceae archaeon, assembly GCA_963789575.1. Lineage (GTDB taxonomy): Archaea > Halobacteriota > Methanosarcinia > Methanotrichales > Methanotrichaceae > CAWBKV01. The sequence goes on along the minus strand of CAWBKV010000004.1, from coordinate 135,399 downwards.
CAATGGCTCATCATGTGGTACAATGAAATCTACATTATCTATATCTTTCCTGCCATCTCCCTTGACATATGGCATGTTGGAATTTGCCTGAGCTATAACCAGAATTGCCTTTTCAATAGCCGATTTGACAATATCTACACTTACTCCCAGGTTCATTTCTCCATTTTTGTCCGGAGGCGTCGTTTGAATCAAAGCTACATCAATCCCAAATCGATCTGTATCCTAAGTCTCACAAAACTATCATTATGCCCTCTTGCTCTCATTATTCAATCAAGAGTTAGCCTAATCAGAAAAAAGGAAGGAGGTCCGCTCCATCACTATTTGGTGATGAGCGGTATGTTGTGCACAGACTCCGGGTTAGCCAGAGCAGAAAGATCTCCGGTCTCCTTGCCCAGAGCTTTTGCCTTGATAACACGGCGCATTATCTTGCCTGACCTGGTCTTACTGACCTGGTCTTAGGTACATCCTTGACGAAGAAGACCCGATCTGGGTAGGCTACAAGGCCGAGAACCAGCTATTCCATGCTTTCATGTTTGCAGCGTAGCTTTAGCCTTTGCAGGAGGCACATATCTCTTAAGCAACAGCGACAGCGACACCACAGTTATAGAACTCATGGCCATTGCGAAACCTGCATATTCGGGCCTGAATGTAATTCCAAAGAACGAATACAAAACCCCTGCAGCCAGAGGTATGAGAGCTGCATTGTAGGCAAAGGCCCAGAATATGTTCAGCTTCACTCTGGATATCACCTTTCTGCTGAGCTGGATAGCGGCCACAGCATCTAAGAGATTATCCCTTATGAGAACAATCTCTCCAGTCTCTATAGCCACATCAGTGCCGCTGCCTATGGCTATTCCTACATCTGATTGAGCAAGAGCTGGTGCATCGTTGATGCCGTCCCCAACAAAAGAGACAACATTGCCCTGCTCCTGAAGCTTCTTAACCTCTTGTGCCTTCTGCTCAGGCAGGACCTCGGCGAAGACATTATCAATGCCTATTTGCTTTGCTATTGCAGCAGCGCTCCGAGCATTATCGCCCGTAATCATGGCTACTTTAAGATTCATGCTTTTGAGTTCGGAAATAGCTGCTTCTGCAGAATCCTTTAGCCTGTCTGCTATAGCTATTATCCCGGATACTTTGCCGTCAACTCCTATCAGGATTGCAGTTTTTCCCTGCTCCTGGAACTCGGCTGCTTTGGCGAGTGCTTCATAAGGCATAGCTATGCCTTGGTCCGATAACAACATCCCATTGCCAGCTACAACTGCTCTTTCATCGATGGTGGCGATAACACCTTTCCCCGCTACAGCATCAAAGCCACTGGCCGCAGATAACGCGAGTCCGTCCGATTCCGCCTTTCTGACCACAGCCTCTGCCAGAGGATGCTCTGAGTTCTTTTCAGCACTTGCTGCAATCCTGAGGAGTTCCTTCTCATCCATGCCAAAGGCCGCTATATCGGTCACATCTGGCCTGCCTAGTGTCAGCGTTCCTGTCTTATCGAACACTACAATATTCAGCTTCTCTGATAGCTCTAGAGCCTCTCCGTTCTTGATGAGGACACCAAGCTCAGCGCCTCTGCCAATTCCAACTGTGATTGCTGTAGGTGAGGCCAGGCCCAGCGCACAGGGACATGCTACTACCAGAACCGATATTAGAGCCGTTAAGGCAAAGAGCAATGTGCTGCCGAGGATGAAGTACCAGACAATGAATGCAGCGAAGGCAATTGTAAGCACAGTTGGTATAAAATAGGCTACAGCTCTATCGGCAATCCTTTGGATCGGCGGCCTGGACCCTTGAGCCTGCTCGACGAGAGATATGATCTGGGAGAGGACTGTGTCTTTTCCTACCTTAGTTGCTCTCAACCTGAGGGCACCGTTCTTGTTCAAAGTGCCTCCAACCACATTCTTGCCTGCATCTTTCAGAGCAGGGATCGGCTCGCCTGTGATCATGGATTCGTCTACGTAGCTTTCGCCATCAACTACTATGCCATCAACAGGTATCTTCTCGCCCGGCTTGACCAGGATTATATCGCCAACCTGGACATCTTCTACAGGCACCTCAATCTCGTTATTATCTCTGAGGATTATGGCAGTCTTGGGCCTAAGTCCGACAAGCTTCTTGATGGCCTCTGATGTTCTGCCTTTGGCTTTTGATTCCAGGTATCTCCCCAGAGTTAGAAAGGATGCAAGCATCAGGGCCGTCTCATAGAACATGAACTCAGGAGTCAACACAATCCTGAAGGTGCCCATGATGCTGGAGACATAGGCTACGCCTATGCCCATTGAGTACATTACATCCATGTTCAGGTTTCTATTTTTCAGAGACCTTGCAGCAGCGCTGAATATTGGATAGCTCACATAGATGAAGGGCAGAATAGAAATGGCAAGCATCAGGTAGCCCATGGGCACTGCCATCAGAAATTCCCCGAAGATACGATCTAGGGGCAGGTACATAAGCCCCATCAGGAGCAGGCTAAACGCGAAACCTACGGTCATCCTGCGGAATTTATCCTCTAGATCCTTCTCCCTGGCCTCTTTCTCCAGGTCGGTGGAAACATCCTCTCCTGCTACGCCAAGATACTGGTATCCCGTATCCCCGATAGCTTTTTTCAGATCTTCAAGAGAGGTCATCCTGGGATTGTAAGTGATGTAAGCTTTCTCTGCAGCCAGATTTACATTGGCCTCAACTACGCCATCCAGCTTTTTGAAGGCGATCTCAAGCGCTCCCACGCACATGACGCAGACCATGCCGCCGATCTTCAGGACAACCTTCTCATCTACTATATCATAGCCTGCATCCCTGACCGCCTTCTCCAGATCGGCCAGCTTCAGTTTTTCCGGGTCATATTCCACATATCCCATTTCTGTGGCTAGATTTACCTCCGCCCGGCGAACTCCATCCAGGCTCTTCAAGGATTTTTCAATTGCAGAGACACAGGCTGCGCAAACCATCCCTATAATCTTAAGATCCGCCTTCTTGTATTCGGTCATGGCTTATCATTTCGGACTGCTTCTTTCTTCTGAGCTATAAGCTGCCTGCTTGGCATATTTCGTTCACACTAGCTTAAATGCCACCTATAGTGATCTTAGAAGCCACTTTAGATAAAGCTGGTGTCCATTCAAGTTAAGTTAGCCCAAAATCTGTTGAAATTGTTACAAAAATCTCTTTTGAGTACCTAGAGGATAAAATTCCAGGGCCGATTAAGCCTGAATGTAAAAGTATGATAAGTCTTTAAGATGGCTTTTTACCAGAGCACGAGGTAGACCTTTTCTCCTTCCTTCTTGCCTTTGATAAGCTGGCAATGTCTGAGGATGGCAAACTGGTTTTCGAGTTCGCTTGGTGGTAGTCTGAACTTCTCTGCAAGCTCCTCCCTGGTGGCTTTGCCCTTGGATTTAATGAACTCGTAGATATCCTTCTGTAGATCAGTCAGGCCGTCGGTTCCTGTGAAGCCATGGCTCTCTCTGAATATCATCTTCGAGCGCTCAGCCCATGGATCACAAACTCTGATCCTGTGGCTGGCATCTATATAACAGTCTTCGCAGAGAGTCTGTCCTTGGGAAATGGAGACCTCCTCTTCGGTTATCTCCCGGCCGCAACTCTGGCATTTCAAATTGCTTGTCATTTCACGTTGTCTCCATCATATTCTCTAATATTGCTGTAACTGCAATTGACACAATAAATATTAACCTCTATAATATGCAGCCGGACCATAAGAGCATAAGAGATTATGCCAGGTCTGTCGTCTAGGAGTTCTTTGATAATATTTCGCGCAAGTCATATTGAAGATGATTGCAATAAGATTTGAGATGAGACTACAAAGGGCAGATTCAAATTGTTTTTAGATGCTCTAAGATGTGCAAATAACCAAGAAGAAAGACCTTACATTAACTTGGCGAGGCCTATGCATGGCGATAGCTTCGCGGGCTGGCTTTGCCATTGTGGAAACTTGAAAACTATAATCCATTTGTATTTGGTATATTTATATTACAAATAACTTATTAGCATTTGCTATATTTCTGATTTATACCTTTGCCATTAAATCTCGATCGTTATCTTTATAGTTTAGTTATTTATTATAGTTATTCGGGGTCGCAAATAAACTTATGGAGTATGTGAGTAGCAATGAATGAAAGAGCTTTGGCTTTGATGGTTTTTGCCTTGCTGTCCACTGTAGCACTGGGGCAAGCAGATCCCCTTTTCTTCCCGCTCAGTGAGCATACAATGGCGAAAGATATATGTCCTAATGCAGTTCCCTGCGATAGAACTTACACATTCACTACAAACGATGCGCAGGCGGTCTCTTGGCTCCTGATCTTCAGGGATTGCCGCGCTCACACCGTAGAATGGAGATGGTATTATCCCGAGGGCAGGACCTATGATCGCAGCTTCAGCGTCATACCCCCTATTGATGGATTCGATGGCATATGGGCTGCGCCAGTCTGGAGCTGCCTCAAGATCAGTGGGACAGAAGTCGCGCGCATGCCGGGCAACTGGAAGGTAGATGTCATAGTTGATTTCAGGAAGATACAGACGGAGTACTTCACAATCAATGAGCCGAATGCCTGCTGAGCAGCTATAGACAGCATGGATATGGCGAGAAGCCCTCCAATAACTTACTGTAGATCATAGCGCAAGCTTCGCGCTCAATTCTTTATTCTAAGAATCGTCATCCAAAACATCCAGCATAAAATACTCTTATTTTTGCCTTTATGGTTTAGTGCCTTTGATCTCAAAATCGAGCTATTCCTGGGTTTATGATGGCCTCATATTAAATGGGCGGTGACTATTAAATCTAAAATGTGCTTTCAAAAATAGGAAATGGTGCTTGAGCATGATGGAGCTGGAGTTTGGAGGCAGAAGCAAGGATCCCGATATCCGCTGGCTAAACGACCTGAAAGAAGTATTATACGATAAAGGCTGGCTGGCAAAGACTGAGAACATCGAGCTTTACTACATGTATCGCGATCTTTACCTGAGCAATGCAGATAAAGACAAGTTGATTGATCAAGATCTAAGATACGATATTACAGTTATCCCGCCGCGCATGCTGGGCGTGGAGTATGTAAAGACAGCCGGACACTACCATCCAATTCCTCCGGGCGGCACTGTATCTTATCCGGAGCTTTACGAGGTTCTCGAGGGCGAAGCGATATACCTTCTCCAGAAGCAGAATATGAGCGATGTTGTAGCAGTTTATGCCTCTGCAGGAGATAAAGTCCTTGTGCCGCCTAACTATGGCCATATCACGATAAACCGATCAAACAAGATATTGAAGATGGCAAACCTTGTGGCCAGAAATTTCTCGTCAATCTACGATTCCATCAAGGAGCATGGAGGTGGCGCTTACTTCTACACCACACAAGGTTACATTAAGAATGAACGCTGCCCTGAGGCCGCGGAGCTTCGAAGGATTGAGGCACCGGATATTAATCAGCTGAAAAAGCTGGGAATATCCAAGGGAAAGGAAATATATCCCCTGATAAAAGAGCCTGGAATGCTGGATTATCTCGTGAATCCCGGTGAGCACCTGGAGCTTTTCGAGGGTTTGATCTAGGAGCAGGCAAGTCATGGAGTTGATGAGTTTCCTCGGCATTTCGGGTTACCGCGCACATATCGAGATGCTTCGCCCGCCGCTGGCGCCCATGGATCTGGCAATGCCTGCAGCCTCGGCGCTGCTGGCAAGCTATGCAGTGAGTGGAAGTCTTCCTCCGCTCCTTCCATTCCTTATCGCCACAGTTGGAGCATATTGTGCCATAACAAGCTCATACGTCTACAATGATTGCTGCGATGTGGATGTGGATAAAATCGCTATGCCTGATCGGCCTCTGCCCTCAGCGCAGCTCAGCAGACATGAGGCATTGGTATGGTCGCTGTTGCTATTCTGTGTGGCAGCGGCAACTGCGCTCTATCTGAATCCGGAAAGCTTTGTCACTCTTATTGCGGCCACTATTATTATCACTATCTACTCGTCTTGGGCAAAGAGGAGCACGCCGTTTTCCTGGATCTTCGTAGGACTTGCCTATGGCCTGGTGCCCTTGGGTGTATGGCTGGCGATAGAGCCTGCCGGGCTTTTGAAGGCTGGATCTGGCATTCATCCGGCGGCGATTATGCTGTCAGCCATGATATGCATCACAGACTGGGGGTTCACCAACTGTGATGCATCGCGTGATACTGTAGGAGATAGTGAAAAAGGAATACCAACGACTCCAGCGACCTATGGAATACCTGCAACTTCAAAGATGGTGGCGACATTCTGGGTAATTGGTATCGTTCTATCCCTTGCTATCGGAGTCTCAGCAGGTTTAGGACTGCTTTATATAGCTGCTGCGGCCATAGCCGGATGCTGGCTGCTTTTGCAAAATTGGGGATTCGTAAAGAATCCTATCGCAGAGCGTGGAGATAAGCTATTCTATCAATCGGCCAACTATCGTGCGGTGCTGTTTGCTGCACTAATTCTGGATGTGCTGCTCAGGGTGGCTGTTCCCGGAATTGGCTGGCTATAGTTTAAAATTACACATTAGTTCCGCACAAGGAACCATTTATATGCAGTTATCGCAAACCCATAAAGGTAAAGAGTGAAGACGATGATCCATAAAGACCGTATTTTCTCCTTCAATGAAATTGAGAATGAAGATGACCTCGTAGAGGCCATGACGAACCATAAGTGGCCACTTTGCTACAGCTTCTATTATGGCAAGCTGCTCTATCTGAACGATAGCGAAAGCGAGGATGATCCTGAATACGCCGTTGTTGCCATTGATAAGACTGAGGGCCATCATGGAATACATGGCCGTGAGGTTGGGAGAATCAGGCCTCGGAGCATGGATGCCGCCTCGGTGCATAAATTCATTCAGGATATGTCTGCGGGCCATTACAGCAGCGAGGAGCCAGTCTCTGCCCAGGTTGAGCCAATCTGGCACCATAGCTGCCAGCTATGCAGGCTGGAGGAAGAGTGAGCAAACATCAATCCGCATTAATCCCCAGCAGATCCTTGTGATCTCTTAACTTCAGGTTGGATTCGAAGGATTCGGCAACCAGTGGATTTGCAGTCATCTCCGGAATACCTAACTCCTTCAAAACAAGCCTGCACAGTTCCATAGGCTCTATTGTTGGATGGCTGCTGCTCACGTCGATGACTGCCTTATGAATGTGCTGAAGGTACTCTAGTCCATTATCCATCCGCTGGCATACCATGCCATCCTTCTGTGGATCGTCCCAAGCGGCGAGCAAGTGATTGATGCCTTCAGTAGCTTTCAATTTCTTAATGGATCTTACCGATTCTATTGCATCCTCATAAATGGGAAGATCTCCTGAGATGGGAATTGCATCTCCGGAAAAGAGAACTCCAACATTTGGAAGCAAAATGGAGATCGAACCCTTGGAGTGGCCTCCCGTATGCAGCACCTTTGCATTTATTTCATCATCTAAGTCGATAGTATCTCCGTCCTGAAGGATGCGATCTACCTTAACAGATCCTCCGACAAGAGACTTGAAGCCGGGAACAGGCCGCTCCCTAAATTGTAAATCCACATCCTCAATCCATGGCTTCTCGGCCGCATGGCTCGCAATCTCACAGCCTGATGCCGCTTTGATGGCATACGCTGCTCCAATATGATCTGGATGAGAGTGCGTGAGTATAAGCAGGGATATCTCCTCGGGGCTTCTCCCTGTCCTTCTAAGGTAATCGAAGATAACTTTCTCTCCAGAGGCAACACCGCTATCGATGAGACAGATCTTCTTGCCGTAAATAAGGTAAACGTACACAAAGCGATCGATTCTTCTGCCAGATGGGTCGATCAGGTGAAAAGGGATCTTCAGTGCGTGAATGTTTTTTGTGATCTGCATATAATGCCTCGCTCTGATGATATGCAAATTGAGTAGCCTCCAAGTACAAAGCTCTTCTCACTCAAATGGTTAGAATCTTAGAAGGCTGAACAATTAATATCTTAGCATCGCCCCCATCCCACCAATCGATTCCAGAAAAGCATCATCCTCTACCAATGCCACTTCAGCCCCAGTCCTCTGTGCAAGCTCGTAAAATTGCTCTGCAATATTTTCCTTGGACATATGTCCTCCGCAGCTCGGGCAGCTCGACTGCTGAATTTCCGGAATAAGCCTACAGCTCTGACATACCATTCCAGGAATCTCGAAGTTGTTTAACACAAGCGTCTTCACCCTCCCCTGTTCCAAGGCCATCCTGACCTCTTCAAATCCGTAGGCAGCAGGCATGCCCTTGAGAATCGCAGCCTTTAGCTCTGCGGCTGCAGCCTTTTCGCTGTTATCCTGCTGAGTTACATCGTCCCCCAACTTAACAAGCTCCGATGGCAGGGTACTTATCGACAGATCAAGCGTTCCGAGAAGTTTGTTATTAAGCGAGGGCGGAAGCATTTGAATAAGTTGATTCTTGGCGTCACCTGGACCCGCGACTACGAGACCTTTAATCATCGCCGGACCAACAAGTCCCTGCAGATCGTCCACGATCTCTTTGAGAAATGATTTTATCGTTCCTTTCCTCAAGCGGTTGAACCGCATCTGGCTCCATCCGCCCTTTTTGTGCTTATTCATAAGATCAATCGATGCCTTCCCCTTCTCAACAATTGCGTTCGATCTTACCAGAAATAGCCTGGCTTCTCGCGAGTCAACAAGTAAAAGCCAGTAATCTGCATATTCATTGCTGAGTCGCGCCAGAGGAAGCAGGAAAGGCGATCTGTCCCATACAACCAGCGGCTCGATCTCTAGGCCAAGCCTGTACGTTTGCAGTAAGGCCTGTGAAGCCGAGGCGAAAATGGCTCTTCCTTTTTCGCCTTTCACAGGCTGTGCAGAAAGCGAAGATTCTGCAAGTGCCAGAGTTCCTTCAAATGATTTCTGTAGATTTTCGGGCAGAGCCTTGCTGATCAATTTAAGCCTGGAATTTACGAAGGATATATCCCTTTTATTGATGGTCGTATACACTGAAAGAACTGTGTCCATGTCATCTTGAACCTCTGCTAAAGCTTTGAGGTCTATATCGGTTACAGGCGCAAGATCCTCAGCTGTGACAGACTTCGTGTCCCGTATAAACTTCATAATACAACTTACGCGGGAAAGTTAGAAAAGGATTCCTCTACTTTCGTCCTGCGGCTAATCTTTATATTCTTCCCTTAAATGTTAAATGTAATGAGAACTGGCGCAACAGATCTGCCGCTTCATACTGGCTCCGCGCCTCCTTGGCTCTTCAAGCGGATGTGCCGTCTAGCAGGCGAGGTAGTGGAGGTGCTTGTGTATGAGTACGGCCCGGAAGAGTTCCTGCGCCGCATTTCAGATCCTTACTGGTTCCAGGCGTTTGCCTGCGTGCTCGGCTTTGATTGGCACTCCTCAGGGACAACAACTGTCACAACAGGCGCCCTGAAGCAGGCTATTTCGCCTGAACGACATGGGATAGGCGTTGCCGGGGGAAAGGGCAGAACATCCAGCAAATCGCCGGAGGATATCCAAAGACTAGGCGATGCTTTTTCCATAACTTCCAGAAAGGTGGATGAGCTTATCCGAGCAAGCAAGATGTCCGCAAAGGTGGACAGCGCCTTAGTTCAGGATGGCTACCAGATATACCATCATGCCTTCTTTTTCACTGAAAGAGGAGAATGGGCAGTTGTACAGCAGGGCATGAACGGAAGCTATGCTCGACGATACCACTGGCTTTCCGATAACCTGGAGAGCTTTGTTGAGGAGCCGCACTCAGCGATATGCTCTCAGAGGCGTGAACAGTCTGCCCTGGATCTAACTGCTCGTGAAAGTGCTGAGAACAGAAAGGCTACCCTTGATCTCGTCAGGGATGGTCCGTCGCATTTGGCAGGCTTTGCAAGACAGCGTAGCCTCCTTGATTTCGATACCTCGAAGCCCAATATTGTTTCTGAGTTCTCCATGCCTCGGCGCCATGAGCTCTTAGCCACGCTCGATATAAGCAAGGAAGGGAGAAAGGCCCTACAGATGGCCTATGAGCTTCAGCCCTCAAGCTATGAGGATCTCGTTGCATTGAAGGGCATAGGCCCAAGTAAGATCAGAGCTTTAGCGCTGATTTCGGAGCTTATCTACGGCGCAAGTCCGAGCTGGCGTGATCCCGCCAAATACAGCTTTGCACATGGTGGAAAGGACGGAACGCCGTTCCCAGTTGATCGTGAGACCTACGATCATTCCATCCGTACACTCAAGGAGGCGCTTGAAGGCACTGAGCTTGATAAAAAAGAAAAGTATGAGGCGATCAAGCGGCTTTCGAGATATACGAATTTTAGCTGATAATTAATATTATGATTATCGTCTCCAGCACTTCCCGAAAAATTTTTATAAATAATTGTTCATTTGGGGATCAACTTTTTATCCATGAACACCTATTTGTTTTCAACGCTGACGGATATGAGCAAAGAGTTTAGTCTTTAGGCGCTTATTCTGCCAGTAAGGGAGGGATAATAAATTCCAGGCGACCCCGGAGTAGAATATAGCTTCGGCGAGTTCTTCAAGGATGCGATGGCCATGGATGCATCCTTTACTAGTCAATCTTCTCAAAGGATATTAATAAGCGCTATTGCTCAAAAAGCGCCTTCAATAGAAAAAACCAATTTCTGTGCCTTGAATCAAGATAATTCTGTTGGCAGGCATGACGATACAAAAGATAATCCTACAGTAGCCCACTTTTCCCTGAGTGGCCAGGCTCTGAGGTTCACAGATGCCATACTTCTGACGGAACGAATACACGCTGCACTGGTAGAGCTGTCAGACGGCTCAAGCATCTTCACAGGCTGCGATGAGTCCGGAAGACCGCTGAAGGGCCATTCCCATGCTTACATTCTGAGCGAATCCAATCTGGCCCTGGGCAGAGGCCGCAATGGAGAGATAACTCACGTTACGGTTTATGCGGCTGCAGGCTTCGGCCCCGTGGAGAGAGACGCTCTGGAGAATTTGAGAGAAATACATGGCCTTGAGGTGCAGCTCACCCTAATGAGCATAGGGTTGCCTGGCGATATTGGTGGATTGAATGTGAGCAGAGGCGAGTGTCCACTTCTGGCTGAGGCAAAGACGTGGGTTTCGAGGACGCCGTTTTTGCCGACCAGGTATCCGAAGGCGACAAGGGCTGGGGTTCCTAAAGTGGATGAAATGGGATTGCAGATCGGAAGCCCGGAGCATGAGCTTAGAAGGCTGCTTCGGCTGGATGGATTTCCTGAGCCTCTGGCGGTTGAGCCTGTTTCGTTCACTGAATTGGCAGGACACAGGATGGGGTGGGCGAGCTTCCACAGGGCACGAAGCGCTGGCGAGGGGCGGCGAGCGGGAAGTGCGGGATATGGGTTCAAGGTGGAGTTTCCAGAGATGGTACGAGGACCGGTTGCGGTTGGGTATGGGGCACACTTTGGTATTGGATTGTTTGTGCCAGATAATGAGTATGATGAGATAAGGAGTACAAAGGCGAATTAAGGAGTGTGAGGATATACCGCGTAAGATTTTGCTGGAATATCCAGGAAGGCCGGAAGGTGTTGACCCTCACCCGGATGCATTAGTAAAAATGTACGATATTCAAGTGATAACTCCTATTTTTGGCGGAGGAGTAAAGGCTGGTGAGAATGATCCCTTGACGCTAATTAGGCCATCCAGCATTCGTGGGCATCTCAGGTTCTGGTGGAGAACGATAAGAGGGACCAAATTTGAAACAGCTGAAAGACTTCGCCTGCGAGAGGGAGAGATCTGGGGAACGACCGAATCGCCAAGTAATGTGATAGTCGAAGTATCAATAAGATCTATAGGGTCAACTTATCCCTGTGCATATACACCTGAGGGCAAAAGTTTCCCGAGGTTCGAAAAGAACCATCCATCATATGCTCTCTTCCCATTTCAGGGCAATAAAAAAGATGGAACTCCTATAGCCAAATGTACCTCAAATATCTCCTTTATATTGAAATTGACTTGCCCTAGAGATATAGCTTCAGATATGGAGGCTGCCATCTGGGCTTGGACCAACTTCGGCGGTATAGGTGCTCGAACTAGGCGTGGCTGTGGCGCGTTATATTGTAAGGAGCTTTCACCTTCCGACAAGAATAGTATCAGATTCTGGTATGAATCCCGCCTCAAAAGCTTTGGAGCCGTTATGTCTAATGAATGTGAGTGGCCTATTCTACCAGAAGGCTTTCTGGTTCGGGACAATAGGATTGCTGATGTCCTTCAGAACTGGTCAGAGGTGATTGGCTTGATGCAGACATTCAGACAGGGCCAAAATGTTGGCAGAAATCCAGGAACTGGTCAGAACCGGCCTGGACGCTCCAGATGGCCTGAGCCTGAGACTATCCGTGAGGCCTCATCCAGCCGATCTACACGTCATCCTAGGATTGCCGCAATTCCTGATGATGCATTTCCTAGAGCTGAGTTCGGGCTTCCTCTAGTTTTTCATTTTAAAGATGTTGGAGATCCTAAAGATACTGAACTCTACCCGGTAATTAGTGGAAGAGAGAAAACAAGGATGTCCAGTCCGCTCATAATTCGACCAATGATTTGTGCAGATGGTAGCGTACTCCAGATAATTTTACGCTTAAAGACTGACTCACCTGAAGAGGTAATACTGAGGAAGGCACCTAAAAACCCGTTGTTTAAAAAGATATCTGACCCTGGCCTGGCTACGTATCCCAAATCACCTATGGGCAGCTCTGGACCTGGCAAGCCTGTTCGTTCGCCATCTGGATCGGCAATTGAGGCTTTCATCTCTTTTGCAAAAGAAAAGGGAAATGATTTTGTGGAGGTCTGACGTTGACATCTTACCTTTACGTTTTATCAATCGGTCCTGTACAAGATTTCATTGCAGCCGCACGCCGTACCCGCGATCTATGGTTTGGCTCTCAGCTTCTTTCTGATATTAGTGAAGCTGCCGCATTGAAGATCGCAAATTCAGGTGGAAATCTGATCTTCCCTTCATTGGACCTAAAAGAGCCAGATCAGTCAAAGAAGTCAGACGGGTTCGAGAGATCAGACTATTCCAATGTTGCCAATGTTATCCTTGCAGAGTTGCCAGAGATCGATAAACCTGCAGATCTAGATAAAGAAGCACGGCAAGCCAGCCAAGATGTTTGGATAGACTATGCAAAAGGTGCTAGAGCGATGGCCGGTGACATCGTCCGACAAGATATCTGGGATGAACAGGTTAATGATGTCATCGACTTTTATTCGGCCTGGGTTCCGATAAATGGAAGCTACTCCGATGCTAGATATCGATTAATGCGCTTGTTAGCTGGCAGAAAATCTATCAGAAACTTCATCCCGGCCAAGGGTAGGAGTGGTGTCCCCAAATCATCTCTAGATGGAGCCCGAGAAAGCGTTCTTAAAAAAGATTATAAAATTCCTAGTGATTTGGCCTTAAAGATGCGTCTTAACAGCGGCGAACAGCTTTGCGCAGTAGGCTTGACCAAGCGTCTTGGAGGGCCTAGAGAGTCGTTTCCATCAGTGGTTCGAGTGGCAGCAGATCCTTGGATCAGAGGTGTTTTCAATTCGAAAGATAAAGAAGCAATCGATATCCTTAACAAAATCGCTAATATCTGTCGAGGCAATAGCAACATAGCCTCAGGAACAGGGCAAAGGCTTTATCAAAAATTTCCCTTCGATGGCCAGGTTCTCTATCCGATGAGACTGGCTAGGTTGATGAAACCTCCATCGAAGAAGCACAAACCTGGTATTTCCTGGGTTGAATATCTATCTGCTTCAGATCGGGAAAGTCTATCTGAGATAAAGGATCTGGTCGATAGGCTTCAAAAAGATGGAAAAGATGAAAACGGAAATAAAAGGCTTGGATTTGGTGAGCCTGATCCATATCTTGCCATCATTGTTGCTGATGGCGACCGCATGGGAAAAGTGATTTCAGCAAGAAAGGAACCGAATGAGCATCGTGCATTTTCTAAGAAGCTGGCTGAGTTTGCTGGAGAGGCCAGGAAAATAGTAGAAAATAATAACGGATGCCTTGTTTACTCAGGAGGAGACGACGTCCTGGCATTTCTACCAGTAGACTGTTGTCTCAAGGCGGCGAGAGAATTGCATAATTGTTTCGGAAAATTGCTTGATGAATTCAAAGACAAAGAAAATAATGCTCCTACGCTCTCAGTCGGCATCGCCATAGGGCACTCAACTGAACCACTTGAGGATCTCCTTGAATACGGAAGAGCAGCAGAACGTTCTGCCAAGAAAGGACCTACGATTGAAGAAGATCGAAACGGTCTTGCAGTGCACCTTTACACCAGAAGCGGTGGTGATCCAATCCGGATTAGAGAGCAATGGAAGCCTGCTGGAAAGAATGGACTTGACGAACGCCTCATGAATTGGACAAAAATGCATCTCAATGATGAGCTGCCCGACAAAGCAGCTTACGACCTACATGAGCTTGCTAAGGATTACAAAAACTGGGAAGGAGTCAGCAAGGAAGAACTCTCAAAGCTCATAGCCAAAGATGCTTTGCGGCTGCTTAAACGAAAGAAATCCGGCAGAGACGGCAAAAACCTGAGCGAAGGTATGATCATGTCTTTGCTTAAAGACGTGGATTCTTATGAGAAGATCTGCAGTCTGGCCGATGAACTGATCCTGGCTCGAAGGCTGGCTAGTTCATCGAAGCAGGTTCAGCCAAGTTCTCAAGATAAGGCTCAAACGAGTATCAAGGAGGCGGCATGATTTCATCTTATTTAGCTATAGATGCCCATGATCCAATCATCGCCAGGGATGGCCGTCCTTTCGGTGCAGCTCAAGGAAACCGAATGAAATCTCTGGAGTGGCCCTATCCTTCAGTCCTGGCAGGTTCACTCAGGACGATGCTGGGAAGAATCGGTGGAATAGACTTCGTTGATGAGACGATCAAAGCTCTAAAGCTTGTTAAAATCTATGGGCCTTTGCCGTTTTATAAGGACGAGATTTACCTTCCAGCTCCCAAGGATATCCTAGTTAAGGACGACGCCGGAGGCCGTGAAACCTACTCGATCAGACCGGCTAGAATGAAAAATGGCGAAGGCTGTAACCTGCCTACCGGTGATATACTCCCAGCCATGCTGCCAGAAAGCGTTAAGGAGGAGTTTAAGCCCTCCAAAATACCCATATTCTGGTCGTTAAGTAAGATGGTCGAATGGCTGGTTGACTCTACGGGAAGCTCATTTGGCGCGCCCCCGGACCCTGATAAGATTGAAAAGGCGACCGGATTCCTATCGGCACCTAAGAAAGAATCAAGAGTCCATGTCAAAATCGATCCAAAGCTTGGAGCATCAGAAGAGGGCTTTCTTTTTGAGACGATGGGTCTTGACCTTTCTTTGAAAGGAGAAAACGAGAGGGTCATGCTTACCGCTAGGATTGAAGCGGATATCACCTTCGAAGACTTGGTCAAGAAAATCAACTCGTTCAGTACCTTTGGAGGGGAAAGACGGTTGGTTCGCTGGAAGCAAGTTGATATTCAAGATAGCTGGAGCTGCCCCGAAAGAATAATTTCCGCTCTGGATGGAAAGAATAGAGTTCGAATGGTTCTGGCAACACCTGCTATCTTTTCCCAGGGCTGGCTTCCAGGATGGCTTCAAAATGAGGGTGGTTCAATTCTGGGACATCCTCCAGCAGCCCCTGATGGATTAGTCCTCAAGTTAGTTTCGGCTTGCATCGACCGCTGGAAGCCTGTATCAGGCTGGAACTTGGAGAATAAAAATAGAGGTCCTAAGCCCATCAAAAGGCTTGTCAATGCTGGTTCTGTTTATTTCTTCGAGTTAATGCCAGGAGGAGATGCAAAAGAGCTAGCTAAAGAATTATGGCTTAAACCAGTGAGCGATGTTGATCAGGATCAACAAGACGGCTTCGGCCTGGCATTGTGGGGCACTTGGAAATTTTCGGACGGAATCATGAACGATAAAAAAGAAGGAACTAAATTAGAGGGGGTGTAGGATTTGGACAATACAAAGATGTACTGTATTCAGGCAATAACTCCGCTGCACGTGGGCACAGGCCGAGGAGTTGGTTTCATCGATATGCCTATCATGAGAGAGAAGGTCACAAACTGGCCACTGGTGCCGGGTTCAGCAGTTAAAGGTGTAATGAGAGATCATTTCTCGGAGCGCGGTTCTCCGGATCAGAAGAAGCTGATAAATGTGGCTTTTGGAAAGGAGGTGCTTGATCAGGCTGGGGATGATTCATCCAACTCCGGTTCTCTTATCCTGACAGATGCTCACATTGTGTGCCTGCCCATAAGAAGCCTTTACGGGACCTTTGCCTATGCCACTAGTCCTCTAGTTCTGAAGAGACTCGGAAGAGACCTGGAGGCTACAGAGTTTAGGGATGTCCCAGCCACACCAATCGTGCCTGTAGATAACGTGATTTTGGTCTCAAAAGGTTCTAGGTTGGTTGTTAATGATAAAGAAGGAGACAAGGTGTTCTTTGAAGACCTCGATTTCAAGGCAAAGCCGGATGAAGAAACCGCAAAATGGGCTGAGGCGCTAAGTAAGTTCCTCTTCTCAAAGGATACTGTCTGGCAGGCTATATTCAAGGAACGGTTTGCTATTGTTTCCGATGATGTCTTCAACTTCCTGGCGGAAAACGGCACTGAAGTTTCGGCCCATGTCAGAATTGAAGATGATAAAAAGATCGTAGCAAAGGGCGCTTTGTGGTACGAAGAGTCTCTTCCAGCCGAGGCCATTCTGGCCGGGATAGCTTGGTGTGACAGGGCATACGGCGGAAATGGAATCAAAGAGAAACAGATTCTAGATACGTATTGCTCAGGGCCAGATTTGGACCTGCAGATAGGCGGAAAAGCTACAGTGGGCAAGGGTAGGATCAGGTGTATTTTCAGCTGAGGTTGAGATAATGGCCGATAAACTAATCCAGACAAAGCAACAAAAGAGAGCACAAGCAGCCCACCGTTGTATTTCATCCATATCGGAAAAAGGAGACGATGGTTACATCCAGCTAGCTAAAAAGTTTCCTGCCCTGGTTCATACTTGCGGCCTGGCCCAAGCTACGGCTTTCGTTCAAGCAAAAGAGGAAAAAGTGGGAAAGATTTACCTCGCACATTTATCAAAGGTTATGGGACTGGAAGAGAACACTGAACTGGGAGAAAGAAGCCGGGACTCGAATCTAATTGAGTATCAGCGATTATCCTTTGAGGCAATCGAGTCAGCCACCTGGCTCAAGCGTTATACAGAAGCTCTACTGGAGAGTTGATAATGGCTGAAGCATGCAGAAAGGTAGTCTCCAACTGGTGGAAATCCGGTCAACCGCCCGGTGAAAATGCCAGTTTACTTAGAGATAGGTATCTGCAGGTGCCGGTGAAAGATAAGGAGAATCATCCTCAGGCACGACAAAACTTGTTTTCAGCGATGAGCCTGTCTCTTATCAAGGTGAAGAAGACTTATCAGACCGCTTACGAGAGAAACAGGACCTCAATAAATGAGCCTAAGATCGAAGGCAAGTTCAAGACTAACGGAAGACTAGTGATAGGTCTTGGCGGCGAAAACGTTCTTGAAACAGGGATTACTCTCCATCATACATATGGAACACCTCTGATTCCTGGAACGGCTCTGAAGGGGCTTGCATCTCATTATTGCAATCAGGCTTGGGGATCAAGCGAAAGAGGCAAAGGATTCAAAAGGGATGGGGATTACCATAAGGCTATCTTCGGGACTACCGATGATTCAGGTCATATCATCTTCCACGATGCTTGGATCACTCCAGAGAGCCTTGAGGGATCACTGCAGCCGGATGTCATGACTCCGCATCATGGTGATTATTATGCAGGAATTGGAGCGCCTACGGACTTTGATGATCCTAATCCGGTTACATTTCTCTCTATAAATGGTACTTTTAATGTTGCTATCTCGTGCGATGTTCCTGGGGATGAAGGTGGGAAGTGGGCCCAACTAGTCTTTGATTTGCTTTCTGAAGCACTCAGGGAATGGGGCATTGGTGGGAAGACGAACGCTGGATATGGAAGGCTGGTCAGATCTGCTGATAAATCGATCACAGAGGCTACATTTAAGGCAATCACAACGACCAAAGACAAATCAACGGAAAAGGTATACGCAAAAGTTGCGGAATCGAAGATTCTGAGGCCCTTGCATAGAAAAGGTGATGTGATAGAGGTCACCAGGGAAGCTGACCCCAATATAAGGAGAGGAAAACCTTATTTCAGGGCGGATGACGGTTTTGGAGGATTCATTCAGTTTGGGAACGCTCCCTCTCTTGAAATAGGTCAGAAGACTCGTCTAGAGATCTCAGGCGTGATGAATGAAGGCTATGTCTTTGCTGTTCCTGGGTCAAAAGAGGATTACCTTAGGAATAAGGGCAAGGGAGGCAGAAAATGAAGATCATGGTTTGTCTCATAAGCGGTCAGCATGTGCCAAACCTACTGACAGTTAAATCCATTAAGCCTGACCGGCTGGTACTTTTGGTCACTCCAGGCATGAAAACCCTAAAGAAAGATTCTCAGTTCTTGAAGGCTCTGGCTGTCGGTGGGCTGGATTATTCATCGAATAAAGATATAATAGACCAAAAGGAGGAGAACTCATCAATTGCAGTTTATTGTAATCTTCAGGAAGCTTTTAAAAATCATCCGAATGATGAATGGATAATCAATCTCACTGGCGGGACAAAACCGATGAGTATAGGTGCCTATGAGTTCTCCAAAAACAAGGGATTAAAAACTCTTTATATAGCTGAAGGGAACCAGCATCAGGCTATAGACCTTTTGGGCGGGCCTTCTATTACTCTGGATCATAAGGTAACCACTGAAGAGTTTCTGGCAGGTTATGGGTTTGATATCATAAATAAAGAAAGCCTGAAAAGGTCTGAGGAAAGGGCGCTTAAATGGATGACTCTTGCTGCTATTTTGGCGAAGCATAGTGATGAAGCAGATCTAAGGATTATGCTTAGTAGACTCCAGAAGTTCAAAGAAGCTGCGATCAAGTTCGATAAGGATAGCTGGGAAGATAATGGTCTTACACTATCTGAGGATGATGATGTTTTTCTCAAAGATCAAGATCTGAGAACCCAAATAGCCTCTTATTTCGGCCTATCAACAATAGGCGCCAAATTTATAGGAAGGCTGGATAGGCATGCCGTTGAGTTTCTTACAGGCAAGTGGTTAGAGGTTTTCGTTTGGAGCCTGCTGCAGTCTTTCGTGAATAAAGGTATCTGGGACCTTCACCTCGGTGTGAGTGCCGGAAAGAGCGGCCCAGGAGAAAACAACGATCTCGATGTCTCTTTCATGAGGAATCAATCTCTTTGTATAGTGGAATGTAAGACAGGCGGACAGGAGCATGATCCCGAAGCGGATGATGTGCTCTATAAAATCGAGGCAATCAAGTCCGGACCAAAGGCTCTGAGGGTAGAAACTTACCTGGCTACAACATCGGATAACGTGAAAGATTCTCATAAAGGCGGGATAAGAGAGAAGCTTCAAAGGAGGTCCAGGATCTATGGGTGCAAGATAATTCCCGGATGGACGATCAAAGAAATGGCAGATCATTACCTATCAAGCGACCCTAAACTCTCCCAAGAGATTGCCGATGTATTCGGCCTGAAAACGGAGGCATCGCTCTGATCCAAGTTATATACTCTATAGGTGTTCAAGCACCAATTACACCCTCCGATCCCCTGCCCCTTTTACCCGAAATCCCCCGCGGCTCCCTCGTAATCGTCGAAGGCCGGGCCCCAATCTGGCGCTACGGTATTGCCCTTCACCTCCTTCATGGGTCGCCTGCCGCTGCCATCGCCTTCTATGATCCAAGAGTTGGAGCGGTGGTCGTTGCCAGTCACAGCCCTCAGTGGTCCGTTGGAGAAGTGGTCGATGTGACCATATCAACATCAGAACAAGAATTAGTATAGAGTGTTCAAAATGATTCAGCTTCCAGGCTTTCTCCGAATTGGGTGGGTTAAAGGTCTGATAACTGTTGTCTTTGTTCAGGCGCTAATCAATGCCATTTTTACCTTCAACCCTTTCATATTACTGGGAATCTTAATAGCAGAAGCAATTATTTTGGCTATAGTCTATATCGTCTTAGTAATACAGCATAGACGACAGCCGCCTATGCGGGGCGAGCACACTGCCTTCCAGCATTCTCGTAAAGGATTGATATTTACCGTTGGAGGGCAAGATGATACCCTTCGCATATCATTGGATAAACAGAAACCCGGCTTCATTGGTTTCATCTGTTCCGATCAAACGAGAGATAAGGCGTGCCAGCTCTCTAAAGAGCTAGGATTTGATACGGATCACTATAAATTGGAAGAAGTTGATCCACGCGACATTCACGAAATCAGAACTAAAACTGAGATAATTTTGAATTGGATGACAAAGAAAGGTCTTCGGCCTGCGGATATTGCGATCGATATTACTGGTGGGACGAAGACAATGTCGGTTGGCATATTTTTGGTAGCGGAAGAGAAGCGGATAGATAGCCAATACATATTTTGCCGCCAGTATGTGAATAATAAATGCGTGAATGGCACACAGGAAGCTTTGCTAATAAGTGACTTTGAGCATGAATAATGTAAAGTGCTGAGAACTAAGATCATAATCATCGCTAAGTTTGAATCTGGACAATATCCCCCCTTATCGGCCAGGAGCCATCCGGCCAGACGGATGGGCAAGACCAGAGGCATATGAGCATATGCGATGCGTCTGACTTAGGACCGAAACTAAAGATAATCTCCATGGTCGAAAGATCGTGGCCCCATTGAAACCTCGTTTGTTGTCGAATAAAGCCACATGATCCGCAGCATAGTTCAATGGCTTGAAAGCTGTGGCCCCATTGAAACGTGGATACAGTTCTCAGATCGTTATACCTTTCTTTAAAAGAATCGTACTATCGAAAAGCGGATGGGTGACTAAGAGACTATCCAGATTCAAAACATTGAAGAATCTATATATCTTTCTGGTGTTTATCGCTATCTCAGGGATCTTAATGGAGGCAAGTTCTAACCAGAAGCCAGAGGCGCTGGAGCTTATACCTGCCAGCATGATTAGTGAGTTCGCCTACTGCCCCAGGCAATGCTACATCAGATGGACTGAGGGCGAGTTTATGGAGTGCGAAGATACCGCTGAGGGTAAACAGTCCGAAGAAAAATCCAAGCCCATCGCCACCCGATCGGTTTATCTCACAGGCCCTAATCTGGGCATGACATGCCGCATGAATCTCATGGAACAGGAAGGCAGAAGTGTTGTTCCTGTGGAGTTCAAAAAAGGCGAGGCTCCCGGCATCCCTGAGGGAGCTTACGAATCGGATATGGTACAGCTCTGCGCCCAAGGTATGGTCCTCAAGGAGAACGGCTTCCTCTGTGATGAGGGCATGATCTACTTTGGGAAGTCCAAAAAGATAGTGCCGGTGAAGTTCGATGAGGCTCTGGTTCAAAGAACCAAAAACCTCGTCTCTCAAATCAGGTCGATGGCCTCAGAAGGCAAAATGCCTCCACCGCTAAAAGACAGCCCAAAATGCGACCGATGCTCTTTTGGCGGGATATGCCTGCCAGATGAGATCAACCTGCTTCGAGAGGAGAAAGGCGGCTCTGAGAAAGAGCTTAGAATGCTCCTGCCTGCCAGGGATGATCAGGTTCCGCTTTACGTTGTAGGTCAGGGAAGCTCCGTGCATAAGAAAGGCGACTGCCTTGAGATCCGGTCCAGGGACGGCAAAGCGAGCGATGCAAGAATTAGGCAAATATCCCAGGTCTGCCTATATGGTGGTGTAGAGATCTCCACCCCCGCCACAGTGGAACTGATGCAGATGGGAATCCCGGTGCTTCATTTCACCCACGGAGGGTGGTTTGAAGGTATCTGCCTGGGCCACACGAATAAGAACATCGAGCTGAGAATACGGCAGTTTGATTGGGCCAAAGACTCCGGTAAATCTCTGCGGCTTTCCAAAAGCTTTGTTTCAGGGAAGATCAAGAACTGCAGGACGCTTCTTCGAAGAAATGATCCGGAAGGATCTTCTGAGGCTCTGGACCTTCTGGCCAGACTGGCGGAGGAGGCAGAAGCTGCTGGAAGCGTAGAAAGCTTGCTCGGTATAGAGGGATCGGCAGCCGAGACATATTTCTCACGCTTTGGCAGCTTGCTCAAGACCGATTGTCCTGAGCTGTCATTTGAAGGCAGAAACAGAAGGCCACCGAAAGACCCTGTCAATGCAGTCCTATCATATCTCTATGGGATTTTAGCAAAGGAGACTTTTGTGACTCTTTTGGCAGTTGGCTTCGACCCATACCTGGGCTTCTACCACAAGCCCAGGTACGGTCGTCCTGGATTAGCCCTGGATTTGATGGAAGAGTTCCGTCCTCTGATAGCGGATTCTACTGCAGTCACTCTATTTAACAAGAAAGAGCTCACAAACAAGGATTTCATCATTACCGAGGCGGGAGTGACCATGACCTATGTGGGCAAGCACAAAGTGCTGGCCGGATATGAGAGGAGAATAGAGACAGAAGTTGCTCATCCAATCTTCGGGTACAGTCTCAGCTACCGCCGTGTTCTGGAAGTTCAGGCCAGGCTGTTATCAAGAGTCCTTTTTGATGAGATTGGAGAGTATCCGGCGTTCTGGACAAAGTGATATTATGAGTGGACTTCAAAGCTACGTTGTAAGCTATGATATTATAATGGATCCGAAAAGGCTGCAGCGTGTTCATAAGACCATGATGGGTTTCGGCCGACCGGTTCACTATTCTGTGTTTCGTTGCGATCTTGATCAAAAGGGCAGAGAGGAGATGATTTCAGCCTTAAATAAAGTCATAAATCACAGAGAGGACCGGGTGATGGTCATAGATCTAGGACCTGTGGATGGTCGGGCGGATGAAAGGATTGAGTTCCTCGGGAAAAAACCAAAGAAGGATGAACATAAGGCCCTGATCTTCTGATCTTTTTTTTGGGTATTGGATCTATCTGATCGCAACTATTATATCTCAGGAAATGAGAGCTAAGCCTGCAAGACCATGGTTCTGGATAATAGGCCACCTTAAAAGCCGGGGCCATTCGAACCAGACGGATGGACAAGGGCTTTAAGCGAATGCAAATTTTGTAAAGAATCTACTGGCCTTGCAAATAAAAGTTTATATCTTAGATAATTTTCGAGCATCAAGTTTATGCTCAAAAACCTGAGGGATGCTCGAATAGCTAACGCGTGCTGAAAGCAGCCCTCAGATAATAAAATCTAAGATGTTATTCAAGTCCAAAATGGTCGATGCTCGAAAATCGAGAAAAAATCGATAGCGGACAGAGGCCAAAATTGGCAGCTATTTCCATTTCTGAAAAGAAGTGGCTCCATTGAAACCCTATGTAATACTTATCCTTACCATAGCCATCAGCGAGAATGAATAAATTTCCATTTCTGAAAAGAAGTGGCTCCATTGAAACATCGTAGAACTTCATCCCCTCCTTATATTGAGGATATGCCGCCGATTTCCATTTCTGAAAAGAAGTGGCTCCATTGAAACGGAAATGACAATCAAATCTGGTGGGATGGTGGGTTCAAGTATCATTTCCATTTCTGAAAAGAAGTGGCTCCATTGAAACATGCCATACATCACGTATATTATGCCTGCAAAGAACAACAGATTTCCATTTCTGAAAAGAAGTGGCTCCATTGAAACCCTACCCAAAATATTGAAATCATAAGGCATATGAGCCCGAAGATTTCCATTTCTGAAAAGAAGTGGCTCCATTGAAACACAAGCACACATTTCTTTTTCTTGACCTGGCTAATTATACGGGGATTTCCATTTCTGAAAAGAAGTGGCTCCATTGAAACAGGGAGCGGGAGTAGTCACGCGAGGAAGGTATTTATACATGAAGGATATTTCCATTTCTGAAAAGAAGTGGCTCCATTGAAACGAAATTTCGCCGATTCAATATATATTTCTAGGTCACTATTTCCATTTCTGAAAAGAAGTGGCTCCATTGAAACGTTAAGCCAATTTCTAACACATTTTGGACATCGCCGCATTTCCATTTCTGAAAAGAAGTGGCTCCATTGAAACCCACTAGCAACTAAGAATCCCGCGCCGTAATATTGTACGCCCGGTTTTTATATTTCCATTTCTGAAAAGAAGTGGCTCCATTGAAACCGGGAATGAGAGTTATGGAGTATCCGTTGGCATTTATATTTCCATTTCTGAAAAGAAGTGGCTCCATTGAAACACGCAACGAATCCTACAGCTATACAGCAAAGCACAAATATCAGCATTTCCATTTCTGAAAAGAAGTGGCTCCATTGAAACACTTCCACCGATACCGATGCCAACGGCATTGGAGTTGGAATTGATTTCCATTTCTGAAAAGAAGTGGCTCCATTGAAACGCAGCATTACGAGCGGAGCTTTATTCCTAAATATTGGGATTACTATCGCATTTCCATTTCTGAAAAGAAGTGGCTCCATTGAAACGATAACAACAATATGTCATCATATCACCTTTTTAAGCGTCCGAATTTCCATTTCTGAAAAGAAGTGGCTCCATTGAAACAATGTGCCCGGATTGATGTGCAGCCACTTGTAGTTATATTTCCATTTCTGAAAAGAAGTGGCTCCATTGAAACTCTATGAATGCTTGACCATTCTGATAGAAGTTGTGAGATTCAAGGATTTCCATTTCTGAAAAGAAGTGGCTCCATTGAAACCAGTTCTTCGCATTTTAGAACTGATTCGAGATAATATATTATGCTGTGATTTCCATTTCTGAAAAGAAGTGGCTCCATTGAAACACCATTTCATCCTCACCAGGTTGAGACATAGCTCCTTCACCTCATTTCCATTTCTGAAAAGAAGTGGCTCCATTGAAACTCTTGATGAATTCGCCGGACTCGTTCCGGGAAGCGTCGATCGATTTCCATTTCTGAAAAGAAGTGGCTCCATTGAAACCTGCTTCCACTGCTTCTTCTGGTGTTAGTTCTATCAGGATTATTTCCATTTCTGAAAAGAAGTGGCTCCATTGAAACTCAGCATTTTCTATCAACCTTGCTGCAAATTTAGTCAACATTCGATCACATTTCCATTTCTGAAAAGAAGTGGCTCCATTGAAACTTCCTTTGGTGGGAATGTATGCGTAGGTATTGCGTGTAAGAAATATTTCCATTTCTGAAAAGAAGTGGCTCCATTGAAACTCTCTAGCCCAAATTCTTGCTCTACTTCATCGCCATACATTTCCATTTCTGAAAAGAAGTGGCTCCATTGAAACATCCGAACATCTTCCCTCAGTCCATAGCAACAAATCAATTTCCATTTCTGAAAAGAAGTGGCTCCATTGAAACTCAGCATTTTCTATCAACCTTGCTGCAAATTTAGTCAACATTCGATCACATTTCCATTTCTGAAAAGAAGTGGCTCCATTGAAACTTCCTTTGGTGGGAATGTATGCGTAGGTATTGCGTGTAAGAAATATTTCCATTTCTGAAAAGAAGTGGCTCCATTGAAACTCTCTAGCCCAAATTCTTGCTCTACTTCATCGCCATACATTTCCATTTCTGAAAAGAAGTGGCTCCATTGAAACTTTTCTACAAAGTTGCATGGCAAGGTTCGAGTCGTAACTACAATTTCCATTTCTGAAAAGAAGTGGCTCCATTGAAACCCAAATTCTATGTTTTCCGTTTCTAAGACGCCCGAGAGCGCTTATTTCCATTTCTGAAAAGAAGTGGCTCCATTGAAACACACCTTAATTATGTCGGCGCATCCTCAATGATTCATTCAGTTTATCATTTCCATTTCTGAAAAGAAGTGGCTCCATTGAAACTCTACATCGGCAAACTCTTTTCCTATCAGGTCCGTTATTTCCATTTCTGAAAAGAAGTGGCTCCATTGAAACGCTTCGAATCCGCCGTTCTGAATCAACCTAACCACTTTAGCGGCAAGATTTCCATTTCTGAAAAGAAGTGGCTCCATTGAAACCATGCTCTGTTCGGATCCACATACGGCTGCAAAGCTCTGCATCGTATTTCCATTTCTGAAAAGAAGTGGCTCCATTGAAACATCAGATGGCCGATGGTGGTATCCTAGGGAGCCTTGGCATTTCCATTTCTGAAAAGAAGTGGCTCCATTGAAACTCACCATTGTTATTGCAACAATGATACAAACCGCCACCATATTTCCATTTCTGAAAAGAAGTGGCTCCATTGAAACTCATGCCACTGCATTTTGTCTATGATGGAGTTAAATTTCTTTATCTTGTGATTTCCATTTCTGAAAAGAAGTGGCTCCATTGAAACTCATGCCACTGCATTTTGTCTATGATGGAGTTAAATTTCTTTATCTTGTGATTTCCATTTCTGAAAAGAAGTGGCTCCATTGAAACCTATCGGAAGCACCACATAGTTGCGTTCATACTTAAACTTAGGATTTCCATTTCTGAAAAGAAGTGGCTCCATTGAAACGCAAGATCAATTGCTGACACGTTCTCTGTGTCATTTGCTTTCATCAGATTTCCATTTCTGAAAAGAAGTGGCTCCATTGAAACTCATGCAATACCGCGCCGCACATGCGGCATACTCCATATGATTTCCATTTCTGAAAAGAAGTGGCTCCATTGAAACGTTTGACCGGCCCTGTGCCAGTATATATAGTCGCAAATATATGTGGATTTCCATTTCTGAAAAGAAGTGGCTCTATTGAAATTTGCTAGCAATGTAGAAATGGCAATCTTGATCGCCATCTATCCATTGTAGATAGATAGCCTCTTCAACGTAGGAAGGATTCGTTCATCTTATCCCCTTCAACCTTCTATCGTTTTCCAAACCATTCCCCCAGAGAGGGGTTAGGGGCAGCCCGCGCGGCGACTGAGCGTGCTATTATAACCATTAGTTTTAGCGCCAAAAGTAAGTGTAGACTTTTAAATCATATCAGCTAGTCCCAAATGCGAAGTCAGAGCAGTTCTGGATTAAGCGCTTGAATTATCTATCCTCCCCATGAGGATAGTATTTCCGCTTCTGAAGTAACGGGCACTGGATACAGAAGCTTGGACCCTACCCGATTCATTATCTCGCTTAGCATGCTGGCATACTCCTCGGCCTGGTCCTCGGGCACCTCCAGCATAAGCTCATCATGAATTGAACCTATGATCTTAACATCCTCCGAGAGGAGGTTATCGTAAAGTTCGCACATCACCAGTTTCAAAAGATCGGCTGCTGTTCCCTGGCAGGGTGTATTAAATAGCTGGAACTTCGTTGCCTTGATCCCGGCTCCGAACCTTGGCCAGACTCTTCTTCGCCCAAGCGCAGTGAATGCGCATGTCAGCGGCAAATAAAACGATCCTTGAATACAGTTATGGAAGTAGTGCTTATGCGTAAAGCTCATCTCCACTATCTGCTTCATTTGCCACTCTCTGACACCGGAATAGGTCTCAAAATATCGCTCATGAGCCTCCTCTGCCTCATCAAGCGACATAACTACCTCATAATCGTAAAGTGCACGCTGCTGAAGCGTTTCTGCAGATCCTCCATAGATCAGTAGAAAGTTTATGCACTTTGCCGCTTGCCTCTGATCCTTCGTTACCTGATCCAATGGTTGGCCGGAGATCTTGGAGGCTGTAAGCTTGTGCAGATCCTGGCCTTCCTGGAAAGCTTTGAGCATAGACTCATCCCCGGAAAGATAGGCCATTGTCCTAAGCTCAATGGCCGAGAAATCAGCCTTAACCAACTTTTTCCCTGAAGGAGCTTTGAAAAGCCTCCTTATTGCCAGGCTATCTTCCCCTCTCCTAGGCATCTGTTGTGCATTTGGCTTTCGGGAGCTAAGCCTTCCTGTTGATGATTGGAGCTGGAAATATTTAGGATGAATTCGGCCATCGGTTGGATGAATCTGTTTCAGCCAGTTATTCAGAAAGGTCAGCTGGTAGTATAGCTGCTTGTAAGTGAGCAACCTGTCTGCAAAGATGTTTCCTCGGGCCGCTAGCTCCTTGAGGACCTCTGACTTTATCGAAGTTATATTGAACCCCTGGCTTTGAAGGTACCTTTTAATCTCCACTGGGCTATCTGGATTGATATATTGGCTCTGCTTCTGGCCTTCGCGAGGGATAGGGATATAACCGTTTGATTTTGCCTCAGCCTGAAGATCCAAGACTGCCTTCACCAGCTGAGACTGCTTCTCCGAGATCAGCGATCCGGCAGCTTCGGCATCAAGATTTATGCCTGAAAGCTCCATCTCCACGATAGGTGAAATTGTCATGAACTCAAGCTCGGCGACCTTTTCCAAGTTGTTTTTGGCTATCAGCTCCTGCAGAATTTTATGGAGGGGCAGAAGCACCGCAGCCTTCTTTACTGAATGGGCTATCTGCTCAAAAGAAAGATGTTTCATATTCCAATCATAAGCTGGGTGGCTTTTATCCAAAAGGATATCAAGATGCCTTTCTGCCAGAGCTTCGAGGCTATGATCGGGAACCTTCTTCTTCCAGGGATTCTTGGGCGATTTTGAAGGCACCAAATTGTAGAAGCCTGCCCAGCATACTTGGGAGGCGAGCATAGTATCAAATATGTTCTGAACATTCAATCTTCGTCTTTGAGACGCACGGATGAAGGATAGCTTTGCTTCGCCATTATGAACTACCTTCTTAACCTGGCCGTCTTCAATAAGTGCCGCCAGATTGTACAGGGCTTTATCGCCCAAATCAAATATATCCGCCACATAAATTCTGTTATCAGGAAGCGCCAGCTGAATTAGCCGTACTTTTGATATCAATGGGTCTAAGCCTGTGGTCTCTATGTCCAGGCCGCAAATTTGGCATATTCTGATCTCTTCAACGGTCTTGGTCCATTCTCGCGGGGATTCAATCCTTACTATCGATCCGACATTAAAATCAAACAATTATCTCCCACCGATACGTTGGAAGGCATCCACTACATCAGCTTCTAAACTTGATGATGCATAAACCAATATATCAATTATCTTCGTCTTGGAAAACTTAAATTCAATTTACGTAAGCCTTACGGACGCTGCGGGCTGTGTTTCCTTTTCGACGACCACGGCGGTGCCGTACGCCAGTATTTCCGTCATGGAGTTCATGAGCTCGGAGGAGTCGAAATCGACGCTAATGATAGCGTTAGCTCCCATCGCGGCGGCATTCTCTTTCATGCGGTCGAGCGCCTGGTGCCTTGTCTGGTTCAGAAGCTCCGTATATTCGTGGATCTCTCCACCCGCAATAGTTCTGAGGCCGGCAACGATGTTCCCACCAAGGCCCCTGCTTCTCACGATGAGACCCCATGTGAAGCCCAACACCTTTGTGATCTTATATCCGGGGATGTATGGGGTACTTACTACGATCAATTCTTCAGCCATATTTTAACACCCAATGCCTAGGCGCTAGCTCGCTTTAAAGATATTTTGGTACTTAGATACCGAGTATATAAAATCAAAATATTCTGGGCTCTACACAAGGTTTATTGCCTTTAAGCTAAACGTGAAGTCCGGCAATTTATGAGGAATGCTATGCGACTTTCGATGGACTTGGAGTTACAGGATATACCAGGACAGCTGCTTCTCGCACTACAGCCCTTGAAGGATAACAAGGCCAACATAATCAGCGTGGTTCATCACAGGGAGCGCAAGACCCCACGTGGCATGATACCAGTTCGCTTTGTCGTGGAGATGGATAGATCCAAGCTGGATATAGTTAAAACTCAGCTCAAGAACAGCGGCATCGCAGTGGTTCGGGCTGGAGAGGATCGATTCATCGAGGCGGTTTCAGTCGTTCTAGTGGGCCATATAATTAATAGCGACCTTGGAGATACTATTCGCAGGATCGATTCTACAGGATTTGCAGAGGTCATGGACTTAGCATTGTCGATGCCAGGAATCGATGAACCGTCATCCGCTTACCTAAAGATCCGTGCTACAGGCAAGGCAGAGATTCAGAAGTCTCTGATGATGTTGCGTGAAATAGGCGCTGAGAAGAAGCTGCTCGTGATTGAGCCCATTGAGGCTGAGGCAGTATGAGAGAAGTCAAAGCATCTCTAGTGGGCTATGGCATAGTGGGCCATGGCGTTGTTGAGGTCCTTCACAGAAAAAGGAGCATGCTTCAAGAAATGGGGCTTGATCTAAAGCTGATAAGCGTTACAGATCATACAGGCACAATCATAAGCGAAGATGGCGTCGATGCCGAAAAGATCCTGGGCGAGAGGACGCTTTCTGATGTCGCCACTGAAAGCATGAAGGGCAAGGAGGCAATAGGGGCAATTGATTCTGATCTCGTAATAGAGGTCACTCCTACAAACATCGTTCACGGCCAGCCGGGTCTCGGGCACATGGAGGCTGCGCTCTCAAGCGGAAAACATGTAGTGACCTCAAACAAAGGACCTCTAGTCGTGGCCTACAACAGACTCAAAAAGCTTGCCGAAGATAACGGCGTGATGCTGAAGTTCGAGGCCACAGTCGGAGGCACAATGCCCCTCATCAACCTGGTTGAGCGGACGCTTGTAGGAAACACATTCTACGGCATCAGAGGCATCTTCAATGGAACGTGCAACTATATCCTGACCAGAATGTCCCAGGAGAACATTCCTTACACCCATGCCCTGAGCGAGGCCCAAGATTTAGGGATAGCCGAGGCCGATCCAACCTATGATGTGGAAGGTGTGGATACCGCAGGAAAGGTAGTGATCCTGGCAAACGCCTTGTTCAATATGAACATAAAGTACAGCGATGTCGATGTTACGGGCATAACAGGTGTAACTCCAGAGGCCATCGCACTTGCTAAGGAAAAGGGATATTTAATCAAGCTCATAGGGGATGTGCCAGCTCTGACCGTCAAACCAACCCTTGTTCCAATAGGCAGCCCAATAGCAGTTGCAGGGACGCTCAACTCTGCCGCAATCTACACAGACCTGTCTGGAACAATAACTGTTACAGGCCTCGGTGCGGGTTCAATCGAGACCGCAAGCGCAATACTGAGCGACATAATAAGCATTTACAGCACAAAGAGCATAAACTCGACATCCTGAACATGACCAGCTTCCTGAGCTTTGCAAAGCTCTCCAAAAGCGTTGAAGAAGTCAGCGCAACCCTGGAGAAGATCGACTTAGTCGCAGCATTCCTGGGAGGGCTTGATGATGAGGGCGAGCTGGCCATAACCTCAAACTTCGTAATGGGCGTCATCTTTCCTCCAAGTATGGATCTTGAGCTTGGTGTAGGGCCCAGCATACTTTATGAAGCGCTCATACGTGCTTGTGGCTGCCCAATGAGCGAGGTGGAAGATCTGCTCAGAGCTACCGGCGATCCGGGCATCGTTGCATCCAAGGTCGTAGAGAAGAGAAAGCCTCTGAACTTCACGGCATTTGTGGGAAGCGATGATCTTTCAATATCCGATGTTTATCAAAGGTTCCTGGATATTGCCAGGTCATCCGGCAAAAAAAGCCAGGAGGCAAAGATCAAGAACCTTCAGTATCTCTTCAGCCAGGCGTCGCCAATTGAGGCTCTATATATAGCCAGATTGGCGATAGAGGATATGAGAATAGGCGTTGGTGAGGGCGGAGTTCGTGACGCCATTGCCAAAGCATTTGGGCGATCTGCCGAAGAGGTCGAACGCGGCTACAACCTGACAAATGATATGGGCCTTGTGGCTGTTAGTGCCAAGAAAGATACTTTATCAAAGCTGAATGTGATGATCAATCATCCTATCAAGATGATGCTGGCTCAGCTTGAAGAAAATATCCCCACAGCCTTTCAGGATCTGGGTACAGCTGCAATTGAGTGGAAGTTCGATGGCGCTCGTGTCCAGATCCATAAGGATGGAGAAAAGGTGCGCATCTTCTCAAGAAGGCTTGAAAATGTCACATCATCTCTCCCGGAGATCACCAAGGCGGTGCTGAAGAATATCCACGCAAAGACCGCCATACTTGATGGCGAAGCAGTTGCCATTGGAGCAAATGGGAGACCAAGAGCATTTCAGGATATACTCAAGAGGTTTCGCAGGAAATATAACGTGAATAAGCTTGCAGCCGAGATACCTCTGCACCTGTTCCTGTTTGACCTGATTTATTTAGATGATAAAAGCATCATCGGTCGTCCTTTATCCGAGCGGAGGGAGCTTCTGGTTAAAATTGCGGGCGCACTTGTAGCCGAGCAGGCTGTATCTGATAAACCTGAGGTTGCAGAGGAGATCTACAAGAAAGCCCTAGATGCTGGCCATGAAGGAATAATGCTCAAGAATCCTTCGTCTGCTTACTCGCCCGGAAAAAGGGGGAAGAACTGGCTGAAGATCAAGCCAATCATGGAGACGCTCGACCTAATAGTAATAGGCGCAAAATGGGGCGAGGGCAGAAGGGCCAGATTTTTGGGCTCATACAGGCTTGCCTGCTGGGAACCTGAGACCGGAGATCTTCTGGACGTAGGCTGGGTAGCAACCGGTCTAACGGATGAGACGCTGGCAGAGCTTACTGAGACATTCAAGAACCTCATCATCGTCCAGAGAGGCATGGAGGTCGAGCTGAAGCCTGCTGTGATATTTGAGGTGGCCTATGAGGAGATCCAAAGGAGCCCAAATTACTCGTCTGGCTACGCTCTGCGATTCCCAAGGCTGATTGCTGTCAGACATGATAAATCTCTCGACGAAGCAGATAATCTTGAGAGGGTAGAGCGTCTATACAAGATGCAAAGAGGTCGAGGCACCTCTGCTTGAACTTGAGATAGATTTGGATATTGCGATAATAATTGCCTGAGGCGATAATAATGATAACCAAAAGGCTCGAAGAGCTGAGTGATGATGACCTGAAAAGCCTGTTCTCCCGCGAGGTGGGAATACAGGATGTTCTGCCGGATGTCAACAATATCCTGATAGATGTCGGATCTGAGGGAGATAAGGCCATATTCAAATATGAAGAAAAGTTCGATGGCGTGAAGCTCGAGAACCTGAGGGTCAGCCAGGATGAAATCGCCGCTGCCTATGAGGCTGTAGATGAAAAGCTCATTAACTCCATTGAGCAGGCGACATTGAACATTCTGGCGTTCCACAATGAGCAGCAGGAAAGAGACCTGTGGATGACTGAGGTATCTCCTGGAGTGATCGTCGGCCAGAAGGTCGTGCCCTTGGATTCGGTGGGCGCCTATGTACCCGGAGGCCGTGCCACTTATCCAAGCTCAGCACTCATGAGCGTAATTCCTGCCAAGGTTGCCGGAGTACCAAGGGTTATAGTATGCACTCCTCCTAAGGCCGATGGAACTGTAGCGCCGCTAACACTAGTAGCTGCAGATATGGCAGGTGCTGACGAGATTTATAAGATCGGAGGAGTTCAGGCGATAGCTGCAATGGCCTTCGGAACAGAGACTGTTCCCAAAGTCAACAAGATTGTAGGGCCTGGGAACGTTTACGTCACAGCTGCAAAGATGCTTGTACGAGGGACTGTTGAGATCGATTTTCCTGCGGGACCAAGTGAGGTTCTGATCATAGCCGATCGCTGTGCAGATCCTGGAGTTGTGGCGGCGGATATGATCGCCCAGTGTGAGCACGATCCTCAATCAATAGCTGTATTGGTCTCAATGGATGAGCTTTTGGCAAGCGCTGTGATCGAGGAGATCGAGATACAATCGAAGAACGCAGAGCGTGCGGAGATAATCCAAAAGAGCCTGGAGCATAGCGCGGTTCTTGCGGCTGCAAACATGGCGGAGGCTGTGGACTTTGCAAATGCATTTGCGCCTGAGCACCTGGAGATTATAGTAACGGATCCCCTCTCAGTGCTTCGATTGATCACCAATGCAGGCAGTATATTTATCGGAGGCTACACGCCTGTTGCTGCGGGCGATTATGCCAGCGGCACAAACCATATACTTCCGACGTCGGGCTATGCCAGGACCTTTTCGGGTCTAAATGTCGATCACTTCACAAAGAAGATCACTGTCCAGATGATAACGGATAAGGGTCTCCAAAGCTTGGAGGAGACTATAACCTCGCTCGCAGAGGCAGAGGGCCTAAAGGCGCATGCTCAGTCTGTCAGGAGGCGGCTTGAGCCGAGGTAGTTAGTGATTTTTTTAATATCACTTCTATATTTCGTTATCGAGTTTGACTTAAGATTTAAGACTATTAAGCCAATAATAGAAAGGCTATGTGTCTGATCTGCGGATGTGGAATAGATCCCGGCAGCCAGGATTCAATGATTACAAAGAATTACAAGTGCTTTGAATGCGGCAAGAGCTTCAAGGGACTGGGGATCATGCCAAGCTGTCAGTTCTGCGGTTCGAGGAATGTAAAACGCCAGGCGGGCAGACAACAATGACAGAGCATTTACTTGAGATGGCCAAGGCCCAAGTAAAGATTGCTAACGGAAAGATCGAGGTAATGACAGATCCACAGATCAAGTGCTGCCCTTTGAGAAGAGATCTTTACGGCATCACTGAGGAAAGCCGGGAAACTGTTGAGAATGTCTTGAAAAGTCACGTGGACGATCTGGGAATGTATAGCCCTAAACGGGTTCTGGAGCTGAAGGACCGGCCCGTCAGCTTTGGAGCATCGGAGATTTTGGCAGATGCAATTACTGAAGGCCTGTTAGATGCCGCCATTGTCGTCTGCGAGGGTGCGGGCACAGTGATAGTAGCAAAGCCTGAGGTTCTCCAGGCCATCGGCGCCCACATGACAGGTCTATTGAGAACAGAGCCCATAAAAGAGGTTCAAGAGGGATTGGAGGGAAAAGGCTGCATCCTCTTAGACGGGCTATGCACAATCGATCAGGTGAGAGGCTTTGAAATGGCAGCAGAGGCAGGCTTTGATAAAATAGCGGTAACTATAGCTGGCAAGAATGCGTTTGTTGCCAAAAGTCTGCGAAAGATTGGCGAAATTGTGGGCAAGGAGCCGGTAATTCTGGCGGTACATACCACGGGCATAAGTGAGGCAGAGGCCGAAGAGCTGGCAGATAGCTGCGATATCGTCTGGTCATGCGCATCAAAGGCTGTGAGAGAGATTGTAGGAACGAAGGCAAGGCTACAGATAGGCATCTCTATTCCTGTCTTTGCGATGACTAAGGAAGGGAAACGGCTTGTGCTGAATCGGGCCCTGAACTTCGATGATGGCCTTGTGATTAACAGGGCAAGCCTGCCGCTGGTGCCTGAGGGGAAGCAGCCTCAACCGCTGCTATAATTTTTTGGAGATCATTACGTAATGCGAAGAGCCAATGTCTCATACGGCCCTTTTAAACGGAAGCAATCCAAAAGGTTCTTTCAAGTCTGCGGTATCTAATGGAACAAAGCTTGCGGTGCTTTCCGATATAATAATTCAACTATCGACAACTTGACAGAACCTCCTGATTATAGATATTGCTCAAATCACCGAGAATCTATTTATACAAAGACCAAATTCCCTATATAAGGAGCGATCGGTGGAGTATCAAAAATCGCTACGTAGAGCGGGGATAACCAAGCCAGGCCAACGGTGATAGACTCAAGATCTATTCTCGCAGGAGTTCAAGGGTTCGAATCCCTTTCCCCGCAGTCCTTATATTGATTTTGCAATTAAACCTTAGATTGCTCCATGCTTAGAATAGCGGTGATACTATAAGAATTTTCCCAATAATTTGTGAAATATCTATTATCCTTAAATGCATTGCATCAAGTTCATTATATGGGCGCATAGTTTGCAGCCTGTCACCCTTAAATCAAGTTAAATTAAGGAAGTTCTGGGTGTATTATATCACCTTGCCAATTAAAACCAGGAACGCCCTATTTCGTTGGAAGCATCATGAACTTTGTTCATGTCCTGAGTAGCCAGCCGAATGGTTAGCCAAGCGATTTATTGATCTGGTGCAGGAAGTCATTGGTTACGATAGGCAATCAAAGGGCTATCGGATGCGGCACTTGGCAATATCCCGCAGCTTGAGGAATTCCAGCCTGATTCTGAGGTCCCATCTGATCCGGCTACTAGGGTTCGAACCGCCGCCAATATTGAAATGAAGGAGCCATTGGTTTGGATAATAAAACGCTCAATATCGCCGAGTTTGATAAGGGCTATGCACTGGGGGCTGTCATTTCCGATAACGAAATTGAGCTAATTTATCTCGTGGATGGGAAAAACGGATCGGTTGCAGTTGATGAACTTCGCCGCGTGACGACATAATATCTGTATGAGCTTCGAATTTCGGGTTCTGCTGAATCTTGTGGTGGTGACTCGATAAAATCAATATCAATCAATTGCCCCAAATGCCGTAACACCATGTTGCAAGCTAATTCGGCAGCCGAAAGTATAAATTCTAGTGCCGTAATGTTATCATTTAACCGTTAAGGTGGTTGCAAAATTGACTTGACCGCAGATGCCTGGGAATCTCCTATAGCTAAATGAAGTTGCACTAAACTACATCAAGCGGTCGAAATCTAAGGGCAATTTTGAAACTATTGTGTAATAGGAGGGAAAAGATTGCGCTTTATTGAAGTAGCGATAATGGTAATATGCCTAGCAGCAACATCAGTTTCGACCGCCCAAGACCATTGCCAGGTCGGATGCACTTGCGGCGACCCCAGCTGTACTTGTGGACTGACAGGGGTACCGTGCTCAGAGCCATCCACATCGTCTGATCAGCAGGCAGAAGCTCAACAGACGGAGTGGCAGAGTGGAGCAAATGCATTTCTCAATGGCCCAGACTCAAATGGTGGGAACGTAGTTGTTGGAACCCAGAGTGGTATAACCATAGGTGTGGGAACGCCTCAGTCAGGCGTGCCTATAAAAGACCCCGCTCTTAGAGAGATCTCAAATCAAATTGAAGTTGTTAATCAAGAGATAAATAATGAAAACGCAGCATACCAACAAGGGAAAATCACATATTCGGAATGGTGGGAATTCCGTCACGAAGAGGCGGGAAGTGTTCTTTGGTTGTTGGGTCAGTTTGCGGCTATAGCTCGATCTCTTGGTGAGTTATCAGCTGATAGCCCTATAGAAGCGACAGCACCAAGGACGAACACAGGAGCTGGGCAAGGGGTAAACACAGAAGGTGGGTCATCAGCAGGATCGTGGTAGAAACCAAACGGTGGCGGCTCACTCACGTAACAGATCTGCGGGGTATGCAAGGCGCCGCCACATAAAGACGCAAACCGGTGATTTACCAAGTCAGGCGAAGAAAAGCAGATTGCATTGGAAGAAGGCTATCGATTAGGGATGCTTTTTGGAAGTTTGCTCCTGGTGGGGTTTGGCATTGCGATTGTATATTTCCTGTTCTGGCTAATTGTAAT
This sequence comes from Methanotrichaceae archaeon, assembly GCA_963789575.1. Taxonomy (GTDB): domain Archaea; phylum Halobacteriota; class Methanosarcinia; order Methanotrichales; family Methanotrichaceae; genus CAWBKV01. The sequence continues at coordinate 98,287 of CAWBKV010000004.1, read as the reverse complement.
AGTTAGCAAAATTCCTTCAGAAGAGCGCATATTAAGGGAAACTTTCGGAGGGCAAAATTTCTCGATACCTTTTCAGCCATAGTGCTACCTCAAGATAAGATAGATAAACATAAGACTGCCTGAATCACTAGCCAGGCTAAAGATATATTGCAATTTCTTTAAGCTCCGATTTTTAGAAGCGCGAGCAGAATGACGGTTCTTTATAGCAGGCAAGTCCTATGAGCTTTCAAGGTATCAAAGAGGATACTTAGTAGAGAACCTAAAAGTAATGAACTTAAAGGATGCCGATTATCATCAATATGTGCTAAAAACGCATGAGACTTTGGAAGAGGCAATCGCCGCGCGCCATGTGATCCGGATGTTCAATCGCCATATCTCAAACCAGTATTGGGAGTGGTGTTCTGCACATGCTCGTCCATATGTTGCTATTACGATCAATACTCTAAGGAGCCGCTATGCCTTGGTCGAGCTCGATGTTTATTGCCTTTGCGCGGGCGGCTTCGATAAAGAAGCAGGCTATGAAATACTGCATGCTGTTTTGGATCAATCGTTGAAGCCGAAGTCAAGCTTCTTCATAAGCCCTGTGTATGTATCTGCCCATATTTCGGCGATGTCTGCTAAACTGCTGGCTGGAGACCTATATCGCATAGCGGTTCGCGAGTTGGGTCTTGATCAAGTGACACATGAGGAATGGATCAAAGGCGAGATAGAGCGAACAGATATCGGCGGTTATAGGAAGAGTGCATTTGCACCGATTAGCGGGGAGGTCTATCCTGATGTGGTTAAAGCTCTACTGAGAGTGGGCGATGCTATTTTTAAGTAGATCCTTCCCTTAATTTTGGTTGTACCTGCAGGCAAAATCGCAATAAGATAAAATCATGAATCGTCATTACTAGTAAAACATTCATGCGCCTCAGGATAGGGCTCATGCTCGATGAATGAAAATCGATACGCTATCTGGGATTTACATAGGAATCCGAGCGGAATTCCCGAACCCCGCAAGTGATCATAGATATCCGAAGCTAGATCTCCGTTTTGTTATCGCAGTTCATCTTCTTATCACATTTGCCCCGCCCGCATCCCCGACATTTTTACTCGAAGCCATACCAACCCCTAAGGAGAGATTACTTTCGCGGTGCAGGGGATATCTTCTTTAACTATCTCTACTACCTTTCAGAAGGAGACAGCCCGCCCCTAATGCTACTCCTTTCAATGGCTGCCTCCAGCGATCCCTTTTAGGCGGTGATTGCATTGTATGATTTCGTGATTTCACCAGAGCCGTTTGTTGAGAAAATTCAAGAGCTTGGCCAAAGCAAAGAAACCTTTTCTGGAGATGCTTTCGGACTAGGCATATCGTACGATATGCTCGAAGAGGCTGTTTCCGAATCGGGAGGCACAATTGATGCAAATGACCTATATCTCATAAATGATGCCATCTGCCTTAGTCTCCTTTTATCCTGTAAGAGGGCATCAGGTCACCTATTGCATTAAGATTACCAGAACAGCGGAAACTTCTAGCATCTCGTTTCAATGGGGCCACTTCATTTCAGAAGAGGCAATTAAAATAAAAAGAACTATCCATTCACTTACGCTTTGTACGGCGGCGTGGAAAGGTGATGACTAGTCTTACTTCCTATGATAGCGATAAGTGGGCAGCGGCTTTCAGCTCTGCTGCCAAACCATACGAAGAAAAAGCGGCCCGAGCGGAAAAAGCAGGAGCTACCTATTCGCCATCGCTATGGATACGATAACCGGCAGGACCATTGGAATTAGACGTGTTATCTCTGACGGCATCTCCAACGCCTATATACAGGATCTTGTAATACTTCCTTTATGGAGGAAGGAGAACATTTGAGCAATAATCATATCTGCCGATCGATCGGTGCGACTCTAGCGGTATTACATGGATCAGCCTCGTACCCAACATGGCACAGATGCTTCTATCAATCCCTTGGATTTGGGCCCATGGCAGGGCATATGCCAATGCTTTTTCATGGAGATAGATAAATTGCTGAAGGTAACTGATTTCAAGCCGGTTACGCTCAGGGATAGGGATCTTTTCCTGAAGCATTATGAGCGCTACCCCCAGGTTCACAGCGATAATACATTCACTAATATGGTGTGCTGGAGCAATTACGCCAACTACAAGTATGCAAAAATCGAAGACTCCATAGTGCTTTCAACTACCTTTGACGGAAAGGCGCGCTATCGACCACCGATTGGGCCAAAAGATCCTGATTTGCTTGCAGACCTTTTGGAGCTGGCGAAAAAGAGTGATGATGAATATCCTCTATCCATTTTTGACCCGGAGAATAAAGAATGGATCTCTGAACTTTACCCAGATTTAAAAATGTATCCAGAGAGAAAATATTTTGATTACGTTTATCGAGCGTCTGATCTTGCCGAACTGGCCGGGAAGAAATATTTGACCATAAGGCGCCAGCTACACCAGTTTCAGAGGATCTGCTTACCTATTATCGAACCCCTTTCCAATGATTGCATTATTGAGGTAACTGAGTTCTTGAACCAGTGGTGCGATTGGAAAGACTGCAATTCCGATCCGGTATTGGCGAACGAGAAGGAAGCTATCCTTTTTGCATTATCTCACTACAATGAGCTAAAGCTTTCTGGACTAATAATTAGGGTTACAGGGAAGATTGGAGCTATGTCCATCTTTGAAAGCCTCAACAAAGACACAGCTGTTGTTCATTTCGAGAAAGGCCTTCCGGATTGCAAAGGAATCTATAGGGCCATCAATTCTGAAACCGCTAAGATACTGGCAAAGGATTTTGTCTATATCAATCGGGAGAGCGACATGGGAATCGAAGGAATTCGCGAGGCTAAGATGCGATACCATCCAGATCACATGATAGAGGTACATTTCGCGAAGAGAGCTGAGCTGGAGACGGCCATCTAATTTTAGATTTATAATATACTTTCATTTTTGAAAATAACATAACAATAGTCTTTAAGACAATGATGTTTTTCATAATCAGGTAATTGCTTAAATAAATTAAAGAGAACTATATCCTATTGAAAAATACTTGACTCTTACATTGGTGTGAAATGAAGTGCAGATCACGTCTTAGCTAGGAAATCAAGCACTGTCTCATTAAATGCATGTGGATTGGCAACATACATATTATGAGATGCACTAGGAATCATAGCTATCTTGCTATTTTGCAGACAGCGTTTTAGCTCTTCCAAAATCACATGAAGCATTTTATGGCTATTCTCCCCGGCTACCAGAAGTACCGACTTCTCTATTCTTTTTGCATCCTGGCAAGTAAATACAGGATATTGATTTATTGCAATCGCCTGAGCCTTCATTGCTAGAGCATTATCCATAATCCTATCAACAGCTATTGATGGAAGTTTATCAAAGGTGCCCTCTCCCTGTATTCCATCGATAAATATCCTCACTCCCTGCTTTAAATCGCCCTTTCTAAACGCTTCTTCTACGGGCTTCCAGATTTGATCCATGAAATTAGAGCTAATTGATTTTCCTCCTGGAACTGCGTCAAGCAATGAAATTATCGGCGGCTCGCATAGGACCAATGTGCGTATAAGCTCCGGATGTTGTGCTGTCAGGATTGCACAGGCAAAAGCTCCATATGAATGACCAACGATATGAACCGGCGCAATCCCTAGCTTCTCAATAAACGCCGCCAAATCTTCCGCGTGATTAATGGCAGAATAATCCCATCCGACATCCAAGAAATCATTGGGATAATGATAGCGTCGACTGAGTGCAATTGCATGATAGCACTTCGAGAAGGGTCCCATTTGAAAAGTCCAGGTACGAAAATCAGTTAGACTTCCATGAACGAATAAAATCGGAACACCATTGCCCTGCTCTATATACCTAAGTTCAGTAGCATTAATGGCTATCTTTTTGGCTTCAATCGGCATTGTTTTTCTAGTGATGGTCTAAGGCATGTCGTAATATAAGAACCATTGCCAACTTATCCAATAATGAATAAAACAAATAATGAATAGTAGCCAAAAAGGCCAACAATACTAAGCACCAAATCATTCGTCTTCGGTTAAGACCACAACCCATCCCTAAGTCGTTCTCTATTGACATGCGGATCAAGTGCTTCACTTGAATATACATTTAAGACTGTGAAGAAATCTTGTTCAATTCCAAGATAATCAAATATAGCAGACAAGAGTCGCGAAGAATTTTCGATAAAGATATTGCTCCATCTGAGCTGAGTAAATCGAACCATCTGGTTATCAGGATTCAATTTTCTAACGACATAATACACTTTTCTACTGACCAAAAGTGTCAGAATTGAGATCCAAATTAAGGCTTCAATCGCACTCGGGCTCTTCGTTGTTATCTGATCCAAAGCATATCTGCTTTTCAATTCTTTGAAGATAAGTTCAACTTCCCATCTTGCGGCATAGGTGGCGGCAATCTCAGAAGCAGATAACGTATCTGGAGAAATATTTGTCATATAAAAATGATGTTCTTCTGCCTCAGTATTATATACTGCGACTAATCTAAATATCCCATTATCTTTTTTGCTCTTGCCGCGATAAGACCTTCGATTGAAAGATACTTCAACATTAACGTCGAATATCTCATCAGATTTTTCCAATACGATATCTTTCAAATGCTTTCCAATTAAATCAATTCCACGGCAATTGCATACTTGATTTACGCCTACTATTACGGGATTTGAGTTGCTCTTAAGGCGTGAAACAAAGGATCCCCCATTTTCCGCTATTCGATCAAATAGTTGATATTTGTAAAATCCAAGATCAATGAGTAATATTATATCTTTTACCCAAGGGCCAATCTTTAATGTCTTTAGGTCGTTGGTATTCTCAGGTAAGATCGAAATGCTCTTAGGGCTATTGGCTATTGCGCTTGTCAAATATGCCACTTTTACTCCTGCTGCCACTGTCTTGGAGCGAGCAGCAGGCCATTTGCTGGCAAGGCTTTCATGAAGACGAATAATGGTGCTATCCTGGATCATCACATCACGAAAGCTGTTTAGACGTTTGCCCAAGATTCTGCTTGGTTCTTGAGCCATATGCTCAATGCCATGAATTACACACCCTTTGAGAAATTTTACTAGCTCTGGAGTGAAACGATCGTGCCAACTGCTATCTGATATCGATACTTTTCCGTGCACTTCGTACTCGCGTTTCAACTCTGCAAGGGTTCTGCATAGCTGAGTGCCATAGCCAATCGCCAGAGTCCAGAACATTATTACTGGATCAATTTTCCTCTCTCGTTCAACCAATCCACTTTCTCTTGCAGTTTCTCTAAGCCACTTGGAATCAAACATCGTGGTTAGTTCTTTTTCCACTATATCTTTCCCAAATTGTGATGCCCCTTTTCGCATGCTATTCCCTTAATTGGATATGGCATCACATATTCCATATAAATCTTATTAAATGAACTATTTGCGCAGAAGGATTTAGTCACATCTATAACGATTAACCTAAGAATTATCTCTTAACCGAAGACACATGAGCACCAAATATACTCTCTGTAGTCACCTTAGCTATTTGGTCCAGTAGAACAGACGAATTTGCATTAACTGCCTGTTATACAGCCGCAATCTGTAGCATTTCGTTTGCGCCCTTTTTGAACTCAAAAGGTATTTTTACTTTTTTGGCCTTATATCCCTCTTTACTCAATTTATCTAAAACCGATTCGAGATATCTTGACTTCCTAATTCCTACTTCCATTAAGGGAAATATTCTTACTTCAGATGAAACTCGACAAAGTTCTTTTATCGATTGAATGTGAAAATCCTCAGATAGCTGCTGGCTATAGGTAAAAAGCAGATTTCCACATAGGGCAATATCGAACTCTCCATCCTTGAAGGGTAGTGCGGGCAAACTTCCATATATATAGCGACCTTCCCTTAGGCCATCATTGTAATCGTATAAGAATTCCTTCATCGCATTTATATGAACCTGGCAATATTCATCAGCAGAGTTGTGGTACTGACCCATCGAAAAGTCTCCCATGTTCTCTTTGAGCTGCCCAATGAGCATATTATATGCTTCATTTATTCGGCTTGTTATCTCATCAGAGCTAAGGCAATAAATGGGATCAATTGAGATTATGCGGCCGCCTTGCATTGTCAAACTCGCATTAAAGCTTGCTGGGCCACTTGCGCAATCCAGAAATCGCTTTTCAAGGTCTTCCACTGATAAAGTAAACATCTCCACATATTCATCAAAGGGTCGGCCCCAAATAATTATCCTATCCAAGGTAACTGGCATTAATTATCCCTCCCCATCCAAGCATAAAACGCGAAAAGCTTCTACAGTATTTATCTCTTTCCATCAGGATAATCTTCTCAGCAGAATCTTTTAATGGACTTATCTCTTAGAGAACTTCAGGTACTTCTCAGCACAGTACAGTTTGCTTCGGGAAGCAGTGCATGCATCCGCAGTCGGTTCTGTGGTAATTTTCCTTACTCACTATAAAAGGTCCTAGATTAGGTCTCAGCATAGTTATCGCTAATAGTTTCAAGCCTGAAAATGCGTTAATACTGTGACAGACAATATGGTTATCGCGAATGTATACAGCTACCGAATGCGAGCTAAAAACCTTTAATCCCTAAAATATAGATGTTAGGATTAGGTTATAATAGATAGCTGAAGATACGACCGCAAATAGCTTAAGCTACATCATAATCCTATCTTTCGAGGCGGTATCATGGGCTTGTTAGATCGCTGCCCATCTTGTGGGGCAGCAGTAATGCTAGGTTCAAAGTTCTGTTACCAATGTGGCAAATCATTAGTGTCATTAACAAAGTGTCCTGATTGTGGCACAGAAAATGAGGCTTCCGCGAGGTTCTGCTCTAAATGCGGTCGTAATCTACAGACATCCCTAACATAGAGTCTACTGCTACGAGCTAGTGGCGATGGAGGAGATGACTTTTAATGATCTTTGTCATTGATAGGCTCAACCTACGGCCATTCTTTTTAACTTTAGGATATCTCATTGCCGATTCGTATCACTTCTTGCACTAGTAAGTCAAAGTCATCCATGCGGCTGCGATGATTAGTAATTGCGACATGCAGATATTTCTTGCCCCTGATATTGACTATGGAAGGCACGGCAATCCCGCGTTCCTGAAGCTCGATCTCGATTTGTTTGTTAAGACTGTCAAGCTTATTGTCATCGAGGTTAGGTCTGGTATAACGGAAGCAGACTACGTTTAGAAAAACCGGCAACCCCATCTCAAGTTCAGGAGATGTTTCGACCAATCCAGCCAGATAATGCGCCTGGTCGATATTCTGTTGGATGAGACGCCCATACTTTTCAGTGCCCTGTTCTTTGATCGTCATCCACGCCTTAAGAGCCTGGAAGCCGCGTGACAGTTCAAAACCGTAGTCTGGGAACCATGGCACGTCGATACCGGTCAAGCCGCGTTCTCCTTCACCGTGCGCTAGATATATCGGCGTTAGAGAGAAAGCGCGCCGATGTTCGTCTGCATTTCTGATAAGGACACAGCCGATAGGGTAAGACAAGTACATCCACTTATGAAGATCAAACGCCAACGAATCAGCCTTTTCCATGCCAGCTACAAGATGTTTGTAATTGGGAGAGATGGCTGCCCATGCACCGAATGCACCATCTACATGGAACCACAAGTTCTCTTCATGGCAGATGTCTGCGAGACCCTCAAGATCATCAATGGAGCCAGTGTTAGTCGTTCCAGCAGCCCCAACAATACAGATAGGTAAAAGCCCGTTCTCTCGATCGTTCTTGATTGCTTCTTTCAAGGCCGCAAGGTCAATCTGCATGGACTCGTTTACAGGCACCTGATGGAGCGCATTGCTCCCGAAGCCAAGCAACTCAACTGCTTTCTGGATCGAGTAGTGGGCCTCCTCGGAACAATAGATAATCATCTGCTGCTGCGCAGCTTGCATGCCCTTGCTTCGTAGGTCGAACCCCGCTTTGGCGTTACGGGCGACTGCGAGTCCAATGAGATTTGAAGCTGAGCAGCCACTGGTAAGCAGACCGCTGGCAGTGAGAGGGTAGCCAAGCATGGTTTTACACCAGTCAAGAACCTGCAACTCGACATAGTTGTTGCTATTATAGGAAAAGCCTATACTGACAGCATCCGTTGCAGATGCAAGCATATCAGCAAACATCCCCATCACAGTTCCGGTTCCGAGTACCCAACCCCAGAATCGCGGATGGCTATTGCCCATTTGGTATGGAAGTATATACTGGACGTATTCTTGGTAAACCTCTTCTGGCGGTAGGGGCGCAAGAGGGGGTAACTCCTCGAAATGAGCCTTTACACTAAGCGGAGCATGCTGCCACACAGGGCGATCTCGCAATGTTTCCAGATAATCCATCATGTCATCTAGCATGCGGTGGCCTAGTGCTCGCATGGACTCCCAGTCTTCTGGATCAAGTGTCTCTTCTGTTATCCCTTCTGCATCGGTCTGCTCCTTCATGATCTTACTCATCTCCAAATATCCTTAGCGCGCAATCTCAGGTCTGAGATCAGCCCAATGATTACAGTATCAAAGGGATTAACAGAATTCAAATAGCCTTCGATGAAGGCATATCCGGGCAGGATCAGGCAGGTTGACTACAGGCAAGAAGATGATTCGGGGGGCAATTGAAATTAAAAAGCAGTAATTTAAGGGATTTTGTATCAGTACTGTATTGAGTGTAAAATTTCTGATTTCCATTATAATCGGAAATTCAAAGTCCCCTAGATAGCGATTAGGGCGTCCATGAGCCTAAAAGATACTGGATCACCAGGCCGCTGGTGATGCTTACGCCTAAAAGAATGGCGATGATCAGAGCAACGTCTTTTTTCTCCTCGTCTTCCTTTATCAGTACCAAAGTTCCCAGCCCGGCACTGGCGCACAATCCGGAAATCGCAGCACCATACGAGATCAATCCTTTGAGATAAAGCTCGGTTATAGCAACCGATGCAGCGCAATTGGGTATCAGACCGATGAGGGCGGCCAAGAATGGTGCCAGAAATGGGTTTATTGAAAACAAGTTCCCGATCGCAGCGCTTCCGATTCGGTCGACCGAGTAGTCAATCGCCAAAGTTACCGTGAAAATGAAAAAAAGCTAGAATAATTTGCAATATGGTCCAGGACCTTTTTATTTCTCTTCCTGAACGCAAAATCAATTACATAGCCGGCGGGCAAAGCGATGGCTAATTTCGTCATGACCAAGAGAAAAACAATACCTATCTTTCCGGGTTGGGACAGGATTAGGGGTAACGCTTCATCGTAAGTCGCAAGATAGACTGCCAGCAAAGTTCCGATGGTAACCAGCTTTTGAGTATAAAGCGCTGTCGCAATCACCGAAAAACCGCACTGGGGAAAAATTCCCGCAAGGGCGCCGATAAGCGGCCCCGACCGACCCGCTTTTTTTACCTTTGTGATTATGGCATCTCCGAACCTATATTCCGCCCACTCGACGACGATATAGATCGCCAGGAGCAGTGGAACAACATTCAGAGAATCCCAAAAAGCATCAGATATTATTTCAAACATTAAATATAACCCCAGGACATTGACTATGAGTTAATTGTGATGGTCGCGGCTATCACCAGATAGAGATCCATTGTCTGTTAGTCATGGAAAGCTATTTTCGTCAAGATATCTTTACCACTTGACTAGACCGAATACTACCAAATTCATCATCTCATGTGTATATGCTTGTGTTCAACCCTACCTCTTGAGATATAGTTCCCAACCACACGTTATCATCTGAGGGAGGTTCTTCTGGTAGCTCGGACAGTTTCCCCGATTTATTCAACACATAGATGGAGTATGATTACCCCAGCTCCAGAGATCAGTAGCAGATGCTTTGGTTATTTGATTAGTTATATTCGTGCTTGCTATCTGCGCCAAAATAGTTTGGCCATTGATTCCGCTGAGTTGCACCGGTTCAATCGCCTCGCAATTCAAAGCCAATAACAAAAGGATTAGACTGAATACCACCAAATTTCTCATATATTTTCCCTCCCACATACTAAGATCCATTGCAGCATGAAGGCACATGTTAGCGTGGTCAAGTATTTAAGATTTGGCATTGCCCCAAATAATTTGCCTATATACCAAAAGTTTATATGACGGGACGTACCTGCGAGTCCTTATCATGGAATAGCCTTGACTGAAAACGGAGGAAAAGAGCCGAGTTCCTAGTCGAACGCTCCAGAGCCCGCTCTAAGGAATTAATTCTAAGGAGTTGTTGAGATTGATAATTGGAAACAAAAAGTTATGTGGGATAATGTTATCTCTGATGGTGCTGATAGTCCTGATAGCCTTGCCAGCATGCACCGCACAAACGGACACAACTATAAAACCTCTGCAGGTCGTGGCGGGCGAGAACTTCTGGGGAAACCTTGTCTCTCAGATTGGTGGGTCTCACGTGCAGGTCTTAAGTATTGTTTCTGATCCCAATGCTGATCCGCATGAGTATGAGAGCAACACCTCTAATGCTCGGGCCTTCGCCAATGCCGATTATGTCATCTTAAACGGTGCAGGATACGATAGCTGGGGCGATAAGTTATTGAGCGCGAATCCCGAGCCTAGCCGGAAAGTGCTTAATGTGGCCGATCTGCTCGGAAAGAAAGAAGGGGACAATCCGCATTTTTGGTACAGCCCCTCATATGTGAACCAGGTTATCGGGCAAATGGAACAAGACTTGATTACCCTTGATCCGACTAATGCCGCTTACTACAAAGAACATTACCAGACCCTTCAATCATCGCTTGCCGGATATCAGAATCGCATCTCCTCCATCAAGCAACAATTCGGGGGCGTCAAAGTTGCCGCAACGGAAAATATCTTTGCTTATCTTGCCGACGCCACGGGACTTGACCTTGTCTCCCCGCCGGAGTTTACCAAGGCTGTTGCGGAAGGCAACGATCCCCCGGCCAGCAGTGTCGTCGAGTTCGAGAATCAACTCAAAGGCGGAGACATCAGGGTTCTGGTTTATAACAAGCAAACGGTGACGCCGCTTACTGAGAACGTAAAGAAACTGGCCGCTGACCAAGGCATTCCGGTTATCGGAGTGACCGAAACAATCCAACCGCCAGATATGTCTTTCCAGGACTGGATGAACTCAGAGCTAATCTTGCTTGAAAATGCGCTTAACTCAAAGGCGCATGGACAATAAGTATGAATAACGAAGCAATAATTACTGCCGAAAACTTAGCAGGAGGATATGCTACAAAAACACTCTTCGACAATGCCGAATTCTCGATAAAACAAGGGGAATTCGTTGCGGTCCTAGGTCCGAACGGAGCCGGAAAGACGACTCTGTTTGGACTCTTGCTAGGTCTGGCCAAACCCCTAAAAGGATCGTTATCCATTTTCGGCAAGGCGCCTCGCCGCGGCAATCCACGTATCGGTTATGTGCCCCAAAGGCATCCGATAGACGCTCAGATGAAGCTCGAAGCAATCCAGCTGGTTCGATTGGGGATCGATGGCACTCGCTGGGGGATCGGTTTAGGAAATCAAGGCATGGAAAAAGCTCTTGCTGCCCTTAAGGCAGTTGGCGGGGAAGAACTGGCACACCAGCCGCTGGGATCGCTCTCGGGTGGAGAGTTAAAAAGGATATTTCTTGCCGAAGCGTTGGTTGGTGAACCGGACTTGCTTCTGCTTGACGAACCCCTAGCAAATCTAGATATCCACAGAGAATCCCATTTTGTTAGACTTATCAATGATATCGTGCGTTCGCGCGGAGTCACGGTTTTATTGATTGCTCATGATATCAATCCGCTTTTACACGTACTCGACCGAGTGCTGTATGTTGCAAATGGCCGGATTACTAACGGCAAGCCGTCCGAGATACTAAATTCAAAGGCACTGACCGAACTCTACGGCATGCCGGTTGAAGTAGTGAAGGATTCACACGGCAGGATAGCTGTCGTAGGCATGGAAGGACCGGTACAACACCATGAATAGCGTAACTTTCAGTTTTAACATCATAAGTGATCTGGAATCGATGTGGCAATATGACTTTATGCAGCACGCATTTGAAGCCGGAACTATTGTCGCTATCGTTGCCGGCGTTATCGGCTACTTCATAATTTTGCGTCGTTCATCGTTTGCAGCGCACGCACTTTCTCATATAGGTTTTGCCGGAGCGGCTGGCGCCGTCCTTCTCGGGATAAATCCGCTTTTCGGACTTATGGTCTTCACCTGTGGTGGCGGTTTTGCTATGGCGACTCTTGGACGCAAGATATCCGAACGCGACGTTCAGATCGGAACAGTGCTGGCTTTTATGCTCGGTCTAGGCGTTCTGTTCATAAATTTATATTCCGGTTATGCCACTGAAGCCTATTCGCTTCTGTTCGGTGAGATATTGGGTGTAAGCAGCACGGATGTCCTGATGACGCTTATTGCGGGACTTTTACTGCTTATAGTGGTCGCTTTTATTTACCGTCCGCTCTTGTTTACCTCTCTGGATGAAGATGTGGCCGAAGCGAAAGGGATATCGACCTTCTGGATCGGAGTTGTATTTATGCTTCTGATTGCGATTGCGACTTCTATCGCTGTGCAAGTTGTCGGGGTGCTATTAATCTTTGCACTCATGGTTACGCCGGCGGCAGTTGCGCAACAGATAGCCAGGCGTCCGGCCCAGGGCATTATCATTTCCGTGCTTATCGCATTGTTTGCAACATGGTTTGGATTATTTGTTTCCTTCTATCTGCCCTATCCGGTGAGTTTCTTTATAACTAGCTCGACTTTTGCGGCCTATGTAGTGGCAAGATTTCTAAAAATCGGCCTCCAATCTTAGGGCAAGTATAAAGTCGATCAACCTAATCATATGTTGGACAGCAACGCCGGTCGTGTTGTATCTTTCCGCAAACGCCCATGGTAGGATGCTCAGGAGACGGATAAATAGTTTTGGAGTAGTACCCAATTTTTCCTGGATATAATATGCCCCAGGTCAAATTGAGGACGGAATTGAAGCCAAGAGACTGGAACTCCTTGTACCCGAACGAGTTCTGTATCTCCTGTAAGTACATACAATATGCAATACTTCTATGACGAGCCGATAAGCCTATAGATTAGTTTTAACTAATAAAACGAATATATGGGGGTAGATGTTAGCACTGTTAGCAGCAATCAAGGTCATTGAATACCATGATGTTGATTATGAGACGGCAAAGAAAGAAGTTGCCGGATATTTTGAATTAAAACGCGAAGCATACGCCTCTGATGCGAGTCTGGACCTTCAGCTTGATTATGAGCTGATATGCAAAATTATGGATGACCTGGAAAAGGAAGGCAAGCTGGAGATCACTGAATGAAAGGTTATGAGGTCGGTAACTCGATTCACGGTCATAGGATTATAGCAGAAGCCAGAAAGGTAAGCGATCCGGTAGTCATAGCTAAAAGCGGCAGGCATAAATCGCAGAGGTCTGTCCTTACGGAAAATGCCTTCGCAATAATTGATAGGAAAGGCAAATGGTGCGGCCAATTATGACGATTGTTGAGAGAAAATTGTGACAGGAAGAGGATCATGAGCGAGGCATTGAAGAGATCCATTCTGGAGAAGTGCCACGAGATGGAGATCACTTTAGTAGGAGTGGCTAACGTGGAGCGTTGGGAAGAGCCGCCTTTCAAGCCGTGGATGCCCGAAGAGTTTTATCCGCAATCGATCTATCCTGAGGCCAAATCGGTAATTGTGATTGGGCTTCCTATCAGCCTTCCAGTGCTCGAGACTTCGCCTTCAATCTACTATCATGAGCTGTACAAGACAGTGAATGCCTTGCTCGATCAATACACTTACAGGCTTGCCAACTTCCTGAATGAGAAAGGCCATGCATCCTTATTCGTTCCCAGAGATGGGTACACAAACATCGAGGCACTTCTGAAAAACCCGATTGCATTCTTCTCTCATCGACATGCCGCTCTACTGGCTGGCCTAGGAACCTTCGGGGTGAATAATATGCTGCTGACACCAAAGTACGGCCCCAGAGTGCGCTTCGGCTCAGTGCTCACCTCAGCGGAGCTTCCATCTGATCCGATGATGAATGAAAAGCTTTGTGTCAATTGCATGCTCTGCGTGAACATGTGCCCTACTAAGGCATTAAATGAGAATGATTATCCTCAGGGATTGACGGATAAGAAAAGCTGCGCCACTTATAGTGCTGAATTAAGCCGGAAGGGCATTTCACCCTGTGGCATATGCATCAAGATCTGTCCGGTGGGCGAGGATCGCAAGCTTTTCGATCGAGGGGATGTTTCGATCTATTCCAAGAAAAAGCGTTATCCAAAGCTTCATAGAGCCTGGGATCATGTTAGAAAGTATGGAGCAAAATAGAGCTAGATGCAATTTACCTAATCAATATAAGTAACCACATCTGTAATCACTAGATCATACTAAATGTTCTCGACTGCTCCAATGCTAGAAGACATTTGAATAGGTCCTTTTCCAGAGGTTACCGCTTTAGTTCTGCACTTCTTAGAAAGCCTCTCTCTCAAAAACCTCCCCGTATAGCTCTCCTTCACCTTCGCCACCTCTTCGGGCGTTCCAGTAGCCACTATCCTCCCGCCCGCATCCCCGCCTTCCGGCCCCAAATCGATGATGTAATCAGCGGATTTAATTATGTCCAGGTTATGCTCAATCACCACAACCGTATTGCCTTTATCCACCAGATCGTTCAGGACTGAGATAAGCTTCAACACATCATCAAAGTGCAAACCAGTAGTGGGCTCATCCAGCAGGTAAATTGTCCTGCCAGTGGCCTTCTTGGATAGCTCTCTCGTGAGCTTGATCCTCTGGGCCTCGCCTCCTGAGAGGGTTGTGGAGCTTTGCCCCAGCTTGATATATCCCAAACCAACACGAGATAGAGTTTCAAGTTTATTTCTAATAGCAGGGACATTCTGGAAGTGATCCCTCGCCTCCTCAACGGTCATGTCCAAAACCTCGGCGATGGACTTGCCCTTATATTTAACCTCCAGCGTCTCCCGGCTATAGCGCGTACCTTTACATTCCTCGCATTCGATGTAGACGTCCGGCAAGAAATTCATCTCGATCTTGATCAGGCCGTCACCCTGGCATGCCTCGCAGCGGCCTCCCCTAACATTGAAGGAGAAACGCCCTTCCTTATAGCCTCTGATCTTAGCCTCTTTGGTCTCGGCAAAAGCCTTCCTTATAGGATCAAAAACCTTGGTGTAAGTCGCCGGATTGGAGCGAGGCGTTCTGCCGATGGGACTCTGATCGATCACTATGACCTTGTCGATTTCAGAATCAAATAAGAGGGCATCATGCTCTCCAGGGGTCTCGCTGGATTTGTATATCTTCTTCATTAAGGCTCGGTAGAGCGTATCATAGATCAGAGTGGATTTGCCCGATCCCGAGACGCCTGTGACAACAGTCAGGACTCCGATAGGGATGCCCACATCGATATCCTTAAGGTTGTTCGCCCGGCAACCCTTGAGGCTGACGAAGGATTCACTCTTTCTACGGGAAGACGGAACCTCTATCTTCTTTTTCCCTGAAAGATACTGCCCTGTTAGAGATTTTGGATTCCTCTCGATCTCATCTGGTGTGCCCTCAGCTACAACCCACCCGCCGTGAATGCCAGCACCCGGTCCGATATCCAGCACATGATCCGCACAGCGAATTGTCTCCTCATCGTGCTCTACTACTATCAAAGTGTTTCCCAGATCCCGCAGCTTCTTCAGAGTATCGATTAGCCGGGCGTTGTCCCTCTGGTGCAGCCCAATGGATGGCTCATCAAGGACGTAGAGAACCCCCATCAGGTTTGAGCCGATCTGCGTTGCAAGACGAATGCGCTGTGCCTCTCCGCCTGAAAGGGTTCCGGCATTTCTAGAAAGCGTAAGATAGCCTAATCCTACGTGTTCCAAGAAACCCAAGCGTGAGCGGATCTCCTTCAGGATCTGACGGGCAATTTCTCTATCCTTTTCAGAGAGCTCTGATTCCAGGTCCTTGAAGAATCGGATGCTCTCAACGACTGAGAGATTGGTTACGTCCACTATAGACTTCTCTGCAATCTTAACCGCCAGAACTTTCTCCTTAAGTCTTCGTCCCCCACATTTGGGGCATGGGAGGACTTTCATAAACTTCTCAAGCTCCTCTCGGCGATATTCGGACTCAGTCTGGCCATAGAGCCGCTCAGACTGAGGAATAAGGCCTTCCCATGAGCCGCTGTGGGACCAATAGGCATCTCCGTTCCTCATGCTCATTTGGAACTGGATGCGGTCGCTCGAGCCGTACATAAGGGCGTTGTATTGATCATCGGTCAGATTTTTTATGGGCGTAAAGATGTCAAAGCCGAAATGCTTGGCTACTCCAGCCAAGTGCTGGCCACGCCAGCCATCGATTGCGTTTCTATAGAGAGCCACAGCTCCATCTGCTATGCAGAGCTCTTTATCGGGTATTATTAAATCGGGGTCAAACTCCATTCGGATCCCAAGGCCATTGCAGGCATCGCATGCACCGAAGGGGCTGTTGAAGGAGAACATTCTAGGCTGTAGCTCCTCGAATGCCATGCCGCAGACAGGACAGGCCATAATGGAGGAGTAAAGCGTCTCTTTCTCTTCAGAATCTGCGACAATAATGAGGCCTTCCGCCTTCTTGAGGGCATTCTCACATGCCTCGACCAGCCTAGTACGGTCAACAGCCGGGTCGAGTCTATCAATGACCACCTCGATATCATGTTTCTTATATCGATCAAGCTCGATCTCCTCATCGGTCCTATGGATCTCTCCGTTCACCCGCACCCTGGAAAATCCCTCAGCGTTCAGATCCTTGATGAGCTGGCCATACGTGCCCTTCTTTTGGCGGACGATGGGTGCGAGAATTGTGACCATTCCTTTGGTGTCAGTACAGATGCTATCAGCAATTTTTTCGGGCGACTGTGATTCTATCCGTATATCGTGGATTGGACAATGCGGCACGCCAATTCGGGCGAAAAGGAGTCTCAGATAATCGTAGATCTCAGTAACTGTCCCAACAGTGCTTCTTGGGTTCTTCGATGTGGTCTTCTGCTCAATAGAGATGGCCGGAGAGAGCCCTTCTATTGAATCTACATCTGGCTTATCCATTTGTCCTAAAAACTGCCGGGCATAGGCTGAAAGTGACTCCACGTAGCGACGTTGTCCTTCGGCATAGATAGTATCGAAGGCCAATGTTGACTTGCCTGATCCGGATACTCCAGTGATTACAATGAATTTGTCTCGGGGAAGTTCTACAGTGATGTTTTTCAGGTTATGCTCGCGCGCACCTTTTATCTTTATGCTCTTCATCATTTCTTCTCTGGTTTTGTGCCCTCAGGTGGTTGGAGTGAAAGTGGATAAACTTAATCCCATGAGGGATATGAGGCCCCGGAGGATTGCCCAGCATGTAAGCATGAGAGGGCGTACTTTGAGCTCTTTAACGAGAACTATTAAAAAACCATAGCAAGCGGTTCGGTGCACAATGCCAATCCTGTTTTTTTATTGATACTAAAGCTTTAATCATTGATACCGTGCGCGCACGTTAAGGCTAAGTAAAACAATATACTGAATTTATTATTAAATATACCGATAAAAATTAGCTGAAAGAGATATATGTAGGCATAAGTTTTTTTTATATTGATTATTCGTTTAGCAATATCGATAACTATCATTAATCTTACTTACAGTAAGCACATTTGGCAAAAGTCGGGACTATATAAGATCAATTATTATTCTATCGCTTATCCACTTATAGGAAAGGTTTAAATTTGAATATGAGAAAATAAAAGAAAATTAAAGAGGGAGGTAAAAGATGAGAAGGTCCATAGAACTTGGAATATTGCTTGTATCTGTGCTGCTGGCACTCTCCATATTTGTTGCCCTTGCAGAGAACCAGACAGCTAAGGATAAGCTCAATGCCACCAAATTGAATACAACCAATGGCACGACTAATCTAACCGAAAAAAATACTACTGCAGCCACAAACCAAACCGCTATGAACAAGACCACAAATAATACTACGAACATGACAAATCCGTTTGCGAATGTAAAAGGACATGTACCGAAACCATAAAAGATTGCATTATTAGCAAATTTTATTTTTATTATAAAAAATGATCTCTATCCAAGAGTATGGATCAATGAAAGGGGGGCAATATTACGGGATAATTATATCAGTTATAGCTATTTTATATGTGCTATAACTATATTACTACCATGAATTGATCCGATATTTTCTATACGACTTGAAGAATTGGTAAGCTTAATATCCAATGGACGATTAGCGAAGAATTGGGGAGATACTATTCCAAGAACTTGGCCGGCACTAATAGCGCTAATGATAGCATTAATGACCGCCATTATAGTTAATGCATCTGAAAACAATGTATCAAGCCCAGAAGTCTCTAAGTTAATTGATGTTCCTGCAAATGATATAGTAGCAAGCGTAGATGGCAATTCAATAGTCTACGATCATATCAACTTGGTGGGAGATCTTGATCTGAATAATTTAAATTATAAATCTATAAAGATCACTAATTCCATAATAGAAGGAAATATAACAGCTACTAATACAACCGTGAATGGAGACGCCATTTTCACAAATACCTCATTCAAAAAAGACGCTACATTTTTTAATTCCGAGATTGATGGAAATGCTGATTTTAGCTTCAGTCGGTTCTATGGAAATGCAAACTTCAGCCAATCTAGGTTCCCCCAGGGTGCCATCTTTGATTTTAACAGCTTTGAAAAGGACGCTGATTTCTCAGCATCCGAATTCCAAAAATCTGGAAGTTTTTATTGTTCCATATTCAAAGGAAATGCAAGCTTCGTTGAATCACATTTTGATGGGACTTATACCGAATTCGAATTAGCTCAGTTCCTTGGAAAAACCGACTTTGGTGGTGCACAATTCAAAACTCTTGTAGGCTATTCAGGAGCCAACTTCTCCAAAGACTCAGACTTTCATGCGGCACAATTTGACGATGAGGCAGCATTTATGGATACAACTTTCCGTGGATCAACTGACTTTAGTAGATGCCGATTTATTGGAGAATCATTATTCCAAAATACTCATTTCAATAAGACAGCCGATTTTTCAAGTTCAGAGTTTAATGGGCCATCATTCTTTAATAAAACGCAATTCTATAGAGATGCTATATTTAATGACGTCCAGTTTCTTGGGCCGTCGGATTTTTCTGATGCACGATTTGATAAAAATTTGTCTATGAATCGCACGCAAATTAATACAATGAGGTTCGATAATGTTACGTTCAACAAGAGTTCACATTTATTCCTTGCCAAGGCAGATATCCAAAGATTTATGGTAGATTGGAACCTGATCAAGAATATTCTAAGCTATGATAACTCTGCCTACCTATCTCTGGTGAAAAACTATAGAGACTTAGGACTAGATGAAGCCGATGATTGTTATTACCAATACAGATTCCTTAACCAGGAATCGAAGAGCTGGGGCTGGTCAAAAGTTTATGATATCATGGCCGAAATAACCTGCGGGTATGGCGTTAGACCTGATCGTCCAATAACATGCTCTATAGTCCTAGTTGTTTTTTGTGCATTAATTTTCTTTCTAGGAAGGGGTTTGAAAGGTCACGAAAACACTGATAAAAGAGAGCTCTTTTTTGATTCTTTATACTATTCGATAGCCACGTTCTTAGAAGTACACACGGAAATCAAGCCGAGGGGACGACATAGATACGTGTCGGTATTATTGAAATCATTACAATGGCTACTCTTTGCCCTCTTAGTAGGCACGATAACTAAGGTCATGATTGGCTAAATTTAAATTCCATAGTATAACACTATTAACTATGGGGAAAGTTAAAATAGGGCAAGGAGAATCTTATCAAAAGAATTGTAGAATAGGCATATATCAGAAGGGGGCAGCAATAATATGAGGGGATTATTGATAGCGATGCTATTCATTTTCATTTTTGTAATCATTAATGCAGGAATTGCAATGTCGCCGATAGAAGCGCCAGTGCAGTATGGACAGTTTTGCGATGCGCAGAAGATAGCAGGCAAAGGCATTACTAATATCAGCACATCAATTGAGGATGACGATCTTAGCCTTGGATATAATAGCTCTATGGTCGGAAATGGTGATATCGAGATCGATCAGGTCAACGTGTATTCTCAGAATGCCGAGAAGCTTTTAAGAAAAATTGATGCTCTAAACGATACCAATGAATCAAGCCTAAACTTATTCGACAACCTTAAATTGACATACTCTGGGTCGACGCCTTTGGTCGGCGAAAAAGATCTTTCTTCTGAGATCGGAGCGGAGATAAAGGAAAACTTCAATGTAAATGAGATCGAGAAGGAGCAGACTGCCTTTATATCCTCAACAGGAAACAAATCCAAGACTGGGCATCTGCCGTACTATAATCCTGTGCATACAATTGGCCTTGATACAAAGAATACATTTAACGGCACTTGGAGCACCGATTCAAAGTGGCATAAAATGCTATCCAAGGATATCAAGGCTCATGAAAAGTTCAGCGGAAAGTTTGAGGCTGAAAAATTGATCAAGTTTAACGAGAACCCTGTAGCTGAGAAAAAAGTTGCTCCGTGTAGCGGAATAGATTGCTAAGAGCATATCAAAGGTATATCCTATACTCGAAATTTCTACCGCTAAAATTATAATTTAGTCCAAGCGAGCTTTGCCCAGTAAAATGCCTGAACGACTGAACAGTTAGAAAATCATTGTATTCGGGCAAAGGATTTAAAGGATAGAAGTAACAGAACGAATTAAGCGCTCAATCAACCATTGCGAGGAGAAAATGAAGTATCATACTTTATTGCTCTTTTTAGTTTTAGGCGCGACACTAGTTTGTGCGGAAGGCCAGAATGCACCAATAAATAATACTATCAGTGGTCAATCCCAGACAATCAACGCGACGGACAGCGGTTTTCGCCCTGATCTCAATGGATTTAGCTTTGAAAATTATGGTAGCGATATCCCAACCGTAGGTTTGACCCCAGAAGATATGCAGCGTATGTTTGGGGATAAAGTTATTGCCAGCAACGCAGGTGGCAAGATTATCCTCACACCTCCGGCAAACCGATGGATGATTGAGGCTAACAATGCCATGGCAAATGGGCATTGCGAAGGTATGGCTGTGCTCAGTGAGCTTATATATTACAATAAAGTTAATCCACTGGTGCTTGGGGGTAAAGATGCTGCAGACCTATCTTTAGATAACCAGAACGTTCAAAGTGAAATTGCCTACTGGTGGGCCACTCAGGTCACCAGTCCCGGCGGATCAAAGAAGGTAGATGAATCTCCTAATGCTGTTTTGGAGACCCTTATCAACGCATTTAAAGGTGGTTCAAAGGCTACCGAATGGTGGGTCTTAGGTATCTTCATGCCTGATGGAACTGAGGGGCATACCATAACCCCGATCGCTGTAAAGGATTTTGGCAATGACACTGCGGAAATACTGGTTTACGACAACAACTTCCCAGATGTGATAAAATCGGTAATGATAGACACAAAAAATAATACTTGGATGTACTACGCATCTGTCAACCCAAATGAGCCTTCAGCGCAATATACTGGCAACGCTAGCACTTACAACTTAGAAGTAGTATCTATTTCATCAAGGTTAGGGAAGCAGAGGTGCGATTTCTGCGATAATAGCCTTGGAGGCATAGAAGCTCAGCCTGGTGGAGGATATATCCAAGTCTGGCAAGATGGGAATGCAAATCTAGTGATCACTGATGAACTTGGCCGAAGGATAGGATATCCAGAACCGGACAAATTCGTAAACGAAATTCCAAATGCCGAGGTCAAGTACTTCAAATTCGCGACGCCTAAGAATAAGGCTCCCCTGTACATATTACCTGCTGCCGGTAACTTCACAGTCGAAATCAATGGCATTGGACTAACAGAGGACAGTTTCCTAAGTGTGATGATGATAGGGCCCGGCTCTGAGATGGGAGCACAAAGGATTGTGCTGGGGCCAAATGAGCATGATTATATGTATGTAACAAAGGTCGGGAAACAATATCAGTTGAGGTATCAATCAAATCGCAGCAAAGCTGTAGATCTTGTAGTGGGCGTTACCTCTGTTGAAGGAAACTATGAGTTCGACGTGGCCGGTGCCAAAGTAGACCCTCAAGGAAAAGTGAGCGCCAGTGTGAACACTGATAAAGGCAACTTCGCATTCGATACCAATGGCAACAGCAATCCTGGTCAGCTTCAGGTGACAATGACCCGCATCGATTCATCTGGGGCGCAGACATTCACCGGGAGTACAGCGCTGAGTACCGACAATTCTGTGGTAATGAACTATGCCAATTGGCAGGGCGAGGGAAGCAGCATTCCTACCCAGGTCGTCGATGATAACAGTGGGACAACCACAACAACTGATATGACCGATACTCAAAGTACTCAAGGTACAAGCAACCAAAATATTGGCTATTCATCTTCTAGCGGCTTAGACTCGACTGACACGCAATCAAGCACTTCAAACAACGCAGCGGCTGAGACCCCAAGTCAGCCTAGCAATACTCAATCCACCAACACACCGCAACCGCCTACAGGCGGTGAGAATCCAATGGGACAGCCGTTTACTCATCCCTCAATTACGGGACAGAGCCCAATCGTTATTAACATTTAAGGCTCGTCGATGTTTTTTTTTTATGGGTAAAAATGTTCCTGAGCGTATGCGTCTGAAATAGCTTTGTGTCCTTTGTGCTCTTTTAGTTGAATATCGATCGTTTTTAGCAATGAAATAAATTAATTCATTACCAAGAACACAAATTGCACAAAGATGATTTTCATTTTCATGAGAGTCTCAAGTCCCTCTTGAGTGAATCCACAGGAAATATGAGGAGCCCAAAAACCTAAAAGAGCCTGGAAGGATGTTACATTCATCACGAAGTCCTTCCAGGTTTGATCATACATAGTTTGACATAGATCTAGTAGATTTGGGCTGATGTATCAAATGCGTCTTGAGTTGCCGTGCCGGTGATATTTCCTTCCCCATGCACAAAGTAGAAGTTCCATTTGGAGAATCCAAGCGTATTGGAGACAGCCTGCGACGATATTGCTGCTGCGTCATCCTGAGCAAAGTTGATCTTTCCTGCTCCGTCCGGGTCGACGATGCTGGTTTGATTATCTGAGTATGCCTTCATGGAGCTGGCTGATGGACTACTCGGGACTATATACCCATTCGTTGCATCCCCAACGACTCCTTCTGTATTCAAGTAGCCTCTTGATATCGTGTATTGCACCGAAGTATTGCCATGTGTATTTCCGGACCCTGAGTAGGCGGACAAATAGGGAACTGGGTTCTGAGCATCTGTTGCTCCCTGACTATCTCTACTGGTTCCGAAAATATCCATAGTCGCTGATGTAGATGTCGGATCGATGCTTACAGTTTGAGTTGTCCCTATCCAGGCGGAAGGTCCGGCAAGCGCAACTACTCTGGCATAGTTTCCGCTTTCATCCCTTGCATAGCTGTCGACTGATGCCTTGCCCTGATCGAGGCTCAGATTAGTATCCACATAAGAATTGACATTGGCTGAGTTGGCAGTTGCGCTCTGATAGCTGAGGTTGACGTCAACCGATTCCAGGTAATCCATCCCTATTGTCCCGCTGCCGTTAATAGAGGCGTTTGTGATTGTGCCAATCCCGCTTTGAGTGATATTATTTGTCGATAATGTCCCGGATTCAACATAGCCTTTATTGGTAGAGGCAAATCCCTTGACAGATGCCTCCGCATGATCGATATCGGCTTGGGCATAAGGATCGCCCTTCAAGTGTCCGTCCACTGAATAAGCCCATGCTTCGGCTTGGAACCCCGCTGTGTTATGGGCTTCGCTCAAGAAGTATCCTTCGCCTGTTCCCTTAATTTCTAGCGCCGAGGCATTGGAAACAAGCATATACATCAAAATGAGCTTGATCAGCGTACTCCATTTCATATAATTCTAATCCCCTCGGCGTACTTCCTACGCGGAATTCTGTGGATTACAATACGGAGATTGGTTTATATTTTAGTTCATGTCTCCAAATTGAGATCATAGTGAACCTTGCTTATAAATTTTTCGCGAACACGAACAAAAAAACCTTTGATGAAGCTAAACCCATTTAACAAGGGATTATCATACCGTCTATTAAGGTTTGATAGCTGGCTATATAATATTAGAAGCTCCGCAGCTGAATTGCACGTTGCAATCTCAATGAGGCAAGATTCCAATAGCAGATTATGATAGGTGCATAGTTGTCATGTCAATCGTTAATCTGAGGGAGATTATCTTTCACTAAATCAACTTCGCAACACTTAAATAGAAAAGGATTAGGTAGGAGTTTCACTCTGAACTCCCGCCTGATTTGAATGGATTATCTATTTAACAACCTCTCATACTACCCGCAATCAATCCATTGCCCACAGCATTACCGCTGCTATCATGGCCCCAGTAAGCTAAGCTAGTAGCGCCAACCAGAGCAATACCAGTCTCCGAGTTAGAGATAGGTATGTCGTACTGATAATATGGCAGAGCTGCATTAATAGTACCACCGTTATCTGATTCTGCTGCCTCAGTCTTGATATCTACTGTTTCACCAGATAAAAGGGGCTCAAACTCTTCAAGGTTCGCAAAATCTTCATTTTGGACGTAAGCACCTTCATAGAACCCTAGTGAGACTTGACCGGACTGACAGATATTTGAGAGACTGCTTAAGTCGAAAGTATGATCGTCGAACGTTGTAGTGTCCATTGTTACTGTGTCCCCTGAATCTGGCATTTGAGCATCTAAATCATGAAGGGATAGACCAGCACTAGTTCCAGAAGATATATCACCCGCTACCGCTACCTGGAAGACAGGTTCTTCTTGGTAATTGGAATCATCAGTTAAGCTCTCCCAAGTATTATCTTCCCCCTGATACGTATAGCCGATTCTTCCATTTGTTACTGTGACTTGGTTATATGCATCATCTGTCCCACTTACTGGACCATACGCATTAGAGATCGGATTTCCACTTGCATCATGCAGTATTGTAGGACGGTTTGACTGAGATGTTACTGAAGACGTGCCTGATAAAGATTTTGTACTTGATGACTGCGCAGCCACAGCTCCCTGGAAATCATTATCTTGAGAAGTAATTGCCTCTTGATTTGCACTCAAATAGCCAAAGCCCGCAGAATCAGTACTCTGTGCATCTACAAAACTACTCTCTGAATTGGTATTTAATTGACATGATGTTTTGGCATCGGCGGATCCTTGTAATCCTTGTATTGCGGTATTTTGGCTTGCTTTTACCATTCCATTATCCAGTACATCTGCCTCTAAATATGGGAATATGGTCGTCGTAGGGTCAGCTCCACAACAATAATTGCTCATATCCAAATGAGCAATGGCGCTGGCAGATGGGCTATCAGCAAATAGATCTGCGGTAAAACTTCCTGATTGAGCGATGTCAATAGAGTCTGCGCCGAAACTTATGCCATTTTGGTTTGGCGTGAGATAAAATGAAATAGGCTGCGCAGTATCTGAAGTTGCACCCGTATTAATGTTAATATTTCCCGTTACGTAATTCCCAACTCCATCCGATTTAGTTATTTGAAGATTCATATTTTGAGCCCCAATGGTAGTAACTGCAGCTGCATTATATACCAGGGCCAAAATTAGAACTCCTAATAATACAAGCTTCATTTGATCCTGCCTCCTCAAATTTAAGACTATTAATCCACATGAAATCCGCGATGAGTTTTTAAATCTTTCCATATCTTATGAAACAAATTAATGGATGTAGCTAAATTTAAAGGGAAAAAATTATAGATCTCAATGCCATCTGTTAAAAAGTTTTAAGTATGTTTTGAACTTTATCTGAACGGCTAACATAGAAATCGATTTTTTTTTCTATTGGTGTAGGAAGTAATTGATATTATGATTCATAGCACAAGTAGATATTACTATAGACTCTTTATATAGGTATTTACTGGACTAACCCATATTTAGAAGCCTCTGCTTTTTGATAGTTCTGAATTTTACTGCTGATGCTCTACTATTCTTTTTGTTATCTCTTATAGGAGTTTTATTACATTAAGGCTTAAATTAGGCTAGTGATATTTTAATTTTGTAGCAGGTGTCTTTAAGACTTATAACTGCAATCATTTTTGATATTACATTAATTACGATTAATCATTATAGTATCAATGTTTCTTACGTGAGTACTAGTAACTTTTAAATTAAAGAAAAATATTTTAATAGCTACCCTGATCAGCAATTAGAATAAATCTTGTGAAATGGCGCCCAATGGTCTCATTTCCGCTTTTTCGACCCCAATCTCTCCCAAACCTAAACTAGTGAGCTCAATATGTCTGATGTTCTAACTTGACATTGTCACATTTCAGTGGGGCTAAAAAGTGCACGGCTGCATCGATTCTAAGTACCCTTGCTGCACATGTTTCCCCCACTGGATTAGCTCTCAATGATGTCCGCTTGGTCAATGGAGACGCACAGGCACCCGATAGAGAAACAACATCCCTAGCTTGTGATAGCTCCCATCACGAAATGGCTTATGGTGCAGGTTATGGAGGGTTAAACATATGTTATTTTACTAGAAATAACTCGACCGAAATCGAAATTAATGTGACAATGTCAAGCTAATTTTAGATCGCGAACTTAACGGAAAGAAACAATTTATAATATTTAAAGATACATATCCAACGAAAATAAGAAAATATCATCAGAAAAGAACTAAGTTCTTATAAGTATTCTATTAAAGGTTATTTCAGCCAAATTTCTTCTCATAATCTTGAAGCATTATAACATGTGCAATCAAAGATGTCCTTAGCCCCCATGCCGTACCCAACCTTATCCGACGGCAGCATATCATCCCATCCACCGTTGCAGCAGGATAGCCCGCCTTCCTCAGGTTCGCTATTATTCTCAGAGGATTGCATTTCAATGACATCTGTCATATTATATTTGCCGTAGTATCTTTCATCTCCTTTGTTGAGGACCTCATAGCCGGTTATCGGTTCTCGCGTATACTTTGATCCAGACTGGAGATAGCTAAAATCGGATATGCCTGTGGCACTAGCGCGTACTTTGAATTCCGTACTCCTGGTAGCTTCACGCTTAGCAGTCTCTATACCGTTATCAGTGGCTACCACAGTAGCATTCAGCCTCGATAAGCCCTCGCGGATGGTTATATCTTTTATAAGGTTATTGCTATATAGGAAATCGGCTTTTGCATAATCCAAGTTATTTCCAGCGACCTCTCTCGCATTTATTTCTTTTCCTGAATAGGCAATGCTCTTCAACTGAACCATGACGACAGGCCAGATCTCATGGTAGGTGAGTGTATATTCATTGCCTCCGGATGGCTTTACGATATCCGACTGAATTACATTATCATCCCTGGCAGCCATGGCCTCGATCTCATCGCATTTATAATTACCTTTAAAGGCTGCCAAGCGTTCCTTGATGCTGACATCATTGATATTTACATTTGAATAGCAAGAATAATACGAGTTCAAAGATCTGTTATTAGGCCCATCCACCGGTTCAACCTTTCCGCTCACATGCTGCTCATAATAAAAGTTTATCTGGGTGCTCTCCCTAAAAATACTCCAGGAGGTTGAGTTGGTGCCCGCATATCCACTCCAGAAGTCGGCGGACGCACAGCCTACAGTCAAGATCAGCATTATCAGCAGTATCTGAGCTCTCAAAGACTATCATCTCATGGTTTGCCCCATCAGCATGGTCATGCTTTCACTTCAGCCCCATTATAGGTCACCGAGGCTGAAGGATACGCCTCCATAAATCCAGGTGATGCGGCATGAATTGACGCATATGGTCCCGCCTTATTCACAGCTTGGATGAACATCTCCACCAGTGATCCGCTTCCAAGTAAATGCCAGCTCATCAGCTCATTACCTGTCAATGGCTGTGGCTCCATAGCTAAACTGCCATTATCGACACGCAATTTTAAATCTGCGTAACCAAATCCATTATATGCAAATTTTTCAGAGCTTCCGTTGATAAGGGTCTGGCTTCCCTCAGAAGTGCCTATTGAAGAACCTGAACTGCTGGCAGCGAGGGAGCCCGAAAAACCAATGTTGCCCTTGTCAGAATTAGATTTTAATTCTTTGACGCCGCTATTGGATCCCGTAGTACAATCATATAATAAATTCGTTCCATTCATATTTATATTAGGAACTGAGGCTACAAAGTCTTTGAAGGTAGTACCTTGATCATTTATATTTATATCGGCATTTTCAGCATGAAAATGATTGCTTGCAAAACTACCACTGCTCGTAGTATACGATGTGGTTTGATTTATATTTCCATGGCCAAATGCACTGCTACCGGCAGTAATCCAGTCTTCCATCGGTGATCCCATAAAGGATGACGTAAATCCCACTGAGTCGCTGCTTATGGTATTAACCTGATATGAAGTTGCGCCATTCCCGTTCCCAACACCAAGCCCTGCTATAAAAGCGGTAGATCCTTGAGTTAAAAAAAAGCTTAAGAGCAAAGCCGCAAGGCAAAATCTGGTTGACATATCTCCCCCAAGGAATGCGATTTTTATTCGTGAAAGAGCTTCTAGAACATATATCTTTCGTTCCCCAACTAATCAAATAAAAAGTGTAGTTCATTGACCACATACTCATGGCGTTTATTTTTATAATTAATGCGAGGATTGACACAAATCTTTTTGTTCACAGTAACAGAGCATGATAGTTTAGAAGCATAATCTAACAAAAGCACATCAATTATCGTTATAATTCAGCATTAAACATACCATATCTCCTGCGGCAGCTTATTCAGCCTCTGTGCCCCATTTGCAGTAGTTAAGAAGGTATCCTCAACCCCAACAACACCCGCGCTGGGATAGATCATCTTCGGCTCTATTGCGATAGTCATATTCTCTTGTATCATGTGATCCAGAGGTCCTATCACTGGATATTCATCCAGTTCCATCCCAACTCCATGGCCAACGAATCCGCATTTATTCCCAACTGTGCCACCCAGGAAGTCCTGGTAGCCGAGCCTCATACCTTCGGCTTCAGAAAGATTGAACAGCTCTCTCCCATTCTTCCCAGGGCAAAGCTCCTTTGCCAAAGTCATTTCAATTTCCAGAGCTGCAAGATAGGCATCCTCCAGCTCTTTTGGGAGTATGCCAATGGAAAATATCCTGGTTGCATCTGCGATGTATCCATTGTATATGCCTACGGTATCCACAAATACAGGCTCGTTCCTTTTTATCCTCCGAAATCCAGCGCCCTGTGGAAATAATAAGGATGTACCTCTCCCACCTGTTGGCGAAGCAAGAAAGCTCGGTGCTGCAGCGTCCGGGCCTGACATGAAATGGCCCAATGGAACTATGCAGTTGAACCTCCGAAACCGAAGTGATCCTTGGTGTCCCATCGACCTCATCACAGATTCCACATGGATTGCCAGGTCGACCTCTCGGATTCCCTCCTTCAGGCATTCAGGAACCGATGAAATGCCGGCATCAAGCATCTTGGCTGCTTCTTTTATCAGGCCGATCTCAAATTCCGATTTTACAGAGCGCATCTGTCTGATTCTTTCTGATACATCGATGAACTTGGCATCGCCCAAAACACTCTCTACCCTAGAGTAAATGCTGTATGGAAGCACATCCTGCTCGAGCCCAATCACGCTGCCTGACTTTATCCCCAAATCTGTTTTAAGGTTTTTGAGATGCTTAAGCGGCCGGACATCCAAAGGCGATTCATTAACAGCCCGCTCCAGGCTTCTCTTCACCATTACGATAGGTTCCGAATCCCTGGGGATATAGACCAGCCCGTCCTGAGCGGTGCCCGAAAAATAGCACATATCAACGGATTGAAACAATATAGCTCCTGCCATGTCTTCCATCTGGGCTTGAAGCCTCTTTACTCGGGCATCGATCTCAGACTTTGGATGCAAAATATATTCCATCTTTCTACCCCTGCTCTTCTCATAAGGTCCGTTGGACGGGAATCCCGGAATATGATAAATCTTTTGGCAGGCATGGTTACAACATTAGATAGTGCTTGTGGTTTAGGAGGGGCAATGCTCTCGCAGACTATAGTCAATCACTTGCTCAGAAATAGAAGTTGGGATGCAATCCCGACTACTATGATCGCATCCCATTGAGCTTGAAGCTCAATTATACTTTACGTTCGCTTGCTGATCTATTCCAAAACACTTGTTTCATTGATAGGTATTTCGTTGATCATTGTATCATTGGTCATCGTATCATTGGTCATCGTATCATTGGTCATTGTGTCATTGGTCATTGTGTCATTGGTCATTGTACCATTGCCTGCATCCATTCCTCCTTCAATATCGTTGGACGGAGGCCCTGTGATTGTAGCTGGAGGATTTGCTACTTTTTCCGTATGTAATCCTACATCAATGCTGTTTGTACTAGCTTCGATTGGCGTTGTATCCGCGATCATTTCGCATACATGGCACCCGCTTGTATCTGATTTGCTGGCTTCAATAGAAGTTGAGTTGCTATAAGATTTTGTACAAGGTATCAATACGCAGTCTTGTCCGCTGATTCTCTTGGATCCATATTCCTGGTAGAGAACGCCGGATATAGTCAATGGGAGTAATACTGAATGGCCCGGTGAAACTGGCAGATTTAGACTGCTATTGATTTCTGATATACTGAATTCAAGGACTAGGTCCAGGATGCCATCGGGTCCCTTATCTGTGCAGTTGCATAACGTTCCATTGAACGGTGTTGCCACATCCGCATAGTAGAAGCTAACTGGTGAGATTTGGTTTCCATTATAGCCGAGTCTAACTGTAGTTGGATCTATTGTCTTCACATCGAAGTCCTTGGTGCCTACGATAGCTACAGGAATATTTTCATTAACTTTTAGGTTGAGACGGTTAGGACATAGTCCCGGCTTAATATCAACATGGACCTTAATTATATGGCAATTTACCTCAAATTGTTTAACGCTAACCCAATTGCAGACCTTTCCAAAGGCTGTGAATTTCACATTGCCCTGTTCATCGACACAAGCTGGACCTATGGTGCCGCAATATGCCTCTTTAAGAGGATCGTAAATTAGATCATATCTTGGCAGATCAGGCAGTTTTTTGAGGTAGTACTGATCTGATCCATGTAGTGTGACCTCGCATCCTGACTCCTCGGGGATATATTGTCCATATATCCATACATTATCTCCAGCCTTAACGTTTGTATCTGCCGTTCCCCATGGGGGCGCTGTTGATTGATAAGTCACGACCTTAATTGTATCGCTGCAGGGTGTTGGCCCACAAACAGTCTTGTCAACCTTCACAATCCAGTAATCAGGCGCTCCTGGGAAGCCGCCTTTCGTAAAGCTGATAAGTGTTCCCAAGAACTTTATGCTGTCGTTCATGCAATTGGGGCAATCTAAAACTACCCAAGCACTTGTATTTTCTGGATCAAAGGGTATTGGTTGTCCATCTTTGCCTATGAGCTTTAGACAGACGTCTAGCTTATTAGAAACACATTTAGCATCAGCATCGAGATTAAAAGAGCATCGGATATACGAAATTATTTCCCTCATAACAGGCAGAAGTGACTTTGTTAGGCATATATCATAGAACTTACCGCCCGTGTTTGTGGCCAAATCAGTTGCCCAGCCGGGTTGAATTATCCCAAAGCCGCTATTATCGCCGATGATATATAAAGTTACTCCGTTGGAAATAAGAGCGGATCTAATACCGGGGAAAGTATCTCCTTCTACATTGCAGCAATCTCCATCTGGGTGAGGTATGGAATCGGATATCAGGATAGCTATCTTTCGGACATCTCCTCCTCGCCATTTCTGATCAGTAATTGTATGATTTAAGGCCGCCAGAATGGACTCTGGCCCATCTCCGCCGCAGTGCAATTTCAAGCCTTGTATCCAGGAGTTGAATATGTTAGGATCGCTCACCAGATTACCGTTATTATAGATTTTGTAAGGTACATCGCCACACTGAGGAAGAATACCGCCGCATCTTCCTCCACATGCGCCGGTGAAATCATCAAACTCCGTTAAACCCAATCGGTAGTCTATGCCTGATGAGTTTAAAGCATCAGCAAAATTCATCGTGATGTTTTTCATTTCACAAATTTTATTATGCATACTGTGTGTGGTATCAAATACTAATACTATATCCGCTTTTTTAACTGATTCACAATCTATATATTTCTTAAGTTCATCACAAGTAAGTGCATTCGCAGAAGCACACATCACAATTAGGATTAGAGATATTGTAGCCACTCTAACTAAATTGAGATGTCTCCATGGATACCCCTTCATCAAAGTACATCCCCCTCAGTTTTTTCTACTTTTTTTATTTAGTTATAAAATGATAACAACTAAGTATATAAAACTTCTTGATTTGTATATGCGAATTAATGATTTAAATTCTAAGATAGCTAATTATTTCCTGAAATTCCATGTATTGAATTATGATTGTGTAATAAGCAAAATTAAATGTCATACATTTAAGATATCAAAATGAATTCACTTTTTTGATAATCATTTCTTCATATAGCAAAAATTGATTAATTAATTTTTGCCCAAAAGGGCGATAAATTTATATAAAATAAAGTAGAAGTTTAACTAAAAGCCAAACTTACCAAATTCTTATATAAGGATTGGCAATTAAAATCCTAATGGGGGAAAGAAGAATGAAGGGAGTAGCAATAGCAATAATCATGGCAGCTCTTATAGCCTGCTGCGGCAGCGCAGCGGCGACGCCACCTATTATACCGCCGGTGCAGTATGAGCAGTTCTGTGAAGACCAAAAGGTATCAGGAACAGGTGCTATCGATGTGAGCACATCGATAGTAGATAAGAAGATAGCTCTTGAATACTATAACACTATGGCCGGTGATGGAGACATAGAGCTTAACCAGGAGCATGCTTATTCTCAGGATGCCGATAAGCTCAAGAGGAATATATCATCGGTCAATGGCGGAAACGAGTCTGCGCTGAATCTTTTTGAGAATACCAAGCTTACATATTCTGGCACAACACCCTTGACAGGCGGAAAATACCTTAACTCGAAGGAGTTCTACGGCGGAATAGGAGCCGATGTCCAGGAGATGTTCTCAGTAAATCAGATGGAGAAGGATGAGACATCGTACTTCGCCTCAACGACGCCATACAATCCTCCATATGAATGCTCACCGGAGGACCTTATAAAAGATCTTAAGAATTCTGGCAGGAACACAAAGTCAGTAGATGAGTTGATGCAGACATTAGATTATAATACCGGAGAATTAACACCTGATCCCGCGCATCTAATTGGCATAGAGACCAAGAACACATTCAACGGTACATGGGGCACAGATGCAAAGTGGCATAAGATCTTCTACAAGGATATAAACGCCCATGAGCAGTTCACAGGACAATTCGAGACTGAGAAGACAATCAAATTCCACGAGAATCCAGTGCCTGAGAATGAGCATCCGCCATGCGAAGGCATAGACTGCTAGGATAAAAACCAGCAGTCTAATATTTTTAAAAATTATAGAAATATAAATTATAACACGTTTGCGATTTCACAAAGGTTTTCATATCTTTAAGCCTTATTCTCTCATTAAGCATGAGTCCCTTTCGCCGTCCCAATTTGCCAAAGCCTAGGATTTCAGAGAGTCCTCCTGTGAACTATCTTGAGCTGAAGAATGGGCCTTACTTCATAGTAGCCTCTGTAGAGGTTGGAAATACTACCACGAAATCAATCCTTACAGCCACGGATATGGATTCCGGCAAGACCTATATTGTTAACAAGACGGTGAAGATGACACGTGATGTGCGGCATCCATTGCCCAGTGAGGAGATATTTGCCCGCACGATTAACGGCACAGCTCTGACAAAAGAATCGATAGCAGAGCTTGTTAGAGACACTCTGATTGAGAGCCATGATAGGGCACGCCTGGATATCAAGACCGATTTGCACTTTGTTGTAAGATCTACCGGTGTAGTAGCGGAGCTTGATTCCCCAGACCAAATAGGAATCTTTATCCAGGCGTTGGCTCAAGGCTGTCTGATGGCTGGTGTGCCGCCAAGGCTTATGACCCCAGCAATGTCTATCCATAATATCATAGAAAAGTTCAGACCTTATACAATGATAGAGAATGTCATATTCAATGGTGCTGTAGCATCCTGTTATCCTCCGCAGGGATCGACAGGTGTGGAAATAGTGGCCAATGAAATGGAAGGGGAGCTTGCAACCGCAGGCATAAAGGAAGGCAGTAGATGGACGGATGTGGACTTTCGCAATCCCTGCCTTTCCATGGACTTCGGCACTACCCTCAAAGGAAGGATTACCAGTGATGAACTACCTTATGCTCATACGATAGGCAACATCCTTGGCCTGGCCGGAGCGATAATTGATGCAGTGGTCCAGGGAACTGGGCTAGTGGACAGGCAAACAGGAGCCTGCCTGGATATCTTCGATCCCAAGATGAAACCCAGTTATGGCGAGGATGCTAAGGAATATGCAGATCAAATAGAGGCGCTGGTCACAATCGAAAAGGTGCCTATGAGCAGAATAAAATATGGCCTAGTGCCTGTGAATCCTGCTGCGGCAAAATTAAATAATGTGAATCTAATAGGTTGCGACGTTGGCGTTAATGGGTCAGATTTGTGTAAGCTATCTAAGATAGGTGAAGACCTGTGTAAATCAAAAGGCTTGAAAGTGCTATTCGGAGCCTTGGATATGATCAGTGCTCGTATGGCACGAAGGCTGATAGAAGTGGGGATTGAAGAAAATATCGTAACCGATAAGACGGCCATTGGGGTCACAGGCCGTGCAGGAATAAGTGGAAATAAGCCACGTTTGATCCTGGAAGAGATAGGTAAACTCGGCCTTTACGATAGGCCGGAGAAGAACGTAGTCTTTGTAGATGACGGTCTGGCACGCGGTGCTGCGGTGATGGCAAGATGTATGAACTCAATGGGCACACCCAAAAATCCTCTTGGCGGATTAAGGTTTGGAAAGTGCATTTTAAAGCAAAGGATGGATTCTCAATCGAAGAAAGGTCAAAAACCCATGCGGCAGGATATTGATTCATGTGAGAGACCCAGGGCATACTACAAAGGGGGTCAGCCTTAGAATATTCATCCTTTACAGGAGTTTACTGCCTCATCCCAGCCATTGCACTTGCGAGTATCACAGGGCCATTGAAATTGCCGCGCGCTCTGCTGGAATCCACGAATATTTTATCCATGAGTATGGGTGCTCCAAGAGCATTAGCTCCGCATAAAAGCAGAAGGGTCCGGAATATAAGATTTCCTGAAATACCGTCTGGTGCTATTATAAGATCATCTCCTTTGCAGTTCTCGATCAAGATCCCTCTGTGATCTGCCGCTAGGCCTGAGTCTCGCGCCCTGGCAGCTATGAACTCGCCTTCTGCAAGGCTTCGATCTATTTTTTCGCTCCTGCCCAGATCCTCCATCCTGCCTCCCGAGAGGATAGATACCTTTGGGGAAATGCCCATAGCCTTTAGATACTTCGCACCATTCAGCACCAGGTTAAGTCTATCCTGGATAAAGTCGCCTTCATCGATTCCCACAGGTCCAAGGAAAAACGACCAGCCTGAGAACTCTATCAAAGCCAGACGTTTCACTTTTATCTCAAACTGCCGGGATAATGCTCTCATAGTCCTTCCTGCCGGCAAGTTGCCCCTGACTGCTCCATCTATTTGGCCATCATCCAAGAGTTTTGCCAGCTTCTTCCAGGGCTCATCTGTGACGATATAATCTAGGGCGCAATCATAATGCAGATTTCCCACTAGGACCAGATCCGCATACTCAGCGGCGGACTTTAGGCAGTCGATCAGCTCATCATCCGCGTTCCATATGCCGATGCCTATCCGTGCACGCCTTCGCCTGGCCATCTCCTCCAGAGATCGGATAAACATCGAGTCCATGGGATCACCTGATTCCTGTCACACATTCCTTTGCAAGGTCAAAGAGGACAGTCCGCTCTTTACCCGATCGGATGACAAGTTTTCTGTCCTCTACCACGCTGCCGATGATCGCTGGAGTGAGGCCTCTGCGGCCAAAAACTTCCATAACTTCACCGGCCTTTTCTTTTTTAGTCGTTACAATAAAGCCCATTCCTGGGTACATTTTCAGCCAGCTTAGCAGATCCAGTCCCAATGGAGTCGGTATGGCATCCAGATCAATGACAGCGCCGACTTTGCTGGTCTCAAGAAGCATTCCCAAAGTTCCAAGCATTCCAGGGTTAGAGATATCCTTTCCAGCCCTGACAAGCCCTTTCTCACCCAGCTCCCGCATAGCGCCCAACTGCATAAGCAATGTTTCCCGATCCTTGAAGCTTGTCGAATCGAAGTTTATCCCAAATTTCGGGTGCATTTTGCCATCCATATCTACAGCTGCTACTATAGCCTCGCCGGGCCTGGCTGTACTGCTTAATATCACCGCGTTCTTTCGCACTTTTCCTAATATTGCAACGTCCAGGGCGCTGTATGGTGTATCGGGATGTAAGTGACCGCCAATTATGGGCACATTGAACTTCTCAATTCCCTTGCGCATGCCTCTCAGGACCGCATCTGCAACGTCCTGCGAGTTCACTGAGAGAACATCTACCATGGCAATAGGCCAGCCGCCCATTGCTGCTATATCGTGCACATTTACAAGAACTGCGCAGTAGC
The DNA here is from genome assembly GCA_963789575.1 of Methanotrichaceae archaeon. Lineage (GTDB taxonomy): Archaea > Halobacteriota > Methanosarcinia > Methanotrichales > Methanotrichaceae > CAWBKV01. The sequence continues at coordinate 61,677 of CAWBKV010000004.1, read as the reverse complement.
CGGCCCACTCCGGGTCTGCCTCCATGAGCTTCGACCATATGCCATCCGCTGCAAGGAGCATGCCATCCTCACCATCATCAATAACAGCAGCATCCTCTCCGAAGGATGCTATGATTTTATCTGAGTTTACAGGAAAATATTTGATCAGATCACCTATCTGCTTTTTGCGAGTAATCCCCACAAACCCGCGAAGTTCTGCCGCCAGAGACTCTAGATTCATCGCTAATAAGTAAGGCTCCCATCAAAAATAGATGGCGGTAAGTTCGAACTATAGTCCTAAGCTCAAGTACGAATCCAAAGTTCCACTGGAAAAATGGAGCGATAAAATTTCGATGGTTTCTACAGATATCGAAAGCTTGGAACAGAGTAAATAATATAACGTCTCATATTAATTTATGATAGAAATTATCGATAACATTCGTTGTTCTTACTCATTGGCAAGAAAGGGGTAAAATTGTAATAAATTTGATAAAGATAAAGAAAATCACTATCATCGGCACCATACATCTATGTCCATCCCATATCTATGTCCTTATGCTATGTACGTATGAAACCATATGAAAAGATATTGCACAATAAACGAGGAGCTATAAGCTTATCCTAGACTAACGGCTTGCCAGCCGAGCCCTTTCAATATTCAGACTTACATACCGCTATTTAGATAAGCGGATATCGTATGTATTTATGAGAGTATACGAGGTAATAGAGCTAAAATGGGGATAGAACTCTGGCTCAAGATTTGTTGCTTGGGCGTTGCCTGATCGCTAGACTCGATCATGGAATAGATATCGTTAGTCAGATAGCGGGCTTGGCGAAAAATGAGAAGATAGTAACTGGCATATTCGGCGCTATTGGAGCTTTGATGCAGGCTGAATTGGCTTTCTATGATCAAGCCTCCCATGAGTACCAAAAGATTCCGATAGATAAGCCCGTGGAACTTGTATCATGCAGCGGAAACATATCAATCCGTGATAACCAGCCATTTGTTCATGCTCATGCCGCCATGGCAGACTCAGAGGGCCGTGTTTGGGGCGGCCATCTAATCGGTGGAAAAGTATTTGCTGCGGAGCTTTGTATACAAGAGCTGCTTGGGGAACCGCTGATTAGGAAATATGATTCAATAACAGGTCTTTACCTTTGGGATAATCAGTGAAAACATCCGAGTATTTCGAGCTTCTTGAAAATAACCTCAAGAATGCAATGGTCATCGCCCAGGAGGCGCGCAGTCAGGGAAAGGATCCCTCGACTGAAGTGGAGATACCTCTGGCAATTGACCTCGCAGAAAGGGTGGAGAAGCTTATCGGAATACCAGGCATAGCTGCAAGGATCAGAGAGCTGGAGGCTGAAGGGATGAGCAGGGAGGAGGCCGCTCTATCTATCGGCATAGATTTTGCCGAGGGACGGCTTGGCAAAGGCTCATCAAAGATAGAATCAGTCGATAACGCCATCCGCACTGCCGTTGCGCTTCTTACTGAAGGTGTCGTGGCTGCTCCCATAGAGGGCATAGCGCGAGTATCCTTAGGAAAAAATGATGATGGTACAGACTACCTCAAGGTCTACTATGCCGGACCCATCCGTTCTGCAGGCGGCACAGCTCAGGCGCTTTCAGTTCTAGTGGCAGATTATGTTCGCAGGAGTGCCGGCATAGCTCCCTGGAGACCCAGGCCAGAGGAAGTAGAGCGCTATGTTGAGGAGATCGGGCTTTATAAGCGGGTGGCAGGATTGCAGTACTCTCCATCGGATGATGAGATCAGGACCATAGTCAGCAATTGTCCAATCTGTATTGATGGGGAGCCGACAGAGGAGGAGGAGGTCTCGGGCTTCCGCGACCTTTCGAGGATAGAGACAAACCGAGTCAGGGGCGGTATAGCTTTAGTTTGCGCTGAAGGTATAGCCCTGAAAAGGCCAAAGCTTAAGAAGTATGTCTCAAAGCTGGGGATAGAAGGCTGGGAGTGGCTGGATAGCCTAGCAAGCACCAAAAAGGAGGGCGATGATTCAAGCCCGAAGTTTTTGAGAGATCTGATTGCAGGCAGGCCAGTCTTCTCGCATCCATCAAGACCCGGAGGCTTCCGCCTGCGCTACGGAAGGTGCAGGAACACAGGACTTGCTGCAGCTGGAATTAATCCGGCATCCATGATTTTATTAGGCGAGTTCATGGCCGCCGGGACTCAGATCAAAGTCGAGCAGCCCGGCAAGGCTGCAGCTGTAGCACCAGTCAGCTCCATTGAAGGTCCTACAGTTCGGCTGCTCAATGGAGACGTCGTGAGAATCGACCGGCCTGAAGATGTTCTCGCATGGATGCCGAGCAGCCCCAAAGACCCAAAGATGATATCCATAGCCCTGAAAGCACATGTTTCCAAGATCCTTGATTTAGGAGAGATCCTGATAAGCTATGGAGAGTTTCTGGAAAACAATCGTCCTCTAGCTCCGGCATCTTATACATTTGAGTGGTGGGCTGCCGAATTGAAGAATGCTGGAGGCGATCCCAGCAGTTTTGAGAAAATCTGTGGCGAAGATGCCATAGCTATATCGAGAAGATACGGCATTCCGCTCCATCCTGATTATACTTACCTTTGGCATGACCTCAAGCCTGAGGAGTTCGAGAATCTTGCCTCAATCATCTCATCTAAAGGCATCTTGAATGAGCAAAGACTATGCTTACCGATGGAGGCAAAGGATGCCCTAGAAGTTCTCCTGATTCAGCATAAAGTGAGAGAAGGAAAAATAATAATCGATGATCCTCTGCCGTTTCTACTTTGTCTTGGAATAGAGCCCGAAGGGATGAAAAAGACCTGGGAAAAAATGGACGGCTCCACACTGGAAGCCGTCAACAGGCTTTTAGGAATAACTGTGAGGGCTAGAGCGCCAACGCGCATTGGAGCCAGGATGGGAAGGCCCGAGAAATCTGATAGACGACTAATGAAGCCGCCGCCCCACGTCCTCTTCCCGACAAGCAGTGCAGGAGGCAGGTCCAGGTCTCTCCAGGAGGCTTCTAAGTATTCACAGGGAAATAAGACAGGCATAATCGATGTCGAGATCGAGCGGCGTGTCTGCAGAGAATGCGGCAAGGAGGGATTTGCGTTCAAATGCGAATGCGGAGGTCACACGTATAAGAAGCGTGTATGTCCAAACTGCAATATACCTGCCCAGGAGAAATGTCCCAAATGCGGTTCTGAGACGACTGCAGCCTCCAAGATGCGGATTGACATAAAAAAGCTTTATGCTGAGGCCTTGGAGAATCTCGGCGAGCGTGAGCCAGAGGCTCTGAAAGGAGTCATGGGCCTGACATCGCGAGACAAGACTCCGGAGGCTATCGAGAAAGGAATACTCAGGGCAAAGCACGGGGTCAACATATTCAAGGATGGAACAGTCAGATATGACCTTACGGATCTGCCTCTTACGCATTTCCGGCCGGATGAGATAGGCACCAGCCTTGATACGCTGAGAGAGATTGGTTATATTGAAGATCTTAATGGAGAACCTCTTCTTCGCGATGACCAGGTTTGCGAGCTTAAGGTTCAGGACATCATACTTTCCAAGAATGGCGGCGATTACCTCCTAAAGGTTGCCCAGTTTCTAGATGAGCTTCTCTCGAAGTTCTATGGTCTCAAGCCATATTATAACGCGAACTCGCCGCAGGATCTCATAGGAACGCTGATGGTAGGCCTTGCACCTCATACTTCTGCTGGTGTTCTATGCCGGTTGATAGGCTACACTGCAGCATCTGCAGGATTCGGCCATCCATTCTTCCACGCAGCCAAGCGCAGAAATTGCGATGGGGACGAGGACTGCGTGATGCTTCTCATGGATGCGCTCCTTAACTTCTCAATGTCGTACCTGCCAGAGCGCAGGGGCGGCAAAATGGATGCCCCCCTTGTCATGACGACTCGCCTAAACCCTGCGGAGGTGGATAAGGAGGCTCATAACCTTGATTTGACCAGCATCTACCCACTTGATTTTTATGAAGCAACGCTGCATGGAGCCAATCCAAAAGATCTTGAGGCGAAGTTTGATCTTGTATCCAAGCGCCTAGGAACAGATGCTCAATATGAGGGCTTCGGGTTCAGCCATGATACCTCGGATATTGCAGCGGGCCCGCGGAACAGTGCCTACAAAACTCTTGAGACGATGATAGACAAGATGGATGCACAGCTTGAGCTTGCTGTGCTTATCAGAGCTGTAGATGCAAAAGATGTTGCAGAACGCGTTATAAACTCTCATTTCCTGCCTGATCTGATAGGCAATCTGCATGCGTTTTCAAAGCAAAAGGTTAGGTGCGTGAAGTGTGGAGCAAAATATCGCAGGCCTCCGCTGAAAGAGGTTTGTCCAAGATGCGGCGGCCGAATCATCCTTACTGTGCACGAAGGAAGCGTGCGAAAATACTTGGAGGTGTCTATGAAGGTTGCAGAGGAATACGATGTTAGTAATTATACAAAGCAGAGGCTTGAGATTCTGAAGATCGAGATAGACTCAATCTTTAAGAACGATAAATCCAAGCAGATGGGGCTTGCAGATTTCATGTAAGTATCTCTATATTCCAAGAAGGGCCGTTATTTTATAACTCTTCAGAAAAAACGGAAGGGAGAATTCGGATAAAAAACATTAAATCATGGCTTTGGTATATTATGGATCATAAAATTTAAATATTAAGTCATTTTACAGTATACTAATCTTGAGGCGGGGATGATATATGAATAATAGATTGATCTTTCTAACAGTACTGGCATTAATGATTGTAGGCACTGCGTTCTGCGAGCTTTCCGAAATAACCAAGATACCTGCATCTCAGGACGTGTATTTTGGAATGGATAAAGAAGGGGTTTACAACACAGATACATTGAGGTGCGAGGTGAACGTAATAGATGGGAACGGCAGCAAGGTGAGCAGCTACTCAGGCGTACCGATGATACAGTTCAATATTTCGAGCATCAAAATGACAGAGAACGATATTGGAATTCTTGTGCTTAAAGCAGCGTCCATCAAGAAGCAAGGGAATGAATCCGCAATGATTGCAGTGATGCCTGTGGATTCCGACTGGAGTGAGAATTCGAGCTATCTTAATCTTGTATTCAATTTGAGGCCGATTCTCAATATTGTGGAGAGGAACGATATAACGAAGATGGGAATAAGCACTAATAGCGATGGGATTGTAGCCTTTGATGTATCAAAGAATCTATTGGATGCAAAGGCCAATGGAGGTCTGGTGTCATTCCTTCTGATGGCAATAAGCAATAGCAGCTACAGTGTTGATTTCAAGTCCAGGGAGACAGGCGAAGGACCTTATCTGATAGTGATGCCTTATCCCTCTGAGGCTAAAGCTGGCAATATCGTCTCATTGCCAACAAACGAGAGTACAATTAACCAGACAGCCATCCAACAAAATGAGAGTTCGGTCAAGAATCTAATAAATAAAACGATGAACAATAGCACAATAAATAATACAAAAAAATCCATTGCTGCCAGAAATAGTTGAAGTGACTACTCCCTCGACTGAAGTCGAGGGCATCTAGGCTTTTGCCACAGACTGTAGCCACAGTCTGAGAATATTTAAGGCTGCGTTATGATCTCTATCCAAAGTCAGCCCACAGAAAGAGCATCTGTGGACTCTCTCGGACAGATCTTTCAGGATTACTTGACCATGCCTTTGATGTTCAGGTCTTCAAAGGCTATCAGGTCATAAGATTCCACCAACACCAGACTCAACTTTTGCACAAAGTCGTCTCTCTTGTTGGTGATCCTTTCATGAACTCTATGAACCACCTTTAAGGCTTTGACTCTTTCAGGCGTTCCCTTTTCAGCTTTGGATAGCTTTCTTTGAGCTTTTGCAAGATCTTTTTCCTCATGAACAAAGAACCTGGGATTAGCTACATGCGCTCCGCTTGAGAGAGTGATGAAACTCTTCAGGCCAACATCAACACCTATTGATAACCCTGTCTTTGGCAAAGGTTTATCTGGTTCTATTTCGACCAAGAACGAAACAAACCATTTTCCAGTTGGCGTTCTCCTGATGTTAAGCCTCTGGATTTCTCCAACAATTGCTCTATGAAGCTTGATCTTGATATCACCTATCTTGGAGAGCCAGAGTTTGCCAGGTTTTAAGGAAAAGCCTGACTGGGTGTAGGTGAAGCTGTCATACCTATCCTTGCCTTTGAATCTTGGATAACCTGGATCTTCGCCTTCCTTAACTCTACGGAAGAACGCCTGATATGCAAGATCAACTCTCTTGACGACTTCCTGCAGAACCTGGGAGTGGACTTCCTTTAATTCAGGCTTACCTTCTTTCCATTGAGGTAGAAGCTTCTTGGTTTCGTAGTAGGAAACTGATTGGCAATCTTGTTCGTAGGCATTCTTTCTGACCGCTAGTGTTTCGTTATAGGTCCATCTGCAAAGCTCCAAGGTATCTGCCATCTTGGTTCTCTGAGACTTTGTTGGATAGATCCGAGAGCGTTGTACCTTCAGCAAGTCACTTCATCATCTATCATCATAGATTTTTGGATTATATAGGCAGCGTAAGCAGGGCGAAAGTGATGTTATAGGTACAGGCTGTATCTCGCCAATGAATTGGCGGGGATTAGCCCTGCTTTCATCCTAAAACTATTTAATACAGAGTAAATTATAAAGATTCGCTGGGATTCTAGCGAATCTAAAATATTATTTGTTGATGCTTACAAAGTGATAGATTTTAACTTAAATATATATTGTAAGACGCAACCATTATATACGTTAGAAGACTAGTCTTTGTTTGGAGGGATTTAAATTAGCCTTCATAGAATGGTTATAGCTCTTCTAGCCTTATGGCTGCTGTCTATTACATGCAGTTTAGGAATGGATTGCAGATATTCGTGTTCATGCGGGACGCCATATCAATGCTGTTCTTACCCATGTTACTATCCATGTCCTACAAACAACTGCTACTCCTGTCCTACAGATAATTGCTACCCCTGCCAGTATCTATATGCGCCTCTGTGCTATTATCCATATGGAAATCCATACCCTTACGGCTATCCCTGCACAAGCTGCAGTACCCCTTGTGTAGATTGCACATACCCCTATCCACCGCCATATCCGATGGTATATCCGTATTAGATGTCGAGATAGAAAAGTTGAGCTTATTATAGTTAAAAATTAATATTTTATACTTTTCTTGAATTCGATCAAGGGAGATCCATTTAGCGGATAAAAGCCAAAGGCATTTGCTTTATATCTATTTATGAACAAACTGAATATCACGAATATCGCCTCATTCACCCAAGGAACGATGTCAACGCCGAGAGCGTCTCACTCGAATGGCTGATCCAGAACAAATGTCCAGCGCCGTTAATCTCCTTCAACTGAGCATTGGGAATTTGTCGTGCTATCATTCTGCTATTTTCCGGAGGAATTAGGACATCCTGTTGGCCGGTGATCACTAGAGTCGGAGCCCTGATTGATGATATGCGTGAGTGAGAATCGTATGCCTTAAAGGCGGCAAGCTGGTTCTCATAGGCATGCAGCTGGCATGGATATGCCATGTTTGCCTGAATCTTCCTCTCGACGATTTCGGGATGCGCATAGATGAATTCGGGAGTATAGCCTGCCGGAGCACTCCACCACAAGGCTCCCTGAAGGGTCAAGTCGGTCCTCGGCAGCAGATAAGCCTCAATCTCAGGGACAGGCTTAACCTGCTCATCTCCACCAGCATGGGTACATCCCAGTATGAGTTTTTCCACTTTCTCAGAGTAATCCAGGGCGATCTCCTGAGCGATCATGCTGCCCATGCTGACGCCGAAAATAGATGCTTGTTTTAGCCTGATTGCATTCATTAGACCAACGGTATCGTTTGCCATCTGCTTTATGCTGTAAGGTCCTTGTGGCTGATCGGTCCTGCCTGAACCTCTGTTGTCAAACATGATAACCTGATAGTGCTTTGCCAGTTGCTGCGGCAGGGACCATCCCCAGTCCAGGATATGGCCGCCGAGACCCATAATCAAAAGGAGCGGCTCTCCTTGACCATGGATCTCATAATACATCCGAATTTCTCCTACATTTGCGTATCCCATGTATTCAACTCCGGTACCATAAGTATGGCAGGCATACTTATTAAACTTATTAATATTGCTCGTCGAGCTATCATTTTACCCAAATTGAGCTGATTCACCCCGCTTCTTCGCGCCCTTCGCGGCTTCGCGCAACCCCCCTTAGTTCACGCGAAGGGGCGAAGTTCCAGGTGGTTATTCCTGAGTCCACTTAGCCGCTTCTTGAAGAATCGTCATTCTTGTGCGCATGTTTACGATTGCATGGTTTATATATTCATCAACGTGGAAGAATAGACAACCTGAAAAGTTCAGGCCGTAAAAAGCTTGGACTCCTCCAGGATCAAACTTTACCATCTGACCATAAGCCGAGTCTTGATCAACTCTAAACAGCTCTAATTCCGGAATGCCCGCGAGTCGCTTCGCTCCCGCGCTAGCTGTTTACGGGCTGTCGCTCAATCGCCGCGACGGGCTACCCTCCGGGACGGCTTACATGCGAGAGATGGGTAAGTTAGTTGATTTCTTATCTTATATTGTACTAATGCTGGACATGCTGGCACAAAAGAATCCTCCTGTGCTACTATAGAGATTGCTTCAATGCGGCTGGCGGTGTAATTTCTGAATTTCAGCATAATCAGAAATTCCAAACGTTTTATGTGCCGTTGCCGGTTACGTTTCCCTTGCCTTTGATTCCCGCAATCAGAACAATACTCACTTTAGCCTAAGCTCTCTTCGTGCCGTCTTTCAGAAGCCTGGAAATAATTTTCAAGTTCTTTTTTTGTATTCTTCGAAATCAGAGCCGAAAGCCTCTTGCAATGCAGCTTCCTCGATTCGAATGCGGTACTCATGAGAGATCTAAGGAAAGATATAAATATTTATTAAGTGTTAACATGATATCGTATCACAAATTCACGAAAATTTAAGAGAAGCATGAAATCAAAATAAATATAGAATGGGTGTAGATAATATGGTAAAATGGCGTTATTTAGCAATAATGGTGTTTTTAATAGTAGCCATTTTGGCGTCAGCCGGAATAGAAGGCTCAGCAGCCCCTTACTCAGCCAATTTTGATCTTCGTAACATGGCAGGATTCAATGATAATGTAATTAGCGCAAGTAACATTGAAGCATTCATCAAAGAGAAAGCCCCTGCCTCCCCAATGCTAAGTGAATCAGGTATCGGCAACTGCTTTATAAGTGCCGGAACCACCAATGATGTAAACCCTGCGTTTCTCGTTGCAACAGCTTGTTTAGAAGGCGTATTTGGTACTGCTGGTTGGGCTGCCGCACATCCAGAATGCCACAATACCTTTGGATACGGCATTCCAAGTGGAAATACGCAGCCAAACGATATTAATTGCATGAGTAGTTGGTGTGGAATGGTACAAAGGGTAGCCTCTGTTATTGCTACAGGGAGTAATTATTATACGCAAGGATTGTATACCGTTAGTCAAGTCCGAGCAAAATATGCCGCAAATCCCAATACGGATTCCATAGTAAGTTTGATGAACGAATTATATACTTTCAGCCAAAACCAAAAGATTTCACTACCTACGGTAACCACCGATGGAGGTGCTTCAGCTGTAATATCCACTGCAGCGCTTTTAGGTGCACAGATAACAAGTACTGGCGGCGAGAAGCCTGATTTGCATTTTTGCTGGGATACCAGCGACCATGTCAAAGGTTCATGGCCGAATAACCATGATTATGGAACAGAGGATATAGGACCATATTATTACGATATCTTCGGGCTAACTCCAGGAACTACTTACTATTACAGATGCTATGCAACCAACTCAGCTGGAACCGGTTGGAGTGACTATTCATCATTTATCACTCCCGTCACCGTTACCATTACTGTTAAGAATGCAGCTGGAACTGCTATTCCAAATGCTCAGATAGCTGTAACTGATGGTGGAGGTAATACCAAATCAGCTACAACGAATAGTAATGGTCAGGCTACCATAACTGGTGTAGCAGGAACTTGGCAGTACTCAGTCTCCGCTACTGGTTATGCTACAAATGCAGGATCATGGCAAGTTACATCTTCTACAACTAGCGAAACTGTAACCTTAGCACAACCCCAAGCAACAGTTACCATTACTGTTAAGAATGCAGCTGGAACTGCTATTCCAAATGCTCAGATAGCTGTGACTGATGGTGGAGGTAATACCAAATCAGCTACAACGAATAGTAATGGTCAGGCTACCATAACTGGTATAACAGGAACTTGGCAGTACTCAGTCTCCGCTACTGGTTATGCTACAAATGCAGGATCATGGCAAGTTACATCTTCTACAACTAGCGAAACTGTAACCTTAGCACAACCCCAAGCAACAGTTACCATTACTGTTAAGAATGCAGCTGGAACTGCTATTCCAAATGCTCAGATAGCTGTGACTGATGGTGGAGGTAATACCAAATCAGCTACAACGAATAGTAATGGTCAGGCTACCATAACTGGTATAACAGGAACTTGGCAGTACTCAGTCTCCGCTACTGGTTATGCTACAAATGCAGGATCATGGCAAGTTACATCTTCTACAACTAGCGAAACTGTAACCTTAGCACAACCCCAAGCAACAGTTACCATTACTGTTAAGAATGCAGCTGGAACTGCTATTCCAAATGCTCAGATAGCTGTGACTGATGGTGGAGGTAATACCAAATCAGCTACAACGAATAGTAATGGTCAGGCTACCATAACTGGTATAACAGGAACTTGGCAGTACTCAGTCTCCGCTACGGGTTATGCTACAAATGCAGGATCATGGCAAGTTACATCTTCTACAACTAGCGAAACTGTAACCTTACAGCCTACTAATCCCAAGCAACAGTTACCATTACTGTTAAGAATGCAGCTGGAACTGCTATTCCAAATGCCCAGATAGCTGTGACTGATGGTGGAGGTAATACCAAATCAGCTACAACGAATAGTAATGGTCAGGCTACCATAACTGGTGTAGCAGGAACTTGGCAATACTCAGTTTCTGCTACTGGTTACACTACAAGTACAGGATCATGGCAAGTTACATCTTCTACAACTAGCGAATCTGTCAGCTTACAGACTGCTCCTACACAAGCAACAGTTACCATTACTGTCAAGAATGCAGCTGGAACTGCTATTCCAAGTGCCCAGATAGCTGTGACTGATGGTGGAGGTAATACCAAATCAGCTACAACGAATAGTAATGGTCAGGCTACCATAACTGGTGTAGCAGGAACTTGGCAATACTCAGTTTCTGCTACTGGTTACACTACAAGTACAGGATCATGGCAAGTTACATCTTCTACAACTAGCGAATCTGTCAGCTTACAGACTGCTCCTACACAAGCAACAGTTACCATTACTGTCAAGAATGCAGCTGGAACTGCTATTCCAAGTGCCCAGATAGCTGTAACTGATGGTGCGGGTAATAGCAAATCGGCTACAACGAAGAGTAATGGTCAGGCTACCATAACTGGTGTAGCAGGAACTTGGTCATACTCTGTCTCTTATACTGGTTTTGCTACAAGCACAGGATCATGGCAAGTTACATCTTCTACAACTAGCGAAGTTGTGAAATTACAGGCTGGCATAACCCCACATAAGCCTTTGCCCTTGAAGCCCAAGCCGCAAAGGCCTAAGGCAGGCTAAGAGGAAGGTAGATCTTGCCTAATCTGAGACCATGAATTAAAGCACTTGTCAAGGCGGATAGATGGATATAAGGCTGATCTCAGGTTCCTTAAGTGCATGCAACCTGCAGATCAGGTCTTTCATTTTTTGGCGCCTTCAAAGTCGATACTAAATTTATAAATACCTCTTTGGTTTACAACTCCATGGGTCGGCGCGCCAGATTTTACTTTGCAATTTTCGTTATTCTGTGGCCACATTGGCCGATATCAGGCGTGCTAGCTTATCCATGCCTATAGTTTGTGGAATGAAAGGTTAATTAGAATATTTGTATGTGTTTAGCTATCTCAGAATCGGTTGATAGATACTGGTTTCAGTTCCTAATGGAACAATATATATTAACCTGTATTTAACTGAAATCAATATCATTAAGGTCTTGGCATTCAAAACGACTTCTAGCAATTAGCAGCATGAGAAGTCGTAAAAATGGCCCCTGGATACTGATTATGATGAGCTAAACACATACAAAATTAGTGTCCAGCAGCTTCAGCGATAACCTCAGTTCCGCAATGCTCATCTGCCCAGGAGCAACGGCCTGGGAGACAAATCCATAGGTTAATACTGAGCCATAGAGGGGCGCTACTGCACGCAAGTGGCGACCAATCTGGCCCATGGCGATCATGCAGATCGGCATTCTAGCATCCAGGAGAAAATCCAAGATTGTAAGATTATCTTTCAGGCTTGATGGAGTGACGGCGATCTTTGCAATCTTTGCCCCTGTTTGCTTCATCTCCTTCAGTATCGCCTCAAGCTCCTCTCTTGGGGGCATGCCGATAAAGTCATGGTAGGAGATGATGGCTGGCTTATCGATCATTTTCAAAAGCACATCCCTCATCGGAGCCTTAAGCTCGATGTCTATCCAATCTGCATAGGCGGAGGCAGCTGATAGAATGCGAATCCGCTCCTGTTCACTGCCGCCGAACTGCCCGCCCTCGGATTTCAGACGATTGGTCACAATGATGGGCTTTTCTGTGGCGCTTCGAACAGCCTTCAACGTCTCCAGAGGCTTATCGATAAGATCGAGCCTGACCTCAATCATGTCAGCATCACCACAGGCCGAGATATCGCGGGCGGCATCCTTTCCCAGGGCTGCTACTATGCGGGGCTTCATTTTAATAATATTCATATCATTAATATTGCTATTTCTCAATGATGCTCTCCTCGATGCTCATCCCGAAGTGCCTTGCTCCGCTTTCAAGGTAAATGAGAACCTCGTCACCGGCTTTCAGATCTGCGACCGATTTGGGCATGCCGTCTGCCCCAACAAGCTTTATGGTCTCTGCATTCTGAAGAAGCGTGCTTATTCTCTCACCGTTCGCTTCGGCCTCCACAAGTATCAGCGGTCTTCTCTCTATCTTTGCCCTGCCTACGATCGCAGTCCGTGCCTCGCCGTCTTTGCTTACGATCGTAACTTCATCTCCTGCCTTAAGCTCAGATAAATAGCGTGTTTTATCGCCGACCTTGATATATGCGTGAACGGCTCCTGCGTTCACCCTGAATGGTCTCGCAGCGACGTAAGGGCTGTCCTCAGATTCGCTGTGCACAAGGAAGAAGCCTCTTGCCTGGGAGCCGATAAGCATGCCCTCACCAAAGTGCATCATAGTGGCAGTATCAACGCAGACTCTGTCGCCCATGCCAACTGGCTTCATGTTGGTCACCTTAGCAGAAACAAGCTTCAGGCGCTCTTTTTCAGACTGCTCGGCCTCCTTCTGAACTTTCTTTATCTCTGATAGATCTGTTGTGACAAGAAGCACACCATCAGAGCCTTTCTCAAGAGTACCCAGCGACAGCTTCGCCTCCTCAGCAGTCGTAACACTGCTGATTATCTTGACCTTCAGGCCCTGAAGGCCTGCTATCATGTTCTCCAGCGGAATGACCTTCCAGTCCGTTCCTATTACTATCAGGTAATCGACGTGCTTGCCCAGCTCGACCGCGAACAGCTCATACCTTTTGTTTGCTATGACCACATAAGCAGCCTTCTGCCCTTCGATGGTCTTTGCGAGATCAATGTCCATTGAGCTGCTGAAGTTCTGGGGCAGCGGCATTGAGCCATCGCCCTCACCGTTTTTGCCTATGATCAGAATATCCTCAGACCCGCGCTCTGTGCCGAAGCATGCAACCTTGATGCTGCCAAGTTCTCTTACGCGGGCTATGTTTTCAGGGGCGACGATGACGCAATCGAACCCGGATTCGAGAGCTGTGGTAATACTGGGCTTGATATCTTCCCAGGAGCCCTCGGATGCAAGCAGCCACTTCTCCTTCATGGCCAGAAAAAGGATGTACGCTTACAAAACCTTTTTGCAGATTTTCTTGCTTCACGTTCGCGGCTCCTAAAAATCTTATACTATTAGAGTGCACTATGCTTTATGGACCGCCGGTTGTTCTACAACCCAGTAGGCATGCTCTTCACGCTGCTTATGGCATTTCTGCTATTTGTCGTCGTGGGCTTTCTATTCCTGGACCTGGCCAGGACGGCCTTCACCAGAATCGGCTTCTCCTGGGAGCATGCTCTCCTTGTGCTGCTCGCCTCTCTGGTTGGCAGTGGGATTAATATACCAGTCGCGAACCTGAAATCCACTGAGCCTGTAGCCCAGGATGCGTATATCCGCGTCTTCGGCGTGACCTACAGGATACCTGTCGTTGAAGATATGGAGACACATACTGTCCTGGCAATCAACTTCGGCGGGGCTGTGATACCAACTTTGATATCAATTGGGCTTCTCTACGAGTTCTCAGCATCGCTATCTTATGCAATTGCATGTGTTGTCGTCGTGGCCATAGTGATGAACCGAGTTGCACGGCCTGTCAAGGGGCTGGGCATAGTAACTCCTGCCCTCCTTCCGCCTCTTATTGCGGCCTTGGCGGCACTTGCCATGACCTACTTCTTCAACGCACCCAACCAGTATATCTTCATCCTGGCTTATGTAGGCGGAACTCTCGGGACGCTGATAGGCGCTGATATTATGAACTTGAATAAGGTTCGTGACCTTGGAGCGCCTATTGCAAGCATCGGCGGCGCTGGAACCTTCGATGGCGTTTTCCTGAGCGGCCTGATCGCAGTGCTGCTTGTGTGATAGGCGAAGTAGGAGACAAAAAGAGACAAAACTAGAACAATAACACAAAAGCTTTAAGACGGCTATGCTTGGGTTGTGTTCATGAGCTTCAGGAGTTTCCTGGATGATTTGCAGAAGGCGGATCTGCTAAAGGAGGTTCATGAGCCGATATCTCCCTTGCTGGACGTCGCATCGCAGGCTTGGGGCAAAGGGCCAATCCTTTTTCACAATGTAAATGGGCATAAGTGCTGCTTGAATGTGCTCGGCACCAGGGATCTTCTTGCAAGAGCTTTAGGCACTCAGGCCGAGAATCTGGTCCATTATCTGGGAGACATAAACTACGAAGGCACTGTTAAGGAGGTCGAATCATCTTCTTTCCAGGAGGTGGTCTCTCCACCGGATCTCTCAAATCTGCCGATTCTGACACATTTCAAGGGAGACGGCGGGCAATACATCACATCTGCAGTTGTGGTTTCTCAATATAATGGTCATCTAAACGCCTGCTTCCATAGGCTTATGGTTCTTGGAAAGGACAGGCTTGCTGCAAGGCTTGTTCCAGGCAGGCATACTCACCAGCTCTATCAGGCGGCTCTTGCAAAAGGGGACCAATTGCCTGTTGCCATTGCCATTGGTGTAGATCCTGTTATCCTCTTTGCAGCCGGAACTCGCGTTCCTCCAAATCTGGAATTCCAATATGCAAGTGCTCTCCGCGGAAAACCTGTCGAGTTGTTCCGTCTTGAGAATGGAGTGCCGGTACCTCATGCCGAGATTGTTCTTGAGGGCTACATCACGGGAGAGCGTGTAAACGAAGGGCCTTTTGTAGACATAACGGGCACTCATGATCTTATCCGACAGGAGCCGGTGATCAAGCTTTCGAAGATGATGACCCGCAAGGACTTCATATATCAAGGGCTTCTGCCAGCAGGCGGCGAGCATAAGATGCTCATGGGCGTTCCCTATGAGCCATTGATCTTCAAGGCGGTCTCCAAGGTCGCAAAGGTCAAGAACGTTTTGCTGACTGAAGGCGGATGTATATACTTCCATGCAGTTGTGCAGATCGAAAAGGAGACTGAAGCTGATGCAAGGCGAGCTATTGAAGCGGCATTTAAGGCGCATGGATCGCTAAAGCACGTAGTAATAGTGGACTTGGATATAGACATCTACGATCCGAAGGATATCGAGTATGCGATAGCCACACGCATGCGAGGCGATGAGGATGTTGTCATGTATCCAAATGTTCGGGGCAGCACCCTTGATCCAAGAAGCATCAATGGCATGACCACAAAAGTGGGTGTGGATGCAACAGCACGCCTTGATAAGCCCTGGAAATTCAGAAGAGTGACTCCGATGAGTACAGGCTAAAGGCTGCCGAAAGTTAGATCAATCTTTGATTATTAAATATTCAATGGTGTTGTCATGGAAGAGCAGAGCAAATGCGAGATCAGCATAAATAGTAATGCAAGTCTGGATGTCTCAAGGCGCGATCTGGTCAAGTTGTTTGATAGGATAAGCTATCTGAAGGACGGCCTGCACAGCATTGAGAAGGATCAGGCAACACTACAAGCAAAGCTCCCAGAGATGACGAGGGAGATCGATAGATTGAATATTCTTTTTGAAGCTCTTTTCGGTGAGCAAATCAGGGGTATTGTCGGCGCAGAGCTGGTCAGGGCTGAGCTAACGGAAGAGCGGAGGCTTGTGTGTCCAACTCCCGGCCAGATAAGACTCGGCATGAGCGAGCCTACAAAGGAGCAAATGTTTTCGATTATGGATGCAATCAAGCAGATCTCCAGGGAGATACAGGGACCAGCACCAAAGGAAGCTGTTTGGGCTAGAGTTCAGGAAATTGGCATAACAAAGGAGAGCTTCGAGGAGATTTTGATGAGGCTGCGCAGATCAGGTGCTCTGATTGAGGTTGAAGGCACCCTCAAGCTTGTCTGATCTCTCCTCGGACTTATATTACCGTTCAGATCTCCAGGTAGATACGGATGCTATAGATTGTGGCTATTCCCAGGGCCATGGATAATGCGAGCGCAGCCACCATGAATGCGAAATCGCTCATTTTTACCATCACCTCGGCTAGATCCTAAAGCATTAATTTTCTTTAGCTATTGATCTATCTTTCCCCTTGAAAGGCTTCGCAATAATGCTAATACTTTAGATAATAATTATAGTTAATAAGTGTTTCCAAAGCGGCGGATTTATCACTGAAGGCATTGCATTTGTAAACCTCATGATAAGAGGTATGGTTTGTGACATACATAAGGGGCGCTCCAGAGCTTGCTGAGTTCATTTTGAAAAATTACTCCGGAAAGGTCGTCGAAGTAGGAGCAGGTTTCGTTAATGATGTGGCGTCTCGTCTGATGCCATTGGATGTCATCTCCACGGATATTAAGAGCTATCACATAGGTGGCATGCGAATTGAGGGAGATGATATCTTTTGCCCAAGGATGGAAATATATGCGGGTGCCAGCCTGCTCTATTCCATCCGTCCTCCTCTGGAGATGCAGCTTGCAATGGGTATGCTTGCCATAAAGATAGGAGCAGATGTGTTGATAAGGCCATTAGGTGACGAGGTGGCAGATCTGCCAAGCTTCACAAGATCTCTTATAAACATAGGCGAGGCCAGGTTCTATGTTTTCAAGCGTCGATAAATTTAAATATTACAAATAAAAGTTATTAATTCAGTAAGGGAGACTTCTATCATGAGCTATAACTGGGCGGGGGATATAATCATCAGGGATACCGTAATGTGGAATAAGCGTGCTGTTTTGGGCTATCCGAGCATTTTCATTCCTACAGATATCAGAGAATGGTTCTCAAATCCTGATAATGAGGTGATAAGTAGAAGCATTCAGGAGATTGGCCTGCCTCAGGCAAATGTCCCGGGCTCATTTGATCTTCGAGCTTGGAAGATATGGAAATATGTTGCAGAATCGGTCACATATGTAACAGATAAGAGTGCCCAGGGCATTGATGATTTCTGGCAGTTTCCCGAAGAGACTCTGATGCTGCAGAAGGGAGATTGCGAAGACTCCTCTTTCCTGCTGGCCACGCTACTGCTGGCTAGTGGAATAAGCGACCATTGCGTACGCGTAGTGCTGGGCAATGTTATATCAGCAGATGGCGTATCAGGCCATGCATGGGTGGTTTACCAGGAGGAGAACGGAGTATGGAGTCTGCTTGAATCAACGCTTGATTCCGTTCCGCAGAATTTGATGCCTGCAGACACTTTCACTATGCCAGGCGTGCAGTATCAATATCAGCCTCAGTTCTGCCTCAATGATGCTCTTCTCTGGTCTATAGGGCCCGTAAAGACGCAGATGGCGGATTATTTAAAATCACGAGAACGGAAAATAAATCGCAGAATCAGGCTTTCAATGGCTGCTAAGGCAGTCGAAGCCTATTGATTTATTTCTCCCTGGCTATCTGCCCGGGCGGAGCTTATTCAACGTTTCCGTGATCCTTTGCCAATGAGAGCCCCGCCAGTATAGCTTTCCGCAGCCCTCACATATCCACATCTCTTTCTCGGATAGCTCGACATTGCGCAGAGGGCTGTTGCAGACTGTGCATCTCGTTGGATTCAGATCAAGGGGTATGCCAAGCTTCGCTATCTCTTCGAGCTGATCTTCGAGCCGCGCAGATTTTATTAGCACACAGCTCGCGCCTGCACTACAGCAGGAGTCTGCCAGCCTTTTGTCTCTGGTGATCAGCGTCCTATTTTCCTGCAATGCCCTTTTGAGAAGCCCCTTATCATCATCTTCACCAGGATTCTCTACATCTTGCCCAAGAAGCCGCAGCCATCTGCCGAGACGAAGGAGCATCTGATCAACTATGAATCGCACCACAATTTCTTTTATGATCCGCAACTATTTATCGATTGATAACGAGCAACAATAGCATGAAGAAGGCGATGAGCAACGTCGATGTAGCCGCCATGGTCGATGAGCTCAAGGATAGGGTCCTCGGAGGCTCCGTTGGAAAGGCCTACCAGCAATCCTCAGATACTATTTGGCTCGCCGTCCAATCACCCTCAGAGGGCAGGCTCGACCTTCTCTTGGAAGCAGGAAAAAGGGTCCATATAACTCATCGGATGCGGCCTACAACAAAAACGCCGCCCCAGTTCCCTACAATGCTGCGCAGCCACCTGTCCGGGGGCAGAATCGCAGATATTAAGCAGCACGATTTCGACAGGGTGATGGAGATTGCAGTTGAGCATGGAGGGACAGTTGAATACCTCATCGTCGAGCTATTTCCCAAGGGCAGCATGGTGCTCTTGGACCCTTCCAGGAAGATACTCTCAATGCTTCTGAAGATGGTCTTTCGGGGAACGAAGATGGCTGCCGGAGAGGAGTATATCTACCATCCGGGCCAGAAGGACCCGAGGACTATCTCATTAAAAGAGCTGGCTGAAATGCTTGCAAGGTCGGACCGTGATCTTGTCAGGACTATTGTTCACGGCCTGAACATGGGCGGAACCTATGGCGAGGAGGTATGTCTACGCGCTGGCATTCCTAAGAATAAGCCTGCTGTGGATCTCACAATAGAGGAGATCGAGAGCATTCGCCAGGCATTACAGGATGTATTTTCTGATAGCACTATCGAGCCGGTCATAGTTTTAGAAAATGGAAAGGCCTTCGATGTCCTGCCGAGGCCACTAAAGATCTACGAAGGTCTTGAGCTTAAGCATTTCGCCAACTTCAGTGAGTCATTGGATGCATTCTTTGTTGAGGAAAAGGAGGCAGTGCCAAAGCAGAGCCCAATAGATCGAAGGCTTGAGATTCAGCGCAAGGCTATCGAGGAGTTCGAGGAGAGCGAGAAAAAGCTGATTCGGAAAGGCGAGATGGTCTATCAGAGATATGGCGAGATAGAGCAGCTTCTGGCGGTAATAAGGGCTGCTCGGGATAAGGGATACACCTATAGGCAGATCTGGGATAAGATAAGCGGCTCCGGCATGCCACAGGCTGGCATATTGCGTTCAATGGATATATGCGGTGAGATGAAGGTAGCAATGGATGATGTTGAGCTGGATCTGGACTCGAATCTTTCCGTTCCCCAGAACGCCCAAAGATATTATGATAACGCTAAAGAGATGTCTCGAAAGGCACAGGGTGCGTGTGCCGCGCTGGAGGCTACTCTGGAGCTTAAAGCAAACAAGGCCGAGCCCAAAAAGACAAGGCTGATCGTCAGAAGGCGAAAGCCCAAATGGTATGAGCGGTTTCGATGGTTTTATTCCTCAGACGGCTTTCTCATAATCGGTGGAAGGGATATAGATACGAATGAGGAGATCTATGCAAAGTACTTAGAGAAACGAGATCTTGCCCTTCATACGGACGCGCCTGGAGCGCCTCTAACTGTCATAAAGACTGAAGGTGAAGAGGTTCCTGATACGACGATTGAGGAGGCAGCACAGTTCGCAGTAGGCTACTCATCCATCTGGAAGGCAGGGCTTGGTTCTGGCGACTGCTACCTCGTAAAAGGCGATCAAGTTACAAAGACGCCTCAGCCTGGTGAATTCTTGAAGAAGGGCGCCTTTGTGATTCGAGGTGAGCGCAGGTATTTCAGGGATGTGCCGTTAGGTATCGCAGTTGGGATTGCGGATGGTATACTTATCGGAGGACCGGTCTCTGCTGTGCTGCCTTTGACAGATCCTGCTGTTGAGATAGAGCCAGGGGAATTCAATGCCGATGATCTGGCTAAGAGGATCTACAGGACCTTCTCTGAGAAGATTGAAGATAGAGCATATCTTAAAGCGATAGCTTCAGTGGATCAGATAGTCCAGTTCCTTCCGCCTGGTGGGTCGAGGATGAAATCAAAATGACCTAGATATGTGGTCTGGTTATAATGTGCGGTCTGGTTATATGGTCAAGCTCGAAGATATTCGGAACGCGGCTCAAGCTATTCAGGGCATGATCCTGCGCACGCCTCTCATCTATTCCCCCACAATCAGCAAAATAAGCGGATGCGAAGTTTACCTCAAGCTCGAAAACCTCCAGAGAGGAGGTTCATTCAAGATCAGGGGAGCTGCTTACAAAGTTCGATCGCATCTGAACGAAGCTCGCAAGGGTGTTGTGGCAGCGTCCATAGGCAACCATGCCCAGGGCGTAGCTCTGGCATCGAAGGCTGCTGACGTTCCAGCAACAATTGTCATGCCTTTATGGGCATCTATAACCAAGCAAGAAGCTACGAAGGAGTATGGCGCAGAGCTGATACTGAAAGGCCATAGTCTAACTGAGGCAATTGAGTTCGCGAGAATGATGGCAAAGCAATCCGGAAGGCTATTCATTCATCCTTACGATGATCCAGAAATCATTGCAGGCCAGGGGACCATCGGTCTTGAGATCATAGAAGACCTGCCTGATGCGGATGTCATCATTGTGCCTGTAGGCGGAGGCGGCCTTATCGGCGGGATTGCCACGGCTGTGAAGGCTCTGCATTCTGAGACAAGCATTGTGGGTGTCCAGGCATCGGCATGTCCTTCTGCATATGAGGCATTGAATTCAGGGATGCCTGTGCTTGTGGATGGGGTAGAGGAAAAAGGCTCTATTGCTGATGCCATCATGGTTCCACAGGTTGGCGCCTCTGACTTCCCTCTGCTTCGGGATCTGGTGGATAATATAGCAGTAGTAACTGAAGACCAGATCGCAGCTGCGATACTGCTGCTATTGGAGCGTAAGAAGATCCTGGCAGAAGGCGCTGGAGCAGTGTCTCTGGCAGCGCTTTTAAGCTCATCTCTGAAAATTCCTAAGGGCAGTAAGGTCGTTCTAGTTATCAGCGGCGGCAATATCGACAGCCTGCTTCTGGATAGAGTTATTCATCAGGGCCTTCTCCATCATGGCAGGCTTATGCAGTTCTCAGTGGCCCTGGAAGATGTGCCGGGTTCCCTTGCCAAACTTCTCGAAATGGTTGCGGAGCTTCAGGCCAATGTGGTCAATATCCATCATGCTCGAAATGAACGAGACCTCACCATCAACTTCACACGTGTGGATCTCGAGCTTGAGACACGTGGCTTTGAGCACATAAAAGAGATAGCAGCCGCTTTGGATAACGCTGGGTATCGTATATTAGCCAGGCCTATTATAAACGAGCCATGAGGGCAAAGTTATCATTGAAAACAATGGCAATACTCGTTCTATTGTCAATGTTAATGTCAATTTTTATATCCAGCCTCTGAGCTGCAGATAGCTGACGATTGTTGTGCTATATTAGTTGCTTTAATTCAACAGCACCACAAGAGATATAGTGCATGTGATGTTGTTTTTCACATAGTCCATCTAATCACAGGTCTGTTTTACGAATTTTGTTTTTAATACTATAATAATGTATCCAAATATTACCCTAGAATGGATTATTTAGCAAAGTGATTAACAGTCTTAACAGTACTAGCTCTTTAAATACAATAACGGTTTATACAAATGCTAATCAAACGGTATCCCAGGAGGGGATCAAACGAAGAGATTAATTGTTTTAGCAGTATTGACTATTGCTTTAGTAGGCATGGCTGGAGCAGCCAACTACATGTACGAGAAAGCATCAGTAAAGGGCGTCGGATACAAGAACGTAGAGACGATTATATCTACGCAGGTTGGATTTGCTGGCCAGAAGCTCGTGGAGAAGGAGTCTGGATCTGGTAACGTCATCACAGAGAATACTGAGCTTGAGGCCGAGAGACAGCTGGATCCAAATTATAACACTCTCTATCCTGTTGCAGGCACAGAAACTCCAATATGTGCCTATGCAAACTCCTGCCCAATGGATTACATTAACTTCACCAAGGATGCGGAGTTCGAGTACATGCCAGTCTCATACCAGACCGGTCAATATGACCAGAAGTGGATTGAGAAGCTGTGCGTCCAGAACTACAGGATCGGCGCAGTTCTGACAGAGATGTACACCCATGCAGAGCACCTGCAGAAGACAACTGAGGTCAAGACAAGAGGATACGGCATAGACGCTGGGACCGGCGGCAACATTAATGAAGGATCATCTTGCCCAGCCTGCTGTAGCGGTGTTCTCGAGGCCAACCTGAACAGCAACGTCATAGGTGTTGCCCATATCGGATGGCTCTCCAGAGACCCAGAACCGAATGTGCCGAACTCTCTCAAGGGACGCCACGCAGAGTATGGCAGGTCCGTTGAGGATCTGACTGGTGTCTTCTCGATTGAGAAGTTCATCCAGCTCTGGGGCAACTCGACATGCGGTTCAATTAGCGTTGATTGGCTGCCGTGCGTGTAAATAGCCAATCCCATCTCCTTTTTTATTACATTGGGATCTTTACAAACACGTATAACTTTCAAGCCATTGCTTATTTTTCGTTATTTTTTGGTTTCTAGAAATCTATTTTTTTTGTGTTAAGAGATAGACATATTTGATATAGGGCGTCACCTAACTTGCGCGGGGGATTGTGCTATCAAATCAAATTCATACCACTTTTCTGGGGGCGCCCCGCGCGATTAAACGCGCGAGCGCTAAACGGGGCTGTCGCTCAGTCGCTGCGACGGGCTAACGTCCTTGAGTTAAGTTCTCGTTTGAATATAGAATGCACTCTGAAGTTGAATTCGGTATGTTAGATGCTCATATAGGACTCAAATGGTGCAGAGGCTGAGACTCTCGTACTATATAAATACAATGATTATTTCTAAAGGGATAGGATACTGTAAGCCTTTAAGAAAGTATTTAATATTCGTATAACAATCATCACAATTATGGTTATACAGCTTGCTCTTTCATCTAAAGAACTCGATGCGGAAGATCTCCAAGAATTAACTGCTGAGTTCTGCCAAACCATTGTCCGAGAGACAGGTGTTGACGCAAGGTTAGTTGAAGGTGCGCCTGAGAAAGGAGCCAGAGGGGAACCAATTACTTTAGGATTAATCGCTCTGGCGCTTCTGAAGAGTCAATCACTTGTGGCCTTCTTTAATGTTCTTAAATCGTATTTTGATAGAGAGCCATCACTCCTTATCGATATCCAACGAGAGGATGGCGCAAAAATCACAATTAGTGCAAAAAACATACAACCCCAACAAATTGATGATACCTTCAATAAGGCTAAGGAATTCCTCCAGGCATAATTTATGACTGAAAGTCGCTATGCTGTATTAATTGCAAGTAGCCAATTCCACGATGCTAATTTTTGTGCTTTAGGGGGTGCTGTAAACGATGTAGATAGGCTCAACGAGATACTTATTTCTAAGGATTACGGCAATTTCACAGAGACACATCCTCTAAAAAATGAAACTCATTATAATAATCTTGAAAAAATTGAAGAAGTATTTGAGAGAGCCAGTAAAGATGATTTAGTTTTGTTATATTTTGCAGGTCATGGTAAGCAAGATGGCAAAGGAAAACTTTATTTGGTTACTTCAAATACAAAATTTGATAAGCTGAAAACCACATCTATTCCTCTGGATAATATAAAAAATATTATAGAAGATTCAAAAACTAATAAAGTAATTCTCATTCTTGATTGCTGCCTTAGCGGTTTGGCCGGGAAAACATTTCTTCGTGGCAGTTCGGATGTTGAGTTTGAATCACTTTCAAGCGCTAGAGGAACTTATATAATGACTGCTTCAACAGGCCTGCAAGCTGCAAGGGAAGAGGAAAAATCAGGTATATTCACAAAGCACATAATTGAAGGCATAAGGGATTGGAAAGCGGCTAATGAAGATGGCAATATCACAATTGATAGTTTATACAATTATGTCCTCAATCAAATGATAAAGGAAAGTTTCCAAAAGCCCATGAAGTGGGATATAAACGTCCAAGGGGATCTCGTTATTGCCAGGAGGGGTAAGTCAAAGCGAAAGGAAAATGCAGATAGTATACGAGCTCTCCTTTGGAAATTGTATTCTGAAAAAGTAATCCCAAACGATATTTATACTAGATCAATTCGAATAATATATACTAAGTCTAAAGATCTAACTGAGAAGGATATTTTATACGATAATTTGATAAATCAATTTTTCAATAGCGAGTTCACCCCAGCCGAATTCATTCAAAATTGGTATCATATAACCTATAAAGACACTACTCTTGCTACCGATACAATAAAAACAACAACAGACCCGAAACCTGATAGGACTCATGCGCAAATAGAACATGAGCCCAAGACGGCTTCTGATTGGTCAAAAAAAGGCAACTCTCTCTATGATCAGAGCAAGTACGATGAATCAATCCAAGCTTATAACAAGGCCATCGAGTTAGATCCAAAGTATGCACATGCCTGGAACAACAAAGGCCTTGCTCTCCATTGTCAGGGTAAGTACGATGAAGCTATTAAAGCCTATAACAAGGCCATCGAGCTAGATCCAAAGCATGCAGATGCCTGGACCAATAAAGGTACTGCTCTCAATGATCAGAGCAAGTACGAAGAGGCCATTCAAGCTTTTGATAACGCCATCGAACTAAATCCTCAACATGCATTGGCCTGGTATAACAAAGGTACTACTCTCGGTGATCTATGCAAGCATGATGAGGCCCTCAAGGCTTTTGAGAAGGCCCTTGTGCTTAATCCTCGATGTGCAGATGCCTGGTATAACAAAGGTGCTACTCTCGGTGATCTATGCAAGTACGAAGAGGCCATCCAAGCTTATGATAAGGCCGTTGAACTTGATCCAACGCATGCTGCGGCCTGGTACAACAAAGGCGTTGCTCTTGGTAATCAGGGCAAGTACGAAGAGGCCATCCAAGCTTATGATAGGGCCGTTGAACTTGATCCAAAGTATGCTGTAGCCTGGAACAACAAAGGCGTTGCTCTTGGTAATCAGGGCAAGTACGAAGAGGCCATCCAAGCTTATGATAGGGCCGTTGAATTTGATCCAAAGTATGCTGTGGCCTGGAACAATAAAGGCAGTGCTCTTGGTAATCAGGGTAAGTACGAAGAGGCCATCCAAGCTTATGATAAGGCCGTTGAACTTGATCCAAAGTATGCTGCGGCCTGGAACAATAAAGGCAGTGCTCTTGGTAATCAGGGCAAGTACGAAGAGGCCATTCAAGCTTATGATAAGTCCGTTAAACTTGATCCAAAGTATGCTGTGGCCTGGAACAATAAAGGCAGTGCTCTCGATGATTTAGGCAAATATGATAAAGCCATCCAGGCTTACAACAAGGCTCTTGAGCTCAATCCTCAATATGCAGATGCCTGGCACAACAAAGGCAACTCTCTCTATGATTTAGGTAAGCACGATGAAGCAATCAAGGCTTATGATAGGGCCGTTGAGTTGAATCCTCAATATGCAGATGCCTGGAACAACAAAGGTATTGTTCTCGGTAATCAAGGCAAGTATGATGAAGCAATCAATGCTTTTGGTGAGGCCCTTAAGCTTAAGCCTCAATATGCAGATGCCTGGAACAACAAAGGTATTGTTCTCGGTAATCAAGGCAAGTATGATGAAGCAATCAATGCTTTTGATGTGGCCCTTGAGCTTAATCCACAGTTAGCTGATGCCTGGAACGGCAAAGGTACTACTCTCGATGTTCAAGGCAAGCACGATGAGGCCATTCAAGCTTATGAAAAGGCCCTCGAGCTTAATCCTCAATATTCAGAAGCCTGGAATAACAAGGGTATTATTCTCGGTAATCAAGGCAAGTACGATGAAGCAATCCAAGCTTATAACAAGGCCATCGAGTTAGATCCAAAGTATGCACATGCCTGGAACAACAAAGGCGTTGCTCTTGATGGTCAGGGTAAGTACAATGAAGCAATCAACGCTTATAACAAGGCCCTTAAGCTAAATCCTAAAGATGCATTGGCCTGGAACAACAAAGGAAATGCTCTCAAAGCTCTCGGAAGAACTACTGAAGCAGACATAGCCTTCGCCGAGGCCAAGGAGCTGGGATATACGGGCTAATCTACTTCTTACGAGCACGTTTGACCTGTAAGCTTATGCAGATTCTGGGTTTCAAATACGAATACGCGCAAAAAAAAAGACAAACTCCCAGAACCTATATCTTCTGCATTTGCCTCAGATCCGCCGCCATGCCCCTTCTGGACTCGACCATCTCCCACCCAGACATCTTGGCACGGCCAACCCCGAATGCCTTCTCCCCTACAATTATCACTTCATCCCCAGGCCGAATCTGGGGATCTGCATCCAGGACTCCTGGCGCAAGCAAAGATCCTTTGGGCGCAAAATCGCCTATGGTCACGATATATCTCCCAAGAGGCTCAAGTCTTCTTGCTCCCTCTATTGATAAAGCGAGCATTCCATTTGGCGTCATCGCAGCCAACGGCTTTCCCCGCTCATCCTGAACCTCTCGGCCTCTTATCTTGACCTTTCCAGTGAGCAGGGCATCACCAGCGCCGCTACCGAAGTAGTAATCTGCAGTTGCCCTGTAGCGCTGCAGCCGATGGTCCTCCAGGCGTACAGCTCCGCAGCATGCCTCTCTGACGGCCTCTGAAAGCCTGGATAAGGCTGCATCATTTGTTCCGCCGCCTGTGTAGGCAGCATTTATTCCATGACCTTCAACTGTCTCCCTCAGCTCTCCTTCCAAATGTGCGACTATACGAGCGTACTTGTTCTTCTCAAGGTAGGCATCCAGGCAGCGCAGGAGCCAGGCTCTCTCCTCAAGGTCCCAATGGCCTGTTACAGGAACATCATAATTGGCTGCGGGGTAGACCTCCTCAAGCTCTCGTGGAACAAGGGCAAGAGGCGATGTCAGAATAAGCTCATGCAGGTATCTTCTGTGGGACCCAATAGCTTCAGCGAAAAGCCTGTGCGATCTAGATATGGAATAGGGCTTTTTCGCCGAGCATGGAAGCAGCAGCAAAACATCGCTCTTCGGTGCCGTGTATCTGTCCAGCACCCGCGCTGCAAAACGAGTGACTTCTGCCCTTCCCAAGGACTCCGCAGTGTTCGCATAAAATATGCTCCGCCTGTGCTGAGGTGTTCTGGCCTCGATATAATTGTGTTCTTGGTCCAGCAGGCGAAGCGCAGCTGTTAGGTTTGGCGTTACCCTGACCTGCCGCTCGATGAATTCCCTGATGTTCTCAGATCTCAGGGCATGTCTTACAGCGAGCAGCTCCTCCTCCAGCTTCAGTACATTATGGCCTGCAAGATGCTCATAATCAAAATCGTCATCATTATAACAACCTTCAAGAGCTTTACAATGCTCACAGATGCAAGGAAGCTCTGCCAGATCGCTCAATGAAAAAACACCATCATGGGTATGGTACCTTCCAAAATAAGCATCTGCAACTGCACGGGTTGTATCTATGAGATCTATTCCAAGATAGACCAGCATGCTCAGATTTGCCGGCGTTGCAATGGAGGGAGCATAGAGCGCCGTATCTGAAGGTATCCTATTTCGCACACCGACAAAAGCGTTTATAAAATCTCTGGGATTTCTCAGCGAGCCTGCACCGCCAAGGATATAGACATCAGCATCCTCCGGCGTTTCCTTTGAAAATGGATGAATAACGATGCCCTTTGGTCCATCTATCTCTATCTTGGGCAGCTGTATGCTTGGCTCGGAATGAAGTGCCGACGGGACATAGGGCATTATTGCCAGCTTCTTTTGGCCCTTGAATGCTTCCGCCGCCAACGTTACTTCTTCAATTGAGCCGTAGCTAAAGACGCTTCCTGCAGAAAGATAATCATCGCTTCCAATCAGTGAAGGCGTGCTGATCTGTCTATCCAGCAGAAGCTTTCCTAGCCTTGCAGGGCCATCACGCCTCAGTACTTCGAAGTGCTTGGTCATCTGACACCATTAAATTTCAGTCCTGATCAACCTTATTGCTTGCTATGCCCTCAAATCCAGTTATGTTTTTCTGCTTTTTCAATTGCAGATTGAACTCGGCCTGCGGATTCGCCTCGATCAGACGTTTTGTGCACTCCATTGCTTTCTCCATTGCAGCCTGGTCAGCTTCTTTCGGCACCTCAGTATTGAATGGATATGTCTCAGATAGTTCATGCGGATAAGGGCCGAAGGGAGGCTTGAAATGGAGCACATGGTCAAAACCGGTTCTGTCTGCACTAATATCATCTGTAATGAGAACATTTCCCTGGAATGATAATCTCCCAATCCTTCTGTAATATCTGATGACCTCTGGGCGTGAGGCCGAGTCAGGCCCAAGGTAGAAAAAGGTCGACTTGGATGAGGTATCCAGGCATTCGAGCCAATCTGCCTTTGCACTTAATGCCCTTAAGCCATCAAGCATGCGTGGATGAGATCTGCATCTTTGCTCAAGAAGATCCCACAGAGATCCCTCGTGTATACATTGTTTGACCAGCTTCATCTCCTGGAAACAGGCATAGAGGTTATGTTTCGCAAGAAGCTTTGATTTATCTGGGCTTTGCATCATCTCTTGTGGCGTATGGGCCTGACAGACATCGCATGAACAGGGCAGGTACTTCATCTCATCCAACTTCCAGGTGCCTCTGGAGGTGAGGTAGCGGTCCTGACGGGCATAAAGCGCGTAAGCCGCGGAGTCGAACAGATCGCAGCCCATTGCAGCAGCCAGAGCAAAGACCATTGGGTGCCCTGCACCGAAAAGGTGAACAGGCGCTCCTGATCCGAGACCCATCTTTGCTGCAGTTACTACAGCTACAAGATCATCAAACCTGTAGCTCTCCATTAGTGGGACTACAGCACCAATCGGATATACGTCAAAGGCTTTCTCTCGCAAAGATCGTGCAGACATCTCTCGCAGATCGGGATAGGTTGATCCCTGAATCGGCCCTGCAATTAGAGATGATCCTTTACGCACCAATGCTTCGTCGAGCCGCCTTTCAGTTTCCCGAAGTTCTGACTCAGCTCTCTGCCTGGGCACATCAGGAGGCGTGGGTATATCCAGTGGTACACAGATATCCGATCTGATCGCCTGCTGAAACTCCAGGATTTCGAGGGGCTGGATATTCACCTGACCATAGACCGAGAGCTGGAATGCTCCCGAATCCGTCATTATAGGTCCATCGAAGCCAAGTAGGCTATGTAGCCCCTTCTCTAGAGCCTGATCTCTCAGGCTTTCATCCTGGTTGATGATATAGCTGTTTGTTATTATTATATCGGCCCCCATCCTTTTCAGCTCTGGGGCCGGTATTATCTGAAGGTGAGGATTGATAACGGGCATTAGCGCAGGCGTTTCGATTTTGCCGTGGGGAGTCCTAAGCCTGCCGATTCTCCCGGCTAAATCCTTGTGCAGGATCTCGAAACAGTCTGGCATAGCAACTTTTCTCCATCAATAAGGCATAAATAGGTTGGGGCAGATCAGCACAGTATAATCTAGCGAATATTAAGGGATGTATTAAAATGAGATGGGTATTAGCTTTAGTAATGCTGATTTGCATGATGGGCATAGTTGCCTCCCAAACCGTACCTTCTTCGATTGGTGAGGGGTACAGCTCCGCTCAGCTTCAATTCTTCAATGGCCAGAACACACAGGACTTCCAGCCCATCGTTGAGCAGTACTGGAATTCCTATATCCAAAATGGAGAAAAACAGAGCCCGAATATAAGCAACCAGTCAAACATCATGAGCATCTGGCTCAATAACTTCCCGCTTGGTTTCGATAAGGAGATCCAGATTAAGAGCTCGAGCTTTACGGCCAATGCACCTGTCGCAACCAACGCCAGTAGCAGTGAGCTTGAGAGTGCATCACTCACGAGGGATGTAAACTTCAACTTTAATCAGGACCAAAGCTGGAAGTATGTGCCTGGAGCTGTGACGACATTATCTGGTGCCAATGGCAATGCAGTTCCCCCTAAGAACGCTCAAGGACAGATAATTTCCCAGGGAATCATGTCCTTCTTCTGATAAAATTATAAAATAAATTAGGCCTTCCTATCGACCTAATCTATTTTCCTTTTCTTTCCTGGACGGTATAAGGCAGCAGGCCACCTGCAAGTAGAATATCTCTTTGGCGGCCACTTAAGTGTGTCTTAAGTTTGATCTCTTTCCCGTTGATCTTGGCCTTAACCTCGCTACATCCACTTTCGAGGGCAGTGCGTATTCCCGATATAATGATCTTCTCGCCTTGCTCAAAAGAGTCGTAATCAGATTCGTCCGCAAAGTAGAGGGGCACTATTCCGAAGTTGACTAGGTTTGCGGCATGGATTCTCTCGATTGATTTGGCTATCACTGCTTTTACGCCCAGATACATCGGGCAGAGGGCGGCATGTTCACGTGAAGATCCTTGGCCATAGCTTGTGCCTGCAACAATCAGATTATGAACTCCTTTATCTCTCAGCCCTGTAGCACGGCCACAGAACTCCTTATCCAGCGGCTCGAAGACGAACTCTGAATATTTCGGCACATTTGAGCGATACTTTAGGCGAGAGCCTGCAGGCATGATATGATCGGTTGTGACTAAATCGCCGACTTTGATTGTGACTAGCCCTCGTATATCCTCCGGCATAGGACCATTCACCGGCGGCTCACCGATATTCGGACCGCGGCTGATCTTTACCTTGCCCCTCATATCTGAGGGCAGCGGAGGAATAATCATACAGTCATCAATCTCAAAGCGATCGGGCATCTCAATCTTCGGGAAAGCTATATCCAGCATTCTTGGGTCCGTTATTCTTCCTGTCAGGGCAGCGGCAGCAGCAACAACAGGGCTTGTTAAGTATATATTGGCGCTTGGAGTACCCGATCTGCCTTTGAAGTTACGGTTGCTCGTACGTACAGAGACCGAATCCGTTTTTGGAGAGATGCTGTTGCCTATGCAGAACCCGCAGGCGGATTCGAGGACCCTGGCTCCAAAGGAGATCAAATCGCTCAAGGCACCGTTCATTGCGATGGTATTCAGTACCTGCCTTGAGCCGGGAGCTATTCCTAGGCTTACCCCTGGCGGCAGGGTCTTACCCTTCACCATCTGAGCTACGGTCATCAAATCCACGTAGGATGAGTTGGTGCACGATCCTATCATGACCTGATCCACAGGAAGATCTATCTCACGAATAGCCTTTACATTGCCCGGGCTATGAGGTGCAGCAGCAAGTGGCTCGATTTCCGATAGGTTAATCTCAATGGTTTTATCATAGACAGCATCCTTATCTGCCTCCATAGGCATCCACTGGTCACCTCTGCCCTGTGTCTCTAGGAACTGTTTTGTCTGAAGATCGGAGGGGAATATGGATGTTGTAACGCCTGTTTCAGCTCCCATGTTGGTAATGGTGGCTCTTTCAGGCACAGTCAGCTTCTCAATGCCAGGGCCCGTGTACTCGCAGACATATCCAACATTTCCCTTGGTGGTCAGTATTTGAAGCACCTTGAGAACCACATCCTTGGCTGTGACCCAGGGCTTTAGCTCTCCAGTGAGGCGGATATTGATTACCTTAGGTGCCGTCAGGTAGTATGCTCCTCCTCCCATGGCTACTGCGACATCCAGGCCGCCTGCGCCAATCGCGATAGAGCCGACACCTCCTGTAGTTGGCGTGTGGCTATCAGATCCGAGAAGGGTTTTTCCTGGCCGCGCAAACCTTTCAAGGTGAACCTGGTGGCATATTCCATTGCCTGGCCGGGAGAAATATATGCCATACTTCTCCGCTATCGATTGCAGATAGGCATGATCATCTGCATTCTCAAAGCCGACCTGGATTGTGTTGTGATCGACATAGCTTACGGAAAGCTCCGTGGCGATATTTGAGAGCCCCATTGATTCGAACTGCAGATAGGCCATAGTCCCAGTCGCATCCTGCGTCAGGGTCTGATCTATCTTTATGCCGATCTCTTTACCTGGCTCGTAGGATCCATCAACGAGGTGCTCTCTCAGGATCTTCTCAGTCAAGGTGTAACCCATAAATGACCTCCAGCAGCGTCTTAATCCCTGCTGGTTGGATATGATCATATTAATACTCAACGATCCATGAGGAGCCGGATGCTTTATGTTCAATAATTTTTGACATGACTCATTTGAGTGGCAATCGTTTCGGCTGGTATTTTCCGCCTTTTATAGCATTGATAAGATCCTGTTCGCTTTTAATGTCACTGTCCTCAAACTCAGTAATGCATCTCCCAACATGCTTAAGCGAATGTGAATCGCTCCCGCCTGTTCCAGGCAAACCGAGCTTTTGAGAAGCCTCCAGTGCCGTCCTGTTCTCATCATCATTTGAGTTGCCATTGAGCACTTCGACTGCATCAAATCTCTGAATCTCGAAGATCATGCTACCAAGGCTTGGAGCTGAGGATCTGAAGGGATGTGCAGGGATTGCCACTCCTCCCTCACGATGTACCAGGTCAGCTAGATCCTGTGCCATGATCCCTGAGTGAGGCGAATTCTCCAGCCCAAAGACAAGGACATCCCCTTCGCGGCATCTCACCTCGATTCCGCCAAAAACGAGTAGACCTTGCTCTCTTCCACTCCTTTTAGCCCTTTCAACAGCCTTGGTGGTATTGTGGTCTGTGATGCAGACGGCGTCCAGGTGTATCTCCTTCGCTCGCCTGATGAGATCCTTAGTGTGCAGGACACTGCACGATGAGCCGCGTCTGGTGTGGATATGAAGATCGATGAGCATTGTTTATTCTCTGAGATTTTGTTGTCTTTTTTGGGATATCATGGAGATATATAAGATGCTCTATACGCATCATACTCTATAATTAAGGCCACCTTCGATTATTGGAAGTATTCTGAAAAATCTAAAGGACTTTATCGTTGGTTGCAGTGAGGATTTCTATTTTATTTTTTGCAGCTTTAACAAAATGAACGAACTCTAGCCACAAAAACGCTATGATTCTCAGGTAGGGATTGAATCACGCCCGAAGAATGAAAACGGTCATTAGATCCACACTTCTTTGGATGCTAAAACTAATGGTTTTACTAGCGCGCTCAGTCGCCGCGTGGGCTGCCCCTAACCCCTCGCTGTGGGAAGGTTTTGGAAAAACGCATGCTATAAGGTTGATTGGGACATATTGGCGATTCCCTTTTGCACGGAAGAGGCGATCTGGCTATAATTACTAAAATCTCAGTAAGCAGCAAGTCGATATTCACAGATATATTATATCGAATTATGCAACACAGCAAAAATTAAATGCAAATATGAGAGCTATCTGGCAATGGGATGCGAGATTGCGCTAGGCAAGGCATGGGCAGAGCTTGAAAAAATAGCCTTTTCTCCGAGATCAAACGTCCAGTTTCTCACAGATACCTATGAAGTAAACGTGAGCGATAGAACAATCCTGCAGCAGTCTTCGCTTTTGCCTGCTGAAGACTACCTCTCGTTTCTCATCCTCCACTACCTTATCGGCTGCCTGAAGCATGGCTATAGGCCGAGCGGCGATTGGGTTTCATTCAAGGATATCTGGGGAGGAGACGCATATTTCCCAGCTTATCGGAATAATACTATCAGGCCTTTGATCGAGCGGCTGCAAAAAGATTCCGATGGCTTGATCAGAAAACTATCTATGAGCTATAAGGGCGAGGTTGTGGAAGGAGGAGATATTGCCATAAGGCTTGAAACCTTTCCTGAGGTTTTCATCAGGATAATTATCTGGAGAGGCGAGGATGAGATTCCGCCTGAAGCAAATATACTATTTGATAGGAATCTGATGGATGTTCTCGCCACAGAGGATATTGCGGTGTTTCTGGATTCGGTAGTTCATAGGATTATACAGAATAAGAAGCCTATTGGCGAATAATTCTACTGGGCTATCTAGAAGATACCTTGTATATTTTTCGGGCAAGCTGGTTGCTTTCCTCTTCGGTCTCCTTTTCCAGCTTGTCAAGATCGACGGATTTTGCCTTTTCTATCGCATCTTCCAATAGCGCTCTTGTGTCATTCTTCTTGCGAATACCCTTCACCTTCAATAATTGCCTTAATTTCATTCAGCACATCATCAATAAATATCTCTTCGCATTCGATGGGTCGATCTTCATCGCCCGCATGGAGATGATGCGGAAAGGTTTTCATGGCTGGCCAATGAGGCGCATTGTCCCATCTTCGCACCATCTTGTTTCTCTTTTGGATATGATAGGAGTAGTTTCTATATCCACGGCCCAAGGTCTCGTTGATATGCAATACGTATCTACCTTTTAAGTGGGCTCTGGCACGCAGAGCTTGGTTTGTCGGCTCTTGGACTCGGATTAATACTATTACTTCCTGGACGATATCGCTTGATGAAAGAACATCCAAGATGTCCTGAACCATCATGCCGTTCTTACTTTTAGCCTAGCTTCCACATCCGCCCAGTAGCTGCGAGCAGATTCATAGCTCTCCCAGATGATGAAATCGTCCCACTCCTCGAATAGCTCTTCTCCTTTCCTCGTTTCAATGCGGTGCTTGAACTCACTGAAGTTCATTTTGTACTTGAACTGCATTTCTGCGATTTTAGTATTGAAGTAGCACACTTTTGCAGCCGCCTGATCTTGGACTAGGCTCGAAAGAGCATCCTTTTCGTTCTTGAAAAGGCCAGCCTTTACCAGATCAGTGATGGGCTTGAATGCATCCCTGGAGACCTCAATGGTATCGCCCATTTTATCACCTGCTTGTAATTTGATTTTAGAAGATATAAATGCGATGAAGGTGTGAATGGATAGAAGGTGATCATAACATTACTGTTCCATTCTGCGTCACCATTATCTCATGCAGTCGCTTAATGCGTTCCCGGTGGCAGGCTGGCCGCTGCCTTATTGCAAAACCTCCAATACCTTAGCAAAAGCCGCTACCTCACCTTCCAGCTCCTCTTTGAGGGCAACCATCGATGATGCTTCTTCAAGAATCCTCATCAAGCCCTTTGAAATGGCCGTGAAACCGAATGCGGTTATAGCTGCCTCTGGAGTAAGCACATCCTCATCTGTGTTCTCCCATCCGAATTGCAAACCTTCCGATAATTGGCCATAGCGATGCGCCCTCACCAGCAGGCCGTTCTCGTAGAGAATCAGCTTATGCTCGCTGAAAAAGCCGAAATCATCAAGCTGTACTCTCTCCTCATTGGTCAGTATGACAATCTCACGGCGGTAGCATTGTTCGCAGTCTTCGCTCAGCAGGGGGACCAGAGGCGTGAGCTTCTCCAGAATCGCTTTCAGGATTGAGGCTTCTTTTTCCAGGGTTTCATTTTTCAGATCGGCGATCTTGGGGGCGAGGGGCTGAAGTTCGGCTAGTGACGTGGTCAGCTCTGATAGCATGCTTGTGGTTACTGAATCGGACGCTATCAGAACGGCGTTTTCGGAATGGTTTGGGGAAGGCATTTAGACCGCCTCTGCTTCTGTTGTGTCCAGAGAGGAGCCTCTGATAATCGCCGCTGGATTGTGCAGACAATTGTCTTCATGATAGTGCCAAATTAGCTCTAATGCTGAGGATTCTGGCTCATACTCAAAATTTGTTCTTCCAATCATCTCAACTCACCAACGATCCATTAGGGAAGTAAAATATTTAACTCTTTTCCTTCCTAAGTTGCTTAATACGATAAAAGGTTAATAGTTAAAGATTTAGACATATAACAAGCATGGAGCCTGAAAGGAAAACGCCAACTAAAATGAATATATCGCTATCGCCAGAAGTAGCCGCTGCGCTGAGAAAATTCGCCTTTGAATCCACAGGGCAGATGAGAGGAGTTTCAGAGGTTGCAGAGAAGGCGATACGCGAATATTTGGAAAAGCATGGTGTCAAGTTTAAAGGGCAGGCATAAGCCGCCCTGCATCTCTTCTTGGTGAGTTGAGATGCAATAAATTTCTATCGTTCTTAAAGATAACTATATCGGGTCGGTATGAGGAATATCCTTGTTAATCGATACTTGAATTGGACGTAGGCCAGAAGACGGGCAAATGGAGCCTGTCGGGCTAAAATGACTCAACAAGCTGAAACATAAACTTTAATAATCATTGTCATGGTTAATTAATTTGAGGATGACTGAAGATAAAGTAAGCATCAATGACATCATAAATGCAATCCAAAACGATCGAGTAAGGATCACGGATCACGCGTATGAGGAAGCTGATGCAGATCAGCTTAAATTTGATGAAATATATTTCTCGGTCATTCATGGCGAAGTCATCGAAGAATACTGGGATGATGTTCCCTACCCTAGCATTTTAATCTATGGTAAGACATTTAATGGCGACCCGGTTCACAGCGTCTGGGCATATAACAAAAAGAATGGATGGTCGGTCCTGATAACGGTATATAGGCCAGATCCCAAAAGATGGATAAACTGCAAGATAAGGATAGATAATAAATGATGCCTTTCGAGAAGTGCCCTGTTTGCGGCGGCGAGCTTATTGAGAAGGAAGTAGAGAAAGTCATCCGAGGCGGCTTAAATACAGCGGTCCTGAAAGTATGTGCCGAGGTATGTCTCAGGTGCGGCGAAAGATTGTACTCTCAGGAGACCGTAAGGAGATTCGAGGGGATCAAATCGAAGCTTGAGCGCCAGGATACATCAGAGTTCCAGGCAGTGGGCGTGGCATTCAAAGTAGTATAAACAGCGGCTAAGTGATCACAAGAGCGTATATTAGAGAATCGCATTTACTTTGTGCTTTGGAGCTGACTGAAATAATTCAAAAGCTATACTTTCTTCTGGAGCTAATACTAACGGTGGCGACAGCGCGCTCAATCGCCGCGCGGGCTGCCCCTAACCCCTCGCTGGGGGAAGATTTTGAGAACGGATGCTA
The DNA here is from genome assembly GCA_963789575.1 of Methanotrichaceae archaeon. GTDB lineage: Archaea > Halobacteriota > Methanosarcinia > Methanotrichales > Methanotrichaceae > CAWBKV01. The sequence goes on along the minus strand of CAWBKV010000004.1, from coordinate 24,400 downwards.
TAGGGTTGATGAGGATAAGATTAAAGGAGGACTTGTTCATAGTGCATTGTTACAAAAGCTTCCGGAAATCCTCTTCGGTTATGCCCAACTGCTTGAGGATTTCGTAGAATAGCCAGTTTCCGATCTCGCTATCTCCATGTACTGGAATGGTAGTTGCCCTGCCATCGGGATGCTTCCATCTGGCATGGCTTCCTTTCTGCCTGACCATCCGAAAACCAAGTTTCCTTGCGACCTTCTGTAGATCCTTAGCTTTGGCAGGCATGAACAGCCTTCACTTCAACATCTTCTGGAAGCATGCGCCCTTCTTCTTCGTATTCTTCTCTTATCATCTCGAAGACATTGAGCAGCTCATTTTGCGCTTCGTCGGGAGTTTTTCCCCAGGCATGGCACCCTGGAATAGCTGGTGCGTAGGCTACGAACGTGCCGTTGTCATCTGGACGGAGAACTACGGTATAATCGTAGAGTCGCTTCATTAGCTGCTATTTCTGCATAGATGAATATAAATCTACCCTGCGACCTCAAAAAAGTTGATTCAACATTAGCGAAACTATTCTCTTGTACAATTGCTTGCATTGGTCCCATTAGCAGGCCCTATTGCTATCTTATCATAGAGCTTCCAGTGCCTCAGCTAAAGCCGCTACCTCGCCTTCCAGCTCCTCTTTGAGGGCAACCATCGATGATGCCTCCCCAAGAACCTGTATCAGGCCCTTTGAAATTGCCGTGAATCCGAATGCGGTTATAGCTGCCTCAGGAGTAAGCAAATCCTCATCGGCATTCTCCCATCCCGGGCGCAGACCTTCCGATAATTGGCCATAGCGATGTGTCCTCACCAGCAGGCCGTTCTCGTAGAGAATCAGCCTGTGCTCGCTGAAAAAGCCAAAATCATCAAGCTGCACTCTTTCCTCTCTGGCCAGGATGACAATCTCACGGCGGTAACATTGCTCGTAATCTTTGCTCAGCAGGGGCACCAGAGGCGTGAGCTTCTCCAGGATCGCTTTCAGGATTGAGGCTTCTTTTTCCAGGGTTTGTTTTTTCAGATCGATGAGCTTGGAGGCGAGGGGCTGAAGTTCGGTTAGTGATGAGGTCAGCTCTGAGAGCATGCTTGCGGTTGCTGGATCGGTCGTTATGGTGTCTGTTGAATTGGCCGCTGTCAGAACGGCGTTTTCGGGGTGGTTTGGGGATGGCATCTAGACCGCCTCTGCTTTTGTGATCTCCTGAGAGGAGCTTCGGATATTCGCATTTAGGATGTTCAGATAACTGCTTTCAAGAATCTGGATCGCTGTTGAACAGGGCCAGATAGCTTCGATCTTGGATAGAAAAGCTGTTGAATACTTTGCTATCAACTTCTGTGCAATTGCTTCCTCGATCTGAGAGACAAGGATAGCTTCCTCTAGAAGGGTCTTTCCATTCATTGATGTCCACCAAAATAATACCTAGTCATATTCTTATTTAAGGCTGTTGGTAATACTCGGTGAGAAAACTATTTAGATGGGCGCAGCACTGTTATTAGCGATGCCCACAAAAAAATTCAGCATTAGCATAAGCCCTGAAACATATAAAGCGGCTGAGGATGCCGTAGCTGCTGGTGAATTTAGAAATATTTCACACGTATTTGAAGAAGGTGCCAGGCTTATTCTTCGAAAGAGATTATCAGAGAAAAGCGAGAACCCTTGAGAGGCCTCGCTTAAACTCTGAGCCATTGTGTTTGGTGGACACCAATGACAATGATGTGATTTTCTCGGCAAACGCCTTTATTGTGCTATGCTCCGATTAGGATTTACTGCCTCGGCTATAACTTCGATACAATAAATAATCCATATCTATATAATCTCTTCTTCAGAAAATGCGTGCTCAGCTAGGACAAGGTACGTTTCAAATTTCCTATGGATTCTGGAAGCTCAAGGGTTTTACTCACTTCTGGGGCTAACACTAGGGGTTTTGCTAGCGCCCTCAGTCGCCGGGCGGGCTGCCCCTAACCCCTCGCTGGGGGAAGGCCTTGGAAATGCAGGTGTAAGGTTGATTAGGACAGGTGGATAGTGAATGAGGATATTGAGATCGTGGAAAGCAGCAATGCAGATTAGCGGGTCAAGATTTCGATTATTCTATTCACGACCTCATCGATCTTACTGGATTTGATATGGCCTGCTTTATACAGAATTATCTTGCTATCCGCTGTGAATATTCGATTCGGTCTAACATTGCTTCTTTTTCTAAGGGAGCCCTCTTCGAAGTCTGATTCATCAATTGAAACAGCGTATCTATCTCCGAATTTCTGGCTCGTTATCTGGCAAAGAATTCTATCGGTCCCATCAAGTTCTGCCAGTACAAGAGCAGGACGCCTTTTCGCCTCAGTCAAGTCTGAGAACGGGAAAGGAAGTACGACTATATCTCCTTTCATAAATCTTTCCAAGCTTCATCCTCCTCTGGACTCAGCCAATCCCTGGCAAGAACTGATTCACTTAGAATCGCAGCTTCCATTCTTTTTTTCATTGCTTTATCCTTTAAAAAATGTATAAAGTCCAGCACTTCTTCAAGATAGGGCTCAGGGAAAGCCTCGATCTCTTGATGAATCAATTCCTTTATCTCCATATTATCAGATTATCTATCGAAGATGATGAAAGACTTTGCGCAAATTGCGCATAATCTTGAAATGATTGACTTTATAAACTCCGGCCTGCGAAAAGTATTCAGAGCGATTCATGTAGGTCATCGTAAGATCAATCGCCATTATAGAGAAATGGTGCTGGAGCAGGATCTATAGGGTTGAATGATGACGTCTTTCGAGAAGTGCCCTGTTTGCGGCGGCAAGCTTGCTCCGAAGGAAATGAAGAAAGCCATCCAAGGCGGCGTAAATACAGCGGTCCTGAAAGTATGTGCCGAGGTATGTCTCAGGTGTGGCGAGAGATTGTACTCTCAGGAGACCGTAAGGAGATTCGAGGGGATCAAATCGAAGCTTGAGCGCCAGGAGACATCAGAGTTCCAGGCGGTGGGCGTGGCATTCAAAGTAGTGTAAGCAGCGGCTAAGAGATTGCAGGAGCGTATATTGGAGATTCACTCTTACCTTGTGTTTGGAGCTAACTGAAATAATTCAAAAGCTATACTTTCTTCTGGGGCTAATACTAACGGTGACGATAGCACGCTCAGTCGCCGCGCGGGCTGCCCCTAACCCCTCGCTGGGGGAAGGTTTTGGAAACATGGGTGATATGGTTAATGGGACAAGATCGACGGGTTTAGCCTTTACTATCGCATCTTCCAGCAGCGCCTTTGTGTTGATATTCTTGGGAATGAATCTGATTGGGTGCTCGTCTCAATCGAGACTTATACCAAGTTCCTTATTCGCAAGATAATCTAAATCATCTTGTTGCATTAACGTCCCATCCATTTTGGAACCTAACGACATAAGTTTTTTCTCGTTTGGATATCTCAGATTTCTAAGATCGGTAGCATTGACCTGTGTATGACCGCTAAATTGCCTAAAATATTGATCTACTAGCGTAGAGTTAAGAAAGGCAGCTAACCCTTTTGCTAATTCAGAAGGCATTCCATGATTATGCATATGGTAGTAATTCAGATGATTCTCAAATCCGATCATATCAGCAGTTATGCGGTTTGGATCGAACACAGCAGCTACTATGCGTTTGGATTCTTCTTTTGAGGTGAATCTCTTAACTAAAACATAAAAGCCCGCAGGGACTAATAGATCGTATGCCTTGGGGATCTTCATTATAGCCTCTGGCTTTTTAAGGCTCTGTATGGGCCATTTAATGAAACCTTCAACAAAATGAGCGGGATATATCAATGGAACTGTCTTATCTGTCGGTATTCTTCTCAGAATATTTTTCTTTTTCGCTCTAAAATCAACTACGCGACCAGTCGATACTTCAAGGCCTAGATTATCAAGCGAGGAATCTAACCCATTCATACACTGACCTATTTGGCAAGCTTTTTCACCAGTAACTATATGTATTACCGTGGAAGGATCATTAGGTTGTACTAGCTGATCATGATCTACTTCTCTATAAACGATAATCCCATCATCTGGTCCAACACTCGATGAGATAATAACTTTTGGATTTCTTTCTGTTGATTTAATAGCATGGATGATAATGTTTTCTTGAAGTACAGCATCCTTTTGGAATGCCTTTGTACGCGATTCAAATATATGCACCTGGCGAAGTATCATAGATTTGAAAAAAGCCTCTCGGAAATGCTGGAAATAAAGTCCATTACAAAAACTCCTTGGCGTAATCGCTACTAGCTCACCACCGGGCTCCAATAATTCAATGGCAAGCCATAAGAAGGCGGTATAAAGATTGCAAGTTTCAATACCAATACGCTTTAGTAGGCGTCTTTCCTGGGATTTACTATGGATCTTCCGGTAAGGTGGATTAAGGATCACATAATTAAAACGCGTGTTCTTCTTATCCGGAAGAAAACCACCATTAATTAACGATATGCTGTCTTCAATAAAATCTTCGCCAAATATATTAGAAACAAACTCGATATTTTCATGTTTACATATAGCATCGCAGATACCAAATGTTGAATACAAGTAATCGATGAGCTTAGGCTCTATTTCGTAGGCAGTAATATTAATTGACTTTGGCTTTCTATCCCATTGACATATCTCAGAAATAAGAGCAGCCGACAGAGATCCTACCCCAGCCCCAGCATCTAATATCTTTACACATTCGGTTCTTTTAGAGAACATCGATGCCATCTGACGTGCTATGGAGGATGGTGTAGAGAATTGGCCTAATTTAGCTCGTTTTTCTAGATCGAGCCTTTGATAGGCTTCTCTACATAAGAGATCCACATAGTCCAAGAACGAATCAGTACTCCTCCCTTTGTAAAGCGCCATCTTTTGAGCTATCTCACATTTGGTTTCCATTCAGCTCATACCTATCTGGTTCTATATCCCCTTCTTATATAAGCATAAATACATAGGCTGGCTACAATGATATCTCTTGCGGTTTAGATTGGTATATAGCAAAGCTCAAGCCAATTCATCGGTCCTTTGTGTAATGTTGTATGGAAATAATCTATCAGATTTGATGTTTCAATAACATTGTGCTAAATGGTTTAATAATGTATAATTATTATCATCTAGATAATTATAAACTTTCAATACATAAGGTTTTAGATATAAATTTTGACTATATATGATCCGCTTTGTCCACTCCGGTTGTTTTCTCAATTCATCATGTACCTCTGGCCGGTAGTTCAGAAGGATGAATTCACTCAAAAGGACCACATCCAACGGGAAGAAATAGAACCGAGGCTCCTCAATTGTATTTGGAATCCAGCAAAGCTCCTTTTCTTCTAATCTTCCACCTACATGTAAATGGAATATTGGTTCATAGATTCTTGTATTAGGGTCTCTGAAATCGACGTGAAAGCTCAATATGACGCGTTTCCAATCATTCTCGCTTAGTTGGTGGCATAAATCCCTTGAATCAAATTTAGGTCTGAAGCTTAGTTTCTTTTCCAGAGATCTTATCCAAAGTTGTGTTTTATATTCAGTTATTATTAAATTCTCTGATTCTAATGTGGGGGCAATTCCTTTAATCTTACAACTTAATTGGACCTCTAATCTATTTCCATTTCTTTCTATATCTTTAAATTTTAATGAATCTCCCTTCGGAATATCAATTTCCCACTCAATATCTCGCCCTTTTTGATCTAATAAATTTCTAAACATATCTCTGACAATTTGCAGCCTATTTACTGATGCAGGTTGTACGTAATCTTGAATAATCCTGACATAATATGGAAAACCTTCGATATATTCCTTAAATGTTGTCCTTATCCCTTTTCTAGGCGGCATCATTTACACCTTTTCCCCTTCATTTTATATATATTTGGTAACATTTTTGATCCTGAAGGGTCTGCTAGTAATTCTTCCTTAAAATCATTTGATTCCTTGATCGCTTTGTATGATACTCTCGCTTCATCCATGACTTTTGGTCGATGATCAGCTCTATATGCTAACGAGTATTTTATCATCATAGGTTTTTTTAGAATGCAGCAAACCCATTCTGCAGGGGATTCACAACTGAAAGTGCACTTAGATCGCTCAATATGTCCATCGCTATGGCCTCTGTCCCAGGCTAGAGGGAATCCCTCTCTTAAAGCAAATTCTTTTTCATTATCATTCAGTTCTTTCATAGCCAGGATGTTCAATTCAGGCTTCCACCAACGCCCCTCACTCGGTCCGAAGATCCCTTCATACTTAGCACCAGCAAAGGTATGTTGGACTTCATCAGATAGAAAAGCCTTTTCGGATATCCCAAGTAATGTTGCTGCGTTTATTGGATCATATAATATGCCAGGAAAATTTAATATATTTTTCCTGATCCATTTCGCAATTAGATAACATGATGTCCCATTATCTTGCATTAAAGGAGGGTCAGCAAGCTTAACCAAATCAATAGCATGCTGAGGCACCTTTAATAAAGCCAATATATCATCAAACTTTTTGGGATTCTTTTCTCTAATTAACCGATAGCCCTCAACTATGTTAACAAACAGTTTTATATAATTTTTTATATCTTTTCTTATTTCGTCTTTGAAGACTATTTCGTCAACACTGATAATAATTTGTTCTATAGCAGGAAATTTATTTTTAATAATATCTTTTCTTGTAAAAATTATAATAGGTATATCGGAAAATTTCTCTCTCAATATGTTTGAAGTGGATGCCCCAGATAAACCGAACACAAATCGGTCTCTTGCTGTACTTAAGTCAAGATCTATTAATAATAAGTCTGGCTTATCTCCTTTTAGTTCATCGAAAAATTTAGGTATCTCAATATCTTGCGCGTTCACTATCTCTACATTAAATCCCTTACCATCCGATTCTTCTGATTCTAGAATTCGTTTATATTTGCTAGAATCCCTTGATTCGTCTTCAATGTATACGATTTTGCTATTCATGGCTCGCCTCTTGGGAAAACTATCTCTATGCAAGTCTTCCAGTTCTCAGGAGGTGTTATAAAGCTAACATCACCATCGTAGGTTCTTACTAAGTCTCTAACTATTTTTAAGCCAAGACCAGTCCCAGAGCCAAACTCCATGTCTGGCTCGCTATAACTCACAAATGGCTCGAAAACCTCCTCCCATTTTTCTTTTTCTAGGCCTTTCCCAGTGTCTAAAAATTGAATACGAATTTTGTTGGCTGCTTCATCTTCAAATCCTCTAACATCTATAAGCCGCACTGGTTGCTGCCTTACAGCCTTAAATGCGTTTGTCATGAGATTATGTAAGATAGAGCTTAATTCTGACTTATACATACTTGGTACATGGAGATCTTCTTCTACAGCATCGTAATTGCAAGTGATATCATGTTTTTTAGCATACCATCTGAGGTATTTAGTTATGTCCTCAATAATTGGGCGCAATGCCCATGGCCTTTTTTCGCTTCTGCTTTCATGGCTCGATGTTAGATCTAATAGTGAGGAGAATTCTTTTACAAGCACTACACGCTCATTAATTGCTTCAAGATCTTCCTTATACATATCTTTCTCAGCGCTATTTGATTTATTAATAAATTCTAATAGATCTCCACTAATATCATCCATATTAGTGATTACTGCATTAAGTTCATGTTGAAATACTAGGATCAACGTTCCCGTCGATGCAAGCACTCTTAGCTGGGATAATTCCTGCTCGAATAATTCATCACTCTTTTTTTTCTTCTCTTCGTGTAAAGAACTAATTTCATTCTCAATCTTCTCTCTTTTCCCTTGCATCACCCGAAAAATTTGCTCCGTTTCTTCTCTTTTTTCGTGCAGTGTTTTTTTAGCCTTTTCCTCTCCCTTTATTTTTTCTTCTTCTACTCTTTTTGCCTCTAATTCTGCTTTAACACTGTCTTGTTCTGTTTTTTTTGCCCTATTTAATTCATCTATTAGCTTTGAATCTTTCTTATGCTGGTTTTCAAGTTTTCTTTCTTCAAGATCCCGCCTAATTTTCTCAGCTTTCCTCCTATCTTCTTCTGCCTTTCTTCTATCCTCTTCGGCTCTTCTTCTTTCCTCCTCTATTCTTTTTGATGCCTCCTCAGCCTTCCTCTTTTCTTCCTCAGCTAGCCTTATCGCTTCTTCTGCATTTTCCCTTTCTTCCTTGGCTTTTCTAATTACATCTTCTTCAGCTCTTGTTAAGGCTTCCTTTTCGAGCTTAATCTTTTCATTCTTTTCCTTTTGTTTTTTGTATACATAATTTGAATATATTACCGTAGAGAAATCAATGCCCAAACGCACGAAATGCATTAATTCATTGAATGCCTCGTTTTCTATTAATCGTTCTCTATTGATGGTTATCTCAAGAAGATTATTACTTTCCCTGCGAAATGTGACATGTCCAAACAAATGCTCATTCCGAAAAATCCGCAAGCCTGGACGATCTTCCTTTCTTTCTTTGAAGCCATCAACTTCTTTATCTAATTGAGCTACTGATCTAGCGCGGTCATAATTCAATCTTAACCAATCATCTCCTCTAGTTCCATAACCAAATATTCTAAATCGATCAGCGTAAACCCTTATTCCCCCCCGTTCTCGACCGATCTTGGCAGCTCGACTTAGAGACCAATCGGATGATTTAAAATACTCGCTGTCATAGCTAAATATTCTCGTTTCAAAATTTACATCTTTTATATAATTAAATTGTTCTTCTCTCTTAAACGTCCTGAACCCACCATCTCTTAACTCCAAGGAATATTCGGCAACCCCATCTTGATCTACAGAACCTATTAATCTTGCCCAAGAATGCTTAAAAAAAGCCGCATCAAGATCCTCTTCTTGAGTAGGAAACTCAGGAATATCGAATTCCATTTTGATGCCAGGATCATATTCTATATTTACTTCCTTGGACTCAAACGTGGTGGGATTAATAAGCTCTCTTAATTCATTCCTAAGATGCTTTATATCCTTACTACTCCACGATCCATTTGTGTTTTTTAATGTCAAAGTTGTACCTGTTTGAACATCGGAATTTAAGATTCGCGTAGATATGGCAACAGGTATTTTATTAATATCAAATCCAGATTTAAATGACTCCCAATTAAATGTCGCATTCAATTCTTCCTTATTTCCGCTTTCTGCCTTAGCTATCGATTTTAATATTAATATCTTTGATAGGCTTCTGCATGCGAAACGGCCTATCCCTTTCTCTCCTGCCCTATCCCTCTTATAAATATTCGATACAGGGTTATTCTCTTTATCAATCGTTGCTATTCTCATCCATGTTTTTTGAAAATTGGATAGAGACATGCCTGCACCGTTATCTTCCACAACGATTGTCCCGCCAGGCTCTTTTATATTATACATGCATATTTTAACCTTAGTTGCATCAGCATCGTATGAGTTCTTTACAAGCTCCGCTAATGCTACTGCCCTATCTTTTACTAACTTCTCACCCAGCTGCAGCAGAAGGCGGGAATCTACTTCAAAAAAAGCATCCGTTTCCTGAGCCATGTTGAATTTGATAAAATGTCTATTACCTTATAGATTTACCGATAGATCAAACCTAGAGATTGAACCCTGCTAACCTACAATAAATTGGGCTAGATGGGTTAATACAAATCTTTAAAGCTACATTCATTCTATCAAAGCACCTAGTGGTTCCCAGATGGAAGATGAATACCTGGCGCAAACTAGCTGAATGCATACTATCAAAAGTTTAAAATTCTAATTCCCTGTGAAAACAAGTTGGAATAGCCTCTCACATCATTCATTAGGCTCGAAGTGCTGGAAAGCCTACTAATAAAACGTTTATGAGACTAAAGACGGGCCTCATGCCCGAACGATGTCAAAGGTGATTTATCATTATTGCTATACTCAATTTGAATATGAGCAGAGAAGGCTGAACATGAGTTGATATAATAGATCTCTGTACATATGGAATCTTTCACTTTAGGATGGATTACAAATGGGATACCGTTGGACCATCTACTCGCTAAATATTAAAGTAATCCATGAAACAACGCTTCAGTCTGTCCTCACTGTAACCATAACAATTATTTACGTTGCATAACGAACATATTGGCTAGGATCAAGATCTAAGTGAAAGATTGCTACCGGTAATTTATTCTACACTTCTAAATTATCTGTATTAAAAAATAAAAATATAAGGTGTGATAACCGTTGTCTCATTAATAGTGCCACTAACAGGGCCTACTTGCCTAACTATCACACCATAATCTTCGCCTTCGCCAATATTTCATAGCTATCCTTATGCGGATTAGTCAGCAGCCCCTCGGCAATCTCCTTGGCTACCTTCTCCTGCTTCTCTTGGTTCGCACCCTTGAGATACAGCTTCCAGATCGTAGCCTTCTTCACATCCACGACGTTCTTAAATCCCAATCTGTTCCTTAGCCTGTCCCTCGTGGATATGGCCTCGCCGTCCTCGATATGCAGGGCAACCTTCACCGGCACATAGCCGCCTTCGAACTTGAGCTCATCGAAAAGGACCTTGTGGCCCTCCTTATTCTCGTTGACCAATTCCTTGGCAAACGCCTTGGCCAGCTCCTGGGGATCGCCTGAATCCACATCGATGCTGAAGAGCCGCTCCTTCTTCACGTCAGCCAGAATATCTCCGTAGCCCAAACGGCGGATGAGGGTGTTCTTTACCGTAGCCGCCTCAGCATCCGGTATAATCAGCCAGACTCGAAGGTTGATCCTGTTCCTGTTCTTACTCATGCTCTCACCTCGATATAGCGCTTCATGGACTCGAAGATCTTTCTCCCCGGCCCCACAGCGCCCTTCTGGTGCTTCCTGTGATCATGGGGCGGAAGCTGCCAGGCAAAAAAAGCCCTCTCGGGATGGGGCATCATGCCAAGTACGTTTCCTTCTGGGTTGCAGATGCCTGCGATATTCTCCGTGCTTCCGTTTACGTTTACTGGAAACTCAGGGATTATATGCCCATTGCTGTTGCAGTATCTGAATACTACCTGCCCTTCGTCGTTGAGCTTCTCTATGAGGCCCTTCTCCATCGTCACCAGGTTGCCTTCGCCGTGGGCTATGGGTATCTGCAGCAGGTCGCCCCTGTTTAGGTTGAAGGAGCCGCTGCACCTCTTCGGCGATGCTTCGGTCCTGAGGTTTACCCAGTCGACGTAGTAGCCTCTTCGAACTATCTTCTTATTCGAGATCATGGTGTTCTGGGCCAGAGCCATCTCAACCTTGCCGTTACCTGCAGTGCCCGGCAATAGACCGCTCTCGACCAGGATCTGGAAGCCGTTGCAAATGCCTATGATCGGCTTGCCTTTCGCCGCCTCCTCTCGAATGGCATCCATCACCGGCTCTTTGGAGGCTATGGCCCCCGCTCTTATTCTATCAGCGTAAGACCAGCCGCCCGGGACTATATATCCGTCAAAAGCAGAAAGCTCTCCGGAAGCGCGGTTCCACCTGAACAGCTCTCCATCCATGCCCACTTCCTTGACAGAAACCAGGCACTCATATTCGCAGTTAGTTCCCGGGAACTGCATCACAGCGATCTTCATCTCATCGCCTCCGCGAGGCCGGTAGTCCAGACCTTCCTGGCCTCATCCAGGTCGAGATCGACCACCTTAGAACTATTCCTTCTCATCACTATCCTTCTCGCCTCGGTCACAGATCCGATCTCCATGAGCTCCAGGCCGTAGCCCTTCATGATTTCTGCCAGCTTTGCCTCAGCCTCAGATCCGGACTTGGCCTCTATCACAAAGCCCGAGGACTCAGAGAACATGATCTTATCAGTCCTCATCCCCGGATCTCCGGCTTTGCCCAGATCGACATCCAGGCCGAACCTTGCGGGCCTGGCAAGAGCCATCTCGGAAAGCGTTGCTGCAAGGCCGCCATTGGATATATCGTGACAGGATGCCACTAGCCCCTGGTCAATGGCATCTATCACTGCATAGATCATGCTTCTCTCAAGGTCGAACCTGACTATGGGCACATTGGCCCCTGTGACATTGAAGATTGTCTTGTAGTACTCAGAGCCTCCAAGCTCATCGTAGCGCGGCCCTATCAGGAAGAGCTTATCAACAGGCGCCTTGAGCTCCATTGTAACTGCCTTATCAGCATCCTTTATGATGCCCACGCAGGCGATCACGGGGGATGGATCTACTGAACCCGAGGGGCACTCATTGTAGAAGCTCACGTTTCCTGACACTATGGGGATGGGCTGATCTACATAGCCCTTCAGCCAGAGCTTCTTGCAGGATTCAGAAAGGCCTTTTACGGCTTCCCTGAACTCCCAGAAGGCCTCGGGCTTCTCCGGATTGCCGAAGTTCAAGCAGTCGGTTATGGCTGCAGGAGTAGCTCCTATGGCCGCCACGTTCCTGAGACATTCTGCCACAGCCGTGGCACCGCCCCAGTAGGGGCTGATCCTGCCGTAGAAGGGATTGGAGTCCACCGCCAGAGCCACGCCGAACTTCTCTCCTCGGACGGGAGCTATGAGGCCGGCATCGGCCTCTCCCGGCCTGATAACCGTATTGCCCATGACCTCTGTATCGTAGTATCTGTAGATATGCTCCCTCGAAGCGGTGTTGGGCGATCCCAGGATCTTGAGCATGACTGCATTCAAGTCCTCCGGCATATCTATGACCGGCTCAGCCAGGCTCATCACGCGGGGCTTCTCTTCGCGCTTATATCTTATGCCCCCTGTGAGGTGCTGGATGGGGACATCGCAGACGACCTGGCCTTTATGCTTAACCAGGAATCTATCATGGGTGGTGATCTTTCCGACAACACTGGCCCTGGCGCCTTCATATACATTAGGTAAGTCCCAGTCCTCATTGTAAATCTTCAGTATCTTCTCTCTAAGCTCCATAGGGGATATAATCAGGAAGCGTTCCTGGGTCTCTGCAATGCTGAGGACCTCTGGAGGGAAGTCTCCCGCCTTGTGCATCAGGTCCAGGTCGATCTCCATCCCGTAGCCTGCTGACGATCCCATCTCCGACGTGGCGCAGGTAAATCCGCCGCCTCCCAGATCCTTGAAGCCGATCTCCACTCCTTCCTGTCTGACGAGCCTGAAAAGGTCATCGTTAGCCTTGAACAGCACATTCTTGAGGAAGGGGTCGGGTATCTGGACAGCCCCACGGTTGGTGGATTCATCCTCCTCACAGAGAGCTTCCGAGGCGAAGGTCACACCGCCAAGACCGCTGGCATCGGTAGGCTTGCCTATCAATATTACATCATACTCCTTCTCGCCAGCTCCCTTGGGAGCCCTCGAGTGGATTATCTGATCCCTCTTCATTATCCCGAGGGCCACGACGTTCACAAGGCAGTTGAAATCGAAGCTCTCATCGAAGACCACATCTCCTGCCAGGTTGGGCACTCCCAGGGCATTTCCGTACTGCCAGATTCCATCCACGACACCTTCTGCCACCCATCGGACCTTGTTCCTCTGGGGGCCGTAGGGATCTCCGAACCTCAGAGGGTCGGCGGTCGCTACTACCGTCGCTCCCATGCAGTTCACATCGCGGACATCGCCACCTATTCCAGTTGCCGCACCTTCATTGGGTAGAACTTGGCTTGGGTGGTTGTGGCTCTCGTGGGATATGACCACGCACCACTGGTCATCTATGGCCACAATTCCCGCATCCTCCACAGGACCTAGAACTACATTGGGGCCTTCGGTGGGCATGAACTCTTTGAGAGTAGCCCGGCTGCTCTTATAGGAGCAGTGCTCTGACCACATGGCATCATAGCAGAATAACTCGGTGAGGGTGGGGTCTCGCCCCAGTACCTCTGCAATGGAGCGCGCCTCAGAGACCGACATCCCTATGCCAGCTGCGCGCAAATTGGAATTAACTTCGCTATCGGTTAGACCGATTATCTTCAATACTCGCACCTCTACAGGCTGTAAATAGCGTGATAGGACCGTTATGAATTTATCGATTCAGGTCGGCGATCGATTGCCGGCAGAGGTCGGGAGGGCAAGAGGTACAGAGAGCAGAGGTACAGAGGGCAAAGGTATAGAGAAATCAATTCTTCCTTGTGGTCTTCTCCTTTTGCGTCTGTAATGGTTTAATAATGCGCATGAACACTGAATGATATATGGCCTATGAGCTTACTATCGAGCCGAAAGCACAAAGATTTCTAAAAAAGCTAAAAAAGAAAAATCCAGGGCCGAATATACCGTAATTGATAACGAGATCAATATTACAAAGATATTTATTAAAAAACAAAAATCCGACTATCGATGAAGCTATATATCATTAGTGCGAGTTTTTAAAAGATGACGTCGGTTGGAATCGTAAAGGATAAGACTCTTCAGGAGCTTGACGCATTCATAGATTCCTTAACAGATGAGGAGATCGATGAGCTGAATGCCGATGAGGGCGGTAACGAGGAGCCTGTGCCTTTCGAGGAGTTTTGCAAGAAGGCAGGCATTAAAATTCGAAAGTCATAGGCTTAATTTAATATAAATCAATCTCCCTTCAGTTTTGACATAACAATATCCCAATTATGAGCCTGTTGGATCTTTGTGGTGGTGGCCTGTTAAACCAAGATTAATCAGTTATGGCAAATACCGTAACATCACGGACAAAGCATAGAGAAAATCAATTCCAATCAATTCAAGACAAAAGGCTTAAAGCCTCTTTTTACTATTTTAACTCAATGATAATAGTCCTATGCAACGATGCTGAGATCGAAGTAGAAGACGGAGAGATCTGCCAGATATGCGGCTGTGAGCTTGAGGAATTCGATCAGGTAACAGGCACCGGGATTCACGGATATTACCACTGGACCTGTGTAGCTCATGTAGACTGAAAAAGTGGAAGGAAGCTATGCTCTAGTACCATAAAGCTCAGTTCTGCAATCTCCTTCTCATCTTCTACAGATAGGGAATTATTGATATACCCTGACTACATTTCTCACGGCACGACGTAGCATAACCCGCGAAGCTACACCAAATGCATCAATTTATCCAGGTATCGATATGACTTATTGGCAACCTGAATTCGAACTTATGGATAGGGCCGAGCTTGAGGATCTACAACTTAAGCGGCTCAAGAGCACAGTTGAGAAGGTCTATAAGAATGTGCCCTTCTACCATGAAAGGATGTTGGCTGCAGGCATCTCTCCACAGGACATCCAGAGCCTCAAGGACTTAAACAGACTTCCAACCACCCGAAAAGCAAACCTTCGCGAGAACTATCCTTTTGGCCTATTTGCCGTTCCCCAGGATGAGGTCGTCAGAGTTCATGCCTCATCAGGAACGACAGGAAAGCCTACCGTCGTCGGCTACACAAAGAATGATATCGAAACCTGGTCCGACCTGATGGCAAGAGATTTTGTCATGGTTGGCGTGACCAAGAAGGATGTCTTCCAGAATGCCGTAAACTACGGCTTTTTCACCGGCGGCTTAGGCATTCATTATGGAATCGAGCGCATGGGTGCAATGGCCGTTCCTTCAGGCGTCGGCAATACAGAGCGCCAGCTTGAGCTAATGCAGGACTTCGGCGTGACTGCTCTGCACTGCACTCCTTCATATGCTCTTTACCTCGCAGAGACGGCAAAGGACAGGGGCGTTATAGATAAGCTAAAGCTCAGGATCGGATGCTTTGGAGCCGAGCCCTGGTCTGACGAGGCCAGGAACGAGCTTGAGGATGCACTCAGAATAAAGGCCTATGATTCATACGGGTTGTCTGAGATGTTCGGGCCTGGTGTCGCATTCGAGTGCCAGGAGCAGAACGGTCTGCACATCTGGGAGGATCACTTCATTGTGGAGGTGCTTGATAAGAACGAGGAGCCGTGTGAGCCAGGTGAGCCAGGTGAGCTTGTTCTGACTTCTCTAACAAAGGAGGCAATGCCTCTCATCAGATATCACACAGGGGACGTGACCTACATCCAGGATGAAAAGTGCAGCTGCGGAAGAACTGCAAGAAAGCTTCATAGATTCCTTGGAAGGGCTGATGATATGCTGATTGTGCGCGGGATTAATGTGTTCCCGAGCCAAATCGAGGATGTGCTCGTTAGCATGCCTGAGATCGGCAACTACTTCCGGGTTGTTGTCGACAGGCCGAAACACGGCCTTGATGAGCTGACAATCCAGGTTGAGCTGAGGGATGAGGCTTTTACAGGCGAGATTCAGGATCTGTCTCACATCCAAAGAAAGGTTGAAAATAAGCTCAAGTCGGTACTAAATGTTCGCAGTAAGATAGAGCTTGTGGAGAAGGGCAGCATCCCAAGAACCGCAGGAAAGAGCAAGAAAGTAGTCGACCTCAGAGATATTTACGCCAAAGATGAGAAGGCTGCTGTGAAGAGCTGATGTCTCATCGAATCTTTTTAATTATCGTAATATCCATCTGAATCCCCATAACCCGTTTGAGAGCCGAAACTGGCTGAACTATAAGTTCCATCGAGCCACTCAAGGTGCTGGTCTGACTGCGTATCGACGGTTTTCAGATATGTATGCTGCATCTGCTCTGTGGTATTCCAAGCCGCAGCAAGAATGCACTTTAAAAGGGAAAACTTAAAAAAGAAGGTTGAGCGGAAGCTCAACCTATTAACTTGGCTTTATACGTTTGTACCACTGAAGCCAGTAGCCTGGGGCCATGTGGAGAACATTCCGAATCCTGTCGAGCCAGCCACCGAGGTTTCGACCTGTGGCATTGCACCATTGAGGGCATAAGCACCGCTGAAGCCTGCGTACGAGCTTGAGCTGCCGGACATTGTTGGGTATGCGCCCTCAGCCTGAATCTGCTGGAATCCTGATGTTGTGGTTGCACCTATATTTGCCTCCGTTACGTAGGACCCACTAGTTGTTTCAACCATTCCGGTGAATGGGTTCTCAGAGGCAGTGCCTGTTGTTGGCCAGTTGCTAGTATATGGATTATTTGTAACGCTTCCGACGTTAACGCCACCAACGCCCACATCAGCTTCCTGGGTGAGCAGAGCTTCGGCAGCTACACCACCGCAGGGGTTTCCATAGTTTCCACTGAGGGACAATTCCTCGCTAGTTGTTGCCGTGCCTGAGATCTTTACTCCTGCAGGATTTTCAAGGTCAGGAGCACTTGTTGTTACTGTAGCACCGCCGGTTTGAGTGATGGAATTACTTGTATCAGGAGCAGTGCTGGTACAACCAGTGACAACATTCTGAAGTGGTGCAACGATAGATGTAACGCCGTTGCTTACATATGTATTTGATGTTCCGTAACCCGTTGATGAGCTAGACTGGGCTGAGCTTGTGGCAGATGATAGCCAATCAAGGTTCTGACCAGCCTGCATATTGACTGTCTTCTGATATGCATACTGCATCTGTTCTGTCGTGTCCCAAGCTGCGGCAAATCCAACCATTGCCAGGACTGCCAGCAGCAATATTATTGTCTTCATCCTTCTATCCTCCAATTTCATTCTCGCTATTTGAGGCAATTTGCCCAAACATGCGTTCTTAACAAATACTACTTGTGATGACAAAATAGATAAATGTAGTCGAAACTATTCTATGCATTTGTAATTTGTAAAAAAAATATACATTATAAATTTGTATTTGCGTTATGGATTGTCAATTTTTAGTTTAGCTATGAAGTCGGAATTTGTAGCAATACTTTAGATTTTTGGACAAATAATCTGAATTGATGTTCTGAATTAACGACACGTTCGAAATTTCGTTCCAATTCATTGGAAATGTGACTTAAATCGCAGCAAGCTTTAGACGTAGAAAATTAAAAAAGAGAAGATTGAGCTTCCGCTCAATCTATTAACTTAGCTTTATACATTTGTGCCCGTGAAGGTACCAGTTGAGCCCCAGTTATTGAACATTCCGAATCCTGTCGAGCCTGCCACCATGGTTTCGATCTCTGGCATCTGACCGGCGTTGGTGTTGTAAGCACCGCTGAAGCCTGCATATGCACTGGAGCTGCCGGACATAGTTGGAAGTGCGCCCTCTGCTTGTATCTGCTCATATCCTGCAGTTGTGGATTGACCTAGATCGGCCTCTACCCAGTAGGAACCGGTGCCTAAATAGCCGCTAAGGTTCGGGCCTGCGCATTCAACGGCTGCCGAGAACGGATTTTCATAAGGGCTGCCCCAATAGGGAGCCGTCCAGGTTCCAGATCCAGCTTGGCTACCGGTTGTTGCTGGCCAATTACTGCTAGCTTGATCAGTATCAGGATTACCATAAGTTCCTGGATAATTTGTTTGGCCTACGACGTCAACACCGTCAATGCCCACCGCAGCATGCTGAGTGAAGAGAGCCTCTGTGTTGGAGTTTGTGCAGGCAGCTCCACCATAGTTTCCACTGAGGGACAAGTCCTCGCTAGTTGTTGCCGTTCCTGACTCCTTTATTCCCGCAGGATTTTCAAGGTCAGGAGCACTTGTTGTTGAGGTAGCACCGCCGGTTTGAGTGATGGAATTACTTGTATCAGGAGTAGTGCTGGTACTGCCACTAATAACATCCATGAGTGGTGCATAGACATATAGAACACCGTTGCTTACATCAGCATTTGATGTTCCATAACCCGTTTGCGATTGATACTGGGCTGAGCTAGTTGACATTAGCCAATTAAGATTCTGACCAGCCTGCATATTAACTGTCTTCTGATATGCATACTGCATCTGTTCTGTTGTATCCCAAGCCGCGGCAAATCCAACCATGGCCAGGACCGCCAGCAGCAATATTATCGTCTTCATCTCTCTATCCTCCTATTTCTTTCTCCTGTTTGAGGCATTTTGCCCAAACGTTCGTTGTTAACAAAATTTGGATGATGGCAAAATAGATAAATGTAGTAGAAAATAATATATGTATTTGTAATTTGTAAACTTAATGTGAATTATAAATTTGTATTTGTGCTATGAAATGTAAATTTTTAGTTTAGCTATGAAGTGTGAATTTGTAACGATACCATAGATTTTTGGACGAATAATCTGAATTTATGTTCTGAATTAACGATACGTTCGAAATTTCGTGCCGATTCATTGGAAATGTGACTTAAATCGCAGCAAGCGCTAGATGTAGAAAATTAAAAAAGAGAAGGTTGAGCTTCCGCTCAACCTATTAACTTAGCTTTATACATTTGTGCCCGTAAAGGTACCCGTTGAGCCCCAGCTATTGAACAATCCGAATCCTGTCGAGTCTGCAACCATGGTTTCGATCTGTGGCATTTGGCCGGCGTTGAGGTTGTAAGCACCGCTGAAGCCTGCGTATGCACTGGAGCTGCCGGACATAGTTGGTAATGCACCCTCTGCTTGTATTTGCTCATATCCTGCAGTTGTGGATTGACCGAGATCTGCTTCAATCCAGTTGGTACCTGTGTCTACATATTGGTTGCCGGATGCAGATCTAATGGCTGCAGAGAACGGGTTCTCATAAGGACTGCCCCAATAAGGGGGCGACCAGGGTTCGGCGGTAGGATTACCAGCGGAATCACCGGTTGTATGTGGCCAATCGTCGCTTACAATGCCAGTATTGGGATCATAAGTTCCTGGATTATTTGTTTGGCCTACGACGTTAATACTTCCAACGCCCACAGCAGCATGCTGGCTGAAGAGAGCTTCAGTGTTGACGTTGGTGCATTCTGCTCCACCATAGTTTCCACTGAGGTGCAAGTCTGTGCTGGTTGTCGCCTGACCTGAAATCTTTGTATCTGCAGGACTTTCAAGGTCAGGAGCACTTGTTGTTGTGGTAGCACCGCCGGTTTGAGTGAGGGAATCATTTGTATCACCCCAAGTGCCAGTATAGTAGCCACCAACTTGATAGATTGGTGCATAAGTGCTTACAAGGGTGTTGCTTACAGCTGCATTTGATTGTCCATAAGCGGTATTGGATTGGTATGAGGCTGAGCTTTTAGCTCCATTCATCCATTCGAGATTCTGGCCTGCCTGCGTATTGACTAACTTCTGGTACACATACTGCATCTGTTCTGTTGTGTCCCAAGCTGCGGCAAATCCAATCATTGCCAGGACCGCCAGCAGAAATATTATTGTCTTCATCTCATCCTCCAATTTCTTTCTTGCTGCTTGAGGTACTTTGCCCAAACATGCGTTCTTAACCGACCCATAGATGTTAGTAAAATAGATAAATATAGTCGAAACTAATCTGTCTATTTGCAATTTGTAAAAAGATTGTAGATTAATAATCGGTATTTGTGCTATGGACTGTCAATTTTTAGTTTAGCTATGAAATGGAAATTTGTAGCAATACTTTAAATTTTTAGACAAACGATCTGGATTGATATTATGAATTAACGATACGTTCGAAATTTCGTGCCGATTTGACTAGAGCGTAACTTAAATCGCAGCAAGCATTAGGCGCAGAATAATAAGAAATAAGGTCGAGCAGAAGCCCAACCTTTGGTCTGAGTTCTTTTGCTTAGACGTAAATGGGGGATGGAAACCATCGTGATATCCTTCCGAAGGATGTTTCACCAGCCATATGGGCATCGATATTGATCGGCATTGCGCCCTGGATTATAAGCGCTGATGAAGCCTGCTGATTCATCGGAGCCTCCGGACTCTTCTCGTTTTTGCTCCTTGTTTCACTATGTTCAAACTTGTCATCTTGATTAATACCATAGAGGTCAGAATGATAGATAAATGTAGACGAAACTAATTTTTGAATTCCTGATTTGTAAAATCAATGTATAAAAATAATATGTATTTGTGCTAGGAATTATCAATTTCTAGTTTAGATATGATGGGGGATGCGGATCATCCTGAGAACGTTCCAAATGAAGCCTCGCCAGCCACATGTGTCTCAATATCAGTTGGCATTGCGCCGTCGAGTCCATAAGCGCCGCTGAAGCCTGCCCACATACTGGAGCCGCCGGACATCGTTGTGGATGCGCCGGGATCGTTGATCTGCTGATAGCCTACCGTCGTGGATTGGCCGAGATCTGCTACAACTATGTAGCCGCCATCAGCTTCAATTGAAACGGAGAATGGTGCGTTTTCTGCCATTGGCCAATCATTTGAGCTAGATACTGGGCCGTTCGAAACTCCCTGGACATACATATCATTGTTACCTATCTGGGCCTGCTGGTCGAACACGGCATACACATCTCTGCCTGGGCATCCGCCGTAGTTTCCAATGAGGCGCATATCTGTGGATGCGGATGCCTGGCCTTCGAACTGTGAATCAGTGGGGTTTTCTAAATTGGGCGCACTAGTCGTAAATACTGCTGCACCTTGCTGAGTAATGGAATTTTGTGTATCAGGAGCTTTGCCATTTATGTTCTGGAGAGGTGCAACAAGGCTTAAAACGCTATTGCTTAAATATGCATTTGATGTTCCGTAAGCCGTAGGCGAACTAAACTCGGCTGAGCTGCAGGCTTTATTCAGCCAATCAAGATTCTGGCCTGCCTGCGTATCGACGGTTTTCTGGTATGCATACTGCAGTTGCTCTGTTGTATCCCAAGCTGAGGCAATTCCGATCATTGCTAGGACCGCCAGCAGCGATACAACTATCTTCACCTTCTGCTCCTCCAATTCCTTTCTCACTATTTGAGGCACTTTGCCCAGATATGAATTCTTGATTATTACTATAAAGATCGATAGGATAGATAAAAGTTATGGGAAACCATTTACGTATTTACAATTTGTAAAAAGAAGATGAAACAATAATTCGTAATGATTCTAAGAATTATCGATCATATGAGCGCAGGAAGTCCTACCCCTTTAGGGGTTGGGGAGGAAGTCACATCAGCAAAGCTCTCATGTATACTCGGTCATATTTAACCCTAGCTCAGCCGATTTAGATCAGATAAGACAAAATGATTAAATGCAGGAAATTGTATGACTTCATCTATTGAAAAGCAAAAACAAGACAAAAACGAAGAAAATGCATACCTTATCCTAATTGCTCATATCGCATATTAATTATTATTTTATGTTCTCAAATAATTCAATATAACATTTTGCAAGCTGAAGGATATGGAGAGTGACCTATGATAAACAATAAACGGTTTGAATCTACAGATCAGATCAAGGCCAATGGCCAGCGCGAACGGGAGGTGAGAGGTAACCTTAACCTGCTCCCAAAAGCAGAGAAGGGAAAAAAGATCGATCCTACAAGGATATGGTGGCTGTGAACAAGGCTTATCTAGGGAAAAATGGCTTTAAGTTACCCTGTTTGAGGAGATCTACTTAAGATTGTTGTGTTGATGACTATAACCCACAAGGCACCTAAGGGCAAGATTTTTGTCGTTGCAAGTTAAGAGAAAACGGGGAGTCCTTGGTGGTAACATGCTCTTGTTACAGACTCCCCGGCAGTGTGCCCACAGCATGGGCACATCTCCTATTTACGTAGTAACATATCAATATAATTGGGACAATTTGAGAAAAGTTCATACTGGAACATATTTTTTATGAGAATGTATCAAACATCTTTTTGTATCCTGTAGAAAAGGAATTATTGTAAGCGTTGCTCAGCACTTCTTAACAAGGAAGTCTGCGAGAATAATGGAGAATAGATAATTAATTTAATTAGGTTAAGGTGAGAAGCTTGGCAATAAGTGGTGGAGATACAGCATGGGTCCTGGCGGCTACGGCATTGGTTATGATCATGACGCCGGGAGTTGGATTCTTCTACGGAGGCCTGTTACGTAACAAGTCCGTCGTCTCGATGATTGGACTGTCGTTCCTGGCATTTGCAATGGTCAGCATTCAATGGGTCCTCTTTGGATACAGCCTGGCCTTCGGCCCGGACGTATCCGGGTTCGTTGGTAACTTGAACTACTTGTTTCTGCACGGGGTAGGTCAGGATGCAGGACCCTGGGCCAGCACTATACCGGCTTTGGCGCACATGATATTCCAGCTTGTGTTTGCCACAGTTACCCTGGCCATATTGACTTCGTGCGTGGCTGAGAGGATCAAGTTCAGCTCGTTCGTAGTTCTGGGACTGCTGTGGACAACATTGGTATACGACCCCCTGGCACACTGGGTCTGGGCCGGAGGCTGGACTGCTCAGATGGGTGCGCTGGACTTCGCCGGAGGCACCGTAGTTCACATTAGCTCAGGCTTTGGAGCCCTGGCCATCGCTCTGGTTATCGGCAAGAGGATAGGGTACGGCGCGTCGTACATCATGGAGCCTCACAACATTCCCATGTCAATGCTAGGCGCTGCCTTGCTCTGGTTCGGATGGTTTGGATTCAACTCCGGATCGGCTCTGGCTGCTAACGGCCTGGCAGCTTCCGCCTTCGTCGTCACCAACACTGCTGCAGCCGCAGGTGCTTTGACCTGGCTTCTAGCAAGCTGGGTAAAGGGCAAGCCCAGCACAATGGGAATTGCAAGCGGCGCCATAGCTGGACTGGTGGCAATCACACCCGCCTCGGGTTATGTTGATACAACTGCAAGCATAATCATTGGCGGCGTTGCAGGAGTCCTGTGCTATGCAGCTCTGCTATTCAGGGTCAGCAGGGGTCTTGATGAAAGCTGTGATGCATGGTCAGTTCACGGCACCGGTGGACTCTGGGGCGCCATTGCAACCGGAATATTCGCATCCCCTGCAGTCAACGCTGCCTATTCGGGGCTCTTGTACGGAAACCCACATCAGCTCTTTGTACAAATAGTTGCAGCTGGAGCAGCCCTGATATACGCATTTGTTGTGACATTTGCCCTCGCCAAGATCGTGGATGCAACGTTGGGCCTGAGGGTCACAGAGGATGAGGAGTACGTTGGACTGGACATATCCCAGCACGGCGAGAAGGCTTATGCTTAAAGGTGATGGCTTTGAAGAAGATAGAGGCAATAATAAGGCCTGAGAGGCTCGAACAGGTCAAGAAGGCCCTTGAAGAAAATGGATTCGTCGCTTTGACGATCACCGAGGTTCTCGGCAGAGGAGAGCAGAAGGGAATAAAGCTTCAGTACAGAGGAGGCACAATGGAGGTGGATCTCCTCCCCAAGCTCAAGCTTGAGATATTCCTGCCCGACAAAGATGTGGATGCTGCGATGGAGACCATCTGCAACTCCGCAAGAACTGGCAAGTTCGGTGACGGCAGGATATTCGTGTCACCAGTAGAGAAGTCCGGAAGGGTAAGGACTGGAGAGCTTGACATAAACGACAGCGAAGGCATAGCTACAGAAAAACCGCCTGAGAAGACAGCATCTTCTTCGGCGATAAAGGCCTGAACATCAAAAGGTTCGGGCCATCCAATCTTTTTATTTCATCTCTCACTTTGTGCAAGAGGCTCCATCCACCCGCCGGTCAGGCTCACACGGGTTGTCAAGGCTACCTATAGAAAAGAGACCGAGGAAACTGAGCCAATTCCTAGCGCTCTCAAAATTTTAAAGCATAAGGCTGCCTCGGTGCATAAAATTTCATAAATCATCATAATCATTCATAAATTATCATAAACAATTATATAAAATAATGATGGCAAACTCGTATGCTATGCCAGAGGATGCAAGCAAACGTTCGACCTGCTGCGATTTACAAAATGGCGTCACCAGAGGATCGATATGCGATCAAGCATGCGACAACGTAT
>CAWBKV010000003.1:0-234020 GCA_963789575.1 Methanotrichaceae archaeon | reverse complement strand
TAGAGAGATAAAAATCCAATAAATACATGTCCGAAAACGCTTTCATCGCTATGTAGGTATAATCTATCTGTATACAAAGTTGATTTATAGGTATCGAATAATTTCTCGACAACGTCCCTTTTCTTGTAGAATTCATAAGCTTCCTGCTCAGACATCTTTCGATTTGACAGAATTAAAATCCTTCCAGCTTTTTTAAAATTTTTATCAAACTGATTTTTATCAATCTCACCTTTATCAAGTTTATCGTAAAGGGTATTACGCTCTTCAAGCAAGAGTTCTTGATCTTCAAATAGATAGAGATACTTGTCTTTGCACATTCTGCTACCACATCGAATTAGCCGCTTATGGTAGCGAAAGTGACTATTTAGGTGAATGCGCGTATCATAATAATGGCTATTTCTTTTCGCCGGAATAAGGTAGGAGATATCAAGTTCATTTAAATCCGAAAAGACATCTTCTGAGGAGAAACCTCTATCCAATATGAGCATCTTGTTTTGGATATCCAATTCAGAAAGGGATTTTCTCAGGGTTGCTATGTCTTTGACACTGCCTGGAAGAGATCTTATCATAGTCGGCAGCCCAGTTTCGGCGTTACAAAGTAGCACTATGTTAATTTGAGGTAATTGAATTTTATCTTTATTATAGCCCTTTTCTGCTTGACGTATGCTTACAGAACGTGAAAATATATAACTTAAATCGTATACAAGCTGTTCACTTTGATCGAGAAGGCCCTTAAATAATATGCTCTGACCTTTGCGATTGCTGCCAATATCTTGCATTACTTTAGAGAGATGTTGAGACTTGAGATTAGGTTCAATGGATTCCACATTATAGAGCTTTTGCCATGCGCTTTCAGCTCTTTTTAAAGGGACATTTCCCATAACTCTCAACATAGAAAGCGAATAAATTTCCGACCAATTGTTAGGAAAACCTTCCGTTAATAGCGGTTTTATGTCTTTCATGGCTTCATGAAGCAAAAGGGCATTGCCGTACTCGGTAATGCTTCTAACCTTTGTTGACTTTTCAACCTTTACATTTTGACTATCTTCTTCATGGGACCTTATTAAACCGCGCTCTTGATCAAGTTTACCGATATACTTTGATGTCTTTATCGCTTTATTTTGAGTTTTATCCCAATGTGTCGTAGAATGGTAAACATAATGCTTAGCGCCATGCTGTTTTATTTCAAGGCATTTAACTCCTTTATTTCTTTGATCCTCTAACCACTCTTTAGCCCAAGTCTCCATATTCACCATATGGGGAATAAAGGGTTAATTAAGCTTTCGCTCAAATAAGAATCTAGAGCCAAAATAACCACTTAAAAGTCCAATTTATTCCCCATATTCGCGGAGTTAAGGTTATAAATAATCCAGAATTGGAATTTTCAGATAAATCTGGAAGAATCATAAGTCTCACATCAGATTACATCAAACCGGATGAAGTCTGGAACAATACTATAGAAAGATCCTTAAAAAAACATTCTGAAATCCTATGCGCTGCCTGGTCACCTGATGAGCAATTTATTGTGCTAGGTTTATCTGATTGCACAATTCGTGTAATTGAGCCGAAAGATGGAAGACAAATCCATGTACTTGAGCGTCATGTAACCCCCGTAGTGCATATAAATTTTTTGAATAATGGTCGTTTGCTTGTGTCTCTCTCTGAAGGCGGAGGATTGGCAATTTGGCGAACAGATACCTGGGCAGAATCCGTATACAACGAGAAGATATGTAACGCTAGAAAATTTAGCCGCCTAGAATTTGATAAAAGATCTAGAGTTATGGTTTCACCAGGACCGACTGGGCGCTCAATCTCTATTTGGGATCTAGACCTAGCTCAATTGCAGAATATAGATTCCCCTAGTCCAACCATCCATTACATTAATGCCAAGGCAGTTCTTCTTGGTGAAAGCAGCACGGGAAAATCAGGCTTAGGCATTCGTATGTCGGATAGAATATTTCGCCCTACTGAATCCACCCATGGAGCCCAATTTTGGCATTTACCGGTTCAACAAGTTCCGGGCTTGCCGCCAGATCTACATGCCGAACTTACTATTTGGGACTTAGCCGGACAACCCGAGTATCGATTGATTCATCAACTCTTCTTAGATGATGCTGATGCAGCGATGCTTTTATTTGATTGCTCTGATCCTAATGATCCTTTTCGTGGGGTACCATATTGGGCTAAGGTACTTAAAAAGCAGGCGCCCCAACATGCAATCAAGTTTCTTGTTTCAGCTCGCTGTGATGTCAGTCCTGTTACAGTAGATCGTCAACAAATAAATAACACACTAGCTCAGTATGGACTCCACGAATATTTTAGAACTAGCGCCAAGACTGGGGAAGGCGTTGAGCAACTTTTCCAATCTTTATTGGAGTACATACCTTGGAAAGAACTTGCTCGGACTACAACCCCTCGGTTATTTCAGATTGTACGCGATTTCTTATTAGAGCAAAAATTAAAAAGTATAACTTTAATTCCTTTTGAGCAAATACAGGCAAGAATTGCCCAACAATTTTCGGAGCAAGTTTCAAAATCAGAAATTGACACGGTTGTTTCTCTATTGCAATCACGAGGGCTAATTCAGAGATTAGATCCTCGTCCAGGATGTTCTCTTGTTTTAACGCGTCCCGAATTAATTAATCAATATGCATCTTCTATTATCCAAGCAGCACGTAATCATCCTTTAGGCATTGGATCTGTATCAGAACGTAATGTCTTAATAGGGGATATTCCTTTCTTTGGTTTTGATCGTTTATCCAGATCTCAAGAAGCAATAGTACTCGAAGGTACAACTGAGATTTTAATTCGGCATGATCTATGTTTCCGCGAGATGGGATTATTTGTCTTTCCAAGTCAAATCAATATAACTCGGCCCGCGCCTCAAAAAACCCGACCAAGGACAGAAGTGGCTTATCGTTTTTCAGGGAGTATTGAAACAATTTATGCATCCTTAGTAGTGCGCCTTACTTACACTGATTATTTCCACCGGGAAGACCAATGGAAGTATGCCGCTGAGTTTTCACGGGACGGAGAGCGACTTGGCTTCTCAATGAATCAAATTGAAGAAGGCACTGGTGAATTAGAAATCTATTTTAACGAAGGTATTAACGAGTTCGATCGTGTGACCTTTATACGGTTTATCACAGATCACTTGCGCTCCAAAGGCATAGATATTCAAGAAGAAATTCGATTATATTGTCCAAAATGCGGAAAAGAAGTTAAGAACAAAGAAGCAATAGAAGCCCGCATCAAGGATAATTTTTTGGATATTCCATGCCAGTATTGTGGGACGTCAATACTGATTCCAATGGGAATCAACGAGCGTTACAGGAGTGATAATAAACTTTCGGAGAAACAAAAGAAGTTAATTGAAACGGTAGGCAAGCGTACAAAAAAGGAAATCATGCAATTGAAAGCTGACCAGCATCAATATTCAAATGAGGAAGATGAAAAAATCCATATATTGCATTTGTCTGATCTGCATTTGATAAACAAGGATCAATCTCAAGTTTTCAAAACCCAGCTCGAAACAGACTTAATTAAAGAGATAAAGGTAGGGCGATTGGAATATTTAGTCATTTCTGGTGATATTGGCAATTACTCGATAGATTCTGAATATGAGGCAGCTTTCGAAATATTAAATAGCCTTGTAAAGCAATTCGGTCTAGATGCAGATCGAGTTATAATCGTTCCAGGTAATCATGATCTGAACTATGATAATTCCGAGGTCGCATATCAATTTATGCGAAAAGGAAAGGTTCCAACCGTTTTACACGAGGGGAGACATTTCTCGGCGGGGGATGCTGGTGCGTTCATACTTAAAGATGACCCAGAATTTTACCAAAAGCGATTTTCAAATTTCAGCAAATTCTATAAACGAGTTTATGGTGGTAGAGAGTACCCATCCAAAGAGGAGGATCAAACCATCCTTATTAAGAGACCTGATGATAAGATTTTATTCTTATGTCTTAACTCCTGCTGGCAAATTGATCACCATTTTGAAAACCGTTCAGGTATAAATATGGTAAGTCTGACAAGGGCACTTGATCAAATAAGGGATAAAGATTATAAGAGCTGGCTGAAAATAGCTGTATTTCACCATCCTGTTACAGGCAAAGAAATGATGAGTAATGACTTCATGGATCTGCTAGCTGTAGAAGGCTTCCAAATCTGTATGCATGGACACATTCATGAGGCAATTGAAGGTTTTCATATCTATGATAAAAGTCATAGTATTAAGATTGTCGGAGCAGGCACTTTTGGCGCTCCAATCAGAAAAGATGGCTTATTAATACCTCTCCAATATAACCTTATGACCTTTGATCCTAAAATAGGAGAGATGATAGTCAATACGCGCAAAAAAGAAAAGCCGAATGGCGCATGGTTTGCGGATGCTCGATGGGGTGATAAGGGATCTGAACCCAATGCTTGGTACAGTTTTAATGTTCCAAATTATTCTATCTATAAATAATAGTCAATAAGTATGGTAAATTTATGCTAGATAGTGGTAGGATAACAGTAGTTCATCATAGTCTATCTTAGATTTAACTTAAAAAAGGTAAGCTGAAAATGTCACCGCTTTTAAGGCGATTATGGAATCCATCTTTCAGGGTGGCACATAAAACCGTTGATAGTATATCGATGCTAAAGCGTAATATACGTTTAGTAATTCTTATTACTCTATATAGCTAAATCCAAATAAATTTAGCGAATAAGGCAGCGATCTGCCGGAGTTTTCGGGCGCATAGAATGCAATCGACCGTGTATAAGGGCTAGTCAAGAATGTGATAATAGTAATACTTCGAGCTCTGATAGAATCAAAGTTAAATTCATATTCTGTGTTATGAGAAAAGATAAAATCAGGTGAATATGGCAGCGATCTGCAGTTCCCGAGAGCTCGCGCATCTGAGTACAGTGTAGAACGCGGACGGGCTTATCTACTGAGTTCGGGAAGGGATCAGGAGTTACCCCGTCGCTATGGCCGCCATATTCGATTCCAGGATTTGGGATCGAACCGATTTTAGCTTCCAAATTAAGCAACCCTGGTTTCGATTTTTACTATTGATTGGGCCTTGGCCAATCTTTTGTGTATTTAATGAGCTTTGCGACCAGATATCGCCCGAGTATAGCGGAGCGCTGCGGGATGATTAGTAGCTGCGAGCTGAACACCTCGTTACCTTGGTGCGTACACTCCAGCTCTATCAAACTTGTCTTTTACAAGTATCCTAAGCGGTCTATTTTCGGGTACGGTTTCGGGCTTAGATGCTTTCAGCCCTTATCCGCTAACGCGTAGCTGCTCGGCTTTGCCTTGCCAGACAGCCGATAGACCAGTGGCGTCGTTGGCTTGTTCCTCTCGTACTAAAGCCAACCTGCCCTCAGACCGCAAGACACCCCTAACAGATAGTAACCGACCTGTCTCACGACGGTCTAAACCCAGCTCACGATCTCCTTTAATAGGCGAACAACCTCACCCTTGGCCGCTGCTGCACGGCCAGGATGGAAAGAACCGACATCGAGGTAGCAAGCCACCGGGTCGATATGTGCTCTTGCCGGTGACGACTCTGTTATCCCCGGGGTAGCTTTTCTGTCATCTAACGCCCCCACCAAGGGGGCTGAGAGGTTCGCTAAGCCCGACTTTCGTCTTGTCACGCCTTGCTGTTGGGCGTAACATCAGGCCGACTTATGCCTTTACACTCTTTGTTGGGTTTCCGACCCAACTGAGTCGACCTTAGGGCGCCCTAGATATCTTTTCTAGGGCGTGGCGCCCCACCCAAACTGCCCACCTACCGGGGTCCACTTCTCAGTGTTAGGGTCGTAGCTCCGAAAGGGTAGTATTCCAAGGTTGACTCCACTCGGACTGGCGCCCGAGCTTCGACGTCTCCTACCTATGCTCTACAATCAGAACCACAACCCAGCGGCAGGCTGCAGTAAAGCTCCACGGGGTCTTCACTTCCCATTAGGGGTCCCCAGACTCTGCACTGGGATGTAAGGTTCACCGGGTACCAGCTAGGGACAGTAGGGCTCTCGTTGATCCATTCATGCAAGCCGCCAATTAAGCGGCAAGGTACTACGCTACCTTAAGAGGGTCATAGTTACCCCCGCCGTTGACAGGCCCTTCTTCCCGTTGAACCGGGTTTTCAGGTACCTGCACTGGGCAGGATTCAGTGATTGTACTAGCCCTTACGGGTTCGCAATCACCTATGTTGTTATTAGACAGTCAGAGCCCCCTAGTCGCTGCGACCTGCTTTCTGCAAAGCAGGCACCACTTATCCCGAAGTTACGTGGCTAACTTGCCGAATTCCCTTAGCTAGCATATGCCGACACGCCTTAGCCTTCTCAGCTTGGGGCACCAGTGTTGGTTCTCGGTACGGACTTTCAGCTCCCTTTTCACGGACTCCTGGAATTTGCCGACTTACGTTATCACGCATTCGTCTGTTTCTCGCCATTACGGCTCTCCGCAGATTTAGGCGCTTGAACATCCTGGCGAAGATGCTCGACATATCCGGAAGCGTCAGTTTTAATGCTGAAAGGTACAGGGATATTAACCTGTTTCCCATTTGGCGTACTCTGATTAGGGTACGTCTTAGGACCGACTGACCCTCGGCTGACGAACATTGCCGAGGAACCCTGGCCCTTACGGCGATCGGGATTCTCACCCGACTTTGCTGCTACTGCTACCAGGATTTTCGTCTCTGCTGCGGTCCACACCTGCTCACGCAGATGCTTCTGCCCACGCAGAGCGCCTCCCTACCAGATCATCTTGCGATGCTCCGTGGTATCGGTAGTCGGCTTAGCCCCGTCCATTTTCGGGGCCTTGGATCTCGACTGGTGAGCTGTTACGCACTCTTTAAAGGGTAGCTGCTTCTAAGCTAACCTCCCAGTTGTTTATGACCCAAGACACCCTTAAGTGTTGACACTTGGCCGACATTTGGGGACCTTAACCACGGTCTGGGTTGTCTCCCTCACGGACTAGAAGCTTACCCCCCAGCCCGGACTGCTGGTCTTCTACGACGACGGCGGTTTGGGAGTTTGACAAAGGAACAGACCCTTTCGGGTCCGGCTTCCCCAATCAGTGCTCTACTCCGCCGACCATCTCAGACCAGGTCATGCTGCGACATGTTTCGGGAGGAACCAGCTATTCCCGACCTCGATTGGACTTTCACCCCTAGACGCAGGTCACGAGAGCGATTTGCATATCAACATCTCTAACGATCCTCCACGCGGCTTTCGCCACGCTTCGACCTACCAACGCCTAGATCGCCCGGCTTCGGGTCGCATACGAGCGACTTCACGCACTTGAATACGTTGCGCCTTTCTTTCGATGCGCGCTTATTGCTTTCGCTTCGGCTGCTTCCATGACGGAATTAGCCTCGCCGCTAATATGCACTCCCTGGCTCGTTCTTCAAAACGCATGTTAGAACGCTGGCAACTCTCCTCGTACTGCGGCGTCGCCACCGTATCCTTCGGAGAGAAGATCCTTTCACGCCCTAACGCACCATCACCAGCCAATTTCAGGCTCTTTGCACCTCCCTATTTGGGGTACTTTTCAGCTTTCGTTCACACTACTACTGCGCTATCGGTCTCAAGACGTATTTAGCCTTGGAGGTTGGTGACCCCCAACTTCCCGCGCGATATCCGACGCACGGTACTCAAGACACGGCCTCACTCTGGCGACTTACGACTACGTGGCTATCACACTCTATGGCAGGCCATTCCAGGCCACTTCGACTTCATATCCAGAGCTAAACGACCGGCTTATAACACCACATTTCCCTTGCGGGATTCGGTTTAGGCTTTACCGCTTTTACTCGCCGTTACTAACGGTATCTCGGTTGATTTCTTTTCCTGCCCCTACTAAGATGTTTCAATCCGGGGCGTTCCCGATCATTACTGATCTCAAAGGGGATTTCCCATTAGGACATCCTCGGTTCAATGGTTCCATGCACCTCGCCGAGGCTTATCGCAGCTTGGCACGTCCTTCATCAGCGCTTGAGCCGAGCCATCCTCTGGCTGGCATTTGCAGCTTGTTGCTCCACTATAACTCAGTGAGCGTCTGGTCGCAAAGCTTTTACACGGCTTCTTGGGCCTCTATCGACTTGCGATCGATAGGGCCTCAGCCCTTCCACATCGAGTCATCCTCGATGTGTGCATCACAGTGGACTTGCTGGGATTCGGACCCAGGGCCTCCGCCTTGCAAAGGCGGCGCTCTACCAGCTGAGCTACAAGCCCCGGTTTAAAGCCCAGCCATAATCATAAGCTGGCTTTGGGTTTGATTTTGCTACTATTGATTTGATTCTGGTTTGGTGATTAGATTTTGATTTGATCTTATCTCTAATAGAATTGGTTCTGCTTTCTATTAGATTAGATCCCGATCTGGCTTAAAGTGGTTTTCTTATCAGGTCCTGGCTAACTTTTCAGACTCCAACCGACACTACTTCTTTTGGCGGTATCCGCTTGAAGAAGCGGATTGCTATATTTGCATACGTAACGTATGCGTTTGCGTTCATTTGAACGCGCATTAGGAGGTGATCCAGCCGCAGATTCCCCTACGGCTACCTTGTTACGACTTAACCCCCCTTGCAAAGCCTGAATTCGAACGTTCCCATTGTGGACGTCCTCATTCAGACCCTACTCGGGTGGTTTGACGGGCGGTGTGTGCAAGGAGCAGGGACGTATTCACCGCGTTCTTTTGAAACGCGATTACTACGGATTCCAGCTTCATGAGGGCGAGTTGCAGCCCTCAATCCGAACTAAGATTGGCTTTAGGAGATTTCCATCCCCTTTCGGGGTAGATACCCATTGTACCAACCATTGTAGCTCGCGTGTAGCCCGGAACATTCGGGGCATACTGACCTACCGTTGCCCATTCCTTCCTCCGCTTTAGCAGCGGCGGTCCCCACAGTGTACCCGTCACTCCGGAGAGTACGCTGGCAACTGTGGGCGTGGGTCTCGCTCGTTGCCTGACTTAACAGGATGCTTCACAGTACGAACTGACGACGGCCATGCACCACCTCTCAGCTAATCCGGCAAGGTCTTCAGCCTGGCCTTCATATCGCTGTCGATCCCGGTAAGCTTCCCGGCGTTGAATCCAATTAAACCGCAAGCTCCACCCGTTGTGGTGCTCCCCCGCCAATTCCTTTAAGTTTCAGCCTTGCGGCCGTACTTCCCAGGTGGCTCGCTTCACGGTTTCCCTACGGCACCGACCACGGTCGCACCGTGGCCGACACCTAGCGAGTATCGTTTACGGCTAGGACTACCCGGGTATCTAATCCGGTTCGTGCCCCTAGCTTTCGTCCCTTGCCGTCAGATCCGTTCTGGTGAGACGCCTTCGCCACTGGTGGTCCTTCAAGGATTACAAGATTTCACCCCTACCCCTGAAGTACCTCTCACCTCTCCCGGTCTCGAGCCGAACAGTATCTCCTGAAAGCCTGACAGTTGAGCTGCCAGATTTCCCAAGAGACTTATCCGGCCGGCTACAGACCCTTTAAACCCAATAATAGCGGTTACCACTCGAGCCGCCGGTGTTACCGCGGCGGCTGGCACCGGTCTTGCCCGGCCCTTGCTATATCGTGCTTTTTAGGCACAACGACAGCCATCGTTGTACGATGGCACTCGAGGTCCCCCTATCGCTGTTGCCAGCATTGTAAAGGTTTCGCGCCTGCTGCACCCCGTAGGGCCTGGATTCGTGTCTCAGAATCCATCTCCGGGCTCTTGCTCTCACAACCCGTACCCGTTGTAGGCTAGTAGGTCCATTACACCCACTACTACCTGATAGGCCGCAGACCCATCCTTGGGCGTCGGAGCTTTCATCCTCGACGCATTCCAGCATTCGAGGATTATCGGGTATTATACCCAGTTTCCCGGGTTTATCCCCGTCCCAAGGGTAGGTTATCCACGTGTTACTGAGCAGTACGCCATGTATTGCTACATTCAACTCGCATGGCTTAGTCGAACCTCGATAGCAGTAACCTCTGGCAGGATCAACCAGAATTGTTCTTAGGGAAGTATTCTGTATCGGTTGGAATTGGCTGAGCAGCCAAGACCATTGTCAGACACGAAAAAACTCGTGTCTCCACTTAATCTATATCGCAACCTGGATCTCAGCTCATCATAAATCAGAGCCGTAGCCTTTTTGTTGCGACGCCTAAATCGGCCCACGTACATAACAGGTTCTGGTATTTAACTGTTCCTGTCGGGAACTGTCCCGACTGAAACTTGGGAACCCGCCTAAACGTCGGCCCATTAAGATAAACACTCCGGGTATTTATGGCTGACGGGCGGACAAACCTTCTTACGGAGAGTCTCCTCACCCAAGCTCTATAGATGCTTTATTTTTAGAGGCAATACTTCTGGGCTTTTTCAGGGGCAATGTTTTTAGGTCTCCTTAATAAAGGAGGGCAAGGTTAATGGTCATCTAGACCTGGTGGTTGTAAATGGACCTAGGGGATAGAATATCTGTAGAGAAGGACGGCATGGCCTACGAAGGCGTACTTATGCCGTCACGCCGCAAGGATCACGTAGTCATAAAACTAGATAACGGCTATAACATCGGGCTCCGAGTGCATGAATCGGATTTGAAGCTGGTTGAGAAGGGGCATGAACTTAAGGTACCTCCTCTACCACCCCTGCGAGCCAGAGAGGGACTGCCCAAGGTATCCATTTTGTCCACAGGAGGGACCATCGCCAGCAAAGTTGATTACAGAACTGGAGCTGTGACGAGTCAGTTTTCTGCAGGCGAAATCGCAGCAGCAATCCCTGAGCTTGAGGAGATAGCCAACTACAATGCACGCATAATCTATCAGATATTGAGCGAAAATATGCGCGCAGATTACTGGATGGAACTTGCAGGGGCCGTTGCCGAAGAGATACGCGGTGGGGCCGAGGGAGTGATAATAACTCATGGAACTGACACCATGATGTACACCGCTGCGGCTCTGTCATTCATGCTTCGTACACCAGTTCCCGTAGTGCTCGTGGGATCTCAAAGAAGCTCAGACCGCCCCAGCAGCGATGCAGCAATGAATGCCATCTGTGCATCTACAGTTGCCATTAGCGATATCGCTGAGGTATGCGTTGTGATGCACGGCACTACAAGTGACAGCTATTGTTCAATTCACCGAGGTACTCGCGTTAGAAAGATGCATACCTCCAGAA
Organism: Methanotrichaceae archaeon; assembly: GCA_963789575.1. Taxonomy (GTDB): domain Archaea; phylum Halobacteriota; class Methanosarcinia; order Methanotrichales; family Methanotrichaceae; genus CAWBKV01. The sequence continues at coordinate 222,863 of CAWBKV010000003.1, read as the reverse complement.
GAGATGCCTTCTGGAGCGTCAACCAGCGCCCAATTGGAAAAGTGGACTATCTCACCAGATGTATAGAGACGTTCATACCCTACCGCCGCCGGAATGAGATAGAGCTGGAGGTTATGGACAAGCTTGAGTCGAAGTGCGCACTTGTAAAGTATACGCCAGGAGCGCCATCTGGGATAATGGATTATTATATCGATAAGGACTATAAGGGTATAGTTATTGAAGGCACGGGACTTGGGCATGTGGCCTCGAACTGGATAGATTCAATCAAGCGGGCCACTGATGCCGGCATACCTGTAGTAGTGACATCTCAATGCCTAAGGGGCAGAATATGCGATCGCGTTTATGACACGGGCCGCTATATGCTGGATGCAGGTGCAATTGAGGGCGAAAATATGCTTCCCGAGGTAGCTCTCGTAAAGATGATGTGGGTTCTAGGAAATCATCCGACAGAAGTTAGATCATTGATGAGAACACCCATAGCAGGCGAGATATCTCCGTCTACGCCTATGACTGTTTGAGTGTGGTATTGTATCTAAGATATCTAATAATAGATGTCTCAGGAGGACGACTGAGGCCAAGCCTTATAAACTAGTTGAATAGAGCACTAATCTCAGGATTATTGGAGGAATTTGTTTTGACACGCAAGCCAGGAAGCATGTACAGAAAGATCGAACGCCCCTACACACGCAGAGAGTACATGGGCGGCGTTCCGGGAAGCAAAGTAGTTCATTACGATATGGGAAACCTGCAGGAGACCTTCCCCATCAACCTCACGCTTGTGGCCAGAGAGCCATGCCAAATCAGGCATACATCTCTTGAGGCGGCAAGGGTCGCAGCTAACCGTTTCCTGCTGAAGCAGGCTGGCAGGACCAACTTCCATTTGAAGCTCAGAGTCTATCCGCACCATGTCATAAGAGAGAACAAGCAGGCGACAGGAGCAGGTGCAGACCGTGTATCAAGCGGAATGAGGCGCGCCTTCGGCAAGGCTGTGGGCACTGCGGCTCAGGTGCAGGCAGGTCAGAAGCTCTTTACCCTCGGAATCGCACCGCAATATGTGAACGATGCCAAGATCGCATTAAAGAGAGCAGGACACAAGCTCCCGACCCCGATCCAGATCATCACCGAATCAGACAGTATGCTCTCATAAGGTAATCTAGATGGATGATTACATCTCAGGCCTAGATCGGGCAATGAAGAGGATGCCCGCCACGAAAGGCCCCAAGGAACGGTTTGTCATGCCCACGCCCAAGATATTCTATGAGGGCAAGACAACAGTCCTTGAGAACTTTGGCGCGATAGCTGATACATTGAACAGAGAACCTGACCACCTTATGAAGTATCTCCTTCAGGAACTTGGAACTGCCGGCAAGATCGAAGGCGGACGCGGCATCTTCCAGGGAAAGTTCAGCGAGCAGGTCATAGCCAGACAGATTGAGTCCTATTTCGAGGAATACGTAGTCTGCACTGAATGCAGGCTGCCTGATACTCACCTTACCAAGAGCGATCGCATCCTGATGCTGAAATGCGATGCATGTGGTGCACATCGGCCGGTTCGGAGGAGAAAGGCCACAACAACGATCCAAAAGGAAATGATTGAAGAGGGTGAGACCTACGAGCTGCGCGTTGAATCTGTAGGCAATAAGGGCGACGGCATAGCCAAGGTGGACAAGTACCTTGTCTTCATCCCCAGTACTGTCAAAGGCGAGGTCGTGAGGGCTAAGATCAAGAAGGTCAGCGGGACCCTGGCCTTTGCAGAGGTCGTGGAGAGAAAGGGCAAGACCCCTTGAAAATAACACTGATAGCATAGAATCTCATTGCCGGCATTAGGTGGGTGGCAAATGGACACCAAGCTCGATGAAGAGACGGGTAAGAAGATAACATTGACCTTTACAGAGAAGCATAAGTATCAGCTTGAGTTCTATCCACCAGATTTTTGGAAACATTTTGCAGAGGGCTATAATGCTCTGCCCTGGTCAGAGATAAGCGATAACCGTGTAGCTGCGACTGCAGAGAGTTACTCATATCTTTTAGATATGCTAGTGCAGGCGAGGCTCTATTATCTCAGCACAATGCCTGAGGATGAACGGTTCAAGTGATGGCATAAGCTATGTCGGAAACATCCATCTCAGCGCCTTCAATGCAGGGCTTCGTAATATATGGCTTGCCAGTGATCAAAAGTGGCGACGACCTGGCCTCGCTTATCGAGTCCCATTTCGAGCTTCAGAACGGCGATATACTCTGCATTGCAAGCACTGTGATTGCCAAATCAGAGGATCGTTTCAGAAGGCTCGAAGATTATGAGCCGAGCCTAAGGGCGCTAAGGATCGCACAATCACTTTCCAAGGATCCTAGGTTCGTCCAGGCAGTTCTGGATGAGTCTGTTGATATCCTTCTTGAACATCCTTTTCTACTCTCCGTCACTAAGTTTGGTCATATTGGTGTAAATGCCGGAATTGATCAATCCAATGTTGGCGAAGGCAGAATATTGCTATTGCCTGAAAACCCAAGTGTTAGTGCCGAGAGTATAAGGAAAAAGCTAAGCAAGGATTGTGCAGTGATAATTACTGATACCTGCGGCAGGCCATTCCGCTGTGGAGTTGCTGGAGTAGCAGTTGGCTGGTCGGGAATTGCTGCACTACGCGATTGGCGGGGAGAGCCAGATATTTTCGGAAGAAAGCTGGAGATCACCCTTGAGGCCATGGTAGATGAGATCGCGGGCATGGCAAACATGCTTATTGGTGAGGCTGGCGATGCAACTCCTGCGGCAGTTTTTAGGGGACTGAAGTACTCTCGGACAGGAGGGAGCCTATTTAGGCCCAAAGGCCTCGATGTAATTCGCCATCATCTTAAGCCCTAACGCAAATGTTTTAAACGATCGACCAGTAGCACCTCCCTGTGCAAAGGCCAGTTCATGTCATCATTCCCTTCAAGCTGAATGGGGCAAAGTCGCGGCTCTCGCCGGTTCTCTCATCGGAGGAGCGCAGGCTCTTTGCGTTGGCGATGCTTCAAGATGTCTTGAAAGCAGTATCTTATGCAGGTTCAACTACAATTCTTGCAAAGCCGGGGTTTGATAAATCCAATTTGGATGGCAATTTCAGCGTTATAACGTGCGACCTAGACCTGAATGATGCCATCAATGCAACTATTTCGCACCAGCAAAGCGAGGGCTGGCCTGAGGATATCCTGATAGTTATGGCAGATCTGGCCCTTTTAACCTCTGAGAATGTAAGGGACATACTCCAAGTAGAGGGCGATGTCGTTTTCTCGCCTGGACGCGGCGGCGGTACTAACATGATTCTAATCAGGAGCCCTTTGTTCAGGACCCAGTACCGAGGATTAAGCTATCTGAAGCATATGGATTTTATCAGAACTATGAGACTTGATGCTCGAATTTATGCCTCGTATTATGCGGCTTGCGACATCGACGAGCCGTCAGATCTTGCTGAGATTTTGATCCACGGAAAGGGCGTCAGCAGATCCTTTCTTGAATCAATCGGCATTGAGCTTTCTGAAAATGGTCGAGCTATCATCATCAGGGAGACTATGAATAAAAATGTTTGTGAGAGTAATATTAATACCAATATAATATAATAATACTAATATACAGTAACTCTTCTTACGCCCTCGATCTCCATCAGCACTCTGACAAGATCGCCTGGAATTTTGCCATCGGTAATTATTGTCAGCTTTGGGTTCTCGGTGAACTGGGGATCATCCGATACGGCTTGACGTATGCTTAGGCCATATCTTGCGACAGCGCTTGCAACGTTCCCAAGAATCCCTGTCTGCGTAGCATTTACAGGCGTTATCTCTATTACGCCCAGGCCCAAAACAGGTGCTACCTCGCCCAGGAACGTCATAGAGCGAACGTTTCGAAATACCTTCCATAAAGTCTCATCTTCGCGAACTGCCATGGCCGTCGTATCCACGACCCTGCGATCTACGCCTAGCTCCTTTGCAATCTGTGCGTGAGGTATCTCGATGTTGCCCGAAACCACTCGGCCATGCTCATTGATTTGAAATCCCCTCTGCAGAATGAGCCTGATGACCTTCTCTTGCGCTGGGAATCTTTTGAACTTGTCTAAAATCTCCTGCCACATGATGTCTCCCTGCCAATTCAACCTTTTGGTACTAAAGAGATTCCTCTCGGCCTGATAGACGAGGGGCTCATTAAGAAGATCAGCTCAGGTGAACATCTCCTTTGGAGGCTCTTTGTAATCTTTTTTAGCCTTTGAGATTGCATCCTTCAGGTATTCTGTGGTTATTTTGCTTCCATCAATGATTGCGTGGTGGAGCGCAGCCTTTAGCACCTTCTCCACGAGATCTCTCCCGGAAAATCCTTCAGTTTCCTTCACTACCTCTTTGAGATTGACGCCGTCCATCTCCAAAGGCAAGGTAGCCGCATTTTTCTCTAGTATTGCCAGCCGCTCCTTTATATTTGGCAGCTTGAACTCTATCTCCTCCTCGAACCTGGAGCGAACTGAGCTGTCTATAAACTCAATCTTGTTAGTGGCAGCAATAGTGCAGACTCCCTTCCTTTTATGGATGCCGTCCATCTCTGTGAGCAGTGAGTTGACGATCTCGGATACATCTCCACGCAGATCCTGGTAATGCCTGTCCAGGGCGATTGCATCCAGCTCATCAATGAAAATTATACACGGCGAGATCTCCTCAGCCTTCTCGTAAAGGCTATGTATCTGGCGGGCTCCTTCGCCCACAAACTCGCCTATCAAACTTGTGGCTTTCACGGGCAGCATCGGCACCTTGGCTTCTGTTGAGAGAGCCCTGGCAATCATTGTTTTGCCTGTGCCTGAGAGGCCGTAGAAGAGAATATTCTTGGGCGCCCATTTTCCAAACTTCTCAGGCTCTGCGAGGAACTTTTCAATGATCTTGACCTTTCTCTTCGCTATCTCCTGGCCAACGACATCCTCAAACCTGACATCACATTCCGCCTTCTTGGGGTCGGCCTGACGCTCGACCTCTATTATTGTCTCTGCGCCGACAACTGAGTAGGGTGGACGAACTTTTAGAACTTTGAAGGCGAAATCCGGGTAAAGCCTGCGGTCGAAGAGAAAGCATCCGGGCTTGACAGATTCGCCGTACCACTGCTCTCTGGCATAAAGCTCAAAGAGCTTGGCATCGGATACTACGGGATACTCTTGAAATACGCTCTTCAGGGGATATCCAGCAGGCCGAAGAAGAATATACTTTGCGCCTGTTGCTCTATTCCTTTCAAGCTTGCTCCCCTGAACCTTTGTTCCGCTTTTCTGAACAGATCGCACGTAAAAAAGGTCTCTTTCCGAGGAGTTAAATGTATTGGCTTAGTAAATACTTGGATATGCTTCAGCAAAGTTAATGTTCCGATAGTGATTAATATTACCTCTTACAAGCTGTAATCCAAGCATAGGAGGATCATTATGGGAAATGATGCTGTAGCGGTTGTTCTGATGGTTATAGGGTTTATAGTAGCGTTCCTGGTTCCGATATTTTTCCTATCTACAATGTTCTGAGTCCTTGTCGGGAAAGCTACCTCTAAAAGCTATTTTTTGCACTGATAACTGGTTTAACATATTTTAATTTTATTGCCGGCTATTATTATTGTTTGGGGTATATTACATCTGCGCCTCTCTCTGTATCAGCTCAGCGTTCATCACTATACCTTTGCAGGTATGCATATTCATTGAGAGCAACATGCCGACCACCTTGCCGTCCTGGATGACAGGCGTTCCGCTGTCTCCGGGCCCTGGCAAATTCCTAGGCTGTAGGGCAACATAAGCAATAGACCATGACACATCGGTTACTCTACAACCCATGCTGCCTCTTGCATTCACAAGCATTGCGTCTCCGAAATGAGGCTTGCCAAGCTGCGAGGGTTCGCAGGCACTTAGCACAGGAAATAATGCGAGGTCTATATCGCTTGCAAAATGAGCAACCTTTGTTTGCTGGTTGCCGATCCTCAAAATATCAGTTCCCGAATACTGGAATATATGTGCTGGTGTGGCTCCTGCGTAGGCTTTTCCCCATGGAACAAAGGCGCATACTACTCCCCCTGTCCTGCCCGATAAGAAGAAATCGCCTGCCTTGAGCATATTTTATTGAATGCCCTTCGAGGTAATTAGGTTTCTCCTCTTTCAGGTCAAGATTTTTATCTTTTACAGAACAAATGCAGAGCCAATAAAACTTGAGACATAAAGACTTTTATCTTTGCTTGAGGATTCCAGAGCTATGCCATCCCTGACAGTTGATGCCGGCGGTCTTGGGCTACAAAACCCTGTCATTCTTGCAGCGGGCATCCTAGGCACAACCGGTGCATCTTTGCGACGCGCAGCCCTGGCTGGTGCAGGCTGTGTGGTCACCAAGTCATTGGGCTCTGGGCCCAAATCTGGATACTCCGGTCCCACCGTCGTCCAAGTCGAATGCGGCCTTTTAAACGCGATGGGTCTGCCCAATCCTTCTTATAAGGTCTTTCAGGAGGAGATCGATTTTGCGAAGACCGGCGGCACGCCTGTCGTTGCAAGCATCTTTGGTGGAAGTGCCGAGGAATTTGCGAGGATCGCCAAAGGTCTCAAGGCAGATGCCTTCGAGCTGAATCTTTCATGTCCGCACGCTGAAAGGTATGGATCTGAGCTTGGACGCTATCCAGATCTCGTGGAGGCTGTGACGGGTGCGGTCAAGGCATCAGTAGACGTTCCTGTCTGGGTCAAGCTGACCCCGAATACAGCCGATATAGTAGAGCTGGGACTAGCAGCACAGAGAGGCGGCGCAGATGCTGTTGTAGCAATCAATACGCTCAAGGCAATGGCTATAGATATCGAGACTGGTTATCCCATTTTGGGGAACAGGTTCGGAGGCTTGTCAGGCCGGGCCATCAAACCTGTTGCAGTCAGGTGCGTCTTCGAACTCTCCTCACGATTGGAGATCCCTGTGATCGGAGTTGGCGGTGTGAGCACCTGGGAAGATGCAGTGGAGATGATCATGGCAGGTGCCTATGCCGTTCAAGTAGGAACCGCTCTCCAAAGAGGCTATGAGGTTTTCAGAGAGCTGACTGAAGGACTGTCCTGCTATCTTGAAAGGAAGAAGATGACTCTGGAAGAGCTAAGGGGCATGGCCGGGAGGCGATCATGAGGCCGATTAATGCCACTGTACTCTCTGTTGAAAACGAGACCTCAATTATCAAAACAATAAAGTTCGATAGATCCATTGGTCCCATACCGGGCCAGTATGCGATGGTATGGATAAGAGGAGTGGACGAGATTCCTATGAGCTTCTCCGATCCTGAGAAGATCACAGTTCATGCCGTTGGCGATGCGACGAGAGCCCTGATAAGCGTCCAACCCGGAGATAGCGTTGGCCTGAGAGGACCGCTTGGAAACGGCTTCGCACTCTCAGGCGAAAACATCCTGCTAATTGGAGGCGGTGTTGGCGTAGCGCCGCTGGCGTTTTTGGGTGAGCTGGCAAAGAAAGCTGGAATAGAAGTAACGTCGCTGATAGGCTTCAGATCATCTGAGGACATGATCTTTAGAAGCAGATTCGAGTGCATAGGGAATACTGTTATTACTACCGATGACGGATCTTTGGGATTTCCCGGCCACGTGGCAGCAGGTCTAAATGAGCTGAACTTAGATGAGTTCAGCCAGATCTATCTCTGTGGCCCAGAGCTCATGATGTGGGATATCATCTCAAGAACTAAAGAGCATGCCAGAAAGATACAGGCATGCATCAACAGGTATTTCAAATGCGCCATCGGAGTCTGTGGATCATGCTGCCTTGACCCTGAGGGAATTAGGGTATGCGTCGAGGGGCCTGTTATCATGGCCGACAGACTTTTGAACAGTGAATTCGGCAGGTATAGACGCGGCTCATCCGGTGATATTGGGCCATGCAAGGGATGATAGCAGTGATGGTAAGATTTAGATCAGGCAGCAAAGTTTGCGGTGGATCTCTGAGCGGCGAGAGGATCGTATCAGGCGGCGAGATTTACAACCTTCAGGATGTCGAGCTTCTTTCACCAACTTCACCTAGCAAGATCGTTTGCATAGGCCTCAACTATAGAGAGCACGCAAACGAGCTTAATATGAAGCTTCCTGACGAGCCGATAATATTTCTCAAGCCGCCCTCAGCGGTTCTTGATCCAGGGAAAGATATCATCTATCCCAAATCCAGCAGTCAAGTAGATTACGAGGGCGAACTTGGCGTTGTGATAGGGAAGAGGTGTAAAAACGCTAGGGCATTGGATTATGCTGAATACATTTTAGGTTACACCTGCTTCAACGATGTTACAGCACGCGATCTGCAGAAAAAAGATGGCCAGTGGACGCGCGCGAAAAGCTTCGATACCTTTGCGCCTTTCGGTCCCGGAATCGCTAAGATTGATCCCCTAAATGCGAATATTCAGACGCGCATCAATGGAAGTGTTAAGCAGAAGTCAAATACATCGGATCTCATTTTTGATGTGCCGAGGCTGATCGAGTTCATCAGCAGAATCATGACTCTGCTGCCTGGAGATGTTATTGCTACAGGAACTCCACCAGGGGTTGGCCCGCTTCAAAAGGGTGATGTGGTTGAGGTGGAGATAGAGGGGATTGGGGTTTTGAGAAATACGATTATAGGTACAGATATTAAAGGCTGATAATACCTCTCGAATAACCAGTAGAATAAGCGCCGAGTATAGGAATGCTGAAGCGAGAGCTGAGAACAGGGTAGATTTCACTGCGAGCTACAAGGTATTATGTCTAAAAAAGATTAACTATCCCGTTATGTTAACGGGGAAGATCTTGCGCTGCCCAATAGTGCCATTCTCCCAAGGCTGAAGCGAAAGCATAATTACATCAGTCTCGCCTGCTTTCTTAGGTGTGATGGTGAAGTACTCCATTCCAGGAACGCCGACCATTCCTGGCTTTGCACTATTCTGGACGAAGGATTCGTTTACCAGGCTCAGGTACATCGGATCGAAGTTCGTCCACCATTGAAAGCCGGTTGCCGGTGAAACGGATTCAATGGAGATCGTGAAATCCTTTCCGAGGCTCGCGTTGACCATTTTCTCGCACGGGGCGGTATCGCAGACGCTTGCTGCAAAGACTAATCCAGTTAAGGAAAATGCTAGGGCTAGAGATAAAATTGCGTATTTATTCATCATCCATGCCTCCTTTATAGGTTGGTTTTACAAGCCATCATATTTAAATTCACCCAAAAGACGGATGAAATAAGACCAGGATAATTGTGCAGACAGTGTCTGCATTGTTTTGAGATCCAAGACTTTAGAGACGTGCAACACGTTGAAGACGTTGCTGTTCGCATTAATGGGTGGTTATACAATAGAATAAACATCAGTTACCCATTACGATGGCCGAAATACCTCCTTTTGCAATATAACCAGCGATCACCTCATCGCCCTCTCCACCAGCTCCACCAAATCCACAACCCTCTCGCCCGCCCCAGCATCGCTCAGGTTCCTTATGCACATCGGGCAGCATGTCACGATATAATCTACACCTTTAGGAACGTCCTCCAGCCGCCTTTTCGCCATCTGCAGTGACAGATCCTTGTACCCAGCCCGAACGCCCCCGCCGCCTCCGCAGCATCGGGCGTTCTTGCCATAGGTATTCATCTCCTTCAAATTGCAGATTGCTTCAATCACGTGGCGCGGCCGATCGAAGACCTTGTTCATCCTCCCGAGATGGCAAGGATCGTGGTAAGTCACAGTCAGATCCAAGCGCTTGAGATTCAGCTCAGAAAGATGCTCGGACAGGAACTCAGGAACGCTAATGACCTCAAATTTCTTGGGATAATTGTTCTTTAGCGTTGTGTAGCAGCCAGCACAGCCTGTAATAATAGTATTAGCGCCGATATCCTCGATCTGGCTGATGTTTGCCTCCATCAACCGGCTGGCGTCAAAGCCTGTTCTGAGCAGCGGCGACCCGCAGCACTGCTCAGCCGGAAGCAAGGTTGCGCCAAAGCGGCTCAATATATCGAAGGTCTTCTTCGCAGTCTCTGAGTAGCGATAGGAGTTCAGGCAGCCGACGAAGTAAATGCAGTCCGCCTTTTCCATCAGCATGCTTTTATCCTTCAGCCATGCCAGCCGATCCTGTGATTCGCCGAAGGTGTTGCCGCTCTCCATCACATTCTCATTCAACAGCGCCTGAATATCGGTTATTATGCCCTCTGAGACAAGCTCCTTCCTTGCGCCCTCGACAAGGCTGACGGGGTTCACGTCTGCGGGGCAGCTATCTATGCAGATGCCGCAGGTGGTACAGGTGTTCAAGCTGTCGAGCACGTCTGCATCGGGCGTGCAGCCGTTCATCAGGCTCCTCATTACAAGGATGCGGCCTCGCGTGTTCTTCGATTCCCAGCCAGTCTCCTCAAAGACAGGGCAGACTGACCGGCATGTTCCGCACCGAACGCATTTGTTGATCGACCGGAGATCGAGCTTCATGTTATTGTCCTGAACTTATCCAAAACAGCGGTGATGTCTTGCTTACTCCCGTTGAGCTTTTTATAGTTCTTTGTGCCTTGCTATGAAAAACATTCAATTACCGCCAGCTGGCGATCATTTTTCATTCTTCGGGCGCGATTCAACCTCTGCCTGAAAAAGAATCATAGTGTTTTGTGGTTTTATCTCGCGAATTTTGCTGCTACGAGATAAAACTAAATTCACCACAAAGGACACAAAGATCACAAAGACTCCTTTAAAGCTCATTCTTTCGAGATGCCTCTTTGTTAATTCGTTCACAGGCCCATCTTGCCCGGATTTAGTATGTCCTTCGGATCTAAAGCCTTCTTGATCGCCCTCATCACATCCAGGGCTGGTCCTACCTGATCCTCCATATACTCAGCTCTTGCGAGACCTATGCCGTGCTCAGAGCTGACTGTGCCGCCAAGCTCAAGCGCTGCCCAATGAATTCTACCAGCAGCCTTTCTCAGCCGCTCCCACTGATCCTCATCCATCACATCGATGAACAAAGCAACGTGCAGGTTGCCGTCGCCTATGTGCCCATACTTCATCGCAGGCAGATTGAATTTGTCCGATATCTCCTGGATTCTCTTAATTAATGCTGGGATCTGCTTTATTGGAACGCCAACGTCTTCAGCCACATAGATGCGTGTCTTTGTCGGATCGATACGCGATACCGCAGCTCCAACAAGCTTGCGGGCCGCCCAGATGGCTTCCATATCGTCACGGCTTGAGGCGATCTGAATGCTCTTTGCCGATGAGGAGCATGCCTCAGCAATTCGCTTTGCATCCTCTGCAGTTGAACTCTCGGTCCCATCGACCTCAAAGAGGATCACATCGCCATCATCCGGCAGAGCAAGATTGGGATCGCAGCGCTTTAGCACCTTTAGAGTAGTCCTATCCAGGATCTCGCAGGCTGATGGCGTGATGCCGCCTGCAAAGACCTTCACTACAGCCTGGCCCGCAATCTCGGCGTTATCGAAGGATGCTACAACAAGCCTCCTGGCCTTCGGCAGCGGATGGATCTTCAAGCCTGCTTCAGTGATTACGCCCAAGGTTCCTTCAGAGCCAACAAATAGCCTCGTGAGATCATAGCCTGCAGCTGATTTAAGCATCTTTGAGCCGGTATGGATCACATGGCCATCCGAGAGCACAACCTCCAGATCGAGAATATAATTTCGCGTGGTCCCATACTTTACGCAGCGCATGCCGCTACTGTTATAGGAGATCATTCCTCCGATGGTGCACATGGCAGAGCTTCCGGGATCAGGCGGGAAGAAGAACCCATAGGGCTTCAGAGCTTGATTAAGCCTTTCTTGAACCACACCCGGCTCTACAATGACCTGTTGGTTCTCGATATCAATCTCGATTATCCTGTTCATGCCAGACATATCCAGGACTACGCCGCCCTTAACCGGCACAGCTCCTCCTGCAAGGCCGGTTCCAGCTCCTCGTGCGGTCACCGGAATTTCGAGATCGTTGCAGATGCGGAGGATACTGGAAACTTCAGAAGCGCTTCTTGGGCGAACCACACAATCGGGCATTCCCTGGACTTGAGATGCATCAGAGGCGTAACAGCACCGCTCGATAAGAGAGTTAGAGACTCTATCGCCAACGATTTTTCTTAGATCTTCAGCAATATCTATCATGTAGATCTTGATACGATAACGCCTTAAATGCCACATTGAGAATTAAAGCTTCCTCAGTCCGAAAACAATAAATGGGACATAACCAATAGCTGGCATGATGTACGACAAACTGCCATTGATTATAACGGCTATTGCCTATATAATAGTCCAGGCACATGCTCAAGACTGGGGGGACACTCCAGGAGATCCTCTCGATCCCAGCTTCGTGGGCGATACTATGTCTACGGGAATGAATCTGGAGATGGAACAACAGGCCAAGGATGCAGGAATAATAACTGGAAATAATCCCCAATATAGTTCCGACAGGGGACCTACAACTACATATTTGGGCACGCCTCCAGCCGGCGCGGAGATAGACGTATCGCCGACACCAAATACGCCGACAATGAATACGGCTGAAGTAGAGAACGTGAATGCTACCGGCACCTGGTCTCTAGATCTGTTGGGCGAACCTACTAGACATATTGACCTGAGCATAACACAAAATAAGGATGCTATTATGGGTTATGGAGCGATTTCCGGAGGAAATGGCACTCAAAGGGTTACAGCCAGCGGTTCTCTTTCCGGGGACAAAATAGTGCTGACTGTGATGCCGATCAATAGTCTGGATCTTTACAAGCTCGATCTCTCCATCGATCCACATACTTCCGGAACTTACACAGCCTACTCAGCGAGCGGAGACACGTGGTCGGGTGATGTCACAGGCACGACTCCTGCTGGGATTTCTTCAACTGCTGATTTAGGCTCCGGATCAGCCAGTCTGGGCCAGGGATACAGCAGAAGCGTTAGCTCCAGCACCTCGATGAGTATGGATTCAAGTGGTGGATCAAGCGGAATGCAATCGGTAAGCTCTGTTTCTTCAGAATAGGGATAAAATTCTTAAGTCAAACAAGCACACCCCGCAGAATGCTGCGGGGTTATTCATTTTAAAATAATTATGCATGGATGCGGGACATTTTACTACTGTCAAGAAGTTCCTTGCATATTAGAATATCCTAGAGTGGCTGTCATCCATTTCCACATATTTCCACCATCTGGTATTCTAGCATAGGATAAACCACTGTTATATGTGGCTCCAGTATACAATACAGAACAAACCTTATTACCGCATGAATCAACGAGATTGATCTCTTGGTAGTTTCTTGTAAGTCCAACTACGCCAACAACTAAGAACCCATGTGGGGGAATCTCTTCATTTTTTATCGGAGCCATAACGTATCCCGTTATATTTTCAAGGTACCATTGACTTACATTCACTGGAGTATTCCCCGTATTATACAGCTCGATACCACCAATTCCACTCTTTATACACGTCTCCGTGCAAGGATAGATTTCATTTATTACTACATTCGAGGAATTGTAACATGCATGCTCTTTCACTGAGATTTCATAATCGCTAGAACTTCCTCCAGAATTGCCATTAGGCGTCCCTCCGTGATCGCAATGCCCTCCTTTGTGGTCACCATCATGGCATCCATCACATGATCCATCTTTTCCTCCAGAGCCCTTATTGTTGCATCCGTCACAGCTAACTTCAGTGTAACTCCCAACAGAATTAACATCAGTACCAGAGTCTCTAGCGTTAATAACTGTTACGCCACCACTGTTGCTCCCGGCAGAGTTATCTCCAGAGACATCAGTGTAACTCCCAACAGAATTAACATCTGTACCAGAGTCTCTAGCGTCAATAGCTGTTGTGCCGTCACTGTTACTCCCAGCAGAGTTGTCTCCTGAGCCGCCACTGTTGCTCTCAGCAGAGTTATCTCCAGAAACCTCTGTGTAACTCCCAACAGAGTTAACATCAGTACCGGAGTCTCTAGCGTCAATTGCTGTAACATCTTGGCCTTCGACTGTTTGGATAATATAAAATGCAACCGGAAGTACAAACAGCATACAGACCATTACTGCAGAAACGATAGCTTTCGTCATATCCTGCACCCACCGTATTTATCTTACATATTTTACTGACTATGGACCAATTAACCCTGTAAATTCATAAAAGCACAAGAATCAAAATTAGCAATTTGAAATCCGGATTTTACGCATTTTCTAAATGATAACCATTTAAAGTGTTCTGTTCTTAGAATTAATCGAAGATTATGGGAACATCATTGAATCGAATTTGGGATCTTCACTTCTGCGCGGCCAGCGTTAAATTCCCATGAGGCATCACAATCATACGTGCATCCTTGCCTTGTCGCTCTTGCGCCATGGAAATCGCCTCGTTCAAAGTTTTCGCAGGCGTAAAGAAGCATTTTCTAACCTTTGCAGACGGAACAGAAGATACCAAAATCAAATCATGATTAAGAGATTCCTTTGCCAAGAATGCTGCCTTATGCCCGCCGAACTCATATTCCCTGCCAAAGCGCTCGATGCAATCCTCGGCGCATTTAGCCTCGTCAGCCCATCGCTCAAAGACTGGATTGCCCAGGCCCTCGCTGCATTCTGCCACAAGAATTATTGTCCCTCCTGAAATTGCTGCACCTTTTGCGTTGTCCAGTGCCTTTTGAGCTTGGAAGAGGTTGATATCTTTAGGCATTCCTCCCGCGCAGGTAATCACGATCTCCGCAGGCTTGACTCTTCTACGGTACATTCGATCAACCACTTGAGCGCCAGCTCGATGAGCTTGGATAAAATCGCCTGAAACAGCGCGTACTATCTCCTTTCTGCTGTTCAAAACCACATTTAAGATGTAATCCAGCCCGCCTATAGTTGCTGCCTCTTCCATATCCTGTCTCACAGGGCTATCGAGGCGTCCGGAGACGGCTCGTGGATCCCTCATAAGCTCATGATTTCTCACGATGGATTGCTCTGAGCTTATGCCAGGCAGCATCGCCTTTGCGCCTCCACTATAGCCTGCATAGTAATGGTACTCGATGTTTCCAGTGGCAATTATCAAATCAGATGATGTCACATCATTAAGTATCTCAACAGGAGTGCCCCTTGAGGTCTTGCCAATAGGTATGCATCTTTTGGTATCATGCTGAATATGAGGCAATCCTATACAATCCTTCAAAAGCACCTTCTCTTCACTGGGGACCATGGGCCTATGTGTCCCCAAGGCAAAGATAACCTTTAGATCGGAAACGCCCATATGCTTAAGCATTCTTTGAAGAGGCGGAAGCATAAGATAGCTCGGCGCAGGGCGCGTTATATCGCTGACAAGAATGGAGGCCGATTTTCCGCTGAGATCAGTCAAGTGCTTGCCAATGGGTTCAATGAGAGCTCTCTCCATTTCGCCATCAGATGCCGCAGGCAGCTCCTCCGGAAGCACAACCTCAAACTCGCCTGGAGGCTCAAGATCCAGGTATCCTAGGCCGTATCCAAGCTTCATATTCTCCAGATAATCGCCTTGGAAACCATCTCTGAAAAGGCGTCGAATATTGGCTTATCCGTCCTGAAGCTGAAAAAGTCCACACCGACGTTGTTGCAGGCTGCGGCTATCCGGGAGTTGTGCTCATCCAGCCGTCTCTTGTACTCATTTTTTGCTGTCTGCGTTACGCGCGTTATGAGCGGTTGTTTTGTCTCCATATCCACGAACCTGATATCTCCGCCAAAGTTTAGGTTTAACTCATCAGGAGCCAGCACTTGTATTAGAACTAGGTCGTGCCTTGAGAGCCTGTAAATGCTGGAGATTATCTCATCCGTATTACCCAGGAAATCGGATATCATTACGACTAGGCTAGTAGAAGTTATGAGTGTATCAAACTGCTCGGAAACCAACTTCATATCCGTCTCCCCTTTGGGAACAGTTTCATCCAGCTCCTCTATTGTTTGAAATAGATACCTTCTGCTTCGCCTCGGCTCGCCTGGATAGAGCTTTTTACAAAAGAGCGATATTGAATATTTCTCATTCTCCAAGGTCGCGAGATAAGCGAATCCAGCTGCGATGCGAGAAGCATAGCCGAACTTTCCTTCATAATTCATGCTGCCGCTCGCATCCAGGAGTATGTTAACTACAAGCGATCTTTCCTCCTCATGCTCGCGAATATATAGCTTTTCAGTCCTGCCGTAAACCTTCCAATCCACGAGCTTGAAGTCATCTCCCTTGCGATACTCCCTGTAACCCACAGGGCTTATCCCGTGTCCGAACCTAAGGGATTTCCTTCCGCCTGTATAAGCTGTGGAGACTCGTTTCTTCACAAGCAAGGCGAACCTATCAAGCTCGCGAAAGAAATCTGTATCCATATAGATCAGATATTGAGGCTCTTCAGAATGTCAGTCACTACCTGGTCGCGTGTCAAGCCTTTTCGCTCTGCCTCAAAGTTGAGAATTATCCTATGTCTAAGCACCGGATAGGCCATAGCATGCAGGTCATCCTTTGAGACATAGTTTTTCCCCTGGAGGAATGCCCTGGCCTTTGAAGATAGTATCAGGCCTATAGACGCCCTTGGACTCGCCCCGTACTGCACGCCGTCCCAATTCCTCGTTGAAAGGACGAGCTTTACCGCATTTTGCTTCAGCTCATCCGATATAGGCATATCGCGGCAAAGCTGCTGCAGAACCAAAAGCTCCTCTTTTGAAATCATTTGGTCTACTGTCGGCTCTTTATTGCCCGTGTACCTATCTAAAATCATTATTTCCTCATCGAAAGAGGGATAATCCATGAAGATCTTTAGTAAGAATCTATCAAGCTGTGCTTCAGGCAGTGGAAATGTCCCCTCCATCTCTATAGGGTTTTGTGTTGCAAGAATGAAGAACGGCTGGTCGAGGGGATAAGTATGATTGCCGACAGTCACCTGCTTCTCTTGCATCGCCTCCAGAAGCGCGCTTTGCGTTTTGGGCGATGCCCTGTTGATCTCATCTGCAAGGACGATGTTTGCAAACACTGGTCCAGGCGTGAACCTGAACTCTTTATTTCCCGAAGTGGTCTCTTCAATAAGAGTAGTACCTGTGATGTCCGCAGGCATTAGATCTGGAGTGCATTGAATCCTGCTGAAGCTCAGGCCCATTGTCATAGCTGTAGTCTTTATGAGAAGCGTCTTTGCAAGCCCAGGGTTGCTCTCAAGAAGGGCATGGCCTCCTGCCAGAATGGAGACAAGAAGCTGCTCTATGGCTGCCCCTTGGCCTACCATCACCTTATCGATCTCACGCCTGAGCCCATTGAATAGCTTAGGCGCATCGCTGTAAATAGCCTTAAGATCCTGTGTCATCGGTTTCTCCATAGTTCCAATCGGCCGAATTCTGACTGGCTCTTACTTCTATTAGATAAAAGAGTACCGCAGGATAGATCATAAGCTTTCCTGTTATTTTTGAAGGTACGCTATGATTCAAAAAACTTATTGATCGAATCCATTCTCAAATAATCGAAATAATCGGAATTATCTGAGCAGCAATCAAGCCAGAAATCATCTGGAGTAGTCTTCTCTATTACATCGGACATCCCGATCCTAAGGTTCATCTCATGACTGCCTACATAATCTTGCGAGACTTCGGTAGCAATACCGCCTAAAGAGTTCTGGGTGACATTTAGACGTGTAGCTGCTCCAATAGAACTCTGGCTAAGCTGATAAAGGCTTGATCTATTTGTATACCTTTCAGCATGTATACCACCTGAGGACATATTAAATTCTATAATAGATCTATTGATAAACGTCTGGTAAAGACTTTCCTTGGAAAGCTTCCATGTGTCAAGGTATTTCGAGACGATATCTCCATTATTATCATACTTCTCTATGCTTATCATTCCTGGCCCAAGATATGATATCTTTTTATAATCTGAAAAATATGTTGGCCACGCCTCATCAACTACTACATCAGCTGACCCGGTTATGGTAAGGGGAGGATTTGTTGTTTGATTCGAGAGATTGACACTCGTAAGATCGATGGTTGCATAAGCAGGGCCATACCTGCTCAAGAGCTGAAGGCGCTCGGCATAATCAAGGTCACTTTCCTTTGAAGACGCAGTCAGCTCCTTTGTCTCGAACCCTGCGAATTGTGATATATGGGTCATCTTTGAGAAATTGCCGGTTCCTTTCACTGAACCATCCATAGAGACATTCATATAATCTGTGGTACGATGAATCACTAGAGTTTCTCCACCAGCGGTTGCGATAATATCGTAACCCATTCGCGAGGCAGACGGCGGCACAAGCATACATAAAAGTAAAACCAACGCTATGCACCGTATCCCTCCCGCCATCAAGCTACCTCCATTTGGACCTGTATCGGCCTAATATATGTATTTATGGTATTAGCCGCTATGCGATCCTTTATCTACCTCAACACTAGCTTAACTTCTACAGTAGATATAATTCTTTTGGTAGATGGTTTTATGGGAGCTTTAATCAAATACAATTATTAATAAAAAAAAATCAAAGGATCCTTTATACCTCCAATTTAAATTGGATAGCCATCCTATAGAATATCTCTGCTTTTGCAGACTTACCTGTAATATCGATATCCACAGGATTAGTTAAATTCTCCTTATCGAGGTTATATACAGGCACGGTTTGGGAGAGATTCGGTACAGAATAAATCCCATCAGATTGGTTTATGGACTCATTTATCTCAGAATTGAGCCTCTTAAATGACTCGTTATAATTGACAGCATTGTTGAACTGGTAGGAGATGTTGATGCCCTGAATAGGCAATACCTGAGTTGGGAACCCAGCAGCCTCTCCCTTCATCGTAAGATTATTTGTATCAGAAGGCCTCATGACTCCTATTATTGCCTGGCCGAAGGAATACTCCTTTGGATTTGATTTGAAGTAATATTGCCACTGGGAATCTGTATCCCCGTTGACATTCAGATTTATATCAGCTGGTTTCTCATCACTCGCAAGATGTTCGACGCTTATGACATCTTGGAAGCCCTTGATTTGATGAGCCAGGCGATTTTCTATAGTATTACCTATTCCTGAGGACGACATAAGATGCGCCATTATAGTCCCTTTTTGAGTGCTGACGGCGTTAAATGCGTGCATGGTCTGCTCGATCCTATAATCCTCATTGGAGCTGTATGTATACAAAGTTCCATTTTCAACTGTGCAGTTAGTCCCAACAACTAACTGATCTGGATCAATGCCTTTTAAGCCGGCAAAAGCATTTGTATTCCAATTAAATGAGCCTGAATCAGTCTTGGCGCCTGATGTTATATTTTGGCCGTTGAGGACTACCTGATATGAGTAATAGCCATTTTTGCCAATGGATTGGGCACTGTTACTGTATGACACCGAGTCGGGCAGAAGCGAGACACCAGCACTATAGCTCATGTCCTCTCCTGTAAGACCGACTGAAAGTTGGTCTTGGGGATTATAGAAGTTCATCTGAAGGCCTAACTCTGCCACTACAGCCCCTGACAAACATATTATCATCGGTAACAACAGCAGCAGTCTAATTGGCCTCATGAAAACTCCATCAAGTATTTTGATAAACAAGCTCCATCTCTGAAACGCAATCGATATCTCCAATCGTTAGATCTCTCTTGACATCGTAGCCGCTATAGGCTACATCGTCATCTGCGGTTCTAAATTCGAGCGCTATATCCTGCTTAAACAGGTCCGCTGGCATATCATTGCTCCATGTGCTAGTAACATTTGTTTTCAGAGATTGGGCCCTAGATAAATTGAAATCATTAAAATTTGGAGTACCTACTGATATATTGCCGTAGGATCTCGTCTCCGCATTTGTAACCTGGCTGCCGGAGAATGTGCTGTGCTGAGTATTGTAAAAGCCGCTTTTGCCCTCAAGTCCTTTATAAAAGGAGCTGTAGAAGCCGCCCTTTCCATAAAGGCCCCAGTTGTTGTCCGGCGAAGTGGTGACTCCTTGATTAATCTGGTAAACTCCGCTGCAGTTCTGCCGGAATTCTGTAGCAACTTCGCCTTGAGATGTGAAATTTATAACTGGATTGAATATTGCACTATCCGTGAAGGTCTTGGCGATGGCGCTGTAATTACTGATTCCACCAGATGTCGCGTATTCAATTGTTTCTGTTATGGCCACTGGATCATAATGATAATTAAAGAAATTCGTAGTTGCATTGCCGTTTGAAGTCAAGTTTGCACTAGTGACATTTTCCCCAGAGTAAGAGTTATGAAATGTATTCTTTCCACGAAAACCCCAGTAATTATCTACCCAATAGTTTATGCCTTGATTTAGCTCGTAGACTCCAGTCCTGGTCAGATTGTATTTCGTAGTAAACTGGCCTTGAGTATCCGCGCTGAGATCAGGCGAGTCCAGAGCGTTCTCTAAAAGGGTCTTTGCAGCACTAAAATTGCAGTTACTGCTTATCAGATCAGATGTCCCGAAGGCATATCCCTTTGTCGCGGCATCCACTAAATTTAGCAACAATACAACCAGGATAACCAGTACTATAAACTTCATTGCGACTGCCCCTAATTTAGAACACGGCGGAATAATAAAAAACTTTTGGAAGAAATTAAGCTTATTGCTTAACCTTTCCTCATGCTCTAAATTTTCCGTATGCACTAAATTGGACATTCTTACCACTTTTTTCCCAGATGGGCATCTTTTGACTAATACCTGAGAAGATGGTAAAATAATTAAACGTAGTGGAAGCTATTTTCCGTATTGGCAATTTGCAAAACTGATTTTGAGCAATAATTTGTATTGGTGCTATGTATTATCAATTTTAACCAGAGCTATGAAACGAAGATTTCTACCTAATATACTAATCTATAATTAGTAATTTTAATTAGAACGTATCTTCTTAAAGTCTCAATTACTTCGGTCACGTCTCATCCCAAAAGTAGGTATGGACCTTTTTCAGCTCGGATATTCAAGATATTTTAATGCTTTAAAACTCCAATTCAGTCGGTATACAATAATTTTAATTTATATATTGTAAAATAATTGCGAGTATATTATTTTCCAGCATTACCTATATATTGACAGCCGCTATTTTCTATAGCGGTGATCAATTGAAGAGGATAATCCTGATGACGGTACTATTATGCTGTTCGATCTTTTATTTTAGCGCTCTGGCAGCCGAAGCGCCAGCAAAAGCGAACTCCGAGATGAAACAGAATGCTGAGCCGATGAGCTTCAGTGCGCAAGGCACAATTGGGTCATCCATGTCTCCACCAGGCACCGCCCTGCCTTTTCAGGGGCAAAATGCCAAGGGAAGTATTTCTTTATTGAAAGAAGATAGCGGAAAGAACTTTTCCCAAATGAATATGACATTGTACTCTGCCGCTAACCAGTTTGGGCTAGTCGGCCTGAATGTAGGCGAGGTGGTGAAGTTCCAAGCTCCAACGCCCGGCTGGAAGCTTACAGGGATTCAAATTGTCGGATGGAGCGTATTCAACAATACCACTAAGCTATTTCCCGCAGATAGGAACTTCCTCATCGAAGTGAGAGACAAAGACTCCAATCTCCTTTACAAGTTTGCAGACGCCCAAAATATGTACTTTGCATCGACCGCAGGTCCGGTTATTGCCGGAATAGATATACCTACTCTGCCAGTGACAGACGAATTCTATATCATCTTCTATGATCGCGGCGCGATGCTCCTTGGTATGGAGCAGAACAACGGAACCGGGAACTCATACTTCGTCTTCAACGGACAGCTAACACCAGCCCAATTCAAGAATCCGAAAACAAACGAGACTACAAAGGTCAACTGGCTGATAAGGGCAGCAGGCAATTAGAAATAATATCACGGTGCTGGCAATATGACCTAGATCTACATGCCAGCCCGCGAGTAATTTTCGATAGTTATACATAGTGATTGATTAAATGAAACTGCATACGGATAATTTTTACTGGTCAATGATTCTATTTAATGATCATCCTTGCTAGAATCGGTTACAGAAAACGACTCTTCAGGAGTCCATCCGCTATTTATCTGTGAATGCAGGCCGACCAGCTTTTTCTTAAATTTAGAACCCTTGGATGTGGTCTTGAACATGATTGTCGGTTTCTTGCCTAGTTCAGTTATCATGCCACTTTTAACTAAGATATCCAAATAGCGGTTAACTGTTGTATAATTGAGCTTGGCTCCTTGGATAATATTCGTTTTAAGAGCACCATCCTGGCATATATCTAGGATTAAATAGATGATCTTATCGTCAGTGCGTCTCTTTGGTCCCATATTGTTCACCAATCGTAAACCACTAAGCTTGGATTGTCTTCGACAAATACATTCTTGATCTTTCAAGGAAAATAAATATGCCAGGAATAGTTGTATGAACTGTTAATTTTGAGATGATTTATGAATATGCAATGTTAATTAACAGTCAGAATTTTGAATTTCGAGCTGCAATATGTATTATTGATACATTTTATGCACTATTAGATTCTAATTAAAAGTTCTAATGTTGGATTAATTAAAACTAGCGTTTACCTTCAACGCAATATAACCCTCGGAGATAGAATTGGCTAGAGTTGCTTGATTTGATTAATCCAGTTGGAATTGATTAGTGCAATTGGAAGCAGTTGTGTGAGTGTATAGAATGATTATGGGTATTCAAGATCGCGTTTAGGCCTGAACATTAAGCACAGCCGTGCGGAGTTCATCCATTTCTGTCTGCAGTCGGCTAAGCCTATTCTTCAGCTCAGCTCCTTTCACCGTTGTCTTGAACAGGTAGCTTGCTCCATGGTTGGACTGCTCGATCATACCGGTTTCTATAAGACATTCCAGGTATCGATTGATGGTCGTGGAATTAAGGTTTGCTTGATATACTATCCTAGTTTTACGTGCGCCGCTTTCACATATATCCAATATCTGAGAGATGATAAGATCATCGCTCCTTTTTTTCATCCTCATGCGATATATCCTCCGTCCCAATTAAATTCAGCTCATATTGGTTTGGATAACTTAGATTAGCAGTTTTGCTTGAACTTAGCATTGTTGATTTCAGTTCTTAAGTATTATAAACTATATAGAAGCTATGATTAGTAGTAATAGTAAGAACTACGTCAAATTTCAAATTTATAATTTGGTTCAATACATATCAACTACCAGCTAAGTTTTCGAAGTATCTTTGTATTATCTCCCGGTTCTGTGGGGGAAGACTCTCAATATATAGGTCAGATGGCACCGCTGCAGCCTCCCCCGGCTGAGACTGCTGGAATAAATGCTCTGTAGGCGTTGTATTCCTTGCTTGGGAACCAGTGCCTATTCCAGGGTAGAGCTCCAACTGCAATTTGTTTTCGTTCAAAACAGCAAGAGATGGCTTGCCATAAATGTTGCCTGAAAGATTTATTGATGACGGTCTCTGCGATGGTGTCTCGTTCTTGAAGAGTCCCATCGCTCTATCTCTCAAATCCGATATGGATTGAAAATTGTTCGGCGTTATATCTGCACTGATCTGGCTATTGGCTATAAATACCGTGGCAGCCGCCAGAAGGATCCCAAGTACAGCCCTGATTCTTATCTGCCGCCAATCAAAGATCTTTGAGGGTTGAACCTTGGAGAGGCTCCTCTTTAAATCTTCGGCTAGGCTTAGCATCGGCAAGGACTCTTCATCTTTGTTATCATAGCCTGTTCGAGCCTTCTCAGATAGCTCAGGGCCCAGAAGCCTGAAGAGATCGGATTTGCTCCTCATTCCGACAAGCGTAGCAATTAGGGCTCCAAGAATCAAGGAAAGGAGCAAAGGCAAATTCGCGAGAATCAGAGAATCACGCCAATAGAACTTGGTAAAGGCAGGAATGCCAATAAGGAGGGCGATCACATAGATCGCAATAGCAGCTACGACCGCATTTAGCGCCCAAATATAGAACCCAAAACGATTATATGCTGCTCTAAGTCTACTTAGGTAGATAAGAAACTCATATGGGCGATTCACAACATTAATCTCAATAATTCTGGATAAATAGTTTCTGGGCAGATAGATCTATTATGCACATTGAGGAGAAGTTCCCAGACTGAGCCGTTAGATTTTCTCAATTTTCATGGAGTAGTCAAACGTCGGCTTTAGGAATCACCATTATTTGAGTATGTTCTCACGGAACTACGGTCACTGGCACCTTTGAATTGCGGACCACCTTATCAGCAACGCTGCCTAACAGGAATTTGCTTAAGCCCGTTTTTCCAATACTACCCATGACTATGATATCCATGGAAGTCTCTTCAGCTAATTTCATGATTTCATTAGCAGGATGTCCCTCGATAAATTTCTTCTCGACCTGTACGCCTGACTTCTTTCCCAGATCTTCGACATACTGCATAGCATTATTTCCTTCATCTTGGACCGCTTTCCACATTCCATTGGCTACGGCATCCATCTCTTTGGGGGGCAGACCTCCAATCGGAGCGACATGTCGCGCTCCAACGTATAGAGCTGTAACCTTTCCGCCAGAGAGTTTGGCAAGGTCAACGCCAAATTTTGCAGCTTTTTCACTTTGTTTCGATCCATCGGTTGCCATGAGAATATTTTTCAACATATTTTCTTGTTTTTCCTGTTTCCACATAAATATTCTCTGACACAAGCTACGAATTATAGCACAAAGTAGGAACAATTGTCTGGTAGGACCGATCCAACGATGCCCAGCCAATCCAGCGGACACATTTTGGCCAATATTTCCTGGAGGAGAGAATCGCCATTTAGGCTTTCATCTTTGACCTGATAACCAGGACGGGACGCATCCCCACCCGAGCCACATCGAAGACCACGCTTCCAATCAATAGCTTTTCAACCCAGCCTGAACCGTGCGAGCTCATGGCTATGATAGAAACGTTTTCTTTCTCTGCGACAGATATGATCTTATCTGCAGCTCCACCTGCGATCAATGGCGGCTTGACTTCAGCCGTTCCTCCAGCTCCATAGGTCCGGTCTTCGCCTCGGTGCGCTTTGAGAACTTGAACAGTTGCCTTGATCCCGGCAGAAGCCAGTTCCTCTTTGATGGCCGTCAGCTTCTTCTCAGCCATCTGCGTCTCAGCCTGCAGCTCATCCTCATTCTCTGCTCTGGTCACTACATGCAGCAGCACGACCTCGTCGGCTATCTTGCCGGCTTTGATGACATTCAATGCCGCCATGCCTGCCTCAGAAAAATCTATTGGGCAGAGTACCTTGGTAAAGAGCCGGGTGCAGAAAGTCTCCAAGACCTCGCCCTCTTTTCCATCCAGGGATTTGTAGCGCATTATCAGGAGGTCCTTATCACCATACCTAAGCTCATCTGTGGAAACGCTCCCGAGCAGCATGCCCGACAGAATGCTCCTGCCTCTGGCGCCCATGGCAACCAGGGAGACACCCTCTTCATCGCCAACCCTCTTGATAACCTCACCTACCGATCCTTCTAAGGCTGGTTCAGCTCTTACCTTGACCTTTAACCCCACTTTCTCAAGGCGATTTTTCTCAGCTTCCAGCTTCTTCATAGCCTCTTTGACCTCATCTCCAGGGGACCAAACCCTGGCAAGCGGGTCTCTGGCTACAACATTAAGGAGTACTACCTCTTTTAATCCAGATATATCGCCAATGCATTCTATAACTTTCCGAGCATGCTTTGAAAAGTCGACGGGAATTAAGACCTTTTCGAACATTTTATATCACCAACTTTATATCTTAGCTTCTCTGTGATAGTTTTAGCGATAAAGATTTTCTGACACAAAATGCAAATTCTAGCACAAAGTGCGAATAAACCAAGTCTAGAAAGATACATTAGAAATTAAAGGACGTGAAATGCAAAAGCTTAGTTCGGCCGATATTTTTCCAGTAGCGCTTTCAGCTCGTCGATCTTTATTGGTTTACTGATATAATCCTCCATGCCCGCTGCAAGGAACCTGTCTCGATCACCTTCAAGGGCAAAAGCAGTTACAGCTACTATTATTGGTCCATCATGCCAACGCTGACGAATTATCTTGGCAGCTTCCAGGCCGTTCATCTTAGGCATCTTTATATCCATGAGCACTATATCATAATGCTCTCGCTCTATCGCCTGCAGAGCTTCTATTCCGTTAGTCACTGCATCAACGTTATGACCTAGGCGTTTGAGCATCGTTAAGAAGACCTTTTGGTTTAACAAATTGTCTTCTGCCAGCAATACGCTTAAGGAGCCTTTGCTTGTTTTGGCTTTGAGGGACGGCTGGTCTTTTGTTGGGATAGGTTGCTTTTCAAATAGCGATACTAGTATATTGCAGAGTTTAGAGATGTTAAGCGGTTTAGACAAAGAATACGCAAAGAATCCAGGCTTGATTCGTTGTCCTATATCGGCCAAAGCCACCAGAGGTAAAGTCTTATTATATTTGTGCATCTGTTTAGCTAAGGAGTATCCGTCCATATCCGGCATATCAACATCTAGAATTGCAACATCAAAAGAGCCATCATTTTGAATCAATCTCAAAGCCTCTTGGCGGGAATCTGTGGTCGTCGGAACCATGCCCCATTCCCGTGTCTGTAGATCGAGAATGTGACAATTAGTTCTGCTGCCATCTGCAATTAGAATTCTCTTTCCTTTGAGCTGGGACTGGACCCCTGAGAACGCTGATGTGATAGCGGCATGCTCGAGTTTAATTGTGAAATGAATTGTGGTCCCATCACCTACTTTGCTCTTTGCCCATATTTTTCCGTTCATCAATTCAACTAATCTCTTGCTGATGGCGAGACCCAGACTTGCTTCAGCATCTTTATTTAAAATGGGCCCATCTATGTCAATAATGGATTCAAAATCCGCCTGACTGAACGATTCATAAAGACGATTGATAACCTGGCCATAAGTCTCAAAGAGGCGATCTGCTGATTCCTGAGGCATGCCCATTCCTGTATCCTTGATAGCGAAATGTAAATTGCATGATTGATTCGATGATCTGGATGAAACTGAGATAAGAACTTCTCCTTTCTCAGTTAAATCAAGAGCATTATTTAGCAAGTGGACTAGAATCTGGCGAAGCCTATTAGGATCGCCGATAATTAGTGTTGGAACGACTTTACTGATAGTATAAGCCAAATTTATCTTTTTTTTGGCAGCTTTTAAGGCAACAATTTCTTGAGCTTCCTCAATACAATTGAGAAGGTCGAATGTTTGATTCTCGAGTTGTATCTTCTCTTGCGTAATCTTAGAAAAATCGAGAATATCGCTTAAAATGGCTATTAGAGCTTCGCCGCTGGCTTTTATAGTCTCCGCGAAATCTCTCTGCTCAGGTGTCAGATTCTCTTCGAGGAGCAGGTTGGTCATACCCATTATCGTATTCATTGGGGTGCGAATTTCAAAGCTCATATTAGCCATGAAATTTTTATATGTACTCAAAAGACCTACCACGCTCTTCTCGTCATCTATATAATATTTCTTACTTCTTCCAATCTTCTTGAAAAATAGTATTTTTTGATCTTCCAAGATATTGATGTACTTTGAGGCAGATGACGAACCGATTGATAATCTATCAGCTATTTGCGAGGAAGTCAAGCCTGGTGATTCAATCAAAATTAGGAGAATATCTCGATAGCGTTGAATTTGTAATAATGGGATTATTATCTTTTCATTAGGTTTTAACTTTCCAGAAATGAAATATACCTTAAGATTATTTTGTTTCTGACAGATAATTGATTGCTTCTTTTCCAAATAGTCAAGATGATATCTCAAAGTGCTCAACCGAATATTGATATCCCTTGCTATTTTCCTTAGATGAGACCCCGGGTTATCTGATATATATTTGCATATCTTTTCCCTATTCTCGGTTGCAATACCATTTTGCATATCTGGCCTCTATTTCCGACCCAAGGACTAAGCAGGATATCCTTCAATGGTTCATATCTCTTCTGAACTTAAACTTTAGGCTCTTATCTTCCAATTAGCGTTGCATGGAGAGTTTATATTATTCGCACTTTGTACTATAATTCGCAATTTGCGCCATAAACCCCTTATACAAAATAATCAGCTTAAAAGAAGGGAAATGAGCAAATTAATGAATAAGAGATTTTATCAAAAAGGAGACCCCCCCCTCCTCCTTTATTTTGCCCATTTCCTATTATTATCATACGAGATGATGAAGATGGAAGAACATGAATCGAGAAAAGACGGCATGTTTGTTATGAAATCATGCAATCTGGATGATAATAAAAGGTGCAAAGCTTGTGGCCAGCCGATCTTTTCAGGTCAATTATGCTGGTATTGTAATGAGATGAGAGAAGAGCTCAGATGTTGGCCAAAGTAATGTTCACCCATTTTTTGATAATTGTCCAAGTTGCGCATATTTTTAATAAATATGGATCTCGAGATGGAAATTGGCAGGGCTCATATGGGGATATGCATTGGCCTGGTTTGTGGTGACGGACTTCCTTAAGTAGTATTACTATAAAATATTTGACCATGCGGCTAAATTTATCAGATAAATTTCTAGAAGGAGATAAAAATGAACAATTTAGAGCAAAATGAGGAGATCCAACGACTCTTAAGCGAGATTAGGGCAAAAGGGGGCCTGCCTTACGACATTAAAGATGACCTTCCGAATATAAAAGCTGACAAGAATTCGTCGGCATTCATAGAGGAGTATCACATGAATTTACAAGATAAAGAGCCGCAAGCAAAAGGCGGCAAACTCGGGAAGAGACAGATTGGAATAGAGAAGCATAAATCAAAAATGGAAGATAAGCCGCAGAAAAAACCAGAGGAGAAGGCAAAGCCGCAAGATGCAAACATTCCAGACCTGCAATCGGGAAAGCTTTCTCTAATCCAGAGCAATCATGGGATTATTGGCAACTTCGAGCTGGTGGTGCCTTTAGCCAAAGGAGGCCTGGCTTGTTATTCCCGCCAAAACGATCTAGAAGGGTTTCCGTGGGATGGACCTGTAATATTCGGAACTGAAGAAGGGAGGATGGAGGGATCATCACTTATCATGAGCAATTTTGGATCCTCAGGAAATTTAGAGGTCGTGGCAGTGGACTCAGGAGGCCGTAACCTCCTGCACTTCTGGCGCGACTCCGGTCCCTCCTATGATTGGCATGGACCTATTCGCATATCAGAGAAATCTCTTGTACAGACGTTCTCAGGAAGTCCTGCAATGATAAAGAGCAATTTCGGTCGCAGGGGAAACTTTGACGTTGTCGTTCCACGAGATAAAGGCGGTTTTTATCATTACTGGAGAGATAATGACGATCCTGCTCTGACTTGGAACGGGCCCTTCAAATTTGCAACCGATAAAGGTCGTTTCGATGAAGTTACTCTCATTCAAAGCAATTTTGGCGATCCCGGAAACCTGGAGATGGTAGCGCGCTATGGAGACAAATTAGCATTCTTCTGGCGTGATTCCGACCAGGATTCTAAATGGAACGGCCCGGAGATCATCGCCAGAGGAGTTGCAGGTACGCCCTCCATGATCCAGAGCACTTTTGGTAGTAAAGGCAACTTCGAGCTTGTAGTGCCCCTGGAATCAGGCGGTCTCGCTTACTATTGGCGCGATAATGATGACGGCCATCTGCGCTGGATGGGACCGCTAATGTTCGGAATGAGAATGGGCTTGGTCGAGAGTGTGGCGCTCATCCAGAGCAACTTCGGAGATCCAGGGCATTTGGAGATGGCAGCCCTAACAGAAGGCCAGCTGGCTTTATTCTGGCGCGACTCCGGGCCGGACTTCAGATGGAATGGACCTCAGTATCTGACCTTTGAGCGTAACCGAACTGCTTAGACTACTCCTGAATGGAGATTCATGGCTGAAAGTTATGAAAGAGTCGATGAAGAGCGTCAGTCCTAGGTTCTCTTCCAGAAGGATGGTTAAAGAATACGCCGAAAGATTTTACCAGAGCGCCTTAAAATCTGCATAGAAATAGCATTTGCATTAAATTAAAACAATGAGTCGAAGAGCCCAAATCCATAGGGAAGCACCATGACACATGAAAGCGGATCGAATCTGGATGAGAAGCTGAGGCGCGCAAAGCTTGATGATGAGATTGCGCTGACAAAGTACTCCGAACTCTATAACTTCGCTCCCATTGGACTTTTCACCCTTGACAAGGACAAGTTCATCCGCGAGATTAACCGGACTGGGGAAGAACTCCTTGGGGCGCAGCGAAACCAACTGCTGAATAGGCGCTTTGAGCTTTTTGTTGAGCCAGATGATAATCCAGCTTTCGATGCTTTTTGCCATGAGGCATTCATTACTGAGGTCAAGCAGAAGTGCGAGCTGAGGCTTATCAAGAGCACAGGGGAAAGGGTCTATGCCCGTATCGAGGGCTCAGCTATTGAGAAGTTTGGTACAGAGTATAGGCTGGCCATAATCGATATAACCGAGCACAAGGAGGCCGATGAGACGCTGCGCCAGCTCAGCAAGGAATTGGAGCAGCGTGTCTTTGAACGGACGGCCGGGCTTCTGTCCTCATCCCTCTATTCTCGCAGTCTCATAGAGGCAAGTCTGGACCCTCTGGTCACGATCAGCCCTGAAGGAAAGATCACAGATGTGAACGAGGCGACTGAGATGGCCACCGGTCGGACTCGTGGGGAACTCATAGGGACGGACTTTTCTGAGTACTTTACAGATCCGGACGCTGCAAAGGCAGGGTACCAGAAGGTGCTGAAAGAAGGTCGTGTCAGGGACTATCCCCTGACCCTTCGTCATGCATCAGGAAAAACGATAGATGTACTGTACAATGCAGCCGTCTATCGCAACGAAGAAGGCGAACTCCAAGGAGTATTTGCTGCCGCGCGCGACGTCACTCGACTCAAGCAGGTCGAGGCAGCGCTCAGAGAGGCAAACGAGACCCTCGAACAGCGGGTTGAAAGTCGCACGGCACAGCTCGAAGAAGCAAAGAATGAAGCTGAAGAGGCCCGCAGGAGGGCGGAATGGCTGGCAAAGCTCCCTGAAGAAAACCCCAACCCTATAATGCGGGTATTGAACGATGGGACGGTTGTCTACCGCAATCCTGCGGCTTCAGTACTTGCTGGATGGATTGGCCAGGCAGGCCATCGGATATCTGCTCCTCTTCTGCCTCTATTCAACCTGGCGATTAACAAAGGACAAAGGACGAGAGAGCACGTAGAATTGGGAGAGAGGACCTATTCCGTTTTAGTAGTGCCTATCCTTGACAAATGCTATGTTAACATCTATGGGTTTGACATCACCGAACGCAAGCGCTTGGAAGATGAGCTGCTCAAATCCAAGGAAGAGCTGGAGATAAGGGTCGATGAGAGGACAGCACAGCTCCAAGAGGCTAAAGAGGCCGCCGAGGCAGCTACTAAAGCTAAAGCAGCATTTATGGCCAACATGAGCCACGAGATTAGAACGCCAATGACTGCCATCATCGGCATGATCAGCCTTCTCCAGGGTGATGATCTAACACCTGAGCAGAGAGATCTCGTGGATGTGATCAGTAGTGGCGGAGATGCGTTGCTCTCAATCATAAATCAGATTTTGGATTTCTCCCGGCTGGAGAGAGAGAAGATTGAGCTTGAAAACCAGCCATTACACTTACCCGGCATCATTGAGGAAGCTCTCGACCTTGCCACCCCAAAGGCTGCAGAAAAGAAGCTGAACCTGGCATATATTATAGATAAAAAAACTCCCAGCACAATCATCGGCGATCCCAATAGGATTCGCCAGGTTCTCATTAACCTTTTGGACAATGCTGTAAAATTTACAGAGAAAGGAGAAGTTGCGGTCTTAGTAACATCCAAGCTTTCGGATTCCATTCATAACATCCAGTTTGCGGTCAGGGATACAGGTATCGGAATTCCAGAGGATAAAATGGAGCTTCTATTTAAGCCATTCAGCCAGGTGGACTACGCTATCACCAACGAATATGGAGGAACAGGCTTGGGGCTGGCCATAAGCAAAAGGTTGGTCAAGCTGATGGGAGGCGACATCTGGCTTGAAAGCAAAGTCGGCACTGGATCAACGTTTTATTTCAACATACTCGCCAAAGCAATTTCGGGCCAGAGTAAGGTTGAAAACATACAGCTCAAATTTAAGGGTAAACGCGTCCTGATTGTGGAAGACAATAAAACCAACCAGCTCATACTGGGAAGCCAAACTATGGAATGGGGATTGATTCCTACAGTCGCAGGCTCTCAAAAGGATGCCTTAAAGCTAATCAGATCTGAAGAAGGCTTTGATATTGTGATATTGGAAATGGATGACCCTGAGATCGATGGACTGGGCCTTGGTCAGAAGATACGAAAGCTGAAAAAGAATATACCTCTGATAAAGTTAACATATGCGAACAAGATGGTCGAATCCGATATATTCGATGCCTCATTGGCAAAACCCATTAAGCCAGCTCAAATTTATAATATTCTCACAGAAGCTTTCTCAGAGCAACTCACAACTTTGCCTATCTCAAAACCTGCCAAAAAACAACCCACACACAGTCAAGTGAAAATACTGCTGGCAGAAGACGATACGCAAAGCCAGAATGTTATCCTTCAAATGCTTAAGATCCTTGGTTTCAGTGCCGATTTAGCTACAAATGGCCTAGAAGTATTGCAAGCGCTAGAAAGACGGAAGTTTGACATAATTCTTATGGATGTTCGCTTGCCCAAAATGAGCGGGCTTGATGCTACGAAGATCATCAGACAGCGTTGGCCTGAAAATGGGCCGATAATTATAGCCGTCACAGCCTTTGGCCTGGAGGGTGATAAAGAGATATGTCTGGATGCTGGGATGGATGATTACCTCAGCAAACCCGTAAAGGTAAATGATCTCCAAATCATGCTCGGCAAATATGTACCGCCTCCGGAAGGTGAAACAGATACAGTTTCCGATTGCAGCAGGCTCGAAAGGTCCGGAGGCAATTGAATATTGCCAAGTCTTGGAGCACCGAATGCCATTGTTTTACAAAGGCCAATACCTTTAAAGGTTGAGGATATCTAGCGTAGAATAGTTAAGGAGGGAAATTCTTTGCTTGAGAGGCTAAAAAGCTCGCTGCTGGAAGCGCCCATATTCAAGAGAGGCGATTACAACTACTTCATCCATCCCATAACTGACGGAGTTCCTGAAATAAAGCCGGATCTCATAAGGGAGGTTGTCAGCCATATTATTAGGATAGCCTGCCTTGACGTGGATAAAATCGTAACCGTTGAAGCAATGGGCATACCTATAGGCATAGCTCTGTCAATCATAACCGATATACCCCTGGTGATAATCAGGAAAAGAAAGTATGGACTGCCTGGGGAGATTGAGGTCGCCCAGGTCACAGGCTATTCCAAGTCTCAGCTTTTCCTGAACGGAATTAAGAAGGGCGATCGAGTAATAGTTGTTGATGATGTTATCAGTACAGGCGGAACCCTTCTAGCTACGCTTCAGTCCCTAAAGGCTGCTGGTGCAGAGGTATTAGATGTCGTAACTGTGATAGAGCGCGGCGAAGGAGTGAAGCGTCTCAAGGCTGAGGGCTATGATGCTAAGACTATGGTCAAGGTTGAAGTTGACGAGAAGCACGTGACAAAGGTGATCGAGTCATCCACTGCTCATAACGCCGCCATGAGAAGATAGAATGAGCAGCAGCCTGGAGATAGACCTCCGCGCAGAGACCTTGAAGTGGTTAGAGAGGGCAGAAAGTTTATTTTCAGAGGTATCGGGAAAAAAGCAATTTATCGATAACATTTCGGCCTATATCTCCGATTCCAAATATTTTCTAGAGAAAGGGGATTTGATAAGGGCCTTTGAAGCTGTGATCTGGGCCTGGGCCTGGATGGAAATAGGCATTGAAACCGGAGTTATAATAAAAATTGAATCTGAAGATAGCTGCCAATGCTAATATTAATGATATTATTTCGAGAGACGCTCGATGAGCTTGCTCATCGCTTTCCCAGAGTATGAAGGCATTTCCTTCCGT
This sequence comes from Methanotrichaceae archaeon, assembly GCA_963789575.1. Taxonomy (GTDB): domain Archaea; phylum Halobacteriota; class Methanosarcinia; order Methanotrichales; family Methanotrichaceae; genus CAWBKV01. Next base: position 189,105 of record CAWBKV010000003.1, on the reverse strand, counting down.
ATCCTGGCGGACCGCGAAATATCCCATCACGGCCCCGGTCTTAATTATCCATTAGGCTTATTTAGTTTTCCCTTGAAATATTAATCTTAAGAGTATAACTTTAGATCGTTATTTCAGATTATAATTTCAGATCATGAGATATAATCATGGAAATCAATCATCAGATACCTCTTTAGCTCATCGGCCTTATCGGCTCGGCCGAAGGCAATGGAGAATGCTGGATATCTCTTTGGATCCAGCTTACAGTAGCCAACGAGGTCAGGAAAGGCAGATGCGAATTCGTCATGATCCGGTTTTTCGCCTTCCGCAAGTGTAGCCTTCATTCTGCTGAGCACGCGATAGAAGATTTTGTCCTCCGCCTTAGAAAGGATTTCTTTCCAGTCGGGCTTCTGTTCGTAGTAATAATATCGGTAAGGGTTCAGCACAAATGCAAAAAAGGTCAAATCCGGCAGGCTGAAGCTGCCGAACTTCATGGGATTGATCTCTATTGGCATGAGCCTATTTCTCTGAAGCCTGAATTCGGCGTGTATAGGAAAATTTCTAACGACCATCTGTGAAGACAGCCTTCGCAGAAAATCCTCTATTCTAGGATGCATTTTTTCAATCAAATCTGAGCTTGTATAATAGAGAATATCCCTGAAATCATCTTCATCCATCAGAGGATGATCATAGATTCCTAAAATAACCGGCTCTCCTTTAGAATTGAAATATGCATCGCAGGCAATCTCCTCGCCTTTTATGCGCTCTTCGAGCAGAAACCTGTCTGGACTTAGGAGATCTGAGCTGGAAGATTCAGCGTTTTGTCCGACCTCGCGGAGCAGATCATCTGCCATTTCATGCAGATCTCTGTCGCATTTTATCCTCCTTACTCCGATCCCTGAAAGGCCGGATGAAGGCTTGATTATGTAATCCCTTCCAGAAGGTAGATCGATATTTTTAAGCTCATCCGCCTTGGCTTCAGTAAAGAAGTAATCTGGAAAAGACTTGCTTAAAAGCTGCCTGAATTCGGGCTTGTCCTTGAAGGTCCTGATGGCTTCTGCCTTTGTGGGATCTCCATGATTGATCAGGCACGGCAAGAAAATCTCAGAGTTTAATAATAATTTGCTATCAGGCTGAGCGATTATATTCAAAGCATCCGCTTTATCCAGTAGCAGCAGATCACGGCGGTATCTTTTGAACTCTTCTTTAAGTCTATCACCCTGGGCAAAAGCTGGTATGCGCTCTCTGACCAATGTGTTCAGAAATAGTGGAGAAGCATATGTGTCTGCGAGAACTGCAAGGGACTCATCTTTCACGACGATCATAATTCCTGTCTATGATTAAAATCATTCGGTTCTTCGCTATTTCCTGTGGGTAACTTCAAGATATTGATCTACGACCTTAATGGTTCTTTGGCTTGCCAGAAGTTTGATTCGGAGCAATTGAAAGCGATATGTGATCCGTAAGACGTGATCTCACATGATCAATAATCTGGCTGCTGGACTCAGGCTCCCAGATCTACCCACACAAAACAGCGAAGAACCAATCATTCTCTGCAAGACTATTAAACAATAGCATAATGAAGGTATCGTTATACAATAAGACATGGCAACTCAACAAACGATGAACTGCCAACCACAAAGATACAGGCATAACAACTAGGGGATTCGTTAATCATACTTTCTTCAACCTTAAAGCATACGCTTTCCAAAACCTTCCCCCAGAGAGGGGTTAGGGGTAGCCCGCACGGCGATTGAGTGCGCTATAAAGCCGCTAGTATTAGCCCCAAAAGTTGGTCTAAATCTCTTGAATTTTAATAGGAAAATCATAATTTACACAATACTGCACTGCTAAGCTAATTCAGCTGACTGCAATTATATTTTCCCTGACTCCAATCAATGTATGGTCCCTTATAACCTAACAACTTTAGAAATACTTTGTCGAGAAAGCCTATAAGGAATCGGTATTCACTGAGCATATCTGGCAATGGTGGGCATTTATCTCGTTCTTTTTGATCGGCCACCTTACAATAGAATTCACCTTCGTGAACGAGAGCGTTTCTGGATGCAATAAAAAGTTTAAGATCTCTCTGGTCAACAGATAGGTCAATTTCCTTGAAAAGAGCCTTCAATAGGTCTCTAAATGAGATCCTATTAAGCGCCCTCAAATTCCCATAAATTGCTGCACGTTGTGTATCGGATACCCCATTTTCTTCGAGAATATTTGAGATCAAATTTTTGATTGGCTCAATGAGTGCTTCAAATTTAGATTCATCGATAATATATTCGTTTATGGGACTACTTCGCAACTTTAGGAAAATTGCCTTAAGTGATTCCATTGCGACAGCAAGCTTTGCTCCCCGCAATTCGAGGTAATCGCTGTCTGATTTAGCATCTAGATAAGCATTAATAGCGCCTTTAGTAATCTTATCCCATCCTCTTCGGATTACAAATTTATCATAGGTAGATTCAACAAACCTCTTTGTGTCTTTCCAATCACGATCGATTGTAGCACGGGTATTATACTTCTTGATAGGTCTCGCAAAGTGTACTTTCGCTACAAGATCGGCGTTGTCATAAAGATCATAATATATCCATTGTATTTTTGTTCCCCTTGCGACTGAGAGTAGAAGGCATACATTATCAACCATATGCTCTATTCGTTCAATATCATTCTCTTCAGAAATATCAGCTATTATTTCGCATGTTACTTCGACACCTTTTGATGCAAACAAGCGACCCATAGCTATTTCATAAGGGTCTTTCTTATTAATCGATAATCTCTCCCCAGAAATATTTAAATTAGTCGTATTGCTCCAACCAGATTGTGTGACTTCAACATCCGTACCCAGAAATTCAAAATTAGTTATCCCGAATTGTATTCTATTAATATGCCTGCTGTTAGGAATCCTAACATACATTTCCTCGATAAGAAATACTACCGAGTGGTCCGACAATGATACCTTGGTAAATCCTTTGCTAGCTGAAACCTCGCGACCTTCGGCGGTTATTCCCCTGAAATTTATAATCGGAACTTCGCGGCAAAATGGCTCGGAAAATGGAAAATCGCATTTTAACAGGATAGTACCCTTGGATAGTTGAAGTGCTATAAATTCGCAATCTACTGTTGTGTTATCTTTAAACATCAAAGTCCCTTGGCCTAGATATTCTGAAATGCTATCTCCGTAGTAGGCCAAAGGATCTGTCTGTTTACATACTTCTTGAGCCTGAGACATCAAGCGAAAAATATCTTCAGGATTAACTATTTAGCTCTATCCCGCCCCGCCTACAGTCGCCTTCCCAATAAGCAAGTGCGGCGACCCATCGCTCACCGGCACGAGCTGCCCGCCCTTGCCGCATCTGCCGGAGTTGAACTTCAGGTCGTTGCCTACCGCCTTCACTTCCTTTAGGATCTCCATGATCTTCCCGGAAAGCGAAACGTCCCTGAGCAGCTTGGTCTTCTCGCCGTTCTTAACGAGATAGCCGCGCTTGGCATTGAACTGGAAAACGCCCTCTGCAGTATTCACCTGGCCGCCTCTGCTGCCCATGAGGTAAACGCCATCCCCAAGCTCCTCGAAGATTTCATCGAGCTTCCAGTCGCCGTTAGTGATATAGGTGTTGCTCATCCGCACAATCGGCCTATCCGTTCCTTGCGCACGCGCATTTCTCGGCACACCGCCCATTCTCCCCGCTGTCTCACGAGAGTGGAGGTACGAGTTTAGGATTCCATTCTTAACAAGAACTGTCTCCTGAGAAAGGCTTCCCTCATCATCGAATGGATAGTAGCCGTTCTGCATCATGCTTGGATCATCTTTGACTGTCACAAGCTCTGAGCCGATCTGCTGACCAAGCATTCCCTCAAGGCACGATCCGCCCTCAAGAATTATGTCAGCCTCGGTTGCATGCCCCACAGCCTCATGAACGAACACACCTGCAAGCTCCTGATCAAGAACAACCGGGAAGCTTCCTCCCTTCGGAGCCTCAGCATCCAAAAGAGCCACCGCCATCTGGCCTACCTGCTTTGCAAGGGCAATAGGATCCTCTCTGTCAAAAAGCTCAAGGCCGCCGATACCTGCTCTGCCTTCGCCGCTCGCCTGGTAAAGGCCATCACGATTGGCCACGGCACTTATCACGAAGCCCATCCTTGTCATCGCTGAATCAAGGTCCAGACCCTCTGAGTTCATGTAATGCGCATCAAGCTCAACCTCAGAGTAGACCGCTTGGGTACTTGATATTCCCTTTATCTTGCTCGCGTTTTCGATCTCCTTCAGAAGCTCGACCTTCTCCTCTAGAGATAGATCCCTTGGATCTTTTTTAACTGGAATGGCCTGGCTCCGTCCTGATGGAGCTTCTGCAAGCTTCAGCTCCTTTTTGCCGATCTTCCTGGCCATCCTCTTCGCAAGATCGATCTCTTTCTCGAGGCCATCAATATTATCAGTGGTTACAAGACCCCAGGCTCCGCCTGACATGGCACGTACAGATGCTCCCTGAAAAGGTGCCTCAGAGATCTCGTCGAGCTTGCCGTTATCCAATATTATCCTTGTCAGGCTGCCCCTTAAAACTCGCACATCGTAGAAGTCAGAGTCAGACATCAGATATCAAAGGCTCCTGGATGGAGAGGAAATAGGTTCAGGTAGACTGATGCCTATCGCCTTCTCGGCAGCGAACTTCTTGAGCTTCTCGATCAGCCTTGTCCTTTGGCCGACCATTGCGTACTCAAATACCTCGCCTATTGTCGAGACTGGTATGATCTTCACCTTGTCCTTGAAGGATTCATCTATCAATACATCGCCAAGGTTCGATCTGGGTATAAGCACCGTCCCTATGCCTGCCTGAACCGCAGCCTCAATCTTCTGAGTCACACCACCGACAGGCAGGACGTCGCCGCGAACGGACAGAGAGCCCGTCATTGCAATTGTTTGCCTGACTGGAACGCCCTCGAGGGCAGAAATAACTGCTGTTGCTATTGATATAGATGCGCTGTCTCCTTCCACGCCCTCGTAGGTTCCAATGAACTGGATATGGACATCCTTGCTTGTGATGTCCTCTCCCATGAACTTCTTGATCAGGGCGGAAACGTTTGTCACCGCCTCCTTGGCGATCTCCTGCAGCTTGCCTGTTGCTATGACCCTGCCCTCCTCTTTGGATTGGGCGGGGGTTACCTCAGCCATGATCGGCAGGACAATTCCTGAGTCTCCCATGACAGCTAAGCCGTTAACTCTTCCGACCTCATCGCCGGTGGAGTGGAACATACTGTAGTCCTTGCGCCTCTCAAGGTAGCGATCTGCCAGCTGCTGCTCTACAGATCTTGCCATCTTCTTGGCCTGCAGGACATGCCTTGACTCTGTGAGGGATGTGCCCTCCGCACGAGCGATATCTCCGGAAACCCTTATCAGACCGCCCAAGTCACGGAGCATAAGCGTCAGATGGCCTTTCCGGCCCGCTCTTCTCTTGGCTTCACGCATAATCTCAGCTACGGCATCGCGTGTGAAGTGTGGTATCTTTCCGTCTCGGACTACCTCTTGAGCAACAAACCTTATGAGCTTGTTGCGGTTCTCAAGCGTGTCATCCATTGTATCCCGCATATAGACCTCGTATCCGTATCCTTTGATACGGGACCTGAGCGCAGGATGCATACCCTGGACTGCATCCAGGTTTCCTGCAACAATCATAATGAAGTTGCATGGAACTGGCTCTGTTCTTACTAAAGCGCCGGAGGAGCGCTCGCTTTGCCCTGTGATCTGGTACTCTCCCTCTTGAAGGGCAGTGAGCAGACTCTGCTGTGATTCAAGCCGCAGCGTATTGACCTCATCTATGAACAGGACTCCTTTATGAGCTCTGTGAATTGCACCGGATTCGACCCTTTCGTGCGAAGGCGTCTCAAGGCCACCAGACTGGAATGGATCATGCCTGACATCGCCCAATAGTGCTCCAGCATGTGCACCCGTAGCATCGACATAAGGAGCCTTTTTCTTGCCTGCGTTGTCTACAAGCAGCTTTGGAACAATGGCATCCTCTTTGGGCAGCATATAGCGCATTGATAAAAATATCAGAGCTGCTGCTATTATGCCGAAGAGCAGCTGGCCTGTATAGTATGCATAGACTAACAAGGCCATCACAATCAACATGAAGAACATGTTGCGCGTCTGCGTCTTCTTCCTGGCTTCCATCTTCTGGGCATCCACTATCTGCTTGCCTCTTCCGGCGGGCACTACCCTGACACGCGGAATGTTATTATCCTCAGGATTATGGTAAACAAGAACATCCTGCAGCTCCTCTACAGGGAGCAGCTCTGCCATCGCTTTTCCGAGCATGGATTTACCAGTACCCGGAGATCCGATGAGCATGACATGGCGTCTTTGGCGGGCCGCCTTCCTTATAACCTCAACCGATTCATCCTGGCCGATCACCTGATCGATAAGGCTCTCAGGCACACTAATGCTGCTTGTATCCTTAAAATCAATATCGCCAAGCAACTCTTTGGATTCTTCTTCTATAGTCAAGTTTTCGGCCCTCATATCTTCATTTGGCGCTCCAGGCTCATATAGCTGGTGCTTTAAATGGTACTTCAGATCCTGATTTGATTTTATCAAGGCTCTATTACACCTCGAAATTCTTTATCATTCTAGCATATTCTTCTAGCATTTCTTCTGAAAGATGCGGCTTTATGCGGGCATATGCCTTCTCAAAATGCTCTTTATTGATCTTAATTTTATCTAATATAAGCTCCTCTTTGCTCATGCCGGGCTTTATATGTTCCCTCAGAGCGAGCATACCTGCCTCGCGGCAGAGCATCTCTATGTCCGCGCCGCTGTAGTTCTCGGTTTTTTCAGCCAGCCAATTATACGAGACATCTGTTGCTGGCATTTTTGATATGTTGGTCTTGAATATTCTCTTCCTGGCATCTTTATCTGGCATTGGAATATAAATTAAGCGATCGAACCTCCCCGGCCTGAGGAGTGATCTGTCAAGAAGATCCGGCCTGTTTGTGGCGGCCAATACTACCACATCCTTGAGCTCAATTAGGCCGTCAAGCTCTGTTAGGAACTGGCTGACGACACGCTCGGTCACATGGGTTTCAGATCCGCTTCCACGAGCCGGAACTATCGAATCAATCTCATCGAAGAAGACAAGCGCTGGAGCGGCCTGTCTGGCCTTGCGGAATACCTCCCTGATGGCACGCTCAGACTCCCCTACCCATTTGCTCAGAATTTCGGGCCCTTTAATGCTTATGAAGTTGACATTGCTCTCTGTCGCAAGTGCTCTAGCAAGCAGCGTCTTTCCTGTTCCAGGTAGGCCATAGAGAAGAATTCCCCGTGGAGGCCTTATTCCTGCGGACTCAAATGCATCAGGATATTTCAGCGGCCATTCTACTGATTCTATTAAAGCCTGCTTGGCCTCATCAAGCCCTCCAACCTGATCCCATCGAACCTCGGCAACCTCGACGAAGACTTCTCTCATGGCAGAAGGTTCGATCTTTTTTAGAGCCGTGTAGAAATCACTTCTCGTAACTCGCAGGTTCTCCAGCACCTCTGCCGGTAGATCTCCCTTGATATCAAAGTCGGGAAGCGCCCTCTCCAGTGTGCGCATTGCGGCCTCTTTGCAAAGCGCATAAAGATCTGCCCCGACGAAACCGTGCGTTATCTCAGCAATCTCCTTCAGATCAAGGGATTCCTCCAGGGGCATCCCTCTGGTGTGCACATAGAGTATCTCCAGCCTGCCGTTCTTGTTCGGGATTCCAACCTCGATCTCACGATCGAACCGTCCACCTCTGCGTAAGGCTGAGTCGAGGGCGTTAGGCCTATTGGTGGCTGCTATTACTATAAGCTCACCTCTTGAAGATAAACCATCCATTAGTGCGAGCAGTTGTGCTACTACTCGCCGCTCCATGTCCCCCGATACCTCCTCTCTCTTCGGTGCAATCGAATCTATTTCATCAATGAAAACAATAGAAGGCGCAGCCTTTTGGGCCTCCTCAAAGATCTGGCGCAGCCGATGCTCACTCTCGCCGTAAAACTTTGATACGATCTCGGGTCCTGAGATTGAGATGAAGTTGGCATCCGTTTCGCTTGCTACCGCTCGTGCGATCAAAGTCTTGCCTGTTCCAGGAGGTCCATGCAATAGGACCCCACGCGGCGGATTTATTCCAAGCTTTGAGAACAGCTCAGGATGCCGCAAAGGGACCTCAATCATCTCTCTGATCTCTCTGATCTCCCTGCTCAAGCCGCCGATATCCTCATAGGAGACTTCCCTGACGTTCAGGGCTACCTCTTCGAGCGTTTCTCTGGTAATATTGATAATAGTATCAGGAGTGATCAGAACAGGCCCTGCAGGGACTGTGCTCACAACAGCGAGGCTGAGGGTATTATTGATCATCTCCACGCGGAGCATTTCACCTTTTATGACGGGTCTGCCCTGCAATATTCTGAGAAGGTACTGAGGACCTCCAATCAACCTGATCTGACGTGTAGGAGCCATCACTACTTTTTTGGCCGGCTTTGCTTGAGCACGACGAACATTTACACGAGTATCTATGCCGATTCCTAGGTTGGCCCGTGTGCTCCCATCTATTCTGATTATATCCTGCGGGTCCTCAGGGTTTCCAGGCCAGGCTATAGCATATACCTTCTCTTTGCCCTGGATTTCTATAACACCTCCATTATCGAGGCCGAGCTGCTTCATGACCGCTACACTCACCCTTGCGACGCCTTTTCCTGCATCTTTATGGTAAGCTTCGGCAACCCTAATTGATACAACTTCAGGGCTCGCGCCTATATCCTGCAAAGAGGTTATATGCTCCATTCCTCGCCTCTTTTCCGAACAGCTCCTCGAGCCTCCAGCCTGCGAAGGCGGTCATCGACTAGAATTTCGGGCACCTCAAGCTTCTCTGCCAGGATCCCCGAGCTGGATGCTCCCGAGAGCAAGGCAGTTAATATTTCCGATTCGAGCTGATCATTGGCATAGCTTCGAACTGCGCTGACAGCCCTCTGCTTTATTTCTGCTTCTCTCACCTCAATCTCATTCATTAGCCTTCGGAGGTCGCGTCGTTTATCTTCGAGCAGGGAGAGCTCACTTTTTAGAAGCTTAATGTCCAGATTCATCTCCTGGAAGTCCTCAATTCTGCTCTCAGGGCTGCCTTCTGATCTGTAAGCTCTGACGCCATATGAATGAGGAGATACAGCGATTTCTAGAACAGTATTCCTGGCGATTCTAAAATACTTCCGGCGGCTCTGGTCATGATAGCATTCGATAAGCCCAGATCTTTCGAGCATATCAAGGTGGTCTATTATCGCCTTAGGCCCAACATCAAGGCGCTTTGCAATCTCATTGAAGTAGAACGGCCTAAATGATAATAGCTGGAGTATACGCCTCCTATTTTCATTTCCAAGAATATCCAGAAGCTCAATCGGATCCATAATCACTCAATAAACTTAATGTTACTAACATCAGGTTAGATAAATCTTGCGGTTTGTTTTGGATTTTATCCTACGCCATGCTTTTTCCTCTTTTCCATATTATGTCGAACGTTATTAGGACAAGAGATATTAAGCACTAAACCTATTTTAAATTTTATAAATATTGCAGCCTTTGATGGACAAACGATAAATGGTCTCATGATTTAGGTTGCTGTTCAGAATAAGTCGCCTTGCTGGAAATGATATTTTCCAATAATTTTTGTACAGATCTCCTGAAAACCAACAGATCGCCATCGTTGCTAAGCCTCAGATCTGCCTGTAAAATGGCCTCATGCATGCCCCATCCAAGCTCTCTGCAGTCTCTTTTCTGAAGGGCAATGCTGCCACAGCTCGCATCATCAGATCGCCCACGCGCTATTACCCTATTCAGCCTCGCTTCCGGAGGAGTCCAGACCTCGATCAGGTGAAAGTCCTCAGCATGCTCTCTGAAGAAATCGACCTCAGCTTTGCTTCTAATGCCGTCTACTACCACGATATCCTCCCCGGACAACTCCGCTATCTCCAGCGCCCTTCTGGCAACAGCCTCGGGCCCTTCCTGAGATCTAAGCATGTTGCCAACTTTGCCGAGGTTCTCGTCAGTCAATTCAAGGGCGAGGCGAGCAGCCTCCTCGCGGATAATATCCCCCATTACTATTACTATCAGGCCCATGCTACGAGCTACATCTGAAGCTTCACCCTTGCCTGATCCGGGCATGCCCACAAATCCGATAATCTTCAATGCCGTTCTTCCACATCCTTCGGCTTAGGATTCTCGGAGTTGTCTGCTTTATTCATCTTCGCGAGCGATGCTGCCCTTACTTCGACCCTCAAATTTCTAATCGATTCTGCAAGCGCTTTTAGGCTTTCCAATGACACTGGCTCAAACTCCCGGTTTCTTGGTTGGCCTTGCTGAAGCACAAGAGCATCAAACTGATTTTCAGGTGATTTAACCAATAAGTCAGACAGAGTCTTTGCAATATCTTGCACGTGTAAGGATTGCGTTTCAGGAAAAACCGTTGTCCTGACCTCGAAAGGAATATCTGACTTCATGCATGTCTTGAGGCTTTTCAAGGCTCTTAAGGCAGAACCCTTTTTGCCTGTTACTGCTCTATATTCCGGCTCCCTCATGGGCGCCTTGATATCAAGGAAAATTCTATCAGCCAGGCCTTTGTCCAAAATCCCTTGCAGATGATCATAGTAGTAGCCGCAGGTCTCTATACCCACATTCATGCCAAGGCCCCTTGCCAGGCTAGCTAAGGCCGCTACTGCATTCGGCTGCATCAAAGGCTCACCGCCCGATAGCACAAGTGCACTTAGAAAGGGTTCCGCTTCAGTCATACTGATGGCTTCTTCAAGGGTTAGCTGATCTGCGATATGCTCGATCTCCTTTATGACTTTGATATGGCCAAGAACTTTGGATAGCTCGACAAATGACTCTCCCATCTGTAGCTCGCGGTTATGGCAGTGAGAGCAGTGAAGTGGACAGCCTCTTAAGAAGATCACCATCGCTGCTCTTCCTAGCCAATCAACGGTCGATAAGTGTACAATCCCGCCCAGATTTACTTGCATTAATTCCTCAAAGCTCTCTCAAAGATCGATCTCAACTGGTCTGCCGGCTAGCCCTTCCATCTTCACGAGCAGTTCAGCTTTATCTCCTGCCGCTCTCTCCTCCAAAGCTACGAGGTGCCCCCTCTCCTGGGCAAGATCAATTTCAAACATGGAGATCTGATCGTTTATCCGCCTCTGTTCCTCCTCCAGCTTAAAAGTCTTTAGGCTGCTTTTCTTGAGCAGTTCCTCCAAACTGTTTATCTGCTTTTGGATTTCAGAGTGCTTGGCTTTGAGAGCAACAAGTGGCTTCTCTCTGATAAGACAATCTATATGCTCATCGATTTTCTCTCGTTTTTTGTCCTTAATTCCTAAAAGATCAATTTTGGATTTCAGCTCCAGGAGCGGCTCAGTGATATCATTATCCAGAGCCTCTGCTGGCGATTTAGACAGCAGTTCGAAAGCCTTCCTATGATCGAGACTAAGCCTGTCGCTTGCATCTTGCTTCACTATCCTGGCTATCGCCTTACTCAGAGGAGCAATCAAATCAGCCATCTGTGCTTCTATCCGCCTTAGCTCATTTCTACTTTCGCTTAGCTCTGTCTTTAGGCTCTGTGCTTCTCGGCCCTCGTCACTTGATGCCAGTATTTCCAGCTCTTCCTGAAGATGCCTAGCTGAATCCCTATAATCCGCCAGCGATTTTTCCTTGCTTCCAATGCTGCTATTGATATCGTTTATTTTGGCGCACTCCTCACGGAACCTTTCCAGGAGTTCTCTTGATGCTTTGATCTCGCTTACAACCTCACGCCTTTTGCCTATCTCGTTATCGAGTTCAACAAGCAGACGACTGAGCTTATTAAGCTCTGAGTTTATGCTTTCTGCCTCTTTAGGGAAGAGTGCTGCCACAAACTTCCGAGATCGCCCAAACATCGTCACAGTCTTTCCGAGTGCCTTGACAAGGCTCGAATGATATTCCTCTGTAACAAATCCCTCAGGCGTCGTTAGCTTTCCAGAGAGGCCATTTATCTGGTTGGCAACTGATTCTCTTGCTGCGAGACCTGCCTTCAGAAGCTTGGGAGGTATCTCCTCATTTGGAATCGCTGCATTCAGCGCTCTCACATCTTCAGCCAGATCTCCGGCTACCTGTTCTATTCGGGTATAAATGCCTTCGAGCCTCTTCTCAGCACCAGGGTCGCTCCCCTTTTGATCAAGCCATGTTTCAAGATCAGATAGCCCAAGACATCCTGCCTTATCAGAAGGTTTCTTCTTACGGAAAATATCATCTAGCCACTTCAAAGCGTGATCTCCTCTTTTTTGAGCTGTGACATGACCTTTTCGGCGATCTTAGGCCCAATTATCTGGCCGACATCCTCAAGCTTTGCTGCCTTCAACTTATCAAGATTAGTATATCCAGCCTGGTAGAGCTTCCTTGCCCTGACCCTTCCGATGCCCTTCAGATCGATCAGCGTGAGCAGATCAGGACCTGCTCCATAGTGAATACGAAGAGCTAGCTGCTCAGCCCTGTAAGTTAACCCTATGTTCAAGTGCTTGGATAGCTCGGATAGAGAGTGCATCAGCCACTCGGCTGTTTCGGCAGATCTGCGGATGTCGCCAGGGCCAATGTGATATCTGTCGCTGATCTCCTCCTCTTTAGTCTCGCCGATCCAATCCATCAGCATCGCAGATGTCTTTGCCTCTCGAAGGAGAAAGTCGTAGTTCTCTTCCTCGTTCAGAACGTCCTGATTGTCATCGATGAACTCCTCGATCCAGCGATCCGCCGTCTGGACGTAGAGAAGCTCCATGTCAGGAGTCATAGTTATGAGATGAATTAAAGTCAGATCTTCCGGCTTCTTTTTATCCTTCAGGTTACCGATCATTATGACTGCGCTCAAGGGATCGATATATAGCCTTGATACCAGCGACCCGAGAGGTGTAGCCTTCAAGCTCTTGTCCTCATTATCATTATATCCTTCAATCATCCCATTATCTTCCAAAAAATCAAGAACCCTTTCAATGGTTATATCAAGATGCCACGGGTCCTGCTGGTATGCATAAAATGTAGTGGATATGAAATCTTTCAGCTCTGAAACGCTTTTCGCGAAGCCTGCTGTGATTGTTGCCAGCAGATGAGTTCTAAGAGCACTCTCGGATGCAAGCTTCGACCAGATATCCTCTGGCTGTCCGAAGATATAATGATCAGTCACATCCTGAAGTTCAGAGTCGTTTTTCGCTATGAGGAGCGACTCGCCGAAGGGATCGAGACCCGGCCTTCCAGCGCGACCGGCCATCTGGCGATACTCGATGACTGGAATCGGAACCATCCCAAGGCCTGATTCATAGCGTTTATAGCTCTTTATCAGCACTCTGCGTGCCGGAAGGTTCAGGCCGGCTGCAAGCGTGGGAGTGCTGGCGATGATCTTCACATTTCCTTCTCTAAACCCTGCCTCAACAAGCCTCCTCTGCTCAGGCAAAAGGCCCGCATGATGAAATGCAACTCCGCGGGAAACGCAATTGGCGAGCCTTCGGCAGGTCTCGCTCTCGCCTGTTCCAAGAATGCTCTCAGAGAGCTTCTCAAGCTCTGGATCAACGATTGATATCTCGCCTGAGAGCCGTATTGCCATCGCCTCTGCATTACGCCTACTGCTTTCGAAGATTAGTATCTGGGCACCCTGGTTAAGGGTATCCTTAACCAAGGCCAATGCCTCATCTTTTCCCTTGAGCTCCGACTCTCCATCCGGAAAAACGAGCTTTCCGTTGCAAATGACGCCTTCTCTGAGCTTTATGGGCCTCCAATCGCTTGAGATAAGCTCAGAATTGAGCCAATCAGCAATCTCCTGTCCATTGGCAACCGTCGCGGATAGACCGATAACTTGCATTTTGGGATTCAGCCGCAGCAGCTTTGTTATCGTCATCTCAAGAGTCGGGCCGCGATTGGCTGAATTGAGAAGGTGAATCTCATCTACAACTAACACTCCGATATCCCGGATCCAGCTTGCTCCGTTTCTTATCAGAGAATCTGCCTTCTCTGAGGTTGCTATTATTATCTTGTTTTTTCCAAGACGCTCATCCCTTTTATCGAAGTCGCCGGTGCTGATTCCAACATCGATTCCGAGATCCTTGAACCTTCGAAAGGAATCATACTTTTCAGAGGCCAGTGCTCTCAGAGGTACTATGTACAGAGACCTCTTTCCCTTAAGGGCTGAGATAAGCATTGCAAGCTCAGCGAGAAGAGTCTTACCTGCCGCCGTAGGCATCGCAAGGAGCATGCTCCTGCCATCCAGCAGGCCTCGTTCTACGGCCTCAGCCTGGGGCGGGTAGAGCTCAGTTATGCCCCGCTTCTCGTAGAGCTGAATCACTTCCTCAGGAAGCCAGGTTTTCAGATCCTTTATTTCGAGCATTGCTCCTCTAATCTTAAATACTACATGACAATACTAAACTCGCTGAAATGCTGAACTGTATTTAAATGGCTTGCCATTGTATATATGCGTCTTCCATGGAGAGAATGTAAATGTATGCCGATCGGATAAAACACCTTCCGCCGTATCTGTTTGCAGCAATCGATAAGGTAAAACAGGATGCAAGGGAAAGAGGTGTGGATGTGATCGATCTTAGCGTCGGCGATCCGGATATGCCCACACCATCTCATATAATCCAGGCGTTAAACCAGGCTGCCAGGGACCCTGCAAACCATCAGTATCCATCATATTCCGGAAAGCTCTCCTTCAGGACTGCTGTGGCGGACTGGTATAAAAGAACCTTTGGTGTAAGTCTCGATCCTGAGAAGGAGGTGCTTACACTGATCGGCTCAAAGGAGGGAATAGCCCATGCACCTATGGCATTTATAAACCCGGGAGACGTCGCACTGGTTCCAGACCCGGCCTATACTGTATATAGGACTGCAGTTCAGTTTGCAGAAGGCATTCCAGTCACAATGCCGCTTCTTATGGAGAACGGGTTCCTGCCGGATCTGGATGCGATCGATCCTGCTATAGCCAGGAAGGCTAAGCTGATTTTCCTCAATTATCCGAATAACCCGACGGCTGCAACGGCTGATAAGGCATTCTTCAAGAGGCTTGTGGACTTTGCGCATGAATACAATCTGATTGTAATGCACGACAATCCATACTCAGAAATATATTATGATGGTAATAGATCTATGAGCATCCTTGAGATCGATGAAGCTTTGGATGTGGCTGTTGAGTTTCATTCCTTGTCGAAGACATACAACATGACAGGCTGGAGAGCAGGAGCCGTTGTCGGAAATGCTGAGATCATCGAGGGTATTGGCAAGATCAAAAGCAATATAGATTCCGGCAACTTCGGGGCTGTTCAGGATGCAGGAATTGCAGCACTCAACAGCCCTAAGGAAATAGTTGAAGGAATACGCCAGGTTTACCAGCACAGGATCGACGTTCTCTACAAATGTCTGGCAGATCTAGGCATGAAGCTCCAGAAGCCAAGGGCAACTCTATATTTATGGGCATGGGTTGGAGGAGATTCTGTAGCATTCTGCCAGCGCCTGCTTGAGGAGACTGGAATAGTAGCCACTCCCGGCGTGGGCTTCGGCCAGTATGGCGAAGGCTACATAAGGTTCTCAGTTACCCAGCCGACTGATAGAATTGAAGCGGCCGTCACAAGGCTCGAGAAGATGAAGACCCTCAAAAGCATATGCTAATTAAAGGTATCTGCTAAGTCCAACAGCATCTGCTAAGAGTCCAACAGCATCTGCTAAGTATTGTTAATTCCCTTTTGGAGGGATAAATTGCTCAAAGAATATTCAGCTCATGAGATAGAGGCAAAGTGGCAGAGGACATGGGAGGAAAACCATGTCTTTCAGCCGGAGCCCGATTCACGCAAGAAATTCTTTCTGACCATACCCTATCCTTATCTTAACGGAAACTTGCATGCAGGCCACACAAGGACCTTTACGATAGGCGATGCTGTGGCCAGATACAGGCGGATGCTTGGAGAAAACGTTCTTTTCCCGATGGCATTCCATGCCACAGGAACGCCCATCGTGGGCCTCTCTGAGCTTATCGCTAACCGTGATCCATTGATATGGAACGTTTACACAAAGCTTCATGGAATACCTGAAGATGAGCTGAAGACACTGGATACGCCTGAAAAGATAGTAATCTACTTCCGCAGGCAGGCAAAGGCTGCTATGCAGAGCATCGGCTATTCGATCGATTGGAGGCGCGAGTTCACAACAACCGATCCTGCATACAGCAAGTTCATAGAATGGCAATATGGAATACTTCGAAGGCTTGATTATATCGTGAAGGGAAGCCATCCTGTTCGCTGGTGCCCTCATGACAAGAACCCAGTCGAGGATCACGATATCCTGAAGGGCGAGGATGCGACAATTCTGGATTTTGCCCTGATAAAGTTCAGAATGGGCCAGGACGTGCTGCCCTGCGCAACCCTGAGGCCGGAGACTGTTTTCGGCGTTACAAACCTATGGGTCAACCCCGATATCAACTATAAGGTCGTCCGCGTTAATAATGAGACCTGGGTCGTGTCGCCCGAGGCCTACGACAAGCTGACATTTACCGACCGGCAGGTGGCCTGCGGAGCAGAGATTTCAGGAAGAGAGCTCATAGGCAAAACTGTCACAAATCCACTGACAGGAAAAGAGGTGCCTGTACTGCCTGCAGGCTTCGTTGATCCGGACAGCGGCTCAGGAATAGTCATGTCTGTTCCTGCCCATGCACCTTACGATTATCTCGCGTTGCAGGATCTCACCAGCGAAGAGCTGGGCAAGTACGGCATCAAGGTGCTAAAAATTGAGCCCGTCTCTCTTATCGAGGTTCCGGGATACGGTGAGTTCCCAGCCATTGAGGCAGTAAAAGAGCTCGGCATAAAGAATCAGCATGATCCAAAGGCAGAGGAGGCAACGAAGCTTGTCTACCGCCGGGAATTCCATAACGGCGTCCTCAAGGCAAACACAGGAGCGTATGCCGGCATGGCGGTAAGCAAGATCAAGGATATTCTTCTCAAAGATTTCATAAGGGACGGCATAGCTGAGATCTTTTATGAGTTCAGCGAGACTCCCGTCATCTGCCGCTGCGGAACCCGCTGTGTAATAATGATGGTCCGAGACCAGTGGTTCCTCGAGTACTCAGATCCCGAGTGGAAGGAGAGAGTTCTCGATTGCCTTTCTAAGATGAGGCTGACCCCAGAAGAGATTCGAGTTGAGTTCGAGAACAAGGTGGACTGGCTGAAGGACAAAGCCTGCGCCCGCAGAAAAGGCCTGGGAACACACCTGCCGTGGGATAAGGAGTGGCTGATTGAATCACTGGGCGACTCGACGATCTACATGGCCTACTACATCCTGGCGAAGTACGTGAATGCAGGGATGAAGATAGACAATCTCCCGCCTGAGTTCTTTGAGTACATCTTCCTCGACCACGGAACGGCTGAGGATGTTGCAAAGATAACAGGAATTCCTCTCGATACAGTCAAGCAGATCCGAAATGATTTCGCCTACTGGTATCCCGTAGACCTAAGAACATCAGGAAAGGACCTTGTTGCAAACCACCTGCTGTTCTTCCTCTATCACCACGTAGCGATCTTCCCGGAATCGCTCTGGCCGAAGGCTATGGCGATCAACGGCTTCGTGTCGCTTGAGGGCGAGAAGATGTCCAAGTCCAAGGGGCCGCTTCTCACACTGAGGCAGGCTGTTGCCGAGAACGGCGCAGATGTGACAAGGCTCTACATCCTTGCGAACGCCGAATATACTCAGGATGTGGATTGGAGGAACGAGGGCGTCGAATCCACACGCGGCCAGCTTGAGAGGTTCTACAACCTTGCCCGTGAGATACTGGACGATAGCAGTATCAATGAGAATGCAGAGCTTACGCTCATCGACCGCTGGATGCTGTCGCGCCTGCAGAGGCGCATCCAGGAGGCGACGGCCGCCATGGAGAATATTCAGACACGACATGCGCTGCAGAACGCATTCTATCTGCTCTACAACGATCTGCGGTGGTATCAGCGCCGTGGAGGCAAGAACCAGCTGCGGAAAGTCCTGAATGCATGGGTCAGGATGATGGCACCGTTTACGCCGCACGTCTGCGAAGAGATCTGGTCGGCTGGGCTTGGAGATGGCTATGTTTCGCTTGCGTCCTGGCCTGCGGTGGACAAGAACCTGATCGATGAGCAGGCTGAGCAGGCTGAGGAGCTTTTGGAGAAGACGCAGAGGGATATCGAAGAAATATTGAGCCTGACCAAGAGCGAGCCGAAGAAGATCATACTCTATACAACGCCTGAGTGGAAGCGTGGGCTGCTTGCAAAGGCCGTAGATATCACCTTGCATGCAAACGGCAAGCTGGATATGAGTGCGCTCATGAAGTCTGCGATGTCGGATCCTGTGATCTCGAAATACAAGAAGGATGCTCCAAAGTATGCCCAGAAGCTGGCGAAGGCTGCGCATTCGCTGAGCACTACGGATATTAAGCTGGATGAGTTCGAGACGCTTTCCAGGGAGAAGGACTACCTCCAAGGCGTGCTTGAAGTGCCGGTGGAAGTGTACTCGGCGGACCAGCCGGGGGCCGATCCCATGGGGAAGAGCAAGCAGGCGGAGCCGGGGAGGCCGGCGATATATATTGAGTAAAAGCCTAGTTTAAATACAAGGCAGCCTTTTGGCTCCTATTTTATCATCCTCATTTCATTTAATATTTTAAAGCTTGCTACCATATTACCAAACATTTTTGGAAGTTACAATAAATTAAAGAAATATATTTTTCTCTTTTTGCACCCATTTCCAAATATAATCTTGCTGTTTCCATGAGAAAGAGAGCTGACATAGTTCTTTTTCAATAATCTCTTTTTCAGTGTTCGCATAGCGAGTTATTAAGACTATATATAACTGTTGGAATGGAGGAACTTTTAGATCTTCAATGAATTTAATAATATTTGCATCATTACTTGCTTCTAACAACGAAGCTAGCAATATAAAAACTCCAAAGAGCGCGTCGCTGTTATTTGATAGCATTCTAAAAAGTTTATTGTGCTTTATTTTTTTCTTTGAACGTTCGTTTGAAAATAAACTTAATCCGCTTTTTTTTGCAATGGCTGGTAAATTCAAAAAAATTGATCCTATTTCCTCCAAATAATCAATATGATCCAATAAAAACGTCTCTGAAGATTCTTGGTAAGGTGCATTCTCTAAAAGCAAATTTAGTCTCTCGAATATCGATACAGAAATTGCGTTGGGGAACAATATATAATGTCTTTTGCGGAATAAATTTTCTGGGCCATACAAATTGACAAATTCCTTCATTCCCATTTTTCCTAATTTTGTTAAATCCATTCCTAAACCCATATTTGTCATACTTAATTTGAGTATCCTTTCCCCACAATATTTGAGAATATTTTCCGTAATAAGATCGCACAATTCTCTAGTTCCAGTTCCAGGTGAAATTTCCTTCCGCCTAAGAATGAAAAGTTGAATATGTAAACCAACTTCTGCCATTAAGATTGCTTCTTTATCAGATCCATCATTTATTTTTGAAATGGTTTTCTTCTCCATTTCATCTTTTATGGTTTTCCTATTTTCTATGGCAGAATTTAATAGGGACGAAATTATATATGTAGGATTGCTTTTGGGTAGTGCTTCGTATCCTGAATTCCTCTTCCTTGAATCAAATCTATTTAGTCCCCATAACAGCAATTTATCCATACTTACTGCAGTAATATCTCTAACAACTTTTGGACTTGGTATTAAAAATTCTAGGCTCCTAGCAGCAAAAGATGTGATATTCATTGAACAAATATTATCACAGTCCTTAGAGAGTTCCATTAAGATAGTTAATAATTGATCTGCAGCTCCTTCTACATTTTTGTTCTGGATCTGAAACGCTAACTGTGCAACGACATCCCACTCACGCTTAATAATCTTGGGCTTAAGAATCGATATCAATTTATCTGGTATGGGATTAATTCTAACCAAATAAGCTGCTGCAAAATACTCAAGAAACGTCCTATGTGTAAATTGGTAGAGGCTTTCTCCGTCTTTTGTCGTTCCAATATCTGTGAATACCCAGGCACGACCTCTACAAAATTCTATAAAATTTTTTGCGGCTCTTTCCGCTTCATCTATGTCCTCAAAACGTTTTTCAAATAGATAACTAGTTGAATGATCGATAAGGTTTTTCTCCGTAACACCGCTTTGTAATGATTCGTTTGAATAGATATAATATGCCAAATGCATCATCATTGGCTTGATATGAGCTTCAATTTCTTCTACATCTCCAGGATATTTGATCCCCCTTGATTTATCCCACCTTTCAAAAAGCATCGTCGCGCATTTTTCATAAACATCCGGCCTATTTCTCGGAATGTAATTTTCTCCTCGATAAATATTGCACATCAAAGCTAACATTAATGGATTTGATCTTAGATCTGACACAATTTCGCTTTCTCGGAGAAATGATTCAACTTTTTGGCTTTTCTGTTCAAATGATAAGTCCGTATCGATATAGAACCAATTCCTAACATATTGTTTTACTTGATTAGTATCAAATGGCGCTAGACGAAAAACCTCAAACATTTTTTCATCTAAAGGAGCTTGCTCATAACCAATTTCTCTGGATGTGACTATTATGGGAACAGAGGGATAAAGCGAACAGAAACATTCAATATCGCTACTGATTTCTTGTCTGTAACTCGTATCAAGTAATTCATCTAGACCATCGAAAATTACCAATGCTCTCCCATTTAATAACATATATTCATTCGTCTTCGGTTAAGACCACAACCCATCCCTAAGTCGTTCTCTATTGACATGCGGATCAAGTGCTTCACTTGAATATACATTTAAGACTGTGAAGAAATCTTGTTCAATTCCAAGATAATCAAATATAGCAGACAAGAGTCGCGAAGAATTTTCGATAAAGATATTGCTCCATCTGAGCTGAGTAAATCGAACCATCTGGTTATCAGGATTCAATTTTCTAACGACATAATACACTTTTCTACTGACCAAAAGTGTCAGAATTGAGATCCAAATTAAGGCTTCAATCGCACTCGGGCTCTTCGTTGTTATCTGATCCAAAGCATATCTGCTTTTCAATTCTTTGAAGATAAGTTCAACTTCCCATCTTGCGGCATAGGTGGCGGCAATCTCAGAAGCAGATAACGTATCTGGAGAAATATTTGTCATATAAAAATGATGTTCTTCTGCCTCAGTATTATATACTGCGACTAATCTAAATATCCCATTATCTTTTTTGCTCTTGCCGCGATAAGACCTTCGATTGAAAGATACTTCAACATTAACGTCGAATATCTCATCAGATTTTTCCAATACGATATCTTTCAAATGCTTTCCAATTAAATCAATTCCACGGCAATTGCATACTTGATTTACGCCTACTATTACGGGATTTGAGTTGCTCTTAAGGCGTGAAACAAAGGATCCCCCATTTTCCGCTATTCGATCAAATAGTTGATATTTGTAAAATCCAAGATCAATGAGTAATATTATATCTTTTACCCAAGGGCCAATCTTTAATGTCTTTAGGTCGTTGGTATTCTCAGGTAAGATCGAAATGCTCTTAGGGCTATTGGCTATTGCGCTTGTCAAATATGCCACTTTTACTCCTGCTGCCACTGTCTTGGAGCGAGCAGCAGGCCATTTGCTGGCAAGGCTTTCATGAAGACGAATAATGGTGCTATCCTGGATCATCACATCACGAAAGCTGTTTAGACGTTTGCCCAAGATTCTGCTTGGTTCTTGAGCCATATGCTCAATGCCATGAATTACACACCCTTTGAGAAATTTTACTAGCTCTGGAGTGAAACGATCGTGCCAACTGCTATCTGATATCGATACTTTTCCGTGCACTTCGTACTCGCGTTTCAACTCTGCAAGGGTTCTGCATAGCTGAGTGCCATAGCCAATCGCCAGAGTCCAGAACATTATTACTGGATCAATTTTCCTCTCTCGTTCAACCAATCCACTTTCTCTTGCAGTTTCTCTAAGCCACTTGGAATCAAACATCGTGGTTAGTTCTTTTTCCACTATATCTTTCCCAAATTGTGATGCCCCTTTTCGCATGCTATTCCCTTAATTGGATATGGCATCACATATTCCATATAAATCTTATTAAATGAACTATTTGCGCAGAAGGATTTAGTCACATCTATAACGATTAACCTAAGAATTATCTCTTAACCGAAGACACATGAACATATATTCAAATTCGTCAGGATCTGGTTGGATTTGGTATTTAGAATTAGCAGAAATTTCTATGTATTGCAGTACCGAGCAATTGCGAGCTTTTTTCTCTGCCCCGTAATCGCGTAGTATCACAAGAATTGGCGTAATCTCTCTACCTGCAAAGAGTCTGTCGGAATAGTTAGCAGCTAAGTCAGAACAGAGTTTTAGCGTAAAAGTTGATTTGCCACCGCCTGGCGT
This sequence comes from Methanotrichaceae archaeon, assembly GCA_963789575.1. Taxonomy (GTDB): domain Archaea; phylum Halobacteriota; class Methanosarcinia; order Methanotrichales; family Methanotrichaceae; genus CAWBKV01. The sequence continues at coordinate 166,705 of CAWBKV010000003.1, read as the reverse complement.
GCCTAAGATTACAACTCTATGAATTTGTGAGAGGAAATCTTTCATTTTAATTGACTGAGGCTCGTCTCCTTTTTTTCTTGGATTCATAATAAAACTAGGTACGACATAGAGGTTGTTTATTGGTATTTTTATAGTCTTATCAAAGTTAGGCGGAGTTATTGTTCCATGGCGATGCACTATTTGACCTCTATATTTTGTTTCAAATTCTATTATATTTTCAAGCGACGGTTTCTTTTCATTTGCTAAAAAAACTAGTATCTTTTGAATTGTAACAAGCTCTCCGAGCAATATGTTATGACGAAATGTCGATTTAGCCTCATGGGCGGAGAGCATATCATTATCGATAGCTATTGTGAGTGCCCTATCACATCCATCAATTATTGAATCCAATAACTGACTCATTGGCTTTTCAAGCTTGCTTTCGTCAACCCCAAAAAACATAGAGGCCAAACCAAGAAATTCTTTATGAATTAAATCTAGTCTAGGCTTTTCTTGATTTTCTAAGAGCTTAGATGAAAAGATTTGCCGTACGATCATTTCTACTTCTGGTAATGCCAAGAAGGAGGATAGCTTATCATCAGGGATTCCATTCAACTCAGCTAACTCTCCTGCAGCCTTTACACTACTCTCAATAATCCGTGTTAAATCTGGATCTGGAGAATCCTTTTTTATAGTTTGGTCTATTAAAATTCTTTTTCCTGCATACCCTAAATGCGAAATCATAGAAGTGAGTCCGTTGGCTATAATTCCTAGAATAATAGTTTCAATTGATGGAGTAATGCAATCAACGGGCACATTCATGTTATTAACCTTCTTAAACGAGCCTATTTCCAATTGAATTTCAAGGAAACGAAAGTAGATATTCTAGTATAGGAACATTTCGCTAATGAAGAAATTTAATAATTTGAAATATATATGTTCCAACTGAAGCATCCTTTTTTAACCATTGATCTTTTAAACCATTGATCTAAAGTTGAATTCAAAAATCCAAAACATTCCCCCAGCGAGGGGTTAGGGACAGCCCGCGCGGCGATTGAGCGCACTGTCGTCACCGTTAGTGTTAGCCCCTGAATGAAGTATAGAGCCCTTGAATCATAATTTGATATGAAAATGCATCCTTCCTCAGACCTATTTTCATCCTCATGGGTGCCCAATCGGGCATGAGGGTTTCATGTCTATATGCTCAATCAATTATTCGATGATCGATCGGAGTAGGATGTCGTCAAAGAAATCTATGCCGATATAGGTTATAATTTTCTCGGGCAAAAACCAGGAAAATTCGTAGGTTCGAATCAATCCCGACGCCTTGTTACTGGTAATAGGATAAGCAATGATACATGATCGAAAATCACATAATTATCATTTGTTCTCATTAAGATGAAACGACGCCGAGCATCACTTGACACAAATAAGAATGCCTAACAGGCCAGACATCTAGACTTGACCTTTCTCTTTACTTCTTTTTTCGAGCAAAAGCATTACCGCCTTTTCTACAAAGTGGCTGATATTTCTAAAGTCTCCTGTGGCTACTTCAGCTTTTATCCTTTCATAGGTCTCTTCGTTGATACTCACACCGATTTTCTTGACCATTCATAGATAACACGATTTTGCACCTTAAATACTCTTTTCTACTAGGTGTACCAAAGGATTTATATTTCCAAAAGTGCACCTAGTATTTCATGCATATAATGCCATCGAACAAAACAATCACAGCCCTTGTGAGCACTATAGCTAGGGCAGAGGCGATCTGATTGCCCACCTCAAGCCATCCCGAAAACGCCGTCCAGACAGCAACCGATTCAGCAACCACAGGCATGTTATCAGATCTCAGCATAACACTAGCCGAGCTCCAGCCCCTCGCCCCCAAGATCTCCGTTCTGCAAAAGCAAACCCTGGAAAAAGAAGCCTCCATCCTGAAAGCGATCCTGGAGAAGCTCACGCCTCTGGTGCCTCTGCTAAGCAAAGACTATGAGCAGTATTACCGCCGTGAGATTGTCATTCTGACCAGAGATGTGAGAGTTCAGCTTGAGGATGGTCTGGGCTTTTTCAGCGAGCACAGCCTGATTCTCTATGAGAATGGCCTGCTGGTGAGGATTCATCGCTATGGCCAATCTATAGACCATGGCCAATTATCGGAAGCTCCACAATTAGGATGGGAAAATACCGATGAGGATGTGCTAACACCAGAGGCAGCCATAATCGCATTCGGTTTCACGGCAATTTCAGAAGGCTTGATAAAGGCTCTCGGGGAGGCATCATCGATGGCTATCTTCGAAGAGGAGCTTGAGAGCAGGCTGGCGTCTTTAGCCGAGGCACTGAAGGCTCTACGATAAGGTAGCGACTGATCTGATAGCGGCACCATTGCAAGCAGCTGCACGAGCGTACATTTTCAAAGCCTTCCCTCATAAAGAGGTTAGGGGTGGCCCGCGCGTCTACTCACGCGCGCGCTATGATAAAATGCGTGCCAAACCAATCTGCTCCAACTATGGCGAAGCTTATGTAGATGGAACTATTGCCAAGGATCTATTGAACTCCAGTGAGCAGGTCGCTTATACAGTGTTTAAATTGATGTTCGGCAGTAGGTAGCAGCATAATGTCCCAGAATTCAGCTATACTTTAAATAATAAGAATTCACAGGTAGTATCTATGTGTGAGAGTTTGGAGCGCAAGAATGTAACTCCCCAACTTCCCTACGATCAAGAGGAGCCAGGTGAAGAAGGAGAGATCACCCAGGCACTCATGACGCTCTCAGAACTATCACTGCAGGATTTCTTAGCGAGCGAACCAGATATCTATACGGACGATGATCTGAAAGTCAGATACCGATGAAAGGTGATATCGTCCTTGTTCCTTTCCCAAACTCCGATTTGAGTACATGGAAGCGTAGGCCAGCGTTAATCCTCTATGAAGACCTCATAGAAAATGAGACTACAATTGCTTATATATCCTCGCACGTTCCCATTATTCCAGCTCCTAGCGATGTTCTGATAACAAGAGAAACGCCATCTTTTAATGAGTCTGGTTTAAAGTGGAACTCAGTTATAAAATTAAATAAGATAGCTACCATTAAAACCCATTTTATTGTTGGATTGCTTGGGGTTGCGGATGAAACTTTGAAGGCTGAGGTTAATAGGGCATTAGATGCTTGCCTAAAGTTTCCAGCTAGATTGTAAAGTTTCCATTCAGCTCCGGGCGTACTCCAAGATCCTCTTCCAGCGCCGTCTCTCCATAATGGCGCTTGATCCTGCGCTTGCCCAAGAGTTCTTCAAATTGCAGGCGTGTCAAGCCGCTCAATGCTACAGCGGGAAAACACCGATGAGGATGTGCTCACACCCGAGGCGGCTATAACTGCATTCGGCTTTACGACAATTTCGAAGGGCTTGATGAAGGCTCTCGGGGCGGCATCATCGATGATTATCCTCAAAGAGGAGCTTGAGAGCAGGCTGGCGGCTTTAGCCGAGGCACTGGAGACTCTACAATAAGACAGTATCGGGCCTGCTAACGGAACCATCATAAGTAATTGCAATATAGAATTGTGGCGCAGATGTGGAGCCAAATTTCTTGATGTTGCAGAGTAGATTGACTTTACAGAGAATCTTCCTTGCCCTCCTCCAGAATAGCAATTATCTTTTCCTTCAGATCTGGCAAGTCCCTCGTTACTGCCTTCCAAACCAGATCTACGTCCAATTCAAAGTAGCGATGGACAAGGACATTCCTCATACCGACGGTTTCTTTCCAGGGAATCTCTCTGTGCTCTCTCCTGAAATCCTCTGATATCGAACGGAGAGCTTCCCCAATTATCTGCAGATGGTGGACTATCCAGCTCTGGATTAATTCGTCTTCCTCAAAAGCCTGTCTGCCCCTGGATGAATATTTCTCAATTCGTTCAATAGCATCCAGGATATGGATATCCAGCAGCCATTCTTTATCATCTCTCATAACGCCACGGCTTCGCTGAGGACGCGCTCACGAATGCGCCCCCGCAACCCTTTCTCGGTAACGACATCAACTTGACAGCCCAGAAGCTCCCGGAGATCCATGAGCAGCCATCCCAGATCGAGCAGACTCCTTTCCGGCTCCATCTCAACCAACAGGTCAATATCGCTGGCCGAGTCTGCCTCATGCCTGGCTACAGAGCCAAAGACGCGGACGTTGTAAGCTCCGTGTTTGGCAGCGATGGCCATTATTTCCTCCCGGCGCTCTTGAAGCTTATTATAAATATCCAATTTCTTTGCTCCAAAGATCTATTCTCTGGTATCCTGAAATAGAGATGCACTACAAATTATTTATTCTCTTCTCTATGATAGAACGAATATCTCTTGCACAATCTTTGGGTCAGCCTTATTTGCCCATAGAAGAGAGCCGAGATCTTACAAATTCCATGAACTGACGTATGCCTAATATGGGATCATTGCTGATGTTGCTCTCTTCGACGACATCTTGAGAGCCGTTATGGAAATGTTTCGGAAAGGTTGATACATTCTGCCAGTTGGTATCTGGAAAATTATCATGGCGATACATGGTACCGTCAATATGCCGCCGCTCCCAGTGATACGAGAAGCGGCCAGATATCTTGAGTGAGAACCATATGTCGATAATGGAACCGTCTTTTATGAACGCTCTGAGCTTGCCACGATGAATGATGGAATCGGTAGAAATATCAGCATATTCAGTATCGATGATTCTCTTCAGCACATCCAAATCGATTATTGGTGCTGAATCTTCATCATCGCCGCTAATAGTTCATCTCTCCTGGCTTCTAGGTAGTCGAGTTCCTGAAAATCATCTAAGATATCTTCTTCCCTCACCTCGCCTTTCTTCAGCTTATCGTCAAGCTCAAAGATGGATTTTATTCCGTGCCTGGCGCCTATCTCGTATATCTCAGCCTCGACGCACCTCAGCTCCTTGTCCAGGAACGCCTTGAGGCTAGCTCTGGCCAGAGCGTCACGATCCATTTTCAGAGCACTTGCGACCTCATCGATTACTTCCATGATGTAATACCATCTTTACTTCATACTGCAATGATATTTCAATCCTCTCATTACAATTTTTGAAGTGGCAAATGACATTGGTTTCATAGTGAGGTCAAGATTCCAAAGCCTTCCCCAGGAGATGGGCTAGGGGCAGCCCGCGCGGGCGTTGGAGCGTGCTATCGTCACCGTTAGTATTTGCCCCAGGAAAAAGTGTAAGCTCTGAATTACACATTCAGATCCAAATGCTGAACCAATTATGCCTTTGTAACTTTGTTTTGAACAGAATGCGAAGAGCTTTATCCCAGCACCAACCATAACTTTCGTGATGTTTGCAGAGTACATCAAAGCTGCAATGGACAAAGCAGTCTATGAGATCATAGATGATCCAGAGCCCTTTTATGGCGAGATTCCGGAGCTTCAGGGTGTATGGGCCACAGGCAAGACACTTGAGGCATGCCGAGATAACCTGATGAGTGCTCTAGAAGATTGGATCGCATTCAGGCTCAGGACAGGGCGATCCATTCCGTCTATTGGTGGGGCTTCGATTACGGTCTCCACGGAGCCGGTTTCTATTGTCTAAGCTCGTCCCAGTCTCTCGGCGGGAGCTGATCAGACGGTTAAGGAAGCTGGGGTTTGAAGGGCCATATCCGGGATCATGCCATCAGGTCATGGCTAGAGGAGATATCTCAACTATCATTCCCAATTCCCATCAGGGTGAAGATATTAGCGTCGATCTCATCATGAAGATCTTGAAACATACCGGGATATCTCGAGAGGAGCGGTTTAAAGCGGCTTAGAAACATACATGAATGTAAAAATTTACTCTTGGTGAACGTATGGCTGGCATGCCCGATGAACAATACTTGGTTGATGCCAAAGGCAACAAAAAGGGAGTGCTCCTATCTATAGAACGATATGAGCAAATGACCGAAGATTTGCATGATCTTGCAGTTGTTGCTGAGCGCAAAGGTGAAGAGCCAATTAGCCTTGAAGATATGAAGCGCCACCTTAAGCAAGATGGCCACCTATAGTATTGATTTTAAGCCTTCCGTAGATAAGGATCTGCGCAGTCTGCCTAGAGATCTTATCTCACGGGTGATGGAAAAAATAGAGGAACTCAAATCTGAGCCATTTCCTCCTCAAGCGGTCAAGATATCTGTTGCAGATCGGCTCCATCGTCTCCGCGTAGGTGATTATCGGATAATTTACGAGATAGACTTGGAGAGATTGAAGATCGTAATTTATTACATTCGCCATCGCAGCGTAGTATATAACAGTCTGCAATTGCCAGATATAATGTAAAGGTAATTGCATACCATTTGCAGATGCTTATTCGACTGAACCATTTGTGCAAACGCTTCTGCACAAATTACCTTGTATCTCAATCGTTTAAGAAACCCTTTGAACGGAATCGAAGGGCTTTATCTCAGCACTAACAATAATCCCCACAATGTTTGCAGAGTACATCCAAGCAGCAATGGAGAGGGCCACCTATGAGATCATCGATGACCCAGGACCATTCTACGGTGAGGTTCCAGAGCTGCAAGGCGTATGGGCTACAGGCAAAACTCTGGAAGAATGCCGCAAGGAACTCCAGAGCGTCATAGAGGGCTGGATAGCTTTGAAGCTAAGGTTAGGACATCCCATACCACCCATCGGCGGCCATACTATAAATGTGTCCACGGAGCCGGTGACCTTGTCGAATAAGCTCATGCCGATTTCAAAGACGTGAGCTAATCAGGCGATTGAGCAATCTAGGATTTGTGGGCCCGTATCCAGGCGCCGATCACGAATATATGTCAAGAGGCCTCGTAGAGGTACGTATTCCAAATCCTCACGGCAGCGATGTCAGTGTGGATCTTTTGCAGAGGATTCTAAAAAGAGCTGGAATCAGCCGAAAGGAATGGTTTGAAGTGTCATAGGCTTACGGGGCGACTGGATCTATAGATCAGTTTCCTTCCTCGAAAGCCTATCCGCCTCTGAATGAATATTTCTCAATTCGTTTAATAGCATCAAGGATATCCAGCAGCCATTCTCTGTCATCTCTCATAACGCCACAGCTTCGCTGAGGACGCGCTCACGAATGCGTCCACGCAACCCTTTCTCGGTAACGACATCAACTTGACAGCCCAGAAGCTCCCGGAGATCCATGAGCAGCCCTCCCAGATCGAGCAGACTCCTTTCCGGCTCCATCTCGACCAAAAGGTCAATGTCGCTGGCCGAGTCTGCCTCATGCCTGGCTACAGAGCCAAAGACGCGGACGTTGTAAGCTCCGTGTTTGGCAGCGATTGCCATTATTTCCTCTCGGCGCTCTTGAAGCGTATTATAAATATCCAAGTTCTTTGCTCCAAAGATCTATTCTCTGGTATCCTGGAGTAGAGATGCACTACAAATTATTTATTCTCTTGGGCCAAACAGTCGCGAAAGAGTTATGATCTCCTCAGAGGATAGAGTTGAATCTGCAAATCAGAAATGAAGAATCGCCTTAGAGGTGAGAGCAATTAGCCTCATCGATGAAATCAGAAAGAATGTGCGTGAGCGCAATTACCAGCTGACCTTACATGCTCGTGCTCGGATGTTTGAAAGGCATATCTCCACAAGAGACCTAGTAATTTAATAATCGATGGAGAGATAATAGAGGAATATCCTGACAAGAAGCCATGTCCTGCGGTTCTCATACTGGGACTTATATCTGGTCGGCCTTGTCATGCAGTCATGGCCCACTGCGAAGACCACCTACGGATAATCACGGTATATTGGCCTGATGAAGAGAAATGGATAAATTACTGCCTGAGGAAAAACCAATGAATCCAGATGCTTGCGGATGCTGCAAAAGCAAGCTGCATGAAGGCTTTACCGAATTTATCGTTAAAGTGAAGAACGAAGTAATAGTAATCAAGGACGTTCCTGCCCTTGTTTGCGATTGCTGCGACGAAGCTTATATTTCGCCCGAAATATCGGAAAAGATAGATGAGGTCATGGAAGAATTTTACGCTGGAAAGCTTCTGGCAAAGCCTCTGGCAGCGGGGGAAGTAGCGCTAAAGGCGTGAGACTGACTTAAAGCAGCTGCCGGAGGTATTTTTCATTTTAGGATAAGGCTGGGATTACGATTTCCTGCGTGAAACAACAGAGATGGGCCAGTATCGGTTATCTTTTAGTGGTTATTTGGATGAATCCTTTCAACATCCAGGATTGCTCCCACATTGTCCACGATTACTTTGAACTTCTTGCCTTCCTCTTCAAATAGATCCTGAACCAGGCAAATTGCCACCCAATTTTCGCCCTCTCTCTTAACAGAGATTGTTTCAAAGATGAATTTTTTAATGGTTTTGGTATCTCCGAAATAATTCTTAGCAGCTACTGCTACATCTTTGGCATCCACGTTAACCCCAAGGTGATTCCATTATGAGCAGTACATTTATTAATTTTCCCTGGAATTTCCAGGGAGAAAGACTACCTGCAGGGCGTGCTTGGAGTGTCGGTGGAAGTGTACTCAGCAGACCAGCCGGGGGCCGATCCCATGGGGAAGAGCAAGCAGGCGGAGCCGGGGAGGCCCGCGATATATATTGAATAAATTGTAAGCTAGCTGTTAGCTGTTATTTATTCCAATATACTTTTTTGCGGAAGAACTATTAGGGACCTCTGCGCAAATTACGCTAAGGATGCCCATTAAAGTATTTGGATACGATTATGGAACAAAGCCTCAAGTGGCAGTTATTGCTGACATAGAATTTCCTGAGATATTACGAAGTAGTTTTATAGCATTGGCTTATGATCAGGTGCCACAATTTGGTGCTTTGGTAAACAGTCCTCTACTAACGATGGTATTCAAAGATGACGATGGCGCACAAAAATGCTTTACTCATTTTAATTCTTGGTGTAATTCCTCTGGAGATGGAGATATAGTTGGCATAGGATTCATAGAGTTCGATAGCGGTGAATATGGAATGTGCATATACCAAGAATTCGATCACGTTATCAAACAATGCATACCAGAACTTCTTCGTTCTGAGGTGGAACCCACTCTTATGAGTGTTGGTCATCTCAAAATGTTTCCTGTTCAAAGTGAGGGATATCAATGGTTCAAAACACTAGCTGAAAAAGAAAAATTTGTTTTGGCGCCAGGAACATCGGAATATGGACCCATGTTGGACCTTGGAATCATTAAGCAAAAAGTTCACTTCTATTCTGAGAAAAACATCCCTGAAAATACAATGGAAAACATACTAGTGAAGCTTAAATCTGGTAGACAATCCGAGATGCAAAGAGGTTCACCTCATGAATTAAGACAAACAGCTAAAGAAATCCAAGAAAGACGTTGTAGTCAGCTGCGTCGTTTTTTCCCAGTAACTATAGAACGCTTAAGATTGAGTCAAGACTTTTTAAAATTAGAAAACATGCTTAAGGAAGAGGGATACAAGAAATGGCAGATATTTCAGGCTGCGTGCAATATTTGCTTGGCTAACCGTGTTCCTCTATTATTTAACTCGACAGAAACTACATCAGGACAAGCTGATGCTATATCAATTCGTATATTAAATTATTTATTAGCTAATTTGGAGGATTTGTCTGCATCATTACCACCAATGGAAGAATTTTCAGCCGAAAAGATGCGTCAACAGATCTGTGCTGATAGCAGAGAGACGATTCAATACTTCACGGCATCTGATGAAATCAATAAAAAGGAGCCAATTGAAGTGCAGAATGATCTAATAACCCTTGGCTTATTATAAGGTGAGTCTAATGAAAGAACTAATGGAAGGCGAAGAAACAATAACTATATTGACATACGATCAAAGGCACGTGTATTCATTAGTTCTACAATTAAAGAACTCAAAGAAGAACGTGAGGCGGCAATCAGTGCAATTCGCGATCTTAAGCTACATCCAATATTCTTTGAGGAAGGGGCTCGTCCATATAATCCAAGAGACGTTTATAAATCTTATTTAGAACAAAGCCATATCTTCATCGCCATTTATTGGAAACAATATGGCTGGATTCCACCAAACTGCACCATATCAGGAATAGAAGATGAATATAATTTGGCAGAGAATAAACCAAAGCTGATCTACATCAAAGAAGCTCCAGAGGGGCGAGATTCAAGACTTAATGCACTGCTTCAGCGCATCCAAGATGATCGAAATGTTTCTTATTGCAATTTCAAAAATTATAGCGAATTAGCTGATAAAATAAAGAATGATATAATGCAACTTCTATCCGAACGTTTTGGAATCGAATCCAATGGATGCTTAGAGCTTACCACTATCCCGGATTATTTACAAATCCTTCAAAAAGAGATGCGTTCTCAAAGGCTTATTTTTCGAGAAAACCTTATTGACGATGTTAAAAAGGATTTACAAAGCAAAGGTAAACTACTGATCATAGGAGGACCGGGTGCAGGAAAAACATATTTTCTAGGAATGTTAGCTGCAAAACTTGATGCAATATATGTCTCATTGAAGAATAAAACTACACAACAAATTTGCTCTTACCTTGCTAATCGGCTTTCAGTAAAGCGAAATCATTCTCTTCAAAACCATTATTCCGAAGAAGACGCTCGCTCAGCACTTCAAGAAGAAATGGCAAATAATTCAGCAGTATTGTTTATTGACGATGCGGACAAAAATTCAGATGCTATAAGGGCACTGCTTGGGCTTCATTTTTTTAATTGTCATATTATCTTTGCTGCACAGTCGGAGAATGCTATTCTTTTTCAAGGGGTAACTAAGTTCAAAATACCGCTCTTAAGTCTAGAAGAGGTGGAAAAACTGCTTGAGCTTCACGAAATAAGACTTCCACCAGGAGAACTACAGAGATTATATTCCGCATCTGGAGGAAACCCGTTATATATAACATATTTCATCCAAAATCAGGTTTCACCGCTCCCGGAAGGATTACGCGACTATCAAAACGCTTTATGGCAACAATTATCTTCAGAGCAAAAGGAACTTATGAACCTCTTGGCGCATAGTTTCTCAAATCTGAATTTGGCCGACTTACATTCATTGCTAAATTCAGGGCAATCCATTACAAGAACGCCAATGGAAACCAAGTACATTCTTGATTCAACCGTCCCATTAATCAAACAAGTTGAAAGCCATTTTGAAATCTTCCATACGTGTTTTAAAGATCATATTTGCAGTATTGCTGCAATTGATGGACTTTCCGAGTATTATCATAAAAGACTTGCTGAGTATGCAGCCAATAAAAATTGGAAAGTAGCGGCAGCATATCACTTTCTAAAGGCCAATGATCCTAGAATGAGACAGTATCTTGTTGATGGTGCAACAATTGCAATGCTTCGTGGTGAATGGCTGCTTGCAGAGGATTTTCTGAAGAACGAGATTTTATTTTTAAAGGATGATGAAGACTTACATAAAGAGGCTCACACAAGATATTCCTTGGCACAAGTGTATACCGAAATAGGCGATTTTGCGAAAGCTAGAGCTGAGGTGAATAAATCTATCCAGGTTTTCTCAAGTTTGGGAGACATTGAATGGAAGAACATTGTTGAGCTCTGGTCAAGCTTACTACTCATTCGAGAAGGACAGGTAGAAGAAACTATTGAAATCCTTCGGAAGGCAGTTATTTATTATCATGATCTAGATCCACTTATGGAAGCTGCAACCAGGTTGAACCTAGGCTATGCTTATCTTCAAGTTTCTCGCTTTAGAGAAAGTGCTGAGGAAACGCAAATTGCTCTCGATATATTTACGAAATTGAGTGATGAGCGAGGGATTTACTCTAGTTTGGTTAACATGGCTTGCAGCGTCGGACAACTTGGAAATCACGAACTTCAAGGGAAATATGCTGAGCAGATTATAGAAGCTGCGACAAAGCATGATCTTCCTAGGTTAAAAGCAGCTGGGCTAAATCATCTAGCTATGGCTTATCGACATAGCGATAATCCCAAAGCCGCTCAACATGCTTTAGAGGAATGTATAGCGATATGTCAAAAGCTTGGATGCATGGAAACTGAAGCACTAAATATTGCAAATATAGGTAATGTTTTTCGAGACCAAGGGTTGAACGATCAAGCAGAAGCAGCATATTTAGAGTCACTAACTAAGGCAAGAGATCACAAACTTCATAAACAGGAAGGTTTCGCGCTTGAGCTACTTTCCAGACTAAACCAGGAAAAAGGTCTTCATGAGGAAGCCATTAGATTAGGGCTTCAAGCACTCGAAATTCATCGAAAATTGGGAGACAATTTGCGAATTGCTTCAACTCAAGGTTATCTTGCACTTTCTTATGGGAAGCTAAACGATTATAAAAGCGCCGCTGAAAGTTATGAAGATTCAGCTAAACATTATGAGATTACCGAATTATGGCGAGACGCTGCATATAATTATGAAGAAGCGGCTGCTATGTGGGCAGCGATCGGACAAGGAGAAAAAGCCTTCGACTGCATTTCCCAAGGTGTTAAATGTGCTCTCCTAAGTGGCGCTGCTAGCCGGGCCGCCGATATTCTTACAGAATTTTCCACGAGCGGTAAGATTGGAAATCTTGGAGAATTTTTCCTGCAGACAATCCAAGAATTTATAAGGAAATCACATTCAGTATCCTTTGCTCGTTTTATAATAAACTTCGCAATATACTGCAAGCGAAACTACTCTGAAGAAAACACTTTGTTTAGGGATGGCGTAGAATCACTAATCAAGGATTCTTCAAAAGAACCGAATACAAATATAGCAAATGCATTAGCCGTTGGTATAGAACAAGCTAGCGAGAATATTTTCCCAATTTCTGATTTAGAAAATTTAGCATTAGATATTATGCACTCATTCGCTCACATACATTTTCGCTCGATACCAGATGGAATAAAAATATGGACAATTGGGATGGATTGGCAGGAACCAATAATCATACAAATCATCGCATTAAGTAGTGAACCAATAGTTGAAAGAATTGCCATGGCTCTTTCACTAATTCTATACTCCAATAGGAGCTTGATCGAAAAGGTAATTTCTGATCTAGGAGGCAATCAAGAAAAAGGATTTTCTCTTCATATAACGACCCAAAAGGAAATCGAATCTAATTTAAATATAAAAATTAGTCCAATTGAAGGCAATGAGGTAATGCCAGCAAGCATCTCCGAAACAAGAGTCCCATGGGATCAACCGCAGCCCCCTACAGTCCTAATCATCCATGATGATTATGAGATAGTTGCAGACTGGATGAGAAATCCTGGGAATAAGGCGTTGGTTTGGCTACTGATGATTGTTCATGCGGCATTTATTGCTCATTGCGTGCATAAGAGCCGTGAGAGCATGCCGGAACTTGCGAAAAAAAGTAGGGAGTTCTGTGAGGCAGTGCTTCTCTAGCCACAAACCTTTTGAATAGAATGCTATGGGCTTTATTCCCATATTATTATAGTTAGATATCCTACTCCGATTGCAGAATCTCTTGAGTAATAAAGAACCCTTAGACACTTCAGTACAATAGATAGAGGGTGTCGGTAATTTTATTCGCATCAACCTTATAGCAAGCGTTTTCCAGAACCTTCCCCCAGCGAGGGGTTAGGGGCAGCCCGCGCGGCGATTGAGCGCGCTAGAATAGCTGTTGGTTTTAGCCCTAGAAATAAGTGTAGGCTTTGAATTATATTAATTAGCCACAAACGCAAAGTCAGAGTGATTCTATTTCCCCTTATTTATCCAATCCTTAATCGCTTCTTCCATAGCTATCTTAATATTCCCCTTTTTCATTCCCAACCGCTTGGCAACCTCATCTCTAAACTGCTTATCTAACTCATCGTCTATTGACAAAATGATCCTAGCCATAAGCGATAATAGATACTTATGCGTATATAAGATTAAATGTTTATGCGATAGATACTTAAGCATATAAGCATATATGTATCATCTATGACATGTGATGAATCTAATGATCCAGAGCCTTTACCCGCTTCAACTTCTAGGGAACCAGGCCAATCATGTCCTTCTTCTACAACTTCCTTCCAGACAGCAGGAGCTACGATAATCTTTTCATGAAAATCCTTCAAAAGGTTCAAGCGCCATATTTTTGCCATGTGTATCAGAGTTGATGAATCACTGAGGGCTCCCGGCATACTCCAGATCCTCTTCTAGCTCCATCGCTCCATAATGGCGCTTGATCCTGCGCTTGCCCAGAAGTTCCTCAAATTGCAAGCGTGTCAAGCCGCTCAGTGCTGCAGCTTTGCCGGAGGAAAGCACTCCTCGCTGGTAAAGAGCCAAAGCTAGCTCTTTGTAAAGCTCTGCTTCCACATCGTCAGGAGGAACTCTGAGGGCGTTTACTACGTCTTCGGGGATCTTCAATGTGCGAGCACCCATTAGTCTTTGCACCTTTTCATAATATTCGCTCGGATTATTCTTTAAACTTTGGGAGCAATAGCAATAAGATTGATGGAAGAAGAAACCTGCGGCAAGTAGGTCCATATCTGGACAGAAGCGGAGATAATAGTAATTACGGTTTATGGACCAGATCCACTTCAATGGGATCAGGACTTTAGGAAGAGGAGAGAACGAAATGTCTAATTTGCAAGCAGGCCTTCACTCAATCGGGACAACTACTATTGAAAAGCTAAAAGTACTGCAAATGTATCTGAACGACCTCCTGAAATCCAGACGTGAGGAAATCTTGCAGATAGCCGCCAAGCACGGTGCCCACAATGTGAGCATCTTTGGCTAGGGGCCATATCAACAATTGTCTATAAATAGAAGATAGATGCAATTGGGCTGAAATCCAATCTTTAGTCTTCAGGTGATGAGAATGAGAACTTCTGCAATTATGGCTTTTATCCTGCTGTTATCAGCCATTGGATTGGCCTTTGGAGCTACAGATAATATGGCTGGAATGGCTGGAATGAATGCAACTTCAAGCAATGTGACCAAGATCACTAACGCGACTTCCAGTGGAGCTTCTATGAACAGCAGCATGAATAGGACCAATAATGCTTCGGAAATGGGGGCCCATATGTGCATGATGATGAACGGCACTTGCATGCAAGTGAATAACACTACAATGATGAAAACCGATATGTGCATGATGCAAAATGGTAGTTGCGTCATGGTCAATAATTCATCGATGATGAAAATGGGCCAAAGTGGTCAAGGCATGATGGGCAAGGGCATGATGGGAATGGGGATGATGGGAAGTAGTACGATGGGAAGCGGAATGATGTCCAATCAAACGATCGGGAAAAGTAACATCTCTTCCGGTAATTCAAGTCAGCAGATGAAAGGCATGAAGATGACCACTATGGGGATGTCGAGCCAAGGAATGGGAGGCTGCTGCAAGATGTAAACTTTCATTTTTTTACTCTCATCGAAGTAGAATACGTTGCCGGCATTTCTGGCTAAACCTTCTATGGATGTATCAAATTCTTGAGAATAAAGCAACATAATGGTCGCTAGCGATTGAAAACTATTACATGCTCTTCGGCAAAGCATTTTTTAAATTCTATTCTTTAGGAGATTGGGTAATCTTGCTTAACACCTCAACAAGACAATCCATCTTAACAGGCTTAGAAAGGTAATCATCCATCCCTGCATCGAGACATTTCTCGCGGTCACCTTCTAGCGCGTAGGCGGTGAGAGCTACGATCATCGGCCCATTTGGCCAGCGTCTTCGTATCTCTCGGGTGGTCTCAAAACCGTCCATCTCCGGCATCTGTACATCCATAAGCACCAGATCGTAAGACTGGAGTTCCATGGCTTTGAGTACCTCGATTCCATCAGCAGCCACATCAGCCCTATACCCCAAATTCTTGAGCATTTGCAGTAAGACTCTTTGGTTGACAGCATTATCCTCAGCCAAGAGTATGCGCATATTAGCGTGAACCTTGCTTTTGCGTTGAGCCGGGGCTTCTTTTGGCTTGGGTAAGCGATCCAAGTACTCATCAACAGGCAACGTAAAATGGAATGTAGAACCCTTGCCTTCAACACTTTCCGCCCAGATTTTGCCATCCATGATCTCCACCAGGCGTTTGCTTATAGCTAATCCAAGGCCTGTGCCACCATATTTGCGAGTAGTAGACATGTCTGCCTGGCTAAAAGAACGGAAAATTTTATCCATTCTATCTTGGGGTATGCCAATTCCGGTATCGTTGATTGCAAAATGGAGTCTACACTTACCGTCGTCCATGGCCTGAGAGGCGACGCAGACATCGACATTTCCCATCTCTGTGAACTTGACTGCGTTACTAAGTAGGTTGATCAAAATCTGCCGAAGCCTCGTTGGATCACTTATTATGGCGCTCGGAACAGAATCATCCATCCTATAGGCCAGGCATAAACCTTTCTCTTTTGCCTTCTGAGCCACTAAATCGATTGATTCCTCTATACAGGATCGAAGATCAAAAGGCTGATGCTCAAGCTCCATCTTGCCGCTATCGATCTTAGAAAAGTCCAGGATATCAGTGATTATAGCCAGAAGGGCATCGCTGCTTGATCTTATAGTCTCAACGCATTCCTTCTGCTCTGGTTTTAGATCCATATCCAGGAGAAGGCCGGTAAGTCCAATGACAGCATTCATAGGAGTTCTGATCTCATGGCTCATATTAGCGAGGAACGATGCCTTAGCCTCGACAGCAGCATCTGCAGCCTCCTTGGCCTTTATGAGTTCCGCTTCGGTCTCCTTATGCTTCATCATTTCATAGTGTAGAGCTTCATTAGCCCTCTGGAGCCAGATTGTCCTTTCCTGAACCCTCTGCTCCAGCTCATCCTTGGACCTGCGAAGCTCTTTCTCTATCTCCTTGCGCTCTGTGACATCAATAGCTATCTCAAAGCGCACATCCCTGCCATCCGGCCATTGGATTACACGATCTACAATCTGGAAATCTTTACCGACTAATGAGTTATGGAACTCCCACAGATATGGCTGGCAGTGTAACTTGCGGATAATAGGATTTGTACAGAAATCGCATGGCTTGTCTTTACCCTGCAAGGCTTTATAGCAGAGTTTTCCTACTAGATTCTGGCCGAAAAATTTCTGGGTCGCATTATTGGCATAAAGAATCTCGTAGGTATCCATATCCGCGATGTAAATGATCTCGTTAATGCTACCAAATATAGATAGGAGCTGTTTGCGTTCAGCGTTAATGGCTTCCTCCGCTCTCTTGCGCTCTGTGATATCATGTCCCACAAACAGATGCTGACCGGGAAGGATGTTAGCAATGCCAGTGGCCTCGATTGTGCGGAATGTCCCATCCTTATGCCGGATTCCTACTTCTCCTTTAAATCGACCAGTTTGTATAAACGCAGGCCATGCGGCAAATAGATCAAAATCTGGATCGAGAAAATCCGGTAGCATCTGACCTACAAGTTGTTCATGAGATATGCCCGTGATAGCGCCAGCACCGAGATTTGCATTAGTGCAACGCATATCGTCATCAATGGTGATGATAGCATCTTGGGTTGATTCGAAGATCGAACGAAGCTGCTCTTCGCTGCTCCTCAGCTCCTCCTCCATCTTCTTGCGCTCGGTGATGTCCGTGCAGATGACTATTCCTGCAGGCGATCCCTCATAGCGGATAAGGTTAGAAGAAACATCTAGCCATTTCTCCTCGCCGGCTTTTGTAATCACTTTCGCTTCATAACGTGACTGTTTTCCCTCGCCCCCCATTCTCGCAAGAGCCCGTTCCTTTATTATGTCTCGATAACCCGGATGTACGAGGTTAATGAAATCCATCGCTAGCAGTTCTTCCCTCGTGTATCCAAAAATCGATATAGCAGCAGAGTTTACATACAGATGCTTATTGTTCCGGTAAACGATGACCGCGACAGGGGAAGCATTAGAGAGCACCCTAAACATTTCTTCACTTTCATCTTGTATCTCTTCAGCGGTCATTTCGGCACCGACTCTAGATGCGACTAATATTATGTTTTATTATCTATAAGTTATCCTTCAGCTATTGTTATCCGGCGAGTGTTAGTCTTGTCTTGGGCTCTAGGTCTTTACCGAAGTGGAATACCTGGCAGACTTTTTGATAGCTCCTCGATGTAGGGATCTGCTCCAGGTGCTTTTGCACTAACTCGTCTTTCAAAGCCTCACCATGAGCCTGTGAGATGTACGGCGTTATTCTTGAGCATCTTCGTAGGCATAGGATCGTGCTCTATCATAACGACACCTGGATAGCTTCCTCAAAATGGAAGGTGGATGCCTATACAGCCATACATAGGCAGATCAATCCTTCCATCGCCAAGCTACTCCGAGTTTCTAGCCTACTGTAACTATATCACTCTGGCCCAAAATCTGGTAAGCTCCTTGTTCGATATCGGTAATGGCAGAGTAGAACATCCTGAAGTCGTATTGTCCTGGAGCATAAGGTAGCCTCCAAGTCATCCTGCCGCTGTAATCGCTGCCAAGGGACCTCGTCTCAATAGGGAACTTGTCAGGCCTAGTCATTCCGTACATTCCAATAACACCAGTTCCTGAAGCGGGTGCACCCCAGTAGGTTACAGTAACTGTTCCTCCGGGTGCTACATGAGTTGGCGAGGCTACGACTTTGGTGCCATTATAGGTTCTGACCGCTACACTGTTGCTGGTGGCCAGCCGATCGTATGTATTATTCTCGAACATCCTGAAATTATAGCTCCCTGGATTTGGAGTATCAAGGACCAGAGTACCATTTTCTTTTCCTCCCAAATACTGGCGAGTAATGTAACTGGTATCGGGTGATCCAGATTTGTACATGGCTATCCAGTCATTATCATAACCTGGAGCTCCTGCGTAAGCGACTGTAATATCCTCAGAAGTATACACCGAATCCGGAGTTGCAGCAATTGATGGGACTTTAACCATGAACTTCAAAGAAGCTATCTCATCATTTCTGGTAGCATTGTACAAGCGAAGCTCATATGCGCCACTATTTGCTGGCGCCTTTAGCTTCAATATTCCTGATGAGCCTTCCAGGTTCTGATAGGATAGAGCGTTTTCCTGGCTGGCTATTCCACTAGGCTGATCCGCCTTCATAACGCCCACCCATCCTGAGAGGTTTCTTGGAACAGCATATGTCACATTGATATCCGTACCGGGAGTGAAAGTCTTTTGGTCTATCTTCAGCTCTGAGCCCATAGATCCCTTTGACTTATAACTGAGTATGGCGTCAGGGGATGCTTTTGGCAGCCGGTCAACGTTATGTCCTCCGGGAATACTGTAGCTATTATCGCAGATACCATCTCGGTTGCGATCCGTGCAACCTTGTTCATATGCATCATAGTTGCTATAATGGTTGCCTACTTTGCCGTTATCCCACTGGTTGTTGCCGTCATCGAAGGCATTCTGGCCGTTGTCCTGCAGATTGTTATTATAGATGAGGTTGACACCGGTAGATGAACTTGTGCTGTTCATGCCAATATTGTAGGTGGCCAATTTGCTGGTAGAGCCGTACTTTATTGATACCCCCTTGCCATGTGGAGTGATGCTCTCGCTTATGTCATTATTCGAAATATTTATGCCCATCTCATTCCTAGTCAGATTGTTGGAATCAATTGTATTGTCGCGGGAGGTTTCAATGGAGATACCACTCCCGCTCCTGCTGACATTGTTGCCCCATACAAGGTTGTGGTTGGAATGAATCAATAAAATTCCGCCTTTTTCGTTTTCTATCATTGTATTCAAAAAGACGGTATTGTTATCGACGTGAATTAGGATCATTCCGTAATTATTATTTTTAATAGCTGTGTTATCTTTGATTATATTTCTGTCAGAGAGCACTCTTATGCCGGCATCTTCAGCTCCAATGCCTGATCCTGTAGCTGTAAATCCCATTAGAGTTGAACCGTTGGCAGAGATGGTTATAGCGCTTCCAATGCCGCTGGCATCAATAACTGGCCTACCAACACCTTTGAGGACGAGGGGTTTGGTTACATTGATCCTCTCGTAAAAGGTGCCGTTTTGCACCTCAATGATCTGGCCTGGATTAGCGGCGATTATCGCCGCCTGGATACTATGTCCTGGCTCGACTGAAAGTGTAGCCTCTGCAAAACCAGAAAGCATCACTGCTATGACCACTAGAATTATAACCGATGATTTATACACTCTAGGGCTCAAACCATTACGCATAGCGACTAGAATACTTAAGGTGTATAAATGATGATCGGTAAGGATGGAGAGAACAAACAGCGCTTTCAGCTCGCACTCCTGATAATTAACCCCGGTCTTCGGCTATCGGCGGGAGCTAAACAGCTTGCTTTTTATGTACTCCTTAAGCGTTCCTTCATCCTCCTGAATCTTGGAATGCATGCGGCACCTTTGGGGCATTGGAATAAGATCGTCATCAAGAAGATCGTAATAAGGCCTCATCAAGCCCAATCTCTCCATTAACATATTTTCCCAAGATCTCTTTTACACCTGCCTGCTTATCTAAACTTAAACCCTGGAGATCAGGCCTGATCCTGATCTGGCGGCTCCGTAAGCATGAAGGTGCCTCTCGTGAGGAGGAAACGGCGAGCGGTATAAGTGCCATCAGGTTTGTTGCGGCCACATTCCTCCTGCTGGGAGCCTATGTTCTTTATGAGTCTTCGAGGAAGCTGATCTTCGTCGAGGTCGCAAAGCCAACGTTGCCTGGAATTGCTATAGCCTTGCTATCGGTCATTGTAATGCCCGTTTTATCGCTTAAAAAGCGTGACCTAGGGACTAAAATCAACAGCCGAGCCCTCGTGGCAGATTCGAAAGAAACACTGACCTGCGCCTTCTTATCAGTGCCTTTACTTATTGGTTTGGCAGCAAATTACCTCTTCGGCTTTTGGCAGGCAGATCCGCTAGTTGGCCTAATAGTTGTGATATTCTTGATCAGAGAGGGCTTGGAGTGGTGGATAGAGGCAAATGAGGGGCGAAGAGGATGAGATGATTTGAGTAAAAAACAGTCTAAGTAATTAACTTGAATCTAGATCGATCACATGCTCCCATGCTTTCATCTAACAGATAGCCTAATGGAGTTTTCGATAATTAAGTCATAAAAACGTTTTTAGGATGAAAGCAGGGCTAATCCCCTCCATTTCAATGGAGGGATACAGTCTGCGGCAAAAAGCCTAGGTGCCCTCGACTTCAGTCGAGGGAGTAGTCACTTTAAAGCGTATCACGGCAATTTTCTAAAGACATCACCAGCATAACCCCTCAGGAAAGAGTTTTATACGATCAAGAATTTGCTTCATCCTTTATGGGACATGCATTCATAAGTCCTCTCAACTGGGGGTTGGGCCATGCAACCAGAGATATACCCATCATCCGAGAACTTTTGAATCGCGGCCATGATGTAACAATTGCAACCAGTGGAAATGCCCTTCTATCTCTGAAAAAAGAATTCCCTGATTGCAACTTTATATTCTATAAAGATTATCCTGCACCCTATAGCTCCACAAGATTCTTTCTGCCCAAGTTTGCGGCCAGCACTCCAATACTGCTTAAAGCCCTTGCCACAGAGAGGAAAAATTTGAACAAAATACTCTCCGAGAATAAGTACGATCTAATAATCAGCGATAACAGAATGGGCGTATACTCCAAAGATATTCCCTGTTATTTTATTACCCACCAGCTACGCTTCAGATTGCCGAAATATATTCGATCGCTTGAGAAAGGTACCCTTTACTTCAATGGATTCTTCCATAAAAGGTATACAGGAGTGATAGTGCCTGATATTAAGCCAAATGGCTCAAACCTCAGCGGCGAACTGGCCCTCTCTAATCTGAAGGTCACAAATGATAGGACTTATTATGCGGGAATACTTACAAGCATCAGAAAAATGAATGTGGATGCCGATCTTGACTTTCTCATCATAGTCTCAGGTCCTGAGCCGCAGAGAACGAAGTTTGAGGAGATCATACTTAAGCAGGTAAAAAAGCTTCGGGGCGAGAAGGTAATCCTGCTAGGAAGCCCTCAAAATGAAAGGCATGAGAAGCTTGACGAGCACACCACGGTTCATTCCTACGTTTCAACCGAAGAAAAGGTAGAGCTGATGAACAGAGCGAAGTTCGTAATCAGTAGATCAGGCTATACGACTATGATGGAGCTTGTTGAACTCGATAAGAAGCGCGGTCTTTTCACCCCCACACCAGGCCAGACCGAGCAGGAGTACCTTTCCAGGTACTATGCTAAACAATGCTGGTTCTACTCTCGCAGCCAGTATAAGCTGAAGCTACCTGAAGATGTAGATACGGCAATGAAATACAAAGGCTTCCCGGATATGCCCAAGACCGAGGAGAACGTAAAACGACTTTATGAGGATGTTCTGAAAGAGCATTTGACCTAAAAATCAATTTTAAGATGATCACTCATACTACAACAGTTATCTGAACAAGCGATAATTATACTTAAAAATTAAAAATTTATGATGTAATATAACTAAATACGATAAGATGGCCTCATAATTATTTTGAATGTCAATTCATTAGCGAAAAGATTATAAAAGAGTAATGCATCAAGTTGGATTAGGCCACTTAAGAGTGCTAGGGAGCTATAATGAGTAGTAATGCAATTTATTGCGGCTTCTGCCAGGGTCAATGCCCGTTGGGCGTGGAAAAGACAATGGAGTGCCGCGTCATTCAAGGCTATGAGTGCCCATATTTCTGTGATCCCATTGAACGTGAGGTAGTTGTCAGTTAGTGAGTTAGCGTTGAGTTAGTGATTTTATCTCCCATGAGAAACATCGTAAAACGAGTTTTGTATTTAATACTTCGATACATCCCATTTATGTGTTCGGGGGTTATGATCTGTCGGAGAAACTTATTCTTTTGGCCCTGGTAATGTTGCTCTTACTATCCCAAAGCACTATGGCAAAGCCTTCGAACCTGTCCGACTCAGCTGCAGGGAGTTCAGAGGGAAAGCCGATCATCGCAGCTTACTTCTTGATATTTGATGAGGGCTACGACGAGACTATGTCGGTTCCGGACGACATCCCATGGAATAAGATCAACCGCCTCTATATCGCATTTGCAACCGTCAATGATGGCGTTCTGACTGATGCGACTGCTGATGGCACTTCAGCGGTGCAGGCAGAAGAAAAGATAAGGAATATTGTCAATCTGTGTCACAACGGAAATCCTGATGCTGAAATATTCATCTCATCTAATTTCGGCGACCAATCTATCGATGACCAATATCTTGAAGCTGCAAAGGACCCCCAGAAATTCGCCGATAGCGTCCTTGATTACCTGCAAAAGTATGATCTCGACGGCTACGATATGGATTGGGAGACACACCAGATCAACGATTATGCAGATGAACTCCAGACCCTTCTCTCGACCTGCAATACCACTCTGAAACAGGCGGGCCCAAATCCCCACGGCAAACCCTACAAAGTAAGCCATACCATCTGGCCTGGTGTGCACTCGCCAGAGACTATCGCAAGCTTGAAAGATTGCGTTGATAACATCAACCTGATGACTTATGGGGCTGAGAGTGGCGATGATCTCCAATCATATGCAGAATCATATTATGAGGCCGGATTCCCCTACGAGAAGATGATCGGAGGGGTGGAAAGCGAGATTGATTACCCTGAAAACGGAGGGCCGGACACCCAAGATTCGATACAGAAAAAATGCGATTTTGCGAAAGAGAACAATCTTGCTGGCATGTTCTCTTGGCGTCTTGACAATGACATGCGGACCGCAGGCAGCCCGCCCACCTTCCAGGTAGCTGACTGGCTCTATGAGGCGATGTCTGTTTGAGTTTTATGAGTTTTTCCTAAATACCGTTAAATATGATTAATAATGTTAAATATGTTGGGGGTGAAATCTATGAAGATGGATACGGATATCTATGGTGATGACAGCCTAGACGCTCTCGAAGGCGATAGTATGGATGCCCATAGCACACATTATTTTGAGAAGAAGGATGCTGAGCCCTGCGACGATTACTGGGATGATCTGGCTGAATAAAACTGAATTGTCTTTTTTGCCGTTCTAATTTATTGCCTCTAGCTTTTGGATAATTAGATTGCTACATTCATAAAGTTCAAATAAAAAGTCCCTTACAGATAGATAGTCTATGAATAAACTATTGGCATTATTATTAACCCTCATACTAATAAAAGTCGCTATTGCGCTACCCGATGAGGCCATCGGGCGCGTTGTCACCGTTGTTACAGGTGATACTTTTGGTATAGAACTAACTAAGCCAGATCCTAGGGCACGGCACATAGATCAGGTAAAGTTTGCAGATGTAGTCGCCCCATCGACTTTAACGCCTGAAGGGAAAAACGCTAAGAAGTTCACAACATCTCTCCTTAATAATAAAACTGTATTTCTTGATATCGATGACAACGCTCCTGGCGGGAGAAACGATGTAGGCCAACTTGTCTGCGTTGTTTATCTAATGGACTCCAATTCTCGTCCAGAATGGCCATGCGTTAACAGGATTCTTGTGGATTCCGGCTATGCAGTCCTCAGTGTCGATAAGCACAGTGAGTTCAATGCAACCGCTTGGTGGCAACCTCCTCCCGCTATGAACGTGAAAACGCCAATCGTAGTAAATAACCTTGAAGAAACTAATGGCGATGAGTCATCTATCCTGAAGAAGTTTTCGAATTCCACTATGGTCGAGATAGGATATCCTGTACCCAAGGCCACAAAGGGAGATAGTTCTGCCGACGAAACCAACATACCTATCCCGGTACTCTGCCGAAGCGAATAAGCTGGCAGATGCCAGCAGCAAGTGTCGTCCTCAAGAAAATTTGGGATGCCGCGCGGATAAATGTGTTAAAGCTAAAACGGACTTGGGCTCTCAGTCGTCATAATAGACCAGAGCCCCCTTCGATTCAAGTTTAAGACCGAAAAGAATCACTGCGGAAACTGAGCAATGGAAGGCACCTTGTAGCAGGTGCAATCGAATACTCCTTTAGTGCTCGCTCCAAAGCTCTTTTTGTCGTAGTAATTCATCGAGTCCCAGCCGCAAAAATTGCATGACATCCAGTCATAGTCCCGAGAGTTATTCTGGAAGTCGAAGTTCATATGGATGTGCCTGGAGATGTTATACGGTCCAATGTATCTCTCTTCACCCTCATTCGTCACAAAATAGGTTTGATGCTTTATATCATAATCTGGACCAGTTTGCCTGTACTTCAGATCAGCAATACCTGTGGTTTGAGCCGCAACTCTATAGTCCATTTCTTTAATGGGCAAAAATTGAGCCGAGAGGATAGAATCATTGGTGGCTTGGACTGTAGCGTTCATCCTCTTGAGCAGCAGACCTACGCTTGTATCCTTTGAAAGCTCCTTGTTATACAGGAAATCACTGCCCACAAAGTCCAGGTTGTTGCCTTCAAACTCCCTGTCGTTTATCTCCTTCCCTGAGTACCTTAAAGCCTTGCTTGATCTGAGGATAACAGGCCATTGCTCGAAATAAAGGATGGTGAAGATAGGACTTCCCGATGGCTTAGAGATGTTTATGTAGACTGGATTGTATGCATCCGACCGCAGGCTCGTTTGCTCTTCCGAGCTATAGCTGCCTTCGAACGCTGAGGTTCTCTCCCGCTGCCGGACGTCGTTTACATTTATCTCTTGGTAGCCGGAATAGAAAGGGCTTAGGGTTCTGCCGTGGTAATCAACAGGCGATATTGTCCCCTGGACTAACTGAGAGTAGTCGAAGGTTAAGCTCTCGCTCTGACGGTAGATGGACCAGGAGCTGGTGTTCGTGCTAACTGTGCTGGACCAGGAGACAGCGCTGGCGCTCGAGGCGGTCATTAAGATGAGGACTAATAAAATTGTGTTAAATTTCATTAGATTTAGATAATGAAGGTCTGGATAGAATACTAATTCGCGCACTAGAACTCTCCGTTTCTTATTTGATTGCAAGGTTCATTTTCACATTTTGTCCTGTATTCGATCCAAACTTTGCTTCGAGCCTCCTTTATAGAGAGCCCTGTACCCATGCAATCAAATAATTTCATCTGAGAATCCTACATCCAACTGCGTGCTGGTTTTCCCTTATTGCTACATACTAAATGTGCTCCATTATCGGAAAAAGTTTTTGCCAGCGGAGAAGGCTCTCCTTCATACTTTTACATCCTAATAACATTATTATGGCTTCATTTAAAATTATATATGATATTTTTCAAACTTTAATTTTCATTGCAAGAGACAACATAGAATAGGCTGTTCTCACTTCTAAGAGAACATTTCTATCAATATTCGCGAAAATGGTCTATATCCAATAATGTTTATACAATTGATGAATTAACAGATGTGTTATAACCATTACAATTGAATATACATAAAAACATATAGACATCTTTCGGCTTTGTCAGGTCAAGCTCCTAGAAGGAGCTATCTCTTCGAAATATTTATTAACATAAAATGTGAACAAACACTAAGGAGGGACTGCCGATGAAAATAAAGACAGTATTCGTTTTATGGTTAATGCTAATTGTAATTTTTATATCAGCTTCTGGGCAGCAAACGGCATCCGATTCGTATAA
Source organism: Methanotrichaceae archaeon (assembly GCA_963789575.1). Classification (GTDB taxonomy): domain Archaea; phylum Halobacteriota; class Methanosarcinia; order Methanotrichales; family Methanotrichaceae; genus CAWBKV01. Next base: position 140,341 of record CAWBKV010000003.1, on the reverse strand, counting down.
TAACGGCGTCGAAACGGGTGCGCAGAGCAATTATGATGAGGCCACACAGGCTTTTGATGCGGTCACCGGGACTGATTCTCAATATGCCGATGTCTGGAATAACGAAGGCGCTGATCTTGAGGCGCCTGACCAAACCAGTGAAGTCTCTACCAGTGAGGCCTCTAGTTCAGCGTATATAACAAAGAATAATGCCCTAAATCAACCCTTCTCAAATCTAAGCACAGTTAGCTCAAATGAAACACAAATGAAAACCATCGGCATCATAGGTGGAGTAAGCTGGGTGTCGTCAATTGAATATTACAGGCTAATGAATGAAATGGTTAACAAGGAGCTTGGGGGCTTGCATTCCGCAAAGATTCTGATGTATTCTATTGAATTCGGAGATTTCTCGAACCAGGAACGATTGGCAGAAAGGGGAGACTGGGATCCCCTGAATAAAACGATGATCGACGCAGCACAAAGCCTTAAAAATGGCGGAGCTGATTTCATAGTAATTGCCTCGAATACTATGAACTCACGTGCTGATGATATTCAAGCAAAGGTCCATATCCCCGTTCTCAACATTGTCGACGCAATCGGTGAAAAAGTGAATAAAAGCGGGATAAAAACTGTTGCACTGTTGGGTACTAAGTACACCATGGAGCAGAACTTTTATCGAGGCAAGCTTGAGAAAAAATACGGACTCAAGGTGATTATTCCCAATCAAACCGAACGGGAGGACATCAATTCGGTGATATTTGATGAATTATGTGCTGGAAAGTTCTACAACAGCTCAAAAGAGCGATTCATCCAGATCATTAATCGTCTTGTGGATCAGGAGGGTGCACAAGGAGTCATACTGGGGTGCACCGAGATACCATTGCTGGTCAAACAGGATGATGTAAAGGTGCCTGTTTTTGATACCACGTGGATACACGCAGAAGCAGCGGTAAAATATGCCCTGAATGAAACTTAATCCTTTTACTTTTTAAAGTGTTAGAATGCTTTGGTCTTTTATATCTGGGCAAGACTATTCTTACTGATTTTTCAGTTAAGGTACAGTTCTTAGTATACTTGATCGAACTACTAAGGATAATGCAGAATTCGCAAAGGCTAGGGATGCGGCGCACTTAGGCGGATATGTACAAATCTAGGGTAGTGTACCACAATTGCTGTAAATTCGTAGGCGCCCTGTATCCAGAACCTTTCACTTCTCGTCCATAGATAAATACCTATTACCTGTAATCCAATCCTCGTTCATATTGATCAGGACACAACCAATCAATCTCATAAGAGATTTATCACTAGGAAATGCCCCAACAGGCTTACTCCTTCGTTTCAGCTCTTTGTTGATCCTTTCAATAATGTTTGTCGTCCGAATCTTTTTCCAGTGAGCCTTAGGAAATGCCTTATAGTTCCACAGATCAAATCTGAACCTATCAATGGTATCTGCCGCCTGTTTATATCCACGATTGTCAAGCTCTGAGGCTAAGTTTTGCATTTTTATCTCGTCATCTGTGGCATCCTTTAGCTTCTCTGCGATCTCGTGCTTATCCTTATTGGATATAGTCTCCAGAACAGCCCGGTCAAAATGGACATGACAAAACTGCCAGGATGCCCCTACAAACGATGATTCTACTGCCTTTTGAATTCCTTTATGGGCATCTGATATGACCATTTGAACTCCATCCAGGCCCCGATCCTTGAGATCCCGGAACAGCGCCGACCAAAAGCCGCTATCCTCTGATTCAGTTATACTGGCTCCCAGAACCTCCCTATAGCCATCATCCCTGATTCCTGTGACGATCAGAAGTGCCCTGGTCTTGTATTGGGCCCCAAATCTGACCTTGAAGTAGCTTGCATCCACAAAGAGGTAACGGATCTTGTTTTCGATTGGCCTCTTGAGAAATTCCTCGACCTTTTCATCCAATATATCGCAGATTCTAGAGACTTCTGAGGGAGATAAGCGGTCTAGGCCGAAGTTCTTGACGATTTTCTCCATTCTTCTTGTTGAAACACCCTGGATATAGGATTCGGCTATTGCCATCAACAATGCCTGTTCAACACGAGAATATCTCTCAAACACCTTAGTCTCAAATGGGAACTCCCGGAACTGAGGCTTATCGAGAGTCAGTTCACCTACGCGAGTCTTGAGAGTGCGTGATCGAGTACCATTTCTATGAGCTTTCCTCTGGTCACTGCGCTCATATGGACCGGCACAAGCTTGTTGATTTGCCTCTAGTTGCATCACCATGTTCAGGAACCAGATGAATAGTTGCTTCAGACCATCACTTGGATCGGCAAGATAATCCGTCAGTAGGTTATTGGTATCCATTGCCTTGTATCCTCCTTGGTATTCCCAATATCTTAAGGTCGGATACAGGGCTTATTATAAATCTGGTTGGTAACTATGTTGATGCTCTAGTTATAGCATCTCCAAGTACCGCCGTGATGTACTACAATTACAGCAGAATCAGTACACTGCCCAAATCTAGATCCAAGTTAGGTTTTGATTTCGAAAAAAGAGAGCTATGTCTTGGTTTATACTCTAAAGGTAAGCGTTACATTTGCGATCTGCTTCCCTCCTTGAATGTAATCCAATTTAAATGTATGAATTCCAGTTATCCACGGAGAGGTCGAGACAATCGATAGCCAATAATCACAAGTCATTGGTTGGTTTACAGCGACTGCTGATATGGGAAAGATATTTGATATATGAGCGGGGCCCTCTATCATAAAATTGGATGCATTCAAACCACAAATATCTCGTTGAGTGACTCGTGATACGACATTTACACTGACGTTTACAGGTTTGCTATTTCCCGGGGTAGCCGCGCGCGGTGAAACGCGCGAGAGCAAAAAGAGGCTGTCGCTCAGTCGCCGCGACGGGCTAACGTTGTTGACTCAAGTCTTGTTTGAATTCAGAAGGTACAATAAAGTTGAATTTGGTTATATTAGATGCTCATGGACGGAAAGACCATAAGGCCACCTTGTCTCAAAGCATGCGATCATAGATGGTTCTTTGCCATGGGCTCAAAATAGTGCGGGAATGAGATTATAGGACAGACATTCAAATTATCCGTGTGATGCAGCGACTATAAAATATGTCCTCCATGACTTCCTCTTAGTTTTCCATTTAATTAACGTGAAACCAGCAGTTTCAAGCAATTCCTGCATTTCTCTTTGAGAGTACATTCTTACTTCTCCGTGCCTGTTAAACGGAGACTTGATAATTAAATTCGCCAAAAATCTCCATGGGTTAGGTGCCCATGGATCCGCAATTATTGCACTCCCACCATGCCTCAGAACACGTTCAATTTCCTTCAGGACAAGTTCAGGAGTGGGATAATGATGAAAAGAAGCAATGCAGGTAACGATGTCGAATGAGTCAGCTTTCCAAGGCAAATGTTCTGAATCCCCCACTTTTAAGTCCGCACGATCTCCGAGTAATTCTCTGCTTTTTTCTATCATTCCGGGCGATATATCTATACCAGATACATTGACATCGAATTTGTTCAAAATCATTGACAAAAATATACCTGTTCCGCATCCAACATCTAATAAAGTTGAGAAATTTTTCCCTTCTAACTCTCGTAGTATTGCATCGTACATGAACCCGGTATATTTGCCCGCATAAGTGTCAGAATAATGCGAGGATATCTCTTCGAAGTGGGCTTTTGATTTCTCTTTATATTCTTGAGAATTTTGCTTATCCATTTTATCTCCAGTGATTTAATTAGCTTAGGGGCTCATTTAAAACTTACGAGTACTTATTGTTGTCTTTATAAATTGCACCTCCACCATCCAACTCCGCCAGTAATCCATCTGCTTGTTCGATATCCTCTGGTGCTACATTCTTGTACAGGCCTTCATAGAGCTTGGACAATACCTCCATCTGATCAGCATCCAGTGATATTGTCTCATTATCTTTAAAGGCCCCAAAGACCTCGCGTCCCTCTAATATAGTTGTCAATACCTCGGCTTTGTTGATGTCTTCTGGTGCCATCTTGAAGAGGTCTTTATCCAGCACTATCAAATCGGCCAGCTTGCCAACCTCCAATGAGCCGGTCTCATTCTCCATGAAGCTGGCATAAGCACCGTTGATGGTGGCACACTCTATCATGGTCTTGAGATCGACCCTCTCCTCAGGCCAGTACACCTTTGTGATGTTGCTATCTGGCGATAAAGGAAGCCTGGTCACACCCGTCTTGATCTCATCCAGGGGATTCATGGTGGGGTAGTCTCCGCATGCAGGAAAGTCAGTTCCTATAGCGACCATGGCTCCACTATCAATGAAACTCTTCATGGGCATCATGTGCTCGGCCCTTTCCGATCCCAGGTAAGCGAGGTTGTTCGTCTCGAAGGTCGGGTCATAGTAGAACCAGTTGGGCGATGGAACTGGAATGACTCCCAGAGACTTGAAGCGCGGCAAGTCCTGAGCCGATACCAGAACGACATGAGCTATCTTATGCCTGGAATCTCTCTTTCCATTCAACTCCCGCGCCCTCTGATAGGCATCGAGGGTCATGCGAACTGCACCGTCTCCGATGGCATGTACTTCGATTTGGAATCCGGCCTTATCCAAAGCGGTTATGGTATCGTTGAAAACCTCAGGCTTCCAGATAGGGGCAGACTTGAACCCTGGACGATCTATGTAAGGCTCCAGGAGAAGGGCGGTATGCCCTTCGACGACCCCATCCAGGAGCAGCTTAGCAGTCTTCATCTGTACGAGGCCCGAAGAATAGTTGTTTCTCTCGGCAATCAATGCTGGGATCTGCTCTGTGCCCAGTTTGGGGTCCAGAACTTGCTCCGCCCTGATCCTCACATCAAGTTTTCCTTCTTTATCCAGATTTGAATAAATATCCATCATCTTCGGATTAAAGACGCCGGAATCATGGGCAGTGGTGATCCCAGATTCCTTGGCTACATCCAATATTCTAATCAGGCCCTGTGTAATCTCCTTATCATCTATAGGCGGAAGCTTGGATAGGACTAGATTAAATGCAGATGGCTCTCTTAGAGTACCGGAAGGATTCCCTTTGGAGTCACGCTCGATGACGCCACCCTGGGGATCTGGAGTCTTATCGGTGACATTGGCAATCTCCAGGGCTTTGGAGTTAACCCATGCGGAATGGCCATCCAAGGCATAGAGAAATACAGGTTTATCGGGCACCACCGAATCAAGAAGTTCTTTAGTCGGCCCCTTTGGACCAAAGACAGGATAGTTCCAGCCAAAACCGCGGATGACGGTGACATTTGGGTTTTGCAATGCATAGTCTTTTATCAGCTTTAGATACCCATCGCTGGTCGTGGCATTGAAAAGGCTAACTCCAGCCAAAAGAAGTGCCGCACCACTTGGATGTACATGAGCTTCTACGAATCCTGGCAGAACCATCTTGCCTTCAAGGTCTACTATTCGGGTATTCGGACCTATGAAACCTCGGGCGCCTGAGTTATCACCCACATAGGCGATTTTCTTTCCAGTTATGGCTATGGCTTGCTGGGGCTGTTTATCCCAGTTGACATTTTCATTTACGGTGTATACTGTGCCATTGAGCAATACAAGATCCGCTTTGATCGCCTGAGATTGCGATAATGCGGAAATGCTCAAAGAAGCAATCACTGCAAGGGCCAGCATGGCTTCGAGCAGAACTCTATTAGCCTTTCTCATTCTTTCCCTCCTTAGCTTATAATTTTTTATTTAATCATTATTATTAGAGACTTATTCTCCACATCGATGATGATCCTCCTCCACAATGGGAAATTTCCAGGATATGGTATGATTTGCTTATGGCAGTTTATGTGGGATACACGAGCAGCAGCAGCGATAAAAAATTTCATCAGAAATAATATTGCTTCCATTGCATTGGTTTTTAATGACACCTATATTAAAAATATAGTTTGTTATATAATCATTTCCATTTCACAAGTTTCGAAACATTTTATTTTTGATTAGGACTATGCATCGAGCACGAAAAATCGGAACGATGGCAGACCCTTCATAGAATACCTCTAAGAGGTGTAGCCTCATATGCCCTGAATGAAACCTAATCCTTTTGATCCAGATACCTTTTTGAAGTGTTAGAATGCTTTGATCGTTTATATTTGAGCAATCCAACTCTACATGAGACTCGTAGAGATCTCATATGATGTTTACCTTCTTATCTCTCAAAGTGCAATTAACATCTGTAATTTCAGATGGAAAAACTATAGGACAAACACCAATTGGAGAAAATCGATAACAGGTGATGTGAAATGACAGCTAAGGAGATATCGGGGTTCTTATTCGCAAGCTTTTGCATTGCGGTTATCCTAACCGCTGGATTGCTTGCAAGTGGCGCAGCTCAGAGTTACTATTATCCTTACTCAAATAATGCCCCTCAAACTGCCCAGGACCGTGAAGAGCTGTTTAAGGCGTTTCAGAATATAGAGAAGAATAATACCTCTCAAGCTACTCAGCTCTTGGCATATCCGTATAGCGCACTTCAAAATCCATATGCATTCCAAGATCCGCAAGCTGCATTGGATCAGGCAAGTGCATACAAAGCAATTCAAAAACTAAATAGCGTTTACCAAAACCCACAAAATGAGGATAACTGGTATTATTGGGCTGATATGTGGCTGAACAGCCCCCAAGGTGGCCCTTTAGGAGCAGCAGGTGCATATAACGCACTTCAGAATCCATACGCATACCAAAATCCTCAAGCTGCACTGGATCAGGCAGACGCATATAAAACGATTCAAAAACTGAATGGCGTTTACCAAAACCCACTAAGCGAGGATAACTGGTACTACTGGACCAACATGTGGCTTAACGGTCCTTAAGCTCGAAGAATCGATAACATCCATTTTTTCATAATAAACTTTCTTCAATTTAATGCAGGTTGTCCTTATATCAGATCCCACCGGCCCAATCCAATAAGCATAAGACCGACGTAATCCCATGACGTCTTTCGGCTGAGCGTAGTCTAAGTGCAGCAGCTATAGCTATGATCCCGCCAACTACGCCAATGGCGCCGAGAACATATGAAAATGCAATAATTGCCGCTAATGGGTTAGTAATGATTATCAGGCCGAAGAGGATGCTTATGATGCCAGTCACGGCATGCTCCCAAGTGCGACTGCTGGCGGCTCTGTATAGACTTATAAGTCCCAGTACTACTCCCAGGATGCCGATGTACAGGATAAACGTTAAGGGGACCACAAGGGACGACCCCGATTAAGGGTTGCCTTATTTTTGCATCATCCATGGATCACACCACCACGTAACCATAATAATTAAACAGTCCAATTTAAAAAACATAACGGTAGAGGGTTAGACGATAATTTGGAGGAACTCATCAGTGAAATACAAAGAGCTTACGGAGCAGGATCTTACTCCGGATGAGAAGCATGTCTTCGGGCGAATCATCGATATGTGGAGCTTAGGGATGCCTGAGAATCGCTACGAATATAGTACTGAATCAAAGGTCGTTAAATATGCCGAATCAGATGGATTGCCTGAGGAAGAGATCCTTAAAATCATTAACGATCTGGAGGCACGTGGGCTGATACATAGGGAGACGATGGGAAAAGAAAGCTATATAGAGTACAAAGTAGAAGCGTCAAAGATAGTTAAAGAACTTCAAAAGACCACCTATGTACACAGCAGGGAACATTTCACCCCACCTCATCGCTGAGCCGGTTCTAAGGTTGAGTCGAAGTTAGCCAAGTTTGGCGGCAAGATTCTAAACAATTTTTGATAATTTAAATACTTACAATATTTCTTTTATATCCTTCATCCTCCATAATAACACCGCTGCCAGTGCAGATGCTGCGGCACCGAAAATGAACGTAGCTCCAGGACCGAACAGTGCCCATAGCTCTCCTGCAACCAGGCCCGAGAATATCGATGCTACTCCTACGGCACTGTAATAGGCTCCCAGGGATGTCGATCTCAGAGTCGCCTGGCTAAGATCGGATACAAATGCACTCTGAGAGGCATCGATTATGGCAAAGACGAAACCGTAGAGGGCAAAGAGAAATACTAGACCTGCTGCTGATGTGACGCTGGCGAAGCCCGCAGCAGTCACGGCAAAGAGAGCAAAGCCGAGGGTGAGCACATTCTTTCTGCCGATTCTATCCGACCATATTCCTACAGGTAATGAAAACACTGCATAAACCACATTGAAGAACGCATAAAGAAGAAGAGGATCGCCAATCGTTGCCATGCCTGTGAAAAACTCTTGGGCACGTAAAATGAAGAACATATAGCTGAAGTTTCCTATCGCGAAGAGCGACGCAATTGCCACGAACTTTCTTAGTTCAGGCGTCAGATCAGAGATGCTCAATGCAGAGAGCGATTTAGGCAGGGCAAATCCCTCTCTGACATAAATGAATGGGAAAAGTGCCGCTATTGCCAGGATTCCGGCGATAATAAAGATCATCCTGAAATCAAGGCCGCCTCTCCAAAGAGCGTATGCCATAAGGGAGCCGATCACTGCGCCAAGGGTATCCATTGCCCTGTGTAGCCCGAAGCCTTTTCCCCTTGCTTCCTTCACGGCGGACTCAGAGATCATCGCATCTCTTGGCGCAGAACGTATGCCTTTCCCGGTACGATCTGCCGCCCTTAGGACTAAGACCTGCTGCCATACCGCTGAGAGGGGAAACAAAAGCTTTGCAATTGCGGAAAGCGCATAGCCGCCAACTACCAAAGGCTTTCTTTTTCCTAAGCTATCAGACCAGTAGCCTGAAAAGACCTGGATGATGCTTGGCAGACCGTCGCTGATGCCTCCGATAAGGCCAACTGCAAGGCTTCCGCCGCCAAGGGATGTTATGAAAATGGGGAGTATCGGTTGGATGATCTCGCTGCTGATATCATTGAGGAGACTGACAAACCCTAGCAACAGGATATTTCTGCTCGTCTTAGGACCTGGATCTGATGTGTGCGCCATCGCAAACATTTGAGATCTTCATTTAGTATTAGCTTTCGGTCAGCGAATTTATTGTAATTCATCCCCAGCTGACGAAAGGATAAAATGCTTGTAGATCTTTGATCGATAATGAAGGAGATTTCATGAAAGTACTTGTCAGCGACTCATTATCAGAGGAAGGAGTAAGGAGGCTTGAGTCGGGGGCAGAGGTTGATGTTATAACTAACCTCTCGCCCGATGAGCTCGTTAAGAAGATCAAAGATTATGATGCCCTTGTAATCCGTAGTGGAACAAGAGTTACCGCAGATGTGATCAATGCGGCTGACCACTTAAAAGTGATTGGAAGGGCAGGCGTAGGCATAGATAATGTAGATGTTGAGGCGGCGACGAAAAAGGGCATAATCGTACTCAACACTCCCGGAGGGAACACAATCTCGGCTGCCGAACATACGATTGCAATGATGCTTGCCATGGCCAGGAACATCCCCCAGGCTAATGCAGCTTTGCATAAAGGCGAATGGAATCGGAAGAAGTATACAGGCGTCGAGCTATTCAACAAGACTTTGGGGATCGTTGGCCTTGGCCGCGTGGGCGCAGAGGTCGCGACGAGAATGAAGGCATTCGGCATGCAGATATTAGCCTTTGATCCTTTCATAACAGAGGCCAAGGCAGAGCAGCTCGGAATAATCCTTGCGCCGCTGGAGAAGGTCTTACGTGAGGGCGACTTCATAACAGTGCATACACCCCTGACGAATGAGACCAGGAACCTGATAGACGAGGATGAGTTCAATATTATGAAGCCCGGCGTTCGCATCGTAAACTGCGCCAGAGGAGGAATCATAAACGAGGCTGCCTTGGCCAAAGCTGTAGCCACGGGCAAGGTGGCCGGCGCAGCAGTTGATGTTTTTACAAAGGAGCCGCCGGTCGGCAATCCACTCCTTGAGCAGGAGAAGATCATCACAACACCTCACCTCGGAGCATCCACGGCCGAAGCACAGGTGAATGTCGCTCTGGCAGTGGCTGATCAGATACTGTTAATAGCTAAGGGCGGACTCCCAACGAACGCCATCAATATGCCTGCCATATCGCCCGAAACGCTGGCGGTAATGGCTCCTTACATGAAGCTGGCGGAGAAGATGGGAAGCCTTGCAGGGCAGCTCGAAGGCGGCAGTTTCAACGCCTTGGAAATAGTTTACAGCGGCAATATACCAGAGAAGGATACTCGTGCCGTTACGATCTCTGCGATAATGGGCCTTTTAGGGTCCATCATGGGACGTGAGTACATAAACTTCGTCAACGCTTCGAGCCTCCTGAAGGATGGCGGAATCAAGCTTTTGGAGAGCAAGACAGAATCGGCGAACGGATATAGCAATGCTATAACAATCACCTTGCGGGCAAATGGAGATACGATCTCGCTCCAGGGGACTGTCTCTGGCAACAAAGAGAAGAATATAGTCCAGCTCAACGATTACAAGATCTACATACCCTCGGAGGGCAATATGGTCATAGCAATAATTGAGGACAAACCGAACATCATAGGCCCATGTTGCGTTGCGCTTGGCGAGGATAAAATCAACATCGGTGGAATGCATGTCGGCCGTATATCCGAGGGAAGGCCCCAGCTCATGGTATTAAGCGTTGATCAACCGGTGCCGGAGAGCACAATTGACAAAATAAAAGCAGTCCATGGCGTTATAAGCGCCAAGAATGTGACGCTCTAAGTATGCGGGGCATTGCCCGCATACTAATTGTATTGGCATTTCTATGATCTTATTCCAAAATATTCTAAGTTTATTCCAAAAATTTTTAGCTAAGAGATAGTGGCCTTCAACTTCTTTACAAGATCAGCTCGCATTGCGCTTTTTCGATCTCCACCGCAGACTATTCCCCGAACTCCGATTATATCTGGCTCTAGCATCTTTAGCATACCAATATGTTCAAAGCCGATAGTTCCTGCGATGGCTACCTCAAGGTCTTCGGCTCGGCCCAAATCTATGAAATTTCTTAAATCCAATTCGCTCATAAATTGGAAGGTTGATCGACCATCCTTTACAGCTGTATCCACCATGACAAGGTCTGCGCCTGCTGCTGCGGCTGCTTTGGGAAGAAGCATCGGCGATATTGAGCCGACGCGTAGGTGATCTGAGTAACCTGCAGCCACTACCTTTTTGTTTTTGTCTAGTCCTTTGACCGCCCTCACGATCTTCTCAAGCATATCCTCCGCCTGATCAGGGGTCTTTACGCCGAGAAGACCCGCTTTGATGTATTCAGCGCCAGAGACGGCAGCACCTAGAGCAGCAAGGCTGGCGGTTCCTGGCTTGTAATCAAGATCTCCAATCGTAGCGCTCACTGGTACGCGGCCAGCGGCCAGATCCACTACGGCCCTTATGGCCCAAGGAAAGTTCGCGCCTAAAGAGCCTTCCTTGGGATTCTTGATATCCAAGATATCTGCGCCGCCATCCAGAGCAATTTTCGCCTCTTCGATATTCATCGGGCTAACCAACAACCTCATATTCATCCTATCCTGAGGGGATACGGTGCGATGCATCTTTGTTCTTGATCTATTTAATGGTGCGGTAGTTCATGCGGTTCGTGGCGGCGAGCGAAGCCGTTATGAGGCCGTAGAGAGGTTCAGCAGGATAGCAACCTCCTCAAATCCAATAGAAGTGATAGGAAAGATCAGGCCGAAGGAGGTCTACGTCGCAGATTTAAACATGCTCATGGGCAAAGGCGATAACCTGGCTATCATTAAAAAGATCTCACGTCTTGCAAAGACCATGGCCGATATCGGAGCCTCTCAAATTTCGGATCTTGGCTATTTGCCTAAGGATATAAGTCCTATTTTAGGTACTGAAACAGCATCATTAAGGTTTATCCAGGAGACATCCCTATTTAGAGATATCACGGTAAGTATCGATATCAAGAATGGAAAGATTCTGACCGAAGATCCTGGACTGATATGTCAAGAGCCTCTGGATTTTCTGCGCAGACTAAACGAAGTCCACCTGGAGGCAGTTATCCTGCTGGATCTTGATCGAGTAGGTGTATCCTCCGGCCTTAACAAAAAGTTTCTGGAAAAGGCAGTCTCAGTTAGTGATCATTCTTTAATCTTAGGCGGCGGAATCAGCGACACAGAGGATCTGAAATTGCTGGAAGAGATCGGCTTCAAAGGTGCACTTACGGCGACCGCCGTGCATAATGGCAGGATACCACTTGAGATTTTGCGCTAGAAAGGCGTTATCTTTTCGGCCTAATGCTATTAAATAAAGCATGCCTTGAAGGTGCTCTGATATATATGATATATATGATGCATATGATGCTGGAAAATATAGAGCACTAAGTCTATTCGCCAGTTATACTAGTGCTGTTGTGCCTTCCCCTCTACTTCTGCAAGATAAGCTTATTTTCCAGAAAAACATAAACAATTAGGGAGGATAATATGCTGGATATACTAAGAAAAAGACGAAGCATACGAAAATATAAGGATAAAAAAATCGAACCTGACATTATAGATCAGCTAAAGGAGGCTGCATTGCGCTCGCCTTCTTCACGTGGAATTGGGCCCTGGAGGTTCCTTTTTATTACAGATAAATCCCGATTAGACGAGCTCTCTAGGGCAAAAGAGCACGGCTCTAGCTTTCTAAAGAATGCAAGCTTAGGAGTAGTCGTTTGTGCAGATGAGACTGAGTCGGATGTCTGGATTGAAGACTGCTCTATCGCCGCAATAATTATGCAGCTAACGGGCCAAAGCCTAGGTTTAGGGTCCTGCTGGATTCAGATCAGAAACAGAATGCATAGAGATGCCATGGCTTCAGAGGACTTCGTCAGAATGGTGCTTAACTTATCGGATAATATGAGAGTGGAATCGATTATTGCCTTCGGATATCCTGATGAAGAGCTGCCACCAGTCTCCAAGGAGCAGCTAGAGTACAGCAAAATTATATGAGAGCAGGCAGAAGACCTGCTCCCGTTAGGGGTAGGGAGGATATCACTAATTTGAGCAACTTAAGAGCTAAATGCGATCATTATGAATGGTAGGCTAAGATCATGGGCAGAATTTATCTTTGCTTTGTGTTGCTGTTCGTCGTGTTAAGTGTGTCAGCCTGTGCCGAAGGTGCTTCAATAATGAACAACGTCTCTAGTGGACCAGGCTATGGAGTAGGTTACTCAGTCCGGCAGACCAATGATAGCGGTTACATTATTGCTGGCACTAAGTACTCGATGCCAACGGCAACAGGGTTTGGGATAGAACCTTCGGAGGGGTTCTCAATACTGAGGGCTACTCGGTTCAGCAGACTAGTGATAGTGGATACGTCATTGCTGGATCAAAGGTGCCCCCTACTCAAACAACCGGAGAAATTTGGCTGATCAAAGCAAATGAAAATGGCACCGAGCTTTGGGACAGAACTTTGGGCGGATCAGGCGATGATGTAAGCAAATCAATTCAGGAGACTCCAGATGGCGGGTATATCGTAGTAGGCAGCAGGGCGCTCGCAGGCGGGGCTAGCCAGGGTGTCTGGCTGATCAAGACAGATATTAATGGAAACGTTGCTTGGGACAGGACATTCGGCTGATCAGGATGAAGCGAGATTAAACCAGAGCCACTTATGTTTCAGTAGCCGGTAAAGGACCACAGATAATTATGACAGGAAAAAATCTGAATAATGCAGAACTTAAGCCAAAATCTTATCAAGAAATAGAGACGAAGGAAATAGTTGCGCGCATAAGCATTAAAGGCATAGCTTCGGAATTTATGTTAAGATATATATGCAAAAGGGATTTGATATCGTTCAGGAGGGAAACGCCAAAAGTGCAAGAAACTGAGCCGAAACATATTTCCATGCATAATATCCATTGGGCGAAAGCAAGTAGATCGCGAGAGAGATAACCTGTCAGGTTTCTTAGCAGGCCGTGCATACAAATATTTGATAATGCCTATCCCTTAATATTCTATTTTCTATTTTAGCCTATCGAACGCAGATTCCACAATCTTTTTCGTCCAAGATAGCATATAGGGTTATAGGTATTTGGTTATCGGAGTATGTATGGTCATGGAAGAAGCACATCCAAGCGAAGATACTGCCAGCCACTGGTTCAAGCTTGGCAATGCACTGGCCAATGGAGGTCAGTATGAAGAAGCAGTTAAGGCACTAGATAAGGCAATCGAGCTAAATCCGAATGATTCGGAAGTCTGGAATAACAGGGGAATCGTTCTTTTTTTCCTGAAAAAGAATAAAGAGGCTATCTGGTCTTTTGAGAGGGCTACTACGATTGACCCAAGAAATGCTGAGGCCTGGTACAATCGGGGCATTGTGTTTTGCACTCTGGAAAGGTACGAGGATGCTGTAGACTCCCTGGATAAGGCTCTGGAGATTGATCCACAGAGTGCAATCGTCTGGCATAACAAAGGAGTTGCCCTCAAGTTCCTTGGCCGAGATAATGAGGCTAGGTTTGCTTTTGCATGTGCAGGCAGGCTGGGGATGAGTTGAGGCTGGAGTTTTGCTGAATCCTGCTGAAAATCAAGGATAAAACGCTTTTGACCATGGACGACATCGTTGTTCGGGAGTGCGGCCCCAGCCGTGCTCCGACTGTTGTATTCTTGCATGGCGGAGGCATCAGTGGCTGGATGTGGTACCGATGTGCTTCGCTGTTGTATGATTATCACTGCCTGATTCCAGACCTGCCTGAGCATGGCAGCAGCCGCAGTATCAAACCTTTCACCATAGAAGACAGTGCCTGGAGGATAGCAAACTTGATTCAAGATAGGGTTCCCTGTGGCCGAGCACACGTTGTAGGACACTCTCTGGGTGGTCAGGTATTGGTGGCTCTCCTGGCAATGGCACCCCATGTGATAGATCGAGCTGTAGTTTCAAGCGCACTGTTACAGCCGCTGCCAATGGCCATCCTGCTATCCGCTATATCCTGTGCCGTATTGCCGCTGGCGCAGAATCGTTTTTTCCAGAAACTACAGGCGCGATCATTTCACATTCCGGCTGCCGACTTCGAGGATCTACTACCAGGATACTTCAAAGCTCTCGGCTGACGCACTGAAACACATCCTGCATGAGAATAGTTCTTTTCGTATTCCGAATGACTTGCAGGAAGTAGCTGTGCACACGCTAGTGTTAGCAGGGCAAAAGGAGCCAAAGGTTGTGCGTGATTCGGCACATAAACTTGCAACTGTGCTCCCAAATGCCCGAGAGTATCTGATCTCTGACGCAGATCATGCATATCTTTTCGCATTCGTCTTCGGTTAAGACCACAACCCATCCCTAAGTCGTTCTCTATTGACATGCGGATCAAGTGCTTCACTTGAATATACATTTAAGACTGTGAAGAAATCTTGTTCAATTCCAAGATAATCAAATATAGCAGACAAGAGTCGCGAAGAATTTTCGATAAAGATATTGCTCCATCTGAGCTGAGTAAATCGAACCATCTGGTTATCAGGATTCAATTTTCTAACGACATAATACACTTTTCTACTGACCAAAAGTGTCAGAATTGAGATCCAAATTAAGGCTTCAATCGCACTCGGGCTCTTCGTTGTTATCTGATCCAAAGCATATCTGCTTTTCAATTCTTTGAAGATAAGTTCAACTTCCCATCTTGCGGCATAGGTGGCGGCAATCTCAGAAGCAGATAACGTATCTGGAGAAATATTTGTCATATAAAAATGATGTTCTTCTGCCTCAGTATTATATACTGCGACTAATCTAAATATCCCATTATCTTTTTTGCTCTTGCCGCGATAAGACCTTCGATTGAAAGATACTTCAACATTAACGTCGAATATCTCATCAGATTTTTCCAATACGATATCTTTCAAATGCTTTCCAATTAAATCAATTCCACGGCAATTGCATACTTGATTTACGCCTACTATTACGGGATTTGAGTTGCTCTTAAGGCGTGAAACAAAGGATCCCCCATTTTCCGCTATTCGATCAAATAGTTGATATTTGTAAAATCCAAGATCAATGAGTAATATTATATCTTTTACCCAAGGGCCAATCTTTAATGTCTTTAGGTCGTTGGTATTCTCAGGTAAGATCGAAATGCTCTTAGGGCTATTGGCTATTGCGCTTGTCAAATATGCCACTTTTACTCCTGCTGCCACTGTCTTGGAGCGAGCAGCAGGCCATTTGCTGGCAAGGCTTTCATGAAGACGAATAATGGTGCTATCCTGGATCATCACATCACGAAAGCTGTTTAGACGTTTGCCCAAGATTCTGCTTGGTTCTTGAGCCATATGCTCAATGCCATGAATTACACACCCTTTGAGAAATTTTACTAGCTCTGGAGTGAAACGATCGTGCCAACTGCTATCTGATATCGATACTTTTCCGTGCACTTCGTACTCGCGTTTCAACTCTGCAAGGGTTCTGCATAGCTGAGTGCCATAGCCAATCGCCAGAGTCCAGAACATTATTACTGGATCAATTTTCCTCTCTCGTTCAACCAATCCACTTTCTCTTGCAGTTTCTCTAAGCCACTTGGAATCAAACATCGTGGTTAGTTCTTTTTCCACTATATCTTTCCCAAATTGTGATGCCCCTTTTCGCATGCTATTCCCTTAATTGGATATGGCATCACATATTCCATATAAATCTTATTAAATGAACTATTTGCGCAGAAGGATTTAGTCACATCTATAACGATTAACCTAAGAATTATCTCTTAACCGAAGACACATGTATCTTTTCGCAGAGCCCGAAAGGTTTGCTGGTATCCTGAGGGCCTAGTTCAGCAATAAGCAACTGCCAGAGGATATTCTGATCCATTAGTGATTATATTGCCATCTAAAAATGCTTCACCGATGTCAAGATCTGGTATCAGCTTTAATAGATACATCACGGTAATCTTCTGGTTGGTATCGTATTCCTAATATCATTTCATCTCTAATATATCCAATGCCGCCGCATAAGCTACACGTTCGACCTCTTAATATACATAACACCGATTCTAAGAGCGATTCATTTGGCTCCATATATTTTCCTTTACATCTTGGGCATTCAATTATTGGCATACTCTTTCCGGCACCTGATATTCCGAGTACAATACCTACCTTTTATTAATTAAAGACTTTTATTAATTATAGGATTTGCTGAGATACCATATTAAGGCATTGAAGGCCAAAATTAGAGATAAATTGACGTGTTGGCCTAGACATCTGATAAGATTTGTAAGTGCTTTTCAGAATATTGGTCGATGTATTCAGCGAAAAATTCAATAGGCCTGCTTAAAGCATGGCCTATGAACATAATGCTTTCATGCGGGAATATCCCCTTTATAGCCTGGATACGGCCCATACTTTTTCCGTGCAGAGAGTTCGAGATAGAAGTTATACACGTTCATCATAATTATGAAGAACACGCCCATAGCGATTGCATAAGGAGCCTGTGTCACTGGGTCAAAGACAGTTGTTCTCCAGTTGTCCAGGAACACAGTCAATCCCATACCGATGCCTGTGCACGGTCCGCCGAACTTGGCGCAGAACCAGGCGTTATCAATAGTATTTCTAAGGCCTGCTTCAGCCTTCCTGACGATCTGTCCTGAAAGCATGGTGTTGAGACCCTGACCGAAAAGCCTCCACTGGAACTCACGCTCGCCACCGTAGTGGATATCACCCACAGACGATCCAATTGCTCCAACGGTTATTCCCCAGATCAGGGCAATGACCGGCAGCGGGAATGGATGGTGAGGTGTCAGCACGTAGGCCTGAATGTATGCGACTGTTACGAGACAGAATGATGTTATCCATACGTGCGCCATGATTGATGTGGTCGTATACCTTACAATATCCAGGTAGATCCATTGGTTGAACCTGGACTGGCTTGCGCTTCTGCCAAAGTATGCGCTCGTAGCCATAACACCGTCAACTAGGGCTGCAAATGATGCACCTGCCGCAATTGAGAAGAGTGCAGGCATATGGTAACCCTGAATGAGCACGTACGCTACAATTCCTGCGCATGCGCACCATAGTGCGTTCGATGGCGGCTCGCCTGCAATAGCCTTGTTGTAAATCCTGTGAGGATTTCCAACCTGAGCAGCCAGCTGCACCTGCGAGTTCGGATTGCTTTGAGAGCCTATATCTGAATCAATATCCTCGGAAGCACCCGAAATAAACGCAAGGGCACCAATGCCAGCAACGAGCCCCATGCCAAATGCGTCCATTTTTTTCCACCTCTTTCTCTCGGGACTTCCTTCTCTCGGGAGATTAATTAATCTAATTTTATTAGAATTACATCAAGCTTTCGATTGAAATAGGCAACATCTAAAAGGACCTGTGCACATTGTCAGAAATAGTTCCAGAATGCCTAGCATTTAGGCGATAATGCGCGATGTCAGATAGTTGTGTGTAGTGACCAAAATTCATTTTATTTTCAAAGACTTTGGTCTATTCTTTAGATATTCCATTGACTGAAAGTGATTGCATATTATGATGTCAGCATAATCTAATAAAAATTAGCCTAAGTCTATAAACCTCGATCCAAAAATTTGATCGCAGACGATGGGATAATTCCTCGATCGTTATGCCTTTATAGAATTGCTTATATCCTTCTTCAGGTTGTTATCCCCGACCTCATGCAAAGTGCTTGCTTCATTGACTTCTATACTCAAATTCGGATAACAATCGAAAAAATAATTGAGCACCGTTTGAACAGAAAACCTATATATTAAAATTCTTAATATCCACAAGACATGTCCAACTCAATTGAGAATGGGCATTCAAGCATAAAGTCCAACGAACTGTGTTTATCCTGTGGACTATCCTGTAGAGGAGCAATCTTTCATCGTGCTTCCCTTGAAGCTGACGAAATAAGCCTCGCAAAGAGTATCGGACTCCGATATATTGCATATAGGAAGAGGGACTTTGCATTTAGTTTGCCTTGCCCAAAATATCCCAATGATAAATGCTCTATATACCTGAATCGTCCGAGCGCCTGCAAAAGATATCGATGCAAGATTTTAAGACAATTAATGGACGGCGAAATCAATCTTCAGCAAAGCCAGATGATAGTTCTTCGAGTGAGAAGATTATTATTGAACTCAATTGATAAACAAATTAATATAGAACAGTCTATCGACCCCATGCAGAGGATAGTAAAGTTCATGGATTTGCGATACAAGAATCCTATGGCCGATAAAAATCCAGAAAAGGAAAAATGGTTATGACACTATTTGATTCTGCCAGTAATACAAGGCCGAGACCGGGATTCGAACCCGGCTTGAGGGATCCACAGTCCCTCAGGATAACCACTACCCCATCCCGGCCGCAAGCAGTTGCACTTTGCTACTAAGAGATAAAACTTTCCCCGTCCATGTATGCTTGTTCTGCTGTGCTCACTACCAGCTTCAACAGATCATCAAGCCTGTCTATATAATAGACTTTGCCAAGACCACTTAAGGCATTTTCGACATATTTATCCTTCCCGGCCTGATCTATGCAGAACAGCACAAAGTCTCCCATCTGAGCCGCCTCTTTGATGTAATCGAACTCGGTATAGAGGTTCTGGATATGTGTATCTGTGATACAGAGTATAAGACACCCTTTCCGTTTACGAGCGAGATCAAGGATCTCCTGCCCTGGTATATGAGTCCTTGTGCAGATGTTTTCTACAAGCACGTCTTCCACAGCGTTAAGATCGCGCGTCCAGGGCAAAACGAAATATTTCTCGCTGAAATTTATCGCGGCAATCTCTGCGCCCTGCTGGTGGGCGAACTGGCATGCCTTGAATGCTGCCAAAGTAGCCTTATGTGTCTTTGTGTTGAGGCCATGACCGTTCATGGATTTGCTGCTGTCCAATAGAACAAGCAGATCAGGAACCTTTCCTAGGCCTGCGGCCATCCGGCAGCATTCCTGCTCACGCTTATAAGTAGTAATCCCAGGTATCAGCAATGGGCTCATGCTCAGTGAGAAGGCTACATCCAGATCGCTTAGAGGATCCGTATGCCTCCACTTTAAAAGGCTTGAAGGATAGCAGCTCTCCGTTATCCTGCCACTTTGCCTGATCTCTATGAAGTAGCTCTGGTCACGATACCATCTCTTCAGGTCGCCTTTCAGGCCGAGAACTGCCAGGGCTCGTTCGTATTGCCCAGGCTCAAGCTCACATGCTAGAGCCGCCAGTGGAGCAGCATGGGCGCTGCCGTTGAGGATCTCCAGCGACCTGACCTGGCCCTTTCCTAGGATTCCAGGCATAAAGGGCTCTAAAATTCGGGCGGTCTGTTGACATTGCCTGCTCCACAGGCTCTTGTCCCGAACCCCAGGGGAATAAACCTGCAACAAAAGATCGACCTCTGGACGGTCGCATCCCGGCAGAGGCGCACCCCAATATTCGGCCAGAAACCCTATGACGATCCTGTCAAGATCCGATAGCTCCTGGGAAGCGAGCCTCCTCCAGCCGAGTAGTACTTTTTTCTCGTCATCAGAGCTTCGCTCAAGGCGGAAGGAGTCTACAATGATGTCACAGAATATATTAACCATCAACTTTGCCAACGCCGGGTCCTTCAGGCCTTTTATTGAAGATAATGCAAGATAGCCTGCGGTCTCAAGCGAGCGCGGACAGAAGATGTAGTGTACAATAAGATGGTCGAACAGATTTTCCAGGTAGGTTGTGCCCTGTTTTAAAATCTCTTGGCTTAAAGTAATCTGATAGTTCTCGAATGGAAACTCTCCGCTGCTGCCCTTTCCAAGGCGCGGCAAAGGAAGCTGAGGCCAGTGCCAATTGGATCTTGACTTCTCCCAAACGTCAGCTATAGAGTCCCAGGATGCTTCCTCCAATACTACCCTCTCCAACCTCAGGACCAAAAGAGCCTGCTTTTATCGATCCGCCTTTCATACGCCAGCCCGCGCGTCTACCTACCTTGCCCATTACTATAATCTCTCCACCGCTCATCAGAAGCCCCAAGTAATCTCCTGCATCGCCTCGGATGCGTAAACGGCCTGAGTGCATCAGCCAGCCGGGCCGCTCACCTGCATCACCCCTTAACGCTATGCTTCCCCCGTAGTTTCCGACACCAGCGTATTTACCTGCATGGCCAAGGATCACTCCCCAGCCTGAGCGCATATTCCTGAAGGCGTAATCTCTGCAGGAGCCTGCAACTATGCCGCCGCCTGCCATATTCTGGCCAAGATAATCCCCTGATTTTCTTTTGATGAAGATCCGGCCCCCACTCATTCCCTCGCCCACATGATCTCCGCCATTATCAAGAACAATTATGCCCTTTTCAAGTCCGATTCCTACATAATCGCCGGATTGGATTCTCAGTGGTACGTTAATGCGATCTGCAGCTATGCTTGTAAGATAGCCCCAGACGATCTTATCCTTATGCCTCAATCCTTGATCTGACGAGATGAGGCTTAAAAGAAGTTTATCATCTTGTGGCAGAAGCATCTCCACATCTGTCTTTGATGGCCTATCTCCTAATCGCTCTATAAGATCATCCAGGCCGAAAACCACATCGCCTTTATGAGTGTCAAGCCTTTTACTTCTTGTTTTTCCACCGTAAGCATCATCCATGAAGCGCTTGAGCTTCATCTCATCCTCTCAAGGCATGGGATGTAATCCAGCCTGGCTATAGGATCGTCGTAGCTGGAAAGCTCATTTATGGCATCGGTAATGGAGATCTCTCCATCTATTGCATGCGAGAATATCATGTTCATCTCGCTGCGCTCATTCAGCGTTCTGTTTATGCTCCTTTCAACAAGGTCTCGAATATAGTCGAGCCTCCTCGTGCCATAGTATGGCGGCCTATCCAGGGAGGAGCGATTGAGATTTACTCTATGCCAGATCACATAAGGTGCGACAGCTCTCAAAACCTCGATATTGCCTAACTTTTCAGTCAGAAAGGCTATAGCTCTGGTGTAATCCCTCAGATCCTGTCTAACCCTATCTGAGAGACCCTCATCTGTCTGCCAGCATATCGCCTCGGGGTTATTGAAATAATGGCAGCCAACGCAGAGACCTTTGCCTGGCCTTGTTCCTGAAAGCTGAGTTTTATCGTATTCCGGCGCACGCTCACAGAGGGTGAAATCTCTCAAGATCGATATGATTGCAAGCTCGACCGAAGTCTCAAGCTCTACGCCAGATACGCAAGAAGGCAGAAGATCGAACTCATCTTTGCTGAACCTCGGCAGCTCCTCCGCAAGATCTCTGACCTCACGCTCACGCGTCAGAAGAGCAATGTCTCCAAGGAAATCAGGCTGAACAGCGGGTACACAGGCAGATATGCGGTCTAGAAGAGCCTCGTCCAGAGTGTAAGTCGCACTGAACTCAGGGTTCATTGTAGCAAAATAACATGTATCCCCCGGCTCAAGCACATTCCCGGCATATGCGATTGTCCTTTTCTGCAGTATCTCGAGGAAGAGATTCTGCTTGCCGGTGGGGAAGCGATTGATCTCATTTATGACCTTCCACTGCGACCTTGCCCACGATGTCCAGAGAACTTCTTTTGAATCGCCATCATGCCGAGTCCATTGGCGAGGGTCCAGAAATCCAACGATCTTCTCCTCAGTCTGCTCAGGATGGCCTGAAACCATGATGTTTTCTATTTCGCTGAATGATCGGCCCATGAAGGCTGCTCCAAGGAGATTGACCAGGGTTGTCTTGTTTGCCCCCATCCCTCCATAGAGAAGCACTGCCCTATTGCGCAGACATGCGTTTGCAAGCGAAAAGTAAAGCTGGGCGTTTAGACGAGCATTGTTGCCAACGATCAGATCTTTCCTGCCCAAATGAAGCCTTAACTCCTCCAGAGATGTTATCAGAGCATTTATCTTGCTGAGAGGGTCCGGCATGATATGATGGCTGAGTCTGCCGTATTTAAATGAAACGATGAAGAGGTTATGAAAGAAAAGGAGGGATAGCAAAAGTCAGTAATGTAGGAGGGATAAAGGTACATGACTTTTGCCAAACTTAATACGTCACTCGACGATTATAAACTTTTCGGCTAAGGCAATCGACGTGTTCTATGATAGTAATAAAAGGAAGGAAGCAAAAGTCGATTTTGTGGGAGGGATTGATCACTTTCGACTTTTGCCAGCCCATATTACGACATAAAACGATATAAGGACTTCGGTTGGGGTATTTGAAATTTAAATACTAAGGAGGGGGAGCAAAAGTCAAAGGAACTAAAAGGATCAGCATCTTTCGACTTTTGCCAACCAATACTACGACGTTGAGCGAATATATAGTTTTCGGTGATCGACGTAGTAAGTCCGAAATCTCACATCCGAGGAGCTGTATGAATGACATATGTGGAAGAGAAGTTGTCAATCCATTTACCTTTACGATTTAATTATACGACATATGACGAATAATTATCACTTAATTTAGGAATTTACTGGTATCGAAAAATAGATTATCTGAGCAGATCATCTGGGCTAGTAAGCTTGTTAAAATAGAGCATAATCGGAACGTGTATAATTCGACTTTTGTCATAATAATAGTATTACTATCAGAACGGCCTTAATCACATTGAGAAAGAATATTAAGTCCAATAAACAGAACATACTAACATGATCTATACCATCACCCTAAACCCTGCATTAGACAGAACCATCCGTATCGATAGAATTCGCGAGGACGTCTCCAATCGTATCCTTGAGGAACAGAGCTATGCAGGCGGAAAAAGTATAGACGTCTCCAAGGTCCTGAAGAATTTCGGCACCGATAATATTGCTCTGGGGTTTGTGGGTGGGTTCGCAGGCAGGGAGCTTGAAGGAAGACTACTCAATGAGGGCATACAAAGCGATTTTGTTCATGTCTCGGGAGAGACAAGGACAAATATAATCATCCATGAAACGGAAACCGGTAGGCAGCTGGCATTCAATGCGCGAGGGCCTGTAGTTCAGCCCCACGAGCTTATGCAGCTTATAGAGATGATACGGAATCTTAAGAACCCTGAGATTGTTGCTATCGGGGGAAGCCTTCCTCCGGGAGCGACTCCTGAAATATATCGCAAAATCATAACACTTGTCAAGAGGCTTAAGGCGAAGGTGGTGCTGGATGTTGATGGCAGCGCCCTTAAGGTGGGAATCCAAGCTCAGCCGGATATCATCAAACCGAACATCCATGAGCTCAGTGAGCTTGTGGGCCGAGAGCTGAATGAACTCGATTCAATACGCGATGCTGCCAGGGAGATCCACCAAAGCGGCGTGGAAATTGTCCTTGTCTCCATGGGAGCAAAGGGAATTCTTATGGTGAAGGATGGCCTTGAGTGCCTGGCTGTTCCGCCTGATGTGTCTGTCAGAAATACTATAGGCGCAGGCGATTCGGCAGTTGCAGGATTTATCTTTGGCATTATAAACGGCAAAGACCCTAAGAGATCGCTGATGTATGCTGTAACATCTGGAACTTCAACTACACTCAGCGTGGGCACAGCGCTATGCCAGAAGGATGATTTCGAGAGGATACTTCCCCAGGTGAAGCTGGAAATACTAACGGAGGGTGCATAACTATGGTATCCGAAAAGGTAACGGTTCCTCTGGATGTTCCAAAGGTTCAGCGTCAGGACTATATCCAGAATTATTTAAAAATAACCAGGAATAGCGGCAGGTTGATGCTTCTAGCAGGCGATCAGAAGGTTGAGCATCTCAACGATGATTTCTATGGCACTGGAATTAGCCCTGAAGACGGCGATCCTTTACACCTCTTTGAGATTGCAGCAAATGCGAAGATTGGATGCTTTGCTACACAGCTCGGACTGATAGCCAAATACGGAATGGATTATCAAAATATGCCTTACATGGTGAAGCTCAACTCGAAGACGAACCTGGTGAAGACATCTCAAGCAGACTCGTTCAGCGGCCAGTGGCTAGATGTGAGTCAGGTCGTTGAGTTTAAAGAGGATAGCGGGCTGGATATCCTGGGGGTGGGCTACACAGTTTATCTGGGCAGTGTTTATGAAGCTGCCATGCTCACCGAGGCTGCAGAGCTTGTCTATGAGGCCCACAGACATGGCCTGATAACTGTACTCTGGATGTACCCGCGAGGGAAAGCGGTGATGGATGAGATGGATCCACATCTTATTGCAGGAGCTGCCGGAGTAGCCGCTGCTTTAGGAAGCGATTTTGTAAAGCTGAACTACCCCGTTAAGGCTGGATATACGTCTAGCGATGTCTTCAAGGAGGCTGTAACGGCAGCAGGCAGGACAAAGGTTGTCTGCGCTGGCGGAGCTAGCCGTGATGTGAGAGCTTTCCTTCAGACTCTTTACGACCAAATTCACATCAGCGGAGCATCAGGCAGCGCTACGGGCAGGAACATCCACCAGAAGTCGCTTAAAGGTGCGATAAAGATGTGTAACGCCATCTATGCGATAACTGTAGAAAACGCCGATGTGGAGTCAGCCTGGAAGATCTATTCAGAGGATTAGATGCCAATACTTGTCCTTCTCAGACACGGCCAGAGCCTCTGGAACAAGGAGGGACGGTTCACAGGCTGGACCGATATTGACCTAACGGACGAGGGAGGTAAAGAGGCACGAGATGCAGGGAAGCTGCTGAAGGCATGCGGCATTCTCTTTGATGTCGCTTATACATCAGTTCTTAAACGTGCCATCAGAACCCTCTGGATAGTCCTTGATGAGATGGACCTGATGTGGATTCCTGTCATCACCTGCTGGCGGCTGAACGAGCGCAACTACGGTTGTCTCCAGGGCATGAGCAAGAAGGCGATAGAGGAAAAATACGGTGCTGAGCAGGTTCAC
This sequence comes from Methanotrichaceae archaeon, assembly GCA_963789575.1. Lineage (GTDB taxonomy): Archaea > Halobacteriota > Methanosarcinia > Methanotrichales > Methanotrichaceae > CAWBKV01. Next base: position 114,743 of record CAWBKV010000003.1, on the reverse strand, counting down.
AGGTGGCGTCGTGGCTTTCTCGACCAACCTCCGGTCCTGGAACCAAGCAATGGGAGATATTACAATGTTCTTTGCGATCCAAGGTATAGTGATCTTAAAGAAGATCAGATACCGAGAGCTGAATCGCTTAAAGATACGCTCGAAAGGGTGCTGCCCTGCTGGGAGAGCAATATAGCTCCCGACCTCAGAGAAGGCAAAAGAGTCTTCATATCGTCACATGGAAATACTCTCAGAGCCTTAGCCAAGCATATCGAGAATATCTCCGATAAGGATATAGAGAGCTTCGAGATACCGACGGGAATTCCATTGGTTTACAGGCTGGATGAGAACCTACGACCGATAGACAGATTTTACTTGAAGAGCGACGATGACTGCAAGAGGCTCCGACTCGATGAACCTGTGAGTGTTGGAGAATCGGGAAGACGAGGTAGATGTAAGTGACCTATAAAGTCAATCTGATATCTATCGAGCGAAAGGATGAGCTTGCCGAAAGATACGGCAGCCAAGTTCTCTATGAAATCAAGTCAGATATCTACGGTTGCTGCATCAAGCTCTTAACTAGCGAGCATGATGTGAAGGACCGCTGGGAGGATAGCTTCTACTCTGCATCTCAAAACATTCGCTCTCACGGCCGTCTCTATGTTCTTGAAGACAGCTCAGAAGGGATGAACAGCGTATACTACGATCCCCAATCTAAGACAGGCTTCCTATTCAACATGGATTATTATGGCTGGATAAAGTCCCTTGCCCTGAGTGTAGCAGGGGATATCCTGGAGGATGATCACAGCATTTACTCCGTTCATGGTGCATGCCTTGATATCGAGGGAAAGGGCATATGCATTCTTGGCGGTTCAGGCGCAGGCAAGACCACCCACACATATGGCCTCCTTAGAGATCCTAGAGTCAGAGCGATCTCAGATGACTGGTTCTTTGGGCGAATTTATGAGGAGGATATTCTGGCCTATGGCTCTGAGAAGAACTTCTACATACGTGCGGATCTGGCAGATATCTGGAACGAGTTCTCGTGGCTTGTCAAGAAGGCGACCTTCGATTCAAAGGGCAGAGCAGTTGTGGATCTGCGCTGGGTGATAGGAAAAGGCCGCATCTTGCCGCTGACAACTCTAAAGGCCATGATAGTCCTGAAGAGAGATCGTGAGGATAAAGAGATGCTGCGAGAGCTTGAAGCGGCGGAGACATTGGATATTTTGGAGAACAATGATTACTTTAATCCTCATCTGCTCGTGAAAAATGAGTTTAAGCGCAAGCTTCGCAGTGGGTTTTTTAGTGCTCTCCTCGCAAGGACGAAGGCATATGAGGTGAACACAGTTGGAACTCCTGAGGAGAGCCAGAAGATTATCAGGAAGATCGTGAGGTCGGAGCGAGATCGCTAGAGATTTGTCAACTTCAGAACTGATCCGGGAGATGATACAAAAAATAAAAAAAGAATAACTCAAGAACAATTTTAAGTTGTATCCTCGATGGCTACGCGAAGCTTTAAGATCTCATTCTGGTGATGCTTAAAGCTTTTCATGAGCTCTATACCCTCTTTCGTGGTCTTATACAATTTGCAATTGTCCTGTATTGTCTCAATAAGGCGGCGTTTTATCAGCAAATCGATGTAAGGATTTACGGTCCTAAAGTTGAGGTTCGATTTATAGACTATCCTTGTCTTGCTTGCGCCATCGATGCATACCTCAAGGATTTGCGATATGATAACATCGCTGCTTCTTTTTCTTTTCATTTTCCTTCGCATATTCTCATTATCTCAAGCTATTATTTTCACAATCTATTATATTCACACACAGCTTGCGCATAAGATGTTATCATCATTATCATAATAATCGCCATAATCTCCAGTTGCTGTATAGCATTCCCCGGCGCACTCGGGCAAGGCGCACCAGTCTTCAGTTACGTTATATTGCGTTGATTGCACAACCTTGCAGGGCTGGGTGAAAGCTGCACACGATGCTTGAGCCTTCACGGCCTCTTCGTTAAAATGCCCAACCGCCTTTACTCTGTTCTCTTTTAGAGAGCCGATCAGATTTGCCCTGAGATCTAAGGTTCTGGTAGCTCCTGGTGCCAGGGATATGAGCGACCAGACTATATTTCGGCCGTTGATTGTCGGCCTACGGCTTGAGTTGAGGAAAATCATGTTATCAGGAAGAATATCCGTTATTTCGACTGGCGTTAAAGCTTTATCGCCGTCATTTGTAACGTTGATCCTGAATAGCACGGTCTCTGCATCAAGCCTCCGTGCCTCTTTAGTCAAACTAATGTGAGGCCCAAGATGTTTCGGGATGCTGTATACTCCAATTGCAGCATCAAGCCTGTATTTGCCTGTAAATATCTCATCCATGGTAAAGTTATCTTTTCCAACTGATGCCCAGAGAGATCCTATTCCTGTGAACTTACTTGTCAAAGACAGAGATGAAGAATCCATCAATGCCTCTTTTTGGATATGATCTGCTAAGCTGATTTTCTCGCCGATCTTTGACTTAAACTCAGAATTCTCTACAGTACTGACCTCACTCCATTTATCGGCATAAACAGCCTTGAGACTTCCTACTGACCAGTCAAAGCTCGCATAGCTCAGGTTTATGTTCTTGAGGCTGGTTGGATCATTCGTGATAGTCTCGCTAGATTCATAGAGCCCGCTCCCGTGCTCATTGGAGTTTATATTGGCATTATTGCCCGATGCTTGGCTTTGTGAGGATACAAACCCGCTGCCTGAGGATGATCTGAAATAGACGGCTTGATCTCCGTATGAATCCAAACGGCGATCAATCCTGAAGCTGCCATAGTAATCTTCGGATACCCCTATTGAATCTTTTGCGCTGCCTGGGGCATTTCTTTGATAGCTCATTTGAGCGAGACCAGAGCCGAAATCTGAGCGTGAAGAGAAGACTGTCTGGTTCTTATCCATTAGAGACGATGCTCTGTTATCTAAATGGCTCATGTATCTGTAATTTTCTGAGATGACCTCATCCCTTGCGCTATTTTCCGCCCTTGTTCTTTCCTCCCAAAGAGAGTTCAAGGTCATATTATTTTTTGCAAGTGAGATTTTGACTGGACTATAGCATGCGCTGATCTCTTTATTGAAGCTCATGCTTTTGCCAGATCTATAATCGATAGTTTGATCCATGTTATAACTGCCACTGCCCTTCTCCAAAGATTTCATCCCAGCACCTGATAGATCCAGGAGCTTTATTCTAACAAAGCTTGAATCGCTCTCGGGCTTCTTCAGGTAGCTTGCAGTTATGTTGGCGTAATTGATAATCTCGCGTGGCTCCATAGATGCTGATAGCCTAAGACTAGAGGTAACATAGCCCTCTCCAGAGATTAATTGCGTATTCTGCAGATGGATCTCAGGCCTGCGCTTGATCATAGCGCAGAGGAGAATCGATCCTTCTGTATGGGGCTGCAAAGTTCCAAGCTTCCATGTAAGCATATCGCCCTTAATCTCTGGAGCTGGCACAGCATAGACATAATCCATGCCTGTCAGCCTATCCGTTAATACTGCATTCTTTGCCTCGACCGCAAGCTCGTTGCCGTAGGTTATCGTAAAATTTACAGTCTCGCCCTCTGGGCATGCATCCTTATCGGCGCTTTTCCGAACGAAGAGAGAGTGGATGACAAAGGTCTCCAAGGATCCCTGCTTACTCTCAGCATTATCTGAATCGATCCTATAAATGTTATAAATACTATCTATATCCGGATGTTCCGGAATAGGCGGCAGCCCGACATTCAGCCTTATCTCTCCAGATTCACCCTGCCTCATTTTACTTGTATTTAGTGCTATAGCGCTCCAGAAAAGATGCGTTCCCATGTTGTCCGACCAGATCTTTGTTGGCTCCGGCATATATCCTATTATCTGGAGATGGCTGTCTACAGTATCAGATATGCTGATGTTCGTTGCCCCGCCAGGGCCATTGTTTCTGAAGGTTATTGTATAGTTTATGCTCCCGCCCGGCCGGATGAATTCGCTAGAAGATGTCGCGTTTATTTCAAGCGAGGGCTGATTCGCCATTACAATGGTTTTAGCTTCTGAAGCGACATCCGACTCATCCGATGTTAGCTTGACCATGTTGTCAAGTATAGTTCCCTGTTTTGCCGATGATTTCACTAGGGCAGAGATCTCTATTTTTCCGAAATCGCCCTGCTGAAGATTTCCGATTGTCCAGATATCATCTGTTCCGGCATCAGGATTTGGATAGGCAGACAAAAACGTTGTATTGCTGTCGTAGATCTCTTTAATGATAACATTATGAGCGATGGGTCCATTATTTTCATAAGCGATCGTATAATTTATTGCACATCCGGGATGAGCCTGGTCCAATGCAGTTTTGGTTATGCTCAGACCCTTTTTCTTATCTTCGATCACTGGAGAGCTTTCGCATCCCGCAGAATAGGTTCTTTCATAAGGACTCTTTCCCAAAGCGCTTGTCCATGTAAGCGAGGATTTGCTACAGTATGGGCCGCCCTCTTGGACAGTGGAGTTGTACTCAAGAAGAATTGTGCTTCCGCCTCTCCACGAAGATTCAATTGAATTGAAATGCCATATTAGCATTGATGAACTTGAATCATCCGATATTCCGGCAGGCCCTGTAAGGATTTTCATTGATCCTGGAATGTAGCCAAGTCCAGCAGGCAGATATTCGGTTAAATCCACATCAAAGGCATCCAAGCAGCTTTTTGATGAATGGCAAATTGAGATGATGCAGCTTATGTTACCGCTCACACAGCAGGATTCAGGAATTATCCTCTTCTCGATGATAAGGTCAGGCTCTACAATTTCCACAGGGACGGCTTCATCAGTGCTCAAATGGAGTCCGTGAGAATCCCTCCACTTTAGAGATGCCTTGTTTGGGTGAAGCGTCACACCTGCATGATTGCCCGGAACGTTGGCAACAACAGCTTCAAAGCTGATCTGAATATCTTTATCAGCAGTGTTGTTCACCCTTCCGAAGTTCCAGGTTATGATCGCCTCCTGGCTCGCATCGTTTGGACCGCTCACATGCTCATCAAAATCATCGGCTCCTGTGATGTTGAGGCTGTCGTTTTTATAGATCAGACCTCTTGGGAGAGTGTCGATGATGGTGACGTCCTGGACGATATCTGCAGGAAGGTCCACATTTAGGACATATCGATCTTGGATAAGGCAATCTCCTGCGATAGGCACAATCAATGTGAGCAACAGAAGCCTTAACAAGATCATTCTTCTCATCCAGTCAGGCCACCGAAATTGTAAAGGCTACGATTGCATGATAACAATGGCCGTCAGACAGAGGCTCATCTATCCATGAGACCGGCTGTTCTATATCAACCGCTAATTTTTGGCTTTCTCCGGCAGTCTCTTCGCCCTCCTGGACGACTCCGCCTTTAGTTAGATCTACGTCCCAAGGGTCAGGATGATCCTCGGTGCCTGGAGCAGAGATCTTCAATGGGCTATCAAGCTCTTTTCCATCCTTTATGTAACTTGAATTCAATTGATCGAACTCTGCCATCCTGCCGTTCTTCCTATCTGATGTGACCGATAGCTTCCAGCATGTCCTCGCAAAGATTGTCAAATCGATCTGCTTTGTGCTTCTAGGTTCCGATGGGTTAAGCATCCAACCTGAGATCTCTTTAGGAGCATCTATGAAAAGGTCCGATTCAACAACTCCTCCAAGCTTAATCTCTCCTCCAACCTGCTGCCCCGGAGCCGCCTTCAGCGTATCCCCCAAACATAGCTGCATTAGCAGGAGGGCTGCTAAAGCTGATGCTTTGATGATCGTTTTTAACATAACTTTTAGCAATCCTTTGATGTTGAATACTACAGATACTATTATTGCGACCTTTAACTCCTTCTTTTCTCATAGAGGTATTATCAGTAAGATAAAATTGTAAGGAAAAATCATAATTATGATAGTTTCTAATCTTTAATTCTAAAAAATAGCACACTAATAATTAATAATAGATTAATCACCATATATCCTCAGCCAAGACGTATTGTCTGGCTGCTATTTCTGCTGCCAATCACAAAAGTTTCACTGTGCGTTTTATTGCTCAGTTGAACTGGCGCTATATTGCTCCTTGAGCTAGCTTGAACCGCAGGCTTCATCGCTTGGGATTCGGATCTGTTTGTGACATTATAAGATGCGTTTTGAGCCGTTATTGCCTTTGATATGTTGCCCTCTATAGACTTGTTAGCCGATAGGTTAGCTGCTGGTTTCGTTGTTGTGTTATTCCTTAATGGTGAAATTATCGATACATTGGCCAAGTAAGATACATTACTTCCTTGTAATACCTTTGACCTGTTGCCTTCAGATATGTTTTCTGATAAGTTAGCCCCAGGCCCTGGTACAGCGGATATATTCATAGCATTTGTAATATTCGTAGTATTCGCAACATTCTGCTTTTCGGCTTTTAGCGATCTGTTCAAACCTGTGCTAAGTAAGCCGTAACTTTCGCCGCCATCCCCACCGGACCCATCATCTAAAGGCGGGGATACAGGGCTTATATTCCGCTGAGGAATGGTTCCTGCAGTGGCATTCGTAGGAGAGCTCGTAAAGGCTCCTGTAACAGACTCTTCGCCGCTCGATACATTCACCCAAAGATGGAGATCTCTATAGGGTGCCGTGAAGTTATCTTCTTTGTAAAGCAAGAACGCTAGCTTCTGCTCATCTCCAGTATGGTTGAGCACATAGGTCACAGGATGCTCCCAAGTTTGGTTGTTTTCTAGTGTCATTCTCTGGTCCATAATCGTGGAGTTATCGAAGCTGAGACTCATTGTATAGTTCACAGAGGAATACTCGTGGTTCACGACGCCCACTATTACTGTGCTCTTATTGCCAGCTATAACCTTCGTTGGGTAATCATATGCCTTGCCCTCCGGTCCGAGGATATAGAATTCAGTAAACTTTTCGCCTTGCTTGGGAGTGACTATGACATATACCAAGGCAGTGACGGACAGTATTATCGATAATATTAGTATTATTGTCAGAGCTTTATCAAGCCTGCTTTTTTCATCGGCCATCACTTCAGCCCTAGCCGAATCCAGGCCTTTTCTAAACTCCACAGAGAACCGTTCATCCGCAGGAAGGCTTGCTCGCCTGAGGTAAGATACAGCGCTCATCGCTATAGTGAATATTGATATTGAAACGACCACAGGAGTCAGCCTTATGCCCCAAGGGGTATAGTTCAATCCGAGCCCCATCAATGGCACAACAGCGATGCTGAGCCCAAAGCTGAGTGCAACCCGCTCTATGCCGTCGAGGTCGCCCTTTCGTGGGAAGAGAGCTGCTATTAAGGTATACCCCGGCACAAACAGCACCATTATCAGGCCGAGAGGTATACGAATAGGAGTAGACGATAGTGGCGGAAGAAGAGTGAATAATAGCGTGGCTACTACAAAAACTATCGCAGCCAGTAGATCTCCTGGCAGCTCTTCTATCTTTCCTATCTTACCCAGCCTCCAATAATGGATAGAACCCAATCAATAATACTACTGATAAAGCTTTTCCCTCCGCGTGCACTCTGAGAAGAGCTTATATTCTTTGGATGGGTAGCATTAATAGCCGTTGCATTCTTGGCGGCCCCTATTGTTTCCGTCGTTGCAGTTATATTTGTCTTTTGAGAAGGGTTATTGGATTTTGCCGCCATCTCCATTGCCACCATTTCCTCATATCTGCAGGTTGTGCAAGCGTCCTTCCCTCTAACAAGGCAATACTTGTCCTCGCAGTTGCCAGCCCTCTCGGTGAAAGGCTCTCCTCGCGCAATGACCTTCCAGTAGCCATCTGATGTCATCGCCTCCAGCTGCCGTTCAGCCTCCGCATATTGCGTTGTATTCTTTGGATCAAGGCCATGACCTCCTGCGTACCACGCAATGATATCCGGAGTGATCTCCAACCCCTGCGCGTTCTCATTGACGTAAGGTGAAGGATTGCCTCCAGAATCATCGTGGCCTCCACTGCTCGCGCCTGAGCTTGAGGCCGATGAGGCGCCTCCGAAATGAATAACCTTTGAATCTCCATCACCTTCAATTCTGTAATCCCCACTGGGTATGCCGGAGGTATCTATGACGAGGCTGTACTTGCCTGATGAGTCAGCAACAACAGCAGTTTCTGCATTCACCTCTACAGCTACGTTCGAAGCTCCATCCGCAGCTGTTCCAAACATCTTCAGGTCGTATCTGCCTGGAGGAACGTCCGACTGCGATATGGATGCCGCTCCATCACTGGCCTCGAACCTCTTAGTTATCCATATGATCATCTTCACGCCAAGGTTCAAGTCCTTGACGTTTTTCGCTGTAACCGCCAGGTTATTGGGCTTCTGAGGAATTTCGACGCCCGTTTCGTATTCATATTGACCATTTGATACTGGCAGGTCCATTGCAAAGCTGCACTTGAAGTTAACCAGCTCTCCTGGAGTTGCAGTGCCCGTGATGGTGATCTTATCCCCTGGATGGGGGTTTGAGGGCGATATATCGAAGGCAGAACAAGTTGATAACAAAAATACTAGACTAAAAAATAAGAGCGCCTCTGCCCTCATTAATCTACCTCAACTGGAATCTGCCTCATTCCTAATATGCCTTTTCCCGATGAATAGACAACGCAGGTCAGTATATAGCTCCCAGGCTCCCATCCGGAATCGGTCATGAGATAGAATTCTGCTTCGGGCTTGGAGGCCACCTGCATGCCTACTGCACTGTCCTGAGGCAGTATTGCGAATAGCTTCAATAGCAAATCTGAGGAGATGCTAGGGAGTCCCTGAATAGTCATCGATCTGTTCCCAAAAGCTATTGTTGAACTTATACTATTCTGGCTACCATCACTGGCTATATCCAGCCTTATGCCCTCATAATCCTTGCTTGATACCATGACTGCACCATAGTATTTAGTTAGATTATCAGATCCTGGCGACTTCACAGTTACTTTCAGTGCTCCTCCTGCAAGAACCTTTTCAGAAGAATTGACCGATATCTCCTGCGGCGTAACAATCAAGGGTAACATAGAGAGAACAGTAGAATTAAGCTCATCTGTAGCTGAAAGCGTATATGTGCCGCTCTGTTGCCCCTGCAGCGTAAAATTGCCTGCGCCAGTTGCGTTCAATTTAATTAAAGGATTATCGCGCTTCACATTTGTGATGTCTACCGCAGATGTATTAAAGAACCTCGATAGATTGAAAGCGGATATGTGTAACCTTACATTAAGGCCCGCCTGCTGATTTGTGCCGAGGAGGTAGCCGGATACACTTTGGCCTTCTGAATAAATGGGATAGTAGCTATATGGATATGTCCAGTTAAATCCAGACATTGAGAAGCTTATCTCCGGTGCTTTGATAAGATTTGTTCCATTAAGCATTATGCCGCCAATCGGATGAATTGCAGATGTTTGATTCTGCATTGCCGCCATAGCATTGGTTGTTAAAGAAACAGCAATCAATAAGGATAACAATATATAAGATCTCATGAGCCCTTGAGGGCTCAGGAAAGTATTTATGGCTTTCCAGAGCTAATCTGGAGGGTTAATAATCGAGTTTATATAGATTATAAAATATTCCTTTTTGAACTTTGCCCAGGGCAATCTATTTATTTGGCATACGAGTGTAAGCCAAAGGGTCTGATGGTGAAGCTGGAGAGCATTAACAAATATAATTTGGATCTGATCATACCTGTATTTCTTATATTATTGGCCGAGGGCCTGATATTCGTTGGAGATATGAGCGCTGCATTGACAGTTCATGCCTTGAACCTAATAATACTTATCTTATCATCAATATATATTGAAAATAGAATATATCCCGCTTTGATGCTTTTGCCTTTATTCAGGCTGCTCAACATAGCAATGCCCGTATTCTTCACTCTAACGCTTTATTCCTATACATTTGTTTATGCACCTATGTTCATACCTATTTATTACATAATAAAAGAGAGGATGTTTAAATTCTCCGAAATAGGGCTTACAGCCAGGGATTTCTGGCTATTTCTACCGCTTGCGATCGCAACAGGAGTAGCTATAGGCTGGGGTGAATACCAGGTACTACATCCAGGTGTTCTTGTGCCGGATTATAGCATCAAAAACATTCTCGTTCTCTCTATTACAATGATTTTCTTTGTGGGAATTGTAGAGGAATTTGTCTTCAGATGCTCATTGCAAACGGTTATGGAGGAGAGACTAGGCCCTGTAACTGGACTGCTGGCCACAAGTATTATATTCGGCTTTATGCACAGTGGTTACCATCTTCCTTTAGAGCTTGTTTACGTTTCATTTGCAGGAGTTATCTTCGGCCTGCTCTTCTGGCTTAGTAAGAGCCTGCCTGTAATTGCCCTCACACACGGGATTACAAATATAGCTCTATTTCTGGTGGTTCCCGTATACCCAGGCATGATTATTTATATATTTTTATTATTTATATTTTTATTTATAGTGGTTGTTATCTTATCGAGAAGACTGCCCAAAAAGATGAATTTTAATATAAGCGTACGTAGATCGTAAAAAAAAAGGCTAAGGTCCAACGGGGGCGGCACACCACGCAGCAAGCTGCGAGGGTATTACGATAAAATAAACTCCATGCAAGCAGAATATAAACTAAAAATAAAATTGGTTGTAAATTGTAAATTAATAAATTTAAGAGCTTATAACTTCCACTACTTTGAAGGTTACTATCAAGAAGAACGTAAGCACCATGGGAAAGATCGCCAGATTGAGCAACGTCGATAGGCGCTTATTCCAAAGCTTTGAGGCTGATAGTATCTCAGAAGCACTTAGCAATGCTATTAAACATATAACAGTGATAATGCTGACATCTGATATACCCGTAAGAGAAAATGCACTTACAATAGCTGATGTTGTGCTTAATGTACTTGTTGTACTTAAGATATTGCTGGCGGCAATAGTGCTTGTAATCGCGCTTGTAGTGCTCATTGTGCTTGATAGCGTGCTCAGCATAGATGATAACAACTTGCTTCCCTCCTATTAACTTGTAATTTATCTACTTGCTAAGAGAGTATAAATAGATTTCCCTATAATTCAGATCATGCCTGCCGCTAACACCATAGCATTCTCATAACAAAATAATAGCCGTCTCAATTTTTTATGTGTGTTTGCAGGTCGAGAAAATTGATGTCATAGAAAGCTTTAGGCTCATAAGGCCATGCCATGATATATTAGGATCCTGTAAAATTTTTTATAGTCTAATTTGCTTAAATTTCACTTTCTTTGCGTATTACTATTACATTACACTCAAACATTACACTCAAGGTTCTTCTGGTGGCTAGTTGTTAGGTCGTGGGTGAGTGCCATTGAAAAACGCTTTTAAACTCAATATCGTGCACTTCAAAATCTCGAAATGCCCTGTTAAGCCTCATGCTAGCTTTTTTCAGTGCCATTCACCCACTACTAGTTATTAAATGGACCTATATAACATATCGGTAAGCTTGTTCGCGATGAAACTACAGACCCCGGGGCATCGTGCGCGAGGTTGGCTAGATCATAACCTAATCAATTTGCTATAGCTGTGCCATGCCACTTCGTGTAGTGCCAAGCATAGGCTGGGTAGATATTTGGGGTCTCGATGTCAGGAGAAAGCTATTTAAGTTTGAGGCAATAATAAGTACAATGCATTCGACATATGATATGGGACGGAAGAGTTAAATATAACTATTGAGAAAATAGGGAAATTGGAGGGATATCAAGGCTAATAGGACTGCCAATTATTAGATGAAGTATTAAGGTTATTACTTTTGGCATGGAGGAGATTTTATGAAAATGAGATATATAATTCCGATAGTTCTCCTAATGCTTGCGTGCACTATGGCAAATGCATCAAGTTCGGCCGATGGGTCGCCACTTTACCAAATCAGGATGGCCCAAGCCTTAGGAGATATGGGCGTATCATCTGGAAGTTCCTCAGATGGGTTTAGCTATGACAGCATTAATGCTCCAAGTTTGAATGCCGCAGAAACCAATAACGAAGTTTTGAACGTTATGGGTTCTGCAACAACTAAATATACATGTGCTAATACCTGCAAGTATACCTGCAAACCTACATGCAACACTCAACCAACATGCAAGTATACCTGTAAAGACACCTGCTTGTATACCTGCGGTAGGGTAACCTGCATTGGGACCTGTAATGGCGCAACCTGCAATCAATATACTTGCGCTAATACCTGCGCTAGCACCTGCGCTTATACATGCAGTCATAATACCTGCGTTTCGACCTGCAGAGGTACCTGCGGTGGCACCTGCGCTTATACCTGCGCTTCGACCTGCTTGTATACCTGCTTAAATACCTGCAATCAACAAACCTGCGGTTATACCTGTCCGACCAGCGCGTTGACCTGCACCAATAACTTCTACCGGTGCTGTAACCATAACGATATGGAAGAGTTAACACCTTAGAAATTAAAATATTATTAAAGTGAGGAGAGAGATCGCCGCCATCCGGCTATCTATTCGCCTCCTCAAATTATTTATCTTTTAAGTTTAGTCTAAAATTAAAGCTTCTTGTTTGCAATTTTCTATTGTTCCAGGATGCTCATTGCAAACGGTTATGGAGGAGAGACTAGACCCTGTAACGGACCTATTTGGCCAAGCATTCTCTTCGGCTTTATGTACAGTAGTTATTACTTTTCTTAGCTGTGTTGGATAAATCCCGGAAATCAATAAGCGGAAGTCCATTCATGGTGGTAAGGATAACGACTAAAAATCGCTATCGATATGGGGGGGCGAAATTTTGAGAAAGTTATCCAACACAGCAACAGTAGTTGCTATCTTTTTAAGACGATTGCCCAAAAAGATGAATTTTTATATAAACGTACGTAGATCGTTAAACAGTCACGATCAAACGGCGAACGGCACACTCCGCTGCAAGCAGAAGTAGATAAAAAAAATAGAGATTAATAAATTTAAGAGTTTATTACTTCCACTACTTTAAAGGTTACTATCAAGAAGAACGTAAGCACCATGGGAAAGATCGCCAGATTGAGCAACGTCGATAGGCGCTTATTCCAAAGCTTTGAGGCTGATAGTATCTCAGAAGCACTTAGCAATGCTATTAAACATATAACAGTGATAATGCTAACATCTGATATACCTGTAAGGGAGAATGCACTTACAATAGCCGACGTGGTACTCAATGTACTTGTTGTGCTTAAGATATTGCTGGCAGCAATAGTGCTTGTAATCGCACTTGTAGTGCTCATTGTGCTTGATAGCGTGCTCAGCATAGATGATAACAATTTGCCCTCCTCCGATTAACTTACAATTCCTTGAATTGTTAACAGAGTATAAATAGATTTCCCTATCATTCAGTTCGTACTCGATAATGCCAGAGATAGATGGACTAGAAGCCGTTAGGGAAATACGCAACATTTATAAAGAATAACGTTTCATTCCGATTAATACAAATGGTCGCATAGTATGCGATGGGGTTCAAATGGATGGTAAAGATAGCGAGCCTTTATGCATACTCCTTGCAGAGGATAACCCGGTTAACCAGAAAGTAACCCAGAGGATGCTTAGGCACCTAGGGTATAACTCAGATGTGGCTGCCAATGGCCTTGAGGCATTGCGGGCCATGGAAAATCAATTTTACAACATAATTTTGATGGATATACAGATGCCTGAGATGGACGGCATAGAGGCCACTAAGATCATCCGCCAACGCTGGTCTGAGGGACCGAAGATTATAGCCATTACAGCTTATGCTCTGGATTACAGCAGAGAGATGTGCCTAGAAGCAGGCATGGACGATTATATTGCTAAGCCGGTGAAAATGGGCGAGCTTGCTGATGTGTTGAGAAAACATCAGCCCAATAAATAATGGACCTTTGGGCTGAGACCCTAATTTGATGCCATTTTGCGCATTAAGGCCATAATCCCAGGCTTCGCATTCCTGGTAGTGGCAGACCCTGATCCAAGACCAAACATTTCCATACCATATGATCCAAATAGTTCCTTATTGAACCTGTCGTTTATTTCATCAAATATCCTCTTGTAAGCGGTGCAGTGTGGGTCCACACCTTTTATCTCTCCTTCAGTGGGAGCTATGGCATTGTAGGGACATCCGCCCCGACAATATTTTATATGTTTGCATCCTTTGCAAGCCTGATCAACATATTCCTTAAATTGGTGCATGAGCTGCCACGCGTAAGATTGTGCAAGGTCTTCCTTGCTCGGATGGTCGTAGACACTTCCCATAACATATTTGGGCATGCCTATGAAGCGATAGCAGGGATATATACCACCATCGGGCCCCACTGCAAAGGTGTTCCCCATACAATCTGCGAAAGTACAGACGGTTCCTCGGCCTGTAAATACGCATCTGCATAGATCATTTATATTCCTGATTTCGATCTTGTCGATGTTCTCTAAATATTGATCAAGAAGATATACCAGCAATTCTCCATATTCCTCTGGATCAAGCGCCCATTTTTCGGGATTTTTATCACGTAAGGAAGGCAGTGCTGGATGCAATTTAAATGTCGACCCGCTTTCCAGGAAATACCTGAAGATGTCCTCTTTAAACTTCACAGAATGTGATGTAAATGTGCAGATGAACTGTACCTTAAGCCCATTGGCTTTGGCAATTTCATAGCCCCGCATGGTTTTCTCATAATATCCTTTTCCTCTCTGTAGGTCGTTAAGCTTCTGGGGGCCATCCAAGCTGGAACCGATGGGAATGTCATATTCCGCCAGAACTTTTGCCAGCTCTGGAGTGAGCCTCCAGAGGTTGGTTTGTAATGCAAAAGCAGGTTTTAAGTGGCTTAAGTTCTCAGATAGCAGTGGCAAAGCTTCACGATAAAAATCCGCACCTGCGAGCAGTGGCTCACCGCCATGAAATGTAAATGTAACCGAATCCTCCCTGAAATTCTTGAGCCATTCCACAACTTCTTTGATCGTGTCAATGCTCATTATAGGAGACCTTTCCTCAGAGCTCCAGCAGTAACTACAATGAGACGGGCAGCCCAAAGTGGGGATAATCATAACGTGAAAAGGCATTTTTACTACACCTTTGATCTTCCCAAAACCATTAAAGCATTAATAGTTTTCCGGCAGCTTCTAACAATAACCTAATAGAAAGTATAGAGTCTGACCGCAATTTTAAAGTAGTCGAAATATGCTATTGTAATTATTGAAGGTGATGTTATTATGCCTAGGATTTTGAAAGTGGGGGAGACGATCCGCGGTAAGTATGGCGGCATGACCCTGGACCCGAATAAGAAATCCTTTTTGTTATCGCTGGGAAACAATGAGATCTATCTGCCCAAGGATGTAGGAAATTCGCTGCTGAAGAGATATGAACAGGGGCATGACATGTTCACGATCTATCGTACGATAGATGTCTACGAGATAAAGCCTGAGATTAGACGGGAGGTATAGACTGAAGTAGCCATGTGATTTTCTAAGAACAAAACATTGCAATTATATAATGCAGGCAAATCAGAGCACATCCTTCACCTTATCATAGCTGAACACAGGTCCATCCTGGCATGCGTGATATGGCCCTATCATGCAGTGCTCGCATTTGCCAAGGCCGCACTTCATGTGCCTCTCCATTGAGACGTAGATATCAGAATGGTTGAAGCCGCGATCCATCAGCTTTTTTGCAACAGCATTAATCATGATTGGTGGGCCGCATATTGCAGCAGAGCCAGCAGGAAGCTCGAACTTGTCTATCAGCGATGTTACAAGCCCAATGTTCCCCTTCCAGGACTCATCGCCTATATCTACAGTTATTCCGACCTCAATTCCAGCCTGCTGCCAGCTTTTATACTCCTGCATGAAATAGAGGTCCTGGCGGGTTCGCGCTCCATAAGCAACGGCAACTTTGCCGAACTCTTCACGCATATCTACAATGTAGTTGACTAATGATCGCAAGGTAGCAAAGCCAGATCCTCCTCCGGCTATAACTATGTCCTTCTTCATCCTCTCAAATGGAAAGCCGTTGCCGCAAGGTCCTCTTATGCCTAAGACATCTCCGACAAGACAATCCATTATTCCGCTGGTGATTCTTCCTGCGCGTCTTATGCAAAGCTGCAATGTTTTCCGGGTAGGTGAAGAAGTTATGGATATGGGGCATTCGCCCAATCCGAATACTGAAACCATGGCAAACTGGCCGGGCTTATAGATGAACTCTGTATCATCCAGTAGCTTGAGCGAGATTAGATATGTGTTCGGCGACTCAATATCTATGTCCACGATCTCTGCCTGCATTGGAATGTATTCGCTCATAACAACGCCTCCAGGTTCCATCTATCGATTTCTGCGAGGCACACGATGCTGCATCGCCCACATCCAACACAGCCTACCATGCCTATCTTCTCGGGTAAATACTCAAACTTATCCCTGAACCAGTTCTGCATCCTTTCTCCCTGGCTCCTCCTGGGATTTCCACCGCCTGCCATCCTGGAGAATCCAGAGAAAATGCAAGAGTCGCGGCATCTTATGCGCTCGCCATCCGGCACGCCGACATCCAAGATGTTAAAGCAATGGCAGATTGGGCAGATAAATGTGCAGCCTCCACAGCACAGGCACTGCCCGCCAATGGCATCCCAATCAGCGTTCTTTATAGCCTTGCGTATCCCCTCGATGGTTTGTCTCCTTGATTCTGCAACCTTTCTGGCATCATCCATCAGCTTTCGCTTTTCGGAGATCTGGGGTTCTTCGGGCTGGTGAAAAAACTGAGGGTAATCCTTCAATATCAACATCCCTGCAGGCGACCCAGTCTCGACTAGGTAGCCCGATGGAAGTTCAGTCATAAGCAGATCATAGCCTCTTTCGCATTCAGGGCCTGATCCGAGCTTGGCACATAAACATGTCTCATCCGGCCTGGTGCAGTTGAATGCGGCCACGATTGTCGATCTTCTTTTTTCCAAATATGCAATATCCTGCGGCTCAGAGCCGAAGATTCTATCAAGTATGAAGACGGCTCTGAGATCGCAGGGCCTGATCCCAAAAAGCATCCTTTGCTTTGGGAGCGGCTCAACAAATGTATATCTTCCACAGTCTTGTATGTACTTGAAGAGCGTCTCCTTTTGAGGCATGAAAAACTCCGTCGGAGGACAGAGCGTATTTTTATCGAGCGCAAGGTTTTGTCCGGTCCATGTGCCAAAAGAGGGCTCTCCCTCAACCATGATGGGCGCTATGATCTCAAGCTTCTCCCCAAGTTTAGAGAGAAGCGATATAAGCTCCCCTTTTTTAAGGAAGGCAATCATCGATCAGCCCTCCGTATCCTTGCTGCAGCTACCTTGAACTCAGGTATCTTGGATAACGGATCAAGTGCCTGTAGTGTCAAGGCATTGGCAGGGGCCTCATTAAAATGGAACGGTATAAATAGCGTTTTGTCTAGGATGTCAGGCGTAACTTTGGCATCCATATATAGACGCCCCCTTCTCGATTCCACAATAACTCTCTGGCCATTTCTTATGCTCAGCCTCTCTGCATCCCGGGGGTTTATCTCGACGGTAGGAAGAGGAACCTCCCTATCAAGAAGCGATGTCCTGCGGGTCATTGTGCCAGTATGGAAGTGATAAAGGCTTCTTCCAGTTGTAAGAATGAACGGATATTCGTCGTCCGGAAGCTCTTGGGGATCGCGGTGCTCTACAGCCCTGAACCTTGCTAGGCCGATGGGAAACTTTTCTGCGTGAAGTATTCCCGTTCCGGGATGAGAGTTATCTGGGCATGGCCACTGAAGACCGTTTATTCCCAGGCGATCGTAATGAACTCCACCATAGTTTGGTGAAAGCTCGGCGATCTCATCCATGATATCGGCCGGTGATCTATAATCCGCTTTGATGCCGAACTTTGATAAAAGTTGGCTTATAATTTCCCATTCCGCCTTAGAATCGCCAACAGGTTCAACCGCTTTGCGAACCCTTTGGATTCGCCTCTCTGTAGATGTAAATGTTCCATCCTTCTCTGCGAAGGATGCTGCAGGCAGCACTACATCGGCAAGCTCGGTAGTCTCGTTCGGAAATATATCAATGACAGTTAGAAAATCAAGCCTATTGAGTGCCTTTTTAATCTTGTTGCTGTCAGGATAGCTCATCACAGGATTTTCGCCCACTATTAAAAGTCCTTTTAATCCGCCTTCTTCTGCTGCAGCCATCATCTCCAGTGCAGTGAGGCCTGGTTTATCGGGCAGCTCAGTCGACCAAGCAGCCTCGAATTTCTTGCGGGCTTCAGGGACAGAGACCTTCTGGTATCCTGAATAAAGATCCGGCAGAGCGCCCATATCGCATGCTCCCTGGACGTTCTGGTGTCCGCGGAGGGGGTAGAGTCCAGTTCCTTCACGACCTATATTTCCCGTTGCAAGCACAAGGTTTGCTAGCGCTTGAACATTGTCAGTTCCTGTTGTGTGCTGGGTTATTCCCATTGCGTAAATTATGGCAGCGCGCTCTGCAGAGCCATATATTTTGGCAGCCACTCTTAGCAACTCTTCAGGTATCCCAGAGATTTGCTCTGCGATCTCAGGCGTATACTTCGAGACAACTTTGCATACCTCATCAAACCCAGTCGTTCTCGTTGAGATGAAATCCTCATCAATAAGACCGTCCTGGATTATTACGTTGAGAAGGGCGTTTATCCAGGCGATATCAGTTCCCGGCTTCGGAGAAATCCAGATATCTGCAATATCCGCTATCTGCGTTTTCCTGGGGTCTGCTGCTATTATCTTTGCGCCCTTGGATCTGGCCTCAAGGATATAGGATGCGACAAGAGGATGCTGCTCAGTTGTATTCGATCCCACTATTAGTATTGCATCGGCCTTGGCTAGGCTTGATATAGGGTTGGTTGTAGCACCGCTGCCGAAGGCATAGCTGAGCCCTGCAACGGTGGGGGCATGGCAGAGCCTTGCCACATGATCAACATTGTTAGTCTTGAGTGCACAGCGCGCGAGCTTCATCAGCAAATAGTTCTCTTCATTAGTGCCCTTGGCTGAAGTTAAAACACCTAATGAATCTGGGCCAAATTCATCGCGCAGGTTTTTTAGCCGCCCAGCAATTAGATCTATTGCTTCATTCCAGCCAGTCTTGACAAAGGTATCACCCCTTCTGATTAAGGGAGATCTGAGCCTATCGGGATGCCCTACAAACTCTCCAGCCAGCCAGCCTTTGATGCAAAGTCTCCCCCTGGAGAGGGGATGTGAATATGAGGGCGATGCACCAACTATCCGCTCATCCTCCACGTGAAGCAACAGGCCGCAGCCACAGCCGCAATAGGTACAGATGGTATGAACCTTCTTCATGAATGTCCAAGATAGACGTTTCCGCCATTTGATATAACAACGTTTTGGGTTGATCAATGCTTTAAGGCAGGATACACAAGATTATATTAACAATAAAATATAACCGATCAAAAACGCATGGCTCCGAAGGGTATATCCTTGAAGTCGTTTCCATGGATGGTCTGGAACAGGATAAAGTCATACAAAAAGCCCTTGGTGAACATGTATTCAATAATATATTGCGCCTTGGCAAGATATATATCGAACCAGAGGAAATGCTATCTGGCTAACGAAAATCGGACTTTGGTCTAAATGATAGCTATCGTAGATTATGGGATGGGCAACCTGTTCAGCATATACAATGCTGTAAACCATATTAAAGGTGGACCGGTGATAGTGAGAGAGCCGGAAAGGTTAAAAGAGGCTGATGGAGTAATAGTTCCTGGGGTGGGTGCCTTTGGAAAATGCATGGAAAGGCTCTCGCGCTTTGAGCCTGCCCTTTCAAACGTTTTGGACGACAGGATTCCCGTCTTGGGCATATGCATTGGACTTCAGGTTCTCTTCGAAAGTAGCCAGGAGAGTCCGGGTTCAAAGGGCTTAGGCTGGATTAAAGGAGATGTGGTAAAGCTGCCAGATGGTGTGACAATTCCGCAGATGGGCTGGAACAGCTTGTCCATTAAGCGCCGCATAGACCTACTGGACGGGATAGATGAGGGCGATATGTTCTATTTCGTTCACTCTTATTATGGACGACCCCAGGATAAATCGGTGATAGTGGCAACTACAGAGCATGGAGTGGATGTGACTGCCATGATCTCCAGGGATAACCTGGCCGCAACCCAGTTCCATCCGGAAAAGTCAGGGTCCAAGGGACTCAAAATACTTGAGAACTTCGTGAGGTCTACAAAATGCTAGCCAGAAGAATCATTCCTTGCCTCGACTGCGACCTGGACGTTCCAGGCGGCAGGGTTGTAAAGGGCATAGAGTTCAAGCAGATCAGGTATGCAGGGATACCCTGGGAGCTGGCAGGCAAATACTATGAGGATGGAGCAGACGAGATAGTCTTTCTGGATATAACGGCATCCCATGAGCGCAGAGACACTATGGTGAGCGTTATAAATAAAACCTCTGAATCGGTCTTTGTGCCCCTGAGCGTGGGTGGCGGAATCAGAAGCGTAGAGGAAGCAAGAGCCGCCTTTAACGCAGGGGCTGATAAGGTCGCTGTGAATACGTCAGCCCTTAAACGCCCTGAGCTGATAAGTGAGATATCCGATAGATATGGAAACCAGGCAGTTGTAGTGGCAATTGATGCCAAACGCAGGTACAACCTTGAAGAAGGTCGTGAGATCATCCAGACGCCTGAGGGCCGCTGCTGGTTCGAGTGCTCAATTTATGGGGGTCGAGAGTTCACAGGCATAGATGCCATAGCCTGGGCAAAGAGGGCTGAGCGGCTCGGAGCAGGCGAGATCCTCTTGACAAGCATGGATAGAGATGGAACATACGATGGTTTTGACATACCTCTCACGAAGGAAGTATCTGAGCGGCTCAGGATACCTGTCATCGCCTCTGGCGGATGTGCAAGTCCCGAGCATATGCTGGAGGTCTTCCTAAAAACAAAAGCCTCTGCAGCTCTAGCAGCAAGCATATTCCATTTCGGAGAGTATAATATCCAGGATGTGAAAAGATATCTGGCAGAGCGGGGAGTAAATGTCAGGCTCTGAGAATCGCATCCAAAATAGAGGTAGAAGTGATTGTGCCTTCTCCATGAAGATCAGTTTCAAAGAATGCTGAGACACTTGAGAGGGTAAACTTAGGGCTTAGGATGATATAAGTTCCTTCAGCCTCTGAATGCTCTCCATGGCTTGGGCAGATTCATGGAGTTTCTGTTCCTCATAATGTTTTATGATTTCATCGATGCTCGCATGCAGAGCATAGACCTTCATTGGTCTTCCCTTTCCCTCCCTCTTGATCTCCCTCTCCTCGATCCACTGGTTATCGCGCAGAGTGCGCATTGCAATGCTGACCTCTGGCTGCCTTAGATCAGAGCCCATCTCTATCTCCCTTGATGATGCTTCATCGATGTTGGCTAGGAAGGTGATGAGCGTCGACACATTTCGCGGGACGCCCAAGGACCGCAGGGTTTCTACGAACTCCATATCCTTATCATCGAGGACCTTCACAGTGGATTCCTTCATAATGCTCACCATATTTTTAGGGGACAAATACTTAATCATATAAATAATTTGTTTTGAAACGCTGTATCATTAAAATTTTCCCAAATAAACTAATACTTGCTACGTCTTTATGAAATGTGAAAAGATTTGGTAATAGTAGTAATAGTGGCAGTATCTTTACTACCGCTATACTACCGCTATTATACACAGGACAAATCTCTCTGGAAGGCATAAATATCTGTGCCCAACAGGATAGTTTATGATTCTTATTGAGATCAACAAAAGGGATCTCATGGATCTGGCCAAGACAGAGGTCAGAAATTTGCCGGGAGCCCTTTTTGTTGGAGCGAGCCCACTTCTCAAGCCCTTCATGAAAAAGCTTGAATGCCTTCTGCCGGCTGAGAGGATGGGGCGAGGAGACAGCTATATTCTATCTGCACTGCATTCTCACATAGATGAGGTTCATGCCGATGATGAAAAGATCCTCGTAAAGAGCGGTGATACGATTGTGACCATCAGCCGTGATGAACTTTGCGGTTTGATGGGCGAGAAATATCCCTCTACAGATCATCAAAGGCTGAATCTGCCAGGTCTACTGTTCCTTCAAAGCAGCCCTAGCCTTCAGGCAGTAGCAGCTACCAAGCTAAGGAGGGAGCATAATCTCCGCATCCCCGAGGGCAGAAGGACTATGCGGTATATCTTCCACATTGCTGTCACGTCCATCGATGCTGATAAAGATACGGTTAGGATAGCATTTGATCCTGAGCGCCTGCCCAGGAGGGTCGACGGGACAGGAGTTCTGGAGCAGGGATGATAAAATATAGTGTTTTTCACAACCCTTTGCATTATATCTAACGTGTCTTAATCTTAATGTCCATTATACGTTCTTTGTGCCTTCGTGCTTTTGTGGTTGATTGATACTGAAAGATCACCACAAAGACACGAAGGCACAAAAAATGTGATTCAAAGCTTGAATTTATTAGACAATTAGTCGAAAGAAGAACTATAAATCCAAGTATTTATCAATCATCCTCTTTAAATTCACAAAGCTCGCAGCTGTGGTGCCAATCGGGCTCTGCCTTGAGCTTCAAGGGAATGTTAGTCATCTGCTTTCCATTCCTTAGATCACAGATGAAACCGCCAACTTCAGATGCACTGGAACCCAGAGGCTTTATTCTTCCCACCTCACGGCCCTTGACCATGAGGCCATCCACCTCATCGATTATCACTGCTGCATACTCCGGTGCATCCTCACGCTCACCATCATTTAGGAAAAGCAGGTTGTCAAACTCAAAGCCCATGCATAGGGGCCACTTATGCTCGGCCATAACATTTATCAGATCTTCTTCAGAATCTATCGCCCTTACACCGTGGGTGCGATCAGGATGGATCATTATATCACCTCAGATTGCTATAATTTGGTTGATCAAAAATTTAAATAGTTTCCTCCGAGAATTTACAATAGTGATTCTTTCAGCCTTTTACCTTATACCTTTCATGCATCAATACCGAATTCCTTTTTAATCGTTCTTTGTGCCTTTGCGACTTTGTGGTTGATTGGCACTGAAAGCTCACCACAAAGACATAAAGTCACAAAGAATATACTTACAAGCATGAATTTATTAGGCAATTAGTCGAAAGAAGAACTAAAGATCAAACACCCGAGCCAAAAAGATAAAATATTATTCATAAAAATTTGCTTATATTACTAGATGCCTCAGCTCCCACAGCAGCTTTGGATTCAGGCGGAAGAGCACGCGCAGCATCCCACGCAGATCCATCTTGGCGATATCCTCATTCTTCAGCGAGCCTAGGAGTTGGTTCAGCTGCTCATCAGTTAGCTTTACGAAGAACTCCTTGAACTCGTAGCTTCTGGCGTTATGCTTCCCAATCGTTGCTCTCCAGCGATCCTCATATTCCCTTAGCCCGGTCTTGCTCACATCGCCCGTCGCGATGGCCTTGGCTGCGACCTCGCCAGCAATGATTCCAGCTTGCATTGCGCTGAGAATCCCTCCTCCGGTCAGGGGATCCGTCTGGCGTGCTGCATCTCCTACGAGCATCATTCCGTCCACTGTCGTAGACTCAAGTAGTGCTGTACATGGGTCTCCGCCAACAACCATCTCAACTACCTTTCCTTTAGGGAAATGAGATTTCATGAACTCGCGCAGAAGCCGTACCGCTTCGCCAGGCTTGGATTTGGAGCCGAGGATTCCGAGGCCTATGTTGGCAAGTTTCTCACCTTTGGGGAAGGACCAGACATAGCCTGATGGGGCAATTGAGTTTCCGAAGAAGAACTCACAGTATTGATCATCGATCGCTCTGTCCGAGACAAGGAACTGGGCGCAGGTCTCTACATCCTTAAGCTTCATCGTAGTATCTATCCCAGCCCATCTCCCAACTTTAGATTCAACTCCATCTGCTCCTATTATAAGAGGCGCCTCGATTTGAAATGTCTCGCCAAGGCGCATAGCGGAAATTCCCGAAATCTTGCCGTCGTTAATTAGCAGGCCCAAGGCACGCGTCTTTACCATCACCTTGGCTCCGGCACGTGCAGCCTCCATTGCAAGTCCACGGTCGAAGACCTTCCTCTCGAGAACATAGCCGACTTCAGAGCCTGCGCTGCTTTCAGACATGACTATGCTTGTGCCATCTGGTGCATAGAGCCTGGCGCCCTTGACCTCTGCCGCAATCCAGTCAGGTTCGGGCTTAACCATCTCCTCGAAGGCTCTCTTGCCAACACCCTCGGCGCAGCGAACTGGATCCCCGATCTCCTGGCGCTTTTCTAAGAGAGCGACATCTAAGCCTGCCTGGGCTGCAGCCTTAGCAGCCATTGATCCTCCGGGCCCTGCGCCTACCACCACTACATCGCACTTCATGCCTTGACCTCTAAAGCGCCGACTGGACAGATCTTCGCGCAAAGCCCACACTCCTTGCATGTCTCAGAAACCTCAAGCCAGGTTTCAACCAGCTCAAGGGAGCAGGTCGGGCAGACTCCGACGCACGCACCGCAGTAGCAGCATTTGTATCTGTTGATTGTAAGCAAAAAATCACCTATTCATAAATTATCTTGAAATCCTCATAGCCCTTGCATTTAATCTCCGATAGTTCTATTCCGGAGACCATCGAGATTGCAGGACCTTTCTTCATCATGGCCAGAAGCTCTCCTATCTTCTGCCGCTCTCCCTCAAGCACAGCCTCCACGCCACCGCCAGGGATATTTCTGACCCAGCCATATATTCCCAGACCGAGTGCCTTATCTCGGGTGAAGGCCCTGTAGAAAACCCCCTGCACCATGCCTGAAACTCGAACATGAACACAGATCATCCTTTAGCTCCGGTTACAAGGTCTTCGAGCGCCTTTCGCTGATCTTTGGCCTTGATTATGCCTGATGCAAGTAGTACTCCCTCGGATCCTAATTCCAGGGCAGCCAACAAGTCCTCTCCGCGAGTTATCCCAGCGCCACACAGAACTCCCACTGTTGGGGCTATATCTTTGACCGCATCTACAGAATCACGAACTATATCAGGATCTGCCTTTGAGACAGGTATGCCGCTGCCGATGAGCTCAGGCGGCTCAATGGCCACATAGTCTGGCTCAAGCGCAGCTGCAGCTCGCGTTGTAGCAACGTTGTTTGTGCAGATAATGGCAGTAAGCCCCGTTGATTTGCATGCCAAAAGAGATGCTTCGATCTCTGCCAGCTTGAGCCTGCGCTCCGAATGGTTTATCAGAGAGCCACTTGCTCCAGCAGCCTTTACGGACGCAGCCGTCACATGGCCGGTGAATCCACCATAGCCAACTCCGTCGAGGTGTTGAGCATAAACTGGAATCTTTACGGCCTCAGAGATTACATGTATATCAGCAACCTGAGGAGCAACGGCGATCTTAACGGAGTACTCCTTAGAAATGTCCTCGCAGATCTCAGCCAAGCGAAGTGCAGCATCTCCAGTAGCTTCGCGATAGGTCTTAAAGTTGAGCACGATTAATGTCATGATCTCCCTATCTTTGGCCTTATAAACTTAGAGAGCATATATATTTTGGCTGCATTCGACTAACAGGTCTTTGTAATACTTCTCATAGACCTCTGGATGGATACATTCTCCGGTGAATACCGTTTTTATGTTGCCTTGGAAGATCATAGCGATCATCGGGAGCATTCCGTTCTCTTCCTGATTGATCATATGATATAGCAGGCCTTCTGGATCTGAATACTCCACCGTTACAAGATCGATGTCAGAATGCGCTTGAATGAACTTCTCCAGCTCAGGTTTGCTCTTCTGGCAGATCGCACATCCCTTTCGCCATATAAAAAGCAGCACAGGCTTATCTTTCCTTGATATTGCCTCGGCCATATTCAGAGCACGACCATAGCTATCCCACAGGAATCCTGAGACAACATCTTCAACCTCGCTCTCGGGAACGCCATATTTTTCCGCGAGCTCTTCGCTGAAATCCTTGAGCTTGATATTCATGAACCCCTTTATGTGGTCCATCAGATCCATAGGTTGTGCTTATGCCCTTATTCCATAAAACTATGATGCTTAGGATTGATCCAGTAACAGATCCAAAAATGAAGGTTAAAATACTTGAGGGCAGGAGCTCATGGCTTAGGCCAGATTAGACAAGCACCTGCTCCTTCAAAATATACCGTATAAGATCCTCAGAAAGCTTCGTTTCTCGCTGGACTTTTTTTACAGTGTCATCAATGCTATGGCCCTCAGAGATTAGGCCGGATATTCTCTTGATGACCTTATCGCTAACTGTATAGTACTCGTCTATATCCTTCCGATGCCCCCAGACATCACCTTTAAGCAGCTGGACACCCTGTATTTCCAGGAACTGTTGCGCGGCCTTTGACATAGTTTCATGATAGGATGGTGGGATCTGCACAGCTCTTAAACGCGGACAGGACTGAACAAGCCCCATGACATCCATATTCGATGCGCGGAAGGCTAGGTGAACTATCTGTTCGTTTCTGCCAAGATCCGAGATTTCCCTTTTGGAACTCACTACCCTCAGCTTCATGATAACTACGAATGCTCTTAAAATATTTATAGATAATGGTAATCATAGTAATCCATCATCGAATATACCTCAATGAGAAACTGGAGCTATAGAATATTTATGCATAGGTGATTATCAGATAAAATATATACAGAGGTATGGTAAGGATCGCAATACTTTTTTATAATAAGTAACGTTTTATATTTACTAAGCAAGGCCTTAGTCATTGCATTTTCCCAAAAAACGACTTCACTGACATAGCACAATTGGATAAAAGCATGCAGGCCATAGCCTGGCTCGGCCAGGAGCCGAGGCCGCAATCCGGACCTACTGCGCGGAGTCTATCGCCAAATAGGGAATATGCGTGTTCAAGCCTCTTCTCAATTGTTTGCGGCGATTCTAGGCTCATAATTTCCCTTTCCAACCTGGCAGGGTCATCCCAGAGATTAATGCCGAGTTTATCGTTAAGTCCAGCAGCCATTGAGAGTATGTCGGTCCTGGCTATTCCTGCGCGCAAATATGTATCCGTATCCTCGAGCAGTCTTATATCTATCAGCCTCAGATAATCAGGGTGCGCGGCAGATTCTATGCCGACGATATTAATTCCAGGAACATGCGAGCACAGCCCAGCATATAATGGTGAATGAAGATGGACTTCGCAATCGATCTTCTCACAAGGAGCGCTTGCTATCTCAAGAGCTTTCAGAATGTCCGCCTCCTCGAAGACTATATTAGAGCTGATGCCCAGGCTAGGCTCATCTAGTGATGCTACAGCGATATTATTTTGCTCTTTTGCCTTTTCTATGAAGCGGGCCACGCTTTCGGCAAGGTTATAAAGTATATCCGTATAGTTCGTTGCCCCGAAGGCCGAAATGTAGAGCTCTATTGGGCCTGTAACGCATATGCGCACCTTTTGGTCTTTGGGAATTGCCTTCAGCTCTAATATATCGGCATATTCTTTCTTTATGAGATAGGGACTCTCCGTAAGCTCAGGATTCTCGATAGGGTCCATGAACATGCGTATCATATCTCTGAATTGGGGATAGGTTGGAACCTCAACGCCTGCCGAAATCTTTTGAAGAAAAGCATTTTTGACGAGTTCCAGATACTGTTCTTGAGATAAATCCTTCAGCTTGATGCCCTTGGGCAGAGGGTAGCTGCCTACGTCGTCGAAAAAAATTCCAAGCATGCTCATCCTTCCAAGCCTTGAATAAGATAGCTCTTCAGGGATGTGTAGTCTCCCTTCATCATCTTGAAGTTCTCCTCAAGGTGATCCAGCTTTGCCATTGCCTTAGGAAGCGGTGGATTTACATTTGTAAGCTTGACGATCTCATCTGGGAACTTCGCTGGGTCGGCGGTCTCCAGGGATATGCACGGGCTAAAGTCGCCGCACTCTCCAAGGTACTCCATCAGACCTGCCCAGCCTACGGCGCCATGAGGCTCAAGTAGAATCCTGTATTCACTGTATACTTTTCTGATGGTCCTTCTGGTCTCGATATCGGATATTGAGACGGCAAATAGATCCTTCCTCATTGCGTTAAGATCCGGCTGTTTATTTACTTGGCCATTCTCCGTCATATGGCCGCCATATAGACTGAATACGCGAGCCAAATTGCTGGGATGGCCGACATTCATGGCGTTGGAGATGCAGTTTCTGCTCGGCTTTATGGGTTCATAGACGCCTGTCTTCATAAAATTGGGAAACTCATCGTTCTCGTTGGTGGCAGCAATAAACCTGTCCACGGGCAGTCCCATCTTTAAGGCAATGAGTCCGCCCATCAGATCCCCGAAGTTCCCGCTTGGGACTGAGAAGACAACGGGCTCGGCATCAATGCTCACTCGTGAGTATGCATAGAAATAATAGACTGCTTGCGGCAGGAGCCTGCCGATGTTTATGGAGTTGGCCGAAGATAGGTTCAGATCTTTCAGCTCAGGATCGGCAAATGCCTGTTTAACCAATGCCTGACAGTCATCGAACTTACCATCGATCGCAAGAGGATGGATATTTTCGCCAAGGGTTGTCATCTGACGCCTTTGCCTTTCCGTAACCTCTTTTTCAGGGAATAATACTACCACACTTATATTGTCTAAGCCATAGAATGCATGAGCTACCGCTGAGCCTGTATCGCCTGAGGTCGCGGTTAATATTATTATGTTCCTCCCCTCTTGACGCAGGAAATAATTCATCAGCCTGGCCATAAGCCGAGCCGCAAAATCCTTGAAAGAACAAGTGGGGCCTCTATCGAGGCGAAGAACATACTTGTCATCGTAGACATTCTCAACGGGAACCTCGAAGTTGTATGCATCCAGGAGAATGGCCTTAAGGGCATCATCCGGGATCAGATTGCCTAGGTAGGGCCTGATGACCTCGTAAGCTATATCCGGGTAGCTCATCATCGAGAACTTCATGATCTTCTCGATAGGGATCGTAGGAATGGCCTCAGGCATATATAGTCCCTTGTCTGGGGCCTGACCCATCAGCAGGGCTAATCGGAAGTCAATTCGCTCTGGGCTGCCGTTTGTGCTGAAGAAGGTAATTCGCGACATGGTCTAATGAAGAATATGCGATGTGCTCTTTAAGGCTTTGCCAAGTGGAACATATGGCTCTGTATGTTGTTTTAAATAGCATTAATTGAATACTGTTGACAGAAAATTATTAACTGAAGGATTCAAAAAGTTTATGGGCTGGCTGCAGGTTCCCAGCATGTGATCTGTTAAATCTGCTCATTGATAAACGGAGCTCGATCAATTTTATATTATACTTACATCAGTAAGTCGCACATCATTCACTTTTACAGAGCTCTGTGAGGCTCTATCGGGGAAATCCAAGTATATATCATCGGATGAATCGTATTTCCCGTCGCCATTTGCATCGAAGTACATGATCTTTGCGGTGTCTGTTGCTTGTGCAGGGAAGCTTAATAGAGGTGGAAACGAGAGCAATTTACTTTGATCAATATCAGAATTCAACACTTTGGTTCCCGCTATCAGATCCCCATTTGAGGTTAATCTAATATCGTTAATGCAAATAAGCTTGTTCGCTGGAATTGTCTCTATATTGCCGGTCGTATTGCCGCTATTTACTTCGTTATCGGGGCCTTTATTAGCGCTCGTATCGATCTGAGCTATTTTCACAAGCCATGTATTAAGGACATGATAATAATTATTATTCGTACCATGAATTACTTCAATATCGGAACCCTGCCATTTGCCGATTACTTCAGGAGTGCCGTTAATTAATTTATCTAATATCAATAATTTATAGCCATCTGTGAAAACAATATAATTTACTCTTACGAAGGTGTTTTGGCCACCCAAATATGGAAGCCTTTCCTGATACGCTTCCCCTGCATCCGAGGCAGCTTCTTCACTCCCGTTTATACAGACGGTATTATTCACAGTTTGCCCTCGGCTTGTATTTATGCTGTAATTATCAAGGTTAAGCTGATGCAAATATATTGGGTCCTCAGGATCATATTCTTGGCCTCCATGTAGATTTATATAATTGATTGTTGCAGGTAGCATTGTTAGCCGCTTATCCATATCACTATCGTGAGATGTCACTTTCGATCCTGCAATATGCTCTTGGAAGGATGTGAGCCGTACATCATTATCACTTATGTGAGGGTCCGAATCAGGTTCGCTTTTTGGCATATGCAGATAAACAACATCATCCTCACCATATCCAGTGGCTCCTGTATCCCAATAGCCTATAGTCGTTCCAATGGGCATATCATAAAGCGGTCTCCCCATATCTGAATCATTTGACAAGACCTTTGTTCCAAAGGCATATTCTGAGCCGCTTGCAAGACTCAACATCAAGATCAAGCTTATTAGTAGGGAGACTTTTATCAATCTCTTAGCCCCGTTTATATTAGAGATTTATCAGCAATAGATGTCTTATGATCATTCACCTATAAAAAATTTTTGTGGCCTAATGATGCTCGATCTAACTACAAAAATGCAAAGGTGTAAGGCCATTATTCGGCAATCAAGATATTATGCTGAGATCATCACCAGTTGCCTTTTAAAGTAATAGTGTATTAAATAACACTAAAGAAGGATGTTTGGTATGTCGGCTAATCTGATGGAGTACTTCAATAAACAGCCAAGGATCGGCACTCTAAGCACATCAAGCAACGATGGAAAGGTCGATGTGGCAGTTTTCGGCTCGCCTCATATGATAGATGAGAAGACTGTTGTAATGGCTATGGGCAGGAACCGCACATTGGCTAACCTTCAAGAGAACCCGAACGCAGTGTATATGATTATGGAGCCGGGAAAGACGATCTTCGATTGGAAAGGGATCAGAGCCTATCTAAAAATGAAGGAGTGTGCAACTTCGGGAGAAACACTTGAAATGGTGAGAAGCGAGACTGCCAAGTTTGTCGGCGAGGAGGCCGCAAAGATGATGCATGCAGCTGTTACACTAGAGGTCGTTGATGTAAGGCCGCTCATTGACTTCGGGCAGGGATGGGAGAAATCGATTTAAATTGTTGTGCTTCTTTCGGCCCCAAAGTCCTATAATTTAATTTTTCTTTATTGCTTGTTGTTTTATGGATAAATAATTATAATTCAATAAAACCTTCTGTACTCTCCAAGTTTCTCACCAATTTATAATCTCCATTCTATATCAAGTTATATCTTATATCCCTGTTCTTTGATTAGATAGAGTAAACCACTATCAGGAACTGGCAAATTAAAGAATTGTAATACATATATAAAGGCATCAATGAATGCTTGAGCCTTTATACTATCAATCATATCTCCAATCGTTCTATTTTGTTGATTTCTTTCAACTGGTGGGTTTTTGAGTTCATATAAAACGATGGCTGTCCAGACTGAGAAAACCATCTGAATAAATCTTTCAATTGAGCGTTTTCCTCTTAATTGATAATCCTTGAATCCCAATTTTTGATTTGACTCTCTATGAGCAGTCTCAATATCCCACCTATCCTCGTAAATAGAAAGGATTTCTACCAAAGATAGTGAACAATTTGTGCTAATAAAGTAGTTGGCGTCACCATTTTTCTTTTTCTTTGAGATGACTAGCTTTACTTTGCCAATCTTATCTAAGATGACTTCTTTTTCGATTGCATAATATACCTTCTTCTTGCCGCGAACTTGAACTGTAGTTCTTCTATAATAAATTTCATCAATCTGATTTGCCATGTCCCTGACCTGGAAGGACATATCTTTATTTATCCATACCTTTTTATCAGACTTAATTTCACAAACGACTTGATGACCTAAGTTCAGGCATTTAGTTATAAAATCCGCAGAAAACCACCAGCTGTCGAAAACAACATAAAGACTCAAGCCTTTTGGTATTTTTAAGGGCTCGATGATATCTTTATAAGCGATTTCTATCTTAGTCATGAAATCTTCACTGCCGTCTATTTTTTTAGTATACATTTTTGCTTTATGTGGTATAAATATACCTCTAGATTGGAGGACTGAGGTAACAAAATTGTTACCCATGATATAATCATCTTTGCAATGATCGTAAAACTTACCCACGCCATCAGTACATTTCCCTTCCTTTTCATTATATGTATCGTCTATAATTAATAATATTTTGTCGCTTGCACTTAACTGAAGAGCTTCTATAAATAGATCCGCACTGCGCTGAGCCACTTTGTTCTCATCCCAGATTGCATCACTAAAGAACCAATTATAGGAAGAGCGTGATTTCGTACCTTCTCGATCCTTTGCCATAGTGTCACTAAGGTGTGAGATGGTCTTAGATTTATCACATACGCTTAGTGCTGAAATCATATCACGGAAAGAATTATAGCTTGGCATGGTGAATAAATCTTTAAATCCTTTTAGAAATGGCTCTAACTGTAACGGAGTCTTAACTAATTTGATCATAACATAGTAAAATGCTTTAATAAATAAATCTATTTTGTATCAAGAATTAATTTTAATGGGAAAAGAAAATATAGCTATAAATATAAAGCTATAAAAAAGTTGGAGAGTACAGAAAAAGCTTTTGGTAACCTCGGCAAAAACATACAAAATCCGTTCAGGTATTATTGCACAAACTTGAAATGGCTAGATAGACCCATTGTCCATATAGAATATACTTGGCCCATATAGCTATTGATTATATTTGGGAAACGGTTATATTTCTTCTTGGGCATGCAAGATTTTACCAGGTAACCCTGGATTACCCTACAAGCAACCGGCGAAGAGAATATGCGCACGACTCTTCGCCGCCTCATGAATATTATCCTATCTCAAGGGCGAAGGGTTAACGCTCTCTGCTTGCTCCGATAACTCGGCCTAAACTGGTTAATGCTGATGCCGCTTACGACACAAATGCGATACGAGAATATAACAAAAGGAGAGGAATAAAGAGCAATATACCTGTAAACATAAGAAATCGTAAAAACAAAAAGATAGGAAGGCCCAAAAAGCTTGATAAAGCTATCTATAAGGGTAGAAGCGCAGTAGAGCGGTTCTTTAGCTGGATTGAAGCAAGCAGAAAGGTATTGCCAAGGTATGAAAGATTAGAGGAATCTTACCTAGGCATTGTCACTTTATCTTCAATCCTGATGCTGTGGAGGGTTTTAGGATAGGCTCATCAAGTAAATTGATATGTGGGCCGGGTTTTTAGGAATACTCTAAATATAGGTATCGCAAATCAAGCGAATGAACTGAAAATGATAGAAAGCAAAATAGCTGCCCAAATTAATGTTAGGGGAGTTGTTCAAGGGGTTGGTTTCCGACCCTTCGTTTATCAACTTGCTGCCAAATACGAACTATCTGGCTGGGTATACAATACTTCAGAAGATGTTATAATATGGATTGAAGGAAAACCGAAATTAATTCAATCGTTTCTTAAGGGCTTAACACGAAAACCGCCTTCCCAAGCTATTATCGAGCACATTTCAACAAAATATGATAACCCGACGGGTTGCATTGGTTTCACCATCCGTAGCAGCGTTATTAATGAAGGCAAATACCAGTTAGTTTCTCCGGATATTGCGACATGCGCTGATTGCAAGAGCGAGATATTTAATCCGGGAAATCGCCGTTACCATTATCCGTTCACCAATTGTACGAACTGTGGCCCTCGATTCACGATTATCGAGGATATTCCTTATGACCGTCCCCGAACCACCATGAGTCATTTTCGAATGTGTACGGAATGTCTAAAAGAATATGATGATCTTCATGACCGACGTTTCCATGCGCAACCCAATGCATGTCCGAGCTGCGGACCTCAACTCGAGTTGTTTGATAATAAAGGCAATCAATTGAATACTAATGATCCGATTATCACAGCAGCTTCTCTTTTGAAACAAGGTAAAATAATCGCCTTGAAGGGACTGGGAGGATTTCTTATAGCATGTGATGCTACTAATACTACAGTAGTCGAACTGCTGCGAAAGCGTAAAAACCGACCGATGAAACCCTTCGCGGTTATGGTTGAGACAATCGAGCAATTGAAACAATATTGTCTTGTCAACAAAGAGGAAATAAATCTTCTACGATCACCTCAAAGCCCAATCGTTTTGCTCCGGCGTAGAGTACATTCTACAATCTCTCCCTCCGTCGCCCCCGGATTGCGTCACCTTGGAGTAATGCTTCCCTATACTCCATTACATCATCTACTCTTACGGGAAACAGCGTTACCTCTCGTAATGACCAGTGGCAACCTGAGTGAGGAACCTATCGCTAAAGATAATGATGAAGCATTTGAAAAACTCTCCGGAATAGCGGACTATTTTCTAGTACATGACCGACTTATCCATTCGACTTACGATGATAGTGTCACGATGATCGAACAAGGCCAAATACAGCTTATCAGGCGAGCGCGCGGTTATGCGCCTTTTCCAGTCAAACTAAGTTACCAGGGGCTTCTCGTGCTGGCATGTGGTGCTCAAGAGAAAAATACTTTCTGTCTTACCGCAGATGAATACGCTTTTGTAAGTCAGCATATTGGAGACCTGAATGGTCCCGAGACTCTCCGGCATTACGAGGAAACTATTGAGTTATATAAGAACATATTCCGAGTTCAACCCGAAATAATTGCCGGTGACATGCACCCAGATTATTTATCGACAAGATATGCCATCGAACTGGCCACCCGTTTAGGACTGAATTTTGTCCCCGTTCAGCATCATCATGCCCACGTTGTCAGTTCCATGGCCGATGCTGGGGTAACATCAACAGTTATTGGAGTAGCTTTTGATGGCACAGGTCTCGGAACGGATGGTCATATCTGGGGAGGGGAATTTTTGGTTGCCGACTACCATAGTTTTAGACGGATGGCCCACCTGCAGTATCTTCCACTCCCTGGAGGAGATGTCGCTATAAAAAAGCCATATCGCACAGCAGTGGGGTATCTGGTCACTTTACTTGGAGATGACATCCTTAATGCGGACTTGCCATTTCTAGAACACGTGGACCAGAATGAGTTGAATATCGTACTCCAGCAGGTATCACGCCATCTCAACTCTCCCCTTACATCCAGTTGTGGTCGACTTTTTGATGCCGCATCAGCCCTTTTAGGGGTTAGAGACATAATACAATACGATGCTCAGGCAGCTATAGAATTGGAAGTCCTGGCTTCCAGATACCCATCTGAGACTGGTGAATATCCTTTCTGCTGGCGCGACCATGGGAGTGTTCATGTGATCGGTCTGGACATGATATTTCAGTCAATTATAAAGGAAATACACAATCGCACACCTATTCCTGTAATCGCGACACGCTTTCACAATACTATCGCTCGTATGATATCTTCTTTATGCCTGACCATCTCAGAAGAAACCGGGATTACTCAAGTAGCGTTGTCCGGCGGAGTTTTTCAGAATCGGTTGTTACTTAGAAAAGCGATGAAACTACTTAAAGCCGACGGACTTTCGGTAATTCTACACCGTCAGGTACCATGTAACGATGGTGGGATATCATTAGGACAGGCAGTGATCGGTGGAACGTTATCAGCGATATAAAATGTTTTTATACATATCTACCATGGTATAAGATATAAAAATAACCTGTAGACAATCGGGAGGGTAAAATGTGTCTTGCCATACCAGCGTTGGTTGAGTCAATTGATGGGGAGAAAGCAGTTGTCAGCATCGAAGGAGTCAGGCGAGAGATAAGT
The DNA here is from genome assembly GCA_963789575.1 of Methanotrichaceae archaeon. Lineage (GTDB taxonomy): Archaea > Halobacteriota > Methanosarcinia > Methanotrichales > Methanotrichaceae > CAWBKV01. Next base: position 79,238 of record CAWBKV010000003.1, on the reverse strand, counting down.
ATTCAACTCACCCCAGAGGCCAAGGCAGGAGATTATGTTCTTCTACACACCGGATATGCCATCAGCATTCTTGATGAAACCGAAGCCTTCCAAACACTTGAGATGTTGAGGCAAGTTCTTGAAGTTCGTTGATGAGTTTCGTAACGCCAACCTGGCGAAACAAGTAATCGAGTATATTCACAACACTTCCCGCCGGCAAACAAGGCTTATGGAGTTTTGCGGGGGTCATACTGTAAGCATAATGAAAAATGGTATTCGGCAGCTGCTACCCGAAAATATAGAGATGCTCTCCGGTCCGGGATGCCCGGTATGTGTTACCTCGACTACGGATCTTGATAAAGCAATAGCTTTAGCCGACCTTCCTGATGTTATCGTTACGAGCTTCGGAGACATGATAAGAGTACCGGGAACTCAATCAACACTACAGATAGCAAAAGCAAAAGGGTCTGATATCAGGGTAGTGTATTCAGTTCTCGACGCGCTCAGGATAGCTCGCGAAAATCCCAAGAAAAGAGTGGTTTTCATTGGTATTGGCTTTGAGACTACGGCTCCTACTGTCGCTGCCGCCCTTATACAGGCTGAAAGGGATAATATTCAAAATTTCTTTGTCCTGTGTTTACATAAAGTCTGTCCCCCAATCATGAAAGCCATCCTCGACCTCGGTGAAGTACGCTTGAATGGTATCATCTGTCCGGGACATGTAAGCGCTGTTATTGGCTCCCGGCCCTATGAATTCATTGCGCATGACTATAATATCGCCTGCGTGATATCCGGATTTGAACCTCTGGATATACTCCAGACCGTTGCAATGCTGGTCAATCAGATAGAAAAAGAGAATTACTCTGTTGAAATCGCCTACCGTCGCGGGGTAAAGGTCGATGGAAATCCGCAGGCTTTAAAGTTGATGGATCAGGTATTTGAGATCTGCGATTCTGATTGGCGAGGTATCGGCATCGTGCCCGCAAGTGGATTAAGAATTAACCGGAATTTCCAGAGATTTGACGCAGCGACTAATTTCGACATCAAAATTTATCCAGCAAATGAACTTTCAGAATGTCAATGCGGCAGCATATTACGGGGTGTTTCAACTCCCATGGATTGTAGACTCTTCGGATTTTCCTGTACACAGGAACACCCAATCGGTCCTTGTATGGTATCAACAGAGGGAGCTTGTGCTGCGTATTACCAGTACGGAGAGAAAATTGAGCACTAATTCCGAACGCATCCTTTTGGCTCATGGAAGCGGTGGTAAGCTTAGCCAGGAATTAGTCAACAAGATTATTGTTGACGTCATCGGTAATCCTATACTTAGTCGAATGGATGACTCTGCGGTTGTTGATCTACCTGGGAAGACCGCTTTCACGACTGATAGTTATGTTGTCAGCCCGATCTTTTTTCCTGGCGGTGATATTGGCCGACTGGCAATTTGCGGAACAGTAAACGATCTTGCTACTGCCGGGGCAACACCAGTTTATCTCAGTCTCTCTTTTATTATCGAGGAAGGGTTGTTGTTATCTGAATTCGAGCAAATCTTGAGGTCGATCAAGGAAACCGCAGAAGAAGCGGGAGTACTAATCGTAACCGGTGACACGAAGGTCGTTAATAAAAACTGTGCCGATAAACTATTTATCAATACCTCTGGTCTGGGCAAGATACCGGACGGGTTAAATATCTCCGGGCATAATGCCCGGATTGGGGACAAGATAATTCTAAGTGGTACTATCGGAGATCATGGTATAGCTATTATGAGTAAGCGCGAAGGTCTCCAATTCGAAGCATCGGTTGTCAGCGACTGCGCCCCATTAAATCACCTCGTTGCTCAGATCCTACAATGTTCGCCTAATGTTCATTGCCTGCGGGACCCAACCCGTGGCGGGTTGGCGACGACCCTCAATGAAATCGCTCAACAATCATCGGTTGGTATTGAAATAGAAGAGGCGACCATACCAGTCGATAGAACCGTGCGCGGCGCATGTGAAATGCTTGGCCTGGACCCGTTATACATCGCTAATGAAGGCAAAATGGTAATTATTGTAGCTCCTCAAGACGCATCAACAGTGTTAGACAGGATACGGATGAATTGTTATGGCCAACAATCAGCACTTATCGGTGAAGTAGTTGCCGGGCATCCTGGACGTGTGGTGATGAAAACCAATCTCGGAGCCTCGCGTTTTGTAGACGTTCCTATGGGTGAATTATTACCAAGAATTTGTTAAACATAGTTTTGGATTAAAAATGAAAGTGGTCTTGGCCGATATCGTTGTGAGTGCTTTGTACCGGGCGGAAGAGGAATTAAAAGGCGATAATGTTGAAATATTATCATATCCAACAGATGTATATAAGGCCAAAGATGTTCAGGCTCTTCAAGGGGTTCCGCGGTTCGCCGCCAGCGGATAACGGAGCCGTTCAGGACCTTCTGCTCAGACTTTCTGCCATGGTTGAGAACATACCGCAAATAGCGGAATTGGGCTTTGACACAGTAAAAGTCATGCCTGAAGGCAAAGGTTACTGGATTGTAGACGCCAGAATCGTGCTCAGGTTAAATAATATGGGGTAATGAAATGAAACCAATAAATCTTATTTGGCTGCACGGACAGAGTTGCGGCGGGGATACTGTATCTCTAATCGGGGCGGGTGAGCCTTCACTCATTGACGTGCTGACCGGGGTGCTCCCTGAAGTAGGTGATATTAAACTTGCATTTCATCCCATGATTATGGCGTCGTGGGGAGAAAGAGCACTGGGCGTTCTGGCTGATGCTCGGGAAGGTAAGCTGGACCCTTTTCTCCTTATTTTTGAGGGCTCTATTCCTGATGAAGAGCAGGCGTCCCGGCAGGGAGGATTCTTCTGCTCGGTTGGTGACAGAGCAGGCAAGCTGGTCACCGCCAACGAGTTACTACTCGAACTAAAGGGTAGAGCAGCTGCTACTGTAGCAGTAGGTACCTGTGCTGCCTTTGGCGGCATTGTTGCCGGGAAGCCCAATCCCACCGGGGCTAAAGGACTAATGCATTTTCTGGGGAAGGACTACCGGAGTGCTCTTGGCCTCCCAGTGATAAACGTGTCTGGCTGTCCCGCTTCGGGAGATAATTACATTAAAGCTCTGACTTATATTGCGTTAATGGCCAGAGGTGTCGTTACAGTGCCGCCGGAGCTTGATGAGCACAACCGGCTCAAGTTTCTACATGGAGAGCTTGCCCACCATATTTGCCCCCGCGGTGGTTACTTCGCGGATGGAAAATATTCGTATCAGTTCGGTGATCCTTATTGCATGGTATGGCTCGGCTGCAAGGGACCTATCAGCTATTGTCAGGTGCCACGAGATAAGTTTGCCGGGCACTTGGGCGGCTGTACCACGGTCGGGTCTCCATGTATAGGCTGCACGGAACCGGGTTTTCCTGATGAGCCCTTTTCTCCATTCTTTGAAATGGCTCCATCGGAATCTCTGGCAACAGGCGTCACTCCAGGAAATCCGCACTTTATAAAAGAATGCGCCACTGCCCAGGAACATCTGTTCCATTTAATTTCAAGGAGGATATAACTGCTATGGCCAGGCAGAAAGTTGAGATTGACATTGAGCCTTTAACCCGAATAGAAGGACACCTTGGCATTCATGCCGAGGCTGACATGGAGCAAAGAAAATACATCGATGCCTATTGCTACTCCACCATGTTCCGGGGAATTGAAGTCATTCTTAAGGACCGTGAACCGGCAGATGCCATCTGGCTCACGCAGCGGGTGTGCGGCGTCTGCCCGACCCCTCATGGCACAGCAGCCGCACTCGCTGTTGATATGTGCTACCATGCACCCCCACCACCCTTTGCCGTTGCTATAAGAAATATGATCGAGCTATCCGAAGAAGTGTACGACGGTGCGTTGGGATGTGGAATACTGGAAGGCCCTGATTATTCCGAGGTTATCATGTCCAGGCTCAATCCCGATATTATGGCGCAGGCTAACAGGACCAAGTCTCCAAGGGTTGACTACCATGGGTACGAGACTATAGGGGACATTATGCGCGGTTTGAACCCCATTACTGGAAGCCTGTGGCGGAAATGCCTCAACAGCTCAAAGGTAGGTATAGAGATGGCCTCTTTGATGGGCGGCAAGCATCCTCATGTTCAGACCCTGATACCTGGAGGAGTAGCTAAGACAACAACTACTAAGGATTTGGAGACCTTTTATGCTCTGGTAGCACGCGAGATAGCCTTTACCAAAGAACTGGTCTGTGTATTTGATGATTTGCTGGACTTCTGCTCAGGAGTCGGAATCGATAAAACTGGGGTAACATCTCCCAATCTTCTGAGTCATGGGATGTACGACGACCCGTTTGCCTACGATGCGGAATATGGCCATATGTCTGCCTGGGGTGAGAAAAGGGCTATAACACCTGGCATAGTTCTTGATGGCAAGCTGATAACTACTGACCTGGTAGAAATACAGGTAGGAACTAATGAGTTTGTTGCTCATTCCTATTACGAGGAGACGCCAGCAGCGGAGATAGAAAGCGATGTGTTGGACAACAGGCTAAGCAAAGACCACCCCTGGAACGAGGAAAGCCAAGCAAAGCCTGGAAAAGAAAAGGACTGGCAAAACAAATATAGCTGGGCGAAGAGTCCACGCTGGCAGGATTGGAAGCGTAGGATAGATGGCCAGACTTACGCGCTTGAGGCAGGGCCTCTGGCGCGGATGTGGGTGACCGCTCTTGCCAGAAAAGTCCCCGAGGCTACCGGTACTTCATTTAAATTTACCCTACCTGCTGGCGCGGTCGAAGGATTCCGGGTGCCGCAGGAGTTTACCCTGGAATGGAAAATACCGAAGACCATCAATGCCCTAGAGCGTATAAGAGCACGAGCCTATTTCCATGCGTTTTCAGCGTATCATGCCTATCGCACCTTTATTCAGGCTATGGACCTTATCAACAAAGGGCAGGCAAATACATGGACTCGCTATACCAAACCTAAAGATGGGATAGGTGTCGGTATGACCGAGGCTATGAGAGGTGCCCTGGCACACTGGTGCATTATGCGTGATGGGAAAATTCACCGCTATCAGATAATAACACCAACTGCCTGGAACTGCGGTCCCCGTGACCAGCAGGGTCGGCTTGGACCTATTGAGAATGCGATTATAGGAACTCCCATTACCGAAAATCCATCCGATGGTAAACTCGATGGCATCGACGTGGTTCGGACCGTGAGGAGCTTTGACCCGTGTCTCGCATGCTGTGTGGGTGTTTACACGCCTGATGGTCAAATTATCGCTACTAGAGACCTAGAACACATTCACTAAACGGAGACAAAATATTGGAACCAAAGACACTGATATGCGGATTCGGCAACAGCCTGAGAAGAGATGATGGGCTCGGAGCATACGTCATTGACCAACTGGCGGAACGGGAGCTGCCGGATTACATTACCTTGAGAGATTTCGGTACTTCAGGTTTTCGAGCAGCCCTTGAGATTGGCGATTATGACAGGGTTATTGTAATAGATGCTATCAGGGCGGGGGGAAAGCCGGGTACTCTGTATCGGATGGTTCTCGGCTACGAAAATATAGTCAGTAACAATCTATCCGGTTCCTTCATGATCAGCCTGCATGAAGTCGGACTCGAGAAAGCTCTGGCTACGGCTTCCTTCGCTGGCCGATTTCCTGAGGAAGTGGTTATTCTGGGTTGTGAACCTGAGGATGTCTCATTTGGTTTAACACCATCAAAAATAGTTGAGGGAGCAGTAAAGCGGCTCCTGGAACTTGTTGTCAGTGAAATTGAGTGGGGAAAACATACCTAAAAGTCAATATTTGTGGGGTGGGGAAGGATCAATTCGAAAAGGTAGCAGAGGAAGCCATAGTCTCCCATATAGCCCACATCCCGCAGGTAGCCCTTTAAACCTGAAACATTTTTATCCTGTCATGTCCATCTAGAACCAAAGGGGAAATTGAAGGGATATGAGATGAATCTATCAACATTATCGCTTGATCACTTAGGTTTAGTGGCTGGCGTCTTTGATGAACTGGGCATATCAGAGGTTATCGATAATTCAATTCCTAAAACTCGGGTTTACAAAATCCCGCATTCTGCAATAATTAAGGGTTTAGTTATCAATGGTTTAGGATTCACAGAGCGCAGGCTGTACATATATCCTAGCTATTTTAAGGATTTGGCGTTGGAAAAGCTCTTTGGCCCTGGCATAGCACTTGAAGACTTTAATGAAGACTCAGTTGGCCGAACCCTTGATCGAATCAACCGGTTTGGCTCGACAAAGCTCTTCAACCTAATAGCTATGAGGTGGACTGCACCCCTCCGAGTAGACAATGAGTTAAGCAATGAGTGCAATTGGAAGGGTGCAGTACGATCAATCCCATAGTCACTTCCTTGCCTAGAGCCCATGGTCTTAAATGGCGTTATGCAGGTCTTCGAGGTTCCCACCTATAATCTTATCAAGCTGGATTGAAGGGCATCAAAAGTGGGCCATAAGTGCTACATAAGTGCATTCCCCAGGCTCAAAGTAAGGGGCTACTTGAAGAGGGTAGGTAAGTCAGAGGTATCTTTTAGCCTATTATTGTATTCTCGTTATGTGTTTAGCTCACCTAAATCGGTCGCATGATATTGTTTTCGGCAAGTTGATTTAAATAGGCTAAGAACTACACGGGATTGAAAAAACGATATCTATTGCCGTAATTACCTAAAATTTAGTCTTCGAAACCAGATGCATTAGATACCATAAAATGGGTTTACTGATGTGCATTTAGGCAAGCTAAACACATACTCGCAATCAAACGGCGGCAAAGTGCTCACTTCGTCCCTGACAGGAACGTCGGCGTATTCGTGACACCCCGCGCTCCGATGTAATAATATGCGTTTCTCTATTAAGAGGCTAGATAAACGACCAATAAAATATGAGCAATCATTTCAAGTGGATGTCATGTCCTTTTCGATCAGCTCAAGCAATTTTTGTGCCTTCTGAGCATCTTCAGTAGCGAATTTTCCGCATTCGTTGAACCTTTTCAAGGCATGTCGAGCGAATTCTCTTGCTTCAAGCAAGATTTTTGCATCGTAGAGAATAAATGCAGGGTTCAGACGATGGAAGGCAGCTTTACAGGGATCACCTAACTCATCAATATATTGGATAGCCTCACGATAGTGCTCCAATGCGCCAATATAATCCTTTTTAATACCGAATAGATTACCTATGCTATTATGTGTATTCGCTAGATCGAGTAGAGAATCCTCTGGAAAAGTATCGAGAGCCTTATCCAGCCATCGCTGAGCTTTGTTGATAATTTTTTGCTCAGGCTCTTTGCCGCTTATCCCTATTTTTCTTATTTTTGCGAGTTGTATTTGTCCAAATAATAGAAAAGATTTACCACGCCCTATAGGGTCGAATTTATCGGTTAGTTTGATACTTGTCCTACACCAATATTCTGCTTTCTCGAGATCCTGAATTTCGGGAATTTGCAAATACGCTGTTGCAATATTTCTGCTTAAGATTCCACTTTTATCCTCAATGCCAAATTTTTTTCTAACCTCGAATGATTTTTGATAATTTTGGATGCATTCTGAATTGTTCATTTCGCGTTGGATGTGTCCTGATTCCTCTAACGAGACGATGTAGTTCATAATTACGGCTCGACCAACATCATTTAGTTGCTTTGGTCCCTTAATCAAGTATTTTTCAGCCTGCATATAAGACCATTTTAGATAGTTTGGGAGCAAACCCAGGGCAGCCTCAAACTGCCTTGATTCCCTGGCAAGTCGTATCTTTGAATTGCTAACAACATTCCATCCATTCTCTCGCCCTGCTATCGGGCCACATGTGCGTGGATCCAAATAAAATGGCTCTATCTCTCCGACAAGCCTCTTCCATTCCATCCACCTTCCTTTATGTGTATAGAGTATCCTGATTCCTGTCATGGCGGAAATGGCTTGTCCCCATAACTCATTCTTCAATGCCAATTGCATCGCATAAAGCAAATTTAATTCCTCTGCCGCCAAAAGAGAAATAGCTATGCGATTACCGTTACTATATTCTTTGAATAAATACTCCCCAAAGCTGCTTGCAGCTTCCACAAAAGCTTTGACTGCCTTGTCTTCCCTGCCTTTATAGTAATGATCGAATAGCTTTTTGAAATACCATGGTAGTACTGGATGGACACTGTAATAGCCGCCGTCCAATGCCTTAAGAAGTCCCACCTCGCTCGCCCTATCCAGCAATTTTATCACTTCTACTGAGGTTGGGCTTCTCAGATCCTTAATGTGCCAGGGGGCTCCAGGATCGAGAATACACATCAATACTTCTACATTTACTAATCCCTGGAAAAAATAGAGCAGAGCTATTATTTCTCTTTCAGAATCATCGAACGCATGTTGGAAGCCATAACTAAGCGAAGCACTCAATGACTTGGACCTGCCTGAGCGTTCATCATCTTGGATTTCTGTTTCACCTGCCATTAGCATCTCAACGTACTTTTTAATTTGTTCCTTTGTACTCAGGTTTTCTCGCAAGGCTTGGCCAACTAGTACAGTTATAGTCAGAGGATTGCCTTGGGTATATTCAAGCAGCGGCATCCAGCTATTCATCTCAACTATTTTATAGCCATACTCATTCATTCTAGCTTTAGCTAACTCTATTGTTTCAAATATATGCATAGGTCGGATGGCAACTCTGCTAGATATCTCTCCTAGCCAAGAACTCTCATCTCGTCGAGAGGTCAAAAGAATCTTAGCTTGCGTGTCTCTGGCTAATCTCAGAAAGTCAGCCAATTCATTTTGTTCGGTTTCGGACCATAAAGATTTGTTTCCAGATGGAAATCCTGACACGGGTTCAATATTATCCCAAATCCAGAGGATAGGCTCCTGCCTAAGAATCTCCAAAGCAACATCTCGCTTCTCGGTATCATCTAAGGCCAACCATGTAATCCCTCGATGCTCCAGCTTCTTTCTAAAGACAATGCCTATTTTATCTAAAACATGAGGCAATGTTATGTGCCTCTCAAAAGATGTGAAGAGAATAGGTCCTTTCACTCCCCCAGTCAGTGAATACCACCTAGCAAACTCAGCAGCTGTAGCTGTCTTCCCACTTCCTGCGAAGCCATACAATAATACGACCTTTTGAGAATCGAATGCTCGGTCAATAGCATGAATGGTCTCATCCATGCCAAAAAATCCACTATCTGGGCATGCAGGAAGAGCTTGGTCTATCCATCCCTGTAAGCTCATATCTCTTGCTTCTTTTGTTTTGATAGCAGATTTTTTTCCTCCCTCGATCTCTGGGAAGAGAACTAAAGATTCCGGTCCATAAACTACAGGAATCGACCAATCCTGGATCTTCTGCGATCCAAAAGCTATCTCTCGTATTGGCTGATCGTAAAGCTTCTTGCGTCCCTGGCCCACAGCATCCCCTAGGGTTAAGCCTTGAACTAAAGCATCGTAGAAATCGGCGATGAACTTGGATGCAGTTACAGCATAAACCGCATATCTCATGGCTACAACTCCAATAACACCCCAATTAGCAACTTCTTGAGCTAGAGAACCAAATGCATGGACCTCCGAATGAGCACGCGCTTGCCTGCTCTCCTCTTTTTGTATAGGCGCATTAGGAAACTCTGCGTATGCTGAACGACACGCATTAAGAACAAGGATGGGAACGCCAGACTCCTGCATCAATTTTCCTAATCTATCTCCATTGACTATTTCCCCATCTTCGTCAGGGTCTGGATATTCAAAGCTTATCCAGCCTCTTTGTTCAATATAATCGCCGTGCCCATCAAAATGAAGCACATGGTATGGTCTATCCTGCTCTTTAGCTGTTCTCAAGACCTGTACCAATTGAGCGAAGGTTGGTGGGCGAAGTACATTGAGTTGGAAGCAAGAAGAATCCATACTGCTGAGGATTTTGACGACTCGACCTGCTACTGATCTGAACGGCACATAATCTTCTTTGCCAGGTCTGCATGTAGCCAATAATATACGTATTGGCTCTTGTCCAATATTTGGCAACTTAGGTAAAATTTCAGCCGTGCAGCAAGTTCTCATAAAAGATTGAGCACTTATAGCAAGCGGTTTATCTGTGATTGGATCGTGGATTAATTCCCAAGGAATGAGCGTAGCCTCTTGGCTACGAGTGATAATCTCGATGTGGGTGCTATTCAAGCTAGTGCGTGCGTTAATCCAAAGATTATCCGTTTCAACGGCGGCCATAAATATCTTATTGAATAGATCTTTCCCAATCTCGATCAGGAGCTTTTCAACCTGTATGGCAATGACCGATGATGGGTCCTCTGGGTATTGGAGATAGTCTTCAAAATACTACCGAATGCGCTCTTGGTCCGTAGATGAAAGCGTAAATCCAAATGATGCGTTTGCCGTCTGCAGAATCGTGCTGTTCTCTAATAGATCTACCTGGATTCTATAATTGCCTCGATCTGAATGAGTTTGCGTAATTCGTAGTATCCGGATCAACCCGTATCACTTCTGGCTTCATCATATAGTAATTGAATTGATAAAACTTTTTATCCATTTATGGCAGTCGGCACTCTTGAGGAAAAAAGCTATACCCTTGAGGGGATTGAAACTTCTACTACCAACCAAATTAAAGGCTCTCTAGGCTAGCCCAGCCCTAAACCAATAATCCCAGCTAAAATCAACTGATGTGTCCTTCTAGAAAAAAATATTTACTATAATTACGTTCGATCACCTAGATGTCAGGAAGAACTATCGATCTGAATGCAGAAATTCCAAGGCTACACTCTGTTGCCGTAGATTTGGCAGGTTTGGCTATAGATATACTTAAAAATGCAAAACATGATGAATATGACCATTTTGCATTTATGGCATCAAATTTCGTATGCAAACAACTAACCCACCTAAGAAGTGTTCTCAAACTGGTTGATGCTGAACAATACATGGATGCACTCAGCATTGCTCGAGCCATGGCTGAGGGCTTTGCTATATTGCTATGGGCAAAGGGAGAACCTATAGAACGTCCTCTTAATTGGAGAGCATTTGTTTGCATCGATCAATTTCGACATGACTATGGCCTTCCAATTTATTCAGAGCACAAGGAATATTTGGATATCATGCTTGACAAGTTTTGCCGTAAGTATCTCAAGCCGGAGTTCAAAGATAAGCCACAAATTGAAATCGTTCCAGATAATTACCGTAGCAGCTGGAAATGGGATGACGATAATGAAAATAAATTTGTAAAGGTAAATGTTGAGAAAATCTTCGAAGAAACGGGGCTTAAAGATCTCCATGAAGGCCTATATGACCCTGCGTCTGGGTGGATACATTGGGACTCATTCAGCATGAGAGAAACTGTTGAACGTAAATCTGATGGCAGCAAAGTCTGTGGAAATGAGCCTAAATATGTGGGTGCCTGGGCTATTGCTTCTGGTTTCCATGCATTATTTGGAACTGCGTCCCTGCTAGATGAATACCTCAAACTGGGTTACCCTGATCAATTGATAGAGTTATATAGAAAGGCTAAAGAGTATAGCAGAGATGAAATTAGACCCCAGAGAGAGCCAGCGGCTCATTAATAACATGCTGAACTCAGGACTAATATACTTTCCTGCAAATGAATGAGAAAATTTTATCATATTTAGAGGATGGGGAGAGAAAATGATAGCCTGCGATAATTGGACCATTAGGCATATCAACATCAAGCGGATTTTTTTCATTGCTATATTGGCCGCCTATTCAAAAGGCCGAAAGAGAGTCCTCAATCGGCTCCAGGTTCTATATTGGGATCTTTCTCTCTTTCCTTAGTTCGTATTCATATAGAAATTGGCTTACCGCCTTTTTTTGCCCTTCATTCAGCTTGGAAGTATCCAACTTCATCAATCGCTCTGCTGCTTTATCAGGATCGATGTATGGCTTAAGCTGTTCAGGATCAAGGCGATACCTAATCCTGGCAGTCACATCTCCCGGATTTTGCCCTATTATATTAAAACCGAAATGCGGCAAAATTGATACCAATCCTTCATCCGTCTTAACTATGCTATTTACCCATGCTCGTGCTTGGTCATTTAAGCCTGTCCAAGTGCTCCAAGCATGGAGGATACCTACGAGATGGGGTAACGGTACTGATAACAGTGAATTATCTTTTGCAGCTTCTACGATTTTGCTTACGACCTGACCTTCGATGGCCTTTAAATGCTCTTCTGAAAAAGTTTGCTGATCTTTTGGGATCTGCCCGCTACTGCTGAATTTGCCATGCTCTTGTCCCCACATAACGGCTTCATGAGTAACCACAGAGATTGCAGAACCACCCCGGATTGCTGAAGACACAATCTTAAATCTGGTTTCTTCATTCTCTCTCATGAGGAGTTGATGAATTATTCGACCAATTTGGATAGAGTTGCCAAAGCCAAACATCCCATGAGGCTCGTCACGTTCTAGTAATAGCTTATCTCCAATATCAAAAAAGGAACAGATAACCGGCTGAATGTTTTGCTCAGGAATATCATCCTTGGTATAATATTCCAAACGATTAAGTATCGCTCGGAGCTTTGATGATCCATCAGAACGGATTTGATCTGTGTAATCTAGCAATTTCTTCCCAAATGCAGACCGATCCCCCGTGCATCTCAATAGATCCTCAATTTCAGCATTGGATATGGAATCTGGACCCAGAGAGAAGCGGAAATAAACGGGGAAGCACTCCACACTACATATGCGATGCTCCTTTGTCCAAGCTGTCTCCCACTCGAGTCCATAAGTTATACCGCCATATGCCGCACTAAACTTTGGAAACAGTAGGGATAACAAGTTCTTTATTGAGGCTCCATCGTCTTCCGAAAAAGGTTCAAGCCACTCATCGAAGATGGCCTTTCTTTCTTCATTTGTTTTCGGGTGTGTTGATTTCTGGATTGCATTGGTTAGGGGATCCATGTTGCTTCGTATTTCATCATACAAATTCGGTAAGAACACACGGATTGCCTCTATTGCGATGAAATCTACCGCATTCACTTCATCTTTCACACCTGGGTAAGTCGCTTGGAGTACATTGGTCAATCGGATTACATCTCTGGGTGTAGAAATGAATTGGTCTAATCCTAAAAAATACATATTCTGCCAGTATGAAGTGGAGAAATTTTCCTCTTTTGTTCCGGCGATAATTTCATTAAGCTTTCCAGTAAGTAGATCACGTAACGCTATCTTATCTGGCAATGGCAGTGAAAAGGGAACTTGAACTATTTTCTCAAGATAGTCTTTGCCCGCCTCATGAGGAATTAGCTCTCTTTCAAGTGATTTAACTACAATGCCAGTATCGAATGCCAGCAAATAGATTACATTAGGAAAGTTTCCTGCTGCTTTTACAGTACGAAACAGATCGCATATCTCCTCAGGCGTGAGGCGATCTATATCATCAATGATAACTAATATTCTTTTGCCAGAGGAACGAAGTAGCTCATCGATTCTATCCTTTAGAGAAACAAGATCAGGTTGATCTCTTAACTTTTTTGCGATAAATTCTCCAGCCTCTATTCCAGGAACAATCGGGATTTTGCTTACGAGCTCTGATAAATCGGCAAGTCTGTTCTTAAGGTCTTCGTGACCCTTGTCTCCCAATCGTATCCGAATTAAACTAATGAGAAGATGGGTGAGATCCTCTCGCCCAGGGAACCACCAGGGATTAAATCGAATTACCTCAACATTAGGATCGGCAAAGTCGTTCTGAAGGTAGTGCAGGACAAAATTAAGAACTGTGCTCTTGCCTGAGCCCCATGGCCCGTTAATGGCTATTACAATACCATTTTTCGGGTGTATTCTTGATATCGACTGAGCAATAAGTCTTGAAAAGGGGGCGGAACCTAATGGATCATACGTGGGATCTGATAAAGGATTATCATCTGAATACGTAATTGGTACATCTCCTTTTTCACTGGTTTTTGCTGTTGATCCTTGAGACATGGTTTCACCTCGATCCCTCTTATCTGCCTGGCTAGGCGAGAAGAATACGGTAATTGGGTTACATTTTCGGTTTGGAGGGGCGTAGAACCCCTTACTCTTCAGGCATGATAATTTTTGCCTTAATACCTACTTGGTCAAGTAGGTACAATAGCCCTCCACCATCTATAAGCTCAAGAGGCTTATCCTTGGCAAACTCATAGGAATCAGGCCCATAACTACTAGTCGCGACAATAATCCCTTTGCTTGCTCCTTCATTTAGCATAGTACCGTACAAATCCCGAATTGCTGAGACGCCTACAGTCCCCTTATATCTCTTAGCCTGAATTACAACTTTGCCACCAAGGACAGGGCGAGTATCAAATACAATTGCATCTACGCCTCCATCCTTGGAAGCTCTCGTCAGTTTTGTCTCAAGCCCCATCTTACCAAACAGATTACTTACGAGATTCTCAAATTCAGATGGAGTTAACTCCATTAGATTGGGACGTGAATCTAGACCGCTCAGAACATCTCCCTGCTCGATAAATCGCTTATCGATCATATTGAATTCAACAACGGGTTTCACCGGCAACCGCTCGTCAGGATGTGGTGAGACTTGGGCTCCCAAATTTCGCAAGCAAACTTGCTTATCAATCCGAGCTAGATTTAACTCCATGAATGAATTTTTAGTTGTTCTCACGGAAATCAAGCATGGGCGAATGTCCTTTCCTGTTGCTGGATCTGTAGTTGTAACAAAACCGTTAAAGGTAACAACTTGTATATGATTACCCTGATCGGCTTCTAAGATTTCATGGATTGTCCGAATTGAAATAGCAGCTACCATATCTTGGTATAGCGATTTAATTTCCTTGGGCTTTCGAGGCTTTTCGCTAACTTCGTCTTTGGATTTATTATATTTATATTCGACAACGATAGGAATTATGTCAACCCAAGGTAGCTCATATTCAATAAGCATTTCTTTCGATTCGGGCGAATAGGCAATGCGGAAAATCTTTTTGAAATCTTCAGGATATTCAGAGCGCTCAAGTACCATAGTAGAATAAGTAATTACCGCTGAAGCCTCACCCGATTTATATGCAGTTTCTAATTCACTTACCTCAAGATCTCGTTGCTGAGCTTTTTTCAAGAAAGCTTCCTTGCCAGCGTTATACTCCGATTCTAATTGTTTAAGCTTATTTCTTCTTTCAGCTTCGGATGCTTCATAAGTCTTAAGGGCTTCATCATACTGTGCTTCAGCCGCTTGAAGCTCTCTTTGGTATCCTCCCTTCAATCCTAGGGCACTCTTTAAGAAGCCTGGCTGCTTGACCTTGCTTATGAATTCCTGCTTATCCGGTGGGGAAATTATTATGGTTAGCTCTTGAGGGGGAACAAAAGACTGATAATCATCTTTCAAGCGAAGGGATTCAAACTCAATAGTATCATCTATATCAAGAGTATGCTCTAGGATCTTACCAAATTCAATAATCCGTTGAGCTAATTCTGCATTACGCTCTTCAACAGCTTCTGCGCGAGAAGCAAGGTATAGCTGTTTTGCCTCTTTTTCTAACTGCTTTCTCTCACGTTCGGATTGAGCGAGCTGTTTTTTTGCAAGAATTTCAGCTTGTTTTTTTTGGCGGACTATTGTTTTTCTTCTAGCTTCCTGTTCCTTCAATAACTTCTTTCTATTTGCCACCGCTTCGCGCTGCGCTCTTGCGGCATCACGAGCTACGGCGTTCATTAATTTTGAGGTGTGCCCGTAAGCCATAGTCTTGTATCCCCTAAACGGGATAAAGTTCCCTAAGTAGATATTAGCTTTTCTTATGAAAAGCAAATGCTAAGTTGGGAAGAAACAGCAATATGAATCATCGTTCCACGGAAGGGGGTTAAGCTTTCGAAAAAGTTTTGATTATCGAAACTGGAAGGCCTACTTACTTTCGGCAATGTTCTTCTGTGATTTAATTTCATTATCAACTACCCAAATAGTCAAATAGGTATAGATAACACCCAAACGTGCATCGGATTCAGAAGTATCTCGTCTATGACCAAGGTTATTGATGAATTCCCAATTAGCTTCAATTATATTTTCTATAGCCCCTCTATGCATTTCCCCGCATCCGTTCTCCTTTAGATGGAAACGAGCTGTATATTTTAGTTTACTTTTGACATCATCGTCCTTCGGCTGCGCCTCCTCTTCGGGCATAAATCTGGGTTCAAATACTTCTTTCGCAAAGGCTATCATAGTATCCCTGCATTTATATCCGACTACATTCCAAGCGCCGTCGGGTTTAGCAGATAATGTAAATAGTTGCTTGTAGGCATCAACAAGCAGTTTATTAGTCTCAGGATATCGTATGCTGGCTTCAGTATCGACGAGATCCTGTATTTGGTTCATGATATCAACCGGAGTAATAAGTGTTTCCTGAACACGTAACTCTTTATCTACATAGCTATAAAATGGGTTGAAAATATTATCTACTGCACTTTGAACATGATCTGCAATCTTCGAACTCGAACCGCCATAGGTTGTTAGACCTATCTTCCATAAGCCATCTCCGCCTCTTTTGAAATGATTAACGGCTAATTCCAAGACCTTTAAGCTTTGAGCTGCTCTCTCTTGTTCTTCCAAAGAAAAACCCAGGTTTGTTTGCCCACACCCCGAACAACCCGCCATGCTACGTCCACTTAGCCAACCTTCAGTATTGAAATCTTTGTAGATTTGAGTTTGACGAAGTTTCGTTAAGACATTTCTTACGATCGGAGTATTATCTGCAAAATAGATTGCACGAGCTAATACTTCATCGGCATGATTATAATCAGCTCGCATGAGCTCTTGACGATAACTCTGCCACTGAGATCTCACCTCACGAATCTCCATCGTCATATAACCTCAATTTATTCTGCTTAATTAACGCCCAAAGTCTTCTAGTGCTTCATTTATCTCTCTTTGTGCACGTGACACAGAGCCGCCCTCATCAACCAGTTGGATCTCTTTCGAACACCCAGGGCAGATAATAATTTCCTCGGCTTTTACCTGCTTTAGCAATACTTCTATATCAAAAGAGCAATTAGGACAAGGAATCGTAACCGGACAGCTCAAAATATCAATTATAGCATCTCCCTCCTTCTTGCCTATATCGATTGGAGTTCAAGTTAAATCTCCTAAAAGATAAATATATGTGGAGCAAGGCGAAAGTAAGTAGAAGCATAATTCCTCTAGCCATTCTTCTTCTTGATAATAACTATACTATTTGGCCTAGCAGCCTGGGCATGGGCAGTGATCTTCACATATCTGGCTATCATAGGAAGGTCCTACAGAGAGTTTAATGCGACGCTAAAGTACGCAAAGTCCGATTGGATTTTGGAGGTCCGGATTGTTCGCAATGGAGATTTCCACAGGAGGGAGAGACCAAAACAATGTTGGATATCCCAGCTGAGTATCTGATTATAGAGATTATGGCTCCAGAACGTGCTCTAACACATTTCTAACTGCACAGGGTACAATCTATCAAGCTGGATTGAAAGAAGTGAAAAGTGGTACTTAAGTAATGCAAAAGAGACCCATCAGAGATCAAACTAAGGGGGTCAGAGTAGAGGTAGGTGGGTCTATTGAGGTTCGAAATTGTGTAGTGCTTTTCAAATCCTATCCAAAGAACATATTGTAAAAGAACTGCAGTATGCTCCCGCTAGATAGCACGGCACCTATCTTGATATTTGTGAAAAAGTCATTGCTTTGAAAGGTAACCTGGCCGCTATCCTTCTCTTGCTGGAATACAGTTATGGGATCTTTTGAGCTTTGGATATCATCAATAGCCTTCTCAGTGGCATTGATATCGATGTTTGGGTTATCAATACCACCTTTCACGATCTTATCGATGTGAGCATTCTCAATCTCTAATCCGGCTACATATAAGCTCCCATTAGTCCTAGTAATGGTTAAATCGATTTTCTCATTGCCGACTAAGCCTTTGAGGATGTCAGGTGCGCCATCGATTTTATTGTTATAGATGCCAACGTATTTCTGCAAAGTGGCGTCATCGATTTAGGCAAGTGAGATATTTGTGAGAGATAGGGAAATCACAAAGAGCACTGCAAGTGCCAGAATTAGAGATCTCATGCCTAGGAACTAGACTTGATTGAGTAAATATCTTTTGTAAGGCGATGGATTGAGTATTTGGCATGCATTAAATGGTTGAAAGCTGCTGGTTAGTACATTCATTTGATATTTTGTTCCTCTGGGCTACTAATTTCCGTAAACATAAAATTTTTATGGTTTATGGGTATATTATCGATAGTATGGGGAGGCATAAAGTTTGGAGTAGCCCGATAGCATTCAGGCTACAATTGGGCGCAGATAAGCGATTTAGAGATACGGCTGTAGAGTTCGGTTTAAGTCCGGGTGAGCTTGCAAAAACCATATGCCTATCCGTCATTGAATCTAAACCGGTTAACAGCAATCAGGCACAAAAAAGAATATACTTCATCAGCAAAGAAGAGCAGGAAATAATTCCGTATGATGCAGGTCCTATATTCAAGTATTATATGTGCCCTGATTGTGGTCTGAAGTTCGCAACTCATCGGCCTAGTTGGGCTCTTCTATGTCCCGAGTGTGGTAAAGTCGGTGATCTTGTGCCTGGAATTGAAATAGGTTAGCTACTGACCGATAAATCGATAGCTAGATGCTTAACGGCAATAGAATTAACCTAATATTATAATTTAGTTGTTTTGAGCTGCTCTAAAACTCCTCAAAAAGGGCGATTCCTATAATAGGCGCCAGCGCTGTATACACTTATCGTTCCCCGATTTTTTCGTTTTCCGGATGAATATCTCTATTACACTTCATGTTCTCCTACCTCCTGCCTATACCTCCACTTTGATACTGGACACCTTGTTTACAATCACCCACAACAATGCAACATGACCCCTGCTTTACCTGGACCACTTATCCATTCTAAGTCACAAGCTAGTGCTAGATCTTGCTGGTTAATCGTAGTCGTTGTCCAGTTTGAATGGTGGGGAAATGGTTGATCAGCCAACTCCATTTCACTATTGCCATTAAATGAGGTTGAGCGAACCATTTTCTGTCCATGCGTGTAGTGAGTCCTTCGCCCCGTCATGCCGGTCTTCAGGCGGCAGTAACAATTATTATATTGGAAGCCGCGGCGGATAATGCCAGCGCCGAGCGGAGCGAGGGGAGGCCAGCAGGCCCGATGGCTTTATCCAGCAGCGGCGATTCAATCAAATATATTCCAAAGGCTCATGAGATCCATCGCGGAGCGCGTTAGTGCGAAGCACATGCGGAAGTAGATCCCGAGCCCCCAATCAAGAACCGACTTCCGTTGCTCCAAAACCAGCATCAATCTATTTTAACATCCGGGGTTGATCGAAGATGCTATATTGTCGCCTAGCCTTGACTTTATCAATCTGAAGCTATTGAGGCGATCTGATGATAAACATTTTCGATTCTGCGAGAATAATTCGTGCCTTTGATCGCCTAAAACCTAAATCAGCTCTGCCGAGAGATCGCAACGAAGTAGCCCACAACTGTGATTCTCTCATGCGCCTTGGGAAATTTGAAAGGGCAGCGAAGTTTTACGAAACGGTTCTAGAACTCGATCCCAGGAATGTGAACGCCTGGATAGGAAAAGGTAACTCGTTATTGAACCAGAGGAAGTATCATGAAGCTATTTGGTGTTACGATAAGGCTACCGAACTCGATCCCGAAAATGCAGTCGCATGGAATAATAAGGGCAAATCGTTTCAAAACCTTTTCGGCAGGCGCTTTGAAGCTATACAATGCTATGATAAGGCCATAAAGCTAGATCCCGAGTATAAGGAAGCCTGGTACAATAAAGGAACGATACTCACTAACAGGGGCGAGTACGATAAGGCCGATGTATGCTTTGATAGGGTTATCGAACTGGAACCCAGGAACGTCAAGGCATGGCACAGGAAGTTGATTCTAAATGAGAGACTCATCATGCTCAACCATGCAAATGCCCAGGCATGGAACAACAAAGGCAATGCACTGAGGAATCTTGGAAGACTCAATGAGGCCATCAGAGCTTTTGATGCGTCAATAGAGTATAATTCAAGATCTGGGGCTGCCTGGTATAATAAGGGAGTTGCACTCTATGACCTCAAAAGGTATGACGAGGCCATCGAGTGCTATGATAGAGCCATCAGGCTAGATCCATCCTTTGTGAAGGCTTGGTATGCGATGGGTTTGAGTCTTGCTTTTCTTGCCAGGCACAAGGAGGCTATAGCTGCATTCGATACCGCCATTAGGATAAATCCACAGTGCGCCAAGGCATGGAGAGCCAAGGGACTTTCTCTAATGGCTTTTGGTTATGCTTTCGAGGCAGATGTGGCAATTGCGATAGCCGCAGGGCTAACATAGCGATCTCATAGATGACCTGATATGGTTTCCCTAAAAGGGCACATTTCATGTAGGGAACCCTGGTTTTTCCGCCTTGCACCTAATCGACACAGAGGACGTTTGCGGTGCATATGTCGTAGCGCCGGCCCCGTAAGGCATATACACATATCGATTTTTCTTCGTAAACTATAAATACGATGCGACTTAGTCACGCAGCGAATACCATATGGCATAAATATACTGCGGTTCCTAAGATTCTCAGGTTTGGAAGGGCCAGAGGGGGGGGTCGCTGCCAAACTTGCAAACAGTAAAGATGAAATACCACAAAAGTGACTAAATGCCTATATTTAATAATAGGCGAAATGTCCAGATAAAGGGCAGTCCATGCCGAGCATTCAGTGAGCAGGCTCGAATCCAATGCTTCTTCAAAGAGCGATAAACCGCAATTGGTACGCCGTGCCAGATGCTATTGCTTAATCGGGCATGATGTCCCCTCGCACCCCTTTCTGACACCGACACACAAGGTCGTATCATCCATTGCGATCCTTATACGGTACTGCTCGCAACCTGTTATATCATGTCGATTTTTGGATATGGTCTGGCAGGACTGCATTCGATGCAATATCAACATGTACCCACAGTTCAGAAAAAGCAGTATGCATGGCAGCTATCGGGAGGCCACCCTGCGATTTCACAGGTATAAATACATTGCGTACTTTAAGACGCATAAACGATTCCTACGATTCAGAAAAAGCAGATCGGGCAGCTTTCCCTGAAGGCTATTGCAGTAAGCACCAACTCGAAATCAGCATCATCGGGCCCCATCCATAATTGCTGAGGTTTGAGTTGCACATCGCCTATATATAGGATTTGATATGGAGTTCTGTTGAATCGTGTGGTGGTGGCCTGGTAAAACCAATATCATCCAATCGTCCCAATGCCATAACACAACAGGATGCAGCAGAACATACCGATCTCATCAACACAGAACTCGCTAATCTTCAATGATCGCCACGGCTCGTGTCCAGCCTGCCGAAGCTCCCCGTATCTTCACAGGGAAGCAGGCAATCATGAAGCCCTGAGATGGGAGCTGCTCTAGGTTATGCTGCTTCTCCAGATGGCAGTAGCCGATGGTTCGCCCGGCTCTATGTCCCACCCAGATCAGTCCGGCATCCCAGTCTGCATGAACTTCTTCTTTGTATAGATGAAGGGGGCATCCCAGTATCAGCTATCGATGCCGGTCAGGCGTATACCTCGTTCCAGAAGGTAGAGGGTCGCATCTCGTCCCATGCCTGAGCCAGTGGAGGCATAGTCTGGCTGGCCATATCTCGATCCGGCTCTGGTATTGACTACCACTATCTCCAGAGGCTTGAGATCGTGGCCTATTCGGTCCAGCTCTTCCCGAACATCACTGGTGGTGGCCACGTATCCGTCGGGCAGGTGCCTGAAGTCGAGCTTGACTCCGGGGTGGAAACACCACTCGAGAGGCACCTCGTTCATAGTGATGGCCTTCTGGTCGCCGTTCATCTTGGCCGAATCTTAGGTAGCAGCCATAGGCAACGAGGATGCTTGCTGCAGTATGTCGTGCAAAGACATGGACACTGCCTGCCTTCTCTACGCCTGCCTTTTTCCTGTATTAGTGGAACATCCGGTGGACATCCTTTCTATTCCATCTATGGCCGAAGTTAGTGTAGAAGAGGGGCTGAACCCCCTTTATTTCGAATGCTGGGCACGTTTTCAAGTAGTTCCTTAGTGTTCGGGCACAATCTCGCAGCCTGGGCATGGGTGGGGATCTCTCTATATTTGGCTATCATGGGAAGGCATTTTGGCGATCTCACGCATCATTAGCATAGTAAGAGCCCTACTATCCGCTAAGGGGACATGTTGGACAGTATGGGGAAACTAGGGATCCACACTTATCCCATAATGTCTGGCAGGAATATCGCCCGTATCCTCTGGAGTAAACATAGGTCACATGCCGGCGGCTTATGTCCCGATTGAAATCAGGCTGGTCCTTGAATAAATCGATTGTAGATTCTATTGGAAGGCCTATATTATAAGCCTCAGCAGCTATTGCAACCCTCATATCGTTACCTTCTCCACCATTCAATGACACTTTATCAGCTAGCAGGTTCTTCATGCAATGGCGAAGATCAGAGCAGGTGGAATTGATAGGAGAACACTTCAGCCCTCGATCCTCGGTTACATCCTCCTTTATCTGCACTTTAGCCCTAGGAGCATATTCAGGCAATTCCCGTAACCTCACATACCCTGGTATCGGCACTTCACCGGTGCATGGCTCAAAAGTATTGGGATCAAGGAACTGGGATCTTGAACCGTTCTTCCTATTTATGCCCAGGGGGACTTTCACCAGACTGCCGAATGATTTCTTCTTAGTGCTACCTTTCTGCTTAGGGAAGACCTCGCAATCAATCCCCGCCTCATGCTAGATTTGCCTGGCAAACCGAAAGGCATTATAGGTTCTTGTTGGCTCCAGAAAAATCCATATATGGTAGCTGTTCTGGCTTCCGGAGGATTCGAGCATAAATGGGATGGTATATTTCTTTAGCACATTCAGAACCGAGCACACATCTGCCTTGACCTCTTCCGATCCACGGAGACCTTTGTGATCATCGATATCAAAGCAAATCCATCTAACCTTGTCATCACCATCGATCTGATAGAAGCCAAAAGTTAGCCTGCCCCTTACATGTGAATACATAAATGCTGGCTGGTATAGCTCTGGCATAAGCCTTCTACTCTTTTGATAGCCATATCTCCCATACTTATCCGGCTTCATTCTTTGTGTGGCTATGTAATCGGGGCGTGTGGCGAAAAGCAAGAAGAGATTGATGCAGTTAGACCACTCCTCGAGGCTGTCTGAAGGTTCATTGAAAATGCCCTTTTTCTGGACATTTTGCCTATTATTATATATAGGCGAATTGTCCACATTTTGGCGATATAACTCATCCAGATCGTTTTCGCTAAATTGTTTGATTTTTATTTCTTTTATATTCTCCTTAATGTCATCTCCAGGCATATTACCCATGAATTGATAATAGAGATTATCAAAATTAAATTCCCCTATCCTATCGATATATTCTCCCGCATTATGACGATCCAACCGGTTGCTCGTTCTCTCCTCAGCGTACACAATAGGCGGCTCTATCAGTTTCTCCACAACGACCCTGAAGATTGGCCTCCTTCCATCAGTCCCATCCGGCAGCTTATATTCCTTGAGCTCTATAAGCTCCATCCTTCTGCCCGCCCCCCAGGCAACTACATCCCGTATCTGGTCTGCCCTCACACCGATGCAATACACCTTGCGCTCTTCTTTGCCCTCTGGATCCTTCACCCTGGACCAGGTCTGCCATGAAGCTGCCTGAACCGATTCTTGCCTCAGCTGCTGTGAGTTGATCCACCTCTCTTCTCCATCCTTTCCCCTAGCTTGGTGATCATAGGTATTCGATGGGACCTCCGCTAGGCCGATAGCAATGCATATTCGACTCTTTGTCTCAACGCCCATTGTTTGATCGGATCTATAATAATCAACGGGCATTTCAAACCCAAGCGTTTCTTCAAGCCTCTTCTTCAAAACTTCTGCTTTCTTGGCGCTTGGCGCTACAATGTATGCTTCCCTACCCTTGTTCTCGTTACGGATTTCAATGATTCTTGAAGAGATCCTATCGATCCATCCATTAAAATTGCGAGAGCTTACCCTCCACCTATCGGGATAAATAGACATCTTGCTATTGGTTCTTCTTAGGTCTGGATAAAATGCGTCAATCACATCCTTGTCTGAAAGATTAGTGTAGTAATCCTTGGAGGGCTCTATCAAGGTGCCAGATACATAAAGATGAGTAGCTGAGGATGCATATTTCGTTAAGAATTCATTTAAAGCCCTGTGAGATATCCAATAATTCCCTGTGAGATAGACGCTCCCTTCCGATCCATCATTCTCTTTAATATATGTAATAGCTACAAAGCTCCCGCTCATCAGGCTGATCATGTCTCTAAGAGTTAAGATATCCTCTTCAGAAATGCCCAGTTCATGCCTCCTCCTTGCCATCTTGAAAAGCTCTTCCCAGGCAGCTGATATCCATTCGAATGATAGGGGCTGGTCATTTGCCACTCGTTTGCTCAGATGTTTCACTAAATGGCCTTTATCACCCTCTTGTTTCATGTCATCAATGGCGCTGTTTTTCTCAGCATTGAAATCAAGCCATTTTTCTAGAACCTTTCTAAGGGTTGTGAAATCCTCTGGTATATCGATCTCGGCAAATGCTTTGACTCGAACTACCTGCGGCAGTGCAATTGTATGGGCTTCGTCTGGCATCACAATATCCATTTTTGAGAGTTCTTCCCGAACTTGTTCCGCTATTTCCGATTTAGACAGCATTAAAGTCTCAAGCTTCTTGTAAGTAATACCTATCACGTGAGGATCATACGCTGTCAAGATTTCAGTCACTGGGCAGACGCCATATCTATTACATTCGATACAAGGTGGCAATATTATAGGTAGCTTCCTTAGGAATTTATCTTTCTTAACCACTTCTACTACTTTAGAGCAAAAACAGTTTGCTGCAACTTGAATTGCTGATTCAACACTTGCTTTCTTGATTGTATGTGTTATAATACGATTAGTTGGGGAAATGCACAATATCCTCTTTCCCGATTCTTTTGCAGCAATTACTGCGGATGTTGTGAAGCCGCTGCGGGTAGTCTTATAGACCTTGGCGCTTTTCCCATCTAGGATCTTTCGGGCAGCTTCGACACGCTCAGGATCTGCTTTGAATTCCTTCTTATCCATACCCTTTGCCTGCACGAAAGATATCGGTTACTGGATTAGGTGGACTAAGTACTGCTTCTGAGGAATATCGGTATGCAGAATGCCTATTCGCTTTCCGATGTAACCATGCAATTCTTTCTCCATTTCAGGAGGGAGTATGAAGGAGAGCTTTCCTAATTGGATTATGAGAAATCTCTCCTCCTTATGCACCTCATTGACTATGCCGAAAGCTTCCTCAAAATTGCCAAGCCGATAAGGTTTAGAAGCCGTCACTGTAGTCCCTCACCTTGATGTTTGCGGGTGTATATCTCCAATACTCCATCCTCACGCATTTCGATACACACCTCATCACCTTTGCAAAGGCGATAAGTTCGTATCCAGACTTGAGGCAGATTTACAAAGGCACTGCCTCCAATGTACTGAATTCTCCTGATGCCAAGGTTCAGTCGCATGGCAGACTAGACGCATTCATAATATAAAATATTAATGTTATAATTTAAATTTTCTAAGTAATAACGGGTTATAGTTTGTTCAAACAAAATCATAACAGGTTGCAGATAGCGAAAGATTCTTTAAGCTTAAATATAATTTGATGCTTAATGGCAAGGAATAAATCCATTAAGCTTAACGCCATTGTATTGCTATTAGATGATAAAGGGCACTCCCTTACAGAATTAAATCATTCCATTTATGGATCTGATGAATTAGGAAATCTAAGTACTACCCTGAAACCCCTTATAGTTAATGGAATAATTTATCAAGATTCTCATAGGCGTACAGAACAAGCGATAGCTAGCCAAAAATACTATCGTGAGACGCCATTATATCTTGCTAAGAGCATAAACGGTTTCAGATTCATTTGTGATCTTATAATGGACATGAAAAAGGAATTGCAAATTAGTTTTTGGGATATATTATTTAATTCAACTTATATGAATACCTTGATTAAAGAGAACGGTCTTATTGAGATCTATCCTGTAATTGAAGCCGATATGGCTGATAGGGAGTTCCATAAGTTATCTTCCAGATTGCTTCTTAGTCGTCCGGCTGTTCTAAATGAGTATGAGGATAAATCAAAATTCTTCAATGGCGATATCAATCTCTATCATAACGCTGTTGAGTTATGGAAACTTGGTATTATATCGAAGCCAAAGTATCATAAGAATTCAAGCGCTTTCTCCTCAGAAATAAATAATTTAGATGTTTGGAAAATTCAAAAACTACAAGTGGGATTATTAGGCAAATTTTATCCATTAAACGCTATCCCTTTATATAGGGATACAATGCATAAAAAAATTCAAAGACTATTTGTGCATCTCTGCGAGTCATCGCTCATATCCAGAGGGCTTTGCCTTTTTATGCAACTGGACAATTATCTTACTCCCTTTACATCTTATCCAGCAAATTCATTAAATAGAATCCTTTTTTCTCATCCATTTGAGAGAATAAGCGAAGAAGCTTTTCTATTTGGTGAAGAGGATTTGTTGAAGCTGCGTATGCGTGCTTTCGTTGTATATAATCACTTTTCAGATTTGCTATATGAACATTTTAAGAACCAGTCACCTCATATTCAGAGAGGATTGGATCGATTAACAAAAGAGTTCATCCATGATTGGAACGTTTCATGCTATAATTTCGACTTTGTCTACGGTTACCTAAGTGAAGTCTTCACCAGGAAACTTGGCTCAGAAACGTATTATATATATCGGCGTGATGATGATTTGATTGTATATGATCTTAAGAATTCTACACACATACCAGTGGAGTCGATAATTGAGCCTGAGGACGATATCCCAATTACAGTTGGCGGTTATACAGATAAAATACGACTTAGCCCATATGAAGACTATGATCCCTACACTGAACTCAAGCCGTGCTCCTGTTTCAAAGATATGCCAGATTATTCCTACAATAGAAAAACGATTGACCGACTAGTGATGGAGGTAAAGGGCAGACTGGACAATTATAGACAGCCTGGAGGTAGCTAGCCATTTGATAAATATCGGTACTATTCCAAATAATTTTTATTTTATTTCTCTTAAATTATAATTTAAAACACCCTAATTAAAATTAGCGCTTTTCAACAAAATAGGTAAAAGGTATCAATGCGACAATTTTCAGAAACGCTATCAGTAAGCACATGCGCGAAATTGTTGATTAAATGCGGATTGATCCAGTCCTTTTAGTGTGTTCATCCCACTCTTTTGTATCCTATATTTTCAACCGTGTCACGAATTGACATAGTGCCTTGCGATAAAGATTAACAAGATTGGACTACTATATTCCGAGCAGCGGTATATGTGGCAGATAGCTCTCACTCATCTCTTTTGCGATCGATATGATTGTAAACATCAATTGCCTCTCCGCGTGTATTCCCCTAGCTCCTTCACGAAATCCCTGGACATTCTAGCCCCGAGCGGGTGAGTTACAAACCAGTGGCGGCAGCAATGAGGCGTGAATCTATCCTCGAGCTTTTCGGACTTCGAATTATGCAACCCTACTCGCTCCGCATGCTTCTCGATCATGATTTCTATCGGTTTTCTCGATATCCTACAACCCATTTCAGAGATGAAAAGTGCTGGCCCTTCAGATCCTAGCCGATTCTTCCTGGAAACCAGCCACCTGCTCAACGCTAAAACAGATTCGTCGTCGAGGTAAAGAACGCGATTGGATCGCTTGCTTTTCTGCTTGAGGTGGATCTCTGCTTTATCGAGATCAACAAGAAATACCGAAAGATATTTGAATTAGAAATTGCGATATTTGACTCAAAATAAATCGCTATAGTTCTTAATTAAGGATCTGATAATTATGGCAGGCTCGGTTTATTCAGAAGAGTTTCAGTCTTTATTAAAAGATACTATTGAAAAAGAGAGATCAATGCCAGTAAAAAAGGTTAAAGTGAATAGAAAAACAGTAACAGTCCCAACGCCATATCCCTCGCCTATAGACTGGCGTGACCACTGGATTTACTTTGTTATGATTGATAGGTTCAATAACCCTGATCCTCATCTTCCGCCCAGATCGACTCTACAAGGAACCTATTGGGATGGCCCCTTTGGAGATTTTCAAGGCGGCACTCTTAACGGAATTACTGATAAACTTGACTACATAAAATCTCTTGGAGCTACGGCTATTTGGATCACGCCGCCTTTCAAGAACTGTCCATATGAAAAAACCTATTATGGTTATGGAATCCAAAATTTTCTGAGCATTGATCCTCGGTTTGGTACCGAAAAGGATCTCCAGAGCTTGGTTGATCAGGCACACGCCAGGGGAATGTACGTCATCTTTGATATAGTCCTCAACCATACTGGAAATATTTTCAAATATATCGATAAAGATGGAAATGCAGTGAATGAAGCCCCCTGGCAAGATCAGGAATATGATATACGGTGGCTGGACAAAGATGGAAATGTGAAGTCCTCTGAGCCAATAAGTTGTGGCCCTGATGAATGTATCTGGCCAAGCGAGCTTCAAAATAATAAATACTTCCGCAGAAAAGGGATATTCAAACCAGGCAATGAGCTTCAAGGTGATTTTAGCTGGCTTAAAGAAATGGTTACAGAATATGTTGACGGCCTCAATTATTATCCTGTTAGGGATATATTGATCAAATCTTACCAATATATCATTGCCAAATTCGACATAGATGGGTTCAGGATTGATACATTAAAATATATAGAAAGGCCATTTTCTATGGCGTTTGGCAATGCTGTCAGGGAGTTTGCATTATCTATAGGCAAGAAGAATTTTTTTACCTTTGGAGAAGTATGGGATAGTGAGAATAAAATTGCAGGATATGTAGGCAGATATACCTCTGATGAAGATGGTATCATAGGAGTTGATGCTGCCCTTGACTTCCCCTTATATTACTCGCTTCCAGGAGCAATTAAGGGATTGAATCCTCCCTCGGATATAGTAAAAATGTTCGAGGAACGAAAAAGGCAAGAAAAGGAAATCATCGGTTATCATGGGGAGGCCGGCAAATTCTTTGTAACTTTTTTGGATAACCATGACAAAGGAGGTGAGCTTGCTGAACGTTTCTATTTCTGGTCCAAAGACCATGCATATGATAATCAGGTTTCTATTGGAGTAGGCGCCCTCTTTACCCTTCAGGGCATACCCTGTCTTTATTATGGAACTGAACAGGGTCTTCATGGTTTTGGCAATGCTCCTGAAGCTGTTAGGGAGGCTTTGTGGGGTAAGCCAGACGCCTTTAACATCAAGCATCCATTCTATGGGGCCATACAAGAATTATCTGAGCTGAGATCCAATGAAGCAGCATTGCGCTATGGTCGGCAGTATTTCAGAGAGGTGTCGGGAAATGGGTCGGAATTTGGGATCTCATCTACAAATAGTGGCATCTTGGCTTATTCTCGAATTCTGGCTGACGAAGAGATCCTCATAGTGATTAATACCAAGGTTGACGGACCGTGGCCCGGAAATGTGCTGATAGATTACGACCTCAATGGACCTAATCCCAATGATCCTAGGGGAAAAATGCCGACATGGCAAATAATCTATAGCAATTTGAATCCGAAAAAGAAGGGAACACCTGTCGAAATAAAGTCTAATGATAATGCAATCATTTCAAATCTAAATGGCGATAAATCACAGGTTTCAGTACGGATGGTGCCAGTTGACCTGATGTCCATGGAAATGCAAGTATTAAAAAGAATATCGTAGTCTAATAAGAATAGCGGATGTCAATACGTGTATGTTTTAGCTATAAACGGTAGCCATCATACGGATGAGGGGAATACGGGACTGGTCCTGAACCCATTCTTGGATGGAATTAGAGATGCTGGATCAGGTCAAGAAGTCGATATAGCTAAATAGGAAAAAATCCGTCATTTGATTTAGATTCCCAGCTGCGGCACATGTGCCAGGTATGACTCCCTTAGCTCCTTGCGATCGATATGGTTGTAAACATCAATGGCCTCCCCGCGTGTATCTCCCCTAAGCTCCTTCACGAAGTCCCTGGACATTCCGGCCCTAAGCAGGTGAGTCACAAACCAGTGGCGGCAGCAATGTGGAGTGAATCTATCCTCGAGCTTTTCGGACTTCGAATTATGCAACCCTACTCGCTCTGCATGCTTCTCGATCATGGCTTCTACAGGTTTCTTCGATATCCTGTAACCCATTTTAGAGAGAAAAAGAGCTGGGCTTTCAGATCCTAGCCTGTTCTTCCTTGAAACCAGCCATCTACTCAGAGCTAAAGTTGCTTCATCATCCAAATAGAGAATCCTGTTCGACCTCTTGCTTTTCTGCTTGAGGTGAATCTCTGCCCTATCCAAATCAATATCATCCAGATCAAGGCTTAGTAGCTCGCCAAGTCTCATGCCGGTTTTGAATAACAATACAAGAACACATCGATCCCTTGTATCGAGCACCGAGTTCACAAGTCTTGAGGCATCATCAACACTGATTAGCTTCCTGATTTCAGAGTCATTATCACTTTTGTACTTTCTCAGATACCTTTTGCGAAACGGAAGGATTGGGTTGTTTTCAGTTAGTTCCTCTTCTATCAGGAAGCAATAAAAACAACTTATACACGAGAAGATACGGTCAATGGTCTTGAACTTAATTCCGCGCTCTCTAAGACAGGCCAGGAAGGCTTTAATATCTTCCTTATCCGCAGTTAACGGAATCTTTCCTCTTGCCCCTAGGAAGGCGCAAAACTCTCTTGATCTGTTCACATAATCCATAGCGGAAACCATACCGCGTAGATTACAATCCTCATGAAATCGCTTAATAAGGTCGGCTGTCTCATTGCTTATATTCGCGGGCTGAGCTATCATTTGATCCACCTCCAGCCATCAGCGGTCTCTTCAACTAGGCCAAACCGTCTCAAGGATTCTAGCTGGTTGTTTACAAGCTTCACGGCTTCAGTATCTTTTGGATCGATGCCCAATTCGCCAAGGATGGTATATCCATCGAGAGGCTTTCCTCGTCTTAACGCCTTGATGAGCTCCAAATCATGCGGTCTAGTCCCTTCATCTATTTGGATTTCTTTGAAACTGTCATATCGAGCCTTATAAACATCCCCTTCTAGCTTCTCAAGTAGCAGATTCTTCATCTTCAATTCGCTTCGGAGCTTCTGTAACTCTTCTTTCGTCTCAGCGAGTTCCTTTATGAAATCTGAGCGTGGAGTCTCTTTCTTGCTGGCGCGGAATGCCTCAACTGCTTCAAAAACGAATTTTGATAAGGGCAAGCCAGCTTTCTCTGCCTCATTCTCCCACTGCTTCTTAGCCTCCTCAGAGGGAAGGTACACGTCAACATATCGCGCTTTCAGCCCAGGGGCTACCATACCAAGCACCTATACCAATATGGCGCCTCAAGGTATTTAAATCTTACCGGTATATAGCACGACGCGGCTTGCTGCGGGTGGGATGAATAGCATCCGTATCCAACTTAGGGATTGATCAGTTAGCCAACTGTGACTTAATGCGGCGGCGCCTCGCATGCCCCACTGCTTGCAGTGGGGTGCGCCGCCGCCGTTTGACAATTGGGTAAAAATTTGAGGCTGTCATCACCACATTATCAACGAGATTAGCATTAGGTCTCCCAACACCTTTATTAATCAAGTTACCATTTCCAGAAGGAGGCTTGAATTATGGAATTCCTTGACATTATGAGCATCTCACACCGCTATATGGAGATACTAAACCCTTCCACGCCTGAAAAGATCATCAAACTTGGCAAATTACTCAAATTGAAAAAAGGAAACCGGGTCATTGACTTCGGTTGTGGTTGTGCCGGACCCCTTACTCTCTGGGCTGAGGAATTCGGTATTACTGGTATTGGAATAGATATATCCGAGGATTTCTGCGACAGGGCTAGGCAAAAACTGGCTTCGAAAGGTTTATCGGACCGAATCGAAATCGTTTGCTCCAATGGGGCTGATTACGTATTCGAAGAAGGGGTTTTCGATGCCGCAACATGTATTGGGTCAACGTTTATTTTTGGCGGCTGCCAGCAGACACTCCAAGTACTGAAGCGAGCTGTTCATCAGAATGGACGCCTTGGTATCGGTGAAACCCACTGGCTTAGCAATCAGGCACATCCGGTATACGCCCAAAAACAGACAACTACCCATACAGAAACGGAACTAACTCAATTTACCCGGGATGAAGGCTTTGAACTCGAATACATCATTCGTGCCAGCTACGACGACTGGGACAGGTACATTTCGGATGGTTGGTATGGACTGATACGTTGGCTCGAAGAAAATCCCACCCACACTGACTATGAACAGGTATTCAAGCATTTCCGTACTGACCAGGATGATTATTTACAGTTCCAACGCCAATATATGGGTTGGGCCATGTACTGCCTCGCTCCCATGAAATCTCGTTGACATGTAGTCATCTATGAAAATATTTTTTATTGACACTGCCTAGGCACACTTATATATGCTATCACCCTAGAGCAGACTGTCTAAAATTTAAGTATTTTTATTCCTTCAAGGATCACCTTAAGCTGGTAGACTGTCAAAGGCTCTGACTGATCCGAAGAGACCTTAGATGTTTTTGCCATAATTCATGATTATGGATGCTCTAAGGATTTCATCTTTGTTGCAAGAGCATCAGCAGAATATATAAATATAGAAAATGTATATAGAATTTGATGAATTTTGGAATCGATGAGATAAGAAAATTATGTACTGAAGCCTCCTTCGAGCGTGGAAAGAAGTACCTTGATGAAGGTCGGGTGAATATCCTGGAGGCATCGACCACAGGAGTGACTGCTGAGGTCCAGGGGACTGAGAAGTATAATGTTAAAGTAGATCTAAAGAATGGGATATCAGCCGAGTGCAGCTGCCCTTACGACCTGGAAGGATACTGCAAGCACATAGTAGCGGTCCTTTTGTCGATGCTCGATAACAAAGAAGAAATCGAGGCCATGATGGCCAAAAGCCGCAGGGACCAGAAGGCTGCCCTGGCCCTACTAAAAGATGCAGACCAGATAGAGCTAAGAGAATTTCTGCGCAGCGAAATGGAGCTTATCCCATCTATAAGGGCCCATTTTATGACCTGGTTTTCCAAAAGCGGTGATCTGCTGAGCATTCATGATTATAAGAGAGAGATAGGCAAGCTTTTCAGGGAGACAGGGATATATGATGATGAAATCTACTATGGGCCTGAGGTTGATTTCTCTGCCATCGAGCAGATTGCTGAAATCAACATGAGCAAAAAGAGTTTTCTGGAGGCAGCAAAGATCTACCAGGCTCTCTTTGAGAGTATCGATGAGAGGATGGAATCCATAGACGAATCCAGCGGATATTATGAGAGCAAATTCTCAAATTATTTGAGCAATTACGTCAACTGTATTAAAAGCGCAAACCTTGACGCCAAGGCTAGAAGAAATCCTATAAAGTATCTCTTCGATAAATATATTAGCGGTTCTCAATATTTCGAGAGTGAGTACCTCCAGGCTATGGAGGAGCTATGTGTATCCAAAGAGGATCGTGAGTACGTGCTGGATCTCATGGAACCCTATCTGAAAGAGGAGGCTGATGTAGAAAAGGCATATCGAGAACTTGCATTAATCTCAACGAAGCTGCGACTGCTATGGGCCCTGGAGAGGAAGAGCGACTATTATGATCTCATAGAGCAGTACTATCAACATAATCCTAATTTATGCCTATCCTATGCCAGGGCGCTCAAAGAAGATGGTGAGATCGAGCAGTCTGTAAAGGTGGCTGAGGAATGTTCATCTCTCTTTCCTGATTATCTAACAAGACCTATCAGAGTGTTCTTAAGCGAGCTTTATGAGCACTCTGATATCGAGAAATATAAAGAGAATCTATTATGGCTATTTCTGAACACCAATGAGTGGAAATATTATGAAGCACTGATGGCATCATCCCCAGAATCCTGGAAGGATATATTATCGAGAATTATCGATAGCCTTTCCCAAAATCGCTATGGTCTAGCTAGATTAATTGATGTCTATTTAAGGGAAGAGATGTACGATATGGCCTTCAAGAGGCTACTAGAGTCAAGGAGCCTTACTCTCCTAGCGAATTATCATAAAGACCTGGCAGGCCGCTACCCAAATGAATATTTCCAGGCATACTGCGAGCTGATCCATTCGTTTGTTGGGAAGGAAACAGGGAGAAGGCACTATCAGGAGGTTGTATCCTATCTCAAGAAGATGAGCGAGATAAGAGGATTCGAAGGCGAATTCGCAGAGTTCATCGATACGCTTCGGCAGGAAAACCGCAGAAGGCCAGCGTTCATCGATGAGTTGAAGGTTTTCTAATCTAGAATCTTTCAATCAGCATTATATGGCTTCCGGCGGTCTCAATTATTCTATCTAGAAGTTCGCTCGGTATGATTTGTGCTCTGTCAACGCCCTTGAATATTTGCTCTTTCACTTGAGCACCTATCACATCATCATATCCAGGCTCTACCCTGATTATGATGCTGCCCTTTTGGATAGTGGCATTCGTAGTAATATTAGTAATATCGGTAGCAATATCATCAACACCATTAGTGTTATCTTTAGCTTTATTGCCGGAAAGTCCATCAAGATCGCCATCTATAATCCCGATGATAGGTATACTGAGGCGGGAGAGGATTTCTCCCGCGATCGCCGTAGTATCATCGCCCACTGTTACAGCGATACAAGCATCCTTCGATATTTCGAATGCATCCTCAGCATTATGATTTATTAGCACCACCCAATTTCCTTTACATACTAAGGCATTTCCCGGCTTTGCCTTAGTTCGCCTTATATTGCCGCTGCGAATGATCGCCCTTTCCAGGTCCAATGGAGGAAGCTTTTCAATGCCGTGAAGCTTCATCTCTGCACCGTTTACTTTCACAATCCTTTTGTTACTGGATTTAATCTCTATAGAATTATCTATTGCTTTAGCTATCACTATTCCATTTACTGTTATAAGCTCGCCCGGCATAACCCCTGTAATTCTGCGCTTTGTAACATTGCCTTCATGTGTATGTTTTATACTGCCTTCTTTGCCATCCAGAGATTTTGCAACGTTCAGCAGATCAAGGCCCAAATCGTTTGATATTCTCTCGCTTAGATTTTCTCTACCGCCTGTTAATATCGCGATGAACTTCCCGCCGCAGTCGATTTGGATTAGCGGCTTTGTGGCTTTGGCATTATCAGCTACTTTGGAGCCGAAAGCCAGGCCGGTCTCCTTTGTCTTTGCCTGATTAACAAGGATAAGAATATCCGAGGTGGCCTGAAGATCACTAAGGGATTCGCTTGGCCTCCTCTTTGGGCTTATGTCTATTACGTTTTCAAGACCGGCATCAATGATAGCCAGCCTGCCCATTGTGCCGCCCAAGATCGCGTTGACGCTGCCAAATTTCTGAAGGTAGCTTATCAGCTTTAGTGCTGCCCCTGAATCAACGATTTCAGGACCATGAATTACTACCCCGATTCTAGCCGCCTGATTCCAAGCTTTCATCCTGCATCTTGGCCTTATCCATTACCTCCTGCTGTGCTTTGAAGCGCTCCTGAATTTGTTCCAAGGTCATGCCCTCTAACTCTTTGCGTTCAGGTGCTGCCTCGATTGGCTCAAGTGTATCCAATCTGTAGTAAAGGCCTGTGCTGTCAAGAAACGCCCACTTCTGACCATCCTCTTCCTTCAGAACCTTAACTGTACCGATTGTGCCTGTGCCTTTATATCTGACAAGGCTATCCTCTCTTATCTCTGCCAAGATTTATCACCTATAATTTTTCGATCATTATCTGTTCACGAATGCTCTCTTGCAGGCCGTTGATCAATGCTCCGCCCGGATCTGCTAAGATCTCGAGGCTATGGAACTCGTCTGAGCCGCAGAGAACATCCTGTTCGGGGTGAGTCCCGGGCTGTATATTACAGCTTAATCTCGTTTTTGGGCCAATGGATACAACAGTCTTAAGCCTTGGGGAGGCTGGATGGCCTTTGGGCAAAACGATCAGCGGCGCCCCAAGCTCTCTGATCTGATAAAGTGTACACTTAAGACCTCGCCGAATGCTATCCCCCACACCGAAGGCTGAAGCTACCATCAGATCATCGGGCTCAGTAAAGAGGACGATCTCCTCTTTATCGGTCTCAAGATAAAAAAAGTTTCCAAGAGTTTTGGTCAGTGCAATTGTTCCTCGACGGCCGCAAAGATAGGCGATCTCATCCTCTTTTAGCGATATGCGCATGATTTTGGCTTATACTTGCTTCACGTTCCTTGACTTGCAAGAAGGGCACATAGGCCTTCTGCCCATAGCCTTGAACTTGTTTTTGCAATCCAGGCACTCATAATCCTTAGCTGCTACAGACTCGATTTCCCCGACATCTGGCCCGCCACCGACTGTGCACATTTCATAATCACCTTTAGGTTAACAATTGTATATCTGAATATTTAATGGTTCTCTCAAATTCATAAAGGAGCTTATAAAAAGGATGTTAATCTTAAAATTAATTGGTTTTGTAGTAAGCGAAGAATTATTTGAAAGTCCGATTCTAGGGTAAATCGAAAAGGTATTTAGGCTTGAAGTCGTAGTCGTCGAAGCGATGCAATCACGGCAAAGTGAGTCTGAATTTGGAAGCATCGACCTATGGCTAATCTCAATCATCGGAAAGGATCGGCCGGGACTGATACGCGATATCCTTTGGGGGCCTGCAACCAAGGGTATCAATATCGTGGATATGGATCAAAAGGTTATGCAGGGGATATTTGTCATGTCCGTGATCGCAGATTTCAGTGGCGCAAGCATAACACCAGGGGAGCTTAAGGCATGGCTTAACGATTCTGCATCTGCTCTTGGAATAGAGTTCAACCTTCTTCCAATGGAGCATTACAGAGGAAGGCGTAAGTCCAGAAAGAGCCTTTACATTGTAACAATACTGGCCAGAGATAGAGTAGGCATAATTTTTGATGTTGCATCCATCGCCGCACAGAAAAACATCAACATAGAGAAGGCAATGGTTACAGCCAGAGGCGAGCTTATTTCTATCGAGTTCTTAATGGATCTTGTAGATTGCAACGCCGATTCCTGCAAAGAGGATTTGAAAAAAGAATGCGAGAGGCTGGGCCTAGATGTAATTATTGAGGATGTTGAAAGACACCGGAAGGAGAAGCGTCTGATTGTGTTCGATATGGATATGACCATTGTCGATTTTGAGATAATCAACAAGCTTGCCAGCTTCGTGGGTGTCGATGAGGAGGTTAAGGCCATAACTGAGCGGGCAATGTTGGGCGAGATTGATTTCAAAGAATCGCTTCGCGAGCGGGTTCGGCTACTTAAGGGATTGCCCATAAGCACTCTAGAGACGATCGCCGGCGATCTTCAGCTAACTCCCGGCTCAGAGGAGCTTATCCATCATCTCAAACTGCTCGGATACAAAATAGCTCTCATCAGCGGTGGATTCACATACTTCACAGATGTGCTCAAGGAGCGCCTCGGTTTTGATTACACTTTCGCCAATAAGCTAGAGATAAAGAATCAAAAGCTGACGGGAGATATTGAAGGAGATGTAATAGATGCCGAAGCCAAAGGCAAAATAATCTATAGACTTGCCGAACTGGAGAGGATTAGCCCCGACAACATCGTTGCCGTGGGCGATGGTGCAAATGACTGCCTGATGATTAAAAATGCCGGTCTGGGGGTAGCCTTCAATGCCAAGGAAATTCTAAAGAAGGTCTCAGATGGAACCATATCCAGAGAAAACCTTCTTGGATTACTAAACGTCCTTGGGATAGCGGACAATGAAAAAGACCTATCTGAATATTGAATGTGAGAGAGCTTCATATTTCATAATGCTCATTTCAATAAGCTAAACGCCATAAGAAATATTTAGCTTAAGCTGCCATTATAGCACGCGGTGAAGTTGAAGTTTAGCATCAGATAAACCCGAGTATGATAGAGACCAGACATTAGCAGCAGAGGCAAAGGCGTGATACTGAAAAAGCATTTATACTTGTTCTGGCGTAAGGGTTCTGGTTTGTTCCTTATCATCTTGGAGGATTGAAGGATTTGACAACTGTTTATGATGTGCCTCCCAATGATCTGATAACGGCAGTAGCCCAGGAGCTGAAGGCTGGTGGTATGGTCCAGCCTCCAGAATGGGCTCCATACGTGAAGACGGGAGTGAATAAGGAGATGCCGCCAACTAATCCTGACTGGTGGTACGTGCGATGTGCATCAGTTCTGCGCAGAATCTACATAGATGGGCCTGTCGGCGTCTCTCGCCTCAGAACCTATTACGGCGGAAAACATCGCCAGCCTGTAGCAACGCCACATTTCTCTAAGGGAAGCGGCTCGATAATAAGAGAGGCACTGCAGCAGCTTGAGAAGGCAGGATATGTCAAGAAGGCTAATAGGAGAGGACGCCAGATAACGTCCCAAGGGCAGGCCTTCATGGATGACATGGCCCACAAGATCAAGGCACCAACACATCCATCAGAGCCGGAGCAGGCGGCACCAGCTGCCACAGAACCTGCAGCATAGATGAGGTATAGAGAATGGTTGATGATGAGCTTGCAGAATTAAGACGCAAAAAGCTAGAGCAGCTTCAAAGGCAACAGATGGAATCCCAGATGTATGCCGCTCAGCAGGAACAGGCTCAAGCAGAGATGGAGGCCAAGAAGGCGGCCATAATGAGGACCATTATGACTCCGGAGGCCAGAGAAAGGCTGAACACCCTTCGTATTACAAAGCCTGAGTTTGTTGCCCAAATCGAGGCCCAGCTAATTATGCTTGCACAGAGCGGTAGACTGAAAGGCGCAATCACCGATGAGCAGCTCAAAGCTATACTTAAGCAGGCTCAGCCCAAGAAAAGGGATATCACTATTACTAGAAAGTAATGATCGCTCTATGAAGGCGATGATTTTATTCAGCGGCGGAAAGGATAGCGGCCTAACTACACTACTGCTCGAACCTTTCTTTGATGAGATTGAGCTGGTGACCTTCAGCTTCGGCCAGGACGATTCTTGGAAAGTGGCTAGAGCGGCCGCAGACGAGCTGGGTCATCCTCATAGGAGAATCGTCTTCGAGGAAGGAGTTATGGATAGAGCTCTTGAGATCCTCACCACCACTGGATACCCAAATGATGCCCTTAACTATGTTCATTCGATTGCATTGGAAGTTTTAGCTGAAGAAAGCGAGTTCGTAGCCGATGGCACAAGAAGGGATGATCGCGCGCCCAAGATGGACGCGAGCGCGATACGAAGCCTTGAAGACCGCATGCATGTGAACTATCTCAGGCCGCTCTCAGGTCTTGGGGTGAGAGCTATAAGAGCCATGGCCTCACGCTATATTGACTACATCGAGGAGCTATCCGAGAAGTACCCTGCCTCGGACTTTGAGATTGGGCTACGATGTGCTCTGGCTGAAAGGCGCGGTCAGAAAGAGGTTGATAGGATATTTCCCAAAAACCATACACATACCAGAGTTATTCGGAGGAAGAGATTTGTCCAAGAAAATGAAAGGCAAGAAGATCAGGCTTGCCAAGGCATTCAATCAGAATCGTAGGGTGCCTTCCTGGGTTATTATCAAGACCATGCGACGCGTGGTCAACCATCCCAAGAGGCGACAGTGGAGAAGAAGCACTTTAGAGGCATGATATGGCTGAGACTGAACATGTTTACACAATTCCCCTCAGGATCGTCAAGAGCGTTCCAAGGTGGAGAAGAACCAATCGTGCGATGAGCGAAGTCAGGGACTATCTATCTAAGCACATGAAGACCCCAGCAGAAGACGTAAAGATCGATAAGAGTTTGAACGAGGCGCTATGGGCCAGGGGCGACGAAAAGCCTCCACAAAAGATTAGGGTCCGCGCGGTCAAGTTCGATGATGGCGGGGTTGAGGCTGAGTTTGCAGGCAAGCAGTAAAAGGCTAAAGGTAGCAGGCAGCTCACTGCTCGGAGTATTTGCAAGGTGCACTGAAAAGGTCGTCCTTGTGCCGCCTGAGACTATGGAGGATGCTGTTAAGGCGTTGGAGGAGGGGCTGAAGGTACCATCACTTAGCATCACGGTGGCAGGAAGCTCCGTCTTAGGTGCACTTATATGCGGCAATTCAAACGGCTTTGTGCTCACCTCGCAGGCGCATAAAGATGATATAAAGAAGCTATCAGAATATGGAAGCGTAGCAAAGCTGCCGGGCAAAATCAACGCGGCGGGGAATGTGATCCTAGCTAACGATAAAGCTGCCATAGTGCACTCAGGTCTATCGAAAAGGGCCTGCGATGCCATCTCAAAGGCTTTGGGCGTAGAAGTTACAAAGGGAACTGTCGGCGGCCTGAAGACAGTTGGCATGGCCGCGGCCATAAACAACAAAGGCATTCTGGTTCATCCGCGTGCGTCTGAAGCTGAGATAGCGGTATTGGAGGATATATTCGAGCTCCCTGTGGATGTGGGCACAGTCAACTTCGGGTCGCCACTCGTAGGATCGGGCATTCTGGCAAATAGCCATGGATATTTTGCCGGAGATGAGACAACTGGACCTGAGCTTGGCCGTATCGAGGATGCACTGGGTTTCCTAATTTAGGGGTTGGATTATGAGCGAGTTTAGAATCAATGGAAAATTTAGAACCGAACGTATCGGCAAGAACTGGCGGCCGTTTTCCAAAGTAGTCGAGTGCCAGAACGAGAATACCGCAAGGGAACTGGTCTATTCACTGCTTGGAAGCGAGCACGGCCTGAAGAGGAACCTCATCAAGATAGATGAGGTGAATGAGGTGTTGCCCCTTGAGCAGTGATCCTTCAAGCATTGATCCTTTCAGTAGTGGAGAATCTGTCAGCGAGGAGGAGATAAGAAGGCTAGTCTCGGCATACCAGCAGTATCAGAACCAGGCGGACGCAATAGTACGCCAGATCAGCTTAA
The DNA here is from genome assembly GCA_963789575.1 of Methanotrichaceae archaeon. Classification (GTDB taxonomy): domain Archaea; phylum Halobacteriota; class Methanosarcinia; order Methanotrichales; family Methanotrichaceae; genus CAWBKV01. The sequence continues at coordinate 38,350 of CAWBKV010000003.1, read as the reverse complement.
CACAGCTAACGGCTGAGGGCCTTGAGAGGGCTTCTAGGGCAGTCGAGGCCATGGATACAGCATCGGAAGGACAGGAAATGCTTGTGTCAATAGGGTCAGGCTCATTTGTTTATGCGAGGCTTGCCTCAAAGGACAAAGTCGTTCTGAATGTCGGCGCTGGTGTGAGCATCGAGAAAACTACCGCCGAGGCCAAGGAGACTTTAAAAGTCAGGCAAACCGAGGTCTCAGAGGGTTCAAAGAAGCTGAGCGATATGCTTTCGAGAATAGATCAGGAGATGCAGAAGATCCAAGCGATACTGGCTAGATACGAGCAGCAAGCGCAAGGGAGCGGACAGAAGGTTGTTTAATAAGTTCAAGGAAACACTAGCAGGCTTTAAGGAATCCCTGGCATCCAAGATCCAGGAAAAGGCGAAGAAGGAACAGACGGATGCTGTGGAGGCCGCTAAGGCAGAGGTTCCTGCTCAGGCCGAACCGAGCGTTAAGCCTGTGGAGCATGAGGAGAAACAAGCTGCTGCTCAGGTACCTAGCGCTAAAGACACCAAAGAGGCCATGAAAGAGCCTGAAAAGCCCAAAAAAGGATTCTCTCTATTAGATAAGGCCAAGTCTCTTGTTTTCGAGCAGGAGGTCATACTCGACGAGAAGGATCTCAATGAGCCGATGTGGGCATTGGAGATGGCACTCCTTGAAAGCGATGTTGCCCTGCCTGTGGCAGATGAGATCGTGAGATCAGTTAAGTCCGAGCTTGTCGGCCATAAGAAGAAGATAGGCAAAGATACAAGTGCTATTGCCGAGGAGTCGCTAAGGTCCGCTATGATGAAACTATTATCTGCGAACTACTTAGATTTTGATGAGTTTATTAAAAATTCCCCGAAACCTGCCAAAATCCTGTTCGTAGGCGTGAACGGAACAGGAAAGACCACATCCATCGCTAAGGTCGCCAGATATCTGATGGATCACGGATATTCCGTCGTTTTAGCCGCAGGCGATACTTTCAGGGCAGGCGCGGTAGAGCAACTTGAAGTGCATGGCGAGAAGCTAGGGCTAAAAGTCGTCAAGCATAAGACGGGGGGAGATCCTGCAGCAGTGATCTTTGACGCAATCGAATACGCTAAGGCGCATAATAAAGATGTAGTCCTGGCAGATACAGCTGGAAGGCTGCATACAAACATAAACCTCATGGATCAGATGAAGAAGATAGTGAGGGTGACGCGCCCCGACCTGCTCATATTCGTCGATGAGGCGATCGCAGGCAACGATGCAGTGGAGCGTGCCAGGCTGTTCAATGAATCAGTCCCGATTAACGGTACCATTTTGACGAAGACCGATGCCGATGCGAAAGGGGGCTCGGCGATATCAATAGCCTACATCACCGGAAAGCCAGTTCTATTTCTGGGAGTGGGCCAAACATATCCGGATCTGGTGAAGTTCGAGCCCAAATGGCTTGTCGATAGATTGATGGGCGAGGCAGAAGCATAAATTTTTAGTATTTATTGTTGCCTAAATCACTCTACTTTCCAACTTTCGCTCTAGATTATAATAAAATCTAGATCATAATAACAAATAAATCAGTACTTTAGATCGATAGTGAAATAGTTGGGATCAACCGGATATCATAGATCATGCTGGTGTTGTTCCCCGCTTGCGGGGTCAGGGACAAGCCCGCGCGGGCATTGGAGCGCGCTAGTGTCCTTTCTAGCAAAGTAGACCTTAAATTCAAAAGTTTTGTATCTTTGCGGTTATGAACTCACCACAGAGGCACTGAGAAGAATATAGTGAAAATCGTCTTTGTGCGTCCTTTGTGAACTTTGTGACTTTGTGGTGAATTTAGTTTTGTTTTTTGATGCTAAACGAACGGGATTCAACCACAAAGATCACAAAGGACACAAAGAAGGGCTTATTAACTATTATTATCATCTAAATCGTTTCTTAAGTTCAATTATAGCGGTAATAGCGATAAAAAGTATGTCCCTAATATTTTATATCATTCTATCCTCATCTTCATCGGGTTTGAAGCCTTGGTCGAGAGACTCCATATATTCCTTGATCATTATGGGGAAAGATCGTGATTCCATGAACCTTAGACCGAGCTGTTCCGCCCATCTCTGTATGCCGAGATCCTGCGAGATCACTGCTGCGTCGAGATCCTTAGCAAGCAAAAGGACATCTATATCCGGCGCGCTGTCAAGGATTCCATAGCGGAGAGCAGCACGATATTTTTCCCTGAACTTGCGGATTATGCCTCCGACGACTTCACGCTCAATCTCATCCCTCATATCTTTGAGGTTTCCTGTCTCGCTCAAGGTTATGCACCTTGAGACCGACTCCCATATAGCCTCCTCAGAGATGTTCATTCCTTTATTGATCCTGCTTCTCATATAATCTACATAATCGTAAAAGATCTTCGAGGGCACCTTGACCTTGTATCTATCAGGCGTTTTTTTGACGAGCCAAGTATCAACCTTGCTCAAAACAACCGCGTCGCAGCTATTATGTCTGGCAAAGTCCTTTATCTCATTATAAACCGAAGGATAAGGAACATAGCAGCTAATCCCAAGATGAAGTCTTCCTTGTGCTATCCTATCCAATATTGCGTTCATCCCTTCGCAGATATTTGTACAGCCCTCGCTCTCCCAGGCCATGGAATCCGTGAGGGCGGTTGTATCCAGCACGAACCTCTGGCGAAGCATTGCTTTCAGTATGAGGGAAGTGATATAAGACTGCTTCTAAGATTGTTTTGTGCCTCGTGAAATATACCGAAGATTCGATTCAAAAATGAAAGATCTATAAATCCCTATGGAGATTAAAGTCTGTGAGATCATCACAGCCTCTTATCTTCACCCTGGCCAGGATTGAGAACCTGATGCAGCAGGTTAGCCTTGACCCTGCAAAGATGAAGGGCAAAATCATCACAAACACATCCTTTGTCAGCAAAGACAAGATGAAGGAAACCCTCGATATATTCCACGATGCCATAAAGAGCGGCCTTACAATATGTCCCATGGTCAAACTCGAAGAAGATGGGAACCGCGTAAAGATCAAAACTGCGTGCAGCCTGACGATCTCAGGGGCGCTTCTCAAGTATGGCATACCCATCAGGCCGAAGGGCGGCGGGATAATTGAAGTAATGGAACGCGAACCTACCAGATTCACAGATATGCTGATGTATTGGGCCACAACCATAGATCCCATCGATATTCTTACAGCTCAAGGATTGACTGATATTACAGGAATGATGAGGAGGGGGAATGGGCGAATTTTAGGCAGTCTGCAGGAGGCCCCGATGCTTGCCAGGGATCGAATCGAAGAGATGCTCAATTATCTGGCAGATGCCGAGTTCACAGGGATATTGGAGCTTGGCGAGCCTAACATGGATGTTTTGGGAGTATCCGTTGAGAGAGATCATCTGGGGATAGCTCTTGTAGGCGGCACAAACCTTGTGGCCGCTGTCCGCGAATGCGGTATTGAGGTTGAGCACGAGTCCATATCCGATCTGACGGAGGTCTCCGAGATGAAGCATATTGAGAATCTGGTCTAAAAGCTATAGTTCTTCTTTCGACTAATTGCCTAATAAATTCAATATGCTCGCCATGTTCGGCGATATACTTATACTATCACTGGTATCTTTCTTTTTTGTGAAAATGCTGTGAAAAATCGTGAGGTTGCTAGCGTCCTCTATCAGATGGCTGAGCTTCTGGAACTCCATGCAGATAACCGCTTCAAGATCATTGCCTATGGAAAGGCTGCCAGAGCAGTCGAATCTCAGAAGGAAGATATAGAGCAGGTCTGTAGAGATGGCCGTTTGGACTCAATCCCAGGTGTAGGCAAAGCTATCGCCCAGAAGATCGAGGAATACCTAAGGACTGGAAAGATCCAGGCGCATCAGGATCTTCTTAAGGATACGCCGCAGGGTCTTGCAGAGCTTCTCAACGTTCCGGGCCTTGGGCCAAAGACAATTTTCATGCTTCACGAGAAACTGGGCATTACAAACCTCGACGAGCTCGAGAAGGCGTCTAGAGAGCACCGCATACGTCGCCTGCCCAGGATGGGGCCCACAAGCGAGAAAAATATACTCAAGGGCATAGAAAGATACAGGAAGAGAAGCACTCGCATCCTTCTGAGCGCTGCTGAGCCAATCGTTGATGAGATATTGGCATACCTCAAGGGTATGGAAGGGCTTGAGCACATAACTGCCGCAGGAAGCTACCGCCGGTGCAAAGAAACCGTAGGCGATATAGATATACTTGCAACTGCGGCAAGGCCTGAGCAGATAATATCAGCATTTGTGCGCATGCCCATGGTCGAGGAGGTGCTCGGAAAAGGCCCGACAAAAGGCAGCGTAATAGTCAAGGAGACAATTCAGGTTGACCTGAGGATTGTTGAGCATAAATCCTTCGGAACTGCGCTCCAATATTTCACAGGATCAAAGGAGCATAATGTCAAGCTGCGACAGATCTCCCTTGATCGCGGTTATTCTCTGAGTGAATATTCGCTAAAGAGGCTCATCGACGGTCAGGACCTGTTCTTCAGCAAGGAAGAGGATGTTTATACGGCCCTAGGGATGCAGTATATTCAGCCGGAGCTGAGAGAGGACACAGGCGAGATAGAGGCTGCGATTGCTGGCCGTCTGCCTGAGCTGATCGAGCTGAAGGATATAAAGGGCGATCTGCATGTCCACAGCGATTGGTCCGATGGACGAGTATCCATTGAGGAGATGGCAAGGGCCGCAAAAGCGCTTGGATATGAGTATATTGCAATCAGCGATCACTCGCCTTCTGTAGGCATAGCGGGCGGCCTTACACCAGAGGAGCTTGACCAGAAGATCGAGGTTATTGCCGCAATAAATGAAACATTAACAGGATTCACAGTTCTTGTCGGAACCGAGGTGGACATAAGGGCGGATGGCAGGCTGGATTACCCTGATGAGATACTGGAGAAATGCGATATTGTCGTAGCCTCAGTCCATATGGCGCAGCAGCAGAAGGAGAGGGCAATAACGGGCAGGCTGGTAACTGCCATTGAGAACGAGAACGTAGATATCGTCGGCCATCCGACAGGGCGGAAGATCGGCGAACGGGATCCATACGAGGTCGATATGCAGACTGTGCTTGAGGCTGCGGCGAGGACTGGAACTGCGATGGAGATCAATGCATTTCCAAACAGGCTCGACCTTAACGATATCTGGACAAGAACTGCTAAGGAGATAGGCGTGCGGATGACGATCGATTCAGATGCGCATGATTCTATGCATCTTAGCGTCATGAGATATGGCGTAAACGTTGCGAGACGCGGCTGGCTGGAGAAGAAGGATGTGCTGAATACGATGAGCCTTCAGGATTTGAGGAAGGCGCTGAAGCGTTGATAATCTACTGGCATTTTATTTTTAAGTGAATATCCCGCAGGATTACGTCTAAAAATAAAGGCAAAGGCCACCAATACAGACAATGCCGGATATGAACATCAGCCGCATTTTTTTCCGAAACATGCATAACATCCTTTCGGGAGCTGCGGTAGATTGGACGACAAATCTATTCTCCAGCGGCTCTAATTATCCAGTTCACAGGGATTGTCGTATTTTTGGGCGTGGTTATAATGGCATGGTAAAGCCGACCCGTGGACTTATCATAGTAATATGAGTTGCCTGTTGCATTTTGTATTTCCGTCAACAGGAGGATCTGCGAGTAGCCATAGAAGCAAACGAAGAAGTCATCATTCACTGTCAATGCAGGTATTTCTATATCCGCCCACTTGATCTCTTTTATCCCTTGTGGATGAGTGAAGTATGGTAGCTGGGTGTCTGAGTAATGATACAGCAGCCTGCCATCCTTATCACGAATCTCGACAGCAAATGGCAGTGGCACTGGCTCTTTCTTGCTGCTTGAATTCCATCCGTCAGTTGCCATTACTAAAACATGTTCGAGCTTCCAACCTGGCTTTGGCGGCTTGAACTCAACCGCCTGAGCCGTGGCGACCATTGGTGAGGCTTGAAGGGTAACATTCATCTTTGTGAAATTGGTTCCGCTGTCTTGCTTCAATATAGTAATATTTTCTGCAGATGCTGCTGCGGGTTTAATATTATCCTCAGGTGTTGGTATCTTTGTAGGCAACTTAGCGGGCGTATTTATAGCTAAGACGCCATAACTGAGGGCTATGCAGCATAGCATTGCTATTATTAAGATAATCCTTTTCAAGAGATCACCTAAATAAATAATTAGCGCTTATCAATATATAGATAGTGCTAAAAGACCAAGTTTTTTAGCTCTCAAAATTACTATCAAGGAAAACCAGAGATTCCAGACAATCCTTTTTTAAGAAAGGTTGGGCTGGCGTAGGGAGTCCTTTCGCCAACCTGACCACATAGCTAAAACCTCAGCTCCCTACGACAGACATTATCCAGTTTACAGGCGTGGTTTTGCCAGCACTTACAGGTAGATCGGCTGGGGCTAGCGTTGCGTCTGCCTCATTGAAGATAAAGGAACTATTGGTTGATTTATTCTGAATCTCAGAACCCACTGCGACAGCTCCTCTATCAAAGAAGCAAACGAAGAAATCACCGCTTACTGGTACTGGTGGCAGCTCAATAGTCATCAGCGTCGGCATAGTGAGGTTGAGCAGGAAGTTTGTGTAAGGTATCTGACTATCTGTGAACCTATAAAGCAGATTGAACTTACTATCTCGCACTTCAAGGGCGATTGTCCTTTGCGTCGGTACAGAGTTAGCAGTACCATTGAACCCATCGTAGCCTAAAATATTCACCCTAGTTAATTTCCATCCGGGATTTGGTGCTGTGAACTTGGTTACTTCAGCAGCCGCAAGTCCAGGTATACCTAAAAATCTAACTAGAGTTGTGTAGTTAACTTGGTTTCCCATAACCTTTTGGGTAAGATTTCCTTGATACGATTTTATAACTTGAGCCTCAGCAGCTGGAGATATGCTGATCAAAGATAATACTGCGAGGCACATTATAGTTATTAAGATCATCATCTTCATATGATCACCCCAGCAAGGGATTATTGCTAACCCATATATAGATAATGGCGCAACGTTTATTTAAAGAAATTATTCAAATAAATATCCTTATGGAGACCTGATGATACCCGAATGGATGAAGGAGGTGGACAGTAGCCCATGTAGATGCAGCGCAGTAGCAGGCGGAAGAAAGAGCTTTATTTTTAAGCAATCACTCCAAAGAATACTTATCTATATGGTCATAAATTTCTTTTATATTCTTGATCATTTCTTTGCCCTTTTCCGTTGCACGGTATATCTCTCTCGGCCCAGGAGAGATTACCTCCATGAGATCCTCTTTTATCAGCATATCAAGATATATGTCTGCGACCTTGAAATTTATATTTGACCCGTAGACTACTTTGGTCTTGTTGGCACCATCGCCACCACAGATCTCCAATATGCTCATCAATATCTTTAGCTTATCTCGCCTCATAATCACCGACTTCTCCGAGAAATAATCAATATGCAATGCCTATTACTTTAGTCATGAACCTGGGCCTCTTTAGATTCATCGAAATCCTCAATTCTTAGCTGGTACAGCCCTATCAAAGATATATAAAAGGAAAGAGGCAGACTGGATCTCAAAAGCTCCTCGATCAGATTAGTCGCCTTATCAATTGAATTTCTTGTATCCGCCAAGTACTTATCTACATCGCCATCTTTATAGGTGTAATCCTTTAAAAGAATGGTATGAAGCCTCTGTAACGACTCATCGGCCAATCTGAAATTCTTTGATAGGTCCTCTGAAATTTCATCCGTTTCAACATCAGTTTTTTGGAGCTTGGCTATATATTTCTTGAGCTCCTCTTTGGCCTTCTTAAGATTAGTGATATCGGCGAAGGAGTACACGATATATACTGACCTACCCAATCGATCGTAGATGTTATTGGCAGATAGCTTTACGAAGAAATTAGTGCCATCTCTTCTTATCGCTTCCATCTCTCCGATCCATTTGCCTTTATTACTTAGGGAGGCCTCAATCTTAGAGACTATGCCATCCATCTGACAGATATCAGAGGCTAAGCTGCCGATGACCTCGTCCTCTTTAAAGCCCCAAAGCTCATAAAATGGAGCATTAACATATTTGATCATACCATGCAGATCGGTTATGCAAATAGCATTGACTGAAGAGGCCATAGTCACTTCTCTGATCTTCGACTCTATCTCTGCCTCTCTTTGTGATGTCAGGTCCTTGAGGACCAGTACCATACCCATTACATCTCCCTTAACATCAGATATGGGGGATGCAGCATAATCTACTGGCACCTCTCTTCCTTCTTTAGTGATAAGCTGGTTGAATCCCTTTGAAGCAACTACAGAACTCCTGCCTAAAGCCTCGTTGATGAGACGATTCACTGAAATCCCAGTTTCTCCATCGATTATTGTAATAATCTCTTCCAGAGTCTTTCCTATTGCATCATCATGCTTCCAGCCTATGAGCTTTTCTCCAGAAGAATTTATGAAATTAATACGCCCGTAAATATCTGTAGCTATCACGGCATCGCTTATGCTCGCTAGAACAGTCTCCAACCAGTGGTGGCTCTCTCTCAACCTCTCCATCGATTGCTTATAAAGGGTCATTTCCAAGGCTATCTGCAGATCTCTATCGTTGTAGGGCTTAACCAGGTATCCAAATGGTTCAGTTACCATGGCTCGCTTTACGGTATCTTCATCGGAGTAAGCAGTTAGATAAATGACGGGAATCTTCAAAGTGCTGCGAATCTTATCAGCAGCTTCTATGCCATCCATCTCTCCCTTCAGCACTATATCCATCAATATCAGATCGGGCCTACACTTGGCTGCCAAATCAATGGCTTCATTTCCCGAAGATGCTATGGCTGGTACATTATAACCTAATTTCTCAAGCTTTTTCTTAAGCCCGATTGCCAGTATTCCCTCATCTTCTACTATTAAGACGGTCGCTTCTGCCATTTCACCATCCCTCACTACCTCTCAATGAAATGAATCTCATATTTAGTTCCATTGACCATATCAAGGCTCATATTGCCATCTATCTGCTTAACAAGGGTTTCAACCAGTTGGAATCCTAAAGTCTTTGACTCTTTGATATTCAACCCCTCCTTAAATCCTATGCCATTATCACTTACAACCAGCTTAAAGCTACCATCCTCCGAACTAATGTCTATACAGATCTCGCCGCTTCTGCCGTCCGGGAAGGCATGCTTGAGAGAGTTGGATATCAACTCGTTTATTATCATACCACAGGGAATAGCCGTGTTTATATTCAAAAAAATATTTTCCGTATTTACTTTGAAATCTACCTTTCCTAAAGTATCTCCATAAGATTGAGATAAATAAGAGACTAGCTGTCTTATATACTCATTAAAATCGACTTTGCCTAAATTATGAGATTTATATAAACTTTCGTGGATCAGCGCTATGGACTTAATACGGTCCTGACCGTCCCTGAAAACCTTTAGTGTATTTTCATCAGTAAAGTTCAATGACTGAAGGTAAAAAAGGGCTGATACCATCTGAAGATTATTCTTGACACGATGGTGAACTTCTTTAAGCAGCAATTCCTTCTCAGCAATAGATGCCTTAAGCATTTCTTCAGTGCGCTTGTATTCAGTTATATCGCGAGATATGCCGAGAACAGCATATACTTCATCATCCGCCTTGAGTGGGATTAGATGCGTATGCTGCCATATTTCCGTTCCACCAACAATCATCGCATCCTCATTATGGCCCGGCAAGCCCGTATCAAAGACTTTGTTCAAACGTAGCTTCTGACGATCGGCTACCGCAGGATGAAAGAAGCTGGACCTGAGACTCCCGATAATCTCCTCTGGTTGTAGATCCAGACCTCTTGCAGCAGAGCCGTTTACATACTCAATCCTGTCATCGCGGTCGATGACATAAATCATATCCTGTGAGGACTCTGCGAGAATCTTATATTGCTCCTTACTTTCGCGCAGGTCTTCTTCCATCTGCTTGCGATCTGTTATATCCGTCAGAGAAACAATGCTTTTCTTTGTCCCTGGGATTGCATCAACACACAATAGTATATCCTTGATATTGCCTTTTTTATCAATGGCTCGAAAATCATAACTATTTAGGGCTGTATCAGGATCAATCCTTCTCAATTTATGCTGCTCTAACATCCTTTCAAGATCTTCTTTTACAACGAACTCTGTCCAGCTTCTTTTGCCCTCAATTTCCTCTTTGCTGTAGCCAGAAAGCCTTTCCAATTCCGAATTGGCCAGCGAAACAATGGTATTATCCTCAATAATCATTGTGGCATTGCCGGTATTCTCGAAAATGGCTCTGTACATATTCTCCGATTCCTGCAAAGCTTTCTCTGCATTTTTGCGCTCGGTAATATTTACTGCAACGTGTACCACTCCGGTCAGGTCTCCATCGACGTTCTTGATGAGGTTGCTATGAGATATCCAGGTTTTGCCATCGGGTGTAATCAGCTCGCCTTCCTGAGGTTCGGCAGTTTGAAGAGCTTTCAAGGCTGTACAGCCTGGACAGGGTGATTCAAGGCCTTGAATGATCTCAAAGCAGCGCTTTCCTTTTATTTCATCCTCAGAAAGGCCGAGATGCTTTTGAACGGCATTGTTCAGCCAGATAATACGCATCTGAGGATCGAGATATTCGACCGATACATTCTTCAGGCCATCCAGAATTGCCGCCTTCTCTTGCTCAGATTTGCTCAAGGCTTCCTCGGCAAGCTTTCTCTCTGTGATATCCCGAGCTATCGAGCATAGGATGCTCTTATGTTCAATGAATATGATATTGACGTATACTTCCACTTCCAATAGAGAGCCATCTTTCTTGCGGTAATTTCTTCGACCTATATAGCAATTTTTATTTTTCTTTATCTTTTCGATGTTGAGGTCGATGCTCTCTCTGTCATGAGCCACAATATCATAAATGCTTAATCCGGCGATATCCTCAATGGAATATCCTAAAAGTCTATGAAACGCGGAATTTCCTTCCAGAATATTCCTCGTCTCTAAATCATAAAGAAAAATGATGTCAGAAGCTTGTTCCACAACAGAGTGGTACCGCTCTTCACTCTCCTGAAGTGCATCACCAGCCTGATTAAGCTCTTCAATCTGTGATAGGGTTGTTGTAAGCAGCTGATTGCGCTCATCAAGCGTCACTTTCTGGCGCATGAACGTAAGCCCAATCACGACAGCGATGAATCCGGTCAAGACGGAATAGCTGATGAAACGTGTGCTTCCGTAACCCCAGATGAGGAGAAAGGATGTGGCTCCAATCGCCATATAGGGCAAATATTGAGCCCATTCGGCGATCTTGTTATAAGAGGCACTCAAGGCCGTCGGTTGGCTGAGCGGTTTAGAGTTTGCCTGCACTATGCCAGCCAGCATGAATAACATATAGCTTATGAGCCAGAGGGTATCTAGGAGGCTACTTGAAACATAAGTTCCCGCTTGCGTCTGTATGGAGAAGATCACATCTGCAATCAAGGCTATAACTAGCCCAAAAGCCAGCAAGAAAGGCGGCTTGCTTCCTGTAAAACTTAGCTTTCTAAATATCAGCTCCATCAATGCAGCAAAAACAACCAGATCCATGACTGGATAGGCCACAGAAACAACTAAACCGAGATCAACTGCTCCGTTAGATGCAATAATAGGAGCAATCCTGAAGACCCAGAATAAAAAAACAGATGCTGCCACTACGATTCCGGCATCTAAGAGAAACTTGATCCGCTCACGAGATGTGAGTGGCTCTGTGGGCAGAAGAAATATGCCCAGAGCAAATATAGGGTAGAACGCAAGATACCAAAAATCTGCCAGTGATGGGAATGGGTTCTGATGGAGTCCAGCCTCGATAACAGTCCAGCTCGCATCTCCAAAGGCATAGGCGACCTGGGCTATAGTCATGACAATCCAGGCTTTTCTAGATTGCCCAACTGAGTTCAATGCCCCATACAGCAGGCCGATGGCAGCTAGTCCACTGCCTATAGCGAAAATTATGTCATCAATGAGAAGAAGCATCTCTCTATCTTGGATGGAATATAATATTATCAAGCGGATAAGTACAATTACGACCGCTAGAATGACTGCTCTTTGGAAGGATACTATCTTGCCACGATCTATAGGTCCTGCCAACTTTGTATCATCCCTCTCAAATCTTTGGTATTTTTAGGATCTGATAAAAACTTTTTGGTGCTAAATGATCTATCATTAGATATTTATTATGAACTACTAGATTTATTTTTTATAGATCAATAAGAAAAGCACACTTCAATAAACTAGAAATTCGACAGATAGAAAAGAAGCTAAGCGCCTGCTAGTAGCGCTCAAATTTTTGATAGGATGTCGCATTTATCTATCTCTTTGCTTTTAGAATGGCCATTTGGTCTTGTAATGAAGTATGTATAGCCATTTAAAGTCTTATTGAGCTGAGATTCAACCTGCTCAAGCTCCCTCTTATCGACACAATGCTTCTTCTCCACGCAGCGGTCCATAATCTCCCAGATATAATCCTTTGTCTCGTAGTTGAAGAAATCGAGCAGTTTCCTGCACGTATCTCCTTCAACCTTCTGGCAAATCCACCAATCACTCTCATCGATCATCACGTGAACCTCATTGGCTGAACCAAGAAGGTTATGGAAGTCTCCAAGAGTATCCTGATATGCACCTAAGAGAAAGATTCCGATATAGTAATCTTCATTTTCCATTAGAGTATGCATGTCCAGGTACTCACGCCCCTCGCTGTCGCCTGCATATCGCTTAACCTCACCATCCGAATCGCATGTTAAATCAACTATTGTTCCGTGCTCGCAAGGCATTTCATTTAAGCGATGGAGTGGTATTGTTGGAAAGATCTGCTCCACGCCCCACATGTCCGGCACCGATTGGAAGAGTGAGAAGTTGCCGATATACTTCTGGCTGACCAGTCTTTTCAGCTCATGGAACTCCTCTGATTCATCCTCAGCCTGCTTCGCATAGAACATGGCCTTCTTGCAGACCATCCAGAACAGCGTCTCGCCTTTGGCTCTCTCTTCAAGACCGATATTTCCCAAGTTGAAGGCATTATATAGATCATCCCGATACTGCAGAGCATCGTGGTAATGCTCTTTGTAGTTGTCCGGATTTATCTCCTTGAAGGCGCTACAGAGATCATCTATCTGTATTGGATCATCAGGATCTGGAGGCCTGAGAAATGTATCCTTAGAGTTCTTCTTGCCTATGATCTTAAAGATCAACATGCTATGGTATGCAGCGATTGCCCTGCCGCTCTCTGAGAGTATCGTTGGGCATGGAACATTCTCATCTTCGCATATCTTCTGGATTGTGTAGATGGCGTCGTTCGCATACTCTTGAAGTGTATAGTTTGAGCTGGATGGAGTGGCTGTGTTCGAGCCGTTATAGTCAACTGAAAGACCGCCGCCAATGTTGAGGTACTGGATATCTGCCACCTTCCTAACCTTGGCATAAATCCTCGCAGCCTCATTCATGGCATTCTTAATCATTCGAATATCTGTAATCTGCGAGCCAATATGGAAATGGATCATCTTCAAGCTATCCATAAGGCCATTTTCCCTCAGAATTTTCATCAGATCGAGCATTTCGCTCGTCGAAAGGCCGAACTTTGCGGATTCGCCGCCGGATTCAACCCACCTGCCAGCACCCCGCGAAAAGAGCTTAACACGCATTCCGATCCTGGGAGTTATGCCCATTTCCTTGGCATACCTGAGGATATCGTGGATCTCCTCAAAAAGATCTACTACAATTATTATATTGTTAACATTATGAATGCTTAGCGCAAGGCGCAGGTAGTCAGCATCCTTGTATCCGTTGCATATCAAGGGAGCATCCTTAGAAGGTCCAAGGGAGAGAGCTGCCAGAAGCTCTGCCTTTGTGCCAACCTCAAGGCCGATATTATACTTTGCACCATACTTTAGTACGTATTCGATGACCTCTTTCCTTTGGTTCACCTTCATAGGAAATATCGGCTGATAGTTGCAGCTGTAGTTGAACTCCTTTATGGCATTGGTGAAAGAGCCTGTAATCTCGTTTATTCGATCTTCAAGTATCTGTGGAAAGCGCAAAAGCACAGGAAACTCGAGGTCTTTGGCATCTTCAATCTCTTCTATTAGATCAGTCACATCCACGCTCTGGGATGTATTCCTATTAGGGATAATAATAATATTGCCTTTATCATTAACTGAAAAATAGCCGTTACCCCAGTTCTCAATTCCATAAAGATCGATAGAATCCTCAGCCGTCCACATGGGTTCTGACCTCAATATATAAGCAACTGCCATCGACCATACCCACCTCATCCAAGATTAGTTCGGCAAACATACGGTAAATCAGCTCCCCACGAAATTCGGCTAATTGTATCGAATTGGCATAAGAGGGCCTTTTGGTATATAAAGCTTCATGCCTCCTAAATATCAGATCAAAAGCCAGATAAACTTGCAGCGAATTAACAAGGTCTAAAGACAGATACCTATTCAGAATTTGCCAGCAATATTTCAAAAAAGGTGCATTTATCTGTGATCTCTCTGGCCGAGAAGGGCAATGAGCTATATAAACAGGGCGTGTTCCGTGAAGCTTTTGAGTTTTTTGGTCAAATTATTGAAATTGCTCCGAGATACGCAAAGGCCTGGTATAACAGAGGAGTAATTTTTGGAAAAATCGGCGAGTACTTGGAGGCAATTGAGAATTATGATAAAACAGTGAGATAAGTCCAGAAAAGCATAAAGTATGGAACAATAGGGGTTCGGCGTTGGCCGATCTAGGGAGATATGATGAAGCCCTGAGATGCTTCGATAAGGCTATTGCGCTTTATCGAGAGTATGCTGAGGCATGGAATCGCAAAGGGCTTGCTCTCATGGCTTTGGATAGGAACATCGAAGCAGATGCTGCTTTTGCCAAGGCAGCGATGATGGAGAACTGATCGACTTTGAAAGAGGCGCACAATGAGTGCAATAGAGACAAAGGATCTGACTAAGAAGTTCGGTGGCCTGACGGCCGTTGATAGAGTGAATATAAAGGTAGAGCAGGGCGAGACCTTTGGACTGTTGGGCCCAAACGGAGCAGGTAAAAGCACCATAATTTCCATGCTATGTACGATTCTGAGGCCAACATCAGGCACTGCGCTGGTTAATGGTTATGATATTGTCAAACAGGCTTCGCAGGTTAGAAAATCCATTGGGATTGTATTCCAGGATCCTAGCGTAGACGACCGTCTTACAGGAAGGGAAAATCTGGAGATGCATGCTGATCTCTATGGTGTTCCCGAATCGGAAATGACGCAACAGATCGATAAGGTGCTTGAGCTGGTAGAGCTATCAGACCGCGGCAACGACTTTGTGCGAAACTACTCTAGCGGTATGCGCCGGAGGTTGGAGATTGCTCGAAGCCTTGTACATACTCCAAAGGTGCTCTTTTTGGATGAGCCGACCATCGGTCTTGATCCCCAAAGCCGCAATCATATATGGTCATATATTCAGGAGCTATTGAAGACGGAGGAGCTCACAATCATCCTAACAACACATTACATGGAAGAGGCGGACAAGTTATGCGATAGGATAGCTATAGTCGATCACGGTAATATCGTTGCACTTGATACGCCCGAGAGCTTGAAGGAAAAGCTTGGAGGCGAGACAATCACAGTCAAGACCCGGAATAATCCGTTGTATCTGGAAAAGATTAAAGAGTCGAGCATTGCAAAAAGCGTAGTTATCGCCGGCGATGAGGTTAAGATAACCGTTGATAGTGCCCATACAGTGCTGTCCCATATTGTGGATATCGCTTCCAGAAACGGGATAATTACTGAATCGATCTCACTTCAAGAACCTCAGCTGGATGATGTGTTCCTGTACTATACTGGCAGAGCGCTCCGTGAAGGCGGCAAGGAGTTGAGCGGCATGGGCGCCATTAAGAGGAGGCAGATAAAGTGAGTGAGCTACGCGGCATTAAAACTCTTTGGAAAAGAGAGGTTAAGCGGTTTGTGCGTGAGAGAACTCGCTTTATCAGCTCTTTCGTCCAGCCGATGCTGTGGCTGATCATCTTCGGCGCTGGCCTTGGGTCATCAATTCGTGGCAATATAGGGTTCGGAGTCAACTATCAGGAGTTCATATTTCCGGGAATTATCGGCCAGACGCTGTTATTCACATCTATGTTCATGGGCATATCGGTGATATGGGACCGACAATTCGGTTTTTTGAAGGAGATATTGGTCGCGCCCATCTCCCGGGTCTCTATCTTCATCGGCAAGATGTTGGGGGTAAGCACTGACTCCATGATCCAGGGAATGATCGTGCTGATGCTCGGATTCTTGATAGGGGTCAAAATAACGCTCGCTATTGCCGTCGAGATCATACCGCTGATGCTGCTCATCACACTTGGCACTGTGTGTATTGGACTAACGCTGGCTAGCTTCATGAATAGCCTAGAGAGCTATGGCACTATAATGACGTTCGTGAACCTGCCCATGTTCCTGCTAAGCGGCGCTCTTTTCCCTGTGAATAGCCTACCGGCATGGCTCCATTGGGTCGTCTACATCAATCCACTTACATATGGTGTGGATGCGATGCGAACCGTAATACTCGGCAGCGGATATGTCTCGCCCATTCCGTTCTATATCGATCTGCTATTCCTGCTGATCTTCGATGCTGCTATGATCATCGTAGGGACATATGCGTTCAGTCTCCGCAAGTAACCTTATATTATTTAAAAATATTAAAATGTGCTATTGAATCAGGAGAACATGAGAATGACCGATTCATCAAACATCTGTTCGTGGAGGCGTGCGCCTGCCCTGGACAATCCAGTTCGAAGGCTTATACATAATCCCAAAAAGATCCTTGGCGGAATTGTAGAAAAAGGGCAGACAGTTCTTGATATAGGATGTGGCCCTGGCATCTTCTCTATAGCTATGGCTGAAATGGTCGGCGATAATGGAAAGGTTATTGCCGTTGATGTCCAAGAGGAGATGCTCCAAATCCTAAGAAAAAAAGCCGCCCAGAAAGGACTGGAATCGAGAATAATCACACACAAAAGCGATCCAAATCGGATTGGCATAACAGAAAAGGTAGATTTTGCTTTAGCGTTTTATATGGTACACGAAGCTCCCAATGCCGAAACACTGCTGAAGGAAATAGCATCTATTGTCAAACCTAAAGGCAAGCTGCTAATCGTTGAGCCAAAATTCCATGTTTCGGCATCCGCTTTCAAGAGGACAATAGAGGCCGCCCAAATAGCAGGCTTTAAGCCTATCCGCGAGCCAAATATATTCTTCAGCAGGAGCATGTTGTTTCAATTGGCCGAAGTTCGAGCATAAGGTTTGAGCAAACGTAACAAAGATCAATACAAGGCAAATCAATTGAATCGGGAAGTGTGGATTTTTCTATCACAATATTTTTCCCAACCTCGAGACCTTTCAGTTTGGCGGCAGCATGCCCTGGTGGAAGGGCGGCACCATATAGCTGCGTTGCCCAGATATTCAGAACCAGGTAACGATAAAGTTGGAGCGATCCAAGAGATAAATCAAATAGTGAATAAGTTCACCATCAAGAGCGCATATCCTTTTCATATTAGATCATAATGTTTAGCCCGGTGAGTGCAACCACTAGTCAAAGTTCTTAAATATCAATCTGACCTATATATTCATTATATAAATGTAAACGGAGGTGAATATATGCTATTTGTACTATGGTTTAAGTGGGAGCCGGAGAATACAAAAAAAGTTGAAAATCTTTGGAAAGACTTTAAATTCCCCAAAGAAGTCAAAGTGATAGGAAGATATCTGCTGATAGGCAGGCATATCTCTATGGCAATATTTGATGCGCCGAGCGAAGAGGCAATCCTGAAGATAACCTACCCATTCAGGGAATTGGGAGTCCCTCATGTAAATCCCGCTTTGCCATTGGAGGAATCGTTGAAATTGATGGAAAAGATGTAAGGCGATAGCAGCCATGCGGTTAACAGGGCAGCATTCTGCTGGCAAGCTGCAGGTGTGCTGACAGATACATATATTTATATATTTAATATCATTTGGTATCCAAGCAGGACCCCGCGCTGAATGCTCTCCAGGGCTGCAAATGCCTTATTTATTTTTCGGCTTCACACTATTCCCAAAGTGAAGCAGATGATCGCTTAGAATGATATGAATAATGAAACAATAGGACTTTTAATCTATCCTAACTACAAGATCCTATTACCTCGGGGCTTAAATAAGCCTTAGTGTACTAGGTGTCGCATTGTAAGGCTTTTTATAACATCAACAATTAATTATTATCCAATAACCAAAAATATTTACTCCCAATCGGAGAATTCATCATGACCAAAAGCACGATTGATATACAGAACGATGACGCCAAGGGCAGCTACGCTTTCGTAAACGGCCTCAATATGTATTACGAGATCCACGGCTACCGGAATGCCGCTGATCCTGCTTCATGGCGGCGTTGGTGCGAGCGAAATGTTCGGCCCCCTTTTGCCAGCGCTCGCTGGGAACAGGCAGGTTATTGCCGTCCATTTGCAGGCCCACGGCCGAACTGCCGACATCAATCGACCGCTCAGCTTCGAGTTGATGGCAGGCGATATTGCAGCTCTCGTAAAGCATCTTGGCATCGAGAAAGCCGATCTCATGGGCTACTCGCTCGGTGGTGGCGTCGCCCTGCAGACAGCCATCCGGCATTCGGACGTGGTTCGCAAGCTCGTGTTAGTCTCGACTCCAGTCAAGCGTAATGGATGGTATCCCGAGGTCCTGGAAGGTATGGCGCAGATGGGTCCAGAGGCGGCTAAGGGTATGAAGCAGAGCCCGCTTAACCTGCTATATCCTGATGCCAATTGGGCGGCACTATTCACCAAGATCGGCGACTTGCTGAAGAAGGACTACGACTGGTCAAAGGATGTCGCTTCGATCAAGTCGCCCATAATGATCAGCTTTGCTGATGCGGATGCCGTCCGGACGGCGCACGTCATGGAGTTCTTCGGGCTGCTCGGCGGCGGTCATAGGGACGCAGGCTTGGATGGTTCTGGTAGGCCGACGGCTTGGCTCGCCATTCTGCCGGGGATGACGCACTACGATGTCCTCACCTTTCCCGGGCTGGACGACCTTGTTACGAGGTTTCTTGATGCGCCCCTGCCAAAGGTTAAATGAGTGCAGCTTATTGGTCGTACGAATCACAGACCAATAACTAATTAAGGAATATCAAAACCATAGTAGCATGAGACAAAAGAAATCCAGCACCACAGCCGAGGGTATTCGAAGTCGATTACCCGGCCACGCAGGAAGCTAAGCAGAAGCGGTTGAAGAAGGTCATCGATCCCCTGCCTGATTACGTCACCTTTGTTTCGATAGATTTCAATACCCAGACGCTTGACGAGCGCCTGCCTGCCAGTGGCTATGACGAACAGGGCAAAACGTTGTTTATCTGGCAGGGCGTGACCGGGTATCTTACTCCGGAAGCGGTTGACAGCACGCTGGCGTTTATCGCCAACCATTCCGTGCAGGGCAGCGCTGTGATATTTGATTATTTCACAAACGAGGCCTTGCATGGTCCTGAGGTGAAGAAGATACGACAGCTAATGCGAGTGATTGGCGAGGATATTATTTTCGGGATTGATGAAGATAAGATTGAGCCGTTCCTGATCCAGCGCGGCTTCAGCTATGTTCATAATGTGGATGCCGACGAGCTAAAACGGCTTTATCTTACTGGCCCAAACGCTGGGCGCGTGATTAGCAAAGGCGTTGATATTGTGTCGGCAAGGGTGGACAAGGCCGGGGACTGAATCCATATTATAGGCACTCTATGTCTGAATGCTCATCCACTTTCTAAGCTATGCTAAGCAAGCTTTTGGAACTCTACATCACCGTAACAACCAGAAAACTTTAAACGTGTTCCAAGCAATTATTACTGTATGACATATTGGCTGATTCAATCGACTTATTCGCCTTTGACATGGATCTATCGGGTCACCAAGGACCCTCGTGACATGATGAAACCTACTGACATCCTGAATGTATTACAGCAGCCAGCGTGAATATTGCTTATATAATTTTTCGCACGAGGGTGAAATGAGGGTTCAACCTTTTCAGATCAATATTCCACAGCCGATATTGGACGACCTTCAGGAGCGGTTGGCAAATACGCGCTGGACCGATGATGTAGAAGGCGCAGGCTGGGATTATGGCACCAACTTAGGCTATATGAAGGAGCTGGTTGAGTATTGGCAACACAAGTACGACTGGCGCAAACAAGAGGCTGAGCTGAATAAGTTTGCTCAGTTCCGCGCAGAGATCGGTGGCTTGAATATCCACTTCATTCATTCACGCGGTAAAGGGCCGAACTCAATGCCGATAATTATCACCCATGGCTGGCCCGGTTCGTTTTTCGAAATATGCAAGCTCATTTCTCTGCTGACCGATCCCGCCAGATACGGCGGTGACCTGGACGACTCCTTTGACGTGATCGTGCCGTCGTTACCAGGTTACGGCTTTTCCGATCGTCCACGGGAGCGAGGCATGATGTCGAGCCGCCGGGCAGCCGAGCTATGGGTGAAGCTGATGACCGACGTGCTCGGCTACAAGAGCTTTGCAGCTGCCGGCGGAGACTTTGGCGCAATCGTCACACAGTATCTGGCAGCCGACCATCCAGAGCTGCTCATTGGCATCCACTTGACGTATATCGGCCATTATGCATCAATCCCTGATCCATCCGAGTTGTCCGAAGCCGAAAAGCGCTATCTTGGCGCTCTCCAGCAATGGAGCATGCGTGAAGGCGGTTATTACATGATCCAGGGAACTAAACCACAAACTCTCTCATATGGTTTGAACGACTCACCGGCAGGTCTGGCGGCCTGGATTGCCGAGAAGTTCCATTCCTGGACGGATCCCAGTGTCCCCGCAGAGCGGCGGATAACCAAGGATGAGCTGCTGACGAACATCATGATTTACTGGGTGACTGGAACCATTGGCTCTTCAATCCGAAGCTACTTTGATAACCCGCCGCAAAAGCTGGAGCCTCTCCCTGCAGTTCCCGCTGCGTTTGCAGCATTCCCGAAAGATATAAACCCGCCGCCGCGTGAGTGGGTCGAACGCAGGCTAAACTTAAAGCAGTGGACAGAGATGCCCCGAGGTGGCCATTTCGCTGCAATGGAAGAGCCTGAGCTGTTAGCTGAGGACATGCGTAAATTTTTCCATGCTTATCGCCAGCCGTCCAAGTAATTGCAGATGGCAGATGATTGCCGTCAAAGCATAACAGAATGCACAAATAATAACTGTGTACAGGGGATATGAACATAAATGACAAAAACTAATATTGTTGCAGAACCTGGAAAACAGGAGATTGTAATTACCCGGGAATTTGATGCATCCCGTGAGCTCGTATTCAAAGCATTCACAGATCCGAAGCTTTATGCACAATGGATTGGGCCGCGAGGACTCACAACGACCATTGAGACATTTGAACCAAGAAACGGCGGGTCATGGCGATATATCCAAAGAGATCAAGACGGCAATGAGTTTGCATTTCATGGTGTAAATCATGAGGTTACGGCTCCTGAGAGAATTATCGGCACATTTGAGTTTGAAGGGCTTCCGGAAAAAGGGCATGTCCTTCTCCAAACGGCGAGATTTGTTGCATTGCCGGGCAACAGGACAAAGCTAACGTCTCAATCCGTGTTCCAATCGGTTGCTGATCGTGACGGCATGCTCCAGTCCGGCATGGAAGCGGGCGTCAATGATTCATATGATCGTCTCGATGAACTTTTGGAGAAGATGATCTGAACAGCTAAAATAATTCACAATCTAGGAACTGGGAACCACCTCGGCTGTTGCATTTCCCTTCCCTAAGAACTGCCCGGCAGATCTCAGGACATAAGTTCCCGATAGGGTATCATTCACATTATGCAGGTCAAGATCACATTCGTCATATTTTAGATTGGCCTGTGAGGGATTAGCTAGCTTAGCGGTTAATTTTAGCTCCTGCGCTGTTACAGATCCGCTGGCCGTTATAGAATTCCTTGTGCCCCCATCAGTTAATGTGCCGAAACCCATGATTCCTGCAGCTCCGGCAGATTGCCATAGTGTCAGATCAAGAGATCTGTCTGTTCCATCATCGAACATTACCAGCCATTTGCCGCTTGCATCCATCATATTGGCCTTTTGTTGTATTTGTGTCACTTGAGTCTGGTCGGAGCTTAAGTTGTTGGATTTGTTTGAGGTTTGATTGGTGATTTGATTATGATTGTTGTTTGGCTTGACTAACGGCGTAGGTTTTGTATCCGTCATGTCCATATTCGGGCTTGAGACGACTGGACTTGGCATATCCATGTTCGGCGCTGCAATGCTTGGCTCTGCGATTTCGCCAGGATCATTATATTGAGCGTGAACAGATAAACATAAAAGCAGTACGGCCGATAACAGTACACCTGCAAGTCTCATTCTATTAACCTCCGCCTTGAGATAGTTACGCGCAGTAATTTTAAAGGGATCATATCTCCTAACCACAATATAGAGGGAAATTATTAAAGATTATCCTAACAGCTGACCATAACTGATCATTATGCTGTCGTCTGAATGTCCCGGCGTTGGGATGATTTCACCATCTATGCCCAAACGCAGTAAGAACGCTCGGCGGTCTTTGAAGATGAGATTGAAATTATCATTGGGAGTAATCTCAAGATAAGGATTGCATGGTTTCCTGTATGTTCGTAGCTTTGGGATAAAGGACTGCTGATTTTCTAATACAACAAGTGGATATATGGATAGCTCATCTTATGCGTTCATAAAGAGTTGTCCTCTGAACCGCCTTTCTACCCTGGGCTTCGATAAGGTCACAGAGATCATCCGCCGAAATATACTGCGCTTCAGTCGCGCCCGCGCTTCTGGAAATATTTTCCTCGATCAGTGTTCCTCCGAGGTCGTTTACGCCCCAGTTCAGGGTTGCTGCCGCAATTTCCCTGCCGAGCTTTACCCAGCTTGCTTGGATGTTCGTGATCATGGGATACAGCGCTACCCTAGCTAGCGCATGCATCTTGAGGTGCTCCAAAAGATCTGGCCTCCGCAAAGTTGACGATCCGAGAGAATTGTTTCCAGGCATAAATGGCAGAAGAACGAACTCTGTGAACCCGCGAGTCCTTTTTTGGATCTGGGCCAGAACCTTAAGATGCCTAAACCTATCATCCATGCCTTCGATATGCCCGTATAGCATAGTTGACGTAGTTGGGATGCCAAGCATATGTGCAGTCTCGATGACGCTGCACCATTCATCGGTATTGAGCTTCTCGGGACATATTTCCTGTCTAACGGAATCAACAAGGATCTCTGCAGCTGTTCCAGGCATTGAGCCGAGACCACTTTTCTTCAACTTTTGCAAAGAATCCTTTATTGAAATGCAGGAATTCCTGGACATATGAAGCACCTCCATCGGAGAATAGGCATGAATATGCATTTTGGGAAAGCCGCTATGTATTGCCTCAAGAATCTCGCAGTAATCCTCAATCATCATTCCTGGTGCGAGCCCACCCTGAAGGCAGACCTCAGTAGCACCCAATTTCTCGGCCACAGCTACACGCTCCAGGATTTCCTCATGCGAAAGAATGTACCCATCAGAGCGATGGAAGGCGCAGAATTTGCAGGACCCAACACAGCGATTGGTAAAGTTGATATTCCTGTTTACAACGAAGGAGACCTCATCACCGCAGTTTTTTTCCCTCAAAAGGTTAGCTAACCTGAAAAGCCGGAGAGGCTTATGCCATAGCCTTAGAAGCTCATCTACGTTTGCCAAGTGGGGACTATCGTCATTAGATAACTCGGTTATAGTTAAGCTTGAAGGCCCTGTTGCTATCAGATGTCCTCACCTACCTCAAGGGTTATCCTGCTCTCCTTTGGAATCTGAGAGATAAGTTTGCCGTGAGAATATAGGCCGCACCCAAGAACAAAGCCTTCATACATCACTGCCACATAGCCCGAATCCAGCTCCGAGTTGGATTGAATTATCTGGCTGTCTCCGGCCATAAAGATTCTCGCCTGCCCTAAAGTTAGGCGCATAAAGTTCTTGGTTGCATATTTTCCAAAGATCTGCAGAGCGCGAGTAGTAGGCTTCCAGGGACGATCTTTTAGTGAGATCATTCGAAGCCCAATAGTCTCATAGCATAACCCAGGAAGAACAGCGTTGCGGCAGATCCATACACTCTGCGCCTTCCTGTAAAAGCTGTAGCCTGCAAAGACATCCTCAGATATTCCGAACCGGGATTGCCACATATCAGCCACCTCTATTAGGCTCATCGGCTCGAAGCCTCCTTTAATTTTTGATGAGCTTGGCGACAAAGAATCCTCCTGTATCGTTGTAGTGGGGGTAATATCTTGCACATAGCAATAAATCATTGCTATGTTCTACGCCATTCCATTTGGTTATTCCTGGAGAGTCCACCAGTCCATGAATTGATATCTTATCCAGATGCGCTTCGTCAAGTACAGATTCTACTACAATTTCGTTCTCCTCAGGTGCATAGGTGCAGGTCGAGTAAACCACGACTCCTCCAGGCTTCACAAGATTTATTGCTCTCTTAAGAAGCCCTTTCTGTAAGGCTTGAAAGCCCAGAGATCTCTTAAGGCTCGATCGGCCGCATATTCCAAGATCCTTCCTTGCCCTGCCCTCCCCAGAGCAAGGCACATCAACTAAAATTCTATCGAAGAGCTGGTTTGGAAACCTTCGACCATCGTACCGTGTTATAGCCACGTTGATGGCACCTAATCTTTCGCAATTCGACCGCAGCGGCGTTATCCTTGCTAATGAAGGCTCGTTTGCTATTACGATCCCTCGATTATCCATTTGCTGGGAGATCTGTGTCGTCTTGCTTCCAGGGGCGGAACATAAATCCAGAATAGTTTCGCCAGGCTGCGGCTGAAGTACCAGTGGAGGAATCATCGATACCTCCTCCTGAATATGAATGTAGCCTAATGTATGCTCTGCCAGCTTGCCGGGGCTCTTAACATCAAGCCTTATGCCCAGAGGATACCAGCTAAGGGATCTATAGCCTATACCTTTTCTTTCAAAATGCTCAAGCAAGATTTGACGGCCTATCTTTAATGTGTTTATGCGAGCCGAGACAGGCATTGGCACATTCAAGATCGCCTTGAAATGCTCAAAATCCGGCACTATATTGCGATACCTGTCGAGGGAATCCATAGCGCTATAGAACCTGCGTTTGGACTGAAATATATTCGCTTTGAAGAGCAAAAGGATTTAATAGTCGTATCGCAGGATGCTGCAGTAGCGTAAAACTATTTTGTGGTTTTCGCGAAGGACGGTGAAGAATTGTTCAAACGTGAAGAAGGATCAACAATTGGCAGATCCGCTCCAGCCGCTCCTGTAGAGGTTGGAAAAGAGTACGATGTTAAAATTGAGGATATAGCTCGTGAGGGCGACGGTATTGCCAGAATCGAAGGATTTGTGATCTTTGTTCCAGACACAGCAGTCGGAGATCAGCTTAAGATCAAGATTGATAAGGTTATGCGTCGCTTTGCAATTGGCCGTAAAATCTGAAATTTGCTTCGAATTAACAATAGCAATCTAATAATCGTTAAGGGATCGCTGGTTCTTCGCAACCAGGATATTAATCTTTGTTTTATTGGATTTTGAGTTACGATAAAATAAAAATTGGTCTTTCTCGGCCCTGGCTCAATTTTATCCACCTGATTGGAGAACTGCATCGAGGTCTTGAAGGAAGAGATCGATATTCTCGCGAGTAATATGGCTCATTAGAATAAGCCTCAAAGCCCTATGCGGTTCACGGGTCATTGATACATGCCAGCCGAGACTCATAAGATCCTGTCTAACCTTCGCTGGTTCTTTGACCTTCAAGGCGACGACGTTCATTACAGGCTCGATTACAGGCTCAACGTCAATATCACGTGCGCCCGAGACAATATACCTCGTCAGATCCATACAGTAATCGACGATTTTTTTAAAACCCTTTTTGCCCAAGTGCATCATAACAGCATAGGTAGCTGCCGCGGCTGCACCGCTTCTAGTGCCTGTTAAAGAAGCTTGTCTCGCCTTTGTCAAGTAGTGTGTCTCCGTCTCCAGCACCTCAAGGTCCCCGGATTCACGAAAAAGCAGGCCGCCAGCGGGTATCGTAGAGAGCCCCATCTTATGAGGGTCGATGGTGATCGATGATACGCCACCAACTCGGAAATCCCATTTAACGTCGCCTTTCAAAAAGGGCAATACGAAACCTCCAAAGGCTGCGTCTACATGAAGAGGAATCCCATTTTCGCGTGCTATCTTGGCCAGGGCATCTATCGGGTCCACCTGTCCGAATTCGGTTGTCCCTGCGATTCCTACAAGAGCAACCGTCCTTTCATCTACGAGGCCTTCCACCGAGGAAATATCGACCTTCAGACTATCATCCAATTCCGCCTTACGCACCTCGATGCAGAGAAGGTCGCCAATCTTGTCAAAGGAGAAATGGGCCGAGGCAGGAACTACAATATTTCCGCCTCTTATGCCGGATTCGTCCCTGGCAGCATGAATTGCTTGAATGTTCGATTCAGTGCCGCCCGTGGAGATATAGCCTGATGCATTGGAGCATCCTAGAAGATCCCCCATTGCCCTGATAGCCCTACGCTCAATCTCGGCGATTCCTGGAAACAAACCTGGGTCTCCCAGGTTCGTCTCCAAAAACATATTATGAGCCCTTACAGCTATTGGATGGGGCTGAGTACACATCGTCGAGAAGAAGCGATCATAACAGTGATCGCGTGCTCTCATCTCCTCCAGGATCTTCAGCACCTCATCCTCTGTTAGGCCCTCTTCTATCACTCAGCACGCTCCCGCAGAGCCTTGAGCATTATTATCTTCTCGGCTCTGGCAACTGTCTCCCTTACAGTCGCGACTGCATCGATGTTTGCAGAGATGCTTGTTATGCCTATTTGCACCAGGCGCTTTGCCATCTCGGGGTAGGAACCTGCCTGGCCGCAGATCGATGTCTTGACTCCAGCCTCATTACAGCGCTCGACAACGTATTCAATCTGTTTCAGTATTGCTGGATGAAGTTCAGTATAAAGCCCTGCTACATTCTCGTTATTCCTATCCACTGCGAGAGTGTATTGAGTTAAGTCATTCGTCCCGAAGGATACGAAATCGAGCCCCTCCTCAATGAAATCTTCAATTGTTAGCGCGGCTCCAGGGGTTTCGACCATTATTCCAAGGTCGATCTTCTCAAGATCCAATCCTTCGTCGATCATGATTGCCTTTGCCTTCCTGAGCTCGCTTACATGCTGCACCATCGGCAGCATTATGCCAACATTGGTCAGGCCCATCTCATGCAGCTTCTTGAAGGCTCTGACCTCCAATCGGAAGTGACCTATCTCTGTTAGATCACGCCTGATCCCGCGCCAGCCGAGCATTGGGTTGTGCTCGATCGGCTCGCCCTCGCCGCCTTCCATTGCCCTGAACTCATCAGTCGGCGCATCGAGGGTACGTACCCAGACCGGCCTAGGATAGAATGCATCTGCGACGGTTTTTACGCCCTTGACAAGCTCATCTACATACTCATTGCTTCTGCCGCTATTGATGTACCAGTTCGGCGTCTTTCCGAGACCGAGGATCATGTGTTCGATCCTAAGGAGCCCTACCCCATCGGCTAATGTTGCTGCTGCAGCCTCTGCGCGAGTAGGCTCGCTGATATTCACCTTGATCTCCGTTGCAGTTATCGGCTTGGAAGGCATAATGGAAGTCATAACAGCTGCTGATTTGGCAGGCTTTGTCTCTGTCTTAACACTTCCCTCATAGACCTGGCCTTTGCTGCCATCAACTGTTACTGTCATGCCCTCTTTTAGCACCTGTGTGGCCTTCTTAGTGCCGACAACTGCCGGGCAGCCCAGTTCACGGCTAACGATCGCTGCGTGGCATGCCATGCCGCCCTCATCGGTGATAATGGCGCCTGCACGTCTCATGCCTGGAACCATATCAGGCATTGTCATCTTCGTAACCATGATGTCTCCCTGCTTGACTCTGTCAAGATCGCGGGCGCCGGTGACCAGCCTAACAACGCCTGTAGCCGTACCGGGGGAGGCTCCGAGGCCAGTTACGATAACTTTGCCAGTGCCGGCTTGCGAGGCTGCCTTCTCAGATTTGGCAATAGTAGTAATTGGTCTCGACTGGAGGATGTAGATCTTGCTCTTTTCAACGCCCCACTCGATATCCTGGGGTATTCCATAATGCTTTTCAAGAATTTCGGCATACTTTGCGAGCTGGATAACTTCATCATCCGTCAGAACTTTTGCATTCTTCTTATCAGGCGGCACTGGTATTGTCACTGTCTTATTCGTCTTGGGGTCACGATTTATCATGATCTCTTTGGTGGCAATATAAGTGCTCAGAATCTTCTTGGTTGCCCTATCCGCAATGTAGTTATCAGGCGAGACGCTTCCGCTGACTACAGCTTCGCCTAATCCCCAGGCCCCCTCTATTACAACCAAGGGCTCGCCTGTGCTCGGCTGGGAGCTGAACATCACTCCCGATTTCTCCGAGTCTACCATCTTCTGGATTATTGCTGAAAGGTTCACCTTATCATGTTCAAATCCCTTCTCAACCCTATAGAATATGGCACGCGCACCGTAGAGAGACGCCCAGCATTTCCTCACAGCATTGAAGACTTCATCAGTACCGCGCATGTTAAGATAAGTCTCCTGCTGGCCGGCAAAGCTCGCATCGGGCAAGTCCTCAGCCGTCGCGCTCGATCTTACAGCTACAAAGACCTCCTTGCCTTCTCGCCTGCAAGCTTCCTCATAGCGAGATTTGATAGCCCTCTCAATATCCTCGGGCACCCGAGCATCCATAATTAGACGCTTCGCGTTCTCCTCAGCTTTGAGGAGCTGAGACTGGTCGTTAACATCAACCTTCAGGGCATCAAACAGCTTCCCCGCTATGCCAGATCCATTTATGAAATCTCTGAATGTCTGGGCCGTCACTGCGAATCCGCCCGGAACTGGCACACCGATATTTATCATCTCGCCGAGGCTTGCGCCCTTGCCGCCGACTATGGAGAGATCCTCCTTTCCTACCTCTTCAAGCCAAACAACTGCATCCATTCAATCGTCCACCCTAAATAGTAGTTAAGATGTCTGCCCCACAATCCCGCTACTACAATATATCAAGCTATCACAAGGAATATAGTATATATACAAAAGGATATATCTGCAGATGCAATTTTGCTGAATATGTTCAAGCGCCTCGTAGGTGCGGATGAAGCACTAAAGCTCCTGATGGAAAGGTGCGTTCCAGTTAAGCGTATTGAATCTCTGGCCGCGCTCGAGTCTGTTGGGAGAGTGCTCGCGAAAGAAGTAACTTCGGCCATTAATCTCCCTGAGTTCAACAGGGCAGCAATGGATGGTTTTGCTGTCAGGTCAAATGATACGCGAAGTGCAAGCCTTCTGAACCCAACTTACGTTGATAGCTTCATCCCTATCAGAACAGGCATGGCGATCCCAGGAGGCTTCGATGCCGTCGTCATGCTTGAGGACTCGAGCTTGCGAGGTGGGGTGCTGGAGGTAAATGCGGAAGTATATCCCTACAGGAATGTATCCCGAATCGGAGAGGATATCCAGAAGGGAGATACGGTTTTAAAGGAGGGACATAGGCTCAGACCGCCAGATGTCGCGCTTCTGTCTGCCCTGGGTGCGAAGAGTGTTGCTGTTTATGCGCAGCCTAAGGTTGCGATAATTCCAACCGGTGGAGAGCTTGTCGCAATTGGTTCACGGCAGCTTAAGCCGGGCGAGGCATTCGAGATCAACGGCCTGATGGCAAAGCTTTACGTTGAGAAATGGGGCGGTATACCATCGCTTCACGAAATTGTGCACGATAATCCTGAACTCATCCGCTCGGCCATCGAGTCAAATTCCGATATGGATATGATAATAGTAATAGGTGGAACTTCTGTTGGCGAGAAGGATTATGCGCCTAAAGTCGTTGATGATCTTGGAGAGCTGTTTGTTCATGGCATAAGAATTCAGCCGGGAAAACCTACAGCTCTAGGCATGATCGGGGATAAGCCTGTAGCATGTCTGCCGGGGTATCCTGTGGCAGCTTTGTCTGCTCTATATCTGTTTATTCGGCCAGCCTTGAAGAGGCTTGCGCACTTAAATGAGGTAGGACCTAAAATCAGCGCACGGCTTTCAAGGAAGATTGCATCCAAGGTTGGATATCTAAGCATAGTAAGGGTTGCGCTTGTCGACGATGATGTGGTGCCTATCATGTCTGCAGGCGCAGGAATCTTGAGCTCAGTGGCCAGAGCCGACGGCTTCGTGATCGTGCCTGAAGAGAGGGAAGGCATAGAGGCCGGGGAGACCGTCGAGATTATGCTGATTGAGTAGGCCATAACTTATCAGCTTTGATACGAAAATGGCTTTATTAATCAACTTGGTCCTCATAGGCGAGGGCGTCCAACTAGAACTAATAGTTCCTTCGTGCGTACTTTGTGTCCTTTGTGCTCTTTGTGGTTTGATCTCTTTCGTTTGTCAGCAACAGGCGGCAATAGCTCTTATTGGGATTAATGATACTCGAACTGTAGAACCATTGATCCGGGTCCTTGAGGATAACCGTAGTCATATCCAATCCATTGCTGCAATGGCCCTTGGAAAGACCAAGGATAACCGAGCTGTTGGGCCCTTGATCCAAGCTCTAAAAGATAACAATGAAGATGTTCGCCAAGAAGCCGCATTAGCTTTAGTGGATATAGGAAACCGACAATTGTTGCGGAATACTAGAGGAACTCATCCCGATACCCTCCAAATCATCATAACGCAGGCTAATTGATAAGGCTATTGCGATGTATCTTCAAGTCGCGAAAAGCTACTTTATCATTACTCAAATAAACTTGATTTAAATAATGTAGCGTTGATTTAATATACCCAGACCGCCAGGGCATAAGTCATGCCAAACTGGATTTACCCCAATTTCGAATTTAAGCCAGAAAGACCGCTCTTCCTTTGCATAATTTCCAACACAGATACCGGAAAGATACCGGGCATCAGCGCAGCAGGCACATCGCCTGCGCTAACGGATTACACACCCGGAGCTGATGCTGAGCTTGTCGAGACAAATAAGATCATAACAATGCCCGAGCTGCCGGAGGCTCCCGGCGGATCGCCGACGCCTGCCATTGTAACAAAGGCTGCGCTCAACTTAACAGGCATTCCCTCCATGTTCGTAGCCTCAGGTCTTAGAAAGAAGCCCGCAATTCCATACGTAGAACTGGGCGGTGCAGGCGGCAACGATATACGCAAGCAACCAGCCGTCCCAGACGCCCAGGCACTCTATGAAAATGCGATCCTTTTGGGAAAGAAGCTAGCTCGTCTATCAGACTGCATCCTCATAGGCGAATCCATAGCCGGGGGCACGACAACTGCAATGGCCGTTCTCAGAGCTTTGGGCTACAGCGGGAACGTAAGCAGCAGTTTCTGTGACAACCCTATGGATCTTAAGGTCAGGGTAGTAGAGGAGGCCATGAAGCGTGCAGGGATTACCTTGGGAAGCATGAAGAATAATCCCCTCAGGGCAGTGGCCGAACTAGGTGATCCCATGATGCCGGCTGCCCTTGGTCTAATGCTCGGACTGAAAGGAACGAAGGTTATCATGGCGGGAGGAACACAAATGGCCGCCGTTCTTGCTATGGGTAAGGCAATGCAGATTGAAGGTGATATCTCTATTGCCACAACCAAATATATCGTAGAGGACTCCAGCGCCAGCTTCAAAGAGATTGTAGAATCGACTGGCTGGCCATATTATTACTCTGATCCCGGCCTTGAAATGTCCAAGATTCCGCCGGTGCAAATCTATGCCCAGGGATATGTGAAAGAGGGTGTGGGAATGGGCGGCGCAGCTCTACTTGCGGGCCTTTACGGTGTAAGCCAGAAGAATCTCGTGGAGGAGACGGATCGCGTGCTGATGACGGTCGAGCTGCCCAAGAAGTAAGCCCGAATAAATTTTTTCTGCAAAATCATGATAGTGGTAAACCGGTAAAGAAGCTGAGGGCATGGGTGGCAGAACAGAGTTTGAGTTCAATGCAGCTCGAAATGCTTGATAGCCTCATAGAGACAGCCTCTGTGTAGCATTAATTTTTTCCCGTTTTTTTCGATGAACAAAAGCGTTAATCATATCTACCAGTTAAACGCGATTCTATCGTTAAAATACAGTAAATTCTGGTGTAATCATTGAGTTCTGATTTAGGAAAGTGGTGTTCAGAAAACAAGAGCACGCTTATCATTACGATTCTATCATTAGCCCTAATTTTCTACTTCCTCTCTCCCTTCCTGGATGGAGTAGTTCTGGGAACAGTATTTGCCTATGTTGGGAGGCCGATAAGAGATCAATTCAAGAGCAAAAGGCGGTTGGGCGCGTTTATAGCCACGATATGTATAGTCATCCCCATTTTTCTCGTCCTGGGTCTTGGAATGCTGGAGATTGCCAACCAAATCATAGCTCTGGCTTATAATCAGAGAATGTTGGTTGGAGCCATAAATTCCTCCACAACCAGGCTAGCCATTCCTCCGGTATTTCATGACGTTTTCTTCAGCGGCCTGCAGAACATCGCCGGAATTGTTATGCCAATAGCTGCGGGGATACCAGTCTTCCACATTGGAAGAGTGGTATCTTTGACGATAATCAACTTCGTAATATCCATCCCTGTCTGTTACTTTCTATTGCTGGATGGCGAGGGCTTTGTGGAATCGCTCATCGCCCTGCTGCCTGCAGAGCATATGGAGATCTACAGAAGATATATCATGCGTATAGATAGGATCTTCAGTGGGATTTTTCTGGGAACCATTTATACATCTATACTTGGCAGTGTCATAGCCGCATTTATCTTCTATGCATTTGGTCTGCCCAAGCCCTTTGCCCTAGCGAGCTTCGTCTTCGTTGCAGGCATGATACCCGTACTCACGGCCTGGGTGGTCATAGTCCCGGCGACCATATATAGATATCTCACTTTTGGGCTTGCTGATGCCGTTATTTTCCTAATAATTTCATCAAGCCTGATTTACATTCCATCGGAGCTTCTCATCAGACCATACTTAATCCACTCCAAGTCATCAATACATCCCCTTCTTGTAATGCTTTCCTTCTTAGGCGGTGCTCTTGTCGCAGGAATAGGCGGCTTCTTCCTTGCTCCTGCGATAATGGGAGTGATTGTGGGAATATATCAGATTAGGCGGGAAGAGATGGATGCAAAATGAGATTTCACGTTGAGACTTATGGTTGCACAGCCAACCTCGGAAACTCAAGGGCTGCCGAGGCTGCATTATTTGAGATGGGCCATCAAGCCGTCTCAATAGATGATGCAGAAATAGTAATAGTAAACACATGTGCTGTGACTGAGAAGACTGAGAGAAAGATCCTCAAGAGGCTGCACCAGCTCCAGGGCGACCGCCTAATAATTGCAGGATGCTTATCCGCAGCCCTGCCTTACTCCATAGAAGGAATTGAATGTCGCCTCAGAACTGGTATTCTAGGAGAATCGGCTATTGAAGAGATTGCCAGACTTTTCGATAGCTCTCCTTCAGGCTACCAGAACAACGCTCTTCCAGAACAAGAAAGACAAGACCTCTGCGGCGTAGTGAACATCGCGGAAGGCTGTAACGCTAGCTGTAGTTACTGCATAGTGAGAAAAGCGCGGGGAAAGCTTGCCAGCAAAAGTCCCAAAGATGTTCTGGAAGCCGTCAGGAAGCTCATCGGACTTGGTATAGTAGAAATTCAACTCACAGCTCAGGATATTGCAGCATATGGCAGGGATATTGGAACAGATCTGCCCGAGCTTCTTAAGGCGGTAAAAGAGGTGCCTGGAGATTACATGATACGTATTGGCATGATGAACCCAGACACAGTCCTGCCAATGCTAGATGATCTCATATCTGTGCTTCATTCCCCCAAGATCTATAAGTTCATTCATCTCCCCGTTCAATCGGGCTCGGATAAGATTTTGGAGAGCATGGGGCGCAAGTACACAGCAGATGATTTTCTAGAAATAGTAAATCGGCTTAGGGGAGAATTTGAGGATATCTATCTCATGACGGATGTCATCACAGGGTTTCCTGGAGAGACTGATGATGATTTCAGGCAGACTTTGGAGCTAATAAAATCAGTAGAGCCTGATAAAGTAAACGTCACAAGATTCTCAGTGCGTCCTGGGACTGGCGCCGCCAGATTATATGATATGCCTGACAGGATAAAGAAGGATAGGTCGAGAGAGATAACAAGGCTGTGGCTGAAGATAGCGCGCATAAGGAACCAAAGGTATGAAGGTCGTGTGCTGGATGCCCTGGTAACAGAGCACGGTCTAGGGAATACAGCTAAGGCTAGATCCTGCAATTATGCAGGGATTGTGATCGCGGAGTCACTGCGCTTGGGAAGCAAGTTAAGCGTAAAGATTACAGGATCGAATCCATTCTACCTCACGGGATGTGCTCAAACTCGATGATCGTCAGAAGGGTGCAAGAGTCCAGTTTTCAGATTCGAATACACATATGAAATAAAAAATCATTTTTACTGCTTGCAATCAGTGTTTTTTTAATCTAATTTAAGTGGGCAGTCTACAGCTCAAACTGATCCGTTTAGTTTTGTATAACTTTTTTATTTTATATTAATACATGAACCATCAAGCTTATTAATAATGAAAATTATCAAGCATGATAGTGTTTCTGAAGCCTCCTGGGCCAGGCAAGGAGCAATCCGGCATGGGATTTATGGCTTATGGCTATTCAGCCTCGCCGTACAATCTTCAGAGGATGTGGAAACACATTTAGAAAAAGGAAAAGGAGGTTGTTAAAATTGGCCGAGCAAAAAGCATCAGAGCAGACTTCTGTTTTGCTGGAAGAAACTAGATTATTCAATCCACCAAAGGACTTGGTTGAGAACTCCAATGTCATGAAGTATATGAAGAAAAAGGGCTTCAAGACCGAGAAAGAACTTCGTGAGTGGTGCTCCAAGAACTTGGATGAGTTCTGGGGCGAGATGGGCAGAGAGTATGCCACCTGGTTTAAGCCCTTCACGAAAGTCCTGGACTGGAAGCCGCCATATGCCAAGTGGTTCGTAGGCGGATTGTGCAATGCCACCTACAACAGCGTTGATCGGCATATGGGGACACCAATAGAAAAGAAGGTCGCCTACATAGCCGTAGGAGAGCCTGTCGATGATACCCGGATGATCACCTATGGCGACCTATACAGAGATGTGAACAAGTTAGCCAACGGCTTGAAGAGCCTGGGTGTCAAGAAGGGCGACAGAGTGAGCATCTATATGCCCATGATACCGGAGTTGCCCATGGCCATGCTGGCGTGTGCCAAGATCGGAGCTATCCACAGCGTGGTCTTCTCAGGCTTCAGCACCTCGGCCTATGCGGCCAGGGTGCAAGATGGTGAGTCAATTGTATCAATCACCGTGGATGGATTCTGGAGGCGTGGAAAAGTCGTGCCACTGAAGGATGGGGCTGATGAGGCGCTCCAAACCTGTCCCACCGTCAAACACCAGATCGTTTATAAGAGGTGCGGAAACAAGATCACTTGGAATCCTCGAGACATCTGGTGGCATGAACTGATAAAGGGCCAATCGACAGAGTGCGAATGCGAGAAGCTGGATCCAGAGCACAGACTGTACATCCTTTACACCTCAGGAACCACAGGCAAGCCCAAAGGCATTGAACATGCCCATGGAGGATACTGCGTCGGGACGCCGCAGACTCTGCATTGGGTATTCGACCTGAAGCCAGACGATGTGTGGTGGTGCACGGCGGATATTGGATGGGTCACCGGACACAGCTACATCGTGTATGCTCCGCTAATGTTGGGCGTTACCAGCATTATATACGAGGGATCTCCTGACTTCCCGGACTTCTCAAGATGGTGGCAAATCGTAGAGAAGCACAAGGTGTCAGTCATCTACACCGCGCCTACCGCCATAAGGATGTTCATGAAAGCTGGGGAACAGTGGTCGGCCAAGTGCAACTTGAAGAGTCTCAGGCTGCTGGGCACTGTAGGCGAGCCCATCAATCCCGAGGCCTGGATATGGTACCGCAAGAACATCGGCAGGGACGAGCTCCAGATTATGGACACCTGGTGGCAGACTGAAACCGGCACATTTATCAACTCGCCGCTGCCCATAACGCCGCTCAAGCCTGGATCGTGTTGTTTCCCGCTTCCCGGATACAATGTCGAGGTCTGGGATGAGTCTGGAAAACAAGTGCCTACGGGCCAGGGCGGAAACCTTGTTATAATGACGCCCTATCCAACCATGCTCAGGGACTTCTATAAGGACCCGGCCAGATACATGAAGACCTACTGGGAGCATTACTGGAATGTAGCTCCGGGAGTGTACCTGGCAGGAGATAAGGGCAGGGTTGACAAAGATGGCTACTTCTGGGTCCAGGGCAGGATTGACGATGTGCTTAAGGTGGCAGGCCATAGGATAGGCAATTCCGAGGTAGAGTCCGCCGCAGTATCCCATCCCAAGGTGGCTGAGGCCGCTGTGATCGGCAAGCCCGACCCA
This sequence comes from Methanotrichaceae archaeon, assembly GCA_963789575.1. Taxonomy (GTDB): domain Archaea; phylum Halobacteriota; class Methanosarcinia; order Methanotrichales; family Methanotrichaceae; genus CAWBKV01. Next base: position 1,836 of record CAWBKV010000003.1, on the reverse strand, counting down.
GTCAAGGGCGAGGTAATAATCGTCTTTGCCATCCTGAGGGGAGGGGTAACTCCGAGCGAGGAATTGAAGAAGGAATTGAAGACTCATATCAGGAACACCTTGGGGCCAGTCGCAATTCCTGAGGAGATATACTTCGTCAATGACGTGCCAAAGACCAGGTCCGGCAAGATCATGCGCCGTGTGATCAGGGCTAAAGCAATGGGCCAGCCGGTTGGAGATATCTCCACTCTGATGAATCCAGAGGCAGTAGACGGGATCCCGAAGATAGTCTGATCGGGTCCTCCAATTTTTTTTCTTTATTTTATTGGGATACACTCCGACTTATTGTTAGGTTACAAATATAATTAATAATTTTATTATTATATTTTTTATTTGCATTGCAAAAGCGGCCAATACGATGCTTCCCAGATGCATTTGATCATTTTTTCTGATCATAGGGCAGGCTGAGTATCAAGTACTCGTATTTGACCAGATCTTCGATGAACTGATTGATGATCTCATGTCGATCTATTTTTGAGGAGCCCAAGCATAGTATGAATGTGACTTCCTCATCAATTATAGGCTCAATGAAATCGATATACTGGCCTCTTCGAGAGGTATAACCGAAATAGGAGGCGACACTTTCAAGATCGGAGAATCGTACTGTATACTCATCATGTCCGCGAAGTCTTATGCGCTCAGGCTCTCCTGTCACTCTCGGTTCTAGGAGCCTCGCCAACGCCTCAGGGATGCGTGCTTCGCAGCTGTGCTCGCTAACATAGATATATGGTATTTGAGCAGTGCAAAGCCTTTCAATGGCCTGGATCGCGCCCAGATTCAACGTGAAACGATCCTTTGAGGGAAGCATTAGATGGTAACCCTTGTAGATACGCCGTATCTCCTGAAGCAGAACATCCCCTGGTTCGTGGCATTCGAAAAGCACTTCTCGTGGAACCTCGCAAGCGGTGGGAAAATCTCCTATGACTTCATTGAGAACCACAAGATCAATGTTAGAAAAAATTGAACCGCCCAGTTCAAAAAAATCTCCCTGAATGAACTCTACAGCGAAGTCCCTTAAAGTTTCCCGCTGCTTCTCGAGAAGAAATGGCGAGAGATCAATCATTGTCGCACAGAGCTTGTTATTTCGCCTCAAAAAATCTCTCATCAAATAACCATACCCACCGCCAATCTCAATGATGCAATGAATGCCGTTCATTGGAATGATTGTGCTAAGAAAATCATAAAGCAGATTCCCAAATGAATCCTTATTTTTAAGGATACTCCTACATGGGCTCTGAGGGTTTTCAAGCATGAGCGAGAGAGTGACCTCCCAGCCGAGCGAATCTAGATCGTTTTTATGATAACCATCTGTAGTGTTTAGGAAATGCTTTTCCAAAGCTATCGTTGAGTAATGTATTATCTCAATTTAAAGCCTCTTCTATATCTGGTCGATCAAGGATTTACTCCAGCATTCCCAGAATATCCTGCCAACACGGCCAAGAGGATTTAATAAGGAATCATCAATTTTAATAATAATTTTAAGAAGATTATCTTGTTTATTGTCAATAATGATAATATTAGATCATTAAGAAACAATCCCGCGATAACTTTATTTATGAAAGATCACGATAATGATCGACCATCACAGTGTTTCCGGGACCGCTCTGAGCTTAATGCAGGGCGATCTTAGAGAAGCATAATAGAGGGTCCGGCAGTAGGGAGGTTTCAAAAGGCGAAGGGTTTCCTCCTCGCCCTTTTAAGGCTGTCTGGAAACACGTGGGGATCAATAAGGAGGTTAAAAATTGGCTGATCAAAAAGCAACAGCAAAAACTTCAGTGCTGTACGAGGAGACGAGAG
>CAWBKV010000002.1:0-504979 GCA_963789575.1 Methanotrichaceae archaeon | reverse complement strand
ATGCAGCGATGCTTTTATTTGATTGCTCTGATCCTAATGATCCTTTTCGTGGGGTACCATATTGGGCTAAGGTACTTAAAAAGCAGGCGCCCCAACATGCAATCAAGTTTCTTGTTTCAGCTCGCTGTGATGTCAGTCCTGTTACAGTAGATCGTCAACAAATAAATAACACACTAGCTCAGTATGGACTCCACGAATATTTTAGAACTAGCGCCAAGACTGGGGAAGGCGTTGAGCAACTTTTCCAATCTTTATTGGAGTACATACCTTGGAAAGAACTTGCTCGGACTACAACCCCTCGGTTATTTCAGATTGTACGCGATTTCTTATTAGAGCAAAAATTAAAAAGTATAACTTTAATTCCTTTTGAGCAAATACAGGCAAGAATTGCCCAACAATTTTCGGAGCAAGTTTCAAAATCAGAAATTGACACGGTTGTTTCTCTATTGCAATCACGAGGGCTAATTCAGAGATTAGATCCTCGTCCAGGATGTTCTCTTGTTTTAACGCGTCCCGAATTAATTAATCAATATGCATCTTCTATTATCCAAGCAGCACGTAATCATCCTTTAGGCATTGGATCTGTATCAGAACGTAATGTCTTAATAGGGGATATTCCTTTCTTTGGTTTTGATCGTTTATCCAGATCTCAAGAAGCAATAGTACTCGAAGGTACAACTGAGATTTTAATTCGGCATGATCTATGTTTCCGCGAGATGGGATTATTTGTCTTTCCAAGTCAAATCAATATAACTCGGCCCGCGCCTCAAAAAACCCGACCAAGGACAGAAGTGGCTTATCGTTTTTCAGGGAGTATTGAAACAATTTATGCATCCTTAGTAGTGCGCCTTACTTACACTGATTATTTCCACCGGGAAGACCAATGGAAGTATGCCGCTGAGTTTTCACGGGACGGAGAGCGACTTGGCTTCTCAATGAATCAAATTGAAGAAGGCACTGGTGAATTAGAAATCTATTTTAACGAAGGTATTAACGAGTTCGATCGTGTGACCTTTATACGGTTTATCACAGATCACTTGCGCTCCAAAGGCATAGATATTCAAGAAGAAATTCGATTATATTGTCCAAAATGCGGAAAAGAAGTTAAGAACAAAGAAGCAATAGAAGCCCGCATCAAGGATAATTTTTTGGATATTCCATGCCAGTATTGTGGGACGTCAATACTGATTCCAATGGGAATCAACGAGCGTTACAGGAGTGATAATAAACTTTCGGAGAAACAAAAGAAGTTAATTGAAACGGTAGGCAAGCGTACAAAAAAGGAAATCATGCAATTGAAAGCTGACCAGCATCAATATTCAAATGAGGAAGATGAAAAAATCCATATATTGCATTTGTCTGATCTGCATTTGATAAACAAGGATCAATCTCAAGTTTTCAAAACCCAGCTCGAAACAGACTTAATTAAAGAGATAAAGGTAGGGCGATTGGAATATTTAGTCATTTCTGGTGATATTGGCAATTACTCGATAGATTCTGAATATGAGGCAGCTTTCGAAATATTAAATAGCCTTGTAAAGCAATTCGGTCTAGATGCAGATCGAGTTATAATCGTTCCAGGTAATCATGATCTGAACTATGATAATTCCGAGGTCGCATATCAATTTATGCGAAAAGGAAAGGTTCCAACCGTTTTACACGAGGGGAGACATTTCTCGGCGGGGGATGCTGGTGCGTTCATACTTAAAGATGACCCAGAATTTTACCAAAAGCGATTTTCAAATTTCAGCAAATTCTATAAACGAGTTTATGGTGGTAGAGAGTACCCATCCAAAGAGGAGGATCAAACCATCCTTATTAAGAGACCTGATGATAAGATTTTATTCTTATGTCTTAACTCCTGCTGGCAAATTGATCACCATTTTGAAAACCGTTCAGGTATAAATATGGTAAGTCTGACAAGGGCACTTGATCAAATAAGGGATAAAGATTATAAGAGCTGGCTGAAAATAGCTGTATTTCACCATCCTGTTACAGGCAAAGAAATGATGAGTAATGACTTCATGGATCTGCTAGCTGTAGAAGGCTTCCAAATCTGTATGCATGGACACATTCATGAGGCAATTGAAGGTTTTCATATCTATGATAAAAGTCATAGTATTAAGATTGTCGGAGCAGGCACTTTTGGCGCTCCAATCAGAAAAGATGGCTTATTAATACCTCTCCAATATAACCTTATGACCTTTGATCCTAAAATAGGAGAGATGATAGTCAATACGCGCAAAAAAGAAAAGCCGAATGGCGCATGGTTTGCGGATGCTCGATGGGGTGATAAGGGATCTGAACCCAATGCTTGGTACAGTTTTAATGTTCCAAATTATTCTATCTATAAATAATAGTCAATAAGTATGGTAAATTTATGCTAGATAGTGGTAGGATAACAGTAGTTCATCATAGTCTATCTTAGATTTAACTTAAAAAAGGTAAGCTGAAAATGTCACCGCTTTTAAGGCGATTATGGAATCCATCTTTCAGGGTGGCACATAAAACCGTTGATAGTATATCGATGCTAAAGCGTAATATACGTTTAGTAATTCTTATTACTCTATATAGCTAAATCCAAATAAATTTAGCGAATAAGGCAGCGATCTGCCGGAGTTTTCGGGCGCATAGAATGCAATCGACCGTGTATAAGGGCTAGTCAAGAATGTGATAATAGTAATACTTCGAGCTCTGATAGAATCAAAGTTAAATTCATATTCTGTGTTATGAGAAAAGATAAAATCAGGTGAATATGGCAGCGATCTGCAGTTCCCGAGAGCTCGCGCATCTGAGTACAGTGTAGAACGCGGACGGGCTTATCTACTGAGTTCGGGAAGGGATCAGGAGTTACCCCGTCGCTATGGCCGCCATATTCGATTCCAGGATTTGGGATCGAACCGATTTTAGCTTCCAAATTAAGCAACCCTGGTTTCGATTTTTACTATTGATTGGGCCTTGGCCAATCTTTTGTGTATTTAATGAGCTTTGCGACCAGATATCGCCCGAGTATAGCGGAGCGCTGCGGGATGATTAGTAGCTGCGAGCTGAACACCTCGTTACCTTGGTGCGTACACTCCAGCTCTATCAAACTTGTCTTTTACAAGTATCCTAAGCGGTCTATTTTCGGGTACGGTTTCGGGCTTAGATGCTTTCAGCCCTTATCCGCTAACGCGTAGCTGCTCGGCTTTGCCTTGCCAGACAGCCGATAGACCAGTGGCGTCGTTGGCTTGTTCCTCTCGTACTAAAGCCAACCTGCCCTCAGACCGCAAGACACCCCTAACAGATAGTAACCGACCTGTCTCACGACGGTCTAAACCCAGCTCACGATCTCCTTTAATAGGCGAACAACCTCACCCTTGGCCGCTGCTGCACGGCCAGGATGGAAAGAACCGACATCGAGGTAGCAAGCCACCGGGTCGATATGTGCTCTTGCCGGTGACGACTCTGTTATCCCCGGGGTAGCTTTTCTGTCATCTAACGCCCCCACCAAGGGGGCTGAGAGGTTCGCTAAGCCCGACTTTCGTCTTGTCACGCCTTGCTGTTGGGCGTAACATCAGGCCGACTTATGCCTTTACACTCTTTGTTGGGTTTCCGACCCAACTGAGTCGACCTTAGGGCGCCCTAGATATCTTTTCTAGGGCGTGGCGCCCCACCCAAACTGCCCACCTACCGGGGTCCACTTCTCAGTGTTAGGGTCGTAGCTCCGAAAGGGTAGTATTCCAAGGTTGACTCCACTCGGACTGGCGCCCGAGCTTCGACGTCTCCTACCTATGCTCTACAATCAGAACCACAACCCAGCGGCAGGCTGCAGTAAAGCTCCACGGGGTCTTCACTTCCCATTAGGGGTCCCCAGACTCTGCACTGGGATGTAAGGTTCACCGGGTACCAGCTAGGGACAGTAGGGCTCTCGTTGATCCATTCATGCAAGCCGCCAATTAAGCGGCAAGGTACTACGCTACCTTAAGAGGGTCATAGTTACCCCCGCCGTTGACAGGCCCTTCTTCCCGTTGAACCGGGTTTTCAGGTACCTGCACTGGGCAGGATTCAGTGATTGTACTAGCCCTTACGGGTTCGCAATCACCTATGTTGTTATTAGACAGTCAGAGCCCCCTAGTCGCTGCGACCTGCTTTCTGCAAAGCAGGCACCACTTATCCCGAAGTTACGTGGCTAACTTGCCGAATTCCCTTAGCTAGCATATGCCGACACGCCTTAGCCTTCTCAGCTTGGGGCACCAGTGTTGGTTCTCGGTACGGACTTTCAGCTCCCTTTTCACGGACTCCTGGAATTTGCCGACTTACGTTATCACGCATTCGTCTGTTTCTCGCCATTACGGCTCTCCGCAGATTTAGGCGCTTGAACATCCTGGCGAAGATGCTCGACATATCCGGAAGCGTCAGTTTTAATGCTGAAAGGTACAGGGATATTAACCTGTTTCCCATTTGGCGTACTCTGATTAGGGTACGTCTTAGGACCGACTGACCCTCGGCTGACGAACATTGCCGAGGAACCCTGGCCCTTACGGCGATCGGGATTCTCACCCGACTTTGCTGCTACTGCTACCAGGATTTTCGTCTCTGCTGCGGTCCACACCTGCTCACGCAGATGCTTCTGCCCACGCAGAGCGCCTCCCTACCAGATCATCTTGCGATGCTCCGTGGTATCGGTAGTCGGCTTAGCCCCGTCCATTTTCGGGGCCTTGGATCTCGACTGGTGAGCTGTTACGCACTCTTTAAAGGGTAGCTGCTTCTAAGCTAACCTCCCAGTTGTTTATGACCCAAGACACCCTTAAGTGTTGACACTTGGCCGACATTTGGGGACCTTAACCACGGTCTGGGTTGTCTCCCTCACGGACTAGAAGCTTACCCCCCAGCCCGGACTGCTGGTCTTCTACGACGACGGCGGTTTGGGAGTTTGACAAAGGAACAGACCCTTTCGGGTCCGGCTTCCCCAATCAGTGCTCTACTCCGCCGACCATCTCAGACCAGGTCATGCTGCGACATGTTTCGGGAGGAACCAGCTATTCCCGACCTCGATTGGACTTTCACCCCTAGACGCAGGTCACGAGAGCGATTTGCATATCAACATCTCTAACGATCCTCCACGCGGCTTTCGCCACGCTTCGACCTACCAACGCCTAGATCGCCCGGCTTCGGGTCGCATACGAGCGACTTCACGCACTTGAATACGTTGCGCCTTTCTTTCGATGCGCGCTTATTGCTTTCGCTTCGGCTGCTTCCATGACGGAATTAGCCTCGCCGCTAATATGCACTCCCTGGCTCGTTCTTCAAAACGCATGTTAGAACGCTGGCAACTCTCCTCGTACTGCGGCGTCGCCACCGTATCCTTCGGAGAGAAGATCCTTTCACGCCCTAACGCACCATCACCAGCCAATTTCAGGCTCTTTGCACCTCCCTATTTGGGGTACTTTTCAGCTTTCGTTCACACTACTACTGCGCTATCGGTCTCAAGACGTATTTAGCCTTGGAGGTTGGTGACCCCCAACTTCCCGCGCGATATCCGACGCACGGTACTCAAGACACGGCCTCACTCTGGCGACTTACGACTACGTGGCTATCACACTCTATGGCAGGCCATTCCAGGCCACTTCGACTTCATATCCAGAGCTAAACGACCGGCTTATAACACCACATTTCCCTTGCGGGATTCGGTTTAGGCTTTACCGCTTTTACTCGCCGTTACTAACGGTATCTCGGTTGATTTCTTTTCCTGCCCCTACTAAGATGTTTCAATCCGGGGCGTTCCCGATCATTACTGATCTCAAAGGGGATTTCCCATTAGGACATCCTCGGTTCAATGGTTCCATGCACCTCGCCGAGGCTTATCGCAGCTTGGCACGTCCTTCATCAGCGCTTGAGCCGAGCCATCCTCTGGCTGGCATTTGCAGCTTGTTGCTCCACTATAACTCAGTGAGCGTCTGGTCGCAAAGCTTTTACACGGCTTCTTGGGCCTCTATCGACTTGCGATCGATAGGGCCTCAGCCCTTCCACATCGAGTCATCCTCGATGTGTGCATCACAGTGGACTTGCTGGGATTCGGACCCAGGGCCTCCGCCTTGCAAAGGCGGCGCTCTACCAGCTGAGCTACAAGCCCCGGTTTAAAGCCCAGCCATAATCATAAGCTGGCTTTGGGTTTGATTTTGCTACTATTGATTTGATTCTGGTTTGGTGATTAGATTTTGATTTGATCTTATCTCTAATAGAATTGGTTCTGCTTTCTATTAGATTAGATCCCGATCTGGCTTAAAGTGGTTTTCTTATCAGGTCCTGGCTAACTTTTCAGACTCCAACCGACACTACTTCTTTTGGCGGTATCCGCTTGAAGAAGCGGATTGCTATATTTGCATACGTAACGTATGCGTTTGCGTTCATTTGAACGCGCATTAGGAGGTGATCCAGCCGCAGATTCCCCTACGGCTACCTTGTTACGACTTAACCCCCCTTGCAAAGCCTGAATTCGAACGTTCCCATTGTGGACGTCCTCATTCAGACCCTACTCGGGTGGTTTGACGGGCGGTGTGTGCAAGGAGCAGGGACGTATTCACCGCGTTCTTTTGAAACGCGATTACTACGGATTCCAGCTTCATGAGGGCGAGTTGCAGCCCTCAATCCGAACTAAGATTGGCTTTAGGAGATTTCCATCCCCTTTCGGGGTAGATACCCATTGTACCAACCATTGTAGCTCGCGTGTAGCCCGGAACATTCGGGGCATACTGACCTACCGTTGCCCATTCCTTCCTCCGCTTTAGCAGCGGCGGTCCCCACAGTGTACCCGTCACTCCGGAGAGTACGCTGGCAACTGTGGGCGTGGGTCTCGCTCGTTGCCTGACTTAACAGGATGCTTCACAGTACGAACTGACGACGGCCATGCACCACCTCTCAGCTAATCCGGCAAGGTCTTCAGCCTGGCCTTCATATCGCTGTCGATCCCGGTAAGCTTCCCGGCGTTGAATCCAATTAAACCGCAAGCTCCACCCGTTGTGGTGCTCCCCCGCCAATTCCTTTAAGTTTCAGCCTTGCGGCCGTACTTCCCAGGTGGCTCGCTTCACGGTTTCCCTACGGCACCGACCACGGTCGCACCGTGGCCGACACCTAGCGAGTATCGTTTACGGCTAGGACTACCCGGGTATCTAATCCGGTTCGTGCCCCTAGCTTTCGTCCCTTGCCGTCAGATCCGTTCTGGTGAGACGCCTTCGCCACTGGTGGTCCTTCAAGGATTACAAGATTTCACCCCTACCCCTGAAGTACCTCTCACCTCTCCCGGTCTCGAGCCGAACAGTATCTCCTGAAAGCCTGACAGTTGAGCTGCCAGATTTCCCAAGAGACTTATCCGGCCGGCTACAGACCCTTTAAACCCAATAATAGCGGTTACCACTCGAGCCGCCGGTGTTACCGCGGCGGCTGGCACCGGTCTTGCCCGGCCCTTGCTATATCGTGCTTTTTAGGCACAACGACAGCCATCGTTGTACGATGGCACTCGAGGTCCCCCTATCGCTGTTGCCAGCATTGTAAAGGTTTCGCGCCTGCTGCACCCCGTAGGGCCTGGATTCGTGTCTCAGAATCCATCTCCGGGCTCTTGCTCTCACAACCCGTACCCGTTGTAGGCTAGTAGGTCCATTACACCCACTACTACCTGATAGGCCGCAGACCCATCCTTGGGCGTCGGAGCTTTCATCCTCGACGCATTCCAGCATTCGAGGATTATCGGGTATTATACCCAGTTTCCCGGGTTTATCCCCGTCCCAAGGGTAGGTTATCCACGTGTTACTGAGCAGTACGCCATGTATTGCTACATTCAACTCGCATGGCTTAGTCGAACCTCGATAGCAGTAACCTCTGGCAGGATCAACCAGAATTGTTCTTAGGGAAGTATTCTGTATCGGTTGGAATTGGCTGAGCAGCCAAGACCATTGTCAGACACGAAAAAACTCGTGTCTCCACTTAATCTATATCGCAACCTGGATCTCAGCTCATCATAAATCAGAGCCGTAGCCTTTTTGTTGCGACGCCATATCGGCCCGGTCATATATGTTTTCCGGATATTTATACGTTTCTGTATACCATACCCATCAAACCTCGGACCTTATTATATACACACTACTGGTATTTATATGTTCTGATTCGTATCCGCTGCCACAATATATTCGTGCGCGGATTTGGAACAAATACCATGGCAACAGTGGAATAAGGCAGGCTTGATATTCAAGCTTAAAACCCGAAGCAACAACTAATAATTGCATATAGGCTTAAACTGATAGCTAAATGCCCCACTGCATCTTCCTTTTGGGAAGGCCGAACCCTCACAACAACTCTCGTCTTTATAATCTTTTCGGTCAATCAAATATCTGTAGACTCCTGAAATTATTTTGCAGCCAGTTTAGTTCTAAGTTACGTTGAGCAAATCTGGAAGTACTTCCAGGAAGAAGGGCTTGAGTCGGTAATTGGTAAAGGTATTGGGCGTCCTGAAAACTAGTCATTCACAACGAATTTAAGCCAATGCCATCATAGCCTGCCTCATGGATTCCCTTGAGGAGCTTATATCCGCAGCAAGATGCGAGATAGAAGTCGATCTCCTCCTTGAAGGCGCTGATATCGTGAACACCCTTTCTGGCGAGCTTCACCGAGCTGATGTTGCAATTCGCGGCGGCCGCATAGTGGGCTTCGATTGCCTAAGCGCCAGAGAGACCATCGATCTCACTGGATTCGTCCTCGCGCCCGGGTTCATAGACGGCCACGTCCACATCGAGAGCGCAATGGTAACAGTGCCTGAATATGCAAGGACCGTAGTGCCGAAGGGAACCACCTCAGTGATCACCGATCCTCACGAGATCGCCAACATCCTGGGCATAGAGGGAATCAGGTACATGCTCGACTCCTCAAGGTATGTTCCCCTGAACGTCTTCATAATGCTCTCATCCTGCGTTCCCGCGACAAATTTGGAGACATCTGGCGCAGTTTTGAATGCCGACTCTCTTGCGGGCCTCATAAGCGATGATCGGGTCCTTGGCATTGCCGAGATGATGAACTATCCTGGTGTGATTTTCCGAGACCCTGAGGTTCTTAAGAAGATCAAGCTTGCTAGAGCTTGCAGAAAGCGCATCGATGGCCACTCTCCGAAGCTCACAGGGAAAGATCTGACGGCCTACATTGCTGCAGGGATCACATCCGATCACGAGTGCACATCCGTTGGCGAAGCCAGGGAAAAGCTTCGCCAGGGAATGTACATCATGGTGCGCGAAGGCAGCGCAGCCAAGAACATTTTGGACCTTCTTCCGCTGATCACGCCCAAGAATTCAAGGCGCTTCATGTTTGTATCGGATGACAGGCACCCAGCGGATATTCTGAAGGAAGGCCATATAGATTTCATGATTAGAACTGCGATCAAGCACGGCCTTGATCCTATCTTAGCGCTCCAGATCGCAAGCCTGAATGCAGCCGAATACTTTGGCCTTAGAGATCTTGGAGCTATAGCTCCTGGCTACAGGGCGGATATCGCAGTTCTCGATGATCTGGAATCGCCGAATGTGATGAAGGTCTTCAAAGATGGGAAGCTTGTGGCAGAGGATGGCGACCTTATAGCTCGACTTGAGGCAGCTCCTGCTCCCAAGAGCTCGGCGATGAAGATAGGAATGATTGACGCAGGATCCTTTGAAATCAAGGCCATGTCTCCAAAGGCCAGAGTGATTGGAGTAATTCCTGATCAGATCATCACAAAATCACTGGTCTATGGTGTAAGGGCCACAGAAGGCAGGATCGCCGCAGACACAGATCGAGATATTCTGAAGATGGCTGTTATTGAACGCCATAAGGCTACAGGCAATGTGGGACTCGGCCTCGTGAAGGGCTTTGGCCTTAAGACAGGAGCCATAGCTATCTCAGTTGCCCATGACTCGCACAACATAGCTGTTGTCGGCATCAGCTCAGAGGATATGCTCGCTTCCGCCTTAGCCGTAAAAGAGATGAACGGCGGGCTTGTGGTAGTAAAAGATGGCCTTCTGAGGGCAAAGCTTGCCCTGCCTGTTGCTGGCCTTATGTCTGAGAGGTACATGAGAGAAGTGGCAGACGGCATAGATGATTGCATCGATGCGGCACATGGCTTGGGCTGCGGCCTCAAGGACCCGTTCATGACACTATCATTTTTGTGTTTGCCTGTTATACCGGAGCTGAAGCTGACGGATCTTGGGTTAGTGGATGTGAACAAATTCGCTTTTGTGCCTTTGTTTGTTGAGGACGCTTGAAGGATTTGGGCAAAAACATCAGGTTCCGCTGGAACAATAAAAACTCCTACAGCATTGCTGCATTGCTTCCTCTGATCGATGCAGGGCTTGCCAGGGAGCCGAGACCTGGAATTATGCTATACAGCTTTGCTACAGCGCAGGCAGAAGAAGTCTATGAAGAGATTTCAAAGGCAAAGGTTGATGCAATTTACATTGCTGGAGGCCCTCATCCTTCGGCAATGCCCGAAGAAGCCCTTGAATTCTTTAATTATGTCGTCATCGGCGAGGGCGAGGAGACTCTGCCTGAGCTGATAAAAGCAATAACGTGCGGTGAAAATCCAAAGAACGTGAAGGGGATTGCATACAAAGCGAATTCTAAAATCGTCTCCACGGGCCAGAGAGAACCTGTAGATCTAGATCTCTATCCGCCGTTCGGAAAGATCCTCTCGCCTATCGAGATCAGCCGAGGCTGTCCATGGAAATGCGCCTATTGTCAGACATCTTGCCTTTTTGGAAGCAAAATGCGTCATCGCTCTATCGCTGCTATCATCAAGTATGCCCATCGCCATAAAGACATCAGGCTGACATCCCCAAACTCGTTGGCTTACGGTTCAGACGGTCTGAGCCCTCGTCTGGACAAGGTGGAATCGCTTCTCAGCTCGCTTTCAGAGCTGAAGAGGCCGATCTACTTCGGAACCTTTCCTTCCGAGGTCAGGCCTGAGTTCCTATCCCACAAGGCTCTTGAGCTGATAACGAAATATTGTGCCAACAAGACGCTGAGCATTGGCGCTCAATCTGGCAGCGAGCATGTTCTGCGGGCCATCGGTCGAGGCCATAGCGTAGGACAGGTTGAGGAAGCATGCGATCTTTGTGTAGAGCACTGCTTAACCCCACAGGTTGATCTCATCTTCAGCCTGCCGATGGAATCCCCAGAGGATCAGATGCTCACCCTGGGTCTAGCAAAGAGGATCGTGGGAAAGGGCGGGAAGGTCAGAGCGCATTATTTCACGCCTCTGCCTGGAACACCTCTGGCGGGCACACGGCCATCACCTTTGGCAGAAGATGTTGAAGCTGAGCTTGGAAGATTAGCCTTAGAAGGGCGACTGACAGGAGTCTGGGCTGCTAAAGCTAGAGGTAGAACTGCTTAAAGGGCTTACGGTACTCATCCTGTAGCTCGTATATTATTATTACCTTCTCCTGCATAACGTGAATCTCCTTCACAGCCTGAGAGAATAGATACCAGATATAGCCGCGGTCAGGGAGCTTGTACTTGTCTGGCAATGAGGAGACGAACTCAGTCTCTCCGAGAATATAGGTCCTGAGAAGCTCGCTCCCTGATGCGAACAGAAACGGAAAGCTCACATTCTCGATCTCATGCTGGCAGGAGCCTCTCAGCCTGAGGCGATCTGCTAGATATACTAGATAGTCGTCTTTGGTTATCACCAGTTCTCTAAGCTCGCTCATTGTATCACCGTCCCAAAATTAATATACGCTCAGGCTTGCAGCTGTTGCCTCTGCATTGGATGTTACGGGAATCACCTCATCCACTGGACATGCGCTTATCTTCTCAGCGAGCTTAGCAAGGACATCTTTTCGCATTCCGCCCACAAACTTGATTGAGCCGACGACCAAATGCCCGCCGCCGGAAACGCCGCCGTTCGGAATCTCCTCCATAAGCTCCCTGACCATCTGGGGAATGTTCATCTTGACGCCCCGGCTGCGAAGTACTGCGAAATCAGGGCCGTAGCCTATTGTCACCACCGGCTTTCCTGCAAACTTCTTGCAGAGCCGGTCATGCACCTCGCCCGATGTCTTTCCTGGAGGCGGGAACGTGAACTTGTGAGCGAAGTTCTCCACATCCAGCACGTTCATAACTATGCCATTGGGAAGCTTTGTGCTCTTCACGTTGCCCATGCTTGCCCGCAGCTGCTCATCTATTGCAGCATTTGCCTGCTCAGAAAGCAGATCGACAAACCTCTGGTGCCGGTCCAGCCTTCCAAGGCAGAGGATATCGTTGATCAATCCTCGGCCCTCGTTATACCGCAGCCAAAATGCTTCGTAATCCAAGGCAAGTGCAATCTTCTTCAGATCCTCCAGCTTGAATCTATCTTCAGTGAGCTTTTTGTAGCGCTCTGCCTCCGGCGCCTCACTGCGATCGCCAACAGCAGAGACTGCAGGGAAATGCTTGATCTTGCTCTCTATCTGGGGATAGATCATGCGAGCGATCTCAGTTCCAAGCATGCCGGTTGTAACTCCGAAGTCTCCGCCTGCGTGAGCCGGGTTCACATGTGCTATCAGGAACTGATCTACGATCTTATCCGGGTGATGATGGTCTACCACTATCATCTCCATTCCGTAGACCTGGGCCTGCTTCATGGCCGGAAGATCCTCCTCTGTCGAGCCGTTGTCCATCAGAATCACAAGCGGCATCTTCTGGCCATGTCTGCTCAGGTCTTCCAAAGCATAGCTCAAATCCTTGGTTATGTCCTCAAGCTCATAGAACGGAGCCTTGCTTGGAGCTCTGCGGTAGTTATAATATTCGGCATCAGGCCCGCCCACCTCCTTGATCAGGGGAAGTATGGCAGTCTCAATTGCCACAGCAGAAGTTATTCCATCTGCATCCGCGTGATGCCTGAGTATTATCGGCGTTGATTTAAGAATAGCTCTTCTGATCTCCTTGGCAACTTTCTTCATGGCAGGCTTAAGCCTCTCCATGACCTCGCTCTCTACTAGCAAAGGAACTTCAGAAGGCTCAGCCCTTCTATCTATCGCTTGCTCTATCAGATCCTTAACACATGACGCCTCGCCGCCCCAGAGGCGCTTCATAGACTTGATCTCTATCTGAACTTGATTGTTTCTGACAGTAACTTCACCTATTACCCTGACGATCATCTCACTATCGATGTCAGGATAGGCTCGGACTCCTGCACGCTCAAAGGCGGCACAAAAAACCAGACCACTATCATCCGCTATGGTAAAGATCGTCGGTCCACCGGTCTGCTTGACCTGAATAACCTCTCCTTTAATGAGCACCGACTTGCCGACAAGCCGCTCCAGGTTGGCAGCTTTGGAGAGTGGCAGGTCCTTCTCGACCTCGATTGTGTTGTATTCCTTGAGATCCACCGGCTCAAGCTCGATGTTGCCATTTGGAGCAATATTTTTGACTCTCACACGGAAAGGATCGCCCACCTCTGGTTTTGCTTTTAAATATTTATTATGCGCAAGTCCCCTGACATGATCATTCAAATCAACAAAGGCCCCGAAGTTTGCGATTCCAGAGACCTTTCCCTGGTATACTTCCCCCACAACTAGATCGCTTGTATCGCATGCCTGATCAAGTATATGAACTAGGGGTTTTTTGGAACAATGCTCACACAGCTCCTTCTTGCTCGTCAGCTTTGCGCCGCAGACTGCGCAATTGTACTCGCGCCCTAGGCCGCCGCACGCATCGCAGGGCTCAGTTACGGGCATTTTGCCTGATCCGTGGCACACACTGCACTTCGTTGCACCTTGTTCTATCAGCTCTTTCATATCGCTATCTGATGCCTCGCCCAAGCTGATGGACTCAGTCTTCCCACTGCCGCTGCAGTTTGGGCAAGGCTTCTCTCCCGTCACGAGGTATCCTTTGCCCCTGCATCTATCGCACAGGTTCATCACTGCTGATAGTGTGCGCCATGAATTTATTGATTTTGCAAGGTAATAAATAACATATCAGTTCTCTACGGAAGCATGCGAGTCGTGGTTCTGCGATTGGGACATCGGCCTGAACGAGATAAACGTATCACCACACATGTAGGGCTGGTAGCAAGGGCATTTGGAGCTGAGGAAATGCTTCTGACAGGCCATGATAGCCGTGTTGAGAAGAGTTTGAACGAAGTAACAGAACGATGGGGCGGAGATTTCCGTACGACATCAGGAGTAAGCTGGCAAGGGGAGGCTGTACGCTGGAAGGAGGCTGGAGGAAAAATAGTCCACCTCACAATGTACGGCTCGAACCTGCCTGATGTAATGGATGAGATCAAAGAGTGCGAAAACTTATTGGTCGCGGTAGGTGCAGAGAAGGTTCCGGCGGAAATGTACGAGCTAGCAGATTGGAACGTGGCTGTGGGGAATCAGCCTCACTCTGAAGTTGCCGCATTGGCAGTATTCCTTGACAGGCTCTTTGAAGGAAAGGAGATTTTAAATGAGTTCGAGGGTGGTCTGAAGATTGTTCCCTCGCCCAAAGGGAAGCAAGTGATCTATCCAAGGGTGTATAATCTAAAGGAGCATAATCTAGAGTAGTACAATATAAAGGAATTCAATTCAAAACACTGCACTACTAGAGAAGAACGTTATTATTATGATCATATTAATAGCAGGTATCAGCGTACGGCACATCGCCTGCTCTGCTGCCAGGGCAGGCCACTCAGTCATCGCTTTAGACTGCTACTGCGATCTAGACTTAGAATGGTGTACCACATATACGATTCTGCTTTCAGAGGAAAATGCTACACAGTATCTCCAGGAATACGTCAATAGGTTCTCTCCTGATGCTGTTATCCTAGGGCCTGGGCTTGAGGAGGCAAGGGTAAAGAAAGCTCACGTTTTTAACAATTCCCCTGAAAAGATTTCTCAAGTCTCTGATAAGTTGTGGTTAGCTCACTGGCTGGAGAGCAAGGGATTTCCATTCATAAAAACACAGGTATCAGTTGAAGACATGGATTTCCCCGCTATCATAAAGCCTCGTAAAGGCGCTGGCGGTTTGGGCTGTGAGCTTATCCAAAACAAGAATGACTTATTGTTGGAAGACGATATGATTGTCCAGGAGTATGTAAGTGGCCTGCCGGCAAGCGTTTCCACTATTGGAAATGGCCGTGAAGGACGAGCATTAGCTGTGAACGAGCAGCTAATAGGCGCTGGTTGGACAGGAGCGCATGGGTTCAGATATAGCGGAAACATCACGCCCTTAGATGCGCCCTCACAAGGGATCGCGGAGATGGCTGAAGATATCACATCCGAGCTAGGGCTTATGGGAAGCAACGGTGTGGATTTTCTGCTGACAAAGACAGGCCCTGTAGTTGTAGAGGTAAACCCGCGTTTTCAGGGAAGCATTGATACTGTCGAGCTTTCCACAGGCATTAACGTACTGTGTGCACATCTGAAGTCTTTCGATGGCATCCTGCCTGATCATCCCAATCCGGGAAGGATGGCAGGAAGGGCAATAATCTATGCAGAAAATGAATTAAAGATCGATGAGGATCTGAGCTCAGTTTGGATAACTGATATTCCAAGAATCGGATCGATTATAAAGAAGGATGATCCAGTTGCGTCTATCCTTGCTATCGGCAAGGGAAGAGAAGACACTCTGAACATACTCATGAATAGAACAGCAAGACTGTGCAGGAGAATAAGAGCTTTCTCAATTGGGCAATAAGCTACCAGCGCAGGAATCTATAAAGCCAGTTGCAAGCTAGGGTCCAGGCCTTGACGCAGCCGGATCCTTTCTCCAGTTTCTTCCTATCTTTTTCGCTATACCTCTTTTCATCCTTCATCCACGAATCCATAGTCTGCCATTTAGCAATTTGGAATATAACAATATCGGTCTCTCTGTAATCCTGCTGCTTAGCTTCAAATAGTCGAGACTGGGGGAAGGTGCCTTCCGGCCTCGGCCTAAATAGTTAACGTTTGAAAAAGGTAATATAGCAAAAGCGTAAAAGATACAAATTCAAAAGAGGCTATGAGGACTAGATGAAGTCGCCTGAAAGGATTACAATCGCACTGGATGAAGAGACTGCTGGCCTATTTAAGAAAATGAAGGAGGACCTGGGCATGTCTCAGAGCGAGCTTATGCGTGAGTCGCTGAAGTTCTTCAGCAAGCATAAGTCGCTCTTTGAGTTCGCCGAGGATAAGAAGGTCTATACACACGCAGAGATGCTATCTGCAGGAGAGCACATAATCCTCGATATCGATCACTGGATTTTATTTCTGAACCTCATCGAGACACATCCGGATAAGGAAAAGTTCTGGAATATGCACAAAGAGGTCAGCCAGGCTCATGCAGAGCAGTTTAAGCATAAGCTCTACAATGCAGAGAGCATCCTCAAGCGCCTGGAGATCTGCAATCTCTTCCAGCTAAGCAAGACATCAAAGAATGAGTTCACTCTAATCTTCGGATCGGATCTTGCTAAAAAGTTTGTTCGGCTGGAGCTGGAGGAGATCTTTACGGGAATGGGCTTCCTGGTAGAAATCAAGGAGGACTTTTCCAAGCTTAGGCTGAAGGTAATACACGATCTGTGACCACTCCCTCCAATGAATTGGAGGGGATTAGCCCTGCTTTAATCCTAAAATTTTAGTCATTGGTAAGTTCGTAAGTATTGGATTAATCTCAAAGAGGGATTGCGAAAGATACTAAGGCACCAGCACTTTAATCGCTGATGCCGATGTTATGGGTTTTTCCTGCTTCTCCCGAGCACCATCTGCTTCGTCGCCCTCTCAGCCTCGATACTTCGGCGGCAAACTGGACAGACCCATATCCATTCGAGGCCGCTAGAGTCTTTCTGTACGTCAGACGGCAAAGATTTTTCTATATACCTCAGCATCGGTTCAGTTGCATAACGTGTGCCGCAGATCTTGCAAGGCACAAGATCAAAGGTCGCGGTGGGCTCTTCGCTCTCAGGATCAAAGGGAACAAGGGTCAACGCCTTTGCCGGACAGAACTCGACGCATAGATCGCACTCCTCTTTGCATCTCTTCCAATGTATTGACCTTTTTTCAGGCGTCTCCTCGCGAACGATGTTCTGGTTAGGACAGACGTTGGAACAGGAGAAGCATCCTAGACATTTGCTTGCATCAACTTTGATCATCTTTTGCCTCCATGTGCTACAGCTATAGCTGCCCTCGCTCTTGCGCGTTTTGATGCAAGCTCGAAGTCTGTGCTCAGGGCATTTGCAGGGCAGGTTATGATGCATGTCGGTGTCTCTCGCCCTGCGCATAGATCGCATTTGTGTGCCACTTTATCCGACCAGACGACCCCGAAGGGACACGCCAATCTGCAAAGCCCACAGCCAGTGCATTTTTCTATCGCAAAGGCTGTGCGCTCTCCATCTTTTGAAAGAGCACCCGAGAAGCAGGCCATAGTGCATGTCGCCTCCTCGCAATGGTGACAGAATATCGGCACTGAGGCATGATCCCCCACCATGTGCACATTTACATGCCCTTTTCCTCCATGGACTCTCTTGCATGCCACTTCGCAGGATCTGCAGCCTATGCATCTGCTTATGTCAACATAAACGGGCATATTTTAGTCCCTCCTGGATATCTTGCAAATGGAGACTTTGAACTCAGGTATCTTTGCCTCTGCATCCATCGAATCTGTTGTCAGGATATTCGTTCCAGGAAAATGGAATGGCATGAAGACGACACCGCGCTTCACGCGATCTGTGAGACGGGCCATGGCAGTTGTTTCACCCCTCGGCGTAGCCACTGCCACCTCATCCCCATCAGCTATCTTCAGCTTAGCTGCATCAGCCGTGTTTATCTCTACAAATAAATCTGGCTCGCGTTCAATTAGCGATGGGCTTCTGCGGGTCATGGAGCCGGCATTATGATGCACTACGACACGGCCAGTCGTCAAAATAAACGGATACTCCCATCCAGGTTCCTCCGAAGGCGGCCTGTACTTTACAGGAACAATTGAAGCTTTACCTCCAGGCAGCTTGAAACCCTGCGAATGTAATATCGGCGTTCCTGGGTGATCTGGGCTTGGGCATGGCCAGACCAGGCCATGTGAGCTCTGACGTTCTGAGTTCAGCCGTTCACGAGTGATGCCTCCGTAGGATGGCACCAATTTATTGATCTCGGCGATGACAGATGCCGCATCCGGATAGTTGAATTCAAGGCCAAGCCGTCGAGCAACATCACAGATGATCTCCAGGTCGGATCTTGCCTCGCCTGGAGGTTCAAGAGCCTTGTTGCTCCACTGAACGCGTCTATCAGTTGATGTGTAAGTGCCTTCCTTCTCAGCCCAAACTGATGCCGGAAGAATAACATCCGCCAGCTGAGCCGTGGCTGTCATGAATATATCCTGTACAGCTAGGAAGTCGAGATTTTCTAGTGCCTCTCTTGTATGGCTGCTTCTGGGATCGGAGTTTGCGGGATCTTCTCCTACGATATACATAGCCTTGATCTTGCCTTCATATGCAGCATCGATCATCTCAGTAGCTGTGAGTCCACGAGCAGCAGGAATGCTTGCGACTCCCCATGCTTTTTCGAAAAACTTAGCAGTTTCAGGATCATCGGCTTTTCTGTAGCCTGGATAAAACTCCGCGAGAGCGCCCATATCGCATGCGCCCTGCACATTGTTCTGGCCTCTCAGGGGCATCACACCTGTTCCGGGGCGTCCAAGGTGGCCGGTAATCAGCGCCAGATTGGCGATGGCTTGAACATTATCTGTTCCTGTAGTATGCTGAGTAATCCCCATTGAGTACACTATGGCTGAAGCCGGAGAAATTGCATAGGCACGTGCAGCGCGGATTATGTCGTCTGCCGGGATTCCAGTTATCGCTGCCACCTTTTCGGGTGTATAATCCAAAACAGCCTCCGCTAGCTTCTCATATCCCGTCGTCCACTTGGCTATGTACTCATTATCGACTAGCGCTTCATTTATGATCACATTCGCAATGCCGTTTAACAGGGCGACATCAGTGCCAGGCTTTAGCTGCAGGAAAATATCGGCTAGCCAGGCTGTATGCGTCATCCTTGGGTCAGCTACTATTACCACGGCGCCCGCATCTTTTGCTCTGTGAATCCAGCGAGAGAGGATGGGATGATTCTCGGCCAGGTTTGAGCCAATGATGAAAATGCACTTAGAGTTCGCGAGGTCTGATATGGGATTCGTCATGCCTGCGGCACCAAGAGTCCTATTCAAGCCAACTACAGAAGGTGCATGACAGAGGCGAGCACAGTTATCGACATTAGGTGTCCCAAAGCACCTGGCCAGCTTCTCGACCAGGTAGTTCTCTTCGTTGGTACATTTTGAAGAGGATAAGAACCCAACACTTCCAGGTCCATATTCCTTGATGGTTGCTGCAAGGCTCTTAGAAACGCGATCCAAGGCTTCATTCCAGGATATCCTGGCCCAGCCTTCACCCTTTCGCTTTAGAGGATAGCGTAGTCTGTCCTCGTGGTAAAGGATCTCCAGGGCGGCGTTCCCTTTGGGGCATAAGGCACCCTCACTGCTCGGATGGTCAAGCATGTATTCGATCCCCGTAGCTTTCTCCTTTTCCACTGTAATATAAAATCCACAGCCTGCAGCGCAATACGGACAGATCGTTGGAACATTCGTTTTTGGCATCTTTATCCCTATTCATTAAGCGTAAAGCTTTCCATAAGGCCTCTTGGACTTTGGAGTCAACTTGATGAAATTCTCTTTGAGAATTTGATCTTTGCTCAAGTGAAGGCTCGGGAAGCGTTCGACAAACTCTGAGACGTAACCTTCCACAACCTCTCTATCGACGTCATTTAGCTGCGAAATCTCCACCTGGGCGCCAACCTGGGTCCTATCTACGCTTCCTCTCAGATATATCACGCCTCCGTGCATTCCAGTGCCTATGAAGTTGGCCCTATGCGGGCGTCCTCCGAGCCCCAGAATGATCACTATGCCGCCAGCCATGTATTCTCCGAGGAAATCCTGTGATGTGCCACCTATTACGACAGCGGGTCTCTTGTCTTCATACTCCTTCATATGCAGAGCGGTTCTGTAGCCGACATTGTCTCGGACAAAGATCTTACCGCCGCGCATGCTGAACCCAAGGACATCCCCTGCCCGTCCCTCAATGGTGATTTCTCCTGCATCCATGGTATTTCCAACGCCGTCCTGGGCGTTTCCATGAACTACTAGCCTATGGCCATAGAGGAACGCTCCCAGATCGTTCCCAGGCGTTCCGAAGATCTCAATATCCATCTTTCTTCGCTCTGGAGAGTACAGGCGTGTGCCGATGTACCGTTGTCCGCACACGTTTCTTAAAAGGACCTTCTTTACTCCCGTTAGCATGAGATCCCTTAGGCGATCGTTGAGATCTTTTGTAGCGAGTCCAGCGGCATCGATCTCCACAGACTCCACTCCTCCGGCCTCCTTCCTAGGCTGTGATCTTGCTACTTCCGCCCTCGCCATCTTGGATCACTCTCCGGCGCCCTTTATGCCTAGGACATCCAGCTCCCACTCGTGTAGGCCAATGCCCCTCAGATGATCGCGGTTTCCTCGCAAGCTTTCAAGGGCATTAATTCCCATGCCGCCAAGCATCTCCTGGATCTCGTGAGACCATGCATTCAGCAGGTTGGACAGCCTCTGAGCAGCGATTTCAGTATTCAGCCTGCCTGACAGGCGCGGATCCTGGGTGCATATGCCCCAGTTGCACTTTCCTGTATAGCACTTTTGGCAGAGGTTGCAACCCATTGCGATTAGTGCAGCTGTGCCGATATAAACAGCATCAGCACCCAAGGCTATAGCCTTGATTACATCGGCACTGCACCTTATTCCACCTGCTGCCACTATGGAGCACCTATTCCTTATCCCCTCGCTTTTCAAGCGGCGATCTAATGAAGAGATGGCTAGCTCTATGGGTATTCCTACATTATCCCTTATGGCTTTTGGAGCGGCACCGGTTCCACCTCGTAGGCCATCGATGGCTATAATATCAGCACCTGCACGGGCAATACCCGAACCTATTGCCGCGAAATTATGTACTGCAGCAATCTTTACGGAGACCGGCTTTTCATAGTTCGTGGCCTCCTTCAGGGCATAGATAAGCATCGATAGATCTTCAATAGAATATATATCATGGTGAGGCGCCGGTGAGATGGCATCTGTTCCTGCAGGGATCATTCTCGTAGCTGCGACCATTGGCGAGACCTTTTCGCCTGGCAGATGGCCTCCGATTCCAGGCTTTGCCCCCTGACCAACCTTGATCTCCACAGCAGAAGCACAGTTTAGGTACTCTGCATCTATTCCAAAGCGGCCCGATGCTACCTGGACTATTGCGCAGCGGCCAAACTGCTCCCTCATCTCCTTCGGCAGGCCGCCCTCGCCTGTGTTGAAGAAAGTTCCAGAGTTACAGGCCGCGGTGGCTAAAGCCTTGAATGCATTTAGACTGATGGCTCCGTAGGACATAGCCGAAAATAGGATCGGTGTCTCAATCATCAGATTAGGTCCGATATTGGTCTCAATCTTGACATCGCCATCGTTGGTTTTTATGCTCATCAAATCGGGCTTCGATCCGAGGAATGTCCTAAGCTCCATCGGCTCTCTTAGGGGGTCGATGGAAGGGTTAGTTACTTGTGACGCATTTAGCACAATATGATCCCAATAGATCCTGAATGGCTTATCGTTACCACATCCCGTCAGGATCACTCCGCCTGTCTCTGCTTGTCTCTTCAGATCTTCGATCTTCTCCCTGGACCAGCTTGCATTCGGCTTATAGAACGATGGATTAGGCCTTACGGTTATGGCATCCTTTGGGCAGAAGATAACGCATCTCTGGCATCCGGCGCATTTATATTCATCGGATATAAGCCTATCATGAACTTCATCGTAACTATGTGTGCCGAAGGCGCACTGACGTTCGCACCCGCGGCATTGGCCGCATTTTTCTTCGTCCCTTATGATCTGGAACTCAGGAAACAGGAATGACTTCATCTTTTACCATCCTTTTGCTTTTTAGCTCACCTATGACAGGCTCTCCCCCATTGGGGGTCCAGACCTCGTCAAGCTCTGGCGAAATGAGCCTTATTGGCGCCTCCTCTGATGATAAGTAAAACATGGGGCCTCTAGTAGCGGCAGTGAGCGGCCGAAGTCTTATTCTATCCGTGAGACCAATCATTCTGCCGCTCTGGCCAATGATGATTGAGAATGGGCCGTTCATAAGCAGAGGTCCGTAGACCATTCTGAGTGTTGTAAATAGCTTCTTCTCCTTATCGTTCATTCTGTCGATTGCGTCCCAGATCGGTGGTGCCAGTATCTTCGAGGCCACCTCGATTGGAAGGCCCTGCCTTCTCATGAGAAGATCTACCGCGTAGGTTATGACCTCAGTATCAGTCTGTAGTGTGCATGCATATCCATACATCTCTAGATACCAGCGGTTCGTTCCATAAGATGAAATCTCGCCATTATGAATTACCGTTTGATCCAAAAGCCCAAAAGGATGGGCTCCTCCCCACCACGCCTGGGTGTTCGTGGGGAATCTGCCGTGAGCAGTCCAAATATAGCCTCGATAGAGCTTATCCAGCATAAAGTATTCGGCGATCTCCTCAGGATAGCCGACGCCCTTGAAGCAGCCCATATCCTTTCCTGAGGAGAAGACGTAAACGTTGTCAAGCTTAGTGTTAATCCACATCACCTTGGCGACAACATAATCATCATCCGAGACTAAAGCATCATCTCCCTTTTTGTTAGGGGAGACGAAGTATCTCCAGGTAAGGGGTGGATCCTTCACCCAGACGCTATCATCGTGGGGTATCTCTTCATCGTGGACTATATCGAAGCTGCTCCCAAGTAGGGCTTCAAGCTCAGTCTTGGCACATACCTTGTCCTCATGGCTTTTGGCCGTGAACATGATGTGAAACGCGTAGTAGTTCCTGAAATCAGGATAAATTCCGTAGACTGCAAATCCGCCTCCGAGGCCGTTACCACGGACGTGCATGTTGGTTATCGCCTTAATGACGCCCTCGCCTGTAAACCTATCCCCGTCCCGGTTCATCGCCCCGAAGATGGAGCAAGAGCAGATCTCCTTATTGTAGAGCTCCCTTCTTTTCCTAGGCATAGTAATCTTGAACTCCAGCCATCGTCTGAACAACTACATAAATGCTTTCACGCAAGATGCAAGCGTGAAAAGGCTGCGATAAACGCTTTATAGCTATTTAAGAAATATTCATAAATTTTATGCACAAATCACATTGTTGAAGACAGCGCATTATTTTCACTGTGATACCCCTCAACTCATAATATTAATAAAAATAAAAATGTGAGGGCTAAGGATAGCCCTAGAGCAGAGGCAAATACCTCTCCATCTCCCACTGAGTGACGCTTGTTCTGTAGTTGTCCCACTCAGTCTTCTTGTTCTTTATGAATGCATTGAATACGTGCTCTCCGAGGGCCTCCTTTACGAGTTCGCTCTTCTCAGTGATCCCTATGGCCTCGTTCAGGCTGCCCGGCAGAGACCCAATTCCCGCTGCCTTCCTCTCAGCTTCAGTCATGTGGAAGATATTCTGCTCCTGGGGTGCAGGCAGGTCATATTTATTGGCAATTCCAGCTAGGCCTGCGGCGAGCATTACAGAGAACGCTAGGTACGGGTTTGCTCCTGGATCAGGGCTTCTGTACTCGAGCCTTGTAGCGGCCTCCTTTCCGGGCTTATACATTGGAACCCTGATGAGCGCGGATCTGTTTCTTCTGGACCAGCAGACGTAAACGGGTGCCTCATATCCTGGAACTAGCCTCTTGTAGGAGTTTACCCACTGATCGGTGACTGCCGTGATCTCTGGCGCATGCTTCAGAAGGCCTGCGATGTAGTACTTGGCCTCATCTGAGAGATGGTATGGGTCTCCGGCGTTGAACATTACATTCTTCTTGCCCTGGAAGAGGGACTGATGGACGTGCATTCCTGAGCCGTTCTGGCCGAAGATTGGCTTGGGCATGAAGGTGGCATAACAGCCATATCTGGTTGCGATCTCCTTAACAGTGATCTTATAGGTTATCACATTATCCGCCATCTGCAGAGCATCCGCATATCTCATATCGATCTCATGCTGAGATGGAGCGACCTCGTGATGGCTGAACTCTACATCGATCCCCAGGGAATCTAATGCGAGAACGGTATCGCGGCGCAAATCAGATGCGACATCCTGAGTGGTCAGATCGAAGTAACCGCCCTTATCTAATATCTCTGTTCCCTGATCGTTCTTGAAGTAGAAGAACTCGAGCTCAGGGCCGACGTAGAAGGTATAACCCTTATCCTTAATGCGTGCGAGATTTCTCTTTAGGACCTGCCTTGGGTCGCCCTCGTACGGAGTTCCATCGGGGTTCTGGATATCGCCGAACATCCTTGCCACAGCATTCTCCTGTTGTCTCCATGGGATGATCTTGAATGTGGTTGGATCAGGCTTCAGGATCATATCGCTCTCTTCAATTGATTGGAAGCCCGTGATGGATGAGCCATCGAACCCCATGCCCTCGGAAAACGCTCCATCAAGCTCATTGGTATTGATAGCAAAGCTCTTTGGAATTCCCAAGATATCTGTAAACCACAGTCTCACAAATCTTACATCATACTTATCTATTGCAGCAAAGACGTCATCTTTTGTCTTTATTTGCATGTCCATATTAATCCTCCTAAATCCCCCTTTTTCTGTACGCAATTTATAGGTATTTGAGATCCGTTCATAATGTTTATGAAAAGTTATGAGCGCAAAAAACGCGTTTATAAACTTAATTATTGTGGGAATAAACGATATATTAAGTAGGAATATACCATAA
Organism: Methanotrichaceae archaeon; assembly: GCA_963789575.1. Lineage (GTDB taxonomy): Archaea > Halobacteriota > Methanosarcinia > Methanotrichales > Methanotrichaceae > CAWBKV01. Next base: position 480,238 of record CAWBKV010000002.1, on the reverse strand, counting down.
AGCGAAGCTCCTAGGATGAAAAATGGCGACGTATTTAAAGTATACGCTTATCCATTTGGAACGAGTTTTATGCATTTTACTGACGAATTCTCAAGCATTAAGATTTTCATTGATATAGGATTAATCACGATAATATAAGTGACACTAGTATTAAATTATCCTTATCCTGCGCGTAATGGAAAACCAAAATCTTTATCAGCTATGAAGGATGGCATTCTCCTGGTGTTGATATGGATTTAGTAACAGCTGTTGAATATCTTCAGGCCCTAATAGTGCTGGCAATCTTCATACTGATACTGGCTACCGGGTTCAAAGTCTGGCGCTGGAACTACGTGGTCCCACCGAGGTAAACCATCGCGAATCTTCATATACTGTCTTCAGGCTATTAGCTTTGCTTGGGCACGACAGCATTTAGTGGCACTGATGCCATCCATCTCTGGCATTTTGATATCCATGAAAATGAGCCATCCTTGCGAATGAATTTGAACTCGAAGCTCTCCTCGATGCCCCGACGCCTGCGTTCGAGCATTAATCAATGCGAGCCCTTTCTTCTTCGTCCATAAACTCGGACGACTTTTTACCAATCATTTCTTCAGGGCTGTATCCCAACATCTCTGCCATTCTTTTGTTGACATGAATTGTTCTAGTCTCTGAATCCACTACCCATATGCCTTCGTTGGCAGTCTCAACGATGGTGCGATACTTCTCCCCGCTTTCTCGTAGCTCCGACTGAGTTCGCAGAAGTTCATCATTCTGCTGCATAAGCTCTTCATCTGCAGCCGATAGCTCTTCGAGGTAGGCCTGCAGATTTTCCAAGGCATCGGATAGGATTTCGGGCGCATTTTCTGGATTACTCACGCACTTTGCATGTAGTTCCTCTAAGCGTTGTGAAAGCTCGGAGACCCTTTGGGAAATGTTGTCAGTGATCATGCTCTACCCCGGCACTAACCGGAACATGTAGTTACGTTTTATATATCTATAGGTTACTCTCTAGCAATGGTTATTTAAATAGATGAAGGCTTCCAAAAATGAAATGAGGCATTAATAATTGGCGCCTGTAGCCTAGATGGATAGTGGGGACCCTATTATATCCCTGGCAGCAGAAACCACACCTGTCCAAACGTTCGCTGTAGACTGGGTGAACCTGTATCCCGATTTTTCTGCGGTTATAATATAAGTGCCCGTAGCAACATCCATGCCGTAGTAGCCGAATGCATTCGTCTTTGTGCTGAAGTATCCGCCCTCGCTGCTGGATATTATGATCTTCGCATCAGGAATGCTGTTTCCGTATTGATCAACAACGCGACCTGTCAGGCTGTAGGATGTAGGATAGCCTCCAGAACCTACGGCTACTGTGAGGATATTACTGAATATGCCTGCTGAGGCAAACTGATATTGGTGAGCCTCAAGCGTATCTGAGAATAATCCCTCGATCTTGTACCAGCCAGGCATTAGGTAGCCATGAGTCAATATCGCCTGATTGCGATCATATAGTGTAAAGCCGCCTGCGCCTATCACATGTGCCCACAGCACAAAAGGCTCTCCGAGTATAACACTGCCTTGCGATTGCAGCCCAGGTCCGCGCTGGAGATAAAGCTGGTTTTGATAAGGCACGTAGCCTGTGACCCCTAGTTTCTCCTTTGATGGATCAGCCTGCTGCAGCCGTAGGCCGCCACTATACGATCCTGAGGCATATTGATAATATTCCGGACCATAAGGGTCCCAATCAGGTCTTCCAAGTGTTGGCTGAGACCCTGGACCGTAAGGATCCCATTCCGGCGTACCCGCAGAGTATGGATTTATCCAATCCTCGGCTTGCTGCTGCTGCGCCTGGTCGCTGCTGATAACGGGCGTTCCCAGATAATCGTATTCCTTACTGTCTCCCATGCCCTGGGAGCATGCTGTTCCTATAAAAAGGAAAATCAGCATTAACACTACTAAGTACCTTACCCACATCGAATTCCCCGATTATCACTATTATCCTCTTGCACTTAAAGATTCTGGGAGGATTTTTCAATGAATCTGAGTAGAAATTTCACATGTAAAATCCTGCGCCTGATGACTCTATTGCAGTCTTTAGTTATCTCTGGGTTGTGTGTAACCTGATTGTTCTATCCTCATCGCTCGGCTCACTTCCAATGTTCACTTTATTTCGCTCGTATCGAATAGATACGTTCCGAGGCCGAGCATCGCAGCGCAGACAACAACCAGCACTATGAAATCCAGAGCCAACGGGAAAGTGCCGACTCCGATCAAGCTGTGTCTAAGCCCATCTACTCCGTAGGTAAGGGGATTCAGGTAGGCTAGGGTCTTGATAATCGGTGGGAATCTATCAAGAGGGAACAAGGCTCCGGAGAGGAAGAATAACGGGAATATGAGGAAGTTCATTATCAGGCTGAATCCCGACATATCCTCCATCTTTGAGGCAAACGCGAGGCCCAGTCCAATGAACGCTGTGGCTATGAGGAACATGAATACAAGAGATATAATAACGCCTTGTATGCTTGGTACGATCATGCCCAGCAGGATCCCTGATAATAATATGATAAGCGCTTGTATGATTGCTGTAGTGACACCACCAACTGTGCGGCCAAGGACAATTGCGACTCTGCTAACAGGGGCGACCATTATCTCCTTTAAGAAGCCGAACTGTCTATCCCAGAGGACAGAGAGTCCTGCAAATGTGGAGGAGAAGAGCAGAGTCATGCCAATGATACCTGGAGTCAGGAAGCTGACGTAGCCAACTCCCTGAGGGATTCCTGGAAGTGCTGCTGCTGTTGAACCAAATCCTATCCCAAGAAATGCCAGGAAGAAGAAGGGAGATGCCAGGGACCCTACCAGTCTGCTCTTAAGCCTGACGAAGCGCAGCATTTCTCTGAGCCAAATGCTGTAAATTGCGTTGAGATCCTGCTTCATCCTCTCCTCCTGTGCATCATCATCGCATGCATCATTCCGCCGGATGCCTCTGCTTCCCTCATCTTTTTGCCTGTGAATTTGAGAAATACATCCTCTAGAGTGGGTTCGTGAAGAGCTACGGATTTTATGCTTACGTTATTCTCATATGCTGAGGCCATAACCTCCGGAACTCTAGCTTGTGCGTGATCAACCAATAGCTCTATCGTCCCATTGAAGCTGGTTGTTGACTTAATCCAGTTGAAGGATTTTAATGATTTTATTAGCCTATCCGCATCGCCTTGAGAATCCAAAGTAATAGTATCTGCTGCAACCATGTCCTTGAGATTTTGGGGGGAATCCAAGGCGACGATCTTGCCATTATCTATGATGGCGACACGATCGCAGAGGTAATCCGCCTCTTCCATATAATGCGTCGTGAGGACGATTGTCACTCCTTCCTTCTCGTTCATATTCCTGACATATTGCCAGATATATCGTCTAGTCTGGGCATCCAATCCGAGCGTGGGTTCATCCAGAAATAGCACATTAGGATGATGCATAAGTCCGCGGGCGATCTCTAGCCTTCGCTGCATACCGCCTGAGTAGTCCTCCATTTTTATATCTGCCTTATCTGTGAGGTCAACGAGGTTAAGAACCTCTTCGATCCTCTTCTTTCGCAGAGATCCGTCCATGCCATACATCCTTCCGTGAAAATCCAAATTCTCTCTGCCTGTAAGCATGGTATCTATGCTCATATCCTGGAACACTACGCCTATGGATGATCTTACTGCGTTCCTTTCCTTAGCTACATTATGGCCCCAGACCCATGCCTCGCCTTCGGTCGGTGTAAGCATAGTTGTGAGCATTTTGATAAGGGTGCTCTTGCCCGCTCCGTTAGGCCCAAGAAGTCCGAAAAGCTCTCCTTTCTTGATTTCTAGATCAACAGAGTTGACTGCTACTAGGCCATCGAATCTTTTAATCAGGCCTCGCAAGAGGATTGCAGCATCTTGAGTCGTTGTAGGTTGAGATTCATTCATCAATACTTCTCCTTTGAAAAGGCAACCATCTTCTTTACCAAGTTGATTTATTCTCCTAGTTGATTTATTCTAAGTCAGTTTTAATCTAGCCTCTCGTTTTTGCTAAACATCTTAAATCTGTAATGAGAACTTGTAGTCGTGTACTCCAAGAGCTCTGCCCAGGAGGTCTTCGAGGGCAGCTCGTATGTTCTCACGATTTACTTTATCGCCCTTCTCAGTTTCTTTTAGATCCTTAGTGGTTTCAGATAGAGTAAATATATGGAGTGCAGATGCAAGCAATATTACCAGAAGATATGATGTTTCCAATGGGCGGCTTACATCGAAGCAACCTTTTTCAGCCCCTTTTGAGATCACTTCAGCCATTAGCGGGGCAATCCTGGAAAAGGACTTTATTTTCGTCAACTTCTTTTTCAGTGTGGCGTTATTCTCCTGGTGAATGTAATTGAGGATCTTCTTTCCGGAGACAGTAAGGCTGACGAACTGATTTATCATGGCATCGAGTTTAGCAGCTTCGTCAAGGTCATTCCTATTGGCGATCTGTTTGAGGGCCGCCTCCATAATCGCAATGTTTCTCTCAAGTATAGCTACAAGAACATCCTCTTTCGAATCGAAGTAGTAGTAATAGGCCCCCTGAGATACATTGACCTCTCTCACTATGTCGCTTATGGCGGTCTGGTCATATCCCGCTGTGACAAACAGGCGTTCCGCAGTGTCTATTAGCTCTTTTCTTCTCTCTTCTGGATCTTTTACTACTCTCGTCATCATCACATCAACTGACTAACTACAAGTCAGTCACGTTATTATAAAAGCCCTTCGCCTGATTAAAGAAGCTTTCGTTATTTCGCGAAAGCCCATAAATCGATAGATTCGGCAGATATTTCAGCATTCTTCGAATCGAAGATTCAACAAGGATCGCTAAGGCTGTAATTAGCTGCATGGATAGATCCAATTTATAGTTCGATTGAGAGATCAGATTTATAAGCATAAAGCTCAATCATGTGGCAACGATATAATGGAGCAGATGCCGATAAAGCGATTAGATGCAAAAAACGCAAAGTATATATAGAGACATAAAGATGATAGTTCGTAAATATATTAGGACTGTAATAGGTTGGAGGAGATGATGTATCACGTTAGGATTATGGGGGTTTGCCTGCTTTTATTGATAATAGCAGCAGCTTTACCAATTGAGGGACTGGCCTCTAATGGCGTAGCCGGTCCGGGTCTTAATTCAGAATACCATAAAATATCGATTAAGGAATCATCAGTAAGTGAGGTTCCAGCAGCCCTTGTAAGCCCCTTACCTTTACAGCTGCATGCGGCTTCGGAAAATAACACTACTATCAATCAGACCGAACTCAGTAATATATCAGCGATATCTGCGAGCAACACTTCGGTCCAGTCCAATCTGGCCTCCACTGAATCCAACGCAACTTCAATTCAGGGCAACATTACTCCTGATATGATACCTAATGCCAAAGTAACAAAAACAAACGTTACAGCCCAAGAAAATATCACTAGCAGCATGCTGGCCAATGAAACCTCAAGCATGCCTACAAATGCAATTGTTACAAATGCCACTATTACAAACACCACTATAAAAAATATCACTATAAAAAATATCACTATAAAAAACACCACTATAAAAAACACCACTAATAGCATGGCCGATAGTACTGCCAATAATAGCACTACCAATAATACTGTTAATATCACTAATACTGTTAATATCACTAATACCAACAAAACCATCGCTAATGTTACTTCAGCACGTAACGCAACGAATGTAACTTCTCAGGGGAATGCGACGTCCAGCAATATCACAACTCCAGAGGTCATACCTGAGACGAGCAGCCAAGAAACTGCGACCCCTGCGCCTGTAGAGGAGGCGGCAGAGTATGGAAACGATCGCATCTGGAGGCAAGGTATAGATCCACTCGATTATACATGGACCCCCCAGAGCTTCTCAGGATTCTTCTATGATCTGAAGGATGAGGTTGGAGCAGAGACTCTGACAATACACCTCAGCGGAACTGCAAACAATCCGAACAGGGCGGTTGATGAAAACAACCTCGTATACAAGTCAAATGTTCAGTCTATTAAATACAAGTTTGAGGACTGGGGAAGCTATGATGTCATGGGCTTCATGGCTGACAAGTACTTTGCAGGTTATGGCAATACAGCGGTAGTGGATAGCAATATCAGCCTCATAAACGATGGCCAGCTCAGACAGGTCCTGATAGATAATGATGATGAGCATACAATAACATCCGGCTCGGTCCTGCCGCTTGAAGAAGGCTATGAGCTGCGCATTAAAGAGGTCGATGTCAATGGAAACAAGGCCTATATGTCGCTTGCCAAGGACGGACAGGAGATCGATAGCAAGGTGATAAGTCCTGATAGCCTAAAATCCTCGACCTATGAGTACAAAGTATCGATAAACGGGGAGGATGTGCCCATAATCATGGCGCATATTTCCAATGTGTTCGCAAGCGCAGAGTCCAACCTTGTAACTGTCGATGGGCTGTTCCAATTATCCGGAGACTACACTTCAGTCGAGAGCGGTGACAAATACGGAAAGATGAAGGTTACCAGTGTTGATGACAGCGGCATAACAATGAAGAACGAGGATACGCTCACATTAAGAAAGGCCGGCACTGTAAATATATTTGGAAATGTCGATTTCATAGTCGCTGATGCAGACCAGCTGAGATTCGCTCCAACAGTCGAGAGGACGGGAACCTATACAGTCAGAGGAACTATTATCAAGCCAGCGAACTATGACGGCAAGCAGTTTACATGGAACCCTTACAACTTCGAGGGATTCTACTATGATATTGATAACGATATCGGAACAGAGAACCTCACAGCCAAATTTACCGGCAACTCGATACAGGAGGGTGATCTGTTCTATGAAACTAAGCCGATGTCTATCAAGTTCAAGTTTGAGGACTGGGGAAAGTATGATGTCATAGGCTTCATGGCCGGTAAGTACTTTGCAGGTTATAACAAGGATACTGTATTCACAGATGCTTTCAGCGTCATAAATGAGGGACAGCTCAGGAAGGTGCTGATTGACAGCGATGATCAACAGACGATAGCTACAGGATCGGTTCTGTCTCTGCAAGAAGGCTATGAGCTGCGCATCAAGCAGGTCGATATAAACGGCAACAAAGTCTATCTGGCCCTTGCTAAGGACGGCAAGGAGATAGACAGCCAGGTAGTCACGCCATCATCTTTACCAACCGATAAGGCATCGGACTACATGTATAAGGTAACTGTTGGGTCCCAGACAAATGTCCCCATAATAGTTGCCCACGTCCAGAGCGTCTTCAGGGGCACAGAGACGGATCTTGCAACTATTGATGCCCTCTTCCAGGTCTCTGATAACCCTGAATCTGTAGAGGAGGGTGAGGTCTACGATAAGATGAAGGTCACATCGCTATCCTCCGACAGTATAACAATGACGAACCGTGATAGTGCAATCACCCTTGGGCAGAATAGGATTATCACAATCATGGGCAATCTCCAGTTCCAGGTCGCAGATAATCCGAATAGGGATGTGGCGCCAATAGCTCAGGAGACCACGGCAGGAAGCCTAATGACCCTCAATATTCCAGCAGTTGCTGTAGTAGGTAATCCCGTTCAAATCAACGTCAAAGCAGGGTCAGAGGCACTGAGCGGAGTCCAGATCTTAGTGGCAGGTGAGAATGAAGGCAACACAGATGTGACAGGGAATATAAGCTACACTCCAAACAGCACGGGCACCTTCGATGTGCTTGCAAGGATGGTGGGATACAGCGATGCCACCGGATCACTCGTGGTCACTACATCTGCGGGAGCTGTTGCTTCTGAAGCTAAAGCAGCATTAAACAATACCCTCACCATCAATGTACCATCAGAAGTGATCAAGGGAGAGAGCTTCATAATAACGGTTGTTGGCGGTGAAAATCAGACACCTATGGAAAATGTTAGCGTGTTATTTGACAACACCAGCATAGGCAATACAGGCCCAGAAGGCACGATCACCTACATAGCGAATGTGACGGGAGCTCATACAGTGATGGCACAACTGGCAGGCTACGAGAGCGCCACGAGGACGATCTCAGTGATATCACCCATAAGCGTTGCGAGCATAAATGTGCCGCCAAAGGCGAGTACAGGCCAAACAGTAACGGTTACAGCGAACGTTCAGAACACAGGAACTGCAAACGATACAGAGAATATAAGTATGCTCGTAAATGGCAATGTTACCGACAGCAAGAATATAACTCTCGGGCCTGGAGAAAATACGACAGCAACCTTTAGCTTCACTCCGAAGGATCCTGGAGCATATAGAATCAATGTGGATGACCAAAGCGGAACTATCACTGTGGAGAAGGCACAGACCAACTTCACATTGATAGCTTTGATCGTGGTTATCCTTATCGCGATAGGAGCTGGAGCCTACCTATATAATACAGGAGAGCTTGAGAAGCTAAGACAACGTCTGCAAAAACGCTAAAAATTATCGGCATACGGTAATTTTTAGGGATGGGGACCAAAAGGGTCCCCAATATTTATTAACTCCTTTTGAACTTCAGTCTTCAATAGCTCTTTTGGTTTCTAGTCCTCACATTATATGCCAGGTACTTCTCTCTATCTTTATCCTGCAAATAGACAAAGCTGTATCTGCTATCTTCGATATGCTCCTTATACTCCTCCATAGCATCTGTCTTGCAGTTGGAGCACGCATGGCGAGGGATTGATACACAATAGGCTGTATTCAGGATGCCATAACCTCGCTGAGCCTGAGATGAGATGGTCATGTAGCCGGGGCAATCAGGACAAAGCCTAACAGACTCCTCCTGGTTCTCGTTGATCATATCCGTATCGTAGAAGATACGCTTACGTCTGCGGTAAAAGTCGCCTAGCTCAGCTAGAGTATTCTCGACGAGGGTGTCGCGTTCATCCCAAATCTTTTGGACTTGTGCAACAGTAGATTCGATCGACCTTACCATTTCCTTAGACTGAACGAACTGTCCTGGAACGTAATCCGGCTCTTTGACATGGGAGTAATCAAGGCCAGCCATCGCCTGGATGATTCCTGTATTAACATAGGGCAGCGCAGTCTCTATGGCATATCCTCCTTCAAGCACACATATATCCGGAGCAAGCTTCTCATTTAGCCGAGCATAGCCCTGTGCAGAAAAGCGCATGTTAGCCAAGGGATCTGTATAATGGTTATCCTGACCCGCAGAGTTGAGAACAAGATCAGGCTTGAACTCCTCCAGAACAGGCATGATCAGGTTATCTAAGACATAATGGATGCCGTCATCTGTTGTCCCTGGCGGCATGGGAATATTCAGAGTCCTTCCAAGCGCCTGAGGCCCGCCCATCTCATTGACGAAGCCTGTGCCGGGATAAAGTGTCCTGCCGTCCTGATGGAACGAGATACAGAGAACATCGGGGTCATGCCAGAAGATATCCTGAGTCCCATCTCCATGATGTACATCCGTATCAACAACTGCTATTCTCTTGTGCCCGTACTTTGACCGCAGGTACTCGACTAGAATTGCCATATTGTTGATGTTGCAGAAGCCCCGGTTGCCGTGGACCACGCAACAAGAGTGATGACCCGGCGGCCTTACCAGCGCAAAGCCATTCCGGATATCACCCTTTTCCATTGCATCAGCCAAAGTCAGTGTACTTCCGCTCGCGATTAAATGAGCCTCAGTGATCTGGGCCTCAACATCAGGAACACAGAAATGGACACGGGCAATGTCCTTCAGCTCTGCAAGCCTCGGCTTATACTCCTCGATCTGGGGAAGGTCCATTAGCCCTTCCTCGAAGATTTGATCCCTTGTGTAAAGCAAGCGCTCCTCACGTTCTGGATGCGTCGGCGATATGGCCCAGTCAAAGGCAGGGAAGAATATTAGGCCGGTCTTTTCGGCTTTGCTCTTAGAGGCAGCCGTTTTCATTGCAGCCATGTTCATCGCCTCCACCCTTCGAGAATTCCCGCAGGAATCTCCATCCTCACGTCAAGGAGCCTGCCGACTGTAGACCATCCCCGGACCATATTGAATATCTCGCTGTAGGTCACTTCAGCCTCTTTTGCATATTCGCCTATTCCAAGCCGAAAAGCCCTCTCGGCTAGCAGCTTTCTGGCCATCTCCTCGGCTTGATCGATATTCATGTTTCTTCCTGAAACTTTTCCAGTGAGCCCTTCCTCCGATACCGTATATTCTCCTCGTTCGGTATCTATTCTTAAGTTCAAGGTCATTGTGGGGCGGGCTACTGCAGCACCGATTGCATTTGCTACAGGCGCATATTCTGGAACTATTGATCTTGCTCCAAGTCTTTGGGCTACGAGTGGAACCAGCGGCGGCGCGCCTCCTCCAACGCCGACAACGTTCTGCGCCTGCAGCTTCTCCTTCTTCATTATCTCCCATACCCTGTATGCCGGTTCCTGCTCCCATTCCTGAAACATCGCATTCACTTCGGAGACTATCTTAAGAACGACAGCATCCACAACTTTCTGCGAAGCCTCCTTAGCGCTGACTCCGAGCTTGTGGGCAATATCATCCATCGCCTTCTGTGCTTTGCTTAGATCTCCGATGGACGACATTCCAAGAACCCTCATGGCATCGGTAGGCGTGGGTCCTGGGCCGCCCATACATAGTGCAGGGCCATCTCTGTGGGGCCCGACTGCGATGCAATCGTTTGCAATATTAACGACGCTGTCTCCCCCAATGGCAACAGATTTCACAGCAAATGCACGAATATGGGTCAGTAGACTTTCGACCTTTGCACCTTTGGATGAGAGAAGCGGCCTTCCTGAAAGGATCAGGGCTAGATCTGTAGTCGTCCCACCAATATCAACAACTACTGAGGTCTGGACTGGCGGTGTTAGGGCCATAACACCCATAATGCTGGCAGCAGGTCCTGAGAAGATGGTTTCAACAGGCATTTCGATCGATTTGTCCAACGGAAGAGTTCCTCCGTCCGCCTTCAGTATATAAACAGGAGCGTGAATTTTGCGCTGCTTTAGGGCTTTATCAATCTGGGTTGAGAATTCCTTGTACTTGTCCTTAGTAGCTACTGTCAGCATAGTAGTAGCGGCACGTCTGGGGAAGTTTAGCTGGCCGGAGACCTTGTGGCCCATCTCTACCTGTGCGCCTGGAGCCGTATTTTCTATAATTTCTTTGGCTTTCAGCTCATGGGCATGGTTCCTCTGGCCGAACTTTCCAACGACGGCTATTTTTTTGAAGCCCTTTGAAGATGCATCAGAGGCAACATCTTTAATCTGGGATGGGTTCAGTTTATCGATCTCTCTTCCTCTATAATCGATGGCCCCCTCCAATATCCAAACGTTCCGGCCAAGGTTGTAATCCTTTGGATTTGCACCCGGACCTGGGATTAGCAGGAGTGCTACAGGATCGGTCTTGCCCTCAGCTATCATATTGGTAATAAGCGTAGTACTCAAGACAACGCGTTCGATCCTTTTGGTATCAATGCCCTTGGTCAGCTCATCGAGGGCATCGAGCAGACAGTTCATAAGATTGTCGTGATTCGTGGGCACATAAGCCGTCTTAATAACTCTGCCGCCTTCCACTATCGCTGCATCGGTTGTTGTTCCGCCGACATCAATTCCAACAAGCATACATTAATCGCCTTACAGCTCTCGCAATTGGCCCCGGGTGTATATCGGTCTTTTGGTCTTTTGTCCCCGATCGAAGTTATTATTCCGTCTTTAAAACAATCATTGTGATATCATCGGACTGCGCCTGACCGCTGCTGAATTCAAGTATGTCGTCTAGGATCTTTCCCATGATTTCCTGAGCAGAGAGAGGGCTGAATTTTATGATAACCTGGCAGAGCCGTTTAATACCATAAAGCTCTCCTTTGCTGTTGACAGCTTCGGTCACTCCATCGGTATAGAGAAGAGCAACATCGTCGTGACAGAACTGCACTTGGCGCTCTTCATATTCGGCTTCATTCCATGCACCGAGGGCTATGCCAGTGACCTCAACACACTTGCATCGATCCGTCCTGAAGATCAGAGGCGGAGGATGGCCGGCGTTGGCATAGGTCAATGTATGGGCCTTTCCATCCAGTATGCCGTAAAAGAGGGTCACAAACATCCCAGCGCTTGCATCCTCAGAAATCATATTGTTGGCTTCTCTGAGAACATCCGCAGCTGAGGCATTATGGACAGCATTTGCCCGAATGATTGTCTTGGAGAGCGCCATGAAAAGGGCGGCAGAAATGCTCTTTCCTGCAACATCGGCTATCACAAGGCCATGCCTTTCGTCAGGCAAAGAGATGAAGTCGTAAAAATCTCCGCCGACCTCCATCGCAGGTATGGTGACAGCAGCCAACGTAAACCCGAAGACTTCTGGAGTATGATCAGGCATAAAGCTCTTCTGGATCTGAGCTGCGATGTGAAGCTCCGCCTTGGACCTTTCAAGCTTTTGCTCTATCATTTTTCGCTCAGTAACATCACGCAGTGATTCGATGGCGCCGATAGTGTTGCCATCTGAATCATGAAGGGCTGCAGCTGCCGTGAAGAGATACATGCCATTGTTGAGGTTCGGCAAATGGGTTTCAGCTACGATCGCTCCTTCAATTCTTTCAAAATTTTCATATCCCCTTTCAAGGTGCTCATCCGGTCTAAGGACAAAATCGATCAGCATGGGCCTTCTCTGTCCATAAAAGGGAACGGAATATTCGTAATCTCCCCGTCCGATAATATCCGCGGCCTTCATGCGGGTCAAACGTTCCATCGCCTTGTTCCAGGAGATCACCATACCTCCAAGGTCCACGACGAAGGTCGCATCAGGCAGAAAGTCGATGATGTTCGACAATCGTTCCTCTGATTTTCTGAGCGCATCTGCTGCTATCTTCAGCTCTTTATTTTTCAATGAGGTTTCCTCGTAATAGCTATCTCTCTCAGCCTTCGTCTGACGCTCTTTTATCAGATTTGAGGCGATTATGGTGAAGATCAAAATACCCGCAGCATTTGCAAGCGCCAAAGGCGGCAGCGCTGTTTTTGACACTTCGAGGGCGAGCGAAAACGGCCTAGCGATCAGCATGACGAGGGAGATATGAAACACTTCGAAGAGAACTGCAAACGATGCTGCCATCATGGCTCCGGGAAACTTGCCCTTCATATGTATGCGAACTACTCCAGCAAAGAGTCCCGCCAATGCCGTAGCCAGGCTGCAGGGCACGAGGGTAAAGCCACCTTGAGTCGTTCTGAACGCCGCGCCGATCAGTCCGGCACCAAGGCCCACCACGGGACCACAGAAGAGACCGGCAACCAGTGGGCCGAGGTCGCGGACGTTCATAACTGCGCCCATGACCTCAATTCCCATTAGCGTTCCGTAAACAGATAAAGCGCCAAAGAATAGGATGAGGATCGCCTGATTTTTATAAGTCTGACGGCCTTCGATTGTTTCGGCGAAAAATTTTGACCGTGTAATCAGGTAAGATGCCAAGATAACTACGCACATCGCCTCCAACAGCGCAAAAGATATATCGAAGACCGATGGGCTCATCAACATCTATACTATTTTATTAGATTTAAAATTAACTATCTTTTACCTTTTTGCCATCTGCCTGATCTTATCCCACCCCGACCCCCCGGTTCTCATGGGATAGTCCAAAATAACGTCTATGAAGCCGAAGATGACTGGGGCGTATACTGCATAAAATTCACGGGCAAACCGCATGGCCTCTCCAACGTCCCGGAAATGCCTTACCTCTATCTCATCACCAGATTTACCCCTCACAGAGCGGATGCTGCTTTCAGCAACGAAGCTGGAAAAACCGCATGATGCTTTTGCAGGCTGAACTGCATCGATGTTGACAGGGACGCCGCTATAGCAGTCGTATACATATCGAATTAGTTCCTCCCTGCTTAGGGCTCCCTCTTCCCTGGCTCCCTCTGCGATGCCCTCTTCAATATATTCGGGCTGTGGAATAAGATAAGCGTCGATCACAAAGGAGAACTCATCGCCTTCAGCCTCGCCAAGATCAATGGCCTCAAGGACAAGTCCAAGCTTTACCGGCGAGCCGTATCCAAATTCGCATATCCACCGGTCACTTTCCACATAAATGATGTTATCATCAAGCTCCAGGATGTTCAGCATCTATGAATGTTTGTGATGGCATATTTCATAAACTCTTTTGTCCTATCGGCATATTTTAAGGCTATTTTCTTATCTAGATTTTTATATTAGAAGTTGGATAAGATGAGGCCTGTTTAAAGCTCAGCTATTATCAAAGGTTGAGCATCTACGACATTCCCAACCTTGCCTTTATTGCTTGAATATCTCGTTCCATTCGAACGAGCCTATCTTCTCTCAAACTCTCTGCCATTTCTGCTGTATGGTTATCGATCTCTTGTATGATTGGTATGGCCTTGAGACTTGGCCAGTAGTAAGGATCAAAGCGAAATCAGTAATTCGTGGCACAAATCCTTCAAAATCCTGAATCAATACTTCAGACACTTTCGCATCCATTGGGCGCTCGTTCTGAGCAAAGGTGCTGAAAACTTTAACTGGCTCAGGTGATCCTTCCACAATCACCCATACTTTCTGCAGGCCGTTTTTATCTATCTGGTTGAGGGCAGTAAAACCATCTATACCCTGGAGCATGGCCTGGTTCATTAGGAAATACCTGTAGCCCACGTCGTGTACTTTATGGCCAATGATCTCGATTTTCTGTTTCATATCTCATTTCCTACAATAATTCCTCAACTTCCCAGCGATGGTATTAATCACTTTTCCGTGGCTTATTCCTCAATCTTACCATTTGTACTATACATAATCAGTTGAGTCTTATACATTTCGAACATGGAGATTCATTCAATCTAAAATGTTATCTCACATATATATTGGTTTCAATGGAGCCACTTCTTTTCAGAAATGGAAATCTGTTCTGGAAGGAGAATCCCTGATCGCTTTTGAGCAGATGATTCAAGCGCCCGAAGTAAACCTCCGCGGCCGATCCTTCAATCCCGAGAAGCTTCTCGATGCTCGATGCATTCTTCGCATCTTTTGAGAGTCTGTCCAGCCTATCCAGCACATCTGCCGGAGATTCGGGGTCATTCCGGCGCACTAGCGTCCGGCAGTTTTTAATCTTCCCAAATATAAGACAGCGAGCGACCGAATAAATTAGAATTTTTTGAAGCGTGTTGGATGATAGTGCTGGTTAAGCACTGGATAGAGAGTTGTTTTGCAAAGCCAGAATTTCATAGTAAAAGCTATTCTATAGTAATAACTAATGCCTTGAACGATGATGAATATCCTAGCATTAATCGGCAGCCCTAGAATTGGGGGCAATACTGATGTTATAGTAGATCAGATCCTCAAAGGCTCTAAATCTAAGGGCCACATGGCCGAGAAGCTCTATCTTTACGATTACGATATTATGCCCTGCATTGACTGCCGAAGGTGTAAGAACGAAAATAATACATGCGCACTTAAAGATGATATGCCGAGCATTTACAGAAAGCTTCATGATGCAGATCTTATCATTTTCGGAACTCCTGTCTACTGGTATGGGCCTTCGGCTAAAATGAAGCTTCTAATCGATAGGCTACGGCCTTTCATTGACAGCAAAGGGCTGAAGAGCAAAAAGGGGATTTTAGTGGTGCCATCGGAAGAGGGAAAGGACTGCTGCGGACCGCTGATGGAGATGATCCGCATGTCTTTCAGCTACTTGGGCATGGAGTTTTCGGGAAGTATCCTTGCCAAAGCCTATGAGCGCGGAGAGATAAAAGGAAACCTGGATGAAATGACAAGGGCATACGAGATGGGATTATCATTTTGATACAACTTTACCAGATGTGCTCTGTTTAATGGATAGCTGGACCGATATTCTTTATGAAAAATAGAGCCAACAACGGTCCACCACAAAGGCACGAAGACCACAAAGGACGCACAAAGAACTAATTTTCTTAATCTTTTATTCTAGTTATGTTCCCTTACTCTAGTTAAATCGTCGTCTTTGTGGGTTCTTTGTGTCCTTTGTGTCTTTGTGGTTGATAGTTCGTCGTTTGTTTATAATTATAGCCAGATAATCTCTCCGTAAAGATGGGAATCGTTCATATTATCCCATCAACCTTATTGCATATGTTTCCAAAACCTTACCCCGGATAGGGATTAGAGGCAGCCCGCCCAGGCGTTTGAGTGAGCTATAGTACAGTTAGTGGTAGCCCAAACGCAAAGTCAGAGTGGTTGTAAAATAGATACTATACATATCATATAAGCGGCCTAGATCCGTAAGAAGCAATTATAGAAAGCAGCAAAGTCTTATAGAGATAACTAAAGCTTAAACTATGCCCCCAAAGAAGTTTATGTGCGAGACCTGTACCCTGAGGAGATATTCGGATAGGCATCCAAGCTCAATCATCTCCAGGATCTGGCGTTGGCATACGGGCTGGTGTCCTGGCTGGAAGGCTTATCAGAGATCGCTGTCAGGAAAACAGTAATTGAATAATATATTTAAATAAATAAAAAATAAGGGCTTATATAGTTAGAGTATAAGCCGATCCGGCATTGAAGTACCTGTAGTCTGAGAATGTGAAGCCATTGCCTTGGACAGATATCGAATGATACTGATCTCCCGGTACAACGATAGATAATACTCCGGGTGCTTCTCCTGTCGTTCCCTCTGTGGCCATGTAGTTGTTATCAATATATATGCTATATCCTCTGAGCCAGCTTGAACTCACAGTAATACTCGCATAGTCATAGACCGGCTGAGGTGGCTGGGAAGCTGCAACATCTATCACTACTATGTTGCTCGGCTGGCCATCTATGACAAACATCAGCAGATGCTGGCCTACTTGATCAGCATAGAAGCCTATCTGATCATACGGATAGAAGTAATTGCCTGACTTGTCTGATGTGCCGTCAGGATATATCTCATATAGGTATCCGTATCCTCCAGAGGGACTTGTTGCCAGCAATGATAGGCTTGCACCTTGCGGCACAGCAGCATATTGAGTCCAGCTTGTGGGGCCTTGTATCCAAAGAGAGTTCTGCCCAGTGTACATCATATAGGATTGGTACTGGGAATATGACAAAGCCTTTTGAGATCCAGATCCTCCGAAGTATAGCATAGTCGGCTCCTGACTCAGCTCATACTTTGTCGCACTAGTCAGAGGTTTGCTTGGAGCCTGCGGCGTAATCTTGTAGTACTGAGAATACTGCAAAACAGCGCTCTGACTTTGGCTGACGCCAGGGCTAACGGTTTGGCCGAGACCTTGGCCTATGCTTCGGTTTAGGTTCATCTGGAAGGCCATAGTCTGCGGCGTTCCTCCTTGCGTCGTAACTTGTCCACTCAGCGGCCTCTCGCTCCAGGAGGCTGATTGATTTGTATTAGATGCTGCTCCTGAGGTTCCCTGAGTCGTGCCGACTTGCGTCAATCCCTGAGTGATCGTTCCGGGCAACATCGAATGCTGGAATGAATAGTTACTAGTAGTTGCTATAATCTGAGGATTAATCTGCTGGTTGGGCTGACCCTGGACGGTACAACAAAAAAGGATCGCCATGACCAGCGGCATAATCAACATATACCTTTTCATAATCTTACCTCACGCTTTCGTTTGATATCCTTGAAAATAATCTTGCTTTGCAAAGGATAAATAATTTTCCGACTGTCGGATAATAGCTAATG
This sequence comes from Methanotrichaceae archaeon, assembly GCA_963789575.1. Lineage (GTDB taxonomy): Archaea > Halobacteriota > Methanosarcinia > Methanotrichales > Methanotrichaceae > CAWBKV01. The sequence continues at coordinate 462,638 of CAWBKV010000002.1, read as the reverse complement.
GATATATAAAGCTTCCATATCTTTAAACAGAATGATTATTCAATAAGTGTCAATAGAAAAAAGAAGGCTCAATTATCTTAGTCTTTCTTGTTCGAGGTTGGTTTTTCTATGAACCGAGAAGTAAATGTTCTAGGGCAGATCAAGTTTCTTCTACAACTCGAGCTAATTTCCCTATGAGGGCATCTATATAGACGGTCTTCTTTTCCATTTGGAATACGTAGTACGCGTTCTTTTCAACAGGAAATGGGGCCCTTAATGTAACAGATTTGAAGGGCTCCTTATATCCGGCATCCCTCAAGGATGAAATTACTTTATCCAGGGTCATATGTCTGGGAAGCTCCTTGATATCCGTTGTTATCCAGGGGCTAGCATCCCTTCTGATGCTCTTATCGAACTTGCCTTCAGAATACCCAAGAGTCACTATCTCAGTTCCGTCTATATCTGTGAAGATGAATTTCCATTGATCTACATCTTCAGCTGTATTGGCAGAACCCTTTGATGAAGTGCCGATGTTCTCCACTTGAATCTCTGCAGGATACTGAGGCTTGACAATGCCCTCAGCCTCGCCCATAAGATCTGGACCGTGTATTCTTTTACTCATGATAAAAATCTCCAATACTTTATCTCATATAACTTCAAGATTTATGAGAATTTAATCTTTATGTAGCTGGTCCCGAATTGTGTTGTCCCGAAACCTTTGACTTTATATACCCACAAAAAGGGCATGGGAAAGAAGAATAAAGTTGTAAAGCTAACTCAAGGAAAGATCAGGTACTTAATCCGAGCGAAAACCAAGATGCTCCTAAACATTAACAAGTTTGGACGTAAGAAAAAGGAGTTGGATGAGGAAACAAAAAAGCTGATACTAGAAGTAAACGCAACAAAGCAAAGCGCAGAAAGCCCTGGGTCAGATCTGAACGTAAGCACAGCCTGACCCATGGTAGCATTTGGACTGGCATACCAGTAAGCTCAATGGGAAGAGGGTGTGCAGTTCTTGGTGACAGTTCACGGCGAATTCTCGCGAGCGGAGAATTCGATGCAGAGACTACTGAGAATAGCATCAAGCTCCACCAGGAGGCGATGGACAACTTTGCCTGGCTGACAGAAGGGTGCAAGCTGAAAATGTTCCTCGGTCGCATGGAGACTGAATTAAATGTTAGAGAGAATCTAAAAGCGGCTACCGAGTATATAAAGTCAAAATATTCGGGACTCTACATGTCAGCTATATCAGCGAAAACTCTTTCTGCTATTTCTGCTCAAGACCTGTATGCAACAGAGCATCAATACCTGTATTAAATCGGTATCCTCCGACAGGTCGAGCGTAATCTATCTTTCAACGCCCATCAATGCCCTTGTCGAGGGGATCTTCGAGGAAAATTTACCTTTCGCCGAGATAAAGCTGCACGGAGACTTCGGTCTAGGCACTTTTAACGACCTGGATGGAGAGATGATGATGCTCGATGGAATAGTTTATCAGATCAACTCTGAAGGCCATGTCAATATCATCAATGATGAAGCTCTCACACCATTCGCCTGCGTTACTTTTTACAGATCTGTATGCCATGATAGTATAGAACACGAAATGGATTACAATGCTTTCATCGATATGCTTAACGGTCTTATTCCATCAACCAACCTGTTTTACGCTATAAGAGTTGAAGGATTATTTTCCTATATAAGAACGCGATCTGTACCAAAACAGGAAAGCTACCGTCCTATTGCCGAGGCCACAAAGGCCCAACGTACCTTTGAATTTCAGAACATTAAGGGAACCATTGCAGGATTCTTCACACCATCCTTCATGGCATCTCTAAATGCTCCTGGATTCCATTTGCATTTTCTCTCTTCTGGCCTCTCGCATGGCGGCCACCTTTTGGAATGTAGACCAGCTAAGGCTGAAATAGGCATTCAATTCATCGATAGATTGGAGCTCGCTCTGCCAATGACCCTCGATTACTTGACTCAGGATTTCAACCTCGACCTAAAGAAGGATTTGGAGAAGGCTGAAAGGTAAAATAACTTCTCCAGAACAAACTCATCAGTGATTAGCAATGGAGCTACCTATCGTAAACCAATGGTTTTTACCTTTGATATTCGCAATTCTAGGTCTAATTGCAGGATTTCTTTTTAAAAAGATAATTCTCCCTGCATTAAATAAGTGCTGCAACCTTGCGAAGCATGAGAACCTTGAAGTTGTAGCGGCTGTGTCGAGCCCCTACATCACACCATGGTTCGCTATCCTTGGATTCTATTTATCAGTGCAGCTTGCACCCATCGAACTGCCTATTAGAAGTATTCTGGTGGAAGCATTGTTCGTGATGGCAGTCGGATCTGTTATTCTCTTCATCGCGAGGTGCACAGCCGATCTATTCGGACTTTATACGCAGAGGCGGCCAGAAATTTTTCCGAGCACTACCATGTTCAAGAACCTGATTTATGGATTTGTGGCCGCTGTAGGCATTCTGTTTATCTTTCAATCGCTTGGTTTGAGCATTACACCAATGCTTGCTGCATTAGGGATTGGAGGCATTGCTGTTGCATTGGCAGTTCAGAATCCGCTTTCCAACTTCTTCTCAGGATTACATATCATAGCCTCGACTCAGGTTCGGCCTGGCGATTACATCAAGCTGGATACAGGAGATGAGGGGTTGGTCATGGATATATCTTGGTATAGCACAGTCTTGAGAGCGCCATCCGGTTACGTTATTCTTGTTCCCAACTCTAAGCTCGCTTCAGCCATAGTCACTAACTATCATCTGGAGATCAGAGAGATGGCGTTCTCTGTCAATGCAAAGGTCAGCTACGACAGCGATCTTGAGAAGGTACAGAGGATTGCTTTGGAGGTGGCCAGTGACGTAATTAAGAGTGTTCCAGGGAGTGTACTTCAGTTCGAGCCGGTCTTTCTTTTTACTGGATTAAGCGATTCAGGTGTTAATTTTTCAGTGGCTTTCAAGGCTATGGATTTCGGGAAGCGGGCTGCATTGACACATGAATTTATAAAGAGATTGTATCTGCGTTTCCAGGCGGAAGGAATTAATTTGCCCTATCCGATAACTAGCATCAAAATTAGAGATTTAAAACAACAGAATGATGAAAAAAGATAAATGAGTAATGCTACATATCTCGAATGTCAAAGAAGCGCTCAAGCGTGACCCCATTTTTGTTCTGCTCCACCTCAAGATCCGCTGAATTGAGAACTTTCTTCGGCATGCGCCTGTGGAAGGCAGATATATCCTCGCGTTCTGGACAGAATTGGCTGGAATAATAAACCTTCCAGATCTTCTCTATGTCTTCTCCGCTATCTGTATCTTCTCTGGAGATACTTAACGCCAACTTGATTTCGTCCAGAGACTTATCCAGACCTTTGCCAACACATCGCAGGATCTTCCCATCCATGCATAAAGATATCCAGCTCTCTTTGCTATTCCCAAGGATAATAATAGTATTATTAAACTTCGTTGCAAATAGATCGCAGATGTAGGCTCCGATTCTATGCTGAGGCTTTAGATAGCCATAAAGAATGTGAGGGCCAAACGGCTTCAGCCTGGTAAATCCCTTCAATCTGTTGATCTCGCCTAGAACGCTTCTGACCATGCTTCGTATTCGTATTATCCCAGAGTCTGTTGAGATGTCTATCTCCTCTGCCCTAAGCACTTTCGCTTCAAAGAGTAACTTTTCAGTACAACCCTCATGGGCAGAGAGATAAAAAATGAACTTCTTCGGGGTCCTCAAGACCACATCTCCAGCGTTGTATCTCTCCAGCCATTAATCTTCAGGAAGGGAGCTGCCCTTTTGATTCTGACACCCAAGTGTGCAAGCTCTTCTTTTCCGGAGATTCTCTTCTGCCTTCGAAGAGCTATAATTCTCTGGGCACTTGTGGGTCCAATCCCAGGAACGTGCAGCAAATCGCTGTACTGGGCGACGTTGGGATCTACAGGTGCATCCATCAGCTCTTTAGCTATCGCCATTTTGGGATCTGAGTCTGACAAAAAGCCGTTTTCATCGAATGCATATTTTATCTCTCGGGAATCGAAATGGTAGATCCTGTAAAGCCAGTCCGCCTGGTACAGCCTGTGCTCCCTCCACTTTGGCTGTGGCTCATTTTTCTCGAATGGTGTGCCTTTCTGCGGGCTGAAAGCGCTGAAGTAGGCGCGTCTGACATTTAGTTCATTATACTCATAAAGAACCCTTCGAAATATTTCTTCATCGTTTTCTCCGGATGATCCGACTACAAGCTGCGTAGTTTGGCCTGCCTGCAGCCCGATTTTATCCGAAAGATCACGAATATACCTCTGTCTTTGGAGGATGTCGTTTTCATAGTCCTTGGTTGGACTTATTTCCCTCATGTGAGAGGCAGATGGAGCCTCAATGTTTATGCTTAAGCGGTCAGAAAGCTCCATCGCCTCCTTGATGTGCGAAAGAGATGCCCCGGGCAGAACCTTGAGGTGAATATAGCCTGGAAAGCCGTATTTGAATCGCAGCAGTCTTGCAGTTTCAATCAGCTTTTCCATGATCAGATCCACATCATTGCCTGCACCTGAGCTTAGAAAGAGTCCATCGATGTAATTCGATCTATAGAGCGATAGTGTAAGGCTTGCGAGCTCCTCAGGTGTGTAAGAAAATATCTGAGGCTGATCTGCACAGTTGACAGCATTGATGCAATAGTTGCATTGATGGGAACAGTGGTTGGTATACAAAGTTTTGAAGAGGCTGATGCATCTTCCGTCATGAGTGAACGAGTGACAGATGCCTGCAACAGATGCGCTGCTGGGCGTGCATGAGGCAGTACAGATATCGTACCTGGTGCCAGCACCAAGAGCACTCAGCTTATCTGAATTGATGCTGGGGCTGGGATATGTATTGGGATCGATGCTAGCTGCCTGCGGCCCCAATGAATCGAAGCTGCATCCAAGTGCCAGCCTGGCGATCTTCTCCAAGGAGGTCATGACATGATAGATGGCGCAGCCGTCGAATAAATATGAGTAGGTCTGCAGGGTGAAAGTATTCGGATATCCAGGAAGAAATGCAATTATTAATATCTCTATCGCAAAAGATATGAATCATAGTTTAAGAATGCAGCGTGACTAGGCAGGTAAACATATGGATATTGTCAAAATGCCCTTCATGGAAAAGTCAGAATACGATCAGCTTATTGGGGAGCAATACGTCTGCCGTATCGCCTTCAATGGCAAATCACATCCATATATCACACCATTTCTCTATGTCTTCGATGGTAAGTTCATGTATTTTATTTCAACAAAATATGGCAGAAAAGTCGAGTACTTTAAGGATAATCCTTTGGTAGCTGTTGAGGTGGAGAGGTATTCTTATGATCTCTCAAATTTCAGCTTTGTCTCCCTTTTCGGCCGCCTTACTGAGGTTGAAAACCAAAAGGAAAAACAAAGGGTAAGGAAGATGTTTATTGAGATGATAAGGAGCAGAGGCCTATCTTTCAACGTGCTGTCGGCTTTAGGTTACTCTCCAGATGAGCAATTAGAATCGATTATTTCAGAAGAACGAAATATCATCTGGAAACTTGTGAAAGTGAAGGAAATAATAGGTTTGAAGGATCCTGGCAGTTAATGATTTCACAGCTTCTTCATCGGCTGTCTGATGATGGTCTTCATTTTCTCAGGCGCAGACCTTAGGGGATCGCTGAGGTACATCTCGTGGTGTTTTCCATGTAGTGCATAGCCATTCTCGCGGATGAAGTCGTGAAGCATCTTGATCTTGGGCGCCTCTGCCGAATAGGGGCCAATATGCATTATCTGAGCCGATAGGCCTTCATGATATGCCTCGAACCTTGGGCTTAGCTTCAAGTCCTTCTTTTCCAAAGCTATCTCAATGGCCTTCTGCGCCATCTCTTCGCTGATGAAATCAGGCTGCACTATCATCAGAGTCCATTTCCAAGCATCCTTGTTTTCAGAGCCGAAGCTATTCATATCATCCATCCAGAAGAGGCCCTCAAGAGGCATGACAGTATAATCGTTCCCTGCTTTTTTGGCATCGAACTTAACGCCGTAGGCTGCAGAGTATAATGCCTCTATAGCAGTCCGGAACTCCGGGCCGTTGGGATCGCCTGAGCCGTCAGCCATCAAATACTTCATTTCAGGAACGTGTGACTACTCTCCCGACTGAAGTCGGGGGCATCTAGGCTTTTGCCACAGACTGTAGCCCCAGTCTGAGAATATTTAAGGCTGCATTGTGATCTCTATCAAGAGTCAATCCACAGAATGAGCATCTATGGACCCTCTCAGATAGATTTTTCGAGACGGTTTGCCCGCAGCCCGAGCATATTTGGGATGTATTTGAAGGATTCACCAGTTCAACACGTTTACCGGCCCATTCTGCCTTGTAAGACGTAGTAGTTATCAGTTTGTTCCAAGCGGCATCCGCTATATGCTTTGCAAGACAGTGATTCTTGACCATGCCTTTGATTTTGAGGTCTTCAAAGGCTATCAGGTCATAAGATTCCACCAACATCAGACTCAACTTTTGTACAAAGTCCTCTCTCTTGTTGGTGATCCTTTCATGAATCCTATGAACCACCTTTAAGGCTTTGACTCGTTCAGGCTTTTCCTTTTCAGCCTTGGATAGCTTTCTTTGAGCTTTTGCAAGATCTTTTTCCTCATGAACAAAGAACCTGGGAGTGGACTTCCTTTAATTCAGGCATCTCTTCTTTCCATTGTGGCAAGAGCTTCTTGGTTTCATAGTAGGATACAGATATGCTTTCCTGTTCATAGCCGTTCTTCCGGATAGCCAGTATTTCGTTATAGGCCCACCTGCAAAGCTCCAAGGTATCTGCCATCTTGGTTCTCTGAGACTTTGTTGGATAGATCCGAGAGCGTTGTACCTTCAGCAAGTCACTTCACCCGTTATCATCATAGATTTTTAGATTATATAGGCAGCGTATGCAGGGCGAAAGTGATGTTATAGGTACGGGCTGTATCTCGCCAATGAATTGGCGGGGATTAGCCCTGCTTCATCCTAAAGTCTCAACATTCTTGGCTGAAGCGCTGTAAAGGTGCTTGAGGTCTTTCTTAAGATCGATCTTGGGCATAAGAGGGAATCCTACTTTTCATAATGAAAATAACTTTGGTCAGACGCAATTTTTCGTAATCTACCCGCATCTGCCAGGTTCAATCGAGTATGACCTATTTTCTCTTAAGGCCCACTCCATCTCATCAAGCAGCGGCTTTATCTCGCCCGTCTCCCGGAACTTGCGTGCCATAATCTCCGCCAGGCTTCCCTGTAAAATGCGCTTTTCAACTATTGGAAGATAGCGTTTCTCCTCATCAGTTGCTACATCAAAGGCCGATCTGTAAATCTTTCCAAGCTCAGGCCGCATTTTCTCTGTGCCATACTTCATCGCATCTTCCAGCAACGCACGAAGTGCTGATTCATCCTCTTCAAGTCTAAGATCGCTCCTGAGCAACGCCAGCAAAAAGGCAGAAATTGCCATATCCGATCGGAGGCATTCCTGCTCATCTACGGCCTTCAGCTCGAGACATTTCCGTGTGAATCTCACGATCACTCCGCGTGAGTTTACCCATTCATGGCAGAGGATTTCGGCCCCACATCTTCTCAGCTCTTCATAAATGCAGCGGTTTATTTTCAGATAATCATCTACGCTGCTGATCTTTTCGGGCAATATGTTGTTGCATATTTGGGGGATTTTTCGCTGGTTCTCGCGATAGTAGACTAAACGGTTATCCATATTTGATGTCAGCTTCCCTTCAACAAAAGGCGATGATGCAGACACTGCCACAAGGTACGGAATCAGCGAGCGCATCTTATTGAACAGTGAGACCAACTTTTCCTTGTTTTCATAAGGAATGTTTACCTGGAGTGCCTGTATGTTCAGCCAGCCATGCTGTCGAATATTGAATAAGCGGTCATATGCCTCATAATATTCCTGCTCGTCATAATTCCAGTAGGTCGTCTTATCTAAAGTCAGCAGTGGATGCATCCCCAAGCCCAGGAACTTATATTCATAGTTCAATGTCCTGTAAAGGCTTCTGAGCCCTCCATAAAGGTTCTCTTCCAGAAAGCTCAAGGAGCCAGGCCTCGATGGTATCAGCTCAACTACATGCTTCTGAAGCTCCTTGGATACCATAATATCGCTAAACTGGACCTCATCTGTGACTATGCCGCTTATCTTTCTGATGATCTCATCAGAAATTGGAAGCGGGCTAAAGTCTTTATCGTTTATGGAATACTCGTGCTCAGTGCCTACTTGCATAAAGGCCAGTCCTTGAGCCTTATCTCCATGACCAACTCAGTTTCCGGCTCCTCGATCTTCAGTATCCCAGCCAGCTCCTCTCTAGGCAGCTTGCTTACAAGATCGATTATCTTATCCACCGCTGCCTCGAAGAGTCCGTCATAGACTTCTTTATTCTCCTTCAGAAGCCTGACCATCGGACAAATATTCTCCTTCTTCAGATAGATTTCAAGGATCGAGCCCTTCATATCAAAGGTAAACGGCCCTGCCACACATGTCTCAGGCTTGATGGAATGAATGCTGCATTTTCCGTTCTGGAACAGCACGCAGAAGCCGTCGGGCTTTAGTTTCAGCCTCTTATACCTGTCGAATTCTATATCATCTTGGCTCACGCCGTTTGCAAGCAGGATCTTGATTCTCTCAGAGGTTAAAGGCGGCCTTGCCTCGAAGCAGCAGCCTCCGCCTAACTGACATTCGTCACATGCTCTGCTCAGAGCACTACATAAAGAAGCATCCGTAAGCATCAGCTCCAATTAAAAAATTGTGACGTACCTACTTCTCACAGAAATCTATTTTGTAAGAGTAGACTTCGTTCTCTATATTAGCAGTGGCATCATCCTGAGCGAAGACCGACACGGCTCCAAGTCCGTATTCGCCCTCAAAGCCGTATGGACCATTGATCTGAAGCTCATCTGAATCGCCGAGCGTGTCACCTGTCATCAGATACGAGATTATGCGCCTGAACATATCAGGGTAGTGTGTATCCTCGCCACCCTCAAGTGATGGGTTATCGTTGACCTCGATCACATAGAGCTTTCCATTGCTCTCCTTTATATCAACGCCATACAGACCGTTGCCTATGGCCTTTCCTGCAGCAATACCAAGCTCCACAACCTCAGGGGGAACCTGATCAGCAGGCACGCTCTCAACATCACAGTAGACAATGTGTCCATTCACAGATGCCTGGATCTTGAAGGTCTCTGAGGGGATGATATACCTGCAAGCATACAGCAGCTCGCCGTTCAGAACTCCAATTCTCCAGTCGAACCTGCTTTCGATATACTCCTGAATCGCAATCCAATCCGAGAGCTTGAAGAACCTGCGGGCAACTCTTAGGAACTCCGATACCGTAGAGGCTTTCTCTACTCTAGCCGAGAAGGATGTTGAAGGTTCCTTCAGCACGACCGGTGATCCAAGCTCCTCGAATATCTGCCTGGCACTTTCAGCGCTCAGATCCTTCTGACTCAGAAACTGTGTCTTGGGCATTGCGATGTCCTTCTTCATCAGATGCATGTACATGTTGATTTTGTCTGCACATACTTGGATTGAGTGCGGATCATCTATTACAGGTACACCATACAGGCTGGCTATCTTTGCTGCTACGTAGGTTGTGTTCATGGGGTCCGTGTGGGCTCTGATGAATATGGCATCCAGCTTGGGTATCTTCTTAATGTCCACTGGAAAGATAAATTCAACCGTATGTCCCATGCTCTCGGCTACATCCCTGCATTTTACAAGGGCTGTAAGCTCTTCAGAGCTGCTTAAGGTCTGTCTATTGACAAAGATCCCTAATTTACTCAAGGTGTTTCACCCTCGTATCCAGAAGATTCTGCAACATTTCGGTCTCTTCTTTGGATAACTGTGAATACTTTACAGGGGCCAGAGAGGAGAGGCGATAACCGCTCTCATCTTTGACCATAATTATCTCCACCAAAGGCAGAGGGAAGACATCATGAACGTTCTCAGCCAGCGATGACACATCCTCGCAGCAATTTATCGTCTTGCCGAAGATTGAGACGCAGGTTATAACTGATGCTGCATCGTTTATCTTCTGGTAGCAGAACGGGTACTTGCCATGATTGGTGATATGTTTGATGGCCTTCTTCGCCTCCTCTAAATTGCTGATCACGAAGTAGTCAGAGGGGGTTGAGAAGTAATTCAGCCCATAAACTATCGCCGGCAGAGAGACGTACTGGTAGGAGATTACCCAATCGCATATTGGGATTCCAGCTAGTTTTGCCTTCTCCAGGCAGATCGGGACGATATAGGCATCAAGCACATCGCTGCTGCTTGGGATTGTCTTAATGCCGTCGTGCTCGTTCTTTACTATGGTGTAGTAAGGCTCGGTTTTGTAGAAGTAACTCTCATTAATTATATATTGAGAGTCATGCTCCTGCAATGTATACATTATATCCTTCTTAGGAATATGATCTTTACGTTTGTTCATTTAGGTCATCACCGCTGGACCAACGCCTGGGAGAATAGAATATTTATCAGAAGAGAGACTGCTCTCATAAGGTCCATTTCGAGGCAATCCCTTAGACGTATCAACGTCTGATATCCTACGGTGTCTACTAAGGCTACGGTGCCTATCAGGGTCCGTTGCGATTTCATTCTCAGAAATTTGGATCTCCTCTATGTGTCCTATAGTTAGTTGGTAGTATTTATCTGTGTCGACCGGAAGATCTCCCTGGCAGGTTTACTCAATTGTGAGGTATCTTCATTCTTTTCGGCAAAAATGTTTATGGAACAAAAAGATTCGAACGAAAGCTATTGAATCTTTTATTCCGCGCGGGTATTAGATAGTTCCAATAGATTAAGCATCATTTCAGGATCGCGATTTTCAAACTGCCTTGTAATCTGCTAAACCGATCACGTATATATGTTTTTCCCGCCTCTTTTCAGGTATTCAGTGGGCAAACTCTCCCAAAAATCCGCTAAGAAAATGATAGCTATCTATTGGTTGCGATGATCTGCAATCGCCAAGTCATCTGACTCAAGCCGGAGATATTTAGTGCCTTTAAAACGCATTTTACGCAGTCAGTACTAAAATATACCAAAATTCCGCTATCAGCTAAGCCCCAATTGCGTATATTAAGTTTAACGTAGTTCCTATTGACTGGACACTCAAGACATAGAGAAGTTTGAGCCTTGAGGCGTATAATCAATTGTTTGACATTGTGATTGACTTGGCGGATTCGCTGAAACGCTCACCGCAGCTATTGGGGGGGGAGAGTCAAATAAAAAAAATTCCCGTTAACGGAAACATTTTTATAGTTATCCGTTAACTGGTATTATGGTGATAAAAATGGGAAGACATCAAATCTGGGGTCGAACAATCGGATTTAGACTCAAGTTGGAAGACGATAAAAAGTTTAGGGAGAAAGCAATAGATGAGGGACTGACAGTAGGAGCATTAGCTCAAAAATTAGCGGTTAACGGAAATTTTCCGCCAGCAATAGACAATATCATCGAGGATTATGCAACTGTAAAGCCACTCGAAGTTGATCTTACAATGCCTGAGATGGAATCAGAACCCATTGATCCCGTGAAGAATGAAGAAGCTTATCATAATGCATTGAAGTATCTACAGTCACATAATAGAACTGATAACTTGACACTTGAGCAGCTAATTTTCTTCGGTAAACTGCAAGACGAAGATCAGAAGATATCAGTTAACGGAAAAAAACGTAAGCAGAAGATTAAGGGTCGTGATTCTCTACTTCAAGAAGTTGATGAATATAGGCGAGAATATAATGAGGTTCGCGAACATCCCGCAACCGATCCTGACATGATAATGCATAATGATATTTGCTACCAGACGAACCCCGATGATAGGTTGGCTGAAGACATTGAATATAGGATCAAGGATGCCCAAATAAAAAGAGATCATAAAAATCAAGAGATTGCATTGCAAGCGAATAGAAAAGTCATCAATGAAATTCGAGGCAAGATACTAAAGATGGAAGCTGATGCATGTTATAATTCATGTGGTCAACCTCAGTGGTCCTACATCTGCACAATTTGCGGACATGGGTTTGATCTTCTCAAGCTGGCGCCATCTTGCGGGATTTGCCCTGTTTGTGGCCAAAAGAGGCATAACCTGATCAGGTTTGATTATGCCGGAAAAATGGAATATGTAGAGGATGTCATAAATTCCCGTTAACGGTTATTTTTTCTGCATAGGAGAGATACAAAAAAAAAATTATTTCGCCTTGTCTTTATATTTTTCCTCAAATCTATGTGACTTAAATTTCCGCAATTTGCTCACATCTTTAACATTAACTACCACTTTTATGCCATCTTTCTGAATAAATGTCAGCTTATTGTTAGAAAATCCGACTAATCGGGCAACATTATCGCTGTAACCATTTAGCTCAAAATATACAATTCTGCCGATTAAATCCGCAATTTCTGTTTCATTTGGCGGTGTCCAGACATATTTATGAAGCGACTTGATGTTTTCAATTTTGACAGCAAAATAATAATCATGTTTGTCGTCGAAAATTAAGGCATCGCCGTCAATTTTATCAAGCTTGTAATATCCTGTCAAGCCATCTGTTTTTGTAAATTGGACTACTTGGCCAACAAGATTTTTAAATTCTTCGGGAATTTCAACAGCCGGATGAGTATGAGAATGTGTCTCATGCATTTGACAATCTGCATCCAAAGCCTGATATATTTTATTTATTGTATATTTATTAGACATTTAATTTCCTCTAAATTTTAAATTGAAGGGTACTTGAATACCCAAGAACTGAACGCTCCTCCCAAAATACCCAAGAACTGAACGCTCCCTAGAAGGGGTTGGAGTCCCTCACCAATCTCCCATTTTTGTCATGATAAATTGATGGATTTGATATGCCGCCAGTAGGCTCTGAATTGAAACTTTTTGGCCTACGACCCACCACGATAGGCGAAGCTGTTTCAACTTCATTGTCTAATTCAGTCATTGCATAGTAAACTCCCATCGCAACCGAGAGCACCAAATCGTCTTTGAATCCTGACCTGGCGTCCATTGAAATGTGACCACTGGCTTTAGCATGACTTGAGAAGGCTTGCAGCTCAGTTATAAGGGCCTCTTTATGAGGGAGATTTGACGGAATTTTTAACAGTTTCTGCTCCATGCTCACAATGAGCTGATTTATTAGCTGGTCCTTCGGAATTGTCATTCCAAGGTCATCATCATGTGTTGAATTGCCGCCAGTCAGTTGAATTCCTACAACCTCTTCTCCAGCCTCAGTCAACAAATCTACCAATGGGAGACCCACCCCACCTCTATCAATTACGAGTACATAATCTTCCAATTGTCTGCAAACATTCAAAATCTTCTTAGCAATCTGAGGATATTTTGTCTTAAGTTTTAACCTTTTGATGTATTTCAAATGTAGTTCACCATTTTCTTTAACTTCAATTATGCTTATAGTTGAATAATCTCTTCTCTGACCTATATCACAGCTAACAATACTTTTATTTGTCATAAATTATACCTCCACGCTTATTTCATCATCCATTCCATCTATTATCAAAGGTTCAATACTATTATCGAAGCATTGCATTATCGTATCAGTGTCGAAGATACTTTCATCACTATCTGAAAACTGACAACAATATTCTCGCAAAAAGACACTTTCCGGCATATCCTTTTTCTCTTGTTCAATGAATTCTTTTGACAGATGGGGTACTTTGTGCCACGGTACAGTTATCTTTTTGAAGTGACTGCCAAAATTGCTGCACTGGTCCCAAAAATAGCCCTGCTTTATATATGGCGTCGATAATAAAATCATCTGTCCCCGGCTTGCAGAAAGCATTGGCCTTACAGAAAAAATAATTTCATCATCAACCCTAGAACTTTCGTCAACAATTAAAAGCGAAACCGAGGAATAGCTTCTAGCAGAAGCCTCGGTGCCAGGAACACAAATTATCCTGCTTTTGTTGGAAAATTCTATATGACTGAGGCTCTGTGAGGTGACATGTGCTCTTACGATATCACAGATGTCAGCAGCCTTTCTACAAAGCTCTTCAGCCTGAGCCAAGTTATATGAAATTATTACGACTGTTGAGCGGGGATAAAACACACAACGGTGAACGGCTTTGATAGCAGCTACAGTCGATTTCCCACTTTGACGACTACAATTGAGAAGGACATCACCGCCATATTGCAATACTTCTATTTGATAATCGTGTAATTTCCGTCTGCTGTAATGATTCCACCAGGTGACAGGATCTATCGATTCTAAAAAGTTTTCAGAGAGTGTCATACTGTAGCCTCATCTTCTTTTGCTAATACCCGTCTAACAGCTTCAAGAGCATCACTGTAAGGTTCAAGGGCCTTCAACAGCTTGGACCTCAGATCTATCCATTCATCAGATGCTGATAGGTCTGCGCTGGTATCCTGCCTGCCCTCATCCTGGTCTTTCCTTCTCAATTTAGTTAGTTCAATAGCAGCCGATAGTGATTTCATCCCCAAAGTCATGTCACCGCTAGCGATTGCACTTTGATAACATTTCCAAGACTGTATTTCTGCTTCGGGGATCAGATCATCCGGGTTTAAATCATTAGATTCAATTTCATTGCTAGAATTTTCCAGCTCTTTCATATGAAATTTTATATGACGACGTAAACTGTCTGTTGAAATTCCCTCATATGATTTTGCAATTTGTTCTATACTTTCATGGCTTTCTGGCATGTAAATTACACGTCTTTCTATATCCTTTCTGTTTGATGTTTTACAGACTTTGCATATTCTACTAATAATATCATCTCCATTTTTAATTTATATTTCCAATCGCCAATCAATCGCAACTTCATTTCGTCATCTACTGCCATTTATAACGAATCTTCACTGCGATTCAATCGCCGTTTTAGTGTTCGTTATCGGCTGCCATTTATCACGAATAGTCACGACTTTAGACAGTGATGAACTTATAAATATATTATTCAACTAATCATTTAAGATTTTAATTAACGGTTCAATATCGAATGTCGTAAAACTGTATCAAAATAGGTAACGGCGAGGCTCTAATTTAATTTCCAGGTCACTATGACTATATTTCAGGCTCTACAATCTGCATGTTACGCGCCAGATAGGGCTCATTCCTATAAAGTATGGAATCGGACCTATTGAGAACACGTTTTTGCCCTTATTATCATAATGGAAATATATAATTCGCTAACAATCTCAAAAACTTTTGATCTGAAGGATAGTATAAATTTATATATTTAAATATAAATGTATTTAAATAAATCCAATTTGGACCAATTTGGACCGAATTGCCCCAATTTCCAGTACCTAATTTTGCTTCATATTACCCATTTTTGAACCAAATTGAACCAAATTAATTAAACTCAGCAACTTCTTTCAGCCTTTCTGTCCACCATTCATCCCAATCTTCACCTAAAACTTCAAACTGTAATCTCACCAGTGCTCTTGCTTGCTCTACTTGTTCTTGTGTATGAGGCACATCCTCATACTCCTGTTCTTGTGCCATATAGTAGCCTATTAGTTTCTAGCTTAATAAATCTTATTGCGGAATTCCCCACAGAAGTTCCATTTGAATTAGCAGTTCCGCTCCGCTCCACTGCACTAAAAACATGGATGGGGTGTGATGCAACGAATGTGCTCGGCTTCGCCTCCGCACACGAAAATCACTATCATGAACAGGTGAACAGGTTGGAGAACAGGTTTAGAACAGGTTTTTCACTATCGAAGAACAGGTGAACAGGTTTTACCCCTATTTAGGTCTAAAAAAAAGAGGTTCTTCGCTATTTCATGTGGGTAAATTGAACTCAAGTTTTCCAGTCCTAAGATAAATAGTAATAATGAAATTCTTGGTTGATCTGAAACCTCTTGCACTATCCTTAGCAGCTTGGATAAGGCTGTTAGTTCCTTCCAAGATACCGTTATCGATTTTAGTTTTAATATAATTGGTTACGCCGTTCCAATGCTGCTTAATTGTTTTAGCGCAATCAATTACGGGATTAAGTCTGCTATGAGTTGCCCAGAAATACCACTTTTTTAGATAAGCATCAGCATAATGAGTATTTTGGAAGTTCCAGAAATCGCGGAGAGCCAGTTTGATACCATAAGCCCTTAGCGTTTTAAGCCTTAGATCTTTCAGTGATCTGAATGTCTCATTTTGCTTGATTGATAGGTTTTCTGGATTCTTAAGCCAGACATACCTTGTTTTCTTTAATAGAGAATTATGCGATTGTTCTTCTCGCCTAACCTCATCTATTGCTTCATTCATGAGTTTCATTACATGGAACTTATCAAAAGTGATGGATGCGTTAGGGAATTTATCCTCGATTCCAGATATAAAGGCCGGTGACATATCGCAACAGAAGTTATCGATATTTTCACTGGATCCCTTATGCAACTCTAAATCAGTCTTGAATGAATCAAGAGTTGAGGCATCTTTTCCTTCACATACATGTATTACTTTGGATTTATCAAGATCCATAAATACAGAAACGTAATTATGTCCTTTTGCCCTTGATGTTTCATCTACACCTACTGATTTTACCTCTGAGTAGTCCTCATTTGACCTGGCTTCCGAGACATAATGCTCTAGAACACGCCACAATCGGGTATCGTGTTCACCGACCATCTCAGCGATCGCCTTAACTGTCATATGTTGAGCCATTAAAACTATCAAGGAATCCATGAGCAGCGTGAATCCGCTGCCTTTTCTAGCCCAGGGAACCTTTACCTGTTTAACTCCGCAATCTTCACAATCAGTCCGAGGGACTCGACAATGGATATAGGTCTTGAACTGGAAGAAGTTCAAGTGGCGCCAGGTCCTTTCAATTGTATCATGAACATTGCAACCTTGTTTGCCGCATTTCGAACAGGGAAATTTACTGCCCGTTTTGAAATCTATGTGGATATCAAGTTGCCTTCCTTCGGCGTTAAAATCAATTGATGTTATGAACCAGGGATGTTCGATATTCAGTGCTATCCTGAAGAGATCTTCCTGTGAGATTGACACAGCCCATTTTCTAGTTGAAGTTGGTATAAAGGTTTATTCAACAACCCACACAAAACAGCGAGGAGCCAAAAAAGAATATACTACATTTATTGTAGCGTATAGAAAGCAACCTGTTCTACCTAACTTGTTCAGCATAGCGATTTAGAAGTGAACAGGTTTCAAAAAATTGCCTTCTTGATAATGATTTTGGAAAAAAATAGCAACCTGTTCTACCTGTTCTACCTGTTCACGCTGTCGATTTTTCTGTTTCTGTATTGGCTGTCTCTGAAATTACTATCATATCTGCTTCAGGTTTTAGACAAATTCCTTCATATGCTCTTTTTCGATCCTTTCCTTTTTGACACTTTTTTAAACCTAATTCCTTCCTCAAATACAATCCTAATGCAGCTTGTTTTTTAGGCGGCGTGTTAATAGTCTTGCAAAATATCTTATATGCAGTATATATCTCATCTGCAAAC
Organism: Methanotrichaceae archaeon; assembly: GCA_963789575.1. GTDB lineage: Archaea > Halobacteriota > Methanosarcinia > Methanotrichales > Methanotrichaceae > CAWBKV01. Next base: position 445,188 of record CAWBKV010000002.1, on the reverse strand, counting down.
ATATATGAATCATCTTCAAAATCTAACCAGTTATCAGCAAATCCGCTTATACTATGAGTTTGAATATCATATTCACTTGCAGTATCCTCTTCCGACTTTCTTCTGAAAATTGTCCTGCTCCCTATTAATTCACCTGCCCTCTTAATAAGTTCATTTAATACACCTGATTTTTCCTCTTCAGTTTTCATTTTGTCAAGTATGTTAGGATCTCTTTTCTTTTCACGTGAATTATCCGGGTCGGGATCATCTACAAATTTATTTGGGAAGTCCAATTTAAAGTGTCTCCTAATTTTGCCCTCAGATGTATCCTTGATCTTAGGCGGATTGTTAGTGTCAAATATAATTTTCAAATAAGGTTCATAATCAAAGAATCCGCCGCCTTTTATCTCTACGTTGATAGGATTTCCCGATACCACGTCTTTTATTTGTCCCATCGGCAAATATCCTTCAACTTCGCCGTTTATCATTGCCAATTTCCGATATATACTATTTCCTGCGAACCTTTCCCCTATTTTGCTTATCCTAAGCGATGTTACATTTTCATTGCCTAAAAACCACCGAATAAACAATATCAATCTTCCTTTTCCGTTTCTGCCGCCGCCTATTAATGTCAGCAATATATCAAATGGCTTTTTGATTATAGTTGTTGACATAAAGTCGTAAATTGTATCTTTATCTGCGGGATCTTCGACAATATCGCTAAGAAACTTATCAAAAATCGGACATTTTGCAACAGGATCATATTTAATATCTAACCTTATTGTCATCATATATTTAGGATCATGAGGCAGAAATTCGCCTGTTCGTAGATCAATAACCCCATTTCGTAAACACATTATATATGGATCGGGGTCGAAATCAGACATTTTGATGTTTCTATGTGCGCAAATTCTGTCAATAACTGAGGCTTCAAAAGATGGAGTACAGAAATCACCACCAACTTCTTGCAATAGATATTTAATAATTGTTACACCGTTAGGTACATAAATTCCCTTTTTATCATCATAAATCCAGATTTTGCCGAAAGCATCCGATCCCTCCGTTGCATATATTTGATACCGTGACATTAAGGCGGTTGCTGCCTTTGTAGAACTTCCTTTAAATTTTGTACCGTTTCTTGTTTTCTCTTGTGTTAGGATATCCGTCTTATTAAGATCATGATCTGAGAAGTCAGATATGTATTCAAGATTCATTGTCTCATCAACATCCTCAGTCATCTAAGTCACCCCATGAACTACAGGCTTGATATAGCAAACATCCGTAAGATATTTAATTTTCTCAGCTTTAATGTAATAATGTATGCCAGTCCTATTTTCAAAGACTAATGTATCCCCTACTACTTCAATTAAATTCGCAACGAACCTACCGTCATCGGTTTCAAACCGCTTCATACCTGGTTTCAAATCTTTATATGGATTGTTACTTTTTGATGCAGTTTCGTCACAGTTATATTTATTGTTGTACATATTGTTTCTCCTTATTATTTTATCTCACTATTTTTATTCTTATAGTTGCCGATAAAGTATAGATCTAAAAATATAGTTAATGCTTCAACAGGCAACCAAACTAACCTCTTTCGCAACCAGGTAATTAATCCCACTTATGACTTTAATGGTTGCCGAGGGCTGAGGATCAGTCAGCCCTTTAAAAGAGTCTCATTGTAAATTTTTTATCATCGGATGTGAAGATACTTATCATCGGATTTGAAATTCCCGACTTCACACCTGATGAACGCTTCAGCTATCGGATGTTTTTTGCACATCATGTCAATATATTCATCTATTTCTTTCGGAGTTTGCGGTTTTTTAGTATACATTACCATTTTTATTCACCTCATTTTTATATATTACAAATTCGAAAACCTCTTTAGTAATATATTCTGATGGCATACTATTTAAACCTATCGCTGAAAATCAGCATCAACTAATTCATTTTTGTTTTTTTTAGTATATCACACCCCATCCATGTTTTTAGTGCAGTCCTCGGGACTGCAAATTCAAAAGCAATAATGTGGAGGTCTTGGATGCATTTTTCCGGCCCTAATTCCATCAGCAATTTCCTGCCTGATCTTATCCTCATCTAATCCCGTTGCTCTGCCAGCATAAGTCAAATCCGAGACAGCTCTATTTTCATCAACCTCACCAGCCGGAATTAAGCCGCCAATATGTTTTGCAGCCGTGTATAAAGTCTGTGACCTTGTCCCTTCAATTGCCTGCCTAACAATGCTGCATTCTTTTTCCAAGGCCATATCTCCATATGCTGTATTGCCAGTTCTAACAATGTCGGTAATTGCGTTAACAGGTTTGCGTTTTTCTACCCCTGCTTCATGATATAACTCAAGAACTAAATCAGTCCTATCATAGATTTTATCTTTGCCATCAAATAATGAATCACCTGAGAATGTTACGAAATTTCCCGGCAATAGAACCTCTACAGACTGATTGTCAAAGTTAGCTTTCAGCTTCGGGTAGTCACTCAGATCATCAATTGCTGTAATAATATGCAATCCGGTGCCTGATGGCGAAAATTCCGTGTACGAATTAAATCTTTCCACTATCTCTTTTGCAACATCATTTAAGTCACCTGTCACATTTATACAATGATCCAAATCAATAACGGCTAATCCATAGGGAATTTCAATTCCTACGCCTTCCAATCTATCATTATCAACACATCTCATCATTGCATCAATGTAAATGGATTGTACATTGTCCCTGTCTTTTTTCCATTGGGCTAATGTTATACCGTCTAATGATGGCACTTTCCGGCCCTGGTATCTCATCCACGGCATCCATTTCTGTAATCGTTTAAGATCACTAACAGACATCATTTTTATATCATCTCCTAAGCGGCTGCTGCAATTTCCACATTAGTATATTTGAAGTTCAAAAAATACTTCATTGCAGCTTCATCATATGCTCTTGCAGCATCTTCTTCATTTACGAACATTCCAAGATGTTTATATTTTCCATTGACTTGTATCTTAGCCTTCCATTTACCACATTGTTTATCCCAACAAACACCTTTATAGTCGGAGCTTGGCTCTTTACCAGCGTGTATTTGTTTTTTACGCTGATTGAACATATTTTCAGCGTTAGTTGCCAGTCTCAAGTTTTCAAGCCTATTGTCCAGGCCATTGTGGTTAATGTGATCAATTTGAAAACCTTCAGGTATAGGTCCATTAACAAGCTCCCAAATAAACCGATGCATTCTGATATTTTTCTTTTTGCCTGTAGAACAATCGTTTCGCATCGCATACCAGCGAATATTTTTACCCGATCCTTGATGATATGTACACCATTTATGCTTATTTACCTCATTGTAAACACCATTATCAACAAGCGCAACTTTTCCTTGTGTCAATATAATCTCTTTAAATTCGTCATTCATCATTTAAATCAACTCCATAATATAATTAGGTGATGGGAGTAGCTTGAAGAAATTAAAGAGCTACTCCCTGTGACATCTGTTGCATAACTGTCGCAATGTCAGCCAGGCAACAGGTATGACATCATATCAGTTATGCACTATCTTTTTCTCGCCAGCGATCAGCGCCTTCTCTGCATCCGGGTTTTTAGTGATCGTGGTGGAATCCACCACTTTTGCTCTTTCCTGTGTGAAGTCGTGCAGTTCCCGTAGGAACTGCCTTTCAGTCCCAAAGCTTATGCTGCTGCTGCAATTTCAGCGTTTGTATATTTGAAGTTCAAGAAATACTTCATTGCAGCTTCATCATATGCTCTTGCAGCTTCAATTTCATCCTTAAAATATCCAAGATGTTTAGTTTTCCCATTAACCATTATCTGAGCTTGCCATTTACCACGTTGTTTATCCCAACGTACGCCTTTATAATCGGAACTTGTCTCTTTTCCAGCATATGTTTGGTATTTTCGACAGTTATGTATATTTTCAGCATGTGTCACAAGTCTCAGATTCTCTATTCTATTATCAAGGCCATTATGATTTATGTGGTCAATTTCAAAGCCTTTTGGAATTGGCCCATTAACAAGCTCCCAAATGAATCTATGCATCCTGATTGTTTTCTTTTTGCCTGTTGTCCTGTCGGTTCTTTCTGCATACCACCGAGAATTTTTTCCTGATCCTTGTTTTTTTGCGTACCATTTATGCTTATTGATCTCATCATAAACATTGTCATCAACAATTTCAACTTTGTCTTGTGTCAATATAATCTCCTTAACCATATCCATCAACTCAATTTGCTCCTTCCTCCATATCTGCCAAAATACATTAGAGCTAATATGCCACAGCCAGGTCTATTTGGATCAAGGTTAAAAGCCATACAGTTATCGTTGCACTCTTTGTCCAGATTGAACGGACACATCTTTTTTGGCACCAATTCAGTTACATTCGTCACTTCATTTGCCATTTAAATCCCCGCCATATAAGCTATTGCAGCGTCAATTAGAGCTGCAATCTTGACATCGATGTAATAATAATGTCCAAGGTTTGTAGCATCAGAATACTTTTGGTCCATGTAGCAATACATTAGATCATCGTCTAATATGCCCATCAAATGGACCTCGTCATTTGTAAAATCATGCTCTGCATCCTGGTTGTCCAACCAACACAATATGATATTGCCTTCAGTAATCTCTTTTATATGACATTGGCTGCTTGATGTTAGACTTGCTGTCTTGACCTTGAGGGCTGCCCATGCAAACTCCTTCCAGTTTTCCTCTTCAGGATTATAATCTAAACTCATTTTTAATCATCTCCTTATCTATTTTTAGGCTTCCAACTGGAAACCCCATACGCCTTGTCTACGGCGTCTCTATGAGCCTCATATGCCAGCTCTTCATCAGTCTTTACTCTTCTAGCGCCTTTTATCTTCTTTTTCTTCTTGCCATCCAAGCCGGGATCATCAGGTTCAACACCGGATGACTGACTGTCATCTTCATGAAAAGCGTCACTTTCATGATATTTTTTCGCTGACTTTGTAATCTCAAATCTGTTGCTTTCATTATTGATGAACCGCTCCATCTCCTCTTTTAAAAACTCTTCGACTTTTATCTGGCACTGTCCACAATTATTCGAAATTTCCTTAGCAGCCTTTTCAAAACTTTCGCTTCCACAACCATTGGGACCACAGCTCTTTAAAACATGCTTCCTGCCAAATTGATCTCGAATTATAAAATTGTCATCATAATTCCTGTAAATTTCATATTGGGCTTTTTCAGTATCTTCTGCCTTTTTTACTGTAAAGGCTGAAATGCCATCCTCATTTTTTGAACTCTTCTCCATTGTGTCCATCAAGATCTTTTCAGTATCTTCTTCTGAGATATTCAAGTCACTTGAGATCTCTTTAGCAGCCTTTTCAAAACTTTCGATATCAAACACTTCAAACTTTTTCTCTAAGTCGTGGTCCACAATTAAGTAACTCAGTTCCTTTTTAATCACATGATATGACATATTTATTCCTCCATATATTCATCTTGATCTTCAAAACATTGATCCTGACATTGATCTTCATCGATGTGACAGCAGTCACACGGTTCATCATATTCATCTGACAATTCACTCACCAGCCGCGTTAAAATGTGAAAGCAAATTCTGGTACTTCTGGATAGCCGCCTTCTCTAATTTCTCAATCCTATCTATATCTTCAAGAACAGGGTCGTAGAGCTTATGCATGTCGGTATACTTCTGGCTTTCAACTATTTCTTTAGGTGTTAAACCAGCCATTGATAAGTCACTATTGAGAGCACTTAATTGTCTTTGTAAAGCGTAACGGTGTTGCTGTTGTCCTACTAGATCTGCAGTTAATGTCTGGAGAGTGTGTGGCACCATTCTGACGCCTTCCTTTTCCAACTCTGTGAATATTGCTTCGACATCTGCTTGCAATACGTCAACTTTTGTAATGAAATTTTCAGCTTGTTTCTGCAAGTCATCTAAAGCATTGTACCTCTCTCTATCAATTATTACTAATACCGGTTTGCCATCCTCGATTTCAACGGAACATGGCTCTACCAATTTCTTATTTTTTATAATTGGCAGTTCATTCACGCACCTATTATATTCATTTAATATATCATTCAAACTCATATTTTATCTCTCCTTCATCTCTTCATCTAATTGTTTCATCAAATCTTCGCGGGTTGCATTCCTGATAAAAATTCCACCTGGCAGTTCACTAATCACAACCTTTCGCGACAGTTTTTTCCCTAATTCGACGGGAATACTAACAGACTTATATCTTATATCGCCATCTACTAACGTTAAAGTTCTTATGTACATCTAATATCACTCCTTAAAATTCTTAAATCCTTCAAAAGTTTCCCCCTTCTCTAATCTTACGCTACTGTCCACTTTTCGGCAACAAATTGTAAAATATATAAATGAAATACTTTGCACTATGTGTTGTAGGAAACGTTATGCTAGTATCTCTATTGGCTAATTTGTGATCTAGATTTGGATAGGAATTTAACCAATAGCTTTAACGGCTATATTGTGCCTGGAAAGAAGGGGCTAATTTAACCAATAGATTAATGGCTAATTTGAGGGTCTACTTTGGTTCCTAGTTTAGCCATTAAATCTATCCCTTTCTTTGTAATCACAACGGCAGCCCAAGATCTTGAACTATATGAACGAATACATTCTACCAAACCCCTTTTTTCAAGACGGTCACACGCTTTTTTAACCGCAACATGCGCTGCATTATATTTAGTCCTGCCAATTTCATTAGGATCAAACAAGTTGTTTGCAAACCATTGTTCTTCATATGCAACGCTATTACACGGTTTCCAGCCATAGTATCCGCGAAAGATCTCAGCATTATATAGCCAGGTTTTAGCTTCTACAACTTTCTCATAAAGCTCAGAGCTAATTGGACCATCTAGCCGTATTTTAGACGGTTGATCCAGCTTTTCATATGCCATCTTTAATATCCATTTCTGCAGTTCACTCAATCCTCGTCCCATTTCCATTCACCTCTTCTTTCTCTCTTCCATTGTCTCTTACCCCTTTCTTCCTTTTTTCCAGCATTTTTCAAGCGATTCTATCCGAATTTCATGTATCTTTGATACGCATGAAGTAGGTTCTTCTTCATCTGAAGAATCTGACCTACTGCAGATCCAACAGCATGGAAACGCAACGCATAGTTTGCATTTTTTGGGAATCTTATTGAGATCTACAGGTATGGGCTCTGGTTCTTTCTTTGGTGTCTCTTTTTTTGGCGGAATTCTCGGATATACTTCATTTCGGGCATAACCTGCTATTTCTTCGATTTCTCTGGTGTTAAGGTGCGGAACCTCGCCGCGTTTCAAGCTGTCAATCAATGTGTCCTTTATCTGCTTCATCTCAATTTTTTTGATATTCTCATTGTGTTCATGGATTATTGGTCTCAATGCGCCTACTGCAATTGATTCTGAAAGTTTGAGGCATCTTAGTTTGTCTATGTTCTTGGAAATTTCCAAGTCGTGATCCTCATCGTTGCTTTGTGATATCTTACATTCTATGCTCGCCAAATCGTGTTTGATGAATTCTGCATCCGATTTTAGTAGGCCCGGGCATTCCGCTTCAATTGTTCTTTCCAGCTCACCCAGTAGTCGGATATACGCCTTCATCCGTGAAATCTCGGATTCATCAAGGCCACAGAAATTTCCCTGCAAGATCTGCGCCTTATACATATCGATGCAGTGAGTCATCGCTTCATCTCACCCCTTCTTTATGTTACTGATGATTCGCTGCCTTGATTCCTCTATTAGCTCATTTGCGGCCCCTGATGATTCCATTTTATCCAATACTTTGTGAAGGGCATCAGCCAGGCTATCTCCGTACACGGCATACATCTTCAACCGCTCAGCATCTGTTCTAAATACTCGTAGATTTACATATTCATCTGTCATGTTACATCACCATACATAGATTCTATTGTCATAGTATATAGATTTTTCGTGACATGCCACTGTATGAAAAGGTACACTGATGGGTTCTGTTGCATACAGGGGTGCTAGCTAATGCTGTTGCATCTAGGTTGATAACATTTGTTAACCGTGTAAAGGCGTGTTACTGGGGAGTAACAAATAATGTAAGAAATATGATATTGTCATGTGGCGATTGGGCTGAAGATAGAACCATCGATGAAAAGATCAATGAGATAAGAAGAGGATTAATATACGCATATATAGGGATTATATTTTTATTATTCTTCGATTTAATCGTCCTTTTTACGACGTTTAGGTAGTAATTTAAGAAGCCTACCATTATAATTTATTAATATATAAGCTATTATTGATCCTAATATAGCTCTAATCATGGTTGATGGATCATATTGATCCCAAAACGATGGTTTCTGTGCTTCACGGCGTTCCGCTTGAGCTTCTTGTGCTTCGGTGAATTTATACAAACCGTCAGCAAATTGACGAGTTACCCTCAATTCATTGGCCTTGGCATAAAACGCTTTAAAATCTTGAGTCCATGATGGATAGTCATTGCTATAAGCACCCGATTCATTCTTTCGTATCAATGCTTGTGCCATATCTGAAAGAATGGGATTCGCTAAATACTCTCTAAATTCCTCCGATTTAGTAAATGCATACCTTAAATCACTCTCAAAATTATTCGATGCATCTTCAAAAGCAGTTTGGTTCGTCCAATCCTTATTTCTATTGCTGCCTTTAATGAATACATAATTATAATAAATACCATTAATTGCAACGCCTTGAACCAATACAGAACCATATTCAAGTACACTAGCAAACGGTCTCCTACCGTCGATTTGAAAATAAATGTATGCAATTCCATCGTTTTTGCCAAAACCGGAAAAGCATGGCGAGTTATTATAGCTAAAATGAAATACCGTAGCGTTTTTATAATAAAAATTCTTGGCAAACGCGTATTCATTCATATTGAAAATTGAATCTTCTGCATTTTTGTCGGTGATGGTTGTTTGAAATGAACTTGTTTTTGATGGGATAAATTCTATTCCCGCTCCATGTGTGATTGAGATTGTGGCCTTTATAAGATACGGGCTCTCCATATAAAATTGAAGATACGTTCTATTATCCGGACTTATATATTTCTCTGCGAGATATTTATATGTTTCTATGTAATTAAGTGCATAATCATTTATTCTTTCTGTGGGGACTACCCTATTCTGATCTATTTGTAATAACAATTGATGTGTAGCAAATAGAAGGAATATTACAACAATGATCATCGTCGCATAATTTTTGGTAGACCTCATTAAGCGCAAATGGATCAATCAAGTAATAAATTTATCGAAATGAAGGGATTTATTAAAAAGATGAGAATTTATTTTTTAACGCTCCTCACAATCAATCCCAACCACTTATTCTCTTCACTAATCCCTATTCCTGCCATTTCAGCCGGTGTTTTGCCATTCAAAGCTTGATGCCCTCTGATGAAGTTATAGTAAATTTGATTCATAGGCAGAATTGGAGTATCATCAACCTTTAGCCCTCTCATAACCTTTTCTCGTTAACGAATCGAACCATGCATTCTCTCAAGGACATTGTTCAAGCTCTCCCGCAAAGCCAGATCAGCTATATGCTTGCAAGACTGGTGGTGATCGCAAGAGTGAAGAGTTCAAAAAGCACTGTCTCAAAACGGGATAGTTGATTTAATTAGGAAGTTAGCCATCTGGGTAAATGCAAAGGATGCGAAAAAGTTTTTATATGGCCTGCTGAATGTGTGTTAAAGGCGGCAAGTTAACAATTGTTAAAATTAGTTTCCGGAAACTATTAACTATTTTTCTCCTATCAACCTTGAAGGTCAGTTTGTAGTATATTTAACTATTTTCTTTCCCTTTCTCAAAGTAAATTATATACAAAACTTGGCAAATTCACGCCAAATTTTGCTCTAATCACACCATCACAGGAGATGGGCCTAAATTAGTTAATAGTTTCCGGAAACTAATTCAAGCAGATTTTTTCTTTTATCTTTATAGTAGTGCTTGATATGTATCTCACCCCCCATGGTTGATAATAGTTTTGAAAATTCAGTTTTGGATAGTCTCATCTTTTTTCTAGCTTCAGTTTGAAGCATCTTGCCGTTATTGGCGGCTAATAGGGCTTTAAGAACTTCAGATTGGTTAAGCTGGCGAGGCTCTGGTTTATCATGATCAGATTCAAGAGCTGTTATTCTGCTTCTATCCTCAGCTATATCGCGAGCATATTTTTCTTGTAGGTATTCAATTTCTTGGCGTAAGCTTGATATCTCTTGAACTGTAGCTACTAACTGCTGATACTCAGAGATTGATATGGTTACAAATTGAGGTGTTTCCATGAGTATCAGCCCTTAAAGCCTCAGAAATTCGTTATATTTTGCTCTCCTCGCGCCATCAGATAAGTGCAAGTAGCGCATTGTTGTAGTAATATCTGAATGTCTCATGACTTCCTTAATGGTTAACAAATCACAGCCATTAAGAACCATCAAAGAAGCTGGCGAGTGTCTAAAGAGCACATGGCAACCACCAGGTTTCTTTATATTTGCCTTTTCCTTATAATGAACTACCAGATGATACAGCTCCCTTCTGGTATACCTGTTGCCAAAATCTGTAAAGAATAGGGGGTTTCTATCATCAATTTCAAAAAATGGCTTAACCGCCAAGTATTCTTGAAGAATTTCAATAACCTCTGCCTGTAAAAAGCAGGTAGCTGATTTGCCGCCTTTCCCCTCCCTAACTAATAAGCTTGAATTATCAAAGTTAATATCTTCGACATCCAAATTGCATAATTCGGAGGCTCTCAGGCAGGCATAGAATGCTGTTTTAAATAATGCAAGATGCTTAATGTTTTTTATCGAGTCAAATATATTATTTACATCCGATGCTGAAAAGTAGTTGGTTATTGTGTTTTTCAAGGGCAAATTGGGGAATTTTATATCCTGGCCTAACATTTTATGATAACTTTTCATGGCAAATGAATGAACCATAATGCTAGAATTCGACAACCCCCTGTCTAAAAGTGATTCGCGAAATTTTTGAGCTAATTCAGGTGATGGCTTGGCCTTGCCGCAAAACTCAAGGTATTTTGAAACCCTAAAGATATAAGTTTCTATCGTGGCTGGTCTCGCACCTCGATTTTTTAGATAAGTTATAAAGTTCCGCAAGTTTGCATTATTGCTCTTTATTGCCCAATCGATTTTTAATCTCTCTTTCATATATTAATTCCTCGATAGGCAGTCTTTCGGAACTAATATGATGCTTTTAGATATATATATCTCCTAAATCGATATGCTTAGGTGCAATTTCCTGTGACACTTCTTGTCGCTAATCTTTTATTCCGCGCGGGTATTAGATAGTTCCAATAGATTAAGCATCATTTCAGGATCGTTCGTCGGCAGTTCGCATTTATGGCCGCTGCAAACGTAAACTGTTGCTTTTCCATTCAACTGCGAGAGACTTCTGGTGAACTCTGCAATCTTATGGATTTCTTCTCCGAAGACCACTATTATGACTTTATTTGGCACGAACTTTGATCTCAAGGCGTCAAGAATTTTGCCTACTCCCTCGCCGCCCACAATAGCGATCTCATAGGAAGGGCCAAGCGCAAATTCCAGTGCACACATGAGCATTGTATGGCCGAGCGGCTGCCTATTTACAGCGACTGCAAATGTGCAGCCGATTGCGTTAGCCCTCTCCTCGAAGGAAGTATCTCCAATAAGATGAGACAGCCTGAGCAGGTTGAGCATTGCAACGGAGTTACCGGAAGGCATGGCACCATCGTATATCTCCTTCTGCCGAACTGGCAATTGCTCGCCATCATTGGGCGTAAAGTAGAGGCCGCCTAAAGCGCCATCCCAGAAATGCTCAATCATATCTCTGTTCAGCTCAAGTGCTACCTTGAGATACTGGACATCAAAGATGGCCTCATAAAGCTCGATCAACCCCCAAATTAGAAACGCGTAGTCATCAAGGTTCCCGGCAATTCCAGCCTCATCTTTGTAGCGATGAAGCGGCCTTCCATCGGACCTACGCAATCTTTGAAGAACAAAGTCCGCAGCATTCTTTGCAGCTTCAGCGTATCTCGGCTCATCAAAGATTTGTGCAGCCTTGGCAAGGGCAGCGATCATGAGGCTGTTCCAGTCCGTTAGGATCTTATCATCCTTAGCTGGATGAACGCGTTTCTCTCTTGCGGCAAAAAGCTTCTGTCTTATATCTTCAAGCTTGCTTCTCAGCTCTTCCTCAGGCATCCCAATTACAGAAGCAGTGTCTTCCAAAGAAGCACGCATGCGCAGGATGTTTCTACCCTTCTCGAAATTCCCCGCATCTTGAATATCGAATATCTTGGTGAAAAGGCTGTACTCTTCCTTATCCATTAGCTGTTTTAGCTCCTCTGTAGTCCAGAGGTAAAATTTCCCTTCCTCACCCTCGCTATCGGCATCTTCAGCGGAGTAAAAGCCGCCTTCTGGAGATGTCATTTTTCTCAGCACATACTCGATGATCTCGTTGGCGATTCTTGCATATTCCTCTTTTCCAGTTGCCTGATATGCTTCAGCATATGCCATGATCAGTTGCGCCTGATCATAGAGCATCTTCTCGAAGTGAGGGATGAACCATTCGGCATCTGTGGAATATCTATGAAATCCAAAGCCAATATGGTCAAAGATGCCGCCCATGCGCATGGCCTCAAGTGTAGTCTCAACCATCTGTATAGCGCTGGCATCACGGCTTCGCAGCCAGTAGCGCAGCAGGAAAAGAAGGTTATGAGGTGTGGGGAACTTCGGGGCTGAGCCGAACCCGCCGTTCTGGACATCGAAAATTATTGAAAGGCCGCTGTATGCAGCTTCCAGAGTTGATGCATCCAGTTTCTGCTTCTTTATCCGACCTTTTTCCTGGTCCTCTCCAGCCTGGGTCTTCTTTAGGCTATCTATGATTTTATCTGCAGAACTTAGAAGCTCCCCTCTTCGGTTCTTCCAGAGATTCTTAATTGTAGGTATCAGCTCATTCATTCCCATCTGGCCGAAGCGTCCGCTCTTTGGAATGTATGTGGCAGCAAAGAACGGCCGCTTATCAGGAGTCATAATAATAGTAAGAGGCCATCCGCCTCTTCCTGTCATCATAAGGCTGACAGCCATGTAGACCTGATCTATATCCGGCCGCTCTTCTCGGTCTACTTTAATAGAGACAAATGCATCGTTCATCGCAGCTGCGACTGCAGGATCTTCGAAAGACTCATGGGCCATTACATGGCACCAGTGGCATGTCGAATAACCTACCGAGAGAAAGATTGGCTTGTCTTCCTGCTTTGCACGGCTGAATGCATCATCGCCCCATGGATACCAATCTACGGGATTATAAGCATGCTGAAGGAGGTAGGGGCTCTTCTCGGAGATTAGATGGTTTGGTTTCCTTGACGGTTTTGATTCATTTTCAACAAAAGAATTATCTTTAGGCATATAACCTCAATTGACCTTGGATAAATTACATATAAAGCGCTATACATAGCGATCCGGCATTTCTTCTTGAAAGTTCGCTGGATAACCTAGTAAAATAGTCTCGCTTAAGCTTTAAAATTTCTGTTCGTAAGCAATAGACGTATATCGAAGATGAAAGTAAGAAGTCAGCAGCTCATAATAGAGCCATAAAGATCGATTCCAGCGGAAAGATTGAGAGTATACAGAAATGGCCTGTGGGGGTTATCATGCCTGAGATTGAAACGAAACTAGCAAAACAAGATCGGCTGTTCTTCATTGATAATATTCGCTGGCTCATGATAGTCTTTGTTATCATGGTCCATGCAGCTGTAACCTATTCTAATATCGGGAGTTGGCAATATACCGAGCATCTGAAGCTAGATGCCCTATCCTTTACGTTTTTCGCTATTTTCCAAATCTTCATGCAGGCCTATTTCATGGGTCTCCTCTTCCTGATAGCAGGCTATTTCGTACCTAATGCCCTTGATCGCAAGGGGTTCTTCAAGTTCTTAGGCGATCGAACAGTACGGCTGGGCATTCCTACTCTGATCTATATGCTTTTCATAAACACGATAATCGTTTATTATATCCTGGCTTTCCAATGGACCAGCCCACGTCCGCCGGTAGGGCAATTCCTCCTGGGATATATCCTGAGTCTTGATTTTCTAGGCGGAACAGGGCCGATGTGGTTCGCCCTCGCTCTTCTGATCTTTTCGGCAATATATTCGATCATCAGGCTATTTTCAAGCAAGCTGTTTTTACATAATTCACAGAGGCCGCAGAGAACCGGACCTCTTCCTGGACACCTAGCTGTTCTAGGACTTATCCTTCTTATCTCAATTTGTTCCTTCATTGTTCGCTTGGTTCAGCCGATCGGCACAAGCGTATTGAATATGCAGCTAGGCTTCTTCTCACAATACATCATACTTTTCATTATAGGAATCATTGCTTACCGGAAGAACTGGCTGGCCCGAATTCCATATTCCTTCGGAATGATCTGGTTCAAGATTGCGCTAATCTGCGGATCAATCTTCTTTTTTGCAATCATAGTTTTGGGGGGAGGTATTTCAGGCGATTTTTCAAGGTATTCTGGCGGCTTTTACTGGCAGAGCGCAGCTTATGCCCTATGGGAATCCTTCTTCTGCGTGGGTGTTTCTCTTGGCATAATAGTGCTCTTCAGGGAACGCTTCAATGTTCAGGGCAAGTTTACAAGATTTATGTCTCAAAACTCTTTCTCTGCCTATGTTTTCCATGCGCCAATTCTTATACTGACCTCACTGGCTATTAGGAATTTCGCATGGCATCCCATTCTCAAGTTTGTGGTCGCAATAACCATAGCAATTCCACTATGCTTTCTGGTAAGCCACTTGTTGTTAAGGCGAGTTCCTTTGCTTAAAAAGGTCCTGTGAATGCACCATTGTATCATTAGCCCTTGCTATTGAGTAGCTAAGTATATGAGAGCAGATCCAACAGAAGATGTTCTCTTGAACCTTCATCACTTTTTGGGAAATGCCTCGAACCCATTGTTCTGGTCATTATCTTAGCCGTTCTTAGGATATTCTGTAACTGCAATGATCTGGGTTCTTGGCTATATTGCCTGTATCACTATGGCCTATGTCACTACGGATGCGGTACATCATTCCGGCAAGTTCTCAGGTTCATCATCGGTACTATCAGTACCCTCTCCAGCACCACCAGATGACGAGCATTCCCCGTCAATACAGTGTGCACCAGATGAACAGACATTTCCACAATCTCCGCAGTTATTATCATCAAAAAGAATATCTGTACACACTCCCCCACAACAGACTTCATCAGGTTGGCAGATATTTTTTCCTGAACCGACGTTGCCGCAACCGCCACAGTTGTTGGGATCATTATATGTATCAGTGCATTCCCCATGGCAGCAGATCTCCCCTGGCATACAGCACACACCATTACAGCATTTTTGTTCCAGCTTGCAGACGTGATCCCCTCGATGAGGTTTATCTGCACAGCCTCCGCAGTTCGACTCTGTGTTTATATCTGTGCATACTCCACTACATAAATCCGTCCCATTCGGACAAACTATAGTTCTATTCTGAGTACACTCAGAATTATTGTTTATTAATGATATTTCTACTGTGCTTGAGCAAGCGAACTGTGCATGTGATGGAAAACAGGTAAACATCATCAATAAGACGGTCAATATAATATAAGTTGGCAGATTGTTGGCCATCCTCTTCCCTCCAAACTCAATCCTTTATTTCATTTTGAGTTATTATATCTTTCTATTCGAGGATATGTCAGGCCAGATATCGCCCTTTTCTGGCTAAGACGACCACCAATATGTTAAACTAATATGTTAACCAAATGCATTGCAGATGAACAACAAGGGCAATGGATGCAAATTTGAGATAGGAGATAAATTTCAAGTTAAACTATTATGAAAAAAATATTAATTAATTGCTAATTCTTTATCATAAGCTTTAATAGCCCCGAGGTTACTGATACTAAGAAATACATCAAGAAGAAGGGACAATATGTACAACAGCCGAATAATTGTATATCTCGTGCTAGTTTCCCTGGTAGCATTCAGCCCAATTATTGCCTCAGCAGCAAATCAGCAATCGAGTTCCAATAGCTCTCAGGGATTGATCTTTGAATTAAATGACAGCTTGGTTAACGGCACAATAAGCAAATATCCATTCTTTGTCCTTGATTGCTACGCTTCTTGGTGCGAGCCTTGTAAAGAAATGAATGACACCCTCCATCAGCTCTCAAGCGAGCTGAACGGGCAAATAGTCTTCGGGACGATCGATGTCGGAAACAACAGCAAAGTCGCCCAAAGATATAACATCACTGACTATCCAACGCTTCTAATATTCAAAAATGGGACTCTTATCGATACCCCGGTTGGATTCGGCTCTAAGTCGGAACTCGTAGATACATTCAAGATATTGATGCCGGAACTAAACACTAGCCAAGTTAATCTTGTCACCAAGCCGCAGACGACTGCTGTAACAGCTACCGTACCAACTACTACAATACAGGGCGATATACCCCTGATTAACCTTGGAGAGAATAAACCATCGCTGCCTATGAAAGTAAATGATAGCACGCTCGAGTTCGCGCTTAGCAAGTATCCCTTCTTCGTATTGATGGGTTTCGCTGATTGGTGCGGCTACTGTAAAGAGATGAACGCCACAATACTCGAGCTATCGAATGAGCTTAAAGGCCAGGTTGCCTTTGGTCTTATCGATGCTGAGAAGAACAATAATACAACAGCCAAATACGATATCTCATCCTATCCGAGGATTCTGATCTTCAAGAACGGGAGCCTAGTACAAACACAGCGTGGATATACTGAAAAATCAAAATTCGTTGACATCCTCAAGAAAATCGAGCCGATCTTGGATACAAGCCACGTCAATATCACTGAGATACCCCAGCCTGTCAATACACCATCGAAGCCATCAGAGCCAGCTGTAGCTCCGTCCAAGTCAAGAGTTGCAGTCGTTGTAAATGAAAATGCATCTGAGGATGATATCGCTCTAAAATACTTAGATAGAATACTAAATTACACTCAAATGAATCGCACTTCAGGTACTACAATCAATATATTCATAATAAACGCTTGTCCTCAAATCAAGGGCAAATGAAAAACAAGCCACACGGATGAGAATTGATATCTGCCATCTGTGGCTTGATATAATTTTTACACCATGAGTCACAACTGAAATAAATATATCATATAACGACTGTATTGATATTAGTGGATATAGTAATTTTGTTCATTGCTACCCTTACAATTATAGCAAGTATAGTGGCACTCATCGCCGGGTTCGGTACATCCACTATTATGGTGCCGATACTTATCTACTTTTTTCCTCTTCCAGAGGTGCTGCTCCTGACAGGCATAATACATTGGTTTAATGATGGCTGGAGGCTTTTATTCTACAGAGATGGTATCTGGTGGCAGAGAGTGATTCTCGCTGCCATTCCAGGAGTGGCTGCAAGCATAATCGGAGCGTGGCTAGTGCTTAGACTTCCCCAGCACTTTCTCTTCAGAGCCCTGGGGATAATGCTGCTCGTTTACGTAATCTTCATTTATGCGAATCCCTCCTTCCAGATGAAGCGCACTCGGCCTTTTGCAATCCTCGGAGGCACCGTAGCTGGATTTCTATCAGGTCTCTTCGGAGTAAGCGGAGAGGCAACCAGCATGATCCTCAGCACCCTTTGTCTATCGAAGGAAGTTTTCATAGGAACGGGAGGAGCCTTCACATTGATAATCGATATCTCGCGTGTCATCGCCTACGCAGGTGAAGGGGTAAGGCTAGATTCTACGCTTTTATTAGGGCTTGCTATTTTTATCCCCGCCTCACTACTGGGCTCACTAATAGGAAGGAAAATTGTGAATAGGATCCCTCAGAGACAATTCAGAAATGTAATAACGGCATTTTTGCTAGTTGCTGGGCTGAAGTTGGTGCTTTTTCCTTGAGTTCCTCCAAACATAAATTAAGCTACCTCTCGTAATTGTATAATATCTCTGAGATGAACCAAGCGGGGTGGAAACTGCTAATGTGCACACCGGATTCATTTAATGAGCATCCCAAACGTTTATCCCTGTAATGACTACATTCAATTTGAAAATTGAATGCGAGTCATCCTTCACGTTGATCTGGATTCCTTCTTCCCTTCTGTAGAGGTTCGAGAGCATCCGGAGTTAAAGGACAAGCCTGTAGTAGTCGGAGCGGATCCAAAAGGAGGGACAGGAAGAGGGGTTGTGAGCAGTGCCTCTTATGAGGCCAGGAAATTCGGCATCAGATCAGCCATGCCTATTTCAAAAGCATGGAGGCTATGTCCCCACTGTGTCTTCTTGAGACCTCATTTCGATCTTTACATTAAGGCGTCGAGTGGCATAATGAAAATTCTAAGAAGCCACGCCGATAAATTTGAACAAGGCGGTATAGACGAGGCATACATCGATATATCCAGTAAGGTGAAGGACTTCGATGAAGCCGGTGAATTTGCAAAAAAATTGATGGAAGAAATCCTCGAAAAAGAGAAATTAACTTGCTCGGTTGGTGTCGGGCCTAACAAGGTTGTTGCCAAGATTGCCTCAGATTACAAGAAACCTTATGGACTGACTGTGGTTAAACCTGAAGATGTCAAAGATTTTCTGTTTCCTCTGAAAGTCGGAAAGATTCCAGGTGTCGGCCCCAAGACGGAGCAAGCATTAAGAGGGCTAAATATCGAAACTATTAGGGATCTTGCTTCCATAAAGCCAGAGGTCCTGACAAAACTGTTCGGTGCATGGGGTGTCAGGTTGCATGAATTCGCTAGTGGAGTCGATAACAATGAAGTCATAGAGGAATACGAAACAAAATCCGTTGGAAGAGACATCACCTTTGAAAGGGATATGGATGATGAAGTGCAAATAATTAATGTCTTAGGTGAATTGGCAGAAGAAGTGCATGCCGAGGTGATTGATAGTGGTTTCAAGTTCAAGACAATTACTGTAAGAGTCAGATACCACGATTTTGATACACATACCCGCGCCAAATCTCTGCCATTTCCGACAAACAACCTGGAGATCTTTAAGAACAGCAGCAAGAGGTTGATTGAGCCCTTTCTGCGGGGCAATAAGAAAGTGAGGCTAATAGGCATTAGGGTATCAAATTTGATTTCAGCTAGAGGCAGCTAGAGACGTAAGTTGAATATGAGATGATAAAATAATATTAGAGGATTTTTATCCTTGAAAGTAATCGATATCCTTGAAAGCCGCGAGCAAAAGATCAAGGACGATTTCGGCTTTCTGGCCATATGTATAGTCCCGAAAGCCTTATTTCGACTATAGACGTAACAGTTATAGGCAGAGGTCGGACCACTTATTTTATCTGCGTCCTACATTTAGCCTACGCAAGTAACGCTCTCGATCGAAAAGGATGGTTGCAAGTGATCGCACCATCCTGATTTTTGATTAAAATCCTTAATCTTATTGGGTTTTTTCGGCTGTAGCCGTGCCGCTGCTTGGCACATTGGCTGCAACTTGCGTCGCATTCTGCAGTGCTTCAGCAGTAACTTCATGGGTCTCGGCTTTGCCTCCCAGCTTGGTCAGCTCTTCCATCGTTGCAGAGACTTCGCCCTTTTCGACCAACACGCCTACTGCCGCATGGCCTGCATCGAGATTATCGTTGATTCTCTTCAAATCGTCTTGAGATAATCCCAATCCTTTATGGATGAATGTACCAATGATGCCACCGAGAACTACTCCATAAATAATGCCGCCTAGAATTGCAATGCCGCCAGACAATACGCCTGCGATTATCCCAAGGACCACGCCTATTTCGGCTCCGATAGTGGTATCCCTTTTTCCTAGCTTATGCGTCTTGATCTTGCCATCCTTATCTTTGACGAGCACGCCGATCGCGCCGAGCTTGATATCTTTGTTTGCTTTGTCCCAGTTTTTCAGAGATGCAACTGCGTTATCTGCTGCCTGCTCACTATCGAAGAAAGTGAGAATAAGATGTTTGTTCTTATTTACCATTCAATATCACCCTATTTTATTTGTATTGGAAGCTTGTTGGGAAGGTGTTTGAGTTCTCAGGGGCTACTACAGACCAGACTCCCATGATGCCTGGCCATTGATATCTCCCGATTTTTTATCCCCTATGCAGTAATATAGAGGCCAGCCTTTATAGGTAGTCTGTTTGTATCCATTGACCGTTATGCGTTCGAAGTCATCTGAATTTAGGTTTGAAGGAACATTTACGGTTGCAGTGTAGAACGGCGGCCGGAACCCTGTACAGGTGGCATTATTACAGGTGCTCAAATTCGTTCCCTCATCCGTCGTGAGATGGTATAGCGTCATGCTGTAAATTCACCTTATTAAATTATCAGCATTGAAGGTAATTAAATATTTCTATCTGCAGAAATAATTATCTGACGCTATCTATCCAATATCTCTCATTGGTTTAGTGTTATCCCAAATAGTAAAGTATCTCGTGCCCGCTGGAAGAGCTGTCTGGAGGCTACCTCTCAGAGATAGCCAGGAAGAAAACGATTCAGGAGGTCATAGCGGCCTTCGATGGTACAGATTATTCGGAACGCATTGGCACAGTATGACGGCAAAAGACTGGCGGCAGTCGAGAATGCCCTGGACAAGCTCTATTACTTCAGAAGAAGGGTGATAAAATTAGAATAGTATACATAATATTGTTGCTACTGGCTTTTGGATTTATTGACAGCTTGGCTGCTTCCCCGAATAACGCAACATGTCCTGAGGGCACAAGCCTTTGCAACGGAAATTGTACCGATACCAGTGTCGATGAACTAAACTGCGGATCTTGTGGAAATATTTGTCCTACAGGTAGGATCTGCTTCCAGGGAAGATGTTCAGCGCCAGTGAAGGTTTGTACTAATGGATATTGTACAACTGTTTACCAATAAGCCATGCTCTTTGAAGTACCCTATGTAGTTAGCTGATTATATTGACCCAAAGCTAGCCGGTGGTTAGAACGCCTTCATCTTTTTTCTAAAGATTATAGCATCAGCTCTGATGAAAATGTAACGCTCATTATTGCCAGCGGCCTTAAATATTGTGGCTCTGTATTCTTTTCAGTATATCGGAATTTTTGCGTCAGCTCTTTCTTTGTATTGGCGGCTACTAGATCGACTGTAATTATCAAGTGATGAAAGAGCATGGGCAAAGTCGATGATGGAGGAGATAAAATCGATGTTGTTTCGGCTTTACCCCCTTTACACTCGGCGTTTAAGGATAAGAAGACCTAGCATTGCCCAAATGAATTCAGGTACTTTTAGGTGAACTCTTCAGGTCTTCTTTCATCTGCATATACTGCTCTCTAGTTATCTCTCCCTTTGCATATCTCTCAGCCAGGATATCTTCTACATTTCTGCTGATTGGTTTACTGGGCGCAAGAATCTTCTCGCTTTTAATAAGTCTGTAGATGAGATATGCAATCACTATTATAACTATTAACCAGAGTAGGCCCATTCCGAATCCCATATAGGGATACCAACCCATCATAGGATAATACGGCATTTTGCACACCTCTTCATCTAAAAAGTTTATATTAAATGAATCCTGGAGTCTATCTTCAAGAGGAACGCTTCAAGCATGTTTTCATGCTTGAAACTTTCCCCCCTTATTGCATTATCCGAAGATTCTCTGCATTTCCTTCAGGAAATCCAGTTTCGCTTGCACTTTCTTTATCTTGTAATCCATTTTAGCTTTCATGAGGGCCTTCTTCTTCTCTTCAGGAATCTTCTCCCACCAGCTCCCGCAGTCTTCCATCTCAGACTCATCCATTTCTTCTTTATGCATCATATTCTATCACCTCTTTTCTATTATGCTATTCATTGTAGTTCTTCCGAGCATCATTTTTTCTGACCAGGTTATCCAACTCGCATTTATCGCTTACATTTCTCACCTCTAATTCTGAATTGCTCAGGAAATGGGGGAAGGATACAGGAGGAAGGGGAATCCTTTGAGGTTTTGCCTTCGCCCCATTTCTTGGTATAATTACATAAGGTGTGTTTTGTATAAAGGATTTATGACACAAATTATAGATTATAGCACAAAATGCAAACTATAGCACCAATTGGAAACTACGAACTTCTCCATTTAAGGCAAAGATCCTAAGGGATTATCTACAAAATGAATCATGGAATGGTTTCAAATGGCACCAAAAATTTGATGAAGTAAGGATGCATGATATTATATTGGTCATGCAGCCCGCACCTCCAATGAGAGTGTGATAATGGTAAACAGAACGTATAATTTAGCATGGCTACAGATCGCTTGAAGAGCAGATGGACAGGCTAGGGAAGCGGCGAGCTGGAAGACATGATACCTCTGTGGCCATTGCAAAAGGGCTAGGGCTAGAAAAATTTATATGCATCCCTGATTGCGGCCAGTAGCTCCTTTCCTTTGTCTGTGGTTTTGTACTCTGTTGGAGTCCTTTCTGTTGCGGTAATGAATCCCCCACTCATTAGAGAATCGAGGTATGGGTTCACCGTTCTAAAATTCAGATCGCTCCCATAAACTACACGCGTTTTGCTGGCGCCTATTAGGCAAACCTCTAAGACATTGCCTATGATCTCTCCCTTACTTCTCTTCATAATCTCGATTAAGTACTTAAAGTATTTGTATTAAAATATGTTCTTTTGTAACCTATCGTTGAGCAGCTTGAGAACCAAATCTCGTTTTCAGGCTTAATCTTACGGGCTGCACTACAACTTAGATAATGGTACTTATTCGATTTTATAGAGCCAACGAATACCTTTTCGGAAGCAAGTGACAAGGTTCTTTTCTTGACAGCGGGGCCTGATGATGCATTTTTCACATCCAAGGAAATGACCGCTCTCAGATCTGCAGCCACGGCAATTAATATCTTCGGGCTTCAGGCTGTCTATTCCAACCGTTCGAAGAATCTCAGCGTATCGATTGTTCCACTCTCTAGCGGTTTTTTGCCTCAGTGCATCATCATCCCTGGCTGTGGCGATAAATACTGGGCACTTATGGCAGTTCAATCCGCAGTATGCAAGGTCTGATTCCTTCATTCTCTGCTCCTCCTATCAAGCTTTCTGAAAACAATAACGCACAAAGCGCAATTCATCCATTAATACTTATACCTCCTGTATGCTGTTCTCCTTGCAGATTGCAGATATGCTATACAGTTTCAGGTCGATCTTGCGTTCTCGATTTCCTCCAGTTCGACCATCTCGCTTCTTCTGATATCATCCAGGATCGTACGGATCTCATCGATCTTCTCGATTCTACGCACAACTTCCTCTTTTGTGGTCATTTCAAGCCTCCTAGTGACAGCGTTCATACCAACAGATCGCTCTTGCTTCCGACCAGATGCTCGCTGGAGCCCAGGTGTGACTGGCAGGCGAGCTTCTTGGTAAAAGATCTGAATTGCTGCTGCCATCTCGATCGCCCATATTCCTTATATTACATTAGCGATATGGATAACATGGAAGAATAAATAGTTATCAAATTACTATAAATCCTCCAGATTACGTATTATAACCTAGGTAATATTATATGCCAGCAATGATTAAATATGACATGAGCTAAAGTTAGGCTACATGCAACCTAAGCAATGCAATATTATCGCGAAAGTAGTAGGAAAGGGGAAAATCACTATACCACAGGACGTACGTGACGTCCTTGGAATAAAGGATGGAGATTATGTTGGTGTTGTAGTCTGGAAGATAGATGTGACTGCGCCTGAAGGAACATGAGCATAGAAAATCGTCACCTCAATGCAGACTGAAGAGATTGTGTGTGTTGTGATGCATACGATATCCACAATAGAGATTATCTACCGCATCACAAATTCTTTAACATCCTTGGCAATTTCTTAAACCATCGCCAGTGGAGCAATATATGAATCAGGATTAGCGTCATCAAAATTGGGCTCACTATATTGAAGATTCTTGTCGATTGCTCCACAGCTATACCGGCATCGGCAAAAATTTTAGCTGCTAAATAGATTATGAAGGCTATGAGGGCCAAGAGGTTTACAACAATCCTTACAACATTCCTCGATATAGGTGTACTCAAAGGAGCTCCACAATCTGTAACAGAACTATCTCCAGAAAAATATATGCAGATAAAAGAAATGGCTGGTATCGATGAACGTTTTACTGTCAGTTAAACCAAAGTACGCAGAACTAATTATGATGGGGTGTAAGAAATATGAGTTTCGCAAAGTTATATTTAGCAATAAACATATAGATCTTACATATATTTACTCTTCATCGCCTGTTAAAAAGATAATTGGAACATTTCGGATAGGTGATATAATTGAGGATCTGCCAGCAAGCTTGTGGTGCCAATTAAAAGGGTACTCTGGCATGGAGGAGGATGAGTTCTTCGATTATTTCGAGAATAGTAAAAAAGGTTTCGCTATAGAGATTAAAGATGTTAAAAAGTTTGAAGACCCAATAGAACCAAAGGAACTAATACCGGGGTTTGTGCCGCCTCAATCGTTCTGTTATATAAAGGACTTCAACGAGGTGCCTTCTTGAAAGTAATCGATATCCTTAGAAGCCACGAGCATATAAAAAAGCAATAATGAAAGGATCAGACGCTTTATAATGTTGATTAAATTTAAGAAGAAAAAGCTTTTGGTTGGTCGACTCACGCTCGCAATTCTATGTCATGGCACAGCTTAAATACATCAAAAGACTTGTATAACGGATGATGAGAACCCTGCGTTACAAAATTCAACTCATAAAAGAGGATGACGGCTCGTATACAGTTATCGTACCTGCTCTACCAGGCTGTCTGACCTCTGGCGAAACTGTAGAGGAGGCTATTGAAATGGCAAAAGAAGCTATTGAAGGCTACATAGAGAGCCTGGCCGCCAGAGGGTTGGAGATTCCCGTGGAAGAAGACAAGATAGAAACTACTGTAACAGTTGAAGCAAATGCCTAAGCTACCTGTTATACCTCCACAGGAGCTAGCCAAAGTCATAGAGAAGAAAGGCTTTGTATTAGATAGGATTAAGGGAAGCCATCACATATACATCCATCCCGAAACTAATGTAACCATTGTAATTCCATTCCATAAGAGGGAGATGAAGAAAGGTCTATTGCTTGAAGTCATGAAACAAGCGGGAATTACAAGAGAAGAATTGATTGATCTATTGTAAAAATCCCTCAGTCAGAGTGCGATCATCACGCGAAAAAGCTTTTGGCTGCTTCTACAACTTAATTGAAAAAGGAGATTTAGGGTGGATGGCACAATCCACAAGGCACATAGCCATGTGCACGGGCATCCTCAGAGCTTGAGAACCAAATCTCGTTTTCAGGCTTGATCTTACGTGCTGCACTGCAGCTTGGATAATGGTACTTATTCGATTTTATAGAGCCAACGAATACCTTTTCGGAAGCAAGAGTGCCATTAAAAGTGAGATTGCTATCTTCAGAGCTTTGATTGATCTGAAGGCTCGGTACTACAGCACTGAGGTTAACCTGGTGGCTTAATTGACCTCCAACAACTAGACCGATCGATACTGAAACAAGAATTGATATTAAGATCTTCCATCCCTTTTGCGTAATAGCCACCTTAATTTTAATCATTAATCATACACGATGAAAAAGCTTTTGGTTTATCAGCGAATCAGCAGCTTACTCATATCATTTCGGCATCAGTACCACAATCATCATCTTACCAAGCGCCACCTACACCGTTCCAATATCATTCTTCTCATCGGCAGTTGATTCCTCAGCAGATCGATTCTGGGCGCAGATCAGCCTAGCGACTTTTACTTCTCCCCTTGGCAGAATGAAAGAGCTGAGGATGTTAAGTGAATGGCATTCGCTTCGATATCCTTATTTCCGTAAATGATAGAATGATGTTAATGGGGTTTCGCCTTGAAAGTAATCGATATCCTTAGAAGCCACGAACAAGAGATCAAGGAACGCTTTGCTGTAAAGCGCATAGGTCTCTTTGGCTCTTTTGTCCGAGGGGAAGAGACAGAGACAAGCGATATCGATATACTTGTGGAGTTCGAGGATCCGACCTTCAGGAACTTCATGAACCTCGCCTTCTTCCTGGAGGACCTCTTTGGCAGGAGAGTTGACCTTCTGACTCCTGAAGGAATCAGCCAAAGAATCCGGCCTTTTGTTGAGAAAGAGGTGGTTTGGGCTGATGAAGGACGACTTCGCCTTTTTATCTAATGCTTGGTATCCATCCAAGCTTTCTTTCTATGATGGCTTCAGCGTTTTCAGTCAGAATTATGCGCTGAGCTTTATGCCTTCCGGTTTTTGCTATAACTGTGGGATCGCTGATTTTTCTGGCTTCCGCCCGAATTCTGTAGCCATGGATGATATCGCCTTCTTCGTAGCCTTCCATTAAAGCACCTTCAAACGTCCTTCTCTCTTCAGCTCGCCTATAATCTGGCGAACAAGATTATAATCGAGTTCTAGGTCCTCCTCGATATCTGATGGGTAAGCCTCGCCTCTTTCCTGGAAATATCCCATAACTTCTTTTTTTGCTGTCTCATAATCCACATCGCGGTATTTAATTGTCTTAATGGCAGCGAGCTTATCTCTAATAGCATCCCTCACAAAGTCGGATGTGTTTAAATAGACTCCTGAAGCAACTAGGTTCTTGATCTCTTCTAGTTCCACAGCGGATACCTTTGAGCCTATAACGTGCCCTTCGGATCGGACAACATCTATCATATAGTTTAAGATAGTTAAATGAATTAAAAAACATTGCGGCTGCAAACACAAGAGACATTTAGCATGATCTAAACCAGTCATCTTCCCCCAGCAAGGGGTTAGGGGTAGCCCGCGCGGCGACTGAGCGCGCTATAACACCATTAGTGCTAGCCCCAGAAGAAAGTGTAGGCTTTTGAATTGTGAATTATTCAATCACCGAACCATGAAGATTTTATGGTAATCGTTCAGTATTGGCCAACCACAAAACACTATGATTCTTTTTCAGGCAGAGGTTGAATCGCGCCCGAAGGATGAAAAATGATCGCCAGCTGGCGGTAATTGAATGTTTTTCATAGCAAGGCACTAAGACACAAAGAAGAACTTCGAAGCTTGAATCCATAAGGTGTTAAGAAGAAAAAAGACGCAGCCTTAAGCCGTCAGTCTCTCAAACCTCTCCTGCGCCCTCTCCAGTATCAGCTCTTCCCCAGGAATCACCCCATCTCGCATGAGTATTCTCCCATTGACGATTGTTGTATCCACCTCGCCTGGCATTGCATAGGCGAGGTGAGAGATCATATTAGTCTCAGGGCTGAACCAGGGACGTCTCAAGTTTATGAGTGCCAGATCAGCAAGCGCTCCTTCACATAGGCCGATGTTCAAGCCAAATGCCTTGTATGCATTTACCGTCGCCATCTGCCATACCTCCATTGCCTTCACGGCATCCGGCCTGCAGAGTGCGTTCTTCTGAGTGATGGCTGCAACCTTCATCTCCTCGAATAAATCGAGATTATTGTTGCTGGAAACGCCGTCTGTTCCGATGCATACATTGGCGCCAGCAGCCATGAGCTTTTCCACTGGTGCTATTCCTGCAGCCAGCTTGAGGTTGCTCACAGGGCAGTGGGCCACATTTACTCCTCTCTTTGCCAGGAGTGATATGTCGCCATCAGACAGCCAAACGCAATGGGCCGCCAAAACCTTAGGGGAAAGCAAACCGAGAGAATCCAGGTACTCCACAGGGCTATTTCCATGCAACTTCATGGAGTCCTCTACCTCGCCGCGGGTCTCGGAGAGGTGGATGTGAAGCATTACATCGTTCTTTTCAGCTGTCTCTTTTGCCCACAATATAGTATCCTCGGAGCAGGTATAGATGGCATGTGGGCCCACTGCAGGGTGGATCAGATCGTCGCCCTTCCATCTTCTGATGAAGTCTTCGGTCTCCTTCCTAAATTCGGGCTTGGAATCGAAGACAACTTGCGAGGGGAATGCTCTCAAGCCCATCTCTTTTGTGGCTGTTGCTGTCTCCTCCATGAAGTAGTACATATCGTTGAAGCAGGTGATCCCGAAGCGTATCATCTCCAGACAGCCGAGCTTCACACCCCAGAGGATATCCTCCCCTGTCAATCGTGCCTCTAACGGCCAAATCTTCTCCGTTAGCCAGGGCATGAGGGACATATCATCCGCATAGCCCCTGAAAAGCGTCATGGCAAGATGGGTATGGCTGTTGATAAGCCCTGGAATGGCAAGTTTTCCGCGGCCGTCGATGACTTCCTCAGAAGATTCCGCTTGCAGATTGCGGCCAACTTTTGTGATCCTAGTTCCATCGATGAGTATATCATAGCCTTTGAGGAGCTGGCCCGAGTGCAGGAGTGAGACATCTTTGATAAGCATAAACGATAAATGGTGGAGCTGGATTTAAATTTTCTTGAGGCGAAAAAATATAATGCCGAGCTAAAATTATTGGTTAAAATTATCAATTACAGATTTATTGTTAGCCTGAGATAACCAAACGGCCCAGAGCAGAGCCATTGAAGATCATATGGCGGTTCTTCGCTATTTCATGTGGGTAAATTGAACTCAAGTTTTCCAGTCCTAAGATAAATAGTAATAATGAAATTCTTGGTTGATCTGAAACCTCTTGCACTATCCTTAGCAGCTTGGATAAGGCTGTTAGTTCCTTCCAAGATACCGTTATCGATTTTAGTTTTAATATAATTGGTTACGCCGTTCCAATGCTGCTTAATTGTTTTAGCGCAATCAATTACGGGATTAAGTCTGCTATGAGTTGCCCAGAAATACCACTTTTTTAGATAAGCATCAGCATAATGAGTATTTTGGAAGTTCCAGAAATCGCGGAGAGCCAGTTTGATACCATAAGCCCTTAGCGTTTTAAGCCTTAGATCTTTCAGTGATCTGAATGTCTCATTTTGCTTGATTGATAGGTTTTCTGGATTCTTAAGCCAGACATACCTTGTTTTCTTTAATAGAGAATTATGCGATTGTTCTTCTCGCCTAACCTCATCTATTGCTTCATTCATGAGTTTCATTACATGGAACTTATCAAAAGTGATGGATGCGTTAGGGAATTTATCCTCGATTCCAGATATAAAGGCCGGTGACATATCGCAACAGAAGTTATCGATATTTTCACTGGATCCCTTATGCAACTCTAAATCAGTCTTGAATGAATCAAGAGTTGAGGCATCTTTTCCTTCACATACATGTATTACTTTGGATTTATCAAGATCCATAAATACAGAAACGTAATTATGTCCTTTTGCCCTTGATGTTTCATCTACACCTACTGATTTTACCTCTGAGTAGTCCTCATTTGACCTGGCTTCCGAGACATAATGCTCTAGAACACGCCACAATCGGGTATCGTGTTCACCGACCATCTCAGCGATCGCCTTAACTGTCATATGTTGAGCCATTAAAACTATCAAGGAATCCATGAGCAGCGTGAATCCGCTGCCTTTTCTAGCCCAGGGAACCTTTACCTGTTTAACTCCGCAATCTTCACAATCAGTCCGAGGGACTCGACAATGGATATAGGTCTTGAACTGGAAGAAGTTCAAGTGGCGCCAGGTCCTTTCAATTGTATCATGAACATTGCAACCTTGTTTGCCGCATTTCGAACAGGGAAATTTACTGCCCGTTTTGAAATCTATGTGGATATCAAGTTGCCTTCCTTCGGCGTTAAAATCAATTGATGTTATGAACCAGGGATGTTCGATATTCAGTGCTATCCTGAAGAGATCTTCCTGTGAGATTGACACAGCCCATTTTCTAGTTGAAGTTGGTATAAAGGTTTATTCAACAACCCACACAAAACAGCGAGGAGCCCATATGGCTTTTTCTATTATCCATTTTCATTATCGTGAATGAGGAAGAGCCTCATGGCGGTCTGCGATGAAAAGCATTCCATAAGTCAGATATGCCTCCACCTATTTTGGCTCACACTTTCCTATCCTGTGCTCGTATCCCTTAGGCAGTATCCTTTTTCTTCTTCCATGCGATTCCATCCAGATGCCATCCTCAACTACTGCTCCAATTATCGTGAAATCACACTCCATTCTTGCAGCCTCCAACTTATCCGGCTTCACCGTAAACACCAGCTCAAAATCTCCTCCTGCGCTGAGCACTATGTTTAGCGCCTCTTTATGGCCAACCAGCTCCTCTATTCCTGGAGCTATTGGAAGAGCATCCTCTTCAACAACAAAGCCAACGCCGCTTACCTCAGATAAATCGGATAGTGAAAGCGCAAGCCCATCGCTGTTATCCATCATCGCCGTAACTGCCCTGGAGAGAGCAAGAGCATGTCCCTCCTTCATCCTGGGCCGCGGCTCAAGCAGGTTTTTGATGAACTTGCTTTTCAGGTTGTTATGTTTCCAGGCCCATAGCCCTGCGCCCGCGCCGCCCAAAGCGCCTGTGGTGCAGAGCAGATCCCCAGGCCTGGCGCCGCTGCGCCTCAAGACGAGATCCTTCTCAACAAACCCAAAGGCGCAGCCTGTGAGGTTCAGCTCTTTCGGCGAATCCATATCTCCGCCCAGAACCTCTGTGCCATATTCATCAGCACAGTCCTTGAAGCCCTGGAAAAGCTGGTCAATAAATGAGATCTCAGTCTCGGGAGGAATGCCTGCAGCTATCAAAATGCCTGCAGGCTCGGCGCCCATCGCCGCCACGTCGCTAAGATTGACTGCAACAGTCATCCAGCCGATCTGCCAGGGCGTCATGATCTCAGGAAAATCGGTTTCGCGATGGAGCATGTCTGTCGTGACCGCAAAAAAGCGATCGCCTGAGTCTATCAGGGCGCAATCATCGTTGACTATGCCTCCTAGGATCTTGGAAATGCGCCTTATCAGCTCCCTTTCGCCTAGCTCTCCGCAGTCTGACATCGTAAACCTCTAAACTCTAAATTTCCTGAACATACCCAAGCTGACACAAGGTTCTTAAATTTTAAATCGCTTTCATAGGATACCATGGGCTCATCCTACAGGCATATGCTTCTGTTTAATCTTCTGGCTCTTTTCCTAGCTCTTTTATTAGCTCTTCCAGTTATCCCTGCCCAAGCAGAGATCCGCGTCTGCAATCAGGGCTGCAACCAAAGCAGCATACAGTCTGCCATAGATGCTATGAATGTTTCAGATATTACGAATGTTTCAGATACTACGAATGTTTTAGATGCTTTTGATACCTTAGGCTCTACAGATACCGCCGACACAATAACAGTAGAGAGCGGAACCTATAGCGATGATCTGAAAATCGATAAGCCTGTAACTTTGCACGGCATTGATACAGGTGGCGGAAGACCTATCTTCAGCAGAAACAGCATAGTAATAACGGCAGATGGCTTTGTTCTTCGAGGCTTTGAGATAGCCGACGAGCGCAGTCTCGACATCGAGGGATCCGGATATATTTTCCTCAACAACTTTCCTGCTTCAGAGGGCATTCTAGTCGAAAGTCGAAACTTTTGGAACTCAAGCCAGCCGATAAATTACCAGTTCGAGAGCAAGGTGTTCAGGAGCCGCATGGGCAACTACTGGGCGGATTATACCGGAAAGGATGAAAACCATGACGGAATAGGCGATGTACCGAAGGTGATAGATTCTCATAACGTAGATTATTATCCATTGATGCAGCCCGTCCAAAGCTACTCGATCGAGGGCGAAAAGGAGGATAGAATGGATACTATCAGGGCCAAACTGAATCAGCCCTTCACTATAAGTTTAGAATCGAACCCGACCACCGGCTATAAGTGGTATGCAGATTATGATTATGATCTCCTGAGGCTGGATAGCCAGAATTACGAGAGGAGTCCATCGAGTGCCATTGGAGGCGGAGGGATAGATGTTTTAACTTTTACACCTTTGAGATCAGGCCAAACTAAAATTTCATTAGTTTATAGACGGCCCTGGGAGAACATTGCAGGCAATGTGAGAACTTTCCTTGTAGAAGTACCATGACTATCTATTGATCTAATCTGTGCTAATTTAATTATCCGATCTAAATATCCTGAGAACCTAATCTATACCACTCTAACACCACAGCTTCGCAAAGGAGTTTATACTATTACTGCCGACATTCGTTGGGGATGTCAATGAGGAGAGGAGACAATCTCATGCCACTCTTTGTAGCACTAGCTTTGCTGCTTCTGGCAGCAGTAGCATATGCAGAAGATAATAATGTAACTCCTGGCGCAGGTCAGGACATACAGTTCGTCGGAACCCTTCTCAACTTAACAGAAGGCAACATGCCGGGAGCACCGGACTATTGGACTGTGAAGGTTGACGAGGTGCTATTGGGCGCTCAGCCGTGCAACGATACAATAAAAGTCGTAATTTACCAGTCGACTGCGCCGCCATGGGGTACAGCGGACAAGGATGTAAAGCCGGGAGATAAGGCATGGATCAGCGGAAGGTATGTTCCTAAGGAATCCGGATGCGAGGTCACATTGCAGGGCTCTGATCAGTATTACTTGAGAAAGTACCCTGATGAGATCAAGTTCGTAGGAACAGTATCAGGCTTTAACAACATGGCGATTCCAGGCGGCGGGCCGCATTGGCTGGTAAATGTTGATAATGTCCTAAGCGGGCCTAAGCCCTGTAGCAATCATCTGTCAATCACCACCTTCCAGGCCATTTACCCGCCGATTTGGGGAAAGACAGATCCGGATATTAAATCAGGCGATAAGGTTGAGGTCTTTGGTGCCTATTATGAAAACAAAGCAGTGGGCACTTGTAGCGTTACGCTTTATGGTTCTAAGAATTACTATATCAAGAAGCTTGGTAACGAGACGAACTCCATTGCATGATGAGAAGAGAGGCTCCTATCCTTCAATTTTTAATTTTTATAGTTTTTCTTTTGACTAATCGTCTAATAAATTCAAAATTGATTCAGAATTTGCACGTGCTATTATATTTTAAAAACCTACACTTTCTTCTGGGGCTAGCACTAATGGTGTTATAGCGCGCTCAGTCGCCGCGCGGGCTGCCCCTAACCCCTCTCCGGGGGAAGGTTTTGGAAAACGCATGCTATAAGGTTGAAGGGAACAAGATTAATGATTTCTCTATATTATGCTGAAGTGCTAAAGGCTTCGATAACTCAGAATTTGATAATCAAGATATATCTGCCTATTCATAGGATACTTATGCGCTTTGGAATTGTTGTCTCAGATCCAAATGACTGGACTGCACAAGCGCTTCAGTCAGCTTTTGCCAAGCAGGGATCGGAAGTATCCTTCCTGAATTTCTCAGATCTTGCTGCAACAATAGGTGAAGGCATCTCACTCATTAGCAGCGGCATGGATCTCCTCAAGTTCGACGGTGTCGTTGTCCGAGATATGGGCAGACAGGGGGCAGAAGATGTTGGTTTCAGGTTCGAGGCTCTATGCGAAATGGAGCAGCTGGGAATACTGGTCATAAATCCGCCGGATGCGATTGCCAGGGCGGCCAATAAATTCGCTACCTCTCTCGCTCTTAAGCGGACTGGAGTTCCCACGCCCGCTACAATAATTACAACTAGCAAGGATGCGGCATCAAAAGCCTTATCAGATTATGGAAAGGCGGTCTCTAAGCCACTGTTCGGCTATAAAGGCAAGGGTATAAACCTTTTGAAAAAAGGCGATGAGGGCAGGCTTCAGGATATCATAAACAAGCAAGGCATGGTTTACCTCCAGGAGTTCATCGAATCTTCGAGTCCACGAGACATCAGGGCATTTGTTGTAGGCGATGAGGTTGTGGGTGCTATCTACCGTGTTGCGCCGCAAGGTCAGTGGATCAGCAACTTGGCGCGCGGAGGAAGGGCAGAGCCGTGCGCTATAACGGATGAGCTAAAAGATCTGGCAATCAGGGCTAGCGCTGCTGTGGGTGCATTCTACAGCGGCGTTGATCTGCTTGAGACTTCGGGTGGCCTGAAGGTAATTGAGGTCAATGGAACGCCATCCGGCAAGGGGATATTCGATGCATGCGGGATCAATGTGGCTGAAATAATCGCAGATAAGGCGCTTTTCCTTGACCATCAAAACGGTTATCTACCTAGGTGCTAGCTAAACGGGCATGTTCACGGTACTCACCGGTGCTCAGTTCGGAGATGAAGGCAAAGGCAAGATCGTAGATCTTCTGGCCGAAAACTACGACATAGTGGTCCGTTTCCAGGGCGGAGATAATGCGGGCCATACAGTTGTGGTCGCAGGCAAGAAATATAAGCTGCACCTCGTTCCCAGCGGTGCGCTTTTTGGAAAGAGACTCTTGATTGGGCCGGGAGTAGTCTTGAACCCACGAGTTCTCTGGGGTGAGATCCAGGATCTGGAATCTGAGGGGATCAATGTCAACTTAGGTATAGATGCAAAGACCAGCATCATAATGCCATATCACATAGAGCTTGATAGTCTCCGGGAAAATGAAAGGTCACAGAAGATAGGTACTACTAACAGAGGCATAGGGTTTGCCTATATGGATAAGATCGCCCGCGAAGAGGTCCGAATGGAAGACCTGGTAGATCCTACACTTCTTGAGGCTAAGCTGAATGAGATCGGCCCTGCCAAAGAGAAGGCGATAAAAGACTTGGGCGGGGATCCATCTGTTGTAAAGTACGGTCCTTTTATTGATGAGTATATGGAAATAGGCAAGCGCCTCAAGGATAAGGTCGCGGATGTATCAAGAGAGATCAACATCGCACTCACCGAAGATCAAAGTGTACTTGCCGAGGGTGCTCAGGGAGCATTCCTTGATATAATTCACGGCACCCAAAAGTTCGTCACCTCCAGCTTTACAACAGCGGGAAGCGCCTGCGCCAATCTTGGAGTCGGCCCTGTGATGGTGGACAATGTTGTGGGAGTGATGAAAGCATATATCACCCGCGTAGGCGAGGGTCCAATGCCCACAGAGCTAAAGGATAAGATTGGAGAATACATGAGGGAAAAGGGCGGAGAATATGGGACTACGACTGGGCGTCCGAGAAGGTGCGGATGGTTCGATGCTGTGCTGGGGCTGAAATCGATTTATCTTAATGGCTATACTGAACTTGCACTAACCAAGCTGGATGTTCTGACAGGAATTGATCCGATAAAGATTTGTATAGGCTACGATTTCAACGGCAAAGAATTAGGCTATCCACCTGAGAGCACCAGGCTTCTGGCGGAGTGTAAGCCTATTTATGAGGAGATACCCGGTTGGACTGAGGATATTTCGGGCATTCTTGAGTACGAGAATCTGCCTGAAAACGCCTGCGCGTACGTTGAACAAATTGAGGATCTGCTGGGCGTGGATATCTCGGCAGTCTCAACTGGGCCGGGAAGAGAACAGATGATATACAGAGAGCTGTCCGAGGCTGAGGACTAAGCTCTTAAATTACTTTTTCTTGATGGCAGCACGCTAGCAGCTATCGCCAGCAGAGGCCCTGCTATCAGGCCGTACCCTGCCAAGAGAGCTATAGTTCCTATGACCGCCATCACAACCCTCTGCAGAATCCCGGCTTCACCTCGTGATAATCGTACCGCAACAACGCCGAGAACTACAGGGATGATTGCCAATAGAACTGTTATAGCAACCTCTGATCCTGCAGGTGCACGGATCAGGCCGAAGGCCATCTGGGACAGCACTGTTGCGCTTGTGCCGAGTATTAGGAAACCGGCCAAAGTGCCTGCTCTATAAAAGAGAGTGCGAATGGTGCTGCGCCAGATAATGAATAACCCCACGAGAATAGCTACAAGCATAGGCATTAATATGGTAGACAGGCTTTGCCCTTCCCACTGATAGACGGATATTAGCCTTAGGGGGGTAAGGATCCTCTCTGTAAAGGTAAACTCCTCGCGATAGCCTATGGCCAAGCCGTAATGGCCGATCATGCTGCTATTCATATTACTATTATTTCTGTTGCCATAAGCCGCCACGTAATACACGCCTGATTCAGGGGCAGCTATATCAAGATCCGATAGCTGGTCATAGCTGCTTGGCCCAAATGGCTCATAAACTGCCTGCTCCGAGCGGTTGCTTTTTACAGCGATGGCTCCATAGCCTTTGGGAACAATCACATATCCTGGCAGCGACTCTTTGGACTCTATCCCCGGCACAATAAGCGCCATGCTTGGCTCGAAGCCCTTCTCCTTCGGATCTATGGCCTTTAGAAGCGAAAGCTGAATCTCTTTGCCTTTGTCTATATAAAAAGAATAATACTGCGGCCTTTCTGGGCTCAGGATGCTATAGATAGCCCAGGATTTTCCTGGATCTGATATTAGCATGGCTGAGGATATATTCTCATTCCCTTCTGGGAACAGCGGAACATGCGCCTGAACAATATTGGCCAGCAGTATCAGAGTCACTATAGCTAAATAAAACCTCACGTGAGTCTATCAGTCACGCGTAGGTATTCAAAATTTCGGCCTTGGAAAGATTTATATTTCCTAGACAGGCTACCTACTCTATAATTAAGGAGTGGA
Source organism: Methanotrichaceae archaeon (assembly GCA_963789575.1). Classification (GTDB taxonomy): domain Archaea; phylum Halobacteriota; class Methanosarcinia; order Methanotrichales; family Methanotrichaceae; genus CAWBKV01. The sequence goes on along the minus strand of CAWBKV010000002.1, from coordinate 408,896 downwards.
GGTTAAGCATGGCTTCAACCAAAGTAACTTTATTTGCGCTATTAGCAGCAGCGTTGCTTTCTGCTGGCATAGCTACAATGGCAGGTAGCGCAACAACAAGCAATGGTATTCTTGATGCATCTAAGGCTCTGAACCTGACCACATTCTCTAAAGCAGTTCAGACGGCCGATATGGCTGATACCTTAAACAATCAGGGAGTTCTAATCTTCGGCAATGGGTCCAATATTATATTCGCTCCCAGCGATGCAGCTTTCTCAGCTATGGCCCCCGGAGACCTGAGCAGCCTTATGGAAAACCAGACTGACATGAAGAGAGTTCTTAGCTATCATGTTGTCTGGAATGATGGAACTCTAGGCAATTTAAGCAGCCTTTCTACAGTGGAAACACTGGAAGGAGAGAACCTCAGCCTGAACTCGACAGGCGGCCTAAAGGTGAACGGTGCAAATGTGCTGCAGGTTAAGAATTACGATAACGGCACAATATATGTCATCGATAAAGTGCTGATGCCGCGTGCGCGCTTGGGCGCAGGCATGAGCTTCGTGGATGCAGCAAACAAATTGGGGAACATAAAAACATTCGCAGGTGATATTCAGTCTGCAGGCCTCGTTGATAACCTCAACGGCCAGGGATTGTTCAGCATAGGTGCTATTGGCGGAGGACCATATACAATCTTTGCCCCAAGCGATGCAGCTTTCTCAAAGGTTCCTGCAGCAACGATGAAGTCAATAAGCTCAACTAAGGACAATATGATGACCTTGCTGAGCTATCACATAGTGGAGAGCAGAGCAGTTCTTAACAGGACCGATGTTTCATCAGTCAAGACTCTTGAGGGATCTTCGCTTGCGATAGATACTAAGGCAGGGATCGTCGGCGGCGCCAAAGTGCTTAAGTCTAAGAGGTACAGCAACGGAATAATTTACGAAATTGACCAGGTGCTGATACCCCTGAAGCTGTCGATAGGGATGTAAGGCACAAATATAATACACGTTCCATTCCAGGATCGATGCCCTACAGGCTTAGATCCTGGCATTCTTATTATTGCTATTGATGCTATTGATGTTATTGCTATAATTCTTAAAGGTATATTTGTTTCATTGTGGTGAGCGTTCAGTACTGATCAACCACAAAGGAACAAAGACACAAAGAACGCATGAGAGAACTTGAGATTAGGAACGAAAAGTATAAGATAAAAGGCTGAGATCAGAAAAAGTTTATTACTAAACCCAACTATTACTATTAGAAAATCAAGGGATTGTACTATTTGAATTTTATAGAATATACTATGGCTTCATGAGGTCTGACGATATGGCTAAACAAAGCTTGGAACTTAAATTAAGTAAGGTATTTGATGGAATTTACGATATCACTGATGGCATAAATACGTTCAAGATTCTCGTAGGCGGAAGGTGGCGATCCTCAGAGAAAGGAAGAGCATTCGATATCTACACACCTATCAATGGCAGCGTTATAGCAAAGGCGCAACTTGCTACACATAGTGATGTGGATCAAGCTGTCAATGACGCCAAAGAGAATAGTAGCATAAGGGATCTGTCTGCAATTGAGAGGATAGAGATATTCAACTGCGCTGCTGGCATCCTCGAGCAGCACAGAGACGAGTTTGCCAGGGTCCTTCAGCTTGAGGCTGGGAAGACACTACATGATGCTAACGGCGAGGTTGAGGCTACTATTCACAGGCTCAGGCTGACCATGGAGGAGGCAAGAAAGATCTTCGGGGAGTATGTGCCTGGCGATTGGTCAGCAATGACAGTCGGAAAGATTGCCCTTGTTATCCGCGAGCCTGTAGGCGTTGTTGCAGCAATAACACCGTTCAACTATCCCCTTTATATGGCAGTATCGAAGATTGCTCCAGCTCTACTGGCAGGCAACTCTGTTGTGGTAAAACCATCAAGCACCAATCCCATATCTGCGATTCTGCTAGTGAAGGTTCTGAAAAGTGCTGGAGTACCTGGGAGCAGTCTGAGTATAATTACGAGTAGAGGCGATGAGACAGGAGATGCTCTGATCACAGACGTGAAGCTGGATATGATCAACTTTACAGGCAGCACGCCAGTAGGCCGTCATGTCTCACAGCTTGCGGTAATGAAGAGGCAGCACTTAGAGCTGGGCGGAAAAGGGTATGCACTTGTGCTAGAGGATGCAGATCTCAACCTGGCAGCAGAGAAATGTGTCTTTGGATCTTTAAAATACTCAGGCCAAAGGTGCGATGCTGTGAGCGCAATACTCGCAATGGAGGCGATTGCGGATAATTTAGTGGACAAAATCGTCAAAGAGGTTGATCAATGGAAGTTCGGAGACCCAATGGATGAGTCTGTAGCGATTGGACCTGTGATAAACAAGGCTGCAGCTGAGAGGATTCATGCCATGGTCATGGATGCTGTGGATAACGGTGCAGATCTTCTTAGGGGCGGAAAGTTTCATGAAGCCTACTACGAGCCTACTGTTTTGGATAATGTGCCGATTTATGCCGACATAGCCAAGGAGGAGACGTTCGGGCCAGTCGTAACTATCCTTAGATTCGATAATGAAGATGAGGCTCTGAAATTCGCCAAGATGTCAAAATATGGCCTTGAATCGTGTGTCTTCACCAACGACTTTTACAAGATGTGGCATGTCGCAAAGGAGTTGGAGTGCGGTGAAGTAACCATAAACGATTGTCCTCTCCACGGAGTGGGCTACTTCCCCTTCGGCGGCATAAAGGACTCAGGCATGGGCCGTGAGGGAATCGGCTACAGCATAGATGAGATGACGAATCTCAAGACCATTGTCTTTAACCTCGTGCCTGCTGGTCTTGGCAAAAAGGAGATTCCAGCAGCTGCCTGCAAATCTGAGCCGCTCTATAAGCGCCTGGCGAGAGAGGATGGAGAGTAAGACTTAAGTTACCTTTTTTTATCATTTTTAGTTAATAAAGCCAAGTCAAACGGCGGCGGCGCACCCGCGCTAGCAAGCTGCGGGGTATTACGTTTAAAAATAAGCTCATGAGGTCATCTACTATTTATCCATTTGATCCTCCATTATTACTGCTGCCTTTCTATAGGACACCTCTTTGACTTCCAGCCGGCCATTCCTCCCAATATCACTATCAGATCCTTCCAGCCATTACGCTTCAAAAAGCTTGCTGCAATCATCGAACGCATGCCGCTGCCGCAGAATACATATACCGCTCTATCCTTTGGAACATCAGCCATACAAAGCGGTATCTGGGTTACATGGATATGATGCGCTCCCGGAATCTGGCCATCTTTCTTCAGCTCCTCGTCGCTCCTGACATCCAGAACCAATGGATCTTCACCGGAATCCAGAAGCTCGCAGAATCTCTGAATCGTTATAGTTCCGATGGTGCTGCTATCCTTTCCGGACATATGCCAGTTCAGCATCCCCCCTGAAAGATAGCCCGCAAGGTTATCGAAGCCCAATCGGGTTAAGATTATGGTCTGTTCCTCAGGATCATTGGTCTCGTTTACCAGCAGGATTGGTTTATCATAATTTAAGAACCAGCCAGCGAAGCTTGCCAGGCCATCCAGCCAGATCGACTGGGCTCCAGCGACATGCGCTGCACCGAATCCAAGCTCCATTCGGGTATCAAGGATGATTGCGCTATTTGTGGCGGCTTCGAAATCACTGGGAGAAAGAGGTTTTGGCAATGGCAGAGTCGGCAGCGGCACACCTTCGAGGTTCAGCCTTTCCATCCGTGTGAAATAAGGCGGTCTCTCTGGCTGGGCCGCCCTCAGAGTAGCGATAAACCTCTCTTTGTCTCTAATTTGCAAGCGAGGATTGTGCCTTCGCTCTATGCCTATCGTAGTCCAAAGTCGTTCGGCGATTGATTCACCGCATACTGAGCCTGCGCCATGTGCAGGACAAACGATTACATCATCCCCAAGAGGGAGCAGCTTTTCAAAGATGCTGTCATAGAGCATGGCTGCCATCTGAGGCTCTTTATCCTTTCCAAGTAGATCGATCCGGCCAACCTCTCCTGCAAAGAGAGTGTCTCCGCTGAATATCGTCCAGGGCACTCCATCCGGATCATTCAGCAAATAGTTCATCATCCCAAGAGTGTGACCGGGCGCATGAATGGCTTCGATCTCCAGGCGACCAACCTTCCATCTCTGGCCTTCCAACACTGCACTGCCATATTTATAATCTAGATGGCTGTCTGCATGCCAGATTTCAGCTCCGGTGCGTCTCGCAAGCTCCACAGATCCAATGAGGTAGTCCTCGTTTCTGTGAGTTTCGAGGACATATCTGATCCTCATGCCCTCTGCAGTGGCTTTCTCGACGCAAAGTTCGCAATCACGTCTAGGATCAATAACGATAGCATCATTCTTGTCGCCTAAAAGATAGGAGTAGTGGGCTAGCCCTTTAGAAACAATTCTTTCGAAGAGCATATTCCACCCGCCTTTTACAAATGAACCCCACTAATATTACTGCTATGCCTATCGCGGATTCTTGCCTGTTACAGTTGGGTTCTCAGGATAAGAAGACCATTCTGTGAAGGAGCCCTCATAGATTCTGATTTTGTCATGGCCTTTATAGAACTTGAAGAACAGAAACTCGTTCGTAGCTTCGCGTCCTGTGCCGCAGTAGATAAGCAACGTTTTATCAGGAGTTATATCGAATTTGCTTATAAGCTGCTGGAGTTCCTCATCGCTCTTCATTAACTTGGGATTCTCCTTGGTCATCAGGCTCCTCCAAGGCAGGCTGAATGCACCAGGAATATGACCATTCTTGATCCACAGGCCGCCCTGCTCGTAAACCTCAGCAGGTCGAGCATCAAAGAGGATCACATCTTTTCCATCCTTTATTCTCTTGAACTCTTCGTACTCGATGAAGTATTCCCTGCGCTGCTGCAGCTTGAAATTTGATGGTGCCCATTTCGGAAAGACCTTAGTAAGCTCTCTGCCCTCATCTTTCCACTTCTCTAATCCCCCATCAAGAATGTAGACCTTATTATGGCCAAAGCGAACGAGTGAGTAAGCCATCATCGTCTGCTCAAGGCCGTCTCCGAGGCCAGCTGTGCATTTGCTGTAGCGGCCTGCTCCAGAGTATACAACAACTGGTTTATCAGGCTCAAGACCCGCACGACTTAGCACAGGCTGGATGCTCTCAGGCGGCACATACATCGCAGGCAGGCGGTCCCAAGCGGATCTGAGCAGCCCCTCATTCAGGTAAATGGCACCTGCGATATGGCCCATAATGTAATCATGGACGTTCGGCTGGACATCCAATATTATGATATTATCATTCAAATGCTGGCTCAACCACTCTGTGGAAATCCACTTAACTTTGCTTTCGCCCTGAGGATAGGGATCTGTCTTCAATCAAATCACCTCTAATGTTGTTATTATGATGCTGACGGAAGGGGGGTTCTCTTTTCTTATTATTACACGCTGATCACTTATCTAGTTAACTCATCCAGTTTCGCTGTGAGCCTGGGGCGAACAAAAAAATTGATTAAATATAGCGAGTCGGCATCCCAAAAATGGTAACATGACGGCGATATGGCGCAATATGGTGCAATATGGCAGCAATATGGTAGCCATCGTATCAGGACATCTGGCTCAGTATCCAATGTGATTTGCCCTGATGATTGCTATTGCTTGCGCTAACTGAGGATCGTAGACCGGAGCTGGAGGCGTGCGGGGCGTGGATCCAAAGGATAAATTCGCCGGAGATTTTGATAAATTATTTAGCAATTTTGTGCCATTATTGCCGCTGAGTGGGATTAATCCCCTTTCGTTTGAGAGATTTAACGTTGTGTTATTAGTATCTCCCGAATCGTTTGTCAAGCCCTTTAGTAAGGCTGTGCCCCCATTACCACTGAGTGAGATGGGTTTCAGGCTATTAGCTAAAAACGCCATCGATAGTAGAATTAGTAGTAATAGTATCACTCGTCTCATATCATTCCCCAGGGTTTAATCCCCTCAATCGCTTAAATATGCTGTGCTGTAATTTGATAGAATAATCCGTGACGATCTCCCCTTTTTACTAATTGTCCAATAAAGTTAAGCGTTGAGGGATGTTCTTTGTGCCTTTGTGATGAGCGTTGGGTACGGATCAACCACAAATGCATAAAGACACAAAGTACGTTTAAAGGAATTTGTGATTATGGTATGAAAAGTATAAGGCAAAATTTTATTTCAGCCCAGTTCCAAAAACCTTCGAGGGATTTGCAATTTTGCAGTTAAAGATTTTATCCAGGTCAGTAGAGATTGGACCAGGCAAGTTTGTATCGAAATAACCTCCACTAGGGAAGTCAAGCCAACTATCGTTTCTCTGATTTTGATTATAGCTGGTACTGATGGTCATATTTTTATTGATATGGTAAGTTCCGATATAATCCTCATCGATCTCCAAGTCAGGCTTTTTCCAGGCTTCAACCAAGGGATCAGTGTTTCTATTGATAGTTCCGTCAGCATCTGTGGCTAATCCTGAATTATCGCTTCCCTGAAGAACTCCGAAATGGATCTGGCCATTTGTAACATTTTCATCGATCTTCATTTGAGTGGTGGAGGAGCCGCTGAACTTCGAGTCACCCCGGCTACGACTGCTATCTGTTGCCATCACATTCATCTGGCCATTGACTCCATGGGCATAATTGATATCTTGCTGCATTGAAGCTGAAGAGCGCTCGTTCTTTATCGAGGTCTGGCTGCCGATTTCGCCGCCATATCCGATTGGGTGAGAGGAGTAGTAACCGCTTCCAACTGAAATGGCTGTGGGAGCCTGAGAAATCTTGCTTTGACTTTTGAAGCTGATCGAGGAGTTGTTATATGAAGAATTGTAGCCGTCATGCATCGGCGCGTTTAAGTTTTGCAGACTATTGCTTGCCATTGCTGGTTCGAATGAGTTCACTATAGCAGCCGAGATGATAAGGAAATATACGATTATTAGAAGCACCGATTTTAGCAGCAGCGACTTCACAGACCAGATCCCCAGGAGGTGTATGAGCTATTCAAATAAGAGGCTTTTGAGAGATTGCATGCCAAGCTTGGTTTATGGTCCTGTAGTATTAGTCATCTCCCTGCTACCATTGTTATTTTGTATCACATACTAAAGATTATGCCTAATATTAATAATGGTTGTTATAACAAGGCTTAACATCATGACCCCAGAGGAAGGAGCCCGTCAGGAAATAGACAAACTTCTAGCAGAGGCTGGATGGCAGATACAGGATTATAACGACCTGAATCTGGGATCATCATTAGGCATTGCTGTGCGTGAGTTTCCTCTGGAATCCGGCTTTGCAGATTACCTTCTTTTTATAGATCGTGAGGCCATTGGAGCTATTGAAGCCAAACCCAAGGGCACCACACTAAGCGGCGTTGAAGAGCAGACAGGCGGCTACCTGACCAGCCTGCCTGATGAGATCCCACATGTTCATGATCCACTTCCATTTGGGTATGAGAGTACGGGCGCTGAGACTTTCTTTGTGGATTTAAGAGATCCAGAACCGCGCTCTCGCAGAACGTTCGCCTTCCATAAGCCTGAGACCTTTGCAGAGTGGCTTTCCGAGGAGGAGACTCTGAGGTCGAGGCTAAGAGACATGCCAACTTTGGCAGCTGGCCACTTAAGACAATGCCAGATCGAGGCAGTCTCGAACCTGGAGCAGTCCTTTGCCGAGGCAAAGCCCAGGGCGCTTATACAGATGGCAACCGGCAGCGGGAAAACATTTGCTGCAGTGAGCTTCATCTATAGGCTGATCAAGTTTGCCAATGCTAGGCGCATTCTTTTCCTGGTGGACAGGAAGACATTAGGGGAGCAGGCTCTAACAGAGTTCAAACAATACGTTACACCTGATGATGGCAGAAAGTTCACAGAGCTTTACAACGTTCAGCATCTTACCTCGAACACCTTTGATCCTGTGAGCCGCGTATGCATTACAACCATCCAGAGGCTTTACTCCATGCTGAAGGGCGAGGAAGACCTGGACCCGCAGATATGAGGATCAGTCGCTCTTTGATGTAACTCCGATAGGCGACCGCCCTGTAGAGATATCCTACAACCCACAAATACCCATTGAAACCTTCGATTTTGTAATCACAGATGAATGCCATCGGTCAATTTACAACCTCTGGCGCCAGGTGCTGGAGTATTTCGATGCCTTTCTGGTTGGCATGACTGCTACGCCCTCCAAGCAGACTTTGGGATTCTTCAACCAGAATCTGGTGATGGAGTACAACCATGAGCGGGCGGTCGCTGATGGCGTCAATGTGGGATATGAGGTCTACAGGATTCAGACTGAAATCTCTGAGAAGGGCAGCAAGGTCGAGGCCGGTTACTACATAGGCAAGAAAAGCAGCATCACCATCATCAATGGCGAGGGCAAGACCGATAAGGAAACCATAACATACAGCCGCCAGGATTTCTGTGCCACAACTTCAAACAAACAGCTCAACTTCCTGCAGCACGTCAAGACATTGCTCAAGATAAATGGCAGAGCAGCCATAGTCGTTCCCGACAACGTTCTCTTCGAAGGCGGTGCTGGTGAGACCGTAAGGCGAAAGCTGCTTGCGGAATGCGATGTTCACACGCTACTCCGGCTGCCTACTGGCGTTTTCTACGCCCAGGGCGTTAAAGCCAATGTGCTATTCTTTGATCGGAAGCCGGCCAGCGAAACTCCCTGGACTGAGAAGCTCTGGATCTACGACTTGAGGACCAACCAGCACTTTACACTCAAGACAAATCCCCTCAAGCTTGAGGATCTGCAGGATTTCATCAAATGCTACAACCCCGAGAATAGGCATCAAAGGCAGGAGACTGAGCGCTTCAAGGCATTCAGCTATGAAGACCTTATGAAGAGGGATAAGGCCAGCCTGGATATCTTTTGGCTTAAAGACGAGAGCCTAGAGGATTCCGAGAACCTGCCTGAGCCTGAGGTTCTGGCGGCTGAGATTGTGGAGAATCTGGAGGAGGCACTTGAGCAGTTCAAGTCGATATACGAAGAACTCGGGAAGGACAAGACAATAAATGGAGTTTAATGCAGCAAGGGGTGAGATAGAGGGAATCGTTCATATTATCCCATTCAACGTTATCGCCTGTGTCTCCGGAAACCTTCCCCCGGAGAGGGGTTAGGGGTAGCCCGCCCGGGCGTTTGAGCGCGCTAGTATAACCATCCGTTTTAGCCCCCAAAAAGTGTAGCCAGTTGAATTAGTAGTAGTCTCAAATGCGAAGTTTGAGCGGTTTTTGAATTTACGTTCTTGAATTAAGATAATAGACCATATACCGCCAGATACCCGGAGAAAGTGGCCACGTAAACTTTGCCATTAGCAACTGTAGGCGGACAGAACTTTGCCGCTACGCCGAGGTCGTCGCGGCTTGGGTTCATCTTGCTGTTCCATAGTTCCTTTTCCAATTTCATGGCATCAAAGGCATGAAGTATGCCTGAAGGCTCAATCCCCTCTGACAGCCATATAATGCCAGTCCCCGGGGTTTTGCCGTCAGATGATACCGACAGCCATCCTCCCGACGATCCTATGACAACACCGCTTTGCGAAATTGGCTTTGTCGGCTTGAAAATGCCTTCAACCAGCCGATAGGATTTCAAGCGATCGCGCTCAGGTGATACATATACCAGGGCTCCGTTAGGACCCTTCCAATAAACTGGCCCGCCTCTAAGCTGATTATTTATCAGGGAAACACAGAAAGATTGGGGTATTTGACCATCATTGTCCGAATTAAAATGCCCCATATTGGCTCTATCTATCAAGTACAGCTTTGCCTCTTTTCCGCCGCCTACGAGCAAGTTGCTGCCAGGTATCAACAGAACGCCTCCGGAACCAAGGTCTAGATCCAGGACATTAAGCTCCATATTATTATGAGGAGAGAACCAATCTGCGAGCTTTATGTCTGGAGTAAGCTTGATGATACAATCGCCTAAATCTTTCGGCAATGGATTAGAAAATCCGTTGAAATCACCATTGCCGGTACTGAAATAGATATTTCCTGAGTCATCAGCTGCCAGACCTTGGCCGCCTTGCCAGATGGTTCCCATTCCCGGCTTTGCAAACCAAGGCCTATTGGGCACATTTTCCGGCGTCGTATTGAAAACATTAAGCTGCTTCAACGTATTCGCATCATATGCCATCACCCATCCATGCGCAGGAGTTGCATCTCCATACGATGCAAACGCCATGTAAATCCTGCTGTTGGATAGTAGCAACGCTGAGCGCTGGAGCTGCTGATGACTTACAAAGTTAATAACTCCATTAGCACTTCCATCCCCATCTCCGGGATAGCTTGCACTAATCTTTACAGGTCCACCCAGCTTTTCGTCACCGGTAACTATGTCAAGGGCATGGAGCCAATGTGAGTATGCACTTCCATCAGAAAGGTTAGGATCTTTATTTGCAGATACGACATATATGATATCCTTTTCGAGAGAGATTACTGGCGTGCTGACAATGCCTACCTCCACTTTAATGTCTCCATAGTTCTTTGGCCCTATATTCGGATCAGGAAGGGGTATAGATGGACCCAGATTCTTCGACCATAGGGGTTTTGAGTCATTTGGATCATCAGCATCAAAGGCATAGACCGTATTATGCATTGTAGCTACATACACCACGTTACGATTGCCCTTGCTTGGTACATTCACGCTGCTTATGTATAAGGGTTGGGCATAAATTTGGCCATCGACCTTGCGGGTGAATAACTTTCCGAACCGCTTCGGATTAACATTAGAGATATTCAGGATTACCTCATTTAGATTCGCACCAGTCCTGCTGTTATCGTTGTGTTGGGTTGTTACAAAGGCGATGCCAGCTTTTACCAAAACAATCTTCGTGAGACCAGTGATGTGATTGCCGATGATTTGTTGAGCCCCATCCATGATATTTTAATTAGTTTCTTAAGATATTTAGACATAACGGTTTGGGCAGTGCTTTAGCTGCTGCAGGTCTAACTTGTATAAGAGCAGGCGTGAACTAGACAAATGCAATTGTGGCGCCTATCCAAAATTCATTTTCATCGATCTTTTCCTAAAGGCTGCTTTAGGCCCACTGCTATCATCCAGGCTCCAACCACAATGACTAATCCGAACAACATAATCTCCTGAAGCTCGACTCCTTTAGGCAGATCCGCCAGCATTACCAAGCCCATAATGATGCTTCATGCACCCTATGCATATGATGCCATACCTTGCCGATAAGGGGATCAAGGCTACGCCCAGAGAAAAGATCCAAAAAAAAGCAAAAAGAATACATCGACCTCAATGATTCAGCATCCAGATATTATAATTGAGATAAGCAGCAAAGCTCACCCATAGGATATAGGGCACCAGAAGTAGCGCAGCGTCCCTGGATACACGCCAGAACATCACAATTGTGGCCAGTATCAATACCCAGAGAATAGATATCACCCCAAGTCCATACAGAGGCGACTGCAGGCCGAAGAAGGCTGCAGACCATAAGATGTTGACAATAAGCTGGACTCCGAAGACGGCGACGGCGCTCCTTATAAGTGGACTGCTCAGACGTAAGCTGTTACGCCAAACAAAAAAGAGGGCTATCCCCATTAGTATGAAGAGGATGAACCATACAATACCGATCAGCCATCCTGGAGGCGTGAACCAGGGCTTTGCGAGAGTTGGATACCATGTGGAAACCGACATGTTTGTGAAAAATGAGCCAATTGAGCCTGCTGCCTGACAGATAATTATACACAGGACTAGCAGTGGAAATTCTCTGATCTTAATGTTCTCCATAATCAGCCTTCTTAAGACGTTAACGTTAATACACTACTAATATTATAATATTTCGCCTGAGGGTTCTGTAAAGTCTACGGCACTTAGGTATAATGCACTATTAATTACTATTCCAATTATCCCTATTGCAATAATAATTTTTGTCGTTGGCTTGGGTAGTCTTCAGCCTCCGATAACTTGACAGAGCCCAATTTAGCATTTCCTTTTCTCACTGCTTGCCCGTAGCTTCAGTCAGCAGAGTCACATTCGATTTGGTGAAGAAGCCGTCGAAGTCGCCGTACCTATGTATGTACTCATTTACCAGCAGCGTATTCTTCGAGGGCTCCGTAAATGTTTGCCTAAGCCCTTCCTCAGGCGAGCCGACAAGCTCTGTCAAGAACTTCATGCCGTCATCCTTTATCGCCTGAAACGTCTCCTCGATCTTCTCAGTCTGGAAAGCAATGTGGTGCACCCTTGTTCCGTAGTTGTGAATGAACTTCTCTGTCGGGCCGGAGATCTCATCGCTCACGTAGGGCGTAATGCCTGATGTGAAGACAGCAGCATAATCCGAGTGTGAGAGCCTGGCAACGCTAGTTATGGAGTTTAAACCTTTAACATAAATAGCGAAATCGAATTTATAGTTGGTTAGCTTCATGAACTCAATTATACTAGCATCTCTTTCCTGGGCTTTGACCCTTGTTGCCGAATGATCGATCCATTTTATGTTCTTGAGATAATCGAAATCCGGCTTCTCTGGGCTCCAGTTGAAGTCTTCCGCATCCGCTGTTTTGTAATCGCCTCTATTGCCTTTCCATTGAATGATGCCTATTGAGTTGCCAGTAAACTTCGAAGGTTCAGTCTGGATGAATGAGTAGTTCTCCTCGTCCACAATATCATCTGTGAGAAACTTCACACCGAGGGATTTCTGGATTGTAACATATCTGTCGATATCATTCGTCTCGAAGATAAACGTCTCAAGTCTCGTGTTCGGAAGGTGCTTTGATTTTGGGGCTACGTTGATCTTTTCAAAAGGATTACTGCCCTGCAGCCGGGATATGATGAGGAAATCTGCTGATCGGAAATCGGACGAGCCTGGAACTTTGAGCACGCAAGTTCTTGAACTGGAATCCTCAAAGGCTTTCTGAAAGTTAAGCCCAGTATACCTTAAAAGCTCCTCAACAGCCGCCTTTTGCATTTCAGGCTCGACGCTTATAACGATAGCTTGCAGGCCGCCCACAAGACCTTCAAGCCCTGTTCTCTTTCTCTCATCTGCTATCTTCAAAGCCTCATTTTTCAGGTGATCATCGCTATCTTTTAGACCTTCGAAGAGGTCTTCAGACTTTAGGTATGTAGGAGTAGAATTCATATGTTAACCTCGTATATCTCTTCGTCGTCTTCACTCCAGCTAGGATAGACTATTGCCAAAAATTTCAAATCAGTTGTCCCGGTATTTTGAATGTACTGCCAAGATAGCGGCGGGATAAAAATAGCCATATCCCTATAGACTATGGCAGATTCATTGTCTATATGCATTACCCCCTCTCCTTCCAGGATAAAATAGATCTCCGAGGATTTCCTGAGCCTATGCTGCTTTGAGCTGCGTCCGGGCTTCAAAACTGCATAAGCTACGCTGTAGGGGATCAACACATTCTCCCTGGCGGGATGGAGAAGTTCACAAAGAACTGTGTTATCCAGGGCTGTGATAAAGCGACATTTCTGCACATCCTTTATGAGCATAGATCATCGACCGTTCGAGTATTGTTCTGTTGTTGCCTATTTCACTATTATCTATTCCACTTTTGCCTAATCCATTATCATTCATTCCACTATTATTACTATTGCTGATACTTATAATAATTTGCTCAAAGATAACAACGCCAATTTAGAGTGTAAGGATATAATTATAATCTTTGGAATTGCTAACAAGGGTGCGCTAAGATTTTTCCGATGAAAATCAATTATATTGAAGATTAATATTGCAGGATGTTGTCCCATCAAGCTAATCGAAAGAATATATGGTTATGTGTCTATCCGCATTTAAGACTGACATCATGATCCATTCGATTAGATCAGGCGTTTCTGAGATTTTCCTCCTAAGAGTGCCTGTTATCTTATACTCTTTCCCCTCATAAAGCTGCAGTCCAGGGCCGATCTGTTCCAAAAGAGCATCTCTGATATCATCATTGAAAATCGATCTTAGATTGCCTTCTGGGTCCAGGAACAGGCCATCAACAATATGTGCTTGCAGCTTATTCCCTTGTGAATCACAAGTTCGAATACACAAGGCAGCCTGACCATCAATAACCCATATAAAGAAGTACTTCTCAGGATGCGATAAAATATCTCTTCGAAGTCCATCAAATGTGGATTCAATTCCTATCCTTATCAATATCTCACCATAATAATTTATTCGACATTTATCTTGATGTTATCTTAGCTCAATGAATAGACCAGTAGAAATTCCTGAATAACTTAGCTGTCAAATCATTTAGAGACATTTGGCTTTCGAGCTAACTTAAATATTAGTATGCCCAAAGGTAAAAAATTTTTCGGTTGATAGGCGATTTCTCATTATAAAAATTTGTTTATAATGGCTTTTGCAGATTGGAATAGAGGTGGCATCCTGTAGATGAGATCCTAACCGAATACAGAATCTCTGGTAAAGATTTTCAGTAAGAACATTTTGTTCCTACGCCTTTATAGATAAACCGATACCACCATTTGTAACAGATATAAATACGGTTGGTAATTCAGTAACTTCACCAGATAGAAGCTTAGAGTATATTAGATATCGGCACCTTAATTTTTACTTAAATATTAACCGCTAGCTTAATATATACCTGGGCTCAGTCTAAATAACCGGTTCCTTATAGTATTTTTTCTCCGCTCTGTTGAATCTTGCGACGATGGTCCAGTAAAACCAACATCAATCAATCATTGGGCAGATCACAACCTAATATCATTTACTGTAATCGCGTTGAAAGGATATTGCGTAGCTATGTACACTACATCGTCCTTATCATAAATTCCCCATCCTGCATCATTGATATTTCCATTGGCGTTATAGAAGGCCAGCATGCCAGGAAGTGTTGAGGTTGGCTTGCCGCTGTCTGGATCGGAATCCCTTACTCTGCTTCCGGGAATAAGGCCAGGCAGCGGAGTATTCACTGGATAGCCTGTAATCCTGATATCGCCAGCACTTACAATGCCAGGATTGAGGTTGAGATAGACTGGATCTTCAATGCTGTATGCCTTATCACCATTCACGTCAAAGTATCTGGGCTCAGCAGCAGGATAGTGATAGGTTCCAAACATTTTCAGAGGTTTATCGTGGTCAGGGTCGGTCGCCACGACTTGGCTTCCGGCAGGAAATGTCCCGAAGGGAGTAACCCTGACATCATTCTCGCTAACCACTCCATCGGCTGGATTTATATTTATGTATACTGGATCTTCTGGTTTGAATATCCCACTATTGTCCAGATCAACAAAAGCGAAAACAGGCCCAACATAAAAGGGACTTAATGCTTTTGACTCATCTGGATCACCTTGCATTACCTTCGATCCGTACTCATATTGCGCAACAGCCAAGGATGAGACTGGTAAAAATACTAACACTATCAATAAGACTGTGAAAATGAACTTCATGCCTTACCCCCCCCAACTCTATGTTGATATGCTCAAAGTATTTAACCTTTGCTTGGAACGGTCCTGTTGAAAGCAGATCAATTATGCAGCCGAGTTGTATAACGTAGATGTCCGTCAAGATCAAGGAATATTCTTTTATTCTGCGAGCAAATCCAGGGAGTAATATGGCACAGAGAGACATCATAGATATACTGAATAACATGAGCATCACAGTGGATGATATAGTGGACGCAGCCTTCGAGCTATACTTCCCCCACCCCGGTGTGGAGACGCGGATTAAGGCTGAGCAAGTCTTCCGCAGAGAGCTAGATATCGCGCTGTCCGACCCAAACCTTTGCCTTCTGATTTATGCCGGAGTTCTGCTGGAGTCAGAGGGGATCAAAGGGAATCTGCCCAATCTTCAGCAATCGGACTACGATAACGATCTGGCATGTCTGGAAGCAGATGAGGTTCTCGGCCTCTCAATTGCGAATTACATCGGAGGCTACAAGGGTGTCTTCGATTATGTCAGGTATGACAAAGCCAAGCCCGGAATCCTGGGAAGGCTCGGGCCTTTCATGGATGACGTTATCGGAGGGCTGATAGGAGGAGTATCATCCAATATGTATACAAGGGCAACGTTTGATTGAAGGAAAGTTTATTATTTAATGAGAATTAGCAATGTATTTAAAGTCAACTAATTTATGCTTTAAATATACGAAGGCCAGGATATTCATAGTTGCTCTGGCAGAGGAGATGGCAAGGTTGAAGAGATTCGATTTACAGCTTGAAGAGGCTATATCAGGTTATAAGGGAGAATCAAGCGAGCTGATCCATGAGGCTCCGGCACTCTACCGGCTGATGATCAGACTTCTGGACGATCCTGCCCTTCCCAAATCCCTTTCGACGCTGGTTATCGCAGCAATAGCATACTTTATCGTCCCTGATGATAAAGATGCAGTCCCTGAGCTCGAATTCATCGATAAAATCTTTCTATGTGCCTTTGTAGCAGATCAGGTGATGAAAGCTGCAGGCACCGAGGACATACTGATCAGGAACTGGACTGGCAAAAGGCAAGTTGTACCTCTGGTAAAAGAGATTCTAAGCCATGAGAAGGAGCTAATTGGAGACAACAGGGATCGATTAATGGAGTTCATAGGATACGACCAGCTAATTTGAGCCAAGAGCCGAAAATCATGTGGCGTTTGAGGTTATCCCGCAATCTGTTTTGTCTGATCGCAGCTGCCATTTTAGTGATCCCTGCATCAGGGCTCCAACCCCAGGTAGAGTGGAGCAAAACTTTCGGGGGGCAATACAGCAATGGAGCCTGGTCTCTTCAGAAGACTGAAGATGGCGGCTACATAATCGCAGGCTATACCAGTTCCAGAGGCGAAGGTAGCGATCTATGGCTTTTGAAGACTGATTCCAATGGCAGTGAGCAATGGAACAGAACCTTTGGCGGATCAGGTGAGGACGTGGGCTATTCGGTCCAGCAGACCGGGGATGGCGGCTACATAGTCACCGGCAGCACCAAATCCTATGGCATCGGCAATGAACGCCTATGGCTCTTGAAGACAGATTCGAGCGGCAGTAAGGAGTGGGATCGCATCTTTGGAGGCTTTGTATCCTCATCAGGAGATGGAGGATGGTCGGTAGATCAGACAGATGATGGAGGCTACATCGTGACTGGCTACACCATGTCCTATGGTGCAGGTGGAAAGGATCTTTGGCTGATAAAGACAAACTCCACAGGTTATCCGCAATGGGACAAAACCTTCGGAGGATCGAAAGACGATGTAGGCATGTCTGTGGTGCAGGCTTTGGATGGCGGCTATGTAGTTGCTGGCAGGACGGCATCCTTTGGACCTGGAGACGATGATATCTGGCTGCTTAAGGTTGACCCAAAAGGGAATGAGCAATGGAACAGAACTTTTGGCGGGCCGAAGGATGACGTATGCTTCCAGGTAATATCGCTGAATGATGGTTATGCCCTCACGGGAAGGACTGAGTCAAGCGGAGGAAAGAAGGCGTTTCTCATAAAGACAGATCTCCAGGGAAAGATGATATGGGAGAGAACCTATGGCGAAAATAGCTCAGGAATTTCCCTTCAGCAAACTGATGACGGAGGGTTCATCATCGCAGGCAATACGGATTCACCGGTCTCAGGTAAATGTGCCCTTTTGATAAAGACGGATTCCTCAGGAAAAACAGAGTGGATTATGCCCCTAGGTGGACAGGGAGAGGCTATAGGTACTGCAGTTGTGGAGAGCCTCGATGGTGGATACGTTATGGCAGGTATGATAAGCTCCTTCCTGGCGGGAGCAGAGAATGCCTGGATGGTGAAAGTGAGGTAAATGGAAAATTATAAATCGTTGTGGGTATCCTAAAATAGCGTGATCAAGATCCATCGATGGATGTTGATAATTGTAGCAGCAGTGCTTATGCTTATGTGTTCAGTGCATGCCCAGCCTGAAGCTTCGCTGCAAAACGTCAGCGCTAATGAGATCGTTTCAGAAATCACCTCAGGCGAGCCTGTTGATTACGAAAATGTTTCCATTCAAGGCGACCTTGACCTTAGTAACCTCAAGGAACCTGTAAGCCAGGAAGTGAGAATAAGCAACTGCCAGCTCGATAGAGTTAATTTCGGGAGCGTTACGCTTGAACAGCCTGTGGACATGAGGGGCACAGTTTTTCAGGAAAGCACAAACTTTGCAAAGGCAAAGTTCCTCTCCGATACGAGCTTTTCAGGTGCAAGGTTCTTGGGGGCTACGGATTTTAGAGATACAGATTTCGGCGAGTCGACATCTTTTATCAGTGCTCAGTTTCTTAATGATACCAGCTTCACAAACGCTCAGTTTAACGGCGATACGAGCTTCCTAAATTCTAGCTTCATCGGAGATGTAGATTTCGATTATGCTCAGTTCTCTAGGACCGCCTCATTCTGGAGTGCTGCATTCAGAAATGTTAGCTTCGCGGAGACAAATTTCGAAGCGCAAACTACCTTCGGATATGCTCAGTTCAATGGCAGTACACTCTTTGCTGGCACCATCTTCGGAAACGATGCAATCTTTCGGTCTTCGGCCATCAATGGCAATTCTACCTTCGGGCTGGCTCGGTTTGATGGCTTATGCGATTTCTCAAACGTAGGCTTCAAAGGCATGGCCATTTTCCTGGGCACACAGTTTACAGGTAACGTTTACTTCACTGGTTCTCGGTTCAACAAAGATCTGATCTTGGAAGGCGCGAGAATATATAGCATAAAGCTCGATAATGTCACATTTGGCGAAGGCTCTAAAATAAGCCTGAATGATGCGGACGTCAGTAAGTTCATAGTAAGATGGAATACGATTAAAGATCGCATGATCTTCGACGGAGCTGCGTATCAGTCGCTCGTCAGGAACTACAAGGACCTTGGATGGTTTGATGATGCAGATAACTGCTACTATCAGTATAGGTCGATTAGCCAAGCCCAGGAACCCTGGAGCTGGGCAAAGCTCGAAGATATAATAGCTTGGCTTTCCTGTGGCTATGGTGTACGTGTCAGCTATATCCTTTTCTGGTGTATCTTCACCATTTTATCTTTTGGGATTATATTTTGGGCTGGCAATGGTGCGAGAAGGTTCAAGTATGTAGGACGGGGGGGGGTAGGCAACGCAGACGATATCCAAGATACGGGTGTCTCCCTAATCGATGCCATGTACTTTAGTGTGGCAAATTTTGCTACCGCACAGGCTCCCGTGAACTACACTCCTGTAGGGATATATAAGCAACTAGCGGTAATCGAGATCGCTCTAGGCTTTTTCTTCTCAATGCTATTCGTTGTGGTCTTGGTAAGCATATTGATCAGATAGCTCAAAGCCGAGGTCGTCGAAACCATTCACAATGGAAAATATTGTATTTATTTTGAATTGAATCTAGGTTTTGCTTTGCAAATTCTCCCGTTGGGATAGATCGTAGATAGAAATATTGAGCCGGCAAGTATCAAGACAATTATACTAATGGTTATTCCTGTTTGTATCTCGTAAAACCCCGAGAACAGCATCTTTGCTCCAATGAATATCAGTACGAGTGTTACACCGTAGTTGAGATAGTGGAACGCTAGCACACAGCTTGCCAAGGTGAAGTAAAGAGCTCTTAAGCCTAGGATAGCAAAGATGTTCGATGTGTACACGACGAAGGGATCCAGAGTGATTCCAAGGACGGCTGACATGGAATCGAGTGCAAATACTATGTCTGTGGTCTCTACTACTAATAACACTATAAACAGTGATGTTGCGAAGAGTTTGCCTGCCGTTCTAATAAAGAAGTTGCCATCATCGTAATGATCCACTATCGATAAGCATTTTTTGCATAACCTGAAAGCAAATTTTTTTTCTACATCAATCTTTTTTTCGTTCTTTTGAATTGTCATTTTCAATCCCATGACGAGAATGAAGGCTCCAAACAAATATATGATTGAATGAAAATTATTTATCAATCTTATGCCTGCTATTATGAATAATCCTCTCATGACTAGAGCTGCCAAGATCCCCCAGAAAAGAACTTTGTACTGGTAGAGGGATGGTACTTTGAAATAAGAGAAAATGAGCAGGAAAACGAAGAGGTTATCGAAGCTGAGCGTTCTCTCAACAATGTAGCCTGCTGTGAACTCAATAGCAGCCTCTGATCCCATCCAGAGGTAGATGAGAATGTTGAAGATTGCAGCCACTGACAACCATATGGCGCTCCATATAAGTGATTCCTTAATAGTGATCTCATGAGATTTGCGGTGAAATACGCCCAGGTCGAGAGCGAGCATAATTAGGACAAAAATTCCAAAAATCAACCAAAGCAACGACACATTGGATATCAAATTGAATGCCAATTATTTTATCCTCCGCCGAGTTCCTCTTAACTTTCCTAAACCAACCACCTTTGGAAATCAAAGCTACAAAAAAGTTTCCCTGCAAATGTCGTGGATTTGACTAAATATAACCGGCAAATGCAGAGAAGTTTCTGGAAGAGGAACTAAAGATATTATTTGGCAGTGTGGCAAACAATTTTTCGCCTAATATCCATACAATAAAATATGTAATAGAACAGATGGCATCTACTCATATTCCTTCCTTAACTACCGTTTTTTCCAAGGTATATACCCCATTTGGCCTGTTTCTCTCCTCCAGAAGCAGATCAAATCTTGTGCGCATGCGTTCCTCCACGTCCAAAGATACATTAAGCATAGCAGACATGAGCGTCTTATTCATTATCCCTAGAAAATAAACCGTAAATGTTGTAACCTTTGGCAAGAATACCAATAAGTATAAAAGGAAATGGATTGGAAATCTAGTCTTGGTTATATGAACTTTAGCTACCGCCTGCTATCCGTTATACTCCTATTATCCCTGCTTAGCTCAGTGGCTATATGTCTATCGCCTATCCCAGATTTCGGCGATCCACAAAACAAGGCAACACGCTGGTTCCAGTCGGAATACACATCCTTTTTAGGGCAGGATTTGGGCAATGCCATTCCGCCATCGATATTTGGTGTAAGTGTAACACCTTCCGCTTTGAAATATGGCGATCCTAGTGCTGAAATAAATGCTATTGTCTACGACCCTGTAGGCATAAGGATGGTCTACGCCGAGGTGGATAACCGCATGAACCTCATGCTGGATCTCAAAATGAACGGCAGATACACCGGCTACTGCAACTCGAACCTACCGCCTGGAACCTATAGGGTGACCATAGTAGCCATAGATAAGGCAGGAAATGCTGCCAGGACTGATGCCGCCTCTAATCTTACAATTCGTGATCCCAGAGATCTGAACGGAGACCATATTGATGATAGCCTGGATATACATAGCAGTAAAGAGCAGAGAGTGATAGTCTTGCATGACGGCAACATCAGCGGTTTTGGCCCGGCACAAACGCTAGATAACTTCAAAGTCCTGCCAGCAAGCGCCATGATATTACCTGGAAACAAACTGACTGAGCTATCCAAGCAAAACGGAGTCAAAGGCATCTACGAGGACCAAAAGCTCAAGGTGCTTAGTGCTCCTGAAGATGATAACGATTACGGTTTCCAAGATTATTCATCTGGAAAAAGCAACTACGATCCCAGGAAAGACCAAAAAAACCTGATGGGCGATGGTGTGACCATCGCCCTCATTGATACGGGTGCAGATAGCAATCATGAGGCACTTGCAGGGAAAATCGTAGCCTTCAAAGACTTTGTAAACAACAAGACCACTCCTTACGATGATAACGGCCATGGAACACATTGTGCCAGCCTGATAGCAGGCCGAGGCGATGTTGGGGTAGCTCCAGGGTCAAATTTGGTAGTTGTAAAAGTCATGGATAAAGATGGTTCATGCTACCTTTCGGATGCCATCAAAGCTCTGGACTGGTGTCTGGAGAACAAAAACCGCTACGGTATAAAGATTATTTCCTTCAGCGTTGGTGGAGATATACCTTCTGGAGGAACTTCGCTGCTTGATGATGCCTGCAACCGAGTAGTTGAGCAGGGACTGGTCATGTGTGTGGCTGCAGGTAATTCTGGACCGAGCCCGGGGTCCATCGTCATACCAGGCGATGCAGAGAATGTCATAACAGTAGGCGCAATCGACGATAGTGGCTTAATTCTTGATAAGTCGTCTCGCGGGCCGCTGTCCGATGGCGAGATCAAGCCCGACTTGGTTACTCTTGGTGTGGATGTAGTTTCCGCACTAGCTGGTTCAAAGGATGGCTATAGCTACATGAGCGGGACATCAATGGCTGTACCTCAGGTAGCGGGAGCAGCTGCAGTGCTGCTTGAAGCGCAACCAGACCTGAAGCCTGCAGATGTCAAGAGAATCCTCCTAAAGTCCGCTGATAATCTGGGACAGCCTGTACCAGATAACACTTATGGATATGGAGCTTTGAACATAACTTCAGCTTTGGAAGCCATAAATATTCAGCCAAATTGGCTGGCTGGGGCAAAGCTAGAGAGGATAGATCTCAGCCGGTATAATGCTACCGTTGGCGATTCAGTTTTCATAGAGGCAAAAGTTTCAGGGGATGTAAAAGATGTCGTCAGCCAGATAGTAGGGCCGGACAAGACCATGGAGATACCTTTGGATGACTTCGATCATAATGGAATTTACTCAAATCCCTGGGATACCAGCTTCTCGAAACCGGGAAACTATCAAGTAGAGGTCAATCTTACGGGGACATACGGAGAGATGACATCATCCTCAGTTCCTTTCCGCCTAGACCCCAAACATTAGGAAATATATGATCGAGCTACAGGGCGCTACCGTATTGGTATAATTATTAGACCGATAAGCCTAGAAAGGCATAGAAAACGAGCCCTTCTGAGGCTATCCATCACCTTTTTAGCTGAAGTAATGCTGGAAGCCTCTTAACTTTGAAATTTTTGATGCCTCGTGCTCTCAGAGGCTCTCTTTTATTCTTGACTATAATCCAATTGTGCATTGGTGAATATTTCACCCATATTATGTCACCCATATCTCTTCAATCCTCATCTGGTTTTATGTTTCTTGCCCAATAGAGAAATGGCGTGTCTGAAAACGAGACTACGACCTTAAGTATCAGGGATGTTACATAGATCTGGAGTATTATATCCCATGAGAATACGCCATAGAATGCAAGAACTGTAAACATAGTATTGTCTATTAACTGGCTAAGTATCACAGACAGGTTACTCCTGAACCAGAGCAATTTCCTACCATGGTATTTTTTGATCAAGGCATACATCCAGACGTCATACGTCTGTGAGCAGATATAGGCTGTAAGGCTGGCTAATGCTATCCTAGGCATGAATCTGAATATAGCATCTAAATGAGGAGCCATTGTATCCGATGCATCTGGGATGAACATCAAGGTCACTTGCATAACCACAGTCATAGTGATTAAAATGAAAAAGCCCACAAACACTGCTCTTTTAGCCTCCTTTTTTCCATAGACCTCGTTAAGAATATCTGATACGAAAAATATGGAGGAATAGACTATATTCCCTTCTGCACTTACGAGGCCGAAAAGCTGAATTGTTTTCATCACCTGGATATTTGCAAGTATAATCGACATTGCGACCCAGGCAAAAAGGCCTTTTCTCCCGAATAACTTGTATATTAGCAGGATTGCAAAGTAGCAAAAAATCATTAGCCCAAACCAAAGCAGCTCATTGATCATTGATGGGCGGATTCGTGCAGGTTCTATTTGAAATATTGCTATGGAGGAGAATAAAGCATAAAGTAAATGCTCTCAAAGAATGCAGAAATGTTTCTGTATTCAGATAGGTTTAAATTTTTTAAAGTATGTCTTACTATGGTGAAAAGATTATGATAAAGCTATTATGCCTATCGGCCCTTCTTTTGAGCCTTCTGATGGGATCAGCAGCTAGTCAGCTTTGGGATCTCGGGTCTCCTCAAGATTGGCTCAGCTCTGGGCCGGTATACGTAACAGGACCGTACTATACCCCTATCGGCATTCTTCCCTCTAGCACATATACATATCCTAACGTTAGCCAATCCTACGGATTCCAAAAGTTCTTCTCAATAGACTATTCTCAGTTCTATAGAATGCCCATAGGAGCTGCTCCCATTACACATATCACTGCACCTCAGAGATATGCGATCAGCGGCAATGTTCCAGTAAGCCTCTATTTTACAGGTCAGACACAGGCGGTGCCATACTCTCAATACCAGACCTATGCTACATACACAGGGAGCAATTCTCTATGGATAGAAGGAACTACTAGCTGGACCCAGTATGCTACAGTCCCCCAGGGGTCATCCTTAACGCTTTTGGTGATCACTCCCACAGGCGGCAGTGGATACCTTTATGAGATACGCCCAGATGGCCAGCTGATGAAGAACTACTACTACTTCTACCCAGGGTCCAGCCAGATAAGTTTCTATGCTGATACAATAGGGCAACATATACTTCTCTTCTCA
This sequence comes from Methanotrichaceae archaeon, assembly GCA_963789575.1. Taxonomy (GTDB): domain Archaea; phylum Halobacteriota; class Methanosarcinia; order Methanotrichales; family Methanotrichaceae; genus CAWBKV01. The sequence goes on along the minus strand of CAWBKV010000002.1, from coordinate 384,641 downwards.
ATAGGTAGTCAGCTAAGTAACGCTGTAGATATCGATGTGACCGGATACAGTCCACCATCAAATCAGCAGACTGTCTATCAGCAGCCAAACTATAATCAGCCGGCACCTCAGCAATCCAGTAGCCAACCGATAAGTAATCCATCTACAGGAGGTTATTAAATATGAGATTAATAATCGGGATAACATTAGTTCTAATGCTATCTTCCTTGGCATTAGCAGCCCCTGAAACACGCCAGATCGGGCCGTATACTGTATCCTTCAATATGAACACAAGTATGAATTATCAAATTCAAACGCCAAACGAGGCCGCCTATCCTTTTGCCACGATATATCCGATAGTAATAGTAACTGATAATATGACCGGCGCTTCGATAAGTATAACACAGTACAATAACCTCACAGATTCCACTTTACAGGTGAGCGAGGAAATCACAGCCCTTCGTATGGCATTAAGAGGTATTAATACCACTGCAGCTGAAGAGCAGGTTATAGATGGCAGGAATGGCTTCCTCATCTCCGGAGTTCCATTCAGCATGACCGGTGTAACCTCTGGGCTCCAGTTCTACCAGGCCCAATATTGGCTGGACAGCAATAATTGTGCATGCGGCCCAGTTTCTGTTGGCATGACGCTTGTGGATATAACCTCAACCTATCCCGCAGATGTAACACAGGGTATATTGAGCAGCATCCATGTAGCCGCCGCAGCAGGCCAGATGCCGCCATCAACAACAGGAACGACCCCGGCACAGGCACCGCAAACATCTGTTCTCCCAAATTACTAGATGGGCTTTTCACAGCCCTCATTTTTTAACAGAGCCTAAAAGAATTTGTCCTTTTAGTAAGACCCATAAGATGTCCATGAAATTTGGCATATACCCAAAAGTTATTTATGCCTCTGGATAACATGACCAGTTATGAAGGATATCACCGGCTTAGAACTCTCACCCAGAAAGAACGAGTATTTGAAGTATATCCTGGAACATGAGGGACCTGTAAAGACCACGGATATATCTTCTTGGTTTAAAGTTGACCCTTCAACGATAACCAAGAGCATCAACGAATTAGCCACTACTGGCTTGATACTGCATATACCATATAGAGGAATCACTTTAACCGAGCGTGGAAGAGATTACGCTGAGTTTCTGGTTAGGCGACATAGAATCCTCGGCCTGATATTGAGCCGTTACGGGCTGTCAAGCGATGAGGCCTGCGAAACAGCCTCTAAGTTCGAAGGATATGTGCCCAAAGACGTGATAGATAAAATGTGTACCTCTTTGGGGCATCCAACTATGGGCATATGTGGAAAGATACACCATGACACCTGTTGCTGCTGCCCTGCTGGAGATTAGATAAGACCCATCTAAGACATGTTATGATTCTTCATGAGTAAATCACAATCGCAAGGCCATATCCCGGATCTTGATCTTATTACTTATTACAGTGAGAATGGCCGTTCATTGCTCTCCAAGACCAGTCCTTGGACGAAGCTAATAGCACTCATTGCCATCATTCTAGTCTTGACCACCGCCCAAAGCGTTGTTCTGCTAGCGGCTTTGTATATTTTCATGCTGTTATTGTACTGGCATTCTAAGCTACCCTTGAGAAACTTATTTAACTGGTATCTTTTGCCGGTTCTGTTTGTTTTATCACTCGTCATTCTGTTGATATGGAATGAGCCCGGCAGGCAGTTGATTTCTTTGCATACCTCTTGGTTATCTTTGACCCTGTCTGATAATGGCTTATTGCTGGTGATAAGGCTTCTGTTAAAAGCTCTGATATCTATGACCGCTTCTCTCCTGCTACTCATGACTACGAAGTATGCTCATCTTTCGACCATGATTTACAGGATATTTCCTTCTCCGATCGACCAGATATTTCTGATGTCCTATAGATTTCTCTTTGTAACATTGAGCATGGTGGACTCCATCATCAGGGCCTTTAAATCGAGGGGGGGTGGGTTTATAAAGAGTATGAGACGGCAGAGCCGGACCTTTGCGGAGATCTTTGCACTTGTTTTTATCAGGTCTTATGATCGGGCAGAGAGGGTAAGCAAGGCAATGGAGTCGAGGGGATATAATGGAACGTATATTACAGCAACGGATGTCAAGCCAATTGGGCTTAGGGACTACATCATCCTGCTGATGGCGTTCTCCATAGCAGCTTATCTGCTACTGGTCCATAATTCATTGATATAAGTTGACATAAGAGGTGAGTTTACAATTCATGGATGATAAAAAAGATACGGATCATATTGATCTAGCTACTGATCATGCTTTCCCTGAGCCGCATGAGCTGATACATATAGATTGTGTAAGCCATATTTATCCCGACAACAGCATTGGAATTCATAATCTATGTTTTAGGGTCAAAGAACATGAGATAGTCGCCATCTGTGGAGCCAATGGATCAGGTAAATCTACTCTCTTGGAGCATTTGAACGGCCTTCTCCTGCCGTCGAAAGGCGATATATACGTCATGGGCAAAAAAGTCGATTCCAGGACCAAAAAAGTGCTGTGGAAAGAGGTTGGCATAGTATTCCAGAGATCGGATGATCAGCTTTTTGCGCCTACTGTACTTGACGATGTGATGTTCGGACCGCTCAACTTGGGCATGAGCAAGGAGGATGCGAGAATTGTGGCCATGGAATCTCTGAGAGCCGTAGGTGCAGATGAGCTCGTAAACAAGATGCCCAACTATCTCAGCGGCGGACAGAAGAGACTGGTCTCAATTGCAGGCATATTGGCCATGAAGCCCAAAATTATGGCACTGGACGAACCTACATCTGACTTGGATCCTGGACATGCAGAGCTAATTGAAAACATAATCTCCGAATTAAAGAATAAGTTTGGTATAAGTGCAGTCATTGCTACCCACGACCTCGATCTTGCAGCACGCATTGCCGATCGCATATGCATTGTAAAAGATGGATCTATTATAGCCGAAGGTAGCTCCTCGGAAATTTTTTACAATGCCGAACTCCTTGCAGAGGCAGGTCTAAGAAAGCCAAAGATCGTACAAGTCTATGAGGAGTTCTGCAAAGGCAAGGATATAGAGCTAGAAGGCAGACCTGTAACTATAGAGGAATTGGTAGGATACCTTGCCAAAGCATAACTAATTTTGGTTTGATGCAAAATTGTCCAGATATAGGCATGCCGATCTTCAGACATGCCAAAATAATTTGCCGAACTCCAGACCATTGTCCTGGGCTGGAACACCCATCTATCCTTAAGATTCTCGACCGATTCCATTGAGTTGCACTGGTGCTGTCGCCTTGAAATTCAAAAGCCAATAACAAAAGGACTAGGCAGAATATTATTAGCTTTCTCATTATCGCCCTCCATTAATTATAGCATATTCTCTTTACGATTATTTAAGTCCTTGAGAAGATACCAAATTATTTGGTATAATGCCAAATTTTAAATACCATTGAGGCAATAGGCCGGGCAGTCTCAACTATGATTTGCATAAAGGTATGAGGAAGTCATATCAATGGCTCATATACATCTAGAAGACGGCGCCTTCACGTTGCAATGGATCTCTGTTTGGTGGGTCCTCGCGATAATTTTGATCGGCTTGTGCCTGTATTGGATGAGAAAAACGAAGGAAACTGATAGCAAGACTATAACCATTGCGGCTATGTGTACTGCCGCTTCATTTGCTATCTTTCAAGTTAACGTGCCTCTATTTGGCGGCGTTCACATGAATCTCACGCCTCTTATAGGCATTCTGGGGGGACCAGCAGTCGGGGGAATAATCGTATTCATAGTGAACATATTATCTGCCTCCATAGGGCATGGCGGATGGGGCATGATTGGTGCGAATGTCCTGGTCAATATGACCGAGGTCTCCGCTGCGTTTGGCACGTACAAATGGATCGGTAAAACAAAGATGAGTACCTTTGCAAGGGCAGGCACTGCCACACTTATCGGCCTATTCCTGGGAAATATAACCATGATCGCTGTGATATTGATCTCAGGCGTTCAGGGAGTAACTCAGAGCCGCATCGATATGCTATACGGACTCTCGCTTCTGGCAGGGGTCAATATGGGTGTGGCTGTGATAGAGGCGATAATCACCGGCTACACCGTATCTTATATTGAGAGAATCAGGCCGGATATGCTTCTGGGGGTGGATGCAGTTGACTAAAGTAAATAGCAAAAAGAGCATGGTGGTCTTTGGAGGGTTAATACTTGTCTTTTTGACCTTGAGCATAGCTGCATACATAATCTCTGGCCATTTGGGCATCGAGGAGAGGTTTAACAATGCCGTGGGAATCCATGCTGATTCAGAGGAAGAAGGTCCATCAGGCATATTTGGATTTAATATCGAAGGCAATCCTGTAGCCTACGTAATCATTGCTTCAGCCCTGATTATAATATGCGCATTCCTATATATCAGATTTAAGATATGATTCCATGGGACTTACGAATAGTGGTCATTATCAGTGAAGAACAGCGAGCGTTACCTTTTAATTGATCGTTATGTTACTAGGAGGTGGATGAATACTCATCTATTAATAATTGCCTCGGCGCTTGTGATTGTGGCGGTCGTAACTCCAGCGCTAGGCAGCTGTCAGGTTATACCCCTTGGCAGCCACAATATCTCCCTAGACTTTGGAGGACAAAACATCGCCGTTATACCAATGGCACCAGATTATCAGGATTGCACCGGTATATTAACCTATTACATAAAGATGGTAGATCGTAGTTCGAACAGCTCCAGTTTTGCATATCTAATTGGCCACGATAGTCCTCGGCCTATCATCGATTTGGAGACGGAGCTGGATAGCATTATGAGCGCAATGTGCGATAAGATATCTGATCAGCCCTATGAAAACGGATATATCTCAACAGGGCAGGATCGTCTTGGAAGCCAAGCACTCTGGGGTATCATAGTGCCTCTGGATTTAACAGGAGATAATTTTACAACCTGTGTTGAAATCGTTGCCTCGTTCAAGAACGGAACCTTAAATGAGCATATAGTGAAGACCGCCAGGTTATAGAGCAAGAATATGCAGCATCAGGATCAATTTACAGATCACTAAAGCATAGCTTTAAGTATCACTTTTTAGGTACTGAACTATAGTACGCGATATTATTATTAACGCTACTAATCAAAATATAGTGGGACATTAAATATAATCAGCTACATTTCTAAATAATATCAAATATGGAAAGGCTATATTATGAGAATTACTTTAATTATATTGCTTCTAGCAGCAATATTTATGGGCTGTTCTATAGCAATCTCCGATAGCTATTCAACGGCAAAAAATGATAACTGTGCGACAGGACAATGCATGCAAACTTCAACAACCTCGACGGGAGACACGAGCAAATATAGCGATAACTCCTGGGAGAAAACATACCCCTATGAGAAGTGTACTAATCCGAATTGTTCTGAGTACGGTAAAGTGTATTATGCCAATGGCACCTGCCCTATTGACGACGGACCGTGCGATATGTACAATTATTGTCCGATACTTGTGCCAAGTCTACGGCTGATGATCAGTCCTCGAAGGCTATAGCATACTGATCTTGATAAAACGAAGTAAGATTTAGAGATCTCCCCTTCATCCACATGGACGCTAAGATCCAGATACTAGCATGATCACCAAGGGGGGACCTGTCTCGCACTAGATTTGTTCTCATACCAGCTCCAAGGTCAATCATCGAAATTGCGTGGACAGGTTCCCCCTATTAATAATAAAATCTCTCTTTTAGGCATTTTATAGAAAAGCATGCTGAAAACCCAGGTCTTTAGGCCGGGGAGGAAGTCACTCAAACCAGTAAAAGCTCTATAGATCAGCAAAAGGAATAAATGGTTAAACCGCAAGTACCAGGGTAAAAACGAGGTACGCTCATGTACCGGGAGAAAGGAGGTTAATGATGAAATTAGTAATCACGATCATGGTTGTCTCGATGCTTCTAGCAGGCGTGCTGATTGCAGCTGGTGCAAATAACGTACTGGACCTCAGCACACTAGGAAAGAATAGCCTGGGTACTATAGCTTTTCCAGTGATATCTCAAAACATGCCTAGCGTTCCGATCACTCACCTTGGAGAAAACACAACTCCACCGGTCTCCGATCTCAGTACCCTTAACAAGCCGAAGGTTGAATCAACCGGTTCTGCGGTGATGATAAAGGGACCGTCTCCAGTAACGATTACCCCAATGTTTGCCATAAGGAATCAGAATGTCACATCTGAAGCAAATACCGTATTCACACTACCCCAGGCAATATCAGCAAATAGCACAGTCTACACCCCTCCAATAGCCATATTTGGCGGAGCATAAGCGGTTAAATCGCTTCAACACCAATAAAGCCAGGAGAAGGCGATGAAGGTTGAAATGATGGTGGATGGCAAGGTCATCCCTCTAAATGATTTTACCCAGGAGATCATAGGCAACGTTGCCGTTGCTATGGCCGAATCCCTTAGGGGCGTTGGCCAGGGCTGGAAAGAAATAAAGATCAAGCTGCAGCAGGACTAAGAAGGAGTATCATTCCTTCTTGCCCTTTCTGAAGGCTGAAGATAGATCTATGAAATAAGTTCCCTCCTTCACAGCCATGATTAGCTCATCCCTTTCAAAGAGCGATGGCAGATTCAGCTCATAGGTTCCTGGCGCAGTTATTTTTATGCTTTCTAGCTTATCATTTGCCTTCTCGGCTGTTGGGACATTTTTATTTGGAGTGATCGTCTCAGCAATTTTATCATCGATCTTGGCATGCGCCGGTTTCACTTCAGGCTTTACTGGTGGTTTTTCGTAAGCAGATTGCGGTCTTTCGTGAGCAGTCCGTGCTTTCTCTTTATTGCCCACTTTGGCATCTTCCACCGATCGCTCTTTAGTCGCCCTTAACGGAGGCCTCCTGACACCCATAGATTGGTTTATAACCAGTTCTGCTTGCTGCTTCCCCTCATGCCGTACATTTTTGACGAACATGAACTTTCTCCAGCCGCAGACAGGGCATCCCCTAAGGATATCCTCGCCAGAATCGAAGATATTATTGCAACGGGTACAGATGTGAGGCATCTAATCTCCTACTGATAATTTAGTGCTGATCTGATACTGATTTTTTTCTATCGTCCTGAGCTGGTTCGCCGGCCCTATTACCGTCATCCTGCCCTTCACGTTCTTTCCAAGAATCTTGTTGAAGAAGGAGTTCTCCCTTTTGACAGGATAGCTCTCAATCTCTATTCCTGAGAACTCATCCATCCTGATCTCGCTCATTGTCATCTCAATCAGGCGTACCTCCTCATCTGGGGAGAGCCCGCTCTCCAGAACAACTATCCTGCCAGTTTTGACCTTATCAAGGATAAGCCTGATCTTCTCCATTGAGGTCATCCTCTCCAGCTTTTCTCCGGAGATTAGATCCATCTGTAATTCTCTCATAAAATCACCCGAAATGAGTTGCTATCGCCTGATAAAGTCCATCAATATTCGAACCCTCAAGAGCCGAGATCTGTACTACTGGATGCTGTGGGAAGGCAGATTTTATCCTGGATGGCGATGCATCTGGCAGATCATTCTTATTTGCAACGATGAGAAGAGGCAGCCCTCTTGCCTCCATATTACCTATAACAGTGACATTGACCTGTGTGTAGGGGTCCTCAGTGGAATCCATTACCAGAAGTACACCATCAAGATCGTCAAGCCACTTGATGGCTTCGATAACGCCTTCTGTTGCCTCCTTGGCCCTCTTTTTTGCTTCAGGCTCTGTCAGGCCATAAGTCATGAACTCCTTAAAGTCGATCTTAGTAGCCATCCCAGGGGTATCGACTATATCGAGCTCAATGCTCGAGCCGTTAGATTTTATCAATAAACCTTCTCTTCTCATAGCCCTGCGTGTCTCATGTGGTATTGGCGAGACTATTCCCATGCTTTCGCCATCACTCCAGTCCTTGACTATCCTATTGGCAAGGGTGGTTTTACCAGCATTCGGCGGGCCGTATATTCCTATCTTCGCCCTCCTCTTTTTAAATATTTTATTTATCCAGCCTTCAAGGCTCTCCCTTAGGCTGCTGATCAATCCCATATCCTACCTCATAACGCATAAAGTCCTATCTGTACTAATAATTTTCCGTAACTTTTATTGTTCCCATATTTCCAAAATCAAGAACCCCACCCTAAAGGGTGGGGTATGCTTCGGGCTGCACGCACACCCGGGTTTTCTGGAATTCAGAAATCGTCTAGTCTTCGTTGCCAGATACCTTTGATTTGAATAATCGGAACTTTGCTTTCGGTTTCCAGAGAGTCCTTGTTAATCGATCTAAGAAAACATGAAAACCGGGCGAGGGTTCACTTCATCCCCGACCTGAAGGTCGGGGTATTCGTGACCTCTGCGCTCCCAATGTAATAAAGATGGAGGATAACTAAACCTGGCCGAATAGATTTTGGGCCGGGCAGCTGCAGATGAAACTATTAAACTCTCCAGAATCCCTCAAGGCCTTCCAAATATCCTTGAGCGAGCTGTCTAGAACATTACCATAGCCCTCATTTAGGTAAGGACATGCTCTGACATTGCCATCTACTCCTACATGCATCCATCTCCGACCTGCCATACAGCCCAGCATCTGACCCTCAAAGTAGGTGCTGGCGAAGATGCGAGGCCCGCCGGGTGTAGAATTGATCTTCCTGTAGATATCAATTATCTTCTCGCGCTCTATCTGGGTAAGCTGCTCTTCAGGAGACCTTGGTATGCCCTCCCAGACCGATAACTCATGAACACCTAAGTCGGATGCAAGCTTGTAAAGCAGAGGTATCTTCTCCACATCGCCTGCCTTCACGTGGACCGACATAGTAACCATCAGGCCTGCCTCAAGAGCTATCTTTATTGCCTCTATTGCCTTTGCATAAGCTCCTTCCAGCCCTCTTATTTTATCATGCTCCGCAGCATCCGGACTATATACTCCTATTATTAGGTTGTAAAGGCCAGCCTCCTTAAGCTTCACTGCCTTTTCGATATTCATTTCGAGGCCTGGAGTAAAGAGATTGACAACAGCCTTCTCAGGATCGACATGCCTGATAAGCTCAAAGATATCCTCACGTAAGAGTGGATCGCCTTCTGTAAAGGTTATGATACATGCTCCCAGATCTAGTGCTTCATCTATAACGCCAATGATCTGTTCTTTGCTTAGCTCTCCAACGCCGTCTTTAATCAGACAGTGATCGCATGCGCAGCCGCAAAGGCGCGTCGTCTCAATGGAAACCGTTTGTGGCACTGGCCTTCCGATTGCAAATCGAGCTTCATTGAGCACCAGCCGCTTGAAGGGCCCGCTTGGTATAGGCGGAAGCCAAGTAGTGACAACTATATCTTTTAGTCTGACCATGGCGGGCTTTTCCTCAGATAGCCTCTGATTGATCTTGTTTAGGACCGGCTGGACCATTAATGCTAGAGCTCCTGAAGCATTGAGCCTATGGCTATCGAGGTCAAAGTCTACGCTGAGAGCGGCAGTAGAAATTAGCTGCGTCATTATGACTTCATTTTTTTCCGCGGCAGTTATAGAGTTATCGCCTAAAAGAAGAGATAACATTAAATTTGCATGGCTTATTATACGGACGCGGTGAGAAAAGCTTGAGTGAAGTTGTACTGGCCTATTCGGGAGGCCTGGATACATCTGTCTGCATACCGCTTCTTAGGGAGCGTTATGGGTTTGATAAGGTCATAACTGTTCTTGTAGATGTCGGCCAGCCCCAGGCTGATATTGAGCGCGGAAACCTTCGCGCGAAGCAGCTTGCCGATAAGCATTATGTTATAGATGCCCAAAGGGAGTTCGTCAAGAATTACATCTTTCCGCTTATCAAGGCGAATGGCTCTTACGAGGGATATGTTTTAGGAACTGCAATAGCCAGGCCGCTGATCGCCTCAAAAGCTGTCGAGATCGCCAAGAAGGAAGGCATAAATGCGCTGGCACATGGCTGCACAGGGCGTGGAAACGATCAGCTGAGGTTCGAAGAGGTCTTCAGGTGCACGAGCTGTAGAGTCGTCGCGCCCATGAGAGAGCTTGACCTGGCACGCGAATGGGAGATCAATTACGCGCGGGAGCATGGGATAGATGTGCCTGTCACGAAGGACAAGCCCTGGTCGATAGATGAAAACCTCTGGTCCAGGTCCATCGAGGGCGGCAAGCTCGAGGACCCCTACTTTGAGCCGCCTGAGGAGATCTATAGCTGGTCGAAGAAGCCTGATGCAAATAAGCCTTCACAGATTGTCGAGATAGGATTTGAACAAGGTGTACCTGTCTCCCTAGATGAGACATTGATGGATGGAATCGAACTTATAACAAAGCTCAACCAGATCGGGGGCGAGCACGGCGTTGGAAGGACTGATATGGTTGAGGATAGAGTTCTTGGTCTCAAGGCTCGCGAGAACTATGAACATCCTGCGGCAACAATACTTCTCAAAGCTCACGAAGACCTGGAGCACCTGGTCCTCTCCAGGCAGGAGCTTAGGTTCAAGGCAGCCGTTGATGAAACATGGTCAGAGCTGGCCTATATGGGGCTTGTTGATGATCCTCTGTTTCTAGACCTGAATGCCTTCATTGATCAGAGCCAGAGGCGTGTGAACGGCTCAGTCAGGATGAAGCTTTATGCCGGATGCGCGATACCTGTAGGCAGAAGATCGCCTGATGCACTCTATGCGCAGGATATGGTCTCATTCGACTCTCAAACGCTGAGCCAGCGCGATGCAGAGGGCTTCGCCAAATATCATGGCTTCCAGGCGAGGCTACTGAAGAGGAAGCAGGCCTAAGGTGAAGATAGAAGGGCAGAATTTATAGCATGTAGCGACAATATATTCTGATATGCCCAGGCTTGTTATATCCGAGGATGCCCTATCTTCCGACTTGGCTCCGCTAGCTCTTGCAATCAATGAGGTTGTGAAGCTGCCCGTCACTTTACGAAGCGCCAATGGCTCTGGAGTAAGAGTTGAGAAGGGCAAGATTTTGGATGGGAACTACAGTGGCCCCATACTTGAGGACGTTTTGAAGACTGGAAAGCCGATCCGCACCATTCCAGGAAGCGGCGCTTACAAAGGAGTTCCAGTATCTGTCGCACCAATAATAGTAGAAGGAAAGACCATCGCTGCTGTTGGCATCGTGGATATTATAGGCACCGTTGATATTCCAGAGATCTTCGGGGCTTATGCCGACGTAGTGAAACAGGTATCAGAAAAGCGATGAAGGTTCGCGCGGCGGAGCTAACTGATCTTTCAAAGATCGTCGAGATCGAGGGTCTCTGCTTTCCTGAGGAGACGGCCTTTCTGCCGGGGATGTTCGCGTACCTCATCAGATATGCGATTACCTTAGCAGCCTTTGAGGACAGTAGAATGGCAGGATTCATCATCGGCTTTGCCAGCGGAGATACTGGATTCATTTATACCCTCGATGTACATCCTGATTATCGAAGAAAGGGCGTAGGAACAATGCTCATCCGAGCGCTGGAGGAAAGGCTATGTTCTCAGGGAGCTGCGCGTATAAGGCTTGAGGCCGCTATAAAGAACCCTGCAGCTTTGGAGCTTTATCGCAGGGCTGGGTATCAAGAGAAAGAGCTAATAAGAAATTACTATGGCAAAGGAAAGAATGCGGTCAGGATGTGGAAGGAGATTTAGGATTAACTTGAGAATGTTAATACGCCTCAGCTCCTGCAGGATCATCTATGCTGAACCTGATGCCCTTTGCTTTTATGATCATGCTATTCTATAAAAAAGTATAAAAAGTAGACAGCTACTAATAATATTAGCGGTTCTCTTAGAACCGTCTCATAATTGCTTGGAGGATTCTATCCTATGTCAGAAAAACGAAAGGAGCATATTCTATATCGGTTGGGGACCGTCATGATCCCTGCTGTCTGCGTTCTGGCACTTGTTATTTTAACAGGCGCATCCTTTGCACAGGTTCAGCAAGGGAAGGCTGCTCAGGCTGGCCCTGTAACCTGGACAGTGCTTGTCGGCGGGGAAGCAGCAATTCAATCCCAAGAGTATGGACCATCAGGCGCATGGCAATTTATGCACTTTTATCCTGAAAATATAACCATCAATGTTGGGGATAAGATTGTCTGGAAGCTAAAATCATCTGAGCCGCACACCGTAACCTTCCTAGGCCCAGGAAAACAGATTCCAGATCTAATTACCCCTGAGAATAACAGCAGCAAGCGTCTTCTATTTAATCCACTGGTAATAATCCCACAGGGTGGGACAACCTATAATGGGACTATGCTGACTGGATCAGGGCAACTGGACATAGAGCCGGGTTTCCCCAGAGAATATAACCTGACGTTTACCAAGCCTGGCACGTTTGAATACTTCTGCGCGTTCCACAGCATGATGAAAGGCAATGTTACAGTGCAGCCGGCAGGCACGCCTTATCCCAAGACCCAAGAGCAAATAGACGCGAATACTTCAGAGATTCTTATAGCGGATATGGAGGCTGCCCTGTTGGCAGAGCCCAAAGCCGAAAATGTATCCACTCATCCTGGACACAATGGAACAACCGTTTACGAGGTGAAGATGGGCTATGGAGATGGCCGCATTGATTGGATGCGATTTGTTCCAACAAATCTGACGATACATGCCGGTGATTCAGTAGAATGGACCCGTGGAAGTGTGGAGACTCCACATACAGTTACCTTCCTATCGGGAGGCAAGGAGCCTGAACTCGTCATTGCTGAGCCGCAGCAGAGAGGCCCGCCGAAATTAATACTGAATCCCATTGTACTGATGCCTGCCGGCAGTAAAGTATACAATGGCACTGGCTATTTCAATTCTGGCCTTATCTGGGGCATAACGGTGCCGCTACCTGGACCAAAAGGCTACAACCTTACCTTCGATAAGCCTGGGATTTATAAATATCTCTGCATACTTCACGACTACATGGGCATGAAGGGCCAGATCAATGTGATCCCAAGATAGAAATTAATTCAAGCACTTCTTTTTGTGCTTGAATAACTTTTAGACCTTTTTTGCACCAAAGTTAGATCTATTATTTATATTTCTACGATTATTAATACGAATAATACAGATCAGGATTATGATGACAAAGTATATCGCGTACTGATAATGCCCTAAACAGTTATTGTATTATCCCGATTATAAAAAATAGTCTGTGGAAGCTCTTCATTCTATTATAACCTCATTAACCCATCGACTTTATTAGAGTTAGGCGAAAGTAACTAGCTGAACAGAAAATTTTTAATAATACAAGAAAGCAGATATGATAATATTAACAACAATGGGGGAATAGCACGAGCCTGACGGGAGTAGATGATGTAATCTAAAATCTAGCAGCAATATTTAAAAAAATTTGCAATCAATAATATCCATTGGAACTTTAACGTGCTGCAAAATTATGCAAAGTAATTGATGGTTTAGCCTTTGAGGTTATGAAGGAAAAATCGCAATGATAAGCTGGTTCGAGATCCCTGCGGATGATCTTCAGAGGGCGAGGAAGTTCTACTCCGAGCTTTTTGGCTGGAATATCGAGGATCCCCTTGCTCCTTCTATAAAGGATCGCTTAATTATCAAGACAGGGAAGGGAGATGCGATCTCTGGCAGCCTTACAAAGAGACAAAGGATTGGTCAGACGATCGTTAACTATATTGATGTTTCATCTGCGGATAGATATACGATAAAGATCAAGCGCCTCGGCGGAAAGGTGCTTGTTCCAAAAACTGCAGTTCCGGGAATGGGATACTTCGCTGTATGTGAGGACACAGAGGAGAATGCCTTTGGTATATGGGAGAATGACTTGAACGCAACCTAGATGATATGAGATAATATGTATAGTCCCGAAATCTTTGACATTATATACCCATTACTGGATCATGGCCAAACACAATAAGGCAGTAATGCTAACCAGGAGGAAAATAAACTACATCATTCGAAGTAAAATCAATAACAATAGCACTAAAATGATTGCTGCCGATATGAAAGTGAGCATCTCTACAGTAAAGAGAGCGTTTGGATGTATTATCTAAAGAATCGAGAGGCTGTACGCTAAATCGTTTTCTCAAACTCATGGAGGATGAATTATATGAACCGCTCTGAATACTTTTCCTGGCAGGAGGAGTATATAAAGTCAATCATTTCCGGACTATGCAGCGTAACATATTGACTGAAAAGCTTTAATATTTGTTCTTAATATGACTACTTTGGAATTGATAATGCGAGGGTTAGCGGCGTCTCAATGATAATATCTCACTCCTTACTTAATCTATGCATGTGGGTGATGTTGATTATATTAGCGCCTACAATTGCATATGCCAGTGATAGAACTAGCGTAGAAAACATGGCCAATATAGCCAATATAACCTATATAGCCGGTCCTTGGCAGCATGAATCTCCGGTAACAATAACTGATAGCACTCTCGATTCTGCCATCAAGAGCTACCCGCTCTTCGTTCTGGACTGCTGGAAAGAGGGGTGCAAGCCATGTCAGCTTATTTCTCCAACGATAGATGAGATGGCACAGGACTTCAAAGATAAGGTTATTTTCGGCAAGCTTATTACAGATCAGAACCATAAGACACGTGTAAAATACCACATCTATCATTACCCGATGCTGCTTATATTCAAAAATGGCTCTCTCCTATACAAACACCTCGGAAACTACCCTAAGGCCATGCTTGAGAGTATTATTTCGAGCAAGCTCGACATAGGCTGAGGTTATTATCGATACACGATCAGTTTTATCTATCTATCCTTTATACTCTCCACCAATGAGCTCACGGATGCGCTCGGCAATCTTCGGCCCCACAAGATCCACCTGCAAAAGCTCCTCCTCCGAGGCAGTCGTTATCTTCTCAATCGTTCCGAAATGCTTAAGCAGATTTCGTGCAACTGCAGGGCCAACACTCGGTATCGCCGAAACCAGATACTCTTGCTGTTCCTTGAGTGTTCTTGCAGTTTTATGTCCGTGTAGCTTAGGTTCCCTTCCTTCTTTACGTTCGCGGGCTACAAGCATGGCGATTACAGCTGCAGTCTCCTCCCGGCTTTCAGTGGGAATTATTGGGATACCGTAATCTACAGCTATTGCAGCCAGAGCCCCTCTAATGGAGTTGGGGCTTATCTGACGGGTGTAGAGGTCTCTTCCCTCCAGGATCAAGACAGGCCTCTCATAAGCCCTCGATAGATCCGATATCTGTCTGAAAAGGTTTCTCTCAGGATCGATGATGGATGCCACGAAATCATCAGCGGTCTTGCGCTCGATGGCAATTCGATCGCTGACAATGTAATCACCAACCTCTAGGTTTTTCAAAGTTACCTCAAGACCCTGACTCTCCAGCAGCTTTCCCATCTCACGCTCTCTGGGATCAACAAAGATTTTTCCTGCAGCTTCCCCCGGTTCCGGTTTATCTTCACCATCAGTGATCTGTATCTGCTTGAGCTTAAACTCCTTTACAAGAGATTCCTGGGCTTTGCCGCTTCGCCCACGGATCTCCCTCTGCATGCTTTTTTCTTTGCGATCGCTTATCCAATAATATGCCTCGTCACGTGTGCCTTTTGCAATTAACACTACAACTCTTCCAGCTCTTGCGCGGCCCGTTCTGCCCTTTCGCTGAATGCTGCGAATTTCAGAGGGCACTGGCTCATAGAATAAAACCAGATCCGTCGCTGGTATATCGATACCTTCCTCACCGACTGATGTGGCGATAAGCACATTGAACTCTCCAGACCTGAATTTGTTCAGGATTTCGGTCTGCTTCTTCTGGCTGAGTCCCTCGTCATCCTGTCGGCTCGATTGACCAACAAACCTGACGGCCTTAATAGCATCATCTTTCTCAAGAAACTTAAGAAGGGCGGAAGCAGTGTCTCTATAATTCGTGAAAACCATTATCCTGGAATCGGGCTTTGCTAAAAGCTGATCCTTCAAAATGCTCTGCGCAACTGCGAGCTTCGGATGCTCTACATCTGTTTCCATTAATGCTGTTATTGCCTGTCTGAACCTAGGATCTTCCATGATGCGGCGAGATGCCTTAGATCCACTTTTTGATATGGCCTCTCCCTGAAGCTTCTGGAAGTACCTGATCAATGACTCGCTGCTTTGAGTTTCGGCCAGCTCGATCGCATGATGGAGCTTGAGTATCTCAGCCAAGACAGAAATGCCCTTAAAAGATGCTGGATTCGGTTGCCTTGCTACAGAGGATTGCAGCATGCTCTGCAGTCCCAGCAGTTCTTTCTTTGGGGCTCTTGAGTCGATCCTTGTAGCAGCCACTCCAAGCTGGTTCAGGTCGTCGATTCTATCTTTCAGAACATCCTCTATAGCAGTCCTAACCCTCAGAAGCTCCTCTGGCACTTTGACCTTAACCCATTCTATCTCCCGTTGATGGACAAAAGGAGCTACATCAGGATCGCCCTCTGTGCGGGTCTGGATCTTCTCGATTCCTAGGTTTGTACATATCTCTTCGATCTTCTCGCTCTGGCTTCCGGGACTGGCTGTAATGCCGAGCACAAGAGGATTCGATGCCTCGCGTCCGTATCGCTCTGCGATGTAAACATAGGCATAGTTCCCTACGGCCCTGTGGGCTTCATCGAATATGATCAGAGCCACATCCTTCAGATCGATTCTTCTGGACAGCAAATCATTTTCGATAACCTGCGGCGTGGAGGCTATTACCCTCGTCTGGTTGTAGATCTCGGCCCTCTTCTCAGGCATCGTTTCGCCGGTCATCATAGCAACGATGGATTCATCTCTGAGGACGTTCCTTAAAAAAGAGGCATGCTGCTCGACCAAAGGCTTTGTCGGGGCAAGGAATAAGATCCTGCCTTTATCAAGCCGTGCAAGCAGAACCATAAGAGCAATCACGGTTTTTCCAAGGCCAGTGGGCACTACTACTAGGCTTGATACCTTTAAGGCAGTTGCTGCCAGATCCATCTGGAAGAGCCTCTTTTCCACAGTCTGCGGCTTGAGCAGAGGGTGCTCAAGATAAGAGATCATTATGAGGCCATTATTTATCTATACTATTTAAGAAGGTGTGCAGTCCCGAAATTATTTCGCAGCCTGTTTAGTTCTTCGTTGCCTACTTCAGAAGACGAAAAGTTTTTTATTGCTCGTAGCCAAACCGGGAAGGAAAGGAGGTATCCGGCATAAAATCCCCCGAATTTTTAGCGATAGCACCAACGCTATTGTTATCAGCTATGAACGTGTCAGCATCAGGGAATAAATCTGCGGTCACGGCTGAGCAGGCCGCTACGAAGCTCATGGATGGCAACGCTCGGTTTGTGTCAGGAAAGGCCGCACATCCAGATCAATCTGCAGAGCGTAGGGCTGAGGTTGTCTTTTCACAACACCCCTTTGCAGTCATCTTGAGCTGCTCTGATTCTCGTATTCCACCTGAGGTTGTCTTCGACATGGGTATTGGAGATATATTCGTGGTCAGAACGGCGGGACAGGTCATAGACAACGTTGCATTAGGCAGCATTGAGTATGCAGTTGAGCACTTGAGCGCACCTCTTATCGTAGTTCTGGGCCACGATTCTTGCGGAGCTGTCAATGCGACCGTTCAGGAAGGAAAGGCAGAAGGCCATATTGGGAGCCTGGTTGAGGCCATCAAGCCTGCCGTTGATGAGGCCAGGAATAAAATCAAATCTCAGGATCAGCTCTTAAATGTATCCATCGATAACAATATAAGAAATATCGTTAAATCGATCAACTCATGCGAGCCGATCCTCTCAAAGTATATCAAAGGAGGCAAGCTTAAGGTTATCGGGGCCCGCTATCATCTGGATAGCGGCAAGGTCGAGCTGATAAAGTAGCTGAGAGCAGGCACTTCTCATCTGAAATATCATATTATCTTTTTGCCATATGGTTTATCAATAGAGACATAGAGCCGATTTGATGCTATCTGGCTCACTAACTCTTAAATAATTCGAGATCCCTTCTATCAAAGCGGGATAAGTCCAAAGCTCGCTGCCAAAAGCGCGTGGATATTCCTAAGCCATGGAGTCACCTAATGATCTATGAGATAGTGATCATATTGCTGCTGGTTCTGATCAACGGCATATTTGTCATGTCCGAGATCTCAATCGTTTCGGCTCGCAAGTTGCGTCTTCAGCAGCGTGCAGATGAAGGCGATGAGAACGCTAGAGCTGCCTTAGAGCTTGCAAACTCACCCAACCGTTTCCTTTCTACAACACAAATAGGCATCACCTTGATCAGTATCCTCGCGGGCGCGTTCGGCGGTGCAACTCTTGCAAATCAAGTTGCCGTCAAGCTTAATGGATTTTCCCAGATTGCGCCTTATAGCGGTCCTCTTAGCGTAGCAATTGTTGTATTAGGGATTGCGTATTTAACTCTCGTTATAGGGGAGCTGGTTCCAAAAAGGATCGGTTTAAACAGCCCTGAAAGGATTGCATCCATGATGGCTGCTACAATGAACATGATATCGAAAATAGCTTCACCTGCGATATTTATTCTCAGTGCATCTACAGATCTGATTCTAAGGGGCCTGAAAATAAAGCCGTCTGTAGAGCCTCCTGTAACCGAGGAGGAGATCAAGATCCTGATTGAAGAGGGAACTCGTGCTGGCGTATTTGAGGAAACTGAGCAGGATATAATGGAGAGGGTATTTCGTCTAGGGGACAGGAGAGCGGATACAATTATGACGCCACGCTCTGAGATCGTCTGGTTAGATGTTGAAGATACTCCAGAGGATATCCAAAGAAAGATAGCCAGTGGACCTTATTCTCTATTTCCTGTCTGCAAAAGGAGGCTCGATAATGTTCTCGGCATCGTTCAGGCAAAGGATCTTCTTTCATGCAGCATTAAAGACTTGAAGGTTGACCTGAAATCCTCGCTCCTTCCTCCCCAGTTCATACCTGAAAGCATGCGCGCCCTTAAGGTATTGGAGAGGTTCAAACAGACAGGGATTCATCTTGCAATTGTTCTTGACGAGTATGGCTCGGTCCGGGGAATTGTAACGCTTACTAATATCCTCGAAGCGATAGTAGGAGATATACCCCATATCCAAGAGCTTTCTGAACCGCAGATAGTTCAGCGTGAGGATGGCTCATGGCTGGTGGATGGAATGCTTTCAGTTGAGGAGTTCAAGGAGGCGCTGCATATAGATGAGCTGCCGGGGGAAGAGAGCGGGATCTACCAGACGATGGGGGGATTTATGATGACACGCTTGGAGAAGATACCAATATCTGGAGACCATTTTATATGGGATGGATACCGCTTTGAGGTCGTCGATATGGATAGTCACAGGGTCGATAAGCTGCTGGTTATGCCATTAACTGAAGGAATGGATGAGGCGGGAAAAGATCAGGTTAAAGCAGATGAGAAATGACTCGTCCGGGTTTCTGATTGATGTAACAGACTTGATTCAACAGCCTAAAATGATTATGCTATAATCTACATCAATAATTCAGCCTGCTATTAATGCAAATCATTAGAATCAGTGCCCATAAAATTCATATATTTTGGAATGTTATATATGACTGATTAGTTTTTCATAAGGAAGTGATATCTTTGGCAGGGAATTTTGAGCAATATAGAAAGATGTTTAGACAATCGCATACTGAAGATCAGCAGGCGCTTTTAGCCATTCATATGCTGATATATGCTGTGGTAAACACCATCTGGGTAATTCTGAATTTATCCTTTGTGCCCCGGAGATATCGGTGGCTGATGCTTTATCCCATCATCGGCTGGGGAGGGTTGATATTTGTTCATTGGTGGTTCTATGTGAGGAACGCGAGCATGCTCTGCAGGATGAAGGAGGCACAAATAGAGGAGCAGGTAGGATCGGGAGCTACAAGGCCCTCCTAAAGTTGCCTTTAAGGCCAAAATTCATAATTTCTTTAATCAAAAATCCTATTTATTCAATCATCACCGTCGATATTCAACTATCATTCGATCAATTTTGATTTGTTCATCTCTCAGCATCAACCCACAAAATTATTTATCGCTGGAGGTAAAGCTCTTATGGAGTGATAAGATGATGTTTGAGCATATTGAAGGCAAGGATAAGGGCAAGATTATCCTCTATGCGCTGAGCACATGTCAATGGTGCAGGATGACCAGAGATCTTCTTTCAAGCTCAGGAGTGAAATATGATTATGTTTATGTTGACCTGCTGAAAGGAAAGGATAGAGAACTGGCTATAAGCGAGGTCAAGGGCCTTAATCCAAGTATCTCCTTCCCAACAGTTGTGATAGGTGATAAAGTCATTGTCGGCTTCAAAGAGAAGGAGATAAGGGGGGCAATTGGCGCATGAAGGAGGACGACTGGGCTCATTCTGATGATGCGGTCGACAAGCTTTATGCTAAATTGAATACAGAGGCAGAGAAGGGCGGGTACCACCTGAATCCAAATGTCCAGTTTACGAAGGCTCTGGTCCGAGGGCTTTTGATAAATGAGAACAGGTATGGCTATATATGCTGCCCCTGCAGGCTTTCATCAGATAACAGAGAGCTGGATCTGGATATCATCTGCCCATGCTACTATAGGGATCCAGATATCGCTGAGCATGGAGCCTGCTATTGCGCCCTATACGTTTCAAGCGATGTTCTCAAGGGCAAGAAAGAGATTGGCCCCATTCCTGAAAGAAGGCCGCCCCTTGAAGAGCGAGAAAAGCTTAAAGTCTCAAAAGAAGAAGCATCGGCTATGCCGCAGAAGCTGTCGGTGCCTGTCTGGAGGTGCCTCGTCTGCGGCTATCTCTGCGGAAGGGAGTGCCCACCAGATGTATGCCCAATATGCAAGGCTGCTAAGGAGAGGTTCGAGAGATTCATGTAGCGAACTTTTATTTTTTAAGGTAATCGTTAGAAGGCAATCCTTTCTGTTCAAAGTACATGTCCTCCGATAAAGCTTAAGAGCAAAGAAGGAGTTCGAACGAATATGGCAATAGATCCAGTGTGTAAGATGACTGTTGATGAGAAGACGACCAGGATAACGAGCGAGTATAAGGGAAAGAAATATTACTTCTGTGCTCCTGGGTGCAAAAAGGCATTTGATGAGGATCCGGCAAAATACGCTAGCAATCCTACAAATGTCAGAAAGGGCTGTGGATGCGGCTGTCGCTAAAGTCTATTGTTTAACTATTTCTATCCGGATATAAATCTTTATATAAAAAAATTCATATTAATAAAATATAAATTTGATTTAGAAGCTTAAACCAGTCATCAACCTATTCTTAGGTCCTCCTCCTAAAATCAAATAGAATACTCCCAATAGGCTCCCCAAAGCAAATATGCCCTCAAATCCCGGTGTCTTCTGGGCTGGAGCTTGTCCACCGCTCGCCTGTGCACTGGACTGGCTTACATTAGACTCTACTGGCTGAACATTTGCCGTGCTTGTCAGTGGTATGAAACCATTCTCCTGTGCGATATTCTGGCCAGCCGCACTCTTTGTGAAGTCTATGAAAGCCTTCGCTCCGGGCGTTGGATCTCCAAAGGTGTATAAGTAGAGATGGCGGCTTAGCAGATATGAGCCATTCTTTATGCTTTGAACTGTCGGCAAAACTCCATTAAGGGCTATGGCCTTGATAGTGTCATCCTGTATGTAGCTGAAGCCCACATAGCCGATGGCCTTATCGCTGCCGACTATGGCGGTCTTTACTTCAGCACTTCCCTGCGCTACTGTGCTCTCTTTAGTCTCGGCCTTGGTACTTCCCATGATAAGCTCGTTGAATGTATCTCTGGTTCCTGAGCCTTGTTCCCTTGCAATTGCATAGATTGGCTTGTCTGGGCCGCCCACCTGGTTCCAGTTAGTGATGTTTCCTGCGTAGATTTCCTTGACCTGATCCTTTGTGAGGTTCGTGACGCCTGCATCATATATCTGCTTGCTTACAGCGATGCATACTCCATCGTATCCAATCTCATTCTGCTCGAACTTATTGCTGTACTTCTTCATCTCATCTGCAGTTACCTCTCTTGAAGCCATTGCTATATCGGATCTGCCCTCGGCTGCCGCAGTTATGCCTGCCCCGGTGCCTCCGCCTGTGACGAGAACCTGGTAATCGGAGGATTGACTGTTAAATGCCTCAGCACACGCCTCGGCAAGAGGCAGCACTGTAGTCGAGCCTGAAACGCTAACGGTAGTCTTCGCTACCGCAGAAATGCTGATCGAGCCAAGAATAAAGGCGACCAATAGCATTATTGTTATCTTACTTATAGTCCCACCTATAACAGATTAGTATCAAGATACGTAAAAGTTTTATCGTGGTAATAATAGCAGGATTTTATCATATAAAATGGAGAACCCTTTGCTAATAGACTGTGTTAGAATGCGGCGCTAACTGGAATTAATGAATTAACCAGGCATAGTAATGTTTCCATCTTTATCGGTTTTGATAAGCCAGACATCGTCAATGCCTGCGCCGTAGGAACACGTACTTCCAGTAATGATATAGCCCCCATCGGTTGTTTGCTGGACTGAGGCTCCCCAATCGCTATCTGTTCCACCGAAGGTTTTATCCCAGAGCTTGTTTCCATCTTTATCGGTTTTGATAAGCCATACAGCGCTACTGCCTGCACCATATGAACATGTAGCGCCAGTAATGATATAACCCCCATCGGCAGTCTGCCGGACTGAGTTGCCCCAGTCGTTATCTGCACCACCAAATGTCTTATCCCAGAGCTTGTTTCCATCTTTATCAGTTCTGATCAGCCATACATCGCTACCGCCTGCACCATAAGAATTTGTACCACCTGTGATTATAAATCCGCCATCAGCGGTCTGCTGGACTGAGGCTCCCCAATCACTATCTGTTCCACCAAATGTCTTATCCCAAAGTTTGTTTCCATCTTTATCGGTTTTGATAAGCCATACAGCGCTACTGCCTGCACCATAGGAAAATGTGGCACCAGTAATGATATAGCCTCCGTCGGTTGTTTGCTGAACTGAGTTGCCCCAATCGCTATCTGCACCACCAAATGTCTTACTCCAAAGCTTGTTTCCATCTTTATCGGTCTTGATAAGCCATACATCCTTACTGCCTGCACCAAATGAACAAGTGTAGCCTGTAATAATATAGCCGCCATCGTTGGTCTCCTGAACGGAGTAGCCACGATCGTCCTTTGATCCGCCAAATGTCTTATCCCAAAGCTTGTTTCCATCTTTATCAGTTCTAATCAGCCAGACATCCCAGCTGCCTGCACCATAGGAATTTGTGTAGCCAGTAATGATATAGCCTCCGTCGGTGGTCTGTTCGACTGAGGTGCCCTGATCATCTTTAGGCCCACCAAATGTCTTATTCCAGATCTCGTTTCCACCTTTATCTGTCTTGATAAGCCAGACATCGTTACCGCCTGCACCATAGGAAGACGTTACACCTGTAATAATATAGCCTCCATCGCTGGTTTGCCGAACCGAGTTGCCCCAATCACTATCTGGCCCACCAAATGTCTGCATCCATCCTCCTTCAGCAGGGCTGGAGGTGTTAATTGGCTCCGTTTGTTGTGCTTCGATATCGCTCATTTTCTGAGGGAGAGCCACTTTGCTATAAAAATTTGTGATGGAGTTCTTTTCTGAGTCTTTTTGTGGGCTCTTGCAGGTGTAGATTCCATGAATGTAGATATCATTATGTTCTTGGTCAGTGATACGAATTGGAATCTTAACCACGATACTCTCATAGGCTTTACTGGAGGATGCCAAATCAGCATCCGGGTTCCAGGGCACTTCTACGATATCACGCTCATTCAATATATTTGAATATCTTTTTGTCATTGCCTCTGAATCATTTATATTATCTCCAATTGTTGTATGCGGAAATGCTCTTAGATGGTCCAACGTACCTCTTATATCAATTGCCATCATGAGTGCTGATAATAATGGACCGATTATCGGAATAGGAAGTTTATCTTGACTTCCTTCGTTAATGAGTTCAACAACAGCATCAACTCCTTCAGGTGGGATCTTAGAAATATCATTATACTTAGGTCCATTTTCTTCTTTTTTAGAATCGATGTTGTATATGTTAGGGATTTCTCTATAGCTTCCGTATTGGTATATAGGATATTTTAATTTATTATTATAATGTATATTACCATCATTGGCAAACGTTTTAATTTCACTATAATCTATATAAACATCTTTATTGATTGATAGATCAATCGTTCCTTCGCCAATAGGTTCAGCGAGAATCTGACCATCCTCCAAGGGTCTGAACGCAAATGTAAAACTGCCTTTAGGTGAAACTATCAACTTCTTACCGCACGAGGATGATATCTCAACGAATAACTCCTGGTAATCATCGGTTGTATTTCTGTCTCTGAATATAGTTATATGAGTATCTTCGCCGGGATTTGATGGATCTGGTTCCGCATAGAAATCGCTTAAAACATCATAGGTCGTTGTTGAAATAGTCTGCCCTGCTGTGTTTCCTGTAATAGTAGCGTCGGATGAGGTTGACCGATCAGTCTGGCCTAACCCAGAAACGATAATAGCTGATAAGACGAGTATCACCAGAAACATAAGGGCTGTTTTGCCAATCATAGATGGTCACTTTGCGCAGTAAAAAGCTTCTCAATTGCTATGTCGCTCACCCTTAGCTGCTATAAGTCATGACCATATATATAATTTA
Source organism: Methanotrichaceae archaeon (assembly GCA_963789575.1). GTDB lineage: Archaea > Halobacteriota > Methanosarcinia > Methanotrichales > Methanotrichaceae > CAWBKV01. The sequence goes on along the minus strand of CAWBKV010000002.1, from coordinate 360,123 downwards.
TCTATGAAATAATTTTTTTCAATTCGCAATCTATTTTTGTAGAGATATCAAAAGAATGTATAGCAAACTTCTGATGATATATTATATTTAGATCTGTTCGCGAATTATGCGTTGATCCCTAAAAGTTCTATCCATGAACTGCCCGTAAATTAGAGAATCCTCCTAAAGAATGAACTGGCAGCTGCCGAGGAGACGGTAAGGCAGAGGACAGAAATCTATTAGGGCGTAAGTCATTTCTAATTCTTCTGACCGAATATCTAAAATACTTATGCAAGATGATGATTTAGTAGAATAGGAAGCAAGGCTAATGGTGGCTTAACTATGATGTTTTGTTTTCGATGTAGAATACGGTTGACCACGAAACGTCTGGGTACGTGGTACCCTGGACACGGTTTCCTGTGCCGTGAATGCTCAAAGGGAAAAAGAGTGGTTTGGCTGCGGTGAAGGGCCATCCAGCTTTAAAATCTTTTCGTGAAACGTCCAATTCTGACCGAAGAATTTATCCTTTCGGCTATTATCGTATAATCTATCGATAATTGACGGTGAGATTGACCTTAACAAGGAATATGGACAACCATGATTGCTCAATCTAGATGGTATGGTGGGTTTGATGAAGAGCTGATGGAGCTTGGCAAAGAAGATCCTGAGGCTTATAGACAATGGCACGATTGGTATGAACCAAAGGCAAGACAGCCTCTATGGCTTAAGCGGGATTCTCGCGAAAGCTTAGACAGGCTTAAGAAAGTTCTTGATTCAGCCATCAGAGAACGAAGATGGACTTGCGAGCCAATTAGGGCTGGTCCCAATAACACTTTTATCGCCTGCATAGTTAGGAGAGATGCGATTCGTTATTGCGGAGCTGGGAGGTCTGGAGGGGATGCAATGCTAGATGCGTATCTGTCTGCTCTAAAAGGATGCAGAGGGTCTGAGATCTGCCCTTGGCTACCCTAAAGGTAATGGACCAAAAATTCCATCAACCCCTCGAACCATCCTCTTTTCCATGGCTATTCACCCGATTGATTTCAGGTACGGCACTCCCGAGATGAAGCAGATCTGGGAAGAAGATTTCAGACTAAAGTGCCTATTCAAAGTCGAGGCTGCCCTGGCAAAGGCCGAGGAAGAGGTCGGACTGATCCCTAAAGGTGCTGCTGATGCAATAGCATGTTCAGCTGAGGCAGCAAGCCCTGAGCGCGCAAAGCAAATTGAGGATGAGATCGGCCATGACATGATGGCTGTAGTCCTGGCGATGGCGGAGGTCTGCCCCAACTTTGGCGAATGGATCCATCTCGGCGCAACCTCAAACGATATCCTGGATACGGCCACTGGCCTGCAGATCAAGGCATCACTTGAAATTCTTGAGCCCAAGCTGAGGAGGCTCCTCTCCATACTTTTGGATATGGCGATGAAGAACAAGAATCTCGTCTGCGCAGGCAGGACTCACGGCCAGATCGCAGTTCCAACGACCTATGGCCTGCGGTTCGCGATATGGGCATCGGAGATCGCCCGGCACATCGACAGGCTGAAGCAGCTCCGACCGCGTATAGAGGTGGGCAAGATGAGCGGAGCAGTGGGAACTCAGGCCGCCTACGGTCCTCACGGCATGGAGATCCAGAAGAAGGCCATGGAATATCTTGGCCTCAACGAGGTCGATGTCTCTAATCAGGTCATCCAGAGAGATAGACATGCTGAGATGATCTGCTGGATGGCGCTCGTTGCCTCAACGTTTGATAAGATCTTCGTTGAGATCAGGACTTTACAAAGAACTGAGATAGCAGAGGTTGAAGAGGGCTTTGGCAAAAAACAGGTCGGCTCAAGCACAATGCCACATAAGCGAAACCCAATAAAGTCTGAGCAGATATGCGGCCTGTCAAGAATCGTCCGCGCGCAGGTGCTGCCGGCATTTGAAAACATTCCTCTCTGGGATGAGCGCGACCTCACGAACTCAAGCTGCGAGCGAGTGGAGTTTCCAGAGGCTTTCGTCTTAACAGATCACCTGATCACCCTCGCGTCTCGCGTCCTATCCAATTTGAGGCTGCGGCATGAGAATATCGAGAGGAACCTGAACCTGCTTCACGGCCTGAACATGGCTGAGAATGTGATGGTCGAGCTTGCAAAGAAGGGTGTAGGACGCCAGCAGGCTCATGAGATCCTGAGAAAGGCATCGATGAAAGCATTTGAGGAGAAACGAGAGCTCGCTGACGTGCTGCTGGAGCAGAAGATCGTTACCGATCATCTCTCGCCTGAAGAGATAAGGAACCTTCTCGATCCTCACAAGTACATCGGCACTGCAGTCGAGCAGGTTGAAAGGCTGAATTCGAAGCTACAACGCTATCTTTAGTAGTGCCATTTACTGTAGCCGGAGAAGATGGTAGTAGCGATGCGATTGCAGTGGCGATAGCAAGAGTAATATATCCGGCTACTGCCTTCTTTTAACCAATGCCCAATGCATCTCTTCTAAAACCAGGGTCAATCATCAGGGATGAATCCGGCGCAATTTTGGATGCACGATCATCGGTAACTCTCGTAATTTCTGGGTCAGAAAAGATAATAATAGATACGGGTCTGATGGGCGAGGAACGTCTGATTACAGAGGCCCTCTCCAAAAAGGGGATTAAGCCTGAGGATATAGATATCTTGGTGAATACCCATGCTCACCAGGATCATTGCGGCAACAATTATCTCTTCTCAAGGGCTGAGCTTTTACATCCCAAGGACGGGGAAATAATAGCTCCAGGAGTTAAGGTGATTGAGACGCCGGGGCATACATTTGACAGCATATCGGTGATCGTGGATACAGCTGTTATCAATGATAGCTATGAACAAAGCAGCGACCTAGTGATGAACGGAAAGCAAGCGATGAAAGCATTGCTTGTGATATCCGGTGATGCTCTGCCTACCTTCAACAACTTTATTAAAAATGTCCCTCCAGCACTCCACGTGAGCCGTGAGCTGGCGATATCGAGTATGTCTAAGATTATCAACGTCGCGGGTGTCGTTATTCCCGGACATGACCTGCCGTTCTCGATACACGAAAGAAAATATATAACGTTAAGAGATTGAATCCAAAATGCTGCATCGCAGTTATCGAATTGAAAATCGACAAAACTAATACTCCTGATCAATCATATCTTCAGAAATGTTATATCTTGAAATCTAAGAAAAAGCAATCTATAAATACATTGAAAAGTATATCTCTCATTAATGCAGCTAAAATTAACATCAAAGGAGAGATTAGTTCTTTACGGTCTTGCCAGATATCCTGGTTTCAGCGACATAGATCTTGCTTCGAACATAGGCGTGGATAGATCTACGATATTTAAGAGCAAACGCAAATTCAGAGACTGGCAACTGATCAAGCTTTTGAACGTTCCATCAGGCGAAGCTGTGGGAGCGGAAATTCTTACAGCTGTCTTCGTCAAATATAAGCCTACTGCGCCCTTCGAAACAAGGCGAGGAACGGATGCGTTCGAGAAGTGGATGAATTATCCAAACTGCGTATCCCACACAGCTACAGATACAGATTCAGTCTCCATGTTTTACTCAAAGAGTCTTACTGATTTCAAGGTCAACTTTGATCCGTTTATAGATGAATATTACCTGAAGAACTTCGTAGAAGATATTGAATACATACATTATCCCTTCCAGGTATCAAACTATTCATCCGATGCAGCAATGGCCGTAAATAGCATCTTTGATCTCGGCAGAGCAGATCTTCAAGAGGACGTTTCATCCCCTGTGCACCCAACATCTGAGGATTCGAAGCTCACAGAGAAGGACAAACTCACACTATTTGCATTCGTAAAGTATCCTATGCTCTCGGATCTTGAGCTTTCTCGAAGAACTGGCATATCCAGGCCGACTATCTCCGGCAAACGGACAAAGTTCTTCCAGAGCGGCCTTCTCATGCGCGAGGCATACATCGATTGGAAGAAGATCTGCTGCGAACTCATGTCCTTCTATCGTGTCAAGATCCGCCACGGCCATGACAGGGAGGATCTAGCAAAGGTCCACAATGCCTTCCGTAGAATTGGAGCTCCACTTTTCAGCTATCTTCAGCCAGGTGAGATATTCGGCGCATTTCTCTCAACAGGTTATCCTGAGTTAAAGAGCCGCATGGATAAGGAGATACGGGAGTTATCGGCTGGAGATTTGATAAGAGGTAATCCGACGCTCACGATCATGCCGCTAGGCGAGATCAAGTACACAAATGTCGATTATGCTCCAATGGTTTCAAAGATGCTTGGCATAGGCAAGGAGATATGAACGATGAGGTTGCCATAATCTGCTCCACGGCAGATCTGGCCAGCCTCAATATATTGCGGCATCTTCAGGAACTGGCTACTTGGGAGAAGCATGAGGACTATGAATCCTCAGGCCCCTTTAGACTTATAATCCATAGCGAGAAGCAGATTACACTTCACGGCCTTGATGGCCGACTGACTGCTTTTGGATTACACCCAAAGATGGTTGTATTTGCAAGCAGGCATAAATCGGAAAGCGGAAAGCCATGGCTTGGGGGACACTTTACTGGTGAAAAGGTTAATGAAACGCTTGAGCTTTCAGCGGCTGCACCATCTGGTCTTAGGTCTTTCCTTCATAATATAACTGATACTTCCCTGAAAGGCTTTGAAATATCAGCGGAAGCCACCCACCACGGTCCGACTGATATGATCACTCCATCCTTCTTCGCTGAGATAGGAAGCAGTGAGCAACAATGGCTTGATCCGCAGGCAGGAGAGACTGTGGCAAGAGCAATCCTAGGCATTGAATTGTACGATCTTCCCATTTTTCTTGGATTTGGAGGAGGACACTATGTTCCGCGACAGACCAGCCTGATGTTTGACGCAAACATCTCCTTTGGCCACTTATTCTCGAGCTACCAGCTTGGGAATCTGGACGAGGATAAAATTATCGAGGCACAGCGCAAATCGGGAGCCGAGTATGCATATATCGATAGAAAGTCTATGCGATCAGGCGAGAGGCAATGGATCTCCGGGATGCTGGAGAGAATTGGCATTCCAATTCTCAGAAGCAAAGAAATTCGCACAAAGTTCCCTGCTGCGAAGAAGGATATGCCTGTGAAGGCTCAGATTGAATAAAAGAACTTTATAGTTCAATTAATTTACTCGAATAGCTGATAAAGAACATCGTATTCCAAAGTCTTATAATATCTACGATATTTCTTTTTGCATTTAAAGTATTTGGTATAATATCCAGAAAAAGTAAGCTTAAAGAGATATAATTTGTACAAAATATCACTATAAAATGGCCTAAAGCCTCACAAAAGATATATATCATTAAACTCGATGACTCTATATTAAAATAAATCCAGTTCTGCTATTCAGACGCTGGGCGAAAAAGAGGCATCGATGTCGAGATCTGCTGGAAGCGTAATTACAAAAAGTTCCATAGAGGAGAAGGCCATTGAACTCATAAGCTCCAAGGAAGACGGCCTGTATCAATCGGAGCTGAGAAAACTTCTAGGAATCGATAGCAGCCGCTGTTCAAAGATTGCAATGAAGCTAGAGCGCTCAGGAATGATATGCAGAAAGAAACCATCCACAGGTAATCGTCGTACTTATCTGATAACTCTGTGCAGTCCAGTTATCGATAGTCAAGCTAGTTTCAGCCAAGTTAACTATAGCCAAGCTAGCTACAGTATAGTTATCGATAGTCAAGCTAGCTGCAGTCCAATTACAGATGATGAAATCAAGCATTTCGGCAAAACGCCATCTCATTATAACATCGATACATACTTAACTGAAATATATCTGCTATACCTCATGCGAGGCAGAGAGACAAGCTGCCACGAAGTGGATTTGCATGAAGGTTTTTCTGGAGATACTTCGGCCGATGAATTGTCTGATGGCGGGAATAGCGGCGATAATAGGGCTACTCATAGCAGGCACTTGGAAGATCGAGACTGCAGCGCTCATCTTTCTAGCAGTATTCCTGATAACGGGTGCGGGAAACTCAGTGAACGACTTCTTCGACAGAGAGATAGATGCGATCAATCGGCCGAAAAGGCCAATTCCCAGCAGGCGAATCAGCTCAAGCGCTGCTCTGAAATGGTCGTTGGCGCTATTCGTAAGCGGCTGCGTTCTCGCTGGCCTAGTAAATCGATTCTGCCTGGGCTTAGCAGTAATTAATTCAGTTCTCCTTTTCTTTTATGCCAGGAACCTCAAGGCAATGCCACTGGCCGGAAACCTGTGTGTTGCCTATCTGACAGGCTCGGCGTTCATCTTCGGCGGGTGTGCGTTTGGCTTTAAAGGAGTAGAGGCAAACATCATACCATTTTTTCTGTCATTCCTTGCAACAATGAGCAGGGAGATTGCCAAGGCAATAGAAGATATTGAAGGAGATCGCCGGGGTAATGCAAGGACTTTGCCTATTTTAGCTGGTGAGCGAGCGGCAGGGGCTTTGGCCGCAGCATTTGCTGCTGTCGCCATTTGTCTAAGCTACCTCGCGCCCTTTGGAGAGGCATACATTGCAATAGTGACCTTAGCAGACATTTTCTTCCTAATGTCAGTAATAAAAATAGTAAAAGGCGATGCTCCAGGCGCTCAGCATGCTCTAAAGTTGGGAATGGCTGTTGCACTTGCATCCTTTTTGGCCGCAGCCTTAGCCCAAAACGCCTATTTATGGGTGAAGTAGGCCACTACGGGCTCACCCAAGCAGTTTATGCGTACAAAGCCATAGCGCTCGAACTGGACTACGCTTCCCAGCTCTTTGGAGATGCCAGCCTCGCCTATTCCCAAGTCTACTCCATCCGGCCTGAGCACATTTACAGCAATGCCACTGTTAGGCGCCCAATGGATGATTTTCATCTTCTTGGAGACTTCTGTGCCTACAAAACGTGCCTTTGCAGGCTCGATGCTCATGATCTCAATATTGCAGAAATCCTTTAGTCTAATTTTATCGCCGGGCTTCAGCGTATCGAGGTCGCTCTTGCAGATGAGAACCATATTTCCCGCAGGAATCTCTCTGTAGCCTCGATCGACAGTGGGATGCATTGGAGCATGCACAGTAGCAGGCGCATCACCCTCGATCGTTAGTGGGATAGGGTTCCAGACAAAAAAGTATCTGTTCGCCTCAGGATCGATTAGCTTGCGATTCTCGGCATAAATGGAGTCCATGCTGATGCTGATATCTGTTTGCCCAACACCTAGATCAATCATAAACTTTCGAAGTGCCTCAGGGCGGATGCCGCGACAGCGCATGGCCCGAACAGTCGGCACCCTGGGATCATCCCAACCGCTGTACTCACCTGCCTCTATCGCCTTTCTGAGTTTGCTGGTGCTGAATGATCCAAACTGGTGAATCTTGATCCTTCCCCAATGGATGACCCTGGGATAGGTCCAGTCCATATACCTATACAGGTACATCTGTCTGGTCTCGCTGTCAGCTAGATCTTTCCCACGCAAGATATGCGTTGTTCCGAGAAGATGATCCTCCACTGCGGACTCAAAATCGAGCAGCGGCCAGACGCGATATTTAGCGCCGATGATGGGATGAGGAGTAGTCACGATCCTGAATGCAGGCCAATCTCGTATTGCCGGATCTTTGTAGGACATGTCCGTCTTGATCCTCAGAACTGCCTGGCCCTCCTGCAGATCTCCGTTCAGCATTCTCTTCCAGAGATCCATGTTCATCTCTGGCGATTGATCTCTGTGGAGGCAGGGTATGCCCTTATCCTTATGCTCCTTGAAAACCTCCTGAGCACACTGACAGACATATGCGCCACCTCTGCGGATCAGCTCCTCAGCAACGTCGTAGTAGTATGGAACACGCTCGCTCGCAGTTATGACCTTGTCTGGCTTCGCGCCTAGCCATTCACAGTCTTCAAGATACCAGCCGTAGGCCTCATGCATAGGCCGTTTCTTTACAGGGTCAGTATCATCAAAGCGAATTATGAACTCGCCGCCATACTTCTTTACGTACTCCGAGTTTATGATAATGCCACGGGCGCTTCCGAGCGTCGGCGGCCCGTTTGGATTTGGCGCAAAGCGCATGACCACTCCATTTTCTGCGCCCGTTAGTGGCGGGAGTCCTCTATCGGGTTCCTTATGAATAGAAAGCTCGGCAATCAGCTCAGGGGCAATGGCTAAAAGCCTCCTCTGCCACTCTTCAGGGCTCATCTTTTCAACCTCGGCCAGAACCTCAGCTATCTGGGGCGTGATCTCCTTGACCTTTGAGCGAAGCTCCGGATGGCCGCCCATGAGCTTGCCCATAACCGCTCCAGCGTTTGGAGCAGCTTTGTATTTCACGGCATTCTGCAGCGCATACTTTTCTATGACCTCTCTGATATCATCCATGCGTCTTCTCCTGATCCAAAATACATTGCTAGATGCAATTATACTTTAAGCTGATTGTTTACCGGCAATCTCAGGGCATCGCTTATGATCTTTTGGTGGTCGAATGCCAGTGCTGGCAGATTATTGGGTCTGAAGATTTCGGCAGATTTGGCATCTGATCCAGACTTAAGCTCACCATTGCCTTGTGCCAAATAGCATACAGAGACAATATGCCCTCTGGGATCTCGGCCGGGGTCCGAATATACGCCTACAAGGCATATGAGCTCTATATCTAGGCCCGTCTCTTCCTTTGCTTCTCTTCTCGCAGCATCTTCAGTTGTCTCGCCAACCTCCACGAATCCGCCAGGAAGAGCGTAGTAGCCCTCGTAGGGCGGGTTTTTCCTTCTTATAAGTACTATCCCGCCTTTGAAAAATATGACAGAATCAACTGCCAGAAGTGGAGTTCTCATAGAAAATGGCATATCAGCGACCTCTACAATTTTATTCTATATGGGCGAAAGGGTTATATGAGACAAGCGCCGATGGATTGTACGGCGAAGGTCGATTTGAAATGTATCTCCTCCTTACCCTACATCCAACCGACCTTCTGCTACTATTTATTTTAGTGTCAAGCCAAAAAGATAACACTTTCGATCAGTCTCAAATATAGATTCGAATATCTCAATTTTATGCCATTCTTCGTGCTCAAGATTGGTGGAAGCCTCATCACTTCTGCCAAGGATCTTATGCTCAGGCTTTTTGATCTTACTGCCGAGGGCTACAGCTTCCTGGTTATTCCAGGGGGCGGGCCAATGGCAGATCTTGTGAGGGATCTTTTTACAAGGATGCATATCTCAGAGGAGGCGGCACATTGGATGGCTATACTTGCTATGGAGCAGTACGCATACCTTCTGGCTGACGGCACAGGTGCAAGGCTTACTCATGAGATTAAAAGAGCCAATGGCTTGGTTGTTTTACTTCCATATCATGCACTGCTTGAAAATGATGATGGACTCTGCCATTCCTGGGATTATACATCCGACTCGGTGGCAGCTATTGTTGCTGCACGGCTCGATGCAGATATTATCAAGGCGACCGATGTAGATGGCATAGTTCTAGAAGGAAGACTTGTCTCTGATGTATGCGCGAATGACCTCATTGGCCGCAGAACCTGCATCGATCAGGGAACGCTGGGCCTTCTCAAGAGCAGAAGATGTTGGATCCTGAACGGCTCAGATCCTCAGAAGTTCATTTCCATGCTGAAGACGGGGACCGGTGGAACGGTTATTAAAGGCTGAAGCATGATAGAAAAGTTCAGGGCACAAACTCGGTCTTTAGGTCGTAATCCAGCCCGTACACCTTCACCCATGGGAAGGTTTATACCAGGTGATACATGAACCTTGAGGGAGATAATATGAAGGAAGAAATACCAGAGCGATGCATATCGTGCGGTGTAACGCTGACAGGTGTGGGTGGAACGAGGTTCCCCTGCCCAAGCTGCGGTACTGTGATCGCCAGATGCAATAGATGTAAAAAGCAAAGCAATGTCTACACCTGCAAGAGCTGTGGGTTCACAGGTCCCTGAGGTGATGGTAATTGGGTGAGGTAGTAGCAGTGATAAAGGTCATGCCTGAGAGCGCCGATGTAGATATGTCTAAGATCATGGATAGTGTCAAAGGCGCCATACCATCTTACGCCAGGCTTCACGGAATGCAGGTCATGGATATTGCCTTTGGACTTAAGGCTTTGAAGATCGCCATCATCCTCGGGGATAAGAGTGGAGGAACCGAGGAGATTGAGTCCAATCTAGCCAAGATCCCTGGAGTCGAGTCAGTTGAGGTTGAAGAGGTAGGTCTCCTCTGAACCTCTCCTTGTTTTAGCTCAGGGCTTGTAGATCAGTGGTAGATCGCCGCCTTCGCAAGGCGGAGGCCGCGGGTTCAAATCCCGCCAAGTCCATTCGAGTGATTACTTGAAAGTTTGATTTAACTGATTTAGTCATTTTTTACGTTAATTGTCTTAAACCGAAATCCTTATATTCGTTAATTGCCGTATTGGTGATTAGCAAAAGTCGAACTATTTTACTCCCTCCTTTACTCGACTTTTGCTTCACCTTCCTTTTCTTTATTATTTCCGAGTAGTTAGATCTCATCTGTTCGACTTTCAGAAGTATTATATCCCGATAATGCCTCCTGTCATCACTACATTCTCAGGAACACGTACATCGTACTTCTTATCTCCGATCATCAGCTGGTATGGTCCTATTGGGCCGGTATCGAACTTCGTTCCGGAGACGCTCGGTCCTTCAGTTGAGTACGGAACCACAAGCGTGAAATTGCCGCTACTGTCGGTGATATTCGACTGCCTGTAGGCAAATTCTCTGTTCTGATTAGTCCTGATGGGCACAGCTATTGATACTTTGGTTCCGGCAGGTGCTTTTCCTTTTATTACCGCGCCGGGAACGTTCTCAAAAGTCTTGACATATTTCTGGCCGTCTTGAGTAACCGTCGACTCAGATTCATGAACCAGACGGAAATGCTTTAGGGCCTCAAGAGGCACCGATGTTGATATGGCTGTGGGATCGTTCGGGCTCACAATTTCCGACATATAACCCTTGCTCTTGCTCTCGTTAACGTAGTCCAATAGGTCGCTATAATTCCCTGACATCTTCGGCTGTTCGACGATCACAGGGAACTGCGTGCCGTTCTGCTCTGCTATTTGGTATGCTATGGCAAAGGCATTGCTGACTGGAGTCTCGCTTCCATCGAAGAAGAACAGACGGGCGGTCATAGTCCTGAAGAATGGATCTCTGTAAACTTCCATCGGTACAAGCTGATCTCCCTGAGGCTGATAGAATATCCCATAGTATCTGGTTATTGGCACTGCGCTCCAAGCAGTCATGGCATAGAACTTGCCTGTAGCCATCTCCCAGTCGATCATTACATATCTTGTATTCAGATAGGGCGACCTATTTTTGTCCAGGTTCGCGAGAACGCTCTCGGCCTGCTCTTCGCTCTCTGATAGGAAGAACGGAGACGATCCGGGGATATTTGCGGTCAGGCTGCCTATGCCTTGCTGGAATGGATTAGCATTGGGCATCCTGTGACCAATTGCTTCGATATAATCGCCATAATCCCACCAGGACATAATGCCGTAAGCCTGAGCGGGGTAAGGATACTCCTGGCCTTTTGGCGGAAAGTCATAGATCTTGTAAATATCCAGCCCAGGACTCGGAGTGTTATTTTGGAGCCAGCTTGTGGAGCTCAGCCAATCTGATTCTATACCTGCTGGGTATCCTGCAATCGGAACGCTGTAGCTCAGGCCAGGATACATCAGCAATAGGAATATAGCCAGAGCCGCTACTACATTCTTTATACTAGATTTGATTGACTTTTCTGGTTTTTTGACTCTTGACACCGGATCTTCGAACTCATGAAACCCGGCCACCTGAAGAGCCATAGCTGCCAGGTATCCGTTAAGCAGAGCAATATCGACTGCATAATAATCAGCATATCTGACCTGAGCTAGAGTTAGAAATAGAACGACAATAGACCAGAATATGGCCAGCAGATATGTATTCCTCTGATTCTTGATAAAGCGTATGAACAGCAGTACTAGAGCCACCAATGCCAGGAAGAATGGTGAGAGAAAAACCGAAATACCCGGAAAGTTCGACTGTATTCCATCCCAGGAGAACTGGCCACCCGAATACAGAAGGGGAGATAGCTCACCGACTGTTGCAGCTCCACCAGTCTTTTGCGAAAATATTTTGAATCCGCTAAACAAATAGGCCGTAAACTGGGGTAAGACTAAGGATAGCGCCAGAGTGCCAAGCACTATAACTCCAATAACGGCTACTGGGAAGTAATATCTGTTAAACCTCCTTAAGAAGATAGACATAGATAAAATAATGATTATAAAAATAATTCCAAGTAAAAGAATTGTTGGTTGGAATAGGGAGTAGATGTAAAAGCTGAACCCATTATACATTTTAGCAAAAGGCAATACTATAAGTGTCGCAATGCCAAAAGTGATAGAGCTTGAGACGATTAAATATTCTATATCTCTGCTCATGGTGTAATCTACTATACATTGCACTATCAAAAAGCCGATTATGATACCCTCGAACAGAAATCCTTCCGGCCAGGCATCCAGATACAATCCTAACGAGACTCCAGCAAGAAGAGAATATATTAATGGCCGCTTCAAGATCGACCAGTTCTTTTGTATCGATCCAAAAGTCAAATCTTTGCCATTATGTATAGCCATAAAGAAAAACATCATAGTAAGGGTACTTAGCAAAAGTTCGGCTGCATCGTGATCCGCAAAGCCCAACATCGTTCGTTCGAAGAAACCCCCAGGAATCACCGCGATGACAAAAGCTGATATTAGTCCACAGGATTTTCCGCCAATTTCACGTCCAATGAAGTAGACTGGAATGACAACAAGTGCTCCAAGGATTGCGGGGAAGAACGCTCCAACCGTATCTATAGTATGCATGCTCGGGTGCCCGAGTCCGAGTATTAAAGAGAGTATAGCTATACCCCAGCTGTTGAATGGCCCATAAGGTACGCTTGTACCTTGCGGGAAATAGATCATAGGATCGAACCACAAGCGCTGCAGATTGATCACGGTGCCTTTGGCAAGCATCATATGGTACCATGCATCGCCGTCACTGGAAAAAAGAACCGTGCCATTGATAAACACATTCGTTATGGGTATAATCGCTCGAAGGTAGAATGAGATCAAAAATGCCAGCAATAAGCCTGTATACCAGTATAAATTTGTATTCTTCAATAGTCCCTTTTTTAATGCTTCCTTTGCAGGATTAGCGATCTTTTTATCGCTCGTATCTGCGAATCTTTTGTCTACTGATCTCTTGGCCGTAAAGTATCCCCCACTGAAATAGGCATTTCATCTATTTGCGCATTCATTCAGCTTGATTCTTTATCTCCAGGTTTTTGAACGGGCACTCCACATTTCGGATAACCGAAATATATCTGTTTCGGTTTACCGAAATATACATATTTAAGTTGACAAGAATTTCATTAGTAATCTATGCCTAGGGAGCAAGTAGAAGAGTATATTGAAGCGATCTTTGATATTGCTGGCGAGAGAGGTAACGCTAGGACTACTGAAGTTGCTAAATTGCTAAATAATGTGCCATCTAGTGTGACAGAAGTTTTCCAAAAAATGGCTCGAAATGGCTTTGTGCGATACGAACCTTATAAAGGGGCCATCCTTACAGAGGCGGGTCTTGAGATCGCGAAAAGGATTAAACGTAAGCACAGGCTTCTTGAGGTATTTTTAAAGGATTCACTTGGCGTTAATTGCAAAAAAATTCATGAAGAAGCCTGTAAAATGGAGCACGCCATTTCTGATGATACATGCAATGCATTATGCCGATCGTTGAATGCTCCAGCGAGATGTCCTAATGGAAAGTGGATATATCCATGCCAAAAGAATCTTGAAACCTGCAACGAATGCGAAAGCGTAGCTGATGATGACAAATCGGCCATTAACAGGACAATTATACCTATAACTGATCTGAGGCCGTCTCAAAAGGGAAATATTGCATTCCTTCGAGGCAGTAGAAAAAGCATCCAGAGACTTTCTGATCTGGGACTGATACCCAAGACAGAAATCACACTCATGCGCAAAATTCCGATGAGCGGCCCGATCGAAGTATCTATCAGAAGAACGCCACTAGCAGTTGGACGCGAGATAGCTGACAACATCTTTGTTGGGCTATAGGAACTGAAGGAATAAAAATCGGTTCTATTGGCCGTCCTGCTTTAATCGACTATGTTTTTGATGCTAAGGGAAATTATAAAAGAGGTAGGACTGAGAAATCGATAATGTTATGAGTGATGATATTTCGGTAATTAAAGTAACGAAAGTACTTAGGAATCCTCAACCAATGAAACTATTCAAAAATTTTTAAGATACGTTCGAAAAGTCTGAATTCCATATTTGTGAAGGAAGATGCATTCCTCCTCAGATATTGAAGTAACTCGACCCCGTTAGGCGTTCCTAACCCGGAACATGCATCCCAACCTCGGCAAGCTTTGTAAAATGGCGTATCTAGGAATCCATTATTACCTTCTGTAATATCATTGAATATACCTGGATTGGTTGGTTGAGAATAGAGCCAGGGATTCAGAAAGCCGATAGGTTTGCCCAGGCTCTGATTTAGGAGGGCTATCAGGCCTGCCCATAAGGGCGCCACGGCACTAGTCCCTCCGACTACATAATCCTGCCCATCCACAAGAACTGCATAGCCTGAACACGGATCGGCATTTCCTGACACATCGGGCACACCGCGTCCGATTCTGCCATTGGGGTTTGACGATGGTTGCACATTGGCGTTGCTCTGATATTCGGGCAACGGGAAATGATCGCTTATGCCACCACCGCATGCATTGCCAGGGCCTTCATTCCATACAGACTCTTTAGAAATCATACCGTTCGATGATTCAAGTTTGGTTCCACCACAACCTAGAGCATAAGAGCTCGACGATGGGAAGTCGACATGAGCCAATGTATCATTACCGCTTTGATCGCCAATCTCTATACCTTCTTTGACGAATGAATTATCTGGATCATCTCTCGAGCCGTCATCACCTGACGCGCAGCAGACAGTTACGCCTATTGCAGCTGCTGACTGGAACTCTTCATCCATTGCCTTCATTGACTGGTCTGTCCAAAACCCTTCAGCGCTGCCCCAACTTATGGATATTACCGATGGATTGTTAACCTTGTCATGAACAGCTGCATGGATAGCATCGATAAAGCCGTTATCAGTATTGGGCGCAAAATAGACAGCAATAGTTGCTTTGGGCGCTATAGCGCCAGCTACTTGTATATCTAGATCTACTTCCTTGTTTGCATTATGAATGTTAGGATCTGGATTATTCGGATCATTTTTGCTGCCATCCACCGAAATTGCTATAATCTTAGGAGTTTTGATATTGAGATTGCCGAAGTATCTATCCATCTCATTCAGCTTATAACCTCCAGCCAGTTCAATGATGCCTATACACTGGTCACTCCCATCTAGCCCTGTAGGAAAATTGTATAGCTGAGCGATCTGCAGTGGAGTATATGATATGCCGACAACATTTGGCCTGATTCCTGATATTCCCGTCTTCTTTATTGCAACAAAATGAGGCTTTGCCTGAGGACGGTTATCCAGACCCAAGACTGCCTGAACTATATGAGAGATATCAGATGGTATACTTACCGGACCTTCACGCCCTCGGTATTTGCCTATTAGGCTCTCATAAATTTTTAGCTTAACTCCGAAGGCTTCGCTGATCGCTTCAACGGTGCCTACTATCCTGATGTTTCGGCCACCGGGTTTAACTTCGATTATCTCAAGTCCATTCTCTTCGGCAAAACTCTTGATTTTATCTACATCCTCTAGATCCGCGCCATACTCTCGTTCGAGCTCGTTACGGCTCAGATACTGTCTTTTTGATGGAGGCTTAGCATTTAGATCTCTAATAATGGAACTCTTGGCTTGGCACGGACGTATGCGCACAGTCACTTTTACCCACTCATCGGCACTAGGCTCACCAACAACCTTTGCATTTGCCATTGGTACACGCTTGCTGCCTGGAAGCGGAATGAGATCTCTTTGCATAGACATAATTTCTCCATCTATAGAGTTCTAAGTTGAGTATCCTTGAACTTCTTTGCATGACCTTCACTATTGCTTACTCTATTTTTATTTTTAACATTCTTGCTTTTAGTATATATTTTTTATGACTGTCATAAGATCATACACACGTAATGAAAATTTAGCAACTTAATAAATTAGGCTTATAAGAGATTACTGATTAACTCCAAACAATGGTCCAAAGAGAAACTCTATCAGATTTTATTAAGCTGCCGATAGTTGAATTATTATATCGGAAAGCATCCCAGCGTTGTTTCATTAGGCACCAAGGACTTGGATAAACCATAAAAAGAGAATTCTCTCGAATTTGTTCTCTAACTAATAGAATTTAGAAGAGAGGTAATATCGCTACATAAGCACAAGTTTCAAATAGTAAGCCACTATTTAATTAAAAAAGTTAGTAAGAAATAATATATGGGGGGGGGCAAATCAGCATATAACCATAACCACTAAAAAAATCAGAATTCCGATATCTATTGCTGAATGCTCATGAGGTGATATATTATTATGCCACTACTAATGGAATTAGGCGCCGTTTTGCTAACTGGCGCTGTGGGGGGTGCAATAAATGCTTTTATCAGCGATAATGGATTCGCATTGCCATGTGAAGAAAATGTTAATAACGTGATCATATTCAGACCAGGCTTTATAGGAAATATAATGATCGGCGCAATCGCTTCGTTAATCGCATGGGGGCTTTCTGGATCGTATAGCAACACAATGCTTCTTGGACCCCAAGCAAATATCGGCGCCAATGATTATAGTTTATCAATCTCGACATTGGCAAGTTCGCTCCTGGTAGGAATTGGCGGGGCGCGAACGCTGACCAATGAATCAGATAAGGCCCTACTACAGACTGCTGCGGTTACCGTTGCAGCGGCAAATCAATCATTCGAAGAGGCTCAAAGAATAGCAGTTTCAACTCCGGCTCAGGCATTCAATATCGCCAGGAGTATGTATCTAGAGGGGCGATAAGGCTGAAAAGCTACATTATGATCATAGGACACTTACAGGCAATATAAGTAATGTCTGGCGCATCTCAACCTGGAAGAGTTGTGATAGATATATAGCAGATTTCGGACCCTATAAAACTGATAAATATACCTTTTATAGAAGGATGAAGGATGCTTTTATTTGCACACCTCGGCTTGACCCTGGCAGCGGGCCGGTTTGTGAGATGGGTGGACCTAGCCTTCTTGGCCCTAGGTTCGATCCTTCCCGATATAATCGACAAGCCCCTGGGTTTGATAGTCTTCGGAACGCCTGCCATGGGCAGGACCTTTGCCCATGCGCTCCTGTTCCTGCTGGTTCTGGTGACTTTGGCTGTTTATTTGAACGACGTCAGACTGGCATCGGTTTCAATAGGTGTTTCCGCTCATCTGATATTGGATTTTATGTGGCAAACGCCAGTCATTCTATTCTGGCCTCTCCTGGGAGCCTTTCCTCAGGCTCCAGAAATCGGAACCTTCAGTTACATACAGGAACTGCTATACAGCCTGAGAAACCCCATGGTAGGCTTGCCGGAAGTGTTAGGTCTCTCATATCTTATCTTCCTGGCGTTCGAGTCCAGATCCGCAATAATCGCTAGATATCATAGGATGAAAGACATGGCAGCAACAATCCAAACGCGCCTCAAAAACGATTAGGATGTGATTAGCTTCAAATTATAATCTTAATGGAATTAAAAATAATAGGTGGCATTAAGAGCCACCCCTTATTTATGTTACCTTCACAGGCACAATCTTGGCGGATATGCCTCCATCGATGTTAGCTCCGATCTTGAAGGACTTATCTCCAGGCGCTCCAAACACTGAGCTGAACTGGAATGTTCCCAGAGATATTCTCTGAAGCTGATCCGTCGGCCTGGCAGAGTCTTGCGGCGGGATGAAGCTCAGGTCCATTGGATCCGTCAGCTCACCGTAGTTGTTGTAGAACCTCAAGGTTAGCGTATACGGGCTGTTGGCCCTCGTTGAGCTGAATGATGGAACTATATCACAGGGCTTCAGCTGGCTTGGCATCGCCAGCATTAAAGGCTTAACGTAAATGTTCTGACCGGTTGGATCTGCGGAGGCATATGCCACCCAGTACATCCCGTCAAAGGTGCTGTAGGCCATTGACGATGACGTCTGGTCGCCAGGCGCTGCCACTGCCACTGTGCTGTCGATGGGCGTCCAATCTCTTAAGTACCTGTCCAAATACACGTCATAATTGCCTGCCTTATTCGAATCGTACAGCAGCAAGAACTGACCATTGATCCAGTTCAGCGATGGATAGTCATGGTCTGAGCTGTCGTATGTCATTCTCCTTGTATTGAGTAGGTTCAGATTGGGATCGTACTCCTTGACAAAGATGTTCTTATTTCCCGTCTCATTGGATGTGTAGGCTATATAGAAGTTGCCGCTTGCGAATGTGATAGATGGATGATCCTGGTACGATATCAAATTGGTCACCTGAACGTTCGTTATCGGATTCCAGTTCTGGTCAAATCTGGTGATGAATATGTCCCCGCCGTTCTGGGAGCCTGTATCCCATGACTGGTATGCCATGAAGAACTGATTACCAACTTGTAAGAGCGATGGCGAATCCTGGTCTGTCACTGAATCTGTGAGCTGCTTAGTATCGATGTAGTTCAGGTTTGCATCAAACCTTTTAAGGAATATATTCAGCACACCGTTCTGTCGTGAGGCATATGCAACATTATAGTAGCCATTGGCGAAGATCACTGAGGGATCTCCCTCATAGACGGTATCATTTGTTGCCCATACGCTTTTGAGCTTATTCCAAGTAGGATCATATCTTTCCAGGTAAATATCTCCCTGGTAGCTTGGACCAAGTGCAAAGGATTGATAAGCCAGGAGATATCCGTCGCCGGTGAAGACCAGCGACGGCTTGTTCTTTTGGGCTGCGCCTGAAGTGAGCATTCTTATGGCCAGGGGATTCTGCAATGTGTAACGCTGGCCGAGGGCGCTGTCATATCCTCCGGGACCTGCATGATACCCATCTCTTGCATATACGTAAACTGAGTAATCGCCAGTGTCACCGGGTGCTGAAGCCCATATCCAGGTGTTGCTATATGACCAGTCCTGAACGACCTTCCAGGTATTGCCAGTTGAAGGTCCCTTCAGCCAGAACCTGTAGAGGATTGGGTCGTTATCCGGATCGGTAGCTAGAGCAGTCCATTTTACAGGCACGCCGGCATATTGCGGGCTGGGTTTATCAGGCACGAGGCCAGTGAGCTGCGGCGGCTGGTTAGGCCTGAGTATTGTGAACAGCGCGCTACTATCATCATCCCATCCCTGTGGCCCGGCATGGAATCCATCTCGGACCTGAGCATCGACTAACGTTATGCCAACATCTGCTGGCGTTGTCGCCCAAGTCCATGTGCTATCGGTGGACCAATCTCGGGCCAGCTTCCAGAGCCCTCCTGTTGATGGTCCCTTTATCCAGTACCTGTAGAACAGCAGATCTCCATCAGGATCGAATGCTGTTGTCCTCCATGAAACGGCAGCTCCGACAGGCTCGGGGCTTGGTACGTTCGTAGCCAGGCTGGTGATCACTGGCGGTGTGTTGACTGCCAGTATGTCATAACCTGCAACGTCGTAGTCGTCCCATCCGTTAGGTCCTGCATGGTGCCCATCCCTGACTAGAACTAGAACCTCGCTTGGACCTACGTCAAAGCCGGTTGTCTGCCAGAGCCATCTGTTGTTTGTTGTCCAGCCGGTCTGATCCTCCCAGAATCCAAAGGTTGAGGGCCCTCTGAGCAGATACCTGTACTGTATTTGGTCGCCATCTGGATCATGTGCTATCGTCGTCCACTTGACCCAGCTTCCTGCAAACTGCGGGCTAGGCCTGTCAGCAAACAGGAAATCCACTACAGGCGGCAGATTGCCTTGGGTCAAGGTAAAGCTTGCTGTCGTGCGAATATCATAGCTGTTCAGGCCTGCATGATATCCATCCCTTATCCAGACTTCTGCCTGGTAGGTTCCTGGGTACAGGCCTGCCGTATTCCAGACCCAGATGTTGCTGGTTATGTAGTTCGTATCACTCAGTAGTGCTCCGCCCGGCGCTCTGATGAAGAACCTATACTGCAGCTGATCTCCATCCGGGTCCTGTGCAGTTGCCGTCCAGGTGATCGGCGTTCCCGTAGGTCGTGGGCTGGCTGGGCTCGGAGTCAGTGTCGGGTTTGTCGGCGGCGGGTTGTAGTTGCCGAAGTCAGTTCCTGTCTTGCTCTCGCCCGAATGGAGGAGGATAGAATAGCTGCCGCCAGATGGTGCAGTCTGTGTCCATCCTGTCTTTGTAACCTCGCTCACAACATAGCTGCCTGGCGGCAGATTGATGAATGTATATCCTCCATATGCATCAGTGGTCGCAGTTCTGATCAGTGTGTTATTCGTGGCATTCTTGAGCTGGATCGTCCAGCCTGCCAGGCCAGGGTCGCCGTTGTTAATTCCATTTCCATTCAGGTCGTTGAACTTAACTCCTGAGATTGAACCGGTTCCTGGCGGTGTCAGGAGTCTGTTTCCGAAGTCCTTGCCTGTTGCTGTAGAGGGCGGGGCTCCAAAGTTAAATGTCACTGTGTAAGATCCGCTCGACGGAGCTGTCTCTGTCCAGCCTGTTCTTGATACTTCACTGACTGTGTATGTTCCAGGCAGGAGACCGCTGAAGGTGTATGATCCATCTGCAGCTGTGGTGACTGTTTGGGGCGGCAATGGGTAGTGGAACCACGTAGTTCCAGTCAGCACAATGCCCCAGCCGGATATGCCCGGCTCACCTGCATCTCTAACGCCGTTTCCGTTCAGGTCGTTGAACTTCGTGCCGGATATGGCGTTTGAACCAATTATCCCGAAGTTGGCGTTGGATATGACTGTTGTCGTGCTTGTGACCGTCACCGTGACTGTTTGGGATGTGGTCACAACAAATCCGCTCGGCACTGGGTCGACTACTGTGTAAGTTCCAGGGAGGAGCCCATTGAACGTATAGGACCCGTCGCTACCGGTTGTAGTTGTAGCGATATCTTTGCCGTTCTGCTGCAAATGAACTGTAAGTCCGGGTATTCCAGGCTCGCCTGGGTCCTGTATTCCGTTCTTATTGATATCGAAGAATTTCTTGCTCGATATCGTCACATTGCCCTTGTTCCCGAAGTCGAGGCCAGTTGCATCCTTATTGATAAGGTTCACAGAGTAAGATCCGCTCTTGGGCTCAGTCTGTGCCCAGCCGGATTGAAGCTCCTCGCTCACTGTATAAGATCCGGGTGCAAGGCCGGTGAATTTGTATGAGCCGTCCGCAGATGTGCTGGTGCCGTTGACGACGCTGCCATTCTGAGCAAGCTGTATCTTCCATCCAGCCAGGCCCGGCTCATTTGCATCCTTCGCGCCGTTTCCGTTCAAGTCATTGAACTTCGTGCCGGATATGGAATATGTGGCGCTGACCTTATTTCCGAAGTCGATTCCGGTTATGTCCTTATCCTGCACTGTTACGGACTGGGACCCACCCTTGGGCGCCGTCTGAGTCCAGCCTTTCTGCAACACCTCACTCACGGTGTAGGCACCATTGGCCAGGCCCTCGAACTTGTACGAACCATCTGCACCTGTGGTGGTCGTGTTAATCACGTTGCCATTCTGAGCAAGTTGGATCTTCCATCCAGCCAGGCCCGGCTCACCATCATTCACTCCGTTTCCATTCAGATCGTTGAACTTCCGCCCAGATATTGAGAAGGCGCTAACCTTGTTTCCAAAGTTGGCATCTGTTATGTCAGAATCACCAAGCGTTACCTTCTGTGATCCTCCAGCCGGGGCAGTTGCACTCCAGCCAGTCTGGGCAGTCTCGCTTATCGTATAACTGCCAGGCGGTAAGCCCTCGAACTTGTATGAGCCATCTGCTCCTGTGAGGGTACTTACTGTAGTGCCGTCAGGCTTTGTCAAAGTGATTCTCCAGTCTGCGATGCCTGGCTCGTTTGCATCCTTAACTCCATTGCCATTCAGGTCATTGAACTTCACGCCAGAGATGTTTTTAGAAGGTGCAGTTATTGTGAAGTATGCGACCTGCTCGCTGTCGAAGCTATCCGCATTTGCATGTTTTCCATCTCTGACCCAGACTCTGATCTGGTTCTGGCCGACGTCAGCCGAAGAGGTCTTCCAGGTCCAGGTATTGGCCGCAGCCCAATCTGTCTCAGGCTTCCAGGAGTTACTTGTTGATGGTCCGTTCAGGAAGAACCTGTAAAGTATCTGGTCTCCATCTGGATCGGTTGCATTTGCGGTCCAGACTATGCTCGTGCCCGAAAGCTGCGGGCTCGATTTATCCGGGGTCAGGCTGCGTAAGGCAGGTGGCGTGTTATTCTCCACAGGAGAGACCGCAGGTTTTGTGACATTAACTTGCGGAGTCACATTCTTTGGCGGCGTCACATTCTTTGATGGCGTCACATTAGTTGGTGGTGTGACGTTCCCAGTGGGAGTTACATTCTTCGGTGTTAGAACCGGTGCAGGCTTGGCAGTTATGACGAATGTTGCAACCTTGTTGCTATCGAAGCTGTTCTCATTTGCATGCTTTCCATCTCTTGCCCAGACTTCGATCTGATTGCTTCCAACGTCCGCATTGGTTGTGTTCCAGGCCCAGGTGTTATCCGTTGTCCAGCCAGTCTCTCCGACCGATTGACCTTTTGTTGATGGTCCCTTCAGGAAGAACTTATAGAGTATCTGATCTCCGTCAGGATCTGTTGCATTTGCAGTCCAGTTTATGACGGTTCCTGCTATTTGGGGGCTCTGCTTATCAGAAACTAGGCTACTTAAGACCGGTGGCCTGTTGACCTTTGCAGGAGCTGGCGGAGTTACATTCCCAGTCGGCGTAACATTCTTCGCCGGTGTAACATTCCTGGTTGGAGTTACATTTTGCGCCGGTGTAATATTTACTGGAGCTATAACAGGCTTAAACACAGGCGGTTTTGGCGCTGGAGCAGTTATAACATAGCTCACAGTCTTGCGGTCATCAAAGCCCGTTGGACCTGCATGCTGTCCATCCCTTACTCTGACCTCAATCTGATTATTTCCAACATTTGCTGCAGTCGTATTCCAGGTCCATGTGTTATCTGCATCCCAACCTGTCATTGGCTGGCCATTCAAGAAGTATCTGTAGAGTATCTGATCGCCATCAGTGTCGATTGCATTTGCAGTCCAGTTCACGATAGCCCCTACAGCCTGCGGGCTGGGCTTGTCTGGAGTCAAGCTTTGTATTGCTGGTGGCGTGTTTACTTTAGATGGCGCTGGTGGAGTTAAGTTCCTGGCTGGCGTAGCAGGCGTAATGTTTACGGATGGTGTAATGGTTGCTGCAACTGGAGTGGTTACCTGTTGCTTGATCGGTGCGGTTATGGTGAATCTGGCAACTTTGTTGCTGTCATAGCCATCAGGACCCGCGTGGAATCCGTCCCTCACTCTGACCTCTATCGTGGCAAATCCAATATCTGCAGAGGATGTATTCCAGGTCCAGCTATTATCTGTACTCCAGCCAGTCATTGGATTGCTGTTAACGAAGAATCTATAGAGTATTTTATCTCCATCAGGATCGCTCGCACTTGCAGTCCAGGTTATGTTAGCTCCTGCGGCCTGTGGACTGCGCTTATCCGATATCAGGCTGTTTACAACCGGCGGCGTGTTGACTTTTGCTGGCGCCGGTGGAGTTGCATTCCTTATTTGGGTTACCGATGGGGTCACATTTGCTGTAATATTCGCAGTTGGCTGGGCAGAAGGCACGACCGTAGGCTGCGTGATGATCCTTGGAGCATTTATCACATAGCTTGCAGTCCTGCGATCATCCGCACTCTGTGGGCCTGCATGCTGCCCATCTCTTACCCAAACACCGATCTGGTTGTTTCCTACGTTTGCAGTTGTGGTCTTCCAGATCCAGATATTATTTGTAGTCCAATCAGTCTGTGGCTGAGCATTCAGGAAGAACCGATAAAGTATCTGGTCCCCATCAGGATCGATTGCATTTGCGGTCCAGTTTATAGTTGTGCCTGCATCTTGCGGGCTCGGTTTATCTGGAGTCAAGCTTTGTATTGCTGGGGGCTGGTTCACTGAGGATGGCTGAGTAATCCCAGCTGGTGCAGGCGAGACTGGTGCTGCAACTGGAGTCATATTCAGTTGTGTTGTTGGTTGTGTTGGCTGTGTTGGCGATATAATCGCCGGTTGTGTAGCTGGCGGCGTCACTGGCTGTGTTACCTGCTTGGGCGCAGGTGCATTTATCGTGAAACTTACTGATTTGCGGTCATCGTAGCTGTTTGGACCTGCATGCTGTCCATCTCTTACCCTAACCTCGATCTGGCTAACTCCAACGTTGGCTGAAGTGGTCTTCCAGGCCCATGTGTTGTCTGTAGTCCAATCGGTTTGCGGCTGGGCATTCAGGAAGAACCTGTAGAGTATCTGGTCTCCATCAGGGTCGTTCGCGTTTGCAGTCCAGTTTATAGTTGTGCCTGCCACTTGCGGGCTTGGCTTATCAGACACCAGACTAGTGATGGCTGGCGGTGTGTTGGTTGGAGGCTGGGCAGTGTTGGTTGAAGGCTGACCAACCTGTGACTGACCTGGCTGTATCTGGCTGACTTGCGTCTGTTGTGTCTGCACGGGTGTCGGTGCCGGAGCAAGTGCAAGCGTAGGTGCGCTTACAGTAATGCTGGCAGACTTGCGATCATCGAAGCTATTCTCGTTTGCGTTCTTGCCATCTCTAACCCAGACTTCAACCTGGTTCTCGCCAATATCTGCCTCGCTTGTCTTCCACGTCCAGGTGTTGTCCGTACTCCAGGCCGTCTGAGGCTTCGATACACTGCCTGTTGATGGTCCACTCAGAAAGAATTTGTAAAGGATTTGGTCTCCATCCGGATCGGTTGCATCTGCAGTCCATGTTACGGCTATGCCTGCAGCCGTGGGACTCATTGGACTTGGCACGAGACTATTGACTACTGGCGGCGTATCTTTATTGATATTCGCTTGAGTTGGCGGCTGAGTTAATGTCTGAGTTAACGTCTGCCCGGGCGTTTGCTCTGGTCCAGGCCCAGACGCTACACCCATTCCTTGAGACTGAGCAGGCGCCGTTATCTCATAACTCTCGACCTGCATTGCATCATTGCTATTAGGCCCGGCATGCTTGCCATCCCTTACAAGGACTCGGATCTGGCTCTGGCCCACATCGGAAGGCGTTGTAGTCCAATCCCAGCTATCATCATTAGACCAATCGGTCACATTCTTCCATGTACTGCCCGTTGAGGGTCCCATTAGCTGGAACTTATACGAAATTGTATCGCCATCAGGATCGAATGCTTTTGCAGTCCATGTTATAGTGGTGCCAGCTGCCTGCGGACTAGGCTTATCAGGCACTAAACCGGCAACTACAGGAAGAGAATTTTGGTCCGATGCGCTTCCAAGAGACTGAGTCACAGGAAGACCCCCTTGGGGGGGTTCTGTTGGAGGCCCAATCATTGGCTGCGCTGATGCCGATATTGCTAAAAGTACTCCAAATACTATTATAACTAATAGCATTAGAAGTATGTCTATATATTTCATTTTAAAAAATTCTTTATAATCAGTCTTTAAATTACCCTTACTATCTGGGTACTCCATCGCCACACACTCCTTTTTCGTTTTCCCCGCTCATGTCAAGCATATTCATGCTCTAAACTTCACAAATAAGATTTAAGTAACTATTTTTCATATTGGTGCTCTATAAAGGTATTCTTAAAGCTCTTAGTTCATATGAACTCTCTGTAGATCCTATGTGGATGCTAGAGTCAGTATGCATGGACTTTTTATTGAGCCTTCATGCTTTCTCATGCAAAATATTCAAGCGAAGGGATGCTTTGCGGAATCTTTCTTTGCAAGAACCTCCTTTGCCGTGGGCTTTCCTAGGACTGCACGCTCAATAGCGAATTTGGTCGCCTTATAATTATTATCATAAACTTTCTTTTTATCAGTCGCATCCCATTCTACGAACACTGAAACTATTATCAAGATCTCCTCGGCCATCTCCTCCGGTATTATACCTTCAGAGACGCAGTCCACTACTGCCTTGGCAACTGCAGCCTGCGCAGGACCAAACACCAGTATGGCCTGCTGTGCCCCTTCAATTGTAACCTTATTTACTATGAGTGTAGCAGGCTTCGCGGGAAGATTGGGCTCAAGTACCGCCAGGAGAGGGGTATGACCCACAGCAGGCGATGCCAGGGAGTTCACAAATGCCTGCTCTACGGCACTGCCTTTGCTTCCTATTACGAGGTCTATATGGGCTACCTCAGGACCTTCACCCACGAGTGCCTCGCCTATAAGTGTTCCCTTGAAATGATGCGTCATAATGAAACACCTAGACTCATTTTTCCATCAGCGACAAGTATTCCTTGCGTAGCTTAATACTTGAATAAACTATGTAATATCTTAGATACCATAATGTTAGCACTAAACTTTTGTCAGGACTGCAGATCATAATAAGTTAGTTTCATTCATTGGCTTTAATCTTTTCCTCATACTTAAAAATTAGAAGATCGGAGATGTTATGTCAGCCAAGATATAGCTATACATGTAGGAGTTAGATCCGGCCATAAATTATATCATCATAATACGTATCTGAATCTATAATGCGCGTGCTAGTAATCAACAATTATGGGCAGTTCAATCACCTCATCAGAAGGAGTATCAGAGACAAGGTAGAGACGGATCTGATCTCAAACCAGACGCCTCCTGAGAAGATACAATCGGATGGGCTCATCCTCGGCGGCGGGCCCACTCTCGATCGCGCAGGAAGGTGCGCGGATTATCTCAGAGACTTAGATATTCCCATCTTAGGCATTTGTCTGGGCATGCAGGTTATGGGCACTACCTTTGGAGGAAAGGTTGCTCCTGGAAACATTGGAGGATACGCGGAAGTGGATGTCGAGGTTGTCAAAGAGAATGATATCCTAAAGGGGCTGCCCTCTAGATTCAAAACCTGGGCATCCCATGCGGATCAGGTGGTAGAGATGCCGAACGAGTTTGAGGTTCTTGCAAGATCTAACGTCTGCGAGATAGAGGCGATGAAGCATACAAAAAGACCGCTTTATGGCGTTCAATGGCACCCCGAAGTAGTGCACACAGAGCACGGCCAGGAGCTTCTTGATAACTTTATAGCCCTTTGCAAGAGATGAACCTGAGAAGCTTTCCAGAAGAAAAGAAGAAACGCCTTGAAGATCTTCGGTGCAAATTAGAGTTGGCAAGGGGCATCTCAGCAGAGGATCTGGCTTTGCAGATCAGGCAGATAGGATTTGAGTGCAAACGCTGCGGAGAGTGCTGTACAGGTGAGGATAACAGCGTTGTTGTCTTTCCATTTGAGATCAGGCGCATTCTGACAGCTACCGAAGAGCTATGGCAGGAGATTGTTGAGTCTCCATCTGAGGGCGAATGGGACATTAGCGGCAACTTCCATACATTAGAGTGGAGGCTAAAGAAGGAAAAAGGTTCCTGCAAGTTTTACTCGTGCGAAGAGTGCAAGTGCTATGAATCAAGGCCGCTCATTTGCAAGACATATCCCTTTTACTTGGACGATGGCATTTTGTGTTTCTCCGAGTGCCAGGGGCTTGGAGCGAAGATCTGCATAAAAGAGTCCGAGGAGATTGCAGTCAAGCTGATAGAGAGAAATGTGACTGAGATCATCGAATCAATAGCTGTGTTGGAGAAATATGAGGACTTTGAGCGTGGAAGGCCCTCGATAAATGGGGCCTGCATAGTTCATGATAGCGATGGCGAGCATAGAATACCGCTGGGGCAATAATTATCGAGCTTGTTCCTTCCACCGCCCAACAATTAGCGGGCTTATAAAGGTCAATGCGTAATACAGATACACATCCAGTTTGTAATACCCATCAGCAGGGTTCAATAACTTGATGATAAACAAGTAATCAAATGCGACAGCAATTGCTGTCCAAACTACAGATAGAATAAAATAATACCTAATTGAGTCAGCCTTCACTTTTCTAAACAAAACCCATAACGTGATAATCAGGCCAATTGGCATAACGGCCCAGCCTATCATCGATGTGGGGAGAGCAAAGAAAAAGATGAAACCAAGAATATAGCCGATTAACCAAAGAATAATGCCCCAACCTATCGAATCTTTCAATAGCTGTTTGTTCATCATACTCCCTTCTAACTGAAGCATACATTATTTATATTTCTTGGCCTTTGACTCAGTGATTATCTCGCCTAAAAGCCTCTTGCCTTCCTCAGACCCGAATAGTGGCAGCTCCCAATCCTCGCTGATCTTGCTATCCTTCCTATAGACTAGAACTCCACGCCGCTCCCATGCAGGAGTTTTTGCAAGATTTATCCCTCTGCCAAAGAGAAGCTCATGAATCTCGCTCTCTTTCATACCACGAAGCTCACTCATCGCCTGGTCTCGACTTTTCCCATCGCCAACAAGCATGTAAAAGCCATATGAGAACACATGGTTTCTCCAGGTCTCATCCTGGCGTTCTCTAAGATATTCCGCCACTTCGCCCTCGTATACAGGAATAACTCTGGAGTCCATGGATACTACGTATCCCAAGTCGAGCGATAGGACACTAGATATGAAGCTCGCAATAACCGAATCTATCTTTTCGATTCGACCCGCAAAGGGTGCATCCAGGAACAGTAGGTTCACTTCATCGGAAAAGACAAACGCCAGTGCCGGAGAAAGGCCTGAGCTATCGAAAAGTCTCGCGGCTGAACTAACAATCGATTTCGCAAAGTTCAGGTCGAAAGGCTTCTTGCGGTCTTGAAGCAACTTCTTGAACCCGCGGCCATCTGCGCGCACGATTAGAGGCGGACGGACCTTGATTTGGGAGTAGATCTCCCAGCTATCCGTCTTTCCGTTCAGCGTCTGCATTTTTAGCCAGATGCCTCATGATAACAATATCGCCAACTGCAGTGATCCATCTATAGGGTATGACAATACCTTTGCCCTTCTGATCGAAAAGCTCCTTATTAACGCTGCCTAAAGCGAGGCCGCTGATAATACCATTCTCGGGATCGAGCACTGCATCGTCCACCTTTCCTACGAAGATGCCCTTTTGGGTATAGACATCTAGGCCCAGTAGCGATGTGATATCTGCCTGCATTTCAGTCCCTTAATAAATCGGGTTTTAGATATTAAGTTTGCGATGTTTGGAAAATCGTTATATTCCTTTTCGTATTTATAAGAAGGTAATGGATATGACAGTAGTTGGCATCTCGGGAAGCCCCAGGAAAGGAGGTAACACGGAGTTCCTTCTGGATGAGGCGTTAAAGACATCTACTGAGAGGGGATTTCAGACGGATCGGCTTCTTTGTTCCGAGCTGGAGATCGATTACTGTAGGGATTGCGGTGGATGCAGCAAAGGCAAGCCCTTGCCCGACAGAGGATGACATGGCTGCGGTTCTGGCAGCTCTGGAGAAGGCAGACGGGATTATAGTGGCCTCGCCGGTCTACTTCGGGTCGGTCACCGCACAGCTCAAAGCCATATTTGACCGCACTATTCCATTAAGAAGGCAGGGTTTCAGGCTCAAAGACAAGATCGGCTGCGCTATAGCTGTGGGCGGTGCCAGGAACGGCGGCCAGGAGAAGACCATCGAGACCATTCATGCCTGGATGCATATCCACGGGATAATAGTTGTCGGAGATAACAGTCACTTTGGGGGAATTGCAGTGCGACCTGCATCCGAGGATAGGGTTGGAAGGAATACGGTTGTAGCCAGCGCGAACAAGCTGTGCGATCTGCTGGAGAGAACGAAAAAGCGAGGAAGCTGCTGGGGAGGAGATTAATAGGCTTCCCATGCCTTATCTCAGGATCGATGATGATTCTGTCCTCGTGCATTACACCTCACCAGCTGATAGACAATTGAGCTTCATGAGCATTAATTCCTTTAGGTCCTGAAGTTGAGTCCGAGGCGGGTGAGAAGGCTGGAGGGATTAGCCCTCTCGCCCAACGGACCTTCTGGACATGGCGATATACCCGACTCCCCTATCGCCGTACACATCCAATCCGCCCATAAATAAAGCTCTATTTTTCATGTAGGGGTTATATCGGGCTGAGCTAACTTAAGGATAATAAGTGGATCCTCTTCTTATCGAGTTTAAATGGGTGAAACTAGACTCAAAGCCCCACAACTTATAGCCCCACAACTTATAAAGGGTGACCACCAAAGATGACATTCCCATTAAGGTCTAGTGGACTGTGGGTCTGGCAATTCAGATCAGGGCAGGATGATAAATGGCAACCATCGAGGAGCAGATTAAGGCACTGGAAGAGGAGATCCTCAATACTCAGAAGAATAAGGCTACAGAGCATCATTTAGGCAAAATCAAGGCCAAGATCGCGAAGCTGAAGGCGCAGCTTGAGCTTCAGAAAATCAAGGGCGGTGGAGGCGGCCGCAGATTCTATATCAAGAAATCGGGCGACGCAACCGTGGCTCTTGTCGGCTTTCCATCCGTGGGTAAATCGAGTCTCCTGAATCTGATGACTGGAACCGATTCCGCGGTTGCAGCCTATAATTTCACCACTCTTGAGGTTATCCCAGGCTTAATGGAGTATAAAGGTGCAAAGATTCAGATCCTGGATATGCCGGGATTGATCAAGGGCGCTGCAAAAGGCAAAGGTAGGGGCAGGGAGGTCATCACAGCCGCCCGTGCAGCAGATGTAATTCTACTATTGGGAGATGTCTTCAACTACCGTCTTGATATCCTTGAAAGAGAGCTTTACGATGCCGGCATTAGACTGGATAAGCAGCCACCGAACATACACATTACAGAGGAGACCCGAGGCGGCTTAATCGTTCGCAGCACTCTCCAGCTGACTAAGATGACCGAGAAAGAGATCGCAGAGATCATCCAGGCATATGGTATTATGAATGCCAATGTCACAGTTCGAGAAGATATCGATACAGATAGCCTCGTCGATTTTCTTGCTGGGAATAGAGTTTACATACCAAGCGTTGTAGCCATCAACAAGTACGACCTGAATTATCCTGGCGCGGATGAAAAGATAATAGAAAACATCGGAAGGGGCTACCTGCCGGTCTCTGCTGCCACAGGCTTGGGGATGGAGGAATTGAAGGAGAATCTCTATAGTACTCTAGGGTTCATCCGCGTCTACCTTAAGCCTAAAGGGGAAAAGGCGGATATGAATGAACCGCTTGTATTATTGGATGGCTGCACAGTCAAGTCAGTCTGTGAGCATCTACATCGCGATTTTGTAGATCTCTTCAGGTACGCCCTTGTCTGGGGAGAAAGTGCGAAATTTCCGGGCCAGTCTGTAGGATTGGATCATATGCTCGAAGATTGCGACGTTATCTCTATCATAACCAGGAGAAGATGATGCCGATAAGGCTAAAGTTAATCAGGAAATGGGAGGTAGGAGAAGCCTCCCACTTGAAAATGGCGCGATCCCCACTCTCCTACTCGCCAGAGTATATGACTACATCGAAGGTTAAAGCCTTATTTTTCATATAAATGTGATATAGATATGATATAGATTTCGATAAATTTGCTATAAAAACATATGTATAAAATTTAGGTCTATTGTTTCGAACCAATCATCAGTATCACAAGTAGGATAGTTTTTGTAGTAGCAGCGCAATCGGCGCTACATGCGCCATCCATCAATTCTATGCCTGATATATTTGGTTCTTTCACTGATAATAATGGGTTCATGCATGACTGATCTAACTTATAGATTAAGTAAATCAAAGTACACAGATTCATCGATCACGGATGAGGAAAGTTTTCACGGCTTCAATTCGGCCAGGCTCTCTGTGAAGAATGATGGAAACTACGCGAGAATTATGATCTACATGGATGAGCCTATACCAATAGAGGATCTGGACTGCCTGAGCATAAAGGTAGATCCAATTTCAGGTGATGGGAATGCTCAGATAGAGATCTTTCTGGATGGAGACGGCGATGGTAGCTATAAAAGCGGCAATTCAAACGATGCAAGGCTTCGCACGATCAAAGAGGCCTGGTCAGAGATGGGCATACAACCGGAACAGTGGAATGAACTTGACGGCACTGAGCTGAGCTATGAAATGTATGGAGACGCGAGCTTCGGCATCAGAAGCTTTGATGATTGCCGAAAGGCGATGAGCGGCAAAACGATTGTGAGACTCTACATCACTATCTACAAGGATCCATCAGTTGATACAACTGCTGCCTACATAGATTACATGAAGATCGGCGATCGTATTTTAAGCTTCGAGCCATTGGAAACAGAGAAGGCCAAGTCTGGGCCCAAATCAGCCAGTCCTGGAAGCGAGATAACTTATACCATAACCTATGGAAACAATTTCTTTGAACCCCTCGATCTTATGATAAAGGAGAACTACGATCTAAAGACCATTTTTGTAAGCGCGGATCCTTCGCCTGATCAAGGCACGAATAATATCTGGACGATACATGATCTGCCTCCAGGAAAGCACGGCCAGATTAAGGTAAAGGTTAAGACAAGCAAATTAAGTTGCAATGCTGATATCAAAGGCACAGTCTCAGGCGTGGGTTATGCCTCATCAAGTGGCCGCCTTTCAACAGATTTGAGTGGATTTACGGTCACAAACAGCGTTGATATCTTATCAAGTAAATTCAATCTCACGGCATCTGCATCAACCTTGATCAGGCCAGTTGCAGGGTCGATCATCGCATTTAGAGAGCACGGCTCGGGATTTTATAGTTCTGTTGAGCAACTGAGCTATTCGCCTAGCAGGGTCTTCGTTTTTCGCGACATACATGCCAGCAGATCTATTTATAAGACCAATACATCTCCAGCTCTATTAAATGGGTTATTCAATAGAAGTTGGTATGCGAGCAGCTTCTGTGAAGATAAGGCAAAGGGCTTAATGATGAGCGAGACTTACGCCGAAGGAAATTATCTCGATCTGGACTCGCGGGCATATCTAGGCAAGACAAGCACTTATTTTGAAACCGCCTCAAGCTTTTCGGGCTTTTCAGAGCATATATCGCGCTTGAAGGATAATGTCTATGTTGGGCGTTTAGCGGGAAACTTCTCAACAACCAGCAATACAAGATCAAAATCAGAAACAACAAGCAACAGAAGTAGTGAGGATGATTGGCTAGAGTGCTGCCCGGAAAACCCTGATTAAATTACTTTTTTCATGTACACTTCATATAGGTTCTATCTGAATGCATAACCGCAAGCCTATTATCCTCAGAACCGGCCTCAAGTATATGGCCATGAATGTTGAACGCTTTATTGATGACGCGATCGCAGAGATACGCCGCGATGTGAAAGGGCGAGCCATAATAGGCTTATCGGGCGGCGTCGATAGCTCTGTTTGCGCAATGCTTGCGCACCGTGCTATTGGCGAAAGGCTTGTTCCAGTTTATGTCGATTCTGGGCTGATGAGGCAGTTCGAATCGGATAGGATAGAGACACTCTTCAAAGACATCGGTTTAATCAGGGTAAATGCTGAAGACAGGTTCCTTGATGCTCTTAAGGGCGTGAAAGATCCCGAAGAGAAACGAATGATAGTTGGCGAAACGTTCATCAGGGTCTTTGAGGCGGAGGCAAGAAAGATCGGTGGAGATGCGCTACTTCAGGGAACCATTTACCCCGATAGGATCGAGTCCGAGGGAGGCATCAAATCTCATCACAACGTCGGCGGTCTTCCAAGCAGCATGGAATTTAAATGCTTAGTCGAGCCTCTTCGCGAACTCTACAAAGACGAGGTCAGAGATGTTGCAAGGGCACTTGGCCTTCCACTCGAAATTAGCGAGAGAATGCCTTATCCTGGGCCGGGCCTGGCTGTACGTATCGTTGGCGAGGTCACTAAGGAGAAGCTTGAGGTCGTCAGAAAGGCTAACGCAATCGTCGAGGAAGAGGTCATGAAGTTCAGTCCATGGCAGACGTTTGCTGCAATCCTTGGAAAGGCCACAGGGGTAAAGGGAGATAATAGAGTTTATGGCTGGGTGATCGCAATTCGCGCGGTATCATCCAGAGATGCCATGACGGCAGATGTAATGGAGCTGCCCTGGGATATTCTGAGGCGCATATCTAGTAGGATAACAGGCGAGATACCAACGGTAACACGCGTTGTTTACGATCTCACCCCCAAGCCGCCTGGAACGATTGAGTTCGAATAATGGCACGAAATAATTTAGCCTGCGATGATTTCTGCTGGGACCAGGTAGATCCTTTTGATGAGAATGATAACCATCTATGGATGAAGATAGAGCATCTATCTCATTACATCTTTGCTGCCGATTTCTTGAAGAAATATCAACCGGAAATCGTAGCTGATGTCTCATGCGGAATGGGCTATGGCATTGTAGAACTTAAGCGAGCAGCTAAGACCATTATTGGCATCGATAGTCGCCTTGAGGCTTTAGAGATTGCATCTAAAAGGATCGAGGACCCTAACATCAGGTTCCTTCAAAAGGATCTTGATAATGACGATCTGGTGCCGGATGTAGTGGAAGGATCAGTTGATGCAGTTGTCAGCTTCGAGACGATTGAGCATCTAATTGATCCGAGCAGGACAATTTCTCAATTCTCCAGAATCTTGAAGCCTGGCGGTTTCCTCATCTGTTCGGTTCCAAATGTACTATCAGAGCCCCGCACCAGTGCCTGTCTTCCAAGGAATAAATGCCATAAACAATTGTTCAGCTTTGGATCACTGCGCAGGATGATACAAAGTCATGGAATGCAAGTAGCATATAGATTGGGGCAGTCGTGGTCTTATACACTTCTAAAAAGGGAACAGCAGCTATCAAGTGCCAAGCTAATTAAGCGAAGGCTTTCCGATGTGCCAGCGATGCACTCTCCAGAGGTCATCCGGCTGCTGTCATACATAGTGGCGTATCCATCCGTTGAGGATGTGGATGGATCTTACTCGATCATTATCGTTGCAAGAAAACTTCTTTGAGTTTATGTTTTTGATGTGTAATTTCAGTTAGCATTGCTGATTTGGGCAGTCGCGACTTCATACACTCCTTAAGGGCTTCCTATGTCCTTTTTTGCGCTTTTCCTCTGAAGCAAACCCGTTCTAGCAGAACATGCTCAATATCGTGAGGATGCTTGAGATACCGATAAAAAGAATTCACTATTAAATGGCATAGCCTTGCAACCGAAAATTAGCAAAAAGGTGGCCGAGAAAATCGAGATGTTGACCTGCCGCGCTGCCGAGATTTACAATGTGGACATCAGGCGATATCAGCGGTATCTGGCGGAGAAGATCGGATGACGCTTGTGGCTTTTGCGAGGAGTCCGAACCTGAATATGTGCGCGGAGGAAGAACGGATTATCTAAATATATATCAACTATCCTTCATCGCTTCAGTTTCACTAGCAGCCACGCCATGAAAGAACTCCAAGTCGAATGCGAAATGATTTCGGAACTCTGCACAAGTGTCGACCTAAGGCTTTGGCGATTCTCGCTCTATATCGTCCAGAATTCTCCTCATGGATCTCTTGATAAGCGGAATGTCCTCATTCAGGGTGCGCCAGATTATTTCGAATTCAATCAAGTGGTACGCATGAATGAGCTTGTCTCGTGTCGCAGCCATCTCGCTCCAGGGAACCTCAGGATATCTATTCTTGAGGGATTTGGGCAGATTCTTCGATGCCTCGCCTATGACTTCCAGGATCTGAATGGCTGCGAGGGTCTTCTCATCATTGCTGCAAAACGTGTCGAAGTCTATGCCTATTGTTATTCTCTCGGCCATTTATGCATAGCGCAAAATATCATTCAGGTAATCCCTGTAATCTCTCTAATCCTTCAAACAGCTACCACTTCCTCCAGGATGCGCTTTCCAATATATGGCCGGAGAGTATTCTTCGTTACCAAATCTACCTTGATGCCTACTTGCTCACTGAGATAACGTTCCATGCGTATGAACTCATAGAGGGTGGGAGCCTGCTCAAACTCCACCAGTAAGTCCAGATCACTGGCCTGATCAGCCTCTCCGCGGACGTAGGAGCCAAATACTCCAAGGTACTTCACCTTGTATCGCTCCTTGATTTCGGGCATTATCCTCTGGAGAGTTGATTTTATCTCCTCCAGACCGGGACGCTCCGTAGTGGAAAGCGGTTGGTGGGACATGATTTTCGCCGACATTTGTGATTGATTGCTTTTTCTTGGCCGTTTTGCAAATATCTTGCTCATTGCACTTGAAGCCATCGCAAATGCTTCGTCATTGAGACCTGAAACCAGAGGCCATTGCGATTCCAGGCGCAGTGGACCAGCTAAAAAATCCGCCAAACTGTGGCGAAGGACTGGAGCCACTCATACCTCCATCATCTGCGATCTGGATGAGAAGATTCTGGCCCCCTATGAGGATGTCAGCCGGTCCAGTTCAGTTGATAAGAGCGTTGGTCGGCACTTCTGGCGGGAGTGGATCTATCCGGGTGCGCCTTGATTACTAGCGGCAGACAGTCGGGCGTTATGGTGGCCAAAGCTGCAAGAGCTGGTTTTCCGGTACTGGTGAGCAGGAGCGCGTCTTTGAACTCAGGTGTGAACTGGCTGAGAAGATCGGGATGATCTTGTGGCTTTGCCAGGAGCCCGAACCCGTATGTGTACGCGGGGATTGAACGGATTATTTAATTTTAGCTCCACCGGTCACCTCTTCAGTTTACCGGCGCAACTATGCCTGGTATGTCAGAGCAGTATGATGAAAATTCTACTGAATTCTCGATAGTCAATCTGCTGCGGCATCCTATCTGAAATATATCCAATTAAATAATTTATAATTTGCAGTGTTATTATGGAATTGACTTAATTATGTGGAAGATTCGATCACTTTATCTTTAGATAGCATTATAATGCCTAAAGAATGTTGATCGACGAGAAGGATGCATAATGGGCACTATCTGGAAGGGGATTAAACTTGTCATAAGTTTATTCATTCTTTTTGCAGTGCTCGGTGCCATTTTCGGTCATCATGATACATCAACACTTGCGACGACTACATCCAAATCTCTTGACACTAAGACGGCATATACTAGAGACAATGTGAATTTTATAAGCAAGGAACGAGTAGACGAAAATGTCAAAGTTGGCTTTGCTAGACCTGGTGATTATAAAGAAGTCCAGGTGCCTATTAACACAATCGTTGTGGGAGGATATGCTCTGGAGGATAGCGTTTCTAAACAAAAGGAACGAACTACGCCACCATAACAAACGGCGCAGCCATCCAAATCAGAGCAATCGACCCTAGCGGCATCATCAAATTCAGTCCCAGCATCTAACACCAATCAAGTAAAGGTAACGGAAACTGGAACGAAAGAGCCCCCTAAAATTGTAACAGGTAAATGAAAATACAGTTCAGGCTAAGATATCCTCATCGAGCGATGATGAGTGGGCAGCTCGTGGATCAGGAAAG
Source organism: Methanotrichaceae archaeon (assembly GCA_963789575.1). GTDB lineage: Archaea > Halobacteriota > Methanosarcinia > Methanotrichales > Methanotrichaceae > CAWBKV01. The sequence continues at coordinate 322,798 of CAWBKV010000002.1, read as the reverse complement.
ATGGGTCGCCCTGCTTATCAGTCTACGCCGACCACAGATACATTAACGAGCACCAGCTCCGATTCTAATAACGGTCCTTTTGTTGGATCGATCAAATCTAATAAATATCATTATCCAGGTTGCAGAGCTGCAAAGAAAATACACTCCGAGAATGAGATATGGTTCTCCGGTTCAGCAGATGCAAGAGCGCATGGATATGTGCCACGTAAGATATGCGATCCACCGTGAGGCAAAATAAGAGCCACCATTGACGGATCGAAACAAATGGATGTGCCTGATTGCTTCAGGATTCTACGTAGTCTCAGGGCCTCGTTCCTCTATTTCTCGATTCAACTTATGGGGTTCCAAGAATCAAAAAGAAAGATGGCTTTTAGAAGGCATAGAAAATTGATTGCCATCCCCAAAATTCAAATAACAATAAGACCTCGCAAACAAAACGACTATGATAACTGAATGGATGCTGAGCACACTCCTGGATTACGCGAAAGATGGAGTTATTGCTGGCATAAAGCAGAAGGATTTTGATTCCATATTAAATAAAACATTCAGAGAATTTGAAGGCAAATGTTTTGGCTTTTCCAGTTCAGATTTCAAGAAATTTACTGAATCTCCTGAAGTTCGGACTCATTTTGAACATCATCTAACTGATAGAGAATTGGATTTTGAGTATTTAGGTAAAATATTAAGGAGATATGTCAATCTAGAAGGAGATGTTTCTCCCAAAGCGTTCCTGCAAGAATTTTATGATAAATTTGAAATGAATTTAGTCAAGAATCCTCAACTGAAAGCTCAACTGGATCTTAGATATCAAAAATCAGCCCAAGACATGTTGCAGAACATTCAACATTCAACTGATGAATTGAAACATGATCAAGAAAGGACGCTAGAATTGCTTGAATGTTTAGTTCAGCAAGGTATTCAAAAAGATGATCGTAAATTGTGTTTACGAGGGTATGATTTATCTGAGTTCCAGATACTAAAAATTGCTGAAAATGCCTTAAGAAATGCTGAGTCAAGCTATGAAAAAGGTATATCTTTAATAATATTGGGTAAAATCAATCAGGCTGAGCATCAATTTGACAGAGCCCTCCAGCATAACCCTGAATGCGTCAAATGCTACTTAGGAAAGGGAAATGCAAATTATCTCCAAAACAAATTTAGACAAGCCTGTGAAGATTATTCTAAGGCAATCGAATTAGATCCAACATCAGCTGTGGCCTGGTCCAACAAAGGCATTGCTCTTGACCTCTTGGGCAAATCCGAAGAAGCTATCAAATGCTTCGATAAATCAATTGAGATTAACCCTAAATATGTGGGAGCCTGGTCCAATAAAGGCAGTGCTCTTGGTAGAATGGGCAAACCTGAAAAAGCCATCAAATACTTCGATAAAGTCCTTGAGATTAATCCTCAAATAGCAGAGGTTTGGTACAATAAAGGCACTACACTTCTTAGATTGGGTAAACTAGATGAAGCCCTCAAATGCTTTGATAAATCCATAGAGATTAACCCTCAAATAGCGGAGGTGTGGTCCAATAAGGGCACTACACTTAATCTCTTAGGTAGACTAGATGAAGCCCTCAAATGCTTTGATAAATCCATAGAGGTTAACCCTAATTATGCAGATGCCTGGTTCAATAAAGGCAATGCTTTTTCTGAATTGGATAAACTAGATGAAGCCCTCAAATGCTTTGACAAATCTGTAGAGACTAACCCTAAATCTGCACAGGTCTGGTCCAATAAAGGCACTGTTCTTGTTAAATTAGGTAAACCTGAAGCAGCACTAAAAGCCTATGATAAATCAATTGAGATTAATCCTCAGGATGCTGGGTCCTGGTCCAATAAAGGCATTGCTTTTGGTGAACTGGGTAAACTAGATGAAGCCCTCAAATGCTTTGATAAATCCATAGAGATTGACCCTAATTATGCAGAAGCCTGGTCCAATAAAGGCATTGCTCTTGATATCTTAGGTAAAGAAGATGAAGCTCTAAAGAGTTTTAACAAAGCAAAAGAACTACTCACTTCTGTTAAGTAGCTACTACCAGAATTTCTAACCTATAAAAAATGTACCTGGATCACCCCACTCACATATATCCCTAACCCAAAAAATTCCCGGCCCAGACTGGGATATTAGAAGATAGTTGAAACCAAAGAATTTATAGTCGTATCCCTTTTAATCTTCGAAATCCAGGTGATTGATCATGACGGCAGGTAAAAGGCAACATTATGTCCCAAGATTTTATTGTAGGGGTTTTTCTGGAAGAGATGCTGTGGAAGTTTATGACTTAAAAGACAAAAGGTTTTATTCAGCAGGCTGTAATAATATTTGTGTAGAAGATTTTTTTTATTCGAGAGATACTTTGATTGAGACAGGGCCTCTCAGTACATTAGATGCTGAATGTAGTAGAGTCTTCAATAAACTTTGTAGTAGCAGAGATCTTGCTGGATTGACCAAAGAAGAATATCACTTAATGCGTTTTTTCTTAGTATTCCAAAATTCAAGAACTGCTAAATCTAAGAAAGATTCTGAGGATTATGTTAACAGTTTTTTCAAGGAAATCTCCAAAGATTTGCTGAAAAAGAATATAGGAAAATTCCCCTGGCTTACTGAAGAATATATTGAGACCCATGAGATGCCTACCATTAGTGGACCAACACACTTAATTTTTCTCTCGAAAGCTTTATCCACAGGCTCACTTTTGATATCTGATTTAGTGCCTCTTATTCTAAAGAATAACACTGGAATGGATTTTGTATTCAGTGATGCCCCTGTTGTATTTTATAACAGTTTCTTCAATGATAAGAATGGGCAAGGGTCAACATATTCAACTGCTCCTGGATTGCAAATATTCTGTCCACTAAATCCGAAAACTATGTTAATGCTTTACGATCCTAAATTCTATGATTTCGATAATACTCATGACCATATAGTAGAGATAACCTCAGAACGAGATATCAATGCACTAAATACACTACAATATTTCAATTGCAAGGAATGTATCTTTTTTGTTGATAATTCTCACTCTCAAAAATCTGCTATAAGCACTCTACATGTCTCATTAGAAGACAGCATTAAGGATTGTTTCTTTGAGATAGAGACATTTTCCCTTCCTGGTGGACCTTCTGGCTTAGGTAGGGATTTCATTCTTTCAGGTAAGCATGATATAAATTACACCTTGTCTCTATCATTTATGGTCTTTAATCCAGATGCAGGACCTGTTGGTACTCCTCTAGATGATGCCCAGCCGTTCAGGGATTACGGGTTAGTTCAAAAGGCTAAGACTATTGACGCTCAATTGGAGAAGCAATTAAATGAAAGTTTTGAATGACTATTCAGACAATAATTGCATATTATAAAATTTTATAAAAAGATTTTTGGAAAAGAGACAAAACAACTCTATTCATGTATCATAGACAGAACAGACCATATCATGTTGATTACTGCTTTGCATCCTCTGATCTCAAAGTCTCCAACCCACATCCCACAGGTAGGTCATTAAGAATTCTGAATTTTTTGATTTTACAAATTGAGATTAGGATTTAATTATGGACGCATTTATGATTAAAATAAATGCAAATAATTAAAATAGAGTCCAAACGAACCAATACATATTTAGAGAAATCGATGCTATATTTATTAGAGAATATAATTCTAGCTCAAGAGTAAGTAATCGCTAATACGTGATTTTTCAGAAAATCGTTATCAGAAAAAATGCTAGGTTTTGGAAGTCCCACCTGCGGGATGTGGGCTCCAATGTAGAAATCGGAAATTTCGATGATTGGATAAAGAAAAGCGACCATATGCCAGTTATCGTAACTTTGAATGACAAATGAAGAGCTGGCTATGCTTTTTATAAATACGTTTCCTAGACATGCTTTGCATTCACCCCACGCCCAGCTCCCCCTTTAATCCTTCAAGCCTCCAGCCTATAGTATGGACTTCGATCTCCATCCCTCTGTCTCTCTCCGCCCCAGATCCTTCAACGCTCTGGTAGCCCCAAACGAGATGTTCGCCAAAGCCCTCGACCGCAACCCGAACCTGCAGCGGTTCAAAGTCCTCTACTATCTGCGGGAACTACTCCTCAGTCCTCAGCCGGTTGTACCGCAGGTTCCAGGACCTGGAGATCCGCCGAGCCTTCACAGTCTTTCAGCTAATGACCGTTCTTGAAGAAACTCGCCACTCCTTGATCGCCTTGATCGTCATCGAGCACGACCCGCTGCTCTACGAAGACGCCCAATGGATGGTCGAGTACGTCTCCCAAAGTTTGCACGATGCTGCAAAAGAGGCTGCGGTCCTGCTTTACTCACTGGAACCGATACTTTCCGGTAGGATATGAACAAAATACCGACCGAGTGTTCTATTTCGACGAGTGGCCAAGAGAGTTCTGCCTGGGTGAGTAGCGATGGGCCGAAGCCTTCACAACCACCGAAAGATTCTTAGTGCGATCTCTCTGTTTATAAATGCCTATTGCGAAAATTAGGAATACAAGAAGGAGATAAGTTATTACTGACATGACCCGAGTTGCTATCAGTAATGCAGTTCTTAGCTGGGCGGTGGAGCGCTCGGGCGCTCCTGAAACCGTTAAACAGAGGTTTCCAAAGCTATCTGAATGGCTTCAGGGTCAGAGTCAACCAACTTTACGCCAACTCGAAGAGTTTGCTAAAGCTACCTATACTCCGCTTGGGTATTTGTTCCTCAGCGCGCCGCCAGAGGAGCAGATTACAATCCCACACTTTCGTACACTGAGCGATGAACCTCTTCACCGGCCCAGTCCAGACTTAATTGAGACCGTTCAGACGATGGAGCAGCGCCAAGCCTGGATACGTGAATACCTGATCGAAATGGGTCAGGAACAATTGGCTTTTGTCCACTCGGCACGACCAGAAGACGAACCTGTGAAGGTCGCTAAGGATATCAGGCACGTGCTAGGGCTCACTGATTTATGGGCAGCTGAGCAGAAAACCTGGACAGATGCGCTGAAGAAGCTGCTCATCATGATTGACGAAGCGGGGATACTCGCAGCTGTGAGCGGCATTGTCGGAAACAACACTCATCGCAAATTAGATCCAGCCGAATTTCGTGGCTTCGTGCTGATAGACGAGTTCGCACCTTTTATTTTCATCAATGGTGCGGATGGCAAAGCAGCTCAGATGTTCACTCTGGCACACGAGCTGGCTCATGTCTGGCTTGGGAGCAGCGCTATCTTCGACCTTCGGGAGATGCAACCAGCCAACGATGAGACTGAACAGGCATGTAACCTGATTGCTGCAGAATTCCTGGTTCCAGAAGCAGAGTTCCGTGAAGTCTGGCCTTCCGTTCAACAAGATCCGGACCGGTTTCAGAAGATAGCGCGCCATTTCAAGGTCAGCGAAATTGTTGCAGCACGAAGGGCGCTCGACTTGCAGGGTATCACGAGAAGCGAGTTTCACGACTTTTATAATGACCATATGAAACGCGCTACTGGCCAGCAGGGTGGCGATTTCTATGCCAACCAGAAACTCCGTGTTGGTCGCCGCTTCGGTGAAACCGTCGTTCGAGCTGCAAGAGAAGGCAAGCTCCTTTATCGCGATGCCTACAGGCTTACCGGTCTTCATGGAAAGACCTTTGAGCAATTTGCCAAGTCCCTTGGACTCGGGAGTCTCTGGTGATGGGTGACCATCCAGTATATATTTTAGACTCCAATGTGTTTATTGAAGCAAAGAATCGCTACTATGCGTTTGATATTGTACCCGGTTTTTGGCAGGCCTTAATTGACCACGCAAGGACTGGCCAGATATACAGCATTGACCGTGTGAAAGCGGAAATAGATAGGGGCGATGACGATCTCAAAGCATGGGCAAATAGCAGTTTTAACTTTTGGTTCGCCTCAACCGATGATGTTGAGGTTACTGATGCCTATAGGAGAATCATAGAATGGGCAAACAAAGATAAACAGTTTGGTGGCCCTGCAAAGGCTGAGATCTCTCGTGGAGATAATGCCGACGCATGGTTGGTGGCATATGCTCTGTCAAAGGGATGCGTAGTCGTTACTCATGAACAGTATGATCGTTTCACCAAAACAAGGATTCCGATTCCGAATGTATGCCAGGCGTTTGATGTTCAATGGGTTGATGTATATCAGATGCTGCGTGCGCTTCAAGTAAAACTTGGCTAAATTGCTATTTTATGCCCAAATTAGATATATCTAGATAGATATAAAAATGCATATAAAAATGCATCCTAATTGAAAGCGAACGTTCTTTCTTTAATAACCGACCCAAATAGAGCATCCCCTGAGCGTCTTCTGCTGTATATGCTGTAGCCTGGTCTCTTGTTGATAACCTTGTAAAGCTCAGAATCGGTATCCAGACCTCCGGTTATCCTGGCATCAATAGATTTGGTGGGCTTATTTACGAAAGCAGCACCCAATAGTCTCACACCTTCTCCTGATTACAGCAAAATGAAGCCATCCAACATCCAACATCTAACGCTTCCACTTGATGCTGTCACCCTTGACCTTAATTATGTCGTTCTTTTCTAACGACCTTGCCAGCACCTCGGCTGCTCTTCTGCCGCTTATCTCTAGGAGATCGCCGTTGCTTTCCATCTGGAATTCGCATCTCTCGGAAAATGCCTCCATGTCTATCTTGCCCGATGAAGGTTCTGTCAGCTCAGAGATAAGCTTGCCGAGGAAGACAAGGCGCGAGTATTCATCCGGGTATTCGTCTTTAAACTCCTCTTCTATTTCCTCGGAGAGGATTGCGTAAAACTCATCGACATAAACCTCGGCTCGCGGTTCGACTGTGAAGACCGTTGTCGTCCTTGCCAGCTTGCTTTCATCCTCCTCCTCCTCGTCGGCGAAGATGCGTATAATGGGATCATCCAGCCGGCTTCCCACCTCTTCATTGATCTTGATTTCATTTCGGTCCAGGGTCATGTCGACAAAAGACTCTGCATTAGACATCTCGAGAAGATCTCCCATTAACCCGGCGGACTCCTGCTTCTTTGCCTCCAGTTCTTCCTGAGAAAGACCGCCTTCCATGATCTCGCAGAACAGCCTCCTTTTCTCATTTATCTGTGGATCCAGTTCCAGTTGAAGTCTTTCACGGAAGTTCTCGGAAGTGGCTCCTTCAGCTAGAACTTTTCGCATTGCAGCCAAGTACCGCGCGTACCTGTTGAATTTCTCCTCATCTATTTCTCCCTTAATCTCGCTCATTCTACCTTCCAGATAGTGAAAGAGCTCTAGATGGCTATAGGTGAAGGTTCTGATATCTACCTTCATGCCGACATCCTTAAGCTGGTCGGCGATATCTCTGGCCTTATCCTCATAATATTCCCCGAGTTTGAACATGGAATCGGCCATAACTTTCATGCTTTAAGAACGTTTATCTGATAGTTTTTAAATCATTTCCAATATAATCATAATGTAAAGGTCCTTCAACTTCTTGATCGTCATCTAGCGCGACCTCCTGATCTATGAAGATGCCCAAGAGAGTTCTCCCTGAGTGGATAGCTATGGGCAGGAGCATTGAGAGCGTTAGGATGGGAGCAAAGGAGGTCTTGGCCAGGTGGCTAAAGGCTTCAAGGATGAACTTAAGGAGGAGTTCATTAAGTTAAAGAAGTAATTAATTTTTATAATTTTATTCCTCAGTCAAACGGCGGCAGCGCCTCGCATACCCATAGCAAAGCTGCATGGATGCCCCGTCGCTTGGTCAAGTCTCATCTTATATCTGCCAACTATTTTCCACTTTATGAATAAGAAGCCCATCTTCTCTTGGAGCCTGTCTTTGGATTCAACAACTTCTCTGACAACAGTATCTACTGCCTCTTCGTTCGTCCATGGGCTCATTATAAACGACTTAAGTGAGGCTATTGGTGGACCATATGGGTAGTCGGCATGGAGAAATGCATCTGTCCAGGATAGGAGCACTCCTTCACATCCTCCTTGATTCAAATAGGCTAAAGTATAAACATTAGCGGATAGTTTTGTTCCGGATCGTACTTCAGCCTCGCTCGGATGACTTCACCCTGGTAGTCGATCTCCACCTCAGCATCGATCATTCTGCCTTCAAGCTCCCCATAGCCGAAGAGATTTCGTTTCAGCATATCCCTGTTAATGCTGACTTTGACGGACTTCACATAGGGTTGGAGCGATATGCTCGTCTGGATGGCCAGCTCAAGGTCGGAGGCCGTTTCCACACTTACAGGCGTTCCCACGAACTGATGATATAACGCGCCGAGCTTAATCCCTGCTTCAAAGGCAGCTATCTCTCTTTTCGTAGAAATGGCATCACCACCGGACTTGCTATGTACATTATCATCGTAGTAATAATAGAGTATGGCAGAATTCTAGCATAATATCCACCCTTCTCAATCCAAACCGCAAAAACAATTATCAGAATGATCAGGACCAATAAAGCAATGGCCCGAAGACTGCGGACCTTGGGGTAAGGGATGCTGCTCACCATGAGCGCAGATAATACAAACATTAATGCCAGAGTAAGCTCTGGCCAGCCCAGGAGAACACTTGCTGTAGCGGCAATCCCACATGGAGGTATAGGAAGCCCCTCGAAGAAATGATCGTTTTTGGGCGACACATTGAACCTGGCAAGACGAAGCATTCCGCAGACGAGATAAATAACTCCGACGGAAGTGGTCTGCCAATGTAACCCAAAGGCAGTGGACACAAAAACGGCTGGTGCTACTCCGAATGAAACAAGATCGGCAAGTGAATCCAGATTCGTGCCGAGTGGTCCTGAGCCAAATTTTCTTGCTAGAGACCCATCTAAACCATCTGCCGTCGCCGCCAGAATTATGAGAAGAACACAAATATCGGATCTGTCAATGTATGCGGCTATTATTGAGCCAAATCCGAGAAGCGCATTTAGAAGCGAGAAAAGATCCGGCAGCCTTATGGCACTGAAGATATTCATCCATGATTCACCGCGATTATCGACTCACCTGCATGAACCTTCTCGCCATTTTCGACACAGATCTCAAAGCCGGATGGAATTGTGATCTCCACGCGTGATCCAAAACGGACCATGCCTATTCTCTCGCCTCTGGAAACCTTATCTCCTGGGCGAACATAGCAGATTATATCTCTGACAAGACTGCCCGATATCTGGCAGATCTCTATGTCGCCATAGTTTGTTTGAAGCAATATATTGTTCCGATCATTTCTGCTCGCGGCTCCCAAAAATGCTGGGGCATGTCCTCCTTTTATGTGTTCGACAGCTTTGACAAGCCCGCTCAGAGGCGCCCTGTTTACATGCACATCCCAGGGGCCCATGAAGACTGCGATCTTATTCTGTTCAGCAGGCAGCACTCTACCATCGGCGGGAGATACCATGCCGTCACCTTCTGGCGCCCTGTCAGGGTCACGATGAAAGAATATTATGAAAACGGAGCCCACAAGCACAACCGATGACGCATACCAGTTCCCTACTGCTGCCAGAAGTGCAGTTATGAAAATAGGAACTGATATCCAGGCAGTTGAGTTCTTAGCCAGCTTCAAGCAGCACCTCCAGGATGTCTGATCTCCATTTCGAGTTCATCTATCACGGTCAAGAGCTCCGGCAGGAGCATGAAAACGAGATATGCTACCGATAATAGCGCTATCATCGAGCCGAACTTTGCAATGATATTATGAGCCACGTAAAAGCTATCGTTTCCAAACCAATTCCATCCATATGCCATGAGGACGAAAGCATTTCTAAATAAATTTAAAATATATATTGTCAGGACTGATGCTATAAGTGCCGTAACTTTCCGCTTTATCGGCGCATTTACGGATACTATCACACCTGTGAAGAGCGCTATGCTCTCTATGGCAGTGCAGGCCAGTATAATTTCGACTGACCTGCCATTGAGAATCAGAACATTTCCTCCGTCAATTGAGACAGGAATTGAAAATGCCTGTAGCAGCTCTGCCGTGATTATTGTAGTATGGCTTATAAGCCAGAAGCTGAGCGGCTCTAACTCTGCAAATGGGTAATAGATTATCCCGCAGATAGCTGCGGCATATCCCGCCCATGAGGATGCCTGAGACTTTCCTTTAATCAGTATCACAGAAGCGAGGTAAATGCAGAAGATCGCTGCAACTACTGCCAGAATTACGTTGAAATAATCTTCTATGCTCAGATAATGATACAACTGCTCCAGCCAGAAAAGGCCGAACGTTGTCCAGCCTAGAGATGCGATAATACTAATATTTATCAGAGCGGATGCTAGAAGAAGAATCAAACTAATCCAGAGGATATTTGAAATTAGCCAAGCCGCGATCATCGAGAGGAAGAGGACCACAGGTTTATTTAGCATTGTCTACTTACATCAATCTATCGTGGCCCTCCGGCGATTTGAACAAAACTTCTCTGATGGGTATGATTGGATATGGAGATACGACGACCGATCCTGATCTTTGTAATAGGCATTGCTCTTATAGCAATGGTTGTGGCCGCACCAACTAGTGGTGCAAGCCCTGCCAAAATTGATCCTGCCCTGGCTAAAAAAGTGAGTAACGGACTCGATGAGAAGATACCTATAATTGTGATGCTTAATGGCAAAAGTACACCAGATCTAACGGATATGGATATTAAATACAGATATCGCCTCATAAACGGCGTTGCAGGAGCAGCTACGCCAACAGCAATAAAGAGGCTTTCAGAGAGCGATTCTGTAGATGGGATCTATCTGGATGATTCTACCCATATATCCGCTCCAGCCACAGATGCTTCGGGAAACGAGGCGATCAGTCCTGCGAAATACGTCAACGCCGATAAACTCTGGGCAAAGGGGATAGATGGAAAGGGTGTTACAGTTGCCGTCATCGATTCAGGGATCGATAAAAACCACCCGGATCTTGAAGGCAAGGTTGTGGGCGAGAAAAACTTCGTCGATGATGAGATCTCCGCTGACGATCTTCTCGGCCACGGCACAATGGTCGCGGGCATTATTGCAGGCTCAGGGGCAGCGTCAGGCGGAAAATATAAGGGAATTGCCCCAGGCGCAAGTTTGCTCAACGTTAAGGTTATAGACAGCAGCGGAAACGGAAAGGTCTCGGATATAATCGCCGGAATAGAATGGGCCATATATAACGGCGCAAATGTCCTCACCTTAAGCCTAGGGGGCCTGAACCTCGGGGAGACAAATCCGCCGATAACTATGGCCGCAGACAATGCAATGGACGAGGGCGTTGTCGTATGTGTAGCAGCCGGTAACCGCAATAGTACAACAGTACAAAGCATGACCGAGGCAAATGCCGCCACCGCAGATGCACTCACAGATGCTCTCACAAATGTCTCCACGAAAGCGAGCCCCGGATCTGTAAGCGCGGGCCAGCTGGATCTGTCTCAGATAGGACGAAGTGCGAACAGGAATGTTCTGCTGCTTGTAGTCCCGATAGTTCTCGCTTTGCCGCCTGGCCTGATTGACTCGCCAGGAGACGGCGTCAGGGTAATAACCGTAGGTGCAACTGATTACCTTGGGCATGTGGCAAACTTCAGTGGATCGGGGCCGACTAGAGACGGCAGGACGAAACCAGACGTTGTCGGACCCGGCGTAGATGTTGTATCGGCGGTTCCCCCAGGGCTCGAGAAGCCAGAGTACTTGGATATTTATTACGCCAAGGAATCAGGAACAAGCCTATCTACACCAGTTGCCGCAGGTGTTGCAGCTCTGCTCTTACAGGCTCAAAAGAACCTGACACCAGCAGGAGTGAAAGCTGCACTTACGGACGGCGCAAAAAGCCTCAATAATACTCTTGGTGAGACGTACGAAGATTACTACCAAGGATCTGGCCTCATTGATGCATTAGGCTCCTATGAAAACCTCAGCAACGATCTCTGCGCCGTAGTGCCCAATAAATGGACTCCGGGCAGATGGGCTTATCTGCCTGCAGGCAAAGGAATATATGTCGGCCTGGATGTCGGGGCGGATAGGCCTCAGAAGAAGCTCTATTCTCTCGCCCCCGGCGATGAGGACTGGGATACTCAATTCACGTTCTTCACCGACAAAGAAAGAACCAATTTGACAACAACCGTCTCAGGCTCAATTGCCGATTGGATGAGTGTTCAGCCGCTTCCCAAAAGCATCCCAGCCAATGGACAAAGGGTCTTTGGGGCTGCGATAACTGTACCGAACGGCACATCGCCCGGGATATATAATGGTTCCATTAATATCATTGATGATGGCAAAAAGATAGATTCAGTACCTGTATCCGTAAATATAGCAGGGCCAATAGAGGTTCTGAGGGGCAGTGGATCTGCCACTGGTTCCATAAAGGGCAGCGATTGGCATTACTTCTATCTCGATGTGCCTTTGGGCACAAGTGACCTCAAGGCCAGACTGAGCTGGAAGAGCACCAATACTATTGACCTATTCCTCCTTTCTCCAACGAGCGAGTACTACTCAGGCACAAAGAATGGCGATCTTGAGGATATAGATATCCAAAGCCCACCATCAGGCCGCTGGCTAGTGGCAGTCCATGGCGAAAAGCTCTCGGCTCCTGACAATTATACCCTGAGTATAGAGCGCTCGCTTATCGATAGCTTTCCTAAGAGATGGAACGTAGGGACAATATCGCCAGGTGGTACCGCAAATATTGAATTTACGGTGGAGAATAGAGGACCACCTCTGGATAATCTCAGCTACCAAGGTTTGATTGAGAATATAACGGCTGCGGACCTGCAGGGATCTGTAGGAAGCAAGAAGATATGGGAGAGCAATATAGACCTACAGCCTGAGACTAGACGAATATCCGCAACGCTCAGCAAAGAAGGGAACAGCAGCGATCTATTGTTGATGTTTGAAGACCCAAACGGCCAGCCAGCTGATGCTGACCTTGGAACTGAGAACCTGGGGCCTATTGAGGTCCTGAATCCGGTGGCTGGCATATGGAAGGTGAGAGTCTATGGATATGACGTGCCATCTGGAGAACAACAGTTCGACGTAAAGCTGACACAATATGCCGATGAGAACTGGACCTGGATAGCGACCAATGGTCCTAAGACAATAGATAGCGATTCCAACGCTACCGTCGATGCAAGCATCGCGGTGCCGAAAAACACATCAGTCAATAATCTAGACGGGTATATAGAGATCTCCTCAGCCGATGCCAATAGATCAATCCAGGTACCTGTTAGCGTGAAAGTTGCGAGCTCCTATCTTGAAGGACTGAACTATTCGGATGTAGAGGATTCCGATAAAGATGGATACTTTGATAATCTGGTTTTAGGATTTGGGGTAAATTCGACAGCCTTGGGCAACTACAGGATTGAAGGAAGTCTTACTGACTGCGCAGGAAATTTGATAGAGGAGTTCAACAGCAGTGCAAGGCTCAATGGACATGGGCTAATAAATGTAACCGTGAATGGTAGCGATATCTGGAAGAAAGGGAAATGCGCGCCCTTGAGGGTTGAGAACCTTTTCCTTTACAGCGATCGCGGAGAGTTCATCGACAGATATAATGGTAATATAACAGTGAACAGAAGCCCTAAGGAATTCCAACCGCCTGCAGCATATCTCACAAATGAATTTACGAATGAAACAATCCCAGGCAAAATAGGAATAGGGATAGGCGTAGATGTTATAAAGCCCGGCACATACCAGGTTAGCGGCCAGCTGGTTGATGATAACGGGAATGAAATCGGCTCAGACATTATATCGAGCAAACTCAATGCTGGCAATACAACATTCTATATGGAGTTCAATCCCACAAAGTTTGCAATGCTCGGAAAAAGCTCAAAGCTGCACCTTATAGATCTCGCACTGGCAATAAATGGCAAAGTGCTGGAACGCATGGATACGGCATGGATCAGTGGATTGATGGATCCAAAGGAAGTTTTGCAGGGATCCTCTGCTAATATTAATACTGATAACAGCACCAATACTTCAGGAGTCGTGAAGCGGGAGAACGGCAGGGCAGTGATATCCTGACGTCCGATCAGAGATTCCTGGAGATATGCGACAGTCTATTTATCAGCCAATTGGTTATGAACCCTGTTAGGAAGCAGATAAACATCAAGGAGTACTCCTTGTTCTCAGAGTTGATGTTGAAGGCGATTATGCCTGAGCTAAAGATAAGATAGGCTATATATCCGAAGATGAGGCTCAGCAGAGGAATGGCTGTGTACCATGCCCGCTTATATCTAACAACTGTCTTTTCCCTGCGCAGGTCGTCAATCACTCCGGAAAGTATCTGTGCCGAGGAGCCTAGGCCCGCGAAAAATGGTGCCCAGAGAGGGACAGATAATATAGTCATATTGGCATAATTGTAGATAAGATAACTGAAAATAAGGATTGCCAGCATGCCGAAAATGAGCGCATATAATCCATAAATCTTGAAAAAGTAGGAGATCGTTCGAAGGCTGTGAAACCTGAGACCTCTAACATCTAGCTTGGCATCGTTTATCGCAGATGTGAGCTCGTATTTCGAGCGATCGTAATACAGGAATACATCCGTAAGGTTGGCCTTGTCGAACTCCTTCAATGCCAATATGTAGAAGTCATAGCTGCTTTTGATATCGATTGAGCTTCGGTGAGCTGCCTGAAGCATGCGATTTAATCTCTGGAGATCTTTTTCCAAAACCATACCTTTTGAATCCACAATTAGATTACTTACTGAATTAGTATAAATAGCTTTTCATGGATTATTGAACATGAGTGAGTAAATATTTTATTTCTTCTTAAATTTAGGTAAGGCCATAGCTTATGGGTTATCTTCAACAGTTTATCCCTAAATCTGATAAACTTTGATTAAAATTAAATATAAATAAATCATGTAAGTTTCAAAAAATTTGAAAATTAAATTATTATAGAGAATAAATAAGAATACCTTTGACCCTCTTGTTTAGCTTGTGGCTATTCGCCTTGCCTGCTTTATCTGCCTCAAGATCTTCCTTTTGAAAGATCCCTTTCTTCTAGCATCGCAAGAGAGATTCTTACCCTTCCTATCCTTTAAGCTGAGCAGATTTATTTCATCTATCATGCTCTCTGCTATATCACAGCATTCATCTACGGTATCTTTCTTTCTCATTTCTGTCTTCATAAATTTTTCACAATACTATGTCGATAATCCTACTTAAAAATTTTTCTATTCAAAGACTCAAAAAAGGTATCTTTAAAGGTTTATATAAATTTAATAGATATAGAGACATAGTAGTAAAAGCAAACTTGTTAACCATGTTGAATTCGATGCTATTTTACGATGCCTGAACTATGCGGTCATACTTTAATACTTTACCGAATAATTATATGCCATGCCAGATAATCAGATCTTCTGCCCCACCTGCGGCATAGAGACCGAACACAGCACTATAAAATCGGGACAAGAGAAGCTTGTACGGTGTACAGGTTGCGGAGAGGTTCATTCGCTACAGAGGGAGAGGGAAAGGGCAGGAGATGTTAGAGTCATCGTAAACAAGGATGGGACATCGATGCCTTACTGTATCCGTCTTCCGCTAAATGAAGAGTTGCACGTTGGAAATGAGATGCTGGTGGACGATTGCCGCCAGGATGTTGTAATGGCAGAGATCACATCCATTGAAACCGATCGCAGAGTAGATGCTGCCTTGGTAGGCGATATCAAAACGGTCTGGGCGAGAGCAATAGACAACGTAATTGTGAAAATTGCTGTTTTTAGGAATGGTAGGACACAATCGCTGAAGCTGCCTACATCCGGAGATGAGATCTTTGAACTCGGCGAGGTTAGGGATATCGACAAAGTGAGGTTCAAGGTAACGAAGATAAAGCTTCGCGGTGAGGGATTCGCGGATAGGGCAGAAGCAAAGGATATCCTCAGGATATGGGGTAGAGAACTTTGAGAAAAAAGGATTTATTTGACGGCATGAAGGGCCGAATAAACGAGCGCGTTATAAATGCTATGGCAAAGGTTCCGAGAGAGCTGTTCGTGCCTGAACCGCTCAGATCAAACGCGTACGATGATATTCCTCTTCCCATCGGCTATGGCCAGACGATATCTGCCCCCCATATGGTTGCCATTATGTGTGAGTTTCTTGACCTCAGAGAGGGATTAAAGGTGCTCGATGTCGGAGGAGGAAGCGGCTATCACGCAGCGGTTATGGCAGAGATAGTCGGCCCTCAGGGACATGTTTATTCTGTTGAGCGAATACCGAAACTCGCTGAGCAGGCAGAAAAGAATCTCAAAGAAGCAGGCATTGCAAATGTAACTGTGATACTTGGCGATGGGAGCATAGGCCTAGCCGAACATGCGCCTTTTGATAGGATCAATGTAGCGGCCACAGCGCCCCGTGTGCCAGAGCTGCTCACAAAGCAGCTCAAACCCGGAGGAAAAATGGTTATACCTGTAGGATCAGGCTTTCAGAATCTCCTGCTGGTCACAAAGAAAAATGGTTCTGTAATTGAGGAGAAACTGCCTGTGGCCTTCGTGCCTCTTATTGGTAAAGACGGGTTTAAAGAGTACTACTAAATACTGTGTTGACTTATTGTCCGTACCGTTTGAATACCTTTGCAAGCTACTTCGGAACGTGTGAGTGATGAAGCCTTTAGCGATCATAATCATGGATGGCTTCGGCATCAGCCCTAGTGAGACAGGCAATGCTGTAGCCATGGCACGAAAGCCTAATCTTGACAGGTTCTTGCAAAAATATGCCAGCACGACTTTAAATGCCTCAGGTCTGGCAGTAGGTTTGCCAAAGGGCCAGATGGGGAACTCAGAGGTCGGTCATTTGAACCTGGGCGCGGGCAGGATTGTTTACCAGGGCTATACAAGGATTAATCTGGCTGTCGAGGATAAGACGATTCGCGAAAATCCTGTTCTCATAAAGGCGATGGAGGATGTTGCAAGCGGCAAGCTTCACCTCATGGGCCTGCTCTCGGATGGTGGGGTACATAGCCACAACACTCACCTTTATGCTCTGCTGGAGATGGCGAAGCTGAAGGGGCTAAAAAAGGTTTATGTGCATGCCATCCTCGATGGCAGAGATGTCCCTCCTAAGAGCGCACTGACCTATTTTCATGATCTTGCTGATAAGATCGGGCAGATAGGCGTGGGCAAGGTGGCAACAGTTGCAGGGCGCTACTATACCATGGATAGGGATAAACGATGGGATCGTGTGGAAAAGGGTTATCGCGCCATGACAGATGGCATAGGCCTCAAAGCAAAAAGCCCGGAAGTTGCCGTGACCAACGGCTATGAGAGGGGCGAGACCGACGAGTTCCTGATGCCGACTGTGGTGGATCCTGAGGGCCTAGTCGAAGATGGCGACAGCATCATATTCTTCAACTTCCGACCCGATAGGGCGCGTGAGATCACAAGGGCTTTCATTGATAACGATTTTGGAGAGTTTTCCAGAAAGCATCTGTTGATACGTTTCACCTGCATGACCCAGTATGATGCGACAATAGATGCTCCGGTTGCCTTTCCTACCCAGAACTTGACTGAAACCTTAGGAGAGGTGATCAGCAAACATGGCCTGCATCAGCTTAGGATAGCCGAGACCGAGAAGTATGCCCATGTCACATATTTCTTCAATGGCGGCAAGGAGGAGCCCAACCCCAACGAGGATCGCATTCTTATACCATCTCCCAAGGTTGCAACCTATGACCTATTGCCAGAGATGAGTGCCTACGAGGTGACTGATGCCGTAATGGAGAGGATCAAAGGCGGAGCCTATGATCTCATAGTCATGAACTATGCAAATCCCGACATGGTTGGGCATACAGGCATCTTCGATGCTGCTGTTAAAGCTGTGGAAACTGTGGATAACTGCGTTGGCCGAGTCGTTGATCAAATACTTGCGCAGGGAGGCGGAGTGCTCCTGACTGCCGATCATGGAAATGCGGAGAAGATGATCGATGAGGTGACAGGCCAGCCGCATACTGCCCATACCACAAATCCTGTGCCGTTCGTGCTCATACTGAACGATGGAATAAAGCACGAGCTGAGGAATGATGGGATCCTGGCAGATGTAGCTCCAACAGCCCTTGAACTCCTTAAGTTACCTAAGCCCAATGCGATGACAGGAAAATCCCTGATTATGAGATAAATAACTATATCGAATTATGCTGTAATCTGATACGGCTTCATCTTCTTTGGTTTATCACTTGAATGGATACCATAAGTTAAAAATTAAATTAGGATAAGCTAAATGAACTTCGGACGTTCGGACAGCTTAACAGGCAACGGCAGCCTTCTCCAGGGTTTCCCTGCGGTCTCCTCCTGGATGCGTCTTCTCAGCTCCTCAATGCTCATCTTCCCCTTGGCAGGAGACTTGGGAGTGGAATTCTGTCGGATAGTAACTGTCAACTGACTTGATGAAAGCTCCTCATCGCCGATTACCGCTACGTAGGGTATCCATTCTCTGCCTGCATCTCTAATTTTTTTGCCGACGGTCTCATCTCGATCATCGATATCTACGCGGAAGCCAAGCTCTTTTGCAACTTCCATGGCGCGCTCCTGATGGCGCTCTGCCACAGGTATTATCCTGATTTGGGTTGGTGAGAGCCAGGTCTTAAGCATGGGAAGCCTGCCGGACTCCGCATATCTCGCAGCCTTCTCCAGCAGGGCGTACATCACTCGCTCGATCGCACCAGAGGGCGAACAGTGCAGGATTATAGGCCGCTTCTTCTCGCCTGCCTCATCCACATAAGCTATATCGTAGCGGTCTGCGTTTTCAACGTCGATCTGAACCGTCGAGAGGGCGCTCGCTTTATCCAGTGTGTCAACGAAGTTGAACTCGAACTTGAGGACGAAGTAGAAGAACCTCTCGTCCCACATCTCTATAAGGACGGGCTTTTTGACGATGTCGACAAGGCTTTCGATGAACTCCTTGTTCTCGGCATAGAAATCCTTGGTAAACCGGATCGCCACTTCATAATCGTTTAGATCAAGGCCAACCTCTTTCAGGACTGAGATGCTCATCTCATACTGCTTCCTGAACTCATCCACGGCCTGGCTCATATCCTTAGCCATGGTGTGCATGTCGGGCATTGTGAATGCACGCAGGCGGCGTATGCCCACAAGCTCTCCCCTCTGCTCGCGCCTGAAGCTGTATCTGGTGATCTCGACCATCTTCAGCGGCAGCGACTTGTAGGATATCGTCATGTCGTGGCCCATGAGGAACTGGCCGAAGCAGGCTGCAAATCGGAGGAACAGCTTCTTCTTATCGGCCTCTATCTGATACTGTCTTGCAGGGAAGCGGTCAAGGTATTTCTTGAGCGTTGGATGCTCCATGTCGTACATGATAGGGGTCTCGACTTCCATTGCGCCCATGTCCGATGCCTTATCGAGGACATAAGCCTCTAAAAGCGATTTTATCAGCCTGCCTTTGGGATAATATCGCATGTTTCCTGGATCTGAGCCCGGCTCATAATCGACAAGCTCAAGGCGCCTCATCAGATCCACATGTGGAGGGACTTTATCGACGGCCCTGGCCTTGGCTATCTCGTAGTGAGTGAACTTGGCAAGGTTGTCGTGGCCTTTGAAGTCGAAGGCATCAGGATCAGACATCTGCCCATTCGTGTCCAATATCTTCCAGTAGGATGCAGCTTTGGCCTCGGACTTGAGCGCCTCTGAGACGACCTCTCCTCCAGCCTCGCCGATTTTGATTGAACGTGATAGCTCTGAGAGAGGATGGCCTTTGCAGCTCAGAGTGAAGGCTTTATACCAGCCGAAGGGCGCGCGAACGACCTCATAATTCTGAGAGAGCGCTTCCTGCATACCTTTCAGTATCTTGACTGCAGAGTCCGGCGCTGCAAGGTTTGAGCTGAGGTGTGCATACGGATAGAGCATGACCTTCTTGGCGTGTACCTGCTCTGCAACATCTGCGACCTGCTTTGCGCCCTCGGCGACGACGGCATCGACGTCGCCTTCGTCCGGCTTTTCGACTGCTACGAAGGCGCAAAGCGCCTCCTCCAGCCTGCCCTTCTTGGCAGATTCTTCGATCTCTTCGGCGAACTTCGTCGGCCTCTTGGCCTCGAATTCAATGTAATCTGAGTGAATCAGGAGTAATTGCAATAGGGGTCACCTAGTGCACGGCAAAAAGGCATGATTATAGTTCAAGCTTTCGACAGGATACAGATCGATGTTCGTTTACACCAATTAAAATTTCAGAGTCCCTGCGATGTCTGTCAAAAACCCTTGCGCCTGCTGCCTCCACAATCGCCTGGTCCGCGGCAGTATACAACTCCATGTTGCCCCTGCTCCGGATGGTACACATCAACTTGGCCATCGGCCACATGCTGAACTTGATCGAGCTGCCGGTTGGCACATAGCGGGCGATCTGATTCTGCTCCAGAAATCTTTTATCGTCATCTCCACAAACATCATGATTCTTTTTCTGGCATGCGTAGAAAAATGGAAACTAAAGAGAGCGTTGACCATGTGTTTTACACCATAAGCCTCTACTTTACTATCGCCCCGCCTGGAATAAAGTCATATATCAACAAATCACAGAATATCGTTTAGATGAAGAGATTGATCGCGCGCATCTCCGGCAAGGTCCAGAAGGCAGGCTACAGGGGCAAGATTGTCACCATAGCCAGGGCATTCGGCATGCGCGGCTACGTTCAGAATCTTTCTGATGGCCATGTAAAGGTTGTAGCCGAGGGCGATGAAATCGATCTGGCGCGGTTCCTAAACGCACTGAAGATCAGGAACTCTTTGATCGATGTGCAGAACATTGAGACCCAGTACTCCGCTGCCACAGGAGAGTACGACGGATTCGAAAAGATGGTGGCCGAAGGCGAGACTGACCAGCGCCTGGATAAAGCAGCTGATTTGCTGAAAGAGCTCATCGTCGTCAATAAAGAAGTAGTAAAAGAGCTGAAAGCCACGCATGAAGATCTGGGAGATGAGATAAGAGCCACTCGTGAAGATTTGCGAGCTGAGATAAAGGCTACTCGAGAGGATCTCAAAGACGAGATGAAGGCCAGCCGCGAAGAGGCTAAAGCTACGGGTGAAATGCTTGCGGAGAAGATAGACAACACCAAAGATGAGGTAGTTGGAGAGATAAGAGAGCTTCGCTGCGAGATGAGGGATGATTTGAAAGAGAGGTTGGTCAGGATGGAGGCCGATGTCTCGCAGATAAAGGCCAGGATCGGTCTGTAAAGTTTATTCATTTGAGAGAGCTACAAAAATCCCGTATCCATATCTCAATCAAGCCCTCGTTATCCTCTCCATCCCAACCTTCGCCCTCCTTAGCTTCGGCAGCTTCCCCCACATCGCCATCTCATCGCCCCGAATTATCAATGCGCCATCAATCCCAGGCGTATCAATCGCCTTGAAGCATTCATCCAGATTGTTATCAGCCTGCACAGCGTTTCCCAGAGCAGTTGCCGCCGCATCAGCCAGTGCAGGATCCTGTGAGATAATAGTAGCTGCATCAGCGCATCCGAAGCTTATCGATGGCCCAACTGTGCCGCTGCTTGTGGCTATGCCCAAAGGTTTCTCCCGCGGCGGAATCTCGAATGCCAAGTCCTGGACAGGAGATGAGCCTGCATATATTCCCACTACTACAGGCTGATCATTCAGTATCGACATATCTCCGCCGTTGTCAACGATCGCATATGTCGCTCCTGCCTCGATCATCGCCTCAACTGCCAGCTTTGCAATCACACCGGCAACGGCTGCCATGGGGCCTATGCCGAAGACCTCGGTTGTAGAGATCATCTGCCGGATGATATCAGGCGCATCATCAGCCTGCAGATCGTACGGCTCAAGCGTGAGCATGAAGAATGGGTCTTTGCGAATGAACGCTTCGAGGTAGCTCCGCTGCTCTATGATGGAGCTCTTTGCAGCCCCGATGTGAATCTTTTCGCGTGCAGAGATGGTAACTATCGTTTGTTTAAGCTGGAAATGCTCTCGAATTATATCTGGCTTCAATCGCAGAACTTTCTCTCCTTAGATACTATTGCCTTCGCTAAAGTATCCTCTCGTCCCTTCAATCGGACAACCACCTCATCCTCATAGCTGACCTGGATGTCCCCAGCAGCATCATACAACCTAGATAGCTCGCTTAATCCCTGGGATGTATACGGCAGCTTGATCTGTATCTCCTTCAGCGGAACAAGCCTGCGGTTGATATGCTCCATCAGCTCCGGCAATCCCTGACTAGTATAGGCAGATGTCTGTATTGGATTCGGTGCCAAATCATTTATTATCTCAAGCCTGGCCTGAACCTCATCCTGGCGTAGCCGATCGATCTTATTTAGAATTGTAATTATCGGCGCCGAAACGCTGCAGTCCCATAGGGCCTTATGAGATGCTACCAGCTTCCGCCTCAGTATCTCAGGAGGGTCGCTTGCATCCGCCACCAGTAGCACGAGATCCGCTTCTGATATCTCGGAAAGCGTGGATTTGAAGGCTTTTATCAGAAAATGGGGCAGATCATCAATGAAGCCGACTGTATCCGTCAGCAGCACCTTCCTTCCCTTTATATCAGCGGCACGGGTTGTTGGAGAAAGAGTTGTGAATAGCTGATCGTTGGCTTCTACATTGGCATTTGTAAGGGCATTTAGAAGAGTGCTCTTGCCTGCATTTGTATAGCCTGCCAGAGCTATAAGATCGAAGCCGAGCTCGCGTCTGCGTTGTCTTCTATCCTCTCCCATCTCCTCTACGTTCTGAAGTGTTGCCCTGATCTTGGCGATTCGCCCACGGATATCGCGGTACATTGACTCCTCGTAGGCGCCTGCCCCTTTGAAGCCCGGCTGCTCACCACGCATCTTCAAAGATAGCGCGTTTCGAACATGTGGCGCATCATAGCTCAGCTTTGCAAGCTCAACCTGCAGCTTTGCCTCACGCGTAGACGCTCGAGCTGCAAATATCTCGAGAATCAGGTTGAACCTATCAATGACCTGGGCCTTGAACTCGCTTCTGATATTGAAAACCTGGATTGGGCTGAGAGGGTTATAAAATATGAGCTTATCAGGATTATAACTCAAGGCCTCAGAAATCTTTCCCTTTCCAACTTGGAACCTGTGGTCGCGGCCTCTCCTTTGGATTATCTCTGCCAGGATCGTGTAGCCTGCAGCGCCTGCTAGGCCCCTTAGCTCCTCTATTTTATATGAATCGGATATCTGGTTAGGGCTCTCACGCAGCAGCAAAACTGCAGTATTGCAACTGTCCATTTTTTTGCAATCACTACTGTCCATCATTGTTATCCACTCGCTCATCCGTGATAAGCCTTCGTCCCGCCACTGAGGCGTGATGCGCTAATTCAATTGTTGTGCGCTCGGCTAGCGTCTCTGGATATTTGAACTCGCGGCCAAGAATGCTGCTGATCCTCCATGCATCCTGGTTATAGAGATCTCCAGGCTCTGCCAGTACGGTTCCAGGCATGCTGATAACAGAGGTCGAGATCAGATCAATAATTGTATTTAAATCAATAGAAACGGTAACTCGAGGAATCAGCCTTACAGAATAAATCTTCTCAATGCATTCAGGCGAAACCCTTGCAGATATTGCAGCACAAACCATCTGGTATCTGCCGTTCACCGAGTGCCTGCCCGATATATCAATTGCCACTATGTCTATCTATTCAACCCCTAATCTAAACTCGATCAACAGATCTTATTTCACAATCGCATGATTTTTAACTATATCCCTTGCTTGATCGTAAGTCAGTCCAGCTCCCATTGCAATTTCTACAGCACGCTTCAAGTCTATAAGATCATCCGGACTATGTGTATCTGTATCTACAACCATTCTAGCTCTCGCGTCCAACGCAGCACGCGCCACATGGCCATTTGTGATGTTATGGCCAAGCCGGGATGTGATCTCCAGGCATACATTGTTCTCGCGGGCGAGCTCGGCCTCCTCGATGGTGAGAAATCCCGGATGGGCCAGAATATCCACGCAAGCTTCAATTGCTGCTCTGTTAGTGCCAGGCATGACCGGCTCGACTGGTGTTTCGCCATGCACCACTACTATCTCGGCTCCCAGCCTTCTTGCAAGCGATGCCAGGTTCCCAATCTTTTCCGGGGGGACATGGGTGATCTCAACTCCGCACAGGATTTTGATATCAATTGCATCCTCCAGATATTTGGCCTTGAGGATGCTTGAAAGTGTGTACTCAATATTAGTGAAATCTACATGATCCGTAAGGCCTATTGCGGTATAGCCCAACACATAAGCTCGGCGCACAAGCTCACTTGGGATCAGCTCGCCATCGCTGAATATAGTATGAGTATGCAGATCGATCATATTTTCTCGCTGAAACGCTTAACATATTAAGCATTCTCTAAGGCCAAAACTAGGGATTTTTGCCTCAAAATCGATTTGGAAAGAAGATTGCGGCAAATGTCATCCCTGGGGATTAGCCCTTTTTTTTCTTCAACTTCAAAGATCCAGCAATCTTTTTCAGTATAACGGATTTGGGGCCAGTTTTCGGCAGAAGGATTCTTCCAGCGCTCTCGTACCATGTTTTCGGATGACGCTTATCGCGCTCTATCTCGGGCTTGAGACCTGCTTTCAATGTTGCGGTTATAATGTCATCGATGTTTGGGCTGCTGACAGAATCGCCGGCTGAAACGGCTCTGCCCTCGCTGCGGCTTCTTGTGGAATCGAAGTATATCGGCCAGATTACAAACTTATCCTTCTCAGGCATAAGATGATTTTAAACAACATATGATAAGTATCTTTGTGCCTCTTGAATGCAAATCTTTTTAGATATCCTTCATCATAAGTGCAGGATCGTTGCGGAGTCCTAGTATGAGCGAAGAAACGTTTCCCGTTGCCAATGTGGGCGGAAGGGAGATTCCTTACGATCCCGAGCAGCTAAGAAGGATAAAGGAGCACCCCTGCTTCAGCGAGCAAGCATGCCATGCATTCGGAAGAATGCACCTGGCCGTTGCGCCAAAGTGCAATATCCAGTGCAAATATTGTGTCAGGGATTTTGATTGCGTAAATGAATCAAGGCCCGGAGTGACATCCAGGGTTCTTACTCCCGAGGAGGCACTGGCTCGGGTAGACGATGTTCTCGCGAAATACCATTATATCAAGGTTGTTGCAGTCGCAGGTCCAGGCGAGCCTCTGGCAAATGAGGAGACATTCGAGACTCTGCGCCTTGTAGGACAGAAGTATCCCAATCTGATTCTGTGCATCAGCACCAATGGCCTGCTTTTGCCGGATAAGATTGAAGAGCTGGATAAGCTTGGTGTATGTAACATAACAGTAACTATGAACGCGATAGATCCTCAGATCGGCCAGCAAATATACGACTATGTAACCTATAACGGCAAGCGTTACGAGGGTCTTGAGGCGGCAACTCTTTTACGCGACCAGCAGCTGAAGGGGATAGCTGAGGCGCTTAAGCTGAAGAAGATCGTGAAGGTAAATACAGTGCTTATTCCGGGAATAAATGATAAGCACGTTTTCGATGTTGCCCGAAAGATCAAAGAGATGGGCGTCTTCATTCATAATGTCATGCCTCTTATACCCCAGTATAAGTTCGCTAACATCAAGCCGCCATCGCCTGAGGAAAAGAGGAAGATTCAAGACGAACTGGGCAAGATAATTAAACAGATGAGACACTGCCGACAGTGCCGCTCAGATGCAATTGGACGGCTCGGATGCGATGTTCAGCAGGAGTTCGAGGGCAGAAGAAAGGAACAGGCCCGGGCGGAGCAGGCATAATTAATTTTAATATTTTGAATGTTGATATGCCTATCGGGCAACCTCTTTTTGTACAATATTTGGGCATATAGAAGTTTCTGGTCTTACAGCACTCTACCTACTTGCTTCGATTCTCCATAAGCCTATTATAGTTGGAATCTGTAACATAAGAAAAAAATTAAGTCTAAGCCTTGGTATGGGGATGGAATGCGGTTATTCGTTCTGCTAGCTCTATGCATCATCCTGCTCATCGATTGTTCTCACGCTAGCGAAGAGAATGATCTTTGGTTGCTTATCTCCAGCTACGAGGATCCCGGCATCAATGATCTAGAAATATCCCTAAACAAGTTCTGAAACTCACGGATCTCCCGATCCACATCTTCTTTGGCAACAACAGCAGATATGGCGCACAGCCCGTCAGCTCCAGCTCTGATGACCTCAGGAGCATTGGCGAGGCTTATGCCACCTATGGCAATCAATGGGATATCTACAAGAGCTCGAATCTCCTCGATCAGGATAATGCCTGCTGGTCTTCCAGCATCAGGTTTCGTTGCCGTTGGAAAGATAGGAGATACACCCAGATAGTCGGCTCCATTTCTTTGAGCATCGAGGGCCTCAGAGAGATTGTGAACTGTGATGCCGATTACCCTATCTGGCCCTAAAATTTCTCTTGCTGCTGTGTAGGGCATGTCAGACTGTCCAAGGTGCACACCGTCCGCATCTACGGCAAGAGCAATATCGATCCGATCGTTGATTAGAAAAAGCGCATTACTACATATCTTCCGGAGCTTCAAGGCTTCCTTATACATTTCCTTTGTTTCAGCGTTTTTGTTCCTGTATTGCACGACCCTGACACCACATTCCTCGGCCCGCTGCACATCGCTAATATTCCCTGCTCGGCTCAAGCCAGAGTCTGTTATGAAATAATATCCCTTCAAACTCCAACCTTCTGCATCCTATCAATGGTCTTGGCGTCAAGGCTATACACTGCATCGTACAGCTCCTCCTTGAAGCTGCCTGGGCCATTCGCCTTCACAGCAGCCAACTCTGCGGCGATCTCGTAGCAGACCAGACCTGCCACTGAAGCATTGACCAGATCCTTCTCGACAGCTGCAAAAGTACCTATCACAGATGCGGCCATACATCCAGTGCCGACGATACTAGCCATCAACGGATGGCCATTTTTTACAAGTACAACCCTATTTTTATCGGCCACTATGTCCTCCACGCCTGTGACGACCACAGTACATTTCCTCTTATTCGCCAGCTTCAATGCCACTTCCTGTAGGTTCTTCTCAACTGCGGCGGAATCGACTCCCTTGGTATGAACATCTTCTCCGGCAATCCGTGCTATCTCTGAGGCATTCCCTTTTATGATATCAATCCTCACCTCTTCCAGGATCCTAAAGCAGGCATCGTCGCGCAATTTTGTAGCTCCTGCTCCGCAGACGTCGAGGACCACAGGGATACCCTTGCTATTGGCGCTCTTGGTGGCGAGCAACATCGCCTCAACAAAATCAGGGGTCAGCGTGCCGATATTGAGAACTAGGGCTGAAGCTATGCCTGCCATGTCGGCAACCTCTTCCTTCGCATGCGCCATCACCGGAGATGCACCAAATACTTTAACAATGTTTGCACAATCATAAATGGTTACCCAGTTCGTTAGGTGGTGAACCACGGGCTTCTGAGTTCTGACTTTTTCCAGCATATCCGAAGCATTAATCGACACTAGTGACCCTCAATTCTCTGATATTTGATTTTATATAGTCGGTATCTGTAAATTGGTAGATAAGGTTTACTCCAACGTTATGACTGAAATGAAACGGCATTCACAGAAACATGGGGATGAGCGATGATCCAAGGAACGACCTGAATGCGACTCTCATCTAATTTATCAAAATTATTCCATCATTTTTAAGGGCGGTATGAAATTTGCCAATAGCAAGCTCGGTCTGCATCTTTCCTATTTCAAAGCTTAATCTTCAGACCGAAGAGCTTTTCAAACTTATCGTACTTCGCCCTGGCTCGATACAGGTTCTGTCTGGTATATGGCTTCCCCTGCTCATATGCCATCATATCTCTGATCTCGGCTGGAGTGAAGACCGCCTCAAGTTTCTCCTTCGGAAGTGTCGATATGCCTTCGGGTTTTATAGCCATCCTAGCTGACATCTCAAGGCTCTGGTCATCGAGCCATTTCCACTCATTATCATATCGCATGAGCACAAGATGCTCGTTTTTGCAAGCGGCTGATACCAGCCAGCAATCATCGGATTTATGATAAGCCAGGCTCTCCAGCTCTAACTCACATCTGGTGCAGAAGCCTACCATGTTCTTATCTAGCGATATCGGCTCAAGCCTTATCCCGTTTGTGAGAAGGGCATAGGTCTCCTTTTCAAGCCTGTTCATCTTTTATTGACCCAAAACATCCGACATGTTGTAAATTCCAGGCTCAGCCTTGACAACCCACCGTGCGGCCTTGACTGATCCGCTCGCAAAGGCGGTTCTGCTGTGTGCCTGGTGCTTTATCTCGATTCGCTCGCCAGGCCCGGCAAACAGTACTGTATGGTCTCCGACTATATCTCCTGCCCGAACCGCATGAACTCCGATCTCTTTTCCTCTTGGCCTGATACCTTGGCGGCCATAGATCACATCGATATCATTGAGGGCTTTCTTCAATATATCGACTGCTGCCAGCGCAGTGCCGCTAGGGGCATCTTTCTTCTGGTTATGGTGGGCCTCAATAACCTCAACATCATAATCTTTCAGCGACTCGGCTGCAACTCCAATAAGCTTCCAGAAAACATTTACTCCAACGCTGAAGTTTGGAGAGATAACAGAAGCGACCTTTCCATCAATTGCCTGCCTCATGCTTGAAAGCTGATCCTGTGTGAGCCCGGTGGTTCCGACTACAAGATCCACTCCCATGTCCGCTGCCGTGCAAACGTTCTCTACTGAGGCCTTAGCTGTTGTGAAGTCTATGAGCACATCAGGTTTTGTGGCTGCTAGAACATCCTTGAGCTTCCGGACATCGGAGACTGTGATATCTCCAAGGAGATTCCTTCCTATGCCGACTACATCTAACCCTGCCACAAGCTCCATATCATCATATTTAGCTATCTCCTGAATTACAAGAGTGCCCATACGCCCTTGGGCTCCAGTGACTGCGACCCTCGTCATCTAAGCTCGCCCAGCCTTTCGACTATGTCCTTTAAGATATTTTCTTTATCAGGTGCTATCGCTCCAAGGGGCAGCCTCAAGGGGCCTGCAGCCATTCCCATAAGTCTGTATGCGGTCTTCACAGGTATTGGACTTGTCTCAAGGAACATGGCTCTCACGAGAGGTGCAAGCTCATAATGGGCTTTTCTTGCAGATCCAAGGTCGCCTCGCAGCATTGCATTTACTAAAGCAACAGTCTTCTTGGGCGCCACATTTGCCACGACTGAGATTACACCTGTGCCTCCCAGAGCCATTATTGGCACTGTTAGATCATCATCGCCCGAAATAACGGCGAAGCTGCTCCCTTTTGTCTGCTCTATTATCTGCGATATCTGAGAGAGGCTTCCACTGGCCTCTTTTATGCCGACGATATTCTTAACCTTCGAAAGCCTCGCAACAAGATCAGGCTTTAGGTCTATGCTGGTTCTCTTGGGCACATTATAGAGTATGATTGGAATATTGCACTTCTCCGCTATGAGGCGGAAGTGCTCGAACATGCCACGATCGTTGGGCTTGTTGTAATAAGGAGTTATCAATAGCGCAGCATCTGCTCCCACATCGGCTGCATGCATAGTTAGCTCCAGTGCCTCCGCTGTGTTGTTCGAGCCTGTGCCTGCTATGACCGGCACATTTGAGCAATCAACAGCGATCTCCACAACCCTCTTGTGCTCTTCAAAGCTCAGGGTCGCAGATTCGCCTGTTGTACCGCAGGGGACTATCCCCGCTACGCCGGATTTTTCCAAGAACTCTATATTTCTCCTCAAACCCTCCTCATCAAGGCTATAATCTTCTTTAAATGGCGTAATTATGGCAGGAAATACGCCTTCAAATAACATCTACCTCGACCTCGCTCCTTCTGCGCTCACTCTTTTGTCTTAAAACACGCGATATATATCCTGCTACTCGGTTGCGAATGGTCTTGTTCTTGATGTCTGTATATTCCGATACCTTCAGCTTGTTCTGCTCAAAGTCTTGATTAAATGAACCTTCATAGGTCTTCAACAAATCCATTGCGAAATTCTTTATATAACTAGGCTTTACGCTTCCCATAATCAATGCTCCAGCTAGCTCGATTCAAACTTTCCCATCCATCAACCTTCGATTTATAGCTTCCCATCAGAATGGTCGAGAAGCTTTGCGAGCATAACTATAGTTGCAGCCACGTTGGTTGCATTTGTTCCTATGAGAATCGATAAATGCTTCTCATCTAATTTATCCAATAGTTCTGAGATCGCAGCCGTGTCTATAGTAGTATCCTTGATCACAGCGAGCTGAAATGCGCGCAGGCTGATCTCATCAGTGGCAATAACGTTAGCTGTGAGCTGCCCTTGAATGCTTATCGGTTTCAGGCCCAAGGCACTACAAACATTGGTGTCTGTGTTCAAGATTACTGCAGCCCTCGCGTTTGGGTCAAAACTCTTAGCAGCAAGGATGATTCTTGTAAGTAGGTTGTCTACCCCAAATCTGACACAGCCAGATTGATGAACTCCTACTCCGTCATCTTGGATAATCTTGCCCTCGGCTATGTCTTCTAATGAGGCAGCCTCCGGAATGGCCATTCCAATACTCGATCCTGTTTTAGGCAATATATGCTCTATGTTGCCCTTTTCCAGCAGCTCGATGGCTGTCTGGACGTCCGATATTGCTCTAAATCTATGCGCTTCCTTTAGCAAAGCTCCTGTCTGGCTCACAGGTGCAACGCCCTTTCCTACATCCATGCTGTTTGAAATCGCCTGTGCTGCGAAGTTTTTGGCTTCAATGGCAGCTTTCTTCAGAGAACAGCCGTTCGCCAAAAAAGATGTTAAAGCCGCAGAGTAGGTACATCCAACTCCATGGTTGCCTCCCTCTACCCTTTTTCCGTGTATCTGGTATAATTCCAGGTCCTCGAACAGGAAGTCTGTGCAGTCCAGATGTCCTCCTTTTATCATCACAGCATTAGCTCCGAGGTCCAAGATTTTGTGGGCTGCAATCTCTGCACTGGCAGCGTCTTTTACAGGGACACCAGTAAGTGCCTGAACCTCAAAAATATTTGGCGTTACAACATGAGCCAGAGGTATCAGGTTTTCCTTGACGGCCTTGACCGCGTCAGGACGCAGAAGTCTGCCGCCTGCCTCAGCCTCGATCACTGGATCAAGAACAAGTGGGATCTTAGTTTCAACCAGGTGTGATGCTACTGCTTTTACTATCTCTGAGGAGTAAAGCATCCCAGTCTTCGCAAAATCAATGTGAAAATCATCTGTAACGGATCTAAGCTGCTCGGATACTTCCTCAGGCTCCATGCCAAAGACCCTCTGAACGCGAAGCGTGTTCTGAGCCGTAACCGCGGTTATAACTGAAGTGCCATGCAGCCCAAGCGCGGAGAATGTCTTTATGTCAGCCTGTATTCCTGCGCCGCCTCCAGAATCAGATCCCCCTATGGTAAGCACAACTTTTGGCATGCACCCTAAATGGGCAGCGATAAAGATATCTTTTTATCTATAGTCCATCATTCGACCAATTATCGACAGCATGCGATCATTTTTCATAGTGGAGGAGGCGAAGATAGCTTTCCTGGCCAACAAAGAGTACATGCCCATGGCAGGAATCCACTATATGGTCTACGATAGTCATGGAAACTCCCATGGCAGGAATCCACTATATGGTCTACGATAGTCATGGAAACTCCCATGGCCAACTCAACTGAATTGCAGTGAGGGGTCTATCAGGCTCCATGGTTCTAATTTTTGATCAAAAAGAGAAAAGGTATCAATTATTTCTTTGTAAAGACGCCTCCTTCCACCACCATGGAGTTTATGTCAACTCTCTGATAAAATAGTTCCATCTTTGTAGGGGAGACCATCCTGCCCCAGTACGACCCATCTTCATCTACTAGGGCGATAGACTCGTTGTCAGAGCCGATGACCCCTAGTACTATCTCTGTAGCCATAGGATTGATGGCATGAATTATTTTGCCTGTGAATCTAGTGCCGTTTTGCTCCTCTATGACGAGCATATCTTTCTGTTCCCAGTAATTAGATTTCCCAGTAGTCTGCCAGTCGGTGTTCTTGTGCCATGCCACTGACTCTGAAGTTCCTGTCCAGTTGCCAACCATATGTGGCATATCTACTGCCAGCGTGGGAATGCAGAGGGCAAATAATACTGCCAATACCGCAATTTCTTTCATCATTATCCACCTCAGATCTTGGTCGCTGAATTCAGCATTTGATATACCTATACTTTCCCAATTCTCAAAATCTGTGTCGAGTCTCGAAATTATTTTGCACCTTTTTCATTTCCATAAGTTTTGAAACATGTCCTGAACGTGCTATAACACAGATATCGGACGGGATGTTGGACGTGCAAGCGGTACTTGTTGCTGGTTCTTTACCTATAACCCATGCAGATCTGAAGGACGCGCTTGCCGGAGGCGCACCCGGAGCAATGTTATTGTGCGCATAACTCACAGCATGGCAACTGACATTGTAATTGCGAGGTTCATTATGATCCTGGCCAATGGTGCTACTGGGGCGCCCCAGGACCAGAGAATACCTCCCCAGAAGAATGCGAAAAGAATCCAAACTGCCAGTGGGTGGATGGGCAGTGCCTCTGCACCATGCCCAACCCTGATGAGCTGGCGCCAGGAAGCTGATCGCTACGCGAATCGCAATTAGGATATCTTCTTCTCTGCCTCCTGAACCATCTCCGGTGGAAGCTTATATTTCAGAGCGATCTTCAGAGCCTTCCTATAAAGTCCGGCGTTCATATGCTGCTCAAATGATTTTATCGCAGCCTCCGTCTTCATCTTATCAGGCAGGTCAAATTCATCGGCAATCTCGGCGGCATTCTTGACAAGACCGAAGCTCATGCTCTTGTTGAACGCCTGGATTGCAGCCTCATGCACCATCTCTTCAGGCAGATCGAACTCGCGTGCGTACTCTGCAGCAGCCCTATAAAATTCGCTGTCAATCTTCCTGCTAAATGACCTCATCGCGGCATCGTTTCTCATGCTCGCAGGGAGGTTGTACTGCTTTGCGACGTCTGCTGCTATAGAATAGTCTCCGGCGTACATGCACTTGTCGTAGGCATCCTTTACGGCTTTCTGGACCACGTCATCAGGCAGGCTATAATCGGATTTGATCTTCGCCGCCTCTTTATAGGCTCCCTGCCTCATCTTCTCGTCGAACTGCCTCGCGCCCTCAGATAAAGTATTCTCAGGCATCATTATCTCCATACTACTATTAGTTTTAAGAAGATTTAAATGTCTCACTCCTCTTTATCTCTGAGGGATGTGACGAAAGCGTACTGCGTGGTAGTTGGAAGCTTTCTTCTAAGCTCCCTTACCTCAGGCATATATATGATCATGGATTTTTTATATTGCTCCGATTTTCCCAGGATCTTGCTCGCTACCTCAACCTCAGCCTCGCCCTGTATCCTTGCGGCACTTCCTCCGAAATCGGGAGACATCTCTATGAGCATAGGCAGCCTTAATCGATTCCACATAAATCTTGGCAAGGATTTGGAGATCTGTTCCAGCTCGGCCTTATCCATGATATAAAATGTGTTATCCTTTCCCTTGATTCCGGGCTTATCCATTGTCATAAGCTCGGCAAGGCTCAAACGCTTGCTCGGAAGATGTTGATTCAATGTCTGAATCGTCTTGACCAGCACCTTTTTGTCGCCAAATGTGCCTCTTTCACCAGAACCGGAAAACGCCATCAGAAAAAGACTGCTCTTATTGGACTTAAAGTTAACCGTTATCGGTTGGTTTGTGATTTCCTCCCTGGCTTAAAGACCTGAGTTTGAGCCCTGAACTTTTCTATCAGTCTATATCAGCAAAGGTATGCTGAACCATATTCTTCTTTAGATTCAGGCATCTTCTAGCTGCATCTGCCACCTTTTCTCTATCCTTCTTCCGAGAATAGACACCAAAGCGCCATGTAGCCTTGTGCGCACTCTCAAGAATGGCGACCAGAGGCGAGACATCACGAAGAGGCTTTATCTCATGATCAATTAGAGCAGGGAAGTCTCCTTCGCCAGAGCCAGGAAGCGGCGGGTTATCAACAAGGACGTAATCTTGGCTGATACCGGCAACATCTGCTATCTCCTGGGCAATCCTTTGATCGCTTATCTTAAGCAAGTTGGAATCGAAACTGTCCAAACCAACATAGACGGCACGCTTAAAGAGCCTGCGAGATTTTATGCGTGAAACCATCTCTGCAGCATATCCGTCTGCTTGGACCATAGAGGTGAAGAGCCCTGAATCATCCATGCCTTTTATTTCCTCAGCTTTTATGCCATCTTCGATCATCCTGCGTATGCCGCCGGATATCATGCATTCCGATATCCTGGAAACATGATGATAGTAGACGGAAGGATGCATCAGCAGCCTGGAGATGAGCAAGGACGTCGCCGCCTGAATGCCGCCGGATTCTACGGCAAGGCGGCCATGATGCAGCTTCATCTTTTCTATGAGCCTCAAGTGATCTATGACACCGTAAGCGACACCTGTGTAATGGGCATCTCTGATGAGGTAATCCATCCGATCGACATCGATCTCGCTATTTATGATCTGTCCGAGCTTTACACCCTTTATTAGCGATTGTATCTCAGAGGGCCTAAGGCCATAGGCTTCTAAAGTATCCTTTAGATCTCCGTGCCTCAAAAGATCGATGATGCCCTCATGCCCCTGACGTGAGTAAGGCTCAAGTACAGCTTCTGTTGCATGAGATAACGGTCCATGGCCGATATCATGTAAAAGCGCAGCCGCCTCGACTTTAGTTCTATCCTCCTCTTTAAGTCCGAGATGATCCGATAGCGTTCCAGCCAGATGGTAGACGCCAAGGCTGTGCTCGAACCTGGTGTGATTAGCTCCAGGGTAGACTAGATTGGCCAGACCAAGCTGTTTTATCCAGCGAAGCCTCTGCATCTGGGGCGTATTTGTAAGATCGAAGGCCAAGCCATTTAGCTTTATATAGCCATGGATGGGGTCTCGAATCTCTGTCATTTCGATATCTTTTCCTTCACAAACTCTACTACCTCTTCGGCCAATGCCACAGCCTGGGAAGCTGCATATTTTGTGTAAACTTTTGCAGGTATGCTATCAGGCACACTGTTAGGATATCTAGTAGGAACGTAAAATAGAAATTAAAAAGGATTCCGCGGCATGGAATCCTTTAGTGAGCCTCGCCCACAAGATCTTTACCTGGCGCCTGGCGCTCAACGGTATCGACCTTGCACTCGACAGGAGTACAGACGAGGACATCCTGTGACTGGTACTTGGTGTACGGATTCTCAGGTATCTTGGTATCTAGGCCCATTGATGCGGCTATCATCTCAACCACATCCACTACCTTCACCGTGGACTGTGCAGCATTGCGGCCATCGATAAGGTTCAATCTGCAGAATGGGCAGGTTGAGGCAATGACATCTACCTGGATCTCCGCTGCATCTGCGACCCTGGCCTTGGCACAGTCTAATGCGAGGTCAGGTACGCCAGCTTTCACGCCGCCGCCTGCACCACAGCACCTCTGGAGAGCTCTATTCCTGACCATGTCCTGGAACTTCACTCCTGGAATTGATTGAACTACATCTCGAGCAGCCTCGAAGGCCCAGTCCTTTCCCTTAAGGTGCATCAGATGCCTGCCGTTGTGGCATGGGTCGTGGTACGTGAATTTGAAATTCAAAGGTATCTTGTACTCTACCTCGCCGTTTCTTATCCTTTCTCTCAGGAAGACTGCTAGCGGCATAGTCTCGTATGGAATGTAACCCTCATACCACAATGGCCAATCGATAGCAGCATTCCGCAGACATCCGGCGCAAGCGAAGAGCACATTCTTTGCTCCGGCATCTTTGAGGGCATCTATGTTATGCACAGCATGCTCCGCCATGACGTCTCTCTGGCCAGTTCTTACAAGTGCCGAGGCGCAGCACCACTCGTCCTTGCCCAGCATACCGAATTCAACCCCGAGCTTATTCAGTATCCTGACAGTTGCAACGCCTAATGCCTGCTGCCTGTAGGCTGCAGTACACCCTGCGAAGTAAATTATATCGCCTGAATCGTTCACCTTAGCGTCTTTGGGGATCCAGCAAAGGCGATCATCCTGCTTTGCCATATACGGGTTTCTATCCCCTTTGATCAGCTTTGGGAAGAACGACTGCTTGCCATAAGGTCCGTTTCCACGCTTTACCAAATTGGGCCTCATTGCCTCCCATAGATCTACAGTTTTAATGCCAGCCTCACAGACTGTCCCGCACACGCCGCAAGTGGTGCACATGTAGACATCCTCTGTGAACGTGGTCATCTCATCCTCATTGAGTGGCTTTGGCCCGAAGATCTTTGCCCGGAGGCCGCGGCTTCTGGCCATCAGCTCTCTCCACTTAGCGTTTTTATACATTGGGGTGATGCCTGGCCGATCCTCTCTCACAGCAAATGTGGGGCACCACTTCATGCACTCCTGGCATCGGTTGCATCCATCCAGCTCCATCAACTGAGTGGACATCATGAATCCTGTCGTTAGGGGCTTATTGTTATCCTTGGGTTTTTCGTCTGCCATTTTATTCTCCTCCTCTGTTTGCTAAAAGTGTCAAGGGAGTCGCTATTACGTGTATGTACTTGCTCCAGGGCAGGGCGAAGCAGAACAGACCCAGTGCCAGTATTGTATGGACCAGGGCGAAGTGAGGCGCATATATCGGGAATGCAAAGATGTTTCCTACGAGGAACGAGTTTCCGCGCATCCACTCAGCATAAAATCCTGTTATGGTTATCAGGAATACGCCGCCTATCAGGAAGGCATCGTAGGCTGTTGTGTTATCCCTGACGAATTTAAGCAATATCCTTCTGCACACAGCGATTGTTGCCCCAAAAAGAAGCAGGTATCCGAATATATTGAAGGGCAATGCCATAGCATCTTTTACAATCTCGGCAGAATCGGCGAGCCCAAGGATATTAAAATTCGATATTATATCGAGCATAAGTCCGAGACCTGAAAGAGCTGCCAGTGTCAAGAAGCCGTAGAATATAGTCATATGCATGACCCATCTTACCGGGCTTCTGGCAAGCGTCCTTCGGAGAAGCAGGACATCTAAAACAAGAGTTCTCAGGAATACCCATACGCCATCTTTGAAAGCCTCATGGATCCAGGTGGCAATGAACAGCCAGAAGCTATCACGTAGCTGGTCATGATAGCCAGTTGATCCGAGGCCCCATTTTTTAATATTGAAATATATACCATATATCCAGACAGCTAATACAATAACTGTAAGAGCAATCACAATGTTGAACGTGAGGCCCAATGTGTAAAACGCCATCTCCTTTCCTCCTCGTTGTATTTATTTCTGTATCGGGGCGATACGGCTGACATCTGTTGTCCAACTTACCTGATAACTAATACTTAAATATTCCCTCGCCAGCGCAGAGCGGTTAAATGATCTTTGGCACTAGGCGAATAAAAGAGCTTTCTAGAAGATTCAATTTGGTTTTGGTCTGGGCGATTTCATGCCCAGACCACATCACTTTAAGGAACTAATGGCTTCCTTCTCTTCGGCATCTCGGGCCCGGGTTCAGGACCTGCGGGAAGGTCCCATATTCCGAATGTTCTGTACGCGGGGATGCTCATGGCATCCTGAAATGTTAAGTCCTCTTCGAAATGGAACAATTTATCCTCCAAATCTTACGCTTTTGATGCTCTCTACGCTCGTCCAACGTTATCGGTGTTAGACGAAATATAATTCGGTCATAATCGAATATAAAGTTTTCGGAACTTCCTAACTAAAGATCCGAAGATGTGGCGTAGGGAAAAGATGCAGGGAGCGGTCCTACATGCATCTTTGCCTCTTCTTCACTTTGCTGCTACAACTACGGCTTTCTTTACTGCTTCCAACGCTGCTTCTGGAGCAGAGCAGGTTATGACATCCTGCTCCTGGTACTTGCTGTACGGGTTCTCGGGTATAGTCGTATCAAGACCCATTGCCTGGGCCATCAGCTCGACCACATCCACAACTTTGATCTTAGATTCTGCTGCAGTTCTGCCGTCCATTAGGTTCCTGCGGCAGAATGGACAGGTTGATGCGACGATCTGGGAGCCTGTGCACTCCACATCTACTACGCGAGCCTTGGCCATGTCCAGCGCAAGGTCTGGGATTTTGATATCCTTAGGTACCCAGTAAAGCCTGTCTTCCTGCTTTGCCATGTACGGATTTCTATCCTTTCCGAGCAGCTTCGGGAAGGCAGACTGCTTGCCGTAGGGGCCCGCGCCGCAGGCGACCAAATTCGGGCGCACGGCTTCCCAGAGATCCACAGTGCTTATGCCTGCCTCGCAGACTGTGCTGCACATTCCGCAGGTCGTACAGTAGAGTAGTACATGTCCTCTGTAAACTGCTTGACCTCATCCTCGGAAAGCGGCTTGCCTCCGAAGATCATTGCCCTTAGGTTAGTGTTCTTGCCAGCAGCTCACGCCACTTGGCATTCTTATGCATGGGGGCTATCCCCTGTCATTCAGGCCGCACTGCGAAGGCAGGGCAGAGCTTCATGCACTCCTGACACCGGGTGCATCCGTCCACCTCCAAACACTAGGTGGACTTCATGAACCCTGAGATGATCGGTTTAGTAATTGCCGCCATACGCTTTTTTTTGTCTCCTTTTTATACTCTAACCTTATATCGACTTTTGACTTACTATATTACGTCTATCATCGTATATAAAACTTTCTGGTATATTGGAAACAGTTGCTAATTGGTGAGCTTCTGGCTTGTTTGGAAAGAGCGTTTTCCAATACGTAGAAATGTTAGGGGTAGCCTACACGGCGATTGAGTGCGCTATAAAGCCGCTAGTAGCAGCCCAAAAATAAGTATAAGGATCGTAATTACACTCTGCAATACCTAACCAGCCATCGCTCATTCGTTTTTTCTTCTCATGCCATATTTCATGCCCCAGTGTGTCCACATCGAACCCAGTATGGCTATTATTGCAAGAATGACGACTAGAATAATAGCAATTTTCTGGAAAGTGCTGAACAATGAAGCGAAGAATGCAGTATAAATTATTACAGCGATCAACCCGCCAAACAAAACTACTATGGATACGGCAACCCTTAGCGCAAGTCCTGGTGGTGTTTCTTGGCTTTCATTTTGGTCCATATGCAATAGCCTTCCTACAATATTTATAAACCTTTATCTCTCAAATAGCATTTAGAACTTCTTATTCAGCTCCACCTCAAATGATGATCTCTCTTAATTATGAGACCACTGTGGCTTCAAAATACAAAATCGTATATATCTGTGCATGCATACACAGATATATGGCATACAAGACCATTTCGATAAGTGATGACGTATATAAATTACTCAAAGACGCTAGAAGGGATGAAGAGAGTTTCAGCGATGTCATAAGAAGACTGCTTAAAAAGGATAAAACGGAATTATCAGAGTACTTCGGCGCCCTCAAAGATAACCCATTACTAGACGAACTTGAAGAAGATTCAAGGAAGATAAGAGCAATGGCGAGGCATAGAACTTGATCCTCTTAGATACCAGTGCTCTAATTGACCTGTTTAGAGGCAGAGAGGAAATCCGAAAGGCAATAGGAGGCGATGTTGCATCGACTGTCGTTAATTATCACGAGATCTTTGCCGGAATAAAGCACCGTAAAGCGAAGGCCGAAGAGAGATTCTTCAGGAGATTCTTTTCCGATATCAGGATATTAGAGTTGGATCTGGTAGCCGCTGAAAGGTCGAGTGAAATTATGGGACGGCTTCTTACACTTGGGATTTCCGTCAATGATTTCGATGTTCTGATAGCCGGAATTGCCGTGGCGAACGGTGCTGAGACCTTGATCACCAGAGACAACGATTTTGAGTCTATTGCCAAAGTGACGGAACTAAATATAAAAGTATACTGATTATATTGCCTGGCTAGTAAGGGGGGGGCAATGAGTGAAATAGAACGGTTAAGCGATACGGATTGGTCAAAGCAGGAGAAAGAGGTCGCACGCCGGGCATTCAGTGCAGCCCATGAACGTGAATGCACGGCTATTGCCCATAACGCCCGCAAAATGGCGGCTGGGATCAATGAGCCCTCCGACATTTTGCAGCTTCATGATTACCTTACAGAGAAACGAAAGGAGATGAATCGAAACGAGGTTTGATGTGATTCAGGAAAAATATGGATATACCGCTGATCGAAATATGTGGTTATGCTTTAATCTGAACTATAGTGATTGCCTGACATCACTGAAGCCCAATCATCGCCCCATACTTCGAATATACCTCTTTGACAAGCTCCCCAGCTTTCGGATTATTCCAGTCGTGCATCCATTCAGATACCAATGACTCAAGGGTAATTGGAACAACTCCGACCTGCAGCATCCTCTTGATTCCGTATTTGTGAGCCTCCTGAGTGGAATCACCAGCAGCGTCGATTAATCCATAAACTTCATACCCCTCTTTTATGGCATGTATCGCAGTATAGGCAAAGCACATGCTGGTCCACAGCCCAGAGACGACCATTTTTCTTCTATCTGTTTTCTTGAATGCATTCCAAGTCCCTTCGTCTTCAAAGGCATCGAAGCTCGGAATCTTTCTCGCAAATACCTCCTGGTTCGGGAATAGTTTAGCGATCTCCGGGAAGAACTCTCCATTATGTTTAGGATTAATGGTTGATAATACGACAGGAACTCCTAGGATGCTCGCAGCTTTTGCTGCACCAAAAGCAGCAGCTCTAATTACAGTTTTGTCTCCTGAGCCGACACCCCTAATCATAGCGGGCTGAAAGTCCACTAGAACCAAAACACTATTCTTATCGGTCAACAACTCCAATTTTCCATCAGTCGAGTTTGTCATTCTTACTTCCTCACGTTTGATTATATCTAAAGTAGTTGATGCTATATAATATTTAACTTACTCTTCCAATTGAGCGAGTGACTTTATCCAATTTGGATGAAGATGAAGATCTACTGGCCTCGATCAAGGATTATTAGGCAGCGATAGTTTCTAATTCCTGCTTAGAGAACAAGAACCTATGAGCAATTGGAAGTCGTTATTAAACGCAGATCCAACAGACTGGCTCCTGGCAGAGGACAACCCAACAGTTCGATACTTGACTTTAGTGGACATCCTGGAAATGCCTACCAACGATTCTGATGTAGTGAAAGCCAAGCGTGACATCATGGTAAAGGGCGTCGTCCCCCAGATCCTGGCCAAACAGGAAGAAAAGGGCTATTGGGGAAATCCTGAAAGGCTATATGTCAGCAAGTACACAGGAACAGTTTGGCAGCTTATCATTTTAGCCGAGCACCTGGCCGATGGAGAGAATACCCGCATCAAAAAGGCCTGCGAGTTCCTGCTTGATCGCTCCCAGGACCTAGAAAGCGGAGGCTTTTCAATGCATCACAGCATCAAGACTGGCGGAGGCAGGCACGGCGAGGTGATCCCATGCCTCACAGGAAACATGGTATGGAGCCTTATCAGGCTTGGATATTTCAGCGATCCACGGGTCCAGCGAGGAATAAGCTGTATTACGAGATACCACAGGTTTGACGATGCTGTAGCCAACCCCCCGCAAGGCTGGCCTTATGATAATCATGAAGATTGCTGGGGAAGACACACCTGCCACATGGGTGTAGTCAAGGCCCTGAAGGCTCTGTCAGAAATACCCCCAGGCAAGAGGTCTTTGGAAGTTCATCATGCCATCAAAGAGGGGACTGAATACCTGCTCAAGCACCATATC
This sequence comes from Methanotrichaceae archaeon, assembly GCA_963789575.1. Classification (GTDB taxonomy): domain Archaea; phylum Halobacteriota; class Methanosarcinia; order Methanotrichales; family Methanotrichaceae; genus CAWBKV01. Next base: position 281,315 of record CAWBKV010000002.1, on the reverse strand, counting down.
CACAAGAGAAGTCACAACCTCACCCAGGTATCCAAACCTGGATGGCAGCGATTTGGATTTCCTTTGATGTACGGGACAGATATCTTGGAGATATTGGGGATATTGACAAACCTTGGATGCAGAGATGAGAGGATGCAAGAGGCCATTGATCTGGTGGTCTCCAAGCAGGACTCTAATGGCATCTGGAAGCTGGCCAGTACATTTAACGGGAAATCTCAGGTTGATATCGAGGAAAAGAGCAGGCCCAGCAAATGGATCACTTTGAATGCACTCAGGGCCTTGAAGGGATATTATAGCTGAATAAAGAGAGGTACGTCTTCGATCAAGAGAAGTGTTGAACAAAAGCAAATGGAACTGACATCTACAGCCTCAAGATCCTAAACCGTTTATATCTCCGGAATTTGAGCCTGTAGAACAGAAGCATCGAATCCATCGTGCACGGTATCGAGCACCTCTGACTCGATTTGTTATACGGAGATATAAATCGTGAAAAAATACGAAATAGAGCATATAGGAATCTGCGTCGAAAAGCCCATCGAGATGGCGAAATGGTATCAGGAAACTATGGGTTTCAATATCAAGTTCTCAGCCCAGGATGAAGAGAAGGGAGTGGCATTCATCACTGATGGAAGCGATAGGGTTATGCTTGAATTCGGGAAAGTGCCAAATGTCTTGCCTATCACTAGAGGATTAAGCCACCACTTGCAGTTTCATATCGCTTTGAGAAGTGAAGATCCTGACAAAAGAAGCTGAGTATTTAGTATCGAAAGGCGCCGTATTTATTGAAAAATGTCCTATCAAGCGGCCAGGAGAGAACTTAATAGTTTTGAGTGATCCCTGGGGCAATACAATACAGCTGGTAAAAAGGAAAGAGGAATCCGTATGAATTTTGGAGTTCTTGTATTCCCGAATGTGGAGGAGCTGGACTTTGTTGGGCCATGGGAAATCCTCGGCATGTGGAGCAAGGTCGCCGGTGGACCGGAGAATCGCTTCATTGTAGCCCAATCAACTGAGCCTGTAATCTGTGCAAAGGGCCTTTCCATTAATCCACACTTATCCTTCGAGCAATGCTCAGCACTGGATTTCCTTCTTGTCCCTGGTGGTGAGGGGACACGCAAAGAGGTCGAAAACAAAGTACTTGTGAACTTTATCGCTGAGCAGGCAAAGCACTGCAAGGCCGTTCTCTCAGTATGCACTGGTTCCTTTTTATTGCACCGGGCTGGACTTTTGTCCGGAAAGAAAGCCACGACCCATTGGGGCTCTCTTGACCGCTTAAGAGCACTTGGGGATGTCACGGTTGTTGAAGAGCGGATTGTAAATGATGGAAACATCTGGTCATCTGCAGGCGTGTCTGCAGGCATTGACCTCATGCTTGCTTTCATTGCAAGCTTTGCAGGCGAGAAAGTTGCAGGAGCAGTACAGTTCGGTGCTGAGTACTATCCGATATCAAAGTCGTATGGTAATTTGCATCAAAGCTCAATGGCACCGGGCTATCTGAAGGAGGATGTCTAACAAATTTAACAAGGCTAACGACTTAAAACCTTTGGACTATTAGCTATTGTATTTGTCCTGATTCAGGAAGGGATTGCAGGGACAGGGATAAAGAAGGGCCTAATGTTCAGCCTTTTATTACTCGACGAAATCCGTGTTTAACAGCATCTGTCGGGAGAACGCTCTTATCGACATAGCGATATTCCACTCGATCAACTTTGATTCGAGCTTTCGGAACCCTTCTTCCACTTCTTTGGTTTATCATTTGAATGGGTATCTTGTAACTCAGGAACATTAATTTTCATGATTATATGAATCATGCCTAAGTATAAAAAACCGATATGAAGCATGAGTTTCTAATGCGAATGCACAATCGTTTCAGCATTTATGTCTGCTATTATAATTAAAGTATCTTAAACTTACTTTTGGGGCTACTACTAGCGGCCTAATAGCGCACTCAATCGCCGTGCGGGCTGCCCCTAACCCCTCTTCGGGGGAAGGTTCTAGAAAACGCATGCTATAAGGTTGAATGGGATAAGATTAACTAATCCCCCTGTTGTTAGTCACGAATAGAAATTCGAAGGATTTTACGTTCCTATGGGATTATCAATAGCGATTATCATTCTTCATTCGTCCAAGAGGTCTCCGAGATCTTGCATAAGGGCCACATGATCCATCAAGCTTGTCCAGGGCTCCATCTCTACGAGAATATCCAGGGTCGCTCTCAGGCCCAGCTTCTCCTCTAGCCACTGACCAAAGACCCGTACATTACAGGCGCCGTGCCTGGCAGCTATGGCTAATCTCTCCTGGAGCTTGGATTTTAGCAGTTCATCGATTTTCGTAGGCATACATTGTAGAACTTTGTGGTATAATAAATCGGACAGAAATTCAAATGTATTCGTTTCTGGCAGGGCGATATTGCATTAATCGGATTATCGAAGATTCAGAGGCGATGATAGCGAAGCTTTACCAAATCAAAGTGTTGAGGAGACGAAATATTCGACAACCTAACGGAACTGTATCTAACCAAAAGTAATATTTAGTATATTATCTAGTATTTTTTAATAATTCATCATAAAACTTATTTTCAATTTTACAGAGAACTGAATCAGAATAACAAGCGCCCGTTTCAGATTGCATTCTTTTAATAATTTCGTTGAATTCTAATTCTGGAAAATCAATTAGAAATGACCAGAGGGTGGCTCCTTTGGCAATATACGGCTGGACTTCCTCTAGGTACCATACCCAAATAATTTTACAGTCCTTTTTATCTCCTTGCTCAATATTCATCCATTTTCTTAGTGGGCCTTCATTTAAAGCAACTAGCGGCTCGAAAGTGATTATAACTTTTTGAATTGGCAAATTTTTGTTGGCAATACCATATGCCTGCATTATAATAGGAATGTATTGCTCAAAGCTTTTCAGTTGATTGACGCCTTTGTTTAACTGACGTATGCATCCCTTAGCGGTCTCTGAGGCGTTTAAACCATGTTCATAAATTTCTTGAGAATATTTTGTGGCCTTGCACTCTAGCAAAATAATTCCTTCCTTACAAAAGATAATCCAATCAGGACTTTTAATGTGTTGACCTTTTTTGCGTGCAGGAATAACCGAAATAATGTCTTTTTCAGGTATAATTATTCCCGATAATTGGCACCATTTTAGTAAATCTTCTACATAATGTTCGAAATGATACCCAAATGATTTGGAAAAAACATCTTTTCCAAATGCATTAAATAGCTGATAGTATAGCACCTATATATCAATAATAGTGGTACAGGTGCTATAAAATTATCATATCGTGCTAATTTTTTATCGTCATTATAGCTAAAGCGAATTAAGGGATACATAAACAGAGGATTAAATTCATATGTCTTGAAATGATCATCACGATGTACACTATTGGCACATATTTTTCTAAATGATAGGGGATCAACAGAAATATGCCGTAAAAATGTCAAAATTGTATTATCATCCGGAATAGATATCTTTTGTTGCGTCCCGTTTCAAAGTATTCGCGATTCATACATCCGGGTTGTTGAGACCCACAGAATGTAATAAAACCTAGCTTAATAAAATCGATTATGGTTAGGCCGAATTTTTCTTCAAATTTAGTAGTTGTAATATCTCTAATTAGATCTGGGGTATCTTTTTTCCTAATAAGTTCACCATAGATATAAAATGTTCTTCCCCACATATTATGAGGTTGTATATTCCATCTTACTTGACTACCAATTTTCCTTAGAAAGAGAGATGCAAAATCATTATCACTATGGTACGGATTTCTCTCAAATTCAGGATCGTATAAAGAACAACTAAATACCATATTAAAGAAATATAAAAATTCTTCGTCAAATACAGGACTCCACCCAAATGCTATATCCGATCTTAATATAATATATTTTGACATTATTCCAGCTATAGCAGCAAAGGGAAATACCTTATTCAATTCATCGTGCTTCAAAAGCATATCGTGTATTTTTATCAAAAACGATTGCAGATTATAGTACGCTAGCCTTCTATTTATCTTTTCATCTAACCTCAAAAAATCTTGAATAGAGTTTATATAATTTTCGGGGCTTGCCTCATAGGATATTATGCGCAAATCTCCCAAATCTATTATGCCTTGATCCTTCATGATATTTTTCCGCCGATACAAACTCGTGGCTTATTTACGTAATGCATCTGAATTTAAATGCATTTCTACTTTCTAGCGGTAATCAATGAAGTCCGTATTCAGCATTCCTGCATTTTCGATCTATTGGATGCACATGATTCGCTATATGGAACCTCAAGCTGATTATATACGCGCATAATGTACATTAGATTTGGTGACGAAATGTCAAGGCAAGATACGAAAACAAAGTCTTAAAGCCTCTTGAGAAGCTAGACCTTAAGGAAGGTGAAGTGGTGAACGTTGAATTAAGGGAAAAAAGCCTCTTGAGCTTCTTGAAAGGTTGGAAGATCGATTCTCAATCCCTGAAGGATGAGCTGAGAGGAAACTCCTCCAGGTAAAGCTCCGTTGCCTCTTTGAGATTGGTCGCAGCCTCTTCGATCGCCCTTCCCTGGCTCACAGTACCAACTTCAGAGCACTCAGCGACAAACATATCCTCTTCTTTGTGAATAACCGCCGTGAAGATCTGCGTATTCATATAGCCAAATTAATGGAACCTCTTCTAATTAAAGATCATGCTTCAGTATTTTTTGGGATTGGATAAACGTATCACAGGGCGTTCAAATCCATCTTGTAGCATCCGCGCTGGCTCGCAGCTGCCTGGCATCATCTGTGATATATGTACGGGCAAGTTAATACCTCTAGCCTAATTCAAATATTATTTATCCTAACAAGCTATTTCTATTGTCAAGAATCGAGAATCAAGAGTGAAAATCAAGAGTCGTGAGTCAAGAGCCAAGAATTATTAAGAGGTTGGAATGTCAGAGAGCCCGAAAGTAAAGATCCAGGTGGTCTATGAGGGAGGTGTCTTCAAGCCTCTGCAGGATGTAGATCTGCGCGAGGGAACGAAGGCTTTCGTCGTCCTAAAGCCTGGAACGATAACCAGCATAGCCAGAAAATATAGGGTTAAAGTAGACCAGGATGTAATGACGGAGTTCATCGAGGAGAGGCGATGATAGTAGTAGATGCCTCGATTTTTATCGATCTAATCTTTGAGTATAATTCCGAAAGAACGCATTCTGCAGAAGAGTTATTCTCAATCTTAGAGAAAAATGGCCTGCAGATAGTGGAACCTGACCTTTTCAAGATAGAGCTGACAGGGCAGATATCCAGAAGGATGAAAAAAGATACGGCTTCCAAGGTCTGCGATGAGATCTTTCAAAAGCTAGCCTTTATCGATACTTATAGAACCTTCGACAAGGCGCTTTCCATAGCGTTGAAAACAGGATCGAGAGCAGCAGACTCATTTTATATAGCTACAGCAATTGTAGAAGAAGCGATCTTGATTTCAAACGATAGGTTCCAGATTGGTAGCTCAAAAAAATCAGGAATCGAAGTCTATAATCTGCTCGAAAATAAAGAGCTTATTAAGAAACGGGTGCTTGAAACCAAATAATAGCCCTAACTAAGCTGCATCAAACTGCCCCAAACGTTTTCAACGGGTTGATTGTAGGAATAGGCGGCTCAGGCTGCGGATTGAGTGAAACACGTTCGATGCCGCTCGAAGGGCTTCCTGGATTTGATGATTCGAAAAGATCTGGAAAACTGGGATGAAGGTCTATCCCTGATGTATTCATATCAATCGTCTTCCTTGACATTTTGAGATCGGACATCACATATGTCGTCGACCTCGTCCATTCCGTGCCGTAAAAGTCGCCAGTCTTCTGAACCAAAGTCATCTTATCATTTGAATCAATGCTCAGAGTTAAAGTACCACTGCCTAAGCTATCTCCTTTTGGCACATCCATCCAGCTAAGCTCGATTGTGTTGCCACTGATATTACCAAAGGCAACATTTGTTCTTGATTGATCCGTAGACTCGCCAAGCCACGCTAATGTGTTTCCTATCTGTCTGATATAGTACTTGCTGCCATCATCGCAGGCCCAAGTGCCTGTCAGATCGAGAGATGCGGCATCTGTATTGAAATCGGAATCCTGCTTTACTTGGCTTTCCTCGGGTATAACCTGGCTGTATGTGCTTTTTGCATCAAAGGTATTGCTGCTGCCTGTATTTGAGCCCAAACAGACCGACAAAAGGATAATTGCTCCTAAGGATATAAGCATCAGCTTTTCGATGATTGATCTTCCAATTGCCATTACTCAACCCCCGAATACGTGGTAGTACTATAACTACTAATATCTTCCTCACGCTTATTTTAAACGCAGTTAGAAACTATAGTCTTTTAAGGATAATTTATGATGTGCGCCTACAGCTAACATAAATTCACTAAGAAAAGTTCATCTCACCTCACGGCTATATCCCAAACATGAAATGCGACGTGCTGGTGGTTGGCGCATCACCAGCAGGCATCATGGCCTCGATCTCCGCTGCCAAAGCGGGATCAAATGTTATCATTATAGATAGGGATCTAGGAAGCCTGAATCATGCTGCAAATACTATTTTCGAAGGGATGGCATCACGTACCGGGCTTGAGATCGATGGTAGCTATGTGCTGAAGACGCTTAAGGGCATGCGCATACTTTCCCCATCAGGCCACGCTGTGACAATACCGGCAAAGGGCTACTTCCTTGATAGAAAGATTTTTGATAGCTACTATCTTGGCATGGCTGAAGACGCGGGAGTAATTTTGCAGCAATCTGCAGCCATAGGCATGAAGCCTATCGATGGCAAGAGATTTGTTTCAACAAGCATTGGTCGCATTGAAGCAAAAGTTGTAGTGGATGCCTCAGGAGTTAAACCGGCTCTTGCGGCTGAGGCTGGACTATCTACTATGCGCCATCCGCTTGATATCGCCTGGGCAGTGGAGGCAACGGTTCAGCATTCGGGTCTGGGAGAGGAGGACTTTTTCCAGTACTGGATAGGCAGCATGGCCCCCGGCTGGAAGGCGACCTTCTCGCCGGCCGGAGGCGATATGGCAACGCTGGGCGTATTTGTCAGGGGCCAGGGATCGGATGTTAAGCCGTTCTTTCGCAGATTCCTGAGCTACTTCAAGCAATACAAGCTGAAAGACTATAGGGATATCGAGAATATGAAGGTGTTATCTTCACGCATAGGCGGCGATCCAATCGCTGTCCTGCCCGGCGATATCGTCTCAGACGGCTTCATGGCTGTAGGCGGAGCCGCAGGTCAGAGCGGTCTCGCATATTCAATGCGAGCAGGTAGGATCTGCGGCGAGGTAGCGGCAAAGGCCGTCTTAGATGGCGATGTGGCGCATAGGGCACTCGCAAGGTATGAGCATCTCTGGCGATCTGAATTCTACTGGGAGTACCGGTTGGGAAGAGCTGCTCTTGAGACGCTGCGAAATCTAAGGGATGATGAGATCGATCGGCTAGTCCAGGGACTTTCGGAAAAATGCCTGATCTCAGAAGGTCCGCTTTACAAAAAAGCTATTAACGCAGCAATGTTGGCTGCATCTGTCAGGCCTAGAGTTGTGCTCGATCTAACCCTGAACTTGGCAAGGGGTTGAAGGACTTAGAAAAACCCTTTATCTGTCGAGATGAATGGTCCTTTTATGATTGAGCTGTCGAGCGATCCTTATGTTCTGAAGCCTAGAATAGCGCCGATAAGCGAGGCCGACTTCAGGCTACACCTAAATATAAGCTGGTGTCGCGGTGTTCTCTTCAACGTCGTGGCCCTCAAGAACTCCTTAGCCATAGTGGAATACGATGCGCTGCTCTGGTCCGATGATGCGATAATGTTTATTGAGTACAAAGACTCAGTCACGGCCTATAAGGGCTTATCCTCGCGCCGCGTCCAGCAAATGAATAGCTTTGCCAAGAATATCGCTCGCGGACTCGGCTATAAAAATTACGTATTCGTAGTAGTTGTAAAAGGCTTGGATGAAGGAACAAATAAAGGCGGTGTAGAAGTGCTTCCGCTTTATTCCCTCGGAAATTACCAGCCTAAATTTTCCTCAACCATCGCAGAGCTAGAGTACCTGGATAAGGTAATAGGAAAATACTCTCGCGATGGCAAAGAGGATGTAGTTAAGGAGCTTGAGAAGCTTAAAAAGATCTTTGAGATGGAGCAGCCCTGAAGTGAGATCTTGAGGGGATATGCAACGGTTATGGGCGCAGCAACTATTCTAAACGCTGTCGCTATCTGGAAGGGCTCTGCCTTCGGGATCGATCTCAAGACATCAGCTGAGGTTGAGCTGAACTCCTCCGGTTGCATCAAGGGCGACGTGCCTGGCGTTGATACGCGGCTTGTCGAACGCTCTGTTGAGCTGGTTCTCAAGCGATTCGGCTACAGCTACGGCGGCGTGGTGCGCACATGGAGTGAGATTCCTGTTGCAAGCGGCCTTAAGAGCAGCAGCGCAGCTGCAAATGCAGCTGTTCTCGCCACACTGGATGCCCTTGATGAGGAGATGGATCTTATTGAGGCTGCAAAGATTGGTGTCGAGGCTGCACGCGATACAGGTGTTACCATAACTGGTGCCCTCGATGATGCTCTGGCGTCTATGCTTGGTGGAGTAGTAGTAACAGATAACAGAGAGATGGAACTCCTAAAGCATGATGAACTTGAGTCGGATGTTCTGCTGCTTGTTCCCAATAGAAAGTTGTTCTCCAAGGATACGGATGTCAAGAGATCGAGGCTGATCGCGCCACTTGCCGAGCTATGTTTTGATCTGGCGATGAGAGGCGACTTCAGCAGAGCCATGACGCTAAATGGGTTCATCTATTGCGGCGCTCTTGGCCTTTCTGTCGAGCCAATGCTGCTGGCTCTGGAGGCAGGAGCACGTGGCGTGAGCCTTTCAGGGACAGGCCCATCCTACGCGAGCCTAATCGACGATGATAAGATCGATGCACTTGAGGCGGCCTGGGAGAGTCTGGGCGGAAAAGTGATAAGGACTAAGGTCAATAATCGCAAGGGAATTATGGGCAAGGGGTTCGATTGAGTCTAGCTGAGCATCGTCATGAGGTCGCAAAGATCGATGAAAAGATAATAAGGTTGATCCAGCAGCGCGTTGGAATCTCGAAAGAAATTTTTCTAGCCAAGAAATCAGAGGGCAGAGGGATAAATGATCCTGAGCAGGAAAAGCTTGTTTTGACTAGGGCAACTGATATGGCAATAGAGCTTGGCCTCGATGCAGGTGCTGTAAGGGATATATTCCAGATACTGATAAGGATGAGTCTCCAGAAGCAGCACGAGCTGCAGGGAGATGAGCAGGAGTAACAATGCCGGATATAGCAGTTATCTCAGGATCCAAATCAGACCAGGAAATAGTGGACAAGATACTCCGGAGGCTTGAGGAAAAGGGCGCTAGCTACGAGCATAAGATATTGTCGGCCCATAGGAATCCTAAGGAGCTAGAGCTGTACATAACCGAGTGCAATGCCAGGGTCTTTATTGGCGTAGCTGGCCTATCCGCAGCTCTCCCCGGCTATATAGCCTCAAGAACAATGCGCCCTGTCATCGGGGTGCCGGTGAGCGCCAAGTTAGGAGGGCTCGATGCACTTCTATCGATAGCTCAGATGCCGCCAGGCGTGCCTGTTGCATGCATGGGCATCGATTCGGGAGAAAACGCAGCCCTTTTCGCACTACGAATACTGGAGGCTGGAAAATAGCTATTGACAGGAAGATAGCTATTTATACAATGTCTGTGTGATAAAGCGTCCAAAGGTGGGATAGGATGTACAAGCGGATTTTGATCGCCACTGATGGCTCAGATAAGTCAAAGATGGCCGCTCAGGATGCATTAGAGCTAGCCAAATCCTTGGGCGCGTCCGTAATAGCGCTTTATGTAGTAAATGAAGTTGTAATAGCGAGCGCTGTTAGACAGCTTGGGGCAGATAGAAAAGAGGTTGAGGGAAAGCTCTCTGCCACAGGCGAGAAGGCAGTCGATTCCATAAAGAAGATGGGCAGCGATGCAGGTGTTGCAGTAGATACCATTGTGAGGATCGGCGTTCCTGCCAATGATATCATAGACGTATCCGGAGCTGAGAAGGCTGACCTGATCGTAATGGGAAGCCACGGCGAGTCAGGGGCATCCAAGCTGTTAATAGGCAGCGTCGTGCAAAAAGTTCTTTACTGGGCAACGATACCAGTACTTGTAGTGAGATGATTCTATGAGTGAGTTCATAATAGCCAATACGCTGGTCTACCCCGCGTTTGCAATTGTATTCATAGTGGGCGTACTTCTGGCATACTTCGTGATCAGCCTGATCGGCGGAAGCTGAAACGGCTTTAAAAGAGTGCGGCCAGGTTGGCTGCGGCTCTTTTATATTTATCGATTTTCTTTAGATTTCTGTCTAAGGCTAACTGTAATTCTATTATCAACTTGGGATACGCCTGGTGCAGCCTAAGCTGCCCTTCCGGATTCGTCTTTCTCTGCCCATGAATGGACATAGCTACGTAGAGTTACTTTGCTGTCACTAGACTCTACTATGATTCGTCGTGCATCAAGCGCGGCATTACGCTGGAACTCCCTTTCAATTGATAAATATATCAGACCTGTCCATATTATAATATCCAAATCGAAAATTATTTATTCTATACTATCTTAATAAATTAGGGATTATATGAAGGCTGGCATAATTGAAGTAGGAAGCCCCGGTCTTTAGGCCGGGGAGGAAGTCACGCTCTAAAGTATTTCGTAGCAGTCTCCAGCGCTCTTGCCATAAGCTCAGCAGCGTTATCTACATCATTCAGGCTTAAAACTTCGACCGGTGAATGAATGTACCTCGCCGCCACACTAAGGACACCTGTAGGAATTCCCTCTTTAGTCAGATAAATTGCTGTTGCATCCGTCGTCCCGCCATCAGATGCTTCAAGCTGGACTTGGATATTGAACTCTTTTGCAGTGCCTACAAGCCAATCCACAATGCTTGGGGTTGCCATTAACCCCCTTCCGGATGCATCAGCTATTACTATTACAGGGCCCATTCCCATCTCTATTGGAGCATCCTTCTTATCGATTCCCGGATGATCGCCAGGTATGGTCACATCAGTCGCCAAAGCTATGTCGGGGCTCAGACGATAAGAACTTACCTTCGCTCCTTTAAGGCCGACCTCCTCCTGGACTGTGGCAACCGCATATATCGTTGATTTGCTTTTAGTCCTCTTTAAAGCCTCGATCATTGCGACAAGGCCAGCACGGTTATCGAATGCCTTTCCCGTAACTCTATCTCCTTGCAGAGACGCGAAGGTTCTATCGATGGATATTGGCGTGCCAGGTGCAATTCCGAGGTCTTCAGCCTCCTCCTGGCTCTGGCATCCGATATCGATGAACATATCCCTGGCCTCAATGAGCTTCTTCCTTTCGTCCTCCTTCATAACGTGCGGCGGCTTCGAGCCTACGACGCCGAAAACAGGTCCAGACTTCGCATGAACAATTACCCTCTGGTTGAGGAGAGTTGGATCATACCATCCGCCAATATGGATAAAACGCAGAAAACCTTTCTCATCAACCTGCTTCACCATAAGGCCGATTTCATCTGCATGTGCGGCAATCATTATTGAGGGCTTCTCGCCCTTCTTGGTCGCTATAACGTTGCCTAAAGCGTCTACTCTAACCTCGTCTACGTAAGGTTTGATCTCATCCATCACTATCTGCTGGACGTTCCCTTCCCACCCGGATATGCCGTGGGCGTTGCTAAGTTTCTCAAGCAAAGATCTTATATCGCTCATAAAATCATCTCTAAAGCATAAATAAAGACATCATGCAATTCTAACCCGTGCACCCTCGTTCCTTGATCTGGTTGTCAGAACCTCTCCGCCTGTATCGCCCATGGCATCGCGTGCAGCAGCCTCTATATCTCTAACTTGGGAATCTGCAACTGCATATACTGTCGGCCCAAAGGAGCTGAGGCCTGAGCAGGCTGCACCTGCATTTCTCATATCCTCCATAAGTTTGCGAACGATAGGATGCTGCAACATCACCTCAACTCTCTTGAACCCAAGCTCTTGAATCCTATTTACAGCTTTGCCGAACTCATCCAGATCCTTTTCAATCAGAGAGGGCGCCATCCGCACGAGGATTTGATAGCAGAGCTCATGGACATCGGACAGCGGAACAGGGCAAAAGTCCCTGAATATGTCTACCTCCCTCTTGCCGTGAGCGCCTTTAGGCAGGTTCGGTATGGCTAGCATTACCTGCCAGTCTTCAGGAAAATCATGGCGCACTAACACTGGAGGAGGGCTCACGCCCTTGGAGGCTGATGACGGCCTGAAATCAGTCTTCTCCTTTCCCGGCCCAAATGTGTGGCCTCCATCGATTATAAATCCGCCCATGTCAAAGGCTGCGGTGCCTATTCCGCTCGTCCCGCCGCGGTTAATTACCCTGGCAATTTCACGCGCGTTCGCATGGCAGTCATAAAGCTCACAAACGGCCTTTGCTGCTGCGATGCCGAGCTGTGTTCCTCCGCCAAGGCCCACGTGCAGCTTGTATCCGCTCCTGATAGAGATATGCGCACCGCCAAGACCGAAGTGCTTCATGACCGCCTGTGCGGCCACTTTAGCACGCTCTGCACTTTCATTCTCACCCTCAACGGCCAGCTCTCGAGTTCTCCTGGCCTCTAGGATAATATTCGGCTCATCCAGAGTGATGCCGACTCCACCATCAACACGGCCGCAGCTGCCTGTCAGATCAGTCAGAGTCAGGTGGATCCTCGAAGGCGTTTCTATCACTACCTTTCGCTCGTCCTGAAAGCTGTTATAAGGAAACATTTCCTTTATCGCAATCAATGGCTCTCCATGCCTGACAATTTTGTAGCTTCTTGAAAGCATCGGCTCTTTGGGAAATATATTGAATACACAGGCCATCTCCCGATCAGCCTGGAAAACCTCTGCGCCTGTTATGTCGCGCCTGGATTCTATCTGATGCTTCTTCAATATGACGCCGATGGGTATATCTGCCTTTGTGAGGTCATCCTTGAAGCCTGGCTCGAGCCTCTTAATGGGAGTATGCGAGATTGCGTAGATCAGAGTCTCTCCCGTGTCCTCCCTCTTCAGCTTCACAATCCTGTAGTTAATATCCTCTCCAGAGCTTATCTTCAGCTCGAGCGCAACAGCATCATCTGCGGGCAGAACCTGCTGAACCAGTGTTTCAATTCCGATTTTGCTTCCGGTTATGATTTCCAATAGACTGGTAACTGAGCCGTCTGTTCCCAGAAGCATCTTTTGAACAGGACTAAGCCTGCCTACAAGGCTCTCAAGCTCTGAGATCCTGCTCGCAATTGGAAGAGGCATAAAAATTAAAGATATTACCTGGAATAAAGTTTTTCCCTTACAAGAACTTTTGTAGTCCTAAATAGGTATTACGAGGTATGAGACCAGTGACTTCCAGAATTTCAGGATTTTATAAGCTTCCTCCAAAGGAAAGGCTCAAATCTGTGGCAGAGCAGGCGGGTCTGAGCCAGGAAGATATATCCCAAATAGAAAACGGACTTAAGCTTGATCAGGCCAACATGATGGTAGAGAACGTTATAGGCATGTTTCAGGTTCCTCTCGGCATAGCTACTAACTTCCTTATTGATGGCAGGGAGGTCTTGGTCCCAATGGCGACCGAGGAGCCTTCAGTTATCGCCGCAGCAAGCAATGGCGCTAGAATGGCACGTGGCGGCGGAGGATTCATGACCAGCAGCACGGGTCCTATAATGCGTGGCCAGATCCAGGCTACTGGCATCGTAGATCCGAGCGGAGCGAGGCAGGAGATCCTTCTTCATAAAGACGAGCTCGTGAAGGCTGCAAACGATAAAGATCCAATGCTTGTAAAGTTCGGAGGAGGAGTCAAGGACATCGAAGTCCACATAGTCGAATCAAGAGTTGGGCCGATGGTTGTAACTCATCTGATTGTGGATTGTAGGGACGCAATGGGTGCGAATGCCGTTAATACTATGGCGGAGGCAATAGCGCCTAAAATTGAAGAGATAACGGGCGGACGAGTTTACCTGAGAATCATCTCAAACCTCGCTGATAAGAGGCTAGCAAGGGCAAGGGCTGTTTTCAAGGCCGAGGACATTGGCGGGGCAGAGATCGTCGATGCAATCATCCAGGCAGCTGCTCTGGCGGAGGCCGATCCATACAGAGCTGCAACCCACAATAAAGGCATAATGAATGGAGTTACAGCTATTGTTCTCGCTTCCGGTAACGATACCAGGGCAGTTGAATCCGGAGCCCATGCTTACGCAACAGTTGGCGGACGTTACAGAGCTCTCACCAGATTTGAGAAAAATAGGGATGGCGATCTCGTGGGCACAATTGAGCTTCCTGTGGCTGTCGGCCTTGTCGGCGGTGCCACACGCACTCATCCCGTTGCTAAATCTGCGGTGAAAATTTTAGGCGTTAAGTCTGCAGATGATCTCTCAAGGATAATAGCATCGGTCGGCCTTGCCCAGAACTTCGCGGCTCTAAGAGCGCTGGCATCCGAAGGTATCCAGAGAGGCCATATGACACTTCATGCAAAAAACATCGCAATCCAGGCAGGTGCAGCTTGCGACCTCGTTGAGGTCATAGCCGCAAGGATGGCAGCTGAGCGCAGGATAACAGTAGATCGGGCTGCGGAGCTGATCAAAGAGCTGGAGAAGAAATGAAGATAGGAGTTCTGGGTCCTGAGGGATCCTACTCCGATAAGGCTGCGCGCCTTTGGCAGCCTGAAGCCGATCTTGCCTACTATAGTGACTTTGAAGATGTTCTCAGGGCCGTAGAAGCAGGAGATGTAGATGTGGGCATCGTTCCACTTGAGAACAGCCTTGAAGGGGCAATCGGCCTGACCATGGATCTTCTTCTCCGAATGCCACTTCGCATCAGAGGAGAGGTGAATCTGCCGATAAGGCACTGCCTTGTAGGCAGAGGCGAGGGCGAGATTAAGGTGATACTCTCGCACCCTCAGCCCCTGGCACAATGCCGACAGTATATCAAACTGCGTTATCCTAAGGCTGAGATAAGGAGCACAGGCTCCACAAGCCATGCAGCACGTCTCGCCCAAGAGTTTCCAGAAATGGCAGCCATAGCAAGTGCTGACGCCGCAGAGAGATATGATCTCAAGATCTTGGCAAAGGATATTCAGGATGGGAGCGAGAACATTACCAGGTTTGCCATTGTTGGCAAGGAGATGGAAACGGCGACGGGCAGGGATAAGACCTCGCTTGCAATTTATCTAGATCGCGATAGACCGGGTGCGCTCTGTTCCATCCTTCAGGAGTTCGCTATACGGGGTATTAACCTAACAAGAATAGAATCAAGGCCAAGCAGGCGCGGCCTTGGAGATTACTACTTCTTTATTGATCTTGTGGGACATATAAGCGACCCCACTATCAAGGATGCGCTGGCAATAATAAAAGATAAGGCTGCAATGGTCAGGGTCCTGGGGTCCTACCCCAGGGCATAATCATCAGCTCTTCGCTGCATTGATCCTTATCACCTTCGGCACAGGTTTCAATTATCCCACATCCATATATGGAATGCTTGTGGGAACCGCCCAAGCCGCTATGTATGTGGCTTATATCCGTGCGCTGCAGATAGGCATTGAAGCTCATTGCCGGGATATTGGTAGTATTAGGAGTCTAATTTGTGTCCTAATTTTTATTTCCTCATCAGGGAATCTTTCTTATACTATGCTGGCTTGAAAAAGGGTTGCCTGGCTATCGGATTTATCTACGATCTATCGATACAGGCTGGAGACTGCAAACGCTATGGATCCTTTTGAAGGCAAGTTTCCTTATATACCCGAGAGGATATCGCGCCTCAGCGAGCTTGCATGCAACCTCTGGTGGAGCTGGCATCCTGAGGCAAAGGCCCTGTTCCAGATGCTAAGCGGAAACGGTGCCGAATTCAAAGCCCAGAACCCTGTGAGGCTGCTTCATGATATCGATAGATCAATTCTGGACTCGGCTGTCAAAGACTCGCGGTTTCTGAGGCACTACGATGCGGTTATTGCCAGGTTTGATTCTGAGATGAACGCATATGGAAGCTGGTTCTACTCCAAGATTGCCGATCCTGAGATGAGCCCAATTGCCTATTTCTCAGCTGAGTTTGGACTTCATCATTCATTGCCCTTCTATGCAGGAGGCCTCGGCTTTCTGGCAGGAGATTTTCTGAAGGAATGCAGCGATCTAGGCGTTCCAGCAGTCGGCGTCGGTTTCATGTATCCTGAAGGCTACCTGCATCAGAAGATCTCATCCGACGGATGGCAAATGAACGAGAGTGAGACCCTCGACAGGGTATATGCCCCTATCTGCCATGTGCTGGATGGAGATGGCAAAGCTCTCACCATCAAAGTGCCAACTGCTGAACTTCCTGTCTATTTCGAGGTTTGGAAGGCTCAAATAGGCAGAGTACCCCTTTACCTCATAGATACTGATATAGAGGGAAATGATCCCTGGAATAGAGGCATATCGGCCAGGCTTTATATAGGGGATCCTGAGCAGCGTCTAGCTCAAGAGATAATCCTCGGCATCGGCGGGGCTCAGCTTCTACATGCTCTGGGAATAAAACACTCTATCCTTCACCTCAATGAGGGCCATTCAGCCTTTGCCATCCTTGAAAGAATCAGGAAACTTGTTGAGAACGGCATGAGCTATAGAGATGCCGCAGATCAGGTCAGATCTATGACAGTATTCACAACACATACGCCTGTCCCTGCAGGCCATGACGTCTTTCCTTTCCCTCTGATGGATAAATATTTCAACTCTTATATACACATGCTTGAACTTGATAGGGACTCATTCTTTAAGCTAGGCATCGATCCAAAGGATCCGCTTGCGGGATTTAATATGACGGCCTTTGCGCTCAGGATGTCGGCCTATTGTAATGCCGTCAGCAAAAAACACAACGAGGTCACAAGAGCAATGTGGCAGCATCTCTGGCCAAACGTACCCCGTGGAGAATCTACCTATAGGTTACATAACCAACGGGGTCCACGTTCCTACCTGGATAGACTCAAGGATCTCAGCAATTTTCAACAAATACCTTGGCCCGACATGGATCGCTGATCACGACAACCCATCTATCTGGCAGCTCGTAGATGACATTCCTGATTCAGAACTGTGGCAAACCCATAGATTGCTGAAGATGGTGATGATAGCAGTCCTACAAGAAAGAGCTAGGCTTAGGTGGATGGAGGACAGAGCAGATCCTAATATAATCCTGGCGTCGGGTATGATGCTTGACCCTGGAACCCTGACCATAGGTTTTGCCCGCAGATTTGCAAGCTATAAGAGGGCTACTCTTGTTATGCAAGATCTGGAGAGGCTTAAAAGAATACTGAATAATCGCAAAAAGCCCGTTCAGATCATATTTGCTGGAAAAGCACATCCTGCGGATAATTATGGCAAACAGCTGATCCAGAATATCTTCAACATCGCCAAGGAGCCCTCCTTCGGAGGTCGAGTTGCCTTTATTGAGGATTATGATGAGGAGCTAGCACAGTACTTAGTTCATGGCGTGGATGTCTGGCTCAATAATCCTCTGCCTCCATTCGAGGCCTCAGGAACAAGCGGAATGAAGGCCGCTATTAATGGCGTGCTTCATCTGAGCATACTCGATGGCTGGTGGATCGAAGGATATAACGGCAGAAACGGCTGGGCGTTTGGTGGCACAAATGGAAATAACTCAGATGCAACGGACGCAGAAGAACTTTATACTATACTTGAGAAAGATGTAGTACCTTTGTATTATGATAAAGATGAATCAGGAATACCTCACGGCTGGGTAAAGGTCATGAAGGAATCGATAAAGAGTGCGGCCCCCTACTTCGGCTCCCGAAGTATGGTGAAAGATTATGCGCTGAAGTTTTATAAAGAGGCTCTTAAGTCCGCTGACTTGATAAAGGCATAAGGCAAAGTTACACTAGGGTGCTATTCTAGCTATATATCTTTAACATCCTTCGCGACGCATCGCAGAAAAATGACTTGATGCAGCGGCGCCTCGCATGTCCTACTGCTTGCAGTGGGGCGCGCCGCCGCCGTTTGACTCGGGCCAGATAACTATTTGATATACTGTTAGAGCCTAAAGGCTGGAAGGTGGTATGATGAGAGTTCATTTGATCATAGTTCTTGTAATGATGCTGGCAGAGATCGGCCCAACCCTCGCAGCCCATGAGTCAGGGAAGCTCGGCCCCTATACGGTTTCCTTTGATATGAACACGACCTCGAAGTACGAAGTCGTTGTTGATCCATCAACGAGCGGCGCCACCTCCGATGGCGCGAAGTTCACGAGATACTATTTATCTGTTGATGGGGATGACGGCTATGCGTCTATCATTTTAACGGGATATGAGAAAAACATGTCTGCTGGCATTGATGCAAATAAGGATATCGTTACATCAGCTATTACAGCGTTAGGAGGTACGGACTCTAAGATAAATCCATCAACAGTGGGAGTTGATGGCCATCAGGCAGTCCTTGGAAGCTGCAAATATCCAACCGGTGAGGCCATATACATCGCAAGCTATTCCCCGGATGCAGTTCCATTAAATGGAACTTACATAGGCAAGACTGATTGCAGATTTGTATCCACCTATTCATGGGACGTGACCAGGAATATGCTGGGCACGCTTCATATAAAAATGCCTAGATGATCGTATAATGGTATAATAATATCTTCAACTGTCTCGCGCTTGGGTCATTGACTTGGGTAATACCCAAATAAACGAATGCAATGCATATCAGCATTCATATTACCCATTCATACCACTTAAAAAGGTCTCCGAAAAATTTGATCTGCAGCGCATGCCTATTTTATATTTATCATAAAATTCGGCTCCGTTTAAATGTCTTGCGCATTTAGAATCAACTTTCCGACAGCTTCAGCCTTATAGAGGATTCATGTAAATATTAGATGATACTTACATAAAAACCAGCTTTTAATATTATGGCCACGATAGGTGGTATTTGGAGGAATTGAAATTAGCAAAGTCAAATTGATATTGTCCATTATGGCGCTCGGAACGCTGATAACAATCTGCACTGCAAATGGAGGGGGCTACCCTTACGGTGGACCTGGAATCAACTATCAGGATAACGCACAGACATATGATCAATATGGACAGGGCCAATATGACCAGCCTGGATACAATTCTCAATACGGCTCAAGCTCTTCGAGCCAGGTGATCACGCCGCCGACCGGCACATACAATTACAATAACTATTACTACGACTGGCTCTCCCCAGGAACTTTGTACTGGCCATATTCATATCCGGCATATTACAATTATAACTATGATGACTACTGGTGGTATAGCCATAATCCAACGTACTATTACACGACGCCGGTCACTCACTACTACACTTGGTATCCAGCAGCGTATAGCTGGGGTCCATGGTATGCTCCCAATATCTACGGCCTCGGCTCTAAAACCTATTACTACTCGAGCAGCTGGTCCTATCACAGTGGAGGATTCTTCTTCGACCCTTAGGCTTAATATAGCGCCTGATGGACGGTAGCCATTAACCTTAGAATGCTACATATGCCGGACATAGACTAGAGGGGGTGGCTTATGTCTGGCAAAGACAATGCCCTTTAACTTTTTCTAAGTAAAACGGTATTTTATTCTGCTTTGAAGAAACGCCAACGGTCATTTTCCAAAGCTTCCATAAGCTTCTGTTCCATCTCATGAGAAAGCGGATAATTTCCGCTCTCTCCACAAATCGCATTCATCAGGTCTTCATAACTTATGCCCAGAAGATCGTAATCCAGGGCATATGAGGCCGTGACTTCATCTTTCTCAGCAGTTATAATCGTAATCATCAACTTAGCCTTCCCTTCCAGGCAATTGATGAAGAAGTAGGATATCCCTCGAAGATCGGCTAGATTCCCCCTAAGGGATCGGTAATCCTCAAGGGATCTGACCTGAGTTAACCTAAATGCTTCCAGGAGTGGCATATCGAATTTGACCTTTTTTGGATCGAAGAGGATTTTTTCTCTTGGATGCATGAGCTATAAATATCGTTCTCTGGCAGTATAAAAGTGCTAGTATCACAAAAATTTATCTAGATTCAATGCCTAAAGAATTATCAGATTTCCGATCGGAATGCGTTCATATCTTGAATGCTTTGCCATATGGCACAACATTTTAGGAACTGTGAATGAAGTATCAAAAACGCCTTCTGGATAAAGAATATCGTTAAAGTTCTAGGTGATGAATTATGCTGCATGCCAGAGATCTGAATGATGAGGGAGTGTCCCATTTTAAACAGGGTGAATATGAGACTGCTATAGAATTCTTCGATAAGGCGCTGAAACTGGACCCAATGCTAGCTCCTGCGTGGGGCAATCGGGGTCTGGCTTTATCAGAGCTCGGCATGTATGAGGATGCGATAGAATCATTTGACAAAGCCCTTCAAATCAGACCGGAATATATCCTGGCATTGCAGGCAAAAGGAGTCGCACTCAGCAGGTCGGGCATGGATGAAGAGGCTATAAAGGCTTATGAAAGCGCATTGGAGATCGATCCTCAGAACACATCCGCCTGGATAGGCAAGGGAGTTGCGCTTTATCATCTGCGTAAGGATAATGAGGCAATTGTTTGTCTTGATAAAGCTACGCAACTTGATCCCTCTGATACTGTTGCCTGGGTAAATCGGGGAAGGATCCAACATGACATGAATAGATTCAACGATGCCCTAAAATCCTATGAGAGAGCAACCGCGCTTGATCCCGATTATGCTAAGGCATGGGAGAGCAAAGGCCTTTTGCTATACGACCAGGGGGACTACGAAGGGGCAATTGAGGCATACAACAAGGCATTGGAGCTTGATCCGTTATTCAAAACAGCGTGGGAAGGAAAAGGGGTTGCACTCTATGAGCTCGGAAGGTATGAAGAGGCATTGAAATGCTATGAGAGGGCAAGTGAGCTCAATCCGACAGATCCTGCCGTCTGGATAAAGAAGAGCCTTACACTGCAGGCATTGGGCAGGAATGCAGAGGCTAATGATGCAATGGAGAGGGCGAGAGGGATGGGAGCCGGATAACTTTCCTGCGAGGCTATCCAAACACATCTTTTGGTACTATATTCGTGCTTTTTTCATACTTCCACATCTCTGTGGCTTGACCTATCCTTTTTAGTTATGCAAACCAAGAGCTTTCGCGAGGAATAAACAGCGTAAAATAGAGATTGGCAAAAATATAAATATCAAAAAATTATAACTTGTCAATTTATCTCAGTTCTATGGTGCCAATATCTTGCCTATCAGTCGTCAAGTTGGCGACCGCAACAGAACTGTTTGTGTCTCCTGCGGCATCCTTCGCCATCACCTTAACATTGTCCCCATTGGCAATCCAGGGAGCTGTGCTGCTAGCCAGATAATCAGCGAAGTCGCAATCTATGCTGAACCAGCCAGAGGAGCTTGGATCTGCAGTCTTCACTTCGCCAGTTCTCTCATTCGTGGCAGTTATTGTAATATTAGCAGGATCTGTAGCATTGACCCTTCCGATTATCGGATGTAGTTTGTTTGTCGTATATTCGGAGAAGCCCATCCTGTCGAAGCTATAGCCTGCACCATTCCTTGGCTTCAAAGATCCGCTGAACCTGGATACCTGCTCGAAGACTATATAGCTCGGCATAGGCTTTGGATAATCCACCAGCAGTGGCACATTCTTGAGCACATTTATCGTCAGGTTAAGCATATAATCGCCATTGTCTGCCTCAACTTTGTAAGCCGTCGGATATGTCCTGGACGTGAGCTGATCAAGAGAAAAGTCTGCGTAGCTAAGCCTAACCTGCGAGCTTGAGAACTTGATTATTTCTCCAGTGTGCTGTATTCCCAGAATGGTATTCCTCTGCTCACCTATCACATCCCCTAGCGTCAAGCTGAAGCCATCTTCAGGAGAAGATACTTGCGCCCAGTTCCACCTAGCATCGTTGAAGGCCCATCTGCCCCAATTGTGGTCATGATAGCCGACTGCGTTTATGCTTCTAGTTTGGTTGCCAATGATTATGGTTCCTTTGACCGTTGCCGATGGCATATAAACCAGCCACTTCATCCAGTCACCATTGAGGTGGCCGACGTGCATCTGAACTGGCATAGGGAACCAGGAGCTGACTGCTACAGTGTAATTTAGATCCCACATGATTGGCGTACCCGACATGGTATCACTTGCAGTGCCGAATATTCTGTAGGTTGATGTATTCAGAGCACTGAAGCCGTTTTGGTCGATATCGATTATTGGATTGCTGCGATCTCCTCCGAAGCCACGGCTGCTGTGTATGCCCAAAAGAGGCGGCATGCCGTCCACAAGCACGAGCGCAATCGCCTGTATCTTTCGCAGACCGGTTATATTATCGGGATCGCTCAGGAAGTAGTTAAAGAAGAACTGCGTATCGTTCGAAACTCCATTGAAGTACCACCATTCGTTATAGAGCTTATCATCAATGTTGTTGGGCATATAATGATAGGCATCATCCTTCAGTGTTGGCTCTGCAGCCAGGCCACCGCAGATTGAGAAGACGAACACTATTAATACAACTAACAGACGATTTTTGTGAGTTCTCATTCAAGCGCCCTCCTTCCTTAAGCCTGCGCCTAAGGACGCATGGCTCTTATATTATTTAACAATATATTGAAGCTACTCTGCTACTTATTTATATCAACTCAAAAGCTCAACTGCCTCCTCTGCGCTCATTGCTTTCAGTGTTCCGGGAATATCCCAGCTTCCAAGGCTTATCACGCGTTTTCCCATCTTCAGGGCAAGAGCGATCTCAGAGAGAGTTCCATATTCTCCGGGCAGAGCGATAATTGCATCAGCGCTTTTTACTATTATTACGTTTCTAGCATGGCCCATGCCTGTGGATATGGCGATCCCGACGCAACTGTTCGCATCCTCTTTTTCGCCTGGAAGTATGCCCACTGCTATTCCTCCCGCGGCCTTGGCACCGCAGCAGACCGCCTCCATCACTCCAGTCAGGCCGCCGCAGATCGGCGTATGGCCGTTTTCTGCAAGCAGTCGCCCTAGGATGTAGGCGGTCCTTCGGACCTCAGAGCTGCACTCAGCTCCACCAATCACAGCTATCTGCATTTTAGCCTCCTCAACTATACGGCCATCGCCGTAGTTAAACATCGTCTTGTACCGTCTTTTAGCGCAAAGTATTCATATACCTCCCAGGAGTTATTTTTTGTGAACGAATTCAGTCGGCTCAATCCTTCTATTGCAAAGATGCTAGCGGAGCAATCAATCATTGAGCCGACGCTGCCGCAAAAGCTGGCGATCCCAGAGATCCTGCAGGGCGAAAATGTTCTTTTGATAGCTCCTACAGGTACCGGCAAGACTGAGGCTGCAGCTCTTCCGGTTCTCCATAAAATCCTATCGGAGAAGCGTTCCGGGACACAGGCTATCTACATCACTCCTCTGCGCGCACTGAACAGGGATATGCTCAGACGTTTCCACGAATGGGGTGAGCGGCTGAACATATCAATTGCAGTTCGCCATGGAGACACAAGCAAAAGCGATAGAAGAAGACAGTCATTGAGTCCGCCTGATCTTTTGATCACTACCCCAGAAACTCTGCAGGTGATGCTCACTGGAAAGCGGCTGCGCAAAAATCTATCGAGCGTGAAGACAGTAATAGTTGATGAAATCCATGAGCTGGCATCATCGAAGAGAGGATCGCAGCTTTCTGTCCTCCTAGAGCGGCTGGTAGAGATCGCCGGCGAGTTCCAAAGGATAGGCCTGTCTGCCACAGTCGGATCGCCTGAGCAGGTTGCAAGGCTTCTTGCAGGATCGCAGAGGCCATATAAAATTATCAGGGCAGATATCGAACGGGCGAGTGATTTTAAGATTGTCAGCCCTAACCCTACGCGAGCAGATTATGCCCTGGCGAGCCAGCTGGAATGCGATCCCAGGTTAGCATCGCAGATCCGGTGGATCAGAGAGCAGGTCAAACTAAAGAAGTGCCTTATCTTCGTCAACACAAGACAGGCAGCTGAGGTCCTGGGCTCCAGGTTCAGACTGCTAGGAGAGCCGATAGGAGTTCATCACGGCAGCCTCTCAGCTGAGACAAGAGTCGAGGCGGAGGAGGCATTCAAAGGAGGCGCTCTTCGCGGTCTCATCTGCACATCATCGATGGAGCTTGGGATCGATATTGGCGATGTCGATCATGTAATCCAGTACAGCTCGCCTCGCGAGGTCTCAAGGCTTCTTCAGCGTGTTGGCCGTGCAGGCCATAAGATAGGCAGGACGGCAGAAGGCACAATAATTGCCACATGCCCGGATGACATCGCTGAAGCATGTGCCATTGCAAGGCGGGCAGGCGAGGCAATGCTCGAGGAGATTCAGATTCACGAGAAGCCGATGGATGCCCTTGCAAACCAGATTGTAGGTCTTGAGCTGGACTTTGGCGACATAAGTCTCCAGCAAGTTCACAGAATCATAACCAGAGCTTATCCCTTCCGCGATCTGACGCTTGATGAGCTGAGGAAAGTGGCAGAGCAGATAGCTGAAAGCAGGCTGACCCGAATCCAGAACGATATTCTTCAGAGGACACGCAAGGCCCGCGAGTACTACTACGAGAACCTCTCGATGATACCCGATGAAAAGAGATACAATGTCTATGACATCATCGGCCGCAAATCGATAGGAACACTAGATGAGGCATTTGTGGTCAGCTATGCCCAGCCGGGTGCAACTTTTGTGACAAAGGGTGAGATCTGGGAGATCTCTGAGATCGACGAGGATGAGATCAAGGTCATGCCAATCCAGCGCGGCGGCGAAATTCCATCATGGAGCGGCGAGGAGATACCTGTTCCATTCGAAGTGGCACAGGAGGTTGGTAGGATAAGGAAAAAGGTCAGTCAGGCTTTAGAATCTGATGGCGAGGATGCTGCTGTAAACTGGCTGACCGAAAGCTATCCAGTCGATCGTGAGGCTGCAGCGGAGTTTGTCGATCTGATAAAAATGCAGATAGGGAAAAATCTACCAGTCCCCGATGACACACATATCGTTATTGAGGGAGACGGCACCGAAGTCATCATAAACTCATGCTTCGGCCACAAGACAAACGATACCTTGGGAAGGGCGATAACGGCTGTGCTTTCTGCAAAGTTCGGCTCAAGCGTTGCATCAGAGATAGATCCCTACAGGATAGAGCTGACATTGCCACGCTCCGTAATAGCCGAGGAGATAGCAAAAACGATCCTGGAGCTGAAACCCGAGCATCTAGAGCCTATCCTTGAGATGACCCTCAAGAATACCACTCTACTCAGGTGGAAGATGGTTCATGTCGCCAGGAAGTTCGGCGCTCTATCGAGGGATATGGACTACCAGAGGATCAGCATGGCCAAGTTGCTTTCGGTATTTGAAGGAACGCCAATGTACCGTGAAGCAATACGGGAGATATACCAGGATCGGTTAGACCTACCGCGAGCTAAGTATATGCTTGAAGAGATTCATAAAGGCAATATCGCTATTACCACCAGCAGCCCGAGCCCAATAGGTGCCAGCGGCAGGGGAGGCGGTAGAGATGTTACGTCGCCGGAACATGCTGATGGCGCAGTGATAGAGCTTTTGAAATCCAGGATCATGAACGATCGGGTGATATTATTCTGCGTCAACTGCAAGAAGTGGAAGTCGCTTCGTGCAGTTGGACGCGTTCCTGAGCAGCCTGAATGTCCCATCTGCGGCTCCAAGATGGTTGCAGCCCTCAAGCCCTGGGAAGAAGATGAGATAAAAGTAGTCAAGAAGCCCGAGAAGAAGAAGACGCCAGAGGATCGCCGAAGAACAAAGCGAGTATTCAGGAATGCAAACCTTGTCTTGAGCTACGGCAAGACTGCGGCAATTGCGCTTGCGAGCCGCGGACTCGGGCCCGAGACGGCGGCGAGAGTGATCGGCAAGCTTCGCACGGATGAGCTGGAGTTTTATAGGGATATCCTGAAGGCGGAGAGGGAGTATGCGAGGACCAAGAGGTTCTGGAGTTGAGGGTGGGACTTCAGCAAAATTTTCACTACTTTGGGAGCGTGAGGTCACGAATACCTTGAACTTTGGATCGGGTAGCCGCACGCATATGTCGTAAAGTATTTCCATTTACAACATTTACAATAATGCCATTCTTGCAGCTAAGCGTGTCCCCGTAACCGAGAACGTCTGGGCCCAGCTATCAGACCTCAAACGTCCGGGAGAGACATTCAGCCAGCTTCTCGAAGAGATGATCGAGCACGAGAAGAAGGCCAGACTGATCGAGCACTTGAAAAGATAGTAGATGAAGGCGACTTCGTGGAGATGCCCTTGTGAGCTACAAGGTGCTGATCGATAGAAAAGGGCTAAAATACGCCGCTTACAGCCATTATGGTATTGCATCGACATGAGAGCATGTCGCTATGGTCACTTCAGATTATCTCAATCGTCTATATACTTCAATAATCCTTCACCGTCAGTCTCGTGGCCCAGAGGTATGTTTGTGTCTCCCTCCTTTGCCTACCGCTGGGTCATCTCTTCTCTGTCATGTTCATAACAAAGCATCTGGAATATGAGAGTCGTAGCTACATTGGCAATCTAACCTTCCAATAAGCCATTAAACCCTTAAGACAATTCGCACATACAAGGTGCCAAAAATGGTCGAAGTCGGAGATGCCGCTCCAGAGTTCTGTCTGCCAGCAGGCGACGAGCAAGAGGTATGCTTAAACTCATATCGTGGGAAATGGGTTGTGCTCTATTTCTATCCCAAAGACAATACCAGCGGATGCACCCGCGAGGCAATGGGTTTCACTGCAGCCTTAAACAGCATTCATGCTTCTGGAGCAGAAGTCCTTGGAGTCAGTCGCGATTCTCCGGAAAGCCACAGGAAATTTGCCGAAAAGAATGGACTTAAGGTGAAGCTGCTCAGCGATTCGGATCATAAGGTTATGGATGCCTACGGTGTCTGGGCTCTGAAGAAGATGTATGGAAAAGAAGGATACGGCGTAGTGAGATCAACATTCTTGATAAGCCCAGATGGACACATCGCTCAGATCTGGAGATCTGTTAAGGTTAAAGGGCATGTAGAAGCAGTGATAAAAACGTTGGAGGCCGCTAAAAATTTCTCAGGCTAATTTTTAAGCAGTGTAATCTAATGCTATGTAATCTTCACAATTTGCATTTGGGCCGCATGAAATCATCGGTAATTTCCGTCATATGAGCGACTTAAGTGAGATGACGATATTAAGTTTGCATTAGATGACATGTCTCGATGTCTTATCCCTTAGATTCCCCATATTCGGAATCATCAGGGATTTTTATCGAATAAGATTTGATTTCCGGACATCTTAAAGGGAGAACCGATTGGAGACTTCGACGAGGTTATTGCGGCTATTGCGCTCAGCTATGGCGCTACGATAGTTACAAGAGATCGGCATTTCGAGCATGTTCCCACGCTGAAAATCATGCATTACTGAAATCAAGATCCTTCTTTGGTTCATCGGTTAATTCTATTTCATTATCCTCGCACCACTGAAGAAGTACCTCTTTTTCCCGTTCGTTCTCAAAACCATACCAGCTCTGCAACAGTCCCTTGCTTTCCAGAAGATACTTGAACGCTCCATAAGCCCCTCTGTGCCCGAAAATCTGCCGGACAGCATTGTATTCACTTGGCAGATTCATTTCTACGAATTCGAAAACAAGCTGTTGACCCAGATCAAGATCATTTTTATGAGGGATGTGTATAAATTCATCACAATCAAGTTCATCATCTATTTCATTCAGGTCCCCTGACTCCGAACGATAATATATTTGGCCGGTATCTTTACAGAGAATTGCTAAGTTCCCGCCCTGTGGGGCTGAGCTTACAAACGAGAACGCATCATAGATATCGCTGAATGTGACCATTATCCCCTCACTTTTTCAATGATTCCTCAAGTTCAGCCTTCCTGAGTTCAAGCTCCTCCAATAGTTCTTTGGTTTCGGATATCGTCTTCTTTATTTTCCGAAGCTCCGTTTTATTCTTATGTTCGGTCAGGTATTCCTGCCCAAGCTCATCAGCTATATATTGCTCAAGCTGGCTTCTCAAGAGCCTGATATAAACGTTCCCCCATACTGACCCATGATGATATTCAAGCTTACCGACATTAATGCCCTTGATAATGAAATCCTGATCCACTCCGTATTCCTTCTTCGCAGTTTTATCACTGAGGGTCGCGCCTTTCAGATTCCACTCGCCATATTTTGCCATAAATCCTCAATATAATTGATAAAGCATTATATTTAATTTCTTCACTTTGGCAATAGGTTTGAAATCGCTATCTCTGGGAATCAAAGTCTCGGCGGCATTTGCTACAGCAATTCCAGATATCAGTAATACACATTTTCCCTGAAGCACATCAAGCCCGGAATCCAGCCGATGCGAGTGTTCCCCGCTTGCGGGGTCAGGGGCAGCCCGCGCGGCGCCTGAGCGCGCCCGTAAACAGCTACCGCGTGAGATCCCCAGACGCGCGGTGCCCCAGAAGCTTATGGATTTGCTGCTAAAGGGTTCCTGGATTGTGTTGTTTAGTTGTTCTGTTGCTTAACGGTGCTACCACCTATGGGTTCAGCTGGCTAATAGCGGTTTGAAGAATATTCCTGATCTTACCTCCAGTGGAGATGCTCACTGCGATATATCCCACCAAACTCTGCCGTTCATCTCTCGATCGATCAATCAGCGCTCTGTCTCATGATTTTCACCCTGGCAAGCAATCCCCAGGGAAACTTCTGCAGGCATGGATCTCGTAGACAAAGACCCTTTCTTTTACTCCCGGATCTTCATCCATTATCCTCTTTACTTCGTCGATGCTTGCATCAAAGATTCCAATCCCGGATACATTGCTTCCGTCGGAGACTGGGCAAGCTATTGGCAGTAATCCCTGCGCACGTAGGGCGAAATTTCTTCTCCCATGCTCCCAGATGATCTTTTCAACTCCAGCCTTGTTTTTATTGGGCCCGGCCTTTAGAATCACGATACAATATTCCTTGGTACGTGAGATCATTTGCCGCATGAAGTCATCGGTAATTTCTGGCATATGGGCACTTTAAGTGAGATGATGATATTAAGTTTGCATTAGATGACATGTCTCGATGTCTTATCCCTTAGCTTCGCCGCATTTGGCGCTGTGAAGGACTTGCCTATATCCGTTCGAGATCTGTATCGGTTAATGGACCGACTGTGCTGCCAGTATTCAAAGTTCCCTTTGGCTCAACTAACACCACCGTACACTCGGTTTCACAGATCGGTTTATGTTCGGTGCCCCTGGGAACGACGATTAATTCGCCTTTATGCAGATCGAAAATCCTATCACGAAGGGCCAGCTGCATCTTGCCTTCAACAACAAAGAACAGCTCATCCGTTTCTTCGTGGCTGTGCCAGACGAACTCACGTTTTGCTTTTACCAACTTGAACTGATAATCATTTAGCTCTGCGATAAGCTTGTACTTATGCAGCTCCTTTATTTGGCTGGCCTTCTCTTCGAGATTAACTACCCGTATTTTCATATCAGCTCCTCATAATCTGCACGGCTCCGTTCCTGCAAGCTCCGTTGAGCCAAGACCTGGCGGTAAACTTCTGGGGGTGAGGCTGATATAGCCACAACGGGGCGCTCTCAGGGCCGAGCGGGCCCCCTGACCCTGCCTCCGGCGGGGACACTTCAGGTGAAGGATATAAAGATAAACCTTTAACAAGATCGTGCGATGCTTAATACATTAAAATGATAACCTTATCCCTCGGTTGCTTCATCGGATAGATATTCCTCAATTAACTCCTCGATCGATTTCTCAACAGACTCCTCAGTTATCCCGAATTCTTCTAGGATAGGTGTGTAGATTGATTCAGTAGCATGATCTGTTTCTGTGAAAATGCGAATTAGAGATTGAAGCTCAGAAAGCATCAGGTGCCGCCCAATTTCCGTTGTGAATTGGACAGCACGATCCGCAAAGTAATGATGCATAAGCCAATTACGCTTGAGTAGGGCTTCGTCAAGAAGTGATTCCATATCGTTTGGAATTGAAATCAATCTCCTTGCTCTATTAAGGAGCTGTCCAAGAGTTTCCTTGTTATATTCAGCATACAGAACATCAAATTCGCTTCGTGTGATGTGTAATCCTCTACATCTGAAGGCAACTATCATGAGTATGATGCCCTTTTCCAGAACCTGAGCCTGGTATGATGCCAAGCCAAAAAAGGCAAAGACCTCTTTAGGACCGTAGTCGCTCGGCTCGGGGATTTCGCTGTGAGAATCGGAAACCATTATCGATCACCCTAATATTAAGCTCGTGAAGACATACTTCACTATAGCTTAGCTATCTTTGACAGCAAGATAGTATATCGAAAGCGGAGGAAAACCGACCAGCAATTTAGAGAATGCTATAGATTTTAAACGTTCTCTACAAATTTTGGCAAGTTTAATATGGAACCTTGGATTACTGCTATTTCTAATAATCTCTAGTATTTCGATCATAATACCAATATCCAATCACCCGAGTATTTTTTGAAGTTCGAACTTTGCTTCTGCAGTAGTATCAAATTCCTCATGGAGCCCGAGGGCTGCAGCCTCAAGTAGATCAAGAATTGGGTCCATATTACGAGAAAATTCGACAACATTAATAATTGTGTGATGGTTTAGTGCTGCTTGTCCTTTTGTATTTATAGGATACCGAAAGCAATAGGATTCGGGATCGATTTCTTCAATTCCACATATTAGCTTAGCGAACTCATCCAAATTTCTCGCTCCTGGAATCTCCGTATCCCAAGTCCACCCGATTCCCTCGAATACGATCTTAATACCGGGAAGAAGCAATAAGGGGCGATGCAGTTTGAAAAGTTTTGATGTATCTAGCGTTTCCATATCGAGCATTTGTAATAGCTGAGCTCCTCGATATGCAATAGCTTTCATATAGAGCCTCTAAAGCATGGCGATACAAAAAGAGAATTGGATAACCATCAAAATCGGCGTAGCCGCGCGAAGCTGCAAGCTTTTCAGCAAGGTGTTTGCCAGCACGGTGATATCCCTTGGCGAAATGAGCAAGATCCTCAATAGCATTATGACTGAAGTTAAAAACCACGTTGCCATGTGGATTCTTCGATTTAAATACCCAGTGCATGTCTTCCTCCTTTTTCCATCATATGGTTAAAAAGCTATTCCATTCTTTTCTACCCAAGGATCAAGAACACTCCCCTCTTGAAGACCAGCTCCTTGTCTTCATTCAAATAGATAAACCGTGATACATCCTCATCCTTCAAACCCTCCTCCAATATCTCTCCGATCCTCTCAACGCCGCCCTCCGCTTGAACCGCATGCCCCAGATACTCCCGGAAATTCAGCTCAATCTCCACAGTAAACGATCGAACCACCTCAACCTGATTCCGCTCAAACAGGTCCATGAACTCCTGCCTATGCAGCGTAGCATTATGGCTGACATCGACCTCCTTCTCCAGAGCCTCGAAGAATGAATCGACCGCCGGGTCCTCATACGCCATTATATCCTGCACAGCCAGCCGCCCATTGGCCTTGCAGCATCTCAGCATCTCCTTGAATACCCTGGGATAATCATCCATGTGATGAAACGCCGACCTGCACTGCACGACAGAAAACGAGCGGTCGGTGCATGGGATATTTTCAACATCATGGCACTCGAAGGAAATATTGGTCAAACAGTTAGCGTTAGACTTCTTTTGGGCCAGCTCAATCATTCCCTGCGAGATGTCGATGCCGTGAACACGCTTGATCTTTTTTGCACAGAAAATTGCGAAATCTCCTGTTCCGCAGGCGACATCCAATAGCTCTTCCTCTTTCCGAAAGCCGATGAACTCGAAGTACGCCTGCATGTACTCCTCGTTCCTGGTCACCGACCAGTCGCTGAATTTCTGCGCTTGCAGATCGAATTGCCTTCTGACGATCTCTTTACGATCCATCTTTTGGCTCCCGAAGGATGGTTTTCTAACGGCCCTCTGTAGCCTTGTTAATATATCTACTACACCCCGCGGTTTGGTTGATATTAGTATGTCGTTTGTTTTGATAACTAGGCTAACGGCCTTTCACCACTAAGGCTCAAAGTTCACAAAGAACGCACAAAGAGCGATGAAGGAACTTGGGATTAACGCAGGATTTAAAAATTGAAGCTGGGTAAATAAGGATTCATTTTATTTGCCCAGGCATTAGCCAACTAAGTATCTTACCTTCCTCGCAGGGCTGGTCAACCACTCATGCAGATCAGCCAGCACATTCTCTCTTATCGGCCCCAATGGCTGAATATAATTCATAGATGGATAAAACGTATGCCCAAGTCCTGGATAAGTTATCAGTGTATGATCCGGATGGTTGACCTCCATCAGCTTCTGCTCAAGCAGCATAGGATTCTCAACAGGAACCTGTGTATCGTTCTCTCCATTGAGCAGCAGTATACTGGCAGATATATTGCCGATTATGTCGATGGTGTTGTTCAGGGCGAAGTAGGACTGAAGCCACTTGTATCCCGGAGCCTCGGGATTGGCGGTGAATGCCTGGAACTGCTTGATAAGTAATGGCAGCAGATCATTCTGTATGCTTATATTGCCAGTGGGATTTGCGCTGACCTGCGGATGCCACTGGTACTCTCCGGTGGTATTGTTCTTCTCAATGAGCCCGACTGCTGGCAGAGGCGCTATTGAGTCATTTGGCAGTCCCATAGTCGCCTCAACTTCCTTTATAGATAGCTGACCGTCATGGTCTGTATCCATAACCTGTTCTGCAAAGAGCAGAGACCTATTCACAAGCTGGAAATAGATGAGGTCCCTCAAGTTCCCAGCCGGGGCAGCCATGAGCACCATCTTTTTTACCTCCTTGTGGTCGATGGCGATCCTCGGAGCGACTATGGCCCCTTCGCTGTGACCGAGCACTGTTATATCGCTCTTGTTGACTTCCGGCTGGGCTTCCAATATCTTTAATGCAACTTCAGCATCCGATTTATAGGTCTGGAAGGTGGAATTGCTGACAGCGCTGGCATTCAAAATTGTATCATTCAGGCCCACACCTCTTTTGTTAAACCTCAGGACTGCAAAGCCCCTGGATGATAGATACTCGGCTATCTGGAGAAATGGCCTTGAAGGTTCATCAGATCCAGTAACTATTGGAGGAAGGTATTCATTCATATCTATCGACCCGCTTCCCTGAATCAAAAGGACGCCGGGAAAGGGGCCTTTTCCGACCACCGGCAATGTAAGCTGAGCGTCTGTCTTAAGACCATCTCCAATATAGTTAAGGTACGCGGAGCAAAAGTATGTACGGGCTGTATCCCACCATTGAAATGGCGGGGATTAGCCATGTATTTTTCCTAAACTAGCAAAAATTTTTATAACATTAAACATACATTTATGAATATGTTTCATATGAAAGCCATAGTTTCGTTAACAATGCTAGTGCTCCTTGTATCGGCACTGGCAGCAGCCCAGAGCACCAACCAGGCTGGGAGCACAGTGACGGTAGGTCTAGTAGCCAAAAATATAAGCTTCAATGTGAATAGTATAACTGTGCCTGCTGGATCAAATGTCGTCATAAATTTCAACAACCAAGATAACGGCATACCCCATAACTTTGCAGTTTATACGAATAGTTCAGCCACTAGCGCAATCTTCAGGGGTCCTATAATCACTGGTCCCAATACGACTACGTACACCTTCACGGCTCCTACCACGCCTGGGACATATTTCTTCAGGTGCGATGTTCATCCGACGACCATGACAGGCCAGTTCATAGTGACTGGGCCTACTAACGTAACCAATGTAACGACGACAAACACAACAAATGTAACTCAACCTTCAACTCCATATGCACCGGGATTCGAGGGCATCTTTGCCATAACCGGCCTGTTGGCGGCCGCGTACCTAGTCTTCAGAAGAAAACAGTAAGCTGGAATGCTAGAGAACAAAAGCTCTAGCATCTGCTTCGTTCTATTTTTGGCTTATCTTGTGGGCACACTCCAACAATTAGAGACGTAAAGTTTATTCGAACATAAATTAATCAACAAATATGAACCTGCGCCTCGATTACTATACTGTAGCTGCACTCATTTTCATTCTGTCGGTGATTGCAACCGTATACCTGACTACAGTATTCATAACCACGCTTTTACTCAGTGTCTTCTTTGTATACCTTCTTGAGCCAGTGTATTTATATTTCCTTAAATTTACAAAAAATAAGCAGGTGTCATCTTTTCTTACCATACTTATGGCCGCTATTATTATTTTATGCATTATATTCTTCGTAGTTGCCCAGTTGCTGGCCGAGGTATCCAGCCTAATCGGCCCTAGTACAACTCACCTTCAGGTGTCTAACCTTTCTGAGGCCATTACAAGTTTTATCGGATCTATCTTTCCCTCTTCAATAGTCTCTTTTTTGGGTGGCGTGCCAACTGACGTTGTCTCCTCTATCGTAGCTGTTCTACAAAGTAATATTTCAGCATTCGTGAATAACACCCCTATATACATCACCCAGCTTATTTTATTGGTATTTTTCACCTATTATTTCTTCACAGATGGAAAGGATAGTATAATTAGATTTGTCGAAACAACACCAAAAAGAGATATAACCAATCATTTTCTAAAGGAATTAAATCTCATCTACAATGTATTTTTCAGAGTCCAGTTCGTTATCGCAATAGTGAGCGCAATAATAGCGATGGTTGGTTTTTTCTTTATGGGCATACCTTATCCTATCACCTGGGGTATTATACTGGGCTTCTTTGCTCTGCTTCCAGAGCTTGGGCCAGCGACGCTCTTCGTGCCTATGTCCATATATTTCCTTATTTCACATGATTTTGCTAAGGCCATGGAAATAATTGTCTTTGGAGAGGTCTTCCTCGTCCTTATATCCGAGTACATTCTTAGGCCACGTCTGGTGTTAATAGGAGCTTCAGTCCATCCCGTCTATACTATTTTGGCCTTTACAGCTCCAATATTTATCGTAGGGGCTTCAGGCATTATCGTCGGTCCTGTAATCTTCGGCTTTACGCTTGCCGGCTATAGGACCATTTTGTACCTCAGGAAAACTCGGAATCTATCGGAGTAAGCTAATCTATCTAGAATTCAGGTTGCATAATTATAGTGTTTATCTTAACCTTCTGCCTTAAACCTAAATATTTTAATCCTAAATGCACTTAAAACTTGAATTTATTAGGTAATTAGTTGAAAGATGGACTATAATCACTTTTGGGATACGAAATGTTAATTCTGGGGGGAGTGAATACATAGTAGTTCCTATAATGTCCCTCTATAAAACGCGAGCTGCTTGGCATAAGGTCTGAAAAGCTCCACAAGATGGTTTTCATCCTCAGCGGTCAGCGGCTCAAACTCTCTTCCAGCCTTGGCTAGAGTCTGGACCTCTTGTGGGCTGGAGCAGCCAACGATCGCAGTTGTGATCCTCTGGGTGAGAGCATATCTTATGAGCAGCTCAGGTGTAATCCCTGCCTTCTCTGAGATATAATTAGATGCGCCAAGAACTTTCATCCCAATTATTGCAATTCCTTTGTCCTCGGCCGCTGCCAAAACAGAGTCCAGAAATCCGCCAGCGATTGCCTCAAGTGGATTCACGGGCATGAGCACAGAATCCACAGGCCAGTTAGCCACAGCATGCTCCAGAATCTCAGGGTCGTGATGGCCTGTCACTCCAATAAATCTTGTCACACCTGTATCTTTGGCCTCAATGAACGCCTCCAATGCTCCGCCAGGGCTCTCTATCTTCTCTATGTCATCCATAGTTCTGACATCATGTATCTGCCATAGATCCAGTCGGTCTATGCCCATAACAGTCAATGTCTGAACCAGATCTCCATTTGCTCCATCTTTATCCCTGGATGCTGATTTGCTCGTCTGAAATATCCTTGGCCTCAGGGTCGAATGCTCAGACCAAAACTCTCCGTAATAGCTCTCACTGCCCGCATAAGCGTGAGCGGAATCGAAGTAAGTTATTCCCTGAGCAGCTGCTTCCTCTATGACCGGCAGTGCCTCCGCTGCTCTGCCGTAGGTGCGCAGGATACCTTCGCCCCCAAGGCCAACCTGAGTGACGGCCCGATCAGTCTTTCCGAACAGCCTTGTTCCAATAGCCATGCGAAATACCGATAATATATTTAGTTTGCTTACTATAAAAGAGTCTTTGATATGTTGGGCAATTATTTTCAGCTATTAGGCAACTACTTTCAGCTCACGAGGATGGACCTAGCAAATTCTATGACATAACTGTCGCTTATGGGTTCCGCCTGCAGATAGCGGCTTGAAAAAATAACCCCCACCCCAGCCCCTCCCTGAGGGAGGGGAGTAGCGCTCTCAGGCGCCGCGCGGGCTGCCCCTAACCCCGCAGGCGGGGGAACATTTCCCTAATGCGATGGAACAGTTTTTCGAAATAAGATATTGAACATTGATACAATTTAGTTAACATATACCTTAATAAAAGGATTAGTAATATCCTATTTTCAAAATATAGATCATTTTATTTCTCAATGTTTATCGCATTAACATATATTATTCTTCTTTCATTGATAAAGAAATCCTCTTTCTATCGAGGTCCACGTCAAGAACCCTCACCATCACCTTCTGATGAACCTTCACCGCTTCAGATGGGTTCCTAATAAACTTATTTGATATCTGACTGATATGAACAAGACCATCCTGATGAACGCCGATATCAACGAAAGCTCCAAAAGCAGTGATGTTGGTCACAATACCGGGAAGCTTCATGCCGACCTTCAGATCCTCAATCTTCTCTACACCTTCCTGAAAGCTGAAGGCCTCAAACTGCTCCCGTGGGTCCCGCCCCGGCATGGCCAGCTCAGAGAGTATATCCTCCAGGGTCGGCATTCCGACCTTATCGGTGACATACTTCTTCAGATCTATCCTCTTTTGAAGTTCCTTATTTTGCACCAGCTCTTGAACCGATACTCCCAGGTCTCCCGCCATATCGCTCACTATTTTATAGCTTTCAGGATGCACTGCACTGCCGTCCAGAGGATTGTCGCCTCCTCTGATTCGAAGGAAGCCTGCAGCCTGCTCAAAGACCTTTTGTCCCAGGCGAGGAACATTTCTCAGATCTCGCCTTGACCGAAACGGCCCGTGCTCATTCCTATATTTCACTATAGCCTCAGCAAGCTTTGGTCCAAGGCCTGAGACGTAAGCCAGAATTTCTTTGCTTGCGGTGTTCACATCCACACCTACAAGATTGACACAGCTTTCAACCACGTCGTCCAGCTTTCGCTTCAGCGCGGATTGATCGACATCATGCTGGTACTGGCCTACACCCATGGCCATAGGTTCTATCTTCACGAGCTCCGCGAGAGGATCCATGAGCCTGCGACCGATTGAGACTGCTCCTCGAACAGTCGCATCCTGGTCAGGGAACTCCTGCCTGGCGACTTCAGAAATGGAATAAACTGATGCTCCTGCTTCACTAACCATCAGAACGGGGATCTGCCAGGGGAACTTCAACTTGCGCAGGAATTGCTCTGTTTCCCTGCCTGCAGTCCCATTCCCCACGGCTATCACCTCTATACCAAATCGCTTGCAGACCTCAAGGATTTTCTCAGCAGCTTCATTCAATCTGTTATGCGGCTCATGGGGATAGATCGTATCGCTATGCATGAGCCTTCCTGTGGAGTCGAGAATTGCTAGCTTGCAGCCGGTCCTAAAACCCGGATCAACAGCTAGTACATTCTTCTGACCCATTGGAGCTTCGAGCAATAATTGGCGCAGGTTATCAGCGAACACGCCAATCGCCTGCTCGTCTGCCTTCGCTCTTGCTTCTGAGAGCATTTCAGTTTCCATCGAGGGTTCAAGAAGCCTCTTGTAGCCGTCCTTTTGAGCAAGGCGAACCTGATCTGATGAAGAATTCGTCCCGTGAACAAAAAGATCATCCAGAATTTCCAGGGCTTCGTCTTCAGGCGGTGCTACATGCAAGCTCAGCAGCCCTTCCTTCTCTCCCCGCATCATTGCCAACAGCCTATGAGAGGGCGACCTTGAAATCGGCTCTGACCAATCGAAGTAATCTCTGTACTTGGCTGCTGCAGATTCTTTACCTGCGATTGCCTTCGATTTGAGAATGCCCTCAGTCTCGAAAAGAGTTCTCATTTGAGCCCTCGCATCCGAATCTTCGCTTATCCATTCTGCGATGATATCTCGTGCGCCGGAGAGTGCCTCATCCTCAGATTTGATACCGTTTTCTTGACTTACGTAAGCTGTAGCCTCAGATATCACATCTATATCTTCTTGGGCAAAGACGAGCTTTGCCAGCGGCTCAAGCCCTTTCTCTCGCGCCACAGTTGCCCTGGTGCGGCGCTTCGGCCTGTAGGGGAGGTAGATATCCTCAAGTGCAGAGAGAGTTTCGGCTGCCAAAATTTTGTTCTTGAGCTCTGCCGTGAGCAGGTCTCGTTCGGATAAAGAACGAAGAATAGCCTCCCGCCTCTTGTCTAACTCGAAAAGCTGCGTTAAACGATTGCGTATGGCAGTGATTGCTACCTCATCAAGGCTATCTGTAGCCTCTTTTCTATACCTGGCGATGAAAGGTACTGTCGCGCCCTGTAAAAGAAGCTCTGAGACGGCCTGCACCTGCTTCTCAGTCAGCGCCATCTCGCCTGCAATCTTCAAGACACGCGGTTGACTCATTACCCTCAAACTAAAAAATTATGATTTAAAAGAGAGACAGAATTAAATCCTGCCTTGATGCGGAAATATGATGATTTTAAGCTTTGCCTACTTTATCTGCCTTAGGGCCCTTCTCGCCCTCAACTACCTCGAAGCTGACCTTGTCGCCCTCTGTGATAGTGACGCCGGGGTTAAGTCCAGTGGCGTGCACAAAATAATCCTTTCCGTCATCTCCAGCTATAAAACCAAAGCGTTTGGTTCTGTTAAAGAACTTTACTGTTCCGGTTACCATTACGATTCCTCGTATTAATAGGAGCATAGCAGCCGTGTATTTAAACTTACTGGGTGTAGACGAGTTGTTGCCATCTATCCATTGAAGTAATCTCCCGGGATCAGGCAGCAGATAAACATCGCCTCGAACAAAATCAGGAGTGCTCGAAGGGATTGCGCCCGGGTAATGGCCGATATCATATAATTTGCCCCTGAATATCCCATCTCCAATGAAGATCCCGCGCTGATTTAAGATGCAATTAATAATTCTGCCCCGACCTCTGCGCAATACTCCATAAATATGTTATTTGCCCTTCGTTCATCCATCTATCAGCCCTAGAGCGTGTGCAATTGGCGGGTTTGTTGTAGCTCTACAGCTAAGAACACTCCTGTAGGCTTTGCTCAAGTTCAACGGGTGATATAATGATGGACCAAGTTATTACCTGTAAGCCAAAAATAGTTATAAGCCAAAAATAGTTATATATGAATGCCCTTCTGTCTACCATGGGGAAATGATGAATAAGAGACTGATCTTCTGGCCTGAACCATTTGTTATGGAATGCTCAGCGAAACCTATAGGCACCTGGAGAAGGTTGAAGTTAGCATGGTCCTGCCTATTCAGAGAAGATGTACGTGGGCTATGCCTTCAAGCGCCCGAATGGGCTAGGGAGAGGGGAAAGTAGAGCTGCTTATTTTTTTATATTTCTCTTCGTTCTCATGCGACTCCTGACCGATCATATACCTCATCACACCCAGCGTCAGGATGTTCACGCCCAGCCCCAGCAACCCGTAGAACTGATAATCGAAGAACGTAAAGACTTGGACAAAGAAGATATATACCAGGACTGAGTTTTTGAAATAGTTATAGGCTTTTAACCGGTTCTTTCGTATTCTGTATATCCCTGCCACGGCAAACAATCCTGCCAGAATGGTAAAGCCTATCTGCAGCCAATCCATGATAGAAAGTGCCGGCAACTCCAAGCCAACAAACGAATAGGCTAGGGCGGAAACCAGCGCCAAAGTGGCAAAGATATAAAATATCCTTATCAATGTAGATTTCCTAGACTGAAACGATCTATAAATCCCCAGGAGCATGATTGCAATGATAGTCCAGAAGATGGCGTTGTAGATTCCAACTGTGAGATCAAGCGATATTAAGAGCGATACTACTGCCTGGAGTAAGAAAAAGCCCACTAGCACTTTGGTAAACCACTTCGTTTTAACTATGCTCTGGTAAAATCTGCGTACCTGCCCCTTTGTCTGTGTATATATCCCGGGATCTTCCTCAGGCGCCGACTCTATTGTGCCCAATAGATCTTTAAGCGATTTTACAACAGGGTTCAGCTGATCGCTCTCAGCGATTAGGTCCATGGATATCTGCTTCGCCCTTTCATCCATGTTCTTCAGAACGGCCTCCTTGGAGATCTCTAGCACATTGATAAGCCTTTCCTCCTCAGTTAGCCACCTTCTGCTGTTTATTTTCTTTATAAGAGCATAGAGAAGTATGAATGTGACATAGATCAGGCCAATTGTAGGCTGGAAGAAGTAGTCGTTATCGCTGGTTACAAACTTCCCTAGTTCATCAATAAAGGCACCAAAGCCGAAGCCGCCTAGGATAGAAGCCAGATCGCGTGCCGATTTGTTAAGGAAGGATAGAAGGATCACGGTGCTTATAAGCATAAATATTCCGCCGATGAGCACATGGGCAATATGAAAGCCATGGCCACCTACCTGTGGATAGCGAGCCATTGCTAAAAAGAAGCGTATTCCCAGGATAGAGGCTACGGCAGTCACCAAGAAAAGCTCGAGGAGATTCTCTCCCTGTATGTCGCGAATGAACTGCTTGTCCAGATAACCACGAGAGCTCATTTTCACCAAGCGTCTAAAATTTAGTGCGACAAGTCTAATAAATAATTGTTGTTATTTGGAGAAACTCAAGGATCACTCTTAGCGAACTTTGATTTGAAAACCTAAAGGTTAGATTACGTTATTATTTTTGCATCCGTTCTTATAATCAATTTATCAAGCCTGCTGACTACTATCAAGAGCACTGCAGAGACTGCCATACCCAATAGAGGATACGTCTGGCCAAAGATCAACGCTGTAGTTCCCCCGCCAACAAGCGCAGCCAATGCCCCATTCGACGTAAGGCCGAGCTGCTTATGATAAAAGCCTGCTAT
The DNA here is from genome assembly GCA_963789575.1 of Methanotrichaceae archaeon. Classification (GTDB taxonomy): domain Archaea; phylum Halobacteriota; class Methanosarcinia; order Methanotrichales; family Methanotrichaceae; genus CAWBKV01. The sequence continues at coordinate 240,268 of CAWBKV010000002.1, read as the reverse complement.
AACAGGAATAAGCATGCCGTTTGTAAAGACCGTATAGACTATCAGAAGGGTCTTAATTATATTCGGCAAGGAGATCGCTAGCATTAGAGCCGAGAGTCCAATCAATAGGACTCCCAGCCTTGAGATTGCCATCAGAACTCTTTCACTTGATTTTGGCTTGGCCTTCCTATAGATATCCAATGTTAGAATTGATGTAGCCGTCATAAGGCTTGTGTCCGCAGAGGACATAAAGGCTGCAAGAAGCGCCGCAGCCACTATTCCAGCCATAGATGGCGACAAAAGCCCTGTCATAAGCGTAGGTATGGCCTGCTCTGGAGATATATTCGGGTAAATGGATCTCGCGAAGATTCCCAATGAGGTTATTAGAAATGCAAGAGGGATTAGGATAAATGCTGATATCATAGCTGATTTTTTTGCGATCTCTGGGCTTTGTGCCGAGAATAGGCGCGAATACATATCAGGCCCTACAAGGTAGACCGCTCCCACAACGATCAGCATGGATGTGACATCCCACATACCCATCTGTGCCGAAGTAGGAAAGCTCTGGTGAATGAGCACGCTAGATCCTACGGCATCTAAGGACTTTGAAAATAGTACCACGATTCCAACAATAATTATCAAGAACTGCACTAGATCGGTTTTTACAACGGACACCTGTCCGCCATGGAATGTGTAAAGGATGAAGATAGCTGTACAGGCTGCCATGTAAAAGATTTCATTACCGCCGAGAAGCGCGACGAGCACCTTTCCGGAGGCAACTATTTGAACTGCGATGACACCAAGCCAGGAGATGGCTATAAGGATGGAGGCGGCAGTCCTTGCCTTATCGCCATAAAAGGAGCCTACAAGCTCGGGCAAAGTGTAGCATCCTGTTGCCCTGATCCTCCCTGCAAATAAAGCCGATAGAACAAAAAGGCCCACTGTGCCTGAGAGCATCCACCATGCACCAGGAAGGCCCTTGCTGAAGCCAAGTCCTGCCATGCCTAAAGTGGCGGAAGCACCCAATATGGTGGCACAGAATGTGCCTGTAAGAAGGATCGGTTTTAAGCTTCTGCTGGCAACATGGAACTCATCAAGCCCTGGCTTTATTAGTCCTCTAGCATCGATAAAAAGCATCAGCACCAAATACACTACTACTATTACAGCTGCGAGGTTTATGCCAAGGTCCATGCTTATTCAAGTCCGTCGGAGATTGTAAACCAATTTTCTACGAGAAGGTTTACAATCTTATAAAGTTTGCGCTATAACCTGCGGATGCATGCAGAAAACTCTAGAAGAAGTATTATTGGCTTTAACTATTTGTCTGAAAATATATATTATTAAATAATTCCGCTTGAGCATCTGAAATGATACAGATAGAATAATTATAACTATGTAGATAGACCCTAACTATACACAATCTTTATATTCAAAATATTCCTATAAAGACATGGGTGCATAGGATGGAGCTTCGTTTGGAGAACTATGTTCTCAAGGCATTTCTAGCCTCGACACTTCTATCCCTGGTAATGATAGCGCTCGCTATGGGGCTAATCTATCTCTTCAGGTATGGATCATCACTTCCCATATCTATAATTTTGATCCTAGCAGCAGTATCTTTTGTCCTTGCAGCATCATTCTTTGAGAGGTATGAGGTTGGATCGATAATCTGGTCTATGCTTGTATCGATCATAATTACGCTTATATTGACACTAATATCGGGAGGCATGATCTACTTTATCTCTCTAAACAGGCCCGGTTGGGAGGAGATGCTATCAGGCCTAGCGGTATCCATGATCGTATCTATGACACTTCTCAATTACCTCAAGCGTAGCTTGGGAGAGATTGAATACTAAAAAATATTTGTTAAAATTAAAAGGATATTGACATTTCCATTATGGGCATGGCAATGTCAATACTGATTGGTTACCCGCCTGAATCTCAGTTTCAATTTCTGTATACCCGAGATAATTTCCACCCATGATAAGTGAAGGCACTGTTTGGGCGTTCTTCTGCACTCTAGCGCCAATATGGGCTGTTCCCTGGACCTGTGAGCTTATATCATAGACCGAAGTTTGGTTATCTTCGTAAATGTTCGTATCTTTTATTAGATTCTGAATATTCGAGTAAGATTCCGAGAATACTGAGCCTACTGCGTAATTCTTGGCACAGAGAGCATTTCTCAGATCGCTCTGCGTTAAGGGGGGCGTGTAGGGCCTATAATCATAATCAACTGATTCTGTAAGGTCTGCCTCATCCGTACAAGAATCGCTATAAACCGACGAATCTATGGTTCGCGTAGAAATACCACTGCCACTATTTGAGAGAGCGATCTTCGATCCGCTAAAGCCTGTTTGAGTCTGAAGTACTCTCGAATCTGACAAATAGCCGTTATTAAAGATCCACGAGTGCTCAGTGTAGTTCTGAGCGATAGTATCCGTCGCTGTAGAACATGTCACAGAAATAATGCACGCCGTGATTACTGCTACCATCGCAAGCAACCATTTCAGCAACTATTCCACCCTCTGGAATATAATGAAAGCATATAGAATAAGAACCTGATCCTCAGAAGTGGGCTAGAATTTTCTGAATCATTTTACAAGGCTAATACACCAGATTCAACAAGAACCCAAAATACTAATACTTTCCATGCAGTAGCAGCCATTTGAAATGACTCTGGTGGACTGTTTTGGTAGGAAGGCAACTGGTCTCCGAGTAGCCCTCACTGCCCGATGCAACCTAAGATGTATCTACTGCCATCACGAAGGTGAGGTATCTCATGAGGGTGAGATATCCGCCGATATGGTTGCTAGCATTGCCAGAGCTGCCGCTGATCTGGACATGCATGCCATAAAGTTCACTGGAGGAGAGCCCCTGATGCGCAAGGATCTTGAGCAGCTGATCTCTCAGATACCCGAAGGTTTAGATACCTCCATGACCACCAATGGCATATTCCTGGCTGACAGGGCACAGTCGTTGGCTGAGGCTGGCCTAGGCAGGGTTAACATAAGCCTGGATTCTTTGAAACCTGAAGTTTTCAAGTCCATTACAGGCTGCAGAGAGGGCGATCTTGAAAGGGTGATCGCAGGAATAGACTGCGCCAAGGATGCTGGCCTTGAGCCCATAAAGATGAACGTTGTCGTTCTCCGCAAAAATGAAAATGAGATTCCTGAGCTGATCGAGTTCGCCAGGCGGAAAGGCATGATACTGCAGCTCATCGAACTGCTGGACTTAAAAGGCCTTGGGATTTCAGGAGATATCGAAGGGATAGAACGTGGCCTTCAAGCCAGCGCCGATCGCGTCCTAACGAGAGAGATGCATCGCAGAAAGAAGTATTTCCTGGACGGCGCTGAGATTGAGGTTGTGAGACCAATGGACAACACTGAGTTCTGCGCCAACTGCACTCGTCTGAGGATCACATCAGATGGAAAGATTAAGCCATGCCTTCTCAGGAACGATAATCTAGTAAACATCGATTCCTGCGATTGCGAGCGGATCAAGGAACTGCTCAAGGCTGCAAATGCACGAAGGGAGCCTTACTTCGGAAAGAAGTGGCAATCAGAGGTCTAATGTTACAAGTAAAAAATGGCCGGAATCGTTGCGATATTCGCCCTGGGATGGAGGTCAATGTTATTCTCAAGAAGGATCAGCACAGCAACAAGAGAACCCGTGGAATAGTAGAGGAAATCCTTACCAACTCATCATATCACCCTCACGGGATCAAGGTTCGCTTGAAGAGCGGCCAGATCGGCAGGGTTCAGGAGATCATTCAGTAGCTTTAAGATAAGACCAAATGCAGCCTAAGCAACATGCAGCTATTAATATTGCCACTAACACCTCGATCAACATGGTAAAAGAGATTCATGCATGCCATATACTGGTCAAGAACGATAAGAAGGCAAAGGAAATTATGGAGAGGCTCGGCAGAGGAGGCGAGAGCTTCTCGGAGATGGCCCGAAAGTATTCCATATGCCCGTCCAGCAAGAGCGGCGGAGATCTTGGGTGGTTCGCCAAAGGAAAGATGGTGCCTGAGTTCGAGAAGGCTGCCTTTGATGGCGAAAAAGGAAAGTTAATCGGGCCTGTGAAGACAAAGTTCGGATATCATATTATAAAGGTACTGGAAAAGAAATAGAGACGGCTTAAACACGAGGACGCAATCGCCTTCTCATCCGCTCTCAATTTCTTTCGCTCTTCAAGACACTATTTCTTTCTTCAGGATATAATCTATTGCGATTTTAGGATAATCTATAGCTGCTCGTCATATTCTCAAATATCGGCCCTGCCTCAGCGAGTCTATCATGGGCCTTCATGAGGTTGCCCATCTGAATATCATCTCCGGATGCCCCTATAATTACAGATAGGTTCTGCATATCTCCTGAAAACCGGTCATCAAATTTAGCTGCAAGCGGCCTGTATTTCGAGTACTTATCGTTAAATGCTGCAAGGGCGGATGAAAGATTCTTATAGCTATCGATGGATTCCTGATTCAACCCCCTGCTTGTATAATCGAGTGTCAGGTTGTAAGTTTCCCTCATATCCCTGACATCCTTTGCGAGCATATCCTTTGTGAGAACTGCACTTGCGTAGGAGCCTACTACTGCAATCACAATTAGGGCAGCAATCGTTGCTCTGATCATGTTCTTATTGCTTCTTTTGACCCTCTCGCAGGTGTTCCATCTAAGCAGATTGTAAATGCCGCATACGCCTGTCGCCGCCTGGAAGATCATGACTACCGCTATTAGATAGAGAAGGATCTGCCATTCTGTGCTTGCCCAGAAGAAGCCTGCAATGACGCAGACCTCCGCCAGGATGACTCTGAGAAGCCTGTCAAGAGTGCCTACGTTTTTCACGGCCCAAGAGGTTAAGTCGCGATTATTTAAGGCTTTGTTATCGCTGTCATATCCGATATGTATTGATGCGATGGATTTACTTATCAACTTTAAACAGCGCATAAATAGCTTTTAAATTCAAAGTAAGGCACTGCTATCACTATTATTATGATTATTCCTAATTTGATTATTCTCTGCACATAATGCTGCAGAATACATTTAATTAAATTTAAATAGTTTAAAATGTCATTAATTTATTAGAGCCTGCGACGAGAGTAAACCCTCAAAGCTCGAAGGCTCTCCCTTCAATCATCCCTGAACACCGGAATTGCATTAGATTCCGGTGTCCCCCATCATCAGCTTATTTTAATAATTTCATTCTAATCATAATGTTGTATAGCATACTCGAAATTGATACGAGTACTACTAATACTGTTATTTTACTGGTAGTCATGACAGGTTGTATCTTTATATCTCCCATTCGGCAGCACTTTCTGCCTTCGATATTATCCTGTTATGACAGGCAATAGAACCAAGGGCCTTATGGTTGGAAGGCTATACACTTTAGGTTATCTCAATCGTCTATATCTAATATAGATTCCAATTTTGCTGTGTTTTATTGTATGTGGTAGTCTCTGTGATAAGAGGCGAAAGCTAAATTGAGGAACTGCCATACTTTTCCTCTCTATCATAAGCACTATATCCATTAGCCTTTTTAGCTTACGTTTTAAGGCTGGAAGAAACATTAAAAAATAAATGGCTGAACCTTGGCGGTTCAGGTATACTGCACACCAAGGTCTTCGGGCTCGCCCATATTTCTCTCTTTATGCAGGATCTTGCTTGTTGCGCTCTCGAAATCGCTCTGGTAGACTGTAGTTCGCTCTTCGCGGATCGCGAACATGCCCGCCTCCGTAGATATCGCTTTGAGATCTGCACCACTTGACCCTTCAGTGAGCTCCGCGATTTTGCCAAGATCCACTTTTTCATCCAAATTCATTTCAGAGGCATGAATCTTCAGTATTGTTTCCCTGGCTTCTTTGCTAGGTAAGGGAATCTCTATTACTCTGTCGAACCTTCCTGGCCTGAGCAACGCAGGGTCAAGCATATCGAGGCGGTTTGTAGCAGCTATGAGCTTAATCTCTCCACGAGGATCAAAGCCATCCATCTCTGCCAGAAGCTGCATCAGCGTCCTCTGAACCTCACGGTCTCCACTCGTCGCTCCATCCATCCTGCGTGCGCCAATGGCATCCAGCTCGTCAATGAATATGATTGCAGGTGACTCGGTCTTTGCCAGCTCAAACAGCTCGCGGACAAGGCGAGCACCCTCACCGATATACTTCTGGACAAACTCAGACCCAACGACTCTAAGGAAGGTTGCTTCTGTGCTGTGCGCAACAGCCTTCGCCAGGATTGTTTTTCCAGTCCCTGGCGGCCCATGAAGGAGAACCCCTTTTGGCGGCTCTATTCCTACCGCCTCGAAGAGGTCAGGCCTTTTCAGCGGCAGCTCGACAATCTCTCTAATCTCGGATACTTGAGTTTCCAGGCCCCCGATCTGGGAGAAGTCCACATTTGGAGCCTCTTCGATCTCCATCCCAAAGACTGCAGGGTCTCGAGGCGATGGCAGAACGCACATTACCGCAAATGATTGCTGATTGAGGCCAACTTGCACCCCAGGCTTAATCTCTTCCTCGATGAATTGTGATAAGTTAACAACGAACCTTGGTCCTGTACTGCTTTTGACTATAACTCTGTTCTCATCCAGGACATCGATGATGGTTCCTACGATCATTGGACCTACACGTAGTCTTTCAAGCTCGCTTCTAAGTTTCCTGGCCTCCCGCTCGAATTTGAGCTTCTGGTTTTCAATGACTCTTTTCTCACCTTCTACCCGGTCCTTCTGTTCTCTAAGTGCCAGATTGCGTTCCTCAAGCTGACGCATGCGATCCAGGATGTAGCGGGAGAAATCCGCGCCACCCTGGGGCTCGTTTATACCATCTCCGCTGTCCATATCTACAAAGATTATTAAACTCCGACCCCTATAAAGGTTTCCCGAAATGAACGAGAAACAATGCGAAATATGTGGCGCTCAAATCCAAGGAAGTCCCAATCGGATAGTGATTGATGGATCAGCTCTAGAAGTATGCAAGGGCTGTGCGCGCTTTGGAAAGCCCGAAGATAAATGGTCGCCAGTACCAAGAAGGATGGTCCCGGTAGAGAGAGCCTTTACTGTCAGACGGCCCAAACCGCGCGACCATTTCAAGGATTTAGTAGAGATTATTCCAGAGTATGGGCGAAAGATAAGAGATGCTCGGGAGAGCCAGGGCCTCACACCTGAAGAGCTTGGAGCGAGGATTAAGGAGAAGGCTGCGCTTATCAAGAAGATAGAGCGCGAGGAGATAGCTCCTGAGGATGATATTCGGAAGAAGCTGGAAAAGGAATTGAAGATAAAGCTCACAGACGAGGCATCAGAAGCAAGGGTTAAATCTATGGGCGGAGCAAAAGGCCTGACATTGGGAGATATTGCCAACATTAAACGGAAATGACAGAGAATGCGGCACGCATAATCATCGGCGGCGGAGTTGTAGTCTATCCAACCGAGACTATCTACGGACTCGGGGCGAATGCACTTGATGATGAGGCCATATTGAGGGTTTATCAGATTAAAAGAAGACCTTTCACAAAGCCAATCTTTATAGCGATTTCCAGCTTTGAGATGCTCCAAAAGGTTGCGGAAATAAGTGAAGACGATCTTTCCATCTTAGAGAGGCTTCTTCCTGGACCTGTATCGGTGCTTGTAAAAAAGAGATGCATAGTGCCTGATATTTTGACCGCCGGGTCGCCAATGGTTGGGATAAGATTCCCAGATCATGAAATTGCCCTGAAGATAATAGATAAAGCCGGGCCCATAACCTCTACTAGCGCGAATAGAACTGGAGCGCCATCTCCAATAAGCATATCTGAAGTATCTAAGGAGATAGAAAGCCGCGTTGACGCCGTCTTGGATGGCGGAAAGTGCAAATGTGCCCAGCCTTCGACGCTTCTTGATCTGGCAAACAGAAGGATACTCCGAGAGGGGGCAGGCCTTGATAAAGTGAAGAGCACCCTGAAGGAGCTATGATGAAGGCCAGAATCCGCGACTTTTTTGTGACATTGGATAATTGGATATTCGCGGTTGCTGATTATCATCATGCGAGTGGCATAAGATCTATGTTGAGGTACGTGCCCGACCATTGCGGAGAACGCGTAGCTAACGGTATAAAATACAGGAAGCTGGATTTCGATGATGCCTTTGCATTTCTCCGGAAAGTTAGGCCAAATTATATCCAGGACTTACATGTTGTTCCGATTGAGGACGTAAAACGGCTTTACGATCCGATTGTTGGCCTGAGCGAGGTTATGGAGCAAGACTCAAGAGTGAATAGGATAGCTACGATTTTAGCCGAGGAAGGCATTCCGCTGCAGGAAATGGGAATCACAGGCTCGATGCTTCTGGGTCTGCATGGCCCATCATCGGATATCGATTTTGTTGTCTACGGCCCCTGGTGGTGGAAGGCTCGCGATGTATTATCCATGGCAAAGTTGGATGGACGAATCCAGGAGCTTGATATAGAGATGTGGCGCCGAATTTACGCCAAAAGGAGGCCTGAGATCAGCTTTGATGAGTTCGTCCTTCATGAGGCGAGGAAAGGCAACCGCGGAATGATCGATGGGACCTACTTCGATCTCCTTTTCACCCGCGACTGGAGCCAAGTCAGAGGGGCTCCTGCGCGTGGGAGAACATTAGGAAAACGGAAGATCGTAGCCGAAGTCGAAGATGCGGAGTTCGCCTTCGACAGCCCTGCGATATTTACGCTGGAACATGATGAGATAAATGAGATTTTCTGCTATTCCCACACCTATGCCGGCCAGGCTCTGCCTGGAGAAACCATTGAAGCTTCAGGCATAGTCGAGGAAACTCAAGAGGGATTTAGGCTGGTGGTGGGAACAACACGCGAAGCAAAAGGCGAATGGATAAGATCGCTCACACTACTTGAGGGCGGAAGATAGAATAGATCCGCAAGAGGTCCTTTTCAATGTTGGAAGTTCATCCATTTGATATCGAGATCGGTCAGCATAAGGTCATGCTCAATATAAAGGATGCCAATGAGCGTGGATTGATCGCTGGCGATCGCGTAAGGGTCAGGACAAAGGGAGCCGCGATAACTGCTATACTGGATACGACAACGCAAATGGTTAAACCCGGAGAGGTAGGCATATTCACAGAGGCGCTCAAGGAGCTAAAAGAGCCGAAAAGCGTTGATATTCTGCCTGCTCCAAGGCCAATCTCTCTCTGCTACATAAAGAAGATGATGGATAATCAGAAACTGAACGAAGAGCAGATAAGATCGATTGTGCAGGATATAGTAGATAATAATTTGAGCGAAATTGAGCTTTCCGCGTACATTACTGCCTCGTACATCTATAAAATGGATTCCCAGGAGACAGAATGGCTGACGAAGGCAATGATTGAGACTGGAAATAGAATTCACTTTGATACGCATCCTGTCATGGACAAACACAGCATAGGAGGCGTTCCAGGAAACAAGGTTTCTTTGCTGGTTGTTCCAGTTGTTGCTGCATCAGGCCTCCTTATTCCGAAGACCAGCTCACGTGCGATAACTGGGGCCGGGGGAACTGCAGATCTTATGGAAATACTAGCACCAGTAGAGTTCAGCGGAGATGAGATCAAAGAGATAACCGAGCGCGTTGGCGGAATCATAGCCTGGGGCGGCGCGACAAATATTGCCCCTGCAGATGATAAGCTTATCAAGGCCGAGTATGCCCTCTCAGTTGATCCCTACAGCCAGATGCTAGCATCCATTATGGCCAAGAAGGGTGCCGTCGGAGCTGATGCAGTTGTTGTAGATATGCCGGTTGGGCTGGGCACAAAGCTTCCTACGCCTGACTCCGGACGCTCCCTTGCGAAGGATCTCATAGATCTCGGAGAGAGGCTTGGCATTCGTGTTGAATGTGCAATGACCTTTGGAGGGTCGCCTGTGGGAAGGACCATCGGTCCTGCGCTTGAAGTCAAGGAAGCGCTCACACTCCTGGAGAATAAGGGAGGCCCGAACAGCTTAAGGGAGAAAAGTTTGTCCCTGGCAGGGATACTGCTTGAAATGGGCGGAGTCGCGGGTAGAGGAGACGGCTATAAGATAGCTGAGGAGATTTTAACCAGCGGAAAGGCTCACAAGAAGCTCATGGAGATAATCGAGGCACAAGGGGGCAACCCCAAGATCAAGAGCGAGGATATTCAAATTGGAGAGCACTCTGAGGCGATCCTTTCCCCAAGCAGCGGCTATGTAGTGGCCTTCTTTAATAAACGACTTGTTGAGCTGGCGAGGATGGCCGGTGCTCCCTCGGATAAGTTAGCTGGCGTATTAATCCATAGGAAGATGGGCGAACAGGTTAAGAAAGGTGAGCCTCTCATAACCATCTTTTCAAGCTCGGATTGGGAGCTTGATAGTGCCGTGAAAGATGCCAAGAAACAAATGCCCATCGTTGTTGAGGGCATGCTTCTGGAAAGATATCCCAAGGTCACGGAAATATAAAAGAGGAAAGAGAAGACATGTTGGTCGCTATAACCTATCACGAAGATTTCGGGAAGCACGGATTCAGCGTTCTCAAGGAGAGGATCAGGCCTTCCTTTGAAGCGCTGATGGAATCTGGCATAGTTGATGGCGAGGAGATCCAGGTTTTTAAGCCAAGCCCTGCTCCATTGAGGCTTGTTAGGCAGGCGCACACTAAGGAGCATATGGATAATATGGCAGAAGATCCTTACAGAGATGTGGCCATATTATCTGCAGGAAGCGTTATTATGGCAGCTGAGCTTGTAGCCACAGGCCAAGCTGAATCCGCATTTGCGTATACAGGAACAGCAGGCCACCATGCCTCCAAGGGAAGCTGCTGGGGATTTTGCTACTTCAACGATGTAGCAATAACGATCTTAAGGCTTAGAGAGTTAGGTTTGACGCGTTTTCTAATTGTGGATGTTGATCCCCATTTCGGCGACGGCACACGCGACTTCTTCGGAGAAGACCCTGACGTGTTTCATATAAACTTTTACAGCGGTACCGAAGAGAAGCACGACCCTGAGAGAAACAACTATGATATAGGCCTCGGCTTCGGCGCGGATAACGAGCGATTCCTGAGCGCTCTAAAGAGTGCCCTGGAGCTTGCCAAGGACTTTGACTTCCAGTTAGCCTTCGTCATATTCGGCCATGATTCTCACAAGGACGATTACGGAGGCTTCAACCTGACGTTCGATGCCTATCCTAAGATGGCTAAACTGATCAAGGATGCAGTCGGGGATAAAGGACTTATCTTCGTGCTCAGCGGGGGATCATGCATCCATGTTGCAAAGCAGGTTATCCCTGATGTCATCAAAGTCCTGGCAGGGCGGTGGCCCTCTTGAAGATGGCTTCGAACTGCTTCCCTTGCATCCTCGATAGAGCGAAGTTCGAGTGCGATCTGGTATTTTCTGAAGAGCCAGCGAAGAGAGCTGCTATGGAAGAGCTACTGGACTACATGGCATGTCACAAGGGCGGTGTGCCTGCCCTTGTAGGCACAGAAAGGGAAAGGATAATAAAGAGACGAAGCGGAAGCATAGATCCTTACTTTGTCCTGAAGGATGAGAGCAACCGCTTAGCAAAACGTCTTCTTCCGATTGCAGAGCAGTTTTATTCAAAATCGGAGAATAAGCTGGAGGCATTGATAAGAATTGCAGCCGCAGCCAATTCAATGGAGTTCGGCGTCAAGGGGCACGACTTCAGTAATTCGACCTTCGGAAATTGTTTCGCAAAAACATTGGAGGAAAGACTCGAAGGAGATCTGGATAAGGTAAAAAGCCTACTGGATGGTTTCAGGAACATCTTCTACCTCACAGATAACTCGGGAGAGGTTATATTCGATCTCTTTGTGATATCCAAGCTCAAGGACATGAATAAAAGAGTGATAATAGGGTCGAAATCCGAGCCCATACTGAACGATGTCACGGCTGATGAGCTTCGTGGTCTGACCGATAATGAAATAATATCCACAGGCGCAGTCGTTGGGACATCTCTCGAGTGTATCAGCCCTGATGCTCTTGCGCTTCTGCTCGATAAAGAATGGCTCGTAATATCCAAAGGTATGGGAAATTTCGAGACCATGTCGGAGTTCGAAGAAAAGCTGAAGGGTCGGTTGATCTATATTATGCGCGCCAAATGCGAGCCGGTTGCCAATAAGCTAGGGGTGCCGAGAGGAACGCTCGTAGCAAAGACGATTGATCAGCGATAATACATATCGCTTTCCTCACAGGTAGTCACTAAAGGCAGATCAACCTCCAGGGCCTCCAGGGAGAATTTCAGGCCGGTGAGGGACTGTACCGCCACTAGAAGATTCTTGGCTGCCTTGAGATCTAGAGGATCATCGCCTGAAGTTGTTCCAAGAAGACAGATGCCGTTTATTCCGTATAATGGGGCAAGCCCAGCAAGCAGGCCGTTTATTCCACCGATGGCACCGCTTCGCAGAAGGGCAATGCCCTCCTTATCCAATTTTTCAGCAGTTTCAGTATCACTGGCAACGCCCAGAACGTTCTCCCTGGTATCTCCAACGTAAGCAGCAAGCGTGATGATATCTGTAACCTTCAGATCTCTTGCCGCTTCAAGGATCTCGCCAGCAAGGGCATGCATCTCCCTGATCTCCAGCGGCTGGGCATCACCAGAGAGCACAAATATATCATCCCTGTCTTTGGGTGCCTTCAGCTCCGCATGTAGTAAGCTTGTTAGGCCATCTTCAACCATTACTTGTGCAGGAAAGCCTGACGAAAAAAAGAGCTTGATGGTGCGGCATTCGAGGGCAGTAGCTAGGAAATCTGCCGCCACCTTGCCAACGCTTCCAATTCCTGGAAGGCCGCCGATACAAACGATGCCGGAGCTAAACATCATCTGCAGGTTTTTCGTACATGTATAACATCTTTTCGCCAACTGCCGGAAGATGACTAATAGTCTATCCGGCATCTTGACAGTGCCATTTGATGTGAGAAATAAATGGGAAATATGCTTTAGGAGACATAAGCTTCATGGAGCTTTACATTCTGCTTTGCCCTTAGATATAATAGCAGCTGCATTCATTGTGGTCTTGCCGATAGTTGTAGCCTTCTGAGTGGCAGGTTTTGTTGCTGCAGATCCAAGAGCTGCACCATCTCCATATCTGTCCATGGATTCTTGCATTTCACTTATCGCCGGATCTGACGATGTATAGTGGCCGCCGGTTGAATAAAAGATCGGGTCAGTGAAGTATTGCCCAACATCGCTGTAATCTCCGCTTCCTACGTATCCTCCTTCCAGGTAGTCCTGCCCGCTAGATGCTGCTATTAGCATGACAAAAAGCGAGAGAGCCCCATAAACTTTTATCATGGTTACACCGCTGATATAGTTGTCGTCAATTGACTTGAATGTATCCGGCATAAATAGAACAAGTTTACCTAAGGCTAGAAGATCATGCAGGCAATGGCTGAGAAAAGAAGGCCTGCCTTTGTTCTGAAGCGTCTCTTTCATCAACGATATATAGCCCTTTGGACATAGGTTCTATGTGCCTCCGAAATATTAGGGCTCCTGTATTCGTGTAGCAGTAAAACGCTGATTTCGGGTATTATATACCTCTAACTTTTGGTTATCTGATGAGAGCTTCGCATTATCAACGACCTTCAACTCTTTCCAATCTAGCATATATTCATGTCCGTCAGGATTTAAAAGCTGCCATACGCCTTTATCATTTATCCTACCCTCCTTAAAGGACTGACAAATGCCATTTCCGTATATAGTGATAATTTGACCATCTGGCCAATGCCAATTGCCTATTATAGAATTCTTTCTGTGCCTGCTTCCAGATTCCTGACTCCGTAAAATAGATGGTTGTATAGGCAAACCATCTGCAATCCATCCCAGCGTGAAGGCTGCTGCCGTACCCGATGCATAGGATTTCCAATCGTCACGCTCTTTAGTCTTCTCGGTTTTGTCTTTTGCATCGGATGGCAAATCCGATATACCTCGAATCACTATGAAGCCAACCGGTAATCCAGGGCTATGTGCTTGTTCTATGGCAGTGCCCACACCTGCGCCTTCCATTTCCACGGCCTTAATATTTGGATCTCTCTCCAATACCTGAGCAAAGAACTCGTTAGAGCGATCATCAACTATTTGTTCTCCTGAAGCAATCTCTCCAAATACAATAACTGGCCTGCATTTCTCAGGAGGTATCTCTTTGATAAATTTGTACCAGTCGGGACGGAGAGCATAGATGCTTGCTCCATTCAGTAGTGCCTGATCTGTTCTATATGTCCAATTTCCGCGTGGAGTGAACTTTTTTTCTATCTTTCCGTATTCGTAGCCGTAGACAATATCCGCGATTGCTGCATCACCTTTCTTTAGAGGAGGAAAACCTCCTGCGATTCCAACAAAGAAAATGTAACGTGGCCTCCATAGGTCAATGGCCTCTTTGACTGCAAGAGAACTTTGATAATTCCCAGCACGGCCCAATACCCCTATTGCCACTTTATAAGCGCCATTATATTTTGAGCAATAAACATTACTGAATTGCCAGGCATAAAGGTTTGGCCTTGAGCCTATATCTGGCAACAAGCTAAAATCTGATAGCTGATTATAGACTGCGCCATACTCTTCTGGCAGGGCTGTAAGGATAACGATATCTACTAAGGGCGACTGATGTTCTTCGAGTAATGGCCTCATCTGGGACATCGCCAGCTCAATTTTATTGAGTTTGTCTGGAAGTTCAGCTTCTTGCTCCGCCTCCTCAATTACTTCCCAAACTACGTCTGTTTCTCCCCCTGAAAGACGTTCTGCGAGCTCCTTTAGCTGCTTAATCATTCTTGTGCTAGATCTATGTATACTGATAAGATCCAAAGAAGAAAGAGCCTTTGCATCATTGCTGATTTCAGTACCAAGAACCTCGTACTCTCCGCCGGATTTATGAGTTATCTTGCAGATTTGCCTTGCCGTTTCTTGGATTTCAGCAATAATGCCCTGTATTCTTTCTTCTAGGAGCGGGTTGCATATTCTCATCAACTTGACTGCTCTGGGTGCTTTATCCTCGGCTGATATCATATGTTCAGCAGCTTTCTCGCAGTACCACATGTAGGCATTTAATTCGCTGACGATTTCCTGTATAGGTCTCTCTTTTAGATATTGTGATTCCTTTAAGGCATTGGCCAGATTTTCGACAACCTTGATAAGCTCCTCATTGCTCTCTGAGCCGTCCACGGCTTTTTTCGCTTCTGTGAGGTATCTTTGGACCTCATCCTCCTTTGCCCCTTGGAAGGTTATGGCAAAGTATGTACGATAGAAAGGATAGCAAAACCTAGCTGGGCTGTAGTCATATTGAGGTGATTCTTGAGATGATTTTTCGAAATAACCTATTGCAGCTTCTAGTTCAATTTTCAATGTGGTTCTGTCCTTAGCCTCAGTAGCCTTATATACAGATGCTCTTCCCAAAGAGTGGTAAGCATACATTCGTACTGTTTTATTTTTGTCCTTGGTTAGCTTTTGCATATCCTGCCATACTTGAGCTTTATCAGGAACGTGAGGAAAGGCCTGACCGAGAGCAAATGCTGCCAACCCTCTCACAACAATATCATCATCTATGATGAGCCTATGCAGGTCATCCCATACTGGAGTTTTATCAGGAAATTGGGGGAAAAGATCCCCCAGAGCAGATGCTACAATTGCTCTTACATTACTATCTTCGCTCTGAGTTAACTTATGCAGATTATATTGGCTATCAACGATTTTTCCACCGAACAATAATTGCTAATCTATGTTAAAAATTTTTCTAAAAACATGCACGATCAATGGAAATCTAAAACTGAGAGCATCATGCAAAAATATGCGCTTAATGGATATCGATGTCATAATTTATATGAATACTGTTTAAGCGTTTGCTGGTCGTCGATAATTATACATGCTAAAGAAGTAAAATAATAACCTACCAAGCTAAAAGGATTATGCAAATATGCACAAAGACAGTAATTATATAGATACTAATATCCCAAAAACTATGCGCGCCATGGTTTTAGAGCGTCCAAAATCACCCTTGCAGATTAAGGAGCTTCCAGTCCCTCACCCTGGCCCTGAGCAGATTCTGATCAAGGTACATGCCTGCGGAGTTTGCCGCACAGATCTTCACATAGTTGATGGCGAGCTGAAAAGTCCGAAGCTTCCGCTTATTCCGGGCCACGAAATTATTGGAACTGTAGTTCAGGTCGGTGAGAAAGCCAGCCGTTTTCATCCGGGAGAAAGAGTAGGCGTTCCATGGCTTGGATATACAGATGGCACATGCCGCTACTGCAGATCAGGCCGCGAGAACCTTTGCGATAACCCGAAGTTCACAGGCTATACATTGGATGGCGGGTATGCAGAATACACTGTGGCAGATCAAAGATACTGCTTTCCTATCTCCGAAGACTATAGCGATCTGGAGGCCGCTCCTCTTTTATGCGCCGGACTGATAGGCTACAGATCCTACAGAATAGCGGTAAAGGAAGGAAACATCGAGCGCCTTGGCATCTACGGCTTTGGTGCAGCAGCGCACATTATCACCCAGGTTGCCGTCCACAAAGGCATAGAGGTATATGCCTTCACTCGGCCCGGCGATGCCAAAGCACAGGAGTTCGCACGCCATATTGGTGCTATTTGGGCAGGCGGCTCGAATGAGAATCCACCTCGATCATTGGATGCTGCGATTATCTTCGCCCCAGCAGGCCCATTGGTCCCGGCGGCTCTTAAAGTGATGGCAAAAGGAGGAGTCGTTGTCTGCGGAGGAATCCACATGAGCGATATTCCTTCATTCCCCTATGTCATCCTCTGGGAGGAAAGGGTAGTTAGGTCAGTCGCAAACCTGACGCGCCAGGATGGTGATGAATTCCTGAAGCTTGCCCCGAAGGTACCTGTGAAAACCCAAGTGATGCCATTTCCTCTGGAAGAGGCGAATCAGGCGCTGGAAAGTCTGAGAGAAGGAAAAATAGAAGGAGCTGCCGTTCTTTACATATGATATCAAATAAAGGATGTCAGCTAAAAGGGCCAACTTAATCAAGCCGGAACAGCCTAGGGGATAGGAGCAAGGCTGCCAGGAGAATAATAGCGCCCGAGATGAGAGCCATAGCGGGCGTATACAGTTCGGATGCACCCCACGAAAATAGCAATGTATTCGAGAGCTGCCAGAAAGGTGAGATCTTAATAACAAAACCGATTAATTCAGTCCCCGGGAAGATGCCGGAAAGGCCGGCGACTGCAATAACTGTCAAGAAAGCATATAGGTGTACCTCTCCGGATGAGCGGGCAATAAGCGCTACTACAGTTCCGACGGCACTGGCAGATACCAATGCTGCGATATAGCAAAGAATGACCAATGATAGTGAGATCATAGAAATCGGCCGGGATTGGCCTACGAGGAGTATTAAGGCAAGAGGCAGAGCCAGCTGAATGCCCATAAATACGGATCTTCCCATTATATAGTTGGACACAACAACTGCAGGATGAAGCGGGAGCACAGCAAGCCTTTCCAGCATCTTCGAATCTCTCAGACCCACGATGCCGATGGATGACCCGAAGATGCCAATAAATATCACTGCCAGTGCCATGCCTCCGGATCTCATAGCAGGTGGAACCCAGGCCAAGGCCAGTGGGCCCACTAAAATTAAGGGAAGCAGCAGCTTTGTTGCCAGAGATCTTCTGCTCTTGCACTCCTCAATAATCGCCTCCTGCCATAGCGCATTAGGTAGCACTTACATCCTCCCCAGCATACTTAAGGAATGCATCTCCAAGGTTAGGTTCCTTTACCTCGATCTTCTGAATCACTCCCCCAAGAGTTGTTACCTCTTTCACTACTGCTGATAATGAATCATGATTCGAGGATGCAAGAATTCTTAGCTCGTCTCCACTCGCTTCTACCTTCTCTATTCCTCTGATTCCCCTTAAGGATTCTATAGATATGGGCATTGCCAGCTTCAGTTCAATTCTAGTCAAAGCATTGAGTGAGGCCACCAGATGATCCGGCCGATCTAAGGCAATAATATGCCCCTTTTTGATGAGGGCGACTTTGCTGGCCAGAAGCTCCGCCTCGCTTACATCGTTGGTGGATAATACTATCGCTATGCCTTTCTCTGCCAGCTGCCGGAGATGAGAATAAATGGCCAAGCGGGATGTATAATCCAGTCCCATTGAGGGCTCATCCATCAAAAGCAGATCTGGTTCATGTACAAGAGCCTCTATAAGCGACAGCTTGCGCCTCATGCCGTAGGAATAGGATGCAACAGCCTCGTCGCGTCTTTCCCAAAGGCCTATCCATTTGAAGAGATCATCAAGCCTTGAAGCAGCCACCTTATTGGTAAGTCCATATGATCGGGCAAACATCCAGGCATTTTCGTATCCTGTTAGCTTATCCCAGTGGGCTGTGTGGTCGAACATGATCCCAACACGTCTCAGGATTTCCGGACTGCCTTTCGAGCCGAAGAGAAGTGCTTCACCGGAATCTGGCTTGAGTAACGTCGCCATTATCCGCAGAAGCGTCGATTTTCCACAGCCATTGGACCCCAGGAGGACAAATATCTCTCCTTTATGGACCTCAAGGTCTATGCCGTCCAGGACCCTGTTTTTGCAATAAGACTTTGAAATGCTCTGGAGGGTCAGGATCGGCAATCTCAGCGCACCTCCAGCCGCGTTCGCTCGGTTACCATTACAGAACCTGCAGGAACGGTCTCATCAATCTCATATATCAATATCTTATCACCAGCCTTGACAACAGATCCCTGCATCTTGCCTCTGAGCATATGTCTGTGAAAATCAGGTGCAAACCTTTTTATCTTATGCAGCATTATTATCTCGGCATCCGGCAGCCTATTCCCATTGGTCGCACCGGCTGAGACCGACCTATCAATATCCATATTGCTTCCTGCCTCGGAAATTCGTTCTGATATTTGGCTTAGACTATCTGAAGTATCTTCTGGAGACACAATTAGCACGTTTGCAGTGCTCGATCTGGCAAGCCTCAGCGCATTCGAGCCTATCATAGATTCCTGCTCCCTATGAAGTCCCCATCGACCGAGAACGATAAGGGAGATATCTCTCTTAGTGACAAAATCCTGAATCTGGTTGCATACTTTGCCTGCCAGCACCTCTGAGCGTGCTTTTATGCCTTCGGCATCAGCCAGGCGTACACCCCTCTTCAACCCATCGCTGTAAAGCCTCTTCAACCCTTCATCGATTAAATCGTCGTGAATCTTCTCCTGAGCTGATAAGTCAAAGCGCTCCTTAGCCTTCTTTGGTAACGATGTCGATATGCTTTTGAAAACCATCGAATGAAAGAAGGGATCGTAGACTGCGACTGCCTCGATTTGGGCATTGAAGGCTTTAGCCAGCTCTACAGCCCTCATCACGGCATAATAGCTACTGTTGCTTCCATCTATGCCGACGAGGATAGATCTGCCAACATTGCTCCAGGGACTACGCATCAGCAGAACATCCAATCCCTGGGAATAAAGGAGAACGCGCTCAGCCGTACTTCCCAGGCCCTCTGCTTGTCCCTGACCTTGAGCACCCATGATCAGAAGATTTGCTTTTCGTTCTTTAGCAGATCTGAGGATCTGTATGTAGTTTCGTCCCTCAGGAGTTGCACATTCATATTCAATTCCTTTATCAGTAGCTTCTTTAACAAGCGGCTCCAGGTAGGAGTCCGATATTAGCCGCAATCCCTCTCCTATTAGACCTTCGTGAGTCCTTCTGAGGTTAACCAGGCCTTCGCCGCTATAGCCTTCCGGGAGTCCTGGCTCCATATCGCCGAACCGGGCACGATGAAGATTTGCTGCGTACGCATGGCAGCCTATCAGATGCACATCGCTGCTTTTCTCTGCTAGCAAGAGCGCTGCATCTCTGGCAAGATCTGAGTGTCTCGAGCCGTCAAGAGCTACAAAGATTCGCTTGTACAACATTACTACCTTCTATGTTTAGACTGCTGAAGAATATGAAATTGAAGAGGGTCTGCGACCCTGTCAGTCTCCCCTGGATCACCGTTTCATATCCTGAAAATCCGTTTATTATTATCAACATTATGGCCAGTAAGACATTATAAATTTTATGGTAATATTCGAAATTTCAAAATGGTAATATCTTTAGCTTTTGAGAATGATCTCTAGTCTTTGTCTCGAATCCGACCTGACCTTTGCTTGGATCTGCCTTCACTCACCTAAATATTCTTCGATCAGTTAAAAATTGGTTGATGTATTTTAATTATACATAAGCTGTGCTTAGAATTATAATTGTCTTGACATATAGTGCAATTAGCAATTTGATTAACGAATTAATGAACAGAGATATACAAGAAAAAATTATTTATGCTGGCAGTAACAATAATTGTATCTATGTCAGAATTTCCAATATTATTTTCTTCAGGAAAAATAGGCGCACTAGAGACTAAAAATAGGATTGTAATGCCGCCTATGGTCCGCAATTATGCTGATGAAAAGGGTAACGTCACACAAAGATACATTGCTCATATAGACCGCATAGCTCGAGGGGGAGTTGGGACCATGATTCTCGAAGCCTCATTTATTCGTCCAGACGGCAAAGGCTTTTCTCATGAGTTGGGCATTTATACGGATGAGATTATCCCAGGGCTCAGACAGCTAGTTGATGCTGCTCATACTTATGGAGCTGTGGTCGGACCGCAGCTCTACCATGCAGGCAGACAGACCTCGTCTAAAGTCACCGGCGTTCAGCCAATTGCTCCTTCAGCAATACCCGATCCTACGATCAATGAGGTTCCGAGAGCTCTGAATGTTGTTGAGATTCATGAAATTGTGAATGATTTTGCCTTAGCTGCCGGACGTGCAAAAGAGGCAGGATGCGACTTTGTGGAGATTCACGGAGCCCATGGCTATCTGATAACGCAATTCCTATCTTCTTTCAGCAACTCCAGGAACGATCAGTATGGAGGATCTGATGAAGGCAGGATGCGCTTTATGTCAGAGGTAGTGCAGGCTGTGCGCAAAACAGTTGGATCGAGGTTCCCGGTAATAATGCGCATATCTGCCAACGAGATGGTGACAAATGGCATAACCCTTGAATATGGTGCAAATATTTCGAAAAAACTAGAGGAGCTGGGCGTGGATGCCATTGATGTGTCATCGGGCAACTATGCATCATTTAACCGCGGATACATGATCACGCCAATGTCAATGCCCGATGGCCAGGAAGTTCCTTTTGCTGAATGGATCAAGAGCTGCTGCGTGAAGATTCCTGTAATCACTGTCGGTAAAATCCGGTCGCCGGCTATGGCTGAAGATATCATCCGTACAGGCAAGGCTGATTTCGTGGCAATAGGTCGATCCCTTCTTGCTGACCCTGACTGGCCTAAAAAAGCGCAAGATGGCCATGCAAATCTGATAAGAAGCTGCATTGCCTGCAATGAGGGCTGTATCACAAGATTGTTTTCAAATCAGGATGTTTGGTGCACAGTTAACCCAGAGACGGGTCGTGAGGACGAGTTTGCCAAACCTCTTCCCAAAGTTAAAAGAAGCGTATTTATTGTCGGTGGAGGGCCTGCTGGCATGGAAGCGGCAAGGATTGCAGCTTTAAGGGGCCATAAAGTGACGCTCTTAGACGAGCATGACCATCTGGGAGGCACGCTTCTTTTAGCTGCAATGCTGCCCAACAGACCCGGATGGTCAGAGCTGCGTGATTATTTGGTAGGAGAGATGAAGCGACTTGGCATAAATATTCGCTTAAGGACAAAGGCTACTGCCGAGCTTGCAAAAAAAGAAGGTGCTGAAGTTGCAATCATTGCGATAGGCGCCTCGCAGAGTCCTCCTAAAATACCTGGAATCGAATTGAAAAACGTAGTATTGAGCCGCGACCTGCTTGATGGTAAGGCCAGAATTCGGGGCGAGAAAGTGGTAGTAATGGGTGGAGGCGCTTCAGGGGCACTAATCGCAGATTTTCTTTCTCGACGAGAATACGATGTCACCGTTGTGACTTCTGGCAGAAATATAGCCAAAGATGCCCCGGTTGTAGTCCGAGACTTGCTATTAGATCAGCTGCAACAGCGAGATGTGAAGATGCTCACTAATACAAGAATACTAGGCATCGAAAAAGGAAAGGTTCTCATTGAGGGTCCAGGGGGATCGGAGGAGTTGCCTGGAGAGCTGCCAGCGGATACCGTGGTGGCAAGCACTGGTGCCAAATCCAATAACAGTCTTCCTGATGAACTGCGAAAGTTCTTGCCGCAGGTATTCGTGGTAGGAGATGCTGTGCAGCCGCGAGATGTGACTTTTGCCATGGTCGAGGGAGCTATGGCGGGATTGTCCATTTAATTCTCAGCATAATCTTTCAGGAGGTTTTACGATGAATCTTGAAGAGATGTCGGAAATAATGAAGGATACTCTGGGAATAGAGGATAACATTGTGGGCGTGACCCTGTTCAAGCGCGAGGAGGACATACCTAAGGAACTGGATTCTCTGGAGCGGCCGTTTATGTACTGCCAGATGATCCAGAGCGCTAGGCTGCATGGAGACAGCTTTCTAGCCCATGCAGATTACCATGAATGCAAAGTTGGAGCTTCTAGCCTCGGTCTGATGAATTGCCCGGAGGAAATATCTTCCGGATCTTTGTTCTTTGACAAGCTCATGAAATGCGAGAGCAGAGAAACGGGCGTTACAATCTATGAAAGCATGCCACATCACAATGAAGGCAGCATAGTTGCGACCTATGTCGCGCCGCTTGATAAGATGGTCGTCAACCCGGACGTTGTGATATTTGTGGGCACACCCATTCAGGCTCGCAGGATCACACAGGCGATGATTTACAAGTCTGGAGGGAAGTCTACCTTCAATACAACAGGGATTCAGTCGTTCTGCATGGATGCCACCACATCGCCTTACTTGAAAGGCGAATTAAATGTATCTCTAGGCTGCGATGGATCTACATGGTATTCAGGCCTTGATGATGACAGTGTTGTGGTGGGAATACCTTTTGAGATGATGGAGGATATCTGCATCGTTCTCAGAGATCATTATCGAGATTGGGAAACATTCATGAAAGGCTGGCAGGATGCAGTCAAGCGAGAGGCCTCAGAGATAGGTGGGCATACTCCGGAATTCAAAGTAATTTGAGGGGAGGTATGTTTGAGAGGATTTTAGTTCCATTGGATTTTTCAAAAGATTCCATAAATGCAATAAATTGTATAAATCAATTCCGTGATGCGAAAGAGGTCATACTCTTAAACGTTATCGCAAGAGATCCCAATGCATGGGCTGGTAATGCTGAGGATGAATTAAGAAGTGTAAAAGCCAAGCTGGAAGAGCATGCGAATCATCTTAAGAGTATCGGTCTTACTGTGAAGACTAAAGCCGAAATGCTGCGCAGTGACGAGGGAATATCTAATGCGATTCATCGTATTGCGGATGAAGAAGATGTTTCCCTGATTTTGATGGGAGCAGAATGTAAACAAAACATGGAAAACATACCCGTGGGAAGTGTATCCAAAGAGCTGTCATGCCATGACGATACTCACTTGATGATCATATATCGCAGACCGACGAATAAAGACAAGGAGTTGGAGAGAGATTTTTGCAGTAATCTCTTTGCAAATGTTCTCTTGCCGACGGATTTCTCTAAGGATGCAAGAACCGCAAATTTTTTTGTCACCAAATTGAGAGGAGTCAATAATATAACGCTGCTACATGTGATCCCAGAAGCCTCTGAAGACGAAATAAACTCCCAAGCTAAAATTGCAATGGGCAAGCTTAATGCACTAGCTTGCGATCTGGTTGGCAGAGATGAATTAAATTCGATGTCTTTTCTAGGAGTGAAATTAAGTGAGGCCGACCTTCGGTGCCGTATTTGCAGCGAACGATTGAATATCTTCTGTCATGTTTTAATCGGGAATCCTGTACAAAAAATACTCGAATTGGCCGAAAAGGAAAAGGTATCTCTCATAGCTTTGAATTCCTCTTCTAAGAATTCTAATAACATGGATATGAAAAAGGGTGTCGCCAATGAGGTTGCTATGACTGCCTGCAGGAATGTTCTATTAGTAAGGTCAAAGAAAGTTCCCTTGCTTGGAAGAGTATGATAGAGAAAATGGAGTTTATTCCCACCACCTGCCCATACTGTGGTACTGGATGCAGTTTTTATCTGGTGGTCAGGAATAACAGAGTACTTGGGATTGAGCCGTGGCACACTCCTCCCATAAATGAAGGAAAGCTGTGTCAGAAGGGACGGTATGCACACGAATTCATTCACAGTAAGGATCGTCTCACAAGGCCGCTGATAAAGAGGAACGGAGCTTTTGTGCAGTCCACCTGGGACGAGGCTTATCGGCTGATCGCGAAAAAGTTCAAATCATATAGGCCAGAAGAAATTTTTTGCCTTTCCTCTGCAAAAGTCTCGAATGAAGAGAACTATTTAATGCAGAAATTTGCCCGCTTGGTATTGAAGACCAACAATATAGACCATTGTGCAAGGCTATGCCATTCTTCCACAGTTTCTGGGCTCTCTGAGGTATTTGGTTCTGGGGCCATGACCAACTCCATACTAGATCTGCAGGAATCAAATTGTATATTCGTCATAGGAAGCAATACCTTTGAACAGCATCCACTAATCGGCAGAAGGCTTGTCGTTGCAAAGAAAAAGGGTGCAAAAATTATTTGTGCAGATCCTAGGCGCACCCCTACGGCAAAGCAGGCAGATCTTCACCTTCCGATGTATTCGGGCACTGATGTGGCACTGCTCAACGGACTTATGCATTATATCATAGAGAATGGCTGGGAGGATAGGGGATTTATTGATATAAGAACAAAAAATTTTGAATCCCTAAGAGATACAGTCATGAGGGTTGATTATGATCTCAGGAACGTTTCGAATATAACTGGCGTTCAGGAATCTGATCTGAAAACGGCCGCTGAATGGATCGCAAAATCCAAACCCTGTGCCCTTATTTATTCTATGGGAATAACACAACATACCGTAGGGGTTGACAATGTAAAATCAGTTGCCAACCTGATGATGCTGACCGGCAATATTGGAAAACCGGGAAGCGGAGTCAATCCACTTCGGGGTCAGAACAACGTCCAGGGTGCCAGCGATATGGGATGTTTGCCTGATGTATACAGCGGTTATCAAAAGGTTACGGACATGGAATCGCGTCGCAAGATGATGAGAATGTGGGAGGCGGACGAGATTGCAGAGGGCACAGTTGGCTATACTTTGACAGAGACAATTGACATTCTTGCAAATGAGCCTGGTAAAATAAAATGTATGTACCTGATGGGTGAAAACCCCATGCTATCTGAACCCAACATCAATCACGCACGAATTGCATTGGAGAATGTCGAATTCATGGTATCTCAGGAGATCTTTCTGAGCGAGACTGCGGAGTTCGCAGATATCGTCCTTCCTGCTGCCTGCTATGCTGAAAAGAATGGAACTCACACCAATACTGAGCGGCGTGTGCAAAGATGGAGAAAAGCTATCGATCCGCCAGGAGAAGCGAAACCGGACTGGCTCATTATCTGTGAGCTGGCCAAGCCCATGGGATATGGAAAGCAGTTCTCCTACGGAAGCGAGAGTGAGATATTTGATGAAATCGCATTGGTCACGCCATCTTATGCCGGCATGAATTACAAACGCTTAGAACATCCTTATGCTCTTCAGTGGCCTTGTCCAGACACGAATCATCCAGGGACCCAGATACTCCATAAAGAGAGGTTCGCTACAGTTGATGGCCTCGGCCTTTTCACGGCTGTTGAGTGGCAGCCACCCGCTGAGATTACAGATTCTGAGTATCCTCTGATCCTGACCACCGGCAGAAGCATCTGGCACTGGCATACAGGGACAATGACACGTCGTTCGCAGAATCTTGATACCGAAGTCAAGACGGGATGGGTTGAGATCAATACAAAAAATGCTGAGATGCTGGGGATAAACGACGGCGAAATGGTCCGAGTTTCATCTCGCAGAGGGGAGATCGAAATTCCAGCGAAGGTGACTGAAGACATCAAAAGGGGCGAAGTTTTCATACCGTTCCACTTCAAGGAATGTCCGGCAAACGCTCTGACTAACAATGCACTTGACAGCGTTTCAAAGATCCCGGAATATAAAGTGTGTGCAGTAAAAATCCAAAAGATAAAAGGTAATTAGATGATTGAAAAGGGCGATTTGATATATGCATGGGCCAGCGATCCTCTTGTCAGAGAAAAGGGTGAATCCGGCGGTGCGGTCACCGCCTTGTTAAGGTTTGCCCTAGAGGCAAACATGGTGGATGCAGTGCTTGGTGTTCGGAAAGGGGCTGACATATATGATGCCAGGCCCGTCCTTATCACAGATCCAGATAAAGTTGCGGAGATAGCTGGGACCATCTATGGAGGCACACTTTTGCTCTCCAAGTTTTTCGGCAAGTACCTGAATGGTGCGAAAGACTTGAAGATAGCAGCAGCCCTTAAGGGCTGCGATGTGATGGGGGTTTACGAGCAGGCAAAGAGAAAACAGCTGGATATGGATAACATTTGGATGATCGGCCTTAACTGCGGAGGGGCTACAACTCCTTCCGTGATGAGGCGGATGATGTCCGAAGCTTTCCAAGTTGATCCATACTCGGTGAAAAAAGAGTCGATGTATAAGGGACATTTCCATATCACCTATGATGGCCAGCAGAAAGACATTTCGATTCCTAAACTTGAAGATGCCGGTTATGGCCGAAGAAGCAACTGCAGGCGCTGCAGGATGAAGGTCCCAAGGCAGGCTGATCTTGCCTGCGGGCAGTGGGGTGTTAAGGAAGAGATGGTTGGAAAGGCCACTTTTATCGAAGTGTGCAGCCAGCGTGGGGCCGAGCTGATCAACAGCGCCTTGGAGGCTGGGGCTATAGGCACAGCAATCCCTGATGATTCATGCATCAAGGCACGTAAAAGAAGGGAGACTGCAACACTGGACCTGGCCAATAAGTGGCGTGTAAAGGACTTCACACCACTGCGCAGCAGCAGGGAGCGGCTTAAAGCAATGATCGAAGAGACCTCAAGGTGCATAAAATGCTATACCTGTATTGAGGTATGTCCTGCCCTATTCAACACCACCCGGCCCTATATGACGGCGTTCCCCGGCAAGGTACCACCAGAGTTCGGATTCCATCTGTTGCGCTATTCGCATGTCGCTGATTCATGCATAGATTGCGGTCAGTGTGAGGAACTTTGCCCGATGGATATTCCAAATGCAAAGTTCATGCATGCGATCGAAGCTGACCTTGAAGAGCTATATGGTTATCATGCAGGCGAGGACATGTCACTACCTATAATGGCAATCATAAATGAACCCTCTATTAAAGATACAGAATTGTGAGAAGAGCGATAATAACAATGACTTCGAGAATCACCGGTTTGATCATTATGGCAGGATATAGCATCTTCATGGTTCAAATTTATCGTAATGTTTATTGCTCTAGACGAGAGAATTATACTTATGGCGGAATATAGGGAATTTATCTGTACCCGCATAGGGATAGGTCCTAAGTGCGGTTTCGAGGTACGTGCAGAGACTGAAGCAGAAGTCATGAAGCATGCAGAGATGCATGTCGCTGAAGCCCATAATATGGAAGCGATTAAACCCGGTATGTCAGAAAAAATTAGAGCGAGCATTAAATCCGTAAAAGGTGCGCCATAGAGCACCTCGGAAGAGAGTATCCAAGCAACAAGGCAGGACTTCAAATTTAAATAAGTTGGGAAAACGAGGTGGAGGGCAAATGCTGTTTTGACTTTTTTTACATTTTCAGGGCGGAGTTGAACTTCATAGAGAAAGGATTAAGCCCATCCATATTCGACTTAGTGAGAGATCATTTAGCCTATTGGTGCCTAGTGTGCAGCAATTGATTGACTATGCAAAAACATTATATAGTTTATTTCTAAGCAAATAATATGGAAAAAAAAGAAAAATCACCGTCAATAGATAGCTCTGACCTACTGAGTTCTATCGCATTAATGCCTCCGGATATGGCGTATATGCTACTTCTGAAGATTTCAATGGTTCATGTAGCAGAAATTCTATCATATAGAACCCCAACAATAGAAACTTATAACATGAAAGAGATGGCAGAAATTTTGGCTAACTTAGGAGAATGCTTGAATTTTGGTAACTCGTTGAGTAGTGATGAAACAAAAAACATAATTCAGAATATGGCAGAAAGAATTGATAGGCCAGACATTTTTGATAAAATACTTAAGCATTACAGTAAAAGTGAGCAATAATATTATAATTTGTAGAACAGTTGGAAGGTAGTGTATGTAAATAAGAATCCTCTATAAAGTTCATATATTTTGAGGACGCTGTATTATAGAAAAGATAGATAATGTTCAAGATTGCGCGTCTGCTCCAGGCTGTATTTGACGGAGAATGAGTGAAAGGATGAGACTGATAATGCATTTCAACTGAGGCGGAATATGGACAATTTTTCTACACTTATCGGCGGGATAGCTGGGGATGGAATAAATGAGGCGGGCGTGACGGTTGGCCGCATCTTTAACCGCTTAGGCTATCGCATTTACATGTATTACGACTACCCTTCGCTTATCCGCGGCGGGCATAACTTCTCAATTGTTAGAGCATCGAGCCGCAAGATCGGCGCTCACATGGATAAGGTGGATGTACTCATTGCCCTGAACCAGGAGACTGTAGAGGGGCATAAAGACAGGCTAAATGAGAATTCCTTCGTTATTTATGATTCTGATAAGGTCAAATTTGAAGATCAAAAGCAAAAAGGTTGCGGCCTGCCAATCTCAAAAATCCTGAAGGAAGAAGGCGCTCCCCAGTTAATGAAAAACACTTGTATCCTCGGCGGTTTCTGCAAGGTTGTTGGAATCGACTGGATCGTTTTGGAAGAGGTCCTCAAGAAGCTCATTCCAAAGCTGCTTGAGCAGAATCTTAAGGTCGCAAAGCATGGCTACGACTCGGCTGTTGAATTTTTCAAGGTGGATAAGCTAAGCCAGCAAAGCGTTCCAATCTTAACTGGAAATCAGGCAATAAGCATGGGATTGATCAAGGCAGGCCTTAAAGCCTATGTGGCCTATCCCATGACGCCGTCATCCAGCATTCTGGAGTTCATGGCGCGTTATGCTCCTGATTTTGGGCTGAAGGTCCTTCACCCTGAGAATGAGATAGCAGTGATGCTCATGGCCCAGGGGTTCGCCTACACTGGGGTGAAGGCTGCTGTGGGAACATCAGGTGGCGGCTTCTGCCTGATGACTGAAGGACTGAGCCTGGCAGGGCAGGCTGAGGTGCCCGTTGTAATAGTGATGGGCCAGAGAACTGGACCATCCACTGGCCTTCCGACTTACACCGCTCAAAGCGATCTTCACTTCATACTCAATGCAGGCCAGGGAGAGTTTCCAAGGTTCGTTGTCTCGCCAGGCGATGCTGAAGAGGCCTACTACTGGTCGGGCGTTGCCCTGAACATGGCCTGGAAATACCAGGTACCGGCTTTCATTCTCTCCGATAAGACCGTTTCCGAGAGCGGCTACAGCTTTGATACGAAATCAGTGGGCGACCTTAATGAAGAGTCTCCCTTAGCCTGGGATGGTCAGGGAAAATACGCTCGCTACAAGTACACAGACAGCGGCATCTCGCCCTTGGCATTCCCACCCCAGAAGGGCCAGGTCATCAAATCAGACAGCTATACCCATGATGAAAACGGCATAACTACAGAGGACCCGGATATCACATCAAAGATAGCAGACAAGAGGCTGATCAAAGGCGAATCGCTGGCTAAGGAGATGGCGAAATACGAGACTGTTAAGGTCTACGGCCATGGAAAGACCGCCATTCTTTGCTGGGGCTCGAACAAAGGAGTATGCATCGAAGCTGCTGAGAAGTTCGGCCTGAAGGTGATCCATGTTTTAGTTCTATCGCCATTTCCCGTGGACCAGCTTCGAAGCGCCCTCGACGATGTTGAAAAGATGATATCTGTGGAATGCAACTCAACAGGGCAACTTGCAAGGCTGGCTGCACTCTATGGCCATCCAGCCGATGTGCAAATACTAAGATACAATGGTAGGCCGTTTTCGCTTGAAGATCTTGAGGCAGAGCTAAGGAAGGTGACAGCATGAATCCGAAGGATCTGGCAACCTATGCCAAGAACACATGGTGTCCCGGCTGCGGTAACTTCTCGATCTTTAATGCTATGAGGAATGTCCTGGCCCAGCTTGACGACGAAGGCCTTCCAATTGAGAATGTTGTGCTTGTGTCTGGGATCGGCTGTCACGCAAAGATCGCAGACTACTTTAATGTGAACAGCTTCTACTCGATCCACGGAAGGACTCTACCTGTAGCGACAGCGATAAAGCTGGCTAACCCTGAGCTGACGGTGATCTGCTTTTCGGGTGACGGAGATTCACTTGCTGAGGGTCTGGATCATCTCATCTTTGCAGCCAAGAGAAACATCGATCTCACAATGATATTGCATGACAACCGCGTCTACGGTTTGACTACAGGCCAGTACACGCCTACATCCCCTCTTGGCTTCAAGAGCAAATCAACGCCTTTGGGAACTGAAGAGCTTCCAATGAACCCGCCTGAGCTGATGCTTGTGAGTGGAGCAAGCTACATCGCCCGAGGATACAGTCACGGTATAGACCTTCTTCAGAGGCTCTTCAAGGAGGCAATAATGCATAAGGGCTTCTCCTTCGTCGACGTGCTACAGGTCTGTGCGACCTACAACAACCTTTACGATTCGTACAACAAGCGTGTCTATGAGGTTAAGGATAACGATACGAGCAGTTTCGATGAAGCCGTGAAGATAATACGATCCTGGAACTACAACGGCGGAGGCGAGGCGCCGATTCCACTTGGGAAATTCTATGACATTGATGCGCCAAGGTTCGATCAGATGTTCCCAGGATATATGCCGCATCCTGTTGATCGCGACTCGAAGCTAAAAGATGTGTTGGAAAAGTTCATTTAGTGGCAATTTGGCTCGCCAAAGCAGAAGTGGGTGTCATCAGGTTTTGGCTGTAGCCAAACTTTAATATTTTGAAAACCATTATACTAGTTGATGAATAGATCAAATTTTAAAAAAGTTTCCAATAGATATTTTTAGCCTGCCTTTTGAAATCAAACTGTTACGGAAAATTAGAAATAGAATCCAGAACCATTTCTAATATCAAGTGATTATTTCATGAAATTGGATGTCGGTTTTGTCGGCTTTGATGGTACAGAAAGTAAGAGAGCACTTCTCGCCATACACCAGGTCAAGGAATTGGAAGGAATTGCCGGAGATATTAACGTGCTGCTTCGCGCTCCCCATGCAAGGGCCAAGAGTATGCTGAGCAAGTTCACAAGGATGTGCGATGTCAGAGCCTTTTTAGCGGACGAAAAAAGCAGGTCTGGCTGGGAGAACGTAGGAACCAGGCTAGAAGGCGGATACGACGATTTCTTTGAAGAATCTGATTTAATAGTTGTGGGGGCTCCAGGAGGCAATGAGCAACCTTATGTTGAGGCAGGCATTGCCCACGACTGCTATATGATGCTGATGGGAGGCGCTCACAGGAGTGTGATACTTAGCGGTCTAGAAGAGAAGAAGGTTGAGATATCGGAGAAGGTTAGGAATGACCTCGCCCGTGAATTCTTCTTTGGCCTTGAAAACTACGAGCAATTTCAGAAAGCTGCTCCAGAGCTGGTTCAATGCACAAGCTGCAATACTACCGCCCTATGCAGGGCTGTTTTGGCTGCAAGACCCTTAGGTCTTATAGCCGTTCTCGGCAACCTTGACCGCAGGAGCGGGGACCCTCACAACATAGTTGAGATCTCCCCCAATGCAATTCAGTTCGGGAGCGGCGTTGGCCATCAGGGAAAGGATGCAGGAACTGTTTTTAAGGATGTCAGATTTTCTATCAGGGCAAGCAAAGTTCCAACCACCATGCCACATGTTCATCAACTGAACCTGGTATTTGACAAGAAGCTTACGCCCCAGACGCTGCTGGAGCGGCTCTACAGTACTAGGCGGATTGTAGTAATCCCCTATGAGGACGCCGGAAGGAAGCATGACTGGACGAGCGAGATTCTGGAAGCTTTTGTGTCCGGCTTCGAAAGACCGATAAGCCCCGAGATCTATGAGCTGTTGTTCTCAGATGCTATAATTCCTTTCGAACTTGGTGACTACACAATCTTGCAGACGGTTATGCTTGTTGAGCAGATGTCCATTCCGGTGCCGAACTACGTTGAGGCATACCTTATGTTCTGTGGATTTTCAGCCGACAAAGTTCACAGCTCCGTGGACAATGCGCTTGGCGTGGTCCATGGGGTCTGGCCGGACAAGCTGTCCTGACCGACGGTGTAAGCGCCGCAATGCTGCATAACTCATAAGAAGTCATTGGAACAAGATTTAGCCGATTGTTATTTCATTGATCTAAACACATACAAAAAAGAAAAAGTTCAGCTTTTTATACCGGTTCTTTCGATCATCTAGTAGTTTTCGCCCAAGAGCTCATAGTATTCTCTGGGATGCTGACAGGCTGGACACACCTTCGGAGCCTCAGTGCCCTCATGAATGTACCCGCAGTTTCGGCATCTCCAGAAAACTTTTGTGCCCTTCTTGAAGACAGTACCATCCTCTACGTTCTTTAGAAGTGTCCGATATCGTTTCTCATGCCCTTTCTCGATGCTGGATATATTATTGAAGGTCCTAGCAATCTCTGGGAAGCCCTCATTCTCGGCAATGACTGAAAACCCAGGATACAGTTTGGTGTTTTCGAACATTTCACCTTCTGCAGCAGCCTTCAGATTGGCCTTTGTGTCCCCGATGACTCCAGGCGGAAAGGCACCGGTGATCTCTAAGGGCTCCCCGCCTTCAAGAAGCTTGAAGAACACTTTTGCGTGCTCCTTTTCGTTGTCGGCAGTATCAAGAAATATCGCTGCTATCTGCTCATAGCCCTCTTCCTTCGCCTTGGATGCAAAATAGGTGTACCTATTCCTGGCCTGGGATTCCCCAGCAAAGGACAGCAATACATTCTTCTCAGTCTTTGTACCTTTTAAGTTCTTCAATTTCTCACCCAAATGTAATTCCTATTATAGAAGAAGATATGGAAAGAAATAGATTACGGATTAAGGATCTTGAGAATAATGTATCTGCCCTAACTAAAAAGAGATAGAAAGGCCCCATTGAAATTAGGTGCCCTTGGTTTGACTCTTTAGATCTTCTTTCATTTGCGTGTACTGCTCTCTAGTTAGCTCTCCCTTTGCATACCGCTCAGCTAGGATATCCTCGGCGCCTCTTATAACTGGTCTGTTGGGCACAAGGATCTTCTCATTTTTGATCAACTTGTAGATAAGATATACTATTACTATTATGACTATTAGCCATAATAGGCCCAATCCAAATCCCATAAAGGGATGCCAACCGATCATATGGTAATACGGCATTTTAAACCTCTCTACTTAACTTCGTCGTTTGTTGAACATCAATTCGCTTTTCAACGATATAAGGATATCGTTTTGTCATGAGCTATTTGATTCCTGTTTCTGTTCTATCACCTGTTCCACTTTCAAATTCTGCTCTTTTATAGTCATCAAGCGCACGCCTCTGACATACCCAGCAAAATGGGCGGTCCATGCTGAATCATCCTGGCAGGGGCCAAATAATGCAAGCTCTCGATATCATCAATGGAATAGAAAGCTGGATGTCTAGCATGATTCGTCAGCAGAAGAAAGATGCCATCAGCTTCTATGGACCAAAGAATATAGTTGTATAATATTCCTCTGATTAATTCTGTACTGTCTCTTAACTCAGCGGAAATTAGCTTGCCGTTATTTTCATTGCAGAATTGATGGAAAGCATCAAGACTGCCATTTCTAAACCAATTTATAATACACATATCTCATCATCCCTATTGTGGTTGCAGCAAAGATCGGCAAAAGGGGCCGTCCCAAAGGAAATCTTTGCCGTACTATACGGCATGTTCGGACGGGTTTAATATAAAGGATTTATGACACAAATTGTAGATTATAGGACAATATGTAAACTATAGCACAAAGTATAAACTATATACCTTACTTTCCAAGGTATATTTCCAAAACGTTATCAACGAATGGGTCCCAAAATGATTTTTTATACGTCAGCAAAAGCTTAACGATGCTCTTTTCGTCATTAATGTGATACTTCTTCTCTCGCCCATCTTTTTCATGAGACATTATTTTATGGTCTTCTAAAATAGTGATATATTTCGAGGCAGTTGAATGGTGCACAGATAATCTATCGGCTATCTGGGAGGATGTCACTCCTGGAGATTCAAGTACGACCAGAACGATGTCTCGAAACCGTTTCTGTCGAAGCAATGGCGCTAAATTCTTTTCGGTTAAATCTAGCTTGCAGAAGCAAAATATAATTTTAGATTATTTTCCTTCTGACAGGTAATTAATTTTTTCTCTTCAAGATAATCTAGATGATATCTCAATGTGCTTAAATATATATTAAGATCCCTTGAAATCTCCCTTAGATGAGCGCCGGGATTATCCAGTATATAGTTGAAGATCAGTCTTCGATTTTCAAGATCGAGGCTTTCTTGCATATTAATCTATTTATTTTTGCTCAAAGAGTATGCGATAAGACAGATTATAACAATGTCTAATACAGGTGCCACCCACCACCAATCAGCTTCAACATAATTGGGTGTTAACCGCCTGACTGATAAAACTAGCGCTTTAGCAAAGAAGAGGATGAACGCCAAAGTCGTTATTAGTATCTTAGTGCTTCTTACTCTATAATAGCTTATTGCAAATATGATTATAGGAATTAATGAAACAATCGCCGCAATGAACCAAAGGATTAATTCAATCTGCTCATGTTGCCCGAACAGTTCAGGGTTAATCGGAAGCAATGATATTGCTGTAGTAATAGGCCAAGATACCATCATAAATCCCCGCCAGATCCTGTCATAATTTCAATATAACTACCAATTTGCTATCTTTATAGGCCTTCTGACACAAAATATGTACTGTGCGATAAGGCTTGGACACCCTTCGCAGTCGCCATATCTTATAGGCGGGATTCATAATGCAAACGCATTCGTCTTCGGTTAAGACCACAACCCATCCCTAAGTCGTTCTCTATTGACATGCGGATCAAGTGCTTCACTTGAATATACATTTAAGACTGTGAAGAAATCTTGTTCAATTCCAAGATAATCAAATATAGCAGACAAGAGTCGCGAAGAATTTTCGATAAAGATATTGCTCCATCTGAGCTGAGTAAATCGAACCATCTGGTTATCAGGATTCAATTTTCTAACGACATAATACACTTTTCTACTGACCAAAAGTGTCAGAATTGAGATCCAAATTAAGGCTTCAATCGCACTCGGGCTCTTCGTTGTTATCTGATCCAAAGCATATCTGCTTTTCAATTCTTTGAAGATAAGTTCAACTTCCCATCTTGCGGCATAGGTGGCGGCAATCTCAGAAGCAGATAACGTATCTGGAGAAATATTTGTCATATAAAAATGATGTTCTTCTGCCTCAGTATTATATACTGCGACTAATCTAAATATCCCATTATCTTTTTTGCTCTTGCCGCGATAAGACCTTCGATTGAAAGATACTTCAACATTAACGTCGAATATCTCATCAGATTTTTCCAATACGATATCTTTCAAATGCTTTCCAATTAAATCAATTCCACGGCAATTGCATACTTGATTTACGCCTACTATTACGGGATTTGAGTTGCTCTTAAGGCGTGAAACAAAGGATCCCCCATTTTCCGCTATTCGATCAAATAGTTGATATTTGTAAAATCCAAGATCAATGAGTAATATTATATCTTTTACCCAAGGGCCAATCTTTAATGTCTTTAGGTCGTTGGTATTCTCAGGTAAGATCGAAATGCTCTTAGGGCTATTGGCTATTGCGCTTGTCAAATATGCCACTTTTACTCCTGCTGCCACTGTCTTGGAGCGAGCAGCAGGCCATTTGCTGGCAAGGCTTTCATGAAGACGAATAATGGTGCTATCCTGGATCATCACATCACGAAAGCTGTTTAGACGTTTGCCCAAGATTCTGCTTGGTTCTTGAGCCATATGCTCAATGCCATGAATTACACACCCTTTGAGAAATTTTACTAGCTCTGGAGTGAAACGATCGTGCCAACTGCTATCTGATATCGATACTTTTCCGTGCACTTCGTACTCGCGTTTCAACTCTGCAAGGGTTCTGCATAGCTGAGTGCCATAGCCAATCGCCAGAGTCCAGAACATTATTACTGGATCAATTTTCCTCTCTCGTTCAACCAATCCACTTTCTCTTGCAGTTTCTCTAAGCCACTTGGAATCAAACATCGTGGTTAGTTCTTTTTCCACTATATCTTTCCCAAATTGTGATGCCCCTTTTCGCATGCTATTCCCTTAATTGGATATGGCATCACATATTCCATATAAATCTTATTAAATGAACTATTTGCGCAGAAGGATTTAGTCACATCTATAACGATTAACCTAAGAATTATCTCTTAACCGAAGACACATGAATGCAAACGGCATCTTCGCGACGAAAGTCAAATTCTATAGTTTATACTTTCTGCTATAGTTTACATTTTGTACTATAATTTCCAATTTGTGTCATAATGCCTTTATACAAAACAGATCTTATGACAGCTTATCAGGAAATGGACGAAGGTTGAGTCCCTCCCTCAAGCGAGTTTACTCCAAAGGAGCACCCCCTCCCTCCTTGTCCTTTTCCCATTTCCTGAGTAACTCAGAAGTGGAGGTGAGAACGGTAGGCGATAAATGCGAATTGGATAACTTAGGTTGTTAAAGGATTCTCTGAAGAACACACGGATAGCAGGCTAAAAAGAGATGATAAGATATGATGCACAAGGAAGAAATGAGAGGACCTGAAATGGAAGGAATGTATAATTGGTGGGAGCATCTCAGCGAAGATAAGAAGAAAGCTTTCATAAAGGCCAAATTAGATTGGAAGATGAAAAGAGTGCAAGCAAAGCTGGATTTCTTGAAGGAACTCCAGAAAATATTGGAATAAAACGTTAAGATCGGAAAGCTCCGAGCATGAATATGCTCGAAGTCTTTCTTCGTGAATAAAGCCATGATTTGTCTTGATGTAAACCATACTTGATATAATCATTAATATCCATTAAGAGAGGTGATGTAGTTGCACACTTTATCGATTGATGAGATAGAAACACTGGCATCACATCGTGGGGCAAGCAAATCAGATGTTGAGATGTTCTTAAATGCGGTTGGGCTGACAGGCACTCTTGAAAGTGAGCTGCTAGATCTATATTATAAAGCACGCTACTATGGTTGGAATGTTTCGACAGTGCGTGCCATAGAAAAGGGCATATATTTGGCTCATGAGGACGAAGCGGTAAACCCATATCTCATAAATAGAAATTACTCATAGGCTGTTTATACATAGCCTCCGCCCCCTTCTATTTTCACATCTCGCATTACTTTAGGCTTCTTGAAAGTCAGTATGCCATCTAGGATCATAATAAACTTTCGCTGATATATGCTTGTTCACTATCCTGGCTTGCTGACAAAATTCTTGAGCCAGATTGAAACATACACTGCTCCTATCAGAAGACCCATGAAGTAAGTTATTAACCTCCATAATGCCACCAGAATTCCTAAGAGATAGACAGGAACGAACTTTCCATAAATATAGCTCATGCTAAACTCAGCTATGCCGCTACTTCCCGGTGTTAGAGGCAGCAAACTAATTATTGTTATTATTATCTGCGCAGTGATCGAAAACAGTAAGCTGGGACTCTGATTTAACCCAACTAGAAGGACGGATGGAATCAGGAACTCGCATACCCATATAGTCACAGTAACTGCTGCCATTGCAGGCATCTCTTTCCTAGTTTCTTTGAAAAGATCGATATCTGCCTGCCGAAAAAGCCATGCCTGTTTCTCTATGAAGTCGATAGTCTTCCCGTTGCCTCTTTTTCGCCTGATCCAGTTGAATAGCCGCGAAATTCTGTCTGGCCTCCTTATAAGCTCCCAGAGAAAGATCAGGAGAAGAATTATCAAGATCAGGAAAACACCCCCAATTTCGAGCCCAACGCCAATAACGAAGTGAGAGAGGAAGAGGCAGACCGCCAGCGCAGCTAGAAAGAGAAAGCTATCGAGAAGCCTCTCTGCTAAAACGACAGTCAAAGCAGAACCATAGCTCATGCCATCATCAGCAAGCATTTTTATCCTGACAGGCTCACCTCCTGCAGTGGAAGGTGCCAATGAAGCAACAAAGAGGGAAGCAAGAGTGGTCTGCATAGCTAGGCTAAAGCTTACCTCGTGAGCTACCAGCTTTGCCAGAAGCTGTATTCTCAAAGACCAAAAAACCCAGGAGAGCGCCTGGAGGAGGATGGCCAAGATTACGAACTTTACATCGATACTCAAAAGAGCCTGGTAGGTTGTACTGGTATTTGTGAATTTAAAAATGATGATGATAGTAAATAGGCTGATGAAGATGGCTAAGAGCATCTCTCGAAACCTATTGTTCTTTAAATCCAAGATCACCCTAAAACATCCTCTTTAAGCCCAAGTAGCTCGGATTGCCAGATTCGTGAAATCAGTTATTATTCATACAAACATTAAAACTCCGAGAACCCATACACTTCGCCTCGATTGCACCCTATATGCTGCTCAAAAGGAGGAGGACTAGGAGATTGGCACCTTCTTACCGTTGTTCCTTATACAGCCTGGATCATCCTCCAGCAAGCTAGAGTTATAATAGTATGCTCTGGCTCTGCAGCCGCCGCAAAAGTTTCTGTATTCGCAATTTCTGCAGTGGCCCGTGAAGTTATCCCTGTTCCTTAGAAGATTGAACTCTCTGCTATTATCCCAGATATCCCTGAAAGATCTCTCCCTGATATTTCCAACTGGAATCGGCATAAAGACGCATGGAATAACAAATCCGTCAGGCTGGATACCAGCATAGATACGTCCGGCTCCACAGCCGCCTACGAACTCTGCTAGTGTCTTGGCAGCATAATTTCCTCCTGCATAAAAGTGAGCTGGCGATACTGGCCCGCCCTCTACTAGGAGGCAAATCCTCGCATATTGAGGTGCTGTCGTAAGAACCTCTATCTTTCTTCTCCCCATCTCACGATAAAGCTCCTTCATGAATACTTCTCGCTCATCAGGCGTCAGATCTCGCTCCATAATCCCTTTTGCCCTACCTGTCGGAATGAAGTTGAAAAATATGACCTTGGTTATCCCTATATCCTCAGCAAGATCTAGAATATCGTCTATTTCTCCAAGCGTATCTTTGCTCATCAAAGTGGCCATTCCCTGCATCATTCCAATCTCAACCGAGTTTCTCAGGGCTGCTATTGCATGATCCCATGCTCCTGGAATGCCTCTGAACTCATCGTGCTTCTCAGGCCTTGATGAATCTACAGAAACTTCAATATATTGCAGCCCTAGATCTCTTGCTTCTTTCAGCCTCTCTATATTTGAGAATATCCATCCGTTTGTTGCAACTGATGTAAAGATGCCCCTTGAGGATAGCTCCTGAATAATTCTCTTAAAATGGGGATGAATTGTAGGCTCGCCGCCGCTTAGCGCAACTGCTGCAACGCCAGCCGCATCGAGCTGATTCACAAGATCGAGCTTCTCCTCAAGACTCAGCTCATTTTCAAGCGGGCCTGAAGCTTGCTGATAGCAGTGCTTGCACTTGAGATTGCAACTGTTAGTGAAGTTCCAAACAATCAGGAATGGAGACGGCAGTCTCTGGGGAACTGTGATTCCATATTTAGCTATGCCCTCCAGCACTAAACATATGCCTCGTCGAATGTGTGGATCTCTAAGCACCGCTTCCTTGACCTGCTCTTCATTTCCGTTTGCAAGCGTGATCCCAAGCTTCATGAGCGTGCTCACAATCTGGATTGGAAGCCAGAGCGACAATGGATAATCCAGCTTTTCACCCGCATAAGCACCTAAAGCCCAGTAGAGGGCAGGATAATTCCTGCCATTGATCTCATATGGTGTTAACGATCCTCTCAGTATTGCCCTTGATATCGGATTTCCCAGAGTGCTCTTAAATGCCCAAAGGGCAGTAGTTATGCCAGCATTATTTTTATTATCCGTTTTACAGTAGATAATATCGTCCTCCAAAATTATACAATAATATATGCAACACTTATGTTTAAATTTTTTGATAAGTTAACATTACCTCAGAAAATTCAATCGGTTTCTGGTTGATCATAATATTTCACTGGCAGATCTTGCGGAATGATTAGCCATGCTTCAGGAATTTCAAGAGCGCCTGGGCGCAAGGATATTTCTGATTTATTGATTAGCAATTCAATGCCGGTTACAGGCAGGCTTTTGTTATTTAATCCTTCGATCTTTCTACTTTGTGTATATGCTAGATTAACTCTAAGTTTGTCTTTTAAGGGTACCTTTAACTCGGGTAAATCGATGCTGCAGTTTTGCAGAGAAAAATTGGAATCCATTTGTAAGGTGGCATTAATTAGCTTGGCCGAAGAAACTGGAAGATTCATCCATACTTTTTCTAAAGTTAAATTTTCCCGGATGATGTTTAACTCGGCATCGCTGAGAGTAATGTTTCTTTCCCCAAAACTGAAATTTTTGTATGTCAACTGGCCGTTCAGGAGAATGCTGGTTTTTTCTATGATAAGCTTAGGTTTTTCGTCTGATTGGGCAGTACCCGTTCCTAGGGCAATAATTATTATAGAAAGAACATATATAATAACTACAAATAAATTTGTTATAGAACCCTTTCTCGTTGAAGAGACTGGCGATCTCCCCATATTAGCCATTATACCTGCATAAATATTCAAGAATATAACTTTTTCCATTATGTTCAAATCACGTGGAGGTTAGAATTTAACATCCACCCTCCACTAGCTTTGCTCCCTCCTCGGAGCCTCCTTGACCGCGGACTGATCTTTCATGATGAATATCCGCCAATCAAAGGTTTTGGCCTACATGAGCGGACCCTGCCTTAGAGCAAAATCTTAATGATAGCTCGGTTTAAACCCTTAGAGGTTTAATGGCGATGCCAGGTCAATCCGATACCTGATTGCTTCGAACACAAATGCCACCTCCTCCCAAGCCTTCTCCATCAGCTTCCCATAGTACTCAGCATCGAACCTCGAAGCCACTCTCGCAGGATCCACCTCCCACCTGCCGGCATCCTTCACTACGTAGCTTATCTCCATGCCCGGGGCCAGTGCAATCCCTCTCCTCCTGTAAGCCTGAACAGCCGAGGCCTCGGCGCATCTATGGGAATAGCTCAGCCTGCTCACTCTGCGGCGAATGGCCAGCTCCCCCACATCTGCATCCTCCAGGCCCTCAAAGTATCTCCTTCGCACCTCCTGAGCCTTGGGCTCTACCAGGCACAGCTCCTCCAGGCTTTTTGCCTCGGCCAGAACCTCGAACAGCTCCTGCTGCATCTTTTTGATATACTCAGGTGTGTCTCCCTTCCTGGTAGCCACTCCCCGAACCTTCATCTTGCCTGTAGTCAGCCGCCCAAAGTAGCGGTTATAGGCCCCAGAACCGTCTGCCTGGGGCAGGAATGTGATCCAGTCGTAGGAGTCAACCTCTGTAAGGATGCCAGTCTCCCTCTCCACGGCCTCCTTATAGCTGGAGATCGGCTCTCCCTTGACCCAAAGGCAGTCTACGATCCCATGCAGGACCTCAAAGCCCATGTCCTCAGCCATGCCCTTAATCTGCATCAGCAGCTCCCTGGAGATGGCCGTTATGCTTTCATGCACCTGTATCTGGCCGAACTTGGCGTTCCTGTAGCCGGTGTAGCCAAAACATGTAACCAGCATCCACTTCAGCACAGAATCCAGGCCTGCATACTCAGGGTCGATCTTCTTCAGCCTCTTGGTCTCGATCCTCAAGTTGAGCAGCGATGCAAGAACAGTGCTCAAGAAACCCTTTTTCTCAGGATGCTCAATTGTCTCGGGTGAGAGGGTATACTTCACGATGATCGATGGGTAAAGGGAGGTGAAGTCGATCTGGTGTATTTTTTCGTACACGCCGGGATCCGGCTGGAAGATCATGCCTCCCTTATCAGCCGTCCTCAGCTCGCAGATATTCCTCACAGCCTCAGCATCCCTTTTCCTGAAGGGCACAGCGATTCCCCGGCGCAGGGCCTCGTAGACCTCATAGCTTGAGATCAGAGTTCCGGGAGTGAATCTCGATGTTAGGTTGGGCGAGAGGCCGGTTAGTCGTGATGCCAGAAGAACGCCCTTTAGCCCGCTCTCACCATAGATGAAGCTCTTGGCGGTATCAATGAGTATTCGGCCTTCGGGTATCAAAGCGCCTTCCTTGTGCTTCACCTGGCCGTAGCTCCAATACGATTTGGAGGCCATCTGCTTGAAGAAGCCAGTGCAGCTGATGGTCTGTTCTAGCCCAAGCCTCCTGGCCTTATGGATTACTAAGGGAATCCAGGTATCTGCATGGGGGAGAAGGATGATATCAGGATCATGGGCATTGATAAGCTCCAGGAGGTCTGATATCACCTGCCCCTCAGGGCCTTCAAGCCTACGCTTACGCTTGCCCAGAACTTCGATGCAAGATTTCTCCCTGGCCAAGCTGGGGTCGCCCAGAACCTGCAGCTTCATGACACTTAGGGGAATCTCAAAGTCTGGCGAGAATCGAGACTCATCTCTATGGCCGCAGGGGAAGATATCATGCTCGGCCATGTACCGCTGGTCCTGCCGGACATCCACGTTGTAGAGCTCGGCGGCGTAATTGGTCTGCTTCTCAATCTTTTCTGCTACTGATCTGTCGGCGTAGATCTTGTGGCCTTCAAAGACTCCATAGATGGTCCTGAAGCTGCATTCCTCAGCTCTGTAGCGCCTCTCAAGGGCTTCGATCATCTCCCTATGGGCAGTAGGGTCTTTGAGGTGCATGTAGAAGCAGGGAGGATAGGCGGCGCTGGTGTTGGTGAGCCTCTTATCTCTGCTCCACAGCTCAACACGGCCCTTGTAATAACAATCGAAGATCCACGTACTTTCCCTCCCACCCCTGGCCAATCTCCCATTAGAGATCTGGCAGGCACGAGGCTAAAAATGTCGGGCATGTGTGGGGTGAATGTGATGAAGGAAGATCGGCTATGATAATAAAATGGAGATCAAGCTTCCGATATCTATGTTTACGTGCGGGGAATGAGAGTGCGACAAGAAGCTGAATTCCAGATTGCTTGACGCTATCCTATTCGTTCAGGATATCCCTACTGCAGCATGCGTTTCTGGCAACGGATTCGTGTGAAGCCTGTGGGACAAAGTGGAAATGATCGGCAACCTAATCTGATCAATCTGCAAGGG
Source organism: Methanotrichaceae archaeon (assembly GCA_963789575.1). Lineage (GTDB taxonomy): Archaea > Halobacteriota > Methanosarcinia > Methanotrichales > Methanotrichaceae > CAWBKV01. Next base: position 197,083 of record CAWBKV010000002.1, on the reverse strand, counting down.
AAAGGTCGCCATGGAGAAACGAAAGTTGAACTATCAAAAGGGCCGTAACCCGCGACAAGCGAAACAGGTTGATACGCTTGAACCAAAATGGTATGGAATCAGGTTATGTCAGCTTCTCATATGATATAACGAACGAACAGAGCATTCCCGGTCCAAAGATAGCTCCTAAAGCGACCATATTATCTGGAATTTCGGAACTTGGAAAACCGCATACATTCCTCATAAGAGGAAGTATCCCCGTGAGGAGATACGATGGTGTAGGCGGGAGAGGAGGCCGCAAGAAGCGAATGTCAAGCTGTAATGGTTTGGATAAGAGTTCAAAATTAGCTCTGTCCCGAAAGGGAGCTGACTTGCTGCTGGTGTTTCATGGCAATGAATGGAGGTATACCTGTGAATGTACATAATTCAACGACGCCAATAGGCGAGAAGTGTACAGATAGAGATCTAACGCGTCAATGGAAGTCCATTGACTGGAAGAAAGTAAGATCTTATGTTAACAGGCTACAGACCAGGACTGCAAAGGCAACACGTGAAGGAAAATGGAATCTTGTTAAACGACTCCAGTACCTGCTGACACATTCTTACTATGCAAAACTGCTTGCAGTGAGAATAGTCACGCAAAACCGAGGATCACGCACCCCGGGTACTGATGGTGAATGCTGGTTTCGCCCACATGAAAAGATGCGGGCAGTATTGAGTATTACCTGCAAAAGGTACGTTGCACAACCACTGAAACGGATTTACATCCCTAAACCTGGAAAGGATACAAAACGTCCTCTTTCCATACCGACCATGTATGACCGTACAATGCAGGCCCTATATACTCTGGGGCTTCAACCGGTTGCAGAGGTAAGCGCTGATAAGCGGTCATTTGGGTTTCGCTTATTTCGGAATGCACAGGATGCGTCACAGTATGCATTTATATGCCTTCATTATCCAGAATCAGCCCAATGGATCTTGGAAGGAGACATTAAAGGATGTTTTGATAATATATCCCATGAATGGTTGAAGGAGAACATTCCAATGGAACGATCGGTTCTGAACCAGTTCTTAAAGGCGGGATATGTCTTCGAACAGAACCTATATCACACAGATCGAGGCACACCTCATGGTGGTATCATCTCACCAGTTCTAGCCAATATGACTTTGGATGGAATAGAGGGCATCCTGAACAAAGAATATCCAGATATGAAAGTTCACTTTATCCGTTATGCGGATGATTTTCTAGTTACTGCTCCTAGTAAAGAGGTTGCAGAGGAAATCCGTGAGCGAATCAGGATATTCTTAGCAGACCGCGGTCTTGAACTCTCCGAATCCAAAACGTTGATCACTCATATCAATGATGGCTTTAATTTTCTTGGCTGGTCCTTTCGTAAATATAATGGCATCCTGCTAATAAAGCCATCCAAGGAATCGATCAATAAAATTGTAAGCAAGATTCGTGAGATTATTCATAAAGCATCTGCCTGGACTCAGGAGGAGCTGATAAAAGCTCTCAATCTTGTCATAATGGGGTGGGCAAATTACCATCGGCACGTTACGGCCAATGATACATTCCAGAGATTAGACAGTATTGTATGGAATATGTTATGGAAATGGGCTAAACGGAGACATCCCAAAAAAGGACATAAATGGATTGCACGACGCTACTGGCATACAGAAGCCTCTAAAAATTGGGTCTTCAAGACTGAAACGACAAAGCTTGTTTCATTCGCAGACACAAAGATTCGTCGACATATCATGGTAAAACTCGATAAAAATCCATATCTTGATAGGAATTATTTCCTGGAAAGAATGGATAAGGCCAAAAAGCGTACACCTTGGATTCAAACAAGATTCTCACACTTCGCATATTGCCGCCCAGTGTATGGGTTGTGAAATGCTTGAGCGGAGTGCGGTGAAAGTCGCACGCTCCGTTCTTAGAAGGGGGCATAGAAGTAATTCTATGTCCCTATTCGACACCCCGCACCATTAATCAATTACTGGTTGCTCACTGGAATAGAGAGTTTAGATTTAGGCTGGAGGCTGAGGAACAAGCTTTACATTGTAAACCGCTGCTAAACCACAGTTATCTGAGGCTCTATTTCTAAATGTAATCGTTGTATCCGTGCTGGTAATGTACTCTTTCGGGATTACTACTTCATAGCTTTTAGCTTCATTTTGGCTATGATGACCCTTATAAAAGCCCAGATTATTATTGCCGATCCAGACCTCAAAGCTATCATCGCAATTGCCGTCTTCAACTTCGAATGTTAGCAGGTAGGGAATATCAATCCTTTTAAGGGAAAAATCAACAGAGTTATCCCCATGCAGGATTTGATACCTCTTTGTCTTATCGCCACTAGGTGAAACGTAAGGATTATCTGGCGGACCTTGCAAGTCGCCCCAGCCGACCAAATTATGAGTGGCCTCATCATTAGGATTGCCCAAATCCACATAATACATTATTTTATTTTTATAAATTTCATAGTTGGCAATTATTGGATTGACATATGTATCTTCATTGATTCTATCAGGGCCGTGTGGCCACCCTTGATTATAAGATGAAATGGTATTTTTAAGAGTATCCCCAGCATAAACACCACTGTTACTGCATTTTCTATAGCATATTTCAAGATATTCACATCCATATCTTAAGTTCACATCTGGATCAAGCCCATCAGTCGGCCAATCCTCTTCAGCCAATTCTTTAGTCCCACCTCTTGGACTTCGATAACCTGCATCATATGCAGCATCCCAATGAAGCTGCATATATCCAATGGCTAAGCCATTATCACCAACAGAATTTGAATTAAATGAGCTTTCATGATTTATCATGGCCATTAGTAGATAAGGGCTTATTCCATAATCGTTGGCGTATCTTTGAACGTATGAAAGTGCTGTATTTTCATCTGCTGTTAGCTTTGTGGGATCTAGCTTGTACTCACCGTGATAATTGAATGGATCTTCAATAAAAGCTGTATTTGCAGCATTTTGACCCAGTGCCAACGACATTTGAATAACAAATATCATTAAGATGATAGCGATTCCTAGAATTCTCACATTTTGCCTCCAACTATCACGATATTCCAAGAACATATAACCCTTTCTGTTGTTTTGTAAAGTTGAAATGTTTGGTTTTAAACTATAGTAGCCGTTTAATTTCTGATTTCCATTATAATCAGAAGTTTCAGGCTCTATGGGGTTACGTGCGAGGATTTAGGATAGACTTGTAGATACCAATATATACTATCATGATTTATTGAACGAGATAAGAGGGATAGAGATGGAACCTGTTATAAAGAAAGACCCAGGCATAGCCGTTGTGTTGAGCTTCTTTTTCACTGGGCTTGGCCAGATATACAATGGACAGATTGGCAAAGGTCTCCTATTCATTGTCATACAGATAATAAACGTGCTATTGATGTTCGTGGTAATTGGCTTTATTACAGGCCCGCTGTTCTGGATATACGGGATGTACGATGCCTACAACGTTGCAAAGGCAACGCATATGATACAACCAGAACAAACTCCAGTGTCCATATCTACGCCTGAAACGATTCAGCAATCTAAGTTATAGGCTACCCCCTTTTGTCCTCCCTCCCCTTCATCATCTCCCCAGCACCGAAAACACCGCCGCCTCCAGCGGATCGTCCAGGGCATAAAATGCCTCGCTTGAGTGCCTCTTGGCCATCTCTGCAATCATCTGTCCGTAAACCTGGTCCTCTTTCTTCAGTGCTTTTGAAGCCTTCAGCCACATGGCAGAGACATCCTTCACGCCCATCCTCACGCTCTCGAATATTCAGTCTATCAAAAAGATGAATAGCTAGAAAAGGCACTATATTCTATGAATGTCACAGATGCCTTGAAATCTCGTTTTACCTGCCGGGCTTTTAAACCGGATGCTGTGGATAGAGAAACGGTCATAAAAATACTAGACGCGGCAACCCATGCACCTTCATGGGGAAACACCCAGCCCTGGGAGATATTCATCGCCGATGGACCTGTTCTGGAAAAAATTCGCCAGGGTTATATGGATAACTTCAAAAAGGGGATGCCTTCCAAACTGGAAATTCCAGCGCCGCAAAATTGGCCCCCATACATCGCCCAACGCACTCAAGATCTTTTATCACAGCGTTTAGGCGCCATGGGAATAGACCCCAATGATAAAGAAGCTATGAAAGTATTTAGAGAGGCGAATTTTAGATTTTTTGGTGCGCCAGTTGTCGTTTACCTCTGCATGGATAAGACCCTAACAGCATGGTCGGTATTTGATTTGGGATCGCTATCTCAGAGCATTATGCTGGCGGCTCAGGAGTATAATCTGGGGTCTGCTGTGGCAGCAATGCTTGTGACATATCCTGACTTAATTCGAGAAACTCTTAGTATTCCAAAAGACCTGTCAATCGTGATTGGAATAGCCCTTGGATATTGCGATATGCAGAGCCCACAGAATGAGTTCAAGAGCTCCAGAAGATCCATCCAGGATGTCATTCACTTTAACACCTCTATGCAATAGGTTAAAAAGCTCGCAGAATTTGAGGCCAAGATGAAGAAGAATCAGAGGCGTAGTCCAAATAACCATCATTTCATGTAATCATAAGTAACCTATGGACTGCCCCAAGAAGGCCCATGCCAAAGATTCTTGATTCTTGAGAGCCATATCCTATACGGAGGCTAAAATATGGCATTAGATCCTGGATTCGGCTATAGGGTAAAGGCAACCGTCACTGATATTAAGGAAAAGTGCAATGCTGGCCACAAGGTTGGTGATAGCTTTGAGATTAGCTGCCACAATCCGGCGGGCCTTTGCGGCGTATTCTATCACCAACTCTTCCCTACCCTCCAGACTTTCCAATTCGGAGGGAATATGCCCTGGTGGCAAGATGATACAATTCAACTGCAATGTCCAGATAGTCGCAACCTTGTCACAATTAAGCTGGAGCGATCCAAGAGATAGAATTTGCAGCGAGGTGTTATGGAATGCAGACATTGAATGAAACAGAGGCATTGGCCCTAACTGGTCCTAATGCTTACACTCTGGTAACCTCTCTCGATAAGAACAACAAACCGAACGCAATGGGCGTTGCTTGGGCTACAAGAACATCTTTCGACCCATTCCTAATAATGGTATCAATAGATCACCGACGATATTCGCACGAAGGCATCCAGATGCACCAAGAATTCGTCTTGAATTACCCCAGTGAAGATCAAGCCGAAGCAGCCTGGATATGTGGCACGAAATCAGGAAGAGATGTAGATAAAATAGAATTAGCTGGGCTGAAATTAGTAAACTCAAAGGCAGTTAAGGTTCCGACTATCGATGGCGTTACAGTAGCGTTTGAATGCAAGGTTGTTGATCAGTTTGAGACCGGGGATCATACTGTCTTCGTTGGAAAAGTAGTGGGTATGAGCGGTAATCCAGACAAGCCCAAGCACTTGTACGTCTCCTCAAAATTCAGGTTATTCGCTATGACAGGGGATGGTGCTAGAGACTAAGAAGTCACTGGCAAAAAGCATGATAGGCGCCTTGCTGTAGAGGGCGGAATTATCGAAGCGATTTTCTTGGGTCGCGGATCGACGTCATCCCTACTGCATTTTCGCTTATCTTTTATTGGAGCGCAATCTCAAAGAAATTGAATCTTTATCTCATGATTGTATCAGATGTACATCTATCAAGGAGTCTTGGGGTCCATGGATATTGATCCATTTAGCTTAGTCTCCCTCACCTCGATCTTCCCTTGTAGGCATCATGAAATCTACTGAGCCTCGGTCGGGGTTTCCATTACCGACTCATTGACGTTGGGTTGATAAATTGAGGCATTGTGTACAGACAAATCTAGATGCGTCTGATTTGAAAAAATACCAGTGACATTTGTCATATTCGTTAGGTTAGCTATATCCTCGGCTGTTATGTTACCGGTAGCGATCACTTTTCCTTCTGGGCGGTCAAGTTGTTGTATCCCCGATGCTACACAGATGAGGCAAATAGATAGTAAGACAAAAATCTGCAATTTCATTTTATTCCTCCTTAGTAGGTATTTCATTCTAAACGCAGTGCCCGCCACATTTAGGGCTTGATCGATGCAATGATTGGATATTGGTCGATATATTTTAAGGATTCGGCTGTTTTCCAGCAGCGGCGCCCCCCCATAATCTTATTCGGTCTTCCCTGGCCACCCTGAAGCAGTGTTATTGCGATCAGTTCTTCATCCCCCAGTTCTTTTAGATGTTGGTAAGCTGCTGATTTCTAATCCCTGTTCTGCGGCTTAGCTCTCCATAGGTCATTTTACATCCGAAGTTGGTGAGAACCCATAGGATCTTATCACGAGGACCTTGAGTAGAATGTTTCCTTTGCAGATCATATGGTTACCGCTTGCAGGACATAAGGCAAGTGCGTACATAAAGCGAAAGTATTACCTTAGGCTAATCTGACGTCCCCCAACCTATCTCTTAACCCTATCGTCAACCCTTATGCACATCGTGTCCTTCCATCTCTCTGGTCATATTTGCTCGATCCCTTAGTTACGCCATTGCTTTGAGAAAATGGCCTTAAAGGGCGTTATGCAGATCTTCGAGGTTCTCACGTATAATCTATCAAGCCAGATTGAAGGGCATCAAAAGTGAGCCTTAAGTGCTACAATAAGTGCACGTTCCAGGCTCAAAGTAAGGGGTTAGTTGGAGTAGGTAGGTAAGCCCAAGGAAACCTTTCGTGCCCATCCTCACGCTATCAAAGCTCCTGTCCATAGCTATTCACCCTGGCAGAAGGCTTCAGGCCATAGGCCATCAGATGCCGGCATTTGCTCAACTGCCCAGCTCCTCTCCTCAAGCCTGCTTTGTATCATGTCTTCAATATCATCAGACCTGAGCTTCCTGCCTGTAAGATTCATTGAACCAATTCCTTCGTTTGCTATCTCAACCCGCTGGTCCACGCCCAGTCGAGCGGACCTCCATGGCAGATGAAAGGACGACCGCTTAATTGTACTGGAGAGTTGGAGTTCAAGTTACCTCCTTCAGCACCGTGATCCGATTCATAGCCTGCCTGGAAATTCGAGGACGTCCATCCGATGTAAAACGTGTTGGGAAGAATGAGGGGATTTATCTTAGTCACGCTCTCTGAAGCTGAAACCTTTATCGGATATTTATACTCAGAAACGATCTTTCCAGTTGCATCCTTCAGGGTTGCGGTATCCTCTTCCTTATTCCAAACCAAAGTGCTATTGAACAGATCAGCGGCTGTATTATTGCCTTTTCCTGTGTGAACTTTGAATATTGAACCAGTTTCCAGGGTGAAATTTGCTGGGAATGAGTACTTTTGATTCTCCGTATTCATAAGCGTCCAGCCTGTGAGATTCATTGAACCAGTTCCCTCGTTAGCTATCTCAACCCACTGGTCCACGTCCTGGTAGTTTAGACCTATGATCTTAGCAATATTTATCCCAACGCTGACTGGAGCATTTGCAGCAGCAGCCGCTCCTAGTGAAAGTGCAAAAAAGACGGATAAAATTACAAGTCCACGTAAGTATCCACTCGAACTTTCCATTTATATACCTCCACTCATCCCATTACCCTGAATTAACTCCTGGCGAAGAGATCCGATCGTGGCATCAAAGAGGTTTAGAATCCTTTAGGGCCATCCCAAGATATGCTGACTTTTGCCCAGCCCATCTTCAACATTAAACGTATATAAGGATGTGGGTACAAGCCCTAGCATACACTTAAATGATCTGGCAGCTTGGCCAGGACCATTGAATGCAAGCAAAAAGCCTTCGCCAAGGCCAGGGAGCTCTATCATCTATACCTACAATAAAGCCGCCAGGCTTAATCCTAACATGCATTGGTCAATGAGGCTCTCCAAGTACAATCATCAACTTCGATGACCTTGTCACTGGATTATGAGAATGCCTCCAGCGTTGTCTGGCTCTTCTGAGTTCTCGGACTGGCTTTTGCGACAACTCTCGCCTCAGCCCTCGGCCCTTCGTCGAAGTAGAACACTCTATCTGCATTCTTGACCAGCTCCTCAAAGTAGGGATCTGCCCCCGGAGCATAGAGCAGCACAGCCGCCTCCTTCGAAGCCTCTCTCATGGCCTGGGAGATGTATTCCGTCATCTCTTGGGCATCCTCATACAGCGAGGGATCATGCTCTATTATCACAATTGTATGGCGGTTCTGTTCAAGAACAGTCATGAGCTGGAAAACGGTAAAGGCCCGGCGAACCTCCAGGGCCTCGATCCTGCGGTCTAGGCTGCTAAGGATTGATGAATAATTTCCGCAGACATAAATCACATTGAACCTCTGCAGGTTGAGGTTGCGATTGAGGGCCTGGATGAACATCTCCCTTGGGGCTAGGAGGGCGTTGAAGGACCTGGATCTGAGGGTAATGGTGGGATATAACTCAAAGTCCATACTAATAGAGGGATACTTCAGGGATTAAAGGACTAGGCAAGTGAGCGGAGTGAAAGTGATGAGAGGTGTGCTTAAGTCTCATAGCAAGTGAAACATCCCCGATGTTTTTTAGGTTAAGGCTCTCAGGCCAACAACGAAGTTTCCGTAAGTCTCATCCAAGTCCTATTTCTTTATTCGGTGATCCCTGTACATCTTCTCTAGCTCGACAAGATCACTTATCGGTGTCGGAATCACGTGCGAATCGTTTGTCATGATAGCTTTTGCAAGGTTCCGAAAGATCTCTGCTTCATTTGAACTGGGGGCATGCTCAACTACGGCCCTACCCTCAAGCTCACACGCTTGAATCACGGGGCTCCGTGGGACGAACTGGACAAATGAAGTCCCCAGTTTCTCCGCAAATGCCGGGATGACAGCATGCTCGAATGCCTCATCGCCGTTGCTGTTGCAGATGATCCCAGCGAGACCAGTATCACCCCGCCGCGAGAGGCGCTGCACTGCCCTTGCAATGTTATTGGCTGCGTAAACGCTCATGAACCCGCCGGAACATACAAGGTAAATCTCCTTTGCGAACCCTTCTCGGATCGGCATCGAGAATCCCCCGCACACAACATCCCCGAGCACGTCGTAGATCGCTACGTCAATGTTGTAAATTTCAAACGCATTGAGATCTTTTAAAATCTGCAGCGCCGTCAATACACCTCGGCCGGCGCACCCGACCCCCGGCTCAGGCCCTCCAGCCTCGACAAGATAGATCCCGCCGGGCGACTTGAAGACGATATTGTCTATCTTGATTGCATACTCGTCTTTTCCCATCTTCAGCTGTTCCCGATGCTCTTCCAGCACCGCGGGTATGAATCTCCCACCGGCAAGTATCCTCGTCGAGTCTCTCTTGGGATCGCAGCCGACCTGCATAACCGAATGTCCCATCTCATGCAATGCTGCAGACAGGTTCGAAGCGATCGTGCTCTTTCCGATCCCCCCTTTGCCATAGATCGCAATCTGTCTCATAGTTCCCTTCACCATTTCGCCTCGTATCTTCTTTCCTTCGAACGCCACGCCATCGTCCACTCGTTCTGGACGCATTCGAACAGGTTCAGGATACCGGTATACCCGAAGTATTCCCGGTTGATCATCCTGAACTGGCGCATCATCCTAATCACCTCAACAACATACGCGACTCCGAGACCCTCGCAGGCATGCCGTTCGATCGTGCTGCCGAACACGATCCGCGGTTTAACTTCTGCAAGGTTTTTCCTTGTCTTGTAAACATCCGTGCCGTACACGACATTGGGAGAGAGACCGAGATCTTTCAGTTCCCGTTCGAGCAGTTCCCGGACCGTACGCCTCGAGGTATACAGGGCAACAAGCTCCGGGGTCATCTCCATCTCCTCGGTAACAAACCTGACCAGCGGTATCCCGATCGTGGCATCGGCAACAATCGCAGCAGGGATTCGGTACAGGAACCGTGCCATCGGCCACTTGCGCCGACAGGTAGCTGTCACCATCCGCTCACCTTCCGCAACCATGCTCTCGGCCGTTTTTTTTGCATCGAACCGTTCCCCCAGTGCAGCGAGCCAGGCTTGGGTATTGGTCATTCCAATCGGCAGGGGTATCCCTTTGCAGACCTGCTCTATGCCATAGGTTGCCGATAGATAATCCGCTGTTTTCTGCCCAGCATCGTGGCTCAGGACTATGGAAGTCTCAGCGGATGCAATGTTTTCAATATCGGAAAAGGGAGTTCTGTGGGCAAGCGTTGCAACAACCCTGATACCCATCCGAGAAAGGACCTGTTGTACCCATTCCAAATCTGCCACCCATGTCGGGTTGGCATTGGCATGCGGAGCAATAAGGCAGACTGAATTAGGGATCTTTTCCCTCTTTTTTGCCAGTCTATTTATTATCGTATCCAGAGCTATGTCGATACCATCATATTGCGACCCTCTGAACCCGGCGCACGGGATGGGAACGAGCCGAAATTTCACCTCAGGCTGAATCTCCTCACATACGGCTACGATATCATCACCGACGATCTCTGGACCGCATGCACTGATTACAAACAGGGAGGAGATTGGGAGATTTTTTGCCTCACGGATGGTGCGGGCAAGCAAATCCTCGCCGCCATGCACGATCTCGTCCACGCACAGTTTTGTGCAGAGTGTTACTGTCTCCATGTAGTCGCACTCTTGCGAGGCAAAAGCTGTATTGACGAGATATTCGCAGCCCTGAGGAGAATGGGCGAGCAGGGCAGAGCCACTCACCCCCAGTGCCGTCTGGGCAGCGCCGTTGAAGGCACATCGCAGATAGGGATCCGAGCACTTATCAGGAGCCGGATTCTCTATCGCGTCCACTAGTTCACTTGGCCTTTGTTCCATAGAGCATCCCTCTGAACAGCCGCGAACGCGGGAGGTCTTTGTTCTCAAGCGCCTGCCGGACAAGGGCAGAAATATTTTTAATTCCCCGGAAGCCGTACTGGGGCTGAAATGCCGGATTCATAAGCGTCAGATTAACGACCGGACAGGGAGGGAACCGCCCGGAGTTCCCGAAGAAGATCGGGTTTTCATATTCTTTCACGATCTCCTCCAGCTCATCCTCGGTCTCTTTAGAGGAGCGGAAACTCCCCAGGCGGAACAGTCCTTTGGTGAGGATGATCTCCGGGTTGATACCCGTCCCGAGTATATATTTAATGCTGGGCATCCGCTCCTTGATCGTATAGGGATGGACGTTGATCACGACCGGATGGGCACCGAACTCTTCTGCCATCCGGGCCAGTGAGAGGGCTCGTATGGGCCCAGGAAACTCCGATATCTCAATGATTGCAGTCTTTCCGGAAAGGGCCTTTTTCAGGTAGGCAAGGTCTTGCTCAACTTTACAGGTCTCACGCTCGATCACTTCCAATGCCTTCTCCTCCATGCCGAGGGGCTCTGCCACCCCGAGAAGCCATTCCTTTGTGGCCGTCAGCCCGTAGAGTTGCCCTGTTTTGCTGTACGGGATACCGAACCGTTCCTGCATCATGTCTCCGAGCTTCTGTCCCCAATCGTAGCACCACGAGGCATTCATCTCGACCTCCCTGGCATGCCGGATCTGTTCAACAGTGCAGCCTCCTGCAATGGTGGCGTTTATCCTGATCCCGACTTCACCAAGGAGCCGTTCTATCTCGTCCAGATCCCAATTAAACTCCGTAGGGGATGGCCCCCAGCGGGCCCCAAGAATGTTGATTGTCCCTTTCATCTTCGCTTCTGGTGGCTCCATCAGATCCATGATGAGCCTGAACGCATCCTCGTACCCGCTCCGGAAATCGCCCCCGAATCCTTCGCTTTTTAGCGCCAGCACCCGACAGCCGACCAGTTTCTCTGCCTCGCGGGCTATGCTTTCAACGTCATCCCCGATGATTCCGGAGCAGCAGCAGGAAAGGATGACGATAAGGTCCGGGTGATACTTTGCATAGGCTTCCTTTACAGCCTCCAGGAGTTTTCCCTCACCGCCGTAGATGACATTGCTTTCATCAAGGGCAGTGCAGGCAGTGGGCTCAAGCGGAACGCCGCGGATCTCACAGCATTCACGGGTCCGGACAAAGTCGGACATATAGAGCGGGCATCCAGTCGGGCCATGGACAAGGGGAACTACATGCCTTATGCCATTGATGACGTAGTATGAAGTGAAAAACTTGCACATGGGAGCGTGCGAAGCCTGAAGCTTTGGTATCATCTCGCCGGTTTCGACTTTTTCAAGTAACTGTTGCAGGTTACCGTGAAATGCGATGGAATCGTTTTTCATGATTCACACTTCTCTCGAACGGAGGATACATAGGTTAGTTAGGTGATTATCGATTACCTCCCCTAACATATATTTTACTGATAAATCAAACAGGTTATGAGGATTTCTATTTGCTTACCGCGAGGTTATTTTCTGAAAGGTCCGTAAGTGTGCCGAAATAGTTCCCGCAGACATAGATTACCCTGAACCTCTGCAGGTTGAGATTACGATTGAGGGCCTGGATGAACATCTCCCTTGGGGCTAGGAGGGCGTTGAAGGACCTGGATCTGAGGGTTATTGTGGGGTATAACTCGAAGTCCATGCCATAGAGTCAGCGATAATAGACTTAAGGCCAAGGCGAGAGGAGGCCGAAAGTGAGAATCCCATATTGCTGCGAGTACTGCAGGATTCATCCGATATTGTTTTTGGCCTTTTTGCCGGTAAGTTTTTGATTCACAGAGTCTATAGATAGCGTTTGCGGATACTGCAGGTATGTATTCTTATGTCTGAAATTCAGGAGTTATAACTCGTATAAGGTGGCTGTAGAGAGGACGCTTTTCTATACCCGCAGTACCCGCAAATTGGTCCGAATCAGCATGCTGCAGCCTTGTATTGTTGCGGGTATCCATGTTGAGACATACTCGCAAGTTGCTGAAAACGGCATCGTTGGAATCACCGCAATACCCTCAGGCTGCCTCGTTGCAAAGATCCCCTTATCAGGTTCTCCCGTACCACGTCTTTATATCCGTCCAACAATCAAATACTGATTTCATATATCGATATAGTGGTATGCAGAATGCTATATTATTACATGCATCCTTTCATAGGATTGGGCTTAATTTGGCTGATTATTATAGCCCTAATAGCATATCTTATCTATAGGCTAGTTCAAAGTGGGAAAGTTCTGGTTCCAGCGAGACGTGAGACGACCACGCAATCCTCCTCGAAAGGAGCCCTTGAGGAGATTTAATAATTGGGTTCAATCGACTTGTCGAGGAAGTGTTTGATGGCAAGAAGCATAGGTTTTGACTCACAGGAAAAAGTTGAAAGGTACGATAGGAATAGCGATCACCAATATCAGAAGGGGCTTGCGCTGATAGCGATGATGAACATAAAAAAAGGTGATGCGGTGCTGGACGAGGGATGTGGCACCGGTCGCTTGGCCTTGGACATATCGGGCATCATCGGACGGTCAGGCACGCTGACCGGCATCGACCATTCCCCGTATTGCATCGATGTCGCAAAGCGCAAGTTCGGGGTAACTCCAGCGGCCAACGTTCGATTCATTGTCGGCCGAGCAGAGGACCTTGGCGCCCTAGCCGATAGCACCTTCGACCACGCCTATTTTTGCTCCTCTTTTCACTGGGTGGACGATAAGAAGGCGGCGCTGCGCGAGACGTATCGGGTGCTAAAGCCCGAAGGGAACGTGGGAATGACCACACTGGACCGTAGCCACTCGTCGGGGATGAGGCTTGTAATAAGCGGTGTCCTGGAGAAATATGGCGTGATCATCCCGCCGAGAAGAATGGAAAGCGGCATAAAACGCGTCACGGAGGACGAGCTTGAGACGCTCATGGCGGACGCCGGGTTCACGGATATCAGCATCGACTTGAGAACGGTGAAGAGGTACCATGAAACGCCAGAAGCAGTCCTCGAACTCCACGATGGAACGTTCAGCGGGTCGATGAAGGATATGCCCGAAGAGCTCAAACGGGACATCGAGCGGGACATCCTGGATGAATTGGAGAATAGGAGGACGCCGGAGGGCATAGAGTTCGAGTCGAAAACCCTGTTCGCTATAGCCGTAAAACCGGTTTGAGGGCTGGAGTTGGAAACCCATCGTTTTAAAATAACAGTCCTGCGAATTTTTTTCCATCTCTCGATTTTTGACGGCTATTTCATACTTCGCCGACCTTCTTCATTCTCATATTTTATGGTGGCTTCTGCGGTATCGACTGTGAAATAGCCCTCCTACAATCGACACATTGTGTAGAAGTCTATTGCGCCCTGTTAAAGGTTCTGGGGCAGACTGAACGGTCATGCAAGGATCGACATGCTAGGCCACGGCTAGAACAAAGTATCAGCTTTCTAGAACCCTCAGATCACTGATAAAATGGGGCTTGCGTAGGTTGCGATAGGAGACAGGGCAAGAAGGGACATAGAGCATGGCATAGAGCATGGCATAATGCTTAGTGGAAGACTGAGATGGCAAGGATACCATCCGTGCAGCAATGCCAAATTCCAGAGCAATTCTAAAGGGCCATAGGTTCTGGCGTGTAGGCTGTCTTGAAATGGATAAGTTACAAGATCTATGAAAGAATACGCAATTATAGTATAAAGGGTATGAAGACCTTTGCGAAGTAATCGCCGAGAGGTTTTGTTATGGAGATATCAAGCTGCTCTTTCAGGCTGCTATTATACATAGCATCAGCCCTTGCCCTATCAAGCCTTGTTGTCATGGGAGCTATGGCATTAAATGCAAACAACTCCCAGCTTCAAAACCAACCACCTGCAGTAAGCCAGGAGATCCTATGGAATTTCATCCAAGCTGGAGATAGCCTGAGCACGAACCTGACTAAAATTGATGAAGCATTAACAAACGCTTCTTTAGCTCTGTCCAATGCAGGCCTTCAAGGACCGAAGGCTCAGATAGTCCTGGCAAACCTTTGCGCTATAGACCCATCCGCAATTGATTGCATTACAATCGGCATGAATGGCTCAATCCTGGAGGTCGCCCCCAATGAATACAGCTATATAAAGGGAAAAAATATCGGCGATCGGGATTATATAAAGAAGCTCTTTGCTACAAAGCGCCCTGCAGGCATGGCTTACATAAAGACCATTGAAGGCTTCTATGCTGCTGATTTCGCCGCTCCCGTCTTCGATGAGAATGGATGCCTTGTTGGGGCCACCACGATCCTAATCAATTCAACAGAGTTTTTGGATCACATCCTGGCTCCGTACCAGCCAGAGAATGGCGCAAAGATTTGGGCCATGCTACCTAATGGCTTTATTCTTTACGAGACCGATACTAGCCAGATAGGCCTAAACGCTTTTGAAGACCCCATGTTCAGACAGTTCCCTGATCTAATAGCCATAGCAGAGAGAGTAAGGACGGATAGCTCAGGTTACGGAACATATGAGTTTTATAACAATCAGCACACACAAACGGTGAAGAAGGGGCTTTACTGGACGACGATTTATCACCAAGGAGAGCCGATAAGGCTTATGCTTACTCTGTGATGTCGGTTTGAGATAAAAAATGCTTTCCAGCTGATGGATATGCTCCTTGGGGAGCATGCAACCAAGCATAAGGAGATCAAGCTGCAGAGTCAAATCACTCTCGGCGAGTTCCAATCTCCTCAAAGGAAGCTTTTTGGTCGTTAATGAATCTTAATTATCTAATCCTTTTGATTCACGCTGATCTATCTACCAATTGATCGTAGAATAATTTTCTTCTTCCAGCGCTAAGAATTATCTGCCATTTGTATGTTATTCATACTTTCTTTTGTGCTAATATGGTATTTCCTCATCTTTTTACCCCAAAACTACTTATTCTCATACGTAGAATAGGCATACTATGGCAGGAGTTCTTGAGCAAATAAGGAGATCCAGGAGAAAGCTGGTGAGAGATAATGTATCTTCAGCCAAAATCGACCAGAAGGTCCTGGAGCTCCAGGCAGCAATGGAAATCCTGGCTGAGGTCTTTGGTACCAATATATCAGAGATAGATGAGATGCTCAAGCTGCGCTGCGAAAAAGGCTCGGAGGTGCAGGTATCATATTCACACAAAAAGCAGGGCCAGCCGCTCCTTAAGCATGGGTACAGCGAGGCCGGAGAGTGGCCAATGGAGTTCTGCCTGGCGGAGTGAATTTTACCACATTTTTTAGTCAACTGTCTCGCCCTTCAGCTTTTTCCACTCCTTGTATAACGCTTGAATTTGCATGTCCTTGATCATGATGAGTGTCTTTATATCAGGAATCAAGAAGGTTATGCCTCCAAATTTGAGCGAATCGCAATGGGCAGCTTCGAGAAGCTGGTATTCATTACCCATCCAAATGTCATTAATGAAGATCTGCAATGCGAACGATCTCAGAAATATTCTCAGGAAATTAATATCGTTGATCCCGGTGAAAGACTCCATTTTGCCGGCCACCCTGAGTTCATGAACGATCCGATCAGCTTCTTCATATGAGCAACAGATATCGATATCCCTAGTTGAATCCTTCAAGCCGTGCCACAAAAAAGCCGCACCTCCGAATAGGTACACGTTGTTTTGGGTTTGAATTTTAGAGCCGATGTAGGCCAAATCAGCCAAAAGCTGTGCTTTACTTTCGATCATTTTCCCACCACCTGAAGCTTATTTTATTCTGTTCGTCCCTATACTTTAAAGCGCCATCCTTCTGCAATAATTGGTTTGGCGAGATATAGGCTCATTTAGCGAACCAATCCCTCGTATGTCCTTGAAAGACGAACAACCTTTCGTGAAATGTGGTTGTAATCCTGTCTATTAGCTAGAATTTATCGTTCGAGATCATTTAGGTGTAGATCCATAGAGGCTCTCCCTTCTGAATCTTGTCCAAGACCTTGCTGGCAAGGATTACTCTTCGGCTATCGGTTGCTTCTGCCATATAGTCTCTGTCTCCCTATATGTGGCTAATAATTGGACCTTCTACATATTAGTCCTCGATTTCTCTCTAACGCATCAGAGCGATTTTCAGGATTTCCCATTTCCTTCATTAATTCGCTTTAATATCTTCTCGCACAGATCCGAGTATGAATCAATGAGGGCCTTCTCTACAAGCTCCCGTGCTTTGGTGGCCTTGCGATAATGTAGGAGCGTCATCGCCTTGCGGTTTAGTAGGGTCAGCTGCTGGCTTTCCAGCACTGCGAGCAATAAGGGAGAATACAGCGAGATCTTTGGAGACTGCAGTGCTTGGGCAACTGCTTGATCAATTATATCATCGGGCACGACAGATGACTCCTGAGTCCTGACTCTTGACTTCCTTTTCTCTGTGCGACTCCGGGATCTGGTATCGGGTGTCCTGATAGCCGCGTCTGGAGTCATGTCACCGGAGTCATGAGTCGTGACACCAAACTCATGGATCTGGATGCTGGATTCTTGAGTCGTGATACTTGACTCTTGGGTCGCGCCTTCCTCCTCAGGTATAATGCTTACCGACTCCTGAGTCGTGACTCCTGTATCCTGAGTCTTGAGGCTTTCCTCCGGACTCCCTGCTCTGGTATCTTGATTCACGACTCCCGACTCTTGAGTCGCGACTCGTGACCCTGAAGTCTTGCCTTTGGGCGCTATATCTTTGAGCATGAAATCGAGCCCTTTAGTTATCCGATCTCCCGGGCTCATACAGCCACCTCATCTGCAAGCTTCTTGTAGCCCAGTGCACCTGAGCATGAGGGGTCGTAGAGACATATCGGCTGGCCTTGAGCCGGATACAAGCCGCACATTTTCTGGAATGACTACATCGAAAACAGCATCCCCCAATAGATCCCGTATTTTGCTGGAAACCTCTTCGGTTATCTTCCTTCTATTATCGCACATAGTCAATAGATACCTCCTCTTGGGTTGATAGCCAAGCTCACCAAGTTCGTCCAACATTCGGATGAGCACCTTCAGCCCTTCTACAGCGAAGAACTCCACCTGGATAGGGACAATGACTTTATCACATGCCATAAGTGCGTTCAGGGTCATATTGCCAAGAGCCTGGAGGAGTATCAATAATTACGTAATCATATCCGTTCAGCTCCTGTACTTTCTTCCGGAGGCGCTTTTCTCTGCCTACCTTGCTAGTTAGAATTGCATCGGCCTCAACAAGATCGTTGTTTGTAGGAGCAATATCAAGTCCATTAACAGTCGTGGGTATAATGATGTCCTTCAGATTCGCTCTATCCATCATAACATCGTTCATGTTGTTTTGTAAGGTGTCCTTATCAACGCCAAGATGAGTGGTTGAAGAGCCCTGAGGATCAAGATCTATTAGCAGAGCATGCGATCCCTTTAAGGCAAGATATGCGGCGAGGTTTACTGCGGTCGTTGTTTTGTCGCATCCCCCCTTTTGATTGGCTATTGCTATCACTTTCATAATTATCTCATCCCCAATAATGCCTATAAGATATATTCTTGACTCTTGAATCTTGCGTCTGGATACTTGACTCCTGATATCTGACTCTAGAGTCAGGATATCAGAGTCGGGATTCACGAGTCTTGAGTCAAGAGTCATGACTCCAGAGAATTGAGGCCAGAATCTTAATACCAGAGTCCTGAGTCAAGAGTCATGACGACGGCATCATGACTCGTGAACCCCGAATCAAGACTCGGGGGCAGATGGATTAATGATCGGCTGGCTCTAAAAGAAAGGAACCAAATTAATCAAAAATGCCTTTCCGAGTTATATAAGATCCTAAAATCGTTCTAGCTTAATTAGCATATCTCCAGCACAATCAATGCCAGGATTTATTCGGATCCCCAAGTCTCATCACCTGGGATCTGCTTGGAATAAATTATCAGGTTGGCATCTCTCAAGAATCCATCTCCACCAGCCAGCCCAGATACTTCTCTCCGTCCTCTTGTGTAACCTCTTTCTTCGATATGCTGCCATTCTCTAAGATATCGGCGCGTGGATTCGTTGGGTGTGGATAAATTACCTTCAGACAAATGCCCTCTGGTATCTCTTGCTTGGTTATCTTGCCCTCGATAACTACCGCAGCCTCAATTGCCGGCTCTTTGCACTCCTGCAGCAGTACTTCGATCACCTTTGGGATCTCTGATATAGGGATTTTTAGAGCTGCCCCGCCAACTTCGCTTTTGCCGTTTATCGATGTCAGCTTTATGCTGTCTTCCTTGCGCTCTATCTTCAGCTCGGAAAGATTTCCTGAGCTCTTGCCTACGTAGCGGCCCTTGGTTTCAAACGGTATTATCATCTCTCATTTACCTCCTTCATTAGCCATCTCCATTATCGAGTTTGATGATGCTTGGCCTATGCCCATATATTGGGCGGGCCAATAAATATTCATTACATCTTTTAATTATATATACTTTTATTAACAAGCACCGGATATACCGAATTATAGTCCTTCTTTCGACTAATTGCCCAACAATTCGAGCTTCCAAACCCGTTCTTTGTGCCTTCGTGTCTTTGTGGTGAGCGTTCAGTGACAGCCAACCACAAAGGCACAAAGACACAAAGAATGCACTTAGAAAAATGATAGCATCCATCAAGATGTCCAAGTGCGCAAATTTTATTCATAGCTCCTAGCAAAATAGCTTCTATGGAAATCGGACGCAAAGCCAAGCCACAGTCGCCCGAAGAGATGGCCTTAGTGCACCATGCATTTGAGAATCCAATCCGCAGGAGGATGATTATTCTGATGAACGAAGGTTGCCTGACAGTTCTGCAGATCGCTAAGGCGGTTGGGCCAAATATGCTAGATTACCACCTTCACAGACTGGAGCTAGCTGGGCTGATCGAGTTGCGGGAGGAGACAATTGTGCTGACTGAATCGGGGAAGGCTTACGGAGATCTGGTGAAGGCGCAAAAGGAGAAGGGCGGGGCGGATAAAATATAAATTAATGGTAGAAAATAACCACGAAAACTCGATGATAGAAAATAAAATATTTATATCTTACAGCCTATTATGTGATTAACTTCAATGTTATTGATTCATAAATGGTTGTAAGATGGACCGTCCCCACACATCGCTCCTAATTCTTATTCTGCTATCATTAGCACAGCTCATGATTGTCCTTGACTTCTCCATCGTTAACGTCGCACTGCCCTCAATCCAGTCACAATTCCATCTAACTCCTACAAAGCTTCAGTGGGTTGTCAGCGCGTACGCATTGACCTTTGGAGGCTTCCTGCTTCTTGGTGGCAGGGCCTCTGATCTATTCAACAGGAAGATGACTTTCCTGATCGGTCTGATAGTTTTTTCTTTAGCATCGCTCTTAGGAGGTCTGGCTACGTCAGCAGTCCTGATTTTTATCTCCAGAGCGGTTCAGGGGCTCGGTGCATCTATGCTCTCGCCATCAGCGCTATCCCTTATCACAACTACATTCCCAGAAGGAAGCGAGAGGAATAAGGCACTCGGCATCTTCAGCTCCATGGCTGCTATAGGCTTCACTACAGGTGTTATCCTTGGAGGCATTCTGACAAGCACTCTCTCCTGGCATTGGGTCTTCTTTGTCAACGTGCCTATTGGTGCTATTGCAATCGTCGCCGGATTCCTCATTATACCCGATCAATCGAATAACCAGAAAAAGAAAGGCTTTGATGTAACCGGTGCAGTGCTTGTGACTACTTCTCTTCTCACGATCGTTTATGCGATCACTCAAATTTCCGTCCCAGGCGAATCCTTTATGGAAGTGGTTATCCTCCTCTTTTTATCAATAGGCTTGGGAGCCAGCTTTATCTTTGTAGAACGAAGGATCTGCATCCCCCTTGTGCCCCTTGATATCTTCCGCCGCCGAACAATAGTTATATCCGATCTGATCATGTTCCTGGCCTTCGGGGCGAATGCTGCACTTGTATTCATCATCACCTTGTTCCTACAAGAAGTGAGAGATTACTCTCCCCTTGAGACAGGTCTTATCTTCATTCCAGCCGGTCTCGGAGGCCTGACTGGAGCAACCATTGCACCACGAGCCATCCAGAGAATAGGTTTTCGAAAAATGATGATCATCGGCCTCTCCATGTTCGGCATCGGAGTTGCGGGTTTAACCACAATAAACACTGAAAGCTCGATCGTGATGCTGATGTTCTTCTATTATTTTGGCGCAATAGGTCTTGTCTCCGCCATCGTATCCTTGAACATTGCAGGCACAGGTGGAGTAGAGTCAGCGCGTCAGGGACTGGCAGCTGGCTTGCTCACCACTGCCCAGCAGATCGGGGCAGCAATCGGAGTGAGTATAGCGAGCGTAGTTGTGACGACGGTCGCTCTATCGATCGGAGGCAGCCCTGCTTCGAGGGTTATCGGCTATCGGAGAGCTCTGTTCTTTTCTGAGAGTCTAATCATCATTGCTGCCATTCTCGCTTTGTATCTCATCCGACGCTATAATTTAAGGCAAAGACGAATCAAGAACTGATTTATTATCGATTCATAGCAGCTGAAACAATTTATATACTTCCTTATTATCAGGCTTTTCTACACTGCAGCTTGAATGAAGACACATCGGAGGCTAAAGGATGGAAGTAATTTTTCTAGGCACCAACGGTTGGTATGATACAGAAACAGGAAACACGATCTCTATTCTCGTTAACTCAGAAAAGTACCATGTAATCCTCGATGCAGGCAACGGCATCTACAAGGCAGATCGCTATATCCATGACGACTTGCCTGTATACCTACTGCTAAGCCACTTCCATCTGGATCATATCGAGGGCCTGCACATCCTCAACAAGTTCCGCTTCCCGATGCTTCACATATATGGCCAAAAGGGGACAAAGAAGGCACTGGATACCATTATCACGAGGCCGTTTACAATTCCCTTCGATGAGATGCCTTACCCTGTACAGGTCCACGAGCTTTCTGAAGGGCCCTATAAAATTCCATTTCCGTTAGAGTGTTACTACCTGGTACATGCCTCGCCATGCATGGGCTACCAATTCGAGCTCGATGGAAGAAGGATTGCCTACGTGCCTGACACAGGAATCTGCGATAACGCAGTCAAGCTGGCAGAGGATGCTGATCTCCTTATAGCCGAGTGTGCACATCTCCCGGGAGAGGAGAGCCCTGAGTGGCCACACCTCAATCCCCAGGATGCAGCCGATATCGCCCGCAGGGCAAATGCGAAGAGGCTTGCCCTAGTTCATTTCGATGCCGCCAGATACACAACCATAATTGAACGGCTAAATGCTATGAAGAGCATTAAGGGCTTTGATAATGTCGTGGCTTCGTGCGATGGAATGATCCTGGAATTATAATGGATTGAAAATTAAAACCTTGCAGGGCCAGAAGCCTCTGCCCTGCACTGACGAACAAAACGATAGTGTAACCGTTTTAGTCTAGTATCTTCTAGGTGACCTTGCTGGCCTATGCTTCTGATAGCAATCGCTGCAGTAGACCGGCCTTGATCCATCTGGCTTGAAGGGAACCTGACATTGCTTTCCGCACTCTGCACAGGTCGCATCGTGCATCTCTCTTGGGCCTCTGTCGAAGCCGCCTCTATTTCCGAACCTTTCCATTTGTTTCACTTACCTTTGGCATCGATCCCTTGGACCGATCCTGCTACAAAACATCTCTACGACGAAGCGACGCAATGCAGCTGTTTATAATCGGCTTATGTACATAATATACCTTTCGGCCAAACTCTGATTATCACATACGATATAATAATTATAATATTAATATGTTAGCGCGTGACATATTGACTGTATAATCCCGAAATCTTTTCCTCAAACTCATGGAGGATGAATTATATGAACCTCTCCGAATATTTTTCCTGAGCAGGAGTATATAAAGTCAATCATTTCAGGACTATACACTGGCCTCATTGATAACGCTAACCGCGACCTATAAGAAACACAAGCTATCTATGATAGAAGGTTGCTAGATAAGAGAGACAATAATGATCGGAAAATTACAACAGGTTCTTCTGATAGTTGCAGTGTTTTCAATGGTCTTTTCTGTAACAGCAGAGAATGCATCTGATGTTTGTGTCCCAATTTACGGGTATAAGATCATAAACACATACCCTCACGATACAGGAGCGTTCACTGAAGGCCTTGTCTATGATAAAGGCATGCTTTACGAAAGCACTGGCCTTTATGGCAAGTCTACATTGCGTAAGGTCGATCTCGAGACAGGCAAGGTCCTTGATGAGATAGTTCTTCCTGATTCGTTATTCGGTGAAGGGATCACTATATGGAAGGACCGCATTATTCAGCTTACATGGCAATCGGGCACAGGCTTAGTGTACGATAAGGATAATCTGAGCATGATAGATAGCTTCACGTATAATACAGAAGGCTGGGGACTCACCTCAGACAGCAAGCACCTGATTATGAGCGATGGCACAGATACCCTTTACTTCTTAGATCCTGAAACCTTTAAGATGGTCGGCCAGATAAAAGTGAAAAATAACGGCAATCCGGTAAATGATTTAAATGAGCTAGAGTACATCAAGGGCATGGTTTATGCCAACGTCTGGCTTACAGATAAAATCGCTATAATTTCACCAGAAAATGGCGAGGTCAAAGCCTGGATAGACTTGCAGGGACTTTTGAGCGAAAAGGCTCGCAGAAACGCGGACGTGCTTAACGGCATAGCCTACGACTCTGAGGGTGACAGGCTGTTTGTTACCGGAAAGCTTTGGCCGAGTCTATTTGAAATTAAGCTTGTGGATAAAGGCAATTGCTCGACTTCTTGAGTTCGAACATTTCCTTTTGGAAAATAGGCTTTTTAAGTAACACCATAGGTTAACTTGTTATATGAATCAAAGTTCCAGGTATATTAATTATGTTCTCAATAACTTATTGAAGTAATTATAATTATTGGAAACATATAAATAATAACAGATACAATAGTATAAAGTCAGATTCTATCTGACATTCATAAAAAGATGTGATAAAATATGATGCAAAAAGAAGAAATGGAAGAGTCCGAAATGGGAAGCCATGGGGGCTGGTGGAAGAATATTCCTGAAGAAAAGAAGAAAGCTTTTATGAAGGCTAAAATGGATTATAAGATAAAGAAAGTGCAGGCAAAACTGGATTTCTTGAAAGAAATTCAAAAAATATTCGGATAGGTACAGAATTAAAAACTTCGAGCATAGATATGTCCGAAGCTTTTTCATATTTTCTACAAACCGTTCACTGGGCTCTTTATCTTCATCGTACGGGCTCGATATTGAAGTAAATAATTGTTGAAAATTTTCAGAATAATTACAAAATTACAAAAGGAAAAAGCCTAGGTGCTGATGGACCGAATGGAAAAGCTCGGAGTATGGATAGCCAAAAACCCACTGATGATAGCAGCCGTGGCGATCCTCATGACAATCGCCTCGGTGAACTTTGCGAGCCAAATACAGATGCACGGCTTGGATACAGAGGACTTCGTAAGCACCAATTCTCCGCTTTACGAAGTTTACAATCACCTTTACCTGGAGAACTTCGGCACCCAGTCCATAGCCATTCTGGTGGAGGGGAGCGATGTGACCAACGAAGACGTCCTCAAGGCCATGCTGCGCTTCACCGAACGCATAAAAACAGAGCCCAACGTTGTAGACACGGCGAGCGTTGCTGACATTGTTGCGGATGCCGAGGCAGAACAAAGCGGCGTCCGCCAGATCCCCTCCCAGGATGAGATCGATGCCATACTGACAGAGGTCAACCCAGATCAGCTCCAAAGCATCATGCCCGACAACAGGCACACTCTGATATCAGTGGTGGAGCCAGGCAATCTTAACGATGCACAGCAGAAGGATGTGCTCACCGAGACACAGGCAGCAGTTCAGTTTGCCGATTTTCCTCCTGGATACAACATCATAGTCACGGGCTCGCCTGCCCTCACAGCGGCCATCACCAGCACCATGAGCAGCAGCCAGGTAGAGCTTCTGGCTTTATCCGGAATTCTCATGGTGGTGGCCCTCCTCCTGGTCTTCAGGCATGTGAAGTGGCCTCTTCTTCCCATACCCACAGTCTTTCTTGGAATTATTTGGACATTTGGAGCAATGGGACTTCTAAAGCTGCCCATTACCTTGATCTCCTTTTCCGCCTTTCCCATTCTCATTGGGATTGGCATTGATTACGCCATCCAGTTCCACAACCGCCTTGATGAGGAGTTCGTCAAGGGCACGCCGCCTGTCCAGGCCATGGCCAACACGGTCAACCACGTGGCTATGCCGGTGTTGATCGCCCTGACGGTGACCGGAGCTGGCTTCATCTCCCTCATCAGCTCCTCGGTGCCCATGGTGCGCCAGTTCGGGATACTGTGCTTTATGGGGCTCATCATGTGCTACCTCTCAGCCCTCTTCGTGGGCATGACAGTCCTTTATGGGGTTGAGAAAAGGGGCCATGGTAAAAGGAACCCTGATAAGAAGAACCTCGATAAGAAGAACCCTGATAAGAAGAGCCAACCCGAGCTTAAGAAGGGCGAAGGCCGTGAAGACAGGGGTTCCTCGATTGGATTATTCCTGGCCAGGATCGCCGATTTCAGTATACAGCGATGGCAGTTGATCCTTGCTGTAGCTCTGCTCCTGGCCCTGGCTGGCAACTACGCCGATACAAAGGTGCAAGTGGAAACCAACACCAACAACTACATTCCACAGGATTTGCCGCCTCTTGTCCAGTTCAGACATCTGACGGAGATCTTCGGAGGCACCGACTCCCTGCAGTTCCTGATTCAGGCTGATGACGTTACCGATCCGTCTCTTCTGAAATGGATGGACGATTTTGGTAACTATATTTCCAGGACCAAGCTTGAGGTTTACGGAGTGACTGATCTGGCCACTGCCATAGAGCAAGCCAACGGCGGAGAGCTGCCTGATAATAGGACTGCCATCAGAGCCATAATCAACTCCATGCCCGCCACAACCCGGGATAGGTATATTAACGGCTATACCTTGACGGTGATGAACGTAAACCTGGGAAACGCCCAGGCTAACCTGGGGTCTGAGGGTATCGATCGTATGATAAGGAATTTCGACAGAGATCTGGCCTTCATGCCCCCACCGCCAAGAGTCTCGGTAACGGTGACCGGTCAGCTTGTAGTTTTTACTACAATCATTGGCGCCCTTACAACAGGCAGAACAGAGACCACACTTATTGGCCTTGCCCTGATCTTCCTCCTCCTCTTTCTGATCTACAGAGGCGACCTTATCAAAGCACTCCTGCCGGTCCTTCCAATGCTTGTTGTCATAGGCTGGATGGGTGGGGTCATGTACCTGGCAGGCCTGAAGTACACGCCTCTGACCGCAACCCTTGGCGCCCTGATCCTGGGCGTGGGATCGGAGTACGCCATACTGATGATGGGGCGGTTCTATGAGGAGCTGCCGAAGGAGAACGATCCTCTTAGAGCTCTAAATATCACCGCCAGCCGCATAGGATCGGCCCTGATAGCCTCAGGAATGACAGTGGTCTTCGGCTTTGCTGCCCTTATAACATCGCCTTTCAGCATCACCAGCAACTTCGGATTAGTGACGGTCATGGCGGTGCTCTTTGCCCTTCTGACCACATTCACCGTCTTTGTGGTGCTCATGATAAATCTTGAGGAGAGGCGGAGCACCTGGGAGAAGGTCAAGCTCAGACTTCAAAGAGCCCTCAGGCTCGCCAGTCCGGGAGGAGAGTAAATGGTAATTAGAATGAATTCCAAACTGGATATTAAACCAGTTCTTTGTATTTGTATCTGTTTAACATGTCTGCTCATACTTGCAGCAACAGCCCAGACATTGCCTACTACAGAAGCGCAGTCGGCCCAAGCCTACAGCACCTATATACCGATTACAGGCGGCGATAATTACTATAACTTTTACGGCGGTCCAGAGCTTGAAGCCAGCGTTAATGGCAATGATATGTTCAATCGAGGGGATACTGTAACCCTTCTTGTGAGCCTGGCAAACTATGGTCGAATTATCGGATTTAAGCAGGCTAAGACACCAACTACCCCGACCGAGTATGCTCTGGCCAACGCTGAGCAGCAGGAGGAGGCCAAGATCACCAATGCCCTGAACGTCAAGGCCACCCTCTTATCCAACACCACCCAGATAGAGGTTCAGTCAGGGGATCAGTTAGTCGAGTCTCTGATGGCAGGTCAGATAACCACAAGCCCCCTCAGGTACACTCTCCAGATAGCCAATCACGCTCCGGCAGGGCTGTATCCTATGACTCTCAGGGTAAGCTACGATTACCAGTCCAATGTGGAAGTCTATGCCGCTAACCTGGCCAACATCCAGGGCCTTCCCCCGGTCTTCGTCAACGGCCAGTGGTCTTACTTCTACAATCATACCGTTAAGAACCTGACAGTGCCGGTTGTAGTGAAAGAGGCTGCAGACTTCGAAGTGGTCTCAAGCAAGGCCAACACCACCGCAAGCGCAACCAACAGTCCCATTGAGGTAACTTATAGAAATATTGGCGATCAGCCTGTTACTGATGCTGTGGCCAGGCTCAGCTTCTTCACTCCATTCTCCTCTACGGATGACCAGGCATATCTCGGCAATATGACACCTGGAGAAGAAAAAACAGTTCTTTTCAGAGTCGATGTGGCCTCGGGGACTACGGCCAAAGAGTACGGGGTAAAC
Organism: Methanotrichaceae archaeon; assembly: GCA_963789575.1. Classification (GTDB taxonomy): domain Archaea; phylum Halobacteriota; class Methanosarcinia; order Methanotrichales; family Methanotrichaceae; genus CAWBKV01. Next base: position 169,695 of record CAWBKV010000002.1, on the reverse strand, counting down.
AGCGAAATCAAATACACAGATGTGAGAGGAGCTACAGCTCTGTCTGAGGTCATGATGGTACCCGTAACTGTCAATCCATCTGGTTCTTCCATCCTAATACCGGCGGTCGTCGTTGTAGTCCTGATCGCTGCCATTGGAGGATATTGGTATTTAAGGAGACAAAAAGGAAAGAAGGCGTAAGATTGTCTCACTTTTTAGTCCCGCCAAAAATGGCGAAGATACTGTACTTGTAAAAGCAATCAACATTTTCAAAGCCTGCAATATTCAGCGCCTGAAGTTGATCAAACAATGAGCTAGGTTTATTCTCTGCCTTCATCTTATATTGAAGTGGAAAGTCATCGTACTTGCCTGTTTGGTCACCTAAACCGCCATTTAGTAAGGCCTCATTCATCCAGTCTCTCCACATATTAAATTGCCACTGCTCGCTCAACTCTGAAGAAGGCAGCACAGGGTCAATATTGATGAATAACCCGCCTTCCTTTAATTCCTGGAAGATCTTTTTGTATAGCTCTGACTTGGCGGATAAATCTAAGTGATGGATGGCGTTGGCTGAATAGACGAAATCATAATGGGCACCATCTACTTCTGCTGAAATATAATCCTCAAATGTCTGATGGATGTAAAACACATTTGGCCCTTTGATGTTTTGCTTCGCCTTCTCAAGCATCATGTAAGAGCCATCCAGCAAATAGAATGTGTTTTCAGGAGACTTGTGCTGGATGTATTTTGATAGTATACCATCGCCGCAGCCGATATCTAAAAGTGTTAATCCGTTTTTATTCTCAAACCTGTACTGGTACAGATCAAATAAAACTTTCATGAGCCGTCTTCTTTCGATCACCACAATATCGGCCGAGTCTATGTATGCATCTGCTTTAGTGCCGTTCCAAGTACCATTCCAGGCATGGCTTTGATCTGCGTCCATTTTTCCCCTCGTTTGCATGTGGCTACTTAAAATTATTGCTTTTTGTAATTCTTATGTCGAGACGGCTCTTGATCCAGTAACTTTACGCTTACGGCCATAGGGACAGATATAAAGACACATGCCGCAGACAGCCCTTCCCGTTTTTCTCTCCATATCTTTCAGATACTCTTGGCATTTGAGGGCATCGTATCTGGCCTCTCTTGGCTCGTCCTCAGCAAAAGGCCTGTCTCCGTCTGATAATAATTTACTTTAAGTGCATAATAGTTTTGCAGCATTATAACTCGCTAATTCTTGAATCATATTCATGCGTCATCGGTTAAGATCGACATGCATAGAATTGGACTTCGGAACTTTATCGTGCCCAATTTTGCGTTAACGGGCCAAGCCCACAGGGAGCCGATTTCAATTAATTTTGAGTTTTGGCACATTTGCAATTTGTAAAATGGAAAGTTAATATAATATCATAAAATCCTTAACTGATGACAGATGGAATCATATTGTTCAATAGTTTCTAGAGAAAACCTCTTTATCATCTACTAGTTCATTAATAATTATGGGGTATAGCACTTAAATTCTATTTCATCTGCACGAAGATATTTTCTAAATTCCTCCAAATATCCCCAAAAGGCCTCCTTTGATTCACTATCCCAGTTAAAAAATGATTCCATCCATAGTCCTTTTATTTCTAGTATATTTTTTTCCTTATCGTGTACTGGCTCGACCCTCCCAATTAGATTAGATCCATAGAGAATAGGCAAAACATAATGCCCATACATTCGCTTACTTTTGGGCGTATAAGCTTCCCATTTATAATCAAAATTAAATATGTCTCTTATCATCTTTCGGTCCCATAAAAGGTTATCTAAAGGAGACAAAAAGGATATCTTGCGTTCAGTTGGTTTTTCGCAAATAGCCGCTTGCAGAAGTTTTTGATCATCGGAAGCAAGTATATATGAATTGGAAGTTTCATTAGATTTGATTTTTAGAATATCCCCTTTTTTTATTAAATCTTTGATTTTTAAAGATATCTCTTTGCCAGTTCCAAGGCCCATCCAGCCTGGCCCAGTACCAGAGGCTGGAAGCAATCCTACGCATTTCAATCGCCGCATTACTTGCGAATCTAGAAGATCCTCACCACAGCTCCAGATGAAGCTATCATAATATTTTTCAGGGATATCGTAATATTTGTGACCGTTCTTCCTGCAAGCGATAATCAATTTCCCTATTTTCCATAGGCTATCCAAAGCTACTTTGCTCCATGATGCAGACTCCCAAAAAATATCCACCTTCCTATTATCTAAGATATCCCCTGCGCAAATAGGGCCGTTTGTATCGATATATTTTAATAGCTCTTCTAATTCTTTGTAATTATCATGGATGAAATTATCTAGTTTTCTTTTCCGCGATGGAGGAAATCTTTTGCGACATAAAGATAGATCCTCTATGGGTATAACAGAAAGTTCTTTATCATATACTTCTATCCCTTTGCGCCCAATATATAACCAATAATAATAATCTGAGGGATGGATATCTTTAACTCGGGCTTGTAGCGATAGATCTATACTCCTACCACAAATACTTTGTGGATCATACTGAATTGCCCTTATAGTATTGAATACCATTTCTATGCCTTCATTACCGCTAAGCATTCTAGGATTAAACAATAGTTGTTTACTTAAAACTAAATACTTTAAGTCGGCATTTGAGTATTTTTGATTTGATTCTAGCATTCGCTGCGTATCCCCCATATTTGTAATTGAAGCCGATTTGCATAGCGATAACCTTTATTTACGCATAACTTTACTATATTTTTCTGGACATTATATAATTGTTTTCTAGATGATGCGAGCGGCATGATTAGAATCTTCATTTTGTCATAACTCCTAATCCTTGAAAGGATCTCTTCAATCTCTAAAAAGTCGATTTCATCTCTTACGACAAATTTGATTTGATAGTCATAATTTTTTAAATAATAATCTATTGCTTCTATATTTATCCTAATCTTTTCATGGCTGATGACAAAGGTTCCCTCTCGGTTTCGAGGTGTTGAGTGTCTAAGTTTTGGGCTCATGCTTACCAAATCACAAAAAATTTTTCTCTTTATGGTTGCGTTGGTCTCTATTGTTATATGATAACCTACATTTTTTAATTTTCAAGTTAGTTCGGTAATTTCTGGCCATATTAAAGGTTCTCCTCCGGTGATTACAATATTGCTACAATTATATTTTGATAATTTATTTAAAATCTCCTCTTGAGACAAATCTTGCCAGCAACCTTTTTTTCGAAATTTTTTTTCATCACACCAATCGCAATGAAGATTACAACCCCATAACCGCACTAATACTGAAACCACTCCACTATTGATGCCTTCTCCTTGGACAGATTTGAATATCTCACATACCCTCATGATTGTGGTCCTTTCTAAATTTTTTAGAATAAAACTCGTATAGCACAGTTTGGAAATGACTTCTGCCAAGATCTGTAGGTTTTATTGATATATCATCGATAACTATATCACCTTGATCTATCAATTTCTTAAAAGTGCTCTTGAATGTTTTCAGAGGATCTGTTTCAAAGATCATTTGAAATTCGTGCCTTTTAAGCTCGTTTGAAAACAAGGCATGCATTATATATCTCTCCATTAGATTCCTTTTTGTGGCTTTATTTGATCTATAGTCACTTATTTGATAAACGCCTCTCAATATATTATTTTCAAACTGTGCGGGGCTGTTCGAAGATTTAAATACGTAACCATTGATGAAGCTATAAGCCCCTGCACCAAATCCAATACATTCATAGCTCAGGTCGTAGCTATATAGACTATATTTTTGATCATGGCCAGGCTTCGCATAATTTCCATGCCTTTTTTCATGATAATTATTTTCAATCATTTGATTATTAGAATACAGATACCATTTGAACAACTCCTCATCCGGCAAGGGTGCCTTAAGTTGGCCTTCTCTGATAAGTCTCTCGGAATTGCTATTTTTATTAATCTTATATTTATATATAGTAATACTTTCAGGTCCAAAATTAAGGACTTTTTCCAGATCTTCTTGCCAAATTTTAAAAGTTTGATTAGGGACTCCATATAGCATATCTATATTAACGGTTCCAAAGCCAATTTTTTGTGAATCGAGAACGCATCTTTCCATTATTTGTCCGTTATGTGGCGCGTTTAATGATTTCAGGATATAATCGTTGAAACTTTGAAGACCTATGGAAATACGGTTGATCCCGCTAAATTTAATTTTCTCCAGATAGATTTTGTTTAAATCAAGGGGATTACATTCAAGAGTGATTTCGATATCTGGATCAAAATTAAAGTGAGTTCTTAGCATAGCCATCAGCGAAATCACTTGTTTTGCAGATAATAACGAAGCTGTACCACCCCCAATATAGATAGCCTTGCATACAGCTTTGGAAAATTTTCGACTCGACGAATAATTTTCGATTTGTCTTTCAAGAAGTCGCAGATAGCCATCCAAGCATTTATCTTTATCTTCCGCACTAGGTAGGAGATTTTTAAAAAAACTGCAGGATAAACATTGGGATCTACAAAACGGTATTGATATAAATAATGTAATTGGTTTTCCTGGGAGTTCTTTGTTGAGATCTAAAAGATTTCTCATATTTTGATCGTGGGGGTCCTTGATGCTCTCAGGTGGCGGGTACTGATAGATATTTATATCAACCAAAGGGTTAATTTTTAAAGATTCATTAAGGCTGATCGGGAGATTTTTCTGCGAAACATTTCTCCAAATACCTTTATTATCCTTTATGAAATTTTCTAAAACATATCTACATTCATCAATATTCAGATCGATTACTTCCACACCTGAATTTTCCAAGAAGTCCTTTGAATGAGGTAAGGTCTTAGAGTTTCCAGAAATTACCCTAGATATTCCAAATTGTATTATAGCGCCTGCACAAAGGTAGCATGGCATATGTGTCGTATACAGTGTTGCGCCTTTTAGATTCATGATTTTTTTGACTGCCTGTTGTATGCAATTTAATTCTGCATGCATTATTGGGTTCTTCTTGCTTATTCTTTGGTTATGTCCCCTACTCAGGAGCGAATTCTCCTTTACAACTACACATCCAATAGGTATATCTCCAATTTTTTCAGCTTTTTTGGCCTCTTCAAGTGCAATACACATAAACTTTTTATGATATATATTATCTAATATCGATGTATTATTATTCATAAGTTTCGTGGTTTCCAGAAACGGATTTTCCACATCGTTTTCGAGCATTATATCTGCCATTATCATACCTCCAAGACTTGTAGAGGCATTAAGCGCCTTGAAGCGGCAATGCAGCTAAGGTCTTCTCTTACAATTGTTGCATGAACATTTATGATATCAAAACCAACAGTTGCTTGCCTCTCAAAAATTTCGATTGCTTTTTTTGGATCAAAATAATTGGATTTGTCCTTTTTTGTTTCTATATAAGTCTGATAAATAGACACTTTCGCCAATGGACATTCAATCTCTTCCAACAAAGCGCTCTGAATTTTATATATATTTCTGCTTAAACTAGGATCATCGATTATATCTGCGCCTTGTTTATATCGAGAATCCCAATTTAAGACGCACCTTGCCGTTTTTTTGACTAGCTCATTGCTGACTGGCTCATCAACTAGCAAGAATGTATCATGAGATGCATTATCTTTTATCGATTTTTTTATATTAAATGTCTTTTCGCCGATTATCACTTGTCCAGGGTCACCTTTCTGAGCACCGCCTTGTGGATAATAATTATTATCCGCTATTTGAAGATAGTTTTTCCCATTCTCAGCAAGAACAGCGCATATTTTAGACGTTATTTCCCTGCGGTATGATTCAACATTATATATGTTATTCATATTGTTACCTTCCGTATTCTTGAAGCTTAGTTTTCCATATATCCCCTTGATCTCCCTTACCCGTAATATATTATGATAATTCAAACTATTTAAAGCTTTCTTTACAATTTGCGCAAAAAAGCTAAACATTTCTCATCATAAAAAATTGTTGTAAAAAATCTCTTTTTAGCTGAACTAATATTAAATCAAAATATTAAATTCATCATTTACCCCTAGAATAAAAAATTCTAAATTTAAACAATTCATAGCGGAAAAGTTTTAGTAAGAGAATAGTTTACACTAGCTATGACAGGGTCCAGGATGGAAGAGAAAACTAAAAAGCATGGAACAGAAGGTGGAATCTCGGAGGAATTCAAGGACGACCGAACCACGCCTACGCCTGAAATGGAAGTAAAAAGACTCTTCACGGATATGCAATTTTTAATTAAAGAACTTTATCAAATTGATCGTGATAAAGCTGACAGAATGGCAGCATATTATATTGCTTTTATTAAACTGTCTCCATTACCGATGGTTAAAATATCGCAATACGCTGATGCACTTGTGGAAAGAGGCAAAACAAGAAAGAAAAAACCTAATTTTAGAGATGCAACCGATTATTTAGTGGAGGTAGGCATATTAGCAAGGATAATTCCTACAAAATTGGACTTAGAAGGGGTAGTGTACCACAATTGCTGTAAATTCGTAGGCGCCCTGTATCCAGAACCTTTCACTTCTCGTCCATAGATAAATACCTATTACCTGTAATCCAATCCTCGTTCATATTGATCAGGACACAACCAATCAATCTCATAAGAGATTTATCACTAGGAAATGCCCCAACAGGCTTACTCCTTCGTTTCAGCTCTTTGTTGATCCTTTCAATAATGTTTGTCGTCCGAATCTTTTTCCAGTGAGCCTTAGGAAATGCCTTATAGTTCCACAGATCAAATCTGAACCTATCAATGGTATCTGCCGCCTGTTTATATCCACGATTGTCAAGCTCTGAGGCTAAGTTTTGCATTTTTATCTCGTCATCTGTGGCATCCTTTAGCTTCTCTGCGATCTCGTGCTTATCCTTATTGGATATAGTCTCCAGAACAGCCCGGTCAAAATGGACATGACAAAACTGCCAGGATGCCCCTACAAACGATGATTCTACTGCCTTTTGAATTCCTTTATGGGCATCTGATATGACCATTTGAACTCCATCCAGGCCCCGATCCTTGAGATCCCGGAACAGCGCCGACCAAAAGCCGCTATCCTCTGATTCAGTTATACTGGCTCCCAGAACCTCCCTATAGCCATCATCCCTGATTCCTGTGACGATCAGAAGTGCCCTGGTCTTGTATTGGGCCCCAAATCTGACCTTGAAGTAGCTTGCATCCACAAAGAGGTAACGGATCTTGTTTTCGATTGGCCTCTTGAGAAATTCCTCGACCTTTTCATCCAATATATCGCAGATTCTAGAGACTTCTGAGGGAGATAAGCGGTCTAGGCCGAAGTTCTTGACGATTTTCTCCATTCTTCTTGTTGAAACACCCTGGATATAGGATTCGGCTATTGCCATCAACAATGCCTGTTCAACACGAGAATATCTCTCAAACACCTTAGTCTCAAATGGGAACTCCCGGAACTGAGGCTTATCGAGAGTCAGTTCACCTACGCGAGTCTTGAGAGTGCGTGATCGAGTACCATTTCTATGAGCTTTCCTCTGGTCACTGCGCTCATATGGACCGGCACAAGCTTGTTGATTTGCCTCTAGTTGCATCACCATGTTCAGGAACCAGATGAATAGTTGCTTCAGACCATCACTTGGATCGGCAAGATAATCCGTCAGTAGGTTATTGGTATCCATTGCCTTGTATCCTCCTTGGTATTCCCAATATCTTAAGGTCGGATACAGGGCTTATTATAAATCTGGTTGGTAACTATGTTGATGCTCTAGTTATAGCATCTCCAAGTACCGCCGTGATGTACTACAATTACAGCAGAATCAGTACACTGCCCATTCATATTTTATGGCGATAAATATTTTGACGTTTTGAAAAGAAAAATCAGTAGAAAAATGCTTGCAAAAGTAAATTCACCACGAAAATATATTTAATTAAATTAATAAAGATTTTCTGAGGATTCCTATTAACTTTTATCACAAAGGCGTATATTAATGCGGTCGAAAGCAAATCGCCATCTGATGTTGTGAGGGTACGCCATAGTTTCAGCCAATTGTCCTACTTTTTGCAATGTCGGTCGAAAGTATATGAATATCCCGGTAGATTTCTTTGTGCTTATAGGAAAAGGCAGCACAGATCTTCTCATCGTTAACCCTTTGAGAGGAGGATACTGGATAGGCTCTATATCCCTCACGCTCCAGCTCTTTGCTGAGGAGGAGGGTGATGCTGTCCAGTTGATTGTTAACGATGTCGTAGGCGTGGTGCCTGTAAGCCACAGAAACGGCTTTATCTGATCTTCTGGGCAGCTGGTTCACGATCGTGTCCAGGAGTACGATACCTATGGATATCGCCCTTGGGTAGCTGGCAAGTTCAGGGCCGCCTTGAGCTTCTATGGCCTCTTTGGCGGGAGTAAGGTCTGCTATGCCAAAGAGATCTGCGCCCAGATCATAAGAGTGCTTCCTAAGTCGCTCCTCTAATTGCATAGGCCATAATGCCATTATCTCCGAAAAATCACTTTCGCCCCATCAGCCTCCTGCTGATTGCTCGACCTTCCAGATCATATAAAATGTTGCACACCCAGTCATGATCCCCCTAAAGCCACATCACCTGTAGAGGATTACGCCGGGGAATTCCATAAACCTTGTACTGCGGGTAGCCGAACATCATCGCATAGGCTGCGATACGCTCTTTCGGCAGATTTAACAACTCCTTCAGCGGCGGATACTCGCGAGATGCGCCTGCGACAAAGCCGGCCCAGCACGTTCCGATGCCAAATGCCGGCGCAGCGATATCGAAATGAGTCAGGGCTATAATAGCGTTTATTTGTTCCAACTGATTGTCTTTCGGGATATGGGGGATTATCAGGTGAGGTGCATCATGGCAAATTACATCGTGTCCTTCATCCCATGCAGCAATAAGCATAGGCAGATATCCTCTCATGGGATGGTTGCTGCTTAATAGGGTCTTCATCCAGTCAATGGTCAATCCTGCAATTTCCCTGACCTTCGTTGGATCGCAGACAACAAGCCACTGGACTGCCTGCCTGTTGCCACCGGAGGCAGCGTATCGGGCGATATCGAGGATTTCAAGAATTTTCTCCTTCGGCACAGGATCTCTGGTGAAATGCCGGACTGACCGGCGTTTCTTCAGGTACACTTCAATATCTTCCGGAGCGATTGCACCGGCATCGGGCGAAATTTTCGATTTCTCTTCAGGCAGAAAGTTTAAAGTCAGCGCCTGCGACGGGCAGTAGACTTCGCAATGTCCGCATCGTATGCACATGTCGGCCTTTTCATCCTGCACCTTCGGAAGGGTATTCTCATCCGCCGGATCGATAATCGACATAGTGCAGACGACAGAGCAGATCCCGCAATGGTTGCAGAGATCTTTGTCAACCAGTATTGTGTTCATGATGTATGTCTCTTTAGAAGTATTTTCACAATTAATAATTCATTCCTTATTGGGGAAGGCTCCTTCCGAATGTATCCTCGCCAGTAGCCATGCCATGTTTCTTCCGGCATTCTTTGCCCAGACCATGCCTTCCTCATCCTTTGACACTTCTCCTTTCTCCCTTCCTATGCCAATTGGAGGGAGTCCCGGCACAATCATTCCGCTGATCAACAGGAAATGGAGCAGTGAGTCAAGCGTATGGATCGCACCTGCACGCCGGACTGCGATAACTGCAGACCCCACCTTGTGCTGGAACAAACCTCCGTTTGCCATCGAGACGTAGCCAGCCCGATCGATCAATGCTTTCATGTCGGAAGTTACATCCGTAAAATAGACTGGCGAGCCAAGGATTATGCCGTCTGCATCAGTCATCTTTGCAATGCACTCATTCACGATATCGTCATCAAATGCACACTTTTGGTCCCTGTTCTCGAAACACTTCATACACGCCGTACAGCCACGTACGTGTTTTCCGCCGACCTGAATGATTTCAGTAGCGATCCCCTCTCTCTCAAGCTCCTGAAATACCTTCCTGATTATGAAGGCTGTATTTCCATCCGTTCGTGGACTCCCATTTATCGCAAGTACTTTTATCATGCTATCACCGTTTTATGAGTTTTTTACCGGCACTCCATGCGTCCCCGGCATACTTTCCAAGCGTCCAGTACCTGTTATCCGGCATCGTCAGGAATAAAGGATCGATAGCTGGGAAATCCGGTTTCCCGTCCTTGATTACGTTTCCGTCCGCATACGCCTCAACTATCTCGCCGATGTAGAGAGTATTTGTCGGGAGAAGAACGCTCTGCAAGAGCCGGCATTCAAGGTTGACAGGGCACTTTTGAATCATCGGGGCCGTCTTCAGTGACCCATAAAATATATCAAAAACCTTGGATTTGTCGGTATCCTCACCGGATACTATGCCGCAATAGTCAGTCTCCTGCAGGAGGTCGGAAGAGGGGATGTTCACAGAGAAAGTCTTTGTCTCGTCAATACCTTTTGGCGTATGGTGATGGTTCCCGATTCCGCAGGCAATCATTGGTGGGCTTGCGTTTGCCCGCGTGCACCAGCCCACGGTCATAAAATTGGCCTTACCGGAACACAGGGTTCCTACAAGAACTACAGGCATAGGGATGAAAAAGTTCTTTCCGATCTGCATCTTATCCATAAGTTTTCCCTCGCTACCTCAACACCTCAGAGGTTTCTGGCATAAAGCCGTCATTCATGCAGAAAACATGCGATTCTTCTGCAAAGGCAATTTATGCCATTAGGCCGGAATGGGCATTAACTGTATATATAGGAAATACAGGCATAATTGTAATATACTTTCATAGAGGTAACCGTGAACTATACGAAAAATGGCAAGACCTACCATTGCCCTGTTGAGGCGGCATTGGATGTGATCGGAGGCAAGTGGAAGCCTCTCATCCTCTGGGCTCTAATGGACGATGTTCTGAGGTTTAGCGGACTGCAGAAGGAGCTTCCGGGAATCAATACCAAGATGCTGACAAAGCAGCTCCGCGAGCTGGAGGAAGACGGGGTTATAGAGCGGACGGTCTATCCTGAAGTGCCGCCCCGAGTAGAATATAAGATGACGGATTTCGGAAAGACGCTCATCCCGATTCTGGAGGCTCTCTGTAATTGGGGAGCAGACTATCTCGAGATTGAGGATGCATCCTCGTACCAATGCCCAATGAATGCAAAAAAGAAGAAGCTATGAAGCAAAAACATCTATGATGCTTGGAATATGATGCTTGGAATGCGGGACCTGAAAGGGCCTATGGAGAGCCCTGATGGGAAAATGACTCCTCCAACAAACAAAATCTCAAGAATTTTAAGTATCGATAAATTTTTAATCCCATCTAACCGAGCCATGTCTTCGGGTGGGTTATTTATGGAGAAAGGAATAATTGCCGTTTCGGACGTCCATCTAGGCTATATAAACTCAGACAAGACGAATTTCGAAAAATTCCTTGATGATCTGGCAGCGAGAGAAGACATAAAGGATTTTGTCATATGCGGTGACCTGTTGGATATGTGGAGAAGAGATATGGCAGGAGTGACCATAGAACATCTCAATATACTCAACAAGTTACAGAACCTCAAACCTGAAGTTCATTATCTGGCAGGGAATCACGATTATCATATTCATCATTTAACCAAGTACCAATACCCCTTCGATTTCACAAAAGATTATGATCCGAGAGAAGGCTTGCAACTCATGAATGGAGGCAAAATCTACCTATTCAAACATGGTTATGACTTCGAATCCCTCATGTCAAAAAACGAGTATATGTTTGATATACTATCCAGCACAAGCGACGAGTCAGGTAATTTTAAGTCATGGCTGTACGATGTCATCTCGAATATCGAAGCTATTAGAAGGGTTGATATTGGGATGATCCAGAATATCTGCGCAAAAATATTCGATGAAGGCTTTAGAAAGGCTATCGAATCATTGTCTCAGCCTAAGTCCAGCAACTTATCAGGAGGGCAGGTAAACGATAATCCCAATAAAGATGTATTAAATGATCTCCTGAAACCAATCGAGGAAAGAATGAAAATTCAAGGGAATGGATTTGACAGAGATTACTTTATTAGATCTCTTAAAGAAAATGTGACGCTAGTATTTGGCCATACCCATAAGCCATTCCATTACGAGAAGGACAAAACGAAGGCGATCAACCTTGGATCATGGATAACAAGTATCATTGTCAGACAAATAATCCCCAGGCCAATAAAGATAAGCTGAGGACACCTGAGCATGTAGGTGCCCTCCTTTTTAGAGTGCATACAGGTTTTAGATGATTCTTAGATGCTACCCAATTCTCTTGACAGGCGGTGGCGACCAGCTGCCGTCCAGTGCTTCCCTTCTTGGAGCATATAGACGCATGAGGAGACTTATAGATCCTCTTGGAGCCGGGAGCCAGTTGGATTCCTTGTCGAGACCCGGGCTGTCGTGCTGAATGTAAATATCCAGGGAGCCGTCTTTGTTGTAAGTGAGATTGTCAAGATCCCCGAGAGCAAAGCGATTTAGGCTATTAGCTACAGGGAAGCCCCTGGCATCGTACATTGTCACCGACCAGAAGGCATCTACTGGCGGAAGCTCGCTCTTATTGAAATGGAGCTGATAGGTATTGTTCCCGTCGAGGGGACGGCCTTCTGCATCGGATACAGCTCCTGGATAGATGGCATCCTCAGGAAGGTTCGCACCAAGGCCGACTATAGCGATTATGGCACGCTTAAGATAATAGTTGCCATATACGCCCGTAGTATCGATGTTCATTCGCCAGCCATTGACTACATTTCCGATAGTGGGTGCCTTATCTTTCATCTCCTTTAAGGCATCTACAGCAGCTTTTTGAAGCGCTCGCTGGATTGCAGGATCAAGCTTATTGAAATCGAAGCTCTTGCCGGGCTCTATTCCTATACGCTTCATCTGTGCAACAATTGGCTGATCGGTGATATGGGGCGGATTCACCTTCATGATTTCAGCCGCATATGTGAAGAAGGTTGACGCAGGCATAGAGGTCACTTGATAGAGTGGTGGCGTCTTCATGTCCACACTTGGGTCGATGGTGGCATTCACCGGCTGCGGCTTCTTGCCCCACTGGGAGAGGGGCGTGATCTTGTAGCCATCCTGTATCTTATGAACTGTAGCATAGTCGCTCGTGTCATTGGTCTGAGTGCGACCAATGATCCACACATAGGGTGTAGGGGAATCAATACGTGTGACTCCTGCAGGCAGTGTGCCGTTCCAACACTGAGGCACTATGGCGAAATTGCCTGCTCCTGTGCCGGTAGTACGCTTGCCTGGGGATGCGAAGACATCCGTCCACATATCAAGCATCGGCAGCAGATAATACCTTCCATTAGTGTCAGGAACAGATACTATCACTGGACTGTCAGTAAGATTCAGCCAGGCAATTGAATACAATGTGTCGAAGTTGGGACGAACCACTGCCTTGAAGTCCGCTGGTGGGAAGGTGCGTACATTACGAAACTCATTCATAGGAGCAGTGCTTTGCGACTCGCTTTCGCCGTTGGTCATCTGCCGACGGGTGATATCCATGATCACCAGGGGATAGAAGTAGAGATAAGCATCTAAGCCTATATTATATGCTTCCTGGTCTATGGATACGTTATCTTTTGTCTCATTTACGAAAGTATTATTAATAATAGCTCCCTGAGCGAGAGCAAAACCACTTACTAGAAGACAGAATAGAGCCGCCACTATCAGAAGCGGCTTCATACCGATTCTGTATTTCATATTTAGCCCCTCGTGAGAATTTATTTCCCGTTATACGACGAAGTTGCAGTAAAATGTACTTCTATGCATGCTGATTAGTTCAATCCGCCAAGTCTAATTTGTATCTAGGATTACTGCTTTTACATCTATGATTACTACTACGAATATATAAAGATGTACGCTTTTGTGATTAAAGCTGATTCAACTTAGGAGGGCATATGTAAGCATAAATCCCGTTGGTCACAAGGCTGTCCTTCCTCACCAACCCCAATACATCTTGTAGATTTCCTTACAGCCTAGGATGACCAAAAAGGGACTGGAAATTATGCTCGAAAGGGGTATACAATAACCGTAGGATTCTAAGAAAAAAATAGATGGTCGTGCTTCTCACACCTCCGGCAACACAAACCATATACCACTGTTACTATTTTGGTGACCCGTCCGCCATTCCGCGCTCCACCGCCAGGCGTCCCATCATCCTTCCTACTTCGCTGCCCTTATCGATATTGTCTTGACAATCGCTGGCGTCCTCTCATCCTGTAGCTTCAAAAGCTCTTGTATCTCAGTATTTTGAGTGCTTGCGTTAGGCGGCGGGACAAGCCGTATGGAATCGCCCGATTCCAAGACAACAGAATAATTATTAAGATTGTGCATTTAGCTTTTTTACTCATAGATAATATTTGATTTGCAATAATTTAAAAATGATCTAATATGGGATAAGTAATATTGTTACTATTATCTCTCTAGAATATATCGGTTATTAAATAAGTGTATAATTTAGTAGATAGAAGGCCATCCATAAATATTAAATACATTACTATCTCATTTATGCCCATAATTGTGTCGGCTGTAGAATAAACTTAAATCACTTGGATTAAAACATGCTAAGGGTGTACGAGAAGTGAAGGATATTCTGCTCAAGGTGGCAAAAGCCTATCCGAATGATTCTGCCAGGGGAATAGCCAGGCTTGATCCTAATGCTCTTCTTACCTTGAGACTTTCACCTGGAGATATAATCGAGATCGAGGGCAAAAGGATTACAGCTGCCAAGGTCTGGCGTGCAGACAGGCAGGATTGGTCGCAGGATTATATAAGGATTGACGGCTTTATCCGTCAGAATGCAGGAGTTGGAATCGGGGACCGCGTGAAGATCCGCAAGGCAAAGTACTGCGATGCCTTGAGGGTAACCCTTGCTCCTCCTGCTGGCGCACACATGCATTACGGGGAAGAGGCTGCAGATTTGATTCGACGTCAAACCCTTAAGCGTCCAATCGTAAGCGGAGATATCCTTCCTATAATGAGTTCAGGCACCCATCCTTTTATCGGCAGAATGGAGGCTGTTCCTTTAGTTGTAACCGGAACTGAGCCAGGCGGAGTAGTGATGATCTGCGAGCGTACAGAGATCGTACTACTTGAAAAGCCTGCTAAAGGCGTTGGGTCCATTAAGGCTACAGGTACGACTTACGAGAATGTAGGCGGACTGAGAACGGAGGTTCAGCGCGTGCGTGAGATGATCGAACTCCCAATGAAACATCCAGAGGTATTTCAGAAACTCGGAATAGAGCCGCCGAAGGGAGTATTGCTGCATGGACCTCCCGGAACAGGAAAGACGCTGATCGCCAAGGCCGTAGCCAATGAGAGTGGAGCTAGTTTCTTCTCAATTGCCGGGCCTGAGATCATGTCCAAATTTTATGGAGAGAGCGAGCAGCGCCTGAGGGAAATATTTGATGAGGCACAGAAGTCGGCTCCTTCGATTATTTTTATAGACGAGATTGATTCAATAGCGCCCAAGAGAAGCGAAGTTACAGGTGAGGTCGAGCGCCGTGTTGTAGCTCAGCTCCTTGCCATGATGGATGGCCTTAAAGAGCGCGGCCAGGTAGTAATAATAGGAGCAACGAATCGAGTCGATGCAATAGATCCGGCGCTTCGAAGACCTGGGCGGTTCGACCGGGAGATCGAGATTGGCGTTCCGGATAGAGCAGGCCGTATAGAGATCCTTCAGATTCATATGCATAGTATGCCCATCGATCAAGATGTAAACCCAGATGAGCTGGCAGATCGCACGCACGGATTTGTTGGCGCAGACATAAATGCGCTTTGTAAGGAGGCAGCGATGAAGGCGGTGCGACGCTATCTTCCAGATCTCACTACCGAGGATGAGATACCCCGGAAGATCATCGATGATATGCTTGTCACTAGAGAAGACTTCGATGAGGCACTCAAAGAAATTGAGCCCTCTGCTATGAGGGAGGTGCTGGTGGAGCTTCCCAGAGTTACCTGGAATGACCTCGGGGGCTTGGGCTCACTTAGACAGGAGCTGATAGAAGCGATAGAATGGCCGCTTAAGAGGCCGGAAAAGTTCCACAAGATGGGAATTCGCCCGCCGAAGGGTATACTGCTCTATGGCCCACCAGGCACTGGAAAGACGATGATCGCACAAGCAATAGCAACTGAGAGCCAAGCGAACTTCATAAGCATCCGAGGACCTCAAATGCTTTCGAAATGGGTAGGCGAATCAGAGAAGGCAGTTCGCGAAATATTCAAAAAGGCCAGGCAGGTGTCTCCCTCAATCATATTCTTCGATGAGCTTGATGCGATAGCCCCAATGAGGGGAATGGACGACTCCAGTCGTGTAACGGAACGTGTTGTGAACCAGCTTCTTGCAGAGATGGACGGTCTCGAAACGCTGAAGGATGTGGTAGTAATTGCAGCCACAAACAGGCCGGATATGCTTGATCCCGCGCTTTTGAGGTCAGGCAGATTCGATAGACTGCTTATGATAGGCCCGCCAGATAAGCTCAGCAGGCACGAGATTCTGAAAATCCACACATCAAAGACGCCGATAAGTGATGAGGTCAATATTGAGGAGCTGGCTGAGCTGACAGAAGGTTATGTTGGCTCTGATCTGGATGCGCTCTGCCGCGAAGCTGTGATGCTTGCAATGCGTGAAGATCTGGATAAAGTTGAAATGAATCATTTCAGGGAGGCGTTGAAGAAGGTGAGGCCATCCGTAGAGGAGAGCATGATAAGCTATTATGAGCGTATCGGTGAGAGGTTCAAGGGCGGATTGAAGGTTGAGCCGCCATCATATATAGGTTATAGATAAGGGATTTTATCGGGAATGGTGAGGGGATTGTCTAAGGTATTTGCAGGTAGTATCGCAGGCATGGAGATTGTGAACGTCGACGGCGCTGTGCTTGGAGAGCTGGAGAACATGGTCTTTGATATCGAGACTGGAGAGCTGATCGATCTTGTGATCAAGCCCGATTCTGAGCTGCCTCGAAATAAATATAGAGAAGATGGCAAGTACGTGCTGATTCCCTTCGATTCCGTTTGTGCAATTAAGGACTATATAGTTGTGGATGAGGGCAGGGCAGTAAAAAAATGAGGCATAATTTCCTTGTAATTTCTCATAGACCATTGGAGCAGGAATATGGAAGATAATAGTACGCAGGCAAATTCAACTAAGGTATTGCTAAAGACCAGCATGGGCGATATAGCTGTTCAGCTTTATGATGACATGCCGATCACGGCCTCCAACTTCAAGAAGCTCGTGGAAAGCGGCTTCTACGACGGCACGATTTTTCACCGAGTAATTGATGGCTTCATGATCCAGGGAGGAGATCCAACAGGAACAGGCAGGAGCGGTCCGGGATACACAATTAAGGACGAGTTCACTAATCACAACCGTAATAACAGGGGAACTATTGCCATGGCAAACGCCGGTCCTAACACAGGCGGAAGCCAGTTCTTCATCAATCTGGTAGATAACAACTACCTGGATAAGGCTCATCCGGTCTTCGGAAAGGTGATCGAAGGCATGGACCTCGTAGATAAAATCGGCAAGGTCAAGAAGGATTTCAGGGATAAGCCGCTGAAGGACGTGATTATTACAAGCGCAAAAGTAATTCCTCAATAACTTATGGATCTATAAATCTAACTCTATTTTTATTATTCTTATTAAGATCTGCTAAATATTCTAAGTAAGTTTTATATACTTAACACTATACCTACCATTAGAGCATGTATTATTGGCGGATGGATGAATGAGGATTGGGAGCAGATCGAGATGTCAGGCTCCTGTTGAAGATAGGTATAATGGTGCATTTTATAAAATGATAGAGTGATAATTTATGAAACCGAATAAGCTGCAGTTTTGGCTGTTGGGCATATTCGTAGCGATCCTAGTGATGACTGCATTGGTGTGCGGCACACATATCCAAAATGAGATCTCCCTTTTAGGGAATATCACATCTGAAAGAAGCGATAAGTTCGGGATTATGCTCATGCCCATATCCGATGTCTCGAGCTCAGATGTATTACTGGATATCAGCGAGAACTCTACAAAGCATATAAAAGGCTCAGTAGTTATTCCCTATACTGAATTCATCCTTGGCGGAGGGCTCCTGAAGTCGGTGCCCGAAATCGCCCAGATCTTGGGAAATGCGGGAATATCGCGCAGCGATAAAGTTGTAGTATATGGTGAGTGCCTGGTCTGCGGCGGCGGACCCGCACCTGCAACTTACGTTTATTGGATGATGAAGTGCCTGGGACATCAAGATATATGGGTACTTGACGGAACTGTGGAGGATTGGGCCGCAGCAGGAGGTCCAACATCCAACGAATCCGTGATCAGGCCAAGCACAAACTACACGCCAGGCTTCAACGCAGATCTCTTTGCCACATATGGATATGTAAAGAGCAACAAGGCCCAGATTGTAGATGCAAGACTTCCAGAGGAATTCGAAGCTGGTTCCATACCTGGAGCTATCAGCATACCCTACGATAATGTGCTCGACGGCCACAAAATTAAAAATGAAACGGGCTTAGAAAGAGCCTTCATCAACCTGAGTAAAGATCGACCAGTAGTTGTGTTCACGGACACAGGCATCAAGGCATCCGTAGTATGGTTTGCATTGAAGCTCATGGGTTATGATGCCCTGATGTATTCATGGCAGAATTGGATTGACAACCAACCTCTGGAAAATAATACAACAAATTCATCAAGCCCTACATAATTAAGCTTAACAAACGAAACATAATCCCGCCAAGGAAGATTGCAAATACCACCTCAAAGACGGTGATTACAGACGCCTTCGTCCATCCGAACTCTCTTCCAAGACAAAGGATCATGGCCAAGCAGGGAATATATATCATGGTAACCAAGGCAAGGACTATCAGCTGCACTGGAGACATGATAGATGCAAAGTTGGTGGTCTGGAATATTACTGCCAGCATCAGTATTGTCAGCTCCTTTCTCACAACACCGAATATGAGCAGGATGCCTACAGCAGCAGGAAGCCCCAGCCATCCTACAGTTACTGGGCTCAAGGCATCATTAATCGGATTCAGCCACCCTGCTGCATAGAAGGCTTGAAGCGCTGCGCTGCCGATGATGTATGCAGGAAAGACTATCCACAGAAGCGATTTCGTTCGAGCCCAGGTCTGCTTCAACACAACTTTCGCCGACGGGACATGGTAGCTTGGCATCTCCATAATAAGACCAACTGATTCTCCAGGCACGATCTTGAACGCGAGCCTCCCCAGTAGAATGATGAGGATTATATCGAGAATGTACAATGCCATAGCCCACCAGATGCCGACGAATTTTGCCACCAGCCCCAGGATCACCACGGTTCTTGCAGTGCAAGGCACCAGAGAGACAAGAAATGCAGCTATAAGCTTCTGCTTTGTAGTCTCCATGATCCTGCAAGAGTAGCAGGCAGGCACATTGCATCCGTAACCTAGGATCATAGGAATTATCGCCTTGCCGTGGAGTCCCAGTTTGTGCATCCCCCGGTCGAGCATAAGGGATATTCTGGTCAGGTAGCCTGAGTCCTCGATCGCTGCCAGTGTGATGTAGAATGGCAGCACATAGGGAATGACAAGGGTTACGCCCGCTACAAATCCGGTGAAGGCACCATTCCAGATAATATTTCCGAGTGGACCTGAGACAACCGGTTCATACTGTTCTATGGAGCTGAATACATCTGACAAAACTCCAGAAATCCAGGCCCCCACAACAAATGTCCATATCAAAAGGCCGCCTATGACGCCCACTATCGCCAAATAACCGAGGATTGGGTGCAGAGCAATTCTATCAAGCTTATCCGTGAGCGTTTCTTCCTTGGTACCGATCTTCTGAACTTTTCTGGCGATCTCATCCGCAATTTTGTATCTCTCAGCACTTATGACCACGCTGCTGGGCTCGCCATGTATCCTCTCGATCTCCTCTGCCAGCTTATCTGCAGCCTGGATGATGTTGCTATCAATCCCTTCGATGAGTTTCGTGATCTCCTCGTCCCTTTCCAGAAGCTTTATGGCCAGCCATCTACAAGGATAATTGGTCTCGACTTTTTTGAGTAAAACTGAAAGCTTCTCTATCCTCTGCTCTACTTCTCTTCCGTATTCGATCTCCGGAGGGACTCTTCTTTGATCAGCTAGCTTCACTATTCGCTCAGTCAGCTCAGAAATGCCTTTTCCCTTTATTGCAACCGTCGGAACAACCGAAACTCCCAAAAGCTCTCCCAGTTTCTCGTAATCTATGGAGATCCCCCTATTCTCCATGAGATCTATCTGGTTCAAGGCGATTATCACGGGTGCATTCAGCTCAAGAAGCTGGATTGTAAAGAACAGATTTCTCTCCAGAGCCGTTGCATCCACGACGTTAACTACTATGTTCGGCTTCTCCAGAGCGATAAAATCTCTTGAGACTAGCTCTTCCATTGAATAGGTCGAGAAGGAGTAGATACCCGGCAGGTCTATGATCTTGATTTTTTGTCCTTTGTAAGCAAGCAATCCTTCTGCTCGTTCAACGGTCTTTCCTGGCCAGTTTCCTATGATCTGGTCAACTCCTGTCAGCTGGTTGAATACCGCACTCTTTCCGACATTGGCGTTGCCAGCCAAGGCCACAGTAAGTTCTGCGTCTCTTTCCAAGCTGTTAGAATGTGTGCAGCTCGGGCAGACTGAAACCTCTGTCTCCCTCATGTGGCCTCGACAAAGATGTTGTCAGCAATGTCATGTCCTACCGCTAGTGATGTCCTCCTCACGGACAGTTCAATGGGTCCGCATAATGGTGTCTTCCTTAGCAGAATAACCTCTGTTCCAGGTGTGAGACCGAGGTCTGAAAGCCTCTGAATTGCCTTTCGGCCTCCTCTAAGAAAGGCAATTATTCCTTTTTGACAGGGTTTTAAATCGGTTATAGGCAGAACCGATCTATGCACAAGTTTGTCTTTTTTCGCTGCCTCGTTGCACTCGTTACAGGTCGCTATTCCCTTTTCACAGAGGTAAATCGGCTTTCCACTGGGGCATCTGGCCGGGGCGTCCAGCATCTTGCAGATTGCGTCTCCAACCTCATCTGAGATACAGTGTTCCATCTTGCACGCCTCCTCATGGACATTATTGGGGTCTATGTGTAATACATCTGTCAAAAATACTTCAAGGAGCCTGTGCTTCCTTTTGATCTTCATTGCAGCTTCAGCTCCTTTCTCGGTTAGAGAGACGCCCTTATATGGCTCGTATTGCACAAGACCGTTCTGAGCCATGCTCTGGAATACCTCGGTCACGCTCGCTGGGGCGTTGTTAAGCCTCTTTGCCACTTCCAAGGTCTTGGCTGTTCCGTCTTCTCCGGCAATATCAAAGATCGCCTCGATATACTCTTCAACCTGCTCTTTAGGCATCGCGGCGATGTTAAGGTTGACCTAAATATATGCCTTTCGGTCGACCTAAAATATGTTCTGTCGCATCCCGTGGTGTTACGGCATTTGGAACGAATGAAGAAAATATTGTTTTTCCAATGTGCAATTTTTGAAGCTACAGCTATAGTTTATACTGCCAGAGGAGGTAGAATCCCGGTAGTTCTAAAATATGCTCCGGAAATAAATCCTGCTATAAGTCCTACTGAAAATACAGAAAGCGCAATTTTATTGCTCGATAAGCTATATGAATATAAACCTCCAAGCAATCCTCCTC
This sequence comes from Methanotrichaceae archaeon, assembly GCA_963789575.1. Lineage (GTDB taxonomy): Archaea > Halobacteriota > Methanosarcinia > Methanotrichales > Methanotrichaceae > CAWBKV01. The sequence continues at coordinate 148,084 of CAWBKV010000002.1, read as the reverse complement.
CACCTACTAATGCAACTAATACAGCTTTGGCTGTACCATCAGCTTTTGCTAAACCAGTACCTAGCCCTATTGCCAGACCAAATAGTAACAAGCCTATGTTAGAGGTATCGATGGCCAACATTATCCATCCTTTAAAGAAGTATAGCAAAGTTCGGTATATATAAGTTTTGGTCACGATTTTTATTTTTTGTCATATAACATCCGTTGAGGATAAGCTTCTTCCTCAGATCATTCTGAATTGATAATCTCATAGCATAACTCAACCCAAGAACACAAGCACAAATTTAAAATAGTATTATTGCGATGGATTAATTAAAAAATTAGTAAGAGATAATAGGTTGATGATTCAGCATGAATATCTCGAGAGATCTAGAACTAGGAGTCCAAATATTCATCGCTGAAAACTTCTGAGGGGATAAATTACCATGCCACTACTAGTAGAATTAGGCGCCGTTTTGCTGACTGGCGCTGTGGGGGGTGCAATAAATGCTTTTATTAGCGATAACGGATTCGCCCTGCCATGTGAAGAAAATGTCAATAATGTGACCATATTCAGACCAGGCTTTATAGGAAACATAATGATCGGCGCAATTGCTGCGATAATCACATGGGGGCTTTCTGGATCGTATAGCAACACAATGCTTCTTGGACCACAAGCGGGTATCGGCGCCGATGATTATGGTTTATCGATCTCGGCCTTGGCAAGTTCGCTTCTGGTGGGAATTGGTGGCGCGCGAACGCTGACCAGTGAATCGGATAAGGCCCTTCTGAAGACTGCAGCGGTTACAGTCGCAGCGGCAAGTCAACGCTTCGAGGAGGCCCAGAAAATTGCACTTTCAAATCCAGTTCAAGCATTCCGCATCGCTAAGGGTATGTACATAGAGGGATGAGAATGCTATAATGTTGGCTGAAACGCCGCATTATGACCATAGGACACATGCAGGCAATGCAGGTGATGTCTGGAAGCATCTAATCTTGGCAGAGGTAGCTGACTATCTGCTCTCAAAGAGGAAGGTACTTACCTATTTAGAGAGCCATGTGGGCTACCCAAGATATAATTTATGTGGCTCAGGCGGTTGGGTTGGTGGAATAGGCAGGTGCTGGCCTCACATTTCTGCCTTAGAAGTTTTCTGTTATTTTCGGATCATCCGGGATATGAATCCTAATGGCTTGATTTGTTACCCTGGCTCTACGGATCTTGTCCTGGAGGTAGCCAGACGAAAAAGCTATGATATTGATGCAGAGGTTTGGGATATTGATCCATATGTGGCCGCTTCTTGGAATAGTGATCCCAGGGTCAAATTTCATCTGGAAGACGGCTTTATAGGAGTCCTACATATTCTTGACCGAACTCCTCCTGGAATGATTTTGATCGATCCTCCCTACATAGATGAGAACGATATTAGGCGGGCGAAAAATCTTCTGAGCTATGCGGAGAAAGCAGGCTGGATCGTGCTTTTGTGGCAGATGGTCGAAGAGGAGACAGCGCCGGAAGCAAATCTCAGGGATTATACATTGAGGTTCAGCGATGCCGATTTGGACTGCAACCGATGGCTTGGAGCGACTATGGTAGTAGCAGGCGCTGATGCCCATCTAGCCGGACATTTGGATATGCAAGCTCAGCGGTTTCTGAAATTGGCAAGCACTGCAAAATCATTTTAATATGATTGCTGCAGAAGTATAATGGAGGTCTGGTGCTGCGCAAGAAAATTAAACTTATCCTGGCCATAATCCTGCCTATAGCAATTTATAGCCTCGTTTTCACGGCATTAATGGGGTACGAGGGACAGAATCAGAATACCAATCTTATCACTGCCTTGTATTGGGTCATGGTTACCATGACTACATTGGGATATGGTGATATAGTATTCCATAGCCAGATTGGCCGCATCTTCACCATAATAGTGGCTCTATCTGGAATAGCAATATTCTGGGCAGTGATTCTTCCACTTGGGCTTACCCCTAGGCTCGAGAGCCTCATTAAAACGAATCCCAGCTCAGCGCCAGAAAAAATTGAGGATCATATCATCATCTCAGGATACGGCCCCATGGTAGAAACTCTGGCAGAGCAACTGGCACTGCTAAAGATTCACTTTCTTATTATCGAAAGATCGGAGAATGTAGCAAGGAGCATCTACCAAAGCTATCCTACCATCTGGGGAGATCCATCTGAGAAGGGTGTTCTCATGAGGGCAAGGATCAATTCTGCCAGGCTTCTCATAGCTAATGAGAAGGAGGAGCTGAACGCCGATGTTATTCTGGCGGCTCGCAATATTTCCGATGTGGAAGTCATCGCCATTGTGGATGATCTTGTAGAGTCCAGATTCCTGAGTTATGCTGGAGCCTCCAGAACAATTTCTCCGAAACTGCTTCTTGGAAAATTCTTGGCACAGATCACGGCACCTCCTAAAAAAGATGTATTCCCAGGCGCTATAAAGCTCTTTGATGACCTAATTCTAGCAGAGCTGCCGATATACCCTGGCTGCAAGCTGATTAAGCAAAGGCTGAATATAGATTCGATAAAATCCACCGGAGCTAACATTGTGGGTGTGTGGAAGAAAGGTATTTTTTTGCCGGGTCCAAACCCAGAGGAGATAATTAAATCGAATTCAGTGCTGATGGCTGTAGGGAATATGGATCAGATAACAAAGATCAGAAATCTTACGCTCGGGATTCGAAGAAAAGGTCCACTCATAATTTTGGGATATGGGGATGTAGGTAGGCATGTTGCGACTACCCTTTGCGAGGGCGGCATAAACCCCGTAATTGTAGATAGACAAAAATTTGAGGAGATGCCCTTCGAGCAGATAAATGGTGATGCCACATCCGAGGATATATTGGTTAGAGCCGGTGTTAAAGAAGCCGTCGGAACTATGATAATGCTTAGCGATGACTCAGATGTAGTCTACGCAACACTTCTTTCAAAGAACCTTAATCCAGATGTCTTTGTGGTTGCCAGAGCAAATCTCGCGAAATCTGCTGAGAAGATTTATCGAGCCGGCGCTGATTATGTGGCGTCTTTGCCAATTGTTGCGAGCCACATGCTGTCGAAGGCGATCCAGCAAGAGGAAGAGGAGCTGGCTTTGCTTTACGATGATCTGGAGCTGAAGCTTCATGAAGTGTATAAAGGATCGCATCTGGTTAAAAAGACCCTGGGGGTGATCGATTTGCCAGGCATGTTCGGCTGCAGAGCTGTAGCTATAAAACGTGGCGTAATATCGATTGCAGGGCCGGATAATAGCACAATAATAGAACAGGGCGATATAATCGCCATAATCGGCACCTCAAAGGGAATTGAGACATTTAATCAAGCGTACGACAAAAAGCTGGATTTGTTACACATGAGGTTCTTTTCAGTAAAATCGTAAATATAGCAGCAGTTCACTTGAAGAGACTCTAGTGTCGAATATTGTCACATCATGGGATGACCTCAGAAAGGTTTGGCTGATATTATGCGTCATGCTAATTACCCCAGAGAGCATAAATTAGTAAGGATTCGATTGGTATGAAAGATCAGATCTTGCTAGAGGACTTCCGGAAAAGCTACCCTGAGAAGTTCGTGCCTGAGGATCAGGCATTCAGTCACATTCATGCCGGCGATAGAATATTCATAGGCACGGGCTGCGGCGAGCCCCAATACCTCATCCATGCCCTTGTGGATTACACCAAGGGCCATCCCAAGGCATTCTTTGATACTGAGCTTATCCACGTCTGGACACTTGGGGTGGCACCTTATACCGATGAGACTCTCCAGGAGAACTTCAGGCTCGACTCCTTCTTCGTCGGAGACAGCACCAGAAACGCCGTTAATCGCGGCGGGGCAGACTATACTCCAATATTTCTTTCGGCCGTTCCAGATCTATTCCGCAGAGAATTGATACCTGTAGATGTAGCTCTCATTCAAACCTCTCTGCCGGATAAGCATGGCTATGTAAGCCTCGGCATAAGCGTCGATATAGTCAAGGCTGCTACAGAGAAGGCACATATCATCATCGCCCAGGTAAATTCCAATATGCCTAGGACACATGGTGATGGATTTATAAATTTAAAAGATATCGACTTCGTTATTCACAAGGATGAGCCTCTATTGGAGTATACAATCAAAGCGCCCAATGATATTGTCAAAAGAATAGGAAAATATGTAGCACGCATAATAGAAGATGGCTCGACTATCCAGGTCGGGTATGGCCTGATACCGGACGCAGTAGTCCCCAACCTGATGGATAAGAAGCATTTGGGTGTACATACCGAACTTCTCAGCGATGGCATAGTGAATCTCATGAAGGAAGGTGTGGCCGATAACTCAAAGAAGGAACATAATCCCGGCAAGACGATAGCATCATTTTGCATGGGCAGCCATGAGACCTATGATTTCCTGGATGAGAATCCGGCGGTAGAGTTCAAGAGGATCGACTATACCAATAACCCAATGATCATAGCTCGAAATAATCTCATGACCGCAATCAATAGCGCAATGGAGATAGACCTGACAGGCCAGGCAACTGCCGAATCAATAGGGGGCACATTTTACAGCGGCATAGGCGGTCAGGCGGATTTTATGCGCGGTGCAGTTCTCGCTACCGGAGGAAAGACCATTCTCGCTCTGCCTTCCACAGCCCTCAATGATACAGTATCCAGAATAGTTCCAATCCTTCAGGAAGGCGCCGGAGTTACGCTTACACGAGGTGATGTTCACTACGTTGTAACTGAGTACGGCATAGCCTATCTTTATGGAAAAAATATCCGTGAGCGTGCGATGGATCTAATTGCGATAGCCCATCCAAAGTTCAGGCCATGGCTGATAGAGGCCGCCAGGAAGAGGACTCTGATCTATAAAGACCAGATCTTCATACCCGGAGAGAAGGGAGTGTACCCTGAGGAGCTGGAAACCTATAGGACTACATCCACAGGGCTCAGTATTCTTCTTCGGCCGGTGAAGATCACTGACGAGCCGTTGCTGAAGGACTTCTTTTACAAACTTTCAGATAACAGCATGTATCTGCGGTTCTTCTCAACAAGAAAGGATATGCCGCATCAAAGGCTTCAGGACTTTGTGGCCGTTGATTACAGCAGGAAGATGGAGATACTTGCCGTCCTCCAGGATAAGGAAAAGGAGACAATAATCGGCCTTGGTCAATATGAGCTGAACTCAGACATGCATACCGCGGAGGTCGCGCTAGTTGTGCTTGACGGATACCAAAATCAGAGCGTAGGAACAGAACTCATTTCCTATCTTACGCTTCTTGCAAGAAGACTGGGACTGCTAGGATTCACAGCAGAGGTGCTTGTGGAGAATGGGCCGATGATGCACCTCTTTGAGAAGATGGGATTTGATATCGAAAAGCGGCGAGAGGAAGGGATTTATGAGATGCGCATGAGATTCAGAGGCATGGGAGCTGAAGAGGGATAAATTATCTTACGATCGTAAATACGATCTATATTTACGATTAATAAACTATGTTTGTTAATAAGGATAAAACTTACGAATTTGTGGCTGATGAATGGCAGAAAGCGCAGAAGGAATGGATGGATTTAAGCTTACATCTTGCTGGCAAAGTCCAAAATTTGTATACGAGCATTTTCCGTTCGACGAGGGTATCATAGCGAATCGCTAATACTTTGAGGGATTTTTAACTTTCTTCATATTTTCTAAACATTCTCTGAGAGCATTTTAGCCTCTTGTGCACGAAATTTTTTACTTTTTTTTAAATTATGATTCAGCGTAAAACATAAATATTGAAAGAAGTAATAATAGTATAGGTGCCGATGAAATAAATCGCTACTGATTAAGAGATAGATGAACGCACCCCCTGAAGTATAAGCAAAGGATCCCACTGAAACAGACATGAATGCTATTGCCAATTCAAAGCTAATAGAAGGGGCAAAGCGAAAATTATACGCGATTAAAGATAAAACCCTATAAAATCGGCAGAAAAACCTGATGCATACGGATAATTAAAATTAGGAGTTGAAAGAATTGGCTGAAGAGCGAGGAAGAACCGAAAAAGGAGGAAAGGGCGGAATGACCGTCGCAGAGGCTGGTCATAAGGGCGGAGAGAAGACCGCTCAAACCCATGGCAGAGAGTTCTATGAGCAGATAGGCCACAAGGGTGGCCAGAGAGTAAAGGAACTCATAGAGGAAGGAAAGCAAGCAGAAGGCACTGAAAAAGGAAAGAAATGATCTAAAAGCAATAGGTAAAACTAACATTACTACCTGGAGTGATAATAATGGCAGAAGAGAGAAGAAGAATGAGTAGAGAAGGGAAAGGATCCATGACTGTCCAGGAGGCCGGAAGGAGAGGCGGAGAGAAGACCGCTCAAACCCATGGCAGAGAGTTCTATGAGGAGATAGGCCACAAGGGCGGCCAGAGGGTCAGAGAGCTTATAGAGGAAGGAAAGAGGGCAAGGGGAGAGCTACAGGAGAGGTAAGCGCTCCCTCTGCCTTCAAATGTTTTTAATAATCCCTTCAGCCTGAACTTGAAATAAGTTATTTAGCACTATTTTCAAAACCTTATGCCGACTTGTGATTTTTGCCCCCTGCCTTCTCCCATAACCCCTCGATTGTCATCCGGCTTATCACAGATTCCGGCTCTGCCTTGAGCACATCTTGCGAGGAATTTGCGCTATCATCTTTCATCTTAACCAATATCCAACCCATCTTTGTGCGAGTGAAGGCATAGCCACCCGTCAGCTTCTTGCCGTAAAGCCATAATACAACATGGCCGCCTTTTAAGGCATCAGCTATAGAAACTGCTTTTCCATCTTTTTGAGTCATGTTCCTGTATTTGCCCCTATCCCAGACTATTACAGCCCCTGCTCCATATTGGCCCTTGGGTATGATGCCCTCGAAATCCGCATATCCGATGGGATGATCCTCAGTCTCCACTGCCAGCCTTTTATCCGACGGATTTTTTGAGGGCCCTTTTGGGATCGCCCATGATTTGAGAACCCCTCCCACCTGCAGCCTAAAATCATAGTGAAGCCTGCTTGCATCATGTTTCTGTACAACGAAAATGCCATCGGCATCGGGTGTGCTTCCAGGAAGGGGTTCAGGTGTAATGCTGAAATCTCGTTTTTCAACATAGGATTTCAGCGTGTCTTCGACCATGGGATCACCAGCAATTTAATTAGTGCTGTGTTCAGTTTTAAGCTTTGTTACATAACAGCTGGGTACAATTCATCCCCGCCCTAAAGGACGGGAATTTCTCTACCCGCGACCCAAGCTCCATAATATGTTTCTGGATCTGCATAGGCATAAAGAAAATTGAATCAATTTGAAAATGAAAAAATTTTGGCACTGAAGCTTAAAACATAGACCAATTAGAATATCAATGATATAATCGCCAGTATTATGAAGATAATCACCAACCATTTGGCAACATTCATTGATACTCCGGCGACTCCGCGTGCGCCCAATGCTCCAGCTATAATGGCTAGTATAAAGAATATTATAGCCAAATAAAGTAGACTTGCCATTTATATATCACCTCCACATCGACTATAATATAGCCGATGTATATAATTTAGTATCCACAACTATTTATAGTTTTTTTCATAGGTGCATGAATTCATTATAAATGCTAGTTCACATCACTGCGAAAATAGCTCGGAAGGATTATATCATTTTAGAAAAAGGCTACAACCACATGACAGATGTTCCAGAGATACCCTTGGAGCAGATCCAGCAGCGTGTGGTCGCAATGTGGATGGGAAGCTTTTACGGGAGCAGTGGCTATGTGGCCCGCAAACTAGGCAGAAAGGGACTGCGCGAGTTTCAGGATCAGGGGGCGCATCAGGTAGCAGCGACGTTTAAGAAGCTGGGCCTGGCAGAGCCTGGAGAGATCGCCCTAGCAATAGCCACCAATGACAAAAACCTCTTTGGCAGCAATGTCGAGGTTATCAAAGGAGAAGGCTGTGCTGAAATCAGGCGCATTAAGTGCGGGCTGATCGATGGCGCAAAATCCTTTGCCAAGGTCGGAGCAAGGCTTATCGCCAAGGAGCACTGCAAGACCTGTGCTGAGAGCCATTGGAGACGGGTTTTTGCGAATCTGGACCTGTTGATGGAGTGCGAGAACACCGAAGACGGATGCATTATGAGGATATCCAAACAGGAACGAAAATGATCAGAAACATTTAAATCTCTCACAGTCAGGACCCTAGATCTATGACAAGGTATATAATTCCAATTGCTATGTTCTTCATATTAGCTGGACTCTCAAGCGGAACAATGTGGCTGTACACCGATCCGACCTTCTTCTCTGGAATGCCGTCAAACACTATTCCATCCTCCTTTGGATATCAATCTGGATCTATCGGCTCCTTCAAGCCAATAGATCTATCCCCCTTCGAGATCATAAACTCGCCAATATTCCCAATGCTCGGACATGGGTTCTCTATAAACACTTCATTACAACAAAATCAAAATAAGACACAGGCGGTTGTGCTTGGAAATGCAGGAACGCTTGATAGCTTTTCACCGCAAACGACATTCAGTGGAGATTTGGAGAACAACCTTAAGTACGCCGAGTCTAAGTCATCGCTTAGAGTGGGCCAGGGCGGAAGCTGGACAAGCCTAAATACTCCTTGGCTGATCTGAGAGAACTTAGATCAACTTGCACAATATCCTTTTTTACTTCTATTTGCATCATGCCAAAGCTAAAGAGAATTGAATCTTAACCGTAAGCTGCTTCATATTCAACTTATACATCATAATCTGAAAGAATTAAATATAAGAGGAAAAATCAGGCAGACCTCTCCCTCTTGATCCTCTTTGCATGTCTGTACATCACAGCAAGTGCATCCGCAACCTGCTCGGGCGTCGAGAGGACTGGTATCCCTGCCTTCTCCAGTTTAATGACGTCATCCAGAGCAAACTCCTTGCCAGCAACACAGGCTATTATGGGCTTGCCCTTGTAATCGATATCCTTCAAAGCATCAACGTAGCTTTGAAGTATCTCGGCCTGCAGCACAACGATGAAGCTTCCTACATCATCGCTCTCCACGCCGATCTCAATAGTCTTCCTGACGATATCTGCATTCTGGCTGAAGGTGTAATCCACTGGATTGAGGCCGCCGACGTACTCGGGAAGAAGCTTTATCAGCCTTGCCTTCAGCTCAGGATTCAGCTCAGCAAGCCTCATTCCGTTATCGGTTATTGCATCTGCCGCGATGACACCCAAGGAGCCGGCATAGGTTATTATGAAGACGCCCTCACGATCAGGGAAGGGCTGCTTGGATATTACTCTCGCCAGGGTGAACATATGCTCATAATCCCTGGCGCGGATGATCCCAGCCTGGCGGAATGCTGCACTGAAGATTAGATCGTTGCCCGCAAGCGAGGCTGTATGAGATGCAACCGCCTTCTTGCCAGCCTCGGTTCTGCCTGACTTCAGGATTATAACGGGCTTCTCCATGGTAACGCTCTTGGCAACATCGATGAACCTTCTTCCACCTTTGACGGATTCGAGATACATACAGATGACGTTCACGTTCTCGTCCTTGCTGACGGCCTCAAGCATATCGGTCTCATTGATGTCAAGTTTGTTGCCGATTGTTGCGATTATGCCGAAGTCCATGATATGGCGCAGCCCCCAGAGCATCCCTGCCGCACAGACGCCTGCCTGTGAGACGAGGCCGATGTTCCCTTTGTTGAGGGCATCAACTATGCCTATCGATTGGACCATGCTGCAGTGAGTGTTTATGATGCCTGAGCAGTTCGGACCGAGGAGGCGTGCTCCGTATTTATCTGCGATGTCCTTCATCTGCAGCTCGATCTCCTTGCCTGACAGCCCGAGCTCAGCGAAGCCTGCAGACTCGACGACGATGTAGCGGATGCCGCATTCGCAACACTCTTTGACAACATCAGGAGTCATGCCCGCTGAAACCAATATTATCGCCACATCCACAGGCCCGGGAACATCGCTAATCCTCGGATATGCTTTGATCCCATGGACCTCTTTTGCCCTCGGGTTTATAGGATAGAGCTTGCCCTTGAACCCGTGGCTGACGAGATTGGTGAAGACGTTCCACCCCAGCTTTCCGGGGGTGCCTGAGGCACCTATGACAGCGACGCTTCTTGGATAGAAGAGGTCGTGGAGGTCCTGCTTTGTAGATTCCGATGGCTGAGAAACCGGCTTATATCCCTCTCCGAGGATTATCCTGGCATCAACTACTGTGTAGCCGTCCGGATAAAGGAAGACTGGATTCAGATCCATCTCCGATATCTCAGGATGCTTTGTCACAAGGTCTGATATCTGCAGCAGCAGCTGCTTTAGAGCTGGAATATCGGCAGAGTGCCCTCTATAGCCCTTCAATAGTGCATAGCCCTTTATCTCCTCTATCATATCCGAGGCATCAGATTCCGAAATAGGAATCGATCTGAATGAGACATCCTTTAGAACCTCGACGAATATGCCGCCGAGGCCGAACATCAACATAGGGCCGAATGTCGGGTCCTGGGCAACGCCGATGATTGCCTCTAGCCCTGGCTTTGCCATCCTTTGGACTGATATGGCTACAGCTTTTTTATCGCTAAAGGCAGACTCGATTTTGCGATAAGCGTCTCGCACATCCTTCTCGCATCTAAGGTCCAGCCTGACCCCGCCAGCGTCTGATTTATGAACGACCTCAGGAGAGAGCACCTTCAGTACTACAGGAGCGCCGATTGCGTTGAATATCCTGACAGCTTCCTCCTCGGACCTCGCTACACTGGAGCCTGAGGTTGTTATACCAATGCTTTCTAAAACGGCCTTGCTCTCATGCTCCATAAGATAGCTTCTGCCCTCCTTTTGGGCATTATCTATGAAATCACTTAGTGGTTCTGCCATTTTGATCCCAGAATTGATGATACTTTCTAACGCGAAAGTGCTCATAAACTTTTTGCACCAAAATTAGCACGCACTGATGAATATCTTGGCCTAGAGCGATGCGCTTATCTCACATAAAAGCCTATATTTTTTCATGGATAAGGATACGGATAGAGATAAGGATATTGTCCAGGTTATTCTCGAAAAGGAGCCGTCCATCAAAAATCCTGTTGTGATAGAAGGCTTCCCCGGAATCGGCCTGGTCGGCAACATTGCAAGCCAGTACATAGTGCACGAACGCAACATGACGTACCTTGGGGCGATGAACTCAAGGTTCTTCCCGCCGCTTGCGGTTCTGCTCGGCGGTGTCGTGAACATGCCTGTCAGAATTTATGAGGACGTTGAAAAGAACTTGGTTGTTTTGACTGCAGACATACCCGTTCATCCACTGGCCTCATATGATATCGGAAAGGAGATCGTCTCTTGGGCGGAGTCCATAAACGCCAAGGAGATGGTGTGCCTCGCAGGGATAACTGTGATGAGCGAGCAGCACAGGGTATTCGCAGCTGTGAGCAAGCAGGAGCTTCTCGATAAGATAAAGGGAATGGCCGAGATCTTCGAGCTCGGCACAATAACAGGCATAACAGGAAGCATAATGAACGAATGCAAAATAAAAAATATGCCTGCCATATGCTTCCTCGGAGAGACTGCAAGCGCTGATCCAGACCCTAGGGCGGCAATTGCGGCTATAGAAACTCTGAATAAGGTATATAACCTCGGAGTCAGCACTAAAAAGCTTGAAGAGCAGGCGGAGCAGATTGAAACTCAGATGCGCCAGCTTTCACAGCAGCTCAAGGCTGCGACACCAGAGGAGCAACAGCAGCAGATGCCTAAGGAGTTCCCGATGTATGGGTGATTGTGATGATCTACACCGCATTAACAGGGATAGCTAGGCATGTGATGAAGGAGCTTCTTACCGCCAGAGTCAGGACTGTGGAGATCAGGAGCCCGAACAACTTCTTTACGCTTTTAAATGTTGCGCCGGGAGATAAGATCTTCCTGACAGAATCTAGCGCAGCGGACGTCGTAAGCGGCACAAATGGCTTGATTGCGGATGTTCAGGCGCTTCAGGTAGTGACTCACCGCGTTATACAGTCAAGCGAAGAATACTACGAGGAGAGAGAGGCGCAGGCTGCCAGGGTGCAGCTTCACTTAGTTGGAATTGGTCGCGTCAGAAAGGCTGCGGCAACGGAGGCTGGGGAGATCGGCGCTCCGCTCAGGCTGGACGTGGAACAGGTCAGGTACTGCGACGCTCGATGAGGCGCCGCCTTCTTTTAAAAGGGACTGAACTCACGAAAATCTAAATTCTTGTTCGCTACGATCCTCGAATTATTTATTCTCATCTCGATTTCATGGAAATAGTCCGAGATCAAGTGGAGAGCACCGCTTTTATCTTCTCTAGTTCGTTCTTGATTGCTTTTCCACCTTTGACCAGGCCCCACCATTCAAAGCAATCTTGAGAATCGCCCAGCTCTCCCGCCTCAAACCTTCTCATAAATTCGGCCGAGTTCATTCTATACTCGCTCTCAAATCTGGCTATCCCCTCTTCTGCCAGCCTCTTCTTCATCTCGAGTAGTCCCATCTCTCTTTCCGTCCTCATTCAAGCGAGAACTAATGCCTGCCAGCGCCTCCCTCAGCTCATCCATCCTCACAGGCTTGCCGATATAGCCTTCCATCCCAGCTTCAAGGCATTTCTCCTTGCAGCCGTCCAGAGCGTAAGCTGTGATGGCAATGACTCTTGGTCCACCATTTGGCCACCGTTGGCGAATTTCCCTGGTCGCCTCGAAGCCGTCCATCTCAGGCATCTTCAGGTCCATCAACACGACATCGTATGGCTGGCGCTCCAGTGCTTGAATAACCTCTATGCCATTGGAAACGATGTCCGCCCTGTAGCCGAGCTTCTTCAGCATCCCCTGAGTTATCATTTGGCTCGATACATTATCCTCTGCCAGAAGAATTCGAAGGGGGGTAATGCTTGCATGATTCACTACTTGGATATGTTCTTGCGTCTGTAAAGGCCGTCCGTCAAATAAACCGGCGAGAGTATCGTATAGCTGCATTGGCTTGATCGGCTTCGCAAGGCTCGCAGCAGAGAGACCCGGAGGAATATGATGTCCTAAGGATGTGAGCATAATTATGGGCAAATTCCTTTGGTTTCTGCGAATCATCTCTGCCAGCTTTATCCCATCCATATCAGGCATGCCCACATCCAGGATTGCCACGTCTGGAATGACTCCCTTTTGAACCCGGTCGAGGGCCTCGTAGCCGGATGAAGCGATTATAGGAATCATTCCCCAGGATTGAGTCTGATGGGCCAGGATTCCTCTGATGGTTTTGTTATCATCCACAATGAGCACGCTTCTTTTAGCGAGCTTTCGCTGATGTTCAACAGGAACTTTCCCTGATTCGGAGTCAGCCATCGCCTTGATCGTGAAATGGAATATCGAGCCTTTGCCCTCCTCGCTCTCAACCCAAATTCTGCCGCCCATAAGCTCAACAAGCTTCTTGCTTATGGCAAGACCAAGCCCTGTGCCCTCGTTAAGCCTTGAGCATGAGAGGCTAATCTGGCTGAAGGGCTGGAATAGCTTGCTCATCTGGTTCCGGAGCATGCCTATGCCGGTATCCTGCACGGCAAAATGAAGCCCGTGGCCCACTTCTTCGGGCTTCGAAGAGACCGAGACGACAACATCACCTTTATCGGTATACTTGACAGCGTTGCTGAGCAGGTTGGCAAGCACTTGGCGGAGCCTCGCTGAATCGGTAATGATTGTCTCAGGAACATTGCTCTCCATCGTATATGCCAGATCAAGCCCCTTCTCAGCAGCCTTTGTAGATACCAGGTCCAGGGACTCCTCAATGCTCTGGCGCAAGTCGCTGGGATGAAGCTCAAGCTCAGTCTTCTCCTTCTCAAGCTTCGAGAAGTCAAGAACATCGTTAATCAGCGCCAGCAGTGCCTCGCCGCTGGTCCTCATGATTTCAAGCCAGTCCTTGTACTCAGGCGACTGAGGCTCCTCAAGCAGAAGGCTTGTGAAACCGATTATCGAGTTCAAGGGCGTCCTAAGCTCATGGGACATGTTGGCCAGGAATGCTGCCTTGGCCCTGACCGCCTCTTCAGCAGCTTCTTTTGCTGCCATAAGCTCTTCCTCCATCAGCTTGCGCTTTGTAATGTCGATAACCGCCATCTGGAAGCCCTGGCAAATATCCCCCAGCATCGCCCGAGCCTCTATTAGCACCCAGCGATGAGCTTCCCTGCCCCTTTGGGTGTAATTCAGCTCGAACTCGGCAACCTGCTTTTCGCCCGACTCCAAAACACGGCTGCAAAAGGCATTGAACTCCGGGATATAGTTCTTGTCTAAGTATGCCTGAAATCGGTTGTTCACCAGGTATTTCCGTTCCGTTCCCAGGAGAGATTCACTGGTGAGATTTGCCTCTAAAATCCTACCGGAACCATCCAGGGTCAAATAGCCGATAGGAGCGAACTCGTAGAGATCCCGATACTTACTCTCGGATACTGCAAGTTCTGCCTGCACCTGACGAAGCTCTTCATTCTGCATCTCCAATTCAATTTGGTGGACCTGCAGCTCATGAATCAGCGCCAGAGAATCTCCGTTCTCCATTTCTTTGGAACCGGCCTGACCGATTCTCTCATTCAAACGATCCTCTGCTTTTCGGCGCAAATCATCCTTCGGACCTGGCTTCATGCTTCTTCACCCCCACCCCCCGGTTGAGGAACAAGCTCTTTTCTATCCGTAACATCCTCTATGGCAAGGAGGATCAGATGCTTTTGTTTTTCATCGAACGCTATTCTTCGGGCATTAAGCAGCACCTTTCTGCGGCCAATCTTTGGAAAGTCGTGCTCGACCAGAAAATCCTCGACCTTCGTGTTCTTTGGAAGGATTTCCTCCAGAAGCTTCCGGAGCTCTGGGATATCCCACTGTCCATTTCCAAGATTGTAAAGAAGCATCCCTTCTGTATCCTGAGGCGCCGCATTGAATTTCCTATAGAAGGACGGATTGGCTGAAATAACCATTAGCTCGCCATCCAGAATTATCAGCGGTTCTCTGATCGTGCGGATAATTCCCTCTGAAAGCTCACTGCGCTCTTTCAGGCTCTCCGTTGCCATTTTCAATTCTGTGATATCCAAGAATGTGATCACGACGCCATCGATGACATTTTCAGCCGTCCGGTAAGGCACGATATTCATCCGATACCATCCCCCGCTCTTTGTCTCTACTTGAATCACCTTGGGCAGCAGACTCGAAAGCACATCCTTTACATCGTTTGCCAGGCCTTCGTATTTCAGATTGCTTGAGATGTCGGTGATCGGACGACCTATGTCGCTTGATATCAGGCTGATGATCTTACTAGCCTGAGGTGTGAACCTCTTGATATTCAGGTTATTATCCACAAATATGGTCGGAATCTGAGTGCTGTTGAGGATATTCGTCATATCGTTGTTGGCTAAAGTAAGCTCATCATTCTTTGACTGGAGCTCGGAGTTTAAGGTTGTCAGCTCCTCATTGAGCGACTGCAATTCTTCTTTGGAGGTCACAACCTCCTCGTTTGTAGATTGAAGCTCCTCATTTGTCGACTGCAGCTCCTCGTTTGCGGACTTCAGCTCCTCCTGTGATGTTTCCATCTCCTCGATAACCGTCTGAAGATGCTCTTTTGTGCTTTGAAGCTCCTTTTCGAGCGCCTTGTTGGCGCTATCCCGCCCTGTAGCGGTTTCTGGTTCTTCCCCGGAAGTTTTTGGCTCCCATGATGGCAGCTCTACATCCTCAAACTCGATCATCAGGAGCCCACGCATGGGCTCGGGCTCATTCAAGGGCGTGACCTTCAGGTTTATCGCCTGATCTGTGCCGTTCGTCCTGACCCGTAGCCCCTTCAGGATCACCTTTTGCCTATCTGTAGTCGCTTTTCTGATGGCAATACCAAGCTCTGCACGAAGACCTTCGCGGGCCATTGCGTATATGTTCAGGTTCGCTTTTCCAACAGACAGCTCAAGGTATTTGCCCGTTCGACGCGTGGTGTATATAATATCGCCACTATCATTTATGATCGCAACAGGCGGTACGATTGTCTGAATTATGATCTTCTGGACTTCATTTACAATTTTGGACTCGGAATATTTTTTCTCTTCCATTCCATCCTTTATCCTGGGCTCATAGGGTATCGGCAATATTGGGAAGCCAGTAATCTGTGGTCTTCGGGAGAGGGGTGTTTCCCTGCGCTCGAATATCTTCCATTTGTTATCCAACGGCTCGAAAAAGTCTGCGAAGTTGCCTATAGACTCAGATGATCCGAGGAATAGAATGCTCTTAGGATTCAGAGAGTAATTGAACAGGGGAATCAGCTTCTTCTGAAGCTCTGAGCTCAGGTAGATTAACAGGTTTCGGCAGCTCAGTATATCCAGCTTTGTGAATGGTGGATCGACTAGAACGTTTTGGACCGCGAATACAATCATCTCCCGGATCTCTCTCTTGACGCGGTAGCGGTCATCCTCTTTTACAAAGAATCTCTCCAGGCGTTCGGGAGTTATATCTTGGGCTATGTTGGCAGGATAAACGCCCTGGCGGGCTACATCAATTGCATCTTTATCTAGGTCTGTAGCATATACCTGGACCTTGAAGTTATTTTTCGGCTTTATCTCCGATAGATACTCCTTTAGGAGGATTGCAATGGAATATGCCTCCTCGCCTGTCGAGCATCCAACCACCCAGGCTCGAATAGGTTCCTCCGACTGCTTGCCCTTCATCATTTCAGGAAAGGCCTCCTTTTTCAGGGTTTCAAATGCATCAGGATCCCTGAAAAAGCTCGTGACCCCGATCAAGAGCTCTTTGAAGAGGAGATCGATCTCCTGGGGATTTTCCTGAAGGAATCGGACGTAAGTATTTATATCGAGGATCTGGTGAACGCTCATCCTCCGCTCGATTCGACGGCGAACCGTGCTCTTTTTGTAAAGACTGAAGTCGTTTCCCGTCTGAGCCCGGATGAGTGAAAAGATCTTTTGAAGCGCTCCGAGCGCCGTCTTCTTTTCGGCAGGAGGCACATCTCCCATCTGATAGTATTGGTTCGCATGCTTTGTCAGCCTATCAGGCAGCTCATACGCAGGTGCGATGTAATCCACGAGACCAGTAGAGACAGCGCTTTGGGGCATTCCATTGTACTTGGCAGATTGAGGGTCCTGGACCATCACAGTCCCGAGCTTCTCTTTGATGGCTTTGATACCTAAAGTTCCGTCAGTTCCCATTCCTGAAAGTATAATGGCAATGCTCTTTTCTCCCTGATCCTGGGCCAGGTGCCGGAGGAAGGAGTCGATCGGCATTCGAAGCCCCCGAGGCATGGCGGGCTCAAGCAGCTGCAAGATCCCATGCATTATTGCCATATCTTTGTTCGGCGGGATTATGTAGACGTGATCAGGTTCAACCCTCATCCCGTCCTCTACCTGCACTACCTTCATTGGCGTGAAGCGCTGGAGCAGTTCGGGCATGAGACCTTTATGAGTCGGATCGAGGTGGGGAACGAGCACAAACGCGAGGCCTGTATCTTCAGGCGTATTTTTGAAGAACTCCTCAAAGGCCTCAAGACCCCCGGCTGAACCGCCCATCCCCACGATATAGAGGGGCTTCTTTTGTTCGTTATCTCTGGATGCACGATCTTTTTGTGTAGGTTCTGATGTTTCTTCGGGAGATTCATCATCTTTTAAATCGTTATCATTCGGGCTCATGTGGGATTCAACTCAGGGCAGCAGGTCGTGATTGGCATATTACCGCCGTTTCTCTAAACCTAATTATACAGTAGCAGCTTAGTATAATTATTTTTGCTTGATATCGAGAATTTATCTGCAGACCAAAATAAGTTCGCAGCAAAGTGGTCATTGAATACAATATATAACGTGGATCTTACATTCCCAGGTAGATTATATCTGACAAGCCCTTGAAATGGATATCACTCGTCAATACCCTGGCGCCCTCACGCTTTGCTGTGGCATAAATCAATGCATCGTCAAGGCCCCACTTGAGATCGTGTTTGATCTTGGCTGCCATTACGGCAATCTCCTCATCGAAGCTGTGAAGCGCCACACGATAGATCTCTGCCAGATTTATTGTGCTGATGATGATGTCCTGGTCGTCGTCCATAACATACACCTTGACATTCTCTCCAGCAATGCTACCGGCATAGAACTCTATCCATGCCCAGGAATCAATCAAACCGGTCAATTTGCATTTATGGCTCTCTATCCGCAAATTGACGACAGCGCTGTAGAGCAGCCTTCAGCTCCTCGATATTCACAGGCTTGGCGATATAATCATCCATTCCCGATTCAATACACTGCTCCCTATCTCCCTCCAGAGCATGTGCAGTGAGTGCTATTATCTTCGGCTGCTTTGCTATCCCAAAACTCTTACGGATTATTCGGGTTGCCTCTAAGCCGTCCATCTCGGGCATCTGCATATCCATGAGCACAACATCGTAGTGCTGACGTTCAAGAGCCGAAATGGCCTCTCGGCCATCAGCCACAGCGTCTGCGGAATAGCCGAGCTTGCCAAGCATTCGCATTGTCACCGTCTGATTCAACAGATTATCCTCTGCCAGCAATATCCGCAGATTTTTTTCCAGATCCTTCCCGGGATAGTCATCCCTCCTGAAGAAAGGCTTCTGCGCATCAGAATTTTGCGTATCAGATCCTTGAATATCAAAATTCCCGTTTGAGATTGCTTGAGCAAGGATTGTGAAGTGGAAAGTCGATCCCCTGCCAGGCTGGCTCTCGGCCCAGATTCTCCCGCTCATCATCTCCACGATGTTCTTACAGATGGCGAGACCAAGGCCTGTTCCGCCATACTTGCGCGTGTTGGATGCATCCACCTGGCTGAAAGGCTTGAAGAGCTTATGCATCATATCAGGAGGGATGCCTATCCCAGTGTCTCTGACAGAGAAGTGAAACTCATAAAGATCCCACATCTTCTGTCTGCTTGAGACCGAGATCGTAATCTCTCCATTATCTGTAAACTTGACAGCATTGGAGAGCAGATTTCCAAGTATCTGGCGAAGCCTCATTTGATCGCTTATGATTATATCCGGTACATTTCCATCTATCAAGCAAGCTAGCTTTAGATTCCTATTGGATGCCTCGCCCGACAGGAGGTGAACGGAATCTTCGATGCATCTTCGCAGCTCAAAGGGCTGTCTCTCCAGCTCCATTTTGCCCTTTTCCATCTTCGAGAAATCGAGGACTTTATTAATTAGGGCGAGGAGGTCTTCTCCACTAGCCCTGATTATCTCAATAGATTCCATCTGCTCAGGCGGCAGCCCTTCATTCAAAAGAAGTGACGTCATGCCTATGACAGCGTTCAGAGGTGTGCGTAGCTCATGGCTCATTGTGGCAAGGAACTGAGATTTGGCTACAGCTGCAGCTTCTGCAGCCTCCTTCGCTTTTGTCAGATCCTCGTTGATCTTAACAAGTTCAGCGGTCCTTTCTTCAACCCTCAGCTCCAGCTCATCCCTCGCCATTCTGAGCGCATCCTCAGCCCTTTTGCGCTCTGTGATGTCGTGGCTTATGCCGAGGATTCTGCGAACGCTTCCATGCTCATCGAGCAATGGGATGATGTTTATCATAATCACCTGACGACCCATGCTTTTAGGCCTGGTGCGCTCTAAAGTCTGAGGATTTTTTGTCTCAACAGCGCGGAGAAGTGCCGGAAGGTACGAGTTGACCATCTCCGGCGGAAAGATCTCCTCATCCTTCCGTCCTAATACATCCTGCTCTGAGAGCCCTATGATCTGAAGGCCCTTGGAGTTGACAAACCGGACCCTTCTATCCTCATCGTAGATTACGAAGACATTGGGAAAGTTATCAATAGCATCCCGGAATCTCCTCTCGCTCTCTTGCAGAGCTTCCTCCGCCATCTTCTGCTGTGTTATATCTCTGGCAACAACTGAATGAAACTCCGATTTGCTTTTACCTTCATGGACCACCGAGACTGTGACATCGGCCCAAATTGAGGTTCCATCTCCACGAAGATACCGCTTTTTATTTGATAACTTCGTGATCTCCCCATTTTTTATACGATCCGAATAGGCAATACAGGCACTCAAATCATCGGGATGGACAAGATCGAATATGCATCGACCTAGAAGCTCTTCCTTTGTATAGCCCAGCATCCGGCAGAATTCCTGATTGATCTGCATTATCCGTTTATCGGCATCCGTCTGTGCTATTCCCACAAATGCATTTTCGAATGCCAGCCGGAACTTTTCTTCGTTCAGACGCAAACTATCTTCAGCCCGCTTGCGCTCAGTGATATCCATAACTGCTATTCTGAATTGTCTTTCGTCCGGCATATGGCCTCCAGTGACCATTCCCTCGATGCGGGCATACAGTGTAGGCACTTTATCCCTGAGAAAGCTCAGCTCACAGATCTGCCTGGCAGAGGTTTCAAATGCCGATTTGCAGAAAGAGATAAAGGAGAGACGATCGTCCTTTGCAACAAATAACTCAAAAGGCCTATTCAATAAGTCGGCTCTTTTCACTCCTAGCAGTTCAGCCCCGGCAATATTGACCTCCAGGATATGCCTATTCTCATCGAGTGTAAACAATCCGATGGGCGCAAAATCATAGAGATCTGAGTACTTCGCCAGCGCATCATTCATCTCAAGCTTTGTGCGCTTCAGCTCCTCATTCTGCATCTGAAGCTCAATTTGATTAGCCTGCACCTCATGTACAAGGGCCAAAACATCTGCACTTGCCGACTCCTCAGAGCTGGCTGGATTACTTCTGCCATTCTTTAAAAGATCTTCCAGCGGCTGGCATAAGTTGTTATCAGGATCCGATTTGAGTTTATCCTTCATAGCCCTCCCTGCAAACGAGGACAGCTCTTGTGATCCGTGGCATTTTCCATAGCAAAGAGAGCCAGCCATCTGCTTCCGGCCCCCTTACGGCTCTGTTATGTTAGCTGAAAAGCAATATATCCTTCTATTTTTGGTTAATTAAGTATCCAACTATTTAGTATTATCTCTTCTCCAGATAGAATTTTTAGCTTGAAGGTATACCTTAGGCATATGAAGGTCCTTGTTGTCACGGGAAGGCTTGCCCAAGATCTAGTTAGGCGCTCAGCCTGCGGGGCGGATGTGCTCGTACTGGATCTGGACATAGCCGCGTTCATAACCCCTGAGATGCTGATGTCCTCTGCTCCCAAGGGCTATGATCTCATCCTGGTTCCCGGAGCAATCACCTCCGACTTCTCCAAGGTCGAAAAGGCTCTTGACACAAAGATCAGGCTGGGCCCGAAGCATGCCGCAGACCTGGGCTTTGTTCTCACGCACCTGGATGAGATTGAGCTTTCGCAATCCATACCTGCTTGCGTCCTCTTTGAGGAGAGGATGAAAAGGGAGGCGAAGTCTGCGCTGAAGAAGCTTGAATCTGAATCAACGCAAGATCTTATGATAAAAGGCCTGAAAATCGGCGGCAATTCCAGGATGAAGGTTCTGGCTGAGATCGTCGGTGCTACAAAGCTTGATCATGATGACATTGTAAGGAAAATACGCTACTACAAGGATCAGGGCGCAGATATGATTGACCTGGGCCTGCCTCTGGATGCTGAGCCTTCCGATGTCGCTGCAGTTGTAAAAAACGCGAGAAGTGCAACAGATCTGCCAATAAGCGTGGATGCCGTGAGGTCAGACCTCCTCCTTGCAGGCGCTCTCGCGGGCGCAGATCTTATTCTAAGTCTGAACGGCGAGAGCTTGCCGCTTGTAGGTAGTGCGATAGCAAGCACAGGAACAATAGCAGTCGTAATACCTGGACCGGGTCAACTAAGCATGGAGGATAACTTGACGGCATCGCAAGCCCTGGGTATAAAGTCCATAGCCGATCCTGTGCTGAGCCCCCCCCTTCAGGGACTCGCAGCATCTCTGCAAGGCTACATCAGATTCAGAGAGGGACACCCTGATGTGCCGCTTTTCTTCGGAGCAGGAAATGTGACAGAGCTTATGGACGCAGACTCTCAAGGTGTAAATGCACTTCTGGCAGCTCTCGGCGTTGAAGTGGGAGCGAGCATTCTCTTCACGCCTGAGTACAGCCCGAAGGCCAGAGGAAGTATTAGCGAGCTTAGGACTGCGGCGGATATGATGCAGCTTGCTGCCAAGAGAATGACTCCTCCCAAAGATCTGGGAATAGATCTTCTTGTCTTAAAGGAGAAAAGGCGCAGATTTGAAGAGGTCATGCCGGATGATTTCGTGGAGGCCTCCAAATTACATGAATACGAGCCTGATCCCGGGGGCAGCTTCAGGATATTCGTCGCGGATGGAAAGGTAGTGGCGGAACACGCGAAGGCAAGAGTAATAGGCACAAATGCGAAGGACATTCTGAACACTCTGATAGACCGAAAGCTGATTTCGAGGCTGGATCATGCAGGTTATCTTGGCCGTGAGCTCGAGAAAGCTGAGCTTGCAATGCGGCTTGGAAGAGATTTTGTCCAGGACGAGCCGCTTCTGCCGGAAAAAAGATAAATAATAAGTGCCTCACGAATGAGTAGGATGAATCAGAAGGCATTTGCGATCTTCGTTGGGGGGATAATGATCCTCTCAGCCTTCGCGGGCTTCATTCTTCGAGGCAACAATGAAGGCGCGAACACTGTAAATACGACAGGGCCGGTGTCCCTTGACACCTTTGGAGTACAAGGTAATCTCGTCGATCAGAGCTTTAGTAGCTTGGAAGATACCCTTGCGATGTGCCCTGAGAACACTACGATGGCATATTGGCTGAACATGAGTGCATCTCAAAATCTGACAGATGCCGCCCAGGCAACCCTCCCTCCATCGTTCGCATTGAGCTATGGGTCGCAGCTCTATCCAGTCAAAATCGAAAGGTTAGCAGTCGCCTACTTTAACAACACATTCGCCGAATTCCATTGGATCAGGCCGTTCCCAGTGGGCTATGACGGCATAGTGGTGCCCTATGAGGGCTACATGATGATCCCTAACACCCCAGACTACTCAGCCGTAATGGGAAGGCCGACGATCTTCGGGCCTAATAAGGGCCTTGAGGATGTGCTTAACGTCGTCTCAGGAGGCAACCAATCCACAGATAAGTTCACCCTTCCGCAAGGCGAGCTGGCGGATCTGCAGGTTGCAATCCTTGGCAAAGGCGTGAGCGGTATGAACATAACGCTTGGCAGCGGATACCAGGAGTTCTACATGGGAGTGAGCAAGATCGATAGCGGATATAGTTTCGATGCCAAATACCTGAAGCCTGAGACAGGAGCTAAGGAACAGATAAAGGGATTTGCAGAGCAATATGGCCTGTTCTTCTCGGATAAGGGTACCCTGACGGAAGTGTCGGGTACAGTCACTGACGGCAACTTAAAGGATGTGCTCAAAGCCTTCATGAAGCCGTAGCTTATGAGGCTGTAGCGCAACCTTTTTACAGGAGAAAGATCAGCCTCCTTTAGTCTTTAAGACGATTTTAAATTGCGATGAATGATGATGGGCAAAAGACGCCCTGAAGGAGAATTAGTTATGGCTAGACCGATATACGTGAGATTCGATGTTCCAGCTGAGCTCGCCGCAAAATCCATAGAGGCCCTTGAGCTGGCTCGTGATACAGGCAGAATAAAGAAGGGAACCAACGAGGCGACCAAGGCTATCGAGCGCGGCGTTGCCCGATTGGTTGTAATAGGCGAGGATGTTCAGCCCCCAGAAATTGTAGCTCATATTCCTGCACTCTGCGAAGAGAAGAAAACGCCTTATATCTACATCAAAAAACAGAGCGAGATAGGCTCAGCTGCTGGCCTAGGCGTTAAGAGCGCGGCCGCCGCCATCGTCGAGCCCGGAAAGGGAAAAGAGCTTGTAGAAGAGATCATCCAAAAGGTACAGGCTCTAAAGTAGGTGATTAACAGTGGAAGATGAAGGAGGCGTTCCTGCAGAGATTATCGAGATCATAGGCGTCACCGGCATGCACGGCGAGGCGACCCAGATCAAATGCAGGATTCTCGAGGGCAGCAATAAAGGACGCATCATAACAAGGAACTGTATGGGACCCATTAGGATGGGAGATGTTCTAATGCTGCTGGAGACCGCCAGAGAGGCCAAGAAGCTGACCAGCAGGTGAAGAAGAGATGGAAGAAAGAAAGTGCTCCTTCTGCAGCAGAGTAATTGAGCCGGGAACAGGCAAGCTCTATGCCAAGAAGGACGGAACAGTTTATTATTTCTGCTCATCCAAATGCGAGAACAACGTGCGACTTGGCCGCGTCACCCGACGCATCAAATGGGCCAGAAAGGGTACAGCTAAGAGCACATAGGTGCTATTAATGGGGGGCATAGAACCTGGCTCTAGAGATGGAAAGAACCTTTGTGATGGTCAAACCCGATGGAGTTCAGCGCGGGCTTGTGGGCGAGATAATACAGAGGATTGAGGAGAAGGGCTTCAAGATTGTGGCCATGAAGCTTGTCACAATGTCAAGGGAGAAGGCTGAGGAGCATTATGCCGAGCACAGGGGCAAGAAATTCTTCGGCGATCTCGTGGGTTTCATTACCTCAGGCCCCTCGGTCTCAATGGTTGTCGAAGGCAGAGGAGCAATCGCTGCCATGAGAAAGATGAACGGCTCGACAAATCCTGCTGATGCTGGCCCTGGCACAATCAGAGGCGACTTTGGAATCGAGACTGGTCGAAATGTCGTTCATGGATCCGACTCTACTGCATCAGCGGCTCGCGAGATTGCGCTTCATTTTGATAAGTCAGAAATTTTCGGCTACAATCGAATAGATGAAACCTGGCTCTACGAGTAAGCATGAGCAAGGGATGGCAGATCTGACCTGCCGTCTCTTACAGAGACTTTAAATTCCAGAAATAAAACCTCTTTTTAGAGAAAATATTCAAGAAAAGAGAGCAAGTATGCAGAAGTCAAAGAAGGGGAGCAAAGCTAGGAGCGTGCAAGAATCCAATCTGAGAACCCCAATAGTAGTGGTAATGGGGCACGTAGACCACGGAAAGACAACGCTCCTCGATAAGATCCGCGGAACTACTGTGGCAAAGTTTGAGGCTGGTTTGATCACTCAGCATATCGGAGCCACAGAGGTGCCATTGAATCTTATACAAGACTTCTGCGGTGCACATTTCGGAGCTGAGATCCAGGTTCCTGGGCTTCTTTTTATAGACACGCCAGGCCACAGGGCATTCACATCGCTGCGAAGTCGTGGGGGATCGCTTGCCGATTTGGCCGTTCTTATAGTCGATGTAAACGAGGGCTTCCAGCCCCAGACAATAGAATCCCTGAATATCCTCAAAAGGTACAAGACGCCTTTTGTTGTCGCAGCCAACAAGATAGATCGAATAACCGGCTGGCGGCCTATTGAAAATGCTCCTTTTGCAAAGAGCATGAAGAACCAGAGCGAGAGGGTCGTTGAGGAGCTTGATGGGAGAATATATGAATTGGTCGGAGAGCTTTACAAGTACGGGTTTGATGCCGATAGATATGATAGGATCCGCGATTTTACAAAGACCGTTGGAATAGTCCCTATCAGCGCCATCACAGGTGAAGGCGTGCCCGATCTGCTTATGGTTTTGGTGGGCCTTGCCCAGAGATTCTTAAAAGATAGCCTGCGAGTCACCGCATCCGGCCCAGGCGTTGGGACAATACTTGAGGTCAAGGAGGAGCGCGGCCTTGGGACAACTCTGGATGTGATCCTCTATGACGGCGAGATCAAATCGGGCGATACTGTTATCGTCGGCACTGCCCGTGAGCCGATAGTTACCAAGGTGCGTGCGCTTCTCAAGCCAAAGCCCCTCTCGGAGATCAGGAACGAGGAGAAGTTCATGCCTGTCAGGCATGTCGTCGCAGCAAGCGGAATCAAGGTCTCGGCCCCGAAGCTTGAGGGCGCTCTCGCAGGATCGACGATAAGGGTGGCCGGTCCATCGGATGATGTCGAGGCAATCTCCAAGGAGATGAAGTCAGAGCTTGAATCCGTCAGGATCGACACTGGAGCAGAAGGCGTGATCCTCAAGACCGATACCATTGGCTCTCTTGAAGCCCTCGTCGGCGAGCTGAGGGACAAAGAGATTCCAATTCATATGGCAGATGTCGGCCCGATAACTCGCAGAGAAGTTATAAGGGCAAACTCCATCAAAGATCCGCTTCTGAAGGCTATTCTTGCTTTCAATGTTGAAATTTTGCCTGATGCGATATCCGAGATCCAGAAGACCAATGTTTCTGTTTTCACGAGCAACATCATCTACTCCCTGATCGACGATTATAGCGCTTGGGTTGAGGCGCAGAAGATGAAGATGGAACAGGAACGGCTAGAGGCTGTCATACGACCTGGAGCAGTGCGCCTTTTGCCTGACTGCGTCTTCAGACAGTCAAAGCCTGCGATCGTCGGCGTACAGGTCATCGGCGGAGTGATAAGGACTCAGACAAACCTCATGAGAGAGGATGGCGCAAATGTTGGAGCTATAAAAGGAATTCAGGCACACAACGAGAATATAGGATCTGCAACCGTCGGGCAGGAGGTTGCAATATCCATCGACGGCCCGACCGTCGGCCGCCAGATCCATGAGGGAGATATCCTTTATATCAATATTCCCGAAAAGCACTCTCGAATTGTAGAGCAAGAGCTGAAGCCCAAGCTCAATGAGGACGAGCGTGAGGTACTCGAGAAGTTCCTGGAAATAAAGCGTAAGAAGGAGCCGTTTTGGGGACGCTGATTACATAGTTTTCCAATTAAGAAACTTATACTTGCTTTTGAGGCCGATACTGACGACTTTCTAGCGCACTCAATCTGCATGCGAATTTCAAGAGATTACGTGTATATCCAAGAACCATTCTAACTTTGCATTGGGCTGATTAATCTAATTCTAAAGTCTACACTTCTTTCTGGGGCTAACACTAATGGTCATTCTAGCGCGCTCAGTCGCCGCGCGGGCTGCCCCTAACCCCTCGCTGGGGGAAGGCTCTTGAAACACAGTCTGCAAGTTTAAAGATTTTCCCATTTTTTCAGAATGGGCAGTCTACCTATGTCGTGTTGATGAACACAGAAATCATTGTATTTTGCGGCTTCACGTGAAACCCCTATACCCGATTGGGCACCCATGAGGATAAAAGTAGGTCTGAGGAAGGATGCATTTTCATATCAAATGAGAATGTTTGCGCGAAGCCGCGAAGGACACGAAGGGCTTCATCAACTCAATTATGGTAGACTACCCGCCTTCAATGCTCTAATCTTTTCTCAGGATAGATGTCATAGAACTATTTCCCAATTGCACGTATTCAGCCCGGCAGTTGGATGTGGCAAAATATACAACTTGCAAAAAGGCTCAAAATCGATCTAGCACGTATTCAAATTAACCGTTCATTCCATAAACTATAGGCATGGACGAACTATCACACCTAATATAGCCAATGTGGCTACGGGAATAACGAAAATTACAAAGTAAAATCTGATGCGCCGACCTACGCCTTTGTAATCCAAGAAGATATTTATAAAATGTCGCTATGGATTTGAAGGTTCAAAAAAATGAAGGAATGGGTCTTCAGGTTATACATACTCCTAGGCGGCAGATCAGCCTGTATATCCTAGCTCCTTGGCTCTGGCAAAGGCTGCATTGGCATCATCATTTTTACCCTTCATATACAGATCAACACCTTTGTTATACCAGGCAAGTGCAAATCCTGGATCGACTTGGATGGCCATATCATAAGCCTGGATGGCTTCGTCATGCTTGCCCAGACTATCGAGAATACCTCCTATGTCGTTCCAGGCACCTATGAGTGATTGGTTTAGCTCAATGGCCTTCCTATAAGCCTGGAGAGCTTCGTCATATTTACTCAGTTTTAATAGAACTATACCTTTGCCATTCCAAGCATCTGCAAATCCAGGATTGATTCGGGTGGCGTTATCATAAGCCTGGAAGGCTTCATCATATTTACTCAGTTCATATAGATCAGCACCTTTGTTATACCAAGCATCCGCATATTCTGGATCGACTTGGATGGCCATATCATAAGCCTGAAGAGCTTCGTCATATTTACGCAATTTTAATAGAACTATACCTTTGTTATACCAAGCATCTGCAAATCCAGGGTTGATTCGGGTGGCGTTATCATAAGCCTGGATGGCCTCGTCATATTTACGCAGTTTTAATAGAGCAATACCTTTGTTATACCAGGCAAGTGCAAATCCTGGATCGACTTGGATGGCCATATCATAAGCCTGGATGGCTTCGTCATGCTTGCCCAGACTATCGAGAGCATCGCCTTTGTTATCCCAAGCCGCCACAAATCGAGGATCAACTTGTGTGGCGTTATCATAAGCCTGAATAGCCTCGTCATGCTTGTCCAGACTATCGAGAGCAATACCTTTGTTATACCAGGCAAGTGCAAATCCTGGATCGACTTGGATGACCATATCGTAAGCCTGGATGGCTTCGTCATGCTTGCCCAGACTATCGAGAATACTTCCTATGTTGTTCCAGGCACCTATGAGTGATTGGTTTAGCTCAATGGCCTTCCTATAAGCCTGGATAGAATCATTGTATCTGCCCAGGCTATTGAGATCAATACCTTTGTTATACCAAGCATACGGTGCCATTGTATAGTGAGGATTAACTTCGGTGATCGCGTTGTAAATGAACATGGCCTGACTAATATTACCCACACTTTCATATCCAATAGCCACTGTCATCAATAGATTGGCTGATCCATTGCATCTCGGTTCATGTTTCTGAGCATTCAGAGCCATCTGTCTAGCATAGTCCAATTGAAGTAGATCGCCGGTGGTTTGGAAAGCCTGGTATGCTTCCAGCCCCTGCGTGATGTTAGCAAAGGTCTGCCAAGTATGGGGCGATTCGAGTCCATGGCGAGAAATGCTATAGGCCACCTGGTAAGCTAGCTCCTCGACAAGCTCTGGAATCTCTTCCTGAGAGCAGTTGTCTTTAGAGGAGACCTCCCAGGCAAGAGGACTAGTTGAACTGTTTGCCAGACAGACCACTATAATCGTTTTTGTGCCATAGTTTTGCAGGCTGGCAGATAGAATATTAGGGGGATTAATTATATTTAGGTTGCTTAGGAGGCGCTTTAAGGAGGTGAGGATCTCACCTAGGGAGAGAGATATTGGACCCTGGCTTATCATGCCTGATTGGGATAAACTATAATCTAGAGTAAAGTCCCGTAGAGTAACGCCTGGGCCAGGGATATAACCAGTTTCTATTTGCAAAGTTTCTATCGGCAAGCCATAACCAGCCTCTATCTGCGAACTGTGACTCCCTTCTGCATAGCCCCATTCTATGTTGTTTTCTCTGTTGTTTTGGTAAATTTGATTAATTTTAATCAGATCGCAAGTCAGTAGATCGGATAGGGCTTCGCCGTTGTAACCCTGATTAGAAGGAGTCTGAAAGTGTAATATAACGATGTCATTTTCGGACCGGAGCCATACGACTAAAGAAACAATGCACAGCATGATAAAACAGGCCAGGACTATCTTGATTGCGGAAAAGAGTTTGCTTTCGAGTGGTCTATCAGTTTTCACCCAGTTCACTAGTGGCGCCAAGACCAACCTCACCCAAGTAATTAGCCGCCTAGGTAAGGTAATCAGGAAACTTTTTAAGGCCATCAGGAACCAGCACATTAGGCGCTTTTTACGACCATCAGACATATAGTCGTATCTGTGTTGGTGATGCCCCGCATATACGGAATCACCTTTGATGGAAATGGATGCCGGTGATTCGGGACCATCCATTGCTGTCTACCTGGTAGCGAAACTTGCTGTACCGAGCACAATCAGAGTCGTCCTGCTCCATGACTCATTAGAAAGCAATGGCGTGACTCGAAAAATGTCAAGAGATCTTTTACTGTTAAAATAAGAGCACAAGATAAAAATATCATCGATCGTTGTACTCGATGATAACCTTGATTTCTCTGTAGCTATCAAAACCCATCGCTATTAGCCAGCTTAATTTCTGATTATAATGGAATCAGAAATTACAATACAATAAGATAGGCAATCAACTAACCTATCTGTCACTCCTCATGTGAATCGTCCCGTAGGGAGTTAGCCCGTCGCGGCGATTGAGCGACAGCCCCGTAGACAGCCAGCGCGGGAGCGAAGCGACTCGCGGGTACCCCGGAATTAGAGCGGTGTAAAGTTGACAAAGACTTAGCCGATGGTCAGATGGTAAAGTTTGATCCTTGAGGAGCCCAAACTTTTTGCAGCCTGAACTTTTCATGTTGTCTATTCTTCCAAGTTAATAAATATATAAACCATGCAATCGCTTACACGCTCCTAAGAATGGAAGATTCTTCAAGATACGGCTAAGCAGACCCAGGAAGAACCACCTGGAACTTCACGGCTTCGCATGAAATAAGGGTAACTCGCGCGCGAAGCCACGAAAGGCGTGATGGAGGAGGATGGATTCATCAACTCAATTATGGTAGACTACCTCAGAACGAATGCTGGGCATAATAATAGCTAGGCTGCCCTCTCTTCTTCATTACGTAGCCGATTATCAATCCTAAAGCCAGCCCCGATAGGTGAGCCACGTGGGCTATATTATCCGCAGTCCCGGAAAATAGGAAATCAATAACTGCGAAGAGCACAACTGCCCACCTTATGGTCATAGGTATGACGAAGAATAGGAATACGCGGATCTCTGGCGCAATTATAGCCAGGCATCCAAGAACCCCGTATAATGCCCCGCTCGCACCTACAAGCGTTCCGCCGGATACAAGCATCTGGCCAGTAGCTGCCACTATCCCTGATAGAAAGTAAATTCCCAAGAATTTGCCCTCTCCTACACGCCGCTCAAGCTCAGTTCCGAAAAAGAACAAGAAGAGCATATTCCAGAAAAGGTGGTCGAAGCCTGCATGGACAAACATATGCGTTATGATCGTCCAAGGCTTCTGCATCAGATCTGCGGGGTTCAGTGCAAGATTATTGTAAACAAAGTCTGGGGCTATTAGGCTTATGAAGAATACAATTACGCAGAGCAGTAATATTACGCCTGTAGAAGACACAGGCAGGCCAGGTACCGATGGTATTCTATCCCGCCAGCTCGAGTTCTCCCAGGGCTTGGAGTTATCCCCATTCTTGCGCCTATAATCGAATCTCTGTCCGACAGACGCGAAAGAAGGGATGAAGCTTGAGAGATGCAAGCGCCAGTCAAAGCTATTGGAACCATCTATTATGCGTTGGCTGTGGTTTCCCTGATTTACAATATGACTCAATTTAACTCCAAAATGAATCTGCTATATTTCAATAAAAAGCGTTCGGCTGAACTATCACGCGTCAGTTAATCATGCGTCTGTTACATACTGACCGTCACGCAAAACTATTACATAATCCGCCGAGTTCTTTAAGGCTACGGAGAACCCGGGCTCAGCTCCGAAGATTATAGTCTCTTTGCCATGCTCCATCGCCTTCATGAGCACCGGCTTGAGATCTGCATCTCTTGTGACGAGGGCTATAGTATCTATAACAGGGTTGTAGATCATATCCACGCCCTCAACTGCCATGCGCACATCCACATCGCTTGTACAGATGACGGGCTCAAATCCCTGATTTTCCACAGCCTCGACTAGCTTATCGGATGCGTACTGATTCAGGAAGACCTTTCCCATCTTGATGTCGCCGTAATCCTTTAGCATGTCCCTTATCTCTTCGAGATCCATCTGGAACTCCTTCCGGAGCATGTTGGGGCCGTCCACGAGAAGGCCTATCTTCTTTCTCCCTTTTTCCTTTTTGGAGCCCAGATATCTCATGATGTGTTCGAAGTGTATTGCCATCAGATCACTGATCCATTATGGTATTGCCCGGCTATCTCTTATAATTTTCCATCTATTAATACGATCAGCGAATATCGAAGATTTTCCTTGTGTTATCGCTTGTGATTCGGGCTATTTCCGACGGCTGCATGCCCCTTATCTTCGCTATAAGCCTAACCGAATCAAGGACATAAGACGGCTCATTTCTGCCTTTCCTAGGCGATAAAAATGGGCTATCGGTCTCTACCAGCAGCCTGTCAACTGGAACATTTTTTGCCAGGATCTGATGATGGGGCGAGCGACAGATAACAGTCGAAATAGAGATGTAAAAACCGCGGTCAACAGCTTCCTTCATCGTGCCGAGAGTGCCGCCGTAGCAGTGGAATACGACCTTGTCAAGATCCCTGACCATCTCAAGGGCCTGCTGCTCAGCATCGCGAGAATGGATGACAAGCGGAAGATCAAGGGACCTTGCGACCTCAATTACTTTCTGGAAGACGTCGGCCTGATAGCTTCGACTAGCTGGATCTGAGCATCTGTAAAAATCCAAGCCCGCTTCGCCTATTCCGACGGCTTTGTCGGCGTTCTCCTTAATATGGCTTAAAGTGAGATCCAGGTCATCATGGCTTAGGGTTCCCAAAGAATTTGGGTTTAGCCCTAATGTAGGGTATATGAATTCGTTCTCTTCTGCCATCTCAAGCGATCTTATGTTGGTGGCATGATCAATCCCAGAGTTGATCATAAGCATGACGCCAGAATCCCTGGCCCTTTCTATCACCGCCTCTCTATCCTTATTGAACTGCTTGAAATCAAGGTGGCAATGGGAGTCGATCACGGGAGCGCCAAATTCATTCAACTTTTCTCTTCCTCCAAAAGCATTAATCGATTAATTGCACTGACAAGTGCCTCGACAGATGCCATGACGATATCCTCGCGAGCTGACCTTGCGCTTACCTTCTTGCCGCGGTCATCTTCGACGCCGATTATTACCTCTGCCAAGGCATCAGATCCGCCTGATATTGCATCGATCCTGAAGTCGCAGAGGTGTATAGATGTATCGCTGTCGAGGAGGCCCTGGACTGCCTTTACTGCAGCATCCACCGGGCCTACGCCTGTGTTTGCAAGGACGCGTTCCTTGCCGCGCACAAGGGCCTTGACGGTCGCTGTAGGAGTGATGATGTTCCCTGTCATGACAGAGACTTCCTTGAGGGTTACTGCCTGGCTTCCCTTTGCGACCTCTCCGATAATCACATCTGCTATAGTCTGAAGATCAGCATCCGTAATCTGCTTGCCTTTGTCTCCAAGCTCCTTGATCCTGCTCAAGATATCCTGAAGCTGATCTTCTGTGGGGTGATAGCCCGCCTCTCCAAGGACCTGCCGGACTGCATGGCGACCTGTATGTTTCCCGAGAACTATACGCCTTTTATGGCCGACCATCTCAGGCGTCATAATCCCCGGCTCAAACGTTTTGCTATCCTCGATCACTCCATGGCTGTGAATACCGCTCTCATGCGAAAACGCATTTTCACCGACGATCGGGGCTGTGATGGGAATCCTGACCTCGGTGAGCCGCTCAACCAGCTTTGCCGTTTCGACGAGATACTCTGTTTTTATGCTTGTCTTTGCACCATAAATTGAGTGCAGGCTCATCACGGTCTCAGCAAGATTTGCATTCCCTGCCCTCTCGCCAAGGCCGTTGACGCAGACCTGAATCTCCCTGGCGCCTGCCTCAAAGGCTGCAAGGCTGTTGGCAACTGCAAGGCCAAAGTCGTTATGGCAGTGGACATCAACGGTCATCCTATGGGTGTTATCGCAGATTTCCTTGACAAGGCGGTAAAAAGCAGAAGGCACAGCTACTCCTACAGTATCCGGAATATTGATGATATCTGCACCAGCCTCCTCTACAGCCCCAAAGATTCTCCTAAGGAACTCAGGCGATGTCCTTGTGGCATCCATTGCAGAGAAGAGACAAGTCCTGCCGTGATCTTTGACATGCTCTACAGCTTTCACCGAATCTGCAACGATCTCATCGTAGCTCTTCTTGATGGTATGGGCTATCTGTATATCTGAGGTTGAAACGAAAACATGCACAAGGTCGACATCTGCATCAAGGCTGGCATCGACATCTTTGATGATGATCCTTGAGAGGCCGCACACTTCCGCGGAGAGTCCCTCATGGGCGATTGCCTTAACGCTTTCAAACTCGCCCTTGGAAGATATCGGAAAACCCGCCTCGATGATGTTTACACCGAGTTTATCAAGCTGCTTTGCAATCACGAGCTTTTCATCAGGCGTCAGAGAGACGCCCGGTGTTTGTTCGCCGTCACGAAGAGTCGTATCGAATATTCGTACTTCGGCACCACGAAGCGCCCTCATATCATAGAAGGCAATCCCTCACAGAAGAATTCTGTGTCATGAGTTGAGGTTGAGCTTAGGTTCTATAAAACCCTTGCCAGACTTTTGGATAGCTTTGACTAACGAGGGGTGGATGGCTGGACATAGAGCTCCTAATTTCAAGGGTTATGTGGGAATCACTAAGTTCTATGACAAAGAATGATAGAATGATTTCATGAACTCCATAAGCCTATTGAGCCGTTGAATCGATTTGAATTTCGAACATTTTTATTTTCTAAATTTTATTCTTGGGGGGGGGGGGTAATATTGCGCAAGAGCGTTGCGAGATCATCTACTTTCACAGGCTTAGCAATGTAGCCATCCATGCCTGCTTCAATACATTTCTCACGATCGCCATCCATTGCGAAAGCCGTGATAGCTATAATCTTAGGCCCATTGTCGGGCCAGAGCTTTCGTATCTCCTTTGTGGCAGTAAGGCCATCCATCTCAGGCATCCTGATATCCATAAAGATCAGGTCATAAGGCCGGATTTGGAGAGCCTGCAGAACCTCGACACCATCTGCAACAGCATCAGCCCTATAGCCCAACCGTTTCAGCATTTCAACGAGGACTCTCTGGTTTGAGGGATTGTCCTCGGCTACAAGAATGCTTAGAGGCTTTTGCCCTGAGAGGTTCTCATACTCAACTCTATCCTTCTTGCCTAAATCCAGTTGCTTTCCTGGGATTGTCTCTGCAGGGATAGTGAATCTGAAAGTCGAGCCTTTGCTCTCTTCGCTTTCAGCCCGGATCTCTCCGCCCATGAGTTCAGCAAGCTGCTTGCATATGGCGAGTCCAAGACCAGCACCATCACGCTTACGGCTTATTACATACTCAAGCTGTGAAAATGGCTGGAAGAGTCTATCCATCTTATCCTGAGGCATGCCAATCCCAGTGTCCATAACTTCAAAGGTTATCTGGCGCTTATTGCCTTCGATGACTTTAGAGGAAACGGATATCGAGATATCTCCCTCATCGGTGAACTTGACAGCATTGGAAAGCAAATTGACTAGAATCTGTCGGAGCCTTCCATGATCAGTGATGATTATATCTGGAGTGCCGTAGCCGATGGTATAAGCAAGGTTCAGCCCCTTATCGTTGGCCTGCACTGCCACCATACCCAAAGACTCCTCAATGCAATGATTGAGGCTGAGTGGTTGAAGCTCCAGCTTTATTTTCTCCTTTTCTGCCCTCGAAAACTCCAGGATATCGCTGATGATTGATAGGAGAGCTTCGCCACCGTTCCTGATTCTTTCGATATACTCCTTCTGATCCTGCGTGAGGCTGTCCTCCAGGAGAAGGCTTGAGAAGCCTATAACAGCGTTCAATGGTGTCCTAAGCTCATGACTCATATTCGCTAAGAATGCTGCCTTGGCCTCGATTGCTGCCTCTGCTGCTTCTTTGGCTGCCATAAGATCTTTCTCTGTCTTCTCATGCTCTGAGATCTCTACCTGAAGCTCTTCATTGATCACTTCGAGGTTCTCTTTTGCTTCGGATAACTCAGCGGTCCTCTCCTGGACCCGAAGCTCAAGCTCATCCCTAGACTTTCGTAGCTCCTCTACCATCCGCTTGCGTTCAGTTAGGTCATATACAGTCAGAAAGATCAGGTGTTCACCGCTCGACGTTTCTACCATCGTGCCGGAATATGAGACGTATTTTACCCAGCCCTGGTCGGAGCGGCGCAGGCGAAGCTCTAAGTTGCTCACTTTTTCGCCCCTCTTAATGCGCTTCATAGGCCAATCCTCCAGCGGCAGCACTAAGCCAGTATCAGGATAAATCAAATCGAACGTCTTCGGAGTATCACTCAATGGCTCGATGCCCTCACTGGGCCTGGTAAAGCCATGCAACGCCTGTGCCGCTGGATTCCAATAAATGACATCTTCCGCCTCAGTGGCAATGATCACGCCTTCTCGGACGGTCTCGATGGCCTTATTCAGCCGTGCGTCGCTCGTACGCAACGCTTCCTCGACATTCTTGCGCCCAGTGATGTCTTCGATAATCGATATCCGATAGGGCTCTGAAACGTTAGCAAGCGATGATGTAACGCGCACCCATACA
Source organism: Methanotrichaceae archaeon (assembly GCA_963789575.1). Taxonomy (GTDB): domain Archaea; phylum Halobacteriota; class Methanosarcinia; order Methanotrichales; family Methanotrichaceae; genus CAWBKV01. The sequence goes on along the minus strand of CAWBKV010000002.1, from coordinate 112,020 downwards.
ATCAGGCCATCTTTGCGCAGGTAACGCTTCTCAATAGTGTAGTGGCCGATTCGTCTGGCAAGCAGATCCTCAAGCAACGGCAGCTCTCGGACAAGATCATCAGAGTATGTGATATCGGCGAAGTTGAGATTCTGTAGCTCCTTTTGGCTATAGCCCAGGATCTCACCTAGCATTGTATTGCCTCGCAAGAATCGGCCATCAAGATTAAGCATTTCAATGCCGACTGCTGCCTGCTCAAAGGTTGCTCGAAAGCGCGCTTCGCTCTCTTGCAGCTTTCTGGTCGTATCTGAGAGTTCTTCATTATTGGCACGCAGCTCTTCGTTCTGGGCATCAAGTTCCTCGGCCTGTACCTCAAGCTCTTCCTGCTTTTCCTGTAAAGCTCCCTCAATTCGCTTGCGCTCGGTGATGTCCAGGCCGTATATGCGGATGGCTTGGGTATTAGGAACGAGGTACATCGACTGCTGATACCAACTATTATCTATGAGTAGATCTCGGACAAAAGTGCTCGTTCCGCTCTTACGGAAGATCCGCGTCACTTGTTCCCAATCGGTCAACCAGGGGTGGTTGCATCCACTTTCCTTGAGGTTGGGAAACAGCTTTTCGGCAGCAAGGTTGAGGAAAGGAACACGTCCTTCCAGGTCAACTTCAGTGATTGGGTTCGGATTGATCTTGGGGAAGGACGCTAGCTGTTCCAACTCAGCTTCCATCTTCTTGCGCTCAGTGATGTCCCGCAGATAGACGGCCAGCCCTTTCGGCCCTGGGTAGGCATGGACTTCGAAAAAGCGTGGACTGGCGCCCGACTGGGTCTCGAAATGGACCGGCACACCCTCCGCCATAGCACGATGGTACTCGGTCCAGGGTTTGCCACCTACTGTATGTGGATAGAGCTCCCAGACATTGTGCCCTATCAGCTCCTCCCGCGGTCGACCGAAGTATTCCACAGCGCGTGGATTGATATCGACGACTCGCCACTCACGGTCGTAGAAATAATAGGCATCGGTCATGCCAGCGAGAACCGACTGCAGCTGCTTATCGCTCTCCTGTAGATTCGACTGAGCGCGCATGAGTTCGTCATTCTGCTTCATAAGCTCTTCATCTACAGCCGATAGCTCCTCAAGGCTGGACTGAATACTCCCCAAGGCATCGGATAGGACTTCGGGCGCATTTGCTGGATCACTAACACACTTTATCCTGAGTTCCTCTAATCGCTGTGAAAGCTCGGAGACCCTTTGCGAAAGGTTATTAATCGCCATTTCTACACCGGCACTAACTGAAACACTTAACTACGATTATTATCTATAATTTTCGCTTCAGTTACGGTCATTCAGCCAGTACTAAAGCAGTTAAAATTTAAATTATTTTCTCAAGAAAAGATCATCTGCCATTTAGGCAGATGTAGATTCCTGAGGTCCCTGTTCTGCAGGATGCCCCGCAGGCTCGGCCTCACCAGCAGATCCAGTCTCAACAGGTTCAGCTTCGGTATCGCCTTCTTTCTTTGGCGGAGATATCAGCTCGGCCTTTACCTTTTCGCCGGTATGCTTCTCAACGTAGTCCACTTCATTTAGACCGAGATGCTTGATGATCATATCTGCTAACCCTCGCCTGATCATGAACCACTCCTTATAGTAGCTCATCTCCCACGGAACGGTAATTATCGCTTTATTGTCCTCGATTTTGGATTCGAGATCAATATGAGCGAAGGTCTTTATCAGGCTCTTTAGCTTCTCCTGCAGGTCATCGACCGCTTCTACGATCTTATAATCGTATACTAAAGTCTTATCAGCTAGGGGATGATTGAAATCGATCGTTACTCTCCGCCCAATTATTCTTGTAACGATGCCGTACTTGCCCTCGACTCCTACTCGCATTCCTACAACAGGCTTTTCCTCTTTGAATCTGGTAATTGGGACGGTCTCCATCTTTTCGGGATCGTGCGTACCAAATGCCTTCTCTGGAAGGATGTCAACCTTGCCAGAGTAGCCTATATCCTTCCCGATTAGTTCATCCTCAAAGCCCTTAACAAGCTGACCTGCCCCTACTACTATGAGGTGCGGACCATACTGGCTTTCCTGATCATAGATGCCCTTCTCTTTTGCCTGGGCCTCATCTGTTGTTGCTATTACCTGTCCATCAACGCTCTCGGTGTAATCGATCTTGATGAAATCGCCATTTTTTACAGCCATATTCGTTGGCGCAAGGAAAGAAATCGCGCCTTACACACCTCCACCAATCTGTAAAGTATTTATTTTCATAGTAGCATCTCCTAATTGATGTTTGCACAGAGAACCTTGCAGATAGTCGTTGAGTATGATGAATCTCTCATCAAAACACTCGACTGCTTTATTCAGATATGCAACATATCCAAGACTGCCTGGAATTTCGGCAAACATCTCAAAGCTCTTGATCTGCATCGAAGAGTCTACGGCGATGTCAAAGGAACGGTATCCAGTCAGCTTACTTGTTCTAGCATCAGGCTCACTGCTGGTGCTTACGTCGCTGCCAAGAAGAACGGGCACGACCTGGATCATCCCTTCAGTTGGCATCGACCGTTTGCTCTTTTCCTTGTCGGAAAGAGAGGTCGAGATGCCAGCATCACGAAGGACGGCCTTCTGAGCATTTCTACAATCGATGGCAGAAAGCATCTTACGTTTGATGTTCCAGAGGCGTTCAAGGAAGAATTCTGCAACGCAACTGAGATCGATAGCATTATAGTCAAGAATCTTGGAGATAAGCTCATCGGTTATGTTGCTTACACCGTCGAACTTCCTGATGTTAAAGGAGTTCACCCTGTCGGAATCGATCTCAACGAGACTAATGCTATCGTGGCTGTTGATGCAGATGGCAACGAGCTTTTCATAAGCGGTCTGGATCGGAAAATCAAGAACAAGCGCACTTCTAAAACGATCAAGCGACTTCAGAGAAGGCTTGCTCAAAGGAAGGCAGAGGGAAAAAATACTCGAAGTGTTGTTCGAGCCCTCAAACGGCTTAGGATCAAGCGTTCTCGTAGAACTAAGAATTTCTGCAATTGCGCTTCTAAGAAGCTTATTAATTGGGCTCCTGAGAATTGCGTTCTTGTATTTGAGGATCTGGATTTTGAGCAGGGGAAGCACGGTGCCAAGGCATGGGATAGACGGTTCTCTGTCTGGCCTCGTGGCATGATCTTCAACATGGTCAACTACAAGGTTCAGGGAAAGGGTATCGTCACTAAGATTGACCCTAAGAACACGTCTAAGATATGCTCTAGATGTGGCCTTCCGGGAAACAGGAACAGACATGCTTTCTCTTGCCCTCATTGCGGTTTCTCGATTCATGCAGACCTCAATGCCGCCTTTAACATTCGAAACAGGTTTACTAGCCTTCGGGCTAGTGAGGATTCGTCAGTATCCTCTGAAGCCTCGATTTAATCAGGAGGCAAGCCCGCCTCCTTTAGGGGGCGGGTAACTGACCTTGAACTCCGTCCTGTTATTGGGTTCAATAGATCATCTCTAGATTAAGTAATCTGCTATTCTCTCTGTGATTGGCTGCTCACAATAAACGCATCTCAAAAGCACGGGATTCTTTGCTTTAACAAGCATTCTTGATCTGATCGGCTCTGTGGTATTTGAGATGCAGCTTGGATTCTGGCAGCGAACAACACCCACTATCTCATCCGGCAGATCTACGAGATATTTCTCAACCACCTTGTAATCGCGGATAATGTTAATAGTAGCAGCAGGTGCAATCAGTGCAATCCGATCCACCTCCTCCTCCATCAGCTCTCTATCCTCGACCTTGACAATATCTTTCTTGCCGAGCTTATCGCTTCCCACATTCATGACAACGGATAGCGTTGCATCAGCAGTTCCTGATATGCCCAGGATCTTCAGGACATTCAATGCCTGGCCTGCCGCAATATGGTCTATGACAGTGCCATTTTTAATGGGTCTGACCTTCAGCTCAACTTCTGTCATCTTGATTCCCCCTCAGCGTTATCCACCTATTAGCATCTTCAGTAGCGCCATCCGTACCGGCACACCATAGAAGGATTGCTGGAAGTAGCGAGCATGAGGTGTCGAATCTACTGAGGGCGCGATCTCGTCCACACGCGGCAGGGGATGCATAATTATCAAGTTACTTCTAGCATTGGCCAAGAACTCAGGGGTTATCCTGTAGCTCCGTGCGACTTTCTTGTACTCCACTGGATCGGGGAAGCGCTCGCGCTGAATGCGCGTCATATAGAGCACGTCTACATTGTTCACGACCTCTCCAAGATCACAGGTCTCGCGAACCTTTGTGCCCTTACTTGAGAGGTCATCTCTGATCTGCTCCGGCATTCTGAGAGTGGGCGGGGATACCAGGTTTATATCCGTTCCGTATAGAGAGAGGGCATAAGCTAATGAATGAACTGTTCTGCCGTATTTAAGGTCGCCCACAAGCGCAACGCTCAGATTTTCCAGGTGGCTTTCCTTTTTAATTGTATAAAGGTCGAGAAGAGTTTGAGTCGGATGGTGGCCTGCGCCGTCGCCTGCGTTCAGCACGGGCACAGGCGAGAACTCAGATGCCAGGCGTGCTGAGCCCTCCTTAGGATGTCTGATCACGATAGCATCCGCGTAGCCGCCGATAACACGCACAGTATCCGCCAGAGATTCGCCTTTGGCAATTGAGCTCGCCTCAGATGAGCCCAAATTTATCGTCGAGCCGCCAAGCCTCTTCATCGCAGTCTCAAAGGACATCCGCGTGCGCGTAGATGGCTCGAAGAACAGTAGCGCAAGTATTTTTCCCGAGAGCATATCGCTTTTTTTCCCGCGGGCATATGGCTCAAGCGATGCGGCAAGATCGAGTACTGAGTCGATTTCATCCCTGGAGAAGTCCCGCATGGAGAGCACATGCCTCTGAGTGAACATGAATAGCATTTCGGCGAGATAGGATTTAATGATTCTGATGGCTGTGATCGTAGATGGAACCAAATTCACTTCGCTGTTCCCGTTTATGCAGGTGCTTCGCTGCAATAGACGGATTAACCTAATTTTTTTTAAGAATTAAAAGAACTTTGATGCGAAAGAGTATCGAGTCACACATCGTTCGTGCACAACGCAATTGTCGCAATTGGCGCCTTCTGGTTTATCGGGCAGCTGGCCATCTTTTATCTGTTGGATTCGGTCCCGAATCCTTAGGACCCTGCCTCTGTCAACGCCATGAATCTGAATTTCACGGACCACTCCTATGCGCGGATACTCGACATTTCCTCGATCTTGTATGGCACCGCATTTTTCTCCAAGCAAAAGGGCATAGCCTGCAAGCATGAGCCTATCACGCTTCCAGACACCTTCTTCAGGCGGACTGCCTGTTCTTATTATGGATGGGATACGATCAGAAATGAGTCTATCCAGCCTGCCAGAAAGTCCAAGTCTATCTGAACGCAGGTCCACTTCGACATCACTTGGAAAAAGCATGCCCAGATGAGGGGACAGTCCAGTTGCGATCTCAGGTATCATTACTCCGATATTTCTTGATGCGATTTCAAGCTCTTTGGGATCTATCTCATAGATCAGCGGCAGTTCCATCTCCAGCTTTGCAAGGATGGAATTGAGCTGGCTTTCGACATTAGTTTCACATTGGGAAAGTGAGAGCATCAGACTGCGCAAAATAATCTGTTCAGGATCTATCTTTCTTTGAAGCGTTCCAAGCGCATCAAAATAAATCAGCCTCGGGCAACGTAGGTAGAGGCCGATATCCGAGATCCTGACCAAAGGAGGCATTGATGAGGTATCGCCATGTAAGTTTAAGAATATTCTGAGATATGCAAAGTAAAGAGGCGATCAGGCCCTCATCTTTGCTGATGGGAACCCGGGAGACAGGGCAGGCATTCTTTCGCCTGCCAATTTGGGGATGTCCAAGATCATTGTATTGTCAGAAATCTTTTGATTAGTAATATTTTTGGAGGCATTTTCTGGGATCAAAATGCTTGTTGTGTTTTCTGATGTTGTTGAATTTCTTGATGTATCACTGCCAAACATGGCATTCCATGATGTCGCATTTCCTGATGTATTTCTATCATTATCGTCCCCCATTAGCTTGACCAGCCATACATCCTCCGCACCTGCTCCAAAGGAGCTTGTTATTCCTGCAAGGACATATCCGCCATCTCTGCTCTCTACAATAGCTGTGCCAATATCATCTTTCGGACCGCCAAGAGGCATTATCCACTGTTCTTTTCCAGCGGAGTCTGTCTTTATCAGCAGGGCATCTTTGCCGTTATCTGGAGTATCTGTGCTGCCAGCAATGATGAACCCTCTGTCAGTCGTTTGCTGGAGGGAAATGCCACTGCTATCCTTGGCATAAGTTCTCTCCCATTTCTTCTTTCCCTGGAGATCCGTCTTCATAAGGAACGCCCTTTCCCCATCGGCAAGCTCAGTTCTTCCAGTAAGTGCATATCCATTCTCAAGACAGACCACCTGGAAGCATACATCATCCTTTTGTCCGCCGTAGGTCCAATTCCACTGCTCGTTGCCATTGGAGTCAACCTTCAGCAGCCGCTAGATAACAATATAGCTTTGGCAGGTTTCTGCGCCTCCTATGATCCTCATCCTGAGAACTTCACAGCCTTATCGACATCAAATGTGCCGCTAAGGAACATCTGGGAGTTGATATCGCTCTGGCCCATGACATGTTTGCTCGCTTGGATTCCCCAGAATCCTTTTATTGCACCCTTGCTATTTGCGCCCAGTTCCTGCGAGGAGACTGTAGTGCCATCAGCAATCGCTCCACCGCCCGATCCATTTAGCTTTGTTGAACTGTTTAGCATAGTGGAGTTATTTGAGGTAGCATTGACTGATAGGTTAATTGCAGATGAATTGATTGATGAAGCTAATGCAATGTTATGGAGCGTCTCAGCCATTTTCGTCTCCATACTCTTCGCATCAGGGTCGGATGCTTGTGAATGACCGTTGAAGTCAAAGGCGGTTGAGGATACTACCTGCATCACAACTGCTACTATCATGATACTTAGCAGGCTAGCAACAATTAGTTTCATTTATTTCCCCCTCATTCATTGCTGAAGTATTGTCTATATACCAATACAATTTTAAGTTTTCTACCCCTCAGTTTCGCTCCGTGGATAGACTTTATCTTGTTAGGGCACAAAATATCGCCCGTGTACCTGGACTATTTTCCCTACGAATCTCTGAGACCTCACCAGGATAGAATGCTTGATGCCGTATATGAGTGCGTCAGCAAGGGAGATCACGGCGTTCTAATGATAGATGCGCCGACTGGAACGGGCAAGACAAGCTGCATCAGTGCGGCACTTGCCGCAGCTCCAGGAAAGATTATGGTAGCCGTGAGAACTGTATCGCAGATTGGAATTTACATTGATGAAATCAACAAAATCTGGTCCAAGACACGACATCATCCTGAGATTTCCTACATGGTCGGCAAGCAGAAGATGTGTCCTATCAATGGAGAGTTCCAAGATGAGAGCGTATATTCTGGATGCTCCCGGCTAAGGGAATGGACAAAGAATTATGTATCCTCGCGGATAAATAAATTCGAGGCAGGAGTTTATGATCCAACAAAAGACAGCATACCTGGGGAAGAGCCCGGATACAGAACCTTTTGTCCTTATTATCTAAAAAGCCGCGAGGCATTTGAGCTTAACGGAAAGGTACATTTTCGCCGCTCTGGTCTCGCCTTAGAAGTTATTGATAAAATGAAAGAGAAGGTTACTCCACCATCAGAGCTTGCTGATGCCTGTCATGGAGTCTGCCCTTATGAGATCATGAGCCTTTACGCTAAGAACAGCGATATCGTAATTGTAAACTACTCCCATATCTTCAGCCCCGACTTCCAGGATATAATCTTCCAGTGGCTGGAGATCGAACGAGATAACGTTACGCTGATCGTAGATGAGGCGCATAACTTAGGCGATATGATCAGGGCAATGAGTGCTCGAACCCTGACGACTCACATGATCGATCTGGCAGAGCGCGAGGTCGACAAGTTTGAGGGAACACTGGGCCAGGCCAGGCTTGAGGAAACAAAATCTGAATCATCCTGGAGGCGTGAGGGCATAAAAGTTATACGAATCCTTCTGCCGAGGCTGAAGAAGTTCCTTTTGAGCCGCCAGGCCAGAATGCAGGAAGGAGAGGCGCTTTTAGACGCAGACCTTTTCAGGACATTTCTGTATGATGGGATAAAGGATATCGACGAGGCTCTATCCTACTTTTCAGATGTGGCAGTAGCTGTTGCTGAGCTAAACCTATCAGAAAGCGATCGCGAGAACTTGCAGGGAGACATCCAGCCAAGTCTCGCGCTTGTGCTTTTGTTTCTGAGGGATATAGAGCAGGCTGAGACGGATGAATCCTACCAGAGAAAGATCGTAGTAACTGCCAATGGAAGCAGGAAATGGGCGAGACTTGAGGTAATCAAAATAGATCCGGCATCTACGATCAGACGCATAGTCGATAACATAAACGCAACTGTTATGCTGAGCGGTACCTTTTCACCGCTGGATGCCTATGAACTCTACTGCCTTGGTGAGGAGAATAGAGCGAAGAAGCTCAGCCTACCTAATCCTTTTCCTAGAGAGAACAGGCTTCTAATTTCCTCTGAAAAGGCAACGACTCAACTTGAGGCCAGGGAAGACGCCGATAACAAACGCGAGATATCGGAGCATATACAATCACTGATAGAATGTGTTCCAGGAAATGTGGCCGTCTTCTTTACGTCCTATCCGATGATGAATAATTATAAAAGTATCTGCCTTCAATCCGCGAAGGAGGTTGGGAAAAAGCTCTGTATCGAGCCCAGAGGTTCCGAGGGAGTAACAGAACTTCTGGAGACATTTTTCCGTCTTGGAAGCGTTGGCGGGGGCGTGCTCATGGGCGTCTGTGGCGGAAAGCTTGCAGAGGGCATTGATTACAAAGGGGAGGCGCTTAACGGCGTTGCTGTTATTGGCCTGCCGTTGGCTGTTTACGATGATATCCAAAAAGAGGTCAATGCCTATTATATTAGAAGGTATGGAAAGACAAATGGAATGCTCATCGCCTACACTCTTCCAGCGATTAACAGAGCCCTCCAGGCCGCAGGCCGTGTGATACGCGCGGAGTCGGAGCGCGGAGTTCTCCTATTCTGTGATCGAAGATTTGGAGTTGAAGGCCTCGGCTGTGTGAATCAGTTCCTCCCAATATGGGTTCGAGATGAGTTAGAGGTAGAAAATTCAGATGAGGGCCGAAAGGTCATAGAGAATAAAATAAAGGATTGGAGTATGGTTGCACCAGCCATACATATCGAAAAGGCCAATATGGCAGAGAAGAAGCCCGAAAAGAGAGCAAAGCGCTCTAAAGGCGTCAGGGAAGATCTTAGGGCGCTCGCACAAAAGCTAGGTGTAGAGCGCACAGTAACCAAACAGCTGAAAGGCTCAGGAAAGTGATTTGCCGAACGTGAGGGTACTACCTGAGTCGAATTATATAGTAGGATAGTACAATCGATATTCAGCAGTTAGTTAAGAATTTCTCAAAATACCGGCTACACTAATCATGACTAAATAAATCCTATCTCGCATTAATCCAGTTCTATCGCCTCAACGACCCTAAGAGGAATAGATCCTAGTGCCTTCCCTATCATAGATTTAGCTATCCTTCCAGCATGCTCCTCTCCTTCTGCGTTGAATATCTTTATCTCAAAGAGCAAGCCCACGAGGGCTGTGCCTGCAACGAGGATTACAGCATCCAATGCCTCGCCGCAGCCAGGGCAATCCAGCTGGCCGACCTCTACATCAACGAAATCCATCTTGTTCTGATTCAACCGCTTGCCCGCCTCAGAGATAGCAACACCGATGGCATCATCTGCGGTTTTGACATCTCTGACCAGCCAGGCACCCTCAAGCAGGACTTTGAAATTAGGCATCTAATATTTGCTTAGAAGATGTAGAATATCTAGCTTTTCAGCCGAGTCCCTAGAAAGCAAAGGTGAAATTTCCAAGGCATAGGTTAAATCTCATACCGTAATGTCATATTGCTCTATTGGTCCAATAATGAAGGTAGTTTATAGCACTAAATTCGGAGAGAGATATCCAACAAATCCAGTAGAGAACGCTGATCGCGTCATACTGCCCGCATTAGAGTTACAGAAAGAAGGCTACGAGTTTCTTCAGCCTAAGCCCGCAAGCATCGAGGACATACGCCTAGTTCATGGGATTGACCATATTGAAGCAGTGCGGCAGAGAGGCCTCTACGATGCTGCCGCCCTCGCTACGGGCGGAGCCATCTGCGCTGCTGAAATTGCTCTAAAGGGAGAGCCTGCCTTTGCACTGATCAGGCCGCCTGGGCACCATGCTTCAGCGAATAGAGCATGGGGATTGTGCTTCTTCAACAACATGGCAATTGCTGTGCAAAAGATCCGCCCTCATGCAAAGCGTGTCCTGATCATAGACATTGATCTTCACTTTGGAGATGGGACTGTGAGCATATTCCGCGGGGACGAGAATGTAAAGATCGTTAACCCTGGGTCCGTAGATCTGGAGTTTAACTATTTGAGCCTGGATAGCAGCAGCTATATCCGGCAGATAGAGGATGCCTTCTGCGGTTTTGATTACGATATTGTAGGCGTTTCGGCAGGCTTCGATACCTACATAGAAGATTGGGGAGGGCTTCTCACTACGGAGGATTATAAACGGATAGGCCATGTGATCCGAGAAGGCTCTATGAGGTGCCAAGGGAAGCGATTAGCTGTGCTCGAGGGAGGATATCATCCTGATCTAAGGTACAATATAAAGAGCTTCATCGAGGGGTTCAAATGACACTCTTACTCTTGGGATACTTTCGCGTTTATTAATGCGACCTAATTCCAAAATCGAGGATCTCTGATAGTTTTAGACTCTAACATATTTTATTTTAGATTAGCTATTCGCTAAACTGTATATTATACTACAAATATCTCACTCCTCACTTTTCTCTCTTTAGGTTGGAAACCAATAAATAAACAATAGATATAATAGTATTAACAGATTAATTTAGTATGAATGTATTATTAAAAATAACAATAGTTATAATATCTTAATTTTATTATTTGTACTAAGAAAATGTAACATGATATATATATAAATAACTTAGAAAATTTATTTAATAATGTGTTTTTGCTTATTATTATATAATAGTGTGAAAGATAATTTTCGGATTGTTCTGAGTATGACCTCCAATTTAGTAAAGTCGCTTTAGAGAAGATAGGTAGTTATTTGCCAAGATTACTTCTCAAAGCCTCCACTCCAGGTTTCTTCGCAATACATTGCCTTTGTATTAATTCATTCTGATATACTATAGTAACAGAGTCGGCGCTTTAAAACTAAACTATGGTTTTGTTAACTCTCTCATTCCAAATACTATATGAATAAGGGGTCCTTGGCGCGTATACTCATCCTTAACTAGGTCGAAATACTCCTCAAACGATATTCTAGCTTGAAGAGCTGAATGATTCCTACCTACTATAAGAATGATATATAGACACAATGGGATATTAGAATAATTTTATAAATACGTTTCCTACATATAAAGTATTGACTTTTTGTGGCTAAAAGTGTTATATAAAACTGTTTGGATAATTTGTATTCATCAGTTTAAACACACAAATATATAAAATCTTAAGATACTAAATTATATATAGTTTTTGTTATAAGATTATACATGTATGATTAGTTATAACTAATATATCACTGAATAATATATACTAATTTATGATCATAAAATCATAACTAATAAATCAACAAGAATTAGAAGCGAAATATGAAAAGATAATAATCGAAATAGATCTATAATTAGTATCATTAAAATAGCTGTTAATTATCAAGCCTTTTGGCCAAAAGTGAGAGTTCAAAGATTATAGCAAAATAATAGTATCATAGAAATAAACTCTTTTAGATTAAATTTCAGACTATCGCAAAAGCAACAGTTCAAGTTCAGCCGCAGATCTCTTGATATATTTGTTCAGGCTTTAAATTGCTAATGAACTTGAGGGACCAACTTCAAGAAAGCCTTTCCGATACAGCGATAAATAAGCTCTCAAACCGTTTTCGCATCATTGGAGATATCGCCATCGTTTCCATTCCTCCTGAGATGAGCGATTATAAGTGGATGGTATCTGAGGCATTGATTGCCAGTAGAAGAAATATCAAGACAGTGCTCAATAAAGTATCCAAGCTTGACGGAGATAGAAGAGTTGCCGACTTTGAGGTACTGGCAGGCAAGGACACAGTTACAGAACATAAAGAGCTCGGATACTCCTACCGCTTAGATGTGTGCAAAGTTTTCTTCAACAGCAGCCTTACCTTTGAAAGGAGAAGGATAGCGCTGATGACCATGCCGGGAGAGCAGGTGCTGATTCCATTCTGTGGAGTCGGCCCTTTTGCCGTACCTGTTGCCGCAAGAGGTGCAAAAGTAGTTGCTGTAGAGAGCAATAGTGAGGCATGTAAGTGGATGGCAGAGAATACAAGACTCAATGGCGTTGAAGATAATATTTCGATAATAAATGGCGATGCCTTTCTTATTCCAAGGATGATTAAACTGAGCTTCGACAGGGCAATTATCCCGACGCCTTATGGGAGAGATGATATCCTGGAGATCGTAAGCCCTGTGGTAAAAAAAGGAGGGTTGATACACTTCTATACGTTTAAGAAGCGTCATCAGATAGAAGGACTCATTGAGATATATAGAAGCATGAATTTCGAAGTTCAGTTTTACCGCAGATCAGGCAACGTTGCGCCAGGCGTGAGCCGGTGGGCCTTTGATCTTATGAAGTTATAAGGTCAAAGCCATCGGACTTAATTCGCTACATGCTAAAGACGGAATTTGGAGAACAACCATATCTATTAGCCTAGCTCTAATCATGTATTCATGACCAGAACCGGTAAACGGGCCACTGAAACCAAGTTTGCTCAGTCTCCTGATTAATTCTTTCCGTGAGACCGGAACAAGCCTATTCGATAACGGCTACCGGCTTCGTGGATACGTCTATAGTATGGCCATCTATCGCCGGAATGGGATGTCCTAGTCTCAGTCCAAGAACTATCCAGCCCTCAATGGTGGAAATTAGCTCCTTACGGCATTCTTCGAAGGTCTTGCCTGTTGCCCAGACGCCAGGAAGGCCAGGAACGTGTGTATAATACGGCTCCGGATCATCGATTATCTCATACTCGGCCCGTTCTAAAGCTGCCTGAATGTATTCTGCAAACATATCAAAATCTTCTCTTTATTGAGGATCAGGCGAAAAAGCTTTTGGTTAAGCTACCGAGAGCCATTCATCACGTGAGATTCCGCCTTCATGAAGGATCTCAGCTAGGAGATGGACACGAATATCGCGCTTATGAGGGTTCGGTATACGCACAAAGTTATCCCCTCGAACCATGTAGTCATGATCAGATCCAGGGAATGGCCCCTCAAATCCGAGTTTCTTCAATCGCTTGATAAGCTCAGGCCGTGAAATCGGTGTAAGTCTATTCAACGATACTCACCGGTTCAGTAGACGCAGTTATCACGTGTCCGCCTATAGGTGGTATCGACCGGCCCATCCTTAGCCTCAAAGCAATCCAGCCTTCAATAACTGAGATAAGCTCCTTCCGAGCCTCTTCAATGGTCTTGCCTGTCGCCCAGGCGCCAGGAAGTTCGGGAACAGAGACAAAGATAGGCTCCTCTTCGTCTTCGAGAGTTTTATAGACCGCCCTTTCTAAAGCAGCCTCAATATACTCAGCAAACATATCGAGACTCTATACAGCTCAATGGGATTTAAGTGTTTTTAGGTCACATCGGTTTCGCGGCAATTTCAAAGGGCTTGATAAAGGTTATTGGTGAGGCATCATCAATGGTTATCCTCAAAGAGAAGCTTGAAGGCGATCTAGCGGCTTTAACTAAGGCACTGGAGGCTCTACAATAAGGCGGCGGCAGGCCTGCTAGCTGGAATGCAGCAAGCAGCTGTACGATATTGATGATATAGATATCGAGTCAAAATTTATGATAGTAGGGCTAGTTGATTCTATTTTATTCAACCTTACAGCATATATTTACAAAACCTTCCCCCGGAGAGGGGTTAGGGGTAGCCCGCGCGGCGACTGAGCGCGCTAGAATGTAGTTAGTGTTAGCCCCAGAAGAAAGTTATGGTTTTCATCAGCCTTGAAGCAGTAATGATCTTGATTCCAATCATCTCACTTGGCGGTGTAACAAATTTTCTGTAAAATGATAATAATTAGGATGAATGATGATAACAAGAGAAAGGATTAAAGAAGCTTCTGACTTAGGCTATCTCCTTCTTGAGCATAAATGTTGCCATAAAGAAGGTCAGCAAGAAGAATAGCAATAGGGCAAACACATCGGGGTAAAAGATATCGCTCAAAGTTGCTCCTTTCAGCAGTACCATTTTCAAAGCATCTGTAGAATAAGTGATTGGGAAGATGTACGCTAAAGGCCTCAGCCAATCAGGCACCGAATTAAGGGGGAACCAGGCTCCGGAAAGTAATATTTGGGGAAATGATACTACTGGATTTAGCTGCATTACCTGGTACTCAGAGGTGACGAAGTTGGACAGAAACGCCCCGAAGCTTAGCGAGCCAGCACTGAGAAGTACGACTATGACGAGAACCGCCAGCCAGCTGCCCTGGATTGGCACCCTAAACAGAACTATCAAAAGAGTGAAGGTGATTGCAGCCTGGGCGATAGCCACAACGCTGAATCCCAGGATATAGCCGGAGACCAGCTCTATCCTATCTAGAGGCGATACCAGAACCTTCTCCAGCGTCCCCTGAGTCCTCTCCCGGAGAAATGCGATCGCCGTATTGAGGAATGCGAAGAAGAATATTGAGATGCCAAGTAAAGATGCCCCAAGTGCATCCTTTGCCTCAAGGTCATAGCCATAGACATAATAAGTAGTGACTGCCGGAAGCTGACCTGAGATCGGCAAGCTGCTCAGGATCTGTATGGCCCCTGCCTGCATACCTGCGGCTACACTTCCAGTTATTGTGGCCGCTACCTGAGGGCTGGTTCCATCAAGCAGCATTCTTATCTCATTCCCACCCAGGACTACTGCACCGTTAATCCTTCCTTCAGTGATCAGCCTTCGAGCTTCGGACTCAGAGGCAATGTAGGTGATCGAAAATGCATCGGATGCCTGGAGATGGGCTAGAACACTTCCCTGTATAGGTCCGCTTTGTTGGTCAACAACACCGAGGTTTATCCCTGTCAAGGTTGCGGAGAGAGAATAACCCAGGATAATCATCAGTATTATGGGGTTAACGACCATGGTAACTATAGTGCGCCGATCTCGCTTAATCTGTCGGATAACCCTCAGCCCTACTGCCCATATCCTGTACAGACTTTGTGAACCATCCTTGATTTGTTCCATATCCATAGCTCCTTGGAGTTCAGACGGCAAGCTTGAGGAAAGCATCCTCCAGGGTGGGCTCTATGACGTTGAAGTCAATAGGCTTCACCTGGTCGAGTATAACTCTCATCTTAGTTGTATCGGCAATGTCAGCAACAAGCATATCTTCCTCCCTATGTACCTCCACGCCTTCTCCAACCAGCCTTGCCATCTCTTGCTCAGGGTTTTCTACCCTCATCCGGAGCCGCTTCTTCAGACCTGCAAACTTTTTTAGCTCATCAGGGCTGCTCTCTGCCAGCATCCGCCCATCACGCATGAACCCAACCAAATCACATCGTTCTGCCTCTTCCATAATATGGGTAGTGATGACGACCGTCTTGCCCTCTTTGGCAAGATCCCTGAAATATCCCCAAAAGGATTGCTTGGTCACAGGATCGATTCCGACGGTGGGCTCATCCAGCAGCAGCAGATCCGGGCTATGGATCAGGGTGCAGGCGAGCGAAATCCTCTGATACATTCCTCCGCTCAGCGTGCCTGTTATCCTGTTTTTGGTCTCGGACAGATCGACGATCTTAAGAACATTATCGATTCTCGCATCCCGCTCACGGCCTTGAATTCCATAGAGCCCGGCAAAGAACTCCAGATTTTCCTTAACTGTGATATCGGGATATAGAGGCCTCTGCTGAGGCATATATCCAAGCCTATAATAGACGTTGCTTATCTGATTTAGAGGTTCATCCAGCACATAGACATCCCCGGCGTCCAGCTTTACAAGGCCCATAATTGCTCTCATCAAGGTTGTTTTGCCCGATCCGTTTGGGCCCAAGAGACAATACGTAACTCCACGAGGAATCTTGACTGACATGTCCTGCAAAACGCGCAGGCCATCGAAGCTCTTTGTGACTCCATGCCCAATCACTGCGAACTTATCCATCTCTTGCGCCTGCGCAAGCTCGGCATTCATCGCTCCTCCATAGCTATGGCTGCAGCGGCATAATTTGTTGGCTTATTGGCCAGAGGCACTCCTCCTGCGCCTGATTATCGAAACTGCTGCTATAGCCACGATGGCCAAGACTATTATCACCGCCCACCAATACTGAAGAATAAGGCCGGAGAAGCTGGGCTGAATTGTCAAGTAAACATAATCGCTGTCTTCAAGGTGCTTTCTATATGTATCCGAGTAATCGAATAGCAGCGTGAACCTGTACGACTTGCCGGCGATTGCATCCTTTGAGACATCCACTGTATAAACAAGCTCTGCCTTTTCGCCCGGCCGGAGAAGCGCAATGGGCGACTCATCCATATCTACGTAGACGCCTGTCTCGGGCACGAGCCTGGCGACGATATCCTTTGCGACATCACTCCCTTGGTTTTGGATTACCACCTTTACTACATTAGTCTTCGAGCCGATGCTGAGGGTTCCAGGGGAGATGCTCAGAGCCTTTAGATCAACAAGGCTCAGCTTCTGCACATTCAAGGTTAAAGGAATGGTTTGGCTGGCGGTGTTATACCAGTAATAGACATCAGGATTCTGTGGGCTGTCACTGTGAGGCTTAACAGCTACATCCTGCTGGTAAGTGTAATTGGCTATAGCATATAGCGTATAGTCTCCAGGCACCGTATTTTCGTAAACTTCGATTGGATAAACCAATGGCTGTGATACCTGGCCTTCCCGCAGGGATCCTGCATATGCTATCTCACTCTTCAGGTCCATTGCGCTGCTGTTCACAGCAATGAGCTTGACCGATATATCCTGGGCCGTAGATCTAAGAGCTTCAAGCTGCAGCTCTTGTTGGGCCGCAAAGACCTCTTCCGGACGGGTGGGATTAGGCTGCGTTACCACTTTGAAGGATGTGACGCGACCATTGTTCGTCACTGTCAGATAAAGCGAAGTATTCTGATTTCGATATACGCTAGAGCGAGCTAGCGAAATCTGCAAACTCGGTCCGCCTTCGACATAGTACCAATTGCCTGAAAAATCGGCAGGTATCGATGGGGGCCCTTGCATATATGCAGGCGGTGTCGTTGGCCCTTGAGCTGCCTGAACTGGAAGGGTCTGGCATGAGGCAGGGAAAGCGAAAGCAATAGCCATTGCAGCCAGAAGGATTATAAGTGCAAATGACTGCTTAAAATCGGCATACATGCGACGGTTCTCACTGTATAACAACTCTATCAGCTCCAGCATTTATCTATTACTGTATCTCCGCTATTTGTATCTTGTCTCTGGTCTTTGATTCTGGAAGAATATCTATGATAGATATTTTTTTCTCTTCTTTACAGTACCGTAACTTTGCTATCTCGGCATTATAGGTGACTTTCGAGGGAATGATTGTGGACATTATGGGCATAATGCTATTATCTACTCTATCAGAGCCAAAGGACTTACACTTACATCCTCCGCCCGGCAAGAATATGCCGCTCCGACATTGTGTCCTTAAAAGGTTCTTTTCCAAATCATCTCTATCATAAGGCATATGCTGAACTATATTATCCTTCATCTTATCCCTGCCGAAGACTCTAAAGCCATCAATACTGCCAACTCCATAATTAATTAGATTGTGCTTGTCATGTAAGGCATTTATATGGCCGGAGCTGAATCTGAGAGAAGTATGAGAAAAGTCACGATTGAATTGATCCCTAATGCTGAAGTTAGAAAAGTGATGGATGGCATACTTAGTAAAATCCAATCTATCGAAGCCACGAGGATACTCGGGGAGATCAAGAGAATAGGAATTAGCAAGGCTGCAACTATCGAGCATCTGAGAAAGGCTGAAGAACGGATTATGTCAAATATCTTCAGCGGATACTGATAATATTAATTGTATTCAAAAAGATGTTATGCTAAGATAAGGCTGCCAAAATGTTAGAGAGGCGATCTAGCTTAATCCCTCAATTAGTCTATAGGCACAGCTGGTGCTTTTGAAACACAGCTTTTATGATGCTAAATAACAACCCTCTTTGCCAACCACAAGACATAATGCCAGTTCTATTTAATTTCGCTTAATGTTTTGGCTCTAATTTGCAACAGTATTTTAAAGTAGTAAGAAAACAATACTAATATTGGTTAAGAGATTGAGAGAATCCGGAGGAAGACCTGCCACTAATATGGGCGAAGTTGGAAATTGCCAGCCTCTTGGCTCTATGCCAGTTAGCATCAATTCAGGGCACGCTCTGTTTAAATAAAATGTTAAACCCTATTGCATTTCTCAAGTTTGGACTAAGGAGCTGATAGATGATGGTTAGGAATACTCGTAAAGATATGGATGAGTCTGAAAAACTCAAAAAACCAAAGAGAAGCGCGAGATCTAGGAAAGAGAAGGAGATGAAGGGGAAAGACATCAGTCCTAAAGAAATAATAGAGATAAAAGAAGAAAAGATTGGAATTAAGACAAGGCCTGAAAGGGCAATCAAAGAAATAAAAGAAGAGCCGCCCCAAAAAAAGGAGATTGTAGAGAAGATTGTCGCCAAGGGTCCCTTCGCGGGAATGCCTTCAATGATCTGGAGCACATATGGAAAAAGAGGCAACTTCGATCTTGTTGTGCCTCTGGCAAATGGTGGCATGGCTCATTACTGGCGTGATAATGATAACGAGACGCTTCCTTGGAATGGGCCTGAGATTTTCGGCCGTGAGGCAGGAATGATCTATGGAGTTTCCCTAATCCAGAGCAACTTCGGTGAGCAGGGCAACCTTGAGCTTGTGGCCGTTGATGTCGGTGGCAAAAATCTGATGCACTTCTGGCGCGACTCGGGCCCGAGCTTTGACTGGCATGGACCTAACAAGATCTCAAAGGACACTCTTGTCCCATTGTTTTCAGGCAGCCCGGTCGTTGTCCAGAGCAGGCCTGGGCAAAGGGGCAACTTTGAGGTTGTTGTGCCGAAAGAAGAGGGCGGCTTCTCTTATTACTGGCGCGATAACGATGATGCTGAGCTGACTTGGCATGGACCGGTTGATTTTGCCACAGATGCAGGGATATTCAGCGCTGCAACGTTGATTCAAAGCAACTTTGAGGATCACCTGGAGATGGCGGCACGCTCGGGTGACGAGCTGTTCTTCTTCTGGCGAGGCTCAGATACCGAACCGGAATGGCACGGCAAAGAGCGGATCGCAACCGGCGTAACTGGAACGCCCTCGATGATACAGAGCAGCGATAAAGGCGTGGGTAACTTCGATCTTGTGACGCCGTTGCAGTCCGGCGGCCTAGGATACTACTGGCGTGATAACGATGATCCTCACTTACATTGGTATGGGCCGTTCATGTTTGCCATGAATACAGGCAAGGTTGATGCAGTCAGCCTCATTCAGAGCGATTTTGGTGAGAGCGGCAACCTTGAGCTTGTGGCGCAGATTGATAACCAGCTGGCATTCTTCTGGCGTGATTCTGGAATGGATCGCAGATGGAATGGGCCTCAGTATCTGTTGCTTGGGCTCGAGAACGTTTGAAAAATGGTGGCCTTCAGGCCGCTATAGTTCTTCTCTTAGCCTTTTACTTTATGCCTTTTGTACTTTAATCATTCTTTGTGTCTTTGTGCCTTTGTGGTCGATCATCACTGAACGCTCACCACAAAGACACGAAGGCACAAAGAATGTACCTCAAAGCTTGAATTATTAGGCAACTAGGAGATAAATAATCCAGTAACACTCAACTGGCTCGAAAGTGGAGAGAAAAGATGATCAGGATTCAGAAAAAATCATCATCTTCATGAGATCGATTTTTTATATCTTGGACCTAAGTAGATCCTTCAAATGTACAGGATACTTGTCACAAATGATGACGGCATTTATGCTTCAGGCCTCAGGGCCGCTGCCAGAAGCGTTGAGGGACTCGGCGAGGTCACAGTAGTAGCACCGAATGGACAGAAGAGCGGTGTTGGAAGATCCGTATCCGTCTTCGAGCCTCTGCGCTTTGCTTCTGTGAACCTGGACAGCCAAAGGGCCTATGCGGTCACTGGAACTCCGACTGATTCTGTTGTCATGGGCATCTTCGCCATAATGAAGTGCCTGCCGGATCTTGTTGTATCTGGCATCAATGTAGGAGAGAACATAAGCACTGATACCGTAACAACCAGCGGGACAATTGGCGCTGCACTTGAGGCCGCAAGCTACGGCGTTCCTGCGATAGCCGCATCCATCCAGGTGGTTGATCAGGGTGACAAGTTCGATACTCACCATGGGACAAAATACAATTTCGATGTTGCGATAAAGCTGGTCAGAAGATTAGCATCTAAAGTGCTGGAGCACGGGCTGCCCAAAGGCGTGGATGTGCTGAACCTAAATGTGCCTTCCGATGCGACAGAGAATACAGATATTGTTGTGACGAGGCTTGCACGCAAAATCTTCAAGACCTCTGTTCAGGAGAGGTTTGATCCAAGGGGCAGGCCATATTATTGGATAGATGGCGAATTGATATATTCAGATGCCGAAGGGACCGATGTGCAGGCAGTCTATCAGGAGAAGAAGATCTCTATTACTCCGCTGACCCTGGACTCAACGTCAAGGATAGATCCAAAAGAGATTGCTCCACTTCTGAGCGATATTTAGCGCAAATTATTCTCAGTTTTGATGAATTCTCTCTGTAGGGATAGAAATGACCGTTGATGAACTCACCCAGAGGGTATCCGAGCTTTACCAGCGCATAGATGAACTCCAACAGCAGTATCTGAGCGATCCGGAAAGCTCTTCTAAAGTTCTGGCGGATGCTATGGAAGAACTTCAGATCAGCCTCGAAGAGCTAGCGGCTGCTGAAAAAAACAGGAGATTGCTGACCGCTGTTCAAGAGGAGCGAGATAAATTATCAGCACTGGTAAACAGTATTAGCGATGAGGTCTGGTTTGCTGACACACAGAAGAAATTTACTCTTGCAAATCCCTCTGCACTCCGGGAGTTCGGCCTCGCCTCAGGTGAGGTAGATGTAGAAAAGCTCGCAGCGAGCCTTGAGGTGTATCGTCCTGATGGCAGCCCCCGACCATCCGATGAGGCTCCGCCACTACTAGCCCTTCAGGGAGAAGCAGTGAGAAGCCAGGAGGAGATAATCCGAACTCCTGCAACTGGCGAGCTGCGATATCGCCAGGTAAGTTCATCGCCAGTAAAAGATGCCAAGGGCAACATTATCGGATCGGTATCGGTTGTGCGTGATATTACCGATCGCAAGCGAATGGAGGGAGCTTTACAGGAAAAGCAGGAAGAGCTTGAAGTACAGGCCGAGGAACTTGAAGCCCAGAACGAAGAACTGCGCATCAATAATGACGACCTCGCAGAGACGACCAGAATGCTGCAAGAGAGCGAAGCGCGCTTTCGAGCAACCTTTGAGCAGGCAGCAGTCGGCATTGAAATGCTGAATCTTGATGGCCGATTCTTGCGAGGCAATGCAATGCTAAGTGATATCCTGGGCTATAGCCAAAAGGAGCTGCAGTATCTCAACTTCGCCGATATCACATATCCTGATGATCTTGTCCGAGAGCTGCCGTTGCTTGAGGATCTGCTTGCCAGACGAATCGGCCACTACACTATTGAGAAGCGTTACCTGCGCAAAGACGGCCAGGGTGTATGGGTGCGCGTTACATCATCGCTTGCTAACGTTAAAGAGCCCTATAGGATCTCGATTATCGAAGACATCACTGAACGCAAGCGGGCTGAGGAGGCGCTTCAAGAAGCGAAAGATCAGCTGGAAATACGAGTCAAGGAAAGGACATTGGAGCTGGAGCAGGCCAATGCCCGGCTGCAGGAGGAGATCGCTGAGCGCAAGAAGGCAGAAGAGGCACTCCATGCAGCAGGTGCTTATAACAGGAGCCTGATTGAAGCCAGCCTCGATCCGCTTGTCACAATTGGCCCTGAGGGAAAGATCACTGATGTAAACACTGCCACTGAGGCCGTGACAGGCTACTCTCGCGGAGAAATTATCAGCACAGATTTCTCAGACTATTTCACAGAGCCGAAAAAGGCCAGAGAAGGTTATCAGAAAGTTTTTGCCGAAGGTTTTGTCACAGATTATCCTCTAACGATTCGGCATAAAGATGGAAGGCTTACGGATGTTCTCTACAATGCCAGCATCTACAAAGATATCCGTGGCCAGGTCCTCGGTGTGTTCGCTGCAGCCCGCGATGTAACTGAGCGCAGGCGGGCTGAGAACGAACTGGACAAATACCGCATGCATCTCGAAGAGATCAATGAAGAGCTTCAGGTTGAAATCTCAGAGCATGAGAAAACAGAAAAAGATCTGTTGAAAGCCAAGGAGGCTGCGGAGGCCGCAGTCGAGGCCAAGGCAGCGTTTTTGGCGAACATGTCCCACGAACTCCGAACACCCTTGAATGCAGTGATAGGTTTCTCAAGCCTTCTCCTGGCGGATAATCTCACACAAGAGCAAAAGGAGGACATTGAGAGGATCAGGAACGGTGGAGAAGTGCTCCTGGCCCTAATCAGCGATATACTTGAATTTTCGAGGGCTGAAAAGGATAAGGTGGAGCTAGAGCTTCAACCACTCAGCCTCAAGCACTGCATCGAGGAGTCTATGGATATGGTGGCAGTGCACGCTTCCGAGAAAGGCTTGAACCTGGCTTACACCGTCGCTTACGGAACCCCGGATACTATCATCGGCGATCCTGGCAGGCTTAGACAAATCTTGGCCAATTTACTATCCAACGCTGTCAAGTTTACTGATGCTGGAGATATATCAGTATCAGTCTCCTCCAAAGTCATCGAAGGCAATAAGCGCAAATTAACGTTTGCCGTCAAGGATACGGGCATTGGTATGCCCCAAGATAAGATGGATAGACTCTTCAAGCCCTTTACGCAGCTTGAGTACGTAATAAGCCGCAAGCGTGATGGCGCAGGACTCGGACTCGCCATATGCAAGAAGCTCGTTGAACTTATGGGCGGAGAGATCTGGGCCGAAAGCGAAGAGGGCAAAGGTTCTACTTTCCGATTTACTATTCCTGTAGAGACAATCCCAGGAAAGCAACTGGACTTAAGCGAGAAGGATAAAGCTGCGGTCTACGAGAACATCTCAACTCAAAAGCCCTGAGCATCCTTGTGGCCGAAGACACAATCCTTCAAACCAGAGAGTTCTCGTCGAGATGCTGAAACGTCTGGGCTACAGGCTCGATGCTGTTGCAGATGGCGTCGAAGTTCTGCGGGCTCTCCAGATCCGGCCTTATGATCTGATTTTCATGGATATCAGGATGCCCGAAATGGATGGCCTCACTGCCACTAAGGAAATACGAAAGCTGTGGCCTGAAAATGGACCGAAGATTATAGCTATCACGGCTTTTGCAATGGATGGCGATAAAGAGAAGTTTTTAGAAGCTGGCATGGACGGTTATATTGCAAAGCCTGTGAAAGTTGATGATCTTGTTACACTGCTAAGTAGTATTACCCCCTCCGCATAAGAATAGGATTTAGAACCTTAACTCCGCGAATATGGGGAATAAATTGGACTTTTAAGTGGTTATTTTGGCTCTAGATTCTTATTTGAGCGAAAGCTTAATTAACCTTTATTCCCCATATGATGAATATGGAGACTTGGGCTAAAGAGTGGTTAGAGGATCAAAGAAATAAAGGAGTTAAATGCCTTGAAATAAAACAGCATGGCGCTAAGCATTATGTTTACCATTCTACGACACATTGGGATAAAACTCAAAATAAAGCGATAAAGACATCAAAGTATATCGGTAAACTTGATCAAGAGCGCGGTTTAATAAGGTCCCATGAAGAAGATAGTCAAAATGTAAAGATTGAAAAGTCAACAAAGGTTAGAAGCATTACCGAGTACGGCAATGCCCTTTTGCTTCATGAAGCCATGAAAGACATAAAACCGCTATTAACGGAAGGTTTTCCTAACAATTGGTCGGAAATTTATTCGCTTTCTATGTTGAGAGTTATGGGATATGTCCCTTTAAAAAGAGCTGAAAGCGCATGGCAAAAGCTCTATAATGTGGAATCCATTGAACCTAATCTCAAGTCTCAACATCTCTCTAAAGTAATGCAAGATATTGGCAGCAATCGCAAAGGTCAGAGCATATTATTTAAGGGCCTTCTCGATCAAAGTGAACAGCTTGTATACGATTTAAGTTATATATTTTCACGTTCTGTAAGCATACGTCAAGCAGAAAAGGGCTATAATAAAGATAAAATTCAATTACCTCAAATTAACATAGTGCTACTTTGTAACGCCGAAACTGGGCTGCCGACTATGATAAGATCTCTTCCAGGCAGTGTCAAAGACATAGCAACCCTGAGAAAATCCCTTTCTGAATTTGATATCCAAAACAAGATGCTCATATTGGATAGAGGTTTCTCCTCAGAAGATGTCTTTTCGGATTTAAATGAACTTGATATCTCCTACCTTATTCCGGCGAAAAGAAATAGCCATTATTATGATATGCGCATTCACCTAAATAGTCACTTTCGCTACCATAAGCGGCTAATTCGATGTGGTAGCAGAATGTGCAAAGACAAGTATCTCTATCTATTTGAAGATCAAGAACTCTTGCTTGAAGAGCGTAATACCCTTTACGATAAACTTGATAAAGGTGAGATTGATAAAAATCAGTTTGATAAAAATTTTAAAAAAGCTGGAAGGATTTTAATTCTGTCAAATCGAAAGATGTCTGAGCAGGAAGCTTATGAATTCTACAAGAAAAGGGACGTTGTCGAGAAATTATTCGATACCTATAAATCAACTTTGTATACAGATAGATTATACCTACATAGCGATGAAAGCGTTTTCGGACATGTATTTATTGGATTTTTATCTCTCTACGCATATTGTAAAATCGAATCTCTATTAAAGAAAGCCAATCTAAATAAAACTATGACACCAATGGATTTACTATTTGAGTTTAGCAAAATATATCATATTGACTTTGGTGAAGAGGACGCTATTATGGAAATTCCTAAGAAAGTTCGTGATCTAGATGTAAGGCTTAAACTAAATCTATTCCCCACGTAATGCGGAGTTAAGGTTAGAAGTTAAAAGCGATGCGAGGGTAGGGTCCGCATAAAGGGAGAAATAAAAAAATTTCAAGCTGAGACTTCAAATACTGGCCTCACCATTTTCCGGATTCTATCCGGTTCAGGTTCTCAATTACCTTTGCTGCGGCCTCTGGTCCTAGACCGTAGCTTTTGCAAATAGCCAGAACACGTAATAGTTCAGTGTTTTCATCGGTTCCGGTGAGCTGGCCTGCATAAGCTTCAGCTCCCTCATAGCCTTTTTCAAGCAAGGTATTCTTAGCTGCCGCTATTATAGGTGCTGTTATGCAGGTGTTAGCCTGGCCAATAGCCTTGATGGCCCCGTCCAAGTTCTCCAATTCCATATTTGTCAACATTTTGTCCACTCCTTATCTTCACAAAAATCGCATTCAATTGGCTGTAGCTAATTAACATTAGTATCATTTATGGCTAAATCGATCGGATAAAAAGACCGCCTCCAGAAGGCGAAATATATATCTGATCCGACTGCAGCACCATCGAAAGGCTGGGCGGCAAGCAAATTTGCCCTATGCCCTTTTCATTTATACTGTATTTCAATAGGAATGCGCCCGATACATCATCATATAGTTCTTCGGTCGCGCTTATCTCCTGCTTTGGAGCTTTATTAGCGCTTTTGGATTGTCTCTTGGCAGAGTTCTTTTTTCCTTTCAGATTATCATTGGATCTCATTATTCAATCCTCCTGCTTACCTTTGGAATATCGTAAGATAGAACAATACTTGGAGAGTGTGCTTGAAATCACGGAGATATTCTGCTATTGCCCCATCTCATCAAGCCCTAATCTGTTCGTTGTATATATGGATTTTATGACACATATTGCGAATTATAGCACAAATTGCGAAATATAGCACAAAATAAGAAATATAGCACAAAATAAGAAATATAGCACAAAATAAGAAATATAGCACAAAATAAGAAATATAGCACAAATTCAGAAGTATAATATAAGTTGGGCGACGTGTAGCGGACGATGCTAAATATTATTTTCATGAAATATTAAACTTTGCAATTGAGGAGTTTCATAACGGAAATAAAAATCGTTAGCTCTACAATGGAAGCATTACAGTTCAGATCATTAGGAATTCATCGGGAGCAATGCTCGTCGCTAGCATAACCATATTTATTTCACGATGCTCTGTCCAGGTACTAGCCTCTCTGTTTCTGTCATCTATCCAAAACTGCTCTATAGTTTCCCGAAGCGGCACATATCCCATAAGATCTTCAACCCGGCGATGCAGATGACCTTCCCTTTGGATCAAGCTCGGATTTTCCCTAATCCATTTCTGCAATTTTTCAACCGCCGAGAGCCCGATAGACAGCCCAAGCTCGCGGAAGGCGAGTCGGTACTCTGCGGGATACTCAAGTGAACCGCTTCTTGTAAATGCCTCCATTCCAAGCAGAGCAGAGTTCATGACTGCATCCAGCAGGCTCTCGTAATTTGAACTACACTGCATCATCAACTGTGCAATTCGTGAAGAATCCGAAAGAAGACCGCCGATTCCCAGAGGATCGTCTGTAGCCAAGCCCATGCCCCGACAGATTTCGACCATATCGGCAATCTCATTTTTGAGACTGAGCAATGATGATTCTTTGAAACACTTGGTAGCCGTCGCTTGCAGCTCATTGTATGTAACAAATCCATCGAGAGGATCGTGCTGGCCCATTGAGGGGACAAGGGGATAGGTCAGATCGATGCTCATTTTCCAGTACATTCTCCTTCGGCCTCCTGCAATAGGCGAATACGTGAACCTGCTATGCGCCGCCTGCGCAAGTTCTATCGCCGATTTGATATAGATCGGGTCTCCTGTGACCCGGCTCACACGGTTGAGCGCATGCATCCATTTCGTCAGGTAATGATAGTACTGTCCATCCTGGTCCCATTCCAGACGCTCATTAAATGGCTCCTCGCGTTTCCGTTCGTTCAGCTGTTTTCCAATCCGAAGGCCCCTTATGGTTGGATGCTTCTCACCCATCTGTTCATCAAGGCCGCTGATCCAGCCAATCCTAGGATCATCATCACGGTGCCGACCCAGGATATGATGTACCTGATCGACAAGACGCAAGGCTAGATCCCGATAGGCAACATCTTTCGTCCGGCGAAAGAGGTCAAGGTAGTTGCATACTGCAAATGCATCCGTCCATAGGTATCGTTTGGGATGGACGCTAACTGGTTCAAGTCCTGTTATGCGGGCGAAGTCCAGCATGATCTCCTGAACAAGAGCATCGGAAACGTTTCCATTCATTATTTTTCCCTTGTAAATGTATTATAGCTTAAATAACTTAAAGATCATCCGGATTTCTATAAGCAATTCCCGATTCCAAAGAAGACCACATCTCCGGAGAACATAGCCAGACAAAATTCTGCCATTGGATATTGGGAGGGAACATACGATCGGCTTTCAAACATAAGCAGGCCTACGCTCATCATAGTGGGAACAGAAGATAAGATTGCGCCTCCTGAGAACTCGCTGATACTGGCAGAACAAATACCAGGCTCATGGCTGATCAGGTTTGAGGGAGCCGGGCACGGCCTGATTTATCAGTATCCTGATGAATTCTCAAGGATCATAACGGATTTCCTTGATATGCCGACCGCGGGATCATAAGCTTTTATCTTCTAACGTCGATTTGAACGCTGGCACGATTACCCTACCACTTTATCAGGGCCAATTGAAGGTGGGATATGAACCTCGGAATGTGGACAAATGAGTCTATTAGCAAGGGCTACAGATCCAGGATGATAGAGGAGTTCCAGATCCTGGGTATGGCCCAGAAAGGATGGATCACTGGGCCTGCTGGAGGACCCTTTGGTTCGGTAGGTATAGTCGTTAACTATCCGAGTGTATTATCGTTTCCTGTGAACAGCATAAGCTGACAGGAAACTCTACCTTTTATTTTTATCCAAACCTGATTCCTGAGGTCCACTGCTACACTCCCATGCCTGCCAAAGAAGCAATTTCTTTGGAATTTATGCCCATATACGTCTCTCTACTACACCTTTCAAGGCCTTATATTCCTTTTTGGTGATCATGTAATCTCCCCCTCTCATTACGCTGCATGATCATACCGCTATCAGTGATTTCTAAACAAAAGGTTTTAAGAAGAAGAGCTTACAGACTCAGCCCTGTCCATCGATGGGCTATTGTGATCAAAATCTCATACCTAATGGGAGTAAGAAGATGAATCATCTGATACTAGTCGGCATAGCAATCATCATATCTGCGGTCACGGCAGCTGTTTTGGTTGCTCCAGTAGAAGCTGCTCAGCCTTTGAACGCCTCAGGAAACGTCACTGCACCAAGCCTTGATACCAGCAAGATTACAACCTCATGGAATCTGTCATTTCTCTATAAGGACAAGAACGCTGCCAAGGCAGAGTATCAGAGGCTGAACATGACATTAGAACAGATCAACCAGACCTTCCGGCCGAGGTTCAATAATCTGACAGGAACAGTGCTGCTTGATTATATTCTGAGCGATGAAAACTTCTCTAAATCATTGAACGTCCTATATGCTTATGCCAATGCACAGAACAGCCTAGATGTCAATGATATGTTCTATCAGGCATTTCTCTCCGATGTCCAGAATCTATCCACTAATTATTCTAAGGCCACCTCATTTGCTGATGTTAAGCTGAAGTCTCTGCCAAGATCGGAATGGTATAGGCTATTTCTAGAGGAGCCGCGATTGGAGAAATATCGTCCTTATTTGGAAGCCAACTATATACGCTTTGTAGACCACCGTCCCAAGAATGAGACCCAAGCTGCATATCTGGCAGATCTTGCCAATCAGCTAATGAAGCTTGATACCAACGCCGAGAAGTTGATCACCAATAATGTAACCCAAGCAGGGAACATAACTCTTGGAAACGGCCAGCAATTCGCCGTCAATTCCACGTCTTACTATGATCTTCTCATGACAAACGCGAATAGAAGCGATCGAAAGAACTGCTACGATCAGCGCTACCGCCATCTGCTCAATGAGTCGAATGAGATGGGGTTCCTCTATGTCAATAAATCGAAGCTTGATGATAAGTACGCCAGGGAGCTGAACTATTCAGATGCGTATGATGCAATGATGTTCGAATCGTATCTAAACGCATCACAGATAGATGAGATGAACCAGGTATTCAAGGAGCGAAAAGGAGACTTCGATGGATATTACGAGTTCCGTAAGGAAAAGATGGGCGTTGAAAAGCTCGCGCCATACGATCTCTTCCTTCAGCTCATGAAGGATCCTAACAAGAAAACTAGCTATATAGATGCCGTAAAGGAGGTTGATGCATCACTTAACCAGATGGATCCTGCATTTCATCAGGCATTCATAAAGACTGTCACAAGTAACTCTGTCGATGTCTATCCGAATCCAGAAAAGCAAACCATACAATATACTCAGGATCTCTGCGCTCTGAAGCGCCCGGCGCTCGTATTCCTGAACTATAAAGGTCTGATCGATGACAAGTCCACCATAGCCCATGAGATGGGCCACGCAATCGACTTCTACCTCATGGGGCAGTCTCTGGATTACATCTATTGCGGAGGCACCATATACGAGATGGAGATACCTTCAACCTTCGATGAGGAGCTATTCATGGATTATGCCATCAAGAACTACGATAAAGATACAGCCACAGCGGTCCTAGCTAATCATATCAGCGACTATGCCAATGAATTCACCTTCCAGACCATGATCACTGAGTTCGAGCATAAAGCCCATCAGCTTGTCAGCCAGAAGGAAAACGTGAGCGGCTCAGATCTGAATGCTCTTTGGGGCAGCCTTGAGGATGAATATAAGAGCGATAAAGTTGCCTACTATCCGCAAAGCGAGCCTAGGTGGACTTATGTTAACCATATATACTTCACCGATAACTATTACACCTTCAACTATGCTCTGTCTGAGGCAATAACCCTGTCACTCTTCAAGATGTACAAGGAGAATCCTCAGGAGTTCAACAAGAACTATGTTGCCTACCTATCTGCAGGCACCACTATGACTCCGCCTGACAAGCTTAAGAAGTACTTCGGGCTGGAGATCAATAGGAAGCTCTTCGAGGATGCTATGGATATGGTGAAGCTCAGGGTGAATCAGCTGGAGGAGCTGAATAATGGGACTTTGAGCTAGACTTAGCTTACAAGGGCGGTTTACAAAAGCGGCCTATAAGGGCTTAATAAGATATCCGCCCTCCTTTAATTCTTTTGGGAACTTTATTTGGATAAATTTTCTGTATTTGATTCCCCGAATTCCAATCAACATCAAAGGTTGAAGATACTGTCTGGATGATCCCTGAATTGTCGATCAGAATGCCTAGTTCCCTATTTTTATCAAGAGAGGTAGGTGAGAAATTTTCAGAACCTACAAATCCCTTTAAGCCATCTGCAATTATTATCTTAGCATGAATGTAGAGACTCTTCACAAGGACTACCTTAACGCCGCCATTTATTAGCGCGTTTCTGCCCGCCGCATCAGGGTCGTTCTTGAATTCTGAAGGGGACATTACAACCTTCACATCTATTCCTCTTTTGGCAGCAGAAATGAGATGATCCTCAACCTCCGTATCCTGCATCTCTGCGTTCTCTATTTCAAGGCTCTTTTCGGCACCATCTATCAGGCTAAGGATTCGATCTCGTGAATTTACGGGACTCCACACTAGGTTTGGTTCGGATAACTTTGGAACAGTTCGATTCCAGTCCGCCTCAAAGACAGATGCTATTTCAGCTATGTCGGCTGCATTGTAGTCAATTATGCCAAACTCGCGGTTTTCGGTGTATGAAGAGCGGGCTTGATTCAGGGTCATGATAAGGACGATATTACGATCAATGACTATCGCCTTTTCATGAGTAAGGCGAAAAGCAGGGCTTCCTACCTCAACTGATATACCGGATGAGTTTAAGGATTCCATAACCGCATTGAAGTCAGCAGGAGTTCCATAGGCCCAATCCTCTAGTATAACTTTGACTTTTACTCCTCTTAAACTCGCATTTTTAAGCGCACTTATAATATTTTTATCTGTTATAAGATACATCTCAACGAGAATCGATGATTGGGCCGAATTTAATTCGTCCAAAACAGGCTTATATCCATCCGTCGGTTCAACGAAGATCTGAAGTTGGGACGTTGGGGGCTGATAAAAAACGTAGGCAATACATATTACGGAGACAACAAGCAGAAGGATAACAATGAATGATGTCTGCTGGCCTTTCGTAATTTTTTCATCCCTCCCCTATACAATAATTCTAACCCGTGATTCGAATATATGAACATTACTGTCATATTCTAAACTTAATTAAAACAGAAGCCAGGCGGTTAATGCTCTCATTTCTCATTTATAATAGCGTATTAGATCGGCAGGCCCAGCCAGGCGAAGACCCCTATCATCCTGAGGCCGATGTAAAACATCAATGCCATGAAGATATACCTGAGCTGTCTCCCTGGGATAAAATGAGCAAATCGTACACCAAGCTGTGCCGCAGGCACGCTTGTGCCCGCAAGCAAGATAAACTGAAGAAGATCGATGTAGCCCAGAGAATAATCAGGTCTTCCTGGGACCCCCATCCCATTTATTGCATAAGAAGAGATTCCGCCAATGGAGTTCAATGCAATTGCTACAGTTGATGTCCCGACCGCCTGAAGCATGCTGAATCCCATAGCGACGACAAGCACTGGAACCATCAGTACGCCGCCACCTATGCCGCTCAGCCCCGATACGATCCCAACTGGAAAGCCCCATAAAACGTAATACAGAGGATTAGCTTTGGGCTTGGGCCCTGGCCTGATCCTTTCGGCCAGAAGCATACGAAAGCCTCCAGCAAGCACCGCCGCACCAAATATCGTTTTGAGCACAGCTGCCGGGGCATGTGCTGCAATTGATCCACCAATGAATGCACCAGCGAGCCCTGATAGCCCCATTATTACTCCCGGCTTCCATAGAACTACGCCCCGGCAGCTATGCCCATAGCAGCCGCTGATGGAAGTTGGCAGAATTACTGCTAGACCTGTTCCAAACGCTACGCGGGTGGCGATTGTTGCATCGATGCCCATGGAGGTCAGAGCCCAGAGCTGAATAGGCACCATTATAAAAGCGCCGCCCACTCCTAAGAGGCCACAGGCCATGCCCACGAGTACGCCTGTTGCCATCAATACGAGCACATATGTGAGCTGAGGTTCTTGCATCAATTCAAATATCAATGTCACCTTCGCGGCTAGTAGTTAAAAATTGTATTTTGCCTTTTATTTCCGGCAGAGTTCACTCAGACGATCTTCAGCCCTTTGTGCTTGGCAAGTACCTCATCGGCCAGCTTATCCAATGCCTTGAAATCATCCTCTTTTGGCTGGCCTTTGATCACAACAGGCTCGATCAGCTCTACCTTGAGATTCGGTATCGCAGCCTTGATCTGATCCACCATTCTCCCTCCCCAGCCGTATGAGCCAATTATCGATGCAAACCTTGTCTTAGGTCTTAGAGCGTTTGCAAGGATAGCTGCATACAATGCTACCGGATGTGCTCCAGCCAATATAGTTGGTGATCCGACGATAATCGTGGCCGCATCAACAAGTGCTTCGGCCAGCTCTCCAATATCCGTCCTCGTTAGATCAAACTGCTTGACCGCAATCCCCCTGGATATGAGAGCATCTACAAGATGGTCTACCATTGCCTTCGTGGCACCATGCATGGAGACGTAGGGAAGTATAACCTCATTCTTGACTGCATCTGAAACCCAACCGCGATAGGCATTAAGTATAAACTCAGGCTTGTTATAGAGAGGCCCATGGCTTGGAGCGATCACATTGACCTTCAAGTCCTTTATCCTTGTCAAATGCTTCTGAATATTTGGCCTGAATGGCATCATAATTTCTGCATAATACCTTTTAGCTGACTCATATACAGAAGCCTCATCTGTCGCATACAGATCGCTTGTTGCCAAATGCGATCCCAGGAAGTCGCAGGTGAAGAGGATTTTGTCTTCAGGAAGGTAAGTGAACATCGTATCAGGCCAATGGACCCAGGGCGCGTGAATGAACTCCAGCGTTTTGCCGCCGAGGGTAATATGTTCGCCGTCTTTAACCTCCTGCACTCGCTCTTTTGGAACAAGGCTGAATGCTATTAGGAGATCTATGCATTTGCCGGATGCAACAACCTTAGCATCGGGATAAAGCTCGATGAGCCGCTTGATTGTGCCTGAATGATCCTGCTCTGCATGCTGTGAAATTATATAGTCCAGCTTTTTTATTCCCAGAGAACTAAGATTTTCTATGAGAACATCTTGCATTGTCGTATCGACGGCATCTATCAGAGCTACCTTATCGCTGCCTTGAACCAAATATGAGTTGTAGCTGGTGCCGTCCGGCAGAGGTATCAATGCATCAAAGAGCCTTCGGTCCCAGTCTATTGCCCCTACCGATCGTACTCCGGGCCTTATATCTCTGACAAGGCTCATCTACAACATCTCCTCAAAAGCATCTTTTGGTGCCCCACACTGAGGGCAATCCCAATCATCAGGAAGGTTCTCAAAGGCTGTGCCGGGAGCAATTCCCGAATCTGGATCTCCTTTCTCCGGATCGTAAATATATCCGCAAATTGTGCACTGATATTTCTGGGCGATATTCACCACATCCATTTTGATTAATCTCTAAGTATCTACTCTAGAATTATTGAGGCCGATTGTACTTAAACGTTCTTTTAAAATTAATTCGGAGTTGATCAACGATTAGCCAATCATATATGGTGACTTATGGTGACTTCGATAGCTATTATTTTATCAATAATAGAATTTAAAATTCGTATTTGGGATAAGAATATTTATTAAGCTGTAGTGATAAGTTATTGCTATGGCTCTACAATGGATGAGGAATCTTCTTGGAAGCCATTTACTTGTGATTTTATTGTTAACCATATCGGGAACAGCTAGAAAAAGTGTAATTTTACAGGTGCCGATCTACAAGGAGTTAAATATGATGGCATATCGCTTCATTTCTCCGCCGAGTCCAAGTTGGACGGTGCCAAGATGAGCGAAGACCTGATGAGAGACATCGAAAAAAAGCAGTCAGGACAAAACTGATTCCATATGATCCCTATACACTTATTTAATAAAACTGCAGTATTATTTCTATTAGGACCGGATAGAAATGACTTCTGATGACCTTTCCCAAAGGATTTCCCAACTCTCCCGCCGTTTAGAGAGCCATCGGGCAGAATTTATTAGCAACCCAACAAATGCGCCCGAAATCCTATCCGACGCACTGGAAAATCTGCATGCCAGCCTTGAGGATCTAATGGTTGCCGAAAAAATGCTCAAGCGAAATAACGAGGAATGCGCTAAGTCTGCACAGGACTGCGAAAAATTCCGACGGGTTGCCGATATCACATATGACTGGGAAAAGGGGAATTGGCTTGGACGCAGGATAAGCAATAGAGATATCACCGAGCACAAGGAAATGGATGATGAGCTGGAACGGCTGGCATCTTTCCTCACGATCAATCCGAATCCGATCATTGAAGTTAACCTGGCAGGGTATGTGCATTACGCTAATCCTGCGGCCAATAAGCTGTTTCCCACCCTTACTGAAAGTGCGCCCAATCACCCCGTGTTAACTGATTGGTTTGAGGTGATGCAGATCTTACTTAACGGTGGAACGAGCACTTATGTCCGGGATCTGCTCATAGGAGATAGGTGGTACCAGCAGTCGATACATCTTGTTTCTAATACCCAACGCATCCGTATATACTGCCTGGACATCACAGAGCGTAAACTTGCCGAGGTAGCGCTGCAGGAAGCAAATGAAGAGCTTCAGGCTACAGAAGAGGAGCTGCGCCAACAGAATGATGAACTCATGCGTGTTCAGTCGGCCCTGCAGGAGAGCGAGACGAAGTATCGTACTATCGTTGAGACTTCAGCTGAGGGAATAGTCATTGCTAGGCCAAAAGGCAATTACATCTATGCAAATCAGCAAATGGCAGACCTTCTAGGATATCAAGAGAATGAGATCCTTGGCAAGTCCAGTTCAGATTTCGCCTTTGATGAAAATCGAACTCAGGTTTACCAAGCAAGAGAAGAACTTCTCAAAGGCAATACATTGCACGGCGAGTTCAAGTTCCGCCGAAAAGATGGCTCACCGGTGTGGACGATGTATAATACCACGCCCATTTTCAACAGCATGGGAGAACACATTGCCAACATATCCATTTTTACAGATATCACAGAGCGCAAGCAAGCCGAGGAAGCACTGCGTTCATCTCATCAGATCCTCAATGAGATTATCAACGCAATACCTGTAAGGGTTTTCTGGAAGGATAGAAATCTTATTTACTTGGGTTGTAATGCGACATTCGCCCAAGATGCGGGTTTTGCCGATCCGAAAGATATAGTCGGCAAAGATGATTTCCAGATGGGATGGCATGACCAGGCGGAATTGTATCGCGCCGATGATCGCCAGGTCATCGAGAGCAGCATGCCAAAATTGCTCATCGAAGAACCCCAGACAACCCCCGAGGGAAACCAGATCACTCTTCTGACGAGCAAGATTCCTCTGCGCAGTTCTGACGGAGAGATCATAGGTGTGCTCGGGACATATATGGATATCACTGAGCGCAAGAAATTGGAGAATGCACTGCTGGAATCGGAGAATATGTATCGATCCATCTTCGAGAATACCGGCACTGCAACAATGATTATTGAGGATAACACCATCATATCTCTGGCCAATTCTGAACTAGAAAGGTTTACTGGTTATAGCAAGGAGGAGATTGAGGGAAAGATAAGTTGGACTGAGTTCGTTGTAAAAGAGGATCTCGAAAGGATGCTTGAGCAGCATAAATTGAGAAGGATCGATCCTAATGCGGCATTGAGCAACTATGAGTTTCGGGCAATTGACAGAAATGGCAATGTCAAGGACATACTATTGCGTGTTGGTATTATCAGCGGTACTAAGAAAAGCATTGCATCTCTATTAGATATCACCGAACGCAAGCAAGCCGAGGAGGCATTACTCGAATCAGAGCAGCGTTTGGCAAATATAATCGACTTCTTGCCAGATGCAACATTTGTCATAGATAGCGAGAAGAAGATAATTGCATGGAATCGTGCCATGGAGGAGATGACCGGTGTCAACAAAGACAATATGATCGGTCAAGGAGATTATGCTTACACAATTCCATTCTATGGCGAACGAAGGAAGCATTTGCTGGACCTCATAGATTTGGATGACAAAGAACTTGCTTCCAAATATAAATATGTTCAAAGAAAAGGAAATACACTCTGTGCCGAAACATTTACGCCTGCATTGTATGGAGGCAAAGGGGCCTATGTATGGGCTACCGGATCACCTCTATTTGATAATAAAGGTAATCGGATAGGGACTATCGAGTCCATCAAAGACATTACTGAACAGAAAAGGATGGAAAAAGCGCTGCAGGAGTCGAAGGACTATTTGGACAAGATAATCAACTCAATTGGTGACCCATTATTTGTCAAGGATAGACAGCATAAGATGACCCTTGTAAACGATGCAGCATGCAAATTCTTCAACCGTACCAGGGAAGAAATCCTAGGCAAAACTGAGAGAGATCTCTTTCCAACCAAGGAGGAGGGCGAGATAACTTGGAGTAAGGACGAGGATGTTTTCAGTAAGCGCATTGAGATTATAAACGAGGAGATAGATACCGTAGACACCCATTCATTGATTACGCCCGTTACTATCCTCGCCAAGAAATCTCTTTATACTGACAAGGAGGGTAAGCAGTTCCTGATAGGCATAATCAGGGATATTAC
Organism: Methanotrichaceae archaeon; assembly: GCA_963789575.1. Taxonomy (GTDB): domain Archaea; phylum Halobacteriota; class Methanosarcinia; order Methanotrichales; family Methanotrichaceae; genus CAWBKV01. The sequence goes on along the minus strand of CAWBKV010000002.1, from coordinate 74,933 downwards.
GGATAGAAAACAAGTTGAGAACAGAATCAAAACCTCGCTCCAAGAGAAGGAAGTCCTCCTCAAAGAGATTCACCACCGTGTTAAGAATAACCTACAGATTATCTCTGCACTTCTTTCCCTGCAATCATCATACCTTACTGACGAGAATATCATAAAAATCTTCAGAGATAGCCAGAACCGTATCAAATCCATGGCACTGGTTCATGAGAATTTGTATAGGTCTAAAGATTTAGGCAAGGTTGACTTTAATGAGTATATAAATCAGCTGGTCGCCCATTTATCTCAATCTTACGGTGATCTCGCGTGCAAGATTAGATTTAAGGTAAAATCAGAAAATGTTTATTTGAATATAAACACAGCTATTCCCTGTGGCATGATCATAAACGAGCTGATCTCCAACTCCTTTAAGCACGCTTTTCCAGATGGCAGAAGCGGTGAGGTCTGCATAGACCTTAGTTCCGAGGATGACGGCTATAGGCTCGTTGTAAGTGATAACGGGGTAGGGATCAAAGGAGACATAAATATCGAGGAATCGAAGACATTAGGGTTCCGATTGATAGATACCCTTGTTAAGCAGATCGATGGAAAGATGAGCCTTGATACGATCAATGGAACTAGATGCGAGATTCATTTTAGAGGGTTAAAGTGAGGGATGAACGATGACAGGCGCGAATATCTTAATAGTAGAGGATGAGGGCATATTGGCAATTGAACTTAAGGAAAAGCTTGAGAAACTAGGTTATAAGGTGCCTGCCATAGCTTCAACAGGCGAGGAAGCTATTGAACTGGCAGCCAAGCACAGGCCCGATCTGATCTTAATGGATATTGTGCTAAAGGGAGATATGGATGGCATAGAGGCGGCTAACAAGATCTGCAGCACCTTAAAGGTTCCTGTCATTTATCTAACTGCTTATGCTGATGATGGTACCGTGAAGAGGGCAAAGATAACCGAGCCTTTTGGATACCTTGTCAAACCCTATAATGAGAAAGAGCTGCAGATAGCTCTGGAAATAGCCCTTTACAGGCATACGATGGAGAAACTGAGGGAGAGCCACCACTGGTTAGAGACTGTTCTGAGGAGTATGGGCGATTGCGTGATAGCTACAGATAATGATGGCCATATTACATTCGTAAACCCCTCTGCAGAGAAGCTCACAGGCTTGAAGCATGATTATGCCGTAGGAAAGGATTTGGATGAGGTCATAAAAATTATCGACGAAGAAACCATGACTCCAGTGAAAAATCTAGTCAGCATGGCTTTGAGCAATAATTCTGTAGTAGCCTCGGCAGGTAGCAATTTACTCAGAACTTCAGTCGAAAAGGATGTGCCCATAGATTATATCGCATCACCAATAGCCGATGTTCAGGGAGTCGTAATGGGTGTGGTTCTGATACTCAAAGACCTGACATCACAAAGGGTGGCTGAGATAGAGTCAAAGATCAGAGATACAGCCATGGCCTCTTCCATCAATGCTCTATGCATAACAGATATAAATGGAACGATTAAGTATGCTAACGCTCCTTTTTATGAGCTTTGGGGCTATAGGCCTGAGGAGGTCATCGGCAGGTCAGCTTCTGAGATATATCAAATGGATGCAAAGCTCTCTGAGATTGAGACCTCTCTGAGTGAAAAAGGAAGATGGACTGGAGAGACGGCCGCAATAAGAAAGGATGGAACAAATTTCTTCGCAAAGCTATCAGTCAATGATATCTATGATCATTTGGGAAGGCCAGTATACATAGCATATTCCTTTATGGATATCACTAATCTTTAAAAAGCCCAAGAGGAGCTCAAGAAATATATTACCAAGCTCCGAAGGACTGATGTTAGAACAGATGAACTATCAGAGGAATTATCAAGGAATTTCAAGTCAAGCTACGAGCTGATGTTGAGGCTTTATACACTTCTTTCAAGTGATATTACCTATAAAGATGATGAGGTAGACAAGTGTTTAGCGGAAACAAAAGATTCTATCGAAAGGGTGGGAGATCTTGTCGAAGAGCTTGAACTGAGCAGTGTGCCATATTCCTTATATATCTCTCTGATAGCGCTTTACCAGCTAAAGGTTGAGGATTTTGGCAGATAAAATTTTTTTGATATAGATCTTTTACAAATAAGTCATCGTATCCGTAAACATATTCCTCATCCCTTGAGCAAAGCCAGTACCGTCTCAATGGCCTTTGCAAACTCCTCCAGCTTCTTAAGCGCGATCTGCCTTCCCTTGGGCGTTAAGGAATACCTCTTGGTTCTCATATCCCCATTACTAAACTCAGCACGAAGTATTCCCTCCTCCTCGAGAGAGTATAAAATAGGATAGACAGATTCCTGACTGAGAAAGACGTCGCATCTATGGGAGATCTCTTTGATGAGGTCGTATCCGCACATCGACCTCTCGGATAAAACTGACAATATGAATATCTCACTATTTATTTTTATAAATCTATCCACGATCTGCTTATAATCCGCCTCCTGAGACATATTTATATCCAAATGATACACCTCCTACGACTTCACTAGTTCTACAATTCGAATTTGTAATTCGAATATATAAACATTATCTCTACATTTTAAGCTCAATTAAATAGAAAGTGTGATATTTAACGATATAATTAAAACTGTAAGATCGGAAAAGTTTATTCCTCCCAGAGATAAGCTAATGCCATGGAGGCCAGCCGCAAGTTCGATATCGCTGCCGTAGCCATAGTATTCCTGGTATTCATCGCCACGGTTTACCTGACAAAGGATTTCCTATCAACAATCCTCTTAAGCATTGTTATGACCTTTCTTCTTAAGCCAGTCTATGCGAGATTGTTTCGGCTTACAAGGCAGCGGCAGATCTCATCATTTCTTGCCATTCTTGTGGTATTCATTATAATCCTGGCTGTGCTTTTGGGCATGACTAGCGTGCTCCTGATAGAGATATCGAACCTGCAAAGATCAGGCGATATTGCAGACATCTCCGTATCCAATCTCTCTCAAGATTTCAATAAATGGATGGAGATAAATCTTCCAGAACCGATATCTGGATATGTAAAGGAAATAGGCGATATCCCTGCGGCCATCGCCTCCTGGGCGCTTCCTATTATAGAGGCACAGCTATCAGGATTTGCGTCCAACCTGCCGATATTATTTGCCCAATTGATAGTAGTAGTATTCTTCACTTACTATATACTCATTGATGGTAGATACTTTGTAAGAAAGGCAATAGAGATTTTGCCTAAAACGAAGATCGGATTGGTTAGCCATTTTCTGCAGGAGCTGAACGCAATCTACACAACGCTATTCACTGTTTACTTCACTACATCGATACTGAGCGGAATCCTAGCTGCCCTCGGGTTCTTTCTGCTGGGAATCCCTTATCCGCTGATCTGGGGAGTTATTGTGGCAATCTTCACGCTGATACCTCTTCTCGGGCCACCCTTTGTGATCGCGCCAATAGCCATATATTATTTGCTGCTCAAAGATTACCTGACAGCGTTTTCTCTAGTAATCTTTGGAGTTGTTGCGCTTGTGATCATACCGGAGAATATTCTGCGCCCGCAATTAGCGATAAGAAGCGCCAGGATCCATCCAATTATCACAGTACTAGCCTATACAGCGCCGGTATTTGTTGTAGGGCTCATAGGGGTTATTATCGGACCGGCCCTATATGGATTTCTTCTGGCCGTCTACAGGACAATCGTATATTATCGAGAAATCTAGGACATGAACAAGCATGGAAAGCTTTATCTCTTTTTATAGGCCATTAGTAGTTTCCAGTCCTATGGAGTTTTAAAGATGGGTTCTGAGAAGTCTGGTGCGATTGAGGTCGCAGAGCTTCTGCTCACTGCAGATATCTATAACCGTTCAGGAAATCTGACTGAGGATGACCTGCCATCCATTATTAGAAAGCATTACTTCAATATTGAGGCGAAATGCATCAAGCGGCCGATATATGTAACTAGCCAGGATATACAGCAAATCTATGGGATAGAAAATATTAAAAATGCCATAAAAGATCTGCCATTCGTAGGCTTTGAGGAGTTTGGATCTCAGGTCAAGCTCACGGTCTTCGATGTTGCAGCAAAGTGGTTTGCAAACCAGAAGCCCATATCGAGGATCATGTCGAATCCGGCCTTGGCCTACTTCTATGAAAATTACAACTCCCTAAAGGTCAGCTACTCGGAAGCTAGGAGGAACAATAAGCCTCTAAGTGCTGACCGGGAATGGATCGAATCCAGGATCAATGAGCTCTGCAAAGACGCAAAAGAATCCGATGAATTGCTTAAGCTTGTGAACGTCAAGGCGCCTGAGGATGTTAGAGATTCCATTGAAGAGCTTGTGCTAACAGGTGAGCAAAAGACAGAGATTGAGAAGATCGGCAAGGCTCTGGAGTACAGGTCTTACCTGAGAGATGTCGGGCTTTATGATATTGGCAAGCTTCTCTTCGTCGGGCCGCCGGGAACAGGCAAGACTTCGACCGCTCGAGCGCTTTCTAAGTGGTTCTCTCTGCCGATAGTAGAGGTTAGGTTGTCGATGGTAACCTCACAATACCTGGGTGAGACATCAAAGAATATCGATAAGGTTTTCGATCTAGCAAAGAGGTTATGCCCATGCATCCTCTTTATAGATGAATTCGACTTCGTTGCGAAGACTAGAACATCTGATGAGCATGGAGCAATCAAGAGGGCTGTGAACACTCTGCTCAAGGCAATAGATGAGATCAGCCTGGTTGAGCACGGAGTTTTGCTGCTTGCTGCCACAAATCACCCTCAACTCCTTGACTACGCGGCATGGAGGAGATTTGATAAAGTCCTCAACTTCCCGCTGCCTGATGCCGAGATCAGACGCAAAATTCTGGATAACGTGCTCTCAAGGATCGATACGAGTGTGGATACACACGAGCTTTCAGAGCTGACTGACGGCTACTCAGGCTCTGACTTAAGGTTAGTGATCAGGGAAGCTGTTCTTAACGCCCTGATCGAAGATAGAAAGAAGATAGGCCAAGATGACCTCCTGAGATCAGTGGAGGACTTCGGCAGAAGGGTATCCGATTATAAGCGGGGCACTCCCTCATGAAGGTAACGCTCCTCGGAACAGGCGATGCAATAGGTACTCCCAAGATCGGCTGCAAATGCCCTGCCTGCATGGACGCGCTCCGGGGCGGACGAAGCAGAAGGATGAGGTTCTCTGTTTTAGTGGAATCAGATGAGGACGAAGGAAGAGTGCTCGTGGATACAAGCCCGGATCTCAGATGGCAGCTTTTGAAGAAAGATATAAGCTCAGTTGATGCGGTTATCTGGACTCATGCGCATTATGATCATTATGCAGGCTTTGGAGATTTTCATCGCGTTCAGAGCCATGTTGATGTTTTTGCACTGAAGGATACAATGGATTATATTCTAAACTACCTTTACTTTCTTAAACCCATGCGCCACGATGTACTGGCTTATGAGCCATTCGAGATCGCAGGCATGGAGTTCACTCTTTTTAAGGTAAATCACCCACCAACAGAGACTGCTGGCGCTCTCATAACTGATGGATGCAAGAAGGTTGTGATAACCAGCGATACTAATCTCGATATCCCACAGGAGAGCTTAGATCTAATAAAGAACGCAGATCTAATGCTGGCCGATGCCATAATGCCTCCCGGCTACAATCTAAATAAGCACATGAATGCTGATGAGGCAGTTTGCCTTGCCAAGAACTTGGGCGTAAAGGATCTCAGGCTCACTCACCTAAGCCATCTCTATCCTCCGCATGAGATAGCTCTCAAGACATGGCCTCTGGGCCATGATATGATGGAGATTGTCTTGTGAGCTTTTTTCGAATATTTTCATTATCGTTTGCCTGTATTTTCCTGATTCTTCCTTTCTCTTCTTTATCAGCACCATCTTCAGGCCACGCAGATAGCTCATCAAAGTATAATGGCAATGGGCTACACTTGGAATATCCGTCAGATTGGGTCGTAACGGCTTTTGGTAAAAATTCCGCAGGAAACATAAGCATACAATCACCCGATGCATGTATTCTCCTTGCATGGGCAAGAGATCCTGGAGTTGAGCCTGAAAAAATACTTGATCAAGTGGAGAAGACCTATAGCGGGAGTGAGATAAGGATCATCTCATCAGCGCATAATTGGATTAGGATAAATGGTGAAAATGCATCCGTTCTTGATCTTTATTATTCAATGGGAAAAGATGGCACAAGGAAACGCTTTGCAGTTTGGAACTCAAGCATATCCGATAGGCTATTCTTCGCTACACTATCAAGCAGCAGCGAGGGCCATAACCTGAGTGCTTTAGCCTTCAATCATATGCTTGATACATTCTCGGATGTGCCTGGCAGAAAGGCAATAAAACTTGAGCAAAGAACAGTAAAAGGCGATGCTTGGGCGATTGTGCTTGGAGATTTGCTTGCAAGCTACAGCTACAAAGATACATCCACACTGCTATCCAGGAAGGTGTACCTAGAAACTACGCATTCGCTAACACCATTGAACGGGACTTATCAGCTATCTTCGAGGGATGAGATAAAAGTTGATCTTCCGCTAGATGCAGCTTCCAGAGCTTCTGCAGTGGAAGATCTTCTCAATCGAAATGGCTATGAAACCAGGCTAATCCAAAGAGGCGGAAATATCTGGGTTGCAGTTCAGGATACATCGGCCAATTGGCAGCTTGTATCATTGAACCCTAGGAAGCCTGGAGAGATGATTGGCGTCCCAATAGATAATGGAGAGGATGGCATAGTCTATTGGAACATAACAGATCTGGCTGAAGACAATTTAATGAGCTTCGATTATAACATAAATAATAGCAGTCAGATCATACGCGAGGATTGCGAGCCCTCTAAATACGTTGAACTCAGACAGCCATCTTCCGAGAACAAATCGTGGCTTAAAGATTTGCAGAAGGTTCTCGACAGCTACAACTATGGTCAGAGCTATCGGGAGAACGTCTTCGACTGCTCAAATACATCTCAGATATGCTGGTCTATTTTGCGAGAGAAAGGGTACGATGCCAGGCTCATGATGAGCTACAAGGGCCATCCGCTCGATCCGCATATGTGGGTGGTAGTGAGATATCCCTACGAGGCTGAGAGATATGTGGCTATTGAGGCTACGAATACGGATAAGAACAAAAATTTAGTGCGTCTTGGGACGATCGCGATGAAAGATGACTACTATAGGGGGATAATGTACAATACAAGTGCGCAGTTTTCCTGGCTGCATCCGGAGGAAGGGATGTGGCTAGCAGCGTAAATTGGCTACGCCCGAATCTAGACCTTTTGCCTTCGGAAAAATGACCGTTCGATTATAACTGATTATTGCGCAATAACTAAATCATTGGATACTATAAATCTGATAGATTTAGCTGTTTAAGATAGTCCTTATCTTTGCCTTTCCCTCTTCGGAGCTAAGCATTCCCTCTAGCTCCTTTCTTATGATCTCTCTGATTTGAGTCTGATCGATTGTATGGCCTTGGCTTTCGAGTTCGATCATTTTGTCTCCAATCACTGCCTCATGTTCTCCAAAGATCCTAATAGGCTCAACAAAGAAAGGTTTTTGACCATTCCTGAGGCGCTGTTGGGAGGCTTTCAGCTTATTTTTTAGGCCGTTAGTTCCATAGAAGTAGTTCCTCAAGGCTTTTTTGGTTATCTCAGTATAGCCATGAAGCCCCAAGATATTATTCTCGTTCCGTTCGATGTATTTTATTGCTTCATTTATTATGCCGTAAACTCGATTTTCAAAGGTGCCCTCGATATTATAGCTCTCTATATCTCCTCCATACGGATTCCTTAGCAAAATCAGGATATCATTTGAATTGCCAATACCTATCTTGCGGTAGACTATTATTTCATCTGATGAAATGCTTGTATATTCATGAACTGCATCCACTATTTTGCCAGAGCTGAGAAATCCTCTGGTGAATACAAGCGCCCTTTCAGCGTTTGTAGGATCACAATTGAAGAGTCTTCCACCTTTAGCTAAGGCATTGTTTACCAGAAATTCCTCAGTCGAGCCTTTCTTGGAATAATAGCAGGGAATTAGAATAGGTGGAAACAGCTGTCTATCACCATTACTTATGTCGCTTTTATTATCATTAATACCCATGAAAACACGCTGGATGCCAAGCACTTCCTCCTGCTGCTCAGCCCCGGGATAATCCCTCACGTCGATGAGCGGTTTCATGATCGTATGAATTGAGCTATCTATTGCCGCATAGCTATCTCCAAACTTATCGATCAGTATCTGATTATCCATCATCATAAGGCCATCGATGCCTTTTCCTGCCTCTTTGGTTAGGAGATCATACAGGGCAATTACTGCGCCCAGATCCCTCTGTCCTTCCTCTGTATTCTTGCGATCTGTCCCCTTTTCTGTCAGAATCCCCAATGTAAAGATAGGAAACTTCAGCTCCTCGGCCCTAACAGAGCTTGTGACAGGATTTATAAAGCCGGTTCCTGTTCCTCCTCCAAGAGAAGCGATGAAAAGTATGCTGTCGCAAAGTTTCTGTTGCCGTATCTTATTCGCTTCATCTGGTTTTATAGATAAAGTAGTGAAGGGCCGAATGCCTTCCCGCCAGATATAGCTGGAAAGCGGATTCTTTTCTCCTTTGAACTCGTCAGTTGCTATGGATTGTAAATTTTCATCGGTCTCAAAGATCTCAAAGATGCCCTTAAGATATTCGGCGCGTCTATCATATCCCGAAGCCTTGAGGTCATAGCCGTATTTATTCGTTACATAATCCCTGGTTTTAGAGTGATCTTCAATGCCACCATGGCAGATTAAGTAACAAGGATAGCTGCCACTGGTAAGACTGTCATAGAAAGGATTATCCTGGACTTCATGGCTTGCAGAATCCAGCCAAACACCTTTAACATTCCCGAAAGCCAAATGCTCCCCAAACGAGTACTTAGGCAGATAGGCATCCTGGCTCAGAAGGAACTGCATCAGGATATTTCCCCCAGCTCCACCTATCCCAACAATATAAGGTCTCAATGTAAATCCCTCACGAAGCCGGAAAATACAGGCAATAATAACAGAACTTGGGACACGACCAGAGTCAAGTATCCTAAGTTCCAGGAATTGTTATCCTCAATAGGGAATATCGTGCTAAGGTAAATAGAAACGGATATTGATATTAGTAGTAATAAAGGCACAAGATATATGATGATGTTTTTTAGAGCCCTCGGAATTGTGTAATATCTGTAGATTCCAGGAATGCTGAATGCAAATACGCCGGAAAGCAATATCACAGCAGTTCCGAGGATAATTATACCAAAATCCGAGGAGGCAACATCAGCGATTTGGAAGTAATTCAATCTCTCGAAAATAGTGGGAGTAAGAAAGTAGAGAAATACTACGGCTACAAAGAATAAGCTCCAAGAAGAGATCAATAGCGTGTTGAAGTTGGAGCCCTGAGATATCTCGATCGCCTTTTTTAGGTCAGCCATTTCTACTTTGCTGTCTACTTTCTTATTTAGCTTTGCCCTTATCCGATTCAAGTATGCAAAATGGATGAGTCCCCCTAGTAGCATGATGCATGCCAAGATGGCTAGAAGCTCTAGCTCGTACCTCATCTGTAGAAGCACTTGTAGAAGTTCTATCTTAATCATCATCTATAGAACCTCCTCTCAATAAATATGCCAGCCAAAAGAGCAGCAATAACAATCGCCAGAAGATTGGCTACTGCTTGAGTTGAGGCTAGATCATAGCTGATTAGCTTTGAGTTTATTTGTTTGGACCCATCCATCCAGGAAGATTCATATTTTCCGTATTGATCCGGTGAGGTATACATAAAGTAATAGCTGAATGGTTGGTTGCGGTCTGCCACATTGAAAGGCAACATATCTTCAAAGAGGATATCTGTATAATTAGATCCTGAGATATGTACCGATTGAGATGATACCGGCTTTTTGGGGGAAGAAGGTGTATCTGTATAGAGAGTAACAGTCACAGTATCCCCATCCTTATTTCGGCTTATCATCCGCAAACCGAACGTGTATTTCTGCCACCAGTAGTAGTTATCACTTTCAGGCCTGATCATTAGATTGCTAACTCTTATCTTAGAGCTGGGTCTCAGGGTTGGCCCAGGCATAACTTCACTCCATGTGGTATTCGCTCCGCCAATCACTCCATCGGTGCACGAATAACGGTAGCTGAAGTTCTTACCTGCATCGGTCTCATTAAATATACTTTTATCCTTGGTGCTGAAGATAATAGGATCGCCCACTGGGAATGGCTTGGTAATATTGTTTACCTCTGTGCCATTTAAGAGGATGTGAAGTGTAACCTGAATTGCATTCTGGACCTTGTCTGTCGAAGACTCCAGCGGCTCGCCGGTGCGACCATCCTCTAATGACGCTGTATATTGAATAAAGTCCTCCCATCCAGCGGGATTTGGGCTCACTTCCATAGTGCTATTGTTTATCTTTGGCGGTATATTGTAGACACTCATATTGAGTTCGCCGTAACATCCGTCTTTAGGAGAGTCCCTCTGTAAACTGCTGTAATAATTATACTGCCCGTCCGAGACTTTGATCCTTAGTTTTACATCTCCTACCCGTTTAAGATAGCTGAACGATTTGAGATCTGGAAAGATCCTCATAGTGGCATTAGTCTTTTCATTATATTCGTTCACTTGTATTATCTGAGTGCCTGTTTTAGCAGGTTGGAATTCCTTCTCTCCGGGCTCCTCTATCTCCAGATCCAGGAAAATGGCTCTTCTAATCTCTATAGGATTTTGGTTAAGAACAACAGCACCAATCTCAATATTTTCATCTCTAGATACTGTAGTGTTATTCATGGGTGAATAGTAAACCCATACCGCAGGAGGGATATAATTCTGTGTTGTAAATGGTTCCTTGTATAGTAGCTTTTTAAGGTAATCAAACCTATCAGGATAGTTTTGCTTCCAGCTCTCAACTTGGCGAATAAAGTTATCAATATCAGGAGCTCTGAGACTTCCACCACTATCGTCTCCGTGGGAAACTGACGGCGATGGCGGAGGGACGTCCGCGCTTGGACCAATGCTTCCAGCTTGGCCTGAAGCCATTTGGCCCCAAAGGCAAATTGCAATTAATAGCATGAATGCTGTTATGAGAGTCCTTTCCATACTAGGTCCTCACAACATCAAAGCGAACCGTTTTATGCCAGGGCTGATCCTTCCACACAAGCTCCTTCCACTCTTGGATATCTGATTTATACTCTTGGGTGAGGTTTGATCTTGTCCAGACCAACCCATCATTGGTATAAACAAGCTCGATCTTTAGGCTTGGCTCAAGTGATTTCACAGTGACTTCATAATCGAATCGGGGAGTATTCGGTATGGAGACGTACGTCACGTTTTTAAACGCTACATCAATATTGGGACCCATGAACTCTCCCAAGTCAGAGTCACCTACTACAAACCTATATCTACCATTGCCGATTGCTTCTGCAAAGCTCGGATCAAAGCTAATGCCCTCCCAAATAAGGGTATTGTTATCGCCATTATAAGCAACAGTGCCTTTGTCTGTCCACATATCGGACCCCGGAGGGGAGGTCTGAAGCTTGACATCGAAATGCGGTTCTCTGGATTCAACCTGCACGGAATAAGTATATGACGTAAAGATCGTGCCGTTCTTAGGTTCAACTGTCCAATTTTTCAGGGCTACTGGTGCAAGGCTTGGCCCAGGATAATATCTTCCTGTATCTTTATAGGTGGTTGTTATGGGCACCTCCGCATCTTTATAGTAGAAGCTGAAAAAGTAATTGGACTCCCCATTGGCATCTGTTGCGGAAGAAGGCCGGATATCATTCCATGTGAGTGTCTCCCAATTGCTTATATTTTTGTAAGCCAGTCTGCTGACGGAATTATAATTCCCACTGCTTACATCCAGAACATTCAACTCGACATCGACAGCCTTTGAAGAGTTTACATCGATGCTATACGTGAAGGATGTATCTGATGTTCCATTCTCTGGACTGACGCTGATGTTCCTGTACTCTATTGCAATAGGCCAAAAGGGTCCCTGAACGATCTCTGAACTCTTTCTTCCTGCAAACTTAAAGTAAGCTATATTAAAGTCAAAGCCCAAAGTTTTGTTATCCCAAATCAGAGTTTGAAGTGTGTTTGGCGTCGTATACTCTATGCTTCCCAGATCGGTCCAAGGACCCATCTGTGAAGGCCCGACAAGAAGGCTTATGTTATCCACATAGCTCCCGAAGGCAGTAACTTCGTAGCTGTATTGATCTTTGCTGCTGCCTTGTGTTGGATTAACCGTTGGCCTTATGAATTCAAAGAACGGCTTAGAAAGCTGAGGATGGCCCTCATAATTCTCCAGTGTAACGCTTTTCCCAGAAAGAGGTGTTATGGTTGCACGATACCATGCCCTATTCCAGTTACTGGTATCATTCTTATTTAAAGCCCATGTTTTTAAATCGCCTTTGAATAATTCCGGAGAGCGGAAGTTCACGTTAAATGTGGCATAAGCTGTGCAGTGAGGATTTACGTTTATACTCTGCTCATCAAATCTTTTGAACGCATCCGGATAATCTGTATCGAAGCCTACCTCAAGGTTTACAATGTAAAGCATGTTGTAATTAATATTATTATTTACAGGGATATTATAGTCGACAGATTTATTTACATCGAACGGCTCTTTTGTTAAGCCAGCTTGCGCGAAGGAAATTGCATCTTGAGCATTGCAAAGAGGCACTGCTAGTATCAATAAAAGCAACAAAATGTGCATCAGCGCCGCCCAGGAAGAGCCCATCTTTAGATCACGCCCTACTTACGATTGTATCTGAAGCGAGTTATCTTTAATAAGTTTTTGGTACAAACACATGTTTATAATAAAAATATTTTGAATTATATGCTCTCCAAAAACCACACTATTAATTGTAGCCAATAAAATTATTTTAGGATATAGCTATGCTCCCCTCTTATCGAGGGCAACATCGCTAAATTCCTATAGTCTAAATTCCCAGAGCTTTGCTCGCAGCCTCGACCCCTGCGCCACGCTCTGTCAGGCGCCCCTCTTTGGCCAGCACCAGCTCCAGAGTCTGAATGGTCCGAAGGACATCTCCTTGTGAGCAGATGCCCATAGTGCCTATCCTGAAAATTTTGCCCTTGAGCTTCTCCTGACCACCTGAGACTACGACGCCCTGCTTCTTCATGCCGCCCCTGAGTTTATCATCGGTGATGCCCTCTGGCATCTTCATAGCTGTAACTGTATTGGAGTAATGGGAATACTCATCGATCTTGGGGAACAGCTCGATGCTCAATGCTTTTGCCGCAGCCCTCACTGCCTCAGCCTGCTTTGCAGTCCTGGCTCTTCTGGCGGCGAAGCCCTCTTCCTTTGCCATGTGCAATGCCTCTTGTAGTGCATAGAATAGAGGAACAGCAGGAGTATATGGCGTCTGTGCAGGGCTTTTTCTTACGCTCTTCAAGTGTGCTTTGAGATCAGCATAATAGCTAGCGCTCTTTGACTGTAGTCTTTCTTCAGCCCTAGGGGAAACAGCTACTATGGCCAGACCCGGAGGCACAGCCAGGGCCTTTTGAGAACCTGTAATTGCAATATCGATGTTCCATTCATCTGTCAGAAACTCATTGCCTCCGACGGATGAGATCCCATCCACAATGAAAATGGCATCATGCTTTCTCACAAGCTTGCCTATTTCCTTGGCAGGATTGATCAGGCCAACGGAGGTCTCGTTATGAACCATTGCCACTGCCTTTGCTCCGTTTTCAAGAGCGCCCTCAACTTTATCTAAATCAAAGGGCGTTCCCCAATCAAAGGCCAAAGACGTTGCCTTTCCGTACCTTTCACCGATCTCAGTGAATCGCTCTCCAAATTTGCCATTGGATATTGTTATAATCTTATCCTCTCGGCCTAGTATGCCCGCAACAGCAGCATCCATACCGACTGTGCCGCTGCCGGTCATTATCACTATCTCGTTTTTAGTCTCGAAAAATTCCTTCAAAAGCATGCGACAGTCATCGTAGATTGCTCCAAACTCGCCGCTCCTGTGGCTGATCATCGGCCTTGACATGGCACGTAAGACTCTCGGCGCTACCTTGACAGGCCCTGGAATCATAAGAAGTGTGTCCTCTATATCCATGAGATCCCTCTGTTTATACTTTCAGGCAGCCTATATAAAACTAGCCTATATAAGTATCTTTTATACGCTGCGCCGTAGCCCAGGTGCGCCTTGCACAGGGCGGAAGATCTCCCTTGTCTCTCACCCACTTTTCTAAAAATTCTACAGTTTCGGGATCTCCTGGATAGCCACTGCCTATCCTGCAGCCCATGGACTTCTCCAGCTCCCTGACAGACTCATCCCTTCTCACCTTGGCAAGGATCGAGGCTGCAGAGACTACCTTATGATTCTCATCCGCCTTGTGCTCGGCAACAATTTCCATTGTTGCACCGCTGGTGACTCTTACTCTATCGGCAAAGCGTTGTGCATTTACATCGCAAGCATCCAATATTGCCTTATCGGCAGAAAGATGCTGCAGCACTTGAGAAAAACACCGCACCATAATATCGTTCATAGTCATTGCCTGGCGCAGCTCATCTATGACTCGTGGTGGAACCTCCAAAATATAGTGATCGCCTGCAATATTGAGAATCCTCTTTGCTAAAATCTCCCTCTTAGCAGGCGAAAGCTGTTTGGAATCACGAACTCCCATGGCCGCCAAATCAAATAGCTTTTCCTCATCAATAACCAGGCCAGCAACAAACATGGAGCCTACCACAGGTCCTTTGCCCGCCTCATCCACGCCAAGGAGGTGCATTGCTGAACTATTTCTGGTAAATGTATTTTAAGTGTTCTACTAAATAATTGGCGAGCGCCTCTAAGCACTCGCGCATAGGTCGGTTCACAGCCGGATATCATTAATTGTTATTGTATTGAAGGGATACTGAGTATCCACGTAGATAACATCGCCCGTATCGTAGATTCCCCAGCCGCCGTTGTTTATGTTTCCATTTGCATTATAGAAGCTAAGCATTCCTGGAAGTGCAGATGTGGACTTATTGCTATCTTGATCGGAGTCCCTTACTCTGCTTCCTGCAGGAATAGTTCCAAATGGAGTAACTCTCACATTGTTCTCGCTCACTACTCCATCAGCAGGATTTATGTTTATGTAGACGGGTCAGTCGGTTCGAATATACCATTACTATTTAAGTCTATGAAAGCAAACTCGAGCCCAGCATAAAAAGGACTGAGAGCCTTGGCCTCATCAGGATCGCCTAACATTACCTTGGATACAGATCCCTGTGCGATAACTGGCGCTGATAGCAAAAATGCTAGATGATTTTACATCGCCGGACTAAAGTTCGGATGGGAAGGTTTATACGCTAGTATACGATGTGTGAGTAATACAGCTATACAGTTATATGAAGCGGGGTAGGGTAGTCAGGATATCCCGACGGGCTCATAACCCGTAGATCAGTAGTTCAAATCTACTCCCCGCTATTGTTCTACCAGCAACTTTGATCCTTGAAATTTCTTATCGAAACCATTAAGGTCTATTTAGCACAAAAGGATCATCTCATGACTTTCTCATTCTTCCCCGCTGTCGATCTTCGCGGCGGCAAGTGCGTGCAGTTAGTAGGCGGCGTTCCAGGGACCGAAGTTGTCTCCGTGGATAATCCATTGGCAGAAGCCGAGCGCTGGGTTTCAGAGGGAGCCGATCATCTGCATATCATCGACCTCGATGGCGCTATTGAGGGAAAGAGGCTCAATGCATCGATCCTAAGCGAGATCGTTAGAAAGCTTGATCTATTCATCCAGGTTGGAGGCGGCATCAGGACAGAAGAGGATGTGAGATCGCTCCTAAACCTAGGCGTTGATAGGGTGATCCTCGGAACTGCAGCCCTAAAGAATCCCGATATGGTGGCGGAGATGTCAGAGGAATATGGCTCTGAAAGAATCATGGTTGCCTTGGACGTGAAGAAGGAAAATGTGACGACTGAAGGCTGGCAGAGGACGCTTCCCAAAAGAGCAGTAGATCTTGGCAGACTATTCGAGGAAAAGGGTGCAGGATCAATTCTATTTACAAACATCGATGTTGAAGGCCAGCAAAAGGGCATAAATATTGCTCCAACCATTCAGCTGATCGAGGCTGTGAAGATTCCAGTGGTCGCGGCAGGAGGAGTTACAACTATAAATGATGTCCTAGCTCTGAGGGATGCGGGGGCATCTGGTGCAGTTGCAGGTACTGCAATCTACACAGGAAAGCTCAGCGTTAGAAAGACACTGGATGCATTGAGGGGGAGAGGATTTTGAGGAAAGGCAAGGCGAAGTTCGAGCGCAGAGACTCGTCGGCAAGCGTCAGCATTGATCTCGACGGCTTAGGAAAGGTTAACCTCGCATCAGGCTCAGCGTTTCTGGATCATATGCTAGCAGCGTTTTCTAGAACTGGGCTGCTTGATCTGGATGCAAAGACTAGCGGTGACGGCTATTACAAATATAGATCCCTGGGAAGCGCCATTGGTCTTGCAATTGATAATGCTCTCGGAGATCGAGGTGGTATCCGCAGATATGGCAGCGCTACCATACCGATGGATGAATCCCTGGCAGACGTGGCCCTGGACTTCAGCGGCAGAACCTATATTGTTTTTGAGGGATGCTTCAAGGGCGATAAGATCGGTGATCTTGATACACAAGAGATAAAGCCATTCCTTGAGGCGCTGGCTGACGGTGCACGCATGACTCTACATATTAGGTCCAATGGGGAGAATGACCATCACAAGGCGGAGAGCATCTTCAAGGCGCTTGGCTTTGCAGTGCGGCAAGCTGTGGCTAAAGAGGGTAAGGGCATTCCAAGCACTAAGGGCATAATTTAGAGGTGTAAGCAAAAAGCCTGATTGCTTTATCCAACCTTAATATGATTGATAAGGGTAGTAAAGGCCGATTTATTTTTAAACGTAATACCCCGCAGCTTGCTGCGCGGGTGCGCTGCCGCCGTTTGACTTCTAAGTTTTCGGAGATTTGTATCATTCGATATTAAGAGGGATGTGAACGCTCCCCGTCCTAAAGGGCGGGACTTCTATCGGTTTTACGAAGAGATTGCATCCCCAATCTCAGAATGTTTATTGCTGCATTCAGATCTCTATCCATAGACAAACCACATTCCGAGCAGCTATGGACTCTCTCAGAGAGATCCTTTTTGATTATCAGACCACACCTAGAACACATCTGAGATGTTTTTCTTGGATCTACCAGTACAACCTTCGAGCCAGCGTATGCTGCTTTGCTCTCAGTTGCTTTTACCAGCATATTCCAAGCTACATCCGAGATTGACTTAGCTAGGCTGTGGTTTTGAAGCATATTTCGGATATCAAGATCTTCAAAGACTATTACACCAAAACGATCCACTAGTCGACGACTGACCTTATTAGCAAAATCGTTTCGTCTATTAGCAATCCTCTCATGGACCCGCTCTACAACCTTGATGGCCTTACGCCTTTCGTGAGTACCTTTCGGAGCTTTAGAGAGCTTTCTTTGGACTCTGGCAAGCTCTTTCTCTTCGGTTCGGAGGAATCTAGGGTTAGCAATTTTCTCACCGTTGGAGAGAGTTGCAAAACTATCAAGACCCACATCGATCCCAACGATAGATCCGTCTTTCCAGGGAGGAAGCTGAACATCGCCCATATCAACCGAGAAACAAGCAAACCATTTCCCAGTAGGCATTCTACGAATTGTACAGGTCTTGATTTTGCCTTCAATTAGTCGATGAAGTTTGATTTTGATATCACCGATCTTTGAAAGATGAAGCTTTCCGGAATCCAACCCAAAACCAGATTGAGGATAAGTAATACTATCATACCTACCCTTGCCCTTGAATCTGGGGTATCCGGGGTCTTCGCCGTTTTGAACTCTTCGGAAGAAGGCTTTGAAGGCAAGCTCTACTCTCAACACAACGTTTTGGAGAGTCAGAGAATGGACCTCTTTGAACTCAGGACGATCAACTTTGAGTTGTGGGAGTCGGTCTTGAGTCTCAAAACGCTTGACGATTCGTTGATCTTTCTCCCAGGCGTTCTTCCTATATGCTAACGTATCATTGTAGACTTGCCTACAAAGCTCAAGCTGCCTTTCTAGGATACGAACTTGAGATTTGGTCGGAAATAGTCTATAGCGATGCGCTTTAAGCATTAATAAATAATCGCAATTTAAGGTTAAATAGTTATTGGTAGGATGAAACAAGGGCAAAGGACTCCGCTTTCATCCCCACCCTAAAGGATGGGGACTTCCCGCTCCGCCCTTCGCAATCCTACGAGTTAAAAAATCCAAAACCTTCCTCGAAGAGGGGTTAGGGGCAGCCCGCCCGGGCGTTTGAGGGCACTAGTAAAACCCTTAGTTTTAGCCCCAGAAGAAAGTGCAGGCTTTGAATTATATTAGTCAGCGCCAAATGCAAAGTAAGAGTGGCTCTCCAATGTACGCTCTTGAATTATGGTCTCGATTCGCTATCAATTCCAATCTTATTAAGATATCTCATCAGCCTGTAGCAATTTCTTTATTCCTGAAGGCGAACTATATCTCCAATGCTGAAGCCTCCAGAGCAGCGCCTTGCTTGGGGTTGAAGTGGTTCGGCCTTGAAGATGAACTGAGCCGCATCCTTGACAGAGAGGTTGAATTGGTGACCGATGGCGCTCTTAGCCCTTATGTAAAACCATATGCAGAGAGGGATATGGTTCTGCTCTATGAAGAAAGATGATACTGTATATCTTCGCCATATAATCGATTCATGTGAGCGAATAGAGCATTACGTTGAAGGCGTCACTAAGGATTAGTTCTTCGAAACCGAGTTACTGCAGGATGCCGTCATAAGGCAATTAGAAATAATGGGCGAGGCTGCATGTAATCTTTCCGATGACCTGAGGCTCAGCAATCCTCAGGTTCCCTGGCGCCAGATGATAGGCTTGAGGAACAGGGTAATTCATGCTTATTTCGAGGTTAATCTTCAGATCATCTGGGAAATTATCAAAGGTGACATCCCTACTTTAAAGCAAGAAATCAAGCATATCTTAGGGTGTTGAGGAAGAGTATAAAATGATGCATGTATCTGGTTCTACGGTTTGTCAAGCAGGAAGATGGCAAAATAGTAGTAAGCGGGATTTATCCAGGTCATGGCAGGTACAGTTTCGATATATCAAATGATGGTTTCGATAATCGATCGGATGAGGAGGTTATCAAGGAGATCTATGCCGATATAGGCTAGTATATCTTGCGCTGGAACCAAGAAAGACTGAGAGGTACGTTGCCAATAGCGAAAAGGTATTTATAGAACAGTAGCCCACTTAGAGGTATAAAGCGGTTAAAGGTTTGGCTAAAAACCAGCAACAGATGAAGGGATTCAAGTTAAAAATCATATCACAGTCATTACTTGCCACCACAAGAATGACTCAGGAGACGGCTAGGGTCTCACAAGGGCCCTTTGCCCTTCTGAATTTCACGTTCTTTGAGGATCTTTTTAGCACCTTCTTCAAATAGATGAGATACACTGCGGTAATCACCGGATTTAACCGCTTCTTGCACCGCAATATACGTTTTTTCTTCCACGCTTATGCTTATTTTTTTATAAGCCATATACTGTGCTGTTCTTGTTCTTGCCTATAAATCCTCCTAGTGACTACTCCCCCGACTGAAGTAGAGGGCATCTGTCTTATGCACTCACTCTACTTTCTGTAGAGTTCATCTGCACTTTCAGCCAGTCATCTTGGCATCGAAGAGCTATATTATGCGCTGCATTCAGGTCTGCATCATACTTCAAGCCGCAGTCATGACAGAGTATGTATGAAGATCCATCAAGCCATTTTCTTAGGACAAGCTTTGAACCACATTCATGACATGTCTTGGAAGTGTATCTTTCATCAAGAAGCTTTGTAGCATATCCCATTTCAGCTCGCTTTAGGGCGATACAGGCTCGCTGCCTGCTGTAACTCCACTTTCCTACCCTCTTACGTAGTTCTGGGTTGCCGTTGCCACGGATATTGGTTTGATTGAATCGGGCATTTCCGATTGCTACAAAATATCCTTGGGTATAGTGGGCAACTTGTTTTGCAAGACACCAGTCGTGATAGATTGCTACATTTGATCTTTTGTTGCGAAGCTTCTTCAGTTTTCTACCGTTTCTGGTTCTTTGCAGTGATGCCAGAATGCTATCGTACTTGTCCAGCAAATTGCGTTTCTCTATATCGCATAACAGTTCTTCATGAGGCACATCGTCATCTAGCAACACGATTGCTATGGTCCTATTTAGGCCCTGATCTATGCCTCCGACAGAACTTGGTTTCTTCTCAGGAATCTCCTTTGATATGGAGATGTGAGCGTAATATTTCTTATCGTGCTTGATTATTTCAAAGTCGTCTATCTCTGAGTCTTCTAGCTGCTTCAAATTATGTTGTAAACTTGACGATGTATATAGTTAAGGTACGCGGAGCAAAAGTATGTACGGGCTGTATCCCACCATTGAAATGGCGGGAATTAGCCATGTATTTTTCCTAAAACTAATATCCCATTTGGATATTAAGTTTTGAGATCGGTGGTTGTTTGCCTTAGTTTATAAAAGATTTGTAGCTGTTACGTATCCGTATCCCTTGAACTGCTATAGAGACTCAAGAGGATGATGTAAGAATGAAAGAGCTTAACTGCAAACCAAAAACTATCGCTGCCTCCTTACAAAGAATTCTAAGGGCCTAGGAGTAGCCAAGCGTACCAGATATCAGCTGATCCATCAAAACCACGAAGCAGATGCCTTCATCCCAAGTTCGAGTTGTGTATTTATTCTATGAAGATAGGATTACTAAGTGCTATCGATGTCAGTAAAACTAGTACCATATGATCCTCTCTGGCCACAGCAATATGAGGCTGAAAGATGCTTCATCATTGAAGCTGTCGGCGAAAGAATTCTCTCTATAGATCACATAGGCAGCACATCGGTCCCTGGTCTGGGAGCCAAGGCGATAATAGATATAATAGTTGGAGTGGCGGACAAAAAGACTGCGGATGACATCCTTGAGGCAATTATGCCCCTAGGATATATCCACAAAAGCCGGGGAGATGATCCTGACTGGTTCTACTGCCTTTGCCGTATCACCGGAGGAGTTCGCTTTCACTTGCATCTGGTCAAGTATAATAGCGATTTTCATCTAAAGCACATCATCTTCAGAGACTGGCTCAGAGTTCATCCGGATGATGCCAGGAGATATTATGAGCTGAAGCTGGATCTGGCTGATAGATACGGTCATGACATGGTCGTCTATGCAAATGCCAAGACTGATTTCGTTAAAAGCATAGTAGAGAAGGCCAAAAGATAGGAACAAAAGTATCAGAGTATCTTGGCCATAAGCGGGATCTTCCGAACCAGATAAGCGACCGCAAAGCAGAGCGGAACCCCGATTATCGCCGCCAGACCGAACTTGAGCAATTGCTCAATATGGATTCCACGGAGCGCAAGGGCGAGAAGGACTATGACCGGAATGTGGAAGACGTATACGGCGAAAGCATTCTGATACAGAAACCGGCCAAGCCTTCCCTGGCGATCGAATGAGCGTCTGAAGATGGTAATCAGGCCCAGACCCATTCCAACCGAAAAGGTCGAGTCCCACAGCGTGTAGACTCCAGATTGCCAGTATCCGTTGCCGAGAAAGGCTCCGGGCGATCCAGACGTGCTGCTGCTACTTAGCGCAATGGGAAATAGGGTGAGCGTTGCCACCAGAGCCCCCCTAAAACCCCACTTACCCATCGAGTCCGGAATCGTTAGAAACCATTTGTGATGAAAAGCTATAGTCCCTATGATAAAGAAACTGATGTACTGGGGAAGATAGGCTAATGACGGGAAGCTAAACAGATACTTTCCCAGCGGCATGACGATCCGCAACAGATAACTAGCCAGCGCCAATGCCAGAATAAAGACTGCTATCGTACGATAGTTAGGTATTATAGGATTGGTTGCTGAATGCGCCGCTCTGTCTTTTGTAGCCATTCGCCAGGCCACATAGCCGAAGTCGAAAACGAGCAACATTACGGCAAACCACATAGGTCCGATCCCGATCAGATTAGGGTATTGTTGCCATGTGAGAGGTGTTGTGATTCCTGTCAGGCTTGCAGGCATCTGGTAGATACCAATGGACGCGATGGGACTGAGTATGAACATGAATATGAGCGTGGGAATTCCAAGTCGGAGCAGCCTGTCTTTCAAAAATAACGGTGCCCCTTTGTGGTCAAAGGATCCGGACGTGAAGTAGCCAGAGATCAGGAAGAAAAGACCCATGAAGTAGGCCTGGTTGATAAGCTGAAATACCACCAGCACGATCAACGCCGGAATATCCTGGCGTGCAGGCTCCAAATAGTAGAAGGGGGTGTTAGCACCATAGATGACCGATAGATGGTGCAGTATTACCAGGATAATCAGCGCGCTGCGGAGGTTATCGATGAAGAAAAGGCGTTCTGGTTTTTCAGGGACAGTGGCGATGTCATTTACCATTAAAGAATCTACCTTATCGTTTTCTTTACATCGTTCGACCCGATAAAGTCGGACACCTCTCCTTCATCGACATGGAAGATAAGACTGTCAACAGTCAGATCTTCGAATTTTTTTGTTAGGTTTACTGCATTGATCAATCTACATTACCTCTAGTGATCCATCGGCCCTTTCCCGTGATGGCAAGATTTGAGAGGTATAGATCCCACAGGATGTTTTGGGACAAGATCATTACAAATCTCTTTCAGCCTCCGCTTTTTCTTCTCCTATTCGGCCATCACTTCTTCTCACCATCTAAGCTTGTATTTAGGAACCCAGAAAGCAAAGGCGACAGCTAGGGCTATTATCTCAATGAGGCTTACAGCAATCACAAATTCCAACGAAACCCCATACGCCAAGTAATATGTTATAAGATTTATAAGGAGTAAATCTATCACTACATATATCATCATTCTTTTTGGGAATGTCATAGGAACCTTTTTGCCAGCTTCGTCTTTTGCATTTGTCATTTCTTCTTTCATGGATTTTTCCCCCAATAGAAAATCGGGCCCAGATGCCTTCTGTACTTTCTGCTTCCTTGGACATCATCCGGACCAGTATTCGATAATTTCCGTAAACTGCACAATCAGTAGCTTATTGTTGTGGTGGCGGCCCACCGCGTGCGTATGCCGTTTTATCTAGTACAGCCAGCCAGTCGAAATCGGTAAGGCTTTGAGGAGTTAGTGGAAAGTAGGTCTGGTTCTTCATACTATCAGATCGAATCGGAAGAGCTGCTATTTCCGAGGCTGGAAGCCCCTGGCCTTTGTGAGTTGGAATGAGCCTCGCTGGTCCTGGTACTGAGGTCAGTCTCGCCTCAAG
Organism: Methanotrichaceae archaeon; assembly: GCA_963789575.1. Lineage (GTDB taxonomy): Archaea > Halobacteriota > Methanosarcinia > Methanotrichales > Methanotrichaceae > CAWBKV01. The sequence continues at coordinate 51,617 of CAWBKV010000002.1, read as the reverse complement.
AGTGCCGGCATCGGGCTGGCCGATGCCATTCTCATCAGAAACGCCTACTGCTGTTCCGATGACGGCATAACATGTGCTGAGCATCTCATTGAGCTGCGCTCCTGCAGGCCACCATATCAACAGGTCGGCGCCCAGTTGCCACTCTGCCTTCCCGATCTGCAAGTGGCTGTTGTGAGCAAAGGCCAGCACTTTCCCTCGGCAACGCTCACGGGACATAATGTACGTCAGATTATCCGCCATCATAAGATCACGAAGGCCGAGACCTTTGACAATCCGGTCGCCCGGTTTGCCCGACGTTCGGGCTAGAACGGCATGATAGTTCAGCAACTGCCTTGCGGCCGCTGCATATTGCACGGCTTCCAAATAGCGGCTTTCGTCACTCTTAGCCACCAATTCGGGACGACGTAAGCGCAGTTCCGTAATGAGATCTTCAGTCTCAATCCGAAGTGCCGCAGCAGTCGGTGATAAGCCTATCGACTTCGTCGGGTCCATCATTGCAGCGGGGTTCTCCCAATCTGTATCCTGGCCAAGAAGCGGATCGATGCGTTCTCGATGCTCATTTGCTCTGGCGCTATCGATTGAGGCTAAGTAATCTAGAACAAAATGCAGGAATTGTCTTGGACTATCGGTGCTGGTCATTTCGGTCGGACTATCGAAGCCATAGAACTGGAGCTTTATGCTATGGGAAGGATCGGCATTGTACACTCTCATCCACTCCACAAGCTCTCGATTCGCATCGAGATGGCCGAAGCCATGGCTGAATCCAGCATCCTGCACAGCCTCATAGGATGCTGGGTCTAGACCGGCTATATACTCGTTCACTATATGCGCCCGAGGGAAACTGCTCTCGATGGCGATGGCGCTGTAGCCATGCTTCTGCACCAAGCGCTGGAAGAGCCGGTTGCGAAATACGAGAATGTCCTCTCCGCCATGGAGCGCCTCTCCGAGGCCAAGCAACTCCACCGAGTTGCCAAGTGAGGCCATCATTTTATCGATGGCGGCGTTGAGTGTACTGGGAGAATCGATAGAGAAGGAAATTGCTTCATGTCGAATCCAGTCGTCGAGGGCTGCACGCATAGTAATATAACAGAACGCAGAGCTATTTCAAATATTGTTTTGTCTGGTTCGCATACATTGGTCTTCGTTTAAGGATTGAATAATAAATTTCTGAATATTATTTTTACAAATTTGGGCCACAGCTAAATCAAGCAGAGAATCCTTTCGATTGCGGTAGTCTCATAACATGACGGTCGCTGTAAGTCTCAAGCTTATAATTTTGGCAGACGGAATGTTATTCTGCTCTTAACCGAAGACGCATGGGTTCGCATATAGGACATACTTTTGGGAGCCCGCGCGTCTATGGATCTCGCGCGGAGGGGATTGACGGGGCACGCTCAGGCGCCGCGCGGGCTGCCCCTGACCCCGCAAGCGGGGAACACGACATGAAAGGCAGTCAAACGGCTTTTCGATATTGTGTATCATGTTATTTGTTTTAACCAATGAGGATCTACTCGTAAAAGATCTCCCTCGGAGAGAGGCTGGGGGTAGCCCGCACGGCGACTACAATGCGCTACCTCCCTCCCACAGGGAGGGGATCGATGGGGATATTCTTCAAGCCGCTATCCGCAGGCGGAACCCATAGGCAGCAGTCGAACAGTTAGATTACAATATACGTAGTAAATTCGCTTGTAACAAAACATCAAAATTCAAACAGCGATTTCTGTCTTTTGCTAGTTTTATCTGCTTCTGCCCTAGCCCCAGGATCCTTCTCAGGCTTTGGATCATCCTTTGGCTTCCCAGACTTTGGTGGCCTTCCCCGTCTGGGCTTTTGTAACGATTCATCCGCCTTTGGTACAGGTACAGCAGTTATGGCTGACTTTACCTCTGCCTTTGTTTCCTCTGGTATCTCTTCCGGTGTCTTCTCCAGCGATTTCTGCTCAGACCCCCGCCATGAAAACTCTATATCCTCGACGCGCTCCTCCTCGCGCAGCCTTTGCGCCTCCTCGAAGATCGTCTGCACCTTCTTTGTCGTCGATGTGCTTCCTATTAATAGAGCGATCTCCTCAGCATCCAGGCCAAGCTCGGCTGCAACCTTCGGCGCGAGCCTTTTGTCCTTCAGCAGTAGCCCGATAAAGCCCATCAGCTCAACCCTGGCATAGGCGATAGAAATGTGACACTTCTGTGCGATCTTCTTTGCAGCAGAATCTCGGATGTTGCGAGCCCGGCGGCTCTGGCCCATCCTGCGCCACAGCCCCGGCGGCCTGAATGCTATATAGCCGTGCCTGCGGTTCTCCCTGGCAGACTGAACTCCTCCAGTCATCAGGAAGCTCGCATAGCGCCAGAGGCCATAGTTCTGTCTTCGGCGCACTCTTCCGAGGAAAACGTCGGCCCTTGAGAGGCGATCGTATCCCCTGAAAAGATCTCTGCCCTCGTAGACGAGCGGCATATTCTCGTCTATCCAGTGGATAAGATCTTCAGGACTCTCATCCAAACTGTATGACGCCTGCATTGCCTCAACTACATTGCTTCCTTTGAATATGACATCCAAAACCTTGAAGATGGAGGCTTTGACATCTCGCTCTGCGGTTGCGACATCTTCAAGCCTCATCTCCGACTGGCCCTGGGCAGCCGCCTGAAGATCATTGACCGCACTCCTAAGATCTCCTCCCGCCCTCTCAGCGATAAGCTGCAGTGCATCAGGATCGCAGGAGATACCCTCGTTCTTACAGATCTCTCGAAGCGCAGCCGCTACTGTGTTCGTATGAATTGACCTGAATTGTATGCCCTTTGTTGCATCACGCAAAGGCTTCTCAATTTCGTAATATTCGTTTGCGATCAGGACAACGGGCTGGCCTGTGCTTCGCACCAATCGGAGCATTGCAGCAGCACCGCCCCTATCTGCTGTGCCGTGGAGGTTATCCGCCTCATCCAACACAACCAGCCTTTTTCGGCCCGAAAAGGTGCTGCTCCTAGATGCTGGGCCCGCAATACTATCTATTGCCCCTGCGGTGCGGATATCACTCGCGTTCATCTCGACATAGTCCCAATCCACCTCGCGAGCCAATGCAAGAGCAGCGGAGGTCTTTCCCACGCCTGCAGAACCATAGAGGATGACCGCTCTTGTGATCGGAGATCCAGCTTCCCAGGATTCAGCCCATTCGCGGAGCTCAGATACGGCTTTGTTGTTTCCAAGTATTTCTTTGAGCGATTCAGGCCTATATTTCTCAGTCCACTTTATCGCTTTCCGCTCTGTCGCATCAGACATTTACCAACTCACCAGACGCCCTCTCTTCCGGTCATCTCTTTGATCTTGATCTCCCAGATTGTCATCTCCATCTTCTCGATGTCTTCCTTCTTGAACTGCTTTCCAGCATGTCCACCCAGATCTTTATCGGAAAAGGCATTGAACATCCTGGACTTGGCTTCAATATCTGATGAGAGGCTTACATTTCCATAGGCTACGACGCTCAACCATCTGTTTTTATCTAAGTGATCTACCTCAAAGCAGACAAACGGATTCTTAGTCGCAAACTCAACCTTCTTTCCTTTTCCCCTTGAGTGAAGGTAAATCCTGCCGTTTGAATAAACATAAGACATAGGAACGATGTAGGGCAAATCATTCAGCGATAAACCCAGCCTACCGTATATGCCTGCGGAAAGCAGTGCAGCGCACTCCTCGAATGATAGCTCCCTAGGCTTCATGCCTCAGACTTTGGCTCTTATGGATTAAATCTATATCCATTTACTGGTTCATTCACTGCCTCGCGACACAATCGCGCCTATAACGAGGAGAAAGATTCCCAAAGCTATCAAAGGCACTCCGAGAAAGCCTGTCTCCACTTGCAGCTTGGAGGAACCAGCCTCAGCGCTTATAAGTGTGAAGTTATGTTCCTGGATATCTTTACCATTGTTCTCCATCACCTGCACGCCCAACAACGCAATGCCTGCAATAACGATGAGAACGCCCGCCAGGATGGCAATAGTGCCCCCGTTCATTCAGACCTCCCTATAAAGATAGAATGCCGTCAGGCGTATAATCTTTTGCCTACTACTATTATCGAGGTTTAATTATCAAACTTTAATAATTTGTCATTCTCTTCCACGAAGGTCGCGATAATCGATGTAATAGTTAACCTTATAATAAATGGCAGCAGTTGTCTACTCAATGAGAAGGCTGACTGCATATGTATCAGGCAGGGTCCAGAGGACAGGCTATCGTTCCAGGGTTGTCGAGATCGCCAGGATTCTCGGCATCAAAGGATCTGTCCAGAACCTTGACGACGGCAGGGTGAAGATAATCGCTGAAGGGAGCCAGGCAAACCTGAGGGCCTTCGTAGATGCCATAGACATAAAAGATTCTCTTATTCATGTCTACTCTATAACCCAAGAGTTCTCGGATGCAACCGGCGATTATGAGGCATTCTACAAGCTCGTCAATCGAGGCGAGATCGATGAGCGCCTGGACCAAGGCGCTGCAATCGTGAAGGATCTCATAGTTGTAGTAAAAGACGGCTTTCAGGATATCGGCGGAAAAATGGACCGGGGCTTTGGCGAGCTGAGCGGCAAGATGGACTTGATGCTTGGGAAGCAGGGCGAGCTGTTGGATGAGATCAAAGGCGCAAGAAGTGACTTCAAAGGCTATCTGGATAAAAGATTCGAGAGGGTCGAGGGCGAGATGGCCGAGATAAAAGGCGCCCTGAAGGTTAAAGGGATAATGTAATTTTCATCATCTTTAGGCCTTTGCTAAATCATTTATTTCAGTGGCTATTAATCATCATTTTTGTAATGCCTGATGTAGATCAGCTTCAAAGTTAGGTTAAATCGCTCATCATATCCCTTTCAACCTTATGATCTGCGCTTCCAAAGGCTTCCCTCGGAGAGGGGTTAGGGGTAGCCCGCGCGGCGACTGAGCGCGCTAGAAGGCCAATAGTAATAGCCCCAGAAGTAAGTGCAGTTTTTGAATTATATTAATCGGTCTCAAATGCTGAGTAATATGGAGAGATAGCGATAAATATGCGATCCCTGAGGCTCGAAAGTATTCATAAAAAAGGTTAGCATATTTCAGAAGCAGAGCATAGCCTCCAGTTATACTAATATAGTGTTTTACCCAAAGAATTACACTTAACAAGCCGTAAGAGCGTGCTATGCGTGCCGATAATAAGTCTTAGATTTTGAGTAAAACACTATAGAGGATTTCGAATAACCTGATCTATCGTAATATTTATATACTATAGCTACTATATTTAGCTTTATGAGGACTTTGATAGACTTTTCCATATTACAGGAATATAGAGAAGAAGTTCTACCGCGTGGTGATAAACTATCAGCTCTGTCTGGACTGGTTGATTGGAATGCATTTTTGTCAATAGAAAACAGCCTATACAAAAACAAGAGTGAAAGAGGCGGTAGACCAAATATTAGTGTTATCATAATGATCAAGCTCCTTATCCTTCAGCAATTATATGGTCTTTCAGATCCTCAGTTAGAGTATCAGGTTGCAGATAGATTCTCATTTCGAGTTTTCTTAGGCACAACTGAAGTGATCCCTGATTATTCAACAGTTTGGCTCTTTCGAGAGAGATTGAGAAAAAGCGGTAAGCTTGAAGCCATTTGGGACGAATTCGCGAATCAGCTCAAGGCCAAAGGATATGATGTGAAGAAGGGAGTCATCCAAGATGCTACTTTTATAACATCTGATCCTGGCCATTCTAAAAGTGATGTCCCAAGAGGAGGAGAAGCCAAGACCAGAAGAAGCAGGGATGGCAAATGGGCGAAGAAGGGAAACAAATCATATTTTGGATACAAGGCACATGTCAAAGTAGATGCCGAGAACAACTTCATCTGGAAGGTTGAGACAACCGCTGCTAATATTCACGATAGCCAGGTGGATTTGGCAAATGAAGGCGAGGTCCGATATGGCGATAAAGGCTACTTTGGTGCAAAAACAAAAGGCTACGATGCATCCATGAAAAAAGCAACCAGGGGGCATCCTCTTAGCATTTTAGATCAATTGAGAAATAAGAGGATAAGTAGCAAGCGATCTCCTGTGGAAAGATGCTTCAGCGTTATGAAAATTGTCTTCAGGGCAGGTCATGTTATGGTTACAACCGTTGAAAGAGCAGCCGTCAAAATTACCTTCAATGCTATCGATTATAATCTATTCAACCTTCTAGGCATAGTAAACAAAAAATTGCCTGGCGGTAGCTATCGAGAAAATTAGTAAAAATTGGAAGAATAGAGCTGGAATGGTAGAAAAAGCTAAAGAAAGGAGGATTGGGCAAAGAAACATGAATTTAAATTGAAAATATTAACGCTGGCTACTTTAGAGATTGCTAATGTGGCGATATTCGAAATCCTCTATAATTGCTCAACCTCTCTAAAGAATACTTAAGCCTTGCTCGTTGCCAACTTCCTCCGCTTTGTAAAATTGCAATAGCCTCTGCCCTATGCTCACTCGGCTAGCGGCAGAAACCTGAGGACCAAAAGCTTTTTCGCCTGATCCTAAGCTTAAGGATCGATCATGATAAAGGGCTGGTGGCCGTCCTGAAAATAAATGGAACCAGTTGGTGAGGTAAGTGTGCTTCAAAGTAGAGCGTAATCGAATTATGTGGATTGTTCTTAAAATTTTTGTCTTATTAGGAGTAGGCTTAATCATATATTCAGTGCTGAACCCTCAATCGATTGCTCTAAATTTGTTATCTGCATGCTCCACCTATGCCGTCGTCCTTGTTACGCTTGTTTATGCTATAACAACTTCTGAGCAACGTGATGTAATGGCGAGCCAATTGAAGGAAATGCAAAGTCAGCGAAGAATAATGGCAGATCAATTAGGAGAAATTCGGCGAGATAGCAAAATTCAGCGCGTTAATAAGGAGATAGACTTCATTGTAGGGCCTTTATTGTCGAAGATCGGATCTTACAAGGTTTATGAACCTCTGTATCTAGAAGATTATAACAGAGAAAAATCCCTTGCTTTTTGGGAAGATATTAAAAGAAATCTCTATTTAACATCCGATGATCTGCGTTTAGCTGTTACAAAATATCTAGCTGTGTTCGAAGAACAAAAAACACAGCTACGTAAAGTACGTTATGAACTTAGAGCGCATGTCGTTAATTACGGCCATGAGCATGGAATTGCAGAAACAGCGATACCTCGTTATAAGGTTCTATTTAAACCAGCTCCTGTTGATGAGGGGTATGGAAGCTACTTAAAATTTATAGAAGATGGTAATAGAGGATTTCGAATATCGCCACATTAGCAATCTCTAAAGTAGCCAGCGTTAATATTTTCAATTTAAATTCATGTTTCTTTGCCCAATCCTCCTTTCTTTAGCTTTTTCTACCATTCCAGCTCTATTCTTCCAATTTTTACTAATTTTCTCGATAGCTACCGCCAGGCAATTTTTTGTTTACTATGCCTAGAAGGTTGAATAGATTATAATCGATAGCATTGAAGGTAATTTTGACGGCTGCTCTTTCAACGGTTGTAACCATAACATGACCTGCCCTGAAGACAATTTTCATAACGCTGAAGCATCTTTCCACAGGAGATCGCTTGCTACTTATCCTCTTATTTCTCAATTGATCTAAAATGCTAAGAGGATGCCCCCTGGTTGCTTTTTTCATGGATGCATCGTAGCCTTTTGTTTTTGCACCAAAGTAGCCTTTATCGCCATATCGGACCTCGCCTTCATTTGCCAAATCCACCTGGCTATCGTGAATATTAGCAGCGGTTGTCTCAACCTTCCAGATGAAGTTGTTCTCGGCATCTACTTTGACATGTGCCTTGTATCCAAAATATGATTTGTTTCCCTTCTTCGCCCATTTGCCATCCCTGCTTCTTCTGGTCTTGGCTTCTCCTCCTCTTGGGACATCACTTTTAGAATGGCCAGGATCAGATGTTATAAAAGTAGCATCTTGGATGACTCCCTTCTTCACATCATATCCTTTGGCCTTGAGCTGATTCGCGAATTCGTCCCAAATGGCTTCAAGCTTACCGCTTTTTCTCAATCTCTCTCGAAAGAGCCAAACTGTTGAATAATCAGGGATCACTTCAGTTGTGCCTAAGAAAACTCGAAATGAGAATCTATCTGCAACCTGATACTCTAACTGAGGATCTGAAAGACCATATAATTGCTGAAGGATAAGGAGCTTGATCATTATGATAACACTAATATTTGGTCTACCGCCTCTTTCACTCTTGTTTTTGTATAGGCTGTTTTCTATTGACAAAAATGCATTCCAATCAACCAGTCCAGACAGAGCTGATAGTTTATCACCACGCGGTAGAACTTCTTCTCTATATTCCTGTAATATGGAAAAGTCTATCAAAGTCCTCATAAAGCTAAATATAGTAGCTATAGTATATAAATATTACGATAGATCAGGTTATTCGAAATCCTCAATAGAGATATTGGCGATGATAGTAGCTATGGGAAGGCCCGATCATGGCTTTTCGAATTAGCGAATGAAAACCATATGTTTGACATCCGAGTTGATGAACGTATAGATAAGATATCTATAAATACGGCACGCAGAGATCTCGAAGATGCTATAAATCGGCGATATAAAATAGTAAAGGATGAACTAAGCGAAACTATATCGAATAATTCGACACAGCCTCATACATAGTATTCGCCAGCTATCCCTAATGTTGACCGGTTCACTTTTTAAAGCATCTGATTGAATATAGGCATATAATCCGATTATTCATTGAGGACCAAAAGCTTTTTCGCTAGTTTCTTTAATGCAAGAGTAAAGGAGGGATTGTGCCATGTCACAGAATATCCAATCAGAAATAGAGTCGCGGGTAAAGGAGATCCTGATTTCTGATGAATCTATCCTCTTTATCGTTACTCAGCTGCCAATTGCGGGGATCAAGCCAGATACTGTAGTATTGACTAATAAACGTTTTATTGTCTATCACCCTGGAATTTTAGGGGCTAAGTTTGATAATTTTCAATGGCGTGACTTAGAAAGAGTAAAATTAAATGAGGGTCTTTTAGGTGCTAAATTGAGTTTCGAGGCAAAAGGCCAAGCGCTTTCGCTTGATAAGCTTCCAAAGCCAGAGGCGCGCAGAGCTTATTCAATAGCACAAGAAAAAGAACAAGAGGCTATTGAGACCCGAAGGCAGCGCCAGATGCAAGAAGACTCCGCCAAAGCTGGCCATATATTAATCGGAGGCGGTCAAACATCGGCTGGTATGGCGCCAGCGGCGACAGCAGATGATCCTATGGCTAAATTGACCAAGATAAAAAATATGTTTGATGCTGGCCTTATTACTCAGGAGGAGTTCGATAAAAAAAAGGCGGAGATTCTAGCACAAATATAATATATTCCAAAGAAAAAGCTTTTTCGCTCGATGGGACGCGGTACATACCTATTAAGGAGGGAAAACTATTAGTTGTATTAATTATTGCCAAATTATTGGACAAGTTATCGATTCATATATAACGAGTGTAACACGTGAAAGAGGTATTACACGTAAGGCAGCTTATTGGATAGTTGAAGATTATATTAAAAACAATTCGGAGCAATGGAGATCAGGACTCAAGCCTAAGATTCAGTATGATGATCCTCTGTGTCGAGTTGCATACCTCTATTCAATTGTACCCACTAATGCAAACTTAGTTGATTATGTATTTGGACGTGATGGGGAATTAAAAGACTATTTGAATGACGTTCAACGGAAAAAAAGTGTTATCGATATTTGTGCATTTGGCGGAGGTCCTGGCACCGAAATGTTAGGATTGGCTAAAAGGATAGAAAAAATATGGCGTGATGGCTCCCTAGAGAACCAATTAGTGTTGGACTTCTTACTTCTCGACCAAGTAACAGAATGGCTGGATAGCTGGCGAGCGATACGTAGACAAATTGAAGAGAGATTCAGTAAAAATTTAGGAAAAGATCCAAGAACTTGGCCATTGTCTATCAGAGGAGACCATAGCGGAATTAATATACTAGATACTACAAATTTTGGGAACTTGGTGACTATTTTTGAGCAAGATATTTATATGTTATCTTATATCATATCTGAGATATTCTTAGACTTGGATATTTTAAAATGCTTCACTACTAAAATTGCCACAAATGCTCCCATTGGTTCTAAGTTCCTCTTTATTGATCGCAAAGAAGAGCAGTGGAAGAATGCAATAAGAGATATAGCAGGACAAGCCGATATTATACTCTCAGACTTCCACGATGTGGATTCGAGCCTTAGCCTTGATGAGCAGAAAACTGATTTGGGAGAAATTTATAGTTGTGTTAGTAGAAATCCCAGAACAACATGCAGAGCGTTCTGGGTGGTAGGGACAAAGAATTAGCATGATTATCTCAGCGAGCTATAAGACTGATATCCCAGCATTCTACGGCGATTGGTTTCTTAATCGCCTAAATTCAGGATATTGTAAGATGGTTAATCCATATAGCAATAATATATATACAGTTAGTCTTAAGCGGGAAGATGTAGATGGGTTTGTTTTTTGGACTAAGAATATTGGCTCATTCATGAATAAATTAGAAATTATTCACCAACGAGGCTATCCATTTATTGTACAATATACAATTCATTCGTACCCGCGTGATCTCGAAGGCTCAGTCATTGATGCCGATCGATCGATCAAGTATATGGAATTGCTTGCTGATTTTTATGGCCCCAAAGTTGCAATATGGCGCTATGATCCCATCATTTTTACTTCAATCACCCCTTCAGAATTCCACTTGCAGAATTTTGAAAGCTTAGCAAAAAGGCTAGAGGGCATAACCGATGAGGTCGTAATATCTTTCGCTCAAATTTATAAAAAGACTTTTGCGAATATGGAGATTGCCTCGAAGAATCTAGGATTCACTTGGAGTGATCCAGAAGATAAAATCAAATATAATCTAGCTTCTAAACTTGCTGAGATCGCTAAAGCGCATAACATTCAGCTGACCATGTGCTCTCAAAAACGGTTTCTTGCACCGGGAGTAAAAGAGGCGAGATGTGTAGATGCTCGTAGGCTGTCAGAAATCGCGGGATATCCAATTCGAGCAAAATTGAAGGGTAATCGTCCAGAGTGCGGATGCTACCAATCTATAGACATTGGGGCATATGATACATGCCCCCATGGTTGTTTTTATTGTTACGCTGTGAGAGATCGTAACATAGCCCGAAAAAATTACAAAAAGCATGATCGTGAGGGAGATTTTATCTGTCAGCCGAATGATTATATTAATAGTGATGAAATGAAATTAAATAAAGATAAATCGAAGCAAATGCTGCTACCCTAAATGAAAATCTTAATAGACGCATCGCTATATAATAGCGGGAGCTATTTACTTCTTTTCCTGCTGAACCGGCTTTGCGCGCAAATCGCATTGTGCGTGCAAAATTAGAGACTTATGTATAAACTCTAAGGTGCAAATAAACAATCTCGCAGAAACAATTATCCGCTTAGAGATTAAGTTCTCAATCTGCCAAGAATTAGCTCTAAATCGAGGTCGGGAGTTCCTAGTCTTCCAAAATATCGTGAAAAACGAGCGACCAAAGCTTCTGCAAAGGGACTATCCAGAGAAGCCCTTCTTTTTAATGTGCCAGTATTATCTGCTAATATTCTTGGCTCTATTATTCTCGTTTTCTGGAAATCCACAATTAAATCAGGAATATCTAATGCGCCAGGTAGGAAATGGTATCTTTCTGACTGTCCAGTCTTTCTATTATTCTTAATTAAATCCTCCAGGATTTTTCTTTTATTATTTGAGTTACTTTCTTTCCATTCAAGAAATTCATTCTGCTCTGTCAATAAATTGCAGTGTGCCATCAGCGCAAATTCAGCTTTCTCTTGTACAATATCGCAAGATGGTGTTAATAGCACCCAAAATTCAGTCCGCCCATCAATTTTTTCAGAATATATATCGCCAGCTAGAGGCTTTTCAATGACAGGAGGCATAATATAGAATAGCATCGGATGTATGAACTTCCCTGCCTTTGCGTGCCCTTTAGGCGATGATTCGCCTAGTTCACATGAAAATTTCGTAATATTGGGACCAGGTAGAGATATTGCGAGACGACGTGAAAGTAAGTAGGCAAGTGTTGTACGATCAGATATACTTTTAATTAAATCCCAATGTTTTGGTAAGAAGGTCCACATATAATCACGTTGAACAGATTCTACATGCCGGATCAAAGCTCTATTGATATCAGGTATAGATGTAGAAATAACTTGATTGATCATATCCATAAGAGCAGGAATGCCGTCGGTCTTTTCAACAACTCTAATTAGTGCGACATCGGGAGTTTCGAGATGCTGAACGTGTTTAGGGAGATTTGTATAGAATATAACAGGCATAAATCGTCTTTGCTTAATCGCGTCAAGAGCTTGTATTCCCGCCTCATCCTCCACATCAACTACTGAATGATCTCCCAGGCGAACATCCAATATTATTAGATCGAAACGATGTGTTTCCAATATCTCTAAAGCTTTATTAAAATCTGTACATGTCTTGACGCGTAGTGTTCTTTCGGGATCGCCAATGACTTCACCATTTAATCCTTCATCGATTTGTGTACAAACATCAGGTTCATCGTCTACAAATAATATCTGCCAATTATCTTCAGACATTATCATATCCTCCTGTGAAGTATTATGCGAAATGTCGCCCCCGGCAGCGGTCCACCATCGATTAATTCCAATGATCCATTATAATATTCCGAAATGATTTCTCCTGCGATCGTTAAGCCGAGACCAATGCCATCCGGTTTCAAAGAAAAGTATGGATCGAAAATATTATTTTTGAATTTAGGGTCAACACCTGGACCATTATCCGAGAATGTTATTTCAACTTCATCCTCATCCTTAAGACTTGATTGAATGCATATTTTGCGTTGTTCTCTGGGCACTTTACGTAACCAATAAAGGCTATTGTCTAGTAAATTTATTACCTTAACTCCGAAATTTAGGGTTTAACATCATTTCAATTTTTGAATATCACTATCACAGGTTGTCCTAGAATCGAAAGCCATAAATTCATGTATACCCTAATAAACCATACATGGAAGAATGGGCGAAATCATGGCTGATTGAGCAGCGAAAGCAGGGGAAGAAAGGAATCGAGGTCAAAGAGATAAGCGGTAATTACTATGTCTATCATTCAACGACATACTGGGACAAGGAGCTAAAGAAACGAAGGAAAATCTCCGAGTATATCGGTAAACTTGATAGCGTTAAGGGTCTCGTTGAGGGTATCAAGAGATCAATAACTGCCTCAAATCTGCGAGGAATAAAAGAATACGGCAACGCTGTGTTATTCGATCGACTTCTTAGTGAAATGAGATCATATCTTGCAGATGCATTCGAGGGTGAGTGGGAAGAGATATATGCTCTTGCAATAACGCGAACAATGGGCTATATCCCCTTGAAAAGGGTACGCAGTGCCTGGGACAAATTGTATAATGTTACTGGAATAAATCCCAATTTAGATGCCAAAAATTTGAGCCATGTTCTCAAAGTAGTTGGCACAGATAGTTATGCACAGGAATCCGTCTTTAAGGCACTGTCCGAAAGAGACCGAGATCTAGTGTACGATTTGAGTGCAATATTGACCCGATCATCATTAAATATTGCAGAGTATGGTTACAATAAGGATAAAATTCATGTTCCTCAAGTGAACATTGCCCTTTTTTGCTCTCTGGAAACAGGACTTCCCACGATGATCAGGACGATACCGGGAAGCGTTCGCGATATAAAGAGTCTCTACAATAGTATAATTGAGGTAGAGAAAGAGGGGGGCACTATCATACTCGATAGAGGATTCTTCTCCGAAGATGCCATCAAATTTCTGCTTGAAAAGAAGATGAACTTCATTCTGCCGGCTAGAAGAAATAGCCGCCTATATGAAACGAGAATTCATTTGAATGATCACCTTTTCTATAAAAAAAGGCTGATACGATGCGGAAAACGAAAAGTTGAGGACATCTTCCTTTATTTATTCGAGGACCAATATTTAATGCTTGAAGAAAATACTACTCTGTATGGAAAGCTAGACGAAGGATTAATCGATAAGCAGGAACTTAGTGAAGCGCAAAAACGTGCGGGAAGAATTCTGATTGTATCAAATCTCGATCTCGGTGAGAAAGAAATTTTCATGCAATATAAGAGTAGAGATAGAATCGAGAAGCTTTTTGATACCTATAAGAACGTACTTCAAGCAGATACGCTCTACTTGCAGGATAATGAGAGTGTCTTTGGGCATATTTTTGTATCTTTTTTATCTTTATATGCTTATACGAAAATCGAAATGGCCTTGAAGAAGGCGAATCTTCTGGATAAACAATCTCCAAAAGATGCCCTGTTAGAACTTAGCAAGGTTTACTTGATAGAATTAAATGATTGTAATATTATCTCAGAAATACCTAAAAAATTAGAAAGGCTTGACGAAAAAATTGGACTTGAGTTATTCCCTAAAAACCGGAGTTAAGGTTATTATTACCTCTTGCAACTCCACAGGATCGAGCAAGAATTGAATATCGGTTTCTGAGAAATCGATCTGCACACCATCTCTGGTAACATCATTTTCCAGAACAGAAATCGCATCAGATATTGCCTTTTTCAAATTTACTTGCATTGGCTTGCCACGTTTACGACCGCCAAATGGTCCTATCTTTCTGAATACTGATGCCAATACATCAGATTGAGCCTTGATAAAATTAAGCCGCTTATCAAGTTTTTGAATTAAATCCTGAGTATTTGACTTTAAAAGCTTTATATCTTTCAAGCCCAATATGGCCTCGTTTCCTATTTTGGATAAAGGTGCTTGGCCTTCATGAAGCACCCGATCTATTAAATGTCCCAAGGTAGCAAGACGCTGATATCGCGCCAAAACCTCCTGCATTTGTTCAAGCTTGACCTCTATTTGTCTGTCTTTCGCTCCAACGAGAGCTAATAATTCTTTGTCTTTTGGATGCTTTGTTTCTATAAAACTGTGAACGGATCTTAGGTCAAAATCCTTAAAGATACCTGTTTTCGCTGCAGAAGGGCCGTTTGAAAATTGTTGATTGGATTCATCTTTCTGGAACTGACTTAAATCCTTCTGCTCTCGATCGCGAATTTCTTTTTTTTCTTTATCTTTTATGGCATGCTTCCTCGCTTCGAGTTCGGTAATTACATCTATAACCAGATCGCCCAGGTCATCCAGAGCCTGACCTTCCATAATCCCTTCTCGGTTGCTTTGGTCTCGTAATGACGGATTGTTATCTGCGGAAATTAATATATATCCAACGATTTGATTATTCGAGAATCGTTCAGGATTCTGGACCCTGCGCAAATCAAGCCTTAGCCAGTCATTCTTTGGTTCACCATAGGGCATTATTCTAAATCCATCACGATAGATGCTGATACCAGCAGCATCATCCAAAAGGTTTCGGATTTCACCAACAGTTAATCCGTAATATTGGGACAAATCTTTCAATGATTTTGTATCTCGCTCCCATGCCCTTAATTCAATATAAAACGGGCCACAAGTAGGCTTATCCCCTTTTCTAAGAGCGAATTTACCTGTTTTATGCTCCTCATCTTGTTCTTTAAGCCTAAAAAAGAGGTCATAATCGCCATTTTCATTCACACTTCCGGTGACAGAATATAAAGGATGTTCTAGTGCGTCGGGCGACTGAATTTGGCCAGACAAATCATCAAAAGGAGGTGAGAATTTTAAATAAATGAGTAAATCGTTTGATTTCCATTCCTCGGATTTTATAATAAACGGCGAGACAAACCGGGATAAATTAGTTCTCAAGAGTTCGATTTGTGCTTTTGTCCACGTCTTTCTTAGTCCTTGCATGCGCATAATGGTTCCATGAACCATCCAGTTTTCTTCAACTGATTCATCTTCGGACCAAAGTTCTTTTATGACCCCATCTGGACTTATATTAAGAGCCTCAGTTATCTGATACGAAACCTCGATTTCATCCAAATATTTTGTATCGTCATCAAACTGGCTCCAGTCGAAATAGACGTGAAGCTCATTATCTGAATCTTTTTGGCGCGTGATAACTTCGAGACGGTCTGCCAATCGCGATGCTGCAAATCTACCTATACCTTTTTCACCGAGTACTCGGCGTCCAAACCACTGGCTTTTAGTCTTTTGTTTTCTGTAAAGTGTGGCTGGTTCCATCCACGTTTTCTGCACATCGCTTAGTGACATTCCATGGCCATTATCGATAACCTCAATTGCACCTTTGCCGGCCTCAAGAGGGCCTGTAAAGCGAATCAACACATGAGTAGCATCGGCATCATAGGAGTTCTTAACCAGTTCTGTGATGGCCACTATTTCGCTACTGACAAGCTCCTCTCCAATAATTCGCATTATTCGCGCTTTTGGACGTAAAATTTGAGGACCGTTAGCCATAATTGCTTTTCCGGCCATTATGTCACCTGCGCCTCTTATATATGCTCAAGTGATAAAACTGCTTTGGTACCAAAAGCACAATAGTTGCATATTGGACATTCACTGCATTTTGGCATCCTTTTCGTACATACTAAAGCTGCCAGATCAAGCATGGAATAATTAAAAAGTCTTGGCTTTTCTGGATCGACTAGAGCTTCAAGCAATTTCCTGAATATACGGTTACGCCGAGATGATTCTTTTATCTCCAGCCCGAATAACCTTCCGACAATCCTTACCGTATTAGTATCGATAATGGCTTCTGGTTTATTCCAGGCAAAACAGCGGACTGCTGAGGCAATATATTCACTTATTCCTGGCAAAGAAACTAAATCCATTTTCTCTTTCGGTATCTGGCCTTTGAACTGTTCCTGGAGATCCTGGGTCATTCTGTGGATCATGTCGATCCTCCAGCGCAATCCCAGGGAGAATAATACTTTCTGCAGCTCATCGATTGTTGCATTTGCTAGCGCGGGCAGTTCAGGATATCTATAGATGAATTGTACATAGATTGGCTCTACCTGAGACGCCTGTGTGCGATGGAGCATAATTTCTGCTATTAAGATATGAAATGGATTTTTTGTCAACCGCCAGGGAAATTGCCTGAAATTTTTATGACCCCAGATCAACAAATCCTTCCGGAAAGCAATTATATCCAATTTATGACCGTTTGCCTCCAGAAATCCATTAACTCTATATTGCTGCATGAACTTTCTGATTGATATCCTGTAGTTCATTTATCAAATCTGGTAGGATATATTCCGCCACTGCTCTGGCCATCAATGGAGGGACAGCATTACCCAATTGATAAAACTGCCGGGTAAATGGGCCCCTGAAACGGAAACGATCCGGGAAGCTCTGTAACCTGGCGGCTTCACGAACAGAAATTGTCCTTGGCGGCTCTGGCTCCTTAGAGCGACTGGGATAGATATGACGATAGCCATCTTTGCCAATATGAGCCTCTATTGTCCAGGAAGGCTGATCTCTATAAAGCTTGCGATACTTATCCTTGAAAATATCATCGCGATAGCGCTTGTATTCATAAGATAATTCAGTATATTTGGACCCCTCTGCCATTAACTCGAATGCTGCCAAGTCCTGTTCGTTATGCCCACGTGTTTGATGATTATAAAGCACATTTCCAGCTCCAAGGCGCATCAATTGCTGATATTCATTTAGCTGGCAACGAGGTACATAGGGCATTTCATCTATACGGTGCTTTGGAGGTACGATTGGAAGGTCACTGATGGCCTGCCAGACAGTCACGGGCTTATCTACGTGTGACTTCTTTGGCCATGAAATAGGGCGGCCAAGCCTGTTTCCAATAATAAAGAGGCGTCGTCGTGTTTGGGGCACACCATAATGATTTGCTTTGAGAACTTCCCAGTCTGCATTATATCCCATATCTTCAAAATCGCCAATAATATGATCAATAAGAAGCCCATCTGAATTTTCAAAACATCGCATCTCAGGTACATTTTCCATTACGAAATACAAAGGCCTAAGCTTATCGATAAAACGCATAAATTCTTTATATAATTGGTTGCGCGGATCATGAATATATTGAGGATCATTGCGAAGGCTTCGAATTTTACCTCTTCCAACACGGCTGAAACCCTGACAAGGAGGACCTCCAATGATCACATCGATATGGCCTAATTTATAATTTTTAATCAAATTTATAGGCTTCTTTATGTCGTATATGTTAGATAAATGACATCGGCCATTGAAATTGTAGCAATGAGTTTCATAAGGATATCTTTCTTTTTCTAAGCCTAATCCAATATTATAGCCTGCCATTTGAAAGCCAAGACTCATGCCCCCAGCACCACAGAAGAGATCCAATACGACAGGCCGTAGCGAGTTCTGTCCTTCAAAATTGATATCGTGTTGGGCCATCTAGGCCATCATCCCCCCAAGACTGAATTCTTTTTTCTCTACTCCTATATGAAATCATAAAGCTAGCGGTTATGCCATAAGTCATGCAATATACTTCTCATCTATTTTTACTTAACTATTTTACTATAACCTGACTAAGCGCTTTGCCATTGTATGGATCGCTATAACAATTGCCCTTCCCGGTCTTCTTCCAGCAATCCACTTGGCGAACGCTGATATCTTCGAGCCTCGCTTTAGCCTGAAGTGCTCGGGCCAGTCTCTTGGCAGCTGCCGATGAGGCCAGGGCGGCAGGCTATGTGTCATGCGGAGTATGTCATCCACCCTGAAAATCTAGAAAAATTTTTGCGTCTTCTTGAGCAGGGCTAAAAGCTCCTTTCCTTTTTCGGTGGTCTTACACTTCAGCGGATTTCCATCCACTGAGACAACCGACCCATTCTTCGTCAGAGAATCGAGGTAAGGGGTCACAGTCGCGAAGTTTAGATTGCTTCCATAAACTACCATTGTTTTGCTGGCCCCAATCGTGCAGACCTCCAAGATTATGATTATTATCTCGTCCCTACTTCATCTCATAATCTTAAGTCAGTACTTGGAGTACTATATTAAAGTATCTCATTTTCAAGGAGTCGTCATTGTCATTCGAGTAAACTTCGCGCAAAAAGGCCCAAAATCCAGGTTTTACAGGTATCGCACCCAATCAAAAAGGTTTTACCTTGACAAAACATTTCACCTTGGGATGTTCAACAAGATCCTGATTGCCAACCGCGGGGAGATCGCCATAAGGATCATGAGAGCCTGCAGGGAGCTTGGCATCTCGACAGTGGCGGTCTACTCCGATGCGGATAAGAACGCGCTTTTCGCCAAGTATGCAGATGAAGCTGTTTACATTGGGCCTGCGCCATCATCACAAAGCTATTTGAAAATAGATAATATAATCAATGCCGCACAAGAAACAGGCGCCGAGGCCATTCATCCAGGATACGGCTTTCTCTCTGAGAACACGCGCTTTGCATCTGCCTGTGAGCAGAATGGCATAGTCTTCATAGGCCCGCCAAGCAGCGCCATAGATGCCATGGGTTCCAAGATTTCGGCCCGCCAGACTATGAAGGGAGCAGGCGTTCCAATCGTCCCAGGCATTGAGAAAGGCATCTCTGATCCTGATGAAGCTGCCGATATCGCAGATAGCATAGGCTACCCTGTCATACTTAAGCCTGCGGCAGGTGGTGGCGGAATAGGCATGAAAATTGTCGATAACCGCAATGATCTCAGCTCTGCGCTGAGCTATTCTCAGAATGTAGCCAAAAGTGCCTTCGGAGATGATACAATTTATATCGAAAAATACCTGACAGAGCCGAGGCATATTGAGTTCCAGGTGCTGGCAGACAAGAGGGGTAAGACCATATACGTCTCCGATAGAGAATGCTCCATCCAGCGCCGCCACCAGAAGCTTATCGAGGAATCTCCTTCGCCTGTAATGACTCCTGAGCTTCGTGAAAAGATGGGGTCCATTGCGGTTAGGGCTGCAAAAGCTATAGGCTACGTAAGCGCAGGCACTGTAGAGTTCATGTACTCTCGCGGCGATTTTTACTTCTTAGAGATGAATACGCGACTTCAGGTTGAGCATCCTATAACTGAAATGGTCACCGGCGTGGATCTGGCAAAAGAGCAGATACTCATCGCATCGGGCGAAGATCTCGGTTTCTCTCAGAACGAGATGCAAATACGGGGCTGGGCCATTGAGTGTAGGATCAACGCCGAGGACCCGTTGAATGACTTCGCGCCCTCACCTGGAAAGATCAAAAGGTACAGAAGCCCCGGAGGACCGGGAATCAGGGTGGATAGCGGCGTTTATACTGGGTACGTCATACCCCCATATTACGATTCGCTTATATCTAAGCTCGTAGCCCACGGCAGAGATCGAAAAGAGGCCATAGCCAGGATGGAACGCGCCCTATATGAGTACATAATCGTGGGCGTCCAGACGAACATAATATTCCATAAGGCAGTTCTCAGAAATGAGAGGTTCAGGCGCGGAGATATCAATACTCATTTTATCAAGGAGGAGAACATCATCGAGGCAGTTAAAAAAGTAGCGTCGGAAGACTATGAGAAAGGTAAATCTCTTGCATCTGCGCTCGGTGCAGATAATCGCAAGGTAGCAGCGATCTCTGCAGCTGTCGGATCTTATATGTCAATGAATAAGTCGAAGGAGAAGAGCTAACTTGGAAAATGAGGAAACGCTCGATTATCTACGTTCGGGCTCATGGATATCAGGAGAGGAGATGGCCCAACAATTGGGCATCTCCCGTGCCGCAGTCTGGAAACATATAAAGAACCTCAGATCAAGAGGGTATAGAATTGAATCCTCGACTAATAGAGGCTACAGACTGACGTATAGCCCCGATATTCTCGATGCGAACAAGATTTGTTCAGAACTTAAAACTAAGTTTATAGGCCGCGACCTGCATTGCTATCAAGAAGTTAAATCTACAAATGAGGTCGCAAGATCTATGGCCAGAAGCTCTAATGATGGAACAGTAGTTCTGGCAGAAATACAAACTGCAGGAAGAGGCCGCATGTCTAGGGCTTGGGCTTCGCCATATGGTGGCATATGGATGAGCCTCATTCTCAAGCCAAAGATTGCTTTAGCAAATGCCTATAAGGTCAACATGGCAGTCAGTGTTGCGCTTTCCAGGGCAGTTGCTAGCCTTTATGGCCTAAAGGCATGCATAAAATGGCCTAATGATCTGTTGATAAACGACCGAAAAGTTTGCGGAATACTGATGGAAATTAGCGCAGAGATTGATAGACTTGAGTATGCCGTTATCGGCATAGGCATCAATGCAAACGTTGATGTTGAGGCTTTTCCTGATGAATGGAAGGCAACATCGATTTCGAGAGAGCTTGGCTCAGAGATATCGAGGATTGAACTGATCCAGAGAGTACTTCAGGAGATAGAGGATGCATACTGCAAGATGGACTCGCAGGAGATATACCGTGAATGGTGCGATAGATCAGCGACTCTCGGAAGGCGTGTGAGAATCAACTCGGCTGCAGGCGATTTTGACGGGGAGGCAATATCCTTATCAGAGGATGGCGCTCTGCTGGTGAAAGCTTCGGGAAATCTGTTGCGTGTGGTTGCAGGTGACTGCATCCACCTCAGAAACTTACGCGGAAGTGAGATGGCTTGAGTAAGAAAAAGGTTAAAGGGATAGCAAGAGATACATTGGACTTTATCCTCGAGGCATCAAAATCCTCAATGCCCCAGGAGTTCGCCGGGCTTCTCCAAGCGGATAAGGAGATAATCACAGAGGTTCTCGTAATTCCTGGAACTGAATCATCAAGGATGAGCGCGCTTATCAGGCTCTATATGCTTCCGAACATCAGTGTCGTCGGCTCTGTCCACAGCCATCCCTCAGCAAACATAATGCCATCGCAACAGGATCTGATCTTCTTCTCGAAGACCGGCGATTATAATATCATTGTCGGCCCGCCATTCACAGAGCGAAGCTGGGCCTGTTACAACATTCTAGGTGAGCGCCGTAACCTGCCAGTGCTGGATGTGGAGTTTGAAGACGAGGGCTTTGATGATGAGAACTTAGATGACGACCGTTACGAGGGAAATCATTGACTCGCGTAATGGCAACAGGCACATTTGATATCCTTCATCCCGGCCATCTGCTTTACCTGGAAGAATCAAGAGCGTTGGGCGATGAGCTTGTAGTAGTAGTTGCAAGGGATGTAAACGTGAAGCATAAGCCCAAACCAATCATCCCAGAAGAGCAGAGGCTGATGATGGTCGCTGCGCTAAAGATCGTAGATCTAGCAATTCTTGGGCATAAAACAGATTTTATGATACCTGTAGAGCAGCTTAAGCCTGACATAATAACGCTCGGGTACGATCAGCATTTCAATCCTGAGGTTCTTCGAGCGCAGCTAGCCGGACGCGAGCTTTGTCCCGAGATCATAAGGATTGAGGTTCATGATCCTTGCGCACTCTGTAAATCGAACAAAATAATCAACGAAATTCTTGAACGAGGGCAAGATCTGTGAATGAATGCCGCCAGATACTTATATAGATCTCTCATTCCCGGGCCTGTATGGCCAGAGTTGCAGTTGGCGGCACCTTCGATCCTATTCATGATGGGCACATCGACCTTCTCAGAAGAGCCTTCGAGCTTGGCAAAGATGGCGAAGTGGTCATCGGCCTTACCTCAAATGAAATGGCCCAAAGCACCAGAACCAGGCCCGTCCTGGATTACGAGACAAGGCTCAAAAATCTGAAGGAAACTTTGAGAAAGGTATTTGGGATCGATGATGTCAGAATTATGAAATTAGATGATAAATGCGGATCATCGATCTATGAAGACTTTGATTACATCATTGTCTCTCCTGAAACGCTTCCTATGGCGCTGAAGATCAACCGTTTTAGGGAGAAGAGAGGCATGAAGCCGCTGAAAATATCGATGATAGAATATAAGCTTGCTCAGGACCATGAGAGAATAAGCTCGACTCGAATTTCCGAGGGTAAGATCGATAGGCATGGAAGGCTTTTGACTGAAAGCTAAAACACCCATATCCTTTGCCCTTTATCCAAAATCCAAATGCTCCTTATCCATAATCCAAATATACATTATCTAGATGCTTTTTATGCCTTTTCGGATCTCTAAGTAAATAGCCTGGAAGGTATTTCCTATAAAATATCTTGGCGGTGTCCTCTTGCCAATTATCCGAGTGTAACCTCTGCAAATTGCCTGGATCGCATCATCTCCGTCTTCTGCATCGATTTCGGTCACCCCTAGGCCCACGGTCTTTGCAAAGTGCGAATCGCTTCCTGCGACCATCGGAAGACCACGTTTTCTTGCACCGATAAATGCACGTGCATTGGCTATTCCAAAGAGATGCTTGGAGTTGTAAACCTCTACTGCATCGCATTTCGGTATGCGCCCAATGGCGTGTCTGAAGGGATGATACGGATGTGGGACTACCCCAATACCCCCAAAATCATGAGCTACATCGACGGTTTCCTCGGGGCTCATGCCCTTTCGAGGCAGATCGCTAACGCCTAAGACAAGCAGGTGGCCTTCGGATGTTGTGACCTCAGCGCCTGGAATCAGGACAATATCGAGCTTCAGATCATTGATAATCTTACGGGCAGCGACTGAGCCCTGCATAGTGTCGTGATCCGTTATCGCAATTCCATCCAGTCCGCATTTGACGGCATGCCTCAGTATAGTCTTGACGTCATCATGGCCGTCAGAGCAGCTTGAATGAACGTGAAGGTCAAATCTACCTGGGCTCTTAGCAGTAATCTTCGATACCTCCAATGATCTTTCGGGCCTCCATGAATGGATTCCAGACGGGAAACGATATATTCATATTTATACCCGATCCCGCCGCCGAAGGGAGATACTCAACTGGTTGACAGATACAGGTGGCTCTGTCCAATGCGTGATCTCATCATGGATCATAGAGCCGAATTCGGTTCACATCGCGAATTGTTATTAATAATATAATTATATAAATAGTTTTTACTTGTATATAGATCGCTTGTGGACCAAGGGGAGGCTAGCTAGTTTAAGAAGATGACGAAGTATATTGAGGGAGTGGACTCCATATGAGATCTTGTTAATAATAAGGCCTTAAATTATAAAAACTTTTTCATATGGACAGAAAAAAATATAATTTTTTTGAATGTTTTAGATGAAATTTCTTTTTCGGATTTGTAGAGAATTAATTCGAATTTCGGGCACCGAATCTTGGAACCTAATGAAGACTTAGTGCATGTATATATATTACTCAAATTAACAATAAATATTTATTAAGTGAATGGAAGCGATTATGAGGATAATAGATAAAATAGAATTATTCACCCTCTATATAGACGCGGCTAAAGCGCGTAAGTTTAGGGCGAATAATAAGTGTTTAGAGAAAATTGAGAGCGATACAATTTACTCATGTTCAGCCTTGGCTGAAAAACCTTTGATTTGATACATCCTATCTCCGATAATGCGCATAACCTGCAAACTGCATATTCTTTTCCCATACCAATTGAAGCCGCAGGATATTTTTATAAATATTATTTGATTTACAACTTCTTTGGGTTTGCGCTCCGGATTATGCAGCGCTTTTCTGTTGGCGATGTGGTTGAACAGGACTGGATGAACGTCAAAAGAGGCAAGATGATAAGCGACGCTGTATTCAGCTTTATTCTAATCATAAATCATTTCTCTCCCGAAAAGTAGTATAATCAGCAGACATATAGATAATAACATGAAGGCTTTGATCCAAATTCATAAAGAAGGAAAATATTTCATAGCTGAGGATATCATAACAAATATAGCAGATCAGGGGCTTACTGAAGAAGAGGCGATCTCCAATCTGAAGAAAGGACTTGAAGAACATTACCATATTATTATAGAACTTGCTCCAAGAGATCATAAGCTCTCCTTCCTGGACATCGAGGTAGAGAAGTTTGCCCAAACTGCCAGTTCTATCAGCTAGCGATGTCATAAAGATTCTGGGAAAATTTGGATTCAGGGTTTATCGTCAGAGTGGAAGTCATATTCACCTTTGGAGTGATGAGAAAAGGCTACTGGTCACGGTTCCAAATCACCATGAGCTGGCGATATCATAGGGAATTTATGGTTTATGTGCGGGGGATGAGCTTTCAGCACTTGGTCATCGTTTTGGATTAGGTCGATTGCTTGAAAAAGGCTTGATGGTGCATTAAATATTTATTCGGTAGATATACGCATCTTCTATTAGCTTATTATTGATGACATTTTTTGTAAACCGAATGCCAGATAAACCAGGTCCTGTCCTTATCATCTTTGCTACAAGTGCGATTGGATCATCCTTTGGGCTTAATACAATAATATCTTTTAAGGAAATGGTGACCTCAGTCCTAGGTGCTGCTTGCATTTCTCGAATAACTTTTTGTATAAATTCGTATGCTTGCTTAGGGCCTTTTTCATCTACTTTTCGGTTATAATGGGGAGTAATGTCCTCACGAAAATGTCAGAGAACCATTTTGGTATTATGTAGCCTATAGATATAGTGTTATTACGCGCGGGAAATAAGATTTCATCACTCATCCTGAAACCTGCTCCTCAGGCGATGTTATGCAGCCTTTGACCGCCGAAGCCGCAGCAGTTGCAGGCGATGCCAAATAAACCAACCCGCCTTTGCCCATCCGGCCTGGGAAGTTGCGATTGGATGTTGATAGGCAAACCTCTCCATCGCCCAGAACGCCCATGTGTGCCCCAAGGCAGGGACCGCACCCAGGCGGCGCAATAATGGCACCGGCTTTAACCAAGGTTTCGATTATGCCCGCCCTAAGTGCATCGAGCAGCACCTCGCGCGAAGCGGGTATGATCAAAGTTCGGGCCTTAACCTTCCTACCTCCAATTATCTTAGCTGCAACATCAAGATCCTCAAGCCTTCCATTAGTGCAGGTTCCTATGAAAACCTGATCGATTTCTTTGCCCTCAAGTTCAGTTACAGGATGCACATTATCCACTCGGAATGGCACTGCCACCTGAGGCTCAAGCTCGCTCACATCATACTCGATCTCTCTATCATATGATTCCGGATCAGAGTACACTGGGCTGTACTCGCTTCTTGCACGCCCTCGCAAAAAGCTATCAGTCTTTTCATCTGGAGGAACAATAGCAGCCTTAGCTCCCATCTCCACGCCCAGGTTGCAGAGCGTCATTCTTCCTGAGATGCTCAGATCCTCAATCGTACTGCCGATATATTCAACAGCCTTGTAGGTCGCGCCATCTGCGCCCAGCTTTCCAATAACCATCAGAGCAATATCCTTTGCAGAGACAGATGGCTTAAGTCTGCCTGTTATTCTGATTGCCACTGTTTCCGGCACCTTCAGCCATAGCCTTCCACGAGAGTAAATCTCTGCCATGTCCGTTGCACCGACGCCAGTTGCAAAGGCACCGAAGGCTCCGTAGGTGCAAGAATGAGAATCGGCTCCTATTACTAATAGCCCGGGAAGTGCGAAACCCTGCTCTGGCAACACCTGATGGCATACGCCCGAGCCGCAATCAAAAAAGTTGGTTATACCTTGCTCGCATGCCCAGGCACGGACCTCCTTTTGGAGTGTTGCCGCAGTCTCGTTGTTTGCAGGAACAATATGATCGAAAGGCATGATGATCCTCTCCGGATCCCATACCTTTCTCGATCCCATTTCCTTGAATGCTTTGATGGCTAGAACAGAAGTGCCATCATGGGACATGGCATAATCCACGCCAGCCTCGATGATCTCTCCCGGCTCAACCATCCTTTTCGAGTTCGATGCACGCGTAAGTATCTTCTGGCTGATTGTAGGCAAATTTTACCCTTCTAGCCGCACCTGATATCATCCTCAGAGGGCAGCATGTAAGCTATATCCTCTGTTGGATGCCTATAAAGCCTTGCCCCAAGGCGCTTCTGGTCGAGGATGTGCCCTATCAGACCGATGCTTCTGCCCAGAGCGAAAAGCCCATTCAAATAGCCGAGCTTGACAACCTCGTTGATCTCCTCACTCGAGAATGCTCCACATGAGTTCATCAGATCCAGGAAGAGAATGCCTATGCAGCCGTCTACATTCAGGATAAGATTGCCCTTCTTTGCAGTCGTTAGCTTCTCTACATCAAGAGCATAGTCCAGCAGCTCAGTTCTTGCAAAGTTTTTCCTCGCAAAGTCTATCAGGAGCGTGACGCGCTTATCAGGGTTCTTGACGCTCTTGATCCTGTGGCCTATTCCTGGAATATTTATGCCCTTTCTCTTCATCTCTGTCACAAACTGCTCAGGAGTGAGGCCAGCCTCCTTTGCACGCTTGAACTCTCTGGCGGCATCATCAATTGCCCCGCCAAACCGTGGGCCTATTGTCAGAAGGCCGCTACAAAGAGATGAGATAAGGTCCTTGCCTGCACAGGATGCAACAATTGCATTATGGGCTCCAGAAACAGCAGGGCCGTGATCTGCAGTAATTTGGATCACGAGTTCAATGAACCTGGCAGCATAATCAGGAAGCTCCTTTTTGAACCATAGAAGGCCGATCACGCCACCTATGCCCATCTTCTGCTCGAGAACATTTGTTATGGGCTTGCCCGCATATAGCAACTCCTCACCGCTATCATCGGAGATCGTGCAGATGAACGTGGTGGGTTTGCGAATCATGCCTGACGACAAAGCTTTGCTGTAATCTACCGGCAGTCGCGGCACCTCAGGCTCGTCGATATCAGCCGTTTTGCCCTGAGACTTGAGCATCTCGTAGACCTGTTTAACAGTATCACCGTAATCATCGAATGAGTTAGGCACATATGCCCCGGCACTGCGGAATGCATCATTCTTCGCCTGTGCTGTCTCCTTCTGAGTATCTGCCTTTGCACCTGCATGTCCAAACTGGACGCTTGACGGCAGAACTGGTCCGCAGGTCCCGGTAACCCATGCAACAAGCGGCTTTTTGATCTTTCCTGCCTCTAATGCATTTATAATCCTATACTCGTCCTCGCCTCCAAGCTCTCCCAGACATGCAATCATCTTGATCTCAGGATTTGATTCGTAGCGCATGATGTGATCAAGCATCGTCGAGCCAGGATAGCGATCCCCGCCGATGGCAATTCCCTCATAGATTCCATTCGAGCTGCGAGAGATTATGTTGAAAGCCTCATTAAGCATTCCACCCGACTTAGAAACAAATCCCACACATCCTGGACGGTAAAGCTTTGAGGCAATGATATTCTCAATTGTTCCTGCAGTATTCCCTATCCTGAAGGCTCCAGCTAGCATTCCACCTACCGTTGCAGGCCCGATTATAAACTTTTTAAGCCTCCTGGCAGTGGCAGACATTATCCTTGCCTGTCTCTCAGGCACGCCCTCAGCTATGACGGCAGCTGTTCGAATAGTTGGCTGCTCAAGTGCCTCCATAGTGGTCTCGAAGGCTGAGCGATGTGAAGCAAAGTTGACCATGACATCTGCCTCAGGATAAATCTTGACTGCCTCCTGGACGGTTTTGTACATAGGCAAAATAATCTCCTTTGTTCCCCAGAATGCCTTATGTATCCCTGCGCGGCTCGGATTTATTATTGCAGCGATGCTCGGCCTCTCACGCTTGCATATATAATCGAAGTCTAGCATCCTCTGGATGGCGTTCGTCTGGTAACCGTAGACAAAGGCCGTAGTATTCCTATCGAATAAAGCATAATCCATCTTGGCACTAGCAGACTCCATAGCTGAAGGCTTTATGGCAGCTGTTGCCATCATTGTGATGCACCTCCCAAAGCCATGGGAACGATTCTAGTCATATGCGTCTCCGGTCCGTAAACGTCAATCGGCACGCCTAATCTCCCACCCAGATCAAGCATGAGCTTAAGTCCTACCTCATAGTTCGGCCCGCCTCGGCGCACGTAAATCCTGACCCCTGCTTGGCGCAGCCTGTCCTGGTGCTCCTCGAGAGCCATAACAACGCCCTTGAATGTTTTCGCAACATCGGTAAAGTTGGCTATTGCACCACCTATCAGCAGAACTTTTCCTCTGGGGTCTTTGTCGCGTGTCATAAGGTCAAGAACAGTCCTGGTGTAATGGTACGTCTCCTCTGTGTTGGGATCACCGCTGTATTCCCCATAGTTTGCTAGCTCTCTCGCAAATCCCAGATCGCAGATTGTATCCGCGTAGATCACGCTCGCGCCTCCGCCTGCAACCATCGTCCAGATGCGTCCTTTGGGATTAAGGATTGTGAGCTTTAATGAGGCCCCCGTATTCGAATCCAGATCTTTGATGTACAGTTCTTCCTTGGTCAGCGCCCTGCCAAAAGGCTCAGGGAACACGAGTCCATTCCATCTCTTCCTCTGCCAGTACTCCTCCGTATCGTCCAGCTTGGCGACGAGATCCAAAGGAACGATGGTTCCATCAGAAAAAGTGAAGGGGTTGATCTCTAGGTATGCAAACCCCGATTCAGAATAAAACCTGTAAAGGGCTTTAATAAATCTATCAACTGCATCGCTCTTATCTCCCAGGCCTGCTGGCAATTTGGATTTTACATCCATCCCGTCGATTCCATCGAGGATATCAACATGGATCTGGACAACTTTGTCCCAGTTCTCCTCGACGCTGATCCCGCCTACCGGCGAGAAGTAGATATTATCACCATCATAGTCTGAGCTTATCGCGACATAGAACTCAATCTTATGAGGTATAAAGGTCTCAATTAGGAAGTGGGTCAGCCTGCCTTCGACTCCACCCACGGTAACCGGAGCACCCATATTATTCTTGAGGTAGTTTTTAGCATCATCCCAAGATGCATCCAGAAGCACAAGCCCATGCTTTCCCCTTTTTCCAAAGAGCTGATCTGGTTTAACAACGAGTTTCTCAGTCTTCAGCCAGGGGTTATCAGCAGGGAGATTGTCTATATCAGTCTCCGGACTTACCAAAATGAGATGCCCTTTATAAGAGAAATCGCTTAGGTATTCAGGAAGGTACTTGGCCAGCATACGCTTTCCATCATATTCCCTTATGCCTCTCTGTGCCATGTCCAAAACCACCTTCGCCGCCTTAATGCGCTCCTTGTTTACAAACCTTTCTAGGGAAAGAAAGGCTGAAATATTTCGTAGCGCTTGAAAACAGATCATGGAGTGCCCCTGCTGCGGAAAAAATTGTGTGAAGCCTGCAGAAGAGATACTGGCAAACATAGATAGCATGTATATGGCCTGTTCCAATTGTGCGCCTGAACCAAATCTAGATAAGGGCAGCCCCTTGAAGGCTTTGCCACCCAAGGTTGGAAGGTGTCGATCCTGCGGCAAGGCGACGCTAGATGCTATTATGCTGGATGCGCTGCGCATCATGAAACATGTTGGGCTGCGCGACGAAAGAGATACATTGAGGAGTGTGGGCTCCCCGTTGATAAGCGTCGGCTACCCTCTGGCCTACCCACCACGTCTCGGCCCAAGTACTTTGATAATTATTGGTGAGAAGCTAAACAAAGATGCGGCCGAGAAGATCCAACGTAGTGTACCTGAGATCAAAGGGGTAATCCTGAGCAAAGGTGTAGCGGGCGTCTTTGATTCCAGAGCATTGCCAATCGAGAATAAGCTTCTAGCTGGATGTGATATGCGCGCAGATGTAATCCAGAGCATATTCGGCGAGCTTGTTATCTACAAGAGTCAATCTAAGGTGCACATTGAGTTTCCAAGACAGAGCGCTCCGAAGATGAAGATCATCGAGAGGCAACATATCGCCGGAAAAGATATCGTTGATGGCCTTTGCGGTCCGGGAAGCCTCGGATTAATGTGTGCCCTTGCCGGAGCTAAGCGCGTCATTCTGAATGACATCTGGCTTCCTGCAATCGAGAATACTATGCTCAACCTGGAAGTGAACAAAGGTCTTCTAAGGATTGATGAAATCGATTATCCTGAAATCTCATCTGATGCCTTAGGCGATAAGCCTGTGCTGATGTGCAGGGCCTCAGGGGCGTGCGAGATCGAGGTATATCACGGAGATCTAATCAGGCTGTTTTCCAGGGCGAAGCCTGCAGATTTATGCTTAATCGACCACTTCCCAGGAGCGAAGATTAAGGACCTCCAGGCAGC
The DNA here is from genome assembly GCA_963789575.1 of Methanotrichaceae archaeon. GTDB lineage: Archaea > Halobacteriota > Methanosarcinia > Methanotrichales > Methanotrichaceae > CAWBKV01. The sequence continues at coordinate 20,721 of CAWBKV010000002.1, read as the reverse complement.
ATGCAAATGCTGTAAAGAGACTGTGATAATATGAGCATAAAAGAATGGGACAGCGCGGATTCGAACCGCGGTCCAAGAGTCCCAAACCCTCGAGGATAGACCAGGCTACCCCACTGTCCCAAAGACTGCGTCTCTTAGTTATCAGAAGCGTTTAAAAGCTTTTTGCTGCACCGATCTTGATAGCTGAGCTTGGGCCATCGCGATTGATCTTTTTCACAAGATAAGCAGTTGAGATCCCGCCGAATGCAGTCAGGAACCAGAGCTGTATGAGCCTGATCAATATCGAAGCTGCAACAGCGCTATGCGTGGGCACACCGATAGCACTAAAAAGCGTTATCATGACGATATCCACAAGCCCTATGCCTCCAGGAAGGAAGAGCGGAAGCATCTGGAGAAAGATAATGACTGTATAGACCGCGAAGACTGCCCTGAGTGGAACAGAAACACCCATGGATCGAAAAGTGATTGTGGCAACAAGAGTCATGCAAAGCCAGCCTACAACAGCCCAGAAGGTGCTGATGAAAAGTGTTCGCTTATGAGAGGCCAGCATATTCATAGACTGGTGAAATTGGCTCATGACTCCGCTGCACATTCCCCTGTCTATGTGGACGCGGAAAATCCGCTCGATATGATCTACGAGAGGGAAGATTATCCTCTCCAGCCAGCCATCTGCATAGCAGACTCCAAAGAAGCCGATATTCAGAAAGAACAGAATTATCGTTATGCCTGAACATGTTGCAAGCGTCCAGGCAGGCGCATCTGTGGCCAAGGCCAGATACACGATACCTACAATCGTACCTACAATGAAGGGTATCGCAGTGATTATCCTGGTTGCAGCTACAGTTGCAGATGACCTATCGATCCTCGAGTTTCCTGCAATCTTATCCAGAAAATAAACGCGCGTAGTCTCGCCTGAAAAGCTGCCGGATGGAATCAAGTTGTTCATGAAAATGCACGACATGTAAATGAGAAAAACGTCCCAAATCGGCACATTGTAATCGAACTTCTTGGCGATCTCCTGCCAGGCAAGTGAATCGCCTAGGACACCTGCCAGGGCCAGCACGATTCCAAGTGAGAAGATAGCAAGGTTGACATTGCCAAGTGCCCTTATTATCTCCTGGAAGCCTAAGTGATAAAGGTAGATAAAATAAACTCCTATGCCCAAAGCTATCAAAGCTATCGATTTGCCAGGGCGAAGGGTAGGAAGCTCCAACTCACTGCTCACGAGGGACTAGAAGCTCTCAGGCAATTAAAAGTTTTGCGCCCTCGCACATCTCGAAAGCTATTTAATACAGATTATTCAAGTTTAAATCCATGGGAAAGACCGGAAGTGTCGAATGGGTTAAAATAAAGAACAGGAAAGGTCAAGTAAGACAGGTACCAAAGGCTGAGGTGACATATAAGAAGCCCGGCCCTATGCAAAAATACACATCCGCTGGCGCGAGAGTCAGGAAGATGAGGAGATCTGAGAAGGCCACTCAAGTTAGGACTTGAGACCTCATAACGCAATTCTTGTGTTATAGAAAGAACTTATCAAACATACTTAGAACACATATTTTGATAAATCGAAGCCTGGCGTAAATCACAGGATAATGAGGAACGAGGGAAAGGGCATTAGTCCACCTCGAATCCCCATGCAGTATTGTACAATCTTCTCAATAGTCTTTTTCTCTACATCAGGCAGAAGAAGCGCCAGTAAATTTATCCCTAGTATAGTAGGCAAGCATAAAAAATAAATATCATAAGATTCAGTTATTATCTGAGGCATAAGGAGTGGATTAGCCATTACCCGTGTAAGCGGGATTCCCCTAAAAAGGGAATGCGTATAATGCAACCGTCCTTTATGCCTCATTAAATTTCTAATGATTTATTCATTGCTTTATCATTTAGCCATTGTCAGGTTATCTCTAAAGCTTAGATCATCCAAAAATTATTAATACTATTAAATGCTAAATATGACTGAGGCATAGGTGAAATAGTCTATCATTAATTTGATAGACCTCCGTGAAAAGAGATCTAGAGTAAAATTCAGATATGGTAACCTGTGCCTCACTTGTTTTAGGATATTACAATGATACTGATTTTACTATGCTCTATAAAGATAACGCCTTTCTCTCGCTAAGGGCTCCTAGATGTCGCTCATCACAGGGAGGAAGCATATATAAGGATCAGAGAAAACACTTTTCATCATGATCCCGGCAGTGCTCATCGCAGGCACTCATAGCGGCGTTGGCAAAACCACGGTCACCCTTGGGTTGATGGCAGCCTTAAGGCGTCGTGGCTACAACGTCCAACCTTTCAAAGTCGGCCCAGACTTCATAGATCCATCTCACCACACTGCAATCTGCGGTCGCTCATCGAGAAATCTCGATCCTTTTATGATGGGCATCGATGGGATAAAGCGATCCTTCTGTAGTGGTATCGTTGGCGCTGATGTTGCGATTATAGAAGGTGTGATGGGACTTTACGATGGCATGGATGTAACTGAGGTTGGAAGCAGTGCCCAGGTAGCAAAGACTCTTGGAGTTCCAGTTCTTCTAGTCATAAACGTGCACGGGATGTCGCGCAGTGCTTCAGCCATGGAGCTGGGCTTCACAAGCTTTGATCCCGATGTAGTAGTAGCGGGCACCATCCTTAACCGAGTAGGAAGCGAGCGGCACCTATCAATGCTTCAAAGCTCGCTAAAGCTCCCAATTATTGGAGCTATTCCCAGAAAAAAGGAGATAGAGCTGAAGAGCAGGCACCTTGGCCTTGAGATGGGCTTTGAAGTATTGCATGATCTGGATTCTCTGGCTGATTTAGTAGAGGAACATGCCGATCTGGATAAAATCCTTAAGTTAACCTGCGATCCATGTCCCGACCTCAAAAAGGAGCCTGAGCACGAGAGCACCATCAGGATAGGTGTAGCTTTTGACGAGGCATTTTGCTTCTATTATCAGGAAAATCTAAGCGAGTTTCAAAGGAAAGGCGCAGAGCTGGTATTCTTCAGCCCTATCTGCGATGAGCTGCCGGATGTTGATGGTATCTACATTGGAGGAGGCTACCCTGAGCTGCATGCTAAAGAGCTGGAAGAAGGAAAGGCTCGCGAACAGATCAAAGCAGCTTCCGAGAGCGGCATGCCTATCTACGGTGAATGCGGCGGATTGATCTATCTCTGCGAAGGGTTGGTCTCCGAGGGAGCGCGTTACCGCATGGTAGGAGCACTTCCAGCTACTACTATTATGACAAAAAAGCTTCAGGCGCTGGGTTATGTCGAGGCAAACGTTATAAGATCTAACCCGATCGTCCATCTGGGCAAGGTTATTAGAGGCCATGAGTTCCATTATTCAAGGATTGAATGCGAAGGCGATGCCAGGTTCGCGTATAAGCTTCAAAGGGGCAAGGGAATCAATGATGGCTTTGATGGCCTAGTAGAGCACTGCACGCTTGGCGGATATTTGCATACTCATTTCTACACATACCCTGTAGATCGTTTCATCGAGAGCTGCAAGAAGTATAGGAGAAGATAGAGCGGAGGCCGATGATGGATCTCAGGCAATAGTGAAGGGGATGGTTTACTGATCAAGATATTGCTCGCATATCTCTATGTTTGAAAAGGGTTGATGATTGCTTTCAATCAAAAATATCATATGCATTCGGACAGGGAAACCAGCCAATCCAGGTTCTTAAGCCCGATTAATTAGGGCTAACTCATTTATCGAAAGCTAAAAATTTTGTTTCAGAATTTTTCAAATTATCTTTTATTATTTCGATGAATAACTTAATAATTGACAAGTATTTTTCCTAATTTAAAATTTATATCTACCTTTTTTAGAGAAAAGCTTAAATTTTAGATATGCAGAAGGTCGAGCAAAGCACTAACAACGGAGTGTTGAACATGGTAAGCAAAATTGGATCTGCACTGGTGCTCTTCTCTCTCCTGATGGCTCTCACACTAGGAGTAGCCTTCGCAGCAGAGAAGATGACCAGCGATAAGAACGTCACTAAGAACGCCACCGAAAACATGACCAAAAATATGACCAAGAACATGACCAAAAATATGACCAAGAACATGACCAAAAATATGACCAAGAACATGACTACAAACGAAACTAAGAACATGACCACAAACGAAACTAAAAATGTAACTACGACCAAAAAATAGAAAATCCTTTGAGAACATAAAGATAAAAAGAATGGAAAGCATTAGCTGAACAACGTTGGCTTTCCGAAATGCTGTTTGCAGGGTTGCGAGCATCTTTATGTTGCTAAGACTTGTAATCTATTTAAGCCGCGCAAAGATCAAAAGTAATGAATATGCAGCCCTGCCCCAAACAGCAAGAAATAGTAATCCTCTACTTAATCTGAAATCATTCTAAGTAAAAGCTCTCTTGTTCATACTCTAATTGATGAATAGTTTATAAAGCACTATAATTCAAAATAATCGCATCCTTTTAAGCAACACTTTTGATCTTTTGTTAAATCCAAGGTTTACAATCCTGTGAGGACAAAGGTTATTGGATAATCGCATAATTCTATGTCCGATAATATAGCAATTCAGTAAGCTCCACTTAATGAGATGAGAGCGATACATCTTAAAAAATGTTAAATTACTGATGAAACGTACTTAACTACTGGCAACGTTTATATTATTCAAGAGTTCTAATTACTTATGGGAGAATATGAAATTATGAAAAAAATAACAGTAAGTGTGCTTATGCTGCTGGCTCTTTCAGCGGCATTATTATCAACAACCGTTGCACAAAATCAAGCCGGATACACCACTGCGAGCAACGTAGCAGGCAATAGCAATATAACTGCAACAGCCAATGCATCTATGCAAATCAAGCCACAAACTACCACGGATGTGACAAAGCTCGCGAACGTGACTGCAATATTTGGTCCTAATAAGGCAGAAGATATCAACATCACTCAAGTGAACACAGCAGGTGGAATGTGGATTGGGGTTGTGAACGAAGGAATTGTCACCAACAACCTGTCAGGCTGGAGATTGGAGAACCGGGAGAGCTTAATTTACGCAATACCTAACATCAATCTGTATCCTGGCTCAATCTTAAGGATCCATGAGGGGTCTGGAATGAATAACATTACAGATTTGTATACTAACAGCACATCGCCTCTCTTTAGCAAAAGTGGTGATGTAATAAGGCTGTTGGGCTCTAAAGGCGAGATTGCAGCAGAATATAATATCTCAGGAAATGCCACAGCTTCGGCAACAACTCCGACCGCTGCGCCTCTTTTGGTTAACGCGACAACTCCGACAGCAGTGAAAAATCCGGCAACTCAACCGGTTTTGATCACTCCTGGGGCTCCAAACGTTGTCCAGAATCCGGCTAATGCACCAGTCCTAATTAATAACCCGCTCAACCCGCTTCAAGCCAATGCAACTGGAAACCAAACATGCATTGCTGGCCAGACTCTATGTAACGGGACTTGCACTGATACGAGTGTAGATTCTCAAAACTGCGGCAAATGCGGAAACATATGCCCTGCCGATTCACACTGCATCAACGGAGTCTGTTCATCGTCTTGTCTACCGGGCCAAACCAGCTGTAACGGAAACTGTGTAGACACAAGCGCCGATTCACAAAACTGTGGTTCATGTGGAGATGTATGTCCGGCTAATGCAGTCTGTATTAGTGGAGTCTGCTCAGCTTATCCGACTCCAGGTGCTCAGTAGCCTCGAATGTGCCGACGCAAATTTCTAAAAAACCAAATGGCCAGGATCTCAGGTCAATCCTGGCCCCTCTTATCAATCACATAGATTGAGCATATAGCCAACTTCTACCTTTAATCTTTGAGGTGTAATCTTATCCATAATTCAGATTTTAGATCTGATTGCAGTTTAAAATCAATCATCAATAGAAAGATTTATATCAGCTTGAGCTGATCATTGATCAGTACCAAAAGTAGGTTGAAGGTAGGAGATAAGATATGAAGAGCCAAATATTTGGGGGCATCCTGCTCTCAGTTTTATTAGCCCTTTCTATAGGAGTGGCCTTAGCCGAAGGCGAATCTGGCAGCGATAAGATAATAATAAAGAATGTGAGCTTCATAGCTCCAAGCCCCGTGAGGGAACACTTGAACGGAGAATGGGTAGAGATCGCCAATCAGGGATCTTCCGATCAAAGCCTCGATAAGTGGACCCTTAAAAGCAAGGGTAATCATACATATACCTTTAAAAACTTCACCCTAAAGACGAGCTCATCTGTTAAGGTCCATACTGGAAAAGGGGATGATACTTTAACCGATTTGTATTGGGGTAGAGGCAGCCCTGTCTGGAATGATAATGGAGATACAGCTACTCTAAGGGAGGTCTCTGGAAAAGTAGTGGCAAGCTATTCTAAATAGCCTTAAGGGTCTAATCCCACTTTTTTGGGCTTGCAAGTTTTTGCGACCCTCTTTACGTCAGATTAAAGAGGCGTAAAGGAGAAATGCCATCTCAACGTAGGTTCGTACAGAGGTAATTGGATGAATCTTGAAGAGATGTCGGACATAATGAAGAAATCCCTGGGCATAAGGGATAACATTGTGGGTGTTGCGTTATTCAAAAGCGAAAATGATATTCCAAAGGAGATAGAGTCCCTGGAGAGGCCCTTTAGATATTGCCAGATGATCCAGACGGCGAGATTGCACGGCGATAGCTTCCTGGCACATGCAGACTACCATGAATGTAAAGGGGGCGCAGCTGCCATAGGCTTAACGGAATGCCCTGAGAATATAGCTTCCGGATCGCTGTATTTTGATAAGCTTCATAAATGCGAAACAAAAGACGTGGGCATCAGCATCTCCGAGAACATACCGCGTATACCAGCAGGCCAAACTGTTGCAACATATGTCGCGCCTCTACAGGAAATGGTCGTGAATCCCGATGTTGTAATATTTGTAGGGAGTCCCCTTCAGGCAAGGAGGATCACTCAGGCCGTGATGTATCAGGAGGGGGGACGCTCGACATTCAATACTGCAGGCATCCAATCCTTCTGCGCCGATGCCACAACATCACCCTACCTGAAGGGAGAGGTGAACGTTTCTTTGGGATGCGATGGATCAGCCAGAAACGCCCAGCTTGACGATGAGAGTGTCGTCGTGGGAATACCTTTCGGAATGATGGGAGATATATGTACCGTCCTCAGAGACCACTATCAGGACTGGGAAGCATTCATGCGCGGCTGGCAGAAAGAGGTAAAAAAAGAGGCCGCCGCGAGATGACTACCTGATCGAAAAGATAGCCAGCGAATTCACAAGGCATCATCTTTTGATGATGCCTTTATAGACTTGTTTTAAGTAAGGCCGAGTAGTACAAAGCATAAAATTAGGACAGAGATTTTGCCTCATGAGGCAGACCTTCACTTGAAAGGTTAGACTTCTGAATCCTCTCTTGCTCAAAATAGCGGGATATCTTATCCAGGTCTATACTGAGCTTGAATGCACTTTTTAAGGTTCCTTTGCGTATTCTCTTTGCCTCATGTAGCTTTATCGAGCCGTTCTCCCATAAGGCTCTTATTGCAGTGGTTGCTTCAAGCTTCTCAAGATCAATGCCTGTATTATCTGATGGCGCATCTACATTCGATAGATTGATGCTCGATCGCTGAGAGATTAGCCTTATTACGTTTTGAAGCTCTCCTAAGCTTTGGAGATCATTAATAAACTCCATATACCTATCATCCAGCGTCCTTACAGCCGATACTCTCATTGCTACTACCCCATCGATAATATGTTTACTTATAGCATAAATAATTTGTCTTGAAAATTAAATAGCTCACACTATTCAATACATAGCTTTTTCAATTAAATTGGTTCCTAAAACAACTTCTCATTATGTTCGTACACCAACAGTGATACCTTATCGGCAATAGGAATCGTCATCCCAAAATCCAGCAGCCGTGCGATCCCTTCCTCGATAAACGCATTATTCTAATGATAAGTTAATTCTATATATAGACTTTACCTCTAATTAGAAATGGGCATAAATCTTACGTTCAATATCCTCAATCAATACCGATTTGGGAAAAACCCCCATCTCCAATCAAAACCCATGTGACGGTCCTTAATGTGTTGCAAAAGCTCTTCTTCTGTCTCAGCTTTGATGGAGAAATCACACCATATGCAGTTGAATTGCTTGAGCTTTTCCTTGGTCATGTGCATTAATTACCGTTTAAGTTTAATAAATGTTATTGAGAACTAGGCTGCCGAATGTTACATTCACTGTCGTACGATTGATCATTAGAAAGGATATCAAGCCCTTGAGTTCAATTTCAACGCCATTGCATAAGATCCAAATGTTGCTGGCCGGTATCATTATAGCGAACCCAAAGGTTTAACGTCTCCAAGCCCTTTTTTTAGCCCATATGAACTTCGGCAGCATCTTCAAGTCCAAGCTCAAGCCCAGGATTGCAGAAAGCCCTCGTGTGAACTACCTCGATTTCAGGCACAATGCCAATGTCATTGTTAGTAACGTAGAACAAGTGGAAAGTTATCCTGTGAACTACCACGATCTCAGGAGCAAGCCCTACTTCATAGTGGCGTCGGTGGAGGTCGGCAATACTACAACAAAGAGCATCCTTACTGCTACGGATCTGAATACTGGCAGGACCTATATTGTTAACAAGACTATAAAGATGACCCGTGATGCGCGACCTCCCAAGGCAGGTGAGGAGGTATTCGCCCGCACGATCAACGGAACGCCTCTGACAAAGGAATCGATATCAGAGCTTGTGAGAGACACACTTATCGAAAGCCACGATGTGGCACAGCTGGATATCAAGACAGATCTGCACTTCGTTGTGAGGTCCACTGGAGTTGTGGCAGAGCTGGACTCGCCGGAGCAGGTGGGAGCATTCATCCAGGCCCTTGCTCAGGGCTGTCTGATGGCAGGCGTACCACCGAGGCTTATGACCCCGGCAATGTCCATCCATAACATCCACGACAGATTCAAGCGCTATACACTGATTGAGCGGGTCGTCTTCATGGGCGCTGTTGCATCCTGCTTCCCTCCACAGGGTTCTACGGGTGTGGAAGTCGTTGCCAATGAGATGGAGGGTGAGCTTGCGACTGCAGGCATAAAGGAAGGCAGCAGATGGACGGATGTGGACTTTCGCAATCCATGCCTTTCCATGGACTTTGGAACCACTCTAGATGGCAGGATTACGAGCGAGGAGCTTCCTTATGCGCACACCATTGGAAACTTTCTCGGCCTAGCAGGCGCAATACCAGATGCTGTCGTCCAGGGAACGGGGCTGGTGGATAGACAGATCGGGGCTACCTTGGATATCTTTGACGCCAAAATAAAACCTGATTATGGAAAAAACGCTGAGGAATATGCGAGGCAAATCGACAAGGTCGTGGTAATCGAGAAGGTCCCGATGAGCCGCACCAAGTATGGACTCGTGCCGGTGAGCCCCCAAGCTGCTGAATTGAATAATGTGGTTCTGATAGGATGCGACGTTGGCGTAAATGGGTCTGATTTGTGCAAGCTATCCAAGATAGGCGAAGATCTGTACAAATCGAAAGGCTTGAAGGTGCTATTTGGAACTTTGGATATAGTTTCCGCTCACATTGCCAGAAGACTAGTAGAGGTCGGGATCGATGAAGGTATCGTAAACAACAAGACAGCCATTGGAGTTACAGGCCGTGCCGGAATCAGCGGCAACAAGCCGAGCCTAATCCTCGAAGAGATTGCCAAGCTTGGACTATATGATGATCCTCAGAAAAATATCGTATTTGTAGATGATGGCTTAGCACGCGGTGCAGCAGTAATGGCCCGTTGCATGAACTCAATGGGCACGCCTAGAAAACCCCTGGGAGGCTTGCGACAGAGCAAGTGCATTTTAAAACAGAGAATTGAATATGAGACCAAGAAGAGCATAGCAAATATTCCCCAGGCATCAAGGCCCGAGAAGGAAACAATGGCATATTTCAAAGGAGGCCATGGTTAAGGAAATGATCTCAAAAATGAACCATATGCAATTGCCCTCTGAGGGCGAAGAGATTCCTCTTTCTGTATTGAGGATCGAACAAAAGGATATAACGCTCTGGGTGGCATCGGATCCTGTTCCTCAGGACAAGTTCCCTCCATGCATAAAAAATATTATCGAATATGCAACGAACGGAAAAGGGCGACACAGGGCATCAGCAATCCTCGCCGCATTCCTTGGGCAGGCCGGCTGGAGCGAGGATGAGGCAAGGTTGCTCTGGGAAAAGGTTGCATTACCGAATGGCGTTTCTGAAAAGATCTTCAATGAATGGTTTGGAAGATTGCACTGTCCAAGGTGCGATACACTTAAAACTGGCAGTAAGGGCTATCCAAAACTTGGACTCGCAAATCTAGGCTATTGTAAGCCTGATGAACATTGCGGTAACTTCAAAGGACCAGTAGAATACGGTTCTGACCTGCTGACTGAAGAGGATAAGTCTAGAGGCGTATGGAAGCACATAAAGACAGTGAGCTTAGCACATTTATTCGACTGGCGCTCTGGCCAAGAGGCATTGATAGAGCTTTCTGAAGACGAGTGTAAAGATCTCAAGAATCTGATTAAGGAAATGGCTGTGGAAAGGGACAGATCTCTGATCTACACGCGCGTTAAGATCAATGGCAAGCTTCGGCATAGGTTCATGCTGAAGGAAGAGGAGGGCCCCAGGAGAAGCGTCCTCTCAGAGCTTCTTTGAGCGCTGTATAACGAGAATTATAGCTAGAGCTATCACTGCTTTTGGGTAATACCTTTTCCAAGACCCGCCCCAAGCCGTGATAAAGCCAAAGCCAGTATATTGGCGAAGGCCTCCGGAAGGGTTTCGCTGACATGAACGCCTGTGATCTGATAGACGATATCCTTTAAGCTCTCGATGTGCTGAATGTTCAGAGTCGTGTAGACATTGATCCCAGCATCAAGAATCTCTTCAACATAGCCATTAATTTCCAGGAATTCGAACTGCAGGCCCCGATAGGGGATGCATCTTATCTATGTCTGTCGGCTCTGTCGGTGGCAGGTTGCGCGTCAGGGCCAGAGCTATGATGCTGGCGAAGGACTCAATCAATCTCCGCTGCTCACCCGATAGAAGCCGATCTGGCTTTCCGAGGCTCACACCAATAACGCCCACTGTCACCTCCTTGGCTTTCAATGGCAGATAGAAGAGTGTGGCCGATGAAAGTGTCTCAGTCCCGCGCCCCGCAGGCTGACCGTGCTCAAGGACCCAGGTTGCAACGCCAAGGCGACGCTCATCGAATACCAGTTGCTCCCCTATCTGGGCTCGAACCTGCAGCTTCCCAGTCTCATCCGGGAGAAGGATCATCACTTCGCACTCGAAAGCATCGGCGATCTCCTTTGCAGCGTAGCGCAGCAGCGACTCCATGCTGTCTGCGGACATCAGGTCCGTGCTCAGGGAGTAGAGGGCGGATACGAAACGCTCTCTTTGTCGGGCACTCTCCCTCTGCCACCTGACCTGGTCCGTCAGGAGGCTCGTCACGTTACCGACGATTATGAAGACCAGAAATATAGGTAGATAGCGAACATCAGCGATCGTCACAGCGAGCTGGGGCGGCATGAAGAAGAAATCGAGAGAGACCACAGCCATCAGAGAAGCCATCAGGCCCGCTAGTCTGCCCCAGGTCATGCTGCTATAAACAACGGGCAACATCAGCAGCATCTCGGTGTTGTTCAGGCCGAACCAGGGGTGTAGCAGCCAGAGGAAACCGGTCATCACTACCACGCTCGTCACGCTGCCGTAGAACGCCTGCCAGTTGCTCCTGCCCTCCGGCGCCACTGGCTCTATCTTCTTCTCGCCCTTCAATTCGGCCTCGGTGCTGCCTATGACGAGCACGTGGATCGGTCCGCTGTGATTGACAACCTCGTTGACGACAGAACCCCGAAACAGCCTGTTCCAAAGACTGGGGCGAGGCAGGCCCACTACAATGAGGGTGATGTTATTCTTCCCTGCGAAGGAGTATATCTCATCGGAGATCTTGGACCCGTTCAGAACCTGGACCTTAGCCCCCAGTTCCTCTGCTAATCTCATGTTGCTGGCGAGCCGCTCCTTGGCAGCCTCGTCGAGGGGCGCTTCCTGGAATGACTCAACATAGACAGCAAACCACTCGGCATCCAGGTCTGCAGCCATGCGATGACCTATTCTCACCAGTCGCTCGGATAGAGGGCTGTCGGTTATGCAGACCAGAATCCGTGAGCCTGCTGGCCAGGGACCGATGATTCCGTGCTCGTCCATGTAGGTGCGCAGGTCCACGTCCACCTTGCGGGCCGCATACCTGAGCGCCAGCTCCCTCAGCCCTAGGAGGTTTCCCTGGCGGAAAAAGCGGCGCATAGCTTGGGCTGCCTGAGGGGCGATGTACACCTTGCCCTCTTTGAGCCGCTGCAATAGCTCTTCTGGCGGCAGGTCCACCACCTCGACCTCGTCCGCCAGCTCCATTATCCTATCCGGCAGTGTCTCTGAGACCCGAATCCCAGTGATCAGATGAACGATATCCTTAAGGCTCTCTATGTGCTGAATGTTAAGGGTGGTGTAGACGCCGATGCCTGCTATCAGCAGTTCCTCAACATCCTGGTACCTTTTGGTATGGCATGAATCGGGGGCGTTGGTATGGGCCAGCTCGTCAACCAAAACGATAGCAGGATGGCGTGCAAGGACTGCATCAAGGTCCATTTCTTCAAGGGTTACTCCGCCCCGTTCGATCTTACGCCGGGGTATGATCTCCAGGCCTTCCAGCAGTGCCTGGGTCTCAGCCCTGCCGTGGGTCTCCACAACTGCAACAACCACGTCGACCCCCTTCTGTTTCAGGGATCGTGCCTCTTCCAGCATCTGGTATGTTTTGCCGACGCCTGCTGCTGCGCCCAGAAATATTTTGAGATGGCCTCGGCTACTGACGGCCTCCTGCTCTTCCTGCTCTATGTGCTGTACCCTTCGAAGCAATTCGTCGGGATCAGGTCGGCATTTTTCAGTCAATACCTCTTGCTCCTTGCCAGGTCATCCAGTGCAATCGAGCGCGTTTGCCACTTTCCTCCCGTTATAACTGAATGATGTGCCCTCATTTTCTGTGTTTGATTTTGGCATGGTCATCAAGGAGTTTCTTCGAGAAGAAAGTCTTGCCGCAAACAGGGCATTTGAACTCTTCCTGATTCACTTCCCTATTCATCGTTTGCTTCCCCTTGCCAGATCATCCAGCGCAATGTTGAGCTTGAGCACATTCACTCTATCCGCTCCCAGGAAGCCGAACTGCGGGCCCTCGATATGTTGATCAACCAGCGCCTGTACATCAGACTCCGGCAGCCCTCTCGCTTTGGCAACGCGCTGCACCTGAAGCATAGCGTTCTCTGGACTGATGTGCGGGTCCAGGCCGCTGCCCGAGGCCAGCACCATATCAGCCGGCACAGATGCGTTCGGCGAGAGGTTGTTCTCGCTTCTCACCTCTGCTACTCTTTGCTTTACCTGATCCATCAAGGCCGCACTGGTGGCGCCATAGTTGCTTCCGCCCGAGTTACTGGCGTTATAGTCTACGGCCGACGGACGGCTGTGGAAGTAGCCAGAGCTACTGAAGTTCTGTCCAATCAGCTCAGAGCCCACCGCAGTGCCGTTAACGTAGATCAGGCTTCCGCCAGCCTGGTAGGGAAAGAGGATCTGCGCCCCCCAGGTTATGAAAAATGTATATATGAGGCTGAGCACAACTACTGTTAAGAACAGCAATACGCACGACCTCAAACCTTTTGCAATCTCTCTATTATCCATATACCTCACTCCAGGTGCAGCAGCACTACCAGTATATCGATCAGCTTGATGCCGATGAAAGGCACAATCAGTCCTCCTACTCCGTAGATCAGCAGGTTCCTGCGCAGCAAGTCTTCCCCTGAGCTGGGCGTGTACTTAACGCCCCTCAATGACAGAGGAATCAGCAAAGGTATGACAATGGCGTTGAACATGATCGCAGCAAGAATGGCGCTGTTGGGCGAGTGCAGCTGCATAATGTTCAATACGCCAAGCATTGGCAACTGGGCCATAAACATGGCTGGCAGGATGGTGAAGTACTTGGCTACGTCATTTGCCACTGAAAAGGTGGTGAGGGCTCCGCGGGTGATCAGGATCTGCTTGCCGATCTCCACTATATCCAGCAGCTTGGCCGGGTTGGAGTCCAGATCTACCATGTTGGCGGCCTCTCTGGCAGCTTCCGTACCAGCGTTCATGGCCACTGCCACGTCTGCTTGCGCCAACGCGGGCGCATCGTTAGTACCATCTCCAATCATGGCCACCATGTGACCTTCCTTCTGGTACTTTCGAATGGTTTCCAGCTTTGCCTCGGGCCTTGCCTGGCCGATGAAGTCGTCGATACCCGCCTCAGCAGCGATGGCGGCAGCAGTCAGAGGGTTATCGCCTGTGATCATGACTGAGCGTATGCCAACCTTGCGTAAGTTAGATAACCGCTCTTTTATGTTCTCTTTCAGCACATCCTTTAACCGAATGGCACCCAGCACCCTTGAGCCCTCCACCACGAGAAGAGGAGTGCCGCCTTGCTTGGCTATATCGTCCACAGCAGTCCTTACGCTTGCTGTAATGCTGCCCGATTTCGATTTCACATATTCTTCAATAGCGTCGTTGGCTCCTTTTCTGATCTCCTTGCCCTCCATGTCTATTCCGCTCATGCGAGTCTCTGCGCTGAATGGTATAAAGGTCGAGCCTTCAGAGGGCCGAATGTCTCTTCCCCTGATGCCCAGAACCTGCTTGGAGAGATCCACAATGCTTCTGCCTTCGGGGGTTTCGTCAGCAAGAGATGACAGCATGGCACTCACAGCCAGCTCCTCTTTGGTAACGCCTTCGGCAGGGAGGAACTCCGTGGCCATCCTGTTGCCCAGAGTTATGGTGCCGGTCTTGTCAAGCAGAACTACGTCCACGTTTCCTGAGGCCTCCACCGCCTTGCCGCTCAGAGCAACGACGTTGTGGGCAAGAAGCCTCTCCATACCGGCTATGCCTATGGCCGGCAGGAGGCCGCCGATTGTTGTGGGCATTAGGCAGACCAGCAGTGCGACGAGCACGGGTATAGCCAAAGACACGCCCATGTAACTGGCGACAGGCACGAGGGTGACGACCACAACTATGAACATCACAGACATGCCAACGAGCAGTATCTGCAGGGCTCTTTCGTTGGGGGTCATCTGGCGCTTGGCGCTCTCTACCATTCCTATCATCTGATCCAGGAAGGTCTCGCCAGGGTCTGCTGTGATGCGGGCTTTAATCTCCCCTGATATGACTCGGGTTCCACCGGTAATGCCAGATACGCTGCCTCCCGGCTCTCGGACTACAGGGGCTGATTCGCCGGTAATGGCTGACTCGTTCACAAGGGCGACTCCTTCGATGACTTCACCGTCGCTGGGTATGGTCTCGCCGTCCTTCACAATTACGATATCGCCCTTGCGTAGGTTAAGTGCAGATACGTGCTCAATGCTCCCGTCCTTCAGGAGCTTGCTAGCCACGGCCGCGCTTCGTGCCTGGCGCAGGCTATCGGCCTGGGCGCGGCCACGACCTTCTGCCAGAGCCTCGGAGAAGGTGGAGAACAGCACTGTAAACCAGAGCCAGATGCTGATCTGTATATGTAGCTTGAAGTCTCCGCCCGTGAATAGATCGTTTATGGCAATCACTGTGGTCAGGACTGAGACCGCTTCCACCATAAGCATCACTGGATTTCGCCACAGGGTTCGAGGATCGAGCTTCAGGACAGAGTCCTTCAGAGCTCGTTGCATTATATCTGATTGCCAGATATTCAATGTAGTCTTAGTGGACATTCCTTGATCCTCCTCTAGAATGTCTTCCCCATAATCATGTACAGGTGCTCAAGAATCGGACCGAGCATCATGAACGGGAAGAACTGGAGGGCGTTTATGATGATAACAGTGCCAATAACCATCAGAATAAAGAACGGACTGGCTACGGGCAGAGATCCTGAAGTTATCGGGGTCATCTTCTTGCTGGCCAGTGATCCGGCTATGGCCAGGGCTGTGATATCCGTGGAGTACCTTCCAACAATCATGGCGATAGCAAGAGTATAATTGTAGAATGGCGTGTTTGTGGTAAGGCCAGCCATGGGCGAGCCGTTGTTGACGGCATCAGCTGCATAGTTGTAGAAGATCTCCATGAAGCCGTGCGGACCGTAGTTGTTCAGGCCGGCCAGACCAACCGGTAATGCAATCGCAATTGCTGCGAATATCAGAGTAGGCAATGACGAGAGCAGCAGGGAGGCCGCGCCTAGGATCGTCTCGAATGGCTCGATTTTCTTTCCGGCCATCTCAGGCGTCCTGCCTGTCATCAGCCCCCCGAGGAACATGGCGATTATGAAGTAGTAGATTATGGTTATAGCACCGGTTCCCCAGCATCCGAAGATCGGCGCTCCGACCACTATGTTCCAGAGGATGCCCATGATGCTTATAGGCAGCAGGCTGTCATGCTGAGAGAGGGTTGACCCGTTGGCGGGACACATGGAGGTCAGCGTCCAGATCATAACCTCGAATACTGTGAAACGCTGGTCTTTGCCCTCCATGTTCACGCCTCCCTGGACTCCGAGCTTTTCGAGTATCGGGTTGCCCTGGAATTCTGCTACCAGGTAGAACGGTGAGCTCAATATGTACAGCGCCAGCATTGCCAGGAATATCGCCAATCCAATCTTACGATTCCTGATGATCTCCCCGAAAGCGAAGATGAGCGATGATGGAACAAGCAGCATAATGCCCATCTCAAGCCAGTATGACAAGGGCGTCGGAGTGGCGAAGGGGTGGACAGCGTTGACGTTGAAGAAGCCTCCACCGTCCTCACACATTATCTGTAAGGCCGTCACTGCTGCAGCCGGTCCGCCTGGTATGAGCTGATCTGCCCCATCCAGGCCATGGGTAGTGATGTAAGGACTTAGATTCGCTATCACTCCCTGGGATGTGAGGAAGAATGCAAATACAACGGCTATGGGCAGAATTATATAGAATACACTTCTGGTAATATCGACCCAGAAGTTGCCTATGGTCGAGAAGTTCTTGCGGGCAAAGCCACGGAACAGGGCAATGGCGCAGACTATTCCAACTGATGGGCTCCAGAAGTCCTGAACGATGAGCGCCAGGATCTGGGATAGATAGCTGAAATCGCGCTCGCCGCTGTAGACCTGCCACTCGGTGTTTGTGATGAAGGAGGTCGCAGCGTTGAATGCCTCATCAAAGCTGAAGGAGGATACTCCATGAGGATTGAGAGGAAGCGATCCCTGAAACATCAGAACCGCGATGGCAAAGGGGAAGCATAATATCTCAAAGACAAAGTACCATCCCAGATAGGCCTTCCAGGTCATCTCTTTTGTTTCGTCTATGCCGCATATCCAGTAGATTCCACGCTCCACTGGTCGCATAATAGGCGAAAGGAGATTGCGCTCTCCTAGGAAGACCTTTGCCATATACCTGCCGTAGAATACTGATATTACCAGACAGGCGGCTATTATCGATACATGCAACAATTCTATTAGCATTTTTTATTTCCCTCTTGGACAATTTAATCTTAAAGAGAAGTTTAATAATACTCCATTATAGTCAAAAAGGTTTGACTATAATAAATAATTTTGGAGCTTATGGGCGACGTTGGCCCGAGACAAAAGTGCTTGGAATTAAAAGACATCTGCAGGTCGATACAAAGGCGTCTCCTCTGCTGATATCAATGGTAGTGGCTGTTACCACTACAGACGCCAGCAAATAAGAGATCACAGCCAGATCACCTCTGATCGAGCCTGGACTTATTCTCATCTTTCAAGCCTTCTTGGAGATGCGTGAATGGAAGTTTTTCCCTCCTGCCATTCTCCACGAAGGCAACACTAAACACGGAGCTAGTATATAAAGATCTTTGTGAATTATTATGAAAGCTATTGATCATGGAGATGTCCAATGATTCTTTTCGCCAAAATTTCAGGATTCTCCCTTTGGCTTCCCTTCGAGACCCTGATTTTTATGCATAATCTTGTTGTGTTCATCAAGAAATATCCTCGTGAAGAAAGTCTCGCCACAAATCGGGCATTTGAAATCTTTCTGATTTATTTTAGCCATCAACTTCCACATCCAGCGGTTCAAACAATCTAAATTTAAGAAAGTGAACGTAGGAGACGGAAACAGCGCTCTCCTATTGTTGCCTTCCTTCTCGTGCTAATTCATCCAGTGCAATGTTGAGCTTGAGCACGTTGATCCTTGTCTGCCCCAGGAATCCGAACTGAGGATACTCTGTGTGCTGGTCGACCAGAGCCTTTACCACTGACTCCGGCAGTCCTCTCGCTTTGGCCACGCGCTGCATCTGGATCAGGGCTCCATCCAAACTGATGTGCGGGTCCAGGCCGCTTCCCGAGGCCAGAACTAGATCAGCCGGTACAGATGCATTGGGCAATAGCCCGTTCTCGCGTCTGACCTGTTCGACCCTTTGGCGCACTTGCTCCATTAGCTTGGCACTGGTTGGCCCATAGTTGCTGGCACCCGAGTTGTTGCCAGCATAGCCTACAGCCGAGGGCCGGCCATGGAAATAGCCTGGACTTGTGAAGTTCTGTCCGATGAGTTCTGAGCCCACAACAGTGCCGTTCACGTACAGCAGACTTCCGCTGGCTTTGTCTGGCATTGCGACCTGGACTATTCCTGTTACGAACAATGGATAGGCCAGCCCGGTAAGCACCGATAAAGTTATGAACAGCAGCACTGCCGGTTTTAGCTCTTTGATAATCTCTTGCATCTTCATCACTCCAGGTGTAGCAATACTACCAGCATATCGATCATCTTGATTCCTACGAAGGGCACAATCAGACCACCTAGCCCGTAGATCAATAGATTACGGGTAAGCAGCGCCGTCACTGATGTAGGTTGATACCTGACGCCCCTCAAAGCCAGAGGGATGAGCATCGGTATTATGATGGCGTTGAATATTATCGCCGAGAGGACTGCACTGGTGGGCGTAGCTAGCTGCATGATGTTCAGAACGTTCAGCGAGGGATATGCGGTTGCAAATATCGCAGGCAGGATGGCGAAGTACTTGGAGACATCATTAGCCACACTGAAGGTTGTAAGGGCTCCTCTGGTGATCAGGATCTGCTTGCCGATCTCCACAATATCGAGAAGCTTCGCCGGGTTGGAGTCGAGATCCACCATGTTGGCCGCCTCCCTGGCCGCCTGAGTGCCCGCGTTCATGGCCACTGCCACATCGGCCTGCGCTAGGGCTGGTGCATCGTTGGTTCCGTCTCCAATCATGGCCACCAGATGCCCTTCCTGCTGATATTTTCGGATAGCCTCCAGCTTGGCCTCGGGGCGAGCCTGGCCTATGAAGTCATCAATGCCCGCCTCAGCAGCGATGGCGGCGGCTGTTGTGGGGTTGTCTCCTGTGATCATGACCGAGCGTATGCCCACAGTGCGCAGTCGGGAGATGCGCTCCTTGATGTTCTCCTTGAGCACATCCTTCAACCTGATGGCACCCAGGACTCTGATGCCGTCAGAGACTACCAGAGGCGTGCCACCATCCTTTGCTATGCTGTCCACAGCAACCCTGATATCTTCTGGCATCTTGCCCCCTTTGGACTTCACATGTTCTTCGATGGAATCGTGGGCTCCTTTTCTGATCTCTCGTCCATCCATGTCTATACCGCTCATGCGGGTCTCAGCGGTGAAGGGGATGAATTTCGAACCCTCAGCAGGTCGGATATCCCTTCCCCGGATGCTCAGCAGCGACTTGGAGAGATCCACTATACTTCTGCCCTCGGGGGTCTCGTCCGCTAGGGAAGAGAGCATTGCGTTCACTGCCAGCTCCTCTCTGGTCACGCCCACGGCTGGAATGAATTCCGTTGCCATTCTGTTGCCAAGGGTGATGGTGCCGGTCTTGTCCATCAGAACGACATCCACATCGCCTGATGCCTCTACCGCTCTGCCGCTCATTGCAATGACGTTGTGCGAAAGCAGCCGGTCCATTCCGGCAATGCCTATGGCTGGCAGCAGGCCGCCAATGGTCGTAGGCATAAGACATACCAGCAGCGCCACGAGAACCGGCACTGAAACAAGCAGACCCATGTATCCTGCAAATGCCTCCAGGCTGATGACAACAACGATGAAGAGGCCAGTCAATCCGATGAGCATTATCTCCAGGGCCTTCTCATTGGGGGTCTTCTGGCGCTTTGCGCTTTCGACCATCCCTATCATCTTATCCAGGAAGGTTTCACCCGGATCTGCTGTGATAGTAACTTTGACCTGCCCGGATAAGACCCGGGTCCCGCCGGTAACACCGCATCGATCGCCCCCGGCTTCACGGACTACTGGAGCAGACTCGCCAGTTATGGCAGATTCATCCACCAGAGCGACTCCGTTTGCAATTTCTCCATCGCTGGGTATAATCTCGCCATCCTTAACCAGGGCAAGATCGCCCTTGCGTAGCTCCAGCGCTGATACCTGCTCAGTGCTGCCGTCCTCAAGCAGCCTGTTGGCTATAGCTTGGCTGCGTGCCTGACGAAGAGTCTCTGCCTGGGCTCTACCTCGCCCTTCTGCCAGGGCCTCGGCGAAGTTTGCAAACAGTATGGTGAACCAAAGCCAGATGCTGATCTGAACATCAAATCCGAAGTTGCCGCTAGCGATTATGTCGCGTACCGTTATCATTGTAGTCAGGACTGCGCCCATCTCTACTGCGAACATCACGGGGTTGCGCCACAAGGTTCGGGGATCAAGCTTTGGGATTGAATCCTTGATTGCCTGT
>CAWBKV010000001.1:0-2222592 GCA_963789575.1 Methanotrichaceae archaeon | reverse complement strand
TGATGTGGTAGAAGGTCTCGCGGTAGCGGTAATGAACCAGAAACGACTTCCAATCTGCCGGAATACAGGGGGTAAATTGCAGCCTGTCCAAGCCTAGCGTCACTCCGAGCAGCGATTCCACTATAAGCCGGTACATCCAGCCCGCAGCTCCAGTGTACCAAGTCCATCCCCCGCGCCCTGAATGCGGCTGCAGCGCATAGACATCAGCTGCCACGACATATGGCTCCACCCTATAGGTTGCAACCTGCTCTGGGGTCGAGCCATGGTTCAGAGGGTTGATCATATCCAATAGCTCCCAGGCTCGATTGCCATCGCCAAGGGAAGCAAATGCCATGGCTACCCAGATGGCTGCATGGGTGTACTGCCCGCCATTCTCTCTTACTCCCGGAATGTAGCCTTTGATGTAGCCCGGGTCCAGGTCGGATTTATCGAATGGCGGTTCTAGAAGCTGTATCAGCGAGGCATCTCTTTTGACGAGTCGACGATACACTTCTTCCATAGCCACCTTTGATCTTTCAACATCTCCTGCCCCGGATAGAACGGACCAGCTCTGGGAGATGGAATCGATCTGACATTCTGGATTGGCCGAGGACCCGAGGGTCTCTCCATTATCGAAGTAAGCGCGCAGATACCAGTTGCCATCCCATCCGAACTCTTTGATCTTCTGGCTCAGATTAGCAGCCTCGCTGCTGCATTGATTTGCGAAGGCTGCATCGCCATGCAGAATGGCAATCTCTGAGAACTTCATGAGCACATGGTATAGGAAGAAGGCCAGCCAGATGCTCTCGCCTTTGCCCTGATATCCCACGCGGTTCATAGCGTCGTTCCAGTCTCCAGAGCCCATGAGGGGCAGGCCGTGCTGGCCAAACTCAAGGCCGTTTCTGATGGCTCTGACGCAGTGCTCGTATAGGGTGCCGGACTTTTCCGACCTGGCGGGCAGGTCGTAATAGGCGTCCTCGTCGGGCTTCAGTGGCCTGCCCTCGATGAAATTGATGCGCTCATCAAGCACACCGGTATCTCCTGTAGCAGTGACGTAACGGTGAGCCGCCAGCGGCAACCAGAGGTAATCATCGGAGCTGTGCGTCCGCACGCCTCGTCCCGATGGCGGGTGCCACCAGTGCAAAACGTCTCCTTCCAGGAACTGGTTGGCCGCACAGCGCAGGAGATGTTTCCTGGCAAGCTGCGGCTCTGCATATATCAGCGCCATGACATCTTGTAGCTGGTCGCGGAAGCCGAATGCCCCACTCGATTGGTAGAATCCGCTGCGTGCCCAGATGCGACATGCCAGGGTCTGGTAGAGGAGCCAGCCGTTGGTGAGTACGTTGAGGGCCTTATCTGGGGTCTCCACGTGGACTGCGCCAAGGGTGCGGTTCCAATAGCTCCACACCGCCTCTAGCGCAGAGCGCGCAGGACCACCCCCGCGAAAACGCTTGATCAGGCTGCGAACATCGTCAACACTTTGCCCGATGCCCAAGGTGAAGACGATCTCTCGTTCCTGCCCGTCTGCCAGATCGATCTTGACCTGCAGGGCTGCACATGGGTCCATGGCAGGGCCAACTCTGTTAGAGAGCCGCTCCCGCACCAGGGCGGCGGGGCTGGCCATGCTGCCGTTTCGGCCAAGGAACTCAGTCCTATCCCCAGAGAAGCTTCCCATCTCCTCGTTCACATCCAGGAAGACTATCCGTCCCGGAAAATCCGCATTGTATGAGTTTCTGGCAAAGAGGGTCCCAGTCCTGGGATCGATTTCTGTGACTATGTGCATCCCCGTCTTGGAACGCATCTCTCCCAGCACCAACTCGATGTAGCTCGTCACAGATAGCGTCCGAGACTTGCCGGATTCATTGCGGACCAAGAGCCTGCAAAACTTCACGGATGCATCTACTGCCACATATACCCACAGCTCGGATACAATCCCGCTCTCTTTGTGCTCGAAGACGCTATAGCCAAAGCCGTGCCTGCAGATGTAAGGCGTCTGCCCGCGTGCGGGCAGGGCAGCTGGGGACCAGAACTGGCCGCTCTCTTCGTCTCTAATGTACATTGCCTCGCCACTGGCATCGCTCACAGGATCGTTATACCAGGGGCTGATACGGAACTGCTGGGAATTCTCGCCCCAGGTATACGCCCCGCCGCATTCTGAGATCACCGTCCCGAAATGGGGGTTTGCTATTACATTGCACCACGGAGCTGGGGTCGCCTGTCCAGGAGCGATCCGGATTATGTACTCGCGCCCGTCCTGGGTGAACCCGGCAAGCCCGTTGAAGAAGATCAGATCCCGTCCTGTAAATTCAACCGCATCGTAGTTCTCGCCGCGGGACGACTGGATCGTCGTTAAAAGGGGAACGGATCCCAGAGATACGCCCCTGCGTTCAAGCTGGTCCTCAAAAGTTCCCCTGCCATCTGTGAAGATGGCCCGTGCCGCGGCTTGCATTAGCGTCTTAGCCTCGTCAGTGATCTGATCTGCACGCATTACGAAGACGCCGCCCGGTCGGCCCAGGGTGTCGGCCTCGGTGCTAATGGATATCAGGCCCATAATTTCGTCCTGGAGCTGCTGCCGGTAGCCTGTGCCGTCTTCGTTCCAGATCACCATATCCGCTGCCAGCCCCATCATGCGCCAGTAGGCATGAGCCCTTAAGAGCTGACGCGCCAGATCAATGTAAGACCGATCCCCGATCCGCAGAAGGATAATGGGAAGGTCGCCCGAGATGCTGTAAGCCCACAGCCCTGACTGGCTACTGTGATTGCTTAAGAGAACGCTAGGACTGGCACGCCAGGTTGGACTCGGGTAGATTATGGCGCTGACAAGGCGCTCATAGAGCTGGATATCGGTCTCGGTAATGTTGAGCTGCTGCATAATCATCTGGTTGTGAGTCCAGGCCAGGTTGCGGACGCGGTCTGCCATGCTTACGTCGTGGTATTTATCGATCAGCTCCAGGGCAGAACCCCTCGTTTCTGCAATACCTGTGATGAAGTTCACCCTGGCCGTCTCTCCAGGATCGATCGTGACAATGCACCTGATGGCAACAATGGGATCTAAGACAGATCCCTCGCTACCTGAGAGCTCTGATGATCCCGTCAAAGCCACAGGATCTGCGGCGGTTCTTCCCCTGCCGATGAACTTGGAGCGATCAGTCTCAAAGGAAACCTCATCATCCTTTATCTTCTCCGCTGCGATCAGATGCAGCATCCAGGGCGTCTTCTCATCCGTCGATCTTGGCCGGCGAGTGCAGAGGATCGCAGATCTCTTGCGTACTATCTCAGTCTGCACGAAGAGGTTGCTGAAAGTTGGATGTGCCGCATCGGCCGCTGGGGTGGTCAGGACAACCTCCGCATAGCTGGTTAGCTCTATAGTCCGCCTTCTCCGTGATCGGTTGGTAACGCTGATGCAGCGTAGCTCGACATCATCCTCAGGGGAGACCACCACTTTAGCATAGGTATCGATACCCTGAACCATTGACTGGAACTCTGCCATCGGCCCCTGGAAGATCGCCTGGTATGTCTCAGAGTCTTTGAGAACAGGCTGATACCCTGCAGACCAGATCTTGCCGCTGTCCAGGTCGCGGATATAGAAAAATGTGCCTTCATTGTCGCGAGTGAGATCTCCATGCCAGCGAGTGATCGCGATATCCTTCCACTGGCTGTAGCCCCCGCCTGAACTTGTGACCATCACTCTGTATCTGCCGTTAGAGAGCAGGTGCACCTCGGGGTGGAGAGTGTTCGGGTCATTGATGACCCGCCCCAAGGACTCTCGCCGATCCAGCATGCCCGCTCTCCAGATTGGTGCCGCGACCTCAGAAGCATGGGGATAGAAAGGTGCAGCCTTGGGAACCCGCTCCTGAAGAAGCAGATCCGCAGCCTGGAAGATGGGGTTGGCCATGAATCGCCTTTGCATAGGTCGGTCTAAAAGCACATAAGCCAGAGAGAGGAAGCTCATGCCCTGGTGGTGAGCCATGAAGGATTGTACAGTTGCGCTAGCCTGATCGAGGGACAGACGCGAAGGGGTGTAATCGATTGCCTCAAAGAAGCCATACCGCCCAAGATAGCCATCGTCTGCCATTCGCTGCAGGTTGGCGCATGCCTCGGCCGGTTCCACCATCAGCGCCAGAGCCGAAGCGTAAGGTGCGATCACCAGGTCCTCAATCAGCCCGCGCTTAAACCCCAGGCCAGGCACTCCGAAGGCGCGGTACTGATAGATTTGATTGACATCTGTCAAGTTGTAGCCTGATTCTGAGATGCCCCAGGGAACGCCACGCTGCATACCGTATTCGATCTGCCGTTTGACTACCGCCCTATAGGTCTGGTTCAGGAGGGTGTTCTCATAGGTCGGCATGATCAGTTGCGGCATGAGATACTCGAACATGGTCCCTCCCCAGGAGAGCAAAGCCAGCTCTCCGCCTGCTGTAGTGAGCATACGGCCTAAGGAAAACCAGTGCTCCTGCTTAAGCTGCCCTTGTGCAATGGCCACAAAACTGGATAGCCTGGCCTCAGATGCTAAAAGATCATAGCAGCTCTCATCGCGTCTCAGGTCGTCGACATTATAGCCAATTGCCAGAAGATGGCGTGACTTATCGAAGAGCAGGTCGTATTTTATATCAGCCAGCTCGCTACAGTCGAGCGCAAGCTTCTCAATGGATGCTATCCTACTGCTGGCATGGTCGCCGGCCTCAGCAATCATCTGTCTCAGCTGGAGGAACCAGTCTCTCTCATCCTGGCAGCTTTCGCCCTGGATGCAGCCGATGATCTGGCCGATCATAGGCATGAGCTTCATGGCCATCTCCGGCACCTCTCGCAGTGCTGGAATGCAGTCAAGTCTGAGCAGCTCAGCCTGTAGCTCGCTCAGCCTTCCTGCCTGTTCGGCTGAGCCATTGGCCAAGACCTCCTCCCTAGGAGGATGCATCATCGACCATAGAGGCAGCAGGAGCCAGGGAGCTGTGAGGACCAGATCATCCAGATGGTCCCGAAGCTGTGTCTCATACGCCTTCATCCACCCCGTCACCTGGTCATCTGCTTCCGGGCCCATGCGGTCTATTATCTCCGCCATAGCCCTTGCCTGTCGGTCCAGCAGCATCCAGGAGGCTGTTAGGGTACATGGAGGCGGCTGAAGCTCCGTCTGGAACCGGTCGATCTGGGCAAGCACCTCCGAAGGCACGACACCTTTCCGGCTCTCATCCAAAGACCCGCCTGCAGCTGCATCCATCAGGATATATAGCGTGTCCCTGAAACCATCAAAGGCTTGCTTTGGCAAAATTTTCTGACCCGGAAGCTCGCTCAGCCCCTGCTGCAGGACTAGCAAATGGCCAGCCAGGTTACCGCTATCCACAGTTGAGACGTACTTTGGCTGCATCGGTTCAAGCAGCTTGGTATCATACCAGTTGTAAAAGTGGCCCTGGAACCGTTCCAGGCCTTTCATGCTTCTAAGGGTGCTGGCGTTCCGCTCTATCAGTCTCCCTGCAGAGATATAGCCAAAGTCGTATGCAGCCAGGTCCGCCAGCAGCGACAGCCCCAGGTTCGTAGGCGATGTGCCTTTGGCAACCACTGCGCGGGGATACTCCTGATAGTTATCCGGCGGAAGCCAGTTGTTGTCGGGTCCGACGAACGTCTCGAAAAACTTCCAGGTCCTCCTTGAAAGCTTGCGCAGGAAGATCATCTGGTCCTCGCTCAGTTTTGCCTTAGGTGTGTTAATGGGTAGGCTGATCCACCAGGCAACAGCAGGTGCGAGGCTCCAAGATACCAGCAGTGGCCAGACGATGTACAGCACATCAGGACGCTGGAACGCCAGATAGAAGGTTGAGGCAATGGCTACAGCAGGGGCTATCCACATTGACCGGTAGAACCCCACTAAATCACTGCGCCCACTACTCTTGGAGTTGCTTGCCGAGTTCCATTCCAGCAGCCGCTTATGTGTTAATAGCAATCGCCCGCCTGTGCGCACAACTGCATCCAGGCTGAAGAATGCCTCATAGGGCATAAAGGTCAGGCTGAGCCCTGCCTGGGCCAGATATCTGACTATCGATCTTCCGGCTGAATACAGATGCTGGTCAATGGGCAGTTCGGCAGCTTTTCGCAGGATCACTCGGATGCAAGCAAGCACCGGTGGTGCCAGAACAGTCCCGACCACTACAGAGGTCCAGAACCATGGCTGGGGCAGCACCAACCATCCAAGGAATAACAATAAAATCTGGGCTGGTGTCACCAGGCTGCGCCTGAGGTTGTCGAGGATCTTCCATTTGGATAAGCCGGAGATGGGGTTATCCAAGGCCAAGCCTCCTGGGCCTGGCACGCGCGACAAGAGCCAGCTGGCAATCTGCCAGTCACCCCTGATCCACCTGTGCCTTCGGCTCACATCAGAGGTGTAGCGGTAGGGGTAATCCTCGTAGAACTGCACATCGCTGACTAGCGCAGCCCTGGCATAGCTTCCCTCCAGCAGATCGTGGCTAAGAATCAGGTTATCTGGAAAGCGTCCTCCCATAGAACTCGAGAAAGCATCGACGTCGTAGATCCCTTTGCCAGTAAAGGAGCCTTCACCGAAGATGTCCTGGTAGACATCCGAGACCTCACGCGTGTAAGGATCTATGCCTGGCTCACCTCCGAAGAGAGCCACAAACCTCGACCTGTCTGCCTCAGGCAAGCCTACGCTCAGGCGTGGGTGGAGTATGCTGTAGCCCTCGGTGACATACTGATTATTCTCGTCGTACCTGGGACGGTTCAGAGGGTGGGCAAGGGTCTCAACGAGCCGCCTGGCAGAGTCATAGGGCATCTTGGTATCTTCGTCGACCGTGATGACGTACTTCACTTCAGGCAGGATCGAACTGTCGCCCGCAATCGAATAGAAGCTATCTCCAGATCCCCCTCGCAACAGTGAGTTGAGCTCCCCGAGTATGCCTCGCTTGCGCTCATAGCCCATCCAGATCCCCTCCTTAGAGTTCCATCTCCGCTGGCGGGGGAAGAGGAAGAAAATTCTATCATGGTACTTTTCGTTCAGAGCCTCAATTCCCTGACGAGCCATGTGCAACAGATGTTCATCCTCAGGCATAACCTCCTGCTTCGCGTCGCGGAGATCCATCAGAAGGCCGAAGTAAAGGTTTGTATCTCGGTTTGCCAGGTACCGAACCTCAAGACCCTCCAGCAGATCCTCGACTTTCTCGGGGCTGGTTAGAACAGAAGGTACTACCACCAGCGTTCGCAGCTTTTGAGGAATGCCTGATGAGAAGTCCATTCTGGGGAGAGCATGAGGCCTGACCATCAGAGTCGCCAGCCAGTTTACCAGGCCGACCGCAGGACTGCTCATGCAGATCACCAGAAAGATGGTAGCTAAGACCAGCATCCATCCGCTAGATCCAAGCCTATATGCCTGGGCCAGCACTGATGCAGCTATTGTTGTAGTGACCAGTGTTATCATGCCGATATAGCAGAGCAGCGGGAACCGGTGAATCGTCCTGCCAAGGGACTCCATCAGCGACTGGCTCATCCCAGCAGCCCTTTCAAGCTCTTGCAACCCCATATCATTCAGGTAGAACCCAACGTGGGCAGATCGATCATCGCTGCCATTGGCCTCTAAACTCTCCTGGGCCAGTTTAACTGCCATTAGTGCGACCTCTTCCTCAGATAGCAGGCTGAGCCTTGCTATCCTCTCAACTGTATGGCGGTAACGATCCCGAGTGGCGAAGTCCATCTGGCTGTATACGCCTGCAGGGTCCATGTGCAGTGTCCTCTCGACAGTGCTCGCCCCTTCTACAAACTTACGCCAATCTGTCGACTCAAGAAAGCGGAAGCTTCTAATGCTGTTGCCTATAGAGACTTTATCCGCAGCTTCTTGTTGGATTTCCTGTTGGACCATCTGCCCGATGGTCTTTCCCATTTCAGATAGTCTCTGATCAATCCATGTTAGCGGGAGAGCTAGAGCAAGGCTCTGTCCTTCCAACCTTCGGGCAAATTCAGCAATAAAGGCACTGGACATTGGAGGGTCTGACCTGGCAAGATCAGCCACCACAATGACCATGCTCTTGGGATCGGTCTCTGCCGTCAGGATTACCCGATCTGCCCAGTATCCTGCCAGGTTGCGGTCGGTCCTACCCTTGATGATGGAGAGAGAGATACGCCGCAGGTTCTCTATCAGCGCCAGGCGGAGCATGATCGCGACTGCCCAGAGCTCGCGCAGGTTAAGCACTGTGACCGTTTGATACGCATCCACGAAGCGCTTCAGGCTTTCCGCATCCACCCGACCATCGGTATGGAGTATCAGCTCCCAGGCGAGTTCATAAACGCGTGGATACCCGGCCAGCGGCCCTTTGAGCAGACGCGGCAACTCCCTGCTGTAATTCTTGGGCAGATGCCTCCTCGCTATGCGAATCTGCTCTTCTATCTTGTATAAGTTGTCGAGAAGCCACTCAGAGGCTGGCGCAATCTTGAGGTTCGATGCCACTGCCTCTGTCAGCAGCTTGTTTGCCTGCAGCAGGATCTCCTCATTCTTAGCCAGCCTTGGTAAAAGCAGGTCCCTACCGGAAATTGGATCGACCTCATGTCGCTCTGCCAGCGCTCTGGCATGCCGCTCCATCTGGTCGTTGCTGAAAAGTTCATATCGCCGCGGCTGCTCATAACTGCACTTGCTTAGGAAGGCGCCACGGTCGACGCGTGCCCTGAGACGACTCAATCTCTTAAGAACGGCATTCTTGCTTATTATGGTCAATACTTGACTCCTGGTTAAGATGCTATTATTGGCACACCATCGGTTGCTGGCCTTCTTGAGGCAGGGCGATCCTCAAACACTGCTCAAATTAAATGAGTTCAGGTCCCAAGGCAGGCTCTCCTAGTAATAACATAATAAAATATCGCATGGGCGCCTTTAATATATATTAGCGTTGTGAAGCAAGTGTCATTCAGATTTACATCTCACCCAGAACAGATGTATTGAAAGCCCATGATTTCAGCTATGGCAGCCCGATCTTTAATTAATATAATTAGACACGGGACTACACATATCAAAATAGGATCGACAGCTGTGATCAGAGGCAGTTAACCAGTTTAGCTATCGAATCAAGCACAAGATCAGGCGTAACACCCGAGCCTTCGACAATATCATCCCTGTATTTCCCTGTTTTTACAAGTATCCCCTTCAAGCCCAGCATCTGAGCGCCGCCAATATCAGTGAATATATCGTCCCCGATCATTGCCGCCTCATCAGGCCGCACAT
This sequence comes from Methanotrichaceae archaeon, assembly GCA_963789575.1. Classification (GTDB taxonomy): domain Archaea; phylum Halobacteriota; class Methanosarcinia; order Methanotrichales; family Methanotrichaceae; genus CAWBKV01. Next base: position 2,213,405 of record CAWBKV010000001.1, on the reverse strand, counting down.
TGACGTCCCTAAGGGCCAGCTCAAAGAAATCCTTTGAGGGCTTTCCCATTAGCTCAGATTTCTTCCCAGTAGCATATTCAAGCGCTGCCACAAATGGGCCTGTGGAAAGCACAAGCCCATCTGAACCCATCCAGTATCTATCTCGTTCCAGCGCCAGGATCTCGGCACCATCAAGTATGAGCCTCAGCGCCTTGTTTAGACGATCGTATGTGAACACATCGCCTGCATCACCTATAACAACGAAGTCCACATCTTCATCTGTTATAGTTATTCCATTTTCCTCGAAATCCCTATGTACATCGCCTGTTGTCAAAAGAAAGCAGCTCTTCTTATCGAGCCTTTTCATGTACTCGACAGCCGCCTGCGGTGGAGTAAATATGAGGTCCGGAGATACATCGAACCCAAATCCTTTCAGCCTTTCTGCAACCGATCTTCTGGACCTTCTAGTCGAGTTCGAAACGAATCTGTAGTTATATCCAAGATCATCCATTGAACATAAGCATTCTTTTGCTCCCTCGACAGGCTTTTTGCCGACGTACAACACACCATCAAGATCTATCAGAAATGCTTTCGTATCCATCATACGCCATTTGTGTCAGATAGAATATCAATCTCTCGGGCGTTTGCATAGGACTTGGCATCTCCCCATAACATCGCTAACTTCTCTATCAAAGGCGTACCTTGATAAAGGTATAGAATATCTTTTGATATTGATGTTGAGATATCTCCTTAGAACGGGAGCTTTATTGCTAATGGCACTGATGTTCATTAACATCATATCAGCAGATGAATTCAACGGCACTACATATCGTCTAACCTCAGATCAGATGGAGGTAACACAACCTGTCGATGCTTCAGCCCTTAATCTGACACTTCAGGAAAAGGCCATCAATATGTCGCTACTTGATTCCGGCGGCAGAAGCATAGGACTAAAAGAAAGCGATACCTTCTGGAGAGGAGATTATATTTATAGCCTAATATTCGATAAACACGTCTCAGGCAAACTAGTCTATACGCTACCCCATCAGGGTCAGAAGCTTGCTCTGTCTCTTGAAAAGAACCAAGATGTACGTATTATTCTCCCTCCAGGCTACACAACCGGCGACAGGTTCTTCGGTATTGCCATGCCCGATCCCGATAATATCAGGATAGATAAGGACGTGACTGAGCTTACCTGGTTAAATGTATCAGATGGTGAAGTAATAGATGTCAGCTACTACAAGAACAACGCCCCTGAGATTGTAAGGATTGTCTTCATAATGATCGCCGCAGCATCATTGATCCTGTTTGCTGAATATTACGCGAGCATTAGGAAGCTGCGGTCCATCAGAAATGAGTCTGAAAGGAGCATGAAACACTAATAGTGCTATATTAATACTATTATGCTATTAAATCTAGGGTCCAAGAATGAAAGGGTCAAAGGCTGTGTGCGACAGGGTATACGCGGTGGGCGGTCCGGGACTATCAAGCCCTGAGGACTGCTGTATTTATCTGGTGGATGCGGACAGTGAATTGGTGCTAATAGATTCTGGCGTGGGATATGGCACGAATAGAATCGAAGAAAATATGCGATCAGTTGGCCTGGAGCCGGCCCGGATCTGGCATATCATCGCCACTCACTGCCATATAGACCATATAGGCGGCCTTTTCGGTTTTGTTAACAAATATGGCTCAAAGATCATTGCACATGAGCTTGATAGGGCAGGAATCGCTGGAGAGAATGACGAGCTTACGGCTGCAAGTATGTATGGTGTAGAATACAGACCTGTCAAAGTTGATATGATTATCAAGGGAGAGCTGGAGACGTTGTTGCTTGGGGATACTGAGTTCAATTTCCTGCATACGCCTGGCCATACACCTGGAAGCATATCAGTTTATATCGATACAATGGATGGACGTGTCCTCTTCGGCCAGGACATCCACGGCCCATTTTCTCCATCCTGGGGATCTGATATGATGGAGTGGCGCAAATCGATGGAGAAGCTTCTGGCTCTGGAGGCTGATGTGCTCTGCGAAGGGCACTCAGGCGTTTATAAAGGAGGCAAAATAAGGAAATATATAGAGTCGTACCTAAAAAAGTATCAGGCGGATTAGGGCTGTTTCTGTAAAATAGATATTTATAAATTTTATTACTGATGTGAATATATCATCTTTAATTCTCAAAGCTTTTTATAGGATATACCTTCGACGCTTCAAGCAAGGAATTCTAAGTAAGTAAATCGCTACCAAATGTACTCTGCATATCCGACTGGTGCACCGACAGGCCATACATATCCAGCAGACTATGAGGCACCCTCTGGCCATGTATCTCCAACTGGCGCATGTATGCCGACATCTTATGAGTTTCCCTCAGGCGCCAAGTGTCCAACTTGCTCTGATTGTCCAACAGGCTGCAATTGCCCAACAGGCGATAAATGCACAACATGCGCTTACTGCGTGACAGGAAGATTCTGCCCCACCAGCGAGGGATGTATTACAGGCCATACCTGTCCAACAAGTTGCAATGCGCCCTCAGGACATTTCTGCCCTACAGGGTATAACTCTACCAACAGGATACTCATATCCTACAAATAGCGGCTACTCTGCATACAACAGCTATCAGACCAGCAGCTACGCTTAAAGCGGCTATTACTGATGAATATAAGGTCCTCAGAACAAGCTGAGGCCTCCTAATACGTAACTTAATGTCACACATTCAATTATAATATTCGATAAGAGTATTACATTCGCGCACAGTTATATTGCAGCAAGAACTCAACAATATTAAAAATAAAGTGTCATAGAACTAAGTGCTATGCAAAAAACGCCAGCAGGCGAAAAAGAAAGGCCCTAAATTTCAAAATATCAAGTATTCCTTAATTTCTAAAGAGTAGTTAGAAATAGTAGTGCTATATATACATTCACTGCCAATAATTGATATCAAAGTATCTATCAGAGGATTGAATATGAAGTCGTATAAATTATTTCAAGTCCTACTGGCTCTAATTTTTTTGGCTTGTTTATCAGGAGTCCAAGGGCAATACAACGCGTCAACCGTTGGGTATTCCGGGCAGTATAACACGCAGACAATTGGGTATTCAACCGCCGCACCAAATACAGCTCCGGCCGCTGCTCAGTACGCTCAATTCTACACCACGAACGCAGGATCTGCTCCCAGCAATCCTATCAGCGCGCCTCAACAATATAATATCTCAGGCAACATGCCTGCTACGGTATATTTTAGCAACCAGATGCAGTCGGTGCCATTTTCACAGTATCAATCAAATCCAACATACGGAGGAAGCAACTCATTGTGGATAAAGGGTTCAACGGCCTGGTCACAGTATGCAATAGTTCCTGTAGGAGCTAACGTGCAGCTTTTAGCGATCTCTCCTTCGAGTGGCGGTAGCGGGCTTTTCAATATTGTGGATTCTAATGGGCAAACAAATAGCTACAACTACTTCTTCTACCCAAATAGCCAATTGACCTTCTATGCCGGCACTCCAGGGCAGCACACTCTTACTTTCAACATCGGAGGGGTGACGAGCAATCCTATTGTAATAGATGTAGCGGGCACTGTGTCAATGACGTACAATCCGACAGGTCCGACAAGCAACTACTACCCACCGACAGGCAATTACAACCCACTAATAGGCAATTACCCTGGATACTATGCGCCATACTACGATCCTCAATCGGCATTGGACCTTGCAGACTTGAACAAAGCATACCAGAGATTGTATAGCGATTACTATAATGGTATCTGGCACTATGGCTTATATCCTTGATTAAATGCATCCTAAAAAATAAATATCGGAAGGCGGAATTGTTTTCCGCCTCTCATCTCTTAATCCAATCCACTCTTTTGCTAGAAAGAACGCTAAACACCTAAGACTCGCCAGAACCCTTCAATCAAGCCCTTATTTCGCAGATGCTCCCTTCCAAAACACTAATCTCCCTTTTTAAGAAATGCTTTGCAGTCCAGATATTCGTCTTGGTGTGCATGGATATTTCCCTTGTGGTATAACTGCCCCCAACAAGAGCCAGATAAGGAATGAGCTGGTCTGCCAGGTGAACATCGACTGCTGAGTCGGACTTTAGCTCAGAAATGATCTCATCCGCAGCTTTCGTGCCTACTGCCTCCGCTCGGACTCCTCGTTCACCGAGGGCGCTGCCGCCTTTATATCCAGACCAGAGGGTTATGCCGCTGCCGGTTGATGGCAATTGTAGAACTTGCAAATCTATCTCAGCCTTAAACCCTGCATTCTCCATCGCTTGAATTGCGGCATCGGCCTGACGTTTGGCAACATGCGCAGGAAGGTTAGAGCAATGTGAGATACCCTTCGCAGTATCGGACGACTGTGGCTCCAGGTTTATTGGCCTCATATCTCCAGGCTCGACTTCGAGAAGGACGGCACCCATGTCCATAGGATAATATCCTCTCTGCTTGAGCTCCAGGTTTGCCTTTACGCCGAAGTTGCCCAAAGCAGGCAAGAAAACGCGATCAAAATAATCTATTGTAGGTGACCATCGTACATCGGTGCCGCCCTGAACCTCAAGAGTTACAGGGCCGCCAGCCGAAAGCATCGCAGGCAAAAGGCACTGCAAAAGTAGGGTTATGCTTCCCGCAGTTCCGATATTCACAGCATAGGCGCCACTATGAACCTCTCCAGGCTCAAAGACTATTTCTGTGGATCGAGGCTCCACTCCTGAAAAACTGGCATTGGAAAGTTCTGCCAATGCGAGAATCGCTTTGACATGCTGCTGAGCGAGGCCCGGCTTCGGCCTGTTTTTCCTGATATCTCTTATTCTGACTGCAACACCTGTCACCGCAGATAAAGCGACTGCAGTTCTTACTATTTGGCCGCCGCCCTCTCCATAGGAGCCATCTACTTCAATCATTTGGCAGCAGCAGCGAACTGGCTGCTGAATTCACTGCATTGATTTGCAATCCTTCCTGCCGCCTCGCGCATAACGGCAATAGGATCGGCGCCTTCTGTCTTTAATCGAAAGATTGGGTTGTCCATGATCACGAACTTTGTGTCATAGGTGGCTAGTTTTACGCGGTTATCTGCCAGAAGCTCTGTTCTAAGCAGGTTTAGGAGAGTATGGCTCTCTCCTTCAAACTCAATTGTGACCTCATCTTCAGTCTTGCTAATGATCCTGAGATTTACCATTAAACAACACCTGATCCATAGCTCGAACTCAGCTTGCGCGTCTCAGTATTGGAGCAACTGGGACATACAAGCCTTCCATCCTTTCGAACAAGGCCTGTCATACATCTGTTGCAGTAGGCTTTAACGACCCCCAAATCCTCATCGCCAGTGGAGAGCCTCATCTGCCGATCATCGACTATCTTGGCTTTAACGATATCCCGCAAGGAGAACATATGCCTCAGATCCTTGACATATGAGTTTCTCACATTCGAGATATGGATTGTCGCCTCCTCATCAGATAGCGGCCTATTCTCATAGCCTTTCTTGAATGCAAGCGCTACAACCACAAGGCTGTCCTTTAGATCAATAACCTCGCCGATGACTATATCGCCAGAGCAAAGCTTTGGCGGCGCGTTGGTCTTTGGGATCACACTTGCAGATCTAGCCTCTGAATCGATACTCACTAGGCCTGCGGTGGAAGCGTATATCACTCCCCCTCGGACATAAGTGCAATCGCCTGGAACGTACTCCTCGGCAGATCCAACTACATCTCCGGGAAGCACAAAGCTGACGTCCATCTTTTTATTCCTCAAATGCTACTGACACAATATCCTATATAGCTCAACATCAATCATCTTAATATCTTTACTGTGAAACTCAAAGCATCTTTTTATGGGAAAGCGGATGCTATATTTCTCTTCAATGGCGCAAGGTTCTATAAACCTTTTGATGAAACCTTCGCTTCCAAGGTTGTGCAGGGAGTAAACTACATGGGCTATCTCAGTCGCCTTCCTCAGGAATGCACGGTCGCCCAAGCTCGCCTTCTGAGCCCCAAAGGGCGGGTTCATGACAACCGTTTCTATTTTCCGGAGGGCTATGGAGCTAATATCTCCGCGTATGAACTCCACATAAACGCCCAATCTGGATGCATTGGCCTTTGCTACCTCAAGAGCTTTGGGATCTATATCCACGCCTACAGACTTTGCACCCAGAAGAGCCGCACCTATTGCTAAAATCCCTGTTCCACAGCCGAGATCGCAAACATTGTTCAACTCACCTCGAAGATAGGCGAGATACAATAGCTCCGACGCAACTGATGCCGGTGTTATATACTGTTCTCTCTCAGGCGATGGAATTTGAAAGCCTTCAAGACGCTCCAGTAATATCTCGAGCTTTTTCTTCTTCATCCTCGCGCTTTGCTAATTAATAGTACGACTATATTAAATATAGTATTGTATCTATTGCCAGGAGCACCAATACCACTACAATCATTGACTTGATGAGCTTTATGGCGTTATTCTGTGAAAAGATGTTCTTAAGCCCTGCGATTTCAGTGAAGCCTCCTTTAGCCTCAGCATTACTATTCGATTTCTCTTCATCATCGATAGTATCATCGCTTTTTTCTTCGTTTGTAGTCTCCACTTCAGGCAGCATGACGACCCGATCAGGCGACCGTGCAATGCCTCTCTCAACGGACACAAGCGAGACCTCAGGAGAGAGAGAACCCTGAGCAATGTTAGGCTCACCTATATCTGTAATAATTCTAGCAGTGTCGTTTGAACCAGTATCATCTAAATCCACAGCTTCAGGAGCCGACCATGACAAAGGCTCACTGCATGCGCTCATACTGCTACCATATTCATTCAGCTCTCTAGCTACAGGTTCGTTTTCTGCACAGCTCTTCGTAGAGTTAAAAGATTCATCCCAAACATAAACGCGATCAATCCTTTTCACCCTGGATACTGCATCCTCGATAAGTACATGGCCGATTATCAAAAGGAGATCTCTGTAAGTCCTATAGTTCAGCGAGTCCAAAACGCGGCTGTAAGAAGTCGCTGTGCTGCCTTTAGACTCAATATTCATGAGATCAGCAGCAAGCTTTATGGCCCTATCGATCTCTTGCGCATTCCAACGCCCTTGAGCTGTTCCTGATGATTCAAACGCCATTTTCGCTTTTCCAAGATTAGAGACCATCGATTTCAATTGCTCTGATGGATCTGCCCTATTCTTTTCGGCCTCGATTGCGCCACTTAAGCCTTTTAAGACCTCACAAAGGCATCTGCCTACATCATTTGAGTTGCAAGCACTTATAAAATATTCAACTGATTTGGCAATAAATTTTGTAAGCCTCCAGGGCTCGTTTTCTGTTGTGCATGAAGATAGTACCTCCTTGATACCGATAAGATTTTTCTGGAAGGCCTCAATGTTCTCCTTCTGAATTCCTTCAGAGTTTATAACTGCGCTATCAAGAGCTGAGGCTGCTCTCTCCGCTAGTGCCACTGCCTCCACCTCTGATGACTCGGCCTTGAGCCTTGCCAGGTATGAAAGGGATCTCATAATGCCTGCAGAAACCTTTAGTTCCGGCAGGTCGAAGCCTGGTGCCGAGGCGATCTCAAGATACCTGTCAGATGATCGTGCGTAAAGCTGAGATGCCCGCTTTAGTTTATCATCTGAATTTTCTCCCGATTCGGTTGGTCCAGATAATCCAAGCCCTTGCATATGCATAGTGGCCATAGCTCCATAGGCGGCCGCTATATATTCTGCTGTGTTTTGATAGGCAGGCTGCATATCTCTTTTCATTAACTTGATAGCCTTCTCGAGATGATCTATGGCAGCTGTTGCATCGCCTTTCTCCAAATACATCCTTCCGAGGTTAGACATTACCGTGGCCATGCTCTGGTCCTGCCCAAGCTCTTCAAATGCCATAATGCTCTTATTATAATATTTGATGGCCTCGTCCCAATTCTTCGCTGCAGAAGTGATCTGTCCAAGCCGATCAAGAATCCATGCAACACTCTTCTTATCTCCAAGCCTGCGGAAATCATTGAGGCTTTTGTCAAGATATCTTGTCGCAAGATCTTGCTCGCCCATATCTGCATAGATCCGGCCCAGCCTTCCCGTTGCCTGAGCAATTCCTAACTCATCGCCAAGACCTTCAAAGATTTTCAGGCCACGATAGCAGTGATCTATGGCCTTGTCCCAATCCTTGTTTCTCCTGTAGACTGCAGAAATATTTCCAAGGATGTGAGCCATGCCGCCGCTGTCGCCCATAGACTCAAAGCAATCGAAAGCCTTTTTGTAGTAGATAATCGCTCTGCCCAGATCCCCATAACGGACATATGCCTGCCCTAGGTTGCTCAAAAGCACAGGCTGTATACTTTGATCCTCGTTCTTCGATAGGGCTTTATTGTACGACTTTATGGCTATGGCGTAATTCCCTGCCTTTCTGCATATATCCCCAAGCCGCTTCATCTCGTATACATCATCTAAACAGTCCAACAGACTTCCGCAAATATCTTGATCGATTTTGCCAAGCTTCGCACCTTCAAGCAGCCTGCCAACTTGCTCGGAGCAGCTTCCCTCGATGGCTGCGGGATTAATTGCTTTTATTCGTTCGGGCCCTTTGGAGAACGAATCATATATCTCATGAAGAACAATGAGCTGGTCCATAGATTATAAGATAAGTTATATCTTTATATAGTTTTTGAATGACGAGATTTTTGGGTGGTTATCTCAACCGTATTATCTAAGCGTTATCCATAAAATAAAGTTTTCTTTCTAAAAATAACTAGTCTCTTAGATATAATAAACAAATTGAAGTAGCATTTGCAGATAGTAAATGTATCGAAATCTTTGATGGAGAAGATGAAGACTTCATTTCAATAGATGCGAGAATCTCATCCCCGTACGTACCTTAGTGCTACGTTTTTTGTTGTTCTTTAATAACTAATTTAAGTTATTTTAATTGTTAGGAGAATATAAATACATGTATGATATACTATTATAAGGCATATCATCTCTGAAATTTAGGAGACATGAGATGATTTCACTCGAAAAAAAAAGAATGCATCAGGAATGATGATGCCGTCCCAGATGTGCATGATGATGATGCCAAAGATGTAATCTAGCCCTAATGTTAGCAGCCTTGGCGCTTAATAGAAAAAGCGCAACGTGAAATGTGTTTATGCAGCGTGCGGGGTTCTCATCCCCGCACATAATCCAATAAAACTGGAACTTCTAATTATAATGAAAATCAGATATTACGCAGCAAGTTTTGAGGTGTTATGCGCGAGAATCTCATTTCCCCGCAAGTTCCTTGTTCCTGCATCAATCGCCAACCTGCTATACATACTTTCTGGCATAGTTTCTCTTTTGCAAGAGCCCTAAGACTGGAGAATACATGATTAGTGGCACTAATCGGTAAGGACCAATTAACCTTAAATATAATCAGTATTAAAAATACGAATTAATGCCTATAGCATGGGAGCTTTGTAGGCAGATTCCTACAAGGGCATGGTGAGGTGAAACAGTCGTATTGTGGGTATGGACTGGCCGGTATAGAACGTCCAGATAATATGAGTAGATAGGCCATCGACCGGCCCTATCTCTCTTCATGTGAACCGTCCCGGAGGGCGTAGCCCGCGCGGCGATTGAGCGCGCCACGTAAACAGCTAGCGCGGGAGCGAAGCGACTCGCGGGTTCCCCGGAATGTGAGAGGTGTAAATTTGCTTCCCCCTGACTACAATTCCAATTTAGCCTCTTTCAGAAAAGAAACTGAAAAATGATTAGCTAAACAGGCGGCATCAGCGGCGGCCTGAATATCCCTCTCTCAGTTATCAAAGCTGAAACAAGATCCAAAGGCGTTGCATCGAATGCTGGATTATAGATCTCTATGCCAGCGGGTGCAAGCTGCACCCCGCCAAGCCCGCACATTTCTGACGCATCCCTCTCCTCAACGATGATATCCTCCTCCCTATGCGTAATGTCAAAAGTTGATAGAGGTGCTGCAACATAAAACGGAATATTATGTGCTTTTGCAAGAACTGCATGGTTATAGGTTCCTATTTTGTTGAAAACTACATCCTTGGTGACGCGATCTGCGCCTACAATTATTTTATTAATCAACCCTTTTCGCATAAGGCTTCCGGATGCGCTCTCGCAGATCAAAGTGACCGGGATTCCATCCTGTGAAAGCTCCCACGCCGTCAGCCTTGAGCCCTGATTTAAAGGCCTTGTTTCGCAGGCGTAAACATGGATATCTTTGCCAGCCTCAACTGCCGATCGTATAACTCCAAGGGCAGTTCCCCAACCGACGCATGCAAGTCTCCCTGCATTGCAATGTGTGAGAACGTTATCCCCGTCGTCCAGGAGCTTTGCCCCGTTGCGGCCTAAGGATTTGTTAACTTTGATATCCTCTTCAGCGATCTGCTCAGCTTCTCTCAAGCTTGCATCTATAATATCTTCAACCGTATCATAACGAGATGCCGCCTTCAAAACTCTGTCCACGCCCCAGGAAAGATTGACGGCAGTTGGCCTTGCGGATTTGATCATCTCTGCCGCGATGTCAATCTCCTGCAGAAGATCATAAGGATTTGATGCTCTTGAGAGATGAGCAGCGAGGGCGATGCCGTAGCCTCCAGCCACTCCCAAAGCAGGCGCACCCCGGACTCTAAGGGATTTTATCGCCTCAACCAAATTCTTTATGCTCCCAATCTTAATGGCTTTTAGCTCACCAGGAAGCCTTGTCTGGTCGATCATCCACAGGCCATCATCCCACCAGATTGTCCTGGATTCGCACATAGGCACTAAAATCACCTTGTAGCTACCTTCGCACTATCTCAACTGAGCCGAACCTTGCAAAGTGAATCTCATCGATGTTATCGAATATCCCATGCTCGACGGTGCCAGGAATAACGCTCAGTTTTGCTTCAAGGGCTAATGGATCATCTATGACCCCGAAGTCCACATCTATCACGAAGTTACCGTTATCGGTTATTACAGGCCCATCCTTCATCTTCGCCTGCCTGAGCACTGGGATACCGCCAATACTCGTTAGACAGCGCTCCACGAGCTTGAAGGCGAACGGCAGCGCCTCCACGGGAACAGGATGGCTCATCTTATCCACATATTTCGAGTCATCTATTACCACTATGAACCTCTTTGCAGAATGCGAGACTACCTTCTCACGAGTATGAGCCGCGCCTCCCCCTTTTATTGCGAAAAGATTCGCATCTACCTGGTCGGCTCCATCGATTGCAAGATCGAGAACTGGATGCTGACTCAATGTTGTTAGCGTTATGCCTGATTCTATCGCCAGAGACTCGGCCTGGTATGATGTGGGTACCCCAAGTATATCCAAACCTTCCTCTCTGACCTGTAGACCAAGCTTCCTGATGGTCCATGCAACTGTGGATCCTGTTCCAAGACCTACAACCATGCCGTCTTTGACTAGGGAGGCCGCCGACTCGCCTGCTACCTTTTTATCCTCTTGATTGGCAGAAGCAACCTTCATTTCAGTCAGCTCGTTATCTGGCTTCGAACCGTAGTGAACATAGGACCACGCATATCGATCTTATGCTTATGGCTTGTGATATACCTTTCAAGCACAGGATAAATCCTGATATTTATATCTCCTGGGCTGCGCACAATCCTGGCGCGTGTCTCAGAGGCTTTCCCCTCAGAAGTTGCGGCCTCGATTTCACTTGCTGCCAGTTCCGCAAACGCATCGATGTACCTGATCCCGGTTGTCACGCCCTCCTGAAACGCCTCCTCCCAGCGCGAGGTATGCGGAATTCCCATTATATTCTGTTTGTGGACTACTATCTCATTCAGGTAGGCAGGACCGCACAGCTTCGTGTTCTCCTCAGGCTCGACTACTGATATCTTCACAATCTTGCCGAAAAGCTCGCCCTCCCAGGCCGTGAACTCACATGGCGATGGCGTATCGCCGTGTTCTACGCAAGTTTTCACGATCGCCTCAGAGATAGCCTCCCCAGTCTCTGTGCACGGACTCTTATCTACAAGAATCATCTGTGCCATCTCCCTTAAAGTCAGCTCAAAGTCCGCCTTGAACTGAGGATACGAGAGCGCACGAACATCCTGCGAGTTGTGAAGTATCATGGCAATTCTTTCCACTCCCAGGCCGAGGTTCATCACAGGATAAGGTATATCGTACTGCGCTAAGGCTGTCGGCGAGTAGATTCCGAATGTGGCAACCTCAACCCAGCCGCTCTGATACTTTGTGGCTGACCCTATTAGGCCGGGATGATATGCGTAAACCTCGATTTGAGTATCCGGAGTATAGTATTTGCTGCGCTTTTCATCAGGCTGGAACCTGAACTTCTGGAATCCGAACTGGCTTAGAAGCCCATCTGCCACTGCCTTGCCATCATCGACCGATAAATCGTCATCCATTATTATGCAGCTCGCAGAATGATAGCTCATAAGCCTCGCAGCATCCTCAGCCTGCTCTCTTCGGAAGCATCGGTCTACTGAAAAAAGCTTCACAGGCAGCTTCTGCCTGTAGTGGAGGTTCGATAAGGTCAGGAACCAGCCCGAGGTCATATGGCTTCTGAGGGTTCGTGTCGTGGCCTCAGCCTTGAGCGCTTTGAACTCTGGAAAGACGTTTTCAATCACAGCCGCAACTTGTGCATCTGGCGCTGCGATTGCCTTTGCGATCTCCTGAACTAGATCATCACCCTCGATCTTGCCTTTCTTGTAGCCGTGGAGAATCTGGCGCACAGCCTCTACCTCCTCCGGCGTAAGAGAGCGGCCGAGGAGAGCATTTATCTGGGCGATCCTTTCATCCGAAATTCCGATATCCGGCCTGGGAAGGCCAGCCAGGTAGAAGCATCTGTCCAGTACTGCAAGTGCCTCTGATCCGAACTGCTTGTAAACATCCTGGGCATCGACCATGACTGGGTTCATCGCCTCGCTGAAGCCCAACCGAAGGTATGCTTCCCTCAGCCTCTGGATAGTGTCAAAGATTGGATGAGGCGTTCCGTAATGGCATGACCTTCTGGGATAACGCTCGTTTAGTGGCGGTTCCTTGAGATACTCCCTTCCCTGCTGCCAGGCCTTATCAAAATCTGCCAACGCTTCCGCTCTCACCTTGCTCGGATCAAATTTCATATTTCAGACTCCGGCACTTCTATCTTTAAGTTTATCCTCTAACTCGCGCAGCGATGACTCGACCTTTGCCATCTCAATGGCATTTGTCAGATCGCCTCGCGTCCTCTCAAGCATCGATCTTGCCAGATCGCTCTTCCTGCGCAGCCCCCTGGTAATGGCTTCGGGATAGTCAAAGAGCATCAGAAGATGATAAATCTCCTCCATCATATCGAGGAAATACTCGCCCTCTTCCGGCCTTCCTTGCCTTATCAGGTCAAGGATATGCCGACGAAGTTCACCCGTTGTATCACCGAGACCAGATAGGTAGTTCACGAGGTCAACGCCAATCTCCTCAGGCATCAATACCTCGTGCCTCGTTGTTATCGAGTAAACGCATCGGGCTTCAGCATATTCCTGCTCAGCCGTATCAATGAATCCTGCATATCGAACGTCCTGATGGTCTTTGAGAATTTCGTGAACATTTTCAAGGGAGAGATGGGCCTTATCCATAAGCCGCTGTGCCTCATCGAGATCACTCCGATGAATCGACTTGATAGCCGCTGAACAGAAGCGCACTATCTCGCGGGATATCACAAGGGCCTCTTCCCGAGCTCTATCCTTGGCCTTGAAGCTGTCAAGCATGCTTCCAGCTAGGCCATTTAGGGATGGGAATGGCATAAGTATAATTCCTTAGTCCTTGTTCATCAATTTTTTCAAACGCTTGAGGGATCTCTGGCCCTCTTCAAGTGATCGAGATTCTGTGACAATCCTTCCCCGGTATCCATCCAATGCAGCAACAACTCTGTTCCATGGAACAGTCCCAAAGCCCACAGGGAGATGCTCATCCTTCACGCCATGGTTATCGTGAATATGAGCATGAATTATCATATCTCTTAATTCAAGGAACTTATCGACGCACCCATTTGTATTCGCATGCCCGATATCGAGGATAAATCCAACATTGCTCCTATTTACGGTCTCCAGTATACCTGTTATCTCCTCCGGCAATTTGCCAAGGATCGCCGGCATATTCACCATATTCTCAACAGCAATTGTCATATCCAAGTTCGCTGCGTGATCGCAAATTTCCTGGATTCCTAGAATGTTCTGCGACCATGCCTTATCGGGCATTTGCATTCCGAGGGGCGATAGGTGTCCGGGATGAACGACTGCTAAGCGGCTGAAATCGCTTGCCAGGTCGAGGCAGCTCTTCATCTGCCTGACTGTTTCATCCCATATCGGCTGATTCATGCTCGCCAAATTCAGATCGGAGTAGGGCAGATGAATGGTAATAGTCAGATTAGTGCTATCAGCTATTGTCTTAGCCTCTTCAATATTATCGAGCGTAAGCTTTTGTTTGCCCTCGTTTACTATCTCCCAGCCGGTATATCCCAGATCCTCGAGCTGGTAGGCCCAGTCAAACGGCCTATCAACCAATGCGCTTGATGAGAAGCTAAACATCTTTAGGTCACCTCACTGATGTCCAATTCCCGGATAGGTATACCATTCTCAGTCTTCGGCGCAAGCCAATCAATAATGTGTTCTCCACCGGTGATCTGGACATGAATTGATCCTAAAGGCTCCTCCTCTGGCGGGAAGTTGACTTTTCCCATAAGTGCCGCCTGCTTGTTCAGCCTGAACTGGACGACATCTCCCAAAAGCCCATCAAGCATCACAGATCGGCTTGTATCGAGGATCTCCTGCTCCCTTAGAAGCCTATGAAATGTCTTAAGAGATTCAAGGCCATTATATGCCTCAATCCTATCCTTCCTGATATCCATTGTTAGGCCTGGAAAAATCCTTTCGATAGCAGAGGCAACCAGCTCCACACGCTCAGTGGTTCTCACAAGAGAATATATTGAGACCTCTATCGTCGCAATCACCTGGGATCTAGTGGCTGCTGGTCTTATATCTGAGGATGGCGGCTATTCCACCGAACGCCTTGTAAAGCTGGGATCCCTCCTCAAACTCTGTAGAAATTATCTTAACTGTGGAGCCGCTCGCCTCAGCCAGCTTTGAGAGATTGGCAACTATATCTTCCTCGCTTTCTATGCTCAAGGGGCTGCCGCATTTTAGACAGTTGCCGAGCGGTGTGGACGCGGAAGATCTCGTCTGATTCTCAGAGAAATCGCAGCTTCTGTTCGTGCAAATTATCTTGGCGCGGGTCTTTCTCAGATCCTCCGATAACAGCAATGTCTCCACTGCACCGAGCTCAAGATTATGCCTTACCTCCTTTTCGCCATAAGCTGCAAGGCCGGCATCGCTCACAAGCTCCTTCATAAACCTTCTCATAATAAGCTTGTCCTGAGTAAGCTCCAGATCCAGAAGCCTATCCTCCGCGGCATCAACAAGCTCATAAAGCCCAGATTCATCCGTATACGATACATCAAGTGCATCCAGTATCTTTCGCTGAAGCTCATGGTGCAGGAATCCGCCCTCGACGAACTCTTCCTTTGTAGGCGAGGGCCCACCAACCAATATCCCCTGAAGATCCTTGGGGTCTATCGCTAGGAATGCATCATTGGCAGAATCGCCAATTCTTCCGTAGAAGTCATGTATGGCAATCAGACGAAGCTGCTGGAACCTATGGCTCGACTGACCACCCTTCCTCTGCTTTCCGGGAACCGTGGATGTGAGATGCTTCATAGGCTCTATTGTCTTTCCCCGGAGGATTCCTATTGTCGCCTCTCTTCTGTCAAGGACTATCAAGCCGAAGGTCTTCTTCTCTGCCAGCATCTCCTCTAATGGTTCGAGAAGGAATGCAGAATCGCAGTGATACCTATAAGTTACAATAGGGTCAGGCGGCTCAAGGGCAACGCTATACATATCTGTCCTATTGCCGCCAATGTCCACATTTCCGATGAAGATCACTACACCGTTTTGCGGTGGCTTGGGAATGAGCTTTAGTCTGGACATGGCAGACTCAAGGGCACTTTGTACGCTCAGCCTCGTCACCCTGGATTTTATGTTGGCAGCCTGGCCATACTCCTCACGAAGCTGGGCCGTCACATCAGAGATCTGTTTGTCCGGTGGAATATAGAGCGAAATCAGCTCTGTCCCTCTTCCATTCTTGCTCCTCAGATCGTCGAGCAGGCGCTTGAACTCATACTTTTCTTGTGCGGTGAACTCCATTTCCGTGAATCTCCTAAAATTGGTCACGGCCATGATATAAAAGGCTTCTTAGAAGGACTATCTCACGTTGACATTAGTAGAATTATCATCTGCGATAAGACATTTGTTGGATGGCAAATTCCATAAGCCGTTTTTGCCGATCCAACAAAATAGATAGAGCTCACCCTGCGCGAGAATCTTACGGATTTAATCAATCTTGAGCCTTATGCTCTTCTCCGAAGTTCGCTCATATGGTACATTGACAATTAGCATGCCATCTGAGAACCCACCAATAGCCTTTTCGGGATCAACCGGACCCGGCAATGCAAAAGCACCTTTAAAGGTTATATCGCCAGCCTTGGCCAATATGTAGAATCCATCTCCAAGGAAGTTAAATTCGATGTCCTCTTTTTTTACACCAGGCAGATCTACCTGGATGTTCAGACTCTCGCAGTTCTCATCATTGTACATGCACACATCTGGAGCTACAATTCTTTCTACCATAAACATCTCCAGTAAATTATACGCGCAGATACCAATTAAAACTTTTTCTTATAGACCGTCACAGCAATGCAATGAATGGCTAAAATATTCTTTAAATGCTTAGAAAGAGCTTTGTCCTCGAAGATGGAATAACCCTTGTCAGGATAATATATCAATGCAGAAGCGGACGGGTAGATAGGAGATCTGAAATATATTTTTTATACTGTTTTCCCTGCTTATCAGCCGATATATACATCCAAATATACACTTATATAAACCACTGGCACCATTGGCATACCCTTGATACAATTTCATTCCAACATGCCAATAATAGCAAGCATAGGCATATTAACTCACATGATAAAGATTACTGATGTTTTTAAATTGTGATATTATTTTATTTTTTTACTTTACTAATCGACATTTCATGGTGATGAAGTTTAACTTTCTCTTGAAATTCATGGAGACATATAGAGTAAAATTTATATATGATAGATGATAAGATGTATTTTGGATCCGGGGTTATTCAAACGGCTTTTAAAGTCATCCATCCCCTCAAGATGAATAGACCCGGATCCTCCCCTCGAATAATATTCTTAAAAACTCGGATTACCAAAAGTCACCTTTTTATATCCTGCTTATCTTAAATTCTCCGAATTATTAAAGTTTTGATGGAGGCATCTGGATTTATGATAGAGATTGATACCAGAAAGCAAGCTGAGGTCATAGATATAACATCATCTGTAGAGAGAGAATTGACCAATAGCACTGTGCAAAGTGGGATTTGCCTGATTTATACACTTCATACAACCACAGGAATAACTGTAAACGAAGCTGAGGGCGGCCTTCTGCAGGACATCATGAGGCTTATGGATACCCTCGTTCCACAAGGCGCAGGCTACAGACACGATAAACCGGAGGGGAATGCTCATGCTCATCTGCGATCAATGCTGATTGGCAACAGCGCCGTTATACCAATCGAAAAAGGGAAACTGGTGCTTGGGACCTGGCAGAGAATACTTTTTATTGAGCAGGATGGGCCGCGGCACCGCAGAGTTTATGTTAAGGCCATCTCAGACTAGTAAATGGGCGCACCAGTTGTCTGAGTCAGCTTCCTAAAGGCGGCCATGAGATCCTTTGTAATAGATCCGGGCTTGCCACTCCCAATGACCCTGCCGTCAACCTTTGTAACAGGTGCGACCTCTGCGGCAGTTCCAGTGACGAAGACCTCATCTGCAGTATAAAGATCGAATAGCCCTAGGTCGCGCTCAAAGATGTTATAGCCCAATGCTCTGGCCAGCTCCATAACCGCTTCGCGAGTTATACCCTTCAGGTTATTGATGGTGTAGGGGGTGAAGATTTTGCCATCCTTAATGACAAAGATATTATCGCCGCTGCCCTCTGAGATCCTGCCCTGTGCATCCAGGATTATGGCCTCATTGCCGCCTTTGATATTTGCCTCTATCTTGGCCATGACGTTATTAAGGTAGTTCAGGCTCTTTGTATTTGGAGGCAGTGAATCCGGCGAGTTCCTGCGGACAGTAACTGTAACAGCTGTTAGGCCAACCTCGTAAAGGCTTCCATACATCGCCCCCCATTCGACTGCTATGACGATGATCGTGGGGACGCTGCACTTATTAGGATCAAGGCCCAGATCGCCAACGCCCCTGGTGATTATTGGACGAATATAGGCATCTTTTAGGTTATTCTGGCGCAGAGTCTCGAGGATTATCTCCCCCATCTCCTCCTGACTGATGGGAATACACAACAGAATCGCCTGAGCTGAATCAAATAACCTCTTGACGTGTTCCTTCAGCCTGAAGACGCGACCGCCATAAGCCCTGATGCCCTCAAAGACACCATCGCCGTACAGGAGACCGTGATCGAAGACCGAGATAGTCGCCTCCTCAGGCGGGACGAATTTGCCATTTATATAAATAAGACTCATATGAAGTTCTCCCTTTAATAACTTGCCAAGCAGAATGCTGCCAAGGATATATGCATTTTGATCGTGAGGGTACTTCCAGAAGGGAATCGATGGGTTTATTACCCATGGAGGAGGTTGATGCCTACTCTTTGCGGGGTCTAAAGCTATGGCTAGACTTGGTTTCGTTGTCTCTGAGTTCAATAGGGATATAACTTATCAGATGGAGTTGCTGGGCAGGGAGCATGCCGAATTCCTGGGAGCTGAAATCGTATCGACCATTTATGTTCCAGGGGTATATGATATGCCGATTGCTGTCAGGAAGCTTCTTCATAGAAGTGACATAGATGCAGTCGTAACAATTGGCTGTGTGATCCAGGGCGATACAGGGCATGATGAGATCGTAGCCCAACATGCTGCGCGGAAGCTCATGGACCTGTCACTGGAGTTTGATAAGCCTGTAACGCTTGGTATAACTGGCCCGAGGATGTCGAGACCTGATGCCAATAAACGCGTGGATTATGCCAAGAGAGCCGTCGAGGCGGCGGTTAAGCTGCTGGAGCGGCTGGGTGGTGAATGATTTGGTGTCCGCGAGGCTTGCATCGATTCAGGAGTCAACGACTCTCAAGATCTCGGCAATGGCAAAGAAGCTCAATGCGAGTGGACTTGACGTTATAGATATGGGAGTTGGAGAGCCGGACTTTAATACTCCTAAGCATATTGTGGAGGCTGGCTGCAACTCAATCAAGATGGGCGAGACGCATTACGCGCCTACTGCAGGCATACCTGAGCTTAGAGAGGCCGTAGCAGAAAAGCTCTACAGCGAAAATAAGCTTAAAGTCACAGCAAACGATGTGGTCGTCACCCCAGGCGCAAAGATGGCAGTCTTCGCTGCCGTACAGGCACTCTTAGAGGAGGGTGATAATTGCGTTCTAATTGGACCATCATGGGTTAGCTACGAGCCATGCATTGTCTTTTCTGGGGGCAAAGCATCCTGGGCAAAGGTAGATGATGAATTCTTGCCCCTCAATCTCGCTGATTCCATAAACCCGAAGACAAAAGCTATACTCGTGAACTCACCAACGAATCCTACGGGCGCTGTTTTTGATAGATCGATTCTTGGGGAAATTCGTGATTTAGCGTGCGATCATGATCTCTTTGTTATTACCGACGAGATTTATGAGAAGATAATCTACGGACATGAGCATATCAGCATCGGGTCATTGCCGGACATGGAGGAGAGGACGATTACGATAAACGGCTTCTCGAAGGCTTATGCAATGACCGGCTGGAGGCTCGGCTACATGGCAGGACCCAAAGAGGTTCTGAAATGGGTAACAAGGCTTCTTTCTCATTCAGTATCCCAGGCAACGACTTTTGTACAACGCGCAGGCGTAGCAGCTCTGCATGGGCCACAGGATGATGTTAAGAACATGGTAAGGGAGTTCGAGGCTAGAAGGGATCTGCTTGTCTCGGGCCTGCGGGGCTTAGGAATACCTTGCAATTTGCCTGGCGGCGCATTCTATGTATTTCCGAATGTTGCAAAGTTCGGCGGAGGAGATGCATTTACAGATAGGCTTTTGAAGGATGCACTAATAGCAGCAACACCTGGATCTGCCTTCGGACCCTGCGGAAATGATTATGTGCGACTGTCCTATGCTATTTCGCAGGAGCGGCTGAGGACTGCGCTGGAGAGAATCAAGAAAATTGTGCAATGAGAGCGAATCCAGCTGCCCAGCTGAAATCGGTAAAATTTATTAAATATTCCATGCACTAACATCGGAGATACGAAAAAATTTTTTGGATCCTTTTTAGACGGACCTAAGTAGATAGGATAAATCTATCATACCTATAAATACAGCCCGTCATATCCATAAGCATGTCCGGGGAAACCAGAGCAGTCCAAATGGTCGCAGAGCTTATGGCGCTCTCCGCCCGCACAGCTCCCAAAGGAAAAGGGCAAGATTCGATTGTAATAAAAATAGTAATAGATAAAGATCTGAAAAGGCTCGCTGAAGAGATGCGTCGACTGGGTGAGGTAACCGGCCTCAAGATCCTGCTGAGGGATGCGGGCAACATGGATAAGAGCGATGCTTGCGTGTTGATCGGATGTAGAGGCACAGATATTCTTGGCCTTGACTGTGGAGGCTGCGGTTTTGCTACATGTAAAGAGATGCTTTCAGCTCAAAAGGCAAATGTCAACCAGAAAAAGCCGTTCCAAGGTCCGAATTGTGTCATTAAAATGGCCGACCTCGGCATAGCTTTGGGCTCGGCAGCAAAAACAGCAAGCATTCATAACGTGGATAATCGAATCATGTTCACTGTCGGAGTTGCTGCGCTGTCCCTAGGATGGATGGAAGGATGCGGTGTAGCCTATGGGATTCCTTTGAAAGCGGCAGGAAAGAGCATTTATTTCGATCGATCGATTTAATGCAGACAGATTAGGGAGTAGGCCGTATGACGTAAGCTATGGGATTATCGCATAACTTATACATTTTTCTTATAGTGTTGGCGATAGAAACCAAAGAAGTAACTATGTATTTCCTAAGATCTAGATTTTCTAAGATAAAGCAGGCTATCCTTAAACTTCTTGTCCATCGCTGTCAGGATTGGAAGACATTAGAGAGTAAAAGATGCCGCAACATCTTATGCATAAACGCGACTTCTGCCCTTTGACCTCTGTACCACAGACGACTTCGTCTTCATGATCGATATCAATGCAATCCATGAGAGGTCTTACGTTAAATGAACTATAAATCAACTAGGAATCACTCGTTCTATACTAAAGTTAGACATAAATATCCATCGCATTTTTGCAAAAAAGTTGTGAAGGGTAAAACAATTAGTGTTCACGCTTTGATATACAGAAAACTTACCTAAGATAGTAATATATCACCTTTATAACATGTCGGGTTGCCCTCAACGAATTTAAAATTTCACAAAGCACAGATATCAATCACAGACTTTTTGTACTTAATCGGATCAGACATCATTACCGCTCGCCTATGGGATAGGATATGAGGATCACTGGACTTGGCTCGTACCAAATAGCTTTGATTGCTTTCGTCATTCTGATAATTTTATGGTGGCAAGCGAGCGTATTCTACCAGTCCCAATTGATTTTGGATAAGCAGGATCAAGTCTACTCGCAGCTGGATCCTTATGGAAATGCATTAAATATAGCGATAAACCAACGCATTGATAAGCTCAATGGCATAGAGGCGTTCGTAAATTCAGAGATGGATTCATCTAATTCCTCATTTGAGGTCAAATTCGAAAAATTCGCCAGCAGTATTTACAACGAAGACTATGGAATCCGAAATTTAGCAGTGGCTCCAGGGGGAATAGCCAGCTATGTTTACCCCATGAAGGGAAACGAAATCGTTAAGGGTACTGATTTCTTGCATAGCCCCGAGCCCAAGTATCGTGCTGAGACGCAAAAAGCAATCGAATCGCACCGTGTGGTTCTCAGCGTTCCTCACCAAATGAAAATTGGGACGCTCGGAATTTTCGTACGAAAGCCCATCTATAGAAATGATACCTTCTGGGGGATTATATCCTTGGTCCTCGATATCCCCCCGATCATCAAATCGGCTGGGTTAAGCTCCGGCACAAGCAACTTGGAGCTTGCACTGCGCGACGGTTCAAAACAGGTATTTTTCGGAAATGTTTCAGTCTTCAACGAAAATCCCATCATCTATAGTATAGAGCTTCCCGATGGCAATTGGGAGCTGGCGGGAATACCCGCTGGCGGCTGGAGCAAATCCATAAAGGAGCCTCTAATTGTATTTCAGGCCTCCGGACTGATCATAGTGGCTCTTCTGACCTGTCTTATCTATTTTTTCAGCAGCCGTCAGCATTTTCTCTCAATGGCTGTGAAGAAGCAGACAACAGATTTACAGAGAGAGCTTGCTGAGCGCAAGGCTGTACAGGATGCGCTTCGTGATTCGGAAGAGATGTATCGGCTGGTTGTAGAAAACGCGAACGAGATTATAATTATTGCTCAAGATGGATTTCTCAAGTTCTTTAATCATAAAACAATCGATGTTACCGGCTATTCAAGAGAAGAGCTGATAATAAAACCCTTTGCAGAATTAATCCACCCCGATGACAGGGAAAAAGTAGCCAAGAATCACCTGAAAAGACTCAGAGGAGAAAATACTCCAGGGATATACGATTTCAGGATTATTGATAAAACAGGTCGCATCAAGTGGGCAGAGATTAATGCCGTACTGATAACGTGGATGGGAAAGCCCGCCACCTTGAACTTCTTGAATGATATCACCGAGCGCAAACATGCAGAGGACGAGCTATACAGCAGAGACCGTCTGCTTGGAGGAGTAGCCCTTGCCACAAACATCCTTCTCACCGAGACGGATATGGATTCTGCAATAAATCAAACTATCGAGATTCTGGGTACATCTGCGGATGTAGACCGTGTTTATATCTTCGAGAACCGTGATTCTGGAACCGATGCTACTCTTGCCGATCAACGTTACGAATGGATACGAGATACTTACAAGCCTTCAAAGGATAGACCCGATTCTAAGAGCTTTGCCTATTATCCACGCATGTCCCGATGGCATGATAAGCTTTCTACTGGATATCCTATCAGAGGTTTGGTTCGAGATCTCCCTGAGTCCGAAAGGAGAATGCTTGAGCCTGAAAATATAATATCTCTCCTGATTATTCCAATCTCAGTAGCAGGCAACTTCTGGGGATTCATTGGCTTCGATGATTGCCACTCAGAGCATGCCTGGACTGGAAGCTATGTATCTGTTCTTCAGACAGCTGCTGCCTCTATAGGCGGAGCAATCGCCCGAAGACAGGCTGAGGATAACCTCAGATGGGCCAAAGAAGCTGCCGAGTCTGCTGCTATAGCCAAATCAGAGTTCCTTGCAAACATGAGCCATGAGATAAGGACTCCTTTAAACGCAGTTATTGGCCTAACTGGGCTGCTCTTGAGAACGGACCTAACCCAAGAACAATCTGATTATGTAGAGACTATTAGAAGCAGCGGCGATTCACTGCTATCGCTCATAAACGATATTCTGGACTTTTCAAAAATAGATGGCGGCAAAATGGAGCTCGAATCCCAGCCATTTGATCTGCGTGCTAGCATCGAGGACTCCTTAAATTTAGTTGCTACAAAGGCATCCGAGAAAGGCCTGAACCTGTCCTATTTCATCGATAACAACACTCCGGAGGTAATCATAGGCGATCCCACTAGACTTCGCCAAATATTGGTTAACTTGCTTAGCAATGCAGTCAAGTTCACAGATAAGGGCGAAGTAACAATAGCAGTCTCAGACAGGAGGATAGAGGGTGATAATCATGAAATCCACTTTGCAATCAAAGACACCGGCATTGGTATCCCAAAGGATAGAATAAGCCAGCTGTTCCAATCATTCAGCCAGGTTGATGCTTCCACTACGCGTAAATATGGAGGAACGGGCCTAGGCCTAGCCATAAGCAAGCATCTCGTCGAAATGATGGGCGGAAAGATCTGGGCTGAATCAGAGAAAGGTAAAGGCTCCACGTTCCACTTCACGATTCTAGCCGCAAGTACAACCAAAAAGCCAGTTGGGGCTCATACAGCTGCCCTCCAGCTCCAAATCGATCCGAAGTTGGGCCAATTAAATCCTTTGCGTATTCTTCTTGCAGAGGATAATGTCGTAAATCAGAAGGTTGCAAGGCAAATGCTCAAGAAGATCGGATATGAAGCAGATGTGGCCGCCAATGGGCTTGAAGTGCTCCAAGCATTGGAACGTCAGCCCTATGATGTAATTCTTATGGATGTTCAGATGCCAGAGATGGACGGCATAGAGGCAGCCAGAAGGATACGCGAACGGTGGCATAATGGGCCAAAGATCATTGCCATAACAGCCTACGCCCTTGAGGGCGATATGGACAGATGCCTTAACGCAGGAATGGATGATTACATAAGCAAACCCATAAAGATAGAAGAGCTGCAAAGCAAACTTATTAAAATCGGTATCGATGATAAAAAATCCAAGCTTTAACTCTGGTGTCCTCGCCAACTTTAATAAAGTCGGCTACAAAGTGCCATAGGTGGAATTATATGTCCTTAGAAATTGAAAATATTCATGCTCGTGAAATACTTGATTCGCGAGGAAATCCCACGGTGGAAGTAGACATCTATACCTGCTGCGGCTTCGGAAGAGCCGCTGTTCCTTCTGGCGCATCCACAGGAACTCACGAGGCACTTGAGCTTCGTGATGGTGGAGATAGATACGATGGCAAAGGCGTTCTGAAGGCAGTTAAGAATGTAAATGAGGTAATCGCTCCAAAGCTTATAGGAATGAATGCTTCTGCCCAGCGAGAGATCGATAATTTAATGATCGAGCTGGACGGCACACCGAACAAATCCAACCTTGGTGCAAATGCGATTTTGGGTGTATCCCTGGCAGCCGCCAAAGCAGCCGCCATGTCCTCAGGCATGCAGCTCTACCAATACCTCGGCGGCATAAACACTACTAGACTACCGATCCCCGCCTTCAATGTTCTGAATGGCGGACAGCATGCAGGAAATGAGCTTGCAATTCAGGAGTTCATGATCCTGCCTACAGGAGCCCAGAGCTTCAGTGAAGGCCTCAGAATGGCAGCTGAGACGTATCACGCACTTGGTAAGATTCTCAAAGGCAAATATGGCGTTGGTGCAACAAACGTAGGCTTCGAGGGCGGATATGCTCCACCGCTTTCCAAGACGCGCGATGCTTTAGATGCTATCATGAACGCCATGGATGCATCCGGATACAGCGATGAGATCAAAATTGGAATCGATGCCGCAGCCTCAAGCTTCTATATGGATGGCGGCTACTCAGTCGATGGCGACAGGCTGACGGGAAAAGAGCTTGCTGAATATTACGAGGATCTAGTGAAGACCTATCCTATAGTCTTCCTTGAGGACCCCTTTGAAGAGGATGCGTTCGAGGATTTTGCGATGCTCAGGGCTATGCTTCCGGATACGATAATAATCGGAGACGATCTCTACGTTACAAACGTCAGGAGAATCGAGAAGGGCATACAGATGTGTGCCACAAACGCCCTGCTGCTCAAGCTCAACCAGATTGGCTCCGTATCTGAGGCATTCGATGCAGCACGCATGGCTTTTCGAGCTGGCTGGAAGGTCATGGCCAGCCATCGCTCGGCAGAGACGGAGGATTCTGCACTGGCCGATGTATCTGTCGCGCTTGGCTGCGAGCTGCTCAAGACAGGGGCACCCGCTAGATCTGAGAGGACCGCGAAGTATAACCAGCTCCTTAGAATTCAGGAGGAGTTGGAGGATGCGGCTACCTACGCGAAGATCTGAGGCGTTAACGTCATCTATCATAGTAGATCAACACTTTGGAGGAGATCATGGATTACCCATTCAAGAGAGGCGTCAAGCCCGATATCGAGAGAATTCGAACGGCCCTGGTGGAGGAGTTCCAAACTGAGATTCGCCAGGAGGAGGGGAAGCTTATCCTCAGCTACGGCGCTATGAAGAGCATTGCTGTCTGGGTCGAGAACAAGAAGCTGAACGTAGTAACGGAATCTGTGCAAGGCTTAAGCGATAGCATCATTTTAGACACGAATAAGCGATTCAGAGATTTCCTTGAGAAGGCTACGGGCTACACAGCCAAGCAGAGGCTTCAGATGGCGAAGAAGGAGGTTTCAAAGGGGGATGGAGGATTAAGCTAGTAAATCCTCAACTTCCCTTTCGCAAACTCGTCCACCAATTCATCAGTGCTTTCAAGCTGATAATCGATGATAGATTCAATTTTTGATTTCAAAGCATCTGTGAGCTGAAGATCCCCTGCAATCCTCACGCCTTTCAACAGAGGTTGATCAATCGGCGAGCCGATCTTGCTCACCAAAGTTACGTAAGCCTCTTTTACACCGTCAAGCTCCGCAATATCCAAAGCCGCGCGCCCTGCCAAGACGTTGTAGATCTTTCCAACATGGCTGACTGGATTTTTGCCGGCGATTGCCTCCATCGTCATCGGCCTCATGGGAGTTATCAGGCCATTTCCGCGATTGCCCCTGCCTGTCGCCCCGTCATCGCCCATCTCGATGGATGTGCCAGCAACCGTGAGATAAATATTATTTTCTGTGTCTGCCGCATTCACGCTCACATTCGCATTTGGGGCACGCTTTAAAACCGCCTCTCTAACACGGTCCTTGATTCCATCATAATCATCACGCGATAGAATGTATTTTGAGAGCATTGCGGCAGCCACTACAATCTGGAGGGCATCTCCAATGCGCACAGCCATAATCTTGGTATCCTCGCCAACTCCATGGATGCCGCGAACCACGTCATCTAGATCCAGAACAAGCTTTTCAACAGAATCTAGTGGCGCAAAACCTACGCCGATTGAAGTATCATTCGCGCCACGACCAATCAGGCTCCGGAGCTCAGGAGCACCCTCCTCAATCCTAGGCTCGATCCTGAATTCCTTTAGGCTCTTTAAAGTCGAGTTAAAAAAAGACGTGACTGCATCATCGATAATCCCACTTATAGCCTTTGCCGATGGAGTTGTCGCACGCCCTCCAACGATTACGGATGGTGGCACAAGTATCGATCCTCCTCCAAACTCAGGGCGGCTCTTACCGGCGATTATAAGCACTTTATCGACATTGTAATGCATTATTTGGCCGAACTCCTCCAAATAAAAACGACATAAGGCTACAGATATTGACTCCGAAACTCCATCCGCCAGCGTATCCGGATGGCCAATGCCCTTGCGCTCAACCGCTTCGAAAGGAGGAACTATATACTTCTGAATTGTGATCATCTTCTCACATTTTTGATTCTAGCCCGTGGAGATTAATATCTTTCCAAGTGCCGTGGAGGTCTTCCAGGAATGAATTTATAAGCTTGAAGATATCAGGCTTATTCTGTATGAGTGAATCAACGGCCATATCAGGTCAGGACACCATTCAGGAGATCATCACGAAGAGGATCTCCGCCCTTGAGACAGAGAACAAGAACCTTGCGGATGAGCTTGAAACCACGAAGGTAGAGAGAGAGGAGATAAGGGCAAAGCTCTTTGAATCCCTTATCGTAAATAAAAAATACCTTCGTGAGGTAGAGAGGCTCAAGAAGGAGAACACTCTGCTCAAGAGGATGCCACTTTTTCTCGCTACAGTTGTGGAGATGGGAGATGACTACATTCTTTTAAGGCAACACGGCAACAACCAAGAGTTTATCACTACTGCACCACCAGAGTTGATGGATAAACTTGAACCCAACTCTCGCGTAGCAATAAACAACTCCCTTACAATTGTAAGGGTTCTCGACCGCTCTGTTGATGCGCGTGCCAAAATTATGGAACTTATTGAAGCTCCTGAGATCTCCTATGCCCAAGTCGGCGGCCTGGATATCCAGATCCAGGAGATCAGAGAGACAGTCGAGCTGCCGCTAACGCATCCTGAGATGTTCGAGCAAATAGGTATCGAGCCTCCAAGAGGAATTCTCCTCTACGGCCTGCCGGGAACAGGCAAGACGCTCCTAGCAAAAGCTGTTGCCCACGAATCAAAGGCAACCTTTATTCACATGTCAGGCTCCGAACTTGTTCACAAGTTCATCGGCGAGGGCGCTCAGCTTGTACGTGACATCTTCCAGATGGCCAGGGATAAGGCTCCCTCTATAATATTCATCGATGAAATCGATGCTGTAGGAAGCATAAGGACACATGACGGAACTACCGGCAGCGCTGAGGTAAACAGGACGATGATGCAGCTCCTGGCAGAGATGGATGGGTTTAGAACTAGAGGCGATATAAAGATAATCGCAGCCACTAACAGGATCGATATCCTGGACCCTGCACTTCTTAGACCAGGAAGATTCGATAGAATCATCGAAATCCCAATGCCTAGTATGGATGCGCGGCTCAAGATCCTGGAGATCCATGCAAGCAAGATGAAGAGGTCTGAGGATGTGGATCTTGTCGAGATCGCCAAGGCAACAGATAGCGCAAGCGGCGCAGACTTGAATTCAATTGTTGTTGAGGCAGGCATGAATGCCCTTCGCAGAAATGCCACATGCGTTGCTCGCGATGACTTCGAGAAGTCTATAAGGAAAGTGCTCGGTGATGAGGAGAAGGGCACAGAAGAGTCTATGAGAATGTTCTCATAAATGAGGATGGGCAGATTATCAGAGGCGGCCATTTGTGGCCGCTAGAATAATTTTCTTAGAGCGGATTTTTGCGATAGGGCTTATTCGCATCAGATGCATTATTGTTAACTTTACTATTACAAGTTATTGAATTATGCGCGTGAGTACAGATGGTCCATCATGCTCTTAAATTGCTCAAGCCTCTCTTTCAGTTCTTGTCCCTTGGGTGTGGTTTTGTATACGAATCTGGAGCCGTCAGGGATGGCGTCAATTAATCCGTTTCTCGTCAGATTATTCAAGTATTGAGTCCCTGTTGTGGAGTTCAGATTCACCTGGTATATGACGCTGGTCTTACCCGCGCCATCTGTGCATACCTCTAAGATCTGGGCTGTAACCAAATTCGGATTTCTTTTGCTGGACATAATGTTTTATCCCTCCAAGGATTGTACTTTCATATCACAGATTTCTGGCTTATCGCCATCAGGGGTTACCTTGTAGACTTGGCCATCAAGCCTAAGCTCTACATAGCTCTCCTTCGGTGTAACATCGTAATTATGAGTGGCAAGGAAGAACGCCAGGTCCTGGGTGCTCATCTTGGGATCATTGCTGGCTGAGATGAGCTTTTTAAGGTTCGAGATATCATCGCTTGAAGCGGAAGCAGCGTTCAGAGAGAGCATTATTAAGCTTGCTATCAGGATTATGTTCAGGTATCTCGTCATCCTAACCATGAAAACTACTTTGGCCCCATTAGACCATATAGACGATTACTCCTATTTTTAATACGGATAATAGACAGATGGGTAAAGGGTATCTATTCTAATTGCCCTTCCGTACTAATAGTAGGTAGTGGCTACATAAGAGCTTGCTGATTTTAGCTGCCCTAAGGGCTTTGACCTTAGATAGCCTCCGGCTCAGAACGAATTTATCCTTTGATAGAGAATTCTAGAACAGAAAATTTCGAATTTAAGGGTGGTCAAGTTGACAAACAGCAAGGAATTAGAAAATCTAGGGAATGCGATAGCCGAAATCGGAAAAGGAAAAACCTGCTTCACTATGCAAGCAATAAAAGAGGTCAAGGAGGCGTTGCTTAAGAAGGGCTACGAAGGCGCCGAGCTGTATGGAGCGCAGCTTGCGGAAGCAGATGAGAATACCGAGTTGCTTCGAGTATTGATGATATGCAGGAAATACAACCTCAGTCCAGAGAATGCTATAAGGGTACTCGATAACCTGAACAAGATTGAGTCTGGGAAGTGGTAAGCCGTTAAAATGATTTTCCTCCTTTTGATTGTCCTTTAACTCTCCTGGCCTATTCTTTTATATCTGCTTTGTTAATTATAATTAGAGGTGATATTGGAGGGCAAGTCTAGCTCTCCAGCCCTGAGTGGTGTATCAATGATCTATTAACCATGTAGCTCTCAAAGCATTTAACTTTTACTATAAATTGAAAGACTAATTTGCTTCGAGTTACGCTGGCCACGGGAGTTCAGCCTGACAGAATAGTCTTAAGTACTTATCAACAAGCCTATTTTGTTCCTATCTAAAATCCCTGAACTTAGGCTCTGCGCTCCAGACAACGGCCAATCTTTTATGAATATCTGCTAAATTATACTGTAAAAATTTAAGGGGTTTTTTTTAACAGGAAAAAGTGCCCGTCGTTTATGTCGTCATCGCTCAGGCAT
This sequence comes from Methanotrichaceae archaeon, assembly GCA_963789575.1. Lineage (GTDB taxonomy): Archaea > Halobacteriota > Methanosarcinia > Methanotrichales > Methanotrichaceae > CAWBKV01. The sequence continues at coordinate 2,183,060 of CAWBKV010000001.1, read as the reverse complement.
CTGAAATCTGCCTCTTTGAATAAGGGCATCCACTCTCTAACCGAAATCAGTTTGATGCGACTGATAACGCTGAAAAGCATGAACGTGAAGTAATTTGGAACCACAACGATCAGAAGGAACTTCCCGCCCTTTTTTAAGACGCGACTGACCTCTCTGAGGGCTTTGAGCTTTTTATTGCCCATATGGTCGAGCATATAAGAGCTTACAGCGGCGTCGAAGGTTCCATCTACAAACATCAGGTTCGTAATATCCCTGGTCTGGATCTCCACCCTATCACTGATGTTGGCAATCTTCAGGTTCCTCTCAAGCAACATTTTCCCGCCGTCTTCTATGTAGTCGGCATCGAACCTGTCGACGGCGACAATTCTGCCGTTCTTCATTATTTTTCCAACGGCAATAGAAGTCCTGCCGCTTCCACATCCGACATCCAGAATAAGGTCCTTGTCCGACACTAAGAGATCCACATACGGCAGGACCAGGCTTTTCGATCTCTTCCATAAATCTCAGTGCTCTCTTCAATAACACCCAGATGAGATATATTATCTGGATCTTCATGGATAGCCATGTACCCATAGCTGAGTACGTCCATACAAACATTACACTAAATCCTGGAGTGTTCGGCCGGTCCCGCAGAGGAAAAAACATAGTGGGTCATATCGATTCTGTCACCACATTGGCATTCACAGGTTTCAATAAATCAGTGAATATTGTGCTACCTGAACAGGCAAAGCAGGCAGCGATGTTACCATTAACTGGCGCCCAGACATCACCGTCAGGATCTGCGATTTCCCAAGGAGCTTCGCCCCTAGATCCGCCATCTCCCAGATATACCAATGATTTGACGCCAGATATGCAACAACAACTATGGTTGGCGGAAGCATACGCATTCCTCAACGGAGGTTCCTACTCCTATAACAGCCCTATCTACAGTTCCCCTAATATGGCTTACTACGCAGGCTCCTATTACCCATACTATATTCCCTATTACTCCCCATACCCAATGAACTATGCCCCATACGCATTCCCCGCACAGGGATATATCGCACCCACGCAGGGATACGCTACTACCACACCAGGGTATACCGCACCTGTACAGGGGTATACCGCGCCTACACAGGGATATGCTACCACAACACAGGGATATACCATAATGACAGCCAGCAATTCATCGATAGGCACTTATATGACCGATGGCAGAGGCATGACCTTGTATCATCTGTTAAGCGATCAAGGCAGCTACACCAGTAGATGCACCGATGCCACTTGTACGGGGATCTGGCCTCCATTCTATGCAGGGAGCATAAATGTCCCAGTTAACCTGAACCCAGCCGATTTCAGCACAATAACCGTTAACGGATATAAACAGTATCAGCAGACTACTTACAAGGGCTGGCCTCTTTACTATTTCTATAGGGATACTAAGCCGGGAGATATCTACGGCCAGGGCCTAAGCGATAGCTACGGGATTTGGTCTGTAGTGAATCCTGAGATCCCCAACACCTTCCCAACAAATTTCCCATATCAGTCTACCGGAGCCGTAGCGGCTCAATATCAATACCCTACGCAGCAACCATCTACAATAACGATATCGCCTTCTCCGCCAGCCTATACAACACATCGCTATATCCATCCGTTCCCGCACCTAGACCTGTAACTACAACTGTGTCCGGCAATGTGCCAGTGACCATTAGCTATCCTGGATCAGGTCCTTTTGACGTGTACTTAGATGGGAACTATATAGGCACAGGAACAGGTGGCAGCTTCGGTTTCAATGCGCCAGCAGGCACTAACAATGTGAGGATTTGGGACGGCAGCTTCGACTAGGAGCAATCTGTACTATTCCAGAATGGAGTGCCTAAGATAATTTATGTGCAGGCTGTGTAGCAGCGCCCATTATCTGCTTTACAGCCTATTTTATCCTTTACCTTTGGTCGTCATTTGTTCTGTTTCAGGACATGGACCTACGAAGTGTAATTTACTCAAATCTTACAGAGTCCCATTCACAATCTGCTCCGATCTTTTCTCGATGTGAATTGTATCCAATATGCTACTAATTTCAGGCAAGGCGCCAGTGATCGTAACCTCTACCTGCTTGCCAATTCTATAACCTGAAGAATATTCGATACGACCAGCTTCATTTACGCCCTTTACAACATAACCAGGGCTGTTATCGATCGTTCTATAATCTATGGATACGGTGCCATCTATAATTTGGAACAATTTTGCCGCCTGATCGGCTTTATACTCCAAGCTATATGATATCGGATTATCGTATTCATTTATGCTAATTTGAGCCTTGGCAGCATCGTCAGGTGTATTGATATCTCTTATTTCTAGGCCATAGAAAACGATTGTTTCACTTCCAGAACCCTTCCTTGTATCTGAGTATTGAGGCTGATAGATCAACGACTTTGTCGTGTTAATATCGAACGAAACGTTGAATGGACCCGTTGCAACGGTCACGGGTAAGGATGAAGCTACATGAGGCAAACACATCGCCAAAAGGAGGAACGTAACAATCGTCTTCATCTCATGATTACATGGAATACCAAATAAAAATAGTTTATGTCTTAAGCAATACTATCAATCAAAGAGTCCAGGAAACTTCAGATATCCTTTGCTCTCAAGCTCGAAACGTCGGCACATAACTATTCTCAATATAAAGGTCCCAGGCCACAGCCCATTTTAAGCTAGATGCATTGGCTCCATCTCCGTCTCCTCTCCTTCATCCTTCTCGCGATCAGCGCCTCACGGTCACCCCATAAGAGGCGTTATTATAATTATAAAGCAACATTGACCTATAACTCCATGAGTGTGCGCTCAAGAATAATATAGCAACTTTCTGTTTTATTCGCTATCGAAAAGCCATTATCAGGCTATTGTTGAAATGGTTATTGCAGCATTATGTATTGCTCTGCTATCCTCGTTCTTTGAGCGTCTCTGCTGCGCTTTCTCGGACATAGCCATCATTATCCTTGAGAGCCTGAATTATCTCCTCAACAGCTTAATAATTAAACTTAAGAAAAAATTTTGGGTATATAGCATTGAGCCGATTAGCTGTTCCACTCTTGTTCCCCGCTAGTACACCTAATATTGAACGCAAAAAAATATGTTTCTAGCGCTGTAGAAAGAAAAACGATAAAAGATGGATGCAGAGAACACCTGCTATGGCAGAAGGGTTAACAGATCACATTTGGACTATAATTGAGCCAATTTCAAAATGTCACAACACAAAAAGAGGATCGCTTGCAGGTTGGATATACCTGCTCACGGCGCTGTCGAATAGACTTTCACTTCATCCAGATGGACACGGGGGCGCTGTATCAATCCAATAGTCCCCGCCATAGATATTCGCTTTAGTACCTCCTGTTAATGGCAGTGACCTTACATTCGATTTTGGAGCGGCACAGTATGCTGCTACTGCATCATCATACGAAGAGAAGTCTTGGGATTCCTTAACATACTGCACCTTATCATCTGAACCTCCGCCACCGGGGAAATCTCCCACCTTGCTAGTTTCAAGTTGCTGCTCAGATCCAACCCAGACAGATCCTCCTTCGAGGTTTGTAAGCAGGAACACTGCGTACTTATCCTGAGGCGTCCCACCGGAGGATGAACAGCTTCCACTCACGCAGCTCTCTCCCTCCGTGCAGACGTTTCCACATGAGCCGCAATTCTGTGAATCGGTTTGGGTATCAGTACATAATCCATTGCAGTTCGTTTGACCCGATGGACAATTGGCGTTTCCAGCTCCTGTACTAGTACTATTATTGGCTTCTCCGCCAAGATGGCATCCGTAAAGATCGCCGAAATATGGGCTCACTACACCCATTGCGTTATCTCCAGCAGCCCATGAAAGTGGTAGAGGATATGTGGGATCGGGTTGCCACCCTTCACGAGCGCCCAAAGGAGTGACATCGCAATCTCCCGCTCCATTAACAGTCGCTCTTGGCGCTGATGCTGTCGTGGCTGCTAAATAGAACTCGTAGCAGTTATTTTGTGGCGGATAAAATGGTTTTCGAAGCAAGCAATACTGTGCACTGCTGCTACTAGTACCTGCTCCACTATTAGTGCCGGCTCCAGTACTCGTTCCACCACCAGTGCTGACTCCGGTACTCCCTCCATTGGTACTGGTCCCTGCTCTGTTTGGCCTTGTTATGCTAGGATTTAGACTGATAGCATTATTGTAAGCATTCTGGGCCTCGTTGGTCCTGCCCAGCGAATCGAGGGCGAGACCTTCGTAGTACCAGGACTGGGCACAAATATTTTTTTGGCCCGGATACCATTCACCATATGTGTTAAAAGACTGTATTGACTTGTTATAAGCCTGTATAGCCTCATCGTATCTCCCGGCAGTAGATAGTGTGCGGCCTATATAGTAATAAGCAACAACTCCATCCTTTGGATTCACCTGGTTAACCATGTTGAAAGCTGCTATGGCGTCATCGTATCTCTTCAGATCACTTTAGAGCCACCCCTTTATGGTAATAGAGATCTGTAAATTGGGGAGAGAGCTGAATGCCATTGTCGTAAGCTTGTATGGCCTCAGTGTATTTGCCCAGTTTGGCGAGGGCATCGCCTTGATTTAACCAATCGGTGGCTGTTTGTTGCCCTAAAGCCGGTGCAGCCAGCACCATCCCTAGTAGCAGGATATGCAATAATCCCCTCATACTTTTCATACTCCCTCCTTTTGGTTTGATAATGTCCTTTTGGGGACACCGAATGCCAATAGTACTACATACATAGGTTTTAAATCATTAATATTTTTTCTCAAAGGATGACATAGGTTATGAAGTACTTAAGTATATCGAGATCATCGGCAAGATTCAGGATAAAAGCGGAAAAGAGCCAGATGACCCTGAAGATGCCTAAATGATCAAATAGTCGCATCGTCAAGAGATAAGAGAGGTGATGGTTGGCGTCGAGGCTTTGTAGGAATTGATGATTTCTTAGGAGATTATAAGGCTTGTCTGTTTAACAATCGGCTAAATCTGATTATTCTTTCTGAGCTCCAGCAAGACACTCTTGCTATCATTATCTATTCCATTGAGGAAAAGCTCATAGCTCTCCTTAATTCCTAAGAGATTAATCTATAATTACAATTTTTATAATTAGAATGCCCTCCGAAGATCCTTATGCCTAAGCTCCCCATCGTTTAGGCAAATGAAAGTTGAAAATAAGGCTACAACTATCGTTTTTCTCTGGAAATAAGTGGTGCCTATTGGGCATCATGAATCGATATGCAACGACTTTATATGCCTAAAAAATGGGGAGCTTAGGTTTATGATGTTGAACGTATAAATAGATTGGCAATGTGAGTTTAATCGTATATGCATGCTTTTTATAAAATGTTAATGCAAATCATATTAATATCCATAATAAAATTGATGAAAGATCTCCTCCTGCTTTTGAAATAGGACATACCTCTCCTAGAGCGAGTAGTTTAAATAAAATAATCAATCTACGGAAGTTAGCGCTATTAAAGTTATCCAGGATATTTGTGGCTGTCAGCCCGGTGAGCAAAAGGAGAGTAAATGGGCCATGACGAAAGTCGATGCTGATCTGTATGATTTGCATAAAGTCGTATCCTCAATCTCCAGACTCCGGGCGCTTTGGCCAAAAAGGAGTATCCTTAGATGGGAGAAAGTAGCAGGTTCAAACCACTGCTTATGGTTCTGATCATTTTGGTTCTAGGCACATCTTATGCCCTGGGTCAGGGCCAGTCAAGCAATAATGTACCTGGAGACGCCCTTCGGCTTCAGCCGGGTCAGGCGGTCCAGGATACCATCAGCGAGTCTGGAGAGACTAATTACTTCCTTCTACCCGTTGATACATCTGGCATCGTTTCCATATCGGTGGATGGCGTGCCTGGAGATATGAAACCGCGCATACACGTCACAAATGAGTATACTGGACTTTGGACTAGCTCTGCTGAGGTGGCAGACAAGACTGCAACCAATGCAGGAGACTCTCTGACCCTGGAGAAAGATGTTTCCGGCCCCAGTGGATATTGGATCGCCATCTCGGATGCCGATGGCAAGGTCCACAATGCGCCGTATTCATTGAAGGTGGACTTCAAGCCGGCAACAGATGCATATGAGCCAAACAACTTGCCAGGCGAGGCCACAATTGTCAAGCCCAACCAAGTGATTAAGGCTTACATCTGCCCGAGCAGCGATCTGGATTACTATCGGCTTGACATCAACACATCCGGGATACTGGTCCTGAAGGTAGATAATGTTCCAACTGATATGAGGCCGCGCGTACACGTTACAAATGAGTACACTGGACTCTGGACTAGCTCTGCTGAAGTGGCAGACAAGACTGCGACCAATGCAGGAGATAATCTGACCCTGGAGAAAGGTGTTTCTGGCCCCAGTGGATATTGGATCGCTGTCTCTGACGCGGATGGTAAAGCTCACGCCGATCCGTATACTATCACCTTCGGCTTCGAGCCTGCACCGGATAGTAATGAGCCCAATAACGATATTGGCGATGCCACTGAGATTAAGCTCAACCAGTCTGTCACTGGATATGTTTGCCCCGGCGATGACAAGGACTTCTACAAGCTGCACATGGACAGCCCTGGAGTAGTAGTGGTCAAGGTGGACGGTGTTCCAGAGGACATGAGGCCATACCTGAGGATATGGGACAAGAACGGCCGCCAGATCGCTGAAAAGGGTGCAACGAACCCAGGCGATTCTCTGACTCTAGAGAATAATCTTGGGGCCGGATGGAATTACTTTGCAGTGTCGGATGCTGATGGAAAGGCTCACAGTGAGCCATATACACTGACTGCAAGCATGAAAGAGGAGGTGAAGCAATGAGACTCGTCTCATTGATCAGTATTGCAACGGCCGTTATCATATTAGGAGCATCCTTATGCGCCGGCCAGAGTAGCATATGTGAGCTGGTCCTCGATCATTATAATGTAACAATTGATAGAATGCAAGGAAATACATCCATCTTCGAGGCACCAGCAAGTCAGACCCATTTTGAGGCGAACGACAGCTATACATTCAAAGGCGGTTTTGCCAGGGCGGAAGTCCGTATGGATGTTAATTTTCCAGCGGTTGTGCCTATAGCGGATTCCGCAGAAAATTCAAATAATCTTTATAACTGGACCGCCAAAGGAGAAGGGACTCTTGATTCTAAAGGCCTTGGAATGGGCCGTTATGGTACATTTTCGTTTGGCGGCATTTCAGAAACCAGTCCCGGCGGGAATGGGACTGAAAACAGGAAGGTAACTTTCGCAAATGAGACCCAGGGAACTCTAAGGACAAAACGCTTTAATGGTGAATGTGAATGGCTAGACGCAAGTATGGATTTTATAACAGACCTGGCGGGATATTTAGCGATAGGATGCCAGTTTTCAGACCAAATAGCAGATGTACAGATAACTGTTACACCTGCATATAAGTTGGTTAAACACACTTCTAATGGGCCTGCACCTAATCCTGAAACTAATACCCAAGTCCAAGGCTCCCCAGCTCCAGTAGGTCCATCTTGCTCACCGCCTGCTCCTGGAAGCCATTTAGTGCGTGATCAACAGTATCCATCAGAATGCGTGTTTAAGTGCGAGGACGGCTACCAATTTAATGGAACTCACGACTGCGTGAAAATCCCGGCTAACACCCCATCGGCAGGATCTCAACAAGGACTTGAGACTTCTAGCGGGGAAAAAATTAATCCCGGCGATAAGAACACGATGTATCCTGAAGACAAGATCATATTAGGTGCAAAATGTCGAGAATTCGTTCAGCTCGTGAAAGCAAATATGGGCGGAGACCAAGATTTTTATAAGGCCATTGCTGTATTAGCCTATATCAGGTCAAAGGGATGGCTAGAAGAGCCAGCCGGATGGGTTTCACCTAGTGGGAACGAAGTAATGGTTGCTTCGCCCGTTTTCCAGCAGACGATGTGGGATTTATTGAACTGCACTTATTTTTGTGCGAAACTCTATAACGAAAATCCTCAGCTTCTTTATACAAAATCCGCGCTTTCAGGACCGCTTAGTGATACATCCTCGCCCGCTCAGATTGAATTGCGCTTGGATTCAGGACCGTTCCTTGCAGAGGTTGTTAACAATGAGGTATCACTGAGCATCGATACAGCTACCGCAACCGTTTCATCTATAGGCAATAACACTTTTGGAGTTGAATACGACCTCATGAACAATACCACTTACATAATTGCCTATCAGCGACCAGTTAATATCCAGCCGACGAACATCAGCCTGGCACCAATCACATTAAACGGAGGCCAAGCGATAATCGTCGACTCGAATCAAGTAAGCCCAGCTATATCCATTGCATCTATTCCTTTAGGCGGACAAGGGGTAACAACGGGTACAGCTCCCGTATCGGGAACATCCGGCGTATCTGGTATGGGAAATGCTACCTCTGCATCCGGAAGTCTTAGTGTTCCAGGCGGCCCAGTCACTTCTGGTCCTGGAACCTCCACAGGAGGCATGGTAAACCAAAACCTAAGCAACAACAACCAGATAGGAGATGCTGCTCAAATCAGCACAGGCCAATCCATCAGCCAGACCATCACCCCAGCAGGCTCCAGCAACTTCTATAGTTTCAAGGTGGACAATTCTGGAATCGTTAAGCTGAAGCTTAATGATGTGCCAAACGATATGAGGGCCACCCTGCAGCTATATGACAAGAATTTCAATAGTATAGGTTACAGCCAGGCTTCCAATGATGGAGATGAAGTGAGCTTGGAGAAGGGCGTCCAGGGCCCGGGCTGGTTCTACATTCAGGTCCAGGACGCTGATGGCAAGAGCCACAATGAGCCCTACTCTCTAAATATATCTTTTGAGCCGGCCCCAGATCAGTACGATCCAAACCCCAACTTCTTCCGGGCTTCAGAGGTTAAACCCGGTGATACCATCAATGCCTATATCTGTCCTTCTGGAGAGAGCGATTTCTATAAGGTCTTTGTGAATACATCGGGGATCTTCAAGCTGAAGCTGGAGGACGTTCCGGATGATATGAGGGCCACCCTGCAGCTATATGATAAGACGTTCAGTAGTATAGGTTACAGCCAGGCTTCCAATGCTGGAGATGAAGTGAGCTTGAAGAAGGGCGTCCAGGGTCCGGGCTGGTTCTACATTGGGGTCCAAGATGCTGATGGCAAGGCTCATAGCCAGCCTTATGCTCTAAATATAGCATTTGAGCCCGCCCCAGATCAATATGATCCCAACCCCAACTTCTTCCGGGCTTCAGAGATAACGCAAGGTCAGTCCATTACAGGATACATCTGTCCTTCGGGGGAGAGCGACTTCTATAAGTTCTACATGGGCTCTTCAGGAACAGTGAAGGTGTCGCTGGATGGAGTTCCTGCAGATATGAGGGCGACCCTGCAGCTATATGATAAGACATTCAGCGGTATAGGTTACAGCCAGGCTTCCAATCCGGGAGATAAAGTAAGCTTGGTGAAGGACGTCCAGGGTCCGGGCTGGTTCTATGTCGGGGTCCAAGACGCTGATGGCAAGGCTCATAGTCAGCCTTATACTCTGACAGTTTCCATGTAATTGCAGAGTAGTTCGAACTAGGGGCATGAATCAATGCCCCTGGTTATATTGAAAAGTTGAACCTTTCATTGAGGTTCTCGCCTGGAACTTAAATCTCTAGTGCCCTTTCCAGTTGAGTCTGTAGCAAATACTCAAGGCTAAGTTGCCTTCCATGGGGGAGAATTTAGCTATATAAGGTAGAACTTAAAATGAGCATGAAATTAGCCCGTTAGAGCAAAAATCGATAACATTAAGTGCGGGGGACTGGATTCGAACCCGCGAACACCTACGTGACAGGGCCCTCAACTCGCCTAATCAGCATTTAATCCATAAGTGAGGTTATGTATGGGAGTTCAAGTATTCCATTTACTTAGCAGGGGGATGCAATCTCTGAATCCTATTGCGTAAAGCCTTGAAGCGTTCGTATCTGCTGCGCTCCTTTTTGGTTTTGGAGATTCGCACTTGTAAGTAGTTTCTATATTTTATGAAGTTAGCTAAATACGGATTTCTTAACTTTCCCCCATCAAGCAATCCAAGCTCAACATAGTACCTACAGAGGCCAATTGCTCCATACTCTTCAAGCCGTCTTGCGGAGGTTACTACCTTTCTTTCGACCAGAAAAAGTATCTGTCCCTCTGTTCTCAGCTCTTTATCAAAGGCGGAATCCTCAAGAGCATACTCCTTGAAGCCTCCGATTTTCATAAATATCTTCCTCGGCACGCAGATGTTTATACCAATCAGGCTACCATTGCCTATTTTTGAATTAAGCCACCAGTAGTAATCGCTCATATATTCGATTATTCTTATCTTGGGGCCTTTGCCTTCAATTCCAAAACCCATTGTAAGTCCGACCACACCTGCCTCAAGATATTTGTGAACAACCTCAAGATAATCCTTTTTTATTATTGTGTCGGCATCAATAAACACTAAGTACTTCCCCTTAGCGAATTTTGCGCCATAATTTCTTCCCCACCAAATTCCCCTTTTCTCTGATATAATAACTATATCTGCATACTTTTTAGCAATTTCAACTGTTCTATCTTCACTTGCCCCATCAGAGACGATTATCTCATACCTATTGCGAGGAAAAGTTTGACTTGAAATTGACCTTATACAATCTTCAATATAATTTTCCTCATTCAGCGTTGGTATAATGATTGAGAACTCCATGAATACCGATTTCCTAATTGTATAGATGCATTAATTAAACCTTTTGTATTATTAAAAATCATTTTAGATTAATCTTAGACCTCCATAATAGTAAAAAGAGCTCTGGTATATAAGCTGTTGATTAGAATAACTTTATAATCGACAACATTAGGTGCAGAGAAGGGGACTTCAGCACATATTTACGAGTAAATTCTTGATTTGTGCTATGTTTCGTATTTTGTGTTATATTTCCCATTTTGTGCTATAATTCTCGATATGTGTCATAAAATCCATATATATGTAACCATATATCAGAAGTTGGGATGTCTCTCTTGCAAATGATGAATATAAAATTAGGGATGTAAACAATTATCTTCCTGCTTCAACAGATATCGACTCCGAGCCTGAATCACTTGAAGACATAGCCGCTAAGTGCAAAGAAATAGGCTTCGGCAATGGGCAGGCAATTATCTTTTGGCTTCTCGATTAAATTTTCTAGGTATATAAATCCCTTAGAATATGGACATCTTATGGCTGCTCACTCAGGCTGAAAGCTGAAACATAGTGAACGCACGGCGAACCTCCAAGCTTAAGGAGTTTAATGCACTGATTATCTTCGTCTACTTCATAGGTTAGACGAAAACCACCCAGCCTTATTCTGAAAATATCTATATGACCTCGGATTCTCACTAGGTCGAATTTTCTAAAGGGAACCGGATCTTCTTTTAGGATATCAACAAGCTGGACAAATTGTTCTTGATGAGACTTTGGAAGGTCTTTGATGGCCTTCTTAACGTTTCGATGAAGCTGAACATCGAAGCTCATAATCCAAGTTCAGCTTTGACCTTATTCCAGGACAGACCATCTTTTTTAGTTTCCTCGGATAGCCTGGCAAGCTCTTTTGCTTCCTCCAAACTTATCTCTTCCGAAGGTATCTGGCTCAAATCTGCTAAATCTTTCGCCGATCTCTTTGTTTTGTGCTGAACCCCAGGCTTTGCTTTCGCCATCTCGCATCCCTTGCGTATCTTACTCTAGTTCCAGTTTTGCCAGCTTGCTCTAAATACCTTTCGTATTCTCCAGTTTCAAGAATCATTTACGCTAAATAGCTCCTTCAACTATCTTGATCTCCTCCTCCGTCAGCCCATACAGTCTGTAAACGATCTCATCAATCAGCGTATCCGTATCTTTGATCCGTCCCATCAGCGGCTGCAGCTTCCCAACAGAAGCATCGAATTCCCGCCGCAGCTCCTCCTGATTATCGCGGCCGGATGAATTGAAATCCTTCAGCTTGTTCATCTCCAGCATCTGCTCGGCAAGGAAGGCCAGCAGGTCGTGGACCACGTCGGACTTCTCTGGGGTTTGATGAAATATCCTTCGACGTCCTAGTGCAGGCAGGCTTCGACGCTGGATAGGATATCGTTGAACTTTCCGGCCTGGTAAAGCGCTTTAAGCTCCGCAACCATGCGGGCGCCGCAGCGCCTCGCGGTCACCCCAGAAGAATAGTTAGTAGTAGAATTGATGAGGATTCATATGGTAATTCTATCTATGGATAGTCATGAATTGGAAGCTGTGAGGATAAACATTCGATCATATTTGCTGATTAGCAATTCTGAAAGTCACTCTAAAATCGCTATGTTGCGACTTAATTTTATGCGGGGGACGGGATTCGAACCCGCGAACACCTACGTGACAGGGCCCTCAACCCTGCGCCTAGCGATTTTCTTTCCGGAAACTTCATTATACCTTTTATTGATACTGATTTCGGGTGCAATATGTCTCAGCTTCGATAATTAAATTAGCGCGCTTCCGATATATACTTTCCCGAGACAATAGTGCAACCCTGTCCCGGCTAACTGCCCTGCTACCTCCGAAATTTCTGACAGTCCAACTCTTTTTGCGCATTTAGCACGGTAATTTCTATGACCTAAAGCAAAGTTCTCAAAAATGTCATAGAATTATGTTACATAACACTATCGGCAACCTGAAAATCGATATATAGGCAATATAATTGATCCTAGAGCATGTTGAGATTCAATGTAAATCTTATCGAGGAGCATAGGGAAAAGCCGTATAACTTGAATATATGCAATTGTTTGGCCGGATGGGTTACCCACAGGGACACGACATGTCCACAGAGGGGGAGAGAAGGGAGATAATATTCCTCTCGATTCTCAGACATAAGAGGACTTGCGGTGTTTGCGGTCTTTTGCGGTAATTGTTTCAGCCCTTTTACCTATAATTTATCTTTGATTTTTTCGTCGAATAGGAAGTTTTAAATTACCGCAGATTACCGCAATTACCGCAAACACTATCGCTCGCAATCCTGAAGTATACAATTCTCCCCCTTCCTCTGTGGAATTGAATCACATCAACTGTTGACCCTAAGGCTTTTAAGCTTAGCTGATATGGGCAATGGAAAAAGAGCAATAAGTCCTGGAACTAATTTGATGTTACCTATAGATACAGATAAGCCCGCTCGCTAGCTATTGGTCAACATAGATGTGGAGGTATTATTTTCATATAAGTTTGCGTATATATGACCGACAATATATGCATCTCACAAGAGAGATATGACTAGCCTCCCGAAATATATCTTATGTTATTAATGGTTATCACGCCGAATACCAAGTTCTTTTTCGGCATTCTCAATTTGCTTCTGAAGCTGGGGATAACCATGTTGGTTAATTTCGTCTATCAATTCTCTTAAATTTTTCTCAAAATTTGTTTTTGCTCCCTCAGTTTGCCCACCTCTGAAGTAATCATCGTTATACAAGAAATGATTCGTTAAATATTTCAATAATTTTTTATTTTGGCAAAGATGCAAATTCTTTTTTATTCCATCCCAGAATGCAAAAAGTTCATGATATTCTGGCTTCTCCCATCGTTGGATTGGATTCAATAACCTAAAGAACCCCCAGTTTTTCCTTAAAACATCAGATGTAAGGGTCGCAAAATATAGCGGGGCTACTAGTTTGTCCATCTCATCGCGAAGCCGGTTGTATCTATTAATTCTAGTATCCATCTCTACTTGGCTTCTCATTAATCCCATCTTTTGTATATCCATATTGGCTTGATCTTTCATCAATTCAATATTTTTTTTCATGCAGTCAGTTTGATCCTTTACCTGTCCGGCATATTCCGATGTTGATCTCCAAAGCAATAGTGTAAAAATGGCTAGTACAAACGCCATCATAACTTGTGCTGTGCCAACGATTGCTAATGGATCAGACCATTCTGTCATTACCGTTTCTCTCCAGATAATTTTATTCTTTCCCACTGCCCTGACAATACATATAACTTCCGCAATTCTGTTCACTGTGCCCACATTCCCTACACTGCTGATATGTTCAATAAACCGTTCCGTTTAAAATGCATGAATATATTGTTCGATGAATTGATATGTCATTATCGAATAACTTGACATTACCAGATTGGATACCAAATAAATTACAAGCGGTTTCTCCGGCGTGCCTTATATTTACAAAAATATATCAATATCGTTTGGAGGATTCCTATAAACCTTCGCAGGGCATCATCATAGAAAAGTTTATATACTAATGTTACTATTTTATAACATGGATTCTTTTACCACCTGGATACTGCGAGGGCTTAGTGCTGAGCAAGGGACGTCTCGCTTGTTGCAGATATCAGATTTAATTACTTGGAAGCCGATTGTCTGATTCTCGATGAGATGTATGATAATAAGAGCGAAAAGGGTGGAAGGCCCAACTGCGATGTTATTTTGATGTTCAAAATCCTGATACTTCAGCAATGGTATGGATTAAGCGATCTGGAAGTTGAAAGGCAAATGGCTGATGAATCTCATTTATGGCTTTTCTCGGCTTTCCTGAATCATTCCCCGATTCCAGGACCATATGGTTATTTAACGAACGCATGGCTGAGACGGAAAAAAGGAGATAGTCTGGGCAGAGCTTCAGAGGCAACTGGACGCTATGGGATTGAAGGTTAGACGCGGAATTGCTCAAGATGCTACCTTCACTGAAGCAGATCCAGGATCATCAGAATCAAAGAAACCACGTGGAAATGAAGCCAAGGCACGTCGCAGCAGGGATGGTACGTGGGCCAAAAAGGCAATGAAACTCATTTCGGATATAAGTTGCATCAAACAACTGATATCGATTACTCCTTACGTGATATAGAGACTTCTACAGCATCTTTGCATGATATGTCAGGTTGATCTGTCTATCCCTGGTATACCTGTTTTCAGAGATAGAGGATATTTCGGTGTGAAGGCTAAAGGTATTGATTTTACAATGAGGCGCAGGACCACCAATATGCCTCTTAGTGAACTCGATAAAGAGCGAAATCGGTTGATTAGCGTTTTAAGATCTCCAGGCGAAAGACCTCATGCTGTGATAAAAAGAGTCTTTGGGGCAGGGAAAATGCTGGTTACCACAGTCAAAAGAGTTGGTGTTAAAATGATGGTTTCAGCGTTTGCTTTTAACCTCTATCAGCTCTGCACTCTTAAAAACGCAAGAATTATTTAGACTTAGCGGAGGCTATCGAAGAACGACCGAAAAGAGGTCAATTCAAGAAATTTGGACACCATTTGAACTAAAATTAGTGCGGACATCTGGGATTAACCTCTGAAACTCAAGTAAATAGGAATCCTCTTTGACCTCTATTTATAATGAATGTGGCAATATCAAGATAATTGGAACTAAAATTACTGGATTCTAAACAATTTATCAGATAATAAATTTATTAACTTTACTATCAGTGTGATATCACAAATACGACAGGGATCTCCTAGTTACTAGTGCGCCATAACATTAATTTAGTATCTTAAGATAGTGCCTATAGAACTTCTCTCTAGCTTTAGTTTTAGTGAACTGCCACCGAACCGTCGTTCTATTCTTGTTCCGATCTCTTTCCCAAGCACTTGCCTCTTTGGCTAGTGTCTTGATATCCCCAATCCGCCGGTTTAAGCATTGCCTGGAAAGAGCCGAGAACTCAATCTCAGCCATATTAAGCCAGCTTCCTTTCTTTGGAGTAAAATGGAACTCAAACCTCTTAGCCAATTCAAATGCCTCCTCAGGTGAGAATACTTCATAAAAAGAGCTGGCTGAGTGAGTATTGAGGTTATCCTGGACAACCTTCATGAACTCTGCATCAGGATATTGTTCAGCAAGTTCTTTCATAAACATTGCGTAGTCTGCCTTTGTCCGATGCTCTTTGACACGGATCGTCCTCTTCCCTGCATGATGATCAAAAGCGATGAAGACGCTACATACGCCATTACGGCGATATTCGTAGTCAATCTTCTGAGGTTTTCCCGGTTTAGGAAGAACTGGAACTAAAACGTCATCTATCAGCTGGCAAGGCATCTCATCCATACAGATCAAGGGATGTTTGGGATCATAGGGCTGCTCATATTGATCCAATACATCTTCCATATGCCAGATGAAATCGCTTGTTATCTTGCCGATGCACCATCGAACCTTTTGCCATGGCTTGGTTTCGCTTTTTTTAAAATTCTGTGGATGCTCATTGCCGAGATAGAGTCTACAGCTTCCAACTCTACAATCCTATCGGCCAAAAGTTGCATAGTCCAGCTAGATCGGCCTTCTGGAGGCTCGGAGCAGGCAAGGAGGGTCACCTGTGCCTCAAGTGTTCCGTCTATCTTTGGAGGTGCACCACTACGAGGTTTCTCATTTATTGCAGAGTCTAAACCTTCCTGGCAATACCTTTTCCTTATCCGGTTTACTCTGGGCCTGGTCGTTTTTAGAACTTCTGTAATCTCTTCATTGGAATAACCTTCATCTGCCATGAGCAGTATCCTGGCACGGGCCAGGCTTCTTGCAGACGCCTTTCCTCGACGGATGAACTGGTTAAGATATTCTCGATCTTCATTAGTTAATTTTACGACAAATATTGTTTTTCTCGACATGACTGTCGATAATAGGGACTCCCTTAGAATATAAAACTTTTGTTATGGCACACTAGTGTCATAGGTTTGCACCTAAAATAAATGTTAAATTTACAACTCAGATTTCAAATTTTTGATAAAAAAAGCTGGAAAACATCATTGCTGAAATTCAAGACTTGAGATTTTACATGACCCCTACTTTAGTTGCAAAGCCGGTGTCATGGAAAATGTTAAGTATCTAATGTGAATTTAAGATATTGACCTGAGATGGACCTGCTATTAGTCGGCTATGGAACCATAGGTAAGAGGGTGGCACATTTCCTTTCTAGCTGGGTGCCACTAATTTTTGAGAATAAGATTAACGTTTTAGCTCCAGAGAATATACCTTTGGAAAAAGATGGCTTTAAAAAAATCTGCCATCTATTAGATGAGATAGATTTTGGTGTAATTTGTCTCACCTCAGATAATTTAACAAATTCTTTAGTAAATTTTGAGGCAGGAGCCTTATACAGAAAAAATATGTTCACACTTCTCTGTGATTTGATTTCAAAAGATTTTGACAATAGCGAACCACTTTATTACTATGAACATGCAATGTTTACGAAGAACGGAATAAAAGAACTCATTACTCAAATTAATAGAAGTCTTCCAGAGAATCAAACGTTAAGTGAAAAAACAATTGATGAATCTTTTAATAAGAATTGGAAAATCTTAGAACTGGGGTTTACTCAAATAAGGGAATTAATATACTTTTGCGATGAGATACAACATATGATACATCAAGGAAAGGATTCGCCTCTATTGACATATAAGCAATTTCTAACAGCGTACCTTCCATATGTCCCCGAATGGACGAAATTAATAATTGTTTCTAGAACACCTGTGATTTTTTTTGAGAGGGAAGCTGATGCAACATATGAAAAACAGTTATGGTACGATGGATTAAAGCAAAGAATTATTTATGATAAAAAATACCCAACAGATTTTTTCATTTCTCGCTGGCATTTAATGAAATATTTGAAAGAAAACGATAAAGAACGCGAAAATATTTTGCGTAATTGGGTAAAAACATATAAGGACGCAACTGAGCCCAATCATAATTGTGAAATATATGTGGTTAACCAAGAACGTTTTCCGTCAATAAGTCTTATATACGCTGAGCAAATTAAATCATCTTCGCCTATCATGCAGTATTATCTCATGATACAATTCAGGGAGGACATGTATGTTGTTGATGAATCAATGGAGGTATTTGATATAATTGAAAAAGGAAATCCGGATTCTGAATATTGGATATGCCATAAAGAGTGTTCTACAGATAATGCCTCAACGTCTGAGTGGCGTAAGACAGTAAACGAACTTATTCTCGGAAAACTTGGAGTGAGGCGCAGATATTTTGGTGCTAGTGTGCGCTTCGGCGAATTTGCAAAAGAGATGTGTAGCATATTCCAAATTGAGGAATCAAATATTTTCATATAATTTAACAATTTATTAAAGGTATAAATGGAGGATTATGTCAGAAGATCACGATGTAACCTTATCTGAAGACGACTTCTTTAGCTGGGCCGTTGATCAACTATCAACTTTAGATGAAGTTATTATTATTTCTCACACTCCTATAATGTTTTTTGAGGAAGAACAAGTACGAAGTGCAAAATTATATCTCAATGCACTTCGAGAAAGATTTGAATCGGGATACTTAAATACAAAATATTTTATGTCTTACGATGATTTGCGCAAAAATATTATAAAAAGCCCTACACTTCTAAGCCGTATAGTCTTAATGCGCGAATGGCAATATAAATGGGAGAATAAAGAGAATGTATCTGTGCGTGTTGTGTCACAGGGTTATTTTCCAAAAGTTAGCTTATGGGTTGGCAAGCAAGGGGATATAACACAATTTACCCTAATTAAAATGAGTTTTGAAGATGATAAAAAAATGCCACCTTTATGGTTAAGGATGAAACGGAATATTCCAGGTGTGGAAGAAATATTAGTAAACTTAAAACAAAATAGTATGTCCTTTACTAAATATATTACAAAGTACATAGATAGTGTGGATTCTATGAATGATTTTGTATAAGGTCAATGGATCATAGATAGCCTAGCGCCTATGCCACAAGATCACGAGAATGCCACCAGCGTGGTCTGGCTCCTCTGTGTCCTCGTAACAGCCTTTGCAACTATTCTAGCATCAGCCCTCGGTACCTTCATCGAAGTAGAATACTCTATCGGCATTCTTTACTAGCTCCTCAAGGTAGGGGACTAATCTCGGCGCCTAGAGCTGCACAGCCGCCTCCTTAGAGCATCTCTCATGGCCTGGGAGACGTACTCTGTCATCTCTTTCGCATCTTCATAAAGCAGGGGATCATGCTCGATTATGGCAATCGTATGGCGGTTCTCCTCAAGGGTTATTATAATCTCGAAGACTGTGAAGACTCCGTGAAATTATCCAGCCGATTAAAATACTCTACTTTCCAAGTTTTAGTCCTAGCGCTTTGATCTTTTCAAGCAGTCCTCCCTCATCTGGAATTGGCAGATTTAGGAGTATCAGGACATCTACGATCAAATAAGGAAACAATATATATTAACCTGTATTGACTGAAATCGATATCAGTGGCTTTTTGGCATTCAAAACGACTTCTAGCAATTAGCGGCATGAGAAGTCGTAAAAATGACCCCGGGATACTGATTATGGTGAGCTAAACACATACTATTCAGGAAGGAGGAAAAGGATCTGAATATATCCAATAAAGAGAAGACTGAGCTACCAGCCCCCGCCCCCTTCCAAATTAACGATTGTTATTAATTATATTTATAACTGGAGATATATGTATGACAGGTCACACCATTAACTTGACATTGTCACATTAGGGGTAAAATCAGCATCCGTAGAAAGGGATGATACGGGATATATTTGCGAGATATATAAAATATCAGTAGCCTTATTTAGTGGTTCAATGTGACAATGTCAAGTTAATTATTGGCTAAGAAACACTTCAGCTAGGTGTTTTATCCTTAAACGATCACCTTGTAACGATTTGCTCTCTTTAGCATTTTCAAAAGCTTATAAATCGCGATAACCACATGATAGATCATATCATACCCCTCTCCCGAGATCTATTTTTAGGGATTAAGAAATTGGAAATATTTTTAGATTTACTTCAATAATCACAAGTTAATAGGTAATCGATTTACTGGGAAATGCTTAATCAGCAATCTTATTGATAATAGAAAGATTTAAGTCAATTGGAAGCCTAATATCAGGTTGTAACAACAAAGGAGGTTTGATAACTTGTTATCTCCATTGATTCCTGACATTAAGCATCCGAAATGGATAATAGCGATTAAAATACTTGAAATTATCGCTTCACCTCGTGCTAAGAAGATAGCAGGCAGATTAAAGATATCTGACATAGATAATTTCTTGTTATCGATAAAATTGCTAGTGCTCTCAGATCTATTTGAAAGGAATATATCGAACTTAATTTCAGAAATAAACGTTAATTTAGAATTAAGAGAGTTATTGAGAATTAATTCCAAGATAAAACCTCAATCAATCTATAAATTGCATTCAAATTTAGATTATACTTTAACTTATTCATTTTTTAAGAAATTGTTCTCAGCTAAACGTATTTTTAGGAAGAAAAAGTCTGAAATAATAATCATAGACACTACTTCTATTGTAATTGACCTGAATATTTGGAGAAACAAGCATAGAATAGGTAAAAAGAATAAAAAATATAATTACGCTTATGACCACTCCCGAGGATATTATGTAGGATTCAAGCTTATTTTAGCGATTAATCAGGATCTAGAGGTTTTAGGGTTTGAAATTCATAAGGATTCGCCTCATGACTCCAAATTGCTTGTTCCATTTGTGGAAAAACTTTTTCGATCAAGAATGATTAAGCCAAGAGATATTATCGTCTGTGATAAAGGATTTACCTCAAAACAAAACTATCGAGTGCTTATTAATCGATTTTACGTCATTCCCATCATTTATCCTAAGATAAATACCAATTTAGATAAGGTCATTGATAGCTTCAACCCTCCCTTAGATATATTTTTCAGTGAAAAAAATAAAATGAAGCTATGGCTTAAAATAGTCAGCGATTTTAAGAAATTAATCGTTAAGTGGGAGAATTTTAAATTAATCGGGTCGGAAATAGAGGATTTGTTTAATATAGCCAAAAATTCATTAGGTATGAAGCAAATACACCAATATACTAAACTTAGCGTTGAAAAGAAAGTCGCCCGAATAATTTTCTTGTCTCAAAAGCTCGTCTATCTATTTGATGAGCAAAATATCGAAAAAAAGGCTATCCCTTTCTTGTGATTCTGGGAGAGGGGTAATCATATCATTTACAATACTTTCAATTTTGAAGAGACATTCTAATGCTTTGGATTTCTTCCAGGCTTGGTATAACTTCATCAAACCTCATACATCTCGTCGGACCGAGATAAATCAAGAAAATAAAAAATGGATGCAGAGAACGCTTGCCTGCTATGGCAGAAGGGTTAACAGATCACATTTGAATTATTCGAGAGCTATTGGACTTCTGGATTCCTGTTCAATGAGACTCACACACGACCATCGTTCGCTTGTTATAGATTTTGGTCAATGAAGGACTGCCAACCAGAAACTTGCGCTAGAATAAAAAACGATATCTATAGCCGAAGTTACTTAAAATTAGCTCATTGGAACTGGCTGCGCGAGATCTCATATAATAGGTCAAATGATGCTGATTGAGGTAGCGTGAATAGTTACAATAGAAAAAGCTATATCGTATCAATTAATTTAATCGTTAAAGTTTATAAACGCTAATTGAAAACTCGATGGACGACAATCACAAGAGGGACATATTAATGGTAAATGAATTAAAAGGCATATATATAAAAATTTTCGAAATAATCGGATTTAATTATTCTGGAGATTATTTAATAGAGGATATGCAAAGATCATTGGAAAACCAATCGTTCAGATTTGTTAGTAGTGAGACTGAAGCTGAAGTTAATAGAATAATGTCGGATATAATCCAAGAACTTAAGAAAGGGAAAATAGCTAACATGAGTAGGATCAATAAACTTGTTGAAGCATTAGAATATAACTATAATTATTCTAGATATTGGGATTAATTATGAATAGAATAAGAGAATCAGACGAGATGCCAATCGAAGTCCTAGCTTTGGAAACATCATCCGATTCGAATGGGCTCAGGACTTCATCTGGAATCCTTGAAGGCAGATTAATATGGGATTAGTGATAATAAAAATAGGTGGCAGTGCTATTACGGATAAGCAGAAGGAATTTTCTCCAAATATCCAGAACATATATGCCATCTCGCGTGAAATAAGTAACTATCTGGACGTTACGAAAGATGATCTTATAATTGTTCATGGAGGGGGTTCTTATCCACATGTAGTTGCTAAAAGGTATAATTTAAAAGAAGGTATGGACACTCGGAAAATTATAGGAATTTCATTGACTGCTTGGGCTGCAAGAAAATTGGATGACTTAATATTGGAGGCACTTATTGATTATGGTGTTCCAGCATTTCCATTACAGACATCAGCATGTTTTTTTGTAGAGGAGGGTGGGAAAAATGTTTTTTTTAGTTCGGTCTTAAAAGCTTTATTGAAACGAAGGCTTGTTCCCGTCTTGTATGGGGACGTGGTAATCTCTAATAGTCATCAAATGTGTACAATATTTTCAGGGGAAATGATAATAGCAGAGCTATTAAAATTATTGAAACCAAGCCGCGTAATAATGGGTACAAATGTTGCTGGCGTATACACTGAAAACCCTAAAAAAAGTAAAAATGCAGAATTAATAAAATTGATCGATGAGAAAAACATTGATAGTATATTGAGCAAATTAAAAAAATATAATAAAGAAGATGTGACAGGCGGCATGTACCATAAAGTAGAATTTTGTTATGAAATAGCAAAATTGGGAATAGAATGTAGGATAGTAAATATTCAAGAACCAAATAATTTATATAAGATTCTAATGGGGCAAGAAATAGAATCCACCGAGGTACGATATGACAAGTGAAATTGTGGGAAAAAAACTTATTGGAAAACAACGAGTTTTAGACCATATTATAAAAATGATTAATGAATCCAAAGATGAAGTAGATTTAACAATGCGATATTGGGGAATTAAATGGGGAAATCCACAAATTCAGGAAGAAATGGGGTTCTATCCATTTAAAGCTAGCATTTCAAACGCCATAAAACGAGGAGTCCCTATTAGAATTCTTGGAAATATAGATGAGAATACATTGGGCAACATAAATGAGATAAAAAAGACTGGAGCAAATATAAGACAGATTGAACCTGGTTTTTTGAGATTTATTATCAGAGATAATGTTGAGTTATTAATGGCAATAAGTGAATCGTACACTGAAAATCTTCATTATTATTACGCTATTGTCAGCGAAGATCCATATCTTGTAGAATTTTTCAAAGATTATTTCATTAATTTGTGGAAAATGTCTACAGAGGTAAACGAATTAGATAATTTGAAAAAATAAGATATATATTATATCCCAATTCCCTCCTTCCACACTCCTTGCAATTCATTCATTTGGTATAATTAAGTCTACTTTCCCACTTTTTTATAATAATTATAATATAACATCTATAAATGTTAGAAATGTGTTGAAGTAATGCGATTTTGACTATCAAAACGCTCTCTAAATTCAGTACCATTCGCCATTTGTATCAGTCCAAGTAGGATTGAGAGTCACCTATAGATTCCAGAAAGAAAAAAAACATCTGGAGAAATTAGGGATCAAGTCCGAACATAATCTATCCAAGATCCAAGGATTGCAGTTCGCAAATTCTCAATACTAAAAATTCTACATGTTTGGCCTGTTTTTCATGCTGGTGCTATCGGACTAAAACTTGGAAAATAGAGTAATTAAGTTAATAGGGATAACTCACAATCCATAGTTATCTATTACACCTCTTCCTTAGTCCCTTCTTCCTTAAATAGCGACATTATTAGATTCGCATCAGAATCGGTTAGGTTTTCGCCTGCTTCTCCGCATCTTTTCTTGATTTCCTCGATAGATAAAACTTCCTTTGTGGGAATTTTTTCAATTAGCTTGTAATAATTGAGAACATGATCATTTAGAGTTTTTAAATAGCCACCTTTCATCAGAGCGGTTAATAGTTCATTTTTACTATTTTTATCTGATATATACAAAACCCTTGCCAATAATTCATCAAACTTATCTAAAGGCATAATACATCTATTATCAAAAATTATATCTTCGCCTATATATTCAATTAGCGGCTTTGAATCGGGGCTATCCCATAATCTCATAAATTCGGAATTCAGTATTTTTGCCAAATCATAACTGCGAATTATGTACGCTCGCTCACATTTCTCCCCGCATTGGGAAAATCCTATTACTACCTGTTCATCATCTACAACATGAATTCTAATATCATATAACGTTATAGTCGAGAGAACCTTAACTTCAGCGCCACATTTTTCCCTTTCATACAGACCACTGACTTTTTGTATCATCTTTGGTCCTAAAATTTTTATATCATCAACATGGTTTTTATTTTTTGCTGTTTTTAGGGCGTCCAGAAATTTGTCGGCTAGTCGTCTCTCATTTTCATCTAGATTTTCAGGGCCTGATTGTGAAACAGAAAGTTGATGGACATAATTTCTTGCATTAATTGTCGTTTCAGCTAATGATTGGTATAGTTCCTCCCTTTTATAAATTTTTAAGTAATTAGTATTTTCTTCAGTTGTATTCGTATTTTCAGCTACAACCTTGCTATTTTCTCCTAAAGTCTCGATATTTTCTTCTAGAGCGTGGATTACCTCTTTATCCTTTTTTATCTTAAATAATGTCAGAAAAATAACTATTGTTTCAATAATTATTATTATAAAAGAGACAAAATTTGACTGATCAGTGGTAATTAGTCCAAGATTGACCGTAGTCATCATCTTTTCCTTCTTTAGGGCAATGATTCTGTCTTATGATATATAATGTCTTTGATCATGAAGCAGCTATCCATATATTCCCATGAAAGTGGCGCAGAAGTATCACTTTCAGTTTTCGGGTATGAGC
Organism: Methanotrichaceae archaeon; assembly: GCA_963789575.1. GTDB lineage: Archaea > Halobacteriota > Methanosarcinia > Methanotrichales > Methanotrichaceae > CAWBKV01. The sequence continues at coordinate 2,158,402 of CAWBKV010000001.1, read as the reverse complement.
TTCGTTCCTAATCGTTGGCTCATGAGGGTTTTATAAATATTGAGTATCGTAACTATGGACAGTCAAACAAGCGAACCAACAGTAAGCGATGAGGTATTTTTTAATAATCATGACGATTTCGAAAATCCCTAAAACCTCTGAACCGAGAGCCATTCTATTTAAGCAGTTTCTTAATGGGAAGACCATTTGGATTGTGGGTTACAATATATATATATATATATATATATATATATATATATATATATATCGCCTCCTAGCTTCCCAGGGGAGCCTCCTGAATAAGCAATCCCATTTGCTCAGGCCCATCTCCAGGATAATGTAGCCCAGAGATTACCAGTAAGCCCGATATGGCCTGAAAAGGCCCTTAATCCGACCTACTGTATTCATGCGGCTGTTGAAGCCTTAACTGTATGAGTATCCTTCGCGACCGCCGTCGTATAGATCGCCGGGAATTCTACATAATTAGCGTCTTATGTGCCCGAAAGCTAAATGTCTCTTAGAATTACATATAAGAAGCTACATGCTATCATCCAGCCTCCCATCAGTGCCTATAAAGCATAAAATTCAAAACTGAGCTATTTATCATATTATCTATCGCCTATATACCAATTACTGTTCTTTTGTTTTTTAGTTTGTTGTCTTTTTCGGCCATGAGTAAGGCTCTATGCTGACAATGGAATCGGGTTTTATGGCCGACCAATACTCTGCTGAAACCTCAATGCCCAAAACTCCAAGAGATATAATCGCAAGATGAATTCTTTGCTGCGTCTTCTTGACTGGGAGCCAATATTCATCCATAATTGTGATTCGGCCATCCTCGTTTTTTTCAAACAATACAAGAGTATTAATCATACATGTTCAATTCTTATTCAGGCTTTCCGGCTGCGATTATATGTTTTGCTCAACATTCGATATAAAGGCTTTGTGGGTATTTAGCGTTATGATATTAGCATCTGCCGATGATATTTAATCTGCTTTATCGTTGGCTAATCCTTCCATCATACCTACGAATCGTTGGTGTAGATTATTGATAATTTTGCACTACACAATCTTTCCCATGAGTCGTTTCCCATATTTCCCATTTTTTAGTGCCAAAGGTTTCGCAGCAACACGATTATAGTACATAATTTTATGAAGTGTTTATTATAATTCCTAAATTCTCGGTTTCTTGTCATGCTAAGCATTACCTGATGCCGATTAAAGTGGTACTGTCGCTCGCTGCTTATTGTGTCCGGTAAGGGCGAGGCTGATCATATATCCGTATGTTGAATCTTTGAAGTATGCAGCTATTTACAAAGTCCCAGCATGCCGCCGCCGAAGTACACTGTCCCAGGAAAAAAGAATAATATAAAAAATAAAAATCACTTATTTTGCTTGTTTTTCCATCCATATGCGCGATCTTGCTAAAGCCCTCCTTGTTATTCTTGTTCTTGACATGGTCACGCCGGTAATTGGTCTAAGAATTTGGTTAGTGTCCACCATTTTGAGGTCAGGCCTGGATATCTTATTTGGGTATGATCAGAGAACCATCCGCCGCTACCCTCCCAATAGACCTTATCGCCCTTATGTATTGGAATTGCCATGCCATCAATAAGATCCTGTGCGAGTTCATTACTGAAAGCGGCATTATCGCCACTTGATGCTAGATCGCTTATCTGATTAAGTTTGTCTTCAGTGGCAAATGCATAGTTATCCTGGTTCACTACATCCATTGGAGCACCATTTTGAGCATGAACTATACCAGCAAGCACAGTGCCTGCCAAAACGATAAAACAAACGAGTTCCTTAACCATAGTTCTCATCTCCTCATAAACAAGGGATTACTCCAAGACCGGCTTGAACGGCTTGTTTCCGAATAGCTCAAGCTTCGAGCCAGCGTTATCCTTAGCTGCCTTAATCATGCAAGCGAGCATAGGTTCTTTCGTGGCCTCCCTGGTTGCCTGGGTGAGATCGTGCCTATGCCAACAGCGCTTATGATTCACGCCGGATGGGCAGCTACATCCATCCAAAGAAGTGTAATAGTAGCAATCGCTCTTACTGGAAAGTGTTAGCTGTGACCCATTCGCGAGGGGTATTATTTTTGGCATTTCCTCTTTGAGCCCTAGGAACATTGCAAGGGCTTTACCACTCGCGATTAGCTGGGTTTGTGGCTTTGAGACTTCGACTATATGTTTTCCTGCCATCGCATTTCACCATTATAGTATATTATCACTAAAGCATAAAAGCCTATTGGTATGAAAGCGATAATTCCCCATAACATATTAAACCCAGTAAGATGTAGTGTAATAATATGGGCCGTATAGGTGTCTATCTAAGCGACGATCTGGAAGCAAAACTCAAAGAATACGCCTTAAAAACCACCGGAAAGTCGAATAAAACCAGTGATGTAGCTGCGAAGGCCATTGAGGAGTACTTAGCGCGTCATGCCAAGGATTGATCGTTAATGCTCCTAGGGCAACCTATAAAATAGTAAAGATAGGCAGCCCTTGTTGGATTGGATTTCGCATCGTCAAACCATCTAAAAGCCGATTTCCTGCATTCTAACCCTGCCGATTCCCGAAGCGATGCGATTTCATCACGACATTTTATGAATAGGATTAAATAAAAACTATTGATGACATTTCAGATGGCGTGGTGATCGCATGCCATCACTTAATCCTTTTTCAACTGTCTTTCTGATTTTCTCATCTGGGTAATCTCTAAAGCCCATTGCTGCTGATTCCAGCTCTCTTATTGCTTTGTCCTCGGAGATATGACCGCAGGTATCAATTGACCAATCTTGAATGCTCCTGTTAATAGTGTTATCGTGAATCCATATCAGATTTCTCGGCTGCGTAAGCTCAAGATTTCTATTTAGTGATATACTTTCCATTACGGAGCATTATGATGTAGTCGGCAGAGTTTTTGAGAGCTACAGAAAATCCTGGTTCTGCCCCGAAGATTATGGTCTCTTTGCCATGCTCCATGGCCTTGAGGAGGACAGGCTTCATATTAGCATCCCTGCTTACAAGAGCTAGGGTATCGATCATAGGGTTGTAGATCATATCCATTCCTTCCACTGCCATCCTCACATCCACATCGTTGGCGCATACTACGGCCTCTAATCCCTGATTCTCGACCGTCTCTATTAGCTCCTTTGAAGCATTTTGGTTTAGAAAGACCTTGCCCATCTTGATGTCGCCATACTCTTTCAGCAGGTCTCTGATCTCCCTAAGATCCATCTGAAACTCCTTACGGAACATATTTGGTCCATCAACTAGGAGGCCTATCTTCTTCCTGCCTTTCTCTTTCTTTGAGCCTAGATATTGCATGATGGGTTCGAAGCGAATAGGCATGCGATCCATGTTAACACGTGCTTGCTCTTTGAAATGTTTTCATCAGATTGTTCCTCTGATTTTCCGTCAAACTAAAACATTCAACAAACATGATCTCAACGATATTATATTTTGTGCTCTCTGCGACTAGCCTCGTCAGATCTTTGGGATCACTTGCTCCTGACCATCGCTCCCAATCGGAGCTGCACCAGGACAAAAGCGGGCTCATTTCTGCCTTTTCTTGGTGCTGCGTTGCAAAAGGTAAGAGGTGAAGCTGGAGTATCAGCCGCTAAGGGTCAAGTGATGCATCAAAAATTATTAGGATATGGCATTGGTTCTAACTGACAGGAAGGGCCTGAACCTCGATTATACCGTCAGTTTTAAATGATTAAAAGTTAATCATAAATCGGAGGGATTTGCTAATTAGATTACTGTTTAAGATTCAGGATGAATATCATTTAATGTAAATTTAGAATTTTATTTTTTTGTATCATGATAATATCTATTAGGAGGTTAACTTATGGTTGAAGAGGAAGCACAGAGGCCTAGAGATATAATGCACTTAGGGCCGGTCGAAGTGACAGATAAGTCAGCCAATCCAGCGCCGCTTGGTTTGATGGGATTCGGCATGACGACGGTTCTCTTGAACATGGTTAATGCAGGCTGGTTCCCGTTAGATACCATTATATTATCAATGGGCATCTTTTACGGCGGCTTGGCTCAGATTATCGCAGGCATGATGGAATGGAAGAAAGGGAACACCTTTGGGACTACAGCATTCACCTCATATGGATTGTTCTGGCTCACTTTGGTATTCCTGTTTATAATGACAAATTTGGGATGGTGGAAGCAGGGACCTGCAATCTTAGTTCCTTATTTCTTCTTCTGGGGCCTGTTCACATTCTATATGTTCATAGGCACTCTGAGACTCAATCGGGCCCTTCAGGTCGTTTTTGGCACATTGACGATCCTCTTCTGGCTATTGGCCATTACAGAGTACACAGGGAGTTCAACTATACACATAATCACCGGCTATGAAGGGATTATCTGCGGATTAAGCGCTATATATGCAGCTGCAGCCCAGGTGCTCAATGAGGTTTATAAAAAGGTAGTATTACCTTTAGGCCCTGTCAGCAAATAACCAATAGAAAGAATGTGCTTCGGCAAGACATAGAACAAAGTCTTCATGTCGAGATCGAGGCACTCCTTATTTTTGCCCAGATTTATTCCTCTGATGATCTGGTCTATGCCAATCCTGTCATCATATGGCGATATCTAGAAATCTAGTGAAATCAAGTTTTGGTTGCGTACGTGAGCTACTGAAAAGTGCTAATAAGCGGCTCAGTAGATGTTCAAGTCAAAATGAATCCTATGCATTCGATTCACATGATAATTTTCAGTAACATTCACCCACGACCAACTGGCTAAATGGTAACGCTTACACTACCCGATTCATCCGGCGAGCTAAATTCCATTTCCACTTTTTTCATTAACCTATGTTCCTAAGCAATGCGATTATAGTATGGCATTTTATAGATAATTTTATTATAATTTCCGCGATTTCTCGGTTTTTTGTAACCCATGCATTACCTGATGCCGGTTTTTCGTGACAGGTCGACCGTTGCTTATTGCATTCAATGAAGATGGTTTGTGCTATCCATCACAATACACGTTCAATTCCACAGGGAGAGGAGAGGGGGGAAAAAATGCATTCTTTGCATACGGTTAAAGATTTGCGGATTATGCGGTGTTTTGCGGTAATTCTTTACCCTACTCACTCAACGGAATTACAAAATAAAAATATAGGAAAAGGTAATGTAGAAAACACCGCAAATACCCGCAATTACCGCAAACTCAGTCAAGCAACCGGCCAAGTATAACTTTCCTTTTCCTCCTGTGGAATTGTACAACTTCAGCAAAGCCCTTTATCGGCATATTTGACAACGGAGAATAATGCCGCCTTAGTATGTGCATCCTTTGTTTTTGCCAACATATAGCCATTCTGATATCGAACATTGATCTTCTTGTCCAGGCACTTACTCAATGCCTTGGCCTTTGATGCCTTCATCATGGCTTGGTCGATTTCATCTGGTAGATTTGCCTTCAGGTCCTTATCGTTTTCTATCCAATCAACTATATCCTGGGCCTTTGCATTTTTCCCATTGAATTTTTTATAGAATGCAGCGACGAATGCCTCCCACTGACTGGCACCGAAATCAAGTTCTTTCCTCCACGGTGCATTTTCGATAAAGTCCCTGATACCGGCGTACTGCAATATCCCGCCTAGCACCTGCCGCCATTCAGAGAAGTTTCCCATCGATGGCGCATTACAGGCAGGCTTACCGGCCACGACCCATGCCCTAATCATTGTATAGATTGCTGCCAGGATTTCGGCACGATGCTCTTTTGCCCATGCCTTCAATTCAGGATGCTTAAACTTCTGGGAGGCACGTGTCCAGGGATTAGGCATCTTGGCATCCATCTGAACGAGGTAGCATCGGCGTGCTATATCACCGGCCACATGAAGCTGGTTACCTGTTGCCAACCAGATGGAACGGTTAGGCACGTTGGCGGTCTTCGTCTTGCCGAGGATTCTGTTTTCTACGCTGGTCGATGTCAATACCTGCGAAAGCGTAGAACTTTCGAGCGCAGCATCAACGTTGTCAAAACAAATTATAAACTTCCCATTATACAGCAAAGAGAATAGCGTCTTTCGCCATTCTTCCTCATTGCCCGGATCTTTAGTCATATCTGAGGCTCTGCCAGTTGCTACAATGGCAATAACATCTACCAGCAGCGATGCGCCTGTGCCTGGCATGGTCTTATCAATTAACGCAAGTGGTGTGCATCCTTCAATCATAGGTCTGGCTATCGGCGTTATCAATGCGGCCAAGGCATTTGTCCTAGATGCTTCATCTACAAATGGAAAGTCTCCTAATAGCTCGTCAAGCAGGTATTTTGCGGCCTTCTCTGCATCTTCTTTGGTGGGCGTCTCAGGTATCGGTGGTAGCTTAAACTCCTTCGGGCGTGCAAAGAAGAATGTAGTAACATCATCGAATCCTGGCATAGTGAATACGCTCCCATCTGGTCGAACGATTGGCAATGTGGTAACACCGGATAGCCAGGGAACGGGCCATTCGCCTAATCCGCTGATAGCCTCAACCACGGGCATTGGAGGATACACATCATGTTCTTCGAAACCATCCCTGGTTTTTGCCCATTTTGTCCAGCGGCAAGTCTTTGCCAATATTTGGCGTATCATACCGTTTTCCAGTCGTTCAACACGATAGCTTCCATAATCTACCTCGGCTACCCTGCATAGTTCACCACTGCGTTTGAATAAAGTGGGCGGCGAGTTGTATTCATTCATGGCACTCATTGCCAATTCCACTTGTATATTCAATCTCGGTTCCTCCGAAATGTTTATTTTGCGTTCACATTCTGTTGATTTGCTCGGTTTGTAATGACCTTTGCAGCCACTCATTGCCTTACCAATCTCATTTTCTGCGAGCCTGCCCCACTTGCCCCTGCATAATTGATACAATCCAGATTGGCGGAAGATCCGGTCTATCTGTAGAGGGCCATCACAATAATATGCCAGGATGTCGAGCAATGCAAGCCTGGCTTCAGATGATGAAGGATACCCCAGACTTTCCCAATTCCCGGCCATAAGTTGCTCAAACTTGTCTCCCGTTAGGTTTTTCGCTATTCGGATGACATCTCTGTCTTCTAGCACACCAGTAGATTCATCCTCCTCCCTGTGGAATTGTTCATGTTCCTCATTTTCATTCTTCATTTCTTCATTTTCGTCATCATATCCAGATCCGAAAACAGCATCTAACTCATCAGTACGTTCCTCGATAGTATTATGTCCTTCATATGTATGGCCAGTTAGCGTTAGATATCGGTTAGTATAGACCACTTTTTTGTTATCGCCATCATAAGACCCCTTCAGAAAGATCCTGATACCTGCTCCACTTGGTGATATTTCGGTGTAAGAGTTGATTGTCTCAATGATCTTGGAAGCTTCTTCTGTTGGTTGACCATCTACGAGAACATCATCTAAGTCAATACCAACGATACCCTGAGCATCAGTAAGTACAAAACCGACTCCATCCCATCCACCGGCTTCATATGCAGTCTTTACAGCTTCGTACGTGGTCCATGTATCCGGATCTGTTGTACTTGCATAATCTCCGCTCAGCTGAAAAGGTGGTTTATTCCATTTCGTACCAGTCCACTTATATTTCCAGACTACCCAATGCGGAATAGCCTTGAGTTCCTGAGGCAAGTTTTCAAAGAGGACATCAAGAGATATCGGCTTAGGTGGAAACGACTGGTTAATTGATTCAGTGGCTCCTGCCACCCAAGCCACCATCCTTTGCAGTTCTTATTGTGATAAATGGATTTCCTTTTTTGTCAAACATAATTATTTCTCCTATTTATATTCTAAATTTTCCAATAAATAAATGAAAGGCGGAAAGCTTCAACAAAGCTTCCGTCTTATCTTTTTACTTCTATGCCGTTGATGCTTGGGGAATCTGTCCTTCTTCAGGACCATCGATTATTTCTATGTCTTCACAATGTCCCTCTATACACTCTCCATGTTGCCAGGGTGCAAAACCTTTGTAGAAAAGGCCATCATAATTTTCATATTCAAGGTCGAAGCTCAGCTCAGGAAATAGAGATGCTATATAATCGACTGCTAATAACAGTGGACTATATGCTGATTGAAATTCGAATACTAGATGGGTTGAACTCTGCTCTACAAGCTCTGTGCAGAAATCAGGCCATTTTGAACCCCAATTTGCTATACCCCACCAATACCAATTTCTGGACCCATAATTAAACAAATTCTCATTGATCTTTAGCCCTTCTTCATAGCTTTCAGGCATTTCCTTTTTTACGAACTCCATAAGTTCTTCCCGTGTTTTAATTCCTCGCTCCTTTATTTCATCCAATTCCAACACTCTTAAGTATCCTTCTGGATCTGGGTTGAAGAAGGCGTCGTATCCTATATCGAAAAAATTAATGGGTGTTTCTTTTATCTCCTGAGGCATTGGGAGATAAGATGAGGCCAGCTGATAGCTGCCGTTTTCCTTCATCAACCCATCTTTGAACCTCTTTATCTCCTCAGAGGGTCCAGAGATGGTCAACTGATTGAGGCATATATTTGGCATAAAATTTCCTCCATTTGTTTAGTTTGCTGTATTTTCTCAAATCCGATTCCTTCAACTTCCATACAATTCTCTAATTCTTTTAGTTCGCTCATTTTAGTATCACTTCCTACATTGGTTTTGATTTTCATTCAACAGTCCGCCCCAAGTCTCTGATCAGAGATCATCATCGACCAGCTATTCAAGGTTACAATGAATTGGCCTATAATATTCGGGGATAATGGATATATCGAAAAATTACAGCAACTATCCAAATTTGCTGCAATTCTTGGTCTTCAGCCCATTTTGAATTTCGCTGGATATATATCAAATATCAAGCGGCTTAGGCTTCTGCCGCCTGGGCCGCAATCTTTCGTACCGGATCTCTCCAGGATTGAGATGGTTCTTTGCCTAATTCTTCCTTTACAATCCAAGACAATCCCTGGGCCATCTCCGCAAGATGAGGCTCTAATTCATTATACGCATCTTCCAATTTGTCATCAAAATTTTGTTCTTCTAGGATCTCCTTTTGGATTTTATCCTTAAGTTCAGTCCTTGCAATTTTGCAAAGCTCATCAGTCATCACATCATTAGGCGGGATTAACTTAGCTGCGTATTCAGCCATCTTGCTATCCAGCCAATCTATGAAATCCGGTGTTGTAATTGCATTTAATTCAACTCGGTGAGTTTGTAGCCAATAAGCGCACTCAGATGTAACATAGCTGGCAACTGACTTTGCCCTTTCACTTTCATCTACGTTTTCTATTTCAAGACCCATCTCTATAGCTTCTAATGGTTCAAGCCCAAGGTTAATTACTTTGAACTTTCGTCCGGGTCTGGCTCTTGTTTCTTCCTGTAGGGACTCATAAATCGTTGTGCCATATGCATCTGCGTCATGTATGCAATAGAAAGTTATTTCCTCTTCTGTATCCCCTAGCATATCAAATAGGTCTCTAGCTGCTCTGGTGGCATACCCTTTTGAGGTTAACAGTGCGCAGTCATGGCGCTCAGGCCACTTATCGTTTATGAGAATTTCGAAGAAACCTTCCTTCTCGCAGTACAAAATCTTATTGAATGTCCACTCAGGTCGGTGATACCCCTCTACTGTCTTCGTTCCTAATGGAATAGTATCATGAAGATGTGGATGGTATAAAGCACCCCTGTTGTCTCTGTATATTCCTGGCAGTTCCCCGTTTGCGCTTTCGTAGTCAGTTAATATAGTATTGAAATTCGAATAGGTCAATTCTCCGTTTATCTCTTCCTTTACAATAGGTCTTATCACATAGTAAAGCTGCCTCACACTATACCTGTACTTTCCATTGCCACTTGCTAGAGCCATAGCTTCATTTAGATGGTCAATGACTACATCTTTTTGGGACCTCTTGCATCCGGCTGTTGGACAATTCTTGATTGCTTTTCTGACTGCTTTGTCGATTGCGTCAGAAATTCCACTTGCCATGTAGTTTAACATAGGTTTTTTGCTGTCTGAAGCAATTGGCATATGAGGCGTGATTATATTTACCCAAATAGCGAGGGGTTGATGCTTCTTTGCTTTAACGCAAAGGTTTAAACCACATCCCCATATATTCAATTTCGCTTTTTCGAGGTATATATAAATGTCATCGGCTTCTGCTATATGCGTCCGATTAACGTAAACGTCGATAGTTGTGCTTTCCGAAACCCTTGCCCATGCTTCGACCACAACTGGGATCTCTATTGTTTCGCCACCAGTCGTCTTTTGGAACGTTCCTGCTACTACTTTTGAATAGCAAAGTTCACTGTTTTCGAATGGACCTACATTTCCTAATCTTCCAGGGTTTACTGGCTTGCTCTCATCCCGCATCCTTTTAAGTAAAAGTTTTGCATCATCCCTGCTTAGATCAGTAGCTTGCATTCCTTTGAATCCATCCGTTATCCATGTCTTGTCGTGGCATCCGTCGAACTCATCAACTAAGTCGCCAACCGTCCTTCCTTTAGCAATTTGGAATAGCTCATAAAGTTCTGTCGATGTATACCACCATGGAGATGTCTTTCCTTTGTAATATTCGCCTTTTGAGAAGGCTTTGGCAGTTTGGACTTCTGAAAGATTAATAGGCCCAGCATCTTTACCAAGGTTAACCTCAATCTTTGTTCCTCTTCCATTCCATTCTTTCAGATATACCGACTTAGTTGTGCCATCTGGTTGAGGTATTAACTCTAGAGTTTGGCATTTGGTTGAAACTATAAGCCGTCCGCCGGTCACATAAACTGCGCTTGCAACTACTCGGAGTCCGTTGCCCAATGCGCCTCTAGTTGGCATTCTTATGCGTTTAGTGGATTTCATTGGCCTGCGAATTGAGAAGAGATCAGGAACATCTTTGGGATCAATTCCAGGACCAAAATCCCATACATAAAAGCCGTCATTTCCCACTTTTTCAATACTGACAGATGCACTTACATCGAGAGCGTTATCAACTAGCTCTTTTGCAACTAATGATGCAATTTGCTCCTTTTGCACGCCTGCCTTTCGGCATAGACCATCAAGGGTCTTGAATTCTTCCCACTCTTCAATTTCATACATTCCTATTTTCACCCTTTTTCATCCTTTTCAGCTTGCTAACTGTATATTCAGAAATCCCAATTTTCGGATTTCACTATGCATTGACCAAGCATTCAATATGCTCACCTAGATTCAACTTTGAAAACCTTCCAAAGTACTTCTTTGCTGCTTCATCATAAGCCAGAGCGGCGGATATCTTCGTTTTGAAAGATCCGAGATATTTCCGGATATTATCAACTTCAATAAATACCTGCCATCTATGGTCTCGTCTATGCCATGAAACACCCTTGAATCCAGATTGGTTGTTAATCTGGGTCCTAGACTTTCGGATGTTTTCTGCATGAGAGATTATCTGTAGATTGGCCTTGCGGTTGTCCAGTCCGTTGCCATTTATATGGTCGACTTCTCCTGCTGTTAAGTCGTAGCCATGATGAGCCATGATAGCTCTGTGCATGAACACGGTTTTCCCTGATTGAGCGCGACGTGCATACCATGTTCGACCGCGTTTATGCGCATACCATCTGAATTCCGACAGCCATTCGAAGTCGTCTGCATCTACGATTGCTACTTTGCCTTGTGTTAGCTGTATCTCTTTTGTTAATTCTGCTAAACACATTGGCGACTCAAACATGTATACTATCCCAGTAGGTGTCATAGGTGACAGATGCTTGGCCGTCGTAACTCCTGAGTCAAGTCTTTGGTTTTTCATCAATAACCTTATAAGTGCGAAAAATTATATTAGAAATTGGAAGAAAAATAAAGTTTCACTTGATAATATATGAAAGAATTAAATAAAAAATACGCCCAAAAGGTACTGAGAGAATTCTTGGATCATCCAGAGAAATCGCTGAGATTCCTTGAGCTTAGAAAATCAGTTCCAAACATGAGTGAAACATCTATAAGGGATACATTAAAAGCACTAGAAAAAGAGCAAATACTTCAAGTCACTTACCTCCCAGGGAGGCCAAGAAGTGGCTTCAAGACCCAAAGTTACGAAATTGCGAAGGATGAAGATATTTTCAAAAAAATGTTCTACTTATACTATGAAGATGAGATTAAAGAATTCCTAAAATCCGAATATACCAATCTGATGATTAAAGATTTTGGGTTGTTATCTGTTTATCGAACATTTAAGGAGCTTTTAGAACAAAAAGAGTTTAATAAAATAGCTTCAAGAACAATTTTAACACAAGCGGCTACAAACCAGCTATTTGAAGACATAGCTAAAGAATTACCCGAAGTAATATATAGCTTAAATGACATCTTTGATCGAAAAGGGGTAAAACTTCGCCGACGTGATCAAAAAGCTGGTATTCAGTCTTTTGGATATGATCCAGACTGGCCGGATTACATGCCGGATCTCTTGCGGGATAACCTGAAATACAAATTCAATCATCCTCTAACCGACTATTTTGAAATTCTCAGAAGATTTGATCCCAATGTAGCAATATTATATTATATAACTAAATTTAAAGATAAATTGTCAGAAGCATATATGGAACTGGCAAAAGTACTTGAAATTACTGAGGGATTGCGCTTATTTATGGAAGCTGACATGGTTTTAAGCCCATTGACATCGTACCCATTTGAAGACCCATTGAATTTACTATTTTCGCGGCCCTTTGATAGAATATTCGAGGATATTTACATATTTGATGAAAAGGAATTTGCAATTTTGATTGTCAGAGCACATGTTATATACAACGGATTTGTTGATCTACTTTTTGAATATCTTAAAGTTAATTCAACGCTAAAAGGAAAAAGCCTAGAAACCATGATAAAGGAATTTATTTTTTATTGGAATACATCAATTACACGCTTTGACATTATATGTTGGACTCTACTATCATTGTTCGAGGAAGGAGAAGGATCTGGGAGCTATCACCTAAAAAGCGAAGGAATGAGTTTTCAAATAATCGATATAAATGATGGGAAAAGCTTGATTCCTCATTACATTGAAAAAGGAATAAAGGGATACTTTTCACTTCCAATGATATTAGAAAGAAAAGATCCGAGAGATAGAGAAGGAAAGTTCACCTTGAATGGTACATTCATGGATGAACCCTTTGAATATCTGAAACCCAGTATATTCTTTGACATGATGGGGTGGAAATGTGAAGGAAAATCATTCAAAAGTATATCATCAGAGTTATTGTCACTCATGAATGAAAAAGAAAAGCTAAGGGATACAGGCTACCTAATAGGCAAATTGTTTTCTGATTTATAAAATTTGATTATTAAGGTTGAGCTTATCTCAGCTTAGCCGATGAGAGCAATTTCGCGTTCATTAGAAGCTTATTGAGCATATAAATTTTTATAAAAATTATTCTGAATTCCTAAAAGAAAATGTCTATTATAATTTGACAAAAGGGTAGATACAAAATTATAAAATTAAGCATTTCTCATATTTCTCCCTCTTTGTCTTGTCTGAAACATGAGCATACCTCAAGGTAGTCCTGATATCTTTGTGTCGCAGCAATTCTTGGACTATCCGAATATCACAGCCATTGGCAACCATGATTGTAGCGGTACTATGCCTGGCAAAAACATGAACTCCACCCTGTTTTTCAACCCCGGCATTTTTCTTATAAGCCATAAACATGCGGTAGACATCACGTCTGTCCCATCTACGTCCGAAGTCTGTATAGAATAACGGAAAACGCCCATCCACATCAAGAGTCGGTCTTACTTCCAGGTACTTTTTAAGTGTCGCGGCACATTCAGATGAGATGATAACTATGCCATCTTTGCCGCCTTTTCCTTCCCGAATCCTTAAAGTGAGAGCCTTCAGGTCTACATCGCTATCATCAAGGTTACAAAGCTCTGAAGCCCTCAGACATCCATAAAAAAGGGTTTGAAGCATGGCAAAATGCTTGAGATTATGGCAAACACTGAATATTTTAAGCACATCATCCTCATCAAAGTAGTAGGGTAGATTATTATTTCTTTTAACAAATGGAAATGATACGTCCTCGCCAATCATCCGGTAATAGCACTTCATTGCAAATGAATAATTATTCAATGAGGAACGAGAAAGGTTCTTTGATAAAAGCTGTTCTCGAAACGCATTTGCGGTGGTTACGGACGGTCTTTCAGTTTGCGCAAACTCAAGAAACCGGCCAACATGACCAACATAACTATCTATAGTCGAATTCCGAAATCCTTTGTCTTGCAGGTATTTCCTAAAGCGAATCAGGGTCGGTTTAAAGTCTTCAATGCGGGCCTTTATGCTCCAATCCAATTGGAGTCTCTTCTTGCTCATTTTCATCTCCTGAAGCAGGAGACAATAGCACAACCCGGTCACCTATGGTTTGAAGCATTAAAGTATGCCTATGAAAACCAGCATCCGCAATTGGTTTTCATGCGGGGGACGGGATTCGAACCCGCGAACACCTACGTGACAGGGCCCTCAACCCTGCGCCTTTGACCTGGCTTGGCAACCCCCGCTCGCTTGCTTGAAAGGGTTTTGGATCGGCTTTTTAGCCTTTTGCCTTTTAGCCGATCTTCACTTTAGATCCTATGTTAATTCGGCCAGCTTTGCATCCAGTGCTTCTGCCCTCTTCCTGATCTCGTCCGATGCTCTTGCCACCAGCTCTTTTGCAGGCAACGATCCGCCGCTCTCTATGTTCAGCACGAAGCTATCGAGAACAGGCGTAACCTTGATCACTCCGGACTCGCACTCATCGACGCAGAGCTTGCAGAGAGAGCATTCCACGGTATTTGTAGCTTTCGCTCTGCCGTCCTCAAGGACAAGCACCTTTCTTGGGCAGACCTCGACGCATTTCCCGCATCCTGTGCAGGCTCCGATCTCTATACTTGGCAGATTCTTGTAACCGCAAAGGGTCCCAGCCTGCCATTTGGCATGATCTTTGCTTACGCGCTTTGTAGCGAAACCCTCTATTACCAGCTTCTCGCCTTCCCCCAGAATGACAATGGGAATCTTATCGAAGGCGGGCTTTACACCGGGATCCGTGAACTGAATATCCTTTGAGTAGACAGTCCCTGGCCCTTCAGCCGAAAGCATGAAGTCTACACGGCACCCAGGACAGCCAGTACCTCCGCATTGACACTCCTCGGGTCTCGAGAACTGGTCGAGATCCTCAGCCTGCAATGGTACAAGCCCAAGCCTGAGAGAGATCTGCTCGTCGAACAGGACAGATGTGTTATCGTATATGCTTATCTCATCTATTGCCAACACTGGCACCTCGCTCATGCTTGCCCTGCGAATTCCATTCGCAAAAGCGGCAGTGACGCCGCTGAGGAGAAACCTTATTCGGTCCTCCCTCAGCTCAATCAGCTCAAAATTCAAACTTACACCCTTCGACCCCTCTTTCCACCCTTCGGCTTTGTGCCGTCATGTGGGATTGGGGTCACGTCCTCTATCCTGCCGATTCTAAGTCCCGCTCTCGCCAAAGCCCTTATGGATGCCTGGGCACCTGGTCCGGGGGACCTCTGTCTGTTCCCGCCCGGTGCTCGAACCTTAACATGTACGCCTACCAGGCCCTTATCCTTAACAACTTCAGCCACCTGCATAGCCATCTGCATGGCCGTGTAAGGTGAACTCTCATCCCTCGCCGCCTTCACGACCATTCCGCCTGAAATCTTGGCTAGTGTCTCGGCTCCTGTCAGGTCGGTAATTGTAATAATGGTATTGTTGAAGGACGAAAATATATGGGCAATGCCCCACTTACCTTCTGCCATTTATCCTTCCACCCTGGGTGTCTTGGATGCCCTCTCCGGATGGCCTTCCTGGGCCATAGGCGATCCGACATAATAGTCAATGGTCATCTCCTCGCCGCGCCTGACAAGATAGCTCGGCACAGTCACCTTCCGGCCTGAGACCTGTATGTGGCCGTGAGTTATGAACTGCCTGGACTGTCTCAGCGTATTAGCAAGCCCCTGGCGGTAGACCTGAGTCTGCAATCTCCTCTCCAGGATATCAGTCGCCTTCATGGAGAGAATAGCGTCAAGGTCGCCCTCCTCCTTAAGCAGACCAAGCCTCTTTAGCCTGTTAAGAATAGCCTCAGCCTCCGGAGGCGCCTGGCCTACTGCAGCGGCTGCAAGCAGATTTCGGCTGGAGTGCCTGTACTTTCTTAGAAATGCCTGAGCCTTCCACAGCTCCCTCTTGTTGCGGAGCCCGAAGGCCTTTACCACTTCTACCTCGGAAGCAATTCTTTCGGCCTGCCAGGGAGTTCGTGGCCTGCTATACATCTTGCGGTTCTTGCCTGGATATCCCATCTAAACCACTACTCCTTCTTGGCTGGTGCTGCCGGTGCAGCTGCTCCTTCCCTCTTCCGACTCACGCCAACAATAGCGCCTGTTCTGCCCGTAGACCTTGTGCGCTGTCCTCTGACACGCAGGCCACGTTCATGTCTGATGCCCTTATAGCTCCTCATCTTTTTCATGAGGTCGAGATCTTCTCTCACCGTCATTGTGAGATCCATGCCCATGACATGCCTGTTCGCACCCGTTGCCATATCCTCACGTCTGTTCATCATCCAGACAGGCAACGTCTGGGTCGCCTCTTGCTCTATTACCCTCTTTAGGGCATCGATCTGATCATCAGGAAGTCGCCCCAGTGTAGCATAAGGATCCACTTTTGCCTTTTCGGCGAATATCCTGGCAGTCCTGCGGCCCACACCCTCTATGGCCTCCAGGGCCATGTGAACCTGCCTCTTGCCCTCCAGATCGGTATTCAATATGCGAACTATATGCTTGAGTTCATCGGCCTCTGCGGCCTTCTTCGACTTCTCATCAGCCTTCTTGGATTGTTTCTCTTTTGCCAATTTATTCCTCCAGAAGTTTGCCCTCTGAAGCAGCCCTGGACAAAACCAGCGCCGCCCCTCATCACATCGCGGGGCGTATTTCTCGGACTAAACGAAAATGCACTGCTCATACATAAGACTTATGATTAGTCTACCTCGCATCCTCAGCTTAGGGTGACATTTACACCGAGGCTCTTCATGGCCTCGAAGAACCCAGGATATGAAACATCCACCGACTCAGCCGTTTTAATCCTGGTTCCGCCTGCAATAATGCCTGCAATCGTCAATGCCATAACTAGCCTGTGATCATCGTAGCCGTTCACGTCTGCTCCATGAAGCCGTCCGCCTATAACCTCAAGGCCGTCGGGACGCTCGCTGATGTTTGCGCCCATCTTGTGAAGCTCAGTTGCCATAGCATGCAGGCGGTCTGTTTCTTTATGACGTACATGCTCTGCATTATACACAACAGTCTTTCCTTTTGCAACTGCGCCGAGTACTGCTATTGTTGGAACTAAATCAGGCGTAAGGCTCGCATCTATATCAACACCTTTCAACTCGCCGCCCTTGATCTTCAGATTTCCGAGCTCCATATCCCAGGATACCTCTGCACCCATCCGGCGCAGAATATCGATAATAGCAGAGTCTCCCTGGCGAGAAGGCAGGATTCCCTTCACAATTGCCTCTCCGCCCGTAACTGCCGCCGCAGCTAGAGGATATGAGGCAGATGAGAAGTCGCCCGGAATTGTGTAGCCTCTTAGGTTGTATGTCTGATTGCCGGGCACAAAGAACTCTTGTGCTTGAACGTCAACGCGCACGCCTCCCTCCTTGAGCATATCCAGAGTTATCTCTGCATATGGCCTGGACTTCAGCTTCCCCTCGATTAGGATCCTGCTATCGCTTTGTGCTAAAGGCGCTGCGATCAGTAGTGCCGAAAGGAATTGGGAGCTTACTCCGCCATTGAGCCTTGCTATTCCGCCCTTCATTTTTCCTTGGATCACAAGAGGCGCTTTTCCATTTTTCCTTATGGAAAATGCATTCGCACCCAGATCACTCAAAGCACTCAGCAATGGTCCATTTGGCCTTGTGCGAATCGAGGCATCACCCGTAAGCACAGCACCATCTGTAAGGGAAGCGACTGCAGAGCAGAAGCGCATTGTGGTCCCAGAGTTTAGGACATTGATTACATCCTCTGGGGTCTGAGGCTTATCTGAAACTCCCCGAATCTTTATCTCATCGTTCACTGAAACTTCGGCCCCGAATGCCTCAGATGCCGCAATTGTGGCTCGTGTATCAGCGGAAATGAGGGGCCTCTTTACAATGCCGCCAGGTCCTAGAGCGGTGATAAGAATTGCCCTGTGAGTATAGCTCTTTGAGGGCGGAGCGTAGACCTCGCCCGAAATTTCGGAGCGCTCAACCGATGCTATCATAATCGAGGGATGGATCTTGAAGTATAAGAAGTATGCTATGTCATAGCCTGGCATGGAAAAATATTGAATACCTTCGAATTAATTATAGAAAATGGTAAAGAGGAGCCCCCACTCTCCTACCTGGCCGTTTTATCCTACGGCATTCTCTGTATTACGACATTAGACGAATATAAACATTACGCTTGTCGTGCTAAAATTAATGAGAATTTATTATCATTATCCTTACTATTATTCTGAGTTGGATGCGTATTGAAAACAGAATATCGCCTTTGCTAACCCCGCAGCCTCATTCGGGGTCAACTCCTCGGGTCTCTTCTCCAGCAGAGAGGCATCCAGCTCCACAAGCTTCTCCCTAGGAACGCCCATCGCTAAAAGGGCCTTCTTAATCTTCTTTCTTCGGCTGCCGAAAAGCCCTTCTACGAATTTAATGAACTCTTCAGCATCTACATCATGCTCTCTCGGTCGAAGCCGGACAACCGTTGATTTAACCGCAGGTACAGGCCTGAAGGCCGAACGAGGTACGACTTCCAGAATTTCTGCGATGCTAAGATAGCCTACAATCATTGCTAGTCTACCATACTCATTTGTACCAGGCTTCGCAAGCATCCGTTTTGTAAACTCTTGCTGATACATAAGCACCGCAAGATCGAATGGCCTGCTTAGAAGCCGAAATGTTATCTTCGATGATATCTGATACGGCAAGTTTGAAACTATTTTGTTGTATTCCGGAAGCTTAACCTTCAAAGCATCGCCTTTTATTACATTAACATTTGGAAGCCTATTCTGAAGATCTGCAGCTAAACTAGGATCGACCTCGATAGCAAATACTTGGCCAGCTCCGAAAGCAAGAATTTGAGTGAGATTTCCAGTCCCTGGCCCGACCTCTAAAATCCGATCACTTGGCTTGAGTTCCGCATAATCAGCAATACGCTCCAAAAGGGCATGGTCAATAAGAAAGTGTTGTCCTTTCTTCATTTTGCCCGGGGGAGAGTTGTGAAGATTCTGTACTTGATCTTGTCATCCATCAGCTCATCCTCGACGCGTTTTGCTAATAGCCTTTCAGGGTAATGGAGTCCTTTAATTCTCTCAGTCAGATCCTTAAAGTTCTTAAAGGGCCCCTTCTTGCGTTCATTTAAAATTGCCCACATCAGCTTCTTGCCTATACCTGGCAGAAGCTCGAGTGCGTGCATTCTCGTGGTTATCGGCCCTGCCTCATTAAAAAACCGAATGAATCTCGGCTCATTATCGAGCACAATCTTCTGGATCTCAAAGGGCAGCTCAATCTTCGCATTATTGGACAGCTCATCGTAATAGATCCTGCGATTAACATGATCTATCACATCCCTTTCCCCGCTGCCGATATAGACACGATCCCCTACTTTAGGAACAATGCCTTCTTTGGGGGTCATCTCCATGAGAACAAAATTGGCCTCGCCAATGCCCTGAATAAGTGGCTGCTTCTGGTAGCTCCTGGAATCCGGGGAGCGTCCATATGGAAGATAATCGAGAACGCGAGCTACTTCTTCCTTCTTTGGAGGTCTCCCCTCAGCCAAGTTACCTTACCCCCTGAATGCTAGATCTAAAATCCTGTCAAGTTCTTCTTCGCTGAGAGTAAATCGTTCTTTAGCATATATTGCTCTTAGTTCGTCCTTGGTCTTCGGCCTGATATCTGCAATCTTTATGGCAATCTCCGACGTCATCTTCTCCAGCTTCATAAGCTCCTCTACAATGCGCCTGCTTTCCTCTGCCGTTCCCTTGGCGAAAAGCTCAGCATGCCTCATCGCTCGCCGGAGCTCATAGCCCAGTTCTTCCTCATCGGCCCTATTGAGTTTGATCTGATCGAGGATCTCCTTGACCTCAGCCAGCGTCAGGAGTTCCTCCTTCATTATTGATTTGACTATCATTTATTCTACGCTATCTCTATCATTTGTTCTGAGCGACTAAATGTTCGGGCAGTGCGATCAGTGTCTTAGTTGAATCGCCATCTGTGATTTTGAGAACAAAGGCCCTGCCTCTCTTTCCTGTGATCTCTCCAGTCCTGCCATGAAACTTAGGATGGGGCATTCCCTTATGCTTGCTTGGATCAAGGAGCACATGAACCTTTTCACCCGGCTCAAACTCCTGTATTGCCCTAACTACTGGTGAAATGCCTCTAGCCCTGACCGATTTGCTCAGCTTGTCCCTTGTTTTTCTTCTCATTCCATGATTATGTCCCATTTAGTTCTCCACCTACATCCACTACGTCTAGCTCTGCGACCACGGCGTCAACTCTAAGACCATCTGCAAGATTTGGGCGGGTCCTGCCGCCATCTCCCGAGATAAGCTCTTTTATATACAGACCACTGTCGCCTCTTATAATTATGCGAGCTCTGCGGCCTGTAAACTCGATTAGATCCGCATCATATACGTTTCTTACTCTGAGTTTATCTGCTCTTCGGTGAGAGACGCGCGTTGGCGTACGCTGATCAACAGACCCTACCAATTCCTTCAGCACCAATTTAAGCTTTTCTTCAGGCACCTCGGCCCCGAACTCAACCAGGGCAGAATAGGTCTTCTGGAAAGCCGCCTCTTTGAGGCGTTCCACCTCTTCCGCTTTAGCATGCCTAAGACCTATGACATCTACCTTGCCCTTTGTCCTGCGGTTTATCTCCTCTTGCAGCATCGTTGGATCTATGTTCCGTCTTCGCGGCCTCACAGCCTCGACTATGAAGGGCCTTCCAGTTCCGAGCATGAGGGCATCTATATCCTCGCGACCAGCGCCGTGGAAGACTGTATCCTCCGCCCCACTGGCCTCCATTATGGCGGGACGAATGAACTCGTCTACCGATTCCTGGTACATCCTTCCCGTACCGCTACAGCGTGGACAGCCTTTTCCATGACAGATGCGGCAGGGCCAGCGAGTCTGAGGTATCCCGCGAACAAATTTTCTATAGCGGCCATATAAGAAGATAGATGCAACTTGGAGCTCAATCTCGTATTTCTCCAGGTTCAAGTGAACAACGATGTCAGGCTCCTTAAGATCCGCCTTCATGTTAGTTCTCGCTGCGATGAGCTTTCCACTCTCGCGATTCAGCTCAGACTTGAAGGGCTCTGCGTGCGTAGAGCCGCCATCTGCCAAGAGCAGCTCTTCGTTCTCGGCAAGAAGGCCGCTCATCTTTGTTCCGACAAGGAATGTGCTGTACTCCCAGCCATCGAGGGCTAAAGCTGCTTTATTTGCCCAAATCTCTAGGTTTTCTGGCCTCATTTCGCCCAGGCAAACCCAGCATCTTGGCTCCTCATCCTTTAGACCTAGCTTCAGCCTCGCGCTGCGTGAACTGGGAGAGAGATCCTCCAACAAGACTTTATCATCCGAAGATGAAGCCTGCATTGCTAGAACTGTTTTTATCGATCTTCCGCGCTCAGCGTTTGTAAGGCCTGTTGAGAGCATTGCGAACTGCCGACCGAGGCAGCTGTCGCAGATCGGTCCGAGCTTGATTATCCTGTGGGCAGTCTCCAGGATATTCTCTTCTGTACTCTCTAAATTTGTACTTTCAGAAATCATCGAATTCATATCTTTTTCAAATCCTACGATCAAGCTCATTATTTATGATTTATATAAAGTCGAGCCTGGAGGCTACGCATACGAACCACTGATAGCAATGGACTTCATCGAACTTTGAGGCTGCGACGATAATGGTTATCTTATGATGTAGCGTTTTCCTCCCAATCCTTATAGTAATCTTTGTAGAAGTCCGATTCATCCTTCAGCTCTAAAGTCTCGTCAATGCTGCCCTTGCTGCCATGGTCTATGCTCAGAGGGATGCTGGTTCCATCGCCCTTCCAGGCCAGGAAGTCCAGATAGAGGGAATCGTTCGGCTTGAGGATGATGTCATCATTCCCGAAGAACTGCTCGCCCTTATCATCAAGGCGGTGCATCAGCAGCCCGTACTTGCCTGGCTTATTATTTCCTATCGTATCGAGGATGAATTTACCGTGATTCATATCCAGCTCCGCGCTGAGCTTTCCACCCGATTCCACCTGGACGCCACGGACCACAAACTCATAGTCCGCCTCTTTGGAATCAGTTCCGATGATGATGTCTGGGGACTCGGTATAGTTGGTCGTGTAGGTGAGCCTGTGGTCTTCTCCGGCATTCGAGACATCGATATGGTCCTGCTCTCCAGGATCAAGCCATAGATCCTGCACAAGCAAGTCGTATCCCGGTCCTATCATGGTCAGATTATGATCGCTGGCCTTATCCAACCAAGTGCCGTCAACCATTATGGAGAAGTTGAGGCCCTCTGGCAGGAGATATTCTGGCCCTGATTCTGCATTGCGCCGAGCAGTCCCTTCTATCGGTCTGCTGTCTACATGGCTTTTTATTTTGGCCTTGGGAATTTCGTTGATGAAGGTGCCATTGCTGATCCGTCCTATTCTTCGGCCATGCTCATCAGTGATGAGCAGGTCGGCCAGGCCTTCCAACCATATCTGAACGTACTCTTCGCCCTTTATAACAGGAACAGAACCAGCTTTAACAACTTTCTCTTGTTCAGAATCATCAGCACAGAAGGGGCATTCTTGCTGCTCCATCCGTTGCGAGTTGGGACTCAGGGTAATGTTTTTGCCTGTATAAATATCGGCTTCTCCTTCTGGTTCTGGTGTGAACTCAAAGGTGAAGGTGTCGCTACTGCGATCGATCTCAATAGTCCTGACAGTATCAGGGTAGTTGGGATCGTACACGCTGATTTTGCCCATCCCACCCCCTTCTTCCTCGGCCTCAATAGGTGTTACCGCATGGCCGCCACTAAGACCGGATCTGCTGACGCCGAGGTAATAGGACTCCTTGGCATCTTTCCCTTCTGCCTGGATGCGCTCCAGCGTATCCAGAACGGCAGTAGGTCCGCTGATATTATTGAGATCTGCCGGCACCTCGCCATCTGTGGCCCACCAATAGGCAATCTCCCTCTGGAGAGGTTCGTTGTCTTTCAGAATCAAATCGTGAGCATCCGTGCCTCCAAACTTTTCAGGATCTACCAGCCCCTGATACATGAGAATACTTAGAATAGCCATGCCGCCGCAGTGCCCTCCGCTCATTTCCTTGTTGTTCTCCTCCATCCAGCGTTCTGCAGGAGGCGTGAGGATGCATGTATCGCCATTGATGTAGGAACAAACTTTATCCCCGAATAAACGTCTGACATCTACAGGGGTTAGGTCTATAGTCGATGTATCATTGCCATAATTTTCAAAGCTGAACTCGTTGATCTCTGGGTCAAAATCATCCATAGCTTTTTCAAAAGCGGGAGCCTTTTGGCTTGCACCACCTCCATCAGCCTGATATTTTCCCCCTGGTTCTTCAGCCCATACTGTCATCAAACTCAGGGCCAAGAACATGCCCATAAAAGCTAAAATAGATCCTCTCATTCTCCCATCACCCGCAAATTAGAAGCTATTTTTAATCAGCTTGCCACTTAATTTGTTGATTAAGTATATAATATAAACGGCTAGTTAAGAGAGTGATGAGTTAGGATACGTTATGAATAAATTCACAAATTATTTATAGAAAAAATTGATGAGGAATGCTGAGGGATTGGTCTGAAAACGGAAATAGTATCAATGTTATTGGTGATAGCGTTATCTTCCATCATATGCCTGACAGCCGCTGAAGCTCCCCATGATCAAATCTCATTCCAACAGGGAGCACTAGAGAAGGAATGGTTCGATAAAGGAGATTCTCTCCTTCAGCAAGGCGATCAAGAGGGAGCCATAGCAGCCTTCGATAGATACATCGAACTCAACAAATCCAACTCGCTGGCCTGGATAGGAAAAGGCACAGCCCTATTGCAGCTGAACCGATTTAACGAGTCTATGGAGTGCTTTGAACAGGCCTTCAATCTGGAGCCCTCTAAGGATGGAAAGATGTACTGCCTGATTGTCGAGTCACAAATTCTAAAGGGATTGGGCAGAGACCAGGAAGCGGCAGCCGTTCTTGAGAAAGTCCTGAAGATACAGGCCGACTATATTCCTAATGGAACAATAGTTGCGGATCTGGGCTTCAGACCCGAGCAAGACGGCTTCAGCTTCGGGAATTATGGCGAGGAATACCCTGGGAAGCTGACGCCCTCGGAAGTGCGTCGCCTATTTGGTCCTGATGCATGTGACTGTGAAAATGGAAGCGTTTGCAAGCTTACCCCTCCAGGAACCTACTGGATGGAGATGGCCAACGATTTCATAAAAGGAGGTCATTGCATGGGGCTGGCCACTCTGAGCCTTCTGTTCTATGACAAGATTAAGAATGCTACAGAATTCGAGAGCAATTCAACCCATGACCTGATAATCGATGGCAACATCCCCCTACAAAGGGAAGTCGCCTACTGGAGCACTATGCAGCTGATCAAGCCCACCAAAGGTTCCTTCATAAACGAGACCCCGGACATCGTATTAGAGAGGCTTATCCAAGCCTTTCAGGATAGAAATAATACCTCTAATTCATACACTTTAGTAGTATCCAAGCCAGACGGAAGAGATGGTCACGCAGTGACGCCTTATGCCGTTGAAGACCTGGGCAATGGAACCTATGATATATTGGTATACGATAACAACTTCCCTGACATCACTCGCCCAATCCAGGTAAACCGCACAACGAATACCTGGTCTTATGACGATAGCCTGATCCCTAATGCATCTTATGAGATCTACAAGGGCAATGCCACTACCAAATCTTTAGAGCTGGTCCCAATATCCGAGGAGCTGAAGCCCCAGTATTGTCCCTTCTGCGAAAACAGCAGCGTAAATATATCCCAGGTCTGGCTGGATGGAGAAGGCAATTTGCTGATAACTGACAGCCAGGACCGACGGCTGGGCATTATTGACGGCCAGATGGTTAATGAGATACCCGGTGCTGAGGTAATATATCCAGTGGTCGATAGGAGCGATCTAGAATTGACTAAGTCCCCTATATTCGAAATACCTAACGAGTATACCACCTCGTCTGGAGTGAAGATCCCAGGAAGCGCATTAAATATAACCATTGATGGTGATAACCTCCAGAGGGCTAGCCTTGCCAATGTGACTCTCATAGGGCCGGGATATGTTCTTTTGGTGGCGGAAATACATCTCGATCCAGGCCAGAAGGATTATCTGGAGGTCTCTCCTGCATCAATGCTCGCATATCGACCATCAGGTTCCGAATCTCCCGTGATGGTCATGGGCAAGGAAGTCAATGATACTCAATATGAATTCATATTGAGAGGCGCTCACCTCACCAATGGAAACTATATGGTCATGGGATTAAAGGACAGGGACGGTATATTCTATTTCATGCCTTATGGCACAGAGGCGAGCAGCTTATATGATATATACATGGTTCGCGCGAATGAGACAGGAGAGCAGATTTTCGGGCATGAGGGCATCATAATAAAAGGAAATGAAACTGCTGAATTCCACTTTTTGGATTGGCACGGGAATGGAACGCCAATGAGGATGAGCATAAGCCAGGAAGGGAACCAGTCCAAGAGTTCAGTAGAGCTGAAGGATGTAACCGATGAGGTCGAGAAGGAGGATATATGATTTATGGACTTGGATTCTCCATAAATTTATTCATTGGGCTATTCAGCCTAATGATCCAAATCCCTCTTTTAGTAGGGGTGTAATTTGTGCACTGAAAATTAAGCGCAAAAAAGAATTTAAATTTCCATTGCAGTATCTAGCCAGTTGTTTATGATGACTATGCAATGATCTGCGTGCAGGCTGATCGGGCCTACAGATACAACTTTGGCGCCAAGTTGAGCGATCAGGCTTTCTTCTTCATCAGCCATTCCGACGTGATCACCCAGGATGAAAGCAATATTATCTGAGATGTTATTGCTATCAATACTGCGAATATCTGCGCCATCTTCTCGCAAGTAGAAGAGCTTTGCATCATTAATATTCTGCAGCGCCTCCGACATGCTGCCGATGCGAACGAAGATCCCTGGGGTGGATTTGGTCCACTCTGGCGCTGGGACAATAGCCAGTGCCTTTTTTATAAGTGCTGCAGTCGTGCGCTCATCGGGATTCAGATGCTTAAGCTCCTCCCCCTTCAGCCATAATACCTTCGTCGGCTCCCCTCCGAGAAGCACAAGATAGACATTTACGTCCTTCCGTATGCCATGTGAGAGCATAAAGCTCGCATTGATGGAGCGACAAAGTATATCTAGGCGGCCTGATGTGCCTGGGATATCCTCTAAAGAGAAGTCTGGAGAGGTTGTGGCCTTATGGCCTACAACTATGAAGCTGCGCATGGCCTTCTGAATGTGGAGGTTGTACAAGCTTCTTTCGGACTATTGTAAGAGGCGAAGCCCAAGGAACTACTTAATCGCTGAATAATATCCTCAACGTAGTAGGGATCGCTTATCTTGTACTCCTCAACCCGTATAGCCAATACTTCCAAAGCTTTCCCATGAAGAGGAGTTTGGGGTAGACCGCGCGAGCGTTGGAGCCCATTAATATAACCATTAGTTTCAGCTCTAAAAGGGAAGCTTATTCTTCTAAATTTTACCGGATAGCCCCAAACATAATGCCTGCCAAAAAGAATAATAACCCAGAGACAAACTCAGATTTCTTCAATTGGAGAGTTAGATGATTCGATTCATTTCCCTGGACATGGATGGAACTCTTGTCAACTCGAAGTTCGTTGACCTAGTATGGATGCACGGCGTGCCTGAGCTTTATGCTGAGAAGAGCGGCCAGGACCTCGAAGCTGCAAAGGAGTATGTCGTAGGCGAGTACATGAAGATCGGAAGCGATAAGCTTGAATGGTATAACCTGCCCTACTGGCTTGAGAAATTCGGCTTGGATGTAGATAAATGGGATCTACTCAGAAAGTATGAGGACGAGATCGAGTTCTATCCTGAGGTGAATGAGGCCCTGGACTCCCTTTCCGACAACTACGAGCTTATAGTGACATCAAATGCAGCACGTGAGTTCCTTGAAATAGAGCTGGATGGATTCAAGGACTACTTCCGCGAGCTATTTTCTGTTACAAGCGACTTCCGCGATGTTAAAAAATCGCCCCATATCTACGGGGCCATCTGCAAAGAGCTTGATGCAAAGCCATTCGAGGTCCTGCATATCGGGGATCACTATAACTACGATTATGAATCGCCGCTTCAAGCTGGACTTGATGCACTCTTCCTCGACCGTAAAGGCTTGAGACGAGGCAGCGAAGTTGTGGGCAACTTGCTCGAAGCTGTCGAACAGATCCGCGGCTCAGCCTGAACGAGATAAGGCTCTTCGCTGTTTAGTGTAGGTAAATGTAAATTCGTGCCTGAATGCATATATCGTAATCGCTTTGTGTCCTTTGTGTTCTTTGTGGTTGAATTTCGTTCGTTATGCACCAATAAAATAAACAAATTTACCACAAAGGACACAAAGATCACAAAGGCAAAATAAAGATGATCTCTATGGGAGATTTAGCCCTCTTGAGTATACTCATAAGAAATAGCGAGGAGCCAAAGCTAAATACAATCCATTCTCTTATTGGTTTCATGAAAAAGAGCACTCGCCTGATCTTGGCGCTGGATGTGACATCACGTAAAGATGCACTTTCTCTGGCGAAATCACTCAAGGATTACTTCGATGCCATCAAGATCGGCTATCCTCTTATTCTTTCTGCTGGGCTTGATATCGTTCATGAGATCTCCGCCATTGCTCCGGTTATCGCAGATTTGAAGATAGCAGATATTCCAAATACAAGCAGGCTTATCTGCGAGGCGGCACTCGGCACAGGCGCAGAGAGCATAATTGCACACGCATTCACAGGCCGTGACTCTCTTCAGGCATGTGCAGACTGTGCAAAAAAATATAACGCCGAACTTTTCGTTGTAGCTGAGATGAGCCACCCAGGAGCAGAGCTATTCATGGCGCCACTTGCAGCCAAGCTTGCGGAGCTGGCAGTTGAGGTGAATGCTGCAGGTGTCGTGGCTCCTGCAACGCGACCGGACAGTACTAAACTGATAAGATCAATAATTGGCGATAGATTGATAATTTCCCCTGGTGTTGGCGCTCAGGGAGGCTCGGCATCAGCTGCATTAGCTGCCGGAGCAGACTTCTTGATTATAGGAAGATCCATCACTAAGTCCAATGATCCTGCTGCCTCAGCAAAAAAAGTCCTATCAGAGATCAGCTAACTGCTCAAAACTTTTCTATATCATCACACCCTATACTATTATTATGATAGTGGCAGATTTCGCCCTTGTCCCAATGGGCTCAGGAACCAGCGCCGGCAAATACATAAGGGCCGTCTATGAGATGCTTTCAGAATCTGGAGTGAAATTTCTTCCAGGACCCATGACCACATCTGTCGAGGCTCAAAGCTTCGATGAGCTTTTTGATATAATCAGAAAAGCGAATGAGAAGCTGGCAGAGATGGATGTTAAGAGGATTTTAACTACAGTCAGCATCGACTACCGCCTGGATAAGGAGATTTCCATAGATTCCAAGCTTGGTGCCAGCAAAATTAAATAGTTTTTATATAATTTATTATTTTATTCTTATTTAAACACTTTCAAGGCAAGCAGAAGATGCGTGAATATACAAATTGAGAAAACCTCGCGGTAGTTCATTATAGTTACTGCCTAAGAGGGGAAATATCTTTGTTTGAATTGAACATTTACACTTATTTTCTTACTATTATCATTAACATCGAAATGAATATTAATATGAACCAATTGTACAGTACCGGCGAATGTCAAGATGAGAGATTGCTACTTTACAAACAATTTAGATCCATTGAAGGAGAATGAATTGGAGGCAGCGGTGCAGGAGAGGACTGCAGAGCTGACGAAGGCCAATGTTGCCCTCAAGAAAAGCGAGGCCCGCTTTCGTGAGATGGCAGAGCTGCTGCCTGATATGATCTATGAGATGGATGTAAGACTAAGGTTCACTTATGCCAACCATGCCGCCTTCAAGACTTTCGGATACACTGAAGAGGATTTTCTAACGGGCATAGAAATAGCTCAGCTGTTTGCCGAAGAAGAGATGACCAGGGTCCATGAAGCTCTGGCCAAAATTGCCCAGGGAGAACCGCCTCAGCCGCATGTATACAAAATGAAGAGAAAAGACGGCTCCACGCTGTTCTGCGAGATAATATCTGATGCGATCAGGGATAATGGGGAAAAGCTAACCGGTTTTAGAGGAGTCGTACGTGACATTACAGCGCGTAAGCATGCAGAGGAGCTGCTGCATAACGCCGAAGCAAAATACAAAGCGCTTGTAGAAAAGATCCCTGCAATAACCTATATAGCAGCTCTCGACGATGCCAGCACAACTTTGTATGTAAGCCCGCAGGTTGAGTCTATTCTGGGCATTTCCCAAGAGGATTATAGAGCCGATTCGGATATCTGGCGCAGTAGGCTTCATCCCGATGATAGAGCGCGTGTTATGACTGAGCTGTCACAAAGTCAAGCCAGCAATCTGCCTTTTAAATCCGAGTACCGCATGATTGCTCGTAGTGGCAAAGTCGTGTGGTTCCGCGATGATGCAGTTACAGTACAGGATAGCTCCGGCAAACCTCTCTTCCTTCAAGGTGTCATGGTTGATATCACCGAGCGTAAGCAGGCTGAGGAGGAGCTTAAAAGGACTCAGTCACGCCTGCGGATTGCAATGAATCTGGCAAAACTGGTGCAATGGGAATACGATGTCAAAACTGACTTGTTCACCTTTGACGACCAGTTCTATGCGCTATACGGAACGACAGCCGAAAGAGAAGGCGGGCCCCTGATGTCCTCTCAGGATTATGCCCGAAAATTTATTCCCCCGGAAGAAGCCCCGCTTGTGGCAGAAGAGATCGGCAAGGCATTGGCTACAACAGATCCGAACTTTACTGGCTATGTAGAGCATCGGATTATTCGTGGGGATGGAACCGAGGGCTTCATAGCTGTTCGGTTTGGGGTCATCAAGGATGATAAAGGCCGCACCATTAAGACCTATGGCGCAAACCAGGACATCACCGAGCGCAAATTGGCAGAGATAGCACTAAAAGATTCAGAGAGCAAGTTGGCAGCCATCATTGACTTTCTGCCCGATGCCACATTGGTCATCGACAAAAAGGGAAGGGTGATCGCCTGGAACCGCGCCATGGAAGTGATGACCGGAATCAAAGCAGAGGATATTTTGGGAAAAGGCAATTACGAATATGCATTGCCCTTTTATGGCGAGAGGAGGCCAATTCTGATCGACCTTGTGACCAAACCGCAAGAAGAGATCGAAACTAGGTATGAGTATATAACAAGATCGAATGGGGTTCTGATCGGAGAAGCATACGTGCCGAACATGAAAGACGGCGAAGTGTATCTTCTTGGAAGCGCTGCTGCATTATATGATTCGGATGGAAACATTGCAGGGGCTATCGAGTCTATCCGCGATATTACAGAGCGCAAGAATGCCGAGCGAAAGTTAGCCAACGAATCGAATAAATTCAAAGTCTTGTATGACCTGGCCTTGAATATGTCTGCGGAGAAGAGCCTGGAGGAAAACATGGCCTTCATCGTAGATAAGAGCAGGGAGCTATTGAATGCAGATACGTCCTATATAGCCCTGCTTGACGAAGCGGAGCATTATGTTCGAATGCATACCCTTTCGGGCATTCGCACTGAAGCCTTCAAGCAGATGCATTTGCCTCTGGGCAAAGGGTTATACGGCCTTGTTATGGAGACCCATAAAGGTTACACCATAGATGATTACCTAAAGAATAAAGACATTAAACATGTAGTCGATAGAATTATCGCAAACGAAGGGCTTATCTCTGGCATGGCTGTGCCCGTACAGATCAGAGATAAAAGCTTGGGCGTTCTCTATGTTTTCAACCGCCGGAAAACTCCCTTCACCCAGGAAGATCTGGATGCCCTCGCACTGCTCGGCAACCTGGCCGCAGTGGAGATAATTCGTAAGCGTTCTTCAAATGCTTTAGAGGGGCAGCTGAACTTTCTGCAACAAGTGATCGATGCCATCCCCAATCCCATTTTTTATAAGGACACATGGGGAGTTTATCAAGGTTGCAACACGGCTTTCGAGTCCTTCACAGGCCTAGCCAAAGAGAAAATGATAGGTAAGGACGTCTATGAGCTATATCCTCAAGATCTGGCAGATATATACTACAAAGCGGATAAATCTCTGTTCAAGAATCTGGGGGTACAGATATACGAGACTGAAGTGGTCCATGCAGACGGCACCAGGCGAAATGCGATGTTCAATAAGGCCCCATATTTCGACACCAAAGGCCATCTGGCCGGTCTGGTTGGAGTCATCCTGGACATCACCGAGCGCAAGAAGGCTGAGGAGAGGCTACGCAGAGCCAAGGATGAGGCCGAATCAGCCATGCGTGCCAAATCAGAATTTCTTGCAAATATGAGTCACGAGATACGCACGCCCATGAATGCCGTTATAGGCATGACGGGGCTTCTGCTTAGTTCAGATCTTGACCCAGATCAGAGGGAGTGCGTTGAAATAATACACAGCAGTGGCGAAGCTTTGCTCTCTATCATCAACGATATTCTGGATTACTCAAAGATCGAGGAAGGAAAAGTTGGGCTGGAGCAGCAGCCGTTCAACTTACGTGAATGTATTGAAAGCTCAATGGATCTTGTGGCTACAAGCGCTGCCGAGAAAGGTATCAGCCTCTTATACACAGTAGATGGTAAAGTGCCCAAAAACCTAGTGGGCGATATCACAAGATTGCGCCAGATACTTGTCAACCTTCTGAGCAACGCAGTCAAGTTTACTGATAAAGGCGATGTATCCGTCAATGTAACATCACGACAGAAGGGGGACCGCTACGAGATACGCTTTACAGTTAGAGATACAGGCATAGGCATCCCTGCAGACCAGATGGATCGCCTATTCAAATCCTTCAGCCAGATCGATATGACCACCACCCGCAAATATGGAGGCACTGGTCTTGGTCTCGCAATAAGCAAGCGTCTGGTGGAGATGATGGGTGGAAGAATCTGGGTTGAGTCGGAGGAGGGAAAAGGTTCTACATTCTATTTCTCAATTCTCGCAGATGCAACCCCTGTAGGTCATCCTACAGAAAAGTTCATGAGACCTTTAGAGTCTACTGCAGGCAAACCTAGCAGCCTGAGATTACTCCTTGCAGAGGATAATATTGTAAATCAGAAGGTCGCTCAGAGAATGCTCAATAAGCTGGGCTACCATGCCGACGTGGCAGCCAATGGCTTAGAGGTACTGCAAGCATTGGAACGCCAGCCCTATGATTTGATCCTCATGGATATTCAGATGCCTGAGATGGATGGTATTGAAGCAGCCAAGGTCATCCGCCAGCGCTGGCCAGAGAACATGCCAAAGATCGTTGCTATAACGGCCTATGCCCTTGAAGGTGACCGCGAGAAATGCCTTGAAGCGGGCATGGATGGCTACATCTCAAAACCGGTGAAGATGGAGGAGCTTATCAGCGTCCTGAGTGGATACCATACACTCAAGAATTCGTAAGCAAAAAATGCGAATAATTTATAAAGGTTAGAGTAAGACGGTACCTGGATGTCCGAAGGAGTTGAGGGTTATAGCGAGGCAATAGATCAGTCTGTGCTTGCCAACCTTAAAGAGCTTCAAGAGGAAGGCGAGCCTGACATAGTTGAAGAGGTCGGCGGCCTATTTCTCAAACATGCACCCGAAAAGATTGCTGCCATTGAAAGGGCTGCAGCCGAAAAGAATGCCAAAGCTCTCCAGGTTTCAGCTCACAGCCTCA
The DNA here is from genome assembly GCA_963789575.1 of Methanotrichaceae archaeon. Lineage (GTDB taxonomy): Archaea > Halobacteriota > Methanosarcinia > Methanotrichales > Methanotrichaceae > CAWBKV01. The sequence continues at coordinate 2,125,482 of CAWBKV010000001.1, read as the reverse complement.
AGTCCAGCAGTGCATATGTCGGAGCAATGGGTCTGTCCGCGATGAGCAGAGATCTGGAGATGATGGGGCGCTCAGGATCATTGGAAGGGGTAAAAGGTAAGATCGAAGCTATGACTGCAGAATATTCGCGAGTGAAAGCTGCACTTGAAAAGGATATAAAAAGCAGATCTTAAGCCCTTGGCAATTCCTTTACTTATACTATGTCGACTCAGCCATGAGGAATCGCGCCTAGTGAACAGCGCTCTTTACCTCATCTACGATCTTATTTATAATGCCTTTATCGCCTTTGGTGGGAGCGGGAGGCTTCCCCTCGCCAAACTCGGCTGCCAAAGCCTCAAGAAGTTCTCTTTGCCGGGCTGTAAGCGATTTGGGGATGCTGACATCCACCTTCACGTGTAGATCGCCGACGCCAAGACCGTGAAGTCTAGGCATCCCTTTGCCTTTTAGTCTGAAGACAGATCCATCTTGGGTTCCGGCAGGTATTTTGACATTGGCTCTGCCGTTCAGCGTTGGGACATTCACCTCAGTGCCTAAAGATGCCTGTGTAATACTGATAGGCATCTCAAAGAGCAAGTCACTGTCTACCCTCTTGAAGAGCTGATGAGGCCTAATATTTAGGAAGATATAGAGATCGCCCGCTCCGCCGGGGCCAACATCTCCCTCGCCCCTGAGCTTTATCTGCTGCCCATCATCCACTCCCTGAGGTATCTTCACATTTATCTTACGCATGCGGCGGACTCTGCCGCTCCCGCCGCATTCAGTGCAGGGCGATGTTATGATCTGGCCCTTGCCGCCGCATTTTGGACAGCCTGTTGATGTAATCATCTGTCCGAACGGAGTGCTCTGGACACGCGTAACCTGACCAGATCCACCACATTGGGTGCAAACTGTTGGACTTGTTCCGGGCCTTGCGCCGCTTCCACTGCAGACCTGGCAGCTCTCTGTCCTCGGAATATCCAGAGTTGTCTCTAGGCCAGATGCCGCCTGTTCAAGAGTGAGGTCGAGATCATACCTCAGATCCCGCCCTCTGGCAGGCCCCTGTCTTCGTCCCCCGAAGAACATATCGAAGATGCTGTCTCCACCAAAGCCAAAGCCTCTGAATAGATCCTCGAAGTTGATTCCCCGGAACAGATCCTCTTGGGAGTACTGGCTGTTTATTCCAGCATGGCCAAACTGGTCGTACTTCTTACGTTTATCAGCATCAGAGAGGACTGCATACGCCTCCGAGATCTCCTTAAACCTCTCCTCAGCATCGGATGCATCCGATCTGTCGGGATGGTACTTCATGGCGAGCTTGCGGTAGGCGCTCTTGATATCCTTATCACTCGCCTCTTTTGAGACGCCCAGAACCTCGTAATAGTCCTTTTTATCTGCCATGCAAATCTGTTCTATTCTTTTTCCACGGCTTACTTCTTATCGTTTACTACCTCGTAGTCCGCATCAACAGTATTGCCGGACGTCTGGCCAGACCCGGCTGATGCGTTCTGCTCTGCTCCTGTGCCCTGCTGGGCCTGCTGGCTTTGTTGCTGCTGTTGCTGGGCAGCACGCTGATACATAGCAGACGATAGTTCATAAATCGCATTCTGTAATGTCTCGGTCTTTGCCTTAATCTCTGCGATTTCGCCTCCGGCCTGGGCGTTCTTCAGATCGGAAATGGCCTTATTGATCTTATCCTTCTGATCTGCAGTTGCAACATCGCCTGCATCCTTCAGCATCTTTTCCGAGGCATAGATGAGAGAATCGGCCTGGTTCTTGACCTCGATCTCCTCCTTGCGCCTGGCATCATCCTGAGCAAAGCGCTCTGCATCCTTGACCTTGGCATCGATCTCTTCCTTGCTGAGTTTATGAGGAGCGGTTATCGTTATTCTCTGCTCCTTCTTCGTTGCCATATCCTTGGCCGAGACATGGATGAGTCCGTTTGCATCTATATCGAAGGTGACTTCGATTTGAGGAATACCACGCGGCGCAGGCGGAATTCCGACGAGCGTGAACCTCCCAAGTGTTACATTATCCTTCGCCATCGGCCTCTCGCCTTGAAGCACATTTACCTCGACGCTTGTCTGGTTATCCGCTGCCGTTGTGAATATCTGGCTCTTGCGCGTTGGAATGGTTGTATTTCTCTCAATCAGCCTGGTTGAGACTGCGCCTAATGTCTCAATCCCCAGGCTTAGTGGAGTAACATCCAGAAGCAGAAGATCTTTTACCTCGCCTCCGAGAACGCCTGCCTGAATGGCAGCACCCATGGCAACACACTCCATTGGGTCAACGCCGCGCTCAATATCCTTGCCCATGAAGCTCTTGACGAACTCCTGAACAACGGGCATGCGTGTCGGCCCGCCTACTAATATTATCTTATCTATCTGGGATTTGTCCAATTTTGAATCCTTGACAGCCTGAACCATTGGGCCCCTGCATCTTTCGAGCACATCGTGTATCAGCTCTTCCAGCTTCGCCCTTGTGATGGTCATGCTCAGGTGCTTCGGACCTGTAGAGTCCGCTGTAATATATGGAAGGTTGATGTTCGTCTGAAGGACCGAGGATAGCTCAATCTTTGCGACCTCAACGGCTTCACGCAGGCGCTGCATAGCCATAGAATCCTTGCGGAGATCAATGCTCGACTCCTGTCTGAACTTATCGAGGACGTATTCCATAAGTCGCTCATCCATATCCCTGCCGCCAAGCTGGGTATCTCCGGAGGTGGACTTGACCTCGAATACGCCTTCGCCTATTTCCATGATGGTAACATCGAGAGTCCCGCCACCCAGGTCGAAGACCGTGAGCATATGTTCACCGGATTTATCCAAGCCATATGCCAATGCCGCCGCCGTTGGCTCATTGATTATCCTCACGACATCGAGGCCTGCGATCGTCCCAGCATCCTTGGTTGCCTGCCTTTGGTTATCATTGAAGTAGGCCGGGACCGTTATAACAGCCTTCTCTACAGTATCTCCGAGGAATGTTTCGGCATCTCTTTTGATCTTCCTTAATATTTGGGCAGAGATCTCCTCAGGAGTGTACTCCTTTCCATAGACTCTAACCTTATATTCAGTTCCCATCTTTCGCTTGATGCCTGTTATCGTTCCCTCTGGGTTAGTCACAGCCTGCCTTTTCGCAGGCTCGCCCACGAGCGCCTGACCATCTTTTGTGAATGCTACATAAGACGGGAATGCCTTGCCGCCGATGGATGTGCCTTCTGCACTTGGAATTATTGTGGGCCTGCCGCCCTGGAGAACAGCAGCCGCAGAGTTGCTGGTTCCAAGATCAATGCCGATAATTTTAGCCAAGATATACCATCTCCTGAAACTTGAATTAACAATACATAGTAAATATTTAAATCTATCACCGTTTTACCACAGCCACCTTGGAGAAGCGGATAACCTTAGAGTTTAGGGCGTAACCGCGCTGGATCTCTTGAGCAACTGTGCCATCTTCTATGCTCTCAGAGTTGATCTGGAACATAGCCTCGTGTGCATAGGGATCGAACTTTTTACCGATCGCATCTATCGGAGAGAGCCCCTCACTCTTTAGGAGATCAAACAACTGATTGAAAAGCACCCTTGAGCCCTCATCGTGCTTCGATGCCTGCTCAAGGCTGTCTAGAACGCAGAGAAGCTTGCAGATAAGCCTTTCAGAGGCATACTTTGCCTGCTCTTCTTTTTCTCTGGCAGTCCTCTTCAGGACATTATCGAGCTCTGCTCTACACCTCATAAGCTGATCCAGACGCTCATCTGCCAGCCTTCGAGCATCCTCAAGCTCCTTTTGTATCTTATCCGTTTCTTCTTTCTGAATCTCATCCTTGCCCATATCTTCGGTGGCCTCCTCAGAAAGGCCTTCGGAGGCGTTCATTTCTTTTGAATTCATGTGTCGTATCATCTTGCCGTGACCTCCGCCGTCAATATGATTAATCTTTAGAAAGGGTCGAGGAGAGGAGGCCAGCCATAGGGCCGGCCTTATAGCATCTTTTACATCATTGGCCTGGTGTAATCGTGAGGGCTCTGGCCCGGCTTAGCCTTGATTTCTTCCTTGGCAGCGATCACATCATCAACTCGTAGAACCATTGTTGCGGCCTCAGTCGCTGATTTTATGGCTTGCGTTTTAACCTTAAGAGGCTCAACAACGCCCATTTTCAGCATATCGGCAGGCTTTCCCGTATCCATGTTGAGGCCGAAGTTTTTCATGCCTTGACCTTGTTTTGACCTTAAACCCGCTAGGCAATCGATTGGATCAAAGCCCGCATTTTCAGCGAGTGCAATAGGTATAGATTCCACAGCATTCGCAAATGCAAGGATCGCAAGCTGTTCTCGGCCGGAAAGTGTCGAGGCATACTTTCTTATCTCCTCTGCCATATGGATCTCAGGAGCGCCGCCGCCTGGAACTATCTTGCCGGATCTGATCACATCTGTTACAACATGCATAGCATCCTCGAGCGCCCTCTCCATTTCATCTAAGAACTTCTCAGAAACACCATGGAGGATTATGGATACTGCCTTCGCATTAGTGCAGCCTTCGACGAAGATCATGCGCTTATCCTTTCCGACCTTCCTCTCTTCGACGAGCTTGCAGCTTCCGAGGTCCTTGGGCGTCACTTGCATTGCGTCACCGACGATCCTTGCGCCTGTCGCTAATGCAAGCATCTTCAGGTCGTCATCCTTGACTCGGCGTGTGGCAAGGATGCCGTGTTTCGCCAAATAATGCGAGGCGACGTTACCTATACCCTTCTGGCAGAAGACAACATTGGCTCCAGCTTTTGCGATGGCTTCTACCTGGTCCTGTAATATTTTCTCTTCGCTCTCCTTGAAGGCACCAAGGTCTTTTGCATCTGTGATAGTGATCTTGGCATCCGAACCGAGCTTCTTCAGCTCAAGAGTTCCCTCAAAAAGCATGATTTTCGCATTCTCAATCCTCTTCGGCATCTCAGGATTGAGCCTGTCCTTATCGATCACTATTCCCTGGCTTATCTCAGAATCCTCAATCCTTCCGCCTGTCAGCTTGACTATCTTGACGCTGTCATCAAGATCTGCGATCTTGTTCTCAGCGGCAACAGAGGCAGCATCGACTGCTATTTCGGAAAGGTTACCTCCGAAGACTCCGAGGCCCTTCCCAGTCATGGCAGTCTCTGCGATCCGTAGAAGCATATCGCGGTTGCCTGAGACATCGACCGCCATATTATTCAGAATCTCCTGAGCCTTAGCCTGGGCCTGTTTATAGCCCGAAACTATAACTGTGGGATGGATATTCTGGTCAAGTAGCTTCTCTGCCTTTGTAAGTAGCTCTCCTGCGATAATCACTGCCGTGGTTGTTCCATCGCCTATCTCATCATCCTGGGCTTTGGCGACTTCAACTATCATCTTAGCAACTGGATGCTCTATATCCAGCTCCCTCAGGATTGTTGCACCATCGTTGGTAATAGTAGCATCACCACTGCTGTCAACGAGCATCTTATCCATGCCCTTGGGGCCCAAGGTTGATCTCACTGAATCCGCAACTGCCTTTGCAGCCATTATATTCTTTCGCTGCGCATCTTTTCCAGTCTCTCGCTTGCTTCCCTCTTTCAGTATCAGTATCGGTACACCGCTCAAACCAGCCAAACCGAGTTCCTCCCCGACTTTTTTTCTTATACCAGTTTGAAGTTCTATATAAATCATTCGGGCCTAGGATGAGTTAGTTTGTATACGGTTTAACATATATATAGACTATATAGGAAGGTCTATATAGTTTCCTCAAAGAGGGCCTTAAAATTACGATGTTAAAGATGCTTATGAAAGATCAAGTGGAGATCTACAATGAGTTCAAAATTAGTATCTAAAGATTTGAACCTTTGGTATGGCGAGAAGCAGGCTTTGAAGAACGTAAATCTAGAAATCCCTGAAAAGAAGATTACCGCTCTAATAGGTCCGTCAGGGTGCGGTAAATCCACATTTATACGCTGTCTTAATAGAATGAACGATCTTGTAGATAATATTAGGATTGAGGGCAAAGTCCTGTATGATAATAATGACATCTACGCAAAGGATACAGACGTTGTGGAGCTCCGAAAGAAAATTGGGATGGTTTTTCAGAAACCCAATCCATTTCCGATGTCTATCTACGACAATATAGCTTATGGCCCGAGGATCCACGGAGCCCATAACGTAAAGGGAATTGTAGAGAGGAGCCTGAAGGATGCCGCGCTCTGGGAGGAGGTCAGCGATCGACTAGATAAACCTGCATTAGGCCTTTCAGGTGGTCAGCAGCAGCGGCTTTGCATAGCTAGAACTCTGGCAATGAAGCCTGATGTTATTTTATTTGATGAGCCCTGCAGCGCCCTTGATCCCATCTCCACCGCCAAGATTGAGAGCCTAATGGATAAGCTAAAGGAAAATTACACTCAAGTCATTGTCACCCATAACATGCAGCAAGCTGCGAGGATCTCAAATTGCACAGCTTTTTTCCTCATGGGAGAGTTAATCGAGGTGGGAGAGACAAAATGCATCTTTGAGATGCCTAAAGAGAAGAGCACTGAAGATTATATAACTGGAAGATTTGGATGAGCTTCAAGGGGATGGGGAGATGAATCCATACCGAGAAAGATACCATAGAGATCTAGATGAGTTGAAGACCCTGACTGAGAGCCTTGCAGATCAAGCGAGCTTAGCTATAGATAAGGCAGTCACTGCCCTTCGTGATTCAAATGTTGATGCGGCAAAGGAGGTTGTACAGGGCGATCACGACATGGATGATATGAGCCAAAAAATTGAGAATTTATGCATGCAGCTTCTGGCCCTTCAGCAACCTATGGCGAGAGATCTGAGACAGATAATTGGCATATTGAAAATAGGCATAGATCTGGAAAGGATAGGAGATTTGGCTGTAGATATAGCGAGGGTAACAGTGCAGTCAAAGAAAATTCAAGTGGCGAAGCTGGAGTACATTCCTCATATGGCTGAGATTGCAAGAAGAATGCTCTATCAGGCTATGGAGGCGTTGACCAATGATGACGCAGATATGGCACGCCAGACTACTAAATGGGATTATGAGGTCGATGGCCTTTATGTTAAAGCCAGGGATAAACTATTACAGATAATAATTGAGGATCCAGAGGCAATAAACGAAGGCATATCTCTGCTTATGGTGAACAGACATCTCGAGAGAATTGGAGACCACATATGCAATATATGTGAATCCATTGTGTATATGGTTGAAGGTAAGAGAGAACATCTCAACTAGATGGATATGGATACAAGAAAAGTGCAAAGGACTGGGAAGTCCACATTCATCGTTTCCCTGCCCAAAGGCTGGGCAACGAAGAATGGAATTCAGGCAGGATCGATAATATATATCACACAGAGCGATAATGGTGCTCTGACACTATCAATAGACCGCTCTGAGCGTGACCTCAAAGCGAGGCTGGATATAAATGAGAAGTCAGGAGAGCCTCTTGCGAGGGATATCATCGGCTGTTACCTCGGAGGCTACAGGACCGTTGAGGTAGCATCCAATCATATGTCCCCGCTTCAGAAGAAGGATATCCGCCAGATAGTAAACAAGCTCATTGGTCCCGAGATCTTAGAGGAGACTATAAACAAGGTCATAATTCAAGACCTCCTTAGTTCAGAAGAACTTCAGGCCGATCGTGCCTTAAAGCGCATCAGGACCGTTGTCAAATCCATGATTCAGGATGCTATTTCTGCACTAGCAAGCAATAACAAGGAGCTTGCTTTAGATGTGATCCAAAGGGACAACGATGTAGATAGGCTGCATCTGCTCATATCGCGCCAGTTCACAGAGATACTTAGGTCTGGAACTGTAAAGCAGGACACACCCAACGCGATAGCAGCCTTTAATTACACTCAGGCCGCATCCAATCTGGAAAGGATCGCAGATCACGCCCAAAGGATAGCTGAGGTTGCGTACAACTGTGACAGCGTTCTGCCGGAGGATCTCACTGTCGAGCTGACGAGATTACAATCTGTTTTTGGTATACTAATAGATGATTCAATAGTGTACCTACTTTCGGCAAACGCAGATAAGGCAAATGAGCTAATAAATAGGATCAGGGAGGTACAGGAACGCATTAAGCTCATTGCTAACTCAACAGATTCAAATGATAAATCAGAGATGCTTATCAGGCTAATAGTGGCTGGAAGCATAGAACGCATGCTCGATTACATGATGAATATAGGCGAGCTAACAATTAACCTCTGTCATGCCACAGTTGAGTCTTAACTGTGGCATCAGCAAGAATGTGCTCTGTGGATACTTCAAGGCTCCTGTAGAGGTAGACGAGGCAAAACCTTTAGTTTACGGTGAAAAGGTCTTAGGGCATGTACTCAAATCAAAAAAGGGTTGCAGACCGATAGTAGTAGCTCCGGGACACAGGGTTTCTAGGGAACCGCTTCAGGTTCCGAACTCGGAATAGTTATAGGCAGATGTATTATATGCCCTTTGAAGAAAATCGCATATTCTTATTCCAGTGGGCGAAGAACCGGAAAACAAAGTGATATTCCCGAGATAATATGGCCCGTTTACTCTATGGTTGTTTATGCTTTTTCCATCAAAGTTGAGGTGCATAGTGTTATTTCCACGAGAGAGTACTTTATGATCTATTGCCCAGGCAACTTCCTCATTATTGGAGTCATAGAGATCTCCCATCAAGCCATACTCTGCAGGTACCGTCACATCTACCCCGGCATCAATGATGAGATAGTCGTACAAACCATCACCATTTACATCTGCCCTATGCTCAGTATAATTGCCAATAAGCTTGGCCTGCATCAAGGGGCCATTTTCTATTAGATTATAATCGTTCTTTGTGACATATGCATTATCTATTTTATCAAGCAAGTCTCCATGCGAATCATATAAAGTTAAGTTCTTGAGATAATGTACTCCAGCTACCTTTGATCCTCGGAAATCCAACCCTACGATTTTGGCACCGAAGCTTAAATAGGTCTTTTTAGTCACATTGATGCTCTCATTGCCACTTACACTATATAGTGATCCACTTATGGCATATTCACCGGGAGAGGGTACGATGATGCCCACATTGATAGTTATTATATCATATAATCCATTTCTATTTGTGTCAGTTCCAAAATCGGAATACGTTTTGCTAAAATAAGCGTTTTTGGCTGCGCTTATATCTTGCTGTGCCGATGCTGTTGTACAGAAACTTATGAAAATAACGTTTATAAATATAATAGGGAAAAACAATTTATATATGAGTCTCATTTTCCATCATCCGCCTTCTATGTTCGCAGTTCATAGGATCATAAGTCATCTCTATCATTCTCAAGCACACTTTAGCAACAGGGAGTACAATGTGCCTTTTCCGTCAGCCGTATATATGCTATTGGTTACTTGCAAGAGGATTATCAAGCTTTCGATGTAGACTATGGAATACCTAGTTGTTTCGGAATCAGTAAAGGTCTTTTGCAGACTCAGATCAATCCCAAATACTTTTGGATATCTGATGACCTATTGCCAAGTTCCTTCAACACATTGATGGTCCATTGAACTTTAACTGAGATTTTCGGTATTTGAACACGTTTTATCATATTGAAAATAACACGATATATCAGACAAATTTTATAAAGTTTCAAGCAAAAGGCTTAATACAATGGTATATATAGCTTCGCTTGTAATGCTAGCCATCTCTAATCTCCCCAAAGATTAAAAAGTTCTTAGGATGTGTGCGAGCTATATGTTTAAAAATTTCCAATTGCCTCCTAAGAAAGGCATAGACACTAAAATAGATGAGTTCAGGCAACTGGCAAAGGATTGGATCTGCGTTATCCTCATCCTATCGGCGCTGAATGCCTTCTCCCTCAATTTAGGATATATTTCTCCGGTATTTAGCCGTTTGATTGGCATCCTGTCCCTACTGGGTGTGTTAGTTCTTTATAGTCCAGATCATGCAAATATTCCAAGAAATAAATCCTCTATCTTAGGCGCATTCTTAATTCTTATCTCTCTTATTCTCCCATTTTTGTCTTCGCAAATTGAATATTGGCTCATTTGCCTTCCGGTATTTATTTTTGGATTAAATTTGCTCTTAGGATCCGGAGACCATACAAAAATGCTGCCCGCCCTTTCTTTGGGCAGTTTAATTTATACCGTTTTTTATATTTCCTATATTAATATTCCAGTTTTATGGTTAAATATTCGATCATTATCCGAGAGCTTTTCGGGCGCTATTGGTAGAATCGCAGGGGCCCCATTAGATATCGGCCCCACTATAAGTGGCTTCTTTATTTTATTGACATTTATCTTTTGTACTGTAGCTTTTTTTGTCTTATCGGATAAGCGCATACACTGGAAAGCATTCATTTTCTCTATTGCAGGGTTGATATTGATCTATGCGATCTTTGTTGCAGCTCATGCCACGATCTTGGTGACTGGCGATACAGCCATGGATGATGTTTATTTCGCTTTTTTATTGTTTGGAGCAGCATTTATATTTGTTGTTCGAGCTTTTAGAATTAAGTCCATATCTGTCGGGAATTTGGCCCTCAGAAAAATCGATGGAGCAGCAGTTATCGCTATATTTTTCGCGCTCATTTTAGTTTCCATTTTTCCCTATATTGGCGATGGAAGCCCTGGAAAACTGGTAATATATGAGCGAAATTGTGAAATGGGCTTTGATCTTCCCCAATTTCCACAGGGAAATGAATCTTTTGAGCCCTATGCCGGTTTTTCAGTGCGCGGTATGGGATTATATCTGGAGAAGATAGGCTATAAAGTGGAGGATTTAAACTCTACCAATCCGCACACATTAAAAGACGCCTTAAAAGATGCAGATGTATTAATGCTCATAAATTTGAACAAATCGATCTCCTCCGATGATCGGGAGGCCATATGGAATTTTGTAAAAGGCGGAGGAAATCTTCTCGTCTTTGGAGATCACACATCAATGTTTGTAAACGATACTGATTTCAAATTAGGAAAAGATTATCTGAATGAAGTGCTTTTGCCAACGGGAATAAGGTTTAACCCAGACACTGCAGATAATGCAGCTAGCCACTGGACATATACTATTACATTCCTGCCCCATTATGTAGCTAAAGATCTGGGATTTGAGATCAACGATCCCTCAGTAGGTGCATCGCTTAGATTGAACGGCAGTGCGAGACCGGTACTCATCGGACGCTATTCTTTCTCCGATAAAGCTAATGCATCTGCGCCAGGTCACCTGGGAGATAGAACGTACGATAGAGGCGAAGAGCTAGGAGATCTGGTTGAAGCTGCCTCTGATACCTATGGTAAAGGCAATGTGTTAGTTTTTGGCGATACAGCGTATATTTTCAACTCTGAAGTGCCGTCTAGATACAAAATGGTTCGCGACTCCATTGTATGGTTGATGAGCCGCGAGTCTGAATCTTTAGTATTTCTTCCATGGATTTCACTGATAATACTCGGGGTTCTAGCAATTGGCTATCTCTTCAAAGGCAAGTCCAATAGGAATATAATGCTATTTAGTGCCATCATCGCTATAACCATTGCCATTTCATTAGTGGTTTCCGGAAGCATAAATAACTCACTAATTCACGTTCCAGAGACAGGTGAAAAAGATATTGCCTGGATAGATTATACTCATTTAAATCAATTTAATCTGATGGGCTATGACGATAGTAGCGCAGACGGCTTAATGACAAACTTATATAGAAACGGTTACATGCCTCTTATCTTACAGGAAAAAGGCGATTTTTCAGAGATCTTAAAAGGGAGCCTGTTAGTTATCATAGCTCCAAATGAACGTTATACCCCTGAAGAGGTAGATATACTTGATAAATTCGTCCGGAGTGGAGGCCTGCTTATCATTACTGCGGGGTACGGCAGCAAAGACTCACTTGACCCTGTGCTAAAGTCGTTTAACATATCTATTGGTGATATTCCATTGGGATCTCCACCTTATATAGTGGAGACCCACGGCGCTCAAGGCGGTACTGTATCTCCTGAAAATTTGGAAAAATATTGGCATAAACCAAAATTTATGGAGGTATATCCTGTTTTGGCTACTGGAAGTTATGAGCCAATAACTTGGTTGAATTACAGAGGTACTACCTATAATCTAACTATAGCAAAAAAAATCGGCGACGGAGCTGTTGTGTTGATAGGAGATTCTCGATTCTTGTTAAACGAGAACCTTGAATACGCGTCGGATGCACCTGGCAAAGAGAATGCGGAACAGTATCAGCTTCAATGGTTAGGGAATATTGAGCTTTTGCGAGATATAATTTCCAAGTATAAGGGGGTAAGAATATAAAGCGATTATTATGGTTATCCTTAATACCGATATCAGCATTTTGGCTATTTGCTGTAGATATATATGGCTATACTCCCGTCCTCATATACGCAATAGCAATGGTTTTACTAGGGATAGCGATTTCTGCCCTTGGCTTTTTGGAATTCGATGTTGACTCAAATAATAAATATGCAATTGCTATTCTACCACTTGTATTATCCTGTTTCGTTATACCTTATCCTTATAATGCAGGCATAGTTGTTACAGCAGCGGCACTAGCCATATCATTATTGGTGCCCAAAGCAAGGCCGCTATGGTTGGGATCACTCTTCAGCGGAATTATCCTAACTTTGGACTCCCTTGCCCTATCGATATACTATATCTTCGCTCCAAGCATTCACCAGTTGGGTTGGCTTGCATCTACATTATCATTCCTCACAAGTCGGATAGGACTGCAAACAACTTCCAACAATGGTCTACTTTTAGTGTATGAGCAGAAGAACCTGTTTCCCTTCACGATAACCCTTGAAAAACTCGGTTTTTATCCATGGATTTTAATTTTTGCCGGAGCCGTCATATTAATATTCTTAACATCTCAAAATAATTTTACGGCTTTAAAATGGATTTTCGGCTTCACCTTCGTGAGCATAATCTACCTTTTGGCCAGATATATTTTGCTTATCTATATCTTTTTTGCAACCGATATACCGTATTATGCCGGAGATAGATTGGGGATCTATCTAAATCCTATATTATTAATGGCGAGCTTCGTGCCCCTGGTTCTACTGTTCCTTTGGCTGTATCCGATACAGAGTTATAAATTTGATTTCAGATTGGACATCGACAGAAAGCAAGCTTTTGCGTTAATGTTTTTAATGCTAAGCATATTCTGCCTGGTAGCAGCGGCTATCTATCAGGATCCAGGAGTGAAAAAAGATGGCAGAATATTAGTTGATGATATTCACTCTGTCTGGGAATTTTCTACCCTGAAATTGGACAAAAATTGGTATGGAGAAGCTTCTACATACAATGAATACAGCTTAGTTGAGTGGCTAAATGATACATATAAAGTGAGCCGAATAGTCAGTCCATCGTATAAAAATTGGACCGTAGCCGGAGCTACGAAAGTTTCGCCTGATATTGTATCTGATAAACTTACCTATGATATATTAAAGAATTATGATATATTAATGATAACAACCCCTTCTGATTACACACCCGATGAGGTCGATGCGATAGTTCGCTTCGTAAAGGAGGGGGGTGGGCTATTACTAATAGGAGATCACACAAACTTTGGAGGCACCAGCACTAGCCTGAACCATATTTTGAGTAGGTTCGGAATGGAGCTTGGAATCGATAGCGTAAACACTATGAATGGCAGCCTATACTATTATAAAAGAGGCACAATGCCCCATCCGATTGTAAAGTATATGCCCTATTTAGATTTCTTGACTGGGTGCAGTATAAAAATGCCCCTGAGTGGAGAGCCAGTGGTACTGGGTTTTGATCTAGAGGGTGATCCAGGAGAGTACGCTTCGTCAGGTTTCTTCAGAGAAACTAGATCTAATGATCCCACGCAGGTTACAAATACCATATGGGGGTTAATTTACCAAGCTGTCGCCCTAAAGTATGGGGAAGGACGAGTGGTGGTTTTAGGAGATTCAACGTGGATGTCCAATTTCAGGGCCTTTTTTGGAGGCACTCCGAATTTTATGATCGGATGTATGGAATATCTGAATTATAAGAATTCGTTTGAGAACGAAAAGCAGATCTTCTTCCTCATTGGAATACTACTTGGAGCGTTTGCAGCGTATTTCCTCGGCAAGATGATTTTAGGAGAAAAGAAGATGCTGGCATTGGTTATGATGTTAGCCCTAGGGTCCCTAGCAGTAAGTGGAGCCATATTCCTGCTATCAACAAAGACTATGGATACAGTTCCGAGCCAGTTCTATGTAAAGGGGCATACAGTATGCTTCGATGGAGAGCACTCTGGTACAATTGTGAGTAAGGGTAACACAAGTGGGCAATACGAGACCTTTTTCATATGGACTCAGAGGGTAAATTTAACGCCCGCAATAGAAGATAATTTTGAAATGGCCCTGGAAAAAGGCAGGATTTTAGTGATAATAGATCCAGTCAAGGATTTATCCGGAACAGAGCGAGATGCTATATCAAAATATGTCAAAGAGGGAAACTCTTTATTGCTCATGCTAAATAATACTACAGAGCAAGGATCATCCTTAACTCAATCCTTTGGCATGGATACTTATAATATAGAGCCGCCATCCAACGCCAGTAACCTGACCCTAGACCAAAATATAAGCAAAGGGCTGCCTATATATCCTTGGGGCCTGGCTATAAAAGGCGGAACGCCCTTGCTGTCCATAGGTAATAGGACTGTCATGGCTGAGACAAATTACGGCAACGGCAAATTTGTCCTCTTCACTGATTCCGAGGCATTCAGGGATGGATTCAATGGATATCCAGGGTATATGGGATATAACTCAGTCGATCCAAAGCAGATGAATGGTCTAAATTACAATCTGACAACTCTGTACGACTTAGAGTACCATATCTTTGAGGATGTTCTGGGCAAGGGGGCAGGAGAAAATCGATCTACTGTTGATTCATATAAAAGAAATACAACTATTTGAATAGGCAAGTGGATAGCCGGGTGGGGGCAAGCCCTCCACCCTTTTAACATATATCAATTTTTATACTAATGTTTGCATGTTGTTATTATTGCAACGTTGAATGTTCGTTCGTAGTATTGGCCTCAAGCTCGAGCAGCTTCCTCTTGATATTGGGGCCCCAAAAATATCCACCCAGCCCCTGCTTAGCAACTACTCGGTGGCATGGCACGATTATGGCAAATGGATTAGATGCCATGACCTGGCCAACTGCACGGCCTCCCCCGGGGCATCCAGACATGGCTGCAACCTTGCCGTAAGTCATTACTTCACCAGGAGATATATCCCTGACAACCGAGATGACCCTTCTTTGAAACTCAGTGAGGCCTGAGAGATCCAATTCAACATCAGGGCATGGCGTACCATCAACAATATGCCGGATAATTCTCTCTGCTAATTCTGAATGCTTTGAAGGCGGCTCTGCCGAAAAGAATATGCGTTTAATTCTATTCTCGGATCGCTCTACCAGAAGGTAGTAGCCAATATCCTGGAAGTATGCGCCCTCTATCATTCTCTGATCAACTCCCGGAAGGACTTGCATCTTCCCATCTCCACAATCTCCGCCTTCAGGCTCGATGTATCCATTATCGCAACGGATCTCATGCCGGTGAAGTGGCCCCAGACTTCGCCAGGGTTAACGAGCAGGGTTCTGCCATGTTGTGTTACCTCAGCACGATGGTTATGACCTCTAATAACCGCGTCATAGAGCTGTGAAGAAACGACCGCTTTTACCAGGGGTTCATCTGTGCCGTGAAGCATGGCTATTCTAATCCCGTCAACCTCGATTTCTCCAAAATCGCCAAGATAAACGCCTCCCACTCGCTCGAAGTCGCGCCTTAAGCCAACACGGTCGCCATCATTGTTTCCATAGACCAGCCAAAGTTTCATGCCGCAGCCTTCAAAGATGTAGCAGTTGCCGGAGCCTACCATATCGCCAGCATGCATTACCATTTGCACATGTCTTTGGGAAAAGATTTTAAGAGCATCCTTAATCCCCTGAATATTATCATGAGAATCGGACATTAGTCCTAGAAGCATTGAGCCCACCTCGGTTGTACATCATGTGATCGAATGTGTAATCATGCTTGTGGTCATAGAACAGAGAAGTTATGCGTATGTGTCGAAAGATCTAAGTATTAGAAAAACGTCGTACCGAGAGGCCCGCCTTAACTCAGCCTGGTAGAGTGCGCGGCTGTAGTAAGTAAGTTCGCACCCGTTGCGGTGCTACGCGCAGTCACCGCGATGTCCCCGGTTCGAATCTGGGAGGCGGGATCTATTGTGTCCGGATAGTGTAGTGGCCTATCATGAAAGCCTGTCGAGCTTTCGACCCGGGTCCGAATCCCGGTCCGGGCGCTTACTTTTGGGAAGCCGGCGGAGCCCTTAATTGGCTCTGCTGGCTTACATAAATTCTCAATTTTGCCCTATGTTCGCTATCCTCTCGGGTTTAATTGCATCTTTCTAATAATGTTGATAATATCTCATCAGCATTAATCAGAAATCAATTAAAGGACTTAAATAAAAGAACTTGCTTTTCAGATCCGACTGCCTGAAATATAGAAGCATCTCAAGGGGCAATTGTATGAACGTTATTCACGGAAAGGTAGCAACTGGGCTTGGCGAAGGTAAGTACTATATATCAAAGGAAGGCTACTGCAGTCAGTTCCACGAGAGGCTGGGTTTTGTTCCATTCCCAGGCACGCTAAATATAAGGTTAGATAAGCCGTTTGTTCCATCAGGTGAGTCCATTCAAATCATGGAATTTAGCGATGAGGGCAAGACCTTTGGCGCATGCCGATGTTACAGTATCTGGATCAATGGGATCAAAGCCGTGATAGTGAGACCTGAGCGAAGCAGCTATCCCCCAGATCTAATTGAGATCATCGCTCCGATCAGCCTAAGAAAATCGCTAGGCCTTTCTGACGGGGATGAGGTAGAGGTAATGCTGGATTAACAGAGGATACCTGTTTATAGTCCAGCATAGCCCTTTAAGACCAGAGCAGATAATAGGGCAGATAAGGATGATTGTATGAGCTATTTCAAGCTGGCATCTCTATGCGCTTTCGTTATTTTCTTTATTGTTCTGTCTTCTGCAAACGCCCAGGAGAGTCGGAGCTGGCTAGAAAAGGGCAATGCATCCTATATTAGCGGCTCTTATCAGGAGTCGCTGGATTATTACGACCAGGCTCTTAAGATAGAGCCAGAGAATCCATATGCCTGGAGAGGCAAGGGCCTGGCCTATGCTAAGCTAGGCAGATACAAAATGGCCAACCTATGCTTTGATTCCGCCCTACGGAAAGATCCTCTAAACGGGGAACTTTGGCACGACAAAGCCCTAGTGCTTAAAGATTTAGGAGAATACAATGAATCCCTGAAATGCTATGACAGCGCTGCTAGGCTTATACCTGATAACATAAGCATGCTCTTTGAAATGGGTGATTTCTTAGTAAGCTTGGAAAGATACCAAAATGCGATTGATTGTTACAGCAAAATCCTGGGCCAAGACAAGAAAAATGCTTTGGCCCTGAGAAAAAGAGGGGATGCATTCTTCGCCTTAAAAATGCTCGACCAAGCACTAAAATCCTATGATGCGGCGCTGAATATTTCCAACGATACATTATCGTTGACAGGAAAGGGCATCGTCCTCTTAGCTCAAGGGAAATACGCACTTGCTCGCGATTCTTTTGATCTCGCTCTAAAGCTGAACGATAGCGACTCTCAGGCACTTGTAGGAAAAGGTATTGCCCTATACGCTCTAGGAAATTATGCGCAAGCCATGGAATCATATGACATGGCCCTTAAGCTCAGCCCGAATGATACCAGATCTTTAATTGGAAAGGCGGATATCTTTTATCTTCAGAACAAGTCTCAATCGGCACTCCTATTTTATAATCGGGCCTTGAGCATTGAGCCTGATAATATCCGGGCTCTGGGAGGGAAGGGTGATATGCTCTTCGCACTCGGAAACTTGAGCGAGGCTCTTGTGACCTATGAAAATAAGATGAAGCTAAATGGAAGCGATTTAAAAACCCTTTTGAACGTAGCGGAAATACTTCGCCGTCTTGACCAGCCTGACCAGGCAATTGCCTCCTATGACAAGGTTCTTCTCCTCGATCCAAGAAATATTAGCGCTTTGATTGGAGAAGGTGATGCATTCTTTACGCTGAAGAATTATACATCAGCACTTAGGTTCTATGATGATGTCCTCCACCTCGATGCTAAGAATATTCGGGCGTTAACTGGTAGGGGAGATGCCCTGCTTCTACAGAAAGATTTCACAGGATCTATAAAATCTTACAACAGCATTCTCGAAATTGACCCGAAAAATGTCCATGTCCTCGCATACGAAGGAGATGCATTCTATAATCTTGGCAATTTCTCTGGGGCACTGGTTCTCTATAATAGAGCAATTAAACTCGATGAGAATAACTCAAGGGCCCTTCTTGGCAAAGCAAATGTCCTCTGTGCCCAGGGAAACTACACCAATTCGCTGGAATTCTTCAACAGAACTTTGAACCAGAGCGAGAAAAATAGCGACGCGCTTATGGGAAAAGGCCTGGCTCTTGCATCCCTCGGAATGATGAATGGATCAATTAGTTGCTTCGACGAGCTAATTCAACTGTATCCAGAAAACTGTGATGCCTGGACAGATAAAGGAAGCCTCCTTGTAAGCGTAGGGAATTATAAAGATGCCATTGCATGTTTAAAAAGGGCAAGTGAGATAGATCCATCGAACAGAGCTGCTTGGCTTAATATGGGAGATGCACTTTACGAGTGCTGCAGGTATAACGAGTCCGCAGATGCCTATGGAACGGCTTTGGACCTGAAACCTGATGCATCAGTCTGGTACCATCGAGGTCTGGCCCTAAGCAAAGCAGGCAGATTCGGCGATGCTCTGAACGCTTACGAGAATGCAACCCGATTTGATCAAAATAACCCCGATATATGGTATAACGAGGGTTTAGCGTTAGTCGCACTTGGTAAATACCAAGAGGCTATGAGGTGTTTCGTTAGAACAACAGAGCTAAAGCCCGATAGCGCCGAGGCAAATTATAGCAAGAATATAACTCTGGATTATTTGAATAATATGACAAATACAACTAAAACTTGATCTATAGGCTGAAGAACCCAGCTGGATACTCAACACGGATAATGAGGTGGTGGGAAATTCTAAATTGGAGGCCATCCAGCTAGGCATGCTTACAATCTATCTTCAGCCTTTTTCTTTGGTTGATAGGTATCTTCCTGCAGCACGATATTATGGTCGCCAACAGAAATCAACCTATATTGGCGATTGTTTCTGTTGCCCTTCCTTTCAAGTAAACCGTCACGGTTCATTCTGGAAAGGTAGGTCGAGACTGTGCTGAGTTTAATATCATCAGCAACAGTTTCATATCTTTCTTTAAGCTCTTGAGATGCAAACCATTTATCTGTGAACTCATATCTTATAAACCGTTCAAGCCGGTTCATAAGGGTTCCATTGCCATCATAATCCCGGGATACATAAGTTGATTCATCAGAGTTAGAGAAAATATTCGCGGCTGCAAGGTAGCTAATGATCTTCTCTCTAAGAGCATCCCTTTCCATACTCTGTGTCTCAAACTCGTAAGTGGATTTCAGCCCTTTATCATCGATCTCAATCCGAATCTTCATCCCAGGCTCGTCTCCTATCCGAAATTTAGATCTTATAGGGGCGTTGTAGTTCTTGATTTAACAATGATGTTGTAGTTTGATTTCTGCCAAAATCGCACATATCTGCAGCCTTCACTGCATCACGCCTATATATCTTATCATTATTTAGCGGCAAAGTGAACAGTTTTATATGCATTCTCATGGCCATATCTCCTTGGTAATCTTAACAATACAATCTCAGAAGGATCGGATCAGATGGTGGTTCCCTATCCATCATCCGTCCAATCCTAAGTTAATTCGTGCCATTCCCTTCTTGAGCTCCCCTCTTTATGCTTCACACGCTTTTCGCATACATGCTGGTGCCCATCCCCTACCACTGCTCGCCAATAGTGCTTCCGCTATCGAACCGGTCAAACGATGTTTTTACATTTGATTCAAGACTGTCGCCCCTTCCCGACAGTCTGATTTCACAAATAAACAGAACATTTCTATTCTGTTATATTCGGACCGGTACCCCTTCTTCTGCTCCCTTCTAGCCATCCCTTCTTAGGAACATACTTCCGTGTAAGCTACAGGTTGAGCCGACGGACAACGTTTCCCGTATGTTCCAATCCCCTTCATTGCTCTACTCCCTTCCATCCATCCGTGTTTGGTGACCATGTAATTGTATACATAATGGCGAAATATTACATTAGCACTACAGCCATATAGTTACAGCTACATTATTATTGTATATGTGAAGCTACTATAGAGCAGACAGCTTTGATACGCCCTCCATGTATGCTTATGCTACCTCTACGATCCCAAGACGCAAATGAAGGTACACCCATCCCCTCAGACGAATAGCCCCTTCAGATCATCCCCTCTGTATGTGTGATCAGACAGGTTGTCGTTCCCTTTTCTGACATCATTAACCTTGTAGTGGAAGTATATAAACATTTCTAAGAGTCGAACGTTGTAGTTAATTGCTAAAAACTCGATTAAATGGTCTGTTTTTGAAATAATCCCATTATAGTAGTCTAAATAGTATTCACAATAAGACACATAGATTGTGAAATTGTAGCGTATACAAGTGTGAAGCGACGTTTTGTGCTATTAATACGATGATAATAAACATCGACCAAGCTAAATATCGTGTGCGCCACAATGTGAACCGTTTCACAACCATTCTACACATAATGAATTATTGATGCGCGTAGGATTGATGTCCGAGCAATTTATGAACCATAACTCGGAAGGTTATGCGCGCGAGAATGGCCAGAACAGATGTTAAAAGTGAAGGGTTTGCCTGCCCTGCCGCGGCAGACAGAAACAGGTACTTTGTTCTTAGGATGCCTGGTTGAGCTCGAATTGCTCCTCTATCAACCAATCGCCTATTTCCTTGAGGTATCGTCGTCTACGTTCATCCTCTACGATTAGCTGAAAGACCTCGGATAGATCTCCATCAACTAGATATTCATCCATTAAAGATTGATGAACCGCGATTGGAATTTAAATCTATCGCAGCAGAGTTACAAACTACTCCTGTCTACCGACCCTACAATCAGCGCGACGCAGTAAGGCTCGTGTGTTCTCTTGAGAGCCCCAGCATGCACAGCATGATCCCCGCAGATAATCACCATTGTTTCCTGCTTCACAGCGCGAATCAACTTCCCGATGCAGTTATCTATAAACATTGCGGCATCTTTGATCTGCTTTGGCCCGAGGCCAAGGTGTACAGTCTTATCGATTCCTATGTAGTAGCTCACAAGGAGTCTGGGACTGTAGCTGATGGCGTCAAGAGATAAGCGATGGATCTCACTATCAAACTCTTTCGGGCTCAGGCTATCCGAGACTCCACCGATGATCTCTATCAGTCCCTGGTAAACCTCTGCACCATTTCTCTCCATGATTACTGCTGATCTTAGACCGGAACAACTTGCGATCTCGGGAAGACTCAAAATGCTCGACTCAATAGCTCCTGCCTTATCATAAATACCATGATGCTCCGGTATCAGACCGCTTAGTATAGACGCAATCGCCGGTGTAGTGCGGTTGCTCACTGCCTCTGCGCGGAGGAGAAAACCCTTAGATGCAATTTCTTGCATATTCTTCAGGTCCGGTTCAAGCCACCTGTAAAGCTCATAGCCAAGGCTATCCACGATAATTAAGATCACGTTCTTACACTCCCAACCTGTTACCTCCTCTATAGGGCAGCCATCTGATCTGGGTAGGTCTATCCTGAGGACTTTGGCGATCGTGGGAGCGATATCTACCAGGCTATATTTTCGCATCTTATCAGCTTTGTATCGGGAACTTGTAACTACTTAAATGGAAGTCCCAGAGGAGGAAATAAATATTGAATGAAACAATTAGTTAGTGAATTATGAGAGATCTCTGCATCCTGCTGACTCTGGCATTGCTCGTTTCATTTGAAATTATCGCATTCTCTGAGGTAAGCATAGATTATAGCCATAATATTAAGGGTACAGGTACAATATTGACCGACTACCGCATAGGCAGCGGAGATGAACAAAACACAGAGACATCAGGCAAGGTGCGCGGTACGGGAGATATGATGAATAAATATCTATTTCAGGCGGATAACAATTCTGCGAATGTCACAATTGAAGATGAGTTTGTGATGTCAAAAAGAAACTTAACAAACATAAGTAAACCGACGCTTGCAAGCTATCCCCAGATCCCAAACGCCCCCAATGTTGTATTCACAGGAACAGCATGGGCAGAAAAGATTACGCTCCCAATATCGATTAGCAGCCTTAACAATTCTAGTAAATCAAACGACACGATGAGCCAAAATTTATAGTCTTCTTCCACAAGATGTGGTGAACATGAAGGGGAGCACGGAGGCGCTAGAGAAGTACGCAGACCTGATGAAGATCTGCATAAGTGCTTCGAAAATAATCCTCAAGAGGGACGATATAGTTGTAGCGTCCCATGTGGACGCAGACGGCCTTACATCTGCGAGCATAATCTGCAAAGCCCTCGAAAGATGCGACATAGGCTACAAACCACTTTTCTTCAGACAGCTTGATGATGCCGCATTACAGCAGATCATGAACTTGTGCGCTGATTTAGTCATATTTACGGATCTTGGCAGCGGCATGGTAAAGGAGATTTGCGATATCGGTCTGCCGGCTGTGATTGTGGATCACCATAAACCAAGTGCCCAATATGGCCGTCCCCTGGCTCATATGAACCCTCATCTTGTTGGCGTTGACGGCGCTACACAGTTGAGCGGAAGCGGCATGTCATTCATACTGGCATCCTCCCTTTCGAAGGATAAAGGAGGAAATGATGACCTTTCAGCCCTAGCTGCTGTAGGTGCAGTTGGTGACCTTCAGGATTTGGCAAGCGGTCAACTCCTTGGAATAAACCGCGAGATATTGGGAATTGGAGAGCGACACGGAGTAATATCTGCCGCACGCGACATCAAGCTTTTTGGAAGACAGACTAGACCCGTCTATAAGATGCTAGAGTATTCTCAAGACCCCTACATTCCCGGACTTTCGGGAGATGAGGATGCATGCATCACTTTCCTTAAGGAGATAGGCATCCGTCTTGGCGGCGAGAAATGGAGACGTTGGATAGATCTGAACCAGGACGAGAAGGCTCGAGTTGTTTCATCTCTTCTCAGACGCGGGATACGTAGCGGCATTTCAAACATAAAGCTGGAGAGGTTGATCGGGGAGACCTACACACTGTTACGAGAAGCAGAGGGCACAGAGCTAAGAGATGCGAGCGAGTACTCCACGCTTTTAAATGCCACTGCACGCTACGGTCATGCGGATGTCGGCCTAGCAGTTTGCATGGGTGATCGCGATGAAGCATTCGACTCTGCGCGAACCCTGCTCAGCCAGCACAGACAAAACCTTGTAAACGGCCTCAAGCTTGTGAGCGAAAGAGGCATTACTGCATTGAAAAGCGTTCAATATTTTGATGCTGGAGATGAAATCCTGGATACAATTATAGGAATAGTAGCTGGCATGAGCTTTCAGGTGGCTGACAGATCAAAACCCATCCTTGCATTTGCCAGAACTCCTGACGGGGATCTCAAGGTATCGGCCCGTGGGACCCAAGACCTGGTGAGATCCGGCCTTGATCTTGCTGATGCGATGTCAAGCGTGGCCAAAATTGTGGGCGGCGTTGGGGGAGGCCATAATGTGGCTGCTGGCGCGACTATTCCTCTTGAGGCCCGCGAAGAATTTCTGGAATTGATAGATGCTGCTATATGCAGGCAAATATCGCGATGATTCAGATTGGCCCAAGCATATCGCCAATGGGAATGCACCCACACCCATAATCTTCCAGTTCCCTGGCCACGTTGATCTGCTCGTCAAGTGTGAAGTTGCCGACGAACATATGGTTTATGTCGGACATTACCTCATGATTTTTGCTTTCTTCTGGAACGCCACTATCTGTATCGAGTACGAGATACCTTAACATCCCGGTGCCTATGAAATCTGCGTTGATCGTCATCGCGGTCGCGTTCGGATTTGTCAGCAAATCCATACTGGTGGAGAGATGTGTAGCATCTGTGAATTCCTTTTGGGCTGACATGCCGAGCTCATAATTGTTTAAGTTCGTTTCCTCTTCGAACTTTTGATCATAAGAAAAGAGGTGAGCGTTTGGATTGCTCTTGCTGCCTATCTGCATTACGTAATGCTCGCCTAATGCGAGGTGCGAGAACGAGAGAATAATAACAGTAATAATAACAATAAGATACGCAATTGCTTTTCCGGTCGATCCGTTACAGCTCCTGAGATAGGCTCCACCTGTACTCATCACTAAGTTCGCCGGTGTAAACAGTTACCGCCGGTCCCTCCATAAAAGCATGATCTTTCTGGAAATAAATAATAAGCGGTCCACCTCTGGTTTCGACAAGTACCTCATCCTCAATTAGACCAAGCTTATGGGCTACTGTTGCGCTTGCAACTGCACCTGTGCCGCATGAGAGGGTCTCGCCTTCTACACCGCGCTCAAATGTTCTGATCTCAAAGGGGTCTCCGGCCTTGACGAAGTTCACATTGACGCCTTCCGGAAAGACTGAGCTATGCCTTATTAAGGGCGCGATCTCCTCGATAGATATATCCAAGTCTTCTACAAAGATCACGGAATGGGGAACTCCAGTATTAACTGCTGAAACTTCGCAGCCTTCAAGTTGTTCCATTATGAACTCCCCCGATCCGGTTGCCGGGATAGATGGCCGATCGAACTTAGGAACGCCCATATCTACCTTAGCCCAAAAGCAGTTATCCATCTCCCTTACTTGAACAGGTATTATGCCCGCGAGCGTTTCCACATTGAAGCTTTGGCCTACGTAGCCCGCCTCAAATGCATATTTTGCAAGGCAGCGTATGCCGTTTCCACACATCTCTGCCTCAGATCCGTCAGGTTGTAAGAGACGCATCCCCATATCTGCGCGGCTGCTAGGGCATAAGAACAGCACTCCATCGCCACCTATGCCGAAGTTGTGGCGACAGCAGCGAATGGCAAATCTGCCCTTCATAGTCTCAGGCACAATCTCCTGGTGCATCTCATTAATCAATATGAAATCGTTCCCATTTCCGTGAAGCTTTGTGAAAGTAAACGCTCCTGAGTTGAATGGGCCCTCATTAAGCTCTATATCGGAAATCTCTGCCAGCTTCATTTATATACCATGCTCTTTTTATTAGCTCTGCTCTGGTAGGACTAGTGTGGTGGTGTGATATTAAACCCATTCTACAGGTGGCCCTGGATTTACTGGAACTAGATAGATCCATTCAGATAGCCAAAGAGGCGCTCGTGGGTGGAGCAGACTGGATTGAGGCAGGAACTCCTCTCATCAAAAGCGAAGGTATGGACTCTGTGCGCGAGCTTAAGAAGGCGCTGCCTGGAACCAGAATAGTCGCGGATATGAAAACTGTGGACACTGGTGCCATGGAGGTTGAGATGGCTGCGAAGGCCGGAGCCGATATAGTGGCCATGCTCGCGAGCGCGGATAACTCAACAATTGAAGATGCTTTGAGGGCGGCGCGCAAATACGGCGTGCAGTTAATGCTGGATCTTCTAACTGTTCCCGACCCGGTAGAGCGCTCTAAGGATCTCGAGGCGCTCGGAGTGGATTATATCTGCGTCCATGTGGGAATCGATCAGCAGATGACAGGCAGAAGCACCATCGATTTCCTAAAACAGATAACGAAGAATACAAAAACTCCCGTGGCGGCTGCCGGAGGAATAAACGCGGAAAATGGAGCCGAAGCAATTGCCAATGGTGCAGCGATAGTGATAGTAGGAGGCAACATCGTCAAAAGCGCAGATGTCACAGGCTCTGCGCGAAAGATCAGAGATGCCATAGACCACGCCGTTGCTGGAGCCTACGTCCGAAGGAGCCTTGAAGAGGAGATGATTAGCATCTTCAAAGAGGTATCGACCTCAAATATATCGGATGCCATGCATAGAAAGGGAGCAATGCGCGACATACTCCCTATAAACCGTGGCAAGAAGATTGTGGGCACCGCGATCACAGTACAGACGTTTCCAGGAGATTGGGCCAAAAGCGTTGAGGCGATAGATCTCGCAGGCCCTGGCAATGTGATAGTAATCTACAATGGCTCAAAGCATATCGCTCCTTGGGGCGGTCTCGCGACGCTGAGCGCACAGGTTAAGGGCATTGAGGGCGTTGTTGTAGATGGGGCCATAAGAGATGTGGATGAGATCAGAGCCCTTGATTATCCGATATTTGCCACTGGAATCGTGCCGAATGCTGGCGAGCCCAAGGGCATGGGAGAGATCAATGCTGAGATAACCTGTGGAGGCCAAGTTGTTAGGCCCGGTGATTACATTATCGGAGATGACAGCGGTGTTGTTGTCATACCCAAAGAGAGGGCCTACGAAGTTGCTAGGCGCGCGAAAGAGGTCGAGAAAGGAGAAACCAGGCTTTATGAAGAGATACGCCGCGGCAAGACCCTTTCCGAAGTGGCCAACTTAAAGAGATGGGAGAAGGTCTAGCCTTAAATAGATTGAAATTATCCTTATAAGGAGTACGTACAACAAAAGCATCTACGGCAAAACAATTAATCAGGTGATACTAACATAACTGCAATGCTGACACTAATCGGTGGGTTAACCAAGTGGTGATTTCGAGGAGAATTATATGGAGTTAGAAGATCTTGTTTCAAAATACCCACCCAGGCGGATGATGCTGATTCCATTAACCATCATTATTTTAGCATTTATCTCGCTGGGCGTAACTTATCTAAGCACAGGTTCACCTTTGCATCTGGGAGTCGAGTTTACAGGAGGAACTCTTGTAACAATTCCTGCAATAGATTCGGAACAGGCTGTAAAGGAACAGTTTGCAGGATATCCATTGGTAGACTTGAGTAATAGTGGCAACCAATATCAGATCCAGTTTGGGCAGATGAGTGATTCAGATTATAATAACCTGGTTAAGCTGATTAACTCGCAATATCAGAATGCAGGGATCAGTTTTATGGGGCCAGTATATAGCCAGGAGTTACAGACAGAGGCATTAAGATATATACCGATATCCTTTATTTTAATGGCTATCGTCGTGTTCCTGGTATTCAGGGAACCTATCATATCTCTAATGGTTGTGGGATGCGCTCTGGCGGATATTCTGACTGCAGCAGCATCCATGAACATAACAGGGGTCAGCCTTTCCCTGGGAACAGTGGCTGCGCTTCTTATGCTTATCGGTTATTCGGTTGATACCAATATTCTCTTATCAATGAGGGTTTTGAAGCGAAAGGGAGCAACTGATGAGAAGATTGTCGGTGCTATGACCACAGGCTTTATGATGACTGGCACAACCATCGTCGCAGTGCTGGCTCTCCTAATAGTCTCAAACGTCCTGTATATCATACCATCATCATCGTTTTCCAGAATAAACATCATAGCAGATATCTCAACTGTATTGATCTTCGGTTTGTTTGCAGACATATTCAACACCTGGATCACAAATGCTCAGGGATTGAGATGGTACATGAACCGTCCCGGTATGAAGGCTGCCGCTGTTGGGAGGCGTAAGAAATGAGCCTTTATGATGACCTCACAAACGACCGACGAGTGATGGCCTGGGCAGGCGCTGTGATTCTGGCTCTTATTTTTATACTGACACCAATACCAGGGTATCTAAACCTGAACCATGGCGTGAATTACGGCCTGGATCTTCAAGGCGGATCGTACCTTCAGATCCAGCTTCTGGGCGCCGTAGCCCAGATTAATGCAGATCCGCAGAAGATACTGGAGAAGCAGTTTGGCACCAGTTCAGTCGCGCAGAACAGCAACGGCTATGTCATAACCGTCAACGGAAATGTTCCAGCGACTCTTCCAGACAACTTGGGCTACAGTGGGGCGAAGATCGTCCAGAGAAATAATGTCACCCAGATTACGATTACCACATCTCCTGAATCAGTGATTGCTACCTTCCTTCAGAAGAGCTTGGGCACGGATGTTAAGGTGGTCGGCTCCGCGCCTGTCCAATACGAAATCAGAACAAATACTACCAGAGCTGCTCTCAACGCTTTGCTTGCTCCCGTGGGCGGATCTGTCGCTCCAGGCGAGGCCTCCTTCACAGATGGATTAACGCCTGATACTGTAAGCCTGACTAAGAGCATATTGGATGCAAAGCTAAATCGCTTGGGGTTGAAGGATATCCAGGTCAGGGTAATAGATAATAAGTTCGTACTCATCAATCTGGCAGGCGTAGATGTTTCAACCGCTCAAGATATCGTAGGCAGACCCGGAAAGTTCGAGATACGCGTCCAGACGAATAATAACGAGTCTGAACACGTCCTCTATGGAGATGCTATAGAATCTGTGGATATACCCACAGGCGAGCAAAATGGCGGCTGGGGCGTGCCATTTACCCTATCGGAATCAGGAGCACAGATCTTCCAGAAAGCGGCCATAGACAGTGGAGCTACCAAGAACCCCAATGCGCATGAAATATCGATGTATTTGGATCAGGATCAAATCTTCAGCGCACCCCTATCACCGGATTTAGCGGCCAGCCTCAATAAGGTTCCGAGCAGGAGCATGGTGGCTGAAACCGGCGCGGGTGATGCTGGTTCCTTGAAGGCAAAGGAGCTTTATATTCACCTGAGCGAAGGCGCACTGCCCGTTAACGTCAAGATCGTTGGATCTGGTCAGGTGGCTGCAGCTCTCGGATCGCAGTTCAAGTTCCAGATGGCCCTCGCAGGAATATTAGCCCTGCTGGCAGTGGGCGGAATGATCTACTGGCGCTACCGCAATCCGAAAATAGCATTGCCTATGGTCGCCACATCATTCTCTGAAGTGATCATGATGCTGGGGATATGGTCTCTAGCAGGCTGGCAGCTGGACCTCGCAAGCCTAGCGGGCGTAATTGTGGTGATAGGAACAGGCGTTGATCAGCTGATCATCATCACGGATGAGCTGACACGCGGAGGAGAGGCTGCTTCGGTCACAGCAGCAGCGGAAAGAAGCATAAAGGAAAGAGCTGCTGCAGCTGCAGAGAAAGCCAATGGTGCTGCTAGCAAAGCTGCAGCCCCAAGCAGCAAGGTATATATTGCCAGGCTATCCAGGGCGTTCACTATAATCCTGGGTGCTGCAGCAACCACAGCCGTTGCAATGCTTCCGCTGCTGTATATGGGCTTCGGAGCACTCACAGGCTTCGCCCTTACAATCATTGCAGGCGTAGTCATTGGAGTGGGAGTAGCGAGACCCGCCTACGGCAGGCTAATAGGCTATATCCTGTCAAGCCAATAAAGCGAATCCTGCAGGTTTAGCCTGCAGGAATTATTTTTTATTAAATCTTAAGACTTTTTAGCTTTGTAGTTAAGCGATACTCCTATGAACGCCGCCCCGACAACAAGATTAACAAAGTAAGTTATGAGCCTCCATAGCGCGACGAGAACGCCTATAAGATAGCTTGGAACGAACATCGAGTAAATGTAGCTCATGCTGAACTCCACCACACCACTGCTTCCTGGCGTTAATGGTGCTAGGGTTATTATTACTAATATTATCTGGGCGGTGATAGAATAAAGAAAGTCTGGACTCTGGCCTAAACTTACGAGGAGCACGGAGGGAACGAGAAACTCGCATATCCATAATACTATCGTAACCATTATCATCACAGGTATCGCCTTCTGGGACTCATACGCAAGCCTGATACTAGCCTCCCGAAACAGCCAGAGTTCGCTCTCTGCTCTATCCACAATTTTTCTGCTGCCGGCTTTTCTCCTAATCCAACCCATCAGTCGCTCTATCCTATCGGGTCGCTTGATAAGCTCCCAAAGGAATACAATCTCAAGCACGAGCAATACCAGAAACACTCCTCCGATCTTCAGCCCAAAACCGGTTATGAAGTCAGAGAGAAAGAGACAGACCGCAAGTGCTGCTACAAAGAAGAAGCTATCTAGAAGTCTCTCGACAATGACTACTGCTGTTGCGCTTCCATAGCTCATGCCGTCATCTGCGAGCATCTTAATCCTTAAGGGCTCACCGCCAGCAGATGATGGTGTCATTGCCGCCAGAAAGTTGGATGCAAGGGTCGTTCTAAAGGCAAGGCCGAAGCTTATGTTGTGCCCTGCAAGAGCGGCAAGAATCTGAATCCTCAAAGACCAGAAGACCCAAGAGAAAACATGTAAGAATAGGGCCAGAAGCACAAACCTAATATCCGCCCTTGAGAGCGCATGATAAGTTATGCTTGTATTAGTGAACTTTAGTATTACTATGATAGCGGCTATGCTTATTATTACAGCAATAAGCACCTGCCTTAGC
The DNA here is from genome assembly GCA_963789575.1 of Methanotrichaceae archaeon. Taxonomy (GTDB): domain Archaea; phylum Halobacteriota; class Methanosarcinia; order Methanotrichales; family Methanotrichaceae; genus CAWBKV01. Next base: position 2,095,170 of record CAWBKV010000001.1, on the reverse strand, counting down.
CTGCCTACTTTGAGATTTAAGGTCAACTGGCCTCCTACCAAACAATTAGGTCACAAGTACCTGGCAAGTTTGAGATCTAACGGAGGCATAATCAATCAATCTTTCGGATCACGTAACCTCTCTATAGATTGATTCGATCTTATCTAACACACTACTCCATGAGTATTTAGCCTCAACAGCCTTTCTGCCACTTTGCCCCAGCGATCTCCTCAATGGTTCGTTTGAATGAAGCTCCATTATCTTCTCAGCAAGCTCATCGGTGCTCGAATAGACCATTCCGCCATCTAGTGCAACCTCATTAACGCCCGGAGTATTGAAAGCTAGCACAGGTGTTTTGCAGGCCATTGCCTCAAGAAGCACTATACCGAATGCCTCCAAACGGTTAGTTGTGGGAAGCACCAGTATCTCAGCTCTGGATATAAGATCTATGAATCTGCTGTGAAGCACCCTTCCGGTGAACTCAGCCTTTACGCCCAATTTTGATGCCATTCTTTCCAGGCGAATTCTATCGTAGCCATCTCCTATTAATACCAGCCTTAGATCCTCCTTTGCCTGAACAATCTTCATGGCATTAAGCAGCGTTTCAACTCCCTTATAGTTGACAAGCCTGCCTGCATAAACAACATAGTTCTCCTTCTCTGCGGTTGGAGGATAGAGTGATACATCTATGGCATTAGGAACGATCCTCGTCTTATTAAGATAGTTTTTCAGCACCAATGAAGTCTCTGCATAGCTTTTTGTTGTTGCAATGATGATATCAGCCTCATCCAGCACGGGTTTGATGATCCTTCCGTTAAGCCATTCCATTGATTTGCCAAAGTATGTTGGAAAGCGAAATCCGTTTAGCTTCATTGGAAAGACGACATCATTATGATATGTTACTACATGCGGAGCAACCTTCCTAAGCATAAAGGCAAAGATGGGGCTAGGAACATGGCTATGATAGATATCGGCTTTGCATTTTGGAAACTTCTTCAATGGAAAAGGGACGTAAAAAAGGTCTATACTTGGAATGCGCACAAACTCGCTATATCTTCCGCACGATGAGGCGACTCCTACATTATAGCCTCTTTTAATCAAGCCATCTGCCAAACCTTTAACGTGGTATTCTACACCCCCCACATGCGGAGGAAAATAAGGAGTAACTTGCAAAATCTTCATGAATCTTATAACTGTGTTAGGCTTTTAAACCATTTAAATTTATTGCCTTTATGTAGAGAATATATTGACCGATCTCGTCCAAGGCAATCGATTTATAAACCATAGTTACATCTTGGGAGTAACGATCTGTATGAGCAAAAGATTAAAGGATTCTAGCTTAAAGGATTTCGAGAAACTACCAACGATTAACGGAGATCATTTCTGCATAGGTGAAGAATGGATTTACCTGCATCTTTGGAACCGTAAGAAGATGAACTGGTACCTCGCGGAGTACGGATCTATAAACAAGAGGTTCTTCGGATTTTTTGAAAATAAAAGCGATGGAATTGCCTCGGGCCTCTGTACTCTCGATGAGCTTTTAAGTCTTGGGAAACGTGGCGAAGCCTGGGAGGTTCTAGTGGATGAGGACTGGAAACCAATAGTGGCAAAGGAGATTGCCCCGTTGAAGGGATACATCAATATGATGAGGTGCCCGCCAGATTATTTGTAAATTATTAAAATTGGTGGGTGGGTTAGGGAGCATATGATGGAGTTTGGAGGTCGGAAAGATGAGGTCAAATTCAAAGAAGGCGGTAAAGGATAGCCTGCCTTATTGATTCAGTTATTAAAACTGAAACCGTTAGGCAGGACTCGATGAGCATAGACTATGGTGGGGGACGTCCATATAACCCAAAGGATGAATGGCTCTTGAAATATGAGGTGAATGACAAAGGGGTAGGAAGAATTCTTTTGTCCCCAGGCCTGTCGATTCTGCTGCAATCCGACAGAGTATCTATCACTCCCTCTGCCGGGGGGCTATTCATTCGATCGGTATAAACTTTTGATCGGGATGATTCATTTATCCCTTCTATTTTTAAATGAGTACCAGCTGCTCGCAGCTGGATATTCATTTAAAAATAAACAAAGCTTGTAACTTCGCTGCCCATGCCCTTTAGGAACCGCCTTGAGAGCATATAAATACTTTCAAACGCACACTAATTAAACCAAATCTAAATCTCACTCGCGAAGGAGATGATCTTGTTATGGGATTGCTCAATCGTATGAGCACAGTTGTTGGCGCTAAGATGAATAAGATTATGAATAAATTCGAGGATCCCAGAGAGACCCTCGACTATTCGTATGAGAAGCAGCTTGATCTATTGCAGAATGTAAAGCGGGGCGTTGCAGAGGTCGCAACCTCCAAAAAGCGGCTGGAGCTACAGAAGGCGAGGCTTGCTGAGAGCATAAACAACCTCGATTCACAGGCCAAGGAAGCAGTCAGCACCAACCGTGACGATCTCGCCAGGATGGCCTTAGAGCGAAAAGTAGCACTACAGGCACAGTCCACAAGCCTTGATCAGCAGATCGCAGAACTGAATAACGAGCAGCAAAAGCTCATGGCGGCAGAAAGCCGTCTTGCCACGAAGGTTGAGTCATTCAGAGCCAAGAAAGAGACAATCAAGGCCCAATATTCTGCAGCTGAGGCCCAGGTCAAGATTACAGAATCCGTGACTGGAATAAGTGAGGAGATGGCAGATGTCGGGCTTGCTGTTCAGAGAGCTGAGGATAAGACAGACCAGATGAAAGCTAGATCCGCAGCTCTGGATGAGCTTCTCGAATCAGGAACCCTCGAAGACTACTCAGGAGGAGACGAAATCGAGAAGGAGCTTGCCAAGGCTAAAGCCAAAGGAACTGTAGATGAAGAGCTGGCAAAGCTTAAGCAGGAGGCGGGAAAATGATCATCAGGATACTGGGTGAGGGCCAATACGAGGTAAACAGCTGCCTGTTGGATCAACTCAATGTCATTGATAACCGCATAGTGGATCATGTGAGCCAGGGCAGACAAAAGGAGTTCAGGGAAGATCTCACAAAGTTGATATCATCCGTAAAGGAGAACGGAAAGCTCCTTGATCCTGAAGAGATCGTCAAGTCCGATATAATAGTTCCGCCAAAGGATCTCACTTTTGAGGAGGCCAAAGGCGTTTTTAAGGGATATGGGCTGATTGAAGATTAGATAGAGAAACAAATACTGAGAACTAAAACGGTGCTGGTAGCTGAAAAAATAAGTTGAGTAATACCACTGCTACCAGCATATCGATCGCTTGTATATGCTTCATTGTTGCTTGTATGTGCTTCACTATTCTTCCTATCTAATATCAACCATGCACGATGGGCGATATGCCCAGGGCTGGGAAGAGAGCTATCAGCGCCGTAGCGGCACCGCCTACGGCTATGGCCAGGAGCAGGAGTCCAAAGATGCGGGTTAAAATGTTCATGCCAGTGATGCCGAGGAGATTCTGTATCCGAGAAGAGGCAAAAAGCACTAGAGCTGTGGCGATGCTGACCAGGGATATGACCACGACCCCATAGATCATATCTTCAAAGCCAGAAGCCTGTGCTGCGTAACTTATCACCAGGGTATAAAATTAGCAAGGGAAATGAGCAAAGCGCTATCTCTTTTATCCCGATCAGCGAAGACAAGAGCGTGTCACCATCTCAGTTGCGCGAAGTGTTCTCTGTTGATTCTGGTACGACTACTTTAAAGGATGCATCTTACTAAAAAAAAAAAATTTTGATTACGGTTGCCTGTAGATCTTCCCCTCCTTCATGACGAAGTCGACCTGTCCTGTGACGTTGATGTCCTGGAAGGGATCGCCAGGCATAGCAATAATATCAGCGGTCTTGCCCACAGCCAAGGTGCCTAGGTCCGGCCTCCTCAGGAGCTCGGCAGCCACGCTGGTGGCAGCCTTGAGGGCACGAAGCGGAGCGATTCCGTTCTTGACCATGGTAGGGAACTCCTTCCAGGTATAAGTGGAGTCTCCAGGTGTGGGGAAGGTCCCCGCATCGGTTCCAAAGGCTATCTTCACCCTGCTCTCAGCTAAATTCTTTGCGCATTCTATAATAGCCGGTGCATATTTCACAGTCTTTTTATACACCCATATGGGCTGGACATCCCAATAGGCTTTGTTGTTGAGGTTTACGAGGGCATCCTCGAAGCAGAACTGGGTGGGGACCATAAATGTGCCCTTCTTCTCCATCATCTTCAGGGCCTCGATGGAAGCCATGTTGCCGTGCTCTATGGAATCTACTCCTGCGATGATGGCCCTCTTAACTCCCTCATCGCCATAGGCGTGAACGGCAACAGGTATTCCCTGGTCGTGAGCTGTCCTCACCAAGATATTCATCTCCTCCTGGGTATAGGTGGGCACCCCTGGATCGGAGGTAGGAGATACAAATCCACCTGTGCCTGTGCATTTGATCCAGTCTGCACCGCCCTTGATATCTTCTCTGACCGCCTTCTGAATTGCATCAGGGCCGTCTGCAATTGTGCCCCACTCCATAGAGCTGTAGACCTCATAGGACATCGCGTTACCCATATCGCCATGTCCCCCTGTCGCAGATATGCCATGAGGTGCAACTATCATCCTGGGACCTACGATCAGCCCCTGTTCTATGGCATGCTTCATATCGACAGTCACGAAATTCCACATAGGCGCAGCGGCTACATCCCTCACTGTTGTAAACCCTTCTAGGAGCGTCTGTCTCAGCCACTTCAATGATTTCAATAATACCTGGGCCTGAGATAAAGTAAAAAATCCTGCAAAGTTGTCTCTGGGGAAGGCCATATGCGCGTGGCAGTCGGTGAATCCAGGAGTTACCGTCCGATTGGGTAGAGATATGATCTTGGCGCCAGCCGGCCTTGCTACCTTCCTGTCCATATCAGCTATCTTTCCGTCCTGAACCAGGATCTCCATGGGGCCTAAGAGCGCATCGGCCTGGCCGTCCCACACATTGCCGCACTGGAGCACTATCGATGCCTTGAGGGAATCCCCAGTTGGTTCACTGGCTGCTACCTGAATTTGAGACATGGTTTACCTCCTCAGTCATAATGATATTATTGCTTATGATTTGTTCCATCATTTATCTCATCCTACGTTTTAATATATTTTTATGACACACTCCGATCGGTCTTTAAGGAAAATTAGATTGTAAATTTATAAGCTTTATGGAGTCTCAGTCCTCAAAAGTCCCTAATTATATATCAGCATCAACATATAAAAAAGCCAATTCCTAAAGAGGTGTTATGGATAGTCCAAGCACACTGCTCTGCTATCAAGAAGGAAATATATAAAACAATATTGAAGAAAGATGTTTTGGCCGAGAGCTCCAAATATCCCAGGTCCGGCCTTCTGAGCATCTCGGCAGCCATGCTGGTAGCAGCCTTGAGGGTGCGGAGCGGCGAGATGCCGTTCTTAACCAAGGTGGGGAACTCCTTCCAGCTATCCTCGAAGGTGTACTGGGTAGGAACGATATACGTGCCGTTCCTATTCATCATGTTCAGCGTCTCTACAGAAACCATATCACTGTGCTCAATTGAGTCAGGTCCGGCGATAATTGCCCTCTTCACACCCTCATCAGGGCCATCCGCCACTGTGGCGGACTTCAGAATCAACTCTTTCCTTCCCAGACGAAGATCCTCTGGATCTTCTCCCAGAACTCAGCACCCATGATGAACATACTGATTATAAAAGTCAGGTCCGCCGCCGCGAGGATATACATCTTCTTGTCCTCTGGCAGGAGACCTGGGAAGTAGCCGTAGATGTACAGAGGCAGGACGCTTCCTAGAAAGAGGACCAGGCCAAAGTAATACTGTGCCTTGGAGACAGGCCTTTCCATCACGACGCCCCACAGGGCCTTCTTAATCTTGTATGTGAAATAGCGCAGGGTCTCCTTGCCCAGAAGAGCCACTGCAGCCAGAGTAAGGATCTCCGGGCCTCCTACGAAGAGCCCTGCGCTGACGATGATAGCCCACTCTGTGGGGAGGCCCAAGTAAGGGACGACAACGACAAAGACTGGTAGAATAAAGGCCAATACCATCGCAGCTATGCCTGCATAGAGCCTTAGACCCCTTTTCAGCTCAGGAGGCTGAAGCTGCGAAGAAGATTTTTCTTTAACACCGCCTGTTGCCATCTCAAGCACCCATTTAAATAATTTCCCTAGATTTTATCTGGTATAAGACCTAAGAGCAGACTCATGCCGTCGAGTTCAATCTCCTCACCAGCGGGTGAGTGGCACATCTCACAGAGCCGCCGTCCTCATTGTGGTTGTCAAAGGCGATGCGATGAACAGTTATGTCCTCGGCCTCCAGGGCCTTCTGGACTCGCCACCCGTCGTAGTGATCATTGTAGCTCAATATATAGTGGTCGGGATCTATAGGCAGGCCGTTTGTAGCCAGCCGCTGAGCCTCATCCTTGGAGACCTCGATGAGCTTCCAGCCATCGAAGTACGATGGGATTCCCTCAGCGAAGGCGTCAGGGCAGACCACAGCCAGGCCCGGCCTCACGACTGATAAGGCCACGTCCAGGTGAAGGAACTCATCCGTGATGGGCACCCTCTCCACGTCATAGCCCTGGGGCTCAAGGATGGATTTGAGCCAGATAAATCCACGCTCGCTCGATCCCACCGTGGGATTTAGAGAGGTTCCCACCAGAATCTTCTTTCCAAGAACGTGGATATCGCCGCCTTCAAGAACAGGAAATCCATTCTTGCTGTAGCTGCCATTCTCGAACATCTGGCTGTAATCCAGCTTTGGCATGGCAAACCAGGAAGCATTGGATCCAAGCACTCTTTCAACGAAGAGCTTACGGTAGGCAAGAAGATCGCCAATGCGGAATAGGGACCCAGGAGTTAGCTCAATTACGTTATTTCCCACCACCAATATGGGATCTCTTGAGTACTGGAAAGAGACTCCCCAGTTTTTCAGGGCCTCCTCCCCCAGGTTTAGGACCAGGCGCTCTCTCGTCAGGAGTTCAATCCGCCAGACCTTGATTCCATACTTCTGAAAGATGGATATAAGCTCCAGGTTCTCCTTCTCTGTGGCCTCGTATTTGCCTATCTCCATGGAGGATTTGCCTGACCTCTCTATGATCTTCTTCTGCTCGCTCTCCGGCAATATCTTGAGGCCTTCCTTAACCCAGCTTGATCTTTTTATGTCCGGATATATATTCAAAGGCACCCCGACGATGACTTCCTTCAGATCGCCGTACTCGTAATCCACATAGATATCGGGTTTGCTAGCCATGACTGCAATCTCCTTCAAGAGCTTGTAAATGTTAGGTATTGCATTTAAAGACTTTGCAGGATCAATCAATCTCCCTGTAAATCACACCAATGGCACAGCGTATGCCCCCCGCTGCCATGGCATGGACTGAGAACTCTACATCTAGGACATGGAAGCCCAGATTGGGGACAGCCTTCCGGGTCCTGGGAGCCTCGCGCGGCAGCACCACCGTCTCACTGTCGATGTTCACAGCGCAAGGGGCCGTGGTCTTGGCCTCCTCCAGGGCAGCGTAGTAATCCGGTCGGATGTCCTTGGCGAGCTTGCCTCCGTATTTTCTCATCATCTCCATGAACTCAGGCGCAGTAACCTTTTCATTAACCGCCTCGTAGTTAGGCAGGATAGTTCCCTCTGGAGTGCCCACCACCACCTCTCTTAAGCGTCCCCAAAGGTTCCATTCACCAATGGATGCCTGAGTGAGCTTGTGCCTGTACCCTGGGATCAGATCGATGCCGCCGTCCGATGCCGCATATGAAATTTGTTCCACCGATAATCCCTCCCCAAATGTCTCATTTTATCCCATGGAATTATCCTTCCCATATAAATGTCTTCTGAATTTTCTTCCAGAACTTAGCGTCCTTGACAAAGATGCTGATAATGAAGGTAGATCTGCTGCCACCAGAATATGTGTCCTCTGATCCTCGGGCAGAATTCCCGGAAAGTAGCCATAAACGTAAAGAGGCCGCACGTTTCCCAAAAAAGAGGATGAGACAGAAGCAATACTATTGGGCCTTGGAAACAGACCTTTCGCTTACACTAATCCTCCCTCACAAGAGGTCCATGAGAGCAGCGTGGGCCTCCGCCGGTAACGTGATTGGTCTCCTCAAAGGGCGTGTAAAGAGGCTTTATGCCGCTATCCTTGAGCTTCTCTCCGTACTTTTTCCACTCAGTGGACATCACGTAATAGCCGCGTCCGAGCGGCAGGCCGTTACAGGCATCGGCCCTGGCATCTTCTGGAGCCACGTCCTCGATCTCCCAGCCCTCAAGAATGTCGGGCATGCCATCGATGAAGAACTCCTTACAGGTCAATGCTACACCTTCTGCAGGGCACGACATGGCAGTGTCCAGGTGCATGCAGTCATCCCTGTACCTGACTGAATGGACCTTCCAGCCCTCCTTTCTCAGGAGATCTGCAATCCACCGAAGGCCCCAGATATTGGAGTCGACGTCGTTGAACCCCAGGAGCACGTTCCTGTTGCCCATGGGGAAGACATCCCCTCCAGTGAGATATGGGCCATATCCGCCTGTGGGATCCGTGCTGTTAGGAGCCGGCCTTGGCATGCAGATCCACTTGGCGTTGCTCCCAAGGACGCGTTCGAGGAAGAGTTCCCTGTAGGAGTACATATCCTTATGCCTCCATGGAGTGCGGTTTCCTCCCTCTATGACCAGGTTGCCCACGACGATTATGGGGTCCTTCAGGAACAGGCTGGTGCAGCCGTCCAGCCAGAGGGCGTTGTACTTGAGCTCATCGGCATTGAGCAGTCTGGACCTGTGAACTTTTATGCCTCGCCCTTCCAAGAGCCTGACGAATGCCTCGCACTCCGCGATCATGGTTTTAAAACGGTCGGGAAAAGCCTCCGTAAAGAATTTGCCTTGAGATTTGAGGATAGTGTCTCTCTCAGAGCTATGAATGATATTTAATCGCGCCCTCAACCAATCATTTAAAATCGGGAACTGATGCTGATCTGGCCTGCCAATGACGACTTCCTTCAGCTCTCCCCATTCGTTGCCGACCCATATATCGGGCTTCTTTTCTAGCCTAAGCAAGTCTTCCCTCATATTACCGATTCCATCTTGATCCATTGTTTTGCCTCTAAGATATCTTCAGCATATTTAGCAGACTGATATAAGTCTTTACCGCTGATACTACAATCCACAACAATGAATATACAGGTTAAGGGTCAATTAATTTATAGAATGGATTAAGATCGATGGCAACTCGATCAAATATTTATATCTTGGATCTCAACCGCAGGCAAAGATCCGGCTCAGCGCTCTGTTCTGCCCGAGCCCCAAAGGGATGGATGGCTAAGGTGGATAAGATATCATTCTGCCCTGGTGGGGCCTTACAATAACCAGAGCAAGATGAGCCCATTCATCCTTTTTGGAGTCAAACAAGCGCCACCGCAGCAAGCTGCGGGTATTCATTTAAAAATAATTAGTATAGTTAGGGCATATAGTATTTATATCACTTTCATAATGTGCCAAGAAGAGTTCAAATATATGAAAATGAACAGAGGAGACTTGTTGATTAAGGTTTCAAGAACCTTAGTCGTATGGGTTGCCGCAGCTTTGGGCCTGCTGATCATGGCAAAATTCATCCCAGGAGTTTATGTTCATGACTGGGGATCTGCCATCTTTGCAGTGCTTGTCATTGGACTGCTGAATGCGGTGCTTTGGCCTATTCTCTCCCGTTTCACACTTCCATTTCTGATATTCACCTTCGGCATAGGAGCTCTGCTATTGAACGGCTTGATAATATGGCTGGTTCATGCGTTCGTTCCTGGATTTTATATTGAAGGTTTGGAGGCTATGGTTCTAGTCCCAATAGGTGTGACTGCTGTAAGCACGTTTGTATCTACTATGCTGACTGTAGATGATGATGCCTTCTATTACCGTTCAGTTATAGGCAAAAGGGCTCGCCGTCATAGTGCCCAAGGAATACAGAGCGATAAACCGGGCTTTATCTTCCTGGAGATAGATGGGCTATCCGAAGCGATCTTACAGCGTGCAATACGTGAGGGACAAATGCCGACTCTTGCAAGATGGCTGAAGCGAGGCACACATAAGTTGAAGGGATGGGAGACAGATCTATCCTGTCAGACCGGCGCGAGCCAAGCGGGAATTCTGCATGGCAAGAATCAGGATATACCTGCCTTTCGCTGGGTTGAGAAGGAGAACAGCAACAGATTGATGGTCTCCACAGGGCCTTTCGATGCACCTGAGATAGAGAGACGTATCTCCAACAGCAAAGGCCTGCTGTCTCAAAACGGCGCCAGCCGGGCTAATCTGTTCTCCGGAGATGCCAAAGATGTGATATTTACTTACAGCCAGCTCACAAATATATCCAGGTTTTACAACTCTGCATGGTATTTCTTTTACTCGAGCCCCTACAATCTTACTCATACGATTGTGCTGACAATCTGGGATATAATCCTGGAGATTTACTCTCGATGGAGGCGGTGGCGTCAGGATGTGCAACCACGCCTTAACCATATCGGATTTTACCCAATAATAAGGGCTTTCACAAATGTATTCCTTAGAGAGATGACAACTTATACTTTGATCGGCGATATTTTGGAAGGAAAACACGACGTCATCTACGCAACTTTCGTCGGCTACGATGAGATAGCCCATCACTCCGGCGTTGAAGATGAGGATGCTTTTTTCGCTTTAAGGAAGCTGGATCGACATTTTGCATTCCTTTCGCAGACTACGGAGAGCGCCCACCGACCATATAGCTTTATCATCCTTTCAGATCACGGCCAGAGCAAGGGTGCAACCTTCAAACAGCGCTATGGACTAACCTTTGAGGATCTTGTGCGCAGCCTTATTCCTAGTAAACTCAAGATCCACAGCGAACTTGACACGAACCAGGATCATTTCGGCCATACTCTGACCTATCCAATTGAAAAAGGGAGAAAGGCGGCAAAAAGTGGGCTTGATCGTATTCGAATAGGTAAAGTCCTGCATGATGAGATAAAAAGCCCAATGGACGAGGCCCAGGTAGTCGTGCTTGCATCCGGCAACCTGGGTTTGATTTACTTCAACGATTGGAAAGAGAACTTGAGCCTAGAGAATATTGAAGACCTGTTCCCTGCCCTTGTTCCCGGCTTGACCCAACATGAAGGCATTGGGTTTATAATGGTTAGATCTGAGGAGCACGGCCCGATCGTAATTGGGGCAAATGGAAGATACTACCTGGAAGAAGACCGAATTGTGGGACAAAATCCCCTCTCAAACTTCGGACCTCGGATTGCAAGGCATCTGCGGAGAACAGCCGAGTTCAAATATGTTCCAGATATACTGGTCAATAGCATTTACGATGCTAAAAAGGATGAGGTCGCAGCCTTCGAGGAGCTGATAGGCAGCCACGGTGGGGCTGGAGGGGGACAGTCATATCCCTTTTTGATATATCCAGCCGATTGGGATCTGGAGAAAGAGGAAATATTGGGTGCAGAGGAAATCCATAGAATCCTGAAATCAAAGATGGTGCTTGCCTGGTCGAATAAGCGCATATAACCTATATCTGATAAATCATTACTTTAAGAGATGTTCATAAGAGAGGTCAAAAAGAAGACGTATCGAAAAAATCTTTATAGTACATCGATAAATTAGCCTGCTATCCTTAGTTTAAGGAGGGGATAGCAATTATGGATGAAACCATTTCTAGAGAAAGTGTAGTCTTCGCCCCTTGGTGGGCTATTCTGATAGATGGAATCGTAGCAATTATCTTGGGGCTACTGCTTGTAACCAGGCCGTTATCAACTGTGATCGCCCTTGTATATTTGCTCGGATGGTACTGGCTTATCTCAGGCATTTTGGGCATCACTTCGGCCTTTAAAGATGAGCCCAATAGGATTTGGAAGGCCTTATTCGGCATAATTGGCATAATTGCAGGATTGGCGGTAATATTTAACCCAGTAGTGAGCGGCATTTTGGTGCCCGCAACTATAATAATCTACGTTGGAGTGCTTAGTATAATCATGGGCGCCATAGGCCTGTTTCACGCCATTAAAGGCGATCGTGGAGCAGCTATTATTGGACTACTCGGCGTCGTCTTCGGCCTAATCCTGCTCGGCTCGCCTTTCGTTGCTCTGGCGATGCTGACTTACTTGCTCGGCGGATTAGCCATTATAGGAGGAATTACCTCAGTATACATAGCCCTCAAGATGCGATAGAATTCGAGGGCATGATTTTCTTTTTTATAGATTGCATATTCTTCTGATACTTTAAGCTAACTAAACTAGCGCCAGCTATCACCTCTATAATAAGATATCATAAAATGGTGATATGAAGTTGAGATCATGAATGAGACATAGCCTTTTGCAGCTACCCTAAAGTAGTATAGCTGACCTTCCTGACGGTTCCTGATGAGGTTGCTGTGTCGGCGCTGAATATGCTATACGTCTTCGCCGGAGTCTGGCCGCTCAAGTCCAATGAGAGAGCATAAAGCTTTGTGCCATCTGCTGGCACTACATTTAGCCTGAGAATATCGCCTGATAGAGCTCCACTGGCTGTTGCCATCTGAGCAAAGGCAGCGGATGTCACATTGCCACTGCCAAATACCATGCTTCCCGACTGAGAAAGGGCCAAATTGATTTTTGCCCCATTCTCCAGCTCCAAATGCCAATCGCCTGTTATGCTCCGTGCGGCTGTATTTGTCGAAGGCAAACTCGTAGTTAGCGCAGCGCTATCAGATCCTGCAGCTTCTGGCTGTGCAGGCGCGTCCATCGATTCCATTAACTGCCTTGCGACGGGATCCATGGAATCTTCTTGAGAGTGCGCTTGAAACACGAGGAAGACGAGCAGTGCGCTAGCCAGCAGTAATCTATAGTACTTCAATTTCACCAACTCCGACGAGATTTATAGAGCTGCCAGTATATTAAACTTAATCTTCGTCCCAGCTACTCATTGCCATCGCTAATCCCTCGTATAAGGGATAACATACCTCACAGAACAGAAGATGCATACTGGAAACCTTCATTTAAATTGGCGGCTAGTTGCCGTTTGCTATCGATACCTTTCTGCCATTGCCACTTTGTAGTCGATCTTATCTCAAATCCTCAAGCTTCTCGATCAGTTCCAGCTTCGCCATCTCTGCAGCCCTAATCTCTTTCAAGGCCGTAACTGCGGCATCTATGCTCTCGATATGGATAACGACGGCTCTCTTGACCTCTGATGTGGATGCCACAACTGTGTCCAAATCCATGATTACACTGCCTCCCCGATCAAGATGTTAGTAGCCATAATGGTGACAGAGTCCAGAAGGAACCATCTCCATTCAGATAGCTTGTATTCAGTCGAGGCATGGCCTAGACCCTCCTGTAACTGGCATAGGATATGAGTGCCAGAATGGCTTTAATACGGCTTGCATATACATTTCCTTTTACTCCTTTGCAGAGTGTCCGTCAGGTATAGGATAACTAATTATGACCTGGCAATCTTTAATCCTTCTACAGTGTTTACACCTATAAAAGGATATTCCCTTTAGAAGGATAATAATAAAGAGTTTTATACCAAAACAAATATCCTATCTGATAAGTGGTTATAATGTTTCTAAGTAATTTGATGGAAAAACTGGGATCGCGCAATCTGATAACTGATCCTTCTTACAGGAAAGTGGATAAGATAGGCAGAGTCACTATTGGAAAAGAGTTCGCAGGAAAGGAGGTAATAGTGATCGCCCTGGAGCCCAAGCTGCCGAATGATAAAGCTGATTACATAAAGCTTTGATGCCGCAGAGACGGAGCGTTTCCACAGTGCTAGAAACCGAACTATATCGGCATCCCCCACATGGGATACCACATCTCCACATTTTTTTCTATCGGCATCTCCTTCTCCAAAATAGACTTAATCCTGAACTCCAGTGCCGTATCGCGTTGATTTCCGCTTTTGGGCACGAATGGATAGTAAGCGCCCTGTTTGAAGTTATAAATCCAAAATACTGTAGATTCGCCCATAAAACGATAGACAGCGCATAGGAGCTGTGTGCTAAAGCCGTTCTCTATCATGGTCTGGCTGATCATCTGAATATTTGTAACCAAATCATCGAAGTCTGGATCTTTCAGCACCACCCAGAGGTAGCCGTACTCATCCTTCTGAACTTTGTACTGAGTGTGCGTTTCCTTTGTGCTGATCTTAAGAAGATCTTCGATCTCCGAGCGCGCGGCTTCAAACTTTGAAGAATCCATTGGCTTGAAGCAGATGGCTGCAGAGCCTTCAGGCTTGAGACCGAGATTTGCATCCATTGTGATAGCTGCAGTGGAGATAGCAAAGAGCTTCTCAGTCTTCGACTCAGGGAGCTTTGTCTTTCCTAAAATGGAATCGAGGAATCCCATCTTAGGCTGCCTCCATCTCCTGCTCAATTCTCTGCAGCGCTGCTATCCTCGCCTCTGTGGATGGGTGTGTCGAGAAGAGGTTCATCACAGACCTTCCAGAGATCGCAGGGACTATGAACAGAGCGCTCGCTGAACCCTCGACCTTTCTCAGATCCTGGGTTGGGACATGAAATCCACTGATCTTCATCAGCGCGGATGCCAGGTTCGATGGCCTGCCGGTAATTATTGCAGATCCTCTGTCCGCTGCAAACTCCCTGTATCTGGATAGCGCCCTTATCAGCAGGAAGCTTGTGATCCAGACAGCGATTGAGACCAATAGAATCGCTACTATGCCGCCTCCATCTCTGCTGCGCCTGTCTCCACTGCCGAACATCGGCAGCCAGCGGACCATCAGCATGGCTATGGATGAAATGAACGTGGCAACGGTCATGACCATTGCGTCTCTGTTCTTGACGTGTGTCAGCTCATGTGCGAGCACGGCCTCAAGCTCGCTTCTATTGAGCTGATTCATTATACCACTGGTCACAGCCACAACTGCACTCTTCTGATTGCGGCCTGTGGCCAAGGCATTGGGCATGCTTGTAGTCACTATCGCTATCTTGGGTTTTGGCAGATTTGCGATCGCGCAGAGCCTTGTGACTATCTCGTGAAGCTCAGGAGCTTCGCTCTCAGAGACGATCTTAGCGCCCATTGAGCGTAATATAAGCCTATCTGAATAGAAATATTGAAGGAAGATGAAGGCTCCCATGAAGAGAACTATGAATACCTGGTCCACGCCCACGTAAAACAGGAACGCCACAAAGGCCAGGTAAATTACCGCCAGTAGAAACATGGTCAGGAGCATCCTGGCCTCAAGACCCAGATCAGACTTCCATTTTACCATATAATATTCTCACCTTAAATTCACCCTTAGATTTTATCTTAGCACCCCATTAAATGATTCTCTTTATACTAAGACGTTACTGAGATATTACCCTTCGCGCGATTTCCAAATCCTGAATTGACTTAGCACGATCTTAATTTCATGCGCAATTCTTTGCTCAATTATCTATCTCATTTATCCGTCTATGGAGATGAAGTGTCTAAATAGCCTCAACGACCTCCCTGGATTTTCTTGAACGCTCAGATGAATCAGGTTGGGTCCTACTGGGAGATCAGCTAAATAGTTGAAGCTGCAAATTTTTATTTCAAGAAAGTTTCAGTGATTTAAGAGGCAAATAAAATGGCAACTGCAAAGAAAGGAGATACTGTAAAGGTGCATTACACAGGCAAGCTTGACACCGGCGTACCCTTCGATACATCAAAAGGATCGGAGCCACTGGAGTTCGTAATAGGCTCAGGCAAGCTCATACCCGGCTTCGAGGAGGCGGTAATAGGCATGAGCCCAGGAGAATCGAAAACCGTGAAGCTGCCCCCGGAGATGGCATATGGAAAATATAGAGAGGACAGAGTTATAACCATAGATAAGAAGGATCTTCCAGAGGATATTAAGCCCGAACTGGGAATGAACCTTGAGGTCTGTGCGCCTAGCGGCCAGATGATTCCAGTAATGATAACAGATATGGATGAGAATACGGTCACCCTAGATGCAAACCATCCCCTATCGGAGCAAACCCTAACCTTTGACCTTCAGCTTCTGGAGATTGTGAAGGATGGCGTTGAAAAAGTGCAAAAAGATATGGGGCAGAATAATCAAGGAAAAGCAATTAAATCCCATGATGATTAAATCGGTTCGGGCTGATCCAATGAACAAATATGCAATCGATATAGTTTATAGCGAAAAGGCCAACGGATATATTGCAGTTGCACCTGAGCTGCGTGGATGTTCGGCCTTCGGTGAGACGGAGGAAGAAGCTCTTAAGGAGATCAAGGATGCTATCGGCGTCTGGGTCTGTTATGCTGAAGTTGAAAAGAGAGATCTGCCCAAGCCTCATGGAGATGAGCTGCTTGAAGCTATTTACAAGAGTTTCAGTAAAGAACCCAAGAAGGATAAAATGGCTAGCAGCAATGACATTTGAATCTTTTGAAAAATATCCTCAAAAAATTTGTAATTAAATGCAGCTCGTAAAGCATGCCAATAAATTATCCGAAGATAAAGGAAGAAAGCTAAGAAGTATTGGTTCTGATCAGGACTAGCGTAAATTAAATATACCGAGGCCGGTAAAGTTAGGATTATAATAGACACTGCCGTTCACTTGGATGGCAGTAAATAATAGATTCTAAGAGGGACTATTTTGTATAATCGTGCTGCGGTATTCATAGATGGCGCCTACTTAACAAAGATTTTGGATATAGATTTTAGTAAGCCTAAGATAGATCTTGCCAAGTTCTCAGATATGCTTTGCGGCGATTATGAACGATTGAGAACATACTACTATAACTGCATGCCTTACCAGAGCTGTCCGCCGACTGAGGATGAGCGCAAGAGGTTTGCAGCCATGGATAAGTTCGTCTACACGCTTAGAAAGCTCCCCAGGTTCGAAGTAAAGCTCGGCAGGCTCGGCTGTGTTGGCGGCGAATTTGTGCAGAAGCGAGTTGATATCGCACTCGCTGTGGATCTTGTGAAGCTGAGCTGTGAACGGGCGATCTCAAAGGCAGTCATTGTAACTGGCGACAGCGATTTCGTGCCAGCAATAGAGTCCGCAAAGGATGCAGGAGTGCTTGCTGTGCTATACTACTCCCCAAGCTCTATTCATGATGAGCTACTCTCCGCGGTGGATGAGAGCTTTGTCATAGGATGGGATCTTATCAGGCAGGTCGAAAGAGTGTGATAGGTTTGCCCCATTTTACTTGCAATCTATATCTATCTCTCCAGGAGCTATTGCTTGCCCTTAAGGTCCAGTAGAAGCTGCTCCTTATCAGAGCCATCAATCTTCGATAAAGCATCATTGATGAAACCTGCTACGCCTCCCGGATAATGCACCTCCAGTGCATCAAGCTCTGACATTTTCCTTGGGTTCAGCCGATAGGGCTCGATATATTTTCTATAATAGGCCTCATCAACATTTCCACTCCGCGCACCAGTAACCTGAGGGATACCCAAATCCAAAACCTGCTCCGGTGTAAGGCCGATTCTCTTCAGGCGGATATCCCATTCGCCCGTTGGCTTTTCTTTTCCGATTTCTGCTGCCAGATCTCTGCAGAAGGAGAGGCTGGAAGCGCTCAAGTCAGAGAGACAGAGGATAATAGCAGCATATCCTGCAGAGCGCCGGTAAAGATCATCAATCGCAGCCTTCGATGGCCTGGCATCGACCGAAACGAGCGTTGCACCATGCTTATCGCATACCGGCTGCAGGAGCGGATTCAATGCCGACTTGTTCAGCCATACTTCAACGCGATGAGGTTTATTCTCCTCAAGCTCGGGCGTGAAGACTTGCTCTCCAGGAACTTCGTCTAAGATGGCATCTGCTGGAATGACGCCGAGCTTCCTTGCCCTGCTTATCCATTTCGGAAGGCGCTCTCCATCGCTTTCGTGGTAGGGTCTGGTGATCCTGATCTCACCAACAAATTTTCCACAAATGGGATAATCGTGCTCTTTCCTTTTAAGTGCATAATAGAAAAGCCCCCTAAGTGTGGTCCTTTGTCTGCCGGTTTCCCTAACGAAGTCCCTGTACGCTATGGCCACCCACCTGGACTTTGTCCTATCCGTTTCAGTATCGACGAATGGCTCTGGTATCATTCTTTATTGTATGATTGTAATACTAGTATTATTAATTAGCTATTAACTTGAAGACTATCCAACAGCTCTTTTCTATCTTCAATATAAGAAGGGATTGTTCATCATATCCCCGTAAACCTTATCGCCTATATTTTCAAAACCTTCCCCCATCGAGGGGCTAGGGGCAGCCCGCGCGGCGATTGAGCGCGCTAGAAAGCCGTTAGTGTTAGCCCTAAAATACAGAGTATCAGAAAAGTAGCATAGGCGATATCTTTTGCAATGATTCTACTCATTTTCCACCTCACATTCCGGAGTGCCCGCGAGTCGCTTCGCTCCCGCGCTAGCTGTTTACGGGGCTGTCGCTCAGTCGCCGCGACGGGCTAACGCCCTCCGGGACGGTATAAGCTAGGACGGGAGAGCTTCTATGGTTGCCTTTAGTTTGTTACTCGTAAATTTCAATCCATACTATTTTGGATTGGGGCTATAGATGCTAATTCTATATTTGCCAACATGTGCGGGGGGATGAGATTCTAGCACATGAGTTATCTACCCAAAGCCTTTTTATCGGATATTTTTATCATAACATGAATCCAGGAGGTATAAACATGATAATTGAAGACATGGACAAGTATTGTCGATGTATGGATGAGGTTAAACGAAGAATAACAGCAATCACTAACATCCTCGATAAAAGTCACACCACATTATATCAAGCTACAAATATAGAGTTTATATGTCTTCAATTTCGCAAAATATTAGAACTAATTGCCCTTGGATCTATGGTTGCTAATAAAGATGAATATGCAAGACAACATGAGAAGTTTGCTAAACATTGGCATGCAACACGCATATTAGAAGATATTGAAGAGATAAATCCAAAATTCTATCCGGTTCCTAAAAAGCAAGTGATCGACCCCGATACAGGTAAGGTAAGTATGTTAGTCGATATCCCTGATAGATACCTAACACGTGATGATTTTGTTGATGCAAGCACCTGATGGGGAGGTTCATGCGTATATATTTAGGCGGATAGATCAGTTGCCTCCAAATCCGGTTTAATATTTAGATGATTCATAATACATGTAACTTACAGATCGCAATACAGAAATCCGAATAATGCAGATGCGAAGATTTTTTTAAAAAAGGCTATTCGATCCTGTGACCCATGGGGTTGCGCGAGCCTAACGATCAGGACAGAGGCTCATGCCCGAAAAATATAAGTGATATCTACTGCGCCACTTTCATGGGAAATCATAATTACGAGAGGGGTAATATGCAATATTCAGAGCATTCTGTAAGCCGATCATTGAGGCGTCGACATCTCATTTTGTTCAACCCCAATACGTCTCAAAAAGTTCTTATCTGATATGAGATATTCTCGATTAGTAAATCTTTGGAAAACTAGAGTGATTGAGATGATAAGCGACAAAGAACTGGAAAATATGGAGAAGGCCATTGCTGAGATAGGCGCAGCCAATACTTGCGTTACTGGGCCAATAATGAATGGGGCCAAAGATGCGCTGATGAACAAGGGATATGAAGCAGCCGAGCTGTATGCATCCCAGCTTGCGGGAACAGATGCGAACACTGAGCTGCTTCGTGTGCTAATGATCTGCAAGAAATACAACCTCGGCACTGAGGCCGCGGTGAAGGTTCTTGATAATCTTACGAAGATAGAAACTGGAAAATGGTAAACAGTTAAATTAAAGGAGGCATCCTCTCATTATTTTGTAGTCCTATTCGATCCATAGTTCAAGCGGCCCGAAGGAAGGAGACAGCACCCATTCTATCCAGACCACACATCCAAAGTTTCGGGCATTTAATCAGCAGTTAGTGATTTCATGTCGAAGAAGAAAGGTATGGGTCCAAAGAAAAGTATGGATCCACAAAACAAAAGCTCGCGCCGTAAATCCTACCAAGATAAGCGAAGGAGATCGAAGAAGGAATAGCGGACCATAGCGAGGCCGTAAAATCAATTTTAAGGCCGGATCTCAGCCAGGCACTGCCTTAACTAACAATCTCTGAACGATACTATCTATGATCTAGCCCATAGATGTTGATTCTGAAAATGCGATTATGTGCGGGAGTCAGACCCCGCACTATCACTTCATAGAGATATCTTCCACGTAACTGATATGTAATTTCTGATTTCCATTATAATCGGAAATTCACGATTGACGCAATTTAGTTCCTACATGAGATCTATTATGAGTACTTAGCCTTTGAGAGCATCTTGTAATCTAGATAAGGGCTTTATAGGTTATTAAGCGTGACCTTATTGAGGCTGGGCGTTGGAGACATACAAAAAGTATTCGAAAGAGATTATAGCTGGTTTTGCCTCAGTTTTTATAGCATTAGCTTTTTATCTACTATTAAAAGAAAGCGCGTTGTCCATTGCTATTGGAATTATTCTCGCAGGGTTTACTGTTCAAGCCGCCTTAATTAAATCAAATATTGAGGAAACCTTAAAAAATAATATTGAATTATATAATCTTCAAAATTCCATCGAGAATCCTATCTTTAAAATAAGATCCCAAAAAATAATGCAACAATGCCTACAAGATCTCAAAAACCTTAACTTAGGGATTTATGAGGTTTATAATCCCGAACCTGCATTTTTAGAGCTAATGGGGTTCTATGAAAGAGCACAAGCCAGAGATCTAATTATATCCGTTGTTATTTACCAAGACAAAATGATCTTAGATGGGATATATCTAGAGCACCACAAAGATGCGATTAAACGGGGCGTTACTATTAACAAAATTTTCATTATTCCAGATGAAACCGAAGGAACAGAACAATGCATTAGTAAGATCAGGGCGTTTGATGAGGCTGGGGTTAGAACATTTGTAGTACCTCGAAGGACTATCGGACCCGATACAAGGCTTATTGCCGATTTTCTTTTGTATAAAAACATTGTCGCGATATCAGCACAAGGTGAAAACGGTATGCTAAGCAGCCTAAAAATAACAGCACAACAACAGGACTTTGATGATTACACGCACAAATTCGAGGAATTGTCAAAAATAGCCTATACATTCCTCAAAGCAACTATTCCGGTTGTTGATTAAAAGCCCTATTCTCATCAAACGACATATTGTTTGTATATCGCTCTAGAGTTCCGGCTACGATCCGCTCATCCTTTTCGAGTGGTATTGCTTTCTTTTTGGACTTCATGCTATATTTATCGAGCTTAATACGCACAAAGCCAAAGCAAATATTGCGACTATTGCCACAAGCGTGATGTTCTGGTTGTCTACTGAATTCACGATCGTATTACTTTGAATTGGTGTGACGATATTTGGCGCATATACCATTAGATTTCCCATAATTTTCCCTTCATTGTGCGATATATAAAGTTTTTGGTTTTAGGCTGGTTTTTGGATGTTAAGTGAGTTTATTATTGTCTTAGCGCTTATTGCAATTAGTGATATATCAAAATTTACATTTAGCAAATAATAGATTAAGCATAAATTTATAAATAAACAATAATGATTTGCTATCGGCTTTTAATTAAGACTTTTTCGAGAGCGCATCTTTATGATAGGATGTTGAAGACTAATTTAACATTACGCCATAGCTTTTGAAAGAGATTTTGCGGCAATAGTCTAGTCTTATGCGCGCTGAGATATCTTTAAAGCCAAGGAAGCCAAGACCTGGAAGGATAGCGCTATCAAGCTAAAAAATTTTTTGTGATTCTATATATAAATCCAACATTGGATCTTTTTTTGTCAAATTTGCAGGTTCTATCTTTAGTGATCTAAGAAAATCTATGGTATCTGTAAGATTCAAAGTGCTTAATACCGCTATATTATGAGGACCTCGTGGGGGCAATGTTGTAGAAAATAGAGCGGAATAGCCACTATTATCGAGATAGCCATAACCGGTTTTATAAAGCAATGCAATGTTCTTTCCCACCATGGTATACCCTATAAACTTTTCTGGTGTGAATCCCGCTTGAGTCGCATTATTAGTTATCCCCAAAAAAATAAAACCGTCAAATGTTTTTACCGTTGCCCCTGATACCTCGTGTGGTCGATTCATTTCAAAGGTGAAATTATAACCTCCTAAGTTTGCGATTGTATCAGGATTACAATTGATAGTTCCTATTGAAGCCACCTCTATCAATATTAGCGCACTAATTATCGAAGCTAGTCTCATGACAGGGTAAAGAGCTTTATAGATTATTAAACTTAACACTTATCAGGCATAAATTGATGTGTAATTGATTATAAGAGGAATTATGTTGAGGCTAATGCTTATTTTGGGATGTGTAGCCGTACTATTTTTTTTGACGTGCTGTACCGCCTTGGCTGATAGATGCGATGTAGTGGCAGGCGATGTGAATAGTAACATCGGCTCAGCATTACCACCATCAGGCGGCGCATCGCTCTTAGATCCGCTTTTAAATCTGATTTCTAATATCCCCATTTTAATAAATCTGACTAACGAGGGTGAAAATCAGATAGATGCAAATAATTGGTATAATCAAGGCGCTAATTTTTACAATAAGGGATATTATGTGCTTGCTCTTTCCTGTGCCAATACTTCAATTAGTTCATATGCCAATGCTGCAATTGAACAGCATGGTCTAATTTCTAACTGCTGGACATTGAAAGGCGCCTCACTGTATATGTTAGGCAGATATTCAGAGGCTATTGATAGCTGCGATAAGGCAATTAACATAGAGCCTACGAATGCAAGAGCCTGGCATACGAAAGGTATCGCTCTTTACAGATTAGGTAAATATAAAGAGGCTGTTCTTAGTTGTAATAGGGCGCTTGAAGTAGATCCATCAGATACAAAAGCATGGGATTACAGGAAGATGGCTTGTAATGCATTAGGCTGTACGGACTAATTTTTCGCCTAATACTATGTACAACCCGTAAAACTACCCTTCCATTTTTCGTGCCTTCGAAGCTATAGCGTATTTTTATAAATATGCTTTCGATCTGCAAAGGCATGGATGCGTGCTCTGGATTATGCAGCGGATTTTTGTTTTGGCAGCTGTCGAAAAATCGATATCGGGCAATTGTCGAAAATTCATTCCATAAAGTATGTGAACGATAAGTCAGCAGAAGACTAGTTAGGCCGATTTTTAAGAGCTCTGCGAGTTGCATAATTTGCTATGGTTAACTGGCTGGATGAGTGTGTATAGCATCAAAATAGCTAAGAGTCTAGAGCCCCTTGTTTCTCTAGATCCCATACTTTGAGCGTTTAATCCCATGATCCTGATACGGCCCTTTTACCATCAGGAGTCAAGGCTATTGCTCAACCCTAAAAGTATAATCTAGTCCTCGCACGACTTTTTCCCAATATAGGTCACGGCCACAGATTCGACCTATAAGGCATGACATCCTAATTAATGAAACTTATTCTCCAGCGCGTCCCTAATCGCGAGCACAGAATGCTCCTTATCCTTAACTTCAATCAATATATCAAGCTTCAGATCTGATACTGTATCATAAAAATTATGGAACCAATTCACATCGAAATGAGCAAACTGCGAGCCAATTTGCTTCTTAGGATGCTGATCAGAGTAGTGTATCTTCTGGCGCTCACCCTTGGGCCAGGTAGCGGCAAATGCCTCGATGATCTCTCTGTTGCTCATGCCCGGCAGACTTTTGTGAACTTCATGGTGAAAGACCTCGAAGACTGCGGGTGCGCCTATACGCTCACAAAGCTCCAGTATCTCGGCGCCGCAAACATTCTCGTCATTCTCAAAGGCTACCCTGTACCTTATACGGTCGGGCAATAAGTTATTTATTATCAACGGTGACAGTCGCATGGAAGAGGTCGAATAGGAGAGCTACCGCAAGCAGCCGGAAATGAACGCATTTAGCAGAAGAAGATTGCTATGTCTAAGATAAACTTGAGCAGGGTCGAGATGCCTAAGCAATCTCCGGATGAGAGGAGATGGAACTTCCAGGAGGTTGCATTGGGCTATTCCGAGAAGCAGGCGCTTGATGAAGCAAACAGATGCCTACAATGTAATAAGCCCAAATGCATCACTGGCTGTCCTGTGGGCGTAGAGATTCCGCAGTTTATCAAAGCGCTACGGGATGGCGATATGCCTGGGGCCGTAAAGGTACTGAAAAGAAGGAATAGCCTGCCCGGCGTTTGTGGAAGGGTCTGCCCGCAGGAAGAACAGTGCGAGTGTAAATGTGTACTGGCAAAGAAAAAGGCACCCATTGCCATAGGCCGGCTGGAGCGCTATGTTGCGGACTGGGAGCTGAGCAATGAGCGGTGTCACCCTGAAGTTCATTCACCTACGGGGAAACGAGTTGCAGTCGTCGGCTCAGGCCCCGCAGGTCTGACCTGTGCAGCTGAGCTTGTAAGGATGGGCCATCGCGTGGTAATCTTCGAGGCGCTGCATGACGCTGGAGGTGTCCTAGTTTATGGAATACCTGAGTTCAGGCTCCCCAAAAGCATCGTCAAATCCGAAGTCACTTACGTTCAATCTTTTGGAGCCGTTCTTGAGCTGGACTCGGTTGTGGGAAGACAGGTGCAGGTGAAAGAGCTGATTGAAGATGGATTTGATGCTGCATTTTTGGGAATCGGTGCAGGTGCTCCAAGGTTCATGAATATTCCGGGAGAAAACCTGAGCGGCATCTATTCGGCCAATGAATATCTCACAAGAATCAACTTGATGAAGGCTTACAGGTTCCCCGAGTACGATACGCCGGTGAAGCTGGGCAAAGAGGTGGCTGTAATCGGCGGAGGAAACGTAGCAATGGACTCAGCCCGCTGCGCGCTACGCCTAGGAGCGGATGAGGTTCATATCATCTATCGCCGCTCTAGAGAGGAGATGCCTGCCCGGCTGGAAGAGGTGGAGAATGCTATGGAGGAGGGCATCATCTTCGACTTCCTGACCAATCCTACTAGGTTTTTGGGCAATGAACGCGGTGAAGTCGTAGCCATGGAGGTCGTGGAAATGGAGCTTGGCGAGCCTGATGAGAGCGGTAGGCGGAGCCCAAGAGCTAAAAAAGGCTCGGAGCATTGCATCGAAGTCGATACTGTTATCATCGCAGTTGGAACAATACCGAATCCACTTATACCATCCAGCACGCCTGAACTAAAGACAACGAAATGGGGAACTCTGGCGGTTGATGAGCGCGGAAGGACGACGATGAGTGGAGTCTGGGCTGGCGGGGATATCACTACAGGCGCGGCCACTGTTATAAGCGCAATGGGCGCAGGAAAGTTAGCCGCGAAAGATATGGATGAGTGGCTGATGAATGGTGGAGAGTGGAGCTAAAGACTAAGCTATTCAGGATTTAGTAGCACCTCTCAACGTTTTATTTGATCTATAGAGCAATCCAGAGGCTCCTTGTCAAATCTTCTCCGCAGGAACACCGGAGCCCTAAGGCTACCATTCTCTGTGACTTCCATAGCAGCCACCTGCACTACTATGTTGGGTTTCAGCCATTTGGCTCCGGGAGTTTCGGGAGGACTAGAAAAGGGCATATCAGTTGCAGGTTCAAAGTTTCCGACCATCTCCTGCAGCTCCTTATCTGAGAAGCCGGAGCCCACCCTTCCTACGTAAATTAGCTTGTTAGAATCATAAGCGCCCAAAAGCAGTCCGCCAAAATAGGGCCCTCTTCTGCCCTTACCTTGGATATAACCTCCAACCACTAGATCGAAATCGTAACGCTTCTTGATCTTTATCCAGTCAGGGCTGCGGACTCCGGGCTGATATGTGGAGGCGAGCCTCTTGGCCATTACACCCTCGATGCCAAGCTTCAGTGCCGCCTTGAAGTAGTCCTCGCCCTTCTCTGGGAAATAGTCGACCAGGGTTATGCCATCGCTCTCCTGCAGCATCTCCTTCAAGATCGCCTTTCTTTCGTGTAGCGGCATGGCCATTACATTCTCACCTTTAAAGTAGAGGATATCGAAGACAACGTAGCTGGCTGGTGTGGTTTTGGATAGGTACTCGATTTTGAGCATCTGGGTCCGGTGCTCCCTCTCAGCCAGCAAGGTGAAGTCTGGCTTGCCATCTGAAAAGACTGCAATTTCCCCATCAAAGACACAGCCAGGTGCTGAATTTGACAGGGCTTCCACAATCTCTGGATAGCGGTTAGCGATGTTCGTTAGCCTTCGGTTCTGCAGTACTACGCCTTTCTGGATGTGGGCTATGCAACGAGTGCCGTCTATCTTAGGCTCGAATATCCAATCATTAGAGGAGAAGGGCTTGCCGGTGATTGCAAGCATTGGCCTTATAGGTTCATCAGGGCCAGGACTTCTGCTATGCATTTTTATCACTTTAGAGACTCGGCGGTAATCCTCAAAGCTTCCATAAGGCTCTTGGCAGCTGGCTTTTCCTTCTTCTTTTCAATTGTCACAACCTTTTCGCCCATTTTGGACCTGACCAGGTCCTGAATTCTCTCATTGTATTCGTCTTTATAGGCGCTCATTTCCGGCTCGCCGCTGAGCCCGTCCACTATATCCTTGGCGAGCTTCATCTCCATCTCATTGGGCTCGGGCAAGTTTTTCAGCTGCTCGAATGTCTGGGGATCGACGATCTCATCCGAATATCTAAGGATCGTGGCCACAATGGCCCCTTGATAATAGTGTACGAGTACTACACGTTCCCTGGAGACAAGGGTCATTCTCCCGATGGCCGCCTTTCCCGTCTTCTCCATGATTGCTCTTAGAAGTGCATAGGCCTCATCAGACCTGTTCGGCATAAGGAGATAGGTTTTCTCGAAGTAGTGGGGATCGATCTGAAAGAAGTTGACGAACCTATCCAGATCTATGGTGTCCTTGGATCCAGGCTTTGCTGCATCTATCTCCTTTTTCTCCAGGACCACGTAATTCTTTCTATCCAGGGGATAACCGTAGACGATATCCCTCAGAGGGACCTCCTCCCCCTCCTGGCAAAAGCGTTTGAAGGATATGGGAGTCTCGCAGCTTCGATGAAGCATGCGCAAGCTGATATGCGTATCTCTTGTTATGGACACGGCATTGACAGGAATATTGACCAAACCCATCCTAAGGCTGCCGGACCAAATCGCTCTGGGCGGGACGACTTTGGCTTTTTCTTCTTGCCTTTCCTTTGTGAGCTCAAGGACTTCTGCCATATGCTTCTGATTGTACTATCTTCACTAAGTATCTTTGCCTTTAGAGCTGGCTTGGGGTTAGACGTTATGGAATTAGTATCTTCGAGCTATAAGAATAGTTTAGCAAAAATTTTTTATTCAAGAATGTGCATTCGATTTCCTTTGCTAGTCTCCCTCCTAAATCTTCGGGCATTTGCCCCCTTTTTGTTAGATACCTAAGCAGGCAATGTACATCTGAGTTCAAAAAATTTCTATGATCTTTGAACTCAGACCGTTGCCAGCTCCTTCAACCTCTGTATAGATTCTCTGACAGAGATGGATTCCCTGAGCTTTTGCAGCTCATAGTACCTAACGATATTATCTAATGAGGTACTGAGTGAGTGGATCTTCCTAGGTCTGCCCTTTGTCGAATTACTAGCTTTAAAAGTATCTACCCACCCATTCTTTCGCATTGCCTTCAAGATTTTGCTTACCTCTGACTGCCGAATGCCTGTTCCTTTCTCAATATCCATAGAGGAAACCTCTCCTGCCCCATTCATCCAGGCTATCATGGTCGCCTCTTGTTTGCGAACGCCCAAGCTCTGTAAGATATCTATGAACAATCTATCCCTATCTTCAAGTATCTTTACGCCATTTCCCATCATTGCTACAACCCCTAAATTCTGTGTTCTGAATGTATCGCCAATTATACTACAAATAGTTTTGGAAGAACCGCATATTAAGCACTAATTTTACGATTGCCGATTTGCTTTAAGGAAAAGATGGAAATAACATCTTATATGCTATAGTTAGATTGATATTCTAAGTATTACACATAAGATATTATGAAGGTGGAGGATCTCAGGAAAAGGATAGAGGTGCTTCGAGAGCAGAGAGCCTGGATAGACAATGCTATTGCCATCATTGAGTCTCAACTCGACGCCTTAGAGATAGAGGAGCGTCAGGAGCAAGCCAAGGAAAAGGGCACTGAGATACTAGCGGTTGAGCCTGCCAGAAGAGGCGGCTCATATGTTCTTCAGAATGTGAAATGCGGCAAGCCCACCTGCCATTGCGCGAAGCCTGGCGGGGAACTCCACGGGCCTTACTGGTATCTGTATACCAAGATGGGTGGTAAGGGCAAGTCAAAGTACATAGGGAAGAATAGACCTGCTAGAACCTGAAGTCATTCAGTCCTATGAAATCCCTTTATCAAGAACCTCTGATAATTATGGATATGGCCTGTAAAATTGGATCAAAGGTGATTATCAGCAGAAAAGCTTAGTATTACTACAATTACCCAAAAGCAATGAAAGAGTATACAAATAGCGAGATAACGGTCTACTGGGACCCCGATAAATGCATTCACTCGAGGAAGTGCGTGAATGGCTTGCCTCAAGTCTTCGACCGCAACAAGAAGCCTTGGATAAACATGCAGGGTTCCGACTCCGAAGAAATTATGAAAGTAATCGATCGATGCCCTTCGGGCGCCCTGTCATACAAAAAGTCAGAAACGATTCAAAAGCCTTCGGCTGAGATAAAGGTGACGAAGAACGGACCGCTACTGGTTAAGGGCAACTGTGTTCTCATCGACTGTGATGACAATGAGATTGCAAGCTGTGGTCCATTTGCCCTTTGCAGATGCGGCGGGTCGAAAAAGAAGCCTTTCTGTGATGGAACGCATTCCAAGATAGGATTCGACGACTCGTTTTAGAATTAAATGTTGACGCCGTCTTGCATTAAGCCACAGTCATCTAACTGATCCATTTTAAAAGCAAAAATGGAGATCACATAAAGTATCGGATAAGTTTCAGTTCTATCGATCCATCATCATTTCTTTCGATATTCACAGGTATGCCTTGCTCCTGGACGGCCTCGATTATTGCAAGAAGAGAGCTGTAAAAGCAATCGTCTTCTGATGAAACGTCTCGGCAGAGTTCATTGGATGTTTCCATTGCGGGGCATTTGCTGTCTTTAAGCCTTCCATGAACGAATAGCGCTATCGGCGGATACATCCTGCATATCATCGGCCTGGCCTGATAAACTGTACATCCTGTGCCATCCTTGAAAAATACACAGGGCTGCGATAATAGGGAAAGGCCGCTATCTGATTCATTTGTCCTCTTAGCGAACCTCTCTATGAACTGTTCCGTTGTAATATCCAGATACCCAGAGATCCTCTCTGCATCTCTAATAGTTATCGCTATTGGATCAGATAAACAGCAGCATCTGCCGCACCGCCGACACTTAAAATCCGCCTGGATCTGCAGAGCTTTTATGAATTCGGAGAGAGATCTTTCTTGAACCTGCTGCATCATCGGTTCCCGAGGTTGTTTTCGGCTTTTATTCTTTCTATGATGAGAACTTGGACCTTGTTCAGAACGGCATTGAAATAATCCATCCAAATAACACCAGCTTTCTTCTGCAGTGATGGCAATAGTAGTAGTAATAGTCATCGAATTGATCGCCATCCATTCTTCATCAGCAGAGTCACTTATGCCTCATTCATTTCTTCTGTATTCAAGCCACAGGTTGACCACTGAGATACCCATGAGATTTAATGTGGTGGCAGCATACCAGAGATAGGATTCAAAGGGGCTCAGAAGTTTGATCCAGCCAGACCAAAGCACAAAGCTGATGATAGAAAAGGATAGGAATGTATCAATCGCCAGAAAAAACCTTGGTCTTCTGAAGATGCGCCCCATCTGAGCGATTGTACAGTACTCAATAGGCGATGCCCGACCTGAAAGGTGAAGCCAAGCCCTTGTGAAATTCATCAACAGATCAATTGAGGCCCAGAGAATTACCAACCATCCAAATAGGACCTGAGCATTCTCTGTGCCGGTGAGGATAATTAATAGACCGAAAAGCAGCTTGAAAACGCAGAACGGAAAGCCAATGGTCAGCGCCTGAAACGTGGGAGTCTGGAAGAAACTATCTTCGATCCTCTGGGAAGCATCATGCATAGAGTTCCTTTCCGTTTTACTAATACTGGTTGAGATTTTCCGAGACTGCATTTCTTAGCCATTCACTGATAGATCGCTTTTCAGTTGAATTCATCCATAAAATTTGGAGATGGCTCTATGTTGTGAGAGTCACCTCCCGCCCCGCATGGATTCATGCTTCAATTTGAATCCGGCTTCAATCTTGATACGTCTTTAGCTTGTCGAGGATATCCTGCTCCTGCTGGAGCGTGTCATCGCCTATTGCCGCTTTCTCGTCTCCGAAGTACGAGCTGAATACAAAGAAGAGCTCGCGATAGGGCTCAGAAACCTGTAACGGCAGTGACTGGCGTTCCCATTCGCCTAATATCACAGGCACAACGATCCCGTTCTCGATAGTGACAACTGGAACAACACTCTCGCCCTTCTCCAAAGCCTTCCGCTCATCCAAGGTCCAATCTTTGAGAAGATCTGCATATCTTGAGAGAATGATTGCTTTGCGTATCCCGCTATTCTGGTAATAATCAGGCTCTTTTCCCTGTAGATTTACAACAGCCTCATCGCTATCCTGTACACCATTGCGATCTGTGTAGCTCACCTTCAATTTCGTACTGCTATCGCGTGAGAGATTGCTTTCCTGTGAGAGTTTCTTGAGCTTCACCAGTACTATACCGCCCTTGACCGCACCCTCTTCTGTCTTGGACGGGAAGAGCGTGTTAACCTTCATCAGCTCACCTGTTGCCTCGTCTGCCTCAGGGGAGCCGTAAACCTTCTCGATACTGTAGCCAGGAGCATCTAGGTTCAGTCGCAGATCAAAGACCAGAGGCGTAACCATGTAGTCAAACTCATCATCCATCCGCTGCTTGAACTCTTTGGCAGAGTGGACTGAGTAATAATTCGCTCCGTGTATCTTGGTTATCTGATCTACAAGTTCTGTGTTGAAGTCCACGCCGATGCCAATGAATGTAGTATAGATCCTATGGGCTGCGTTCTCCTCTAGAATCTGAGATAAATCATCCTCGCCGGTCTCTCCAATATTGGGCATTGCATCCGTCAGGAAAATTATCCTGTTCTCGTACTCTGAAGGATCAGCATCCAGATATCTGGCAATGAGCTTGTTGGCCCTCCTCATCCCGGCCTCCATATTGGTTGAGCCGTCCTCCCTGATATTAAGGATCTGATCCTTCAGCATCCCCAGATTTTTATCGCCAACTGAAGTGAGCGGGTCCTCTACGAAAGCATCATCGCTGAAGATCACCATGCCAAATCTATCATCTGCATTCAGATGATCAAGCAGTGAAACAACCGCTTTATCTGCGATCTCCATCTTTGTCTTTCCGGAGTTCTCGTTATCACTCAAATTAACCTGATTTCCGAAGCGATCATAGTAGTAGTTGTCGAAGGAGCTGCCCATTGAGCCTGAGTAGTCCAACACCACCACCAGATTCAGCTTTTTCCGCTTGAAGTCGGTTATGCCGGAGTTGAGGCCGACTGAGAGATAATATTGCGGCTCCTTCGAGAATGGATCTCGAGAGATTGCATAACTATATGAAGGGCAGAAAAGCTTGTTGCATTCCTTCGCTTGGCCCGTATCGAAGTAGTAATCGTAAAACAGACCTTCATAGGTTATATCTGTAGGCAAAGGCAGATAATTCTGCTTTATATTCTCTCTGAAGTTATTGATATCCTTGGCCCCACCGGTGGAAAAGCCAACGCTGGGAGCCGCAGCGAGTGCAGGCGCCGCCATATAAGATATTCCGCCACTCTTGGCCATAGCTGGTGGTGCAGACGAGATGGCGCCCCCGGATGAGCTCATGCCCCTTGCGAACTCGGCAACCGCTGCATTCGTAGTGTTGAAGAGAACTGAGTTGCTCTTGGACTCGTCCACCGTGTACCAGACCTCATAATTTCCTTCCAGCTCCGTCTGGTACCATGCACTATAGCAATGGCCGCTCTTCACTCTGCCGGTAAGCAGCAGATCCGTTGATCCTGTGGGGAAGCGGCAATAGAGCTTCAACTCGCCGCTAGCTGCAGGTAGCAGCTTTAGTCTGACGAACGCTCCAGGAGGAACATCCAAGGAGGTTTTACTTTTATTTTCAGTTGAATCAACAATCATTAAGCCATTTCCTAAGTTCCGCGCGAATTGCAATCCTTCATCTGTTAGCTGGTTAACATCATTTGGAGCCTCTGATGTATACCAGCTATATACCTGGTCACTCTGGTCGCCACCATTTGCTAATGTTGAGTTCAATCCTGAGCCGGGAAAAGAAAATAATAATCCCACAGCTATAAGGAGCATTGCCATCCTAACCTTTGCCATAACCACACTCTCCAGAAATATGCCATAGCGACTGTTTCAATTTTAGGCAGTTAGCCGCCTTTGCTCCTATGAATATGACGGATCGTTTATTTATCTATCGCAAATTGATTGAGCTTAAGGGAAACAATTTAATGGCACTAATATTGAATCATATTATTGGTATATTAATATTTGAATCAACAAATTTAAGTATCAAAATTTGAAAGTACACGATATGGTATAAAAAATTTGGAGAAGATGTGAGTTGAGCGATGCCATCTAATGGACCTTAGCTCCTGAGACGTTATCTTATTGGTACCTGTATTTCTACCATCAGCTCCTCAACCGGAGTTTTCGCCGGATCGTTCAGGTAAAGCTCTCTCATAGGCCCTGCGAACTCAAGGCCGTTTTTCATCATGTAATCAAAGATTTCCTTGTAGGAAAGGTGCAGCGTCTCGTAGCTGCCTTTATGTACCACAGCCAAGACTTTAGCCTCGGGCAGGCTTTTGATCTCTGCCGCGCCACCCGCGTCAATCCTGCCAGTTATTGGTATGGCCACCTCGATATCTGCATCCTTTTCCTTGTACTCCTGGTCATGATAAATAGCCATACAAGGACCTGCCATCTTCACCATATTGCGCTGGTTCTCGGGCAAGAAAAGGATTCCACAAAGTTCACCGATAAGGCGGCTGATGGTCTCTCCAGAGTGAAGCCCAGATTACATAGGGTCTTTATCCTCAAGCCACGCTCCAGTTGATCTGCAGTATAGTATCTGTAACCAGTAAATGGGTCCTTGGCAGCTGGCACTAACAGCCCTTTCTGATCGTAGTAGCGGAGCGCCTTTGGCGAGATCCTAGTAATGATCGAGAACCTGCTGATGGGTATTTGATCCAAGGTCATGCTAAGTCCAATGAGCACTTGCTTATTTGTAAGTTCATGGAGTCTGCCCCATGGAAAAGTTTGCGATGATAGACTGTAAAGTTACCAATCCATGAACCTATCTGCGTCGCTACAGCGATGGCGATCGTTGTGACGGCGATAACATTTAGGCAATTAGTGGCTGCTCGTGTTATGGAGAATTTATAAGACTTAGCCGCATGGCTGGAAAGCAGGGGTCATTAGTTAGGTTAAAATCTTATCCTATAATTGCTTCCATTTTAGGCAGGCGAAAGAGATAACATGGCAAACGTTCTGGTTTACGGCTCAGGAGCAATAGGTTCCCTTGTTGGATATTTGCTCTCAGAAATCGATAAGCTTGAGGATAAAGCTATCGAAAATGTAGGCCTTCTCGGAAGAATAGGCCATATCCAAAAGGTAAGGGAGCGTGGCCTTAGAATAAACTTCTTTGAGGGACCGAGAACATTCAACTTCAAGCACTGCTTCTCCAGCCTAAATGAGCTTGACAGGTCAGATTTTTACCCGGATATAGTGTTAGTATGTGTTAAGACCCATTCTCTTCCCAAGGTTCGCCATGAAATAATTGAATCGGGAATGCTTAGTGGTAAGCTGAATGACTCCAGGTTTATTCTTTTAATGAACGGTATGGGCAATGTAGAAACCTTCAACCTTCCTGCTAATACCTTCGAGGGTGTAACCTCAAACGGTGTCAAGTTCTCGGAGGATGGTCTGATAGAGTTCAAGGGCAAGGGAAAGACCGTTGTTGAGGATGGAGTTCCTGGAGAAATAAAGCAGTTTATGAAGGCGCGATTTGAGGAGAAAGGCTTTGAGATAGAGTTTACCAGTGATTTCAAAAACGATCAATGGAACAAGCTCTTCGCAAATGCTGTAATAAATCCTATAACTGCAATAACGAGGGAAAAGAACGGTATTGTGCTCTCGAAGCACCTTGAAGGAACTGTGGAAAGGATTATAGATGAATGCTTCGCCGTTGCCGAAAAGGAAGGATTAAATCTCGATAAAAGCGAGGTCCTGAATTTCGTTTACTCCGTCGCCAGAAAGACATCGATGAACACATCAAGCATGCTTCAGGATGTGCTCAAAGGCCGGAAAACTGAGATAGACTCTATAAACGGCTACGTGGTCAGGCTTGCGAAGAAGCATGCGATAAGTGTGCCGGTGAATGAAACGCTTTATGCGCTGGTGAAATCGATTGAGAAGAACGATATTAGTGATTAATCTTCTTCATATGATTATGTAATTTCATAAAGCAATGCCAAGCGGCCGCTTAATTCATCAGCCTGCCGTTTAGGGATAGTCATGAGAATTGCGCATGGGTTAACACTACTGCTTGTGACTTGTAAGAATTCACCTTATTTTTACTATTTGAGGTATTATAAGTGTATCTATTATTTTCTATTGAGTTAATTTCAAGAAAGTTCAGGCTTTCCCAAAAATTGCAATATTGTATGCCATCAATAATTATATTCCCAGATTCATCTATTTCTAATATATTGTTTTGTCCTTTTTGCGTTCTCTTCTTTATCGCAATCATTATTGGAGTGCTAAAAGGAATCATTGTATTTCTCTTAAAAACATCTATATTTATACCATCTCTCAAAAATATCGGTGAAAAGGAATATCCACTTGTATTAGGATCAGATGAAAATAGAACAACTCCATCAAGTGATTTGAGACTTTCCGAATTCTTTTTATATTCCTGTGTTAATATTGCAAAAAACTCTCTTTCGCTTTTTAATATATACGACGTTATATCTAATACAAAGATCTTTTTCGATTTTGATGGTAATCTACTTAGCTGTTTGCTAGCTTCAGGAAGCATACTTTGTATTTTATAAGCGATTTTGCTTCCTGGAGGAATGGAATTATCATATGCTATTATACCCATCGACGCGTTTCCATCCTGTCTATCGATTTGTCTTACCTTTAACGGAACAAGTTGTGAGCCAACTGTGCACCCAATGATGAAATTGGATTCGCTGGATATCAATTTACTAACTTGATTAAATATGCTATTGAAGTCCTTATAATGATCGCTCTTGAAAATATTTGGGGATTTGACCTCAAGATAATATGTGTTATCATCTATAAATTCAATATCAGCTTGCCCTTCCGCCAAATTCGGTTCAATAGTTACCTGATCGAATCCTATTTTATTACCTATTATTTCTACGATTCTAACTATCGATTGTTTCACGGATAAATCTAAGCCCTTAAACTTTTTTGGTTTATCTAACTTTAAACCATTTGACTCGAATTTAGCCAACTCTTGATCGACCCAATTTGAATTTATCTCTCCTAAGTCAAGTTTTTTTATCAAATCACCTATTATGAGGTAATTCATTAAGATACTTATACTTAATCTTGATAATCATAATATCATGACTCAAAAGCATATTCCACATAAATTAAAAAAATCAACAAATATGTCTGTACTCTCCAAGTTTCTCACCAATTTATAATCTCCATTCTATATCAAGTTATATCTTATATCCCTGTTCTTTGATTAGATAGAGTAAACCACTATCAGGAACTGGCAAATTAAAGAATTGTAATACATATATAAAGGCATCAATGAATGCTTGAGCCTTTATACTATCAATCATATCTCCAATCGTTCTATTTTGTTGATTTCTTTCAACTGGTGGGTTTTTGAGTTCATATAAAACGATGGCTGTCCAGACTGAGAAAACCATCTGAATAAATCTTTCAATTGAGCGTTTTCCTCTTAATTGATAATCCTTGAATCCCAATTTTTGATTTGACTCTCTATGAGCAGTCTCAATATCCCACCTATCCTCGTAAATAGAAAGGATTTCTACCAAAGATAGTGAACAATTTGTGCTAATAAAGTAGTTGGCGTCACCATTTTTCTTTTTCTTTGAGATGACTAGCTTTACTTTGCCAATCTTATCTAAGATGACTTCTTTTTCGATTGCATAATATACCTTCTTCTTGCCGCGAACTTGAACTGTAGTTCTTCTATAATAAATTTCATCAATCTGATTTGCCATGTCCCTGACCTGGAAGGATATATCTTTATTTATCCATACCTTTTTATCAGACTTAATTTCACAAACGACTTGATGACCTAAGTTCAGGCATTTAGTTATAAAATCCGCAGAAAACCACCAGCTGTCGAAAACAACATAAAGACTCAAGCCTTTTGGTATTTTTAAGGGCTCGATGATATCTTTATAAGCAATTTCTATCTTAGTCATGAAATCTTCACTGCCGTCTATTTTTTTAGTATACATTTTTGCTTTATGTGGTATAAATATACCTCTAGATTGGAGGACTGAGGTAACAAAATTGTTACCCATGATATAATCATCTTTGCAATGATCGTAAAACTTGCCCACGCCATCAGTACATTTCCCTTCCTTTTCATTATATGTATCGTCTATAATTAATAATATTTTGTCGCTTGCACTTAACTGAAGAGCTTCTATAAATAGA
The DNA here is from genome assembly GCA_963789575.1 of Methanotrichaceae archaeon. GTDB lineage: Archaea > Halobacteriota > Methanosarcinia > Methanotrichales > Methanotrichaceae > CAWBKV01. The sequence continues at coordinate 2,058,540 of CAWBKV010000001.1, read as the reverse complement.
TCCGCACTGCGCTGAGCCACTTTGTTCTCATCCCAGATTGCATCACTAAAGAACCAATTATAGGAAGAGCGTGATTTCGTACCTTCTCGATCCTTTGCCATAGTGTCACTAAGGTGTGAGATGGTCTTAGATTTATCACATACGCTTAGTGCTGAAATCATATCACGGAAAGAATTATAGCTTGGCATGGTGAATAAATCTTTAAATCCTTTTAGAAATGGCTCTAACTGTAACGGAGTCTTAACTAATTTGATCATAACATAGTAAAATGCTTTAATAAATAAATCTATTTTGTATCAAGAATTAATTTTAATGGGAAAAGAAAATATAGCTATAAATATAAAGCTATAAAAAAGTTGGAGAGTACAGAAATATGTCTTCTCAGCCCTCGCAGCTTCGGAAACGCCAGCACCTCCCCCTGCACCTCGACAATTGGACAAAGCTCCTCAACATTCACTTTTTTGAGCAGAGGCGAAAGCATATCCCTGCCCTCAACATGGTTTATCGTCACCCCCTGGCAGAGAGGATTGAAGGCTGGCAGCACAAAGAGATCTTTGCCGTTGATCACCTTCTCCCCAAAAAGAAAGCAGGGCAGACGCTCCATTTCGATCTGGATCACCGGATGCTCATGGCCAATGACGATATTATTATGATTACTAATATTCTCGTTGCCGTGGATGAATGTGAAGCCGTCAGCATCATATCGCTCTAAGGATTCCAGGCTCAATGAGGAGAGCATTGTGTCGTGAGATCCTCGCAGCAGTATAACCTTGCATTGCCCTTCAAGCGTGCTCATTATCGAATCGAACTTATCCTTCACATGATTATCCAATCTATCGAAAGAATGAAAGATATCCCCAGCCAGCACGAACACGGAGGGCTTGAACGCAATCAATGCCTCCTCAAGTCGGCCCAAAAGCATTTGCTTCTCCTTCAAAGGAAATGCGAGTCCCTGACGACGAAGCTCATCCTCAAGGCCGATATGAAGGTCGGAAGCAACACAGATCCCTGCCTCACGAATAAAAAGGCAGCCGTTTAGGAAGCCAAAGCGCTTCTCAAAATCCATTAGCTCATGCCCTCTAGCTCATGCCCTCTATCGCGTCTCCATTGCCGATCTTCTCCATGACCCGTTTATGGAACTCCTTTAGAAGTGAGAGCCTGTCCTCTGCGAGGATGACATCGCTTGCGCCAACTGTCGCTATCCCGAAGGCCATTGGGCTTGGCGAATCAGCCTTTTTCAGCACAACCTGAATATCGCCCGAACGTATGCCGCGAAGGATCTCCTTGATGTTCTCAACCTCGAACCTATCCTCTATTATTTCCCGGTAGCTCTCCTCTAGGACTGCAAACCTATCGAGCTTTCGAGCGAAGTAAATCAGCATATCGGCGCTGACCTGCTGCCTTCGGGCGCTCTTCCTCCGTCCCATGTAGTTTCGCAGAATCATGAAGCACCTGCATGCATTGATTCTGAATAGGCTTTTCAGAAGGTGCGTGTTTTCTATTGCCATATGCAGCAGAGCCTCACAGTTATCATCATCTATGGACGTCAGTATCTTGCAGATGTCCACTTTCTTGGTTTTCGGGACAGAGATCATGAAGCCCGAATCGACGATTGAGACGTAGACATTGCTCGTCTTCTCCCTGGAGATCAAATAGGCAATCATTCGTGAGAAGCCGTCATTGAACCGTACACCATAGTTGGTCATAAAGTAGAAAACCCTTCGATCGTTCTCGGGGTCACGTCCCTCCTCGATAACCAATCGCCAGTCAGTGGAGACGGAATCCTCTCCCAAATAGCCAATCTGGTGCAGGAAGATTTCATAGATCGACCGGGCGCTGTTTTCATCTATAGGATACTGACTAAGAATCCAGCGGATCACATCATTGCTGCCCTTTGTCCTCATCATCCAAATCATATCGTTCTTGAAGCGAAGAACGTTATTCCCAAGATCGAAGGAGAGCGGAAGCTTCTCTGAAACCCAAGCAGGAATGTTGGGCCGATCGGCAGTTAAATCAACGTAAACATTTCCTCCCCGCCGGTAGCAAAAGCGGTAGGATCTTCCGCCGATTACAAACACATCTCCCTTGTCCAGCTTCTCCATATACTTCTCATCTAGGTTTCCAACCCATCGACCCTCGCGTGTGAATACATCACAGGAGAACTGGTCTGGGATCATGCCGATATTGGTGTAATAGATCATCCGGGCATTGCGGCCCCGTTTGCCTATTTTATTTGAGGAATCATCATGCCAGATCTTGGCATAGATATGTCGCTCAGCCAGACCTGCGTGCTTGCCTGAGAGGTAATCGATAACGCTTTTGAAGTCCTCCTCTTTCAGGCAGCGGTAGCAGTAGGATCTTCTCACAACCCGCCTGACATCATCCAGATCCCAGGGCTTCTCCAGCACCATTCCCAGAAGATGCTGGCAGAGTGCATCGAGGCAGTTTGTAGGAATATGGATCTTATCCACAAAACCTGATCTACCCTTCTCGAGCATTACAGCGCACTCTATCAGTTCATCCCTGTCGAGCACTATTATCCTGCCCTTGACAACCTGATCCAAGCTGTGGCCGGCCCTTCCAATTCGTTGAAGTAGAGCTGCAACAGATTTGGGCGAGCCGATCTGCAGCACAAGATCAATATGAGGCATATCTATGCCCAGCTCCAGGGATGTTGAGGAGCAGACGACCTTAAGAGAGCCTGCCTTCAGCCGGTCCTCGGTCTCAAGTCTGCCCTCCTTGCCCATAGAGCCGTGATGGCAGCCTGAGTTCTGCTCATTGTAGAATTCAGGGTATCGGGAGCGCAAATTGTAAAGAACGCGCTCTGCTCCATTCCTGGTATTGGTAAAAATAAGAGTGTTCTTATGCTCCTGGACATGCTCATGAACGATCCTGTAGAGCTCATCGCTCAGCTCTCGTGCAGTTGTGAAGATAAGATCTGGAACAGGGCAGAGTAGCTTGATATCGAACTGCCGGGAAAAACGAGTATCCACGATCTCAACTGGCCTATTGTTACCTGCCAGAAAGGCGGCTATTTCATCCAGCGGCTCGATCGTGGCAGAGCAGCCTATGCGGACGAAGCTTCCTGCATCAGGGTCTGTCGCTGGGCCAAGCTCAGATTTAAGCTCCTCAAGCCGCTCAAGGCTTACAGATAGATGAACTCCCCTCTTTGAGCCTGCTAGGGAATGAATCTCGTCAACTATGACCCATCGAACGGTCTTCAGCTTCTTTCTAAACTGCGGAGCGCTCAGGAGGATGCCCAGGCTCTCAGGCGTTGTGTTCAGAATATGTGGCGTTTTTCTCAGCATTCGGCTCTTATCCTGGGCGGAGATATCGCCATGTCTGATGGCATGCCTTATCTCCTGGGGTTCGATTCCATTCTCGCGTGCCAATGCCTGAATCTCGGAAAGAGGCAGCTCCAGATTCTTGTAAATATCGTTGGCTAGAGATTTCAGTGGAGATATGTAGAGACAATAAACGCTGTTCTCCAGCTCTTCATCCTTTGCAAGCAGAAAGAGCTGGTTTAATATGGATATGAAAGCGGAAAGGGTTTTTCCTGAGCCTGTTGGTGAGCAAATGAGAACATTTTTCCCTTCATGGATGAGAGGGATTGCTAGACGCTGAGGTGGAGTGAAAAGCTCATTGCCCCTCGAAAAGGTCCTTGCCCACCATTCCTGAATGATCTCATCAAATAGACCCAAGATCTTGTCGTCTTTAAGGTTATTTTCGCCGCTGTGAATAGAGGTATCTACAATTAGCTCTGTCGCCATGTACGAGAGAAGGGTAAAACATGATTGCACTTAGAGCTTTTGGTTGTATTGGCACGTAAATATTTTTTTGCATGTTTGGAATTGTAAGATGATTTGTCGAGAAATTGACAGAAAAGCAATCGATCTGCAACGGGAAAAGATACAGCTAAATAGTTTATCAGCTCGTTTTGTCAAAAGTCGAATTTGGCTTCGTATTTTGCCGTACCAACGTAACGGAATCCATATAGCCCAAAATGAAGGCTAACTCAAACGATAATATTGGGAATATGAAACTGAAGGCTCAAGCCTTCAGATCCGATGTGCAGTGAGGGCAGCGCACGGCATCCTTGGAAATGCTTTCCTTGCAATACGGGCAATTTTTTGTATCCGGGGCCTTTTCCTCGGGCTTTTTCTTCAATTTGTTGAACTGTCTGATGACCATAAATAGGGCAAGGGCAATTATCAGAAAGTTTATGATAGTATTGATGAAAAGTCCGTAGTTTATTGTTGGTGCGCCCGCGGCCCGCGCTGCTGCCAATGATGGGTAGTTTTGTCCGTTCAATGAGATAAACAAATCAGTAAAGTTAACCCGACCTAAAATCAATCCTAATGGAGGCATAAGAATATCTTTCACCAGAGAATTGACGATTCCTCCAAAGGCTACTCCAATGATTATACCAATAGCCATATCCAGAACATTGCCCTTCATGGCGAATTCTTTAAATTCGCTTATGAATCCCATAATACCTCATACCTCGAATTTAAAATTTAACTTTTTGTTACTACTATTTAAAAAAAGCGAGCCTTCTATAGATTAGCGCTTTAACTCAACCCTGTCCAGATAAAGGATGCCAGTAGGCGTGACCCTGTAACCGCTTTCAGTATGCTCGATTACAAGGGCCTTTTCGAGCGGAGCCAAATGATACTCTGCCTGCTCATCTCTTAGGCCGAAATCCTTTGCTATCTCTTCTTTTGTCATGGTGCCTGAACCGATGAACCTCAGTATTTTGCGTCTCATCCCGAGCTGCAGAACCTCAAGTGCAAACCTATGGCCCTCTGCAGTCTCCCACCATTTGGCATTGCTATAATTTTGATTATCGGATCCCATGATAGTAGAACCATAAGAATAGTAATTGCCGATTCAAGTTCTACTTCTCCAAGTGGACCTCGCAAGTCCCCATCTCACAGTCCCTACAGATCTCACGCTCCTCATCTAAGTGACGCGTAGCAGTTGCGAGGACGCTTGCATTCACAAGATTTCCTGCAAGGAATATCGCTGCCGCAACCTGGTCATCAGGAATTCCCAGGTTTGAAGCAACATGGATGTGAAGCCGCAAGCAGTGACTGCATCGCAAAGCTGCGCTCACAGCTACAGATATCAGCTCGACAGTCTTTGGATCGAGGGTTGAGCTTCTAAGGATTGCGTTGTTGTGAAGGATTTTGGTTATCAGAAGTTCAGGGTGATCCTTCATGAAGTGGAAAACATAAGGGACTTCTCCATAGGCGCTCTCCACAGCCTTGATCATATCATCTGCTGATTTTTCAACCCCTTTCTCTAGAATGCGGTCTAGGTCATCCTCAAAGCTCATTGTCTCACCTTTATGCGGCCAGTATGGACTTTAGAACACAAATCCAGTCTCGGATGCAGGTAATATCCTTACGAGTATATAGCCTTTCATTCTGGAAGGCTTTATCGTAGCAATCTCGCCCAAAGTCACGCCTTCGTCGAACTTGACAGCCTTGACTCGATCTTTGTATTCTTCGAATGGCAGCTTTACCCTTACTCCCGTAAGATTAAGTGCAATGGGCAAGGGAGAGAATGAGTACTCCACCTCAGGAACCTGCTCTCTTACCGCGTTCATAACACGAGGAGGAGAGGTGGTCAAAGGATCCTTGGCTATATCAGCTCTGGTCTTATCCAACGCATGGCCGACTGCTTCTATGATGCGATCAAGTGAGCCTATCTCCGTTGCCTTTCTGGCCCTATGGGCGATCCTTCCCACAGACGGCACATATTCGAATGCATACGGCATATCCGCTTTAGGAATCTCAGGCCCACCTGTGACAACGACAGGCACGCTGATATTTCTGTAGAGGTTTTCCTTCTTCCGAATGCATTCGGCGAAATTGCCAAAAATGAAGACGCAAGCATCATGCTCATTTATCAGCGCTGCCTCATACTCATTTATCTGGGCGATCTCGCGTCCGACTCCGCGGGCAAGGCCGATCATGTTTGATTTGGCCCCATTCCTGCGCAAATATTCGGCAGTATCACATGCCGTATGAGGCAGATGATGAATGGCTAAGGTCGGCGTAACGACTGCTACTTCAGTTCCTGCAAGAGGTGCTCTCTCCAGCTCTCCTCTTAGCTCCTTTGATAAAGCCTCCAGAGTCTGCATGTCCTCTGAGGGAACTAGTAGTAGCAGTATCACCTCGCTTTGTGCTACATTTTTCTGAAGAATGTAGCCGCCTAAATCATCGACCAGTTCCATTATCAGGTCGTGTTTGTAAACTCCCCCGGTGAACATTACAGGCTCAAGCATTCTCCATGCTCCTGATCTTCTCTTTTATCTCTGAAATCAGCTCAGGCGTTAGAGTCTCCTCTGCAGCTATGAAGAAGAAGCTCCTTTCACCCATCTCATTCCTTCTATTGCGGAAGCCTTCAGGGGCTACCCTGATGAGCGCATCGGTCAGATCCTGACGGAACTCGGACTCAACATCTGCAACAACCAGATCGGAGGGCGAAGTATCGGAGGCGATAATTACAGTATCCCTGGCAGGCTGATCAACGCGCTCTCTGCCATAACTTTTCCAGAGGACCTTGAGCAAATCTGCCATGTGCTCCTCATCATTGACTCTTATTTGATAGCCCGCTTCAGATTTCACAACATCTCCCACGTCTCCGACGCGTAGAGGTGGTATATCGCCTCGAAGGATGCCGTAGACTGAAAAAACAGGACGTTTTATATCAATGTAAACATAAAGTCGGCCGATCGATCTAATGATTCCCAGATCCTGGAGGATATCCATGATCAGCTCTCTGTACTTCCTCTTTCCGAACTCCTCATCGCCATTAACTTCGACCTTGAAGACCTCCATCGGCTCCATCTCAGCCCTCCAGCAGCCCTGAGACTAGGAGTGCGGCGCCTACTGCTCCAATATACTGGGCGTACCTCGGCACTACGACCTTGATGCCGAGAAGCTGCTCCATGGCCTTTGGCAGTCCCTCTATTAAGGAAGTCCCGCCTACCATTATTACGGGCTCTTTAACCTCGACCTCCTGGAGTTGCTGCTCATAAACCTGCTCTGCCACGCTATGACAGGCAGCCATGGCGACGTCCTCAGGTTTGCAGCCCATTGACAGGCTGTTAACAAGGCTTTGAGTGCCGAAGACTATACAGTAGCTGTTCATGACAACGTTCTCATAATTGCCTTTTAAGGCCAGCTTACCAAGCTCTGTTATATCTACGCCCAGCCTGCGTGCTGTCAGCTCAAGGAATCGTCCTGATGCCCCGGCACAGATTCCGCCCATAGTGAATCCCCCAGGTATTCCATCCTGAACGGAGATTGCCTTGTTATCCATTCCACCGATATCTATGACAGTCGATGGACCTTTCTGGGCATCTGCCAGGAAGACGGCACCTTTCGAGTTGACTGTGATCTCCTCTTGAATTAGCTTGGCATTGAAATGTTTGCCGACGAGGAAACGTCCATAGCCCGTTACTCCAATGGCCTGCACATCCTCTCTCTTGATGCCTGCCTCCTTGAGGGCAGCATTATAGGCATCCTCGGCGCTCTTGATCACATCAGTTGTTGGAACCCAGCCTGTGCCTATGATTTGGTTATCCCTCATTATGACGGACTTGGTAGTTGTAGATCCCGAATCGATACCAACAGTTAGGCCCTTCTGGCTCTCTCGTGCGAGAAGGCTTCGGTATTTCACAGTTGTGACTAGAGCCTCCATCCTTGTTAGAAGCGTCTCAGCCGTGGTCCTCTCGGTAAAGGAATAGCTCAGAACAGGAATCTTAGATCTCTCATGTATGAACTTGCGTATCTCGGATCTGATGATAGCCGCCTCGGCACAACGGAAGCAGGTCATGACTATTACGGCATCAGCCAAATCGGGGTTCTCTACAATCCGGACTGCTCTAGCTATAGCAAGGTTCAGATCTCCTGAGGCGACCTTCACTCCGAACGTCTTCTCGACGTCAAGGACATCCTCTAGAGAGACCTCGGGATAGATTATTTTAGCTCCTACCGTCTCGGCAGCACGCTCTATCTCTTTTTGTATTCCGCTATATTCGGGGCCGCAGGCAAGCTCTGCGATGCGGATCATTTCAATCCCTCCAGAAACTCCTTTATCTTGTGCACAAACACCCTGGCCTCCGCATCATCTTTTGGATAATTCAGCTCAAGCAGTGGTATGCCTTTAGTTTTTATCAGCAGCCTTACAAGCTCATTCGTACGGGAGCATCCTGCGCAGCCTGTAAGCCAGCCGGGGTCCTCCACGATTATTGCAGCCTGAGCCTCCTCAACGAGAGGCCCAATGAGCGCCATCCGCCCGCGTACACCAGAGGGGACATCTACAGCAGCATAGCGCAGCCCTTTCTTCGGCTCTTCAGGGGTAATGTTCAGTGGTGGCGATTCGACCTTCCCGGCTGTCACCAGCTCCCTGACCTTTTCTGGCACAACAAGCGCTTTATGGCCCATTCTCTCCACGAGATCTGAAAGGATCATGCTGGTTGGAGGATATACTATGACTTTAGCCATGAAATACCTCGGAATAAATTTAAAATAACTATAACTCCTCTTTTACAATCTCTTCAAGCCTCTTAGGCGGAAGAGGTTTCTTCTTCTGAGCTTCTTCAGCCATAGGGACCTTCCCCTCGGAAGCCAGCGCTTTGGAGATCATGGGAAGCATCTTTGATTCAGACTCAAGCATGTAAAACCCTGGCCTTGGTCCTCCGCCACGAATGCCCCGGCAGCGCCTGCGGTCTCCTGGTGGAAAGCCTCTGTCTTTGATGAATATTCCCGTAGGGTCCATAGCCCTGATCTCCTGGATAACCTCGCCAATCACATCTTCTTCGCCATTGATGATGACTCCAAAGCAGGTTTCTTTAACATTTACATCATGCTTTGAGCCGTAGATTTTCATAGCGATATCTGCCGGGAGGACTTCAGATTCGGGAGATGTTATTACATACTTAGTTACTTTAATCTTCGCACCTCCAGAACATAAACTGTCTCTCCCTCCTTAACATCCTTCAGTTTATCGGGCTCAAGGACTCTGCCTATGACGTTCGTTGCCTCAAACTTTTCTCCAGAGGGCCCATAGCGCTTATCCTCTACAAGCCGAGTTCCCACCAGCCCTATTTTTTTTGCCACCTGATTGGAAACCGCTATTGAGCCAGCTGGAACTGGACCTGTAGGCTTATTTTCTGGGAGCAGCTCCTTGTAGCTGATTGCATCAATCTCCGGCTTGAAGAGCAATGTATTTTCATAGACAAAATAGACGGGTAATGGTCCTACAGGGCGCTCTTTTAGACCTGTGACGTGCCTGAAGTAATCCAGGGTTTTTGGAGCTTTATCATAATAAAGCTCTATAGCGACCAGGCGATTTGCGGGTATTGTCGTTAATTTGACCCGTTTATCCCTGATTACCTCCATCGTTGTCCCGGGATCTTGCTTTATAATGACAGCATCCTCGCCCGAATGACCACTTAATTCTGCATCGATGCCTTGTTCCTTCAGGGATTGCATTGCTTGGCTAAGCCTTTCCCCCATCAGCATGATTCTTTCAGGCCTGACATTTGCAGTCAGAAGATCCCCTGGGCGCGCGAGCTTTACCATGTCCATGCCCGCGGTAATGCGTGCCACGACAGAATGGCCCGGATTTGATGTTCTGTCCGCTTTATACAGAAAGATTCTGCCGTGGCCCCGGCCACTGGTGCGTATAGTTACAATGCCTTCAAGCCGCGGCTCCCTATGCTCATAGATTATGGGTTCGCCCAAAAGATCATCGGATGAGATATAAGAGCTTGAGACAGAATCGACTTTGAACGTACCATCTCTTGTCAGGGCAAGGAAGAATTCAGAGCCTAATGGAGCATCTCCTATAAGCTCAATATCGAGGTGCGTAAATATTTCCATGCCATCTGTCAGGGATATGTTCATCTCCTGAGTGGCCAGCTTTTCTGTTAGATCCTCCCACTCGACTATTGGCTCTATCCCGAGTATCTTATCTCCCGATCCCAATCTATCAAGAGTGTTCTTGCCCCCGACCACGTGAGCAAAGACGCCGCCTTTGGCTGGGGCACCATAAGCTGCTGTATGCCTTCTTCTCACGAATATGAGCTGCGTTCTTTCGGCCTCAAACCCGGCTGCACCAAGAACGATTTCCCAGCGGTTATACTCATGAGCCTCTCTAGTCCAGGCAAGCGTTGTCGCAAATGGCCCGAAGGAGATGCCATCCTGAGATGCCCATCTTACCTCTAGGCCTTTTATCTTGTCCAGGTTATTGTGCCAGATCTTCGTGAGCTCAGTATCCAAAAGCTCTATCCTGAGCTTGCCCTTTGTGGTGTTTAGCCAGTAGGAGTTGGTTTGACGGGCCTTTTCACCTCTGCCCCGAACGACCCCAACTATAGAGCCTTCGGCAGTCCGGGCGCCAGCCTTTGCCAGTGCATCGCCTAAGCTAGCGTCCTGGGCAAGATCGATGTCCTTTCCGTCAACAAAGACCTTCAATTCAACTCCCCAGCAGCTCCTTCTCTTCATCCTCAGTAATCTTGGCCAAGACTTCATCGGGCTTGCCCGTGAACACGGCCTTTCCGTTTCGCATGAGCATAGCCCTATCGCAGACGTTTTTCACGAAGTCCATATCGTGGCTGACTATAACAAATGTCTCACCCAGCTCTTCGCGAGCACTTAGAATAGATTTCGTTACCTCAACCTTGGTTATGGCATCCATGGTTCCCGTCGGCTCATCCAGAATAACTATGCTGGGCTCTTTTATCAGCACCTGGGCCATGGCGACCCTGTGTCGTTCACCCTCACTCAGCTCATCCGGCATTTTGGCAAGCACCGCCTCAGCTTGTTCTTCTGTAAAGCCTACTGTAGTCAGTGTATGAATTGCCTTTCTCTCTGCAAGCTCAAATGGAAGGGACAAACCTATTGATTCCGTCAGGTTTTCTATAACAGACCTGGAGGGATAAAGCGTGTACTCCTGGTGAAGCACTCCGATATATTTTGTTGCCCTGCCCCTGCCTCCGGAGCCTAGGACGGTCATATCTACCCAGTCATCTCCGACTCTAACGGATATGAGTCCGAAAGTCGGCGTGACGAGCCCGCTTATGAGCCTAGATAACGTAGTCTTGCCGCCGCCGCTGACACCCACAAGGCCAAATATCTCTCCCTCGTAAACATCGAAGCTTACGTTATCTACAGCCTTGACGACGCCACGATCTATGCTGATGTAACGTTTGGAGGCATTGTTGACCTTGATTATAGGCTCTCCCAGCTCAACGGCCTTGCGCTGGCCAAGTTCTCCTGCCATTGAAAGGAATTGTGCTGCCACATCTTTCGGCGCTCCGACTGCCTTGATTTCACCCTGGTCTAAAAGGATTGCTCTGTCCGCCAGATCGATCATCACATCTTCCCAGTGGCTGGTGATGATCAGAGTCATTTTGAAATCCCTGACCGCATGCCTGATGGAATCGTGAACCACCTTTGCAGTAGATGGATCGAGGGTTCCCGTTGGCTCGTCTGCAAGAAGTATCATAGGCGATTTTGCGAGCTGTCGGGCAAGAACGACGCGCTGTTTCTCGCCGCCTGAAAGCTCGCGGGCTACGTGCATCATCCTATGGGACATGTTCACCTCATCCAATAGATCTGCCGCACGATTAACGCTAATAGTGCCGCCCGACTCCTCGACCGCCCTCATGACATTGATTATCACGCGCTCATCGCCATAGAGAGCAAAGGTCCTCTGCAACATTATTGCAATCCTTCGGGCCACATCTCGCCGCAATGGATCATTCACATCAAGGGCTACAAAATCGACATCAACAGGCTCAAGGATTCCTCCGCACCTGCACTGCCTCCCAGCCTGGCTGGGAGGCTCGACCTGTCTGCACTTCTTGCATCTGGCCACATGATATATCACGCTCCCGCTGATGCCAGGGAAGGACTCAACGCCACGTAGAACGTGCATCAGAACGCTTTTGCCTGAGCCGCTTCTTCCTAAAATGCCTACAGACTCTCCCTCCTCGACGACTAAATTGATGTTGCGCAAGACTTCAACATCACCAAATCGAACTTTTAGATCCCTAATCTCTATAAAAGGTGCCAAACTATCAAGCTCCGTGGACTCCAGTGTAACTCGAATTTCATGCGATATACATCCTTAGAATGATGATACTTAAGTTTATCCAAGAAACTACTTGAACTGCCGATAACGATTGTTACAGGATCGGCGAAAAGTTTTCAGAAATCGCGGATATGGCTTTATTTATAGTTATAATTCCCTTCAGCTGCGTTCTTCAAGCGTCTTCTATGCATATCGCCAAGAGGGTTGGATAAGGCTCCTAACCAGGATTTCAACGTCGCGACATTATCCCGCATGCCTCTATAGTTCAGTGTAGTATTATTACGCAAAATAGTAAAGATAGTAATCGGGGCTTGTACTCTGGACTATAAACCTGGAGGTAAATCATCATGGTGACAGGTGACAATCCACCGTCGCAGAGTATGGAGAGGTTTTAAGCCTCTCCATAACTAACTGTTATAACATATCCCTTATACAAGATTAATACCCGGATTTCTTTCCGGTCATGTTTTCAACTCTAACCTTAAAAACAGTTGTGCGAACAAGTATATCCTCAGGATATGCAAGCTGCGCCAGGGAATAGTGGCGCATAATTACATCCAGAGCCTTCCGCTTCTCACAGGATCATCGATTCCATCTCCGCCCGATCGATGATCTCCCTATCACTTCTTCTCATTATATCACTTGGATTATTATGGGCGCTCTACGCATGATCACAGCTCTGTTCATGATTGAGATATAAAACTTCGTGAATTAGATACATTATTAATTAAAACAAAAAGTATATCCAAGCTGGCGCCAATTAATATTTATGGAGCTTCGCGCTAGATTCTATACGATTGCCATTGCCCTTTTTATCATATCGCTAATTGCAGCCGTATATCTGACGAAGGTGTTCCTGACAACATTTCTTTTTAGCATTTTTATGACGTATCTTCTTTATCCAATCTACGCGTATCTTCTACGCCTTACCGGGAATAAGCAAATCTCATCGTTGATCACTATATTTTCGGCATCAGCCCTAATTTTGTATCTCGTTCTCTTTGTTGTAAGCCGCTTGCTTGCCGAAGTATCAGGCGGGATAAGCTCCGGAGGTGCAACCTATATCCGAGAATCGAACCTATCCCAGGCAATTGAGATGTTTATGGAAAGAGTCCTTCCAGCCCCATGGGTCTCTCTTCTAGGCGTTGCCCCTTCATCTATTGCCGCTTCAGTTACCGAAATTATGAGGGAGAATATCTCGGGGTTCGTTCCCAATATTCCTGTATATCTTGCTCAACTTGTGCTGCTAGTAATCTTCACGTACTATCTTTTTACTGAGGGTAAAGGACTCGTTAACAGAATTTTTGAAATTATACCTCAAAAAACAATCATTCATGATTTTCTCGGGGAGTTAAACATTATTTATAACATTTTTTTCCGTGTCCATTTTCTTATAGCTGTAGTAAGCGCAATCATAGCTATAATAGGCTTCTTTCTTATAGGGATACCCTTTCCTATAACATGGGGCATAGTGCTTGGCTTCTTTGCTCTGCTTCCAGAGCTCGGGCCAGCAGCGCTCTTTGTGCCAATGGCCATCTACTATTTGATCCTCCATGACTACACTAGAGCATTTGAGTTATTCGTTTTCGGAGAGGTTTTCCTAGTCGCCTTTCCGGAATATCTGCTTCGTCCGCGACTGGTAATGATTGGAGCATCGGTTCATCCGCTGCTCACTATACTGGCCTTTACTGCTCCCATATTCTTAATAGGGCCATCCGGTGTTATCGTTGGCCCTGCAGTCTATGGGCTTGTGCTTGCGGGTTACAGAACGATTGTACATCTGCAGAAGCTCTAAATCTGCGAAGATAAAATGCAAAAGTTTATAAAATGATCATGAAACTGGCTGCATTATGATGGTGAAGGTCTCAGAGGCAATCGGTCTGGCGATGCAGGATATGGACGTCGATATCGCGACCTACGTGCCGGGCCTCGGAGCAACAGAAGTATACTACGATTATTGCACCACGTCAGGCCAGAAGCCGATTATATCATTCCATGAAGAGGTAGCATACACAATTGCTCATGGCGCTGCCCTGGCAGGTAAGAGGGCCTTCAAATCGGTGAGAGGCCCGATTGTGACAGGTGATACAGGAATGTCTACTCTTTTCGCTCTGCCTCCATACAACTCTATCGATGTGACTACATACATGGGCGGAAGTGTGCCTCTGGCGATAGGCGCATACCTGGCAGGATGCAAGCCCGCCTGGGCGGTCACGGGCGACTTTGCCTTCATTGCCGCGGGCCATCTCGGGCTGCTGGAGGCTGCTCAAAGAAATATTCCTCTCAAGGTCATGGTGCTTTATAACGGAAAGTCGGAGACTACAGGCGGCCAGAGGATTCCGGATGGAACACTGGAGCGCGTAATCAAGGGCTATAAGGAGTATGTAAGCTATATTCGTGACCCGCAAGACAGTGATGAGATAAAAGAGGTTTTGGAAAGTGCCGCCAAGGTGAACGAGTTGAGCCTGATAATCGCCGACTTTTGCCAAAAAGAGCGTTGATTTTAGCCTTAACTCATCCCAGCCTACCCGCACATGCAAAAGCAAATCTAGCCTCATTATCCCTGCCAAGGAGTGGATCGCCACCAATTTATGGAAATGATACTTTAATGATAATGAGATGACCTTCATGAAAAAATCCCTGGGAGCAAAAACAATTGTCTATCCTACGCCCGTCTTCGTTGTGGGAACATACGATAAAGAAGGAAAGCCCAACGTTATGACTGCGGCCTGGGCTGGAATATGCTGCTCTGTCCCTCCCTGCATCTATGTTTCCCTCAGAAAGGCGACCTATACCTACGGAAATATCCTGGAACGCAAAGCCTTCACAGTGAGCATACCATCTGAAAGCCATGTAACGGAGGCAGATTACTCCGGCATAGTATCCGGGCGAGATGTGGATAAGTTCAAGGCAACAGGCCTTACCCCTGTCAAGAGCGATCTTGTGGATGCACCTTACGTCAAAGAGTTTCCTCTGATCCTTGAATGCAAATTGCTTCGCCACATTGAGATTGGACTGCACACAGAGTTCATAGGCGAAATAATGGATGTCAAAGCCGATGAGACCATTTTGGATAAGGATGGGATTCCAGACATTGAACGGTTAAGGCCTATTATATTCTCTCCAGAGGGCCGTAAATACAATGGGGTAGGGAAATTTTTGGGTAAAGCATTCTCAATAGGAGGAGAGATCAGGGCAAGATAAGTTATTTGACTTTGCATCCTCTAAATGTACCGCACCTAACCAATCACAGTCTCACGGCGCCCAGACTGCCATGGTTCAAGGCTGAACCCTGGACCATAGATAACCCCACCCTCGACTGTGAGGCCTTTTTAGGTGCGGCTGAGAAGGTATCTTGTTTAGAAGATAAGCATTTTGCGAATATTAGATACAGAGGCGATCAAGAGGATAAGTTCGTCTTTTCTTCAAAGCATTTATAATATTATTTACCAGAAATCAGACTTGAGCTATCGCAAAGATAATCTTCTATTCTATTCAAGCCCTCCTCAATTTTATCAATCGAGTTGGCATAAGAGAATCGAAGGTATCCCTCTCCATTCCGTCCGAAATCTATGCCAGGCGTCACCCCAACATGCGCCTCTTCCAAGATATCGAAGGCCAGCTTATAGGAATCGGCTGAGAAGTGCTTCGCATTTGCGAAGATATAAAAAGCTCCTGTCGGCTCAACTGTTATGCCAAAGCCCAAATCTTTGAGACGTTTGATCATAAAGAGCCTGCGCTCGTTGTAAATTTGCTTCATCCGCAATATATCCTCTTCAGCCTCGGTCAAGGCAGCAATGCCCCCTGCTTGAGCAAGAGAGCTGGCACAGATGAAAAAGTTCTGCTGCATCTTCTGTATAGGTCTTATAAACTCTTTAGGAGCGATAAGGTAGCCGAGCCTAAGGCCAGTCATGGCATAAAGCTTGGAGAAGCCGTTTAAGACGAAGGCATGATCAGTGAACTCAAGGATCGAGTGTTCCTTGCCTTTATAAACTAGACCGTGATATATTTCATCAGAAACGACATAGAGCGAGAGTTGCGCTATGGACGACATTGTTTCTTCGGAAAGAAGATTTCCTGTAGGATTTGAGGGCGAATTGATTATGATTGCTTTTGTCTTTTCTGTGATTTTCTTCTGAATAGCATCCGGATGGTACTGGAAGCCATTCTCTTCGTAAACAGGCACGCTTATGGGCATGCCGCCAAGGAATCTTACGAAGTTGGGGTAGCAAGCATAGCCCGGATCTGAGATTATCACCTCATCGTCTTTCTCCAATAATGATGAGAACACAAGCATCATTGCGGGAGACGTGCCCGAGGTGACAACGATCTGATCGGGATCTACTGATACACCATACTTCTTTCTATAATTCTGGGATATAGCTTCTCTTAGCGCAATGTCTCCACAGCTATGGGTATAGTGGGTATACCCTTCATCTAGTGCCTTTGAGATTGAATCTTTAACAGAAGGCGGAACCTCGAAATCAGGCTCGCCGACCTCCAGGTGAACGATATCGATCCCTTGTTTTTCCATAGCATGGGCCCGCTCAAGCACCTCCATTACAATAAAGGGATTGATCTCTTCGGCTCTCTTTGCGATCATTGTACATCCTCACTATCTAGCCATACGCTGTCAGAGGCATTGGAGCCCATGATCTGGCTAAAGCAAGCGCTTGGACTTTGATATTCGATTTAGTCTACTCATCGGCTTGTGTGTGTTTTAGGGCAAAGCATCCATAAATGTTTCGGAGCTTGACCAAAAGAAGAGATGGCCCAGGATGAGGGGATTTAGGGATCTCTTGAGGGGATCTTTGATCCTGAGCCGTTTGTGGTAGCTTGTCCCTCCCACTTAGTATTAATAATAAGAGAGTAATCATCATAGTATTTAACTCTTTCGATATTCAAATGCAGTTATCTTGAAAATGGTTATGATTGGGCCTTAAACAGATACAAAAATCCTATTTGTTCAGCCTCTCTTCTCTTCTCCTCTGCTTATCGACATTACTCCAGCTATTGCAAGCAATATTAGCGAGACCAAAAGGGCCGAATCCATTCCCGCTATGAACTCCCTTGATATGCCGCCCGAGAGGTTTGTCGTTCCTATGAAGATCTCAAAGGCCACAGATCTGGGGATGGATGCAGAGGCCACAGAGATGGCCATAACGAAGCTTCCGAGGATTCCTATGTTCTGCAGCGTCCTCAGGAGGCCAGACATGCTTCCATATGATCCCGCTTGAGCGCTGGCCATTACTGCACTATTATTTGCAGGGAAGAACATCGATGTCCCGAAGCCTGATATTGCTGAAGCCACCAGCACTAGATAAAGCGACGAGTCCTGCTTCAGCATCAGATAAACCAGGATTGCGGCTCCTATGATTGCGATACCTATGCTGGCAATTGCTCTGGCTCCATATCTATCCGATAATTTCCCCATAAACGGGCTAAGTAAGCTGCCGACCACATAGCCCGGTATCAGGAGTATCGACGCATTCAGGGGCGATAGCCCTCTCACGCCCTGGAGATACATGATTATCAGGAAGACGACGGAGAGATAGCCCAGCGACTGAAAGAATGATGCCAGGATCGAGTATCTTAGAACCTTGTCATTGAATGCGCTGAAATCGACCATTGGATTTTCTGACCTTGTTTCATAAAGTACGAAAATAGGGGCGATTATTGCACCTGCGATCATAGATATCGTGTTGAATGTTGTGAGGCCCTCTCCCGCGAAGTTCACTGCCCCGAAGGATATTAGCGAAAGCGAGCTTGCTAAAAGTGCCATTCCGCCCAGGTCCATCTTTACTTCTGCGCAAGCAGCATCCTTCAGGTAAACTATTCCAAGGATGACTGCAACGATTCCAATGGGGATATTGATGAAGAAGATGTACTCCCATCCAAGAAATGTCGTGATCAGTCCGCCAAGAACTATGCCGATCATTGCCCCAGATGTCCAGCCTAGGGAGTTGTATCCAAACGCTTTTCCACGTTCATTTCTGGGGAATACATCGGCAATTATTGCGCCGCTATTCGCTTGGAGTAGTGATCCTCCAAGTGCTTGAAGCCCTCTTGATGCTATCAGCAGCTCAATATTTGGAGAAAGACCGCAGAATGCGGACCCCAGGGTGAATATAGCGAATCCAGCATTGAACATTTTGCTTCTGCCATAGATATCGCCCACCCTTCCGAGGGGTGTCGTTGCGACTGCTGCAACTAGGAGGTATATGAGTATGATCCAAATGGTCGTTGCGATGTCTGAGTGAAGTTTCTCGGCTATCACTGGAAAGGCAAGTATTACTATTGTGCTGTCCAGAGCACCCATAAGGGTTCCGAGCACGAGAACAAATAAGGTTATTGTCTTTTTTGATTCCACGGATTAAGCATCAATCCCGTATAGTTTATTAAACTTAAGTCGATCTTGAATGGAGGGAAAAGAGATGAAATGCACATCGATTTCTGTATTGATATTGTTTATTCTGTTATTACTTTTGGCTTTCGTGAGCGCGAATGCTACTATCGCATCGCCAAGCAGCGGACAGTCGATAAATCAATCAACCATCGGTGGAGCCATTAAGATCGCCGGCGGTTTTGATCTGACTGGGGGTGAATCATCGCTTGACCAGCCTGCTGCGAATGGCGCCAGGCTCGCTGTAAAGGAAATAAATGCAGCAGGCGGAGTGATAGGGCGGCCACTGGATCTGATCATACGCGATGCTGATTATAATATGAGCGCTACCGCCCAGGTCGCAAGGCAATTCATCGATGAGGATAAAGTTATCGGGGGCATCGGGTTTTCTGATACTAATTCAATGCTTGCAGCAGGGCCTATCTTCCAGAGGGCCGGTCTGCCGTTCATCACTGTAGGTGCGACCTCTCCCAAGATCCCAGGGCAGATCGGCGATATGATATATCTTGCATGTTTCGGCGATAACGCGCAAGCAGCCGCTGGGGCTGAGTACGCCACCAAGAGCTTCGGCAAGAATGCATATCTTCTGGTGGATACAAGCGCCGATTACACGGTCCTGCTTGCGGATTATTTCAACAAAAGCTTCAGCGAACTTGGCGGCAAAATAGCGCTTGAGGATTCCTATAGCGATAATGCGACCAATGTCTCTGGGCAGATAGCTAAGCTCAAAAAATTACCCAATCAGCCTGACTTCTACTACATTGCAGCAATGCCGTATAATGTAGTATCAGTCATCAAGCAGTTCCGTGACGCTGGCTTGACTGGACCAATTGTTGGCGGAGACGGCTATGATATACCTGAGATCACAAACATAGGTGGAAAAGCTGCTAATAACATCTTCTTCAGCACTCATGCGCTGATGGATGATAAGGCTGGAAGCATTGGCATCAGAGCATTTATCGGGGCGTATAACAAAGAGTACGGGCATAACCCCGAGAACGCATTTGCAGCGCTTGGATATGATGCGTTGCGTCTTATGGCCGATGCAATCAAACGCGCGGGCTCAACCGATCCGGAGGCAATTCGACAGGCTATACAGCGAACCTTGGATTTCCCGGGTATCACGGGAATGATCAGCTATCCGAACGGCACGCACGTGCCGCAGAAGAGCATAACCATCATCGCTATCGAAGATGGAAGGTATACTCTCGGTGCCGAAATTATCCCGGAAAATGTTCCTGCCCCTTGAAAACACTTTAACAAAGGGTTTGGGCGAAAATTACACCCCTGAAAGTGCATGGCACACATGGCATAAGGCATAAACGGCTTTATAGCCCCTCCTCTATATCTCGCAATGATGCTCAGCGACATGGAGAGTGCAATGGCCCTTGTAGAAGGCCAAAAGCTAGAGGCCGTGTCTTCGGTCAAAGATGAATGGCAGCAGGCATTAGAGGAAGCCTCGAAGATATTGAAATGGCCTGATAGATTTATCGTGCAGTATAACCCGGCCATTTGGAGGAGATCGCACTATCCTGTCGGCATGAGGCTTCTTTCCGATCCCTTTAAGGATTATCTTATATTCGAGTTTGCCACCCCCAACTACATCCTCCCTTTTGATTGCTTCGAATTGGGAATGGCCAAGACAGGCGTCATGCTCCATGAGTTCAGCCACCGGATTGATGACGATCGCTGGGGATTTGATTTGGGCAGCCTTGCCATAGAGGCAGGGGAGTTCATAACCAGGGAGCAGAGGGCTGAGCTTCTGGCCTTCTCCTGCAGCCCAATCGGAGTATTTGAGGCCAACCTGGCCTTGATTAAGTCCACTGCAAGAATGCTTGATGTCGAGCTAGGCGAGCACTCAAAAGCCCTAGCAGCTGTTGAGACTATGGGCCATGCCGGTCTTGCTGGCGAGGCTGATCCAATAGAGGTTTTCAAGGAAGCCCAAGGAGCGGGCATTCCCGCGGATAGAATTCTTGAACATTATTTGTGCACCTTTGCCTTTTCTCTGGCTGGACTCACCACGACACCAGATCTAAACGAAAGCAATGGCCTGGGGATCAAGAGATCCAAAGATCTGATGCAAGCTAATAAGTGGCTTTGCCAACATCTTAGGGATGAGATAGATCTTCCAGAGCTTCAAGAGCTGCTGGAGGGCGCTGGCTATTATGCATTCTCGGATGAGGGACACGACCCCCTTGGCTGTCTAGACTTTGCTTATATCGACCGGATGGCAGCCAAGAAGAACATCTCTCATGCAAAGAGTTACTTTGCAGAGGAGCCCTATTTCGCGGATCTTCTCAAAGCTACTGAAGCTCTGAGAAAGAAATTAAATTGATTAGCGGTTAGCGGTAATCCTCCCTCGGCGGGCTGAATGAATCCACCACTACAGATCTCTCAAGGGCGATTGCGCCATGCTTCGCGCCAGAAGGCGCATAGTAAGTATCCCCAGGCCCTAAATCAAAGCGTTCTCCCTCGATTATGAGCCTCACCTTTCCTGAGGCAATATAACCTATTTGCTCCTGCGGGTGAGCATGGCCTGGTATCTCAACGCCAGCATCGAGGATGAACTCACAGATCATCATCGACTTACCTTCAGCTAGCGTGCGGCGGATGAGACCTGGCATCATCTCCACAGGAGAAGCACTTGAATATTTGTTGATCATCATTTTCCTTAAGATCGAACATAATCTTCAACTTGATGGCATCGTTGAACGAATCCCAATGCTAGTGGAAATATGCTTTTAAAAATTATCGTTGCCTTAAAATATAAGTTTCCGTAGTATTTTAATGTGTCTGATTGGAAAAGCCTCAATCTCTGGGCGCTTGGCCTTTGCAATAGGTCACACTAAAGCCATTAGGAAGCAATTCCATACTACAGCCGATGTACCCTCTACAAACAAGATCGATCTGGCCTTCAATATCAGAGCTATCTATCTTCATCTCATCCGAACCAAAGGAAAACGGGCATGAAACATTTTTATATAAGATATATCTCCACCAGCCGTTGAACTTTCTCTTGAGACCTCTGATAACGAAACCGCACATTAGGATATTTCTCAGGCTCATGGGGTTCTTTGGAGAGACTGTGCAGAAAATGTGCTCATAGCCCATCTCCTTAAGCACTTCTAGGTGTTGTCTTGCCATCCTTCTCTGCAGTGAATTTCCTCTATAGGCAGGATTGACAACTGTAGCCTGTAGATGGGCAGCCCTCTTCAGCTCATCATCGGAAAGGTCTATGTCCCTCCCCAGGTTTTCACATCCTTCCTGTGACTTGCGCTCTCTCGGAATGTAGATCAGGCTGTAAGCTATCAGGCCATCCTCAGTCGATACCCCTATCACTGATCGGTCAACCTTGAATATTTCTCTGAAATAATCGATTGGGTGAGTCCAGAAGATCTCTGGATCAGGAAGGCCCTGGATTATGGTGTCCTGAAGTTCTATAAGCTCCTGCAATCTTCCTTCGCCTAGGAAGCCCATCTCGTAGTTTACATCTCTCTTCAAAGGTGAATCCTTATTTCTCATGAGCCTTCCAATTTCTATCAAATTAATGCCTCTTCTATCAAAATGGTTCAAGCATTTTGGGGTAGTTTCTCACGGGATTATTCCTCTTACTGGATTACAGTAGCATTGCCTTAATATCCGAGGAGAAGATATAAAATATATCGGTCATGGAGACTGCATTCTGGGCTGAGATTCTAAAAGAGGTCGAGGAGCTTTATGAGCTTCATGAACAGGGATCATCCGATCCTAAGAAATGCCGTGAGTTCAACACCAAAGCATCATTATTTCTTAGCAAGATGGAGGATATGGGCGTAAATCACATAGCCGACAGAATGATGGATATTCTAGGAGGCTGCAGCCCCAAAGAGTTTTCTACGTGTGATAACCGCCAGAACACAAAGGGTGCCCTTGAAAGGCTTAGGGACAAAGTGAGGGATAATCTCAGCCAATAGATCTGCAGTTTTTTTGGTACGCGCTAAAAGATATCGTAAGCCAAGGTTAATTTTTGAACTGCGAGCCCCTCTTATGCATACATTCTTCCTAAGCCCAAATATTCCGTTTCCTTCGTTTAATACTGTTAGTTCAATGCTGTTAGTTTCAGCTATATTGTATCATTGACTGGAGGCTGCTCATGCGCCTCCCAGTCCTGCCATGTATAGACCCTTGAATCGAATCCCATGAGCTGCAGTGCATACCAGACCAGAGATGCATTAGCGATATCTGTGGAATACACAACAACCGGCCTACTTTTGTTAAGCTTCGAGATGGTCTCATTCAGTTTGGCAGCATCCTTTAATCTTCCATTTTCAAGCACATCTTTTGTAGCGATCCAGAAGGAGTTAGGGATTCTGCCGCTTCCGAAATCCTGGAAGCTCCTTGCATCAACAACTTGAGCAATCCCTGATTTTACATAGCTGTAATCCACCAGCAGCTCAGGGTCTACCCTTGCTGTATAGCTAACCTTCGGCAAAATCTTCGGTTTGGTATCCAGAGGCAGACTGGCAGCGGCCCAATCATGCAGATCGCCATCCAGAAGCTTGATATTTTCCTGGCCTAGGTACTTCATCAGCCAGAAAACAAATGCAGCCTCCCCCGATTCGAAGGCACTGCTGTAAACAACAACTGAATCGTCGCTGGAAATCCCTGCATCTCCAAGGATTCTTGTGATCTCAGAGACACTCCTAATTGTGCCGTTTTCGTAAACGAAGCTCTTTGAGGGAATATAAATAGCGCCTCTGATAAATGCGTCTCCCTTAGAGTGATTGTTGGAAACATCTAAGATTGTATCAGAGCTGGATACGCTCTGCATAGCTTTGAGGGTCTCTCCTTTCGGAAAACTATCCGATCTATAAACCTGGATAGAGTCCATTGAGGAATCCATTGAAGAATCCGCTGAGGGCTCTGGTACATAGTCGGTATCGTTCAGTGCGCTGCCTGCTGCAGTCTTTCCTACCTTTAGGCTGCTTTGCGCTGCCATATCTTGGATGTTTCCGCCGACCATGGGAACATCGGAGGTGAGGAATGCCTGTGCAGAAGCCTCCCAATCCGCATCGCTGTCACCGCCGGCACAGCCGCCAGGTGGACATGCAGCATCTGCATATGAGAGCAAGGCCATGACTATCAGAGTTGTTCCTAGAAAGATAAGCAATTTACTGCCCATACCAAATGCCTCCGGATCAAATAAGGTTGATACCCCAACCCTAAAGTCTTACTTCGGCATATACTCATGTGCTCTTAAAGATTTCCCATCAATTATGTAAAAAATCAGCATACAATCCAAATATTACTGCTAGCATTAATAAATTTGGCGTTATTGTTATCGTCCATTATCTTTGCTTTTATAGTTGTGATCTTATATTTGTGATCAAGCCAAAAACGATTTATATGAATAGGCAAAAGTTACTCGGCAATTGTCTAAGGGTGTATTGGCTATTGTACAACATATGCCTTTATAGCGCCTTCAGGCATAAGTGGCTGCCAATTAGGCAATTACTGTGTATCAGCCCATAGAAAAGGTTAAAACCATTAGGGCTAGACAAACCAATCAAGAAATACAAGGAGGATATGTGATGTCAGGGGTGCTGGTTGGGGCTATAAAAGCTTTTGCGGCAACATTTCTGCTAATTATCGGTTTAACCGCCTTCGTTACAGGATCGCAAGCGGTGGATAATTTGGGAGGCTATAAACCCGTTCATGTCCTCGGATCAGGCGAGAGTGACTGGTGGATTGGCTATCCTCCTCAGAGCTCTGGATCAGGCACATTGATAATCCATCCCAAATGGGTCCTTGATTCGCTCAAAGATAAGCCAGTGCTTATTCTGGACCATTCGAGCAGCTGTACATCATGCGTAGTACAGAAGGCAAACATAGAAAATGCTCTTGCCGCTTACGGCAAAAACGTAACCTATTATGATCTTTTAGCTGATGGAAGTGACAAAAGGGCCTTTGCTGTCCTTGGTATCTACGGACTTACTGGAAACTACGTGCCGACAACAGTCTTCGTTACCTTAATTAAAGGTCCAGACGGCAAGGTGTCAGTGGCATGGCACACTGCAGAGGATGCGATGAGCGAGGATGATATCATGTCCTACCTAAAGGATGCCATATATTACTATCAGCAGAATGCACCCAGCTGGAACAAGTGATTGCAGAATGGCTGATGGGGCGCCGCTGCTGGCCAAAGCATTTTTTCTCCTTTTTATTGTCACTGCTATTTTGAGCCTCTACACTCCCGCATCGGCAAGCAATCAGGCTATTAATGCACCTGATTTTACCGCCGTCGGTACAGATGGTAAAAACTTTTCATTAAGCGACCTGCGGGGAGAGCCGGTAGTTCTTCATATCACTAACATTGAAATACCACTTTGCAGAGAATGTGAGAAGGATCTTAAGGCCCAAGTGAAGGAGCTTGCTGATCTAAAGGCACTGGATCCTAAGATACAAATCATCACCATCAACCTTAGAAAGAATCCTTACTCTAAGGACGGAAAGGCTCTGGCAGAGGGTTGGTGGAAGGTCAACATCACCTGGCCCTGGATAGAGGACCTTGAGCCCTATCAGATCGGAAGCAAATATATCGATTATTGGAACGTTCAAGGGGGGATGTCCAACCCAACGATCTTGCTGTTGGATAAACAGGGCGGCATTGCCGGAGTCTATCATGTCTATCGTGTGGGCGAGGGAGAGGTTGACGGCGTCCAGAGCGCTGAAACCATTTATAAAAAGGTCCAGGAGCTGAAAGGCTCTGGCTGGAACGGCCTTGAAGGCGAGATCTCCCAGCAGAACGTCTCGGCACTGGGCATGTTCATTCTCGGGGTCGTGACATCACTTGCGCCCTGCTCAATAGCCCTTATGATTGCGGTCTTCTCTTATGTTCTGACCATGCGCCGCAAAGACGATTATCTGCGAAAGAGCACCTCCACATCAAAAGAAGGCTTCATGATAGGCATTGCCTTCACCTTCGGCATGGCAGTGGTTTTCTTTGTGCTAGGTCTGTTTATATCTCAGGTTGGAATGTTCATCCGCGACTCCAGGGTCTTCGACTTCGTAGCAGGCACCATTATGGTTCTCCTGGGGATAAGCAACTTCAAACCTTTTGGGGAGATTCTGGAACCTGTGACCTCTCGCATCAGGAGAGATCCATCAGGCAAGGCTGGAGAGGTTGGCGATAGCCTGCTTCACAAATTGATAAACGTATCTATCGGTCTTTTCAAGTATTCCTCACTCATTGGAGCCTTCACCCTCGGCATATTCTTTGCCCTGGGATGGGCGCCATGTGCATTATCTATGGTTCTGCCTGTCTTGATTTGGCTCGCCTCTCAGAACATAACTCCGTTAGCAGGAGGGCTAATGCTTTTTGTCTTTGGCATAGGCCACGGTGTGCCCATCATTCCTATATCGACCTTCTCCAGGACTATCGGCGGCAGGATCGGAGATCAGTACATAACGGTTGGCAAGTGGACCACCAAGTTTTTCGGGCTGCTAGTAATAATAGTTGGATTAGTATACGCGGCGAGGTACTTCGGATATGTGCTGTGGTAATGGCTATTTAAATCATTTCGGATTTTGGTTTATTGTCGTCTCATGATAAAAGGCTCCTAAAATGAGCCCTTCAAGATTTCAAAAGCCCTTCAAGCCTAGAGAGTATCTTTGTCCTCTGTATCTCTTTCAGGCAGAGCCTATGAATCTCTTTTGCATGTTTATCGTTTACCTCAAGTATCTTATTTGCATCTACATTTGTTAAAGTGGACGTCATAAAAGGAGACAGCTCCCAGTTAACTACATCGTTTACGAACTGAAAGTACAACGTTTTTGAAATCCTGTCTGGATTTTCTATGCTCTCGTGCATCGATAAGAGTATAGGTTATAAAAACCCCCATTAGTGTTGCTGCTATACCTATCAGTATAAATGCCAGCTCTCCAAAGGAAATATCAACTGCCATCGAGTCCGCTCCATAGCGAAGCTTATAAGGTATTTGCGGATGTTTCTTTAATTCTATAAGTGTTCTAATCCTTTTTATAAGTGATGTTCGAGTTTACATTACATATACTGTGATTATGCTACTGGTGTATCAATTGCCCGTTTCTGGTTATCTTATCCAGACCCTCAGCGTATATATTCATTAGCTTACGTACTCATAATGCCTGTATCCCTGACCATCGATATCTATGAGCGCGAATTCATCCGATGGCTGTATTATGCTCTTTGCCATTTTGCCCTGATGAAGCATTTCGTACTCATCAAGGCTGATGGCTCTTCTTTCCGTGAGGATCTTCCAGATGTTTCTCAGAGGTAGCGCCTCGATGTCAGGCTGGACTATCCCCGAGAAGACCGTGGCTGAACAGCCGCTTCCATATGAGCCAAAGCAGATGCGTTCTCCAGGGTGGATGCTCTGTCCCTCGGCGAGGCTTGCAAGCCCCAGGTAAATTGATCCTGTATAGATATTTCCCACCTGCCTGGATATCTGAGCTGATTCTTTTACCTTGGCATTATACGCTCTTTGAAACAGGCCGGTCTTTGAAAACCTCTTCTCGAAATTTGCAGCAGCTCCAGCGTAATCTTTTGGCTCCGCAAAATCTTCATGCTTTGGCTCATTTCCTATCTCTGCCTCAATCTCACGCCATCTGGACAGATGTCTCCACTCACGCCTAAAGATGGCAGCGGCAGCATATTCCACTATTCTTGGATAAGGGATATGGAAGAGCAGGTGAGAAATGAGGTCTGTTGCGCATTCGTCCTCAGCCAAATTTATAATCCCGCGCCGCAGTGCCTTTTTCACATAGGCGGTAAAGGCAGTCTCCATTGCATTCAGATAACAATCGTTGCTGTGTTTGCCGTTTACAACTGCGGTCTGCTGTCCGAGCGGCCTGAAGAAATCGTCCTCATCTCTGGTGAACACACCGAAGATGCCCTCTAAGACAGCCAGTCGTGGGTTCTTTTTGATAAGCAGTGAAACTGAGCCTGCACCTTGGGTATACTCTCCTGGTGAGCGAAGCTGATATCTGGCTATATCAGATGCCACGACAACGCCCGCCCTCTCATCCTCTTCGACATTAGACCAGTAAAATAGATTCTCCAGCGCATGGGTCGTGCCTATGCAGGCCGACTTGAACTCGACAGTAGAGCACTCCTCAAAAGAGCCCTTGCCATATACCATCTCAAGCATGCCTATGACATAGGTTCCTATTGCTTTGGCTTCATCCACGCCTGATTCAGTGCCAATATAGATCTTGCCGATATCATCAGGATTCAGGTCGTTTCTGCGCATAAGGTCGAGCAGGGACATGGCAGCCATTGTTGCTGCATCTTCATGCTTATCCGGAATAGCCATACGCTCTATCCCTATTCCTTTTGTGAGCTTCCCGGGATCGATTCCCCTTGAGGCTGCAAACTCTCCTGTTGTCGGTATGAAAAGCTTTGGCACATAAACTGAAAGATCATCTATGCCCACTGGGTCCCTAAGGCATGCGCTTATCATTACTATTATCTCCGGCTCTTTACGATCAAATATCCGAGAGCGGCCCATATTGTTTTATAGTTTTTGCTGTCTCGTTTGATCAACAACTAGATAAATTATATCAATTAGAAGAGCTAGTATAATCATAAATTTATGAGACAGGTGAGAATAATGGATGGAAGCGTCTATAAGGTAATAGTACTAGTGGGGGCCTCTCCAAAGAGCTGGGAAGAGGCTGTACAGAATGTAGTTGCCACTGCATCTAAGAGTCTAAGAGATATGAGGATTGCCGAGGTAAAGGAGCTGGATGTAAGATTGGAGAACGGCAAGATCGTAGAGTACAGGGCTAAAGTAAAGCTATCGTTCAAATACGAAAAAGAACAAGATTGATCTAAACCTTTTTTGTTACTGTTTCTCTTTTTTACTAAATGTATTCTACTTGCTCAAGACCGTTCAAATAGACAGGACGACCTAATTATGATATTATTGAACCAAAACCTTTTTCGCCTTAGGATCGGTCTTTAGGGAATAGTCATGAAAATAATTACCATGCTATTGGTATCTATGTTATGTCTCTCCACGACAGCCTTTGCAATCCCAGATAGTATAAAAATAAGTTCATATAAGATATCCTTTGATCTAGGGTTGCCAAAGAATGCTTATACAATAAAAATAGATTTACCAAAAACGAATGGATCAATAAGCGGAAATAAAAGCAATGCATATAGTGCAACGATAACTAATAAAACGGGCCGTCGCGCCGCTATTATTACCATTAAAGAGTTCGAAAAAGAAATTCCTATCCTTTCAGCAGATGCTTTTGAGAAACTAATAAAAGCGATAATGAATGATTTTATAAATGTTAAAACTGTATCGCGGTCAATAGATAATTCAAATGGATCAATTGGTTTAGGAGTTCTAATCGTTTCAAGCGTGCCAATACAATCATATCTGGCAGTATATCAGCCAGCGTTTAATGCATCACATTTAATGGTATTTATTGAATCATCTTATCCCTGGGATGAAGGCACCAGCCAGTTACTGAAAACTATCCATATTGAGAAGATCTACTCCTAAATGCTTCTACTAAATATCACATATGGTATCGTGGATTCCGGTCCCGTTTTTCCAGTAGATATTATGTAAATGTATTCCTTGTTGCCTTAGCTCGCAGGATACCTGACCCCATTTTACAAGCACTTTGAGGGCTCGGGCTAGCCTTTGCCTCGTTCTGCGTTTATCTGTATGAGAGATGCTGTCAAGTCCCAGGGCATCGGCTATTTCTCTCATACTCATGGCCTGATCTTTGTAGTCTGGAAGGACCGCCAGGACAGCATCAGAGTTCATACTTCATGTCTCCCGAACCCCAGAGTCGCCGTCATGAGCTTGATAGAGATCTTTCTGATCTTCATTATCAAGCTCGGAGGAGAGAACCATATCGATCCATAGATTTTCTGCATAACGACCTCCCGAAAAGGCTAATAATACAGACCATTGCAATCGGATAATCCCTCAATGCTCTTTTGATAACTGGTGGATCTAGACAGGTACCTTCCTTGGGCGTGAATATAGAGATTTCCCAAATAGAGTAAATAGATATGTTATCAGACCATATCTTATAGATTTTATAGATATTATAATTTCCATAGGCATTATAGTTACAAATATAACGCGAATCATTAAGACTCATAAACAATTAAGTTAAACGCTTATTATAGATATAATTTAATGGATATATATATATATATTTTCTAAATTAGGCAACCTATATATTTAACGGATAAAGATTCTTATTATGGCGCAACATGTACAAGAATTGGAGGGAGTGGGTTTTGCGCCTTTTGATCTTGGTTTTCTTATAAGTAATTATCTTTCATTCATTAAAGGAGGGTTGCAGTGTTCAACGGTAGTGGGCTTTATGGCGTTAGAGGTGTTATGTTTGATTGCTACAAGACGCTCATTGATATCAAAACAGATGAGAGTGATTTGAAGACCTACGAGCCGGTAAGCAAGTGGCTCATGTATCACGGCATCAATATATTCCCCCAAGATTTGATGAATGAGTACAAGTGGAGATGTAAGGAAGAGTTGGAGAGAAGAGGGAAGTGGCATTGCGAGCTAAAGGTGGAGGATATCTTCAGCGAGATCTGCAGGCAGCATGCCTCCCGGCCCATTAATGACACCGTTGTAGGCATTGATGCCGCACGGTTCTTCAGAGCAGCCTCAGTAAGAAGGCTGAAACCTTTTCCACAAAGTGTGCGGCTTTTAGAAAAACTGAAAGGATATCCGCTGGGAATCGTCTCAAACGGCCAGAGGATTTTCTCAGAGCTGGAGCTAGTAATTTAGGGCTGCAGCCTCAAGAGATTCTTTACATTGGAGATTCATGGGATAAGGATATTTACCCCTCTCGGGACATCGGCATGAAAGCCATGCATATTGAGGATGCCTGGAGGTACTTTGGGGTGGCTTGATGGCTAAAAAAAACTGGGCCGAAAGCAACAGCACGCTTTTATATATTTACTCTTACTTAAATAATCAAATATATTAGGAGTCAATTGCCTTCAAACAGGCAATGGATTCCTTGAGGATATACGCTCCTCGATCTGGATCTATCCTCAGCCGGTTCATCCTTAGAAGCCCAAGGCTCATATAGAAGGGCAACGTTTCAGTGAAGCTCTTGAATTCGGATAGCCCCCGACTATATTGCCATAAAAAGTGGCCTATATAGGGCTCGGCTCTGCTATCATCTTTTTTATGCATTGCAAAATAGTGCTTGAGTTCTGCAGCCATGATTCCCAGATCGTGGACTGGGTTTGCATGAAGCCTTGCGCTCTCGAAATCCAGGGCATAGACCTTCTCGCCATTAAACACATAGTTAACTGGATTTGCATCATGGTGGATCATGCAGCCAGTTGACCGGTCTAGTAGTGTACTATACCACCAATCGCCGAGCAGTTGATTAAAGGTCTCTCTGAGTTCTTTATTCAAGTCTAGCTGATCCAAGGTTTGGTGGAACTTGTAGAAATCTCCCTCCTTATGATAATGCGATAGTGTGCTGTCATGAAGCTTCCTAAGCAGATGAGCTACTGCAGTTAGTCTATCGTATAGCCCATCCTCGCTTTTCATGAATACATAGAGAGGACTGCCGTGGACGTATTCAGTGACCAACACGCAGCTGAACTGCTTTTTGGTCGCCAGAGGTCTTGGAGTATCAATGATCTTATCAACTATATTCAGGTTCTTGAACTCCCTTTTCATAGACTTCTCTGGATCATATTTCTTCTTCCAGCCAGTCGGTTCAGCATAGAACTTGGCTATAACACTATAGTCTTCACCCAAAAACTTATATCTACAAACTGCATGAGAGGCAGGCTCTATCTTATAGACGGCAACTTTGCAAGCCTTGTTGTGAATTCTCTCACCGAGGATATCTACCAGCCAATCTCTGAAGTGATTACCTCTCGTGAGAGTGTTAACGTGATGTTCTTTGAGCACTTTTATCGACCGGAATAAACCTGCTTCATTTTCATGTTCATGTCTACACAGAATAAATATAACTGTTTTCTACGTATAAAAAATAGACATATTACCAAATCTTATTCTATAGAATCTATAGACATTGCGACTTTCGCAGGAATAATATGTAAACGTGCAGCTTGTGATTCATCTTGAATTTGCTTATTTTGCGAATTGGTGGATGCTGTAATAAATTGCTTCAGTATTCTTAGCTATCGTGTTCCAATTGAACTCCTTTACAATCCTATCGTTGCCTGCCTTGGCTAACCTATCAATCTCTCTTGGGTTGTCAAGAAGGCGATTAATGCACCATGCCAGAGATTCAGGCTCTATGTGGGCCAAAATACCATCCTGGAAGTTCCTTATGATGCTTACCGCCTCTGTAGCCACAACCGGTTTGCCTGCATCCCAGGCTTCAAGGACTATTAATCCAAATGGTTCATTTCTGCTTGGGACGCACACTATATCACAGGCATTTAGAAGGGCCTCCTTCTCAGGCTCTGGAACATAACCTAAAAATCGACATTTGTCCGATACTTCAAGCTCTTTAGCCAAATCCTTGCATTTTTTTCTTAATTCCCCATCGCCTGCGAAGATAAACACAATATCTTTAAATTTCTTTAATACGCGTGGAACGGCCTCTACAAGCAAATCAGGTCCTTTTTGATGGGCCATTCTGCCGCAAAAGAGCACAGCACATGAGCCTTTTTGTATGCCGTACTTCTCTTTTACTCTGGAGATTGCAATGCCATTTTTAATCTCTCCTCTGGTTATGCCGTTGGGCACGATGCTTATTTTAGGCGCTGGAGTTGAGTATATAGCCATAACCTCTTCCATCATGTGTTTGCTGGTAACTATCACTCGCGAAGCTTCATTTATGCCGTGTCTCTCTCGGCGAATTATCTCCTTGTATGATCCGCACCTTCCTTGCTCTGTGCTGTGTATCGTCAGGACATAAGGAATCCCAAAATCCCTTTTCAATTTGATCAGCGCCGGTACTGTATGCCAGTCATGGCCGTGCAGAATATCAAACTTGCCGAAAAGCTTCTCTACCGCAAGGAATCGATCATAAAGAGCATCGCACATACTGTCCATCTGATGAATAATATCTCCAGAAGAGTCGGAGTCCACCCTCTGATAATTGACTTTGTTAATGCAATCATAGGATTTAAAGTCCCCTCGCCTTGTGAACACGTGAATCTCATGCCCCTCATTTGCCAGGCTCTCAGAGATATCAGAAACATGAGGAGCAATGCCTCCCACCTTGATTGAGTAGAGGCTTTCCCAGGCGAACATCCCAATTCGCATGCTGTGACCTACTTCCCTAGGTTTAAAAAGTTTGTGCAGAGTAGGTAGCGACCTATTTAACAGCCCTTAAGCAGGCGTTGGCTTCTCTAATCACATAGTCCTTTTCTTGGGATTCTCCCTTCCACCTGGCCATCCTTAGCAGCCCTATGCTCATGAAGAATGGGAGAGCTTGGGTAATTTCTTGAAATTCGTTCTCGCTATGGCTGTAGTTCCAGAGAAAATGACCTATGTAGGGCTCAGCCCTCTCTTCGCCTCTTTGGTTCCAGCCAAAGAATTTCTTCAGCTCAGCAGCCACAACACCCAGATCGTGAACAGGATGAGCATTTTCCCAGGCGCTCTCGAAGTCAATAGCATAGACTCGGTCATTTCGGAATATGTAGTTCGCAGGATGGGCATCGTTGTGAATCATGCAGCCCTTGATTCTATCCAGGCGCGAGCTATACCACCATTCTCCCAGCAGACGGTTGTATTTCTCCCTGGGATGGCCATAAAGTCCCATCTGGTCAAGAATCCTGTGGAATCGGGCAAACTCCTTATCTTTTCGATATTCTGTTGCTGTATTGTTATGAAGTCTTCGAAGCAATTGTGCAACTGCAGCAAGCCTATCGTAGAGGCCGTCTTCACTTCCTATGTAATTATTAAGGGGTTTTCCCTTAACATATTCAGTAATCAGAGCGCAGTTGAACTTCTTATTCCTGGCCAATGGGCGCGATATATTTATGATCTCCTCGACTTTTTTAAGCTTATCGAATTCCCTATTCATCGCACGCTTTGCATCATAATTTCTATTGCCGCCTGTAGGTTCGGCATAAAACTTAGAAACAACGCCGAAGTCCTCTCCCTTGAACTCATATCTGCACACAGTATGCGATGCAGGGATCTTGTAGACTCGGACTTTGCACCTATCGTCATCTAGCCTATCCTCAAATTTGTACGCCAACCAGTCTCTGAAGACGTTGCCGGGTTCTAAAGTATCAACAAGCTTTTGAGATGTCATAATCCCCACCCTTAAGGAAAAAAGTCGATAAAACGACCATCCGAGGTATAGACAATATATAGGCTATATTTAGTATATAGATTTTTCGCCAACTAGCCAAGGGCAAAGGTTCGATCGGAGATTGTACTGCATAAAGTAATGAATGAGGGGGACGAGGACGAAGAGATAGCACAAGGATGGCCAAGCCAAACCGAGATGTGCCCCCTTCGCCCTTGAGATAGGATAATATCGATAGGGCGGCGAAGAGTCGTGCGCCTATTCACTTCGCCGTCTGCCATGTTGGTAGCTCAGGGTGACCTGGCAAAATCTGTACTCTCTGGACGATATATAGCCGTTTCCCAAATATAATCAATAGTTGTACATATGTTCTATAGACGTACTAAACCTGAATGCATTATAGTGGGGCAATGAAGATTATAGCCCGCTATTGCCACGGTTGTTACAGAAGAAAGGCCTATTTGCACTTATTGAATATAGTCCATTTAATATCACTTATAGACAATAGCCTATTGATTGATATATATTAGTGTTGCTTAATTCTAATCAAAGGGTTTATATTCAAGGGCTGTTTTATCCCAAGATGAGGTTAAGAGGGAAATGTCAGACTGTGAACACAGGAGCTGCAGTAGCGTTGAGAGGGTTTGGCTGCCTTATTATTATGATGGCAGAGAGCGCGGGCTTAAGCTACATCCCTACTGCGTTGATTGTGGGCTTATCAAAAATTTATCATCTAATAAACCACGCACAATAGGGTATTACTTGAACATACTCTCAGAGCTCGGTAAATTATATAAAATTGCCCAGGTACAGATACGCCTTGTTGTCCATGAGTTCGAGGGGCAAGAGCTGGATGATTCCTATGGCATGGATAGGCTGCAGCAAGAGAAGCTTTTTATAGATATTGTAAGGAAATATATAAATGTCCCAGAAAGAGTTCTAGAAGGGCTTCTTCATGTTTAGCTTTATAAAATCATTGCTTGGTTAGCTCTCCATTATATTACCCTTAAACCCTTTTTGAGTTAGAGGCATCGCAATTGGATTATCCATATCAATGGCTGTGGCGAAAGATATCTATTTTCCGCTGAATATCCTCAATATTAGCTTGTGCTTGATCTGGCATCTTGGTAGAATGGGTTCCGAACGTTGTATTTTGAGGATTACACCTTGGTATATTAAGCAAATAATAATTATTCATTCTATTAGGATCAGTAGTGCTGGAAGTGACTGAGGCACTGTTGTTCATTGATTCATTGGATTTGGGTTTGACTTCTAGATAGAACTTGGCTGTTTCTCCTACAGCTAAACTATCCAAATACCAATTACCAGTATTTAGATCATAATCATTTGGAGAAGCGCTTATAAACTCGGAATAATTAGGTATGCTATCGTGCACAACCATTCCTTTTGCTTTGCCTGCACCGTTATTCCTTACTGCAATAGTGAAATTGATTCTATCTGTCAAATTA
Source organism: Methanotrichaceae archaeon (assembly GCA_963789575.1). Lineage (GTDB taxonomy): Archaea > Halobacteriota > Methanosarcinia > Methanotrichales > Methanotrichaceae > CAWBKV01. The sequence continues at coordinate 2,023,281 of CAWBKV010000001.1, read as the reverse complement.
TGTATGCAGTCCAAGTTCGCACTTATAGAAAGATTGAGATCAGATGGCAGAATTCTTACCGATGAAGAATTCCTAGCTATTACCTCAGTGCCTGTCAAATAATCCTTGCCTATTGCAAGAGCCGTATTATTCAAGGGTCCTGGTAAATCCGAATCGTTAATGGTATAACTTCTGCTTATGTTTAGACTTTTATTGGGCTCTAACTCCATTTTATTGAGGATATTTCCATTTATCTTGCTATCATTTAAATAAACATCTCCCAAAGGCCTATCGCCACAATTCGATAATATGTATCTATAAGTAATTTCCTGGCCAGCTTCAGCTTCAATAGTAGATGGTATTACTTTTATACAAATACGAGGGCCAGAAGAAATCGCAACAAAGGCGGAGGCAGTAGCATTTACTTCCTTAAATGTCGAATAATCCGTACCTATGGCATTAACTGTAGTATTCAAAGGCCCAGGAAAGTCTGAATCGCGGATCGTATAATTTTGGCTGATCTTTGTGCTTTGATCTGGTTCCAACTTTAAGCCTTTAGCTATGGTCTTCCCTGTATTGCTGTCATTTAAATAAATTTCTCCAAGACGAGACCCGCCATAGTTTGATATCACATAGGTAAACGTGATTGTGGCATTGTTTCTTGAGGTGAGAACTTGGACCCTAAGAGGACAACATGGCGGAGATCGCTGTGCAACTAATGGATATCTATCAATACTTCTGTTATTTGGATACTTTCCTTGGATTACATATGGATCATCGCATATATTATCGCGATTTGCATCATAGCATCCCTGCTCAGGCAAATGGAAGTCACCATAATAGTTTCCTACTTTCCCATTATTCCAGGTGTTAGAAGAATCAAGGTCGTAAGCATTTAATCTATTATTCGTAAAATTATTGCAATATATTAAATTCCTGGAACTTTGATCTCCTGTCCACACTCCGAAAGCGCATCCTGTTATTATGTTACCTACTAGTATATTACCGCTTGAACGTTTGAGATAGATACCCTTATCTTCACAATTTGTTATCGAATTCTCTGATATTATATTGTTAGAACCATTTACGAAGATACCTTCCTTCAATTTATCGATATTATTCCCTCTTAAAGTCACGTTATTTGAATTAATTATGATGCCATAATCATTATCCGCTTTGCCAATTAAATTAAAACCCTCAAAAATAACATCATCCGCATTTATCAGAACGCCCCAAAAATTAATGTCTTCTCCACGTATATTTATCCTATAACTTGTATATGGCGTAAAATCTATAATTGGCTTGCCGCTTTCTTTGGGGACACCTTTCAAAGTGAGTCTTTTATTTATAGCTAGCCTTTCAATATAAGTGCCGCCGTGTACCTCAATAATATCGCCATCATTTGATTTTTGTAAAGCTTGATTTATAGATTGATACGCATCAGGATTGTTCTTATCTACTATGAAAACGGATCCCTGAATAATACTAATCAGAAGCGTAGCGGCCAGATACATAAGAGCGATTCTCAATATAAAATTTCTTCTATAAATATAAATAATCATTCTTAAGCCTCACCTTATGCCTGGGACATTAATAAAACTTTCGATATTACAATATATAGTAAAAATTTAAGTACATCTTTTTTGTAAATTATTTTTCCTACCAAGTCGAATCTATAATCGAAAATGCGAGGGCAAAGGAATGGCGAAGCAATAATCATTTAGTCTGAGGGGACTCCCTTTGCCCTTGAGACCTGATAATTGAGATTGTAGATATTCATGGAACGGCGAAGTGAAGCGGAATCGAAACCTTTGCTATCCCTAGAAGATAAAGAATCAAGATTATCAATGGCTGATGAACGAGATAAATGGCCAGAGCGTTTCTGCCCAGAAGTATTATGGGCCTTACAAAGGCATTGCTCGACAGATCGGGCAGTTCTACTTTACGCTTATTTCCACAATAGAGTGCATTGCCTAAATAAATCCCTATAAGTACAAGACCGAACCAGGGAAGAAGGGGAAAGTAATCCACGGTGTAGAAACCCATTGGAGAGAGTCCCAGCCAAAGCAGCCAAGGGAAACCGAAAGCAAAGTTCTGCAGATAGAGGCCCACAGCGATTATTATTACTCCCATTACCATATTCAATTTCTTAAAATTTAGGAAGGGATATGCCAATATTATAGAAAGCCCTATGAAGTGAAGGACTCCAAAAATGATGAATCCTTTGCCAATCAAAATATATGTTATGGCCGTAATCCCAAGCCCAAGGGAAAATATCTTTGTGCCCCTTTTTAAAAGCTTTATGCGAAGCTCTCCTTGTCCGTTGTTCACAGATCTTGATGCAAAAAGGACAAGCGAGACTCCAACCAGGAGAATGAAGATGCTAGCGGTTATGCGAGCGAAGTAGAACCAAAAACCAGAATAGATATCCAATGCATATATGCCAAAAAAGCTCAGATCATAGGCCAAATGGAATAGCACCATCATCACAACTGCCAATCCCCTGATTAAGTCGATCTCCCAGAAGCGGCCTTTATGCATCATTTCATGATTTAGGTCTACAAAGATATAATCTCACAGGTGAAACATACAAACGAAAGCTCTTATAGAATACGATATTATTACTATTATTAATAAGATAGTAGTTCCACCACTAATTGTATGAAAAGGCTTAAAGCCTCGGAGAACATATACAATTTTAGTAGTGTGTGGCCATCATACCACTTCCGCTTACAGATTATGCGAGTTCCTAAGTAGTTATCCAAAACCATGAAAAGATTACCAAAGCATATAGGAATTATTCCCGATGGGAATAGAAGGTGGGCTGAGGAGCGCGGGCTCTCTAGAGAGGAAGGCTATAGGGCAGGTCTCGCTCCAGGTTTATCTCTATTCAAACTTTGTAAAAAGGAAAGAATAAATGAATTAACATTCTATGGATTTACGCAGGATAATACCAAGAGGCCCAAGGAGCAAACCCTGGCCTTTCAGAAAGCCTGCATAGAAGCTGTGAAGATCATATCAAACGAGGATGCGGCCCTTCTCATAGTAGGCAACTCGGAGTCACCGATGTTTCCCGAGGAGCTTCTGCCCTATACCAGAAGGACCATCTTCGGTTCAGGCGCTGTTAAGATTAACTTTTTGGTAAACTACGGCTGGCAGTGGGATCTAGGCCGAGCCATGATCGAAGGAGGAAAGCAGGAGCGTTTTGTGGAGAAGATTCACTCATCTGATGTGTCAAGGGTCGATTTAATAATACGCTGGGGCGGCAGGAGAAGACTAAGCGGTTTTCTGCCGGTACAATCGGTATATTCTGATTTCTATGTAGTTGATTCTTACTGGCCTGATTTCAAACCGGAACACTTCTACAAGGCATTGGATTGGTACAAGCAGCAGGATATCACCTTGGGTGGGTGATTTGAATCTACCAGAATTTCCACCATCTCTTAGCTTTCTCCTCATCCTTTCCTGATGGCAAAGCAGATATTATCTTCTCGGAGAGCTGGTGAGTATGGTTCCTCAAAAACGCTATCTCCTCATTTTTTTGCTTGATCAAGTCCTGGGAGTGCTCGAGCTCCCTCTGCAGCTTCTCATTCTCCTCCTTGATTGAGAGGATCTCCGATCTGAGCTGATTCTGACCGATCGTAAGTTTATCGATGTTTGATCTGGCATTTGCAAGATCGTCGTTTCTCTGGGATATTTCTAGATCAAGGTTTTTGATCTCATAAGAATTTTTATCGCACTCAGAGCGAGCAAGATCTCTTTCTGAAACGGTTTGATTCAGTTCTGATTTCAACTGATCAACCTCTGATGTATCTGGCTCTTTATAATTCAAGGAATGGGCAATTGCATCAAGAACCAACTGCCTTCTGCTGCAGCCGTTTTTCTCAGCTAACTCTTCAAGCTGCGCTAGTGTTTGTTCATCCACTTCTGCATAGATTCTTGGAATAGTAATCTCCCTTGATTGGATGAGGTCTGTAGTCGATAAGAGATGATCTTTTTGGTTCTTAAGATGTTAGGCTGAACTCGATTTTGTAATTGATATAGATGTTGATAACAATAAAGTACTGTACTCTCCAAGTTTCTCACCAATTTATAATCTCCATTCTATATCAAGTTATATCTTATATCCCTGTTCTTTGATTAGATAGAGTAAACCACTATCAGGAACTGGCAAATTAAAGAATTGTAATACATATATAAAGGCATCAATGAATGCTTGAGCCTTTATACTATCAATCATATCTCCAATCGTTCTATTTTGTTGATTTCTTTCAACTGGTGGGTTTTTGAGTTCATATAAAACGATGGCTGTCCAGACTGAGAAAACCATCTGAATAAATCTTTCAATTGAGCGTTTTCCTCTTAATTGATAATCCTTGAATCCCAATTTTTGATTTGACTCTCTATGAGCAGTCTCAATATCCCACCTATCCTCGTAAATAGAAAGGATTTCTACCAAAGATAGTGAACAATTTGTGCTAATAAAGTAGTTGGCGTCACCATTTTTCTTTTTCTTTGAGATGACTAGCTTTACTTTGCCAATCTTATCTAAGATGACTTCTTTTTCGATTGCATAATATACCTTCTTCTTGCCGCGAACTTGAACTGTAGTTCTTCTATAATAAATTTCATCAATCTGATTTGCCATGTCCCTGACCTGGAAGGATATATCTTTATTTATCCATACCTTTTTATCAGACTTAATTTCACAAACGACTTGATGCCCTAAGTTCAGGCATTTAGTTATAAAATCCGCAGAAAACCACCAGCTATCGAAAACAACATAAAGACTCAAGCCTTTTGGTATTTTTAAGGGCTCGATGATATCTTTATAAGCGATTTCTATCTTAGTCATGAAATCTTCACTGCTGTCTATTTCTTTAGTATACATTTTCGCTTTATGTGGTATAAATATACCTCTAGATTGGAGGACTGAAGTAACAAAATTGTTACCCATGATATAATCATCTTTGCAATGATCGTAAAACTTGCCCACGCCATCAGTACATTTCCCTTCCTTTTCATTATATGTATCGTCTATAATTAATAATATTTTGTCGCTTGCACTTAACTGAAGAGCTTCTATAAATAGATCCGCACTGCGCTGAGCCACTTTGTTCTCATCCCAGATTGCATCACTAAAGAACCAATTATAGGAAGAGCGTGATTTCGTACCTTCTCGATCCTTTGCCATAGTGTCACTAAGGTGTGAGATGGTCTTAGATTTATCACATACGCTTAGTGCTGAAATCATATCACGGAAAGAATTATAGCTTGGCATGGTGAATAAATCTTTAAATCCTTTTAGAAATGGCTCTAACTGTAACGGAGTCTTAACTAATTTGATCATAACATAGTAAAATGCTTTAATAAATAAATCTATTTTGTATCAAGAATTAATTTTAATGGGAAAAGAAAATATAGCTATAAATATAAAGCTATAAAAAAGTTGGAGAGTACAGTAAAGTAGTGAAATGTCCTCACATCACTGCCGGAAGCGCAGGATACATCTTTCGGACCCCTTACATATCCTATATTCACGATCAAATTTTGCTACCCCAAACTCGTGTGCCCATATAGAGTTTTCGACATCGCAGATGATGTTGCTTACGGTCTCTGAAAGATGTTCGCGTCCCGATTTCACCATCAATTCATGCCAGGGACAGCGTTCGACGAACACGCTGAAACCTTCGGCATCCTTTTCTGCCTTAAATTCGAACCCTTCTAAGGCGAGCCTTGTTGTGATGCCCTCATAGAGGCCAGCGAGCCCATTCTCCAAGTGGGCCATGGATCTCATTGCTCTTGCCTGAATCTTTGGCAGAACTCTCCAAACAGCCTCGTCCAGCTGAAGTGCGGCATCAAAACCGTATATCTCTTCGATCTTCATGAACCAGAGGCCATCAACTGCAGTGTATGAGCGTCGGAAGTATTCCGCAATTTGCCTGTCAGTTAGGTTGATCATTAGGTTTCCCTGGGTACTAGTCTTCTTGACTTTAGTTCTTAACCTTTAAGCTATTCCTGATTTCTTACATGCTTTTATGATCCTCTTGCAGGCATCCATCGACCTATAACACTCATCTGCCCTATCTTTCACATCTATTGCAAGTGGATCTCCTTCCTTAGAGAGCTGATTTGCTAGATCCGTATAAGATTTGTGGGCATTTTTGTAGATCTTTATCGCTTTTCTGCAGTATTTTGCTTTATCCTCAACATCTGATAAGGTTATATATGCATACCCCAGATCCCTAAGTATATCGGTATGCTCTAATTGATCCCTCTCTAAGGTATAGAACTCAAGTGCAATGTTGTATGACTCAATTGCCCTCCTGCAGTTCTCAGCCTTGTTCTCCATTTCAGCAAGGGCAACATAGGTATATCCCAGGTTCTTCTGCATATCGGCATTATCCTTCTGGCTTCTTTCGCCGTACACTCTTAGAGCATTATTGCAGGCATCGATAGCATTTTTGCAGTTTTTAACTTTCTCTTCAACCTCAGCGAGGGATACAAATGCGGCCCAAAGCAGCATCTGCACCTCAGCATATTCCTTTGGGAAATCCTCTGGAGTGTAGATTTGTTGCGCAGTCCTAGATGCCAGAATTGCCTTTCTGCAATCTTCGGCTTTTGCTTCTATTGTATCCTCTGTATTCGCCAAAGTGTTATAAGTTATTGCCAAATCTCTCTGACAGGATGCATGCTTTAGCGGCTGGTCGGCGGCATAGATTTTAATCCGCTCTTGGCACGCCTTCAGGGCAAGAATGCAGTTTTCCGCTTTGTACTCAATATCAGCCATCATCAAATATGCGAGCCATAGCGTTCCCTGGACCTCTGCATAATCTGATGGGAACTCAATCGGAGTATATACTTTGAGTGCCTCCTGGCATACCCGAATTGCCTTCCTGCAATTATTCGTCCTGCTTCCGGACTCAGACAGGATCAGGTAGGCGTTTCCAAGATTGTTGTAGGCTGTGGCATACTGTATAGGAAACTCAACAAGTGAATATACTTTTAGAGCTTCTTCGAAGGATTGGATTGCTCGCTCGCAGTTTTGAGCGCCATCCTCGACCTCTGCAAGAGCGATATAGGCGTTTCCGAGGTTGTTCTGTGTGGCAGCATATTGCAGAGGATACTCTTTGGGCCTTCTCACCCAGAGCGCATCATTACAGGCATCTATAGCGCGTTTGCAGTTCTCCGCTTTATTCTCCAGCTCTGAAATAGATATATATGCAATTGCAAGATTATTCTTGATCGAAGCGTTCTGCACTGGATAGTGTTCGAGGGTATAGAACTTTAGTGCATTTCTATAAGCAAGAATTGCGCTTTTGCAGCTTTCGGCATCTTTCTTGGCATCCATTAGCATTACATAAGTACTGCCTAGACTTATCTGGGCGTCAGAATATTCTGAGGGATAATCCTTCTTTGTGTAGACTTTCAGCGCCTCATTGCAGGCATGAATTGCAAGCTTGCAGTTCTCGCCAATGTTTTTATGTCCGGCAAGTCTTCTATAGGAAGATCCCAAATCAATTTGAATTGATGCATAGTCTGTTGGGAAGCTAACGAGCGAATAGAACTTGATTGCATCCTTCCAGGCATCGATAGCTTGCTTAATGTTCGCCTCAACATTCTCATGATATCCAAGCATAAAGTAGGCAGATCCGAGGCTTCTCTTGATTCTAGCGCACTGGGCAGGAAAGTGCTCTGGGCTATAGCCTGCAAGTGCTTTAAGGTAGGCCTGAATCGCCAGTATAGTACTTTCCTTTCCACTCTTATACTTGGAGATCTCCAGGTAGGTATCCCCTACCTTCCTCAGAATATTACCCCTCAGAACAGAGTCCATTTCAAGGGCAAGTATTCTTTCATAAATGCCGAGCGCCTTCTCATGCTCTTCGATAAGCTCTTCTGCATTCATCCCTGCCCACCATTCAGCGTTTACGCCGGTTAATATAAAGATCTTATCCTGAAAACATAAAATAATATCAAAGATGAAACAACCGGCAAGTAATATTATCATCCCGCCTTAAAAGCGGCGATTCAACTACAGTAGCCAATACAACTACAGGGATAGCTATATGTGCAGGCAAGAAAATCAAGGAATACAACGCTTCAATTGAAAACCCTATTGATCCTTCAACTGTCCTATTCCAAGGGCGTAATACATAGATCCTTCTCCAGGAATTACTTCTTTCCTTTCAAATCTTGGGATCGTAAGCTAATGGCCTAACATCATTTATAAGGACCCTTCGCGATATAGATGAACGGTAGATACTCAAAAAATATCTTACAATCGATTTAATTAACTTTAGAATTTATGCGGAAATGTTTATATATTCGAATTTGTAATTAGAATTATAAACAAGGGGGTAATTAGTTATGAAAAACTTAGGGTGTTCATGCATTGTCGTCCTTACACTGATTATTTGCACAATTTGCAGTGCCAGTGGCGTTCAAGCCAATAGCATTGACATTCTCGCCAGTGGTATTCAGCCTTCGGCACTACAACCTCAGGTCTTCGTTGAGCCAACAGATGGCTACAAGCCAGTTTTGGATGCCTTGAACTCGGCTCAATCATCGATCTTTGTAGAGATGTATCTTATGACAGACAAGAACATTATAGATGCTCTTAGGAACGCGGCTTCCAGGGGAGTAAAAGTCAGGGTCATGCTTGAGAAAAATGCTTATGATAATCCCGCTGATCTACAAGCAATTATGGATTCCTTGAACTCCTCGGGCATATCCGTCGAGACGAGCAGTCCTGCTTTTTACCTCACCCATGAGAAGGCAATAGTCATAGATCGCAGAATCGCTATTATTATGACCTTAAATCAGGATCATACAGCTTATACTAAAAACCGCGAGTTTGGCTTAATCGACTGCAACACCACTGATGCAGCCGAAATAGCAGCAACTTTTGAGGCTGATTGGAACCGAACTGTTCCAGAATTATCCGATCCAAACCTGGTATGGAGTCCTGCAAATTCCCGTAGTCGAATCCTTAGCCTAATAAATGGTGCAGAACAGAGCCTTGAGATAGAGAATGAAGAGATGCAGGATCAAGAGGTTGAGGATCATCTTATCTCCGCTGCCCAAAGAGGAGTAAATGTGAAGGTTGTCATGTCACCATCAACGTCCAAGAATGACTCCAATGTGCCAGGCAGAGATGAGATAATAAAAGGCGGCGTTCTAGTACGCCTTATTAAGGTGCCTTACATTCATGCCAAGCTCATAATTGCAGATGGTTCAAAGGCATTTATCGGTTCTGAAAATTTCTCACCCACTTCCCTAAATGATAATAGAGAACTAGGTATTCTCATCAATGATTCTGGGATTATCCAGACATTATCGTCAACTTTTGATGCTGATTGGAACTCAGGATCTGATACTAATTTGAACTCAGAGATTCAAATCCAGAAAAACTATGTCAAACAAAGTTCTCCGAAAAAACCAAAAATTCCAAAAGGCCATAACACGAAATTGAAACCCTCAATCAAATAGTTTTCCTGTGAATAGCAGAAAGCTGAAAGGAAACTATCTTTTATTTTTCAATTGAATCATGTTCCAGACTTACACTAGATGTTCCCTGGTTTGCTATCGACACGAATTGGTTTACGCCCGTATAAGTTATGCCCGTTATAGACACCTTGATAGTTTGGTTTACTCCGGCGTTCGACGTTGTCTTGTTTGAGATTTGTCTTGTTTGAGATATTTGTTCCGCTGTTAGCGGCTACAACAAACCCTATGGAAAGCGCAACATGGACTGATAGAATTGCCAGTCGGCGTGCGTTTCTTCTGGAAATGTCCATTGACTACACCTCCGTTGGGATATTACCGGCAGCTATATTCTGGCTTCTTATATTTAGACACTGCTATGATCTATCGATATCTATCGAAATTACGTAATTCTTTTCAGTCAAACAGACGCACACCGCATCAACCTGCGGGGTATTCGCTTAAAAATAATTCGGCGACGGTTCTCCATCGGAGTTATGAGAGCCAATGCCATTTGAATAAAAATAGTTTAAGGCGAGGTAAACGCTCGCCTTTCGTTATGGATTTAGTCGTTGGAAACGATTGTGGACAACTGGGTCAGCATTCCGCCGCACATGGAGTTATCATCTGTCTTGAGGCGGATATCCTGGGAAACGTGATTGTCGCAGCCTGTTGCATTGCCCACCATATCGCCCATCTGACACAGGATTGATGGGTACTTGCCCATGCCTGTCAGATAGTTACAGCTAGCATCGAGCTTCATGCACTGATCTACATCATTATTATTGCCGAACACATACGACGCTGCATCAGTTATCTGAGCAAGGTCGATATTGCCTGTTATACAGTTTCCTGATGCCTCTTGAGATATTTTTGTCGATACGCAATTATCGTTGCCCATGGCGGCAGCCGCTGATACGAGCAGCAGGAAGCCCAAAGCTATTTTTATAAGACTTCTCATAACTTGCCTCCGTTATATTTTTTCTTATTACATGCAAGATCTGCAAATCTTGCTAAAAGTGCAATATCGTTGATGTTTAATAAAATCCGGCGAAACTTAACTAATAAAGCATCATCAATAATTTGAGCTAAGAATTATCCTACCTCAAATAAAAGTAATTATAGCTTTAGTGCAACAATCCATAACTAAAAATATCTCAGTCAATAAATAAGCATAAATGCATATAAAATCCTTATAATAAGATCTTATGAGTTTAATAATGATTTTGTATATCATTTGTTATATATCAAATTGAACTAAAATTAGAGCATATTTCAATAAAGCTTTCAGCTGCTGACATCATTCATAAGCTTGACTACTTCATCATCAGTGAGCTGTGGGAAGCTATCATAATATGCGCCGACTGCGGCAAAGTATGCAGGTATATCCAAAGCTACAAGCTCATCTGCTTCCTGGCGAATGATCTCTGCTGCCTGCTCAGACGCTACTGGGACTGCAACTACGATCTTTTGAGGATTTCTATGCTTCAGCTCCTTTATGGCTAGTATTATCGTTAGACCAGTGGCAACGCCGTCATCTACGATGATCGCTATCTTGCCATCGACCGGAAGGGGCTCTCTGCCTTTGAGGTAAACCTGTCTCCTTCTCACAGCCTCCTCCCTTTCCTTTTCTGCCTGCGCATCAAGCCACTCCGGGTCAACCATGGCAACTCCAGAGCTATCGCATATCATATCTCCATCCTCTGCTACCGCACAGACTGCACACTCCTCATTTCCAGGGTATCCGATCTTTCTAGTAATAACAAGGTCCAATGGGACGCCCAGGCTTTTGGCTATCTCATATCCGAGCACTACACCGCCCCTGGGAAGAGAATATACAATAGCGTCTCTTCCTTTGTAAGATGCAAGGGCCTCTGCAAGCCTCTTGCCGGCCTCCTTTCTGTCATTGAAACGCATAGATTACTATGATTGCGGCGATGGATTAAAAATTTATGGGACTGATGCATATGGCAGGAGATCTATCAGTGTAATTGCTATAATCACTGTAATCCAATAAATTGGCTTGTTGTAATACAAGCTTATACTTCTACTGTTTCTGGCGTAGATATATATTATGTAAGGAATTAGCGGAGCTATGGATACGATGACGTTTGGCTCGACTTTTAGGATATAAGTAAAAATGTACCCCTGGGAGATGAGGCAGACGACTGTAGCCAGACCCACCATCACCTGGTTATTGAATCTCATGTTAGCAGCTTCGACACCCCTATTAATAAGTCTTTCATGCTTTCTATATTCATTTAAAAATAATGGAGATAAGCGTGCTCCGATGTAGCCCTTAGAGCACACCATCACTTTTTGTTTACTCAATCAATTGCTTAAGGGTTAGTGCCGCTGGCAGTAGCACCCAAATCTCCTGTGCTATCTGACTCCTCAGAGCTGCCGATTGGATTCAGTCCTGTGCATAGGCATTGGCCGTTTACCCAATGACAGCTGGGATTCTGTTCACATTCAGCTACTGGATTTGGAGCCGGATTATATGGTTCAGGGTTCGGGTTTGGAACAGGTCCGGGCATGGGCGCAGGCTGAGGTTCGGGTTCCGGCTTCAGGCCTCGGCAATAGCAATGTCCATCCACATAATCGCATAATGGATTGCTTTCGCATTGCTCCTTTTCAGGATCTGGCATTGTGCAGAGACACTGGCCATTTACCCAGTGGCAGTATGATTTCGACTCACATTCTTTCTTGGGGTCCGGCGCTGGCATCGTACAATAACAATTGCCATTTACATAATGGCAGTTAGGGTTCTTTTCGCACTCTTTCTTAGGATCGGGCTTTATAGGCTTCGGATACGGTTGTACAGGATACACATCTATAATGACTGCATTGCTGTATCCAGTGGATGTAGCAAACACATTCCTATGCCGACCAAGTGTATCTGCATAATACCAGACGTAGTAATATCCCGGCTGGACATATCCCAGATTATAACCTATTACAAATCCGCCTGAGTAGATCTCATACATAGTCAATGGCGTTGGTGTCGGCACATAGAGGAGCTCTTGCGTCCATCCGCCCAGAGGAAGTGTGGCGTACAAAGACCAGCTGACGGCCCTCTCAATCCATAATCCGGGCTGGTTGCCGGAGAATGTTGCCGAGAAATCACTCCATGATAGGTAATCCCCATTGTAGTACATATACCTGGGCGGGTTGGTCGTTATGCTGGAGGGCATTAGCTTATCCAGATCAGCTGCAGGTGGAGCCTGATCAGTATAAGCCGCCACCTCGGTTCCAGGATCCGCGGCAGTGGCTTCGGGCGCACCAGCATTAGTGATATCATTTTCAGCGTTGTTATCCACTCCTAAAGCGCTGAAATCAGCCATGCTAAGATTCTTCGCTCCCTTATCTCCTGACTGGTCCAGCCCTCCCAGGGCTGTGCCAGCGAGGAGAAGGAAGCCTATCATGATATAGATTGAAGTTCTGTTCGTCACGATCTCACCTTACGCTTTATTTTTTCTTACTCCTACATTCACTTTGAGTATCAGATCCAAATAGATCCAGGTTCAGATGTATGTTCACGCCAATCGATTTGGAGATCCCCTAATGGGTGAGGCCAAATGGAACTGAAGGGGTAAATCGTTTCAGCGTGTATGTCAAGGGGATAATCAGATCCAGGATACTCGAATGTGCCCACTTGGCCTTCGTCCTTAAAGAGAACTGCATATAGCTTGTCGGAGACCAGTGCCATGTTCAGCTTGACTTTGACGATCCTATTCAGGCCATCGTCCACGTGAGTATAGCCTATTGGACTGCTAATAGCTCTGGAATAGGGGACATAATTCTCGTTGTAGACCACTACCCAGCCGGGACCATCGCTAAAAGCTTCATCGATTATTGCATAGCCGTGGTTATCTTCGACGTTTTGATCCCGAACACTGAGGTAAGGCTCTGGTCTGAAAGATGGCACCACGGTTTCAACAGCTTGGCTTGCTTCAGTAGTTTGATTTGGTTCGATGGTTTGGTTTGTTTCGGCGATTTGATTGGTTTCAGCAGCTTGACCTTCGATCTTTTCAATATGCAATGTGTTGACGAGGCTTTGGGCTATAGCCATATCTTCTGCTGAATTTTGAGGCATAGTGGCGTATAACCTGACTTCGGTTGATGCTTCTGATAGAGAACTATTATCGATTTTATTGCTGTCCAACCAATATATGCCCTGCAAGACCTGCTCATTTTGTGGGTTTACATATTGGGCGATTATCCCATCTTTTCCATCGATCTGGCTTATTTCAACCGATGAATTATTTATGTCATGTGTATATGCTTTGTATGTCTCTGCTATAGTAGTAATCGTTGCGTCTTCCGGTTCCTTCATGTCAAAGATGTAAATGTCTGCTTTGGTATCGCTTGAGACATTAACGAGGACTGAGTATGAGGTATAAGTATCATTTTCAAAAGGAGGCATGACCTCTACAGAATAATTCATGGGCGTGCTCAGGTCAAAGGTTATATTATATGGTCCTGTCGTTATACTACTTGGGTCTGCTGAGGATACAGAGATTAGTAACAACAGAGTTAGATACGCGAATAATTTCGTGCACATCCCTCCTTATACTCTATTCTAATTAGATCTTCGGATTACAGTGCAATTGTAATTACTTGTTAATAAACCTATTTATCCTATTTTCCTATCTATAATTTGCAGAAACTTTCAAGGAAAGGATATTATACCATTTTCTGCTAATTAGTTGGAAATAGCTGGAATTGAATGATCCATCTAAAGTTGATTAAGGATCCCACGAATAAGATTTAATGCAAATCTACCTGGCAAAGGCGGTTCCACAGGCCCGAGTATCAAGGAGGTGGATGGCAGTTTGAAAGATATAGGGCCTGAAGAACTTTCGCCGCCTGGGGTTGTCGCCTATCGTATTGAGCACAGAGAACCAATAATCATAATCAGTATGCAGAAGGTCAATTAACTTGCAAATGCCGCAATAATAATGAGCTTTTTGCATATATAAGGCTAATGTTAATCTTATATGAATGATAGAGTCTTATCCTTAACAATATGATGGCTTCTATGAGGAAAACCAAGCTCCTCCCTGTAACAGATAAACGCGAGATAGATGTAAAAGGAGATCGTGCGATAATGAATAAGATTCTGATATCGATAGTCCTCATCATATCGTTGATGGGGTCGGCATATGCATTGGATGTAGAAAACGGTGTAGAGATGCGGCCTGGAGAAGCTGCAGCTGAAAATCTATTCAATCATGGAATCGGCCATGCGTGGGTTGGAGGAAATCCCCCATTCTCAAGCTCAAATGATATGAAATTCTCCCAATACTACTCGTTTAACAAGGGTTCTGGCTTTAAGAAGCATATTGAAGCACCTAAGAAATATGAAATAACATATGAGATACCCTCTATGGTGTACCTCAACTATCAAATGCTAGCGGTGCCTTATGCGCAATATAAGACCTACTCTGCATACACAGGAGGACTCTCTCTGTGGATTCAAGGGGCTGCAAGCTGGACACAGTATGCTCAAGTTCCACAAGGATCAAGTCTTTCTCTATTGGCGACCTCTGCAACAGGCGGCAATGGGTACCTACATGAAACAAATCCCGATGGAACGCAATCCACGAACAGCTTCTACTTCTTCCCTGGCGGCAACCAAATAAACTTCTATGCTGATACCGTTGGGCAGCATATTCTATCCTTTATTATCAATGGCCAGATAAGCAATTCAATTGTAATAGATGTGTTACCATATACGCAACCCTATCCGGCACCGATCCCACCGATTCAACCCTATCCACAAGGTACAATTCTGCCACCAGCCTAACCGGAAGATGTTTTGGAACGAGAAAATACACAGGCCAAAACAATTCATAAATAACTTACCATTTAACATTAAAAAATCAATAGTCAAAACGGCGTTAGCTGAGTGAATAGCTACTAGTCAGATGCAAAGCTATTTTGCTCAGCAAGCGCGTTAAGGTCTTGAAGGTCGCTAGTCATAGCAAGAGGGTTATTTGCGGTGTTATTGGCGTTATAGTTATAACTTTCAGTGGGGTTTTTAGGTCTAGTTCCCCAGGACCAGAAATCGGAAGAAGATGCGCCTTTGGTCCCATTCAGATCTGTTGTATTGTTAGTTGCATTTAGAGACTCGTTGGTCTGATTCAGAGGGCTTTTGGTCAGGCTATTCAATATGCTCAAGCCTCCTGGGCCATCTAGGCTAATGGGCGTCTGGCTGTAAGTCAGAGCAGTCGTGAACATCAGTAGAAACAATATCAATATAAGACGTTTCATGTAGTTCATCAAGGTGTCTATAGTCTATTCATGCTTATTTAGGCTTCGCTAGATTTAAATGCCACTGATGGCTATAATAATTCGATTTGTATGATTGCTCTCCATTTGGGCATTGAGGTTGCAGCTGAGAACTGGTCAGCCATAAAACCAGATTCCATCGTCAGATTCGGGAACGTTTTCGGTGTGCCCGCGAAGATTTTCTAAAGCAAGTTTGATCTATGAAGCAGGAAGCTCTATCCATTTAGGGTATGGGAAGAAGTCACAGCGATTCCTTACATACCGGGACAAATACTATTTTCTCCTTATCCTGGGTTTCTTTTCTAGTTGGTGCTTCACCCTCGATTTTTTCCTTGCTGGTTTCTTTTCCAGAAACATCGCTTGCTTCTCTTGGATATATAGTTAGGGAGTTTATCTCCCAGAATAATTGATAAAGTCGGTACGACTTTTCAAACAGTGATTTTGCCTCTTTTTTATTACCTTCTTCAAGCTGCTTTGTTCCAGTTTCCATTAATCTCATCGAGGCAGAAAGCAAGTGTTTGCTGATGCACCAAACCTCACCTTCGAACTCCTTGACGATTTTCTTGAGGAGTTCTATTCTCATTTTCCTAACTTCTTGTAAAAGATCAAAATATTCATCTTTACCAGTCTCCTCAGCCGTAAAGAACAAGTGCCCTTCTAAGCTGATGAGTTCCATTATGCCGATGCTCAAATCCGCATCAGATGATAAATCCATTTCCCTTTGTTCCGTTACCTTTTCTACTTTATCAACTAATTCATTTACATCTGACTCTGTAACCATTAAGCTGCCTTCTGTTAACTATTATTATCAAACCATGAATAGTAATAATGATGTTATGTGTATAAAAAGATTATGGCAATTCACAATACATGCTATACTCCTATGGTTCTATTCGCAGAAATTGAACGAACTAAGCGTATCAGTTCTTCTGCTTTGGCTCGGACTAGCCCTCTTTTGTTCATTATCTGGGGATGCAAATTGAATGGATTGGATGCAGGGTAATCCAAATTACAGAATAACGAAAAAACCGTCTGATATGTTGTTATATGTATTACCCAAGGCCGCTCAGCAGCTAAGCGAATCAAATCAAGCAACTTTGTAACATTTGCAAGTTCAGCAGTGTCTAGGGCTCATGGCTATGTGCTTTATGGGATCTGCCATCCGTCATGAATCATCCTTTTCCTATGCGCCTAAAGTTCGCTATACCAGATGATTTCTATGGATACAGGTTATAAGTGGAATTGCAGAAAGCGCAGGTTGTATGTTAATGAAATTCTAGATTAGAATGAGGATCGGCTTATCGTAGCTTCAAATCAATTTCAATGTACTATTAGGACAGGCACATTTGAGTTGCGAACTACTCTTTCAGCTACACTGCCCATGAGGAATTTCTCCAGCCCAGTCTTTCCGATGCTTCCCATCACTATCACATTCATCTTAGCTTCTTTTGCTATCCTCAATATCTCGCTGGCAGGATTTCCCTCAACAATCAGCCTCTTGCTTATGAGACCCGATTCTTTTGCCAGTTCCTCTACTTGGCGCGTAGCTATTTCGCCTTCTTCTAGTACTTCTTCTCTAAGGATAGTTGCCGCATAAGCTATTGCATCGGGATTGAGGCCACCAAAGGGCGTACTAAGACTTCTTGTAGGCATATGCTTGCCTATGTCTGCAACATAAACAACAGTGACCTCTCCTCCCGAAAGCTTGGCGAGTTCGATACCAACTTTTGCAGCCCGCTCGCTATTTTTTGACCCATCAGTTGCAATAAGAATGCTTTCGAACATGAAATCGCCGGAATTCCAATCCATATTCAAACATGATAACTATTTCGGTTGTTTAGCCGGAATTGTGTTCAATGCATACCTTATAGCGCAAGTAGAACTGAGGTGGATTCGAGAAGGTGCTGCAGCCCTGAAGCCTTGGCGTGCCCCCCCCATGATTGGTAGGGCAGCCGTTGAAACTATAAGAAGAGGAGGGAGGGAAAGTCGAGAGATACGAAGGAGGAACATATGTCTATCGGCTTTCTCCAATGCCTTAATATGTTTATCATGAATATATGAATTTTATGACACATGTAAAGAATTATAGCACAAATTGCGAAATATAGCACAAAATAGGAAATATAGTACAAGTTGAGAAATATAAGATTAATGCGGCTATGCATAGCGAAGGATTCTATCGTGGACGTTTATGTAGAGGATCAGAAGATACTGACTGAGCAGTTTACCATAGGCTAAAGTATCGGAGATGAGGACATTATGGCCACGATAGAGCATAATTGATACGGGCCTCATTAATAAGGGCTAAAGCAATAAAGTACTGTTGACCTAATGGATCAATTAATCTTTTTTTAAGCATGCCTGACAAAGAATATGTTAATCGTTAAAGAATCGAGGGGTTGCATTTGTTCTTGACATCACCGAGCGCAAGCGGGCTGAAGATGCGCTTCAAGAAGCGAAAGACCACTTGGAAATGCGAGTCAAGGAAAGGACGTCAGAGCTAGAGCAGGCCAACGTCTGGCTGCAGGAGGAGATCTTATCGGCACTGATTTCTCAGACTATTTCACAGAACCAGACAAAGCCCGCGCTGGCTATCAACAGGTTTTCAAAGAAGGCTTTGTACGTGATTACGCTCTGGAGATTCGACATAACGATGGCCGAGTAACGCCGGTGCTATACAATGCCTCGGTCTATAGGAACGATGCCGGAGAAATCATCGGAGTGTTTGCGGCAGCTCGCGATGTGATGGCACAGAAGCAGGCATCCCAATACGCACGGAGCCTCATCGAGGAGTCTATGGATATGGTGGCAGCTCAGGCTGAAGAGAAAGACTTGAACCTGGCTTACGCTGTCAGCTACGGAACCCCAGATACGGGCATTGGCATGCCTAAGGACAAGATGGACAGGCTCTTCCAGCCCTTTACACAGTTGGAGTATGAGAACCTCTCGGCTCAAAAGCCGCTGAGCATTCTTGTTGCCGAGGATAACCCTTCAAACCAGAAGGTGCTTGTTGAAATGTTGAAAACGCCTAGGCTATAGGCCAGATGCTGTTGCAGATGGCGTAGAGGTTCTGCAAGCCCTTCAGATCCGGCCTTACGACTTGATCTTCATGGATATCAAAAAGGCTAAAAGCGATATCATTAGAATCCCGCAATGCTAGAGTTATGATAACGGTGGAAATTAGATAGAGGTAACCAAGACAATTGATACCAAGGATAATAATTTTTATATTATCATAGACTATGCGACGTTCAACATCTCTCGGCCAAAGGTTACAGAAACGTCAATCTAGTATCGGGAAAATTCATATACTGAAACAGGCTCAGATGTACCCTAAATAGTAGAGAAATCGATAAAAACCAGCGTCTATGGGCTCAATATAGCAAGCGGCTGTGGTCCAGCGGTTATGACATGGGCTTCCCAAGCCCGTAACCCGGGTTCGAATCCCGGCAGCCGCACCTCTTCAATCTACCGACAGTGATTTGGCTTGATTTACTCACCGCAATTATATTCAAGTTTTAGGCTTCAAGTATATAAAGTTTCGAGTTATAAAACTAGGAATTAATAACCCACGAATTTAAAAAATCAGCGGCCTTAAGACACCTTATAGGCTAATAGATGGACCTTAGTTGGAAAATTAAATAACCCATCTGGACCGAATTTAGTCAAAACGCTACAAAGTAAAATCTATAGCGTAATACTTTATAGTATGTAGCTATAACAGCAGAAAATCGAAGCAGCATTCTATGAACATCTCCGATACGACCATTTACTACGTTATGTAAATAAGTCATGCATAAAGTTTACGAATAATGGTAGCGCGCGAAAACTGAAATTCGTAAAAAATCAAAAACGGATATATAGCGTTAAAATATGAAATAAAGAGAGAAATACGAGCTATATCGCAAAATAGAGCTTAATAAAAATTCGCGAACTATATCAAAATATAGGCGTGCGGCGACGCTTAGGCGTTGTTCGCTAGCGTTTGTAATTATTCCATTAAATTTTTTACGATATGATTACGATTTATGGTAAATATACGCTAAAGTATTAAATACTTAAAAACGTTATCCATAGACGTTAATACAGTTACTGCATATCGAAAAAAGATCTGTAGTTTTAAGTAGCGTTGTATTATATGAAGAAGAAAAATAGAAGGAAACTTGCGAGGGTAAATTAACAATAAAGAAATGTTTTTTTATCTTATATATGTTTACCGAATAGCGTAACGCATGGGACGTTAATGCGGCACATACCGCGTAAAAGGCCGTGTGGGGCTTATAGCGCGACTTTTGGACTTACTAAGTAGAACGTTACTAAAATAGGTCGAAAATCTTATATACGAAGGATTAAGCGCCTTAAAACCGATATATTAAAATAGGATTGAGCGCACTTCGGATTTCCGATATATTTTTACTAATCGTAGGATTGGGTAGCGCGTTAAAGTTTTTGCGTTATCTATTGAGAGAGAATTTCAAACTAATTTAAAAGCTTGATATATATTAAATAACGAAAATGCTAAAAAATCTGATTTGTGCGTATATATGAGGGAACATATCCCAATAATGATTATCAGCAACTTCAATTCAAACGCGCGCTGTCTATGCTTTCTAGGCGGCGCGTGGCTTTTTTTAAACATCTTATACTTAATAACTAAATAAATTAAAACAAATTGGTGAATTAAATGCGAAAGATAAATTATAATGCGACAGTGATCGCTAAGGTGTCAGATGAACAGCGCAGCGCGCTTGAAAGATATGCTGCAGTGCGAGACATATCAATCGGCCAAGCCGTGCGGGATCTCATCAAAATCGGCTTCGCGGCAGTAAACGCTGTTTCAGTATGAGCATAAAACTGGCGATGACCTGCGCATTACGACCATGTTGCGCAGCGAGCCTATCACCACCGAAGGAATCATCCGGACGCGCCGGGCATCCAGCGATGTCCTGGCGTGATTTTTATTTAAATCCGCCGAAGAAAGATAGGAAAGCATATATTCGGCAAAGTCTTTGTACAGATGCTCTTTTGGGGCTGGGGTGGCTCCCAGTCCCTGCCTTTGCGGTACGCGCAACGGCGAGAGAGCAAATCCGCACAGGAATTGACTGATCAAAATTCCAAAATGGTACTCAGCGGAGCTTACGCTATGAAAGGTGATACGAAAATGACAAAACTCCATATGTCTTGGAACAACTGCGGAACAGATTTTCCGTGTGATGAATGCGGCGAATGGTTCGATTTCGATGTAGGTTTGTGCATCGAATCAGAATCGAATAACATGGTCTGCGATCTTTGCGCAGCGAAGTCCAATCCTGAACTATTCGTCAAGATGGTC
The DNA here is from genome assembly GCA_963789575.1 of Methanotrichaceae archaeon. Classification (GTDB taxonomy): domain Archaea; phylum Halobacteriota; class Methanosarcinia; order Methanotrichales; family Methanotrichaceae; genus CAWBKV01. Next base: position 2,002,193 of record CAWBKV010000001.1, on the reverse strand, counting down.
CGTGTGAAGATAGCTGGCTTCAAAGCCGAAGAGAAATACCTGGAAACGATGAAAGCGAGCAAAAAACTGAGTGAAATAGCTGAAGCCATTGCACTGAACAACCGCAAGAATTGCATCGCTTGATGTTAATTCTCAGTTAGCATAAACGCTAGACAAAAACAAAGAAATTGTATCTGGCAGTGTTAGAGCACCGCCAGGACTAAAACACAGGTGTCAGTATGAATACAATAGAGCCAAAGAATATAAACATATCGGTAGGTGCCGATATTTATGAATCATTGTTGAATAAGCGTTACCGTATCGAGCTTGATGACGGTAAAGATTTCGCGGCAGAACTCATCGGAATTCGCGACGGGATATTCTATTTTAAGTCCAAGTCCGGTCGAATATTCGCGGATAGAGCCGATACCATCCGAAACCTGTCGGAGCTGGTCTAAATGCCGACCGGTCGTGAATTGATTACCGAGCTGCTTGCGTTGTTAGCAGCAGACAACGATAAGCCAGAACTAGATTACAAGTATGCGGCATTATACGAAAACAAATACGTTGATGCATTAGTCAAAATGCAAGAATCTGATCCGGTGGCCTTCGAGACATCAATCAAAGAGATCAATCGTATAACAAAGATGCCGAAAGGACCACTGCGTGAGCACGTAGACAAAAGAGCTGCCGAAATCCAAGCAGAAAAGGCAGCGAAAGACCTAGACATTGAGGAATATCCAACGAGTATAAAACAAGCTGGGGATAACATCTTATCGAACGGCAAAGTCATGAAGTTTCTTTTACAGCAGTACCACAAAAACCATATCGGCGATAATAACGCTGGCAAAGTGCTATTCCTCAGCTTTGTAAGTGGATCGAGCCTTACATCTAGCGGTCTTCAGCCGGGTATAACAGGTGATGCCCAAATCGGCAAAACCGATGCTATGTTGGCGGTGTTGCATTGCCTTCCCAAACGTTGGTCGATGGATACAGGGTTAAGCGATAAGGCGGCATTCTACATAGATTTTAAGCCGGGTCAAGTCGTATTCAGCGATGATATCATTTGGACTCAAGGCTTGGCTTACATGTTCAAGGAGGCCATGTCAAAGTTCCAGTCAGGAGCGCGCTGGACAACTGTAATGAAGATCAACGGGCGAATGACATCTGTAACCAAGGATATACCGCCCCTTGTGTTGTGGTGGCTGACTTCAGCCGATGGTGCGCCAGATGATCAAGTAGAATCAAGGCAGTACCCACTTGATGTGGATACGACGTTATCACATGCCATAGTCGTTAGTGATAGCCTCGATGCGAGACGGCAAGAAAGAAAAATCAAATTTGCCGAAGATAAAGGAATATTGACTGCAAGGTATATTCTCGATCAGATAAGGCAGAAAGGACCTTTTAAGGTTGTTATTCCGTATGCAAAGCAGATTGATTACAAGCTGAAAAAGGATTATCGCGGCCACAATCAATTCTTGGATCTTATTGACGCGCTGGCGATATTGAACCACAAGCAACGCGAGGTTAAAGGTGGCTATATCGAAGCTACGATAGATGATTTTCAAGAGGCACAGGATATATTCAGCGCCAAAAATGAATCACATGCTACCGGGCTCACAACGCCGGAACTCGAAATCGTGCGATGTATGGCAGAAAAAGATACTTGGACTCAAGAAGAATTATCCAAAGCAACCGGCAAATCTCAATCAACGATATCCAAGCGACTCAATGCGATAATGGGAAAGACGGCCTATATAACGAAGCATAGAGGTTACAACGGCGAAGATGCATACAAGCTCACAGATAAGGTGGACTTTGGCATTTTTGGGAATGCAATAGTTGACCTTAAACAGACATCGACAGAGGAGGCAGCGGCTTAAGGCTGCCTACAATATTTATATAAATTTGGCATGAATATTTATTCGCACTTATTCCATGTTATTCGTGGGTTATTCACTGTATATTCATAATATAATCAATAACAGTAGACTAAATTGAGTACCTTTATTCATAAAATGATAGAATGTCACAGGAATTTTCTATCCATGACAAATCGTTATAGATTATGAATCATGATAGATTATTCAAAAATTCTTTTTCTATGTTCTCGGTGAATAAGTGAATAAATAGAGCAAAATGCGTCGCAGCATATCGAAAGTACAATGAATAAACAATGAATAAGCAGAGAATAGCAGCGTGAATAAGTTCGATTGATAGTGGTTTTTCAAATTTGAATGTTGTACGACTTTCCATGATGAAAAAATAAAGGTGGTCTATTTGGATGAGTTCGATAGGACGCATAGAGCGTTCACGGCGCTTATACGATCTGCTGGCAAAGGTGATGCGCGCTCGTTGCTCAAAGCAAAACGTGCAGCTTTAGAACTTCAAAGGTTAGCCGAAGCCGAAGCACTCGATCTTTATAACCGGCTGAATAGGACGTGCCCTAGGATATTGCGGCGGTCTTATGGTTATGAATTTTTCATTGAGAATAAATTTGAAAAAAATAAAGGCGTATTAAACTAAATGGTGATAAATATATTTTTGGATGATTTAATGTTTAGAAAGGCCGCCTTACAGAAGCGGCGAGGCGAATTACTCGAACAGATAGCGAATTGCGCGGATGAAATTGCGAACATAGATCGGCAGATTGCTGTGCTACAGAGTCAAGAATTGGAACTTGATCTGAATCAAGCGGAGGCATCGACCCCATGAACCGAGATCTGATCATTAGACTACTGGCGACGTGTGTCGATATCGAACGTGATATGGGGCGGGAGGCCAAATTAACGGACTTTGGCGCAGCTGATATAGAATCATGGCGGGAGATTGCGACGTTGACACCACACAGCGAATTGTTTGTGGTCGCAGTGCAGACGGCCAAAAAGATGGCGGAGGCAAATACCCCATGAAGAAGGATAAAAACTCGAAGGCCAGCGCCAGGCGCGATATCCTGAAAGATATTCAACGCAAGCGCAGGAGACAGGCAACATAGGTGCGTGAGCAATATACGCGCAGCCCGTTTTTAGCTTTCGGCCTCAAAACTTTGTGGTGATGGCGCGACGGATACCGTTTTAACCTCACATTAATACTCTAAAATCCGAATAATTAGGATGTAATATATGTGGTATATAGTATCGAAGGTGGTAGTGTTCGGTCCTATAAAACAATATTTATTAATATGATGCTGATATAATTTTTTGTTAACTAGTTCGTTTCGTATACTATAAGAATGCGTAGAGCCTATCGCGCACCATCCAGATTATATCGCCAGGAAGTATCTCAAAAGTACCTAGACCGTTAGCCGATACCGATTGATGTAGTTATCGATTTTTCAATCTTTTCGAACACGTCCTAATATTAAAATTGTATTTTTATAACAAATTCTACAATGTAGTAGCGCAGTATAACTTATTAAAAAAATGGAGATTAACATGTCAAATCAAGCAAATTTTAGAGATTCGATAGGTGTAGAGCGATTTTTGTATTCAATCAAAAATCAACTTTTAAAAGGTAAAATTAGTTCAAGTGAAGCGAATGCTGCATCAAAACTAGCGGATACATGGCTAAAAGCTCATAAAATGAGTCGAGATGCGGAAATTCTAAAGAGACTTAATGAGATTGAGACCATGCTCAAGGTACAAGGCAGAACTAAGGCTCCCGATGCCTATCCTGTGATTTCGGACCCAAAATGACACCGACTTTAGGAAGTGTGCCGGAATCAATATGCCACGACACGGAGGCTGAATGGTCGACAAAACTGTAGAGAAAAGGATCGCTTCGATATGCTCACGGCTTGAGCTTCACGATGTACCGGTGAACACGACGCATGCTAATGATGCTGCGCTGTGGGCAACTTCTTCTTTCGATATAGAACTTGATCCTTGGCAAATCAAGGCACTTCAATCCACATCACGCCGAAGCTTATGGAATATTCATCGACAGGCTGGCAAATCGAGTGTTGCCGCACTAAAGGGACTCCATAGGATGATTTATCAGCCGAAGGCATTAGTCTTGATGGTTAGTCCGAGCTTACGGCAATCATCTGAGCTATTCCGCAAGCTGCTGAACTATTATGACGAGTTGAATAATCCGCCTGGTTTTGTTGAAGATACGAAACTGAGTGCCGAATTGACCAACGGTTCACGGTGCGTTAGTCTTCCTGGTAGTGAAGCGACCGTCCGAGGTTATTCTGCACCATCACTTATCCTTGAAGATGAATCGGCTAGAGTGTCCGATGAATATTTTAATGCGGTTGCGCCGATGTTGGCCGTATCTAATGGGCAACTGGTATTGCTGAGTACGCCGTTCGGGCAACGCGGCCACTTCTTCGAGATCGCAACGGACCCCGATAACGGTTGGGAGAAGTTCACGATTCCTGCAACGGATTGCCCACGCATATCGAAAGAATTCTTGGATGCACAAAGGCGTGTTATGTCTGATGCGTTCTTCAGATCAGAATTTCTATGTGAATTTACGAGCACAGAGGACGCTGTTTTCGCTTATGAGCATGTGGATAACGCATTCTCAGATGCTGTAGATCCATTGATCATTGAGGGGGTCTCTGAATGGTAAGATTCTTTTCTGGGCTTGATCTCGGTCAAAGTTCCGATTACACTGCGTTAGCTATCATTGAAAGCATATCAGACCCGGAACCCTCTTATAATCTGAGACGGTTGGAGCGCGTGCGTGGACTGAGCTATCCTGATGTAGTGCGTAAGGTAGCTGGCGTCGTGCGGTCTAAAGAGTTGGCCGGAAATGTAATGCTTGCTATCGATTACAGTGGAATTGGACGCGCAGTGTATGATCTATTCGTACAGGATGGCTTGCATCCGATAGCAGTCACATCGACTGGTGGCAATGCTATCCACCATGAAGGCGATGAGTGGAGCATCCCAAAACGCGATTTAGTTTCATCTCTGCAAGTCGCACTACAATGCGGTAAGCTGCATTTCTCGGAAAAATTGAAGCACGCCAGCACATTGAGGTCCGAATTATTGAATTTTTCGATGAAGATTAGCGATAGCGGCCACGATTCCTATGAGGCAAAAAAGGGGCACGATGATTTAGTTCTTTCGTTGGCATTGTGTACATGGTACGCTTCACGCCAATCAGGATCTCGGAGCACGCCGATCGACTTTAGCGTTTTTCAGGAAGAAATCGCAACGCCCGGTTTCCTCATGGACGGATATCCGCAATTGCCGTCGCTAGATAACGATTACGATTGTGAAGAAGGATATTATTAAAATATTAAAGGTGTGTAAACATGGTATTGAAAGATGACATTATGGCACAACTTGCCGCGCTTTCGAGCGCATTAGCATTGGTCGAAGAATACGAACCCCATCCGTGTGGGGCGGAATCAGAATTCGAGATATATGTGAAAAATGTTCGGTCGGACTTGACCGCATTAACCGAATATGTTCAACAAAACCTTTAGGTGTTTTTATGAGTAATAAAACTTTTGAAGTAGCAATACAAAAAGTAGCAAATGACATCATTTACAGCATAGTTGCGCAACCTTCGCCGCACATTGATTTACAAAAAGACGAAATTTCTCGCGAGGAGATAAGGAAAGCCAGTTATGGGTTTATGACAACTTCTCAAGAAATTAATGATTCGCATACGAGTAAAATATTACCGGTATCGGTCGTGGAAAATTGGATTTCCAAAGACAGCGGTACCCTAGGTGGCGAACCTTACACTACAGGTAGCTGGATACTTGGCTTAAAAATTAATGAGAGTTCTCTCCTCTCGAAAGTCTACAATGGCGATTACAATGGCGTGAGCCTGGAAGGAAAAGCCGAACGTATCCCGAACGGACTATCAAATATTCTAAAAAATATTGAAGTGAGGCGTATTTCTTTGGTCAAAAAAGGCGCGAATGGCCAGACACTGCAATTCTATAAATGTTTTGATTGTGGTTGTATGAGTAAAGCCGCAAGCGATCAAGTACAGTCATCTAGCCATGACTGGAGTCATGTACTTGATAGCATAATCGAAAGCAATGATAGCGCATCCCAAGCTATCTGTAGCATCGCAAAATCGACCATGGACTTAAATCCATATGAAGATGTTAAAGATCAATTCCGGCGAGTTGTTCTCAAAACTATTCGAGAACATCCGGACTTGTACGAGCAGCACTTGCGCGCTGTGATGGTCCACGAGGGCATTCTACCCCAGCCAGCATAAGGAGTTGAATGACACATGACAATTTTAGATCAATTAGGCCGTAATCAATCGGACCCGCTGTTTCCTTATGCCTATAATATGCTGGCATGCAATCGAAAAGTAGTGGAGTTGCGGAGGCGACAGTTTACAGAGACAGCAGGGTTATCTGTTGAAGGATGTAGAGGCGCAGAGGCGCGAGTCGTTATCACGGACATGCCGCTATTCGATGAGTTGGCGCAGGAGATAGCGATGCTCACAGACCGGGCAGACCGTATCTCGAAGATGTTTGTGGCGTTAGATGGGGTGGTTAATCGGCTCGATAACCTGAAGATGTTCTATACGCCTCATAAAATGCATGAGGCTATCGGAGTCCGCAAACATCTGATCTATGATTATGAAAGCGGCTTGAAAGTGCGAGCGGCTAAGCTCATGGGACTGGATACGTTTGAGCCACCGCAGGCCGGTCCTGAGAACATTGCAGAGATCATGAAGGATGAGATTGCGGATACTAAAGCACGGATTAAAGGACTACAGGGCGAGATCGACCTCCTAACGATTGCCTTATCGGAATGTAATCATGTTATCCGAGAAGCTGGCAGCGATCTCCTAGAGCCTGCTGAGCCGGTCGAAGTCGAACCATTACCTCAATTGGTGCCAGGTGAGGGCGCACGCGTCGCATTCACGTCTAGTTATACGGATGCATACGGTCAAACTCATCAACTGTTCCCGAATAGATCGGATGAAGAATCCGAGACAGTTTCGTGAAACTCTATTAACCGGGCAAAGGCGTTGAGGAGCTGTTATAACCGGCTCTTTGCTGCCTAGAAAGTGCTAGAAATGAGGTTGAAAATTGATTAGGGCGAAGAAGGAAACAACAAGGCTTTAATGAAGTAATCTATGCGAATGTGGATGACGAGAAGATTATAAAACAGATTGGATATAAATAATTATTAATAGGTTGATAGAAATGTTGGAATACAATTCGAATGGCAGCAGTGGGGATTAAGAATGCTAATCGACATAGTTATCCCGTTTGGCTTGGTATTTGTGGTATTTGTAGCTAGATGGCTCCTGAAGAAACCGTTATTCTATGATCCCTACGGCGCGGAGACAAAAAGGCTGAAAAAAGAAAAAAATATTAATTTTTTCTTAGATGATTCTATTAATGATGCTGTAGAATCTGGCAAAAGGGAGATAAAAATCATTGCAGATATGAATGAAATAGAAAAGATAGTCGATAAAACGAAGGATAAAGAATTTAACATTGAGGCGATTACAGGACCAAAAGAAAAATTCGAATTAATCAAACCGCTAGCTAATAATATAAAAGTTCACCGATTAAGTAATAGACCCGTGGAACATTTCGCTATAATTGGTCCTAACCTTCTTGTTGAGACACCGCATCAACTCAAAGAGTTTGCAGGAGCTTTAGGCATAAGGCATCCATACGCCAGTTACTACAGTTTATTCACTAAAAGATTTGATAAAGAAAAGAGCGCGTCAACCCAACCTAAACAGGCCACTTTTTCAGATAGTGGACCGCAATTAACCAAATTCGGAAATCGCTAGATATTATGCCGATAGTGAATAATAGTAGTATTATCACTGATATAGCAAATCATCTAGAGATAATGATAGGCCCGCTTTTGACTAGTGGCATAATTGGAACAACTCTTTCGGTGACCATATATTCACATTTATTGAATACGCCTTATAGCAAAAATTCTTATTGGGTACTTTATGGATCGATATGTTTCGCAGTATCCTCAATTCTAACATTACTTTATATTAATGCCTATGAGGATATGTTACTATTGCGTTTTTCAAGGTATTTGCTTCTAGCTGGATTAGTTTTTATATTAATATCTATAATTCCTCTTTTTCGAATGATTGGAATTGAAGAATCTGCGGAAGAAACCGAGCAATTTCGCTATATCGATCCTAGACTATCAAGTGAATATGTGGAGATGCGATCTCCATAATTTTTTAAAAATATCTGTTGGAAAAGCATTGTCCTAAATCGTATTTAATAACTTAAACGCACTACTCGCCACCGCATTTACACCACAAATGAACGCCCTAAGATATAACAGCACCGAGAAATGAGAGTTTGATATACATCGAGCACGCATGAGATGATCATGCCTGAAAATTGTATTGGAGATTCTCAACCAATCCTGCAACAAATTCCGGAAGAAGAATTGAATAAATTGCGAAACGATAACGTATCAATTGATCGATCATTTAAGCATAAGTTGTGCATAGATTGGGATTTGGACCCAAACTACTGTTTAGGGATATCAAACCAGTCCGAACAAGGGAAAAAAATGCATAGAATAGTAATGGAAGTTGGGGGTGACAAAAAAGAGTTAATTGAAAAACTTGAAGATCTTGGGTCGCGGCTTGAAAAAATTGAAAAAAAAATGGAAGACCAAGTGAAGGAAGCCAAGGAAAAAGCGGAAGAACAACGATTGGATGAGTTTCGTATTGTTCTTCGAAATCTGCCCCCAATTCCAAGCATACCTTTGAAAAGGTCAGAAGGATACATACGAATGTCAGCGTATTATCCAGGCGAAGAAATTATTTTTATCGTAATGGGAAAGGAGGCCGAATCGGTAATACCTATGATCGAAATGGTATATGGAGATTATGTCTCTGTAAGCAAAGAGAACCTTACCCCGCTTATTAAAGAGTTGAAGTCAAGAGTTGATTTTCTAAGAAGGGACTTAAAATGAAAATAGATGGGCAAAGCAAAATAATAATCGGAATGCTTTGCCTTTTTGCAGCATCGCCCCTTAAGAACTTATCATGCCTCAATCGTCTCATAGGCATATGAAGCCACGAAGAAGCCATCAACTGGATCATCGATAATCAGTTGGGACGGCGGAATTTATCTGATACTCAAAAGTCATATCTTAGAGGTAAGCGGTACGAGACAGAAAAGAAGGTAGTATCCAACCCCGAAGGCGTTGGCGGAAAATCCCATAAGATTGTTAAAGATCGCGATGATACTCAACAAACTACCGCTACCAAGATCGCCAACCGAACTGGCGTAAGTGAACCTACCATTAAACGGGACGCCGCGTTCGCACGAGCCATCGATGAGATTCGCGAGACGGAACCGGAATTTGTGCAGAAAGTGTTGGAAGATGAGAGTTTAATATATATCGAGCACGCATGAGATGATCAAGCAAGCATCGCCATAGCAAAGCCCAAGAAGATCTTCTTAGATCAATGATATGAGATCTGCCGCCGATCAGCTATGGTTCTACTATTTCTACATTGTCTTCAGTAACAACTCTTATCTTTAAGGGGGCCTTCCCAGATCTCTCCTCCAATATGATCGTTAAACTATGAAATCCTTCAGGCGTTATCTGCCAAATTTGTGATTTTATGCCTTTCAACTTTGCATCTAATCCTTTCTTCTTCCGATCCATCTCTTCATGATATGCTTCATATTTTTTCCCGGCACTAATATATTTGTCCCATTCACTGGTATTGGAAAGATTCAAATTGGAAGGTCTACTTGGAAGGGGATATTCATTATAGCTATATTGTAGTTCATGTTCTAATTCTTTCATTTCTCGTTCTGCCTGACGTAAATCGCTTGTCAAGCTTATCAGATCATCCCTTTTCTCGACAATAATCTCTTTCTCTCTTTCTATTTCTTCATAATCCGTCATATCTTAAACCTCCCGGGCATATTTAAGTGGCATAGTATTAAAGATTATCATGAATATCAGAGGCCAATTAATCATTTCTTAAAATGAATCATGCATAGATAAAGTATGGTTGAAACTACAATAGACACTGAAACAAGGATATCAAAAATCGATAGAGCAGATAAACCGGCAAATCGTATTTCATTAAGGATCTTTGCAATGATTACAATAATTAATAGTATAGGAAAAAAATTAGCATATAATATCCAAACCCAATCAGAAAAATAGGGATAATTACTCAGATAAGATTTACCCTCTCTTGTAAAAGCCATATTATTATATAACGAGCTTAACTGATCCTCAAGATTGTGAATATAGTCATATTGCCTTTCTATATAAACGACTGTCTGAAAATATCTAACTACCAAGCCAAGTAAAATGAACCAAATAACGCTGCCAATAAAGGATGTATTAATCGGCTTTTCCAAATTCAATCCTTTGGCAATGAATTGACCAATTGCATTTCCAGCTTCTTGGGGCAAGTAAATTTGATAAAGCATAATCGTTATAACTGCAAGAACCCCAAAAAATAGGCGATCTCGCAATTTTAAGGAATCTTTGATATTTAAAAAAGAATCCTTGTAATGATCATTGAGAAGTTCAACTTTTTTATCTTCACTTAGGGTTGACATCTCAAGGAGCCTTTAGGCTGCATTTAGAGCCTTGATTATTGCATCTTGGTTGAAACTCACGGCCCATGAAGCTCCTGCATTCAGGAGTTCTTCGGGTGATTCATAGTCCTTGTTAATCTTAACAGCGACAAGCTTGTTTTTGTTCAACTTGCTTTGATGTATCTCAAAATTTATCCAATTCCTACAGCCTATGAGTCTGTTGTCCTTATGAATCTTATTGGCTTCCTTGCCAATGATAACTAGAGTATATCTAGCCTGATTTATCTTTGTGGTTAAAGCAGCTTTTACGGTACCTACATTACCGCTGTTAATCTCATCAGGCGTGGCATCAGCAAATAGAAATTCAAAGTCCGGGTTAGCATCCCATGCATTTAGAAGATATTTATAGTGCTTATCATTCTCATAATCAAAGCTAACGAATACTTTCTTTTTCGCCAAGATTATACCTCCTTTTCTGGAATAGACGTACTGATATATAAATTGTTCATTTTTTGGAGGAAGACTGAATAAGAAAAAGACAACCTTGAGACCTTTAAACCTGATTTTAAGGTGAAGATTCAGTAGAGTGTGTAAGATGCTGGCTACGCTTTTATCTTTAAACTTCATCACAAAGCACCCATCACCGCCTAAACTTCATGCGCTAAGGAAAAGGCTTTATGCTTTAGAATATGACAAATTTGGAGCTAAAAGAGAGGCGATTTAAGGAAGGATGACATGGATTTGTTAGGCATAACCCCAATAGTGCTTCCTCAAACCTCGAATGCAACCCCCGTAATAATGCCTCAATCTTCGACACTTATATTGACTCAACTATCTTTTATCGTTGGTTTGATAGTCCTTATATTCGCAGTCGCAAATTTTCTAAAATTGCGGAAACCATCTTTGAAACTAGCTATTTGCGATGATAATTTAAAGGATTATATCCCAAAAATAACTCGGATTTATTTCGAAAACCTAAGTGACTCATTCATTAATGATCTAGAAATATCATGGGAACTTTATCTTGACGAGAAATATAGAAGAATTGCATGTTCTCGTATAGTGAGTGGTGTAGTTTTTGGTCCTAGAAATAAGGTAGTAATAACAATACCAATAAAAGAAACATTCCAAAAATTGTATAAATCCTTTGAATATTCGCCAGAAGGTTATAAATTTAAGGATTGGAATCCAGGCGGCATTTATTTAATATTATACTATAGATATAAATTTTATAAATTGATGGAATGTGGATCTCTTCATTATAAGTGGAATATAAAATACTGCAATTGGACCTCTAATGAACCTGATTGGAATAAAGCAATCAAAGAGTCTGTTTGGGAACAATTACTAGAAAAAACCAAGGTTAAGCATTGGTGGCAATTGTATATTCGTTGCCCATCTTCATCACTTCGAAATCTTAATCCTGATGAATGTGCTGAATTGAAACAGACGCTAAAGATGGAATTGATCGATAAAGCTGCGATGAAGAAAAAAGAAATGGAAGAAATAATTATATAGTAGAGGATTTAAAAAATGAAAAAATAATTATTCAACATGTGGAATTATTTCCCAAATTATATTGATTAATCTTCTTTGATCGCTCTAGAGGTAGCGTTTGTAGTTTATTATTCATATTCATTCCTCCTCTTCTCTTTAAAACCTATACTTGGCAAATTCGAACCAAACCATGTTTTAGATGCGACTTATGATGAGACATTGTTATATGCATCTGATCGAATCACATTGTTTACGTAAAGCTTTAAACAATATCCCCTGCAAATGCCAGAAAGCAAATCCGCCTACAATACGTCGCAATATGCATCAGTCCTAGAACTAACTGCGATATAAAACCAGCTAAAATCTAGCGGTCTTTGTTCTATTGTTTGTAGTTCAAACGAACGACCCGAAATTACTTAATGGTTTACGTAAAGTAATTCACCTCACATTATTTTAATGATAAAATCTTTATGCGTTTGTCGAGTCTTGAACTACCTATCTTAATGAAATCCTTAGAGACATTGAGGAGCTGGCTGAACTGACTTTCGGATAATCTCATGAGCTTTCTAGCTTCCTGACGACTTATTGCTCCGCCGTTCTTGATTATCAAAGCCGCTAGGACTTCACCGCGATCTCGGTTGCGTGGCTCAAGTGGTTTATCTTCAAGTTTTGAAATGCGTTGCCTGTCTTCAGCTAAATCCCTGGCAAACCTCTCTTGAGTGCTTTCGAGGTCAGCCCGAAGGCTTGATATCTCTTGAACGGCGGCTATTATTTGCTGATACTCATACATCGAGATTGACACAAATTGCGGTGCTTCCATGAGTATCAGCCCTTAAAGCCTTAAATAGCGATCATACTTGGATCTCTTTGTAGAATCGGTTAAATGCAAGTAGCGCATGCTGGATTCAATAGATTTATGTCGCAGGATTTCTTTAATTGTCAGCAAATCGCAGCCATTCTTTACCATCAAGCTGGCGACCGTATGCCGAGCAAAGACATGAGCACCGCCTGGCTTAACGATTCCGGCCTTCATCTTGTACCTGTGAAACAGCCGAGAAACCTCGATTCCTTGCCAGCGATTTTCGTAATCGGTATAGAATAATGGTTGCTTGCCGTCGATATCTAGGGGTGATCGCATCTCAAGATAGCTCTTCAGGATATCGGAGCATTGAGGGCTTATAAGGGATATGCTGTATACACCGCCTTTGCCCTCACGCACCCTTACTGTAAGATTATCCAGATCGATATCATCGATATTCAGAGCACATAGCTCGCTAACACGCAATGCCCCATAGAACAGCACGTTCAACATCGCATAATGCTTGTAGTTCCTTATTACGCTGAATATTTTGGTAACGTCTTCTTCATCAAAAAAGTAAGGTATTTGATCATTGACCTTTAGGAACTTGTAGGTTACTTCTTCGCCGTACATCTTGTGGTAGGCTTTGATGGAGATACTATACCCATTGATAGTAGAACGCTTCAATCCTTTGGAGTGGAGCACTTGTCTGAACTCGTTAAAAGTGTCTTGGGTTGGTCTGCTAGTTCCTGCAAATCTCAGATAGTTCCTTACGCGGAATACGTAGCCTTGAATAACGCTTGTCCTATATCCATTATCCTGAAGGTAGTTCCTGAATTTCACGACAGCGGGTTGAATATTACTGGCACTTGAAGGCCAATCCCACTTAAATATCCGCTTCATTATATTTTGTCTCCTTTGAAGCGGTGAATAAAAGCTAGTTATAACTAGCCAGTATAAATCATGCTAAAAACACCATCAGCGGGCGCAGTGCGAAGCACGAGCCCGCCCATGCGCTTCCCAAGCCCGTAACCCGGGTTCGAATCCCGGCAGCCGCACCTCTTCAATCTACCGACAGTGATTTAATTGGTTTTCTCTATTTTTCTTCTCGGCCTATTATCGAAGGGCTTTTAGCCGCAGACTCTAAACGTAACTCTTATGGGAATTGGTATTAAGCTTGCAATTTCATTTCTCATCATAGCACCTGCTTTGGTTTGTCTAAGCCACGCAGCAGGTTGTTCAGGATCTTGCGCTATTAGCGGTACTTCTTCGTATGATTATTTGGGCGACCCTTCAGCCGATCCGACCATGGATACATTTGCTGATTTTGTCAGAGATAAACTCAATCAAAGTTCTTTATCTACGGACTCTATCCTGCTAGGAGTTCCTTCAACTGATTCATCCCTTAATCAAATCAATAAAGGTAACGTTAGCCTGAACAGCACAACGACCTACAATGCAACGGATGATCTAGGAAAAGGGACAACCGATAATGCGGCAGTTAAATTAGGATCCTCAGGCATAAATGACGTGAGTCAATCAACTATTGCTTCAACGATTTTCGATAACAATATGTTTTAGGCTAAACCCAAATGGGAATGAAGGACGGCTTAAGGGCCGTCCAGGCCTATGATAATGTCATTGAGCTTAATCCAAACTAGCAGATGGCTGGTTCAACAAAGGCACCGTTCTCAATGCTCTTGGTCTAATTACTGAGACAGATGCAGCCTTCTCTAAGGCCGAGGAGTTAACGTATAAGGGTTAATCTTAGCTCCCATGGGCACGTGTAACCTTAATCCTCCTCCTCTATTTTATGCGAGAGATCGTGTCCCATGTAGCGATAATCGCAATGAAAGGCAACTAGGGCAATCCACCTGCCCTAGTTATAGTCTGTAAAGGCTGAGGATATGGTGATCCTTCTCTTGTTGCACTCAGTATCACAGGTGGTCGAGGCTTCTGATTGAAATCGAACGCCTCTAACATATCGCCTGCCATAGTATCGCGGGCTGTCAGGGGTTTAACTCCAAATCGCTCCTCTACGATTTTGAGCCAGGATTCGAATGAGTATGTATTGTGATCAATATAGCCCTGTTTAGCGTAAGGACTGATCACGATTCCTGGAACTCGAATCCCATAGCCGTACTCGTCAACCTTTGGGGGAGCGACATGATCGTAGAATCCGCCCCAGTCATCCCAGCTTAAGAAAATCGCTGTTGTATTCCAGTCCGGGCCCTCCATTACTGCATCTATCAGTCCAGTTACATAGGCCATGCCATCCTTTACGCTTGACGGAGGGTGCTCGCTTACGTTGCTCGATGGTATAACCCAGCTCACCTGCGGAAGATTTCCATCCTTAGCATCTTTATAAAACTGAGAGGTGTCAACGAGTCTGCTAAACTCTGCAGAATCGTTCTTAACTTTGGGAAAAGCAGGCAGAGGATTCCATAAGGTGTATTTCTTGGGATCCTGCTCCTGCATGGGCATAGTCCCAACAACTTCAGCATCTTCGGTATCAGGTGCCTTTCCGGAGGTCACGTAGTACTTCCAATCGATCTTGCCGCTCGTAAGAAGTTCGGTTATCTCCGGGAAGTTATAAGTCGAAGGCTTTGGCTGATTGTCCGCTCCTGTATAGCCTCCGCTCTGGGCTGCAAGCATATATAGATGGGCCGGAAGGCTATAAGACGCTACGGATTCGAACATATGGTCTTGCAAAACGTAAAGATGGGCGTAATTCCAATAATTGGGGATTTCGTGATAGTCATGGTATCCCATTACATCTCTGGGGTCCTTTCCTGGTGTGCAATCTGGCGCAGGGGGATTACAGGGTTCCTGGCCTTTTTCACTCTTGCCCTTGTAAGCTTCTTTCAAAAATCCGTCCATTTTGCCATTATCTATGTCCGCTTGCGCATTGTTCCAGCCATGCGGCCCTCCTCGGTTGATGTCGTTTGTATCATGATAGGGCGTAACGCATCCTCCGCCAGCAGGATCCATAAGACAAATGCCAGAAGGTATGCCGTCAGCGCCTGGATAAGTGCCGAAATAGTGGTCGAAGGCCCTGTTTTCCTGCATGATGAATACAAAATGATCGATCTTCTCCAGGCCTGTAGGTACAGAGGCACCGGATGCTACATTTAATTCTACAGCAGATCCAATGAAGATTGCTAATAGCAAGAATGATGCTGTAAAAAGAATAAGGGGAAAGTGTCTCATTCAGGTCACATTGAATAAATGCTAACTGTTCCTAAATAAATTCATCGTTCAAGAACCCATAGATAGCTATGCGCTAACTTATCCATTCTATAAGCCTTAGTAGACTTGGCATTGAATCCCTTCCCTGGCGATAGACTAATATTATTTGACATACAGAAATGTTGGATAGTTAGGGCAGTATCAATTCAAGGCAGAGTTGGTGTGATTGAACTTTAAATTGTTAACCTTTATATGGTGTGATATGCTGCTAATATTAGTCTTGGCTGTTGGCAGCTTGCCTGCCTGGGCAAGTAGCAGCGAACCTGTTGCTACTTTGATTCCTGCTTCAGTTGATACTTCGGCAAAGCTTGAGACCCAAGCGACAACAACCGAACCAATTATTAGTTATGTACCGAACTCGACCGTTAAGCTTGAACAGCTCATAGGAGATCAGGATAAAGAATTGCACCAGCCGACCCTAAGCCAGACTGAAACCAGGTACGGTATTCAGGGGACAGATCTCGGCTATTCCTTCGATAACCAGGGGCGTACGTATTTCCTTTTCGGCGACACCCTTGGCACTCTTGATAAGGCACTCGATACCATCGCAACAACGGATGCAACCGACCCTGAGAAAGGTGTTAGATTGGATTTCCTAACCGCCGGCAACCACTACCTGACAATCCAGCCACCGGGCATCAGCATGGGAGCCTTCGAAGTCCCCGTTTCGGGCATCAGCATCGGCGGCCAAATGTATGTCGTCGTTTCGACGAACCACTCGGCTGACAGGTCAACTGATAGAAGCGTTCTCACGAAGTTCACACTTCCATCAACTTTTCAGCCTCTCCGAACTATCTCTCAGCTTCCAATGGGGAGGTTCATCAAGATGTCCCTGCACATCGATCCAGGATCGACCACGGGCTTACCTTCAGGCGGTCCTTTCGTTTTTATCTGGGGGACTGGTGTTTACCGCCAGAGCGACGCCTATCTGGCGATTGTTCCTGAAGCAAACT
The DNA here is from genome assembly GCA_963789575.1 of Methanotrichaceae archaeon. Classification (GTDB taxonomy): domain Archaea; phylum Halobacteriota; class Methanosarcinia; order Methanotrichales; family Methanotrichaceae; genus CAWBKV01. The sequence continues at coordinate 1,985,209 of CAWBKV010000001.1, read as the reverse complement.
TCGAGACTGGACAGGGAACACTCTACTTCGCCGGTCTAGACTCAACTGGTGCACCGGCCTGGAGCAATAAAGAGGCCGATGCTGTGCCGATCGTCAAGAACGGCACTCTTGGTGATCTCTCTGTCACATGGTGCAAGGATCTTGGGCTGTGGCTGATGACCTACGACCAGCGTGCTCCGACCACAGGCATCGCCTTCTCCTATTCCAAAACCCCATGGGGACCTTGGAGCGAGCCCCAGGTCATATTCAATGATGTTCGTGACGGGGCTCTCGGCAAGTTCATCCACGATCCCCGCATAAAACCGGACGACGGTCTCGAAGGGCCAGTTATCGGGAGTGGCCAGGCCGATCCGGCTGCGGTCAAGGGCGGTACATATGCCCCTTATGTCGTTGAGCGCTGGACGAAGGTTCAGGGCTCCGAGATGGACTTGTACTATGTCCTCTCGACATGGAACCCATACGTCGTCGTTCTCATGAAGTCACAACTGAAGGTTGAGCAGCCTTTGCCAGGGCGAGGATAAATTTGAGGGTGATTCCCATGAAAAAGTTGTTCGGATCGGCAATCCTGTTGGTCTTGGCAATTGTGCTTAGTATTTCTGCCACGTGCGAGGCATCTACGACTGCCTCTGCATTTAGGACAACAGCTGCTTCACCCACCTCAGCTCTTAATGCAATTCCAGTAGAAAGGATTCCAGCAACTTCTATTAACCTTACTCTCGGCGCACCCAAGCAGATTTTCCATTTGCATCAACCAGACGCTATGGGATTGTTCAATGTCCCCGATATGCACACCGCCGTACTGATGCAGCCTGACAAATCCTACCTGCTTTGGATCACAGGAGACATCGGCCAGAATGGCAAAGGCTCGATTGCCCTGCTTTCTACAAAAGATTTCATAACTTACAAGAACGCTGGCCCAGGCACCTCAGTGAAAGCTGAGCCTGTTTTCTCCCCGAGTTGTCCACAGGATGCCGGCTCGTCATCCTGCTGGCAAAACTATGACGCCGACTACGTAGGTGCAAATGCAGTATTGACTGCCGTGAACGGCAAAGACCTTCTCATGTTCTATGAGGCAGGGAACAGAAACTACGGACCGAATGTTCACGGACCTGAATTCAATGTGATCGCGCTCGCACGCTCCACTGATAACGGCCGAACCTGAACGCGTCAGGGCCCAGTCATCTCAGGAACTGATCCAAAACCGAAGACACAAACTGGTGTGGGAACATCGCAGCCAGGAGTCAGCGAACCTGGTGCAATCGTTGTGAACGGGTACATCTACATGTTCTTTCAGTATATTCCCAACAATAACTCTGAACCTTCCCAACAATAACTCTGAACCTGAAGCGTCTTCTGTAATTCAGGTTGCACGAGCGCCAGTTGCAAGCGATGGCGCGCCTGGAACCTGGACCAAATTCTACAACGGTTCCTTCGGCTCGCAACCTGGGCTCGGTGGGCTTGGGTCGACGATTGTCGCCACTGGGAACGGGAGCAGCTGTACGCGCCCTGTTCAGGTTTGGCCTGCATTCAGCATATATCTGAATTGCTACATTCTCTTCTACCTTGGCAACGAAGGATGGTTCTACTCAACATCGAAGGATTTGGTGAATTGGACCTCACCAACTCAATTCCTCAATATGTCGATGTGGCACGACTGTCAGCCCATGGACCTCAACTACATCCTGGTGACTCCTGGCGATCCCGGCGGAGTAATTGGCCAAACGGGCTACGTACTGTATGCCAGTACGCCGTCGCACGGGGGCGGCCGTCCTACTATGGTCCCCCATGAACTATGGATACGCCCGTTCACGTTTACGAAGGGCTGATGCTATGAAAACGTTAGTGTTGCTTGGGTTGACGATTTCAGCAATTGCGCTTTGTGCTTTCACAGCTTGTGCGGCGCCTGCTAACACAAATACGATCGTTCAGCAATCACCGAATTTCGATCCCAATGCAATTCCACCATCGTTCTTCGCAATGACTACGGTAAATATAAGCGATTATCCAAAGCTCACGTTTGGAACGCTGGCACATCCGGAGATCGGAGCATGGGCCTGGATTGAACGGTCTAAGGGCACCTATGACTTCACCATTTTCGATAAGTATGTCAACGCCGCAAAAGCGCATGGATTAGTTGATGCGAACAATACCGTCAATATGGCAATAACACTTGGAACGACACCGCCATGGGCAGCAGCTGATGCGCGCTCGTGTACAATGGTTAAGGGCATACCTCGCTGTACAAGCGGTCCTGCAGACATTCAAGATTGGAAAAACTTCGTCACAGCTGTTGTAAATCATTACAACGGAGTCACCATGCCGCACATCAGGTACTATGAACTGTGGAATGAAATGAACATAAATCTCTTCTGGACAGGGACACAGGCCGATATGGTGAATCTGGCAAAAGCTGCCTATCCAATCGTTCACACTGACCCGTATTCGATGCTGTTGACGCCATCGGTCGCTGGTCCTGTAGGGGACCTCACTAAAAATAGCGGCACGACCTGGATGGCAAACTACCTGGATGCAGGAGGCGCAAAATACGCCGATGGCGGAGCGTTCCACGGCTACATTGGTCAGCAAAGTGGAGTGAATCCATTCCCGATGCCCGATGAGAATTCAACCTCGAGGTGTACGGAGTTCACCACCTGCTATGGATCGATCGCTACCAAAACGAACATGATGCGCCAGGTCTTTGATCAGCATGGACTGGCCGGGAAGCCGATGTTCGACACAGAAGGAAGCTGGGGCGACGGCACTGTTACTGATCCGGACACGCAGGCTTCATGGCTGGCACAATGGTATCTGCTTCAAGCGGGCCTTCGATCCAGAGACAATCTACAAATAGCAGCTTGGTTCACCTGGGGAGACCCTGCTACTTTCCATTGGGGGACAATTGAGACCAATGCTGGTGAGCCTACTGAGGCAGGCATTGCTTTCAATCAGGTTTATAACTGGCTGGTGGGTGCAACGATTAACCAGCCATGCTCAGAATCTTCGGATGGAATATGGACGTGCTCACTCACGCGCCCTGGCGGCTATCGAGGGCTGGTCGTTTGGAGCGCGCAAGGAACTAAATCATATATGCCTGAAAGCGGCTTTGTGGATTATCGTGACCTTTCCGGCAACACAACGATGATCGTCAAAGGAATACCAGCGGTGATTGGCGCTAAGCCGATTCTGCTGGAGACGAAGCTGCGTTCGACTTTATGAGCTAGTGCCCTTTCTAGCTTTGGTTTTGTTTTATTGTTACCTAACGAACGAGATTCAACCACAAGACACTATGATTTTTCATGTGGTGTTGAATCGCGCGCGAAGAATGAAAATGGTCATTAGCTCTACACTTCTTTCGGTGCTAAAACTGATGGTTACACTAGCACGCTCAGTCGCCGCGCGGGCTGCCCCTAACCCCTCTGCGGGGGAAGGTTTTGGAAGCATAGGCTATAAGATTGATGAGAACAAGATGAACGAATCCTTCTTCCGTTGAAGATGAATATTATGATTCTTTCAATAATTGGTTTTTTAAATTTTGGCTGAAGGACGAAAATGATTGCTAGCTATTGATAATCCAACGTTTTCATAGCAAGAGCATAAAGAACGCACAAAGACGAAGACCTTCGAAATTCAGGTATACTTTGATAGAAAGGCACTAGAATTTAGTCCAGAATAGCTTCTCATTTTATCCCTTGAACTAAAATTAAAAGCCCTGCAAAATCCGGCCTATGGAGAACAGCGCTCTCGAAAGATCGCTTGAATCTAGAGGTCCAGATAAGCGTTTTCAATCTTCCAGATCCTTCATTAGATCCTTTACCGTTCCTTGTCTAAATTCTCCACGCTCGAACGCTTCCTGGGCTTCCTTTACCTCGACTACAGGCTCTACTCGGCGCTTCTCTATGATACGATTGTTGATGATTTCCACCAACATAGACTGATCATCTAGTGGCAAAGACTCGACTGCATCAATCAAATCTTGAAAGATCAAAGACTTTGCTGCTCTGCTTGTCTGAACTGGAGGCGGTATAATCTGCATTTTGTATCTGTTTTTATTCGTTGTAATTATCTTCCATGCAACCGGGTCAAAATCAACATAATACCCAAAGATATTAAAAATGTTTGAGGAATCTCTTAATATGAAAATGATTCTGTTATTCTTTAATCTAGGGAACATATGTTCGTTTATTACTTCCTTAGGCAACATTTCAATGAATCCGGGTCGTTTTATCAAAAGATCTGCAATAATTATATCTGCTTGTTCCGCTCCTTCTTGCAAACGCTTCTTAACAAATTCACCGATATCATAACATATATCATTAGCTAGCTCATGCTGCTTGCCATTTCCTGTAATTAGGAAACTCTCTTTTAATTCTTTTAAAGCTTCTCCTGTCCAATCGAATTCCTGTACCACTTTAATATCGCATCTGAAGCCATCTATTATTAAATCAGGGTTTTTTTTATCTTTTTTTTCGTTAGGTATCTCCACCTTATGTGAATCGTTAAGGAATTTCAACGCCATAATTGATAGAGTACATGCATGAAGTACTCCTTTTCTGGAATTGGCTTTGATCAATTCTTTCTTGATAATTTTTGATACACTTTCTACATTATACCTTTCATCAAGGATTATGCAAGAGTAAATACATAATATGAATTCGTGCCATGGATAAGAGTTTGTATCTTTATTAAGGCTAGATTTAACTTTAAACTCTTCAGGATTAGGGTAATCATCCGGAATTTTGATATTATATTTATTAAATAGTTTATTCGCTTTTTCCACAAAAACCTCTGGCTTTATTGATAAAAAATCGAAAGGAGTCTGCCGATATCCATTTATCTCATGGTAACCATGCAAAGGGTATTCTCGAAAATACACATAAGGGCCATCATTTCCATGCCATCCTATCGAAAAGTATTCGGCATTATCTTTCATATTGGACACCACATAATAATTTAAAAATAGTAACTAACTATGGCTCTGGTTTATTAGAATTATACAGCTCCCGAAGCGCGGCGTTTGTCCCCGCCGCGCTTCTGGAACCGCTCCTCCCTCCTTGTGATGTAGTTTTGTTTGTTGAGTTATAATTGCTTATCACAGGCCATGTTATAATATGGCCTAAATCGAGCGCCGCATTTGGCACTCGTCAAGACCATGCTACAACGTTCCACGATATATACTTTACCTCCTCTGGAGCCATGGCATCATGGCACGCAGCTCTGAGCCGACCTTCTCTATTAGGTGCTCCGATTCCGCCTTCTCCAGAGATTTCTTTACCGGCAGCCCCGCCTGTGCCTCTAAAATCCATTCGCGTGCAAACTCTCCAGACTGGATATCCGCCAAGATCTCCTCCATTTCAGCCCGTGACTCCTCGTTGATGATCCTGGCTCCACGGGTCATGCCGCCGTATTCTGCGGTGTTCGAGACGTTGTTCCACATTCTCATGAACCCGCCCTCATGAATCAGATCAACGATCAGCTTCAGCTCGTGGCATGCCTCGAAGTAGGCGATCTCAGGCTGGTAGCCCGCATCCACAAGCGTCTCGAAGGCCGCCTTTATCATCTCTGTAACTCCGCCGCAGAGGTCAACCTGCTCGCCAAAGAGATCGGTCTCTGTCTCTTCCTCGAATGTAGTCTGGATAACGCCAGCACGTGTTCCCCCAATACCTTTTGCATATGCAAGCGCCCTCTTCAGAGCCTCTCCAGATGCATCCTGCTCAATTGCAACGAGGCACGGAACGCCCTTTCCCTCCTGGAACTGGCTTCTCACTAGATCTCCCGGCCCCTTTGGAGCGATCATAACGACATCAACGTTCTTCGGCGGCACTATCTGGAAGTAGCGTATATTGAAGCCGTGCGAGAACCCGAGCACCTTGCCCTCAGTCATATGTGGTGCTATCTGCTCCCTGTAGATCCTGGCCTGCAGCTCATCAGGCAGGAGCATCTGGATATAATCTGCTGCCTTTGCAGCCTCTGAGACGCTCATGACCTTGATGCCGTCCTGCTCAGCGCGCTTCCATGCCGGAGTCCCCTGAAGGTCAGCGGCAATCACATTAACGCCTGAATCCTTGAGGTTTGCACCCTGGGCATGCCCCTGATTGCCGTATCCTATTATGGCGACGGTCTTGCCCTTCAATACTTTAAGATCTGCATCCGCGTCGCGGTATATTGTTGCCAAATTTATGCCTCCTTTATTTGCTTTTATTTATGTTGTTTAATTAATCATAAAGCTAGCTATAATAAAATACCCATACTATTGCTGTTATCAAGCCCTGCTTTTATGGATGAATACTCCTTGCCCAAGCTAAGCCTTGATCACCTTTGTGCCCCTCACCATTGAGACTTTGCCGGTTCTGGCAAGCTCCTTAATGCCGTATTGCCTGAGCATATGAATTATGGCATCTACTTTTTGTGAATCCCCTGTTACCTCTATTATCAGAGACCTCGCAGATACATCGATTATTTTTGCCCTGAAGATATCGACTATCTGCATTATCTCACTACGACTATCTTTGTCGGCGCTCACTTTTATCACAGCCAGCTCGCGCTCGACAGACTCTTCGGGGTCAAGCTCGCTTACTCTAATCACATTTATGAGCTTGCTGAGCTGCTTTGTAACCTGCTCCAATACATCCTCATCCCCTTCAACCGTTAAAGTCATGCGTGAGTATTCGGGGTGATCAGTGGATCCGACTGAGAGGCTTTCTATATTGAACGACCTGCGGCTGAACAGCCCGGCGATCCTTGTCAGTACGCCGGACTTGTTCTCCATTATCACGGCAATGGTGTGCTTCACGTGCACCCCTCCTTGCCTAATATCTCCCTTCGGGATTCGGCATACATCCTTTCCAGCTGGCCGGAATTCGACTCCTCGCACCACTCGAGCTCCAGAATCTCGCTGATTGCGGCTCCTGCCGGCACCATCGGCGACACCTTCTCTGCAGGGTTGACTATAAAGTCCATTAAGGTCGGCCTATCTGATGCTAAGGCAGCTCTAATCACCGGCTCAACCTCCTGGGGCTTTGTTGCCCGCAGACCGACAGCTCCATATGCCTCTGCCAATTTAACAAAGTCCGGACTTGTGCGTCCGAGAATGGTAGCAGAATACCTCTTCTCAAAGAACAGCTCCTGCCACTGCCGAACCATGCCGAGGCAGCCGTTGTTCAGTATTGCCACCTTAACTGGTATTTCATTGACGACTGCAGTTGCAAGCTCCTGGCTGTTCATGAGGAAGCTGCCGTCACCTGCGATATCTATGACCTCTGATTCAGGCCTCCCCATCTTTGCGCCGATTGCAGCCGGGAACCCATAGCCCATTGTGCCTAGGCCGCCGGATGATATGAACTTTCGCGGATCCTTATGCACAAAGAACTGCGCCGCCCACATTTGGTTCTGTCCGACCTCCGTGGTAATAATTGCGTCCGGAGCAAGCTCACAGAGCTTTTCTATGACGAACTGTGGCTTTATGATGTTCATATCCGGTATATACTTCAAAGGATGATCCTGCTTCCACTGGACAACCTTCTCATCCCAGGGAGACCATGGTTTTGGCTGAACCTCCTTTAGCAGGGCGGTAAGCGCATTCTTGGCATCCCCGACCACTGGAATATCAACGCGCACATTCTTTCCAACTTCAGCCGGGTCTACATCTATGTGGACTATTTTGGCATGAGGCGCAAAACTGGAAATCTTGCCCGTTACTCGATCATCGAATCTCGCTCCCACTGCCAGAAGCAGGTCGGATTCCTGGATCGCGTAGTTTGCATACTTTGTTCCATGCATACCCAGCATGCCAAGGGATAAGGGATGATCCTCTGGGAAACAGCCTATGCCCATGAGAGTGGTAGTAACGGGCGCGTTGATCTTTGTTGCCAGTTCAAACAGCTCCCTATGTGCATCGGCATACTTCACGCCACCTCCAACGTAAATAACTGGCCTCTCTGCCTCCATCAATGCTTTGGCTGCCTTTTTGATTTGCATCTCATGAGCCTTGGTTGATGGGTGATAGCCCGGCAGGTTCACTTCAGGCCATGTGAACTCTACCTCCTCGACAGTCACATCGCGAGGCAGATCAATCAGCACCGGCCCCGGCCGACCGCTTCTGGCTATATAAAATGCCTCGCGGAAGACGCGCGTTATGTCCTTGGCGGTCCTGAGAAGGTAATTATGCTTGGTAATTGGCAGGGTTATGCCGGTTATGTCAGCTTCCTGAAAGGCATCCTTGCCAATCAGGAACGTATTTACCTGGCCGGTTATAGCGACCATCGGCACAGAGTCCATGTAGGCATTTGCAATTCCCGTGACAAGGTTGGTTGCTCCCGGTCCGGAGGTAGCGATGCAGACGCCTACTTTTCCCGTTGCCCGAGCATAACCGTCAGCCATGTGCGCTGCACCTTGCTCGTGCCTGACCAGGATATGACGTATGTCGGAACTGTAAATGGCATCATATAGAGGCAGGAGTACTCCACCAGGCAGGCCGAATACTACGTCTACGCCCTCTCTCTTAAGGGACTCAAGAACTGCCTGAGCCCCAGTCATCTTAGGCTTATCTTGAACCTCATCGGGGCGTTCACCTATTTTATTTAGCGACATTTGGTTTATCCTCCTCAAGCTGCATCAGCCTGTTGATTCCCTCAAGCACGGCCTCTACAGAAGCCATGATTATATCAGCTCCTGCACCTCTTGCAGTTATCTTTCTATCAGCTAAAGCCATCGTCACCCAAACCTCAACCAATGCGTTTGTGCCGCCGGTTATGGCATCTACATGGTACTCCTCAAGGCGCACATCTGCTACGCCGCAGAGCGCGCGCCGAACTGCATTCACAGCAGCATCAACAGGTCCTACGCCAGTCCCTGCCTCAAGCTTTTCCAGACCATTAAGTTGCAGCTTTACCGAGGCAGTCGGAGTGACTGTATTTCCTGCGACTACAGTCAGCTCCTCCAGCCTGACCCTCGGCTCTTTCTGAATGGAGAGAACAAACTCCGCTATAGTTTGGAGATCTGCGTCTGAAACTCGCTTGCCTTTATCGCCAAGCTCCTTGACGCGGGCAACAATCTGAGCAAGTTGGTTCTCTGTCGTTCCGATCCCGAACTCCTTGAGTGCCAGCTCAACCGAGGCTCTGCCTGCATGTTTTCCGAGGACTATACGCCTTTTTCTGCCCACGCATTCAGGACTAATTGGCTCATAGGTCGCCGTATCAGCCAGTAGGCCATGAACATGTATCCCTGCCTCGTGTGTAAAGGCGTTTTCACCCACTATCGACTTATTAGGGGCAACAGGTATCCCGGTCATATGTGATACCATCCTTGAGATCTGATAGAGATCCTCGCACTTAAGACCCGTCTTTACTTTATACAGGGATTCAAGGGACATGACCACCTCTTCAAGGCTCGCATTTCCAGCGCGCTCGCCAATCCCATTCACCGTCACGTGAGCCTGCGATGCGCCAGCCCGTAGAGCAGCGATCGTATTAGCAGTGGCCATTCCGAAATCGTTGTGGCAGTGTATGCTGATAGGTGCGCCCAAACTCGATAGACGGCTGAAGATATCATAGGCTACCTCAGGAGTAAGAACTCCAACTGTGTCGCAGAAGCAGAGTCGATCCGCGCCTGCCTCGATGCCTGCATTGTAGATAGATATAAGAAAATCCAGCTCTGCACGGCTCGCATCCTCACCGGAAAGCTCGACGATTAGGCCATGATCTTTAGCATACTCCGTTACTTCGACCGCCTTACACAATACCGATTTTCTATCAGACCTGAGCTTACGCTCTATATGGAGATCTGATACTGGAACGACAAGGTGTACGGAGTCGACATCGCAATTCAAGGCTGTATCGACATCCTGAACGAGCGCACGTACATAGCTGCAGATTTCTGCACTTAAATCACAAGCTGCTATCGCTTTTATGGATTTGCGCTCGCCTTCAGAGGTCATAGCAGAGCCTGCCTCTATGACCTGAATGCCTAAAATATCTAGGGCCCTCGCAATAGCAACCTTCTCATCAATATCCAGCGAAACTCCTGGAGTCTGTTCGCCGTCGCGTAGAGTAGTATCGAGAAATCTGACACTACCTGATAAAGCGATCCCACGCATTCATATCATTTCACCTTTTGGCCCAGTTGAGCCGATTCAGGTTTCTTGAACTCTAATGATTGATAAAGCTAACGATGTAGCAAGCTGTTTACATTATTAGTGGTTAGGACTAACCTGGAGATATATTCTTGGGAGAAGTCATCATGAATTGGGACTATAAGGATCTGTAGAAGATAATTTCGACGAACGCCGTCTAACGAGGGGAACCTTTAAAACCCTTAGTCGTTAACTGGGAGAAAGGTGGAGGTTTGGAATATAATGAAGTTCAAGATAATACTGCTCTTGGCAGGCCTACTCCTCTTTCTCGCCCATCCAGCGCTCTCAGGATTGGGCTGTGGATCCAACTGGCTAGGCAGCGATACCAATGATCCCGATTTTTATGTAAGCAAAAACCAGAACCTTGGGGCTGATAGCGGCCTAAATACGCCTTCAGCATCTACAGCCCAAGTTAAGACTGATCAGCAGCCCATTAGAATCGGTCAATTAGCCAATGCTGATTCTACCGCGATTATCAATAGCTTGACGCCAAATGAGCCAAGCCCACAGGGTGCAGGCACAACTATAACCTGGACTGCTACAGCCGCTCAGAGAAATCTTCTATTTAGATTCTTCCTGAAGGGACCTGCGACAAATGATCAGCTTACTCCGAAGACAAACTGGACAGCGAATAATGTCTGGATATGGAACACAACTGCATCAGATATCGGCAATAGCCAGATTGAGGTCAAAGTAAGAGATGGAAGGCATGCAGGCCCAGATAGCTTTGATGATCGCAAAAATGTTAGCTTCACAATAATAGTATCAAATTCTGGAAATACGGCCACAAACTCCTCTATGAATGATGCAAACCCACATCCATCTTCACATACCGCTGATGACATCATGAATAAACCTAGACTCGCACCGGATGAGAGGCCACTGCCATCCCCTACCGCTGGCAATCCAAATGGACCAAATATGGACATGCCCGATCCAAACCCAAAACCGCTTAAATCTACAACCTCGGCTGATCAGGTTGTTGATGACACAAATCCTAATTCAAATGGAGCATCTATAAATTCTCAGCCTGGTTCTTCAGAAATGGCGCCAGCCGACGTAGGCGGCAAGTGGCTTGTCCGCTTGGATAAAAGTGGAGAGTCCATGGAACTGATATTGATTCAGACAGGCGCAAGCATCATGGGATCTGGCAACCTGGATGGTCAGACAAAGATCCCACTAATCGCAAGCGGATCCCTTAATAATGGCAACTTAAAGCTCAATGTAAAGACCGTCGTCGGAAAGTACGTGAATCAAATAGACAAGCACTATGATATGGACCTGAATCTCGCCGATGGGGCTCTCTCCGGCAGCTATCAGGCATACTCAGGCGAGACCTCCATCGGCAAAGGCCGTGTAACTGCAACCAGGTCTGGAGCATAGCATGATTCCAGGCTTGTTTTTTGATAATTTTTGATAATTATACCATGAGGAAGCCTAAATGAAGTTCAAGATAATAGTATTAGCAACATTCATTTTAGCTCTGTTCACCTTTAACACATCTGCGGGATGTGGGCGATTGGGTGGTTCATGACAATACCGATTATCTAAAGGACCCAACCTTCGATGTACTCACCGGACAGGATGAAAATGTTCCAGGAAAAGGCAATGTCGTAGCTACCAGATTGTAGACTGATGTCATCACTTGAGTGCAGGATCTTAATATGCAGCGGCTTCTAAAAGCGCTATTTATGGTAAGGCTCATGATGAATTATTCTGAAGCTTCTGTAAATCTGTTCAAGGAGCATTAGGCGCACCATCTGGTGGGGAAAGGTCAGCCTCGAGAAGGATAAAACCAAATCAGCCCCGGATATCACTTGTTGCGAAAGGCCCAAAGGGCCTCCGATGATCCATGCGATCTCCTTTTGACCATCCATCATTTGCTTTCCCAGCCATCCAGCAAGCTCCAATGAATCTGAGGTTTTGCCGTCTCTGTCTAGGGCAACTACAGTGCCCATATGCTTTCTTAGCCTCACAATGATTGCATCGCCCTCTTTGGCCACGACCTTTGTCTCGTCTGCTGGTGATGCATTTTCAGGTATGCGTACATCAGGAATTTCGATGATCTCCAATCTGGCATAAGGCTGAAGCCGCCTGGCGTAATCTGCAACTCCCTCCTGCCAATACATTTCCCTAAGTTTCCCTAAAGCTATTATTTTTATTATCATATAGTTTTATCACTAAATTGCTTGCAATAAGCGAATCTAAAGTGAAGCAACAGATATTTAAAAACGCTGAAAGGAGAGGAACTCCTCTCCCTCTGCTACAGTTCTATTTCAGCACGCAGATGGCCTTCGGTTCACGGATCATAAGAGCCAGGCTCTCAGATATCGAGAACTCCAGATCTTCGGCTACGGGTCCTATGAATCCCACGGCCATATCCTGGCCGAGCATAATTGAAGCGTATTGAACGCCTGAAGCCAGCAGTATTCCGCCGTGCTCCAATATTGGGGCTTTGTAAATGCCATCGGTGACAATGGTCTGGAGATGCTCTAGCTCAGTGCCACCCTGCGGGAAGCGTCGCAAGAGAAGGTTATAACGGTTAGGTGCGAGTGCCATTGTATATGGTCCGTGAAGTCCTGCCTTATCGAGTAAGGTTACTGCGCCGATGATCTCATCTGCAGCTTTCCCAATGGCATCCCAGGAGGACAGCTTATATTCCTTTGAGCCACTTGCGTTCATCAGACCTGTCAAACCAGTGCTTCCATTGAAGATCAGGGAATCCTCTAGTAATGCCACCTCAATCGCGGCATTGGCTACCACTGACGTGTTTATCGACAGGCCTTCTCTCTCTGAGGCAGCGATATCCCTTTTGCTCAGCAGGAACATTTTCTGGACCATATTGACGGGCATAAAAGAACTGGTAATCAATCCTCCATCTGATTTGGTATCCGGCATTGGTATTGCTTTCAGGCCAAGGCCAAAAGGTCCCTCTATATGCAATATCCTGCGTCCTGTAAGCACACTCTTGGCAGCCTCTACCATTGTCTTATCCAAGATGTCCCAAACCTCTGGTCCTATGGGCGCATCTTCTCGCCCTAAAAATTTATTATCCATTATAAATTCCTCTCACAATCATCTTTTAAGTGATCCAATGGTCTTTTCCTCAGCTGTACTCTCGCTTGATGGTTTCTGGGTGCTGTCAGATACGGGCGCATTTAGACTTGCAGCCATTTGATCCACTTCTTGTGCACCCTCGGCCAAAAATGAATCCTCATCTCCTGTCAGGATGCTTATGAGCCTGGCAAACTCACCTGCATGGACACGCTCCTCATTTGCTATATCTATGAGCACCTTTTTGGCCAATGGATTATCTGTAGCTTCCGCATGGGCCATGTATAAGTGGACCGCCTCGTGCTCTGCTGCCAGGTTAAGGCGGATCGCCCTGATAAGCTCCTCTGGAGTAAGCTTGCGATCGGGCACTTTGCCACTGAAAGGATTAGTAAACTCCGGCATCTTTTATCTCCATTTGTCTTTTTTGAAGAAAGGTCCAGAAGAATTTGTAGGTGAAAACTAGCTAGGGGCTCTCATTGGGACTGGGCTTGCCATATAAATATAAAGCCAAAAATAAAGCACCACATCTTGGAATTAGCCTCATGCTGGTTTTCCTCAAACGTCTGGCTCCTTTAATCAGATTTCCCTACAATTAATAAGTCTCTCATAACATAGATATGGTTTTTGGTATATTCATCGATATCCTTTTCAATTATACTTCTTTGTTAAAGAATGAATATTATTATAGGACTTTAATGTCTTCAGAGCTTATTCAATCATCCAGCTTCCGTTCGAAAGCTATCTGAAGGCGGTTCTCTCATCCATTTTTAGCTAACCAGTTACCTTCCAATCAAATTAATGGTTCGACCTATAATATTTCAAGAACAGCAGTGCTGCAGTGATGAAAGATTTATCTTCGCCTAATGATTTAAGCTTAAAGGATGAAGAGCCTTAAGGACATATTGAGCCGCGGATATAGTTATAATGCGCCTACAACGGATGATCCCTCGAACCCTAAAACATGGTATAATAAGGGCGTGGATGTGATGAGCCAGGGCGATTTCCTTCAAGCTATCAAATACTTCGATAAAGCCATAGAGCTTGATCCAAAAGATGTCAAATCCTGGAATAATAAGGGAATCTGCCTTCTATCGATCAGCCGTTTCGATGACGCTATAGCATGCATAGATAAGACCATTGAGATCGATCCCCAGCATGCCTTCTACTGGTATAACAGAGGGGTATGTATGGATCGCCTGGGTCACGTTGACGAAGCAATACAATCTTTCGACAAGGCCATAGAGCTTTATCCCAAGTATGCTGAAGCATGGTTTAATAAAGCAGTAGCTTTGGAATCCAAGGGGGGAGAAAAGAAGGCTGCTATAGATGCCTGGCGGAGCTATATCCGGATATCTGCTAAGGATCGTGGACAGAAGGAGTGGATTCCCAAGGCACAGGAAAGGCTGGCCAAGCTTGAGGAAGAATAGATTTCTCAGACTGGCTGATTCAGGAAGGCAAATGTTGTAATTGCAACAGAACCGAGCTTGGCATTAAAAAGATTGGAAACTTTTGCTAAAAGGATATATTAATATGGACAGCAATGATCCTTGGACGGCCGAATATTTAGAGGAGAAGTTCACAAACCCAGATCCCTGGAAATATTTTACATCCAGTTATGAGCAAATTAAATACAGACGACAATTAGATGTGATATTAGATAGAAGGCCGAACCCACAGAAAATATTGGAGATAGGCCCTGCAGAGGGCGCTTATACGATTATGCTTGCCGATCAGTTCCCTTCAGCTCAAATCACAGGAATTGACCTCACTGCGCATGCAATCGAGAGGGCCAGAGAGAATCTGCGACGCTATGGCGACCGCATAAAGCTTGTGAATGCTGATATTATAAAATACGAGCCAATGCTTGAAGATTGCGCCTACGATATTTGCATCTGGAGCGAATCGATTTACTACATCGGAGCCCAAGTTTCGTTGAACAAAACCTATAAGCTGCTGAAGAAGATCATAGGTAAGCTACTACCTGGAGGCATACTGATCATGGCCAACACAGTGGATCTGCCTGAGGATATACCTGAGTCGGCTATAACTGAACGGCCTATTATCGATTGCTACTATAATCTCATCTCAAGTCTAATAGGACCTGTCTTGAAGACAACATACACTGAAGACAAGTACAGAAGGATCTACGAATATCAGATATGGGCGTTTGAGAGATAGGATAGCTTTTATAGAAAAGCAGGCCGAAAACTTCGGTCTTCAGGCCAGAGATGAAAGCCGTACACTTCCCTATCATATCACTTTCGCTCTGCTTAGATTAGATGTATTAACTTCCATGACTCTTCCTCTTTAAGCGTTAACCTTCAGGCTCGCTCGGTCGAGAATGCTAGTCAGCCGCTTGTACCATGCACCTCGTAAAGCTGAACTTGGATTGAGGCGGCAACGCAGTAGGCACGGACTGTGTCGAATTCAAGCCTGTGGAGAACCCAGAAGGTGCTCTGTGAAGCAGGAAGCCCTGGTCTTTAGGCCGGGGAAGAAGTCACGAGGCTATTCCCAAGACAGAGTTAAATAATCTACCGTTAGGGATTTCACTTAAAATAAAAATGTAATATTTTTAAGGCGACTCATTTTATTTAGCTGCCTGATACAAACTTTAGAGGTCCGCATGCCTTGGGAGTATATTCGGATCTATGCTTTTCGCCAAGTTTGTTACATCATTGTATCTGCCACTGCCGCTTGTAACAGCCGGCTGAGTTGTGCTGGTTTGCGTCCCAAGCTGCTGCGCCTGTTCTGTAGTTGTCTGTGTAGTCGTCTGTGCTACAGGAGCCTGAGCGACAGCCTCAACCTGTGCAGGTGTGTACCCTGTTGTATCTGAGCTGATCTTAACGGCATTCATATCGCCCTTTGCTGCAAGCCCATTACTATCGGATCTAACGTAACTGCCTGTGATAGAATCATCTGATATAGTTCCACTGATGTCTGTTGAAACCAGCACCTTGCCTTGAAGTGCAGCCATTGCCACATTAACGATCCTACCTGAGACAGATCCTGCAACTACACCATTCCACGGCGTATCTCCTTCGAATTTGCATTGACCGAAGAGAGAATCCCCTGATTGGTTTAAGGCCATGGTTATATCCTCTCCAGCTAGTGAAACCTTCCATATACCTTGAATGTTTGCGGGGCTAGCAGGTGCGCTAGCAACCTCCGATGGAGCCGATATATTCGCTGTTGCATTTGCATCTGTGGCAACGTCTTGCGCCATTACGCTTAAGGGAATAAATGCGAGTAACATGAGTGCTATTAATCCAAGTAATCCATTTCTCATAATTCAAACCACCTTGTTGCAGGACTATACATCTCTCTGCCATTTAAATAATTGCTCTATCTTTCAGAACTTATGATAATATCTTTACGTATTTTGATTATTAGGTTCTTCGTTGTTTAATGTGGGTAAATTGAGCTTGAGTTTTCCAATTTGGAAAAGGTCGCAGAGCTTGAGTTCGGGACCATTTCGCCTGTCGTGGATATGTGCGAGCTTTACGATAGCCTTTACTCGGAAGATGTTAAGATCATAGGTTCAATTCATGATGAGCTTCTGCCGGAGGTGTCGGAGGATCCGGCCGAGGAGTATGCCAGCATGCTCAGAGAGATAATGAGTAGGCTAGGCTCTGAGCTTCTGTATCCAGTGCCTGTTACCTCAGAAGCGGAGATATTGTCGTCATGGGGGAGAGATCTTTAGAGTTTGAGCCTTAATGTTAAAGCGAAACCTGAAGAGATTTAGAAATTCAAGCGCTAATTTTAGGACCGCTTTAACTTTGCATTTGGGACTAGCCGATGTGATTTAAAAGTCTGCACTTACTTTTGGCGCTAAAACTAATGGTTATACTAGCGCGCTCCAACGCCCGCGCGGGCTGCCCCTAGCCCCTCTCTGGGGGAAGGTTTGGAAAACGATAGAAGGTTGAAGGGGATAAAATGAACGATTCCTTCCTACGTTGAAGAGGTTCTCCATCTGTAATTATAAACAAATAGTGAACTATCGACTGCAAAATACTATGATTTTTAATCAGTAGTTTTCAGAAATGGTAAGGCCGCTGCTCAAGTTTCAATGGAGCCACGACTTTTCAGAAATGGAAATGCGAAGACCTATCTCCACGACATGAAAGAAACAATGCTGACGCGTTTCAATGGAGCCACTTCTTTTCAGAAATGGAAATTTGAATTCTTGTCTCTTGATCCTTGAGTCCGCGCACAAAAAGTTTCAATGGAGCCACTTCTTTTCAGAAATGGAAATGCCGAGCTTCTGAGAGTTATTTGGAGGAAAGGAATATGGTGTTTCAATGGAGCCACTTCTTTTCAGAAATGGAAATGTGAGTCTCAACGAAGAAATAAAAAAAGATTGATTAGTTTCAATGGAGCCACTTCTTTTCAGAAATGGAAATATTACCAAAAACAACTAGGATCTTTAGTAAAATTTGTTTCAATGGAGCCACTTCTTTTCAGAAATGGAAATCATCTGCAATACGGCAGAGACATAGATCAAGTTTATGTTTCAATGGAGCCACTTCTTTTCAGAAATGGAAATAACTAGGATCGTGTACCAAGCGAACCTCAATTTTACTACAAAGTTTCAATGGAGCCACTTCTTTTCAGAAATGGAAATTAAAGATAAATATGATGGTATAATTGACTATCAAAATGTTTCAATGGAGCCACTTCTTTTCAGAAATGGAAATCACTAAAGCAATGCTCAATAGAAGTCTTCGTATTTCTTGGTTTCAATGGAGCCACTTCTTTTCAGAAATGGAAATGAATATACTGAAGCTCGTAGAACACTTTTCAAAGAAAGAGTTTCAATGGAGCCACTTCTTTTCAGAAATGGAAATGCAAGATGTTGTGGCATACGTGAATGCCATAGAATATCGTACAAGTTTCAATGGAGCCACTTCTTTTCAGAAATGGAAATTAGTTGTTTGAGGTGATGTTATGGAAATGGGATATGAAAGTTTCAATGGAGCCACTTCTTTTCAGAAATGGAAATATGACAGGGAAAACTCGAAAAAGCAGGATGTATATTGTTTCAATGGAGCCACTTCTTTTCAGAAATGGAAATCTAACATCATCCTCCGCGAGGGTGATTATTTTAACCAAAGTTTCAATGGAGCCACTTCTTTTCAGAAATGGAAATCGATATCTTAAGCGACCTCAGTGATATTACTAAGAGTTTCAGTGGAGCCACTTCTTTTCAGAAATGGAAATGCAATTCGATAGAAAGCAGCCGGTCCCGTGCTTGTGAGTTTCAGTGGAGCCACTTCTTTTCAGAAATGGAAATAGATCTGAATCAGTTCGGAACGAACGAGGCCAATATGTTTCAGTGGAGCCACTTCTTTTCAGAAATGGAAATAGTAATCCTTTACGAAGGGAAATACAAGAAAATGTTTCAGTGGAGCCACTTCTTTTCAGAAATGGAAATTATGCGATTATTCGCATATCCACTCTTAAAGGGAGTGGCGGTGTTTCAGTGGAGCCACTTCTTTTCAGAAATGGAAATGTTAGTAACACAGGTTCAAATTTGCCAAATATAAGCAGTTTCAGTGGAGCCACTTCTTTTCAGAAATGGAAATTAAATGCGACCAATACAACAGCGCAACCGGAAAAAAACGTTTCAGTGGAGCCACTTCTTTTCAGAAATGGAAATGGTGCCATCCGCGATAAATTCATCCGGATACGTGAAGAGTTTCAGTGGAGCCACTTCTTTTCAGAAATGGAAATAACACCGGGCGCGTTTCCCGAATCAAACATCAATAAGTTTCAGTGGAGCCACTTCTTTTCAGAAATGGAAATCATCTCAAACGATAGGGGATATGGGTTGCATCCTAACCCAAAAGAGTTTCAGTGGAGCCACTTCTTTTCAGAAATGGAAATGCGAGTATGCCAATAGTTAGCGGCGGTTCACGCGGGTTGTTCAAAGTTTCAGTGGAGCCACTTCTTTTCAGAAATGGAAATAATGATATGATATTGAGGGGTAAGGGGAAATATGGCAAAGTTTCAGTGGAGCCACTTCTTTTCAGAAATGGAAATCGGCATAGAGGAAACGATTGTGACTATTTATTTATTGACAACGTTTCAGTGGAGCCACTTCTTTTCAGAAATGGAAATAACAATACAAGCAAATATCTAGGCAACGATAATGCTATATTGTTTCAGTGGAGCCACTTCTTTTCAGAAATGGAAATCGGATAATCGTTGAAGTGAAACCAGAAGCAAAGGATATGTTTCAGTGGAGCCACTTCTTTTCAGAAATGGAAATTATATAGAATCCTCTGATTGCGCTTCGTTGGAAAAGTTTCAGTGGAGCCACTTCTTTTCAGAAATGGAAATAAATATACGTCGGAGCATACGCATCTGCGCTGGCTGTGTTTCAGTGGAGCCACTTCTTTTCAGAAATGGAAATTGAAGTCCGTCCTCGAAGCCAATGAAGATCTACTATTTTATGTTTCAGTGGAGCCATTTCTTTTCAGAAATGGAAATTATAATCAAAGTCGACGACCTATGTAATATTGAGGATCGTGTTTCGTTTCAGTGGAGCCACTTCTTTTCAGAAATGGAAATGAAGTCAAGGACACATATGTAAGTGGACCACTATGCGTTTCAGTGGAGCCACTTCTTTTCAGAAATGGAAATCTGGAGACATTGGGATTGGGTCGTGTGAAATTAACACGTTTCAGTGGAGCCACTTCTTTTCAGAAATGGAAATTTACGGGACCTTTCAATGGTTCATATCCACGGGAAATCGTTTCAGTGGAGCCACTTCTTTTCAGAAATGGAAATGACATTACTAGGACAAGCAGACACCCAGCTGGGCTGTTTCAGTGGAGCCACTTCTTTTCAGAAATGGAAATGGCGGCCATTTTTCGGCCTTTACAGATATCGAAAAAAAGCCGTTTTGCGAGAGGTTTGTTAACCTAGTGTAATCTTACCCAATGTGCCTACGTCTTCACAGGAGTTTTCAGAATGCAGAGCCATTTCGAGCGCTCCCCGGACCTCCTGGAACCACCTAACCTCTCGAAATGATTTCATACTATAATTGCTTTTCGTTCCATCTCCTGCTGATGTACCCCCAGGAACTCTATTCTTCTCTCTACGCTTCCTTCGGCCGGCCCCAGATCGATGATCATCACTCGATCTTCATTGTGCTTTATCAATTCTGTGAGTGCCACTACCATCTCCACTCGGCCCTTGGGCGTCAGATCACAGCGAAAAACAGAATAGTGCAGGGCCTCCCCGAAACCCTTCATTCGCTTATGAACCCTCTGTAGTCTTTTAGGTTCCATGATATCGTAACTTACTACATAGCTATTTCGTCCGCTCATGTGCTCACCTCGTAACGAAAGCAGGATACTCCTTTAGCTCACCAAAGAGAACTCTCGATAGAAGCCTGGCCTGGACCTCCAGAACTCGACGGTAACTTATCTTGTATCCAAAGATAGGATGGGCAATCTCGGTTTGCATCCTGCGCTCGTAGGCTCCAATCACTTTTCTCTTGGCCTGGTGTTTTATTGCCATGCCTAAGCCAGTCTTAATAAAGTCCTTCTGAGCTAACTCCTCATTATTAAATAACATGACAGCCGTTGAGTCAGCGATAATCGGCCTGAACTCCTCCATCATATCCAACGCGAGAGCAGGTCGCCCATACCGCGGCTGGTGATAGAACCCTAGATATGGATCAAAGCCAACAGCTAACAGTGATACGAATATATCCTTGGCCAGAACCGCATAAAGATAAGACAAAACTGCATTCACAGGATCTTTGGGCGGCCTCCGATTCCTGTTCTGGAACGAGAATCCTTGATCGCTTTTAAGCAGATGATTCAAGCGCCCGAAGTAAACCTCCGCGGCCGATCCTTCAATCCCGAGAAGCTTCTCAATACTCGATGAATTCTTCGCATCTTTTGATAGTCTGTCCAGCCTATCCAGCGCATCAGCCGGAGATTCGGGGTCATTCCGGCGTACTAGCGTCCGGCAGTTTTTAATCTTCCCAAATATAAGACAGCGAGC
This sequence comes from Methanotrichaceae archaeon, assembly GCA_963789575.1. Lineage (GTDB taxonomy): Archaea > Halobacteriota > Methanosarcinia > Methanotrichales > Methanotrichaceae > CAWBKV01. Next base: position 1,964,013 of record CAWBKV010000001.1, on the reverse strand, counting down.
GACCGAAAGGGACCGCTTACGATCCGTTGCCCAGGCAAACTGCTTCATCCTCAGCTCAACGTTCTTATGACTGTGGCCTGAACTCATTCCCCGGAACCAGCCTCCACGAGTGAAATATAGAACAGGGATGTCTCTTTGCATGAGATCGACAAGTGCGGGTGTCGAAATATCCACGCCTCCGAATAGGTTGACCTGAGATATCTCCCGAAGCCTGGCTTCGCTTACTCTGCCCTCGGTTGCATCTTTCCCCTCTCTTGACCAAATCTCCAGTCGATCACCCTTCTTTCTAACGGTATGTCCGTGGCCCACAACGTAGACTGGCAGAGAGTCATCCCTGGCAGGCACAAGCCTTCTGATCTTTCCGAGCAGCCCTTTCTCACTTCCTTTAGCTTCGATTTCCTGTAAAAGGTTTAACTCATCAGGAAGGCAAATGCCTGCTAATGAGCATCGGTTGCATTTGGGGCTGTCCTGTAGTGGAGGAGGAGTATGTTCGCTCTTAGCAACTGCTTTCAGTTCTGCAATAAGGTCCTTGGTCCTTTGAACCAGAGCTTTATCAAAATTAACTGTCACCCGTTTCTTGGATGCAGCGAAGTAGACCACTCCCTGATCAGACTGAAAGCCGTTCTCTCTCAGGACCAGGCCCTGAGCACAGAGCTGGACGCGGTCGGGCTCGTATGCCCCTTCGGGAATATGAGGTGCTTCGCCTCGCTTATAGTCCACGGGCGTTGCCCTTCGTCCAACGCCTTCCAGCAGATCAATTCTGCATGTGATCCCCACCTTTTCACCTGTTAGCGAAACCGATCTGGCGTGAATCGCCTCGAACTCATCGCCATCGACCCGGCCCTCATCCGAGTCCACACGTCTGTGTTGGAACCTGCCATCTACAGTGTCCGCGCTATCCATGAACTCACCATCTATCCACTCCATATAACAGAGCCGAGGGCAGTAGGCGAATTCGTTAAGCATGCGGGCAGGTATAAGCCTTTGAGATGCCAATACATCTGTCATGGCTTCTGATTTAGGTTCGAGATTATTCACAAATGTGAGCCTCCGAACGACAATAAATTCCTGAAAGATATATAGGTTTTTCAATTAGCCTTTTAAGACCGCTAAAGCTTTAATGGTAATAGTAGTTGAGCACAAAATTACTGATGTAAGCAGCAATGGAGTTATTAGATTAATGCCAAAAGCAGTGTTATCTTCGTGGTCCTGCAAGCCACGGAAGGAGCCTACAACTCTGTATTTGCATCTGATGACTGCAGGAGGCCAGAGTCCTCTTTCTGCCAGGCCGGTGCTTATATCGATTGCAGGCGATTATGGACAGGCATTGCTTGCACCTGATTTGGTTTCCGAGCTTGTGCCGCTCCTGGAAAATCCGGCATGTAGAGTAGTAGGCCATAACTTGCTATTCGATTTAGGCGTAATTAGAGCATGCACAGGCCGAAGATTATCGTATTCCAATCTCTGGGATACGATGCTTGCCTGGCAGATGCTGAATAACGGCCTTCCAGGCGGAATTGCGTCTTTGCAGGCCGTATCCAGGGATTTAATCGGCAGGCATCTGGATGAAAGCCCCAGAAATCCGAGCTTGCATGGCGAGCCGTCTGCAAAGCATCTGGAGTATGCTGCCAACACAACCGCAATTCTCGAGCCTATTTATGCCAAGCAGAACTATCTTGTAAAAAAGCTTGGTTTGGCAAATGTAGCCGCTCTGGAGTTTGCAGCTATCCCTGCATTGGTTGAGATTGAGCACAACGGCTTGGGCTTCAACAGTGAAGAGGGGCTTAAGCTTTCGAACAGCATGATCAAAGAAAAAGATAAACTGACGATGGAGCTGCAATCCTTTGCAAAATCGAAGGGAGTGAAGAAATTTAATCCGCGTAACCTGGCACAGGTAAAGGATATAATGCATATTCTCGGATACCTCGTAGGAAACACTTCTGCTGCGACTTTGCAAAAAATAATCGGAGAACATCCTGATGAACGATTTGTAACCCTGATACTTAAATACAGAGAACTTCATCTGCAGCAGGCTCTCTTGAAAAATTGGCTGTCTTATTCAAAGGAAGGCCGCATATATCCAAGGCTTGAACAGATTGGGGGTAGAAGCGGCCGTATTACCTGTTCTCTTCCCAATATTCAACAGGTTCCAAGAGATCCGAAGCTTAAAGGCCTCTTCATAGCCTCGCCTGGGATGTCTTTGGTTGAGGCCGACTTCTCTGCAATTGAGATGAGGCTGCTCGCCGTACTTTCTGGAGAGAAATCAATGTTGAATATCTTCAAGAAAGGGCTTGATCCCCATAAGCAGACTGCACAGGCCATTTTCCAAAAATCGGAGATTTCCGGGGAAGAGAGGCAGATAGCAAAAACTCTGAATTATGGAACCATTTATGGTGGTGGGGCCAATATGGTCCTAAGCCAGCTCACAGACTTGACGGAAGAAGAGGCCCGGGAATTTCTATATCGGTTTTACGGCACTTATCCGGGGTTGAAGGGCTGGCAGCGAGAGGTCTCCGAGGGAGCGCCGGTAAAAACGATAAACGGAGTGGCTTACAAGATATCCAGATCAGCGCTCGGACGGATAAGGTACGTCAATCCAAACCATAGAAACGCGCTAATTAACACGCCTATACAGGCTACAGGTGCGGATCTTCAGAAGATCGCACTTGGCAGGCTGTACGGAGAGCTGACAATGCCAAAGCATAGCGAGTTCAAGCTCGTGAATTCGGTTCATGACAGCATTCTTCTTGAGGCGCCGAATAAACGAACTCGTGAGGCATCAAAGCTGCTGCAGGATGTAATGGAGCAGGCAGGAAACGAGATCCTGCAGGTTATACCCTGTCTGACTGATGTGAAGGTTGGAAAGGACTGGTCCTTCAAGAAGGGTAAAGGTATCTTTCATAGAGTGGCAACAATTGGGCTGCGTCTTTTTGGATATAGATAGTACAGAGACCAAAGGCAGAGTCCAAAGCTCCAGCAGTCTGGACTTTCCAGCTTTTACAGAAGAGGAGCTGGAGAAAGCTAAAATATTAGACAAAATCGTCCATATCCGAAACTATATATAGAGCATGGCACATATCTATTTATCGTATAATCGGATAAACAGACATAGTGAAAACGTTATATGCACCTATTCCGCGTGACACCAAATATATGCTTGCCAGCCGAGCTGATATAAGTTGCGGAATTGGTACATGAGTGGTTTCAATGGAGGAATGTCATGACTGAGTATGCAGCGGCATCGGAGAGAAGACCAGTACCGCAGGCTGTGGCTGTTAAAGGTCTGAAACAATGTGATCTATGGAATGCAATGCGCAAGTTCGCTAATCACGATATCGCCTTAATTGCAGATGTCCTGTATCAGGATGGACCTCTGAGTTTAGGCGAGCTCAGAGCCAAGACCAATCTAACTACAAATATCTTAAACCATAACCTGATTGAAATGAGGAATGTCGAAATAGCCTCAAAAGTGGGTAAAAAATACTGTCTTACCAAATACGGCGCCCTGCTTGTCGAATCTATTGAGCATATAAAGAACGATATCTTCAAAGCAGCCGAAGAGGACATCTTTCAGCCAGCCCTGGGGCATAGAGGAGAAGATATGGTCACAGTGGAGACCTAGACCGAGTTACCCATTTTTGCAAACCCTTTTATCATTTGTTGATTTAAAAAATTATTTTATACATCAATGAATGTGTTAAGCGTTGAGCATAAGTAAGAATATATACAATAAGTGCCTGTCGAGCTTTGAATGAAATCGATAGGTTATTTCGGGCTGTTCGATATTTTAGGATATAGTCGAATGAACGAGGGAAATAACTTAGATTCATTAATCGATATTTTTACAAGAAATATAGTTGGAGTTGACCAGTCTGCCGTAACTCTTGCCGGCGCTGCTAGACAGCAACAGCTCTTCTCTTTTGCCGAAGTGAAAACCATTCTCTTTTCGGATATGATTATTTTTTACGAAGAAAGCCCTAAACCAGAGTTGGTCGGTAAAGGAATCATAGATCCTTCCCAGTTTATGCTCAAGGCATGTACCCTGTTGCGACTTGCTTTTGAAGGCGGCATACCGCTGAGAGGTGCGATAAGTTTTGGGGAGTACTATGTTCATGAGAGAACATTTCTCGGTAAACCGATAATAGAGGCTCGCAACTTCGAGGTCAATCAGGAATGGTCTGGGGCAGCACTCTGTAAGTCTGCAGAAGATGAATATCTCAGACGTCTTCAGATATTTCAAGAAAAACACGTAGCTCCGCTGATCAGCAATGGAAGCCGCGAAAATGTAAATCCCATACTGCCCCATAATTTTGTCACAATGGATTGTCTATACAAGTACCCGATTCCCTGTAAAGAGTCTGATCGAGAAGGCTTAGCCTTATGCTGGGACGATTCTGTATATATTATGTCCAAATTAAGAGATATCAGGCCCGGGATAGAACGTCTGAACCTCAAATATAAAAAACAAATAAATAAAAGAATTGAGGAGAAATTTAGCGCTCACAGGAAACCGCTGGATAAAAAAGTGAAGCGGATGATAAAGAATACTACGGATTTCATCTTCAAGGTCAAAGATCGGTTTTGATAGATGCATAACTTGCAGATAAAGAGGGCAGAAGGTCGAAGTTCAAGGGATTTCTCACTTCTGGAAGCTATTTTCCAGGGGCTTTCCATCGCCCATAGGGATCGATTACGAATTCATGCTCTCCTTTTGCCTCGCATCCGGGCACGAAATAGACGCCCTTATAAGACACATCCTGACCCGCATGGTCTTTCCATTCCCTCCCCACGAGGGGCTCCGAAGGACCAACAATGCCAGTGACCTTTCCTACTCCATGAGCCCGGGCGTGGGCGGTTATTGTTAGTATGCATAAAGAGAAAAATATAACGCCAATTCCTGAAGATGACTGCCCTTGAAGTATGTATGCTACGATTAATGTCCACAGCGATAAGACAATCTGGAGAAAATGGCTCGGGATTTGGAAGAGGGAAAAAACGTAAATAGCTTCCGCTACTACGGAGCCATGCATCTTCAGCTCACAACTAAAGATGCGCGAATTTAAGCGAGAGCGAGTTCAGCGGCCTTCTGAGGGTTTGAAGCTGAACCTTCGCTTTTTGCTTTTGGAACTTTTTGTATAACATCTATTAAGACCAGATCACCAGGTTCTAAACCCAGAGCCTCCCTTATTTCGATCGGTATCGAAACTTGTCCATTTCTTATCATTCGTACCGTTGCTTGCATATCTGTAACATTTGCCTTAGATGCTATATCAATATTTCGACTATAAACGTAAAATTACGCATAATTACGTAACAAAAAGTTATTTATACTTAGAGGTAGTAAGGATGAATGGTAAAGTGACCTGCTAGCAGCAATCCCAAACCAGAGCCTACCAAGCTTGCATAATCTACTGTTGCTAGGCAACCCCCAAGAGCGATCTGTTGGTCAGAGCGCTGCCATTAGGAGGCTGGAAATGACTACAAAAAAGGAAGTCGTACATAGAATCGAGAAGATCGATGAGATCCGTACGATCTTGGATGATATCAGAAGAAGCGAGATGGACGAATTGAAGGAAATTGAGGATGAAAGATCTGCCTGAAACTTTTTCTCAGGCAATTAATGGCTACATTATGAGCAGTTTGAAACGCATATCCCGTCGAATATAGCATTGTCTCATATCTTTTTAATTGTGTTATTGATAAACGGTGTCAAGGGGTCACGACTTTTCGGGCATGTAGCAGATAATGGAGTCAGAATAGATAATGGATCATCGCCTACCTCGGCGATAATCCTGTCTATATCCCTTCTGACTCCTCCTCGGCTTTTGCGTTGTGTGTTTTCCGCTACCATTTGGTTCATCTATGTGCTCTGGATCGGGCAGCACTGGACGTTCCTTGTATTCGTTATTCGGTTCAATTGTCATATATTCGGTAAGCGAACGAGCTGGTCCGGGCCATTCCAGCATCTTAAGCAACACCATGATTCGATGTACCTCCCTGAGCGATTTTGCCTGCCCACATTCATTGGTATCCATTCCACTGAGAACAAACGCTTCAAAGGCGCTGATAAACTGTTGCATATCAGGCTCTTGTCGCTCACCGCGCTTCCAGTCAGTTCCCGCAAACAATTGGCTATATCGGTCTTTCCGGTCACTCAAGTAGAGCGTCGATGAAATCTTGACCGCTCCCAAGCCTAGTGGCTTACCCATCCCCAGGCTATGGCAATAGTCTTTGTCAGCTTCGCCTGGTAGAGTAAGTGCCCAGAGCAGCGCGCCTAACTCAAAGTGTCGCAAGTTCTCAAAGTAGATGCGGAAGCGGAAGGTGACCGCTGCTTTGACTGGCTTAATGCGGGTGTATTGCTTTGGGGCTTTGTCAACTTTTTCTGTTCTTTCTTTGATCTCGTCCAAGCCCACATTGTCTCTATGCCAGTACAGCTTATGCCCTCGAACGGCAGTTTCCTGCGTTGGAGTCGCATAATGCGCCAACTGCTGCTTAACATCAGGATCATGTCCCTTGCTCTTGTCTTGAACCAAGTAATGTTGAAATGTGGTGGGCTTGGGAGAGGCAAGTATCTTCGGATTAATTGAATTCTCCGATAGCCATATGCCATCTTTCGCCGATTCCAAGTGAGCGTCGCCAAAGAATACCCGCCCTGCACAAGCTACAGGCTTTCTCTCTGATTTTGCCTTTCCTACATAGCCAAAAAGAGCTTCCGATAGATCAATTTGCTCATCGTCATGCAAAGATTTCGGCATGTAATCCGATGGAGAACGGAGATAAGGCAGCCTGAACATCATAGCATGGCCGAAGAATGTCAACTTCTCATTTTCTATCAGATAGAAAACTGGTTGCCAATCTTGCAAGACACCATTATTTCCCAAGAGTTTCTGTTGAGACTCAGTCAATTGATCTCTGTATGCCTCTACAAGAGCTTGTTCAACTGGAATGGCCTTATTTGAATCTGTTGTATTTGGATATCCGAAGACAAACTCTTGATGTTTGCGCCCAATTGAGCCCGTTCTAACAATTATCGCTTGCTTTAGGCCAGGAGATGCTTCTGGATCAACTTTAGTCGCTTTGACATAGCGCAAACGAACTTTTCCCTTGGCGTGTGTATAGTCTTTCAATGGGGCCAAGGCTACATAGGCCTGATAAGCATTATCAGCACTATGCCATTTGGGTAGATTATTCGGAATATCTTTCTGCTCCACACGCGCAAAGGCAGCCCCATTCAATGGATCGGCAGGGACTATTTCCCATGAGTTCCCGTGTTTGTGCATATAGCCAGCATGCATTTTAAATTCATAAGTCCCTGGTTTTACTTCCTGCAAAAGGCGGCTACGATATCCTATCCCTAATGATGATGTATCTCCCACAGCGCGATAAACCAAAGGTTGATTAGTTACTGAGTGCACCTTGCTAAAACTAATTATCTCTACTATCGAACGCACCATCCCACGTAGGCTACTGCCGGGGATGACGGGAACCTCTGCATCATCCAAAGAAAAGCATTGTGCCATTCTGTTCTTCTGTTCTTCTGGCAATTCATAGAAAGGTTTATCGCTCCATCTTTGGAAAAAATCCGGATCCACAGCGCAACGAGTATATAATGGTGAGCGGGTGGTCAGCGAGCAATCCATAAAGCCTGTTAGATCTTTGAACTTATCATGTTTGCACTTGAATTCATCGTGTTTAGGGATCTTGTCGGAGTCCGGTGCGACCTCTAGTTCAATTAATGTGATCGCTTTTTCAGGAAGTGGCACAAAATTATATGGAGCATGCGCCCAGGATTCATTCCCATCTCTGTCACTGCGCTTCACTTTTGGATTGCTATGCTTCGGGTTCATTCTCTACCTCCGATTGAGACCAATCGGCTATAGGCAATATACGCCTGGTCATCTTCATCATAAGCCAAATAATGCCGCACTTTTATGAAAGTGCAGTCCTTTAAATTCGCTGGTAGTGGGCCTTCATAATTGAGCGGTGGAGCGTGGCGCAACCCCTCTTTGCCTTCACGCAGCAATACGAAACCATCTTTCTTCTGTTCTGCATTATTTCCCCAAAGCAAATAAGCCTCGTCAAAATATTCATGAGGCTCACCCACTTCGTCCTTTATCAAGCGCGCCTGCCAGAAAGAGCCATCCCGCCATATGAGGAGTTCCGATAAAGGTCCAAACAACCGCATCTGCTGGAGGGTTTCAACTCGTAATGAAGGAGAGATATGCGGGAATGCATCGCTGGATGTATGCAATCCATCTGGCCGAAACTCGCCCCAAATGACGCCATCGTCCGCATGAGCCAGTAGCCAGCGCAAACCATAGGATCTGGCTTGCGCAGATAATACAAGTGCCAGATTAGATGTGCGAATCTCGGATATATCAACGACTTGTATTGAATGGAGTAATTTGTGCTTCATTTTTGAACCTCCTTTATAAATGCGCCTACAAAATTCTCCAGCAGATCCTGATCCCGATCAACATGCAAATGTCTATCAACTTGCGAGATTGTCCATTGTTGCGATGTTGCAGCATGCCTATATGTCAATGTGGCCTTTTGCCCTGAAAGCCGTCCACGTCCCACACTGATCTCTCCACCAAGAGGTAGATCACCAGTCCATAGGTCCTTGAGCAGCAGAAGCATTAGTCCAATATGTGCCTCAGATGGCTGTTGAATATCGATCTTAATTGTAATAGCGGTATCCTTTTTCCCCCACACAGGCTGCTCACTGAACAAGGCGGTGGGAAATGAGCCACCCGTAAAGCGATCGATCCTGACACGGCTCTGGACTAGATCAAGTGGTGAAGCAATCTCCGTCTCTGTTGTGATGAGTCGACTGGCTATGGGCTTATCTTTGGAGGACTGGACCCTCTTGCCAAATAGATCATCGACAAATTGCTCAGCGATATCATTTATTCCAACTGTTTTGGCAATACGCAGCGCTCTAGATCGCAATGCTCCAGCCAAGCTCGTTCCGCTGAGAATCGGAACTGCCATACCTTTTCGGTTCGATTTCAGGTGCACACTATCCGGCGAACCTGCATCGCCAAGACTGGAACGTATTAGCAATGACCCGTCTAATCCAAAGGTTGAATCTATCGAAAAAGATTCACGTTTGTCCAAATCAGCATTTACTTCCAGCAGCTCTGCGATGCAAGTACCTGTCTTAGAGCTTTCAGTCATGTTAAGCCAATCAATTAATCCTGCGGTGATGGTCAGATCATAACGTGTTACATTCCATTTCGTTACTCGGCAGCGTCCGAGACCTCGCCGCTTGCGGGCACCAAGTGCAATCTCGCCATTCTCCAATCCATGAAGAGCAATCGCCAGCGCGTGCAATAGCCCTTCTCTCTCATCCTTAGGGACTAGCAGCTCAAAGCATAACTTGAAATGCGTACCTGCCTCAAGCAGCTCAAAGTCAAATTTCTTCTCATCCTCAGCCGTACGGGTTACTGAATTGATCGCCACTCCATCCCTCAGCTCTATATGCGGCGTCACATCGCCAAGGGCGTCGGAAATAATGAGCCAGCTTTGCTCGCCTTCATTGTCTTCTTGTCGACCGAACAGCTTATTGTGAAGTGCGTTTGGGCCTCCGTCACGGCGATAGCCAAACTCGCGCTCGCGCAAGTAGGATCGCAGCGCCCCGGCAATTGAAGTCCCAGTGAGTAGTGCGCAGCCATCCAGCGGATCTAAGGCCAATGGCATATCAACCATCGAATCGCTGTCACCATTGCCTAGACTGCATGGTGTCTCCAACTCTAAATCGCCGCAAACCAATATTCGCTCAACAATTTTGCGGCTTGTCTGCCAATGCCCACAGGTCATTGAGGAGCCTCCTTTATCATTTTGCGCATTACTCCATCAATCAACCGAACAGTATATTCTAATGCTAGCACATCTTGATTCGGTTCAATTCCACCAATTTTGGGCTTCTGTTTTACATTAAGATCTTGCCAAATGCTCTGCACGTTTTCTGCTCGGAAATTCAACCACTCATCTAGACGTTGATTGCCAATCCAGGCACGTTGAAATTGATCCCTAGCAGCCTTTTTCATTCCATTCAGATGCTTTCCATTCAGATGCTGGATGAGGATTTGTGGATTCTTCTCTGATAAAGCTCGCTGTGAAATAATCCGTATCTGTGACAACTGGGCGTTGCTTGGTACATTTGGAGGATGCTGTACCTTCAAACCATTAACAGCAACGATCAGCTTCTGATCCAGCTGATCTCGCAACATTCGCCTTGTCATATTCTGCGCCAGTTTGATGCATTCTCCATCTCTCAAAACGTAGGGTGGTGGCGTGATAGGCTTGAGTTTATCTGTAGGCAAGATCTCTGTCGCTGTATGCCAGTTGATCGCTATGCGGCCAAACCCTTCTGCACGACGTTCCCCAATACCTGTAATCACCAATGATTGAAGACGTTTCAGCAACCCTTGGTCTGCAGAGTACACAAAGACGCTTCCAGCCTGTATTGCCTGCATTTGAGGAAGTGGCAAATTCCACTTGCGATTAAATCCGCCAACTACATGGGTATTAACGAAAACATTCTCTTTAGGCAGTTTGCCCAATATCGGATCTAAAGTGTTGGTATAAGCGCCTGTTTTGGGATCGCGGATCAATGCATCACTTAAAAGTGTCACGATGATTCGATCAGTTTCTTCCCCAACTGGTTTATATTCTTCCCAGTCATCTTGGATTATCACATGCTCCAAGAGGGCCTGCCCATAGCCAGCTAGATGTGAGCCACCTAGGCTAAAAACCCTTTCCTCTGGCATCCATTGCATCAGTTCTATCAGGTCATTTTCCTGCTCTGCCAGAACGGCACCGCAGAAAGTCTGTTCTGGCGAAAGGGCTTCGTAGCGAAAGACTGTGCTTTCGCCTTCGGTAATTCTTTGGCGATTCTCACGTGATGTATGGATGCTAATTTGACGGTTCGGGCTGCACAACTCAGCTTTGCATCTGTTCTCATCATCCTCCCAAAGATAACAGAAAGGCTGATCCATCTTCTTCCATTGCCGATTGCCATTCACTGCACCTATCGCGAAGTCGTAAATTGGCTTCTCCGTGTTCTTTTCTACTCGCCAGGACAGGGGTGTTGGCAATGCACGCTCTCTTTGAACTTGCGGATATGCATTTAAGAATCGCACACTTCCCTCTAAAAAGAGACGACGAAAAGTCGGATCAGCCGCATCTATGGAGTGCTTTTGCCTGTAGCGGGCGATTACCATTCCCCGGATCATACTTCCAGGAATATACTCAAAGCTAACGGCGCTGTTAGGATCGCCACCACCGAGACGAGTAGCCATCAACGGCTCCAATAAATTCAATTCGAATGTCAATGATTTCATTGATAGGCCCCCTTCAGAATGATCTCTTGGAAGCGGCCAAAGCAAGCCTCAGTAATATCGCGTTTTCTCTCGTCGCAAAGTCGCGCTTTAAGCTCTCCACGACCTCGATTGCGACCTGTACCTGCCCGGCGTAAAGCCTTGATGCAAGCAGCTAGCAATGCCAAATCACCTGGCTTGGGATCTTCGATAAACATTAAAGCAGCCTCAAAAGGTGTCTCGCGGAGAATAATGCGCATTGAGCGGAGCGTCTCCTCTTTGGGAGTGCCATCGACATCCATTGCTGTCTGTCGTCGAATAGCCGTGAGTGAACGCAGTACTTCATCACGCTTCATCTCGCCACGTTCGAATCCCCGCTTGATGGCCTGGCATAGCTCTTCAGGCAGATGCGCGTCACCGATGTGCAAAAGGGACTGATCTTCCTCTTGGCTTCCCGGACATCCAAACAAGCGTTTTGCTGCATCCTGCCAGCGCTGTGCCTTGCTTTGAAGCTCAAGTGCAAAGATGATATTTGCACACTCCTCCCCTAACAAGCCTTTGAGCGCGCGCCCTCCCAGATAGGGCAGTCCATATGTATCGTGCTGAACTTCGCTATCTATTAGTCCAGCGATGCCGTCACCACGCCCAAAAGTGGCATCGCTCTTAAGAGTAAATTTGATCCAGTAAGTGGTCACTGTTTAACCTCTAATGGAACAAAAAATTCCAAGGCCTCTATCGCATCAAAGCAGGTGCAGCGATCGCCTATCCACCCCGTCTTTGCAGATTCTGAATAGCTTAGAATGTCAGGCAAAGGAGGCAAACTATAGGCCTGCAAGAATTGCATAACTAGATCCTTTCCACCGCGCAATACATCCTGTAATTCTTTAACTTTATTTCGTCGTTCAGTCCATTCTTCATTAGTGCGGAACTCATTCAAAATACGAGCAAACGTTTCCCATGAGCGCCAATCTATCTCGCTTGGTCCTAAGTGCAAGGGGCGCATCATCAGTTTCCGGCGTTTCCCATCTGCCATAGTACCAATAGTATATTCTCGCTCCCGGATTTGCTCAAGATCAAGCACGGGGCCACTTACAGCGAAATGCCAATCAATGGTCGAAAGATCCAGTCTATTAAATGGAGGTGCTTTGAGTTCGTTGAGATAACGTTTGGCAGATTTGGCCAATTCCTCGGACAGCGCATATGCCCTCGCAAATGGAAAATGCGACTTGACTACAGATATTCCAGCTCTTACAGATAGCGGCTTTCCATTATCAGATAGGGATTTAGTCATGATTTGTCTCAGATAGAACTCAGTTAGAGTTAGCGCTAATCGACCTTCACAGACGAATGTGACATCATCACCACCCATCACAATTGGACGAAGCGGTATTTTTTTCTTATTAATTTGTACAACTCCGCCGATTTTGTCCTCATTATCTATGCAGTTGATCAGGCGCTGGTATGTGGCATCCAAAGCATCTCGCGCCACTCTTTTTACCGATTCGGAGAAGTTACGCATCTCGATGATATAGGGTCGGTTATCTTCTGGTCTTCTGAATCTACCAGCAATATCAGCTATTCTTCTGCTCATTTCGTTGCCGTCAGTGTGTACTACAGCTATGTAGCTGGATTCTCCCTTGGCTCGGCCAAACTCATCAAAGTCTCTGGAAATCTCGTATCCATTCAATGGCAATCTGCGCATCAGCCGATCTTCTGCTGCCTTAAAGGCGTTCTCTTTGGCCGAAATTTCGGCGGAGATCCTCCTAGCATCTTCATCTTTGCTGATTCCAATTGCAGGCAAGCCTGTATATTGACAATCAGCAGTAACGCCTAGCCCTAAAAGTGGAGCAGAGATCATATGGTCTTGCTTCTTGAGGTTTGCTTTTTCAAGTGTGGCTTTGACAGCCTGAGATAAGACTTTGGTCTCCCAATCAAATTCCTTGGTGTGGGCAACAACTAACTGCAAACCCGGGGCTTCTCGAAGCACATGCAAAGTTAGGCGGCGAGTAAACTCCTGCGCAGTTCCGTGAGACTTAAACAGAAGCACTGTATTCCCGCCGCCGGCATATATCAATTCAGAAACTAGATCATCACGTTCGATCATCAACTGTGCATCGATTTGACCTTCTTGATTCACATTAGTAGGGCCTAGACTGACCAATTTCTGATATATCCAATCCTGCGTTGCACAGCGGACTAGCTCAGAAGCGCCAACGTTATGCTTGAGGACGTTGCTTCCGAAAATGTAACCCTGTATTCCAATTGTGTCTAAGGCTGTAACAGTCATTTTTTTCATTCTAGAATCACCACCCACATTAAGGTTGAGATTTGAACCAATCCCGTAAGTTACTCTGCAGATCAGGCAAATGTTCGGCGCCGAAGACACGCACCTTGCCTTGAGCGTCCCAGGTTTCTTCAATCTCCCCCTGAATCACCGCCGGATTATTCTCTGGATTATCTTTCGGCGCACAACAAACCAGCCCCACTCGAGCCTCATCACCTCCCATTTGCCTGGCACGAACGAAAGCTTCGAATAATTTGCTTTTTACGATGCCTTTTTTACTGCTGGTTGTACAAGACAGGGCAAATAATTGATATCCACGCATGGCTGCTACATCAAACTCGAAATCTCGTTCCTTTGGCTCGAAGCTAATGCCGCATTGATGAATCTGACAGTCTGATGCAATTTGCCGCAACGCCCATAGGGTATAATGCTCTAACCACTTTCCATCGAGCCATTCTGCAAGGTTCTTCACTGTCATCCCCCAAAGTTTAGCAAGATCACCCAATGTTTGACATCCCTGCCAATATGGGACGACTTTAGCAAAAGGCGAGTCAACTGGGAGCTTGACCGTTTTAAGATCCCTTTCTTTGAGTACTCCTTTATCATTACGCAGATTTTTGTCACACCAGTCTCGCCAAACCTTGCAAGGGATTTGAGCTAATTCATAGCATACTTTCGGCCCGAATGGCTGAGAAATTGGATCATGTTTGAGAGTGTAGCCGTGCAATGCAAGCAGATCTTGAATCTTGGACGGCACCAAGAGAGACACTGGGAACTCCAAACTTGGTTGATCGTGTCGCTCCACAACCATTCTCAGAGACCGTGCATGCAGGTAGCTGAACACGATCTCTTGGCAATTTACCTCAATAGCTCGATAAGCATGAACGACCATAGTTTTGGTTCCACCTGTGTAATTCAAACCAACAGGCTCTTTAACAAATTTTTCACATATATTAGATATTTTATGAAAAATGTCCTCAATATTAGATTCCTCAACAGAAATAAAATTTGCCTTTTCTGTAGGAAGACCAAGCAATTGAGCTAAGCGCTGAGCTATTTGGATTGTTTCATCTGTATGAACGAAATAGATCGTTCCATTAGGCTTCCGCAATAGATTTGCTGCAATATAATTAGGCAATGGATTTGTCCCGATCAACAGAAATAGATGTTCAGATTGAAATTCGCTTAGATCATTCAACGCACCACACTCCTATACTGAATTACCGCTAATTTCACTTTGAAATTCCCCCATCCCAAAATGCGCCCCATACCCAACCGCCACCGGCCCTTGAACCGCCTCAGGAAACTCGACCCTGAATCCATATCCGGCGCTTCCCGCTCTCCGCCCCTCGCCGGAGCTTCGTGCCCTGTGAAAGCTTGCCCACCCTATCCTGTGCCCAGCCAGCTCTGTGAAATACAAAGGCTCAACAGCCAACGGCTCAGGAAATCCATCCAGCCTTAACAATCTCCTTAGCTCATGCTCCGGGCTTCCGATCTGCAAACCATTTTCATCCACCTTGGGAACTCCAGCCCGCGTAGCCTTCGGATACCTCGTCGGAATGAAGGGAGTCCTCGAAACCCACGTCCTCGCCTCAGCCAGAAGAGGACACTCGCCTCTGCTCACATTCAATCCTCCAATATCGCCAGGAAAGCCTATGCTCATGAGGGTTAGCCGTACCTCAAGGCCATGTATTTCCCTTAAATTCTCCAAAGCGTCTCTCTCCACAGGGCCGAAGCCAGCAGCCGCATAAACTGTAACATGAGTGATCTCTCCGTTGTGGCCTCTTCCCAAGGCCAGGTTGGATTCGCTCAGAATGTAGGCATGGGCGTGGCCCTTCAGGGGGCTTCCAGAGCCATCGCAGCCAGTGAAAATGCTTGAGCCATCTGATAGCTCCACCAGGGCAGCATGTATTCGCTCCGCCAAGAGAATGGCATCTGTGAGCCTCGGAGCCCGGTCACTTAAGGAGAAGCGAGCTACAGTTGGGCTATCTGATGCAGGCGGTTTCATGACTGATGTCGCGAAACTCCCTTGAAAAGAATTGCTGGCAGAAGAAGACTCCAGGTCAGCCGCCTCCTCAAATATCTCGACGAAGCTATTTTCTGAGCCAGCCTTGATTGATATCAATCATCCCTCCCACAGTGGCAGAATAAGTGCTGCTATATATGTGCCTGAGCACATATCGCTCGTCCGTGAAAACAAAAAGATGTCATGGAATAAAAGGATAACCCCTAGATGGATAACACTGTTCGAAAATTTTTTGCAATCGGTTGGACTAATGAAAATATTTTAAGAATAGGAAAAGTAGTAGACTTTCTTATGCAGCAAAGGTTGACATCTGCGATTTCAATTTTATGTTAAGCTATGAGATGCAGAAACAAGAGGCTCACCACAACCTATGCCTGCACGAATAATATAGCTTGGACCCTAAATAATTGCACCTACAAGAACCGCACCTGCCCAAGCAATGCCTATGCGCTCAGAGTTGCCAGCGTGCACATTGCTGTCCGCACGCAGCAAGCATGGCTAAATGTAGTTAATCTTAATCCCTTTAACTTCATAGCATGCGTTTTCCCAAAACCTTCCCCCGAAGGGGGGGGTTAGGGGCAGCCCGCACGGCGACTGTGTGCGCTAAAAAGTCATTAGTTGTAGCCCCAAATGCGTAGTTAGAATTGTTCTTGAATATATGCTCTTAGATTGCTATCATGTAAAGAAAGCTATCCTATGAGTTTGACTGCCCTTGAGGTAGGTATGCTATAATTAATGTCCACAGCGATGAGACAATTTGGAGAAAATGGCTTGGGATTTGAAGAGGAAAAGGCGTAAATAGCTTCCGCTACTATACAGTAATGCATCTTCAGCTCACAACTAAAGATGCGCGAATTTAAGCGAGGGCAGGGAGCGCTTCAGCGTTTCCCTGTTCATTTAGCTCATGTTCATGATTATTGAGATATTCTATTATTGCCTGTTCTACCAGCTTTGATTGGCCGCGAAGCGTTCCGGTCTTCTTTACCAGATATTCCCTCAACCTTCGAGCGGTCGTCTCTTCAACATCGACTCCGATTTTCGGCATGCAGCATACTCTATTCTTTTATCTAATAAATTTTTTGGCTTTTTATTACTATACTACTAAACTATTAAAACATTAAACTTATATACTAACATAGTATATTACTTTATCGGTGAGCTGAGATGTAGCACTTTGGATCTTCGATCCAGAAGCCTATCCGACCGGCATAATCCGTCCGGTAGCTGGCAGGTATCTTATGGGATGCAAGAGTTGTTGATCCAAATGCTGTTAATTGGGAGGCTAAAAATGACCACAAAAGAGGAAGTTGTGCATAGAATCGAAAGTATCGATGAGATCACTACGATCTTGAATGATATAAGAAGAAACGAGATGGCTGAATTGGAGGAAATTGAGAACGCAAGGTCGGCCTGAAACTTTTCTAAGGCAAGTAATGGCTGCATTATGAGCGGTTTGGAATGCGTGTACCGCCTAAGACAGCGTTGCTTTATATTTCTTTAATCTTGTTTTTGATATACTGTTCAAAAGGTCACGACCTTTCAGGCATGTTTTTGGGCCTATATCAATCCTGATCACGCCTGCATCTATAGTTGAGCGTATCTCCCATATGGTGGTGTATTACTAAAAGCAGGACACCAGGGGCTTCGAAACTGGCAGTTCCGTACCCGCTATCACGGTCCATCTCATCACATCCATCGAAGGTGAAGACCAATCGCATGTTGCCCATCTGGTCCTTTTCGAAATGTCCATCTATGACGCCGTCCTGGACGCCAAACTGGTAGCTGCCCAAGACATCTTTCTTACTCTTACTCTTGACTTCCAGGAGTATATGGGGATCTGGAGATATGCTTAGATAATCATCGACCAAATCCAGCGCTTCAACCACTCGCCACTTTCCGGCAAACTCGCTCATATTCATATCATCCTCCATCTGAAGACTATAAAAAGAAAAAGATAACGCTGCTGATAAAGAGGCCATGGCCTCTTCGGGCATCGGCTGTTTTTGTGAGCTATTTCATTGCTTCCAGCTTTATGTTAGCAGATCAACCAGAGTGGCTGTATTCCACCGGCCAGATACCTGTCACCTTAAAGTAGCCTATCAATCCCCTCAGAAATCGTCCAGACCTCGATGATCCTGGCCCTCTGGATCTTCTTGAAATGCTTATCATTCGAGATCAGGATTCCCCCTGCGCTCAAACAGGTGGCGGCATGGAGTACATCTGCTTCCTGGCCTTCGAGAAAGAACGGCAGACATCTAGCAATATCCTCATCGGATTGCTCCAAGACGGCCGTCTTTTCAAGAATATAACGGAGCAGAAGCTGACCATAATCGCCGATTTCTTCGGCGTATTTGCTATATTCGCCGATTAGGGCATCATCGGCGATGAGTTCCTCCTGACCATCGATAAGTCTCAAAACCAGATCAGTTGTCCTCGTCCAGCCCTTCTTTGATGCAGCTATAAATACATTAGCGTCCAGCAAAAACCTTGTGCTTTTCCCTTGCAATCCTGTTGCCCTCTTCCTCGATATCCCTTTCAAGTTTATCGAGATCCACATTCTGCGACTCTTTTATAACCCCTTCAAATATACTACGCAAATCCATCTTCTTGAGTGTTATAGAATCTCTCGTGGCTTCGCCTATAACGAATTCATCACCTGGCTTCATGTTGAGCTTGGCCCTCAGATCGGCTGGAAGCTGAATCTTACCGTCATCATCAAGCCTCACAGTGCACATGGGATAGATTTCACCTGTTTTCTATTTGAAATGTATAGTATTAAAGTATTGGTATCAACTCCCGCACCCATTTTTCTTCAGCAAAGTAATTTCTGTGCAGCGATGTCTTTTCGGAAATAGTACGGAGTGAGCCATCTTGTAGCTTGCCAAAGTCAGGCCGTTTCAAAGGAGCTTACGTCTTTTCAAACAGGGTACGTTCCACTCCTCTGCCAGCAAAACGTCTATCGAACATATTTCGCATTACGCAACAGGTATTGGCTCCTTGGAAGAGGTAGCTATGGCATGGCCTCCTATAGACGGTATGGGCTGTCCCCATTGAAGCTTTGCCACTATCCATTCTTCAATGACCTCAACCAGCTACTTACGGCATTCTTCAATGGTCTTGCCAGTTGCCCAAACACCAACCAGACCGGGCACATGGGCATAATACGGCTCAGGGGTTATCTATTACCTCATATTCGGCTTTTTCCAGGGCGGCTTGAATGTATTCTGCGAACATGTCGTTGGTTGTTAGGACCCATAAAGAGAAAAAGATAACGCTATTTGAGCCAAAGTCATCGTCTACTGTATCTATGCACATGCCGAAACTTTTTTGCACTTCAATCTCAAGAACATGATGACGGACTAAACAGCACAAAATCCCTGAAGATTCTAGTTGAGGGCAAAATTTGATCTAATGGTTGCTTTGATATCTCTGGAGAAGCAGAAGCCCTAATGATGATAAAGTAAAAGCAGATTTCATGATGAGCGCCTGGTATCAGGCTACGCTACCACCCCTGATTTAACGCTTCTCTGTACCATGTTTCTCTGTGCACTCCAGACCTTTCATAATCAATTCATTAATTACCGCAGATTGCTCTTTAAATGATCTATTATTATTAGCCATATATATCCTCATGGCGCGCGCGACATCTTCGCGTAATTCCACAGTTGTTTTCATACCAAAGTGTCATACGTATTCACATTCATATATATTCCCCCATTTTAATACTATGATATCACAAAATCTAAATACTAATACTGCATGGATACTATTACGGCATAAGGAGAGATCCATGATGCTTTGAATGAAATCTCACGGATGCCTGGTGCGATCTGTTGGTTCGAAGCTATCATTGGGGAGATGGAAATGACCACAAAAGAGGAAGTTGTGCATAGAATCGAAAGTATCGATGAGATCACTACGATCTTGAATGATATAAGAAGAAACGAGATGGCTGAATTGGAGGAAATTGAGAACGCAAGGTTGGCCTGAAACTTTTTCTAAGGCAACCTTTACTCCACAGCCAAAACATCTTTCAAGAAGGAGAAGGACTTTCGAGCCTGGAAAATCGCCGCCTGTTTCCAGAAGAATATCGAAAGCGCGACCTATCAGCTCTCTTCTCAACGTAAGAAGGAAGCGTTTATCATATCCCTTTCAACCTTATAGCATGCGCTATCCAATACCTTCCCCCAGAGGGGGGTTAGGGGCAGCCCGCACGGCGACTGAGTGCGCTAGTAAAACCGTTAGTTTTAGCCCCAGAAGAAAGTGTAGGCTTTTGAATTGTATTAGTCATCCCAAAACGCAAAGTAAGACTGGCTTTGCAATGTACGCGTTGAATTGTAATCTCATTAAGCCCACACAGCGATTGAGTGCGCTATATGGCCGCTAGTAGTAGCCCCAAAAGTAAGTATAAGGCCCTTGAATAGGCAATAAGTCGAAAAAAGGCTATAAAAAAGGCATATGTAGTGGCAAATG
Source organism: Methanotrichaceae archaeon (assembly GCA_963789575.1). GTDB lineage: Archaea > Halobacteriota > Methanosarcinia > Methanotrichales > Methanotrichaceae > CAWBKV01. Next base: position 1,943,906 of record CAWBKV010000001.1, on the reverse strand, counting down.
GTCTGATAGGAGGATTATCTGAAGATCCTGACTATCCGAATGAGATCCAATCTCCAAGTTTTATTTTAGAATTATTTCATTAGAATATAATGATATTATTAACTTTAATCTCAATATAAAATGTATATAAGCCATTTTTCCTTCATCGCCATATTTATATTGGCTCCTGGTTCTGTTGCTGGAAGGTGACCTGGCTTGATGGGAATAAACGAGATGGGTTTCGAGGTGTTTGAGGAGATGCTGGACCTGGCAGATGACCTGAATGTTAATGTCTCTGAGCTTGATAATGGAACCGTGGTCATTGATGCAGGAGTCGAGGCGAGAGGAGGACTATGGGCAGGCATTTACTTAAGCCGTCTCTGCATGGCAGATTTAGCGGATGTACAGCTCACGCCCACAGATATTAAGGGCAATCTGCTTCCCGGCATCCAGGTAGCTACCGATCATCCAACCGTGGCCTGCATGGCAACGCAGTGTGCCATGTGGCAGATAAAGGCCGACAAATTTTTTGCAATGGGAAGCGGCCCAGCACGCGTTCTCGCTAGAAAGACAAAAGATCTCTATGAGAAGATCGGATTTGAAGAGTACTCAGATGTTGGAGTGCTTGTTCTCGAATCAAACAAGCTTCCAAACTCAGCAGTTTCAGCAAAAATCGCAGAGCAGTGCGGTATAGATCCTGCAGATTTAAGGCTGGCAGTCGCGCCTACGGATTCGGTTGCAGGACTTGTTCAGGTCTCGGCTCGAGTGGTTGAAACGGGGCTGCATAAACTATTCACTTTAGGCTTCGATATCAATACAATCAAGAGCGGATGGGGAAGAGCGCCTATCTCTCCAATAGTCGGTGACGCAGTAATGTGCATGGGCTCCTCGAACGATGCCATAATCTATGGCGGAGAAACATATTATACAATTAAATATGATAACATTGACGAGCTGAAGCAGTATCTTAGAAGCATGCCATCAGCTGCGTCAAGAGATTACGGGACGCCGTTCTACAAGACCTTTAAGGCGGCGGGATTCGATTTCTTCAAGGTGGATCACAATGTATTTGCACCTGCCAAAGTGGTCGTAACCGAGATGAACTCCAGACGGACACTTGCAGCAGGCAAAGTTAACCCAGATGTATTGATGGAGTCGTTTAACCTTGAGATCCTTTGACTATCCAGAAAGTAATTATAGCCGGTTCGGATAGAATTTAACCTGTGAAGTCTATGTTTGAAAACATTCTGATAGCCACCGATGGCTCAAAGCATAGCGAACATGCTGCCCAGATGGGTATAGAGCTTGCGAAGCTATCCAAAGGAAAGGTTACGGCAGTTTACGTTGCAGATGTAGGAAAGTATTTTGTACCTATTAGCGACGCCGGCTTTAATCTGTCAAGCGGAGTTATAGATAGCATAAGGAGCTCTATGATCAAAAGCGGCGAGACTGCGGTAAAGAATATCGAAGATATCGCGAAAAAAGCTGGAGTCCCATTTGAGGCTAAGGTAATTGAGGGCCGTCCTGCAGAGGATATCATAAAGCTGGCAGAGGATTCCAAAATGGATGTCATAGTTATAGGAAGTATCGGAAAGACTGGACTTGAAAAATTCCTTCTGGGAAGTGTGGCCGAGAAGGTAGTTAGAGGCTCTAAAGTGCCAGTACTTGTAGTTCATGGCGATTAACTTTGCTTACTATAGCTCATAGGATGATCATTCATAACGCTCCACTTTAAAAGCGTACCTTCATCCATTTTCTCGATAGAGATCAGCTTTAGTCTTGGAAAATTCTGGGAGAATCCGGCGCCATCAACTAGTGTAGGTGCATCTACGCCGCCGATAAGCATGTTTCCGATATACACATAAATCTCATCTACAAGTCTCGCCATTATCAGCGACCAGTTAAGGGTAGAACCTCCTTCGACCATCAACCTTCTTATGCCCTTCTTGAAGAGCTGAGACATCAGCTCTTCGATATCCACCTCCGTCTCTCCGCATTTTATAATTTCGCATTTGCCCGAGAGATTGGCCACATTATTTGCAGAAGCAGATTTTGAGATTGCGATTATGCAGCCGTCTCCTAGAACATTCGCATCTGTCGGCGTTCTTGCCTTGCTATCTACAACGATTCTCAGCGGAGTTCTCGTTAGTCCTTTGTCAATCCTGGACCTTTGAAGAATTTCAGATTTTACAGTAAGGCTAGGATCATCAGACAGAACCGTCCCTATTCCCACCATGATTGCATCGCTTCCCGCTCGAAGGGCATCAACCCGAGACATGTCCTGGTGGCCTGATATTCTCACCTGCTTGCGGGCAAATGTGCTAATTTTTCCATCAGCACTCATTGCGCTGTTGATGAAGACGAAAGGCTTCAAGGGCTCACCTTTATCATAAAGAATCAGGAGAAGCTAAATAGATTATCACAAATATGATTGTGATGCCCTCGGCTAAGGAGACTCTGCTTTCGGGAACGATAATTTATGGTGATGATTTTGAGCCGATAGATGGCTATCTCGCAATTGAAGATGATTTGATAAAAGAGGTGGGCGTAGGCAAGGTAGACGCCGATTTTGAGGGAATAATAGTCCCTCGTTTCATTAATTCCCATACCCATATTGGAGACTCTGTATTCAAGGATCCGCCATTCTTGCCATTAGCCGATCTGGTTGGCCCTGGCGGACTAAAGCATAGAATACTAGCTCAAACGCCGAAGGAAAAGATCCTCAGCGGCATGAGAAGGACTCTACAGTATATGATTGCCACTGGTACTTTTGCATTTGCTGATTTTCGCGAAGGCGGCCTGGAAGGCGTTGAGCTTATACTGGAAGCTTTACAAGGCATGCCAATACTGCCGAAGATCCTCGGCAGGCCCTATGAGGGATCGGCTGAGATACACTCAGACTGCTGGGGATTGGGCGTAAGCAGCACCAGGGAGTATGATCTGTCGGAGATCAAAAGGATTGTCGAGGCTGCAAAGAAAGACCTCAAGGCAGTGGCTATTCATGCAGGTGAAGCTGAAAGAGATGATATATCAGATGCGCTTCGCTTGAAGCCTGATTTTCTCGTGCATCTCTGTAGCGCCTCAGACGACGCTATGGAAAGGGTAGCGGCTTTGGGGATTCCTGTAGTCGTTTGTCCTAGATCTAATCTAATCACAGGCGCGAGATTGCCGAATGTAAAGATGATGATCGAACTTGGAATTACTGTTGGTGTAGGCACAGATAACGTCATGCTCAACTCGCCGAATATGTTCAGCGAGATGGAGTTCATATGTAAGGCCCTTTTGCACGATGATAGACAGGTATTTAAAATGTGCACGCTAAATGGTGCAAAGATCTTGGGAATAGACCAGAAGGTTGGCTCTATATCTGAGGGCAAGGAAGGCAGGGTGATGGTGATAGATAGAAAATCTGATAATATGTGGGGATCATCAGATCCCATAGCCAGCCTGGTTAGGAGAGCCGAACCCTCTGATATTAGGGCGGTATTTTAGGTGTTGTCATGTTCGAGAAGATTCTTGTTGCTACAGATGGATCAGAGCACAGCGAGCGCGCGGCGCGAATGGGCATTGAGCTTGCTAAGCTCTCCGGGGGCAAAGTAACTGCGCTATATGTGGCGGATACAAGCAGAATGAGCCATTTGCCGGATGATATGCTGCTCTTCAGCATACGGGAGCTTTTAGTTAAGGAAGGAAATGAATCTGTTAATTATATTAAAAAGCTGGCAGAGGAATCTGGCGTGGCCTTCGAGAAGCAATTAATTGAAGGAAATCCAGGTGATGAGATCACCAAATTTGCCTATAAGGCTGGAATGAACGTCATAGTGTTAGGCAGTGTTGGACGGACAGGCCTTGATAAGTTCCTCCTTGGATCCGTGGCCGAGAAGGTGGTCAGAGGCTCCAAGGTGCCTGTGCTTACAGTTCCGAGGGAGTCTGCTTGAATCCAATATCTGTGAAGGATGTAATGGTCAGGGATGTGGCTTATGTCAGCGTTCCTGGCAATAGGGATGATGTTCTGAAGGCCCTGCAGGAGAGAAGAGTCTCAGGGCTTCCCGTCGTAAAGAAAGGGGAGGTTGTGGGAATGATAACCAGGACAGACCTCCTAAAGAACAGGGAGGAGGACCAACTTGCTCTGGTTATGTCCAGAAACCCAATAACTGTAAGCCCAGATAGCACCCTGGTCGAGGCAGCAAAGCTTCTACTTCTGCACGGGATAAGAAGGCTTCCTGTAGTTGAGGACAAGAAGCTTGTCGGCATTATCACAATAGCGGATATAGTTAAGATCGCAGCAGAATTGGCTATAGATACAGATATCGAAAAGTTCGTCGAGAAGGAGATCGTTGTTCTCTGGAGCGAGATGCCTCTTCCGGTTGCGGGATTTGTAATGGAGTATGCTTCCGCAGAAGCATGCCCGGTCATTGACACAAGCCTGAAGCTTGTGGGCATTATTTCGGATAGAGACCTTATAAAAGCAAGCGTTATTGAGGAATCCGTTGCGAAAACTGATATGTCCTCTGTCGATGCTGGCGAAGATGCGTGGATGTGGGATAGGGTCATGCAGACCACAAACAAGTACTACGAGGTTTCACGTATTCAGCTCCGAAACATTTGGGTAAGCGAAGCCATGGTTCCGGCATTAACAGCGACGAAGAGATCTGAAGTGAGCAAATGCGCGGCGATTATGGCCAAGAACAAGATCGACCAGATTCCCGTTGTGACATCGAGCCAGAATCTTATGGGCATTCTCAAGGATAGGGATATTGTTAAGGCGCTGATAGAGTATTTTGAGTCTTGCGTAGCATAATTCAAGAGATGATAGTAATATCGGTATTAGGCCTATAGAATTTTTTTTCAGCAATATCACTGACGCCTAATTTTATTGGAGGCATCATAAAACGCCTTGTACAAAATTCTTTGGGCATAACTACAGTTCGGCAGAAAGAAGATGAAGATTACATCATCAACTACTCCAGGAATACAATCCTCATTGTTGGGAATAAGCCGTTCTTATGGCTATGGTGGCTATAGCATACAGGAGCAGCCTAAGACTGCACAGATCCTCTCTCATAGATAGCTTGGAAAAAAGTGCCCATTTTTGCTTCAGCAAGTATGCAAGCATCACGAAAGCAACCGCAAGAATTAGAATGCCATTTGCGATATGAGCTAGAACTTCTACAATGCCAGGATAGCTGAAGAAATTTAGCGGAGTCTTAAGAGGGATTTTTATAAACAAATTAATCGACATCCCCAGCCAATATTGGATAAAAAGCAATACGCCTTCAATGGTTATCAGCTTCTTAATAGTTTTATAATCCATAAAGAAATCTGTTATGTTAATCTATATTAATGTGGATGGCGAGGACATAGAGATTTTCCTATAGGCATTCAATTTGCTATATCCTCAATCAGCGCGATTGTTTGATGATGATTTGTAAATGAGCCTGCAGATGGCGATAGCGATACCTATCGTATTAATGACAACTCTCTTTATTGATTTCACGACGACACCCGAAAGATTTATATTCGTTAAATGTCGTATCACGACAAACGCCGTTGGGAGAAACGGCAAAGGGTGTTCAGGGTGGAGATGGCAATTGATAATTGTAAATTGTTGAGGTAGCTTGGATCTATCCCTGGAAATTAGACCACCCTTACTCGCTAATTATCAGAGTAGGAGAGCGGTTTAAATGAAAAGGAAAAAAAGTATCAGGTACAGCCAAGATAATAATAAATTGCTGAAATCAATAATAGAGGCAAAGCTTTTTCTCGCCTTAACGGATCTAGCCGTCCTGTGTGTTTCAGCCGCTGCACAGGAGAAAACCGCAGTGGATTGGTTCAACAAAGGCCAGGAGCTGTTTAGCAACGGATCTAAGGAAGAGGCTATTAAAGCATATGATAAGGCCATCGAGCTTAATCCCCAGTACGGCATGGCTTGGGGAGGCAAGGCCACTGCTCTAGCTATTCTGGGGAGATACAATGAGTCATTGGTTGCTTATGACAAGGCTATTGAGACATGGCCAGCTAACGATACTGAGAGGATCTCAGAACTCTGGGTATTCAAAGGCAGCACCCTTCAATTGGCGGGAAGGCCGAAAGAAGCCTCCACGGCATACGATGAAGCTCTCAAGATATATCCTCAGAACTTCGATGCCTGGATATGGAAAGGCAATTCCCTCAAGAATCTAGGCCAATATAACGAGTCTCTGCAGGCGTATGATAAGGCTATCGAAGCAGCTCCCTCTCAGATGCCGGAAATTGGAGCATCTGCCAAAGTAGCCAAAGCTGATGTCCTCCTGAAGATGGGCAGATATGATGAGGCGTATAGTATCTATAACATAACAAGCAAGCCGAACTCTACAGCTGATATCGATAGATTCTATTCTGCCTGGTCCTGGCGAGGCATGGGCAGTGCTATGGCCGGGCTGGGACAGTATAATGTGTCAATGCAAGCTTTTAATGAATCTAGAGAGATTGACCCAAAGAATGCTTTCCAGGCCTGGAACGATGAAGGCAATGCCCTCAAGGATTTGGGAAAATACATGGAAGCCGTCGAAGCCTATAACAAGTCTATTGAAATGGCGCCATCGGAATTCGCATCAGCCAAAGCATGGATTGGAAAAGGCGAGGCACTTGATAAGATGGGCGAGCATGACAAAGCTGTCAAGGTATATCAGGCAGCAGTCAATGATCTTGATAAGACCCTTCAGAAGTCTCCATTTGATGCAGAAAGCTGGTATCTCAAAGGCACTGCGCTAAAGGCACTTAGTCACACCTCCGAAGCTGATGTAGCCTTTGCAAAGGCAAAGGAGCTGAGATATAATGAATCTGAGTCTGCCTATGAAAGGGCTTGATTTTATATAGAATGGATTATGAATAAGAAAGCCAGTGGATAAGAGGAATGTAATGGGCATGAAAATGCTATTTAGACAGACTGAACCAAATAAAAGGCTCCGGCAAAATAGCAGCTATGATCCAGGCCCCGATCAGATTGTCGGGATTATACAAAACTGTAATCAATGCACCCGTTATTTGGATGTAGAGTCTTGCCTGGGGGCCAAGGCAATGTCCCAAACCCCTCTCGAAATCGACGGAGTACTGGGAGGAGTTATTGAATGAAAACACGGCTTAGTATAACGATTACAATTATTGCAATAACATTGACAACCCTATGTGTATCTGCAACTGCCCAGGAAACGGTGGATTACTGGTATGCAAGGGCCCTTGGACTTGCTGGAGATGGGCATTACAAAGAGGCCATCTCCGCATTCGACAGTGCACTTAAATTAAGCCCTAATAATGCCGGTGCTTGGGCAGGAAGAGCGAATGCCCTTGGATCTTTGGCCATATCTGAAAAGAACACTGATGAACTTAACGAATCGCTCGAAGATTACGATAAAGCGATTGCTCTGTACGACGACGCCATCAAGAAAGACCCACAGGATGCAAATGCCTGGTACTACAAAGGAACCGCTCTAATAGATAGAGTAGCTACAATGCAATCAGGCATAGATCTGGGCATGAACAAGGATAAACAAGCTATAGCTGGGTATATCAATGACTCACTCAGTTCATTTGACAATGCCACAGACATAAGCCCTGAGTTTATGGCCGCCTGGAGAAACAAAGGCAACGTCCTCTATATCATGGGCAAATATAACGACTCCCTACAGGCATACGATAAAGCCATTGAGACAGATCCGAAGTATATGTTGGCCTGGTACAACAAAGGCTTGTCTCTCTACCAGCTGGGAAGATACCAGGAAGCTATTCAGGCATATGATAATGCTACGAAAATCGGTCCCGAAAATGCCAATGTTTGGTTCAATAACGGCAAGGCCCTTGCGGGCGAGGGGAATTATAATGCAGCAGTAGATGCGTATGATAAAGCCCTCAATTTGAAGCCATCGCTCGCAGCTGCATGGTACTACAAGGGTATTGCTTTCGATAAGCTAGGCCTTGATACCGGAGCCCAGGCTGCTTTTGGCAAAGCTGAAAGCATGGGGTATACAAACACAAGCAAAGTCATTAGCGCAAACTTCGACGCGTAAAAATTATATCTGCGTTTTTTTGAAAAACACAACAAAGATTAAAAAGGGAGCACCGAGATAAGCACCGGTACTCGGCATCCCTTTCATCAATTGGTTCAGGCCGCTGCACCTGTTCGAGCGATGTACTTGATCAGGCCATCTCCCAGCTTGGCAGTCTTTCGTACCTCTTTTGCGGTCTCCTCAGGGGTGATGCCCTTTTCAATCATTGATCTGATTGTGGCAACTGTCTCATCGGGGACTGTGAAGTACTCATCGATATCCTTTCTGTGGCCCCAGACGTCTCCCTCAATCAGGTCAATGCCCTGCATCTGCAGGAATCCACTTAAGGCATTGGACATTGTCCTCTTATATGAAGGCGGCATCTGAACCGCTTGCAACCTTGGGCACTTTTTCATCAGCTGGACGAAATCCACATTGGAGGCTCTGAATGCCAGATGCACCATCTTCTCTCTCGAGTTTAGCGAGTCGATCTCTTCTCTTGAACTAATTACTCTAATCTTCACGACAATCACCGTAATACTTTTTAATTATACTAAGACATTCAACGTATATAAATTTTTTGATCTTGAGGGGATTGGGATGATAGAATGATAGAATAATTGAAGACGGATTTATACTCCGATGTTTATAAAATCTTAATATAAAATTGGTATATGTCGATAGGTTCTCACTTTAACCATTGATAATCTTCTTGTTATCTGTATCCATTTGCGCTTTATTTTCAGCCTCATCAAAATCGTAAGGATGCTCCAACTCCGAAAAGGCCTTGACTATTACCTCATTTATAGTAGGATGAATCACCTGAGAATTTATTAAAGGCATCATGTCCTGATGTTCCGTATTCATCAGATAAACGATCTGCTGTATTAAGGTAGATGCTTCGGAGCCGACAATTGAACACCCAAAGATTCGTCCAGTTTCTTCCTCAACCACAACCTTCACGAACCCGTTTTCTTCTGCCATGGCGATTCCTTTTAATACATCCGTATACCTGGCCCTGCCTACTAAAATTTTGTATCCTGCAGCTTTGGCCTCCGCCTCCTTCATGCCTACTCCTGCAACAAGCGGATGAGTAAAAACCGCATGGGGGACAGCATGGAAATCAACCTTCGCCGCCTCGTCTCTGTTTTTGGCAATGAAAAGGTTATGAGCTACAACCTCAGCCTCATAGTTTGCAGTATGCCTGAACATGTGCTTTCCAATAGCATCGCCAATAGCCCAAATACCAGGTTTGGTTGTCTCAAGGTAATCATTCACCTTTATCCAGCCGCGCTCATCGGTTTCGACTCCAGTCTCCTCAGGCTTTAGGATATCCGAGTTTGGTCTTCTGCCAGCTGCAACAAGAATCTCATCTGCCTCGAAACTATAGATCTTGCCATCCAATCGATTTCTGGCTGAGACAACCTTCTTCTTGCCTTTGACTTCGACTTTTGCAGCCTCGTGGTTGGTGTATAGCTTCATATACTTTGATAAAACGCTCCTGACTATCCTGCATACTTCAGGGTCCTCATTATCCAGTACCCTAGGGCTTCTTCCAAGAAGAGTAACTTCGGTGCCGATGGCAGAAAAAAAGTGGCTATACTCGCATCCGATATATCCTGCTCCTATTACTATCAGGCTTTTGGGTGGTTCCAATAGCCCAAGAAGAGAGATATTGTCCAAATAGCCGGCCTCCTTGAGGCCTGGTATCGGCGGGATCAGAGGCCTTGCACCTGTTGCTATTACTATTTTGGGAGCGCTTAGTATCCTGTCTCCCGATTTAAGAGTATGATCTCCCACGAACTCCGCGGTATCTCTATAAAGGACTATGCCCTTCTTGGATTCGATTGCGGTTTCGAGGCTTAGCCTGTGGCTCTGAACTACTGAGCGCATTCGGTTCATTATTTTCTGAAAATCCACGTTAACTATGTTGCCTTCAACGCCCACTGCTTTTGCATCTTGCAACTTCCTAATGACATCCGCAGGGTAAATCAGCATTTTGGATGGGACGCATCCATTGTTGAGGCATGTGCCGCCTATTGGGCCATGATCTATGAGTGCGACGTTGAGATCATTTTTTACAGCCGTAGAGGCTATATTGGTTCCAGCTCCTGAGCCGATCACTATAAGATCGAATCGATCCATGATACCACTTTATGAGATCCTCATGAAAACTAGCATTTAATACTAGATAATTTCTTTCTTTGGCGGCACTACCATCTAATTAAAATCTTTTGAAGTTATATCTAAGTATGGAGTTTGCTAAACAACAAGTTGCTCCTGTTAGGTGAATGACATGTCAAATCAAAGGAAAGAAACAAATCCACCTCGTCCGATTTCTCCTCGTGAATCGGATGATCCCATAGCTGAAGAGTTCAGGGAAGATCTGCTACAAAAGCCTTCATTCTCATCCCAATCAGTTAACCGCCTAATCAGCGATGAGGATAGGTTGGCACGTGTAGGGTCTGCTGGCGGAGTTGGTCCAGAGAATGGATGCCCTCGAGAGAAGGATTCAACCCCTAGAAGACGAGTCCAAGAAATAGATAAACCAAACTTGGCCAAATCTTTTTTGTAGATCTTTCCGCTGTACTACTATTAATGAAATAAGGATATAACGATATAAATAGCACCAGCCACTTTGTAAATAATATATATAGAGAAAGTGTCAATCAGAATTGTCTGGGTTAATCTATATTCTATTTCGATTAGAACTTTATAATGCTAAATTAAGAAGCTTAGGAGGTGATTAAAACGAATCAAAAATACTTAGCATGTAAGCTAATTTCTAATGGAGAAAGGGATAGCAAAGAGAGCTTTGGATTGATAGATGATGCTTTTGGGATCTGAGGAGGTTGTTCATACGTCTAGAATTTTATGGGAGATGTATACAGCTTCCGAGGATGACTATATCGAATACTGTCGATGCTTTGCAGAGCTGGAGAGATCTGGTCTCGATAAAATGGAGATAAAAGCGATGGCTTTGAACTGCGATAGATGCACACTCCGCGGAAGATGCAACGTGAGCAATGAGAACATGTTTGTCGGAGCCAAGACCTGCTAGATAATACACTTGATGGAGAAAAGAATATGGTTATAGCAGTTGCAATGGTTGGGGTCACGCCCGGTTGCGAAAGATCGGCATATTACAGCCTGAAAAATAAAGATGGAGTATTGGATATTTATCATATCTTTGGTGAGTACGATTTCTTTATGATACTCCAGGCAGATGGCTTGAACAAGCTAAATCAGATAATAGATGATGTGCAAGCGATGCATGGCATTTCTGCTGTTCGCACGATATTGATAGGCTGGGACAGCGGCCTTCAAAGTTCCAGAGCTATCCTAGCTTCTACATAGATGTCAATAATGATTCGCAAATATATAGTTTAAGGAGATAAAGTATAAAACCAAACATGGCAAAGCTAAAATTCATGCCTGGCAGTGAAAAAGAGATCGGTATACTCACTCAAGAAGAGGCTGAAGATCTCAGGCAGCAAGGTTGGCATGCTGCAGACCTGCATGTTCATACGTTTTTCTCCCGGGATGTATTGCCTGCCAGGCCGCTTCACCCTCTTGAGCTTTACAATAAATCCAGAAGATTGGGGCTGAAGTTTATTACATTTACAGATCATGACACCATGGATGCTTATGACCTCATCGGCTGGAATAGAGAGAATCTGGTTACTGGGGTTGAGATTAAGATAAAAGATATGGATATGGTGGGCCATACCATACATGTAAATGTTTATGACCTGGCTAAAGATCAGTTCAATGAGCTTGAAGAGATTGCCCAGTCTGGAGACCTCAAGACATTTTTGGCATATCTCAAAAGAAATGAGCTGCCTTTTGTATACAACCATCCTCTTTGGTTTGAGCCGAATGAGATGCCCAACTTGGCTGCCATACCAAGGCTGGCCAGGTTATTCCCAGTCTTGGAGTATAACATGTATCGCATAAACAGGAAGAACGAGCTCGTCATGAATATTGCCCGAAAATACAACCGAGGGCTTGTAGCCTCCACAGATACCCACTCTGGATTGATCGGCAAGGTATATACACTCTCGAAAGGATATACATTTAAAGAGTATTTCAGAAATATAAAAAAAGGTAATTCCTATATCGTTATAAAAGATCTGACGAAGCAGGATCTCGTGGAGGAGATAAATACCTGGATAGGAATTATCTTCCGCAATGAGATGATCCAAGAAGCATCGCATATATCTACAGGCGTAGGCTACGTGGATAAGATCATACGAATACTCTCCAGCAATACCTTGATGGATTTCCCAAGACTACAAAGATCTGCCATGGACTTGGCCTATAAAATATCAAATTCAGGTCTCCCTGCCCTGCTCTATTTAAGGTCAGAAAGGCTATTGTTGCCAGAGATAGAAAAAGAGATGGCACAGGCATTCCGATAAAACGTTTTTTCCAATGAAAGCAATATACATCATAGTTGGAATTTACTTGCATATAGTTTAATGAGATAAGCTATATAACTCGTTGGTTTCCGATCTCTACCTGGAATATGCTTTTGGAAAAGTACGTAAGCACACTAAGGCCTGGAGATGTCTTCAGAGACTGGCTAGTTTACATAATGGATGATAGAATAAGCAACAAAAGATGTGATGTCAGAGTCTACAAGGTAGCGCCAGCATCCCATACAGTCTGCAGGTATGAGTTCGTCGGAGAGAACTATGGAGTCGTGGCAAAATTCTATGCAGAGCCTACAGGCTGTAGAAGAGATTATGACCCTGTCAAGTCGATGGAAACGGAGTTCTCGGCACTCACAAAGACTGCTCAGGTCATAGATGTCCCAAAGCCCATAGCTATGAGAAAAGACTTCAACTGTGTTCTCGTGACTGAGAACATACACGGCAATACTCTATACAGATATATGGAGACTGAAAAGGATCTCTATGATAAGCTCACAGCTGTAGCGCAGATCCTAAGAAGGCTGCATGGCGGCACAAAATCAATGTACAGAAAGCAGGAAGAGTTTGCTCATTTCCACAAGGTATTAGACCAGCTACGCTTAGATAATTCCACAAGGAAAAAGTACGACAGAATTTTGGGGGATTGGTGGTACAGCACGCTCGTAGATCTGCCATACGGGTGCCGAATTCACAACGATGCAAATCCGGCAAACTATATCTTCAGCCACGACAAGATTTATGCAATTGATTTTGAAAGCTCATGGGAGCATGCAAGTTTCATTCATGATCTTGGGATAATGGCTGCAGAGCTAAAGCATTATTTTGCAATTCATAAGAATAACGAAGAAAAGGCAGAGCCGTATATAGGCCATTTCCTTTGGCAATATAGCAAAAGTGAGGAGGAGTTTCATAGGATAACGAAAACTTTGCCGTTCTTCATGGCTCTCGGTTTTTTCAGAATGGCGCGGCTCGGCGTAGATCGAGATCAAAACGCTTACATCTTCAGGAAAGCAACAGATTGCTTAAAGGCTATTTATTTAAATGGGAAAAGTAAAAGAACTCTTTCTTGGACACAAGAGGATCTTTAGAATTCTAAGGGTCGATCATTGCTATTTTCGAAGCCGTTTGCATCCAAGCCCAAATTCGGATAAGATCATACTAATATTAATTGTAAATATCTCTATATAGAATCACGATTGTAATGTCCTGAATATATTTTAACTAGACAAGGTATATAATATCTGAAATCATGCCGTGATATTGTGGCAATTGAATTCACATGCTATAGAGGAAATAACCCTAAATTAGTCTCAAAAGATACAAGGCTTTCTGAAATGAAAAAGAAGTTCCCCAAGCATAGTGAAAATAGCAAAGATTGGAATCCTAGTTCACAAATAATATTTTTATATACGGGAGGGTGCACGTGCTCAATGAAATAAAGGGCATAATGTTCGATTGTTACAAGACGCTTGTTGACATAAAGACAGATGAGAAGAGTATAAGCACCTACGAGCCTGTAAGCAGATGGCTGATGTATCATGGCGTTAACATCGGTCCTCAGGAGCTTATGAACGAATACCGATGGCTTTGTAAGGAGGAGATTGAGAGGCGGGGAGTAATGCATTCCGAGCTGAAGGTCGAGGATATCTTCGCAAAGATCTGCCGCCGGCATGCCTGCTGGGATATCAATGAATTGACGGTTGGCATGGAGGCTGCGCGCCTTTTCAGATCGGCTTCTTTAAGAAGGCTTCAGGCTTATCCTCAGAGCATCAGAATGCTGGAGGCGCTCAGGAGCTATCCAATGGGCATAATATCCAATGGCCAGCGTGTCTTTTCTGAGCTAGAGGTCAGGCACTTGGGCTTGCATAATTACTTTAAGTTTATCCTTTTTTCATCTGACTTTGGGCGCAAAAAGCCCTGTCCAGAGATATTCCTTGAAGGAGCATCTCAGCTGAACATGCGGCCGCACGAAATACTATTCATTGGTGATTCCTTTGAAAATGATATTTACCCATCTAGAAGGCTGGGCATGAAGGCTATGCATATCGAGGAAGCATGGAGATTCTTCAAGGTTGCGTAAATGTCGATTTAAAGCTATTGGAGATATGATTATGTCGAGAGTTTTGTGCGGCGAAGAAATCCAAACAAGCGAGGATCTGTTTGGCCAGGTAAACTATTATGAGGCGCTCTTTAGAAGAGGCGGCCTCATCAAAAGAGAAGGAGAGTTCAGGAACTACAAGCTAGGCTTAATATTGGATATCCTGAAAACTCTAGATATGCCTGAAGATCTGAAGGCGAGTCTTGAATCTGCAATCCTCGAGTCCTGGCGCCTTGAAATACCCGAAAAGACTATGGAGCAGAGAGAGGATGAGCTGGAAGCGATCTTATATAGCATCCAGGCTGTAAAAAACGCAATCAAATGGGTAAAAAGGCATCCCTATGTTGCAAAAAGAAGACACTTAAATGTTTCTGTGCTATTTGCTCTGCCGATGATGCACTCGGACCTGTTGCCTGCGAATGCTTCCAGAATATTTGAACTTCTGAGTCAGGCGATCGATTGCTTTGCAGTCACAAAAGAATGCAAAAGTAACTAACTAATTGATCTCGTCTATTAGCTTCGATAGTAAAGCTGAATCCCTGTAAAAGCTTAGGATTGAAGCAAGAGAGCAAAGAGAGAATGCCACTGGAAATATCAAAAAAGGTAGTTTGCAGCATAGATCCCGCTGCAGAGGATATTGAGAAGCTTCGATGCACCATTAATGCTTATGAAGACGCGTGCAACTACCTAAGCCTTGTGTGCTTCCAGAAAAAGATTCTTGACTATAGGACGCTCCATAATTTAGCTTATAGGGATATCAGGGCAATATTTAAGCTTCCAGCAATCCTTGCAGTTCGGGCTATAAACAGAGTTATATCCTCTTATAAAGAGCAACCTCATAAACACCATATATTTAGGGAGAGATCACTGCCCCTTGATAGAAGAATCTTTAGCCTCAAAAGAAATAAGCACTTTATAGCATCTTTGACGACACCGATGGGAAGAGCCAAAGTCAAGCTGGCCTTGGGCGATCGCCAGAAGGATGTTCTAAGCAATCCAGTGTCTGGAGCTAGACTTGTTTTGCGAAGGAGAAGGCTCTATATTCATATCTATGTTATTTGCTATGTAAATCAGAGGGGTACGGAAGAACCCGTGGGCGTCGACCTTGGAACTAGGAAGCTCCTGATGGCATCCAATGGTTTCGTGATTAATGGCGGCCAGATTAGGGCCAGGAGGTATCACTTCAATATCCTGAAGGACTCCCTTCGGTCTAAAGGCACCTCTTCTGCTAGGAAGAGGCTTAAACAGCTATCCGGCAGGGAGAAAAGATGGAGTAGGACATTCCTGCATCAGTCCAGCAGAGCTCTGATAGAGTCCCTCAATGAAGGAGATTATCTGGTATTGGAGAGACTATACGGCACTAAAACGAAGCTGAAAGGAAATAGATCCAGCAGATCCAGTCATAATGGTCGTAATAAACAAAATTGTGGATCTTCAACCATCATCAATCTGCAACATATGATCTCCTATAAATGTGAGGAGATGGGCATTCCGGTAACTCTTGTCAGGCCAGACTACACCTCTCAGCGCTGTCCGAGATGCGGTACCATAGATAAATATAACCGTAGAAGTCAGGCTCTATTCAGATGCGTCAGTTGCGGATATCAGAACAATGCCGATTTCGTTGCATCCATTAACCTCCGAGAGCTGGCTCTAGGAGGTTGGGCTGCCGTCAGCCAGCCCGATGCGGTCCATTCTACGCTATAAGGACTGCGAGCTGCTTTCATATGCGAGATAGCCAATGATTGTGGCGGCTGATCGAATACAGGATGCATAGGTTGCATGGCAAGGGATTGGAGATAAAAGAGAGATCCCAACGGAGTGTATCCCTTCACCATGCTGTCGCTATGCAGAAAGTCTGTAAATCTAATTTAGATAATAATCATTTCTCAAATAGAATAAGAGCCGGAGTAAACAGACTATATTCTATATGGTTAAGGCTTAGCAGTATAGAGAAATTAGAATCTCTTGAATAACTCCTCAATAGAGGGTGAAATATGGAAGGGATGACAGGAGATAGGTGGAGCTTATGCCAAGATGCATCCCTTCGCCTTCACCTTACGGATGTTCTGTTCGAGGGGTTTGCGGCGAGACACGCTTGGATGGTGTCTCTTCGCCTTCGCCATGTTGGCAGATAGGCAGGATACCTATCTTCAGGTAGGATATAATTGTTTCCAAAATAGAGTAAATAGTAATATAGGCAAACTGTAATCTATTTTATTAGCAATAGCTGCTAATTTATTGTATTGAATGAATTGCTAACAACGCCACGTCTACTTTACCCTTTTTTTGGCTCAATAATATCTAGACTTGAATTGCTCAGGTTTATAGTCAGCTCGCCGATGTTCATTATGTAATCAAGTATGCGCTCGATGCTGCTGGCCACAACAAGCCTGACAAGCATCTCCTCCCCATCCTTTGCTTTAGAGGAATTAGCCATGATATGAGATCGAGTTTGAGCTTTTTTTACCTCATCTATGATTTTATTTGCTCTAGATGAATCGCTTTGAAGAAGAGCGGAAATCGACTCGTCAATAAAATTTATGAAGGTTGATTTTAAGGTGGAAAGCTCATCTTTTATCTCGTTAGGGAGACTGCTGCTATGATCACCTGTAACCTGTGAGATCTTTAATGCATGGTCCGCGATCCTCTCAAGGTTAGACGCTGCCTGCATGTAGTAAAGGGCCACTATTGGGTTGTGGTTCTCTTTGCTTATTGATCCATATCTCAAAATCTCAGTGAATTGACGGGAGATCAATAGGTTCAAGCGATCAACATCGTTGTCTCTCTGGATAACATCTGCTGCTAAATCCGTATCGCCAGTCAACAAAGCGGTCATGCTATCATTGATCATGGATGATGTCAGTGTCTTGATCCGCCTCAAAGCCTTCTCCACAGGAAGTTCCTCAGAGCTCAGTAGATCATCGATCACAACTTTGTTGATTGTCTCCTCAAGAATCTCTGGACCTAAGAGCTTATTAACTATCCTGCGCAGATCTTTTTTTTGGGTAGAGGTCATATGGTTGGAGGTTATTTCCATAGTCTTATAGCCCGCCATGTAGCAGGCGATAATATCCCTGATCAATGACTCGCCTGATTTATTTCCTATATCCAGTTTGATTTTTAGATGCTTTTCTGATCGATCTGAGGATAGGACTAGGACTCCGCGGTCTCCTTGGTTGATGTAGATTATTGAGCCGTTCTGCAGCCCATTCTTCGTTGCCCAAGCCTTAGGAATGGAAACTACAAATGTGGATTTTCCTGTTCTCTGTACTTTTCGTGTCTCCATATTTATCAGTTCAAGCTCCTCATTTAACGCAGCATTTATGTTTGCAAGCAAATAATATTTAATAGAAACTGCTGATTTAACATTATATCTTTGTGGAACCTCCAGTATAAAAATGATAGCCTATAAGGAATAATAGAAGGATGATGGAACAGACATACGTAACAATACCTACCTTTGTATCTACCTTCATTTAAATACGAACATAGTCAATCTCTTCATATATTTTTCCTAAATAAAACATATATCTAATAATTCAATACTAAATCTATATAGAAATCAAATGAACTATCTCTACGTTCATACTTGTTGGCGTCCCGCCGGACCTAAGTCCATCTGTAATAATCGGGAATTGGTCATAATAAAAAGTATTCTGATCTATTTTTTATCTATACATCCTTTTCACGTATGTTAATCCTCAATTCTAAATATACCAATATATTCTATAATCACAAGGTATATTTCTCTTTTGAGGTGACAATTGCGCAATTAACTTCAAGGAGGAAAAAGATGAAATTATTCATTGGAATAGTTTTCCTGACGGTGATAATCACCTCATTAACGGGAGCCTTTGGCGCAGACCAGCCTGGCTCTCAGCCATCTGATGTTAATGCTACAGCGGTTCCTGATCACATCACTTTATCTTGGGTCAGCGATCCTATGACTACACAGACCGTGACCTGGAGGACAGATAGCACTGTTGGGACGGGCATCGTCCAATACAGTACGGATAAAGAACTTAAAGATAACATGACTAAATCTGCTCAAGTGAGCATACTGAAAACCGATCTTGGCAATGAGAACATCTCAACGGCAACACTCACCAATTTAAAGCCAGGAACCCAATACTACTATAAGGTTGGCGATGGCAAGAAAAATTGGAGCCCGATATACTCGTTTAGGACCGAGAATAATAACACCAATCAATTCAAGTTCTTGGTCTTCGGGGACAGCCAGAGTGGGGATGCAAAGAAGCCGGATTATAGCCTCTGGCACTCAACTGTCCAGAACGCATCTAAGGCCAACCCTGATGCCAGCTTCTTCGTAAATGTAGGGGATGCAGTGGAAGTTGGACAATCCAATGCTCACTGGAACAACTGGTTCGCAGCAGATAAAGGCGTTATTGATTCAATATCCTATATGCCGGTCGAAGGAAATCACGAGACTTATGACATGAACTTAAATAAGACAGTGCCAACGCTCTACGAAGGTCAGTTCAGCGTGCCACATAACGGTCTTTACAACAACAGTCAGATATATTCATACGACTATGGAAATGTACACTTTGTAGTGCTTGATAGCCAGTTCCTTGAGGAACAGAAATTCCACCCGAATCTTGTGAATGACGAAAAGGCTTGGCTGGAGAAAGACCTGAATCAGACAAAGAAGGATTGGAAAGTGATCTTCTGGCACAAGACGCCCTATTACACCAAGGCCTACAGGACATACGAAGATATTAAGGCAGCTTTCGGCCCCATCCTCGACAAGTACCATGTAGACGTGGTATTTAATGGCCACGACCATGCCTATTCCAGAACATATCCGATCAAGAACGATACTATAGTAAGTTCTCCTGTACTGGGCACTGTTTATGTGATAACTGGTAGAAGCGGTGCCAAGTACTATAACGATAATGTGCCGAAAGTATGGGATGCAAACTTCTTTGATCCGCAGGATATGCCGAACTATATCATCGTTGATGTCAACGGGTCCAAGATGGAGATTAAGAACTATAAGATGGATGGAACGCTCGTTGATGACTATACCATAGATAAGATGAACGGAGACATGCCTAAGACTGCTGTGCCACCCAAGTACAATAAGCCCAGGCTGGCCGTCAATGGCGCTTTGCTCAACCAGCCCTTAGTGCCGAATTTCCCATCTCAGATCAACAACAAATGGTACTTCCCCATCAAACCAGTGGTTGAGTTCCTTGGCGGTTCGGAGTCCATATCAGGCAATAATGAGACCCTATCCCTCATTGTGCAGGATTATACGGGAACAGGAATAGTCTGGTCTGACGGCAAAGTCCATACGGTCGTCTTAACCAACGCCAGCACCAAAGCAATGCTGGACAAGACACAGATTACTCTACCGGATAGCGTCTCGGTCGATAGCAGCAAGAACTTCCTCATCACAGGCGACGACATGTTTGCGCTTTTCGGCTTCACTTGGAAGTACGACTCAAATAGGAACATATTGTTCTTGACCAATCCCGACACCAATAACTAATTTTACAATCAAACTTTTTTTGAAAATTATTATAGAGAACTTCAGACGTCTTGGAATCAGTATGTTTTGAAGTTGAGTTCTTCCACACTTTCTATAAGTAGTTTGATCACCATTTAAATTCAATAAACTGGGTATCTGTTTCTATCTTACGCAATTTTCAGATTCTCGAATCGTTCAACAGAGTGTATGCAGGATGAATTATCATTACGGTCAATAGAATGAAGAGACCTCCCGTTGATGGATCGATATTACAACCTTATAGTTATAGGAATACTATGAGATATATCATCATAAAATTTCTTATATTAAGAGCAGTATAAATAGTATGCTAGAGGATGTCATTATGTGCGTGCATGACGAGGATAAAGGAATCGCTAGCGTTTTAAGCGCGCATTCAGTCCAGGGAACCATTGACAAACTTACATCTTTCGTCTTCTTCCCTAATGCTTGGAAGTCCGTTACGATTTCTCAGCTCGCCAACGCTCGCTCACTCATTGAAGAACGCGAGAAGATCCTCGTTGACCTTGTCCTTGAGGGTCGTGCACATGCCATGCGGCGCACCCTTGTAAATCTTCAGCTTGGCACCCTTGACGAGCTTGGACGACATCAGAGCTGAAGCCCCAATCGGCACGATCTGATCATCGTCGCCGTGGAGGATGAGCGTCGGCACATCGATCTTCTTGAGATCCTCAGTGAAGTCAGTCTCAGAGAACGCCTTGATGCAGAAATAGGATGCTGGCAATCCTGCCATCATCCCCTGGAGCCAGAACGACTCACGCACGCCTTCCGATATCTTTGCTCCAGGTCGGTTGTAGCCGTAGAACGGCATGCTGAGATCCTTCCAGAACTGAGAACGGTCGGCAAGGACGGCAGCACGAATCTGATTGAACGCTTCGATAGGCAACCCTCCCAGATTGGCGGCCGTCTTCAGCATCAGTGGCGGAACAGCGCCAATCAGCACGGCCTTGGCCACGCGCTTTGTGCCATGGCGTCCGATATAGCGTGCGACTTCGCCGCCCCCGGTGGAATGGCCAACATGAATCGCGTTCTTCAAGTCGAGCGCTTCGACCAGCTCCGCGAGGTCATCAGCATAGGTGTCCATATCGTTGCCATTCCATGGCTGGCTTGATCGGCCATGTCCCCGGCGGTCATGGGCGATACAGCGGTATCCACGAGATGCCAGAAAGAACATCTGGTCTTCAAAGGCATCTGCGGAGAGCGGTCAGCCATGGCTGAAGACTCCCGGCTGTCCTGTGCCCCAGTCCTTGTAATAGATTTGCGTGCCATCTTTGGTTTTGAGGGTAGCCATATGATATTCTCCTTTGGAATGACCTCTTCCTTAATCCCCTTTAGATTCTTTTAAATCTTCTGATACGTTTAATTCATCTACCAAATCATCAATTATCTCATCAAGGTAATCCAATGACGATCTGCCGATGAATCCAAAGTCTTTGCAGCTTATTTGGCGTGCAACATGAAAATCATAGAAAATCTCGTTATCAGTGCCTTCAAGAAGTTGTCTGCCTAGTCTAGTCAGATAGATCATGGCAGCCCTCATTATCTTTAGCATCCCAATTCTTTCGCTTAGCGTGAGATCTCTTAGATCTGCGCAAACCAAACTCTGGCAGACCTCAAAAAATGTATCCCGATCATCAATTAATAGCTCCATTTTTTTATCCTCCTCGCGTCTATCTTAAGGAACTCACTGAACATAATTCAAGAGGATTTCAATAGGATTCTATTTGAGAGGTATGTAGAGGGGGTTGCCGCACCTGGCCAAGAGCAGATTTAGTTTAGGTGCGGTATCGATCCTCAATGCAGCCAATACACAACTGAAAGGAGATTCCTCTTGTGGAGCAGACTCACTGTCCACAAACATCGTACTTTTTGATAAGATATATACATTGTTCAAATATAATAAATAGCTGTAATAGATTGATATCGCGTAATTATACTATATACCCTACTTCATATGACCTAAGATAGAAGACTAATAAAAATGAAGCACAAGAAAATAGTTAAAGTTCTGGAGGAGACAGCAACTCCTCCAAAGATCGCATCCTATCAGAAGCCTGTTATTAAGATCACTTCTTGTGGACTACGACATCCGATGAGTTTCTTAGGGTCACCTCATATTTGTGCTTATTCTGCTGGCCGATTCCAGTAATATCCACAATATCTCCCGTCTTGAGGGACGTTTTGTTATACATTGCCTCCTGGCCGTTTACGTAAGCTTTTCCAGTGCTGTCCTGGATGGTGAATCCAGATTGCGCCTTATCAATTGATGACACATTGGCATTCTTGATCTGTACCAGTAAGCCGACTGTAGAGCTTCCAATGTCAGTTGCGTTCTTTACTGCAGGCATAGGCACTTGGGCGCTCATTGTGCTCTTGTTTGCATCCGACGATTTAATGAGCGCGAGCTGGGGCATCAGGCTTTGACCTCCACCTAAAGCTTTGGCAGTAATAGTCCAGAGCTCTCCTATCGCGAACTTAGGCGGCTGGTAACAATCACCAAAGCTGACATGAACGCCTCCGGTTGCGTCCTGTATGACGACCATATTGCTGTTTTGGAATACAGCTGTCACAACTCCCTCTACTGTAACATGCTTGCCCATATAGGTCATATAGTGGGCCATCAGATCACTTATCGCCAAAGTCTTGTTATCGCTCACCTTGAGAGATACGTTATTGGAGAGAGAAGCATTTCCATCAGTGGCTTTAACATTTATGATGTGATAACCCTGTGAGAGCTGGCTGGCGTTGAACTTTGCAGATGAAGCATACCAGATGCCCTCGCGCGAGAGTGACATGGGCATATAGCTGCTGTTATCTATGCTGTAAGACGCATTTCTTATGGTGCTGTTGGACCAGATCTGGGCCTTTAGGTTCACTTCGCCATTAACTATTGCCTCGACGGGCTCAATTATATTGATCTGCCTCTGAACTCCTGCTGCCTTGTAGAATGAATCTATCCTGGAGCCGTTGAGAACAACTACTCTGTAGCCCTCCGGAGATCCGTCGGTATAATGGCCCTGCCACCAGGCGGCGGATACAGCTCCATTGGTCTGTTCAGGGACGCCTGAAGCGTTTAACATCTCGTTCTGATGCCAGTGTGCAGAAAAGATCATCTCAGTATTCTTTGTCATCAGGACTTTGCTAACATTCATAGGATTTTTAAGGTCTTGGAGAGGCTCGTGTATGAAGGCTATTACTGGGCTGTCGGTCTTCGACAGATCTTGGGTGAGCCATGAAAGCTCTGAGTCGTTTATGGCATAAGTCAGGCCCTTGCCAGTCATGTTCCACTTGTTATCGATGTTATTAGGATCAAGGACTATGAAATGATATCTGCCCTGATCGAAAGAATAATAAGTGCTTGATAGACCGAAGGTCTTCAGGAATAGAGCCTTCCCATATCCGGTCTCATTTGTCTTTACAGTCTTGTTGTTTACTCCAACTACGTCATGGTTGCCAACGACCTCATGTACAGGTATGCCAGCTAGGATTAACGGCTGGATTGTATTGTTAAAGGTTGAAAATACTATGCTGGCAGTGTTTGTATCCTGTACATCGGATGCAGCAACCAGGTCGCCAACCGCAACCACGAAGGCAGGCTTGAGAGCTTTGATCTCCTGCACAGTCATTTTAGTGAATGCAACTGGATCAAGGTTTGTTTCATTGCCGAAATAAGAATCCTTAAACTTTTTGTCACTGAGATGAATATCATTCATCTGGACGAATACAATCTGCGAAGAAGCAGATGATGCTGCAACCTGGTTCTTTGCAGAATCATTGCCATTCATTGCGGGATCGGAGGCTAGGCCGATATTAGCAGACAATACCGCTAACGCTATTAAGATATATATCAATATTATGTATTTACTCATATTTTAACTCCTCTTTGCTGAACAAGCGGAAAATCTATAAGGTATTATAAAAAATCGATCAAATTAGAATATATATCTGAAATAGGACAATTCATAATAGTTGCAAGTATGTAGAATATACATTGGAATTGGAGATATTTGCAGTGATAATCAAAGCTCAAATTTTTGGGTAGATTACAATTTTCTTAAAGATGAATTAAGGAGTATAAATTAACCCCTTAATTTCCAGTGGAAATTTATAATATCTATAGAATCTATAGAGTACAGCCTGGTAAAATTTCTATTTACTTTATTTGAAAAATACTTATGTTCTTCTCAGAGAATGAATTTTCTGTAAGATCAACTATGTCTCTCAGCTCAGCGAATATTCTACATATAGAAATTACTTATTTAATTTGTTTTGCTCTGTCTATATATTCTATTTTGATTAGAAATTTATACAATGAACTTAAAATTGTTTTGGGGACTACAATCATGCACGAACAGGTGACTAATCTGATTGAAAAGATAGATATTAATAAAGTCATATATGATGCCGAAAAGGGCATTTTTCATTGGGATTATTATGACAAATGGCAGGAGTTCAAGAAAGGATGGCCTCATGAAGATAGAATGAAATGGGACGAAATTAAAGATAGATTGCGTAAAAATGAAAATGGCCAGAGATTTCTGGAGCCACCGTTAACTGATAAAGAAAAAGCTTGGGCAAGGGATATTATGCGAAGGGCAATTGAATGGGGAATCAGTTGAAGATCGCTATCGCATATTCTAAGAATAGTTGAATCCCTTTTAATTGTATTGAACCTAAATTGTTCTTATCGATTTTAAGGAGTTCAATTTAAAAAATTCTACCTTAGTGATACTAGCAAAACTTTTTAATACTTGTGAGATCTCAATTAATAAATTAATTAGGTTATGTCATGACTCCCTCCGAATTATCTGCCCTATATACGACTACTATTGCATTTATAGCATCGAGAATGACATATATCATGTCAAGGCACTTCAATTTAGATTATAGGCTATTCTTCAACTGCCCTAGCCGAATATGGCTCTATGCTAAAAAGAGAATCTCAAACAAGATACCTCAAAGAATCATGGGAGACGGCGAAAAGGCTGAGCCTAGTGTCTATAAAGAAATTACAGAGCCTGCAAAAGGGCAGGCTCTTATCTTGGCCACCCCAGAGTTCTATAGAGGAATCAGCATTTATGATAAGGCATCGGAAATTCAATCACCGATCGAGACATCATGGTGTGATAAAGGCTTAACGCTCTCGGAATTGGGTCAGTTTGAGGATGCTCTGAATTTTTATGATAAGGCTCTTTGGATAAATCCCAAGTCAATCAAGGCTCTTAAGAGCAAAGCAAGCGTTCTCTATAGGATTGGTAGATATGAAGAAGCCATATATTGTTATAAAAAGGCCCTCGAGGTAAATCCTCGACTCATTGATGCATGGTATGGTGTGGGCAATGCCATGAGCAAGCTAGGCCGCTATCAGAAGGCGGTGGTAGCTTATGATGAGGCTGTTAAAATCAATAATTCCTTCATTGATGCATGGGTCGGCAAGGGTGCAGGGCTGGGAAACATAGGCCGCTATCGTGAGGCAGTAGAAGCCTTTGATGAGGCTATTAAAATCAATCCACAATTTAAGGAGGCTTGGTATGGCAAATATCTCGCACTTCAACACCTAAAGCGTAGTGATGAAGCAGCGAAGATATTCGATAAGGCAGTCGGCATTAAGCAGGTATTAAATCATGCAGCTCTTCCCGTTGCCAGTTCATCCTCTGGCAACTTCTTAGTTCCTGTAAAAGAGGATATTGTGGTTTACTTGTTGAGGGCAGGCTCAGAGTTTTATAAAAATGAGAATTTCGATAATGCTGCAAAATGCTACCAGAAAACGATAGAGATTAATCCTCTGGTTTCAGAGGCATGGTATGGTAAAGGCCTCTCTCAATATAGGTCAGGGCTTTATGCGGATGCTCTTGGGTCTTTTGAGGAGGCACTAAGCATCAATCCACGCTATAAAGAGGCGTTGAATAATAAAGGAGTTACTCTCGATAAGCTAGGTCTATATGAAGAAGCCATAGGTTGTTACGAGTCCCTTCTTGATATTAATTCACTGGATATATATGCCTGGAATAATAAAGGGCTGCTGCTTAAAAGGCTGGGTCATTATAAAAAGGCTTATGATTGCTTTGATAATATTACAAAAATTAACCCAAAGAACTTATTAGCATGGTGCATTAAAGGAGAAATACTGCACAAACACTTATGCCGACGCGATGATGCTTTGGCTGCCTATGATGAAGCACTCAAAATAGATCCCTTCCAGGAGAGCGTCTGGTCCGATAAAGGGCACTGCCTATATGAGTTAGGCAATTACAGTGAAGCCCTTCACTGTTATGATAAGGCCATCGAGATAGATCCCTTTAACCCGAACTTCTGGAACGATAAAGGCATCATTCTGAAAAAGCTAATACGCTACGGAGAATCAATGAAGTGTTTTGACGAAGCACTGAAGTTAGATTCAACCAAATCCTCAATTTGGAATAATAAAGGTGTTGTTCTCGATGAACTAGGTCAGTATGAAGATGCTATACGATCCTTTGAGAAAGCCATCGAGATGGATTCCAAAAATGCAGATGCATGGAATAATAGAGGTGTAACTCTAAAGAACATAGAGTTCTACGAAGAGGCAATTAAATCATTTGAAAACGCAATAGAGGCGAATCCTAAATATGCAATAGCCTGGAACAATAAAGGCAACATCCTCTGCGATATGCATAGATACAATGATGCTGTGGACTGCTTTAATAAGGCTACAGAGATCGATCCGAAATATTTTGATGCCTGGAACAACAAAGGTAACGCTCTTGGATACTTATGCAACTACGAGGATGCTATAATCTCATATGACATGGCAATTCAGTTCGATAGCTGCGATCCTACTCCGTGGGTTAACGAAGGAATTACCTTCATCAATTTAAGCTGCTTTGAAGATGCCATTAAGTGTTTTGATGAAGCATTGGAGATCGATCTTTCTTCTATATCGGCTTGGATCTATCGAGGGATTGCACTTCAACGTCTTCTAAGATATGAGGAGGCACTCGATTCATTCCTTGAGGCCCTTGAGATTAACTTTTCAGACCCCGCAGCATGGCACTTTAAAGGAGAGGCTCTACACAAGCTTGGATACAAAGAGGAATCCGACGATGCTTTTGCCAAAGCAAAGTCCCTAGGCTGGAAATGGGATGTAGCCATACACTGAGCAATCAGTCAAAATTATAATAGATCTTTGAGCAAAAAGAATTAATTAATCCAATATAATCTCGATGAAATAGCATTACTTTAATAAGGAAAAACATCATTATGGCATTAGATATAAATTATAAAATGTGTTTGGACTGATAAATAAATATAGATATCAGCTATTGATAATTTTAATCGCAACCTTTTTATAGATCGATGTAGAGGTACTCTCCTAGAGTAATAGCTTGACTTTGGCGTTCTTCTGATTGGATGCAGTGATGATTGCCAGATATGCTATTAACTGTACAATATAACAATATAAGACATATGATGAAGGATGATGCAGCTCATCGAAACATCTTACGACAAGCTGCATTTATTGGGGGGAGTGTAGACTTTGTTCGATCACAATCAGACGAAGATCTTATTTCCAGGATGCCAGGATTTCGTAGATGTTGATGTAGGGATCGCACCACTTCTTAATGCCATTTGGGCTGCAGGAATCATGACCTGCAATTCCTGCGAAGAGAACGAACCTGGCATAATGTGGATAGAGTTCTATTCTATGAAAGATGTGGAGAGATTCTTGATAATACTGATAAGGACGCTCGGAGATAGGATCCACAAGCATCCCGAGGCCAACGATTGGTTCTGTTATAGAATATTGGGACATGAGGGAGATAAGCTCAGTGCTTGGCGATATGATGCCCACCCAAATATATATCCCGTCGTGACTAATCAAAGCAGCTTATATTCTAGAAAAACAGCAAACTGCACAATTGAGCTCTCTGTTTCGTTACGCTTTCCAAGAGAGGACTATTTAGTAGTGCTTGATCTAATGAACAACTTCCTGGAGAGGGGCAGCTATAAGTTCGACGAGCTGAGTGATGAACAGTGGGACCAAGTAAAGCGTTACTTGCCACCTCAGCCCATGAGAGGTCGAAAACGATCAGATGATAGGAGAGGCTCTTAATGGCATACTTTATGTACTTCAGACCAATTGCAGCTGGCGCGAACTTCCCCGTAAGTATGGGTCTTATGAAACCGCTCACAGAAGGCTGAAACAGTGGTCTGGTGAAGGAATTTTAGATGATATATTGAGCAGCGTTAAAGATAGTCATAGCTATAAAGGAAAGCTGTCTAAATATCTTGGGGAGACGATATCTATATCCATATCAGATTGCAATGATTAACAGCTTAAACATCGGCAAATCATAATTCTAATCAAACAGGCGCACCTTTCGCGAATATCTGCGAAGCAAGCTCTGAATTATCAGATGGCGTATCAGTAAGCCCTTCAGCAACTATAGTGAAGTAGAATGTAGAACCCCTGCCCGCCTCAGAATCCACCCAGATTTTGCCTCCCATCAACTCAACGAGCCCTCTTGAGATGGCTAAGCCAAGTCCAGTGCCACCATACTTGCGGGTGCTTGACATATCCACCTGGCTGAAAGGCTGGAAAAGCTTCGATATTTCGTTCTCTGATATGCCGATGCCAGTATCTTTGATAGAGAAAAGGATACTCCTGCATGCCGTCTTCAATATTGCGGCCTGACACTGAAATATCGATCCCGCCCTTATCCGTAAACTTTATGGCATTGTCTAAAAGGTTCAACAGAACCTGCCGAAGCCTTATTTGATCGCTTATGAGAGTCTCGGGGGTACTTCTGTCTATAGAGCAAGCGATATCCAAGCCCTTCGTCTTGGCTTTAAAAGATAGAAGGCTCATGACAGCTAAAAACTCGGATTTGGCATGCAAGGCAGCCTCTGCAACCTCCTCGGCACTCAGTAGCTCTGCAGTTCTCTTCTGAAACCTCTGCGCTAGCTCATCCTTTGGTCTGAGAATCTCCTCCTCC
This sequence comes from Methanotrichaceae archaeon, assembly GCA_963789575.1. GTDB lineage: Archaea > Halobacteriota > Methanosarcinia > Methanotrichales > Methanotrichaceae > CAWBKV01. The sequence goes on along the minus strand of CAWBKV010000001.1, from coordinate 1,914,858 downwards.
ATACGCTTGAATTCGGTGATCTCAGCTTGAAGCCTAGCGTTGGTAGCTTCCAACTTATGAGTCCGCTCTTGGATTAAATCTTCGAGGCTAAGTTCGCAGGTCTGCATGGTATAGGTTTTAATGGCCAGTAAGATGAGCCGCAAGTTGCAAGCTAACCCCTTTATTTCCAATGGAAATTATAATATCTATAGAATCTATAGAGTACGCTCTAGTAACATGTCTATTTATTATATGTAGAAAACAGTTACATTTATTTTTTGAGCAGTATTAACATAAGAATAGGCAAGTTTATTTTTGCTTTTTCCACCAGCCAATGATAAATGGGCTTAAAAAGGTAAGTGCGTAATAAAGATAAACATCCAGCTTGTAGTATCCATCAGCTGGGTTCAACGCCTTAACGATAAACAAGTAATCAAACACGACAGCAATCACTGTCCAAATTACAGCTAAAATACAATAATACCCAAAGGCATTTTCGTTCACTTTTTTCAACAAAACCCAGAAGGTGATTACCAGTATAATTGACATAATAGCCCAACCGATCATCGAGACAGGTAAAACAAAGAAAAATATGAAGCCAAGAGAATAGCCTATTAGCCAAAGAGCAATACCCCAGCCCAGTGAATCTTTTAATAATTGTTTATTCATCGTATTCCCCCTTAATTGAACCAACTAATCCATCTTCAGGCAAGTATGTTTATAAAACTTTTTGGTGTTTAAGACACAAGTAAATTTTTTCAATTTATATTACAATAATGTTTTAGGAGCTATATGATTCAGTTGGCAGCAATATTCACAATGATTTGTCAAATCTATATATATTCTATTCAAGGTAAATGTCTTCTTAATCTATTTATTGTATATGGGAAATATTTAAATGAATTATTTTTCTAGTTATGCCTCACGACAACTGGTATTTGCTTTCATTGAGCGATATTGTTGCCTATCATATTTAGGAGGATAAGACTATGGCCAACTATTCCAAAGCGATATTAATGCTAATGATTATTCTATTAGTGCCTTCAATATACTGTCAAGAACCATTGTACCTGGGAAGAGGAAGTGCCGGAAAGACAATAAACCTGGATGTAGGAGCTATAGAGCCAGGTTATAAGCCTTTCCTGAGTAATACAGGATTTTCCGCGCCTCAAGTCCCTCAAGTTATGGCCCTATCTCCGGGGATCATGGTACACCAGGCAAAAATGTTCAGAGATCAATCTGCTTCTATGAAGGATGCGACTTCTGACCTCCTTAATAGAACAAAAGCTTTTGCAGATCAGGCGCAGAAGGCAGCTGATAATGCCACAACCTTAGCTGAACAGGCAGGAAATGATGTCAATGCATCATCAAATTATGCATCTCAGGCCAAAGGTAGCCTTAGTGAAATAAAGTTAATTTACAATAATGCTTTAGCGGAATCGGATAGGATCTCTAATCTAACCGAAAGAAATGAAGAGCTTGCAAAAGAGACCGGATTATATGCAAACGAATCTGCCCTCCATGTCAAGGCCGTACTGGTTCTAACGAACAAGACAAAATCAATTTACGACAATGTTACTTTAATTCAAGATAACATCTCCCAAACTGCTCAAGAGATCCGTTTGCTGAGCGAAGAAAACAGGAATTCAGCTAACCAAGCTGCCGTTGTTAACATGAACTCCTCAGCAATGTATGCCGATTCATCTCGGAGATAGTCCGATGAAACAAGATTCCTTTACAATATGACCGTTGAATTTGACCTTTGCATTGTCCAATAAACGATAAGATTGAAACGGATCATGAGTAAAATATTATAATTTAGAGAGAATTCAAATGAGTCTAGTGATCGAAACCGGTAGAATGAAGCGGAAGAGGGGCACGCCTCATCAGGATGAAGTATATTATGAGATCCATTTCTTGGATGAAACCTATCTAAAGGAGGTGATGCAGCTACAGGAAACAATCATTCATAACCTTCCAGATAAAGAGATTTTCAGGCAACACTCCATAGATTACATTAGAGACCATTTCAAGAAAGAGAACTCAGTTCTCGGCATCTTTACAGAAGACGGCCTTATCGCCTATAATGTTCTTTATTTTCCTGGAGAAGATGGAGACAACTTCGGAGCGGATATAAAGCTTCCTAATGATGAATTCGACAAGGTAGTGCATCTAGAAACAGTGGCCGTTCATCCTGATTACAGAGGCAACTCGCTGCAGAAAAGGATGGAGGAGATCCATTTAGGAGTGATAAAGAAGTTAGGCTATATTCACGTGTGCTGTACAGTATCTCCGAAAAATTTCCCGAGTATCCGAAACTTATTCTCTAATGGCTTAGTCATAAAAGGGCTCAAAATAAAGTTTGGTAACAGACTGAGATATATAATGTATAGAAATATATTGAACTCAAGCTCTATTTGGCCTCTAGAGATAAGGGTTAGCAGTTTAAATATCGAATACCAGGTCGATTTACTAAATAGAGGTTTCCTAGGATACAAGGCTACAGAGCTTCCTGAAGGTTTCGGAATATGCTATGGCAAAGAGCAGGTATCATAGTCCTAAGGATGCATATGCAGGCCAAAAGTAATTAGGAATAATAGCTCCTCGTGCTCGTAACCATTCCAAATCGGTTTGTGAACTTTAACTTGATGACATATCCGCCTGGTTTCTTTATCTCCAATATTCTTATTGAGTTGGTTAGGCCGCCTATACTGGGATTGATATTCGCGAGCCCGTTCTGAACGGCTGAACTACTTTTGAGACGCAGGATCTTCTAGTATATTCATTGCCATCGGCCGATTATTGTAACGTCTTACATTGGTCGCATGTAAAAACATCCTGGAGAACCAAAACTGGATAGGAAAACCAGATAGAATGGAATCGGTTGCACTTCAAGAATGCAATAATATCGCGATCTTTTGAATTCTTCGCCAAAGCATATTCAAACTATAGAGAATATAGACATATTTTCTTTAATGTCAATAACTTTACATATTTCACCAATAATTGCCCTGTTCGGTGAGACTATAAGCAAAATAGTAACCGCATTATTGATCGCCCTTATTCTGGGCTCGATCAGCATCTCGGCGGTAGCAAAGACTACCGTCACTGTTTCAGGATCAACCACAGTGGAGCCTCTTGCTGAGGCATGTGCCGAGGCATTCAACAATCAATCATCCGATTACCAGGTTCTCGTCTCAGGCGGAGGCACCGGCGCTGGCATAACTGCCGCTGCACAAGGCACATCTGATATCGGAATGGCCTCAAGAGAGGTAACTGCAGATGAGAAGACGAAATACGGCAACAAGTTTGAGCAGACCGATCTCGGGTACGATGGCATATGCATTTGCGTAAGCAAGCAGCTATATGACGCAGGCGTCCAGAAGCTGACAAGTACTCAGATCAAGGAGATCTACGCAGGAAACACCACCAACTGGAAGCAGGTTGGCGGTCCTGACGAGCCAATCTATGCAATCGCAAGGGAGGAGGGTTCCGGAACAAGGGATAACTTCAACCAGATTATCATGGGAAGCACCACGGCTGAAACCAAAGAGAGCACAGTAGCTCAGAGTAGCTCCGAGGTAAAAACAGCAATAGTTGGCAGCGATAAAGCCATCGGGTATGTGGGCTTCAGCTACATACGAGATGGTGCTATTTCGGCTGTAGCTGTTAATGGAGTTCTGCCCACAGTTCAAACCATAGTGGATGGGTCTTATCTGCTAAACCGCCATCTTTACTTCTACACATTCGGAGATCCAAAGCCCGGAGCGAAGGCTTTCACAGACTTCGTAACGAGCGCAGCTGGCCAGAAGATAGCAGATGAGAACGGTTTCATACCACTGTCAGCTAAAACCTAAACCCTTAACCTATTTTATTTTTTAGTCTAATCCAGCTTTACAAGCGTTTATCTTCCAGAAAGTGATTTTACTATAAAGGTTACGCTATGTTAAGCGTTCAAGATTTAGGAAAAAAGCTTGTCAAAGCTGGCAGGCTGAAGCTACGTCCTCTATGTGTTTATAGCGCAGAGAAGATGCCGCAAGGCGCAATGCCATCATATATTATAGATCGCTGTATAGCGAAGGCTGTCTACACTGCTGCCCTCTTCGAGGAAACGCCACCGCTTTATGTTGATTCAAGCCACGACCAGTGCTGCCCCGGCGGAATGGTATGGATGGGGTTCGAAGAGCCTCACCCCATGTTGAAGTACTTCGTGACTGTTGGCACGCCGGAATTCCGCGGTGGTGCAGCCGAGCATTTAAAGGCGACACCAGAGCTGTTTGAAGAGCAGGGGAAGCGTTCTGGGAAAGTCACACCACCTGGCAAATATATTGTGATCGGGCCGTGTACTGATGATATTATACCAGACAAGATCAGATCGTTCATACTCTTCGCAGGCAGTGAGCAGATAAGGAACTTGTGCGGCCTTGCACAGTTCAATAGTTCCGACCCGTTCTTTAAGACGATAATACCAGCTGGAGCTACCTGTTCTATGATGATCACTTATCCAGCGGGCATGGCAGAGAATACGCCGAAAGACTCAGCCTACGTTGGTCCGACTGATCCAACGGGAAACTCATGGCTGCCTCCAGAGCTGATGATTATGGGCATCCCTATAGCTCTTGCGCAAGCTATGGCTGCCGACTTGGACGAATCTTTCATTTGCAAGCGAAGTAGGGTAGCATATCCAGAAACGCGTGTTGCTATAAGGCGATAGGCGTGGGCATAAATATACACAAGAGTGATTGGGATTTTGACTGCCAAAGGTATGGCAGCCTTTCTAATCCCACCATTTTTTATTTAACCAGGCTCAACTTCTAGTGTTTTATAATTGTTGAGGGTCAATTGACGGAATTATAAAGATCTTATTAGGATCCATTGCAGATGTAGAGAACTTATCCTCCGTCCCTATACTACTCGATGTAGCTCCACTTGACTCATTCGATTGAGTCAGTACAGTCGGCGCAGTTGGTACAGTAGGTCTGTAATTTTGCTTTATAGTTACAATTAGCGGTTTTGACCACGATGAGGACAATCCATTACTATCTATGGCTCTGGCCTTGACCCAATAGATCCCAGCTTCGCTCCAGCCATGTGACACGCTTGCTAATCGACCCAAGTTCACATATCCTGTCTCCGATGTCGTGCCGTCTCCCCAATCAAAGATATACATCATTTGGGATTTATCAGAATCAGCAGCAGACGCTTCATAGGTATACAAAGTCCCTTTGTCAGAATCCAGTCCAGATATGGCGAACGTGTAAATCATCCCTATGCTACCTGTGGTAGGCCCGATTGGCATAGCTGGTGTAGCGGGCTTGGATCTTTGCTTTATAGTTACAATCAACGGTTTTGACCACGACGAGGAAAATCCTCCGCTATCTACGGCTCTGGCCTTGACCCAATATATCCCTGTATCGCTCCATTCATGTGATGTGCTTACTGACCTGCCCGAGTTCACAAATCCGGTCTCTGTGGTAGTCCCGTCTCCCCAATCAAAAATAAACTGTACTTGATTGTTATCAGGACTCATAGCAGATGCACCAAAAGTATAGCTTGTCCCTATACTCCCGGATGTAGGCCCGGTTGGAGTAATCGGCATAGTAGGTTTAGCTTTTTGTTTTATAGATACAATCAATGGTCTTGACCAGGACGTGGCAGCTCCTTTGTTGTCTGTTGCCTTGGCTTTAACCCAATATATACCCGTCTTGCTCCATGTATGTGATACGCTTATTGATCTGCCCGAGTTCACAAATCCTGTATCTGTTGTAGTCCCATCTCCCCAATCAAAAGTAAACTCCACGGGGTCTCCATCAGGGTCCACGGCTGATATGGCATAACTATATGGAGTATCTACATAGCCCGTTTTAGATCCTGAGGGCCTAGCTAAGGGCATGGGTGGCTGGTTTGTGGTTGTGCAAGCTATTTTTTTAATGTATGAACCTTGGTTTCCAAGATATAACGGGGGACTATCGGTCGTGGACCAATACCCATGGACCTCAACGCAATCTCCCATACTAACATCCGGGCAGGGGGATACAGATGTGGTTTCAACTGTAGTGCCAGGAACTAATTTGAAACCTGAGAGACCATCCAAGCCATATCCCATAAGAACCTTATCTATATAAATATTATAATAACAACCCTCATAAACAGCAGTCACATGCCCTTGAATAGTAACCGTGTAGATTGTGCCCTCAGAATTATTAGTCGTGCTATCTGAGGCAATTTGACTGCCGATACCCTGATTGTCTGCGATTGGACCTGCATTTTGAAGGTTCAAATCTTCGCCGCAGCCTGGGCAGACAAAAAAAACTGCAAGGATAGCTAAAACTTGAATAATGAGAATCGCGAATAAGGCCTTACTCATCCCCCTATGAACGTTCATACATTAATCACCTGTGAAGTCACATCTCATTTATCGTATGCATGCTGAAGGGCCATTGTAGCTACCTGAAGATTAACTTTTCTATACTGAAGATATGGGCAGGATATAAAGATGCAGATATTCAAGACTACATGTTTAATGCTTTAATATATAAATTGGCTTAAGGTTTTAGCCAATAAACATATCAAGTCATTCACCTAAAGCCAGATCGCGGACTTATAGATATATCATGATAGCCATCATAACTGGGTGAGTATATCAGCTCCCCATTTTCGGGTACGTATTCCTTGTATCCGTCCGATACATAAATCTGAAAGCCATTTGGATACTGAACGGATTTAGGAATATAGATAATCGTTGGAGGCAGCCCTGGTCCGCTCTTGAAGCGAAGACTGTATTTCTTTGTCAATTGATCGAAGCTTTGGAAAATTGGAGCCCCCTTGAGCCTGCGAACGTAGGGACGCACATTCACGCCCAAGCCACGCGGTTTTCCTTTCTTATCGATAAGTGAAAAATCCTCTTCATTCCAAACATCTACATCCTTTACACTGAAATCCCAGTAGGCGTAGCTGATGAAGTTATTCTCCATCGCTTTCAGAGCCGCGTTCACCGCCAAATCTCTGGCGTAAAATGGCTGTAGTCCCCAGGGAGATCCAAACTCTCCAATGAACAGCGGCATACTCAGGTATCTCGCCTTCTCCTGTTGAATCATAAGCAAAAGGCTAAAGAAAAGATCTTCTGGAAGGAAATCAATTCGCATTGTATTGGAGATAGAGTCATACAAATGCGGCGTGTAGACTAAATCATCCACACGGAAAGGCGTTAGCTTTGATGTATATATCTCTGAGATAGGTGGTTCTATGAAGCCAACTGCCTTAGGATGGATCAGGCGGATGGCGGTTATTACATCTTCATACAAGGGCTTGAGGAATTTGTTTTCGAACTGGCCTGCGTAATTAGGTATATCGCCGCAATAGGGTTCATTCATGATATCGTAGCCCAGAACATAAGGATTATTCCCCACTATCTTCGCCACCTCCAGCCAGGCATTCCTATAATGCGTTTTAAGTTGGTTGGATTCGAAGAAATTGGTGAAGCAAGCCCTCACATCCCTGGAGAATGTGTATGCAAAGCTCCAGAACTGCCCTCCAAAGCTATCGTTATTCTCAGGATCTACGCCTTCTGGGAATGTCCAGGCTGGCGCACCATCTCCGTGAAGCCATCGGCTGTATAGATCCTGGTGCATGTCCAAAAGTATGTATATGCCCCGACGGGAAGCCTGATCGACAATTTTCTTGACCTTTTCCAGGTAAGAATGATCATAGAGACCGGGCTTGGGCTCGATAGCCTCCCAGAATACGGTAAGGCGGACCATATTGAAGCCCCAGGATGCCAAAAGGTCCCACCAGCGAGATTCCTCGAATGGTATGAAGGGAGGAAGCTTGGCATTGGCGGCAATGTTCACTCCGCGGAAGTACATCAATCTTCCCTGAGAATCGTGAAAGCCATCAGGCTCCAAAAAAAGCTCAGAATTTTCCGGCTGGAGTTTGCTGTGGGCTCTCATCACATTATATTAATTGCTGAACTGTTATTTTTATTTTTCCTTTGGAGTTAATTATCATTCCTCTAGACCTGTATAGAGAATCACGTCAATGTTGTAACCGGCCAACTCTCTCAAAATCTATGAAGCCCTGCTCAACATCTACAGATATCAGTTGCACACGAATTCGATCGCCGACATCAACGCCTTGGCGCCCGACGTTCAGCATCCCTTCAACAGGCATATCCAGAAGCCGAACCCAGGTACCCTTTGCTGATGCGCCCGTGACCAAGGCATCAAACTGCTCACCAATTCTAGATCTAATTAGAAGCCCGGCAGCAGACTTGCCTACTTGGCGCTCAACCTTTGCAGCCTCATCCTCTTGTTTCGTGCAATGAGCTGCCAGATCGTTTAGCTCATCCTTGCTGTAAGGTATGGGTCTAGCATCGATTGCCGCTTTCAGCAAGCGTTGAGTAATTAGATCTGGATACCGACGATTGGGAGCGGTTGAATGAGTATAATCCCTCACGGCGAGACCAAAATGTCCAGTTGCATTTTCTCTGGAAAATTCTGCAACATATTCGCCTGATCCTAATAGCTTAATCACAGCGAGAGACAGATCTGGGAATCTAAGGGGATCGGCCCTTTTCTCCATTGTCAAAAACAACTCCAATGCTTTAGGGTCTGGATTTTTGGGAAGCTGGAATGAGTGTTGCGCTGCAATCTCCACGATTCTGTCCCATCTTTTGGGAACGCGAACTACACGGCGGATTGATGGAAAATTTTTTGAAGCAAGATACTTGATAGTCACTCCATTAGCCGCAACCATGAACTCCTCAATGATCTCTTTGGCACGATTTTTTTCTTCAATCTGCAAATCTATGAGGGAGTTATCTTCGAATACAGCTTTGGCTTCGATGGTTTCAAGACATAGGGCACCTTTGCTATGCCTGAGGTTCTTCATACTTTGTGCAGCTCTATCTTGCAAGCGTAGATTTTCTGTCAGTCCTTTTACGGCTACAATTTCCAAAGGTATTTCTGTGCTGCCTTCCAGCCATGCGGCAACGCTGTTATATGCAAGCTTTGCATGGTTACGAACAAATGCGCGGTAAACATCTGAATCTTGAATCGGTCCGTCTGTGCCAACCACCATCTCGATGACGATCGCCAGACGATCCTGATTGAGGTTCAGCGACGTGAGATTCGTAGAGAGATTTTCCGGGAGCATTGGAAATATCTGGCCCGGAGTATAGACCGATGTCGTGTTGTGACGCGCTTGTTCGTCAATGGCTGACCCTTTTTTGACGAGCGAATCCACGTCTGCTACTGCGACTCTGATCTTTAGCTTATCGTCCGGCATCACTTCAGCAACAGTTAGCTGGTCAAGGTCGAGGGAATCATCATTGTCGATAGAAGACCATGAAAGGTCTCTCAAATCGCGTGCCTTGCTATCGCCGATTGGTGCAGGTGCTTGAATATTGTCAAGCTCTGCAAGCGCTTCTGCAGAAAAGTATGGGAGCAATCCTCTATCAAGCATTGCCCTCTTTGCGATGTCCTGCAAGATCGCACGGTCATGATCATCATTTGAGATTGTCATTCTTTCATTAACTGCAGAGATCGCAGATATTCTTTGCTGTTGCTTTGCAGATCTAACGTCTACAGAGGATTTCACTAAGTTCAGTGATATCCTGATAGTAAGAAGCTGTCTCGGAGTACCATAAAAATTATGGCTTTGCGATTAATAAGCAGTTCGAAGAAAACGAACGATTTTAGAGGCGTGAAGAAGAAGATCCGATCGAAGATCTTCTTTCACATCCTCAAATCCTACGGGGAATAATCCTAAACGCTTTCATTATTTAGGTTTTGAGCGGGAAGTTCTTTAGCCTTCGCATATGCCGCGTTTGCTTCAGAAGTCATCCCCATTGCCTTTAAGATGTCTCCTTTATGAATCCAAACGATAGAATCCATCGGGTCCATCTCTATCGCTTTGTTGATGTATCCAAGAGCATCTTCATTTTTCCCAAGAGCGGCCAATGCAACCCCTTTGGTATCCAGGGCTGCTGCCAAACTGCTGTTGAAAAGATCTATAGACTGGTTTACATTAGTTAGGGCCTCTTCATTGTTGCCCCGTTTATAGTACAGCCAGGCTTTATCATTATAGGCATTGGCATTCATGGGATCCAGCTCTATAGCCTGATCATAGCTCTGAAGGGACTCGTTGTATCTGCCCAAATCCTGCAAAACAATGCCTCTTCCTACCCAGGCCCTGGAATTATCGGGGCTGATTGAAATGGCCTTCTGGTAGCTCGCCAAAGACTCATTGGCCATCCCTAAGCTTTCAAGAGCCGCTCCTTGCCCGATCAAGGCGGCTACGTTGGATCCGCTAATCTTCAGGGAATTATTGTAAGCATTAAGGGCATCTTGATATTTATACTGAAGCAGGAGGAGTCCTCCCTGGTTATTCCAGAAGCTTGTCGTGTTGTTAGCTGCAGAACTATCAGCTGCTGTAACTACAGCTGCGAGGATGCAGACGGTTAAGGCCAGCAAAATTATGGCACCTTTCATGGGTATCAACTCAAGGGATAATTCGAGGAACAAGTTAAAAAATCTTTTGTTTGTTGGTTAGAAACTGTTCACATTAGGACCTTAGACAATTGTAGAACCACTAAAAGCTTGCAAAATAGATTCCAGTACATTCGATCGGGTCTAAAGAATTATAGTTCTTCTTTTGACTAATTGCCTAATAAATTCAAGCTTTAAGACATATTCTTTGTGGCTTCGTGTCTTTGTAGGGAGCGTTCATTGATTATCAACCACAAAGACACAAAGAACGCAAAAAGGAATTGGGGATCAAGGCATATCAAGTATAAGGTAAAAGGTTAAGAGAAGCACTATAATTCAGCCAAGCAGGCGCACTCTGCAGTTTGCTGCGGGTCATTTGCTTAAAAATAAGTCACATGCTAGTGATGCCAGGCATTAATGACTCCTATCAGGCTCCGAATTCGTCGCTTCGGCATGCGGCGCACTTGAAGCAGTGTCCCCCAAGTCACCATACGCCGACTCTCTGTCTGACCTTCCAATGCTTTGACTCGGATCCCAGCTGATCTGTTATCCCGACCACATTATGCCATGAACTCTGGGATGCTGCAGCCCTGGGAAGCGGCCTTCTTTGACGATCGCATCCCCGTGATATACCCTGCAGGCTTCCACTTGATGAGAACTTCAATCATAATTATAAATTGTAGTATCAATCTACATTAATAATTTGTTTGTTTGCTTTGTCGCCCTATTAAGAGAATGATTTGCCATCTTATGCGATAAGGGGAAAAACAGCATATTGACAAATAAATCAAAGAAGAAATTCTTTATAAATCAAAATATTTTCATTAAATATCTAAAATTGATAGCTGGAATAATATTGGTTTCAGATCTCAAAGTGCGGAATGTGGGTCGAAGCTAGTCTTTCTTCATCGGAGTTAACACCGAATCCGGGATACAACGACCCAGTTTATAATAAGGTCAAAGAAGGTTCTTAATCGGACTCCATGCGTCTTCGGTTAAGAGCAGAATAACATTCCGTCTGCCAAAATTATAAGCTTGAGACTTACAGCGACCGTCATGTTATGAGACTACCGCAATCGAAAGGATTCTCTGCTTGATTTAGCTGTGGCCCAAATTTGTAAAAATAATATTCAGAAATTTATTATTCAATCCTTAAACGAAGACCAATGAATCGGACTCCCATTCGAAAGAAGAACGGTCTGGCAGTTCTGACGGTGAGGAACTATTTGAACGATACTTCGATTCCAATATCGCTAATTACTGTCCTCATCTAGGGATCAGATGTCTCAACTTGGATACCAGTATTTAGTGTGGGACTTGCGTCAGGTAGTCTTCGTGGTGCGCTCCTTTTCGATCAAATCAAATATAGAGAAAAATATAAGATGATCTCACTCGGCGTGTAGGAAACGATCCCATGTAGATTTTGTTCGCCCTGTTGCTGGCATATCTTCTGGGAGAGGATCCACTTCAACAACTAGAGAATAGCGGTCAGTCACTTTTCCGGTGATTAGGGCATGCTTCTCAGGCATTCGCGTCGCGAAGCTTTGTATAGTGTCCTCGTCTGTAAAGGAGTTCTTGCTAACGCTTCTTATATCATCTCTATGCGTAAGCCCCAAAAGGAATAAATTATCTAGTTGTCTAAATACAGTATCAGGCAAATTTTGGGGCGTGTTCGTGACGAAAAAAGAACCCAAACCTAGATGCCTACCTCTTGTAATTATATTTAATATGGCATCATCGCTAATATAGAAATGGGCTTCTTCATAAAACACAAATGGATATCTTCCTGCGCCCACTGTTTCTATTTTACAAATATTTTCGATAGTATTATTCATCGCCTTTACCAAAGCCTTTTGAAGCTTAGGACTTTTATTACTTATATCAAAAACTATAGGCATGCCCTCGCAAGCTTGATCGTATGCCCCCATTAAATCAACTATTATTTCCTCGTTAACCTCTGTATTTCTTTCATCTACTGTGGTAATTAAGAATAAATTTAAGTTATCAATGAACCTTAATCGGTCATTGATCGCATTCCTAACATAATCGTTGCCTGGCCAGGTATAAGTCATTAGATATGGTATATCTATGGTGAAATCCACTCCATCTCTTTCGCACTTTTCACGTCTCTTCCTAAAAGCAACTGGAAGCGTGCCATCGAGTACAGCATCAGAAGTCTCTGGTAACGGATACATCGCTCTAATGATCTCAAGAATCATTTCATACCCAATTATTGCCAAATTAGGTAAATAATTCTCACCCCATCGAAGAATCTGAGCATCCGGTAATACTGTATATTCCCCATTAATATCAAAGATTATACAAGGAACCTGCGCCTCTGAGAGAGCAATGACTACATGCTTCGCTAAGTGGGATTTACCTGATCCTTTGACGCCAGCTATTACATTTACCTTGTCAAGCCTTTGACCATCAAAGGTAATCTGTAAATTATTGAACCTGGTGAAACTACGGATGGGGCATATAGCATCCGGTATTATATTAGCTAACAAGTCCTCCTCATCTATGGTGGATATTTCAACATTCCTAGTAGGAATCCATCCGTCCCAATTCAGCCATTGGCCATTGCTGATTCTCTTTCTAATTTTAGATGTCGCCATTTTGAGGCTTTTAATCTCATCCATACCTTGTTCGAGATTTAATCTAGGCTCTCCTGGTGTAATCTGTCGTTCTAGAATACGCTGTATCATTTCCTCTTTTAGCCCTGCATATTCAAGACTATCATTACTTATAACTTGGATAATTAAACCTTCATTCCTATCAGGCATCTCTAAAATAGAAAACTGCTGACCCACATCTGCTGCTGCTTCAGCAGGGTGATAGAGTAATAATACCGTATCGCCCTTTATAGATGCTATCTCCATTATTTAAACCTCCCTCCGAATGGTGCAAATATTCCTCTTAAATCAATTCCACTCTGTGATAGTAGGCTATATTTTGCGCTTGCTTGCGCCTGCAATTGGATAACATCAGGAGATGTGAAGTAGCTATACGCATGCGCTCTTACTAGTATATCAGGGTAACCTCCGCGCATTAATGCTGAGCTATAAAATAGTTTAATTGCTTCATTATCAGCTTGGCCCTCAGCTGCCTTGACATCCATCCTAAAAGTTGGGCCTAATGGAGAGAAGCGTGCTGCATATATATTTCCCAAGACGCGGTCCGATCTCTCCCTACTCATTAATGACATAAGTTCACGATAGCAAGGCCGACTCGGGCTATCATCCAGCCAAAATTGAACAGATCTGCCCTGTACCTGTAAAATCGATTGCTTTGATATCCCTATTATTGCATTTCCTTTATCGCTGGCTAATTTAGCGAGATCATATAAATAATTATCAGACGTATCACGAGTTCTCAAAGTAAGAGCGCCATCAAAGAGGATTATTCCGTTTTCTATAGATCTTACTGCTATGCGTTGTACTAATCTTTCAAGCCAGTTGCGGAAACGATCACTATATTGGTGCACATTATCAGCAACACCATTTTTGATCACTGTAGGGCGAATATCACCCGACTCAGTCTCCTCCAATTCTACAAAGAGATCGGGCCTGTTTAAGTGCTTACCCATTTGATAAAGGGCATAACGCTTATATTGGTTATGCAGATAAATTGGTCCAGTCCGGAAAAAGTTGACTTGAGCATCGTCTCCGTGATTTACAACCATCGCAGATCTTAATGCTATAACGAGGCCGTTCTCGGTTTCTCCAAGTCGTGCAATCCCACAATCAATAGCGACAATAGGGCATGTTTTTGATGACCGAAATTCCAGTATATCAGGAATCTCAACTTCTTCAGATCTATCTTCTTCAATAATTTCCTCTTCAAAAATTTCTTCGCTGGGAAGAGAATCATCTATTATTTCATCGGGTCTTAGTTGTCGATAAGCTACCCTTGTGCCTGCAACATCTTGACGAGTTGGCGAGTGTTCTTCCAGATCTTCTAGGAATGCTTGGAGATCGCCAATTAGATCCGGCCCATTATAACTCATTTAACCATCTCTTCAGGTTAACGTTTTTGGAATATTAAAATGCTTTCCCTTAGCAAGTTATTATGGGGTGAGCGCCGTTTTAAGTAACGAGCAACTTGAATTGCTTTTACTTCTAGATCTAAGGCTTCAGCAATTAATGCAATAATTAAATCCGAAGCCACTGGGACTCTCATATTTGGATCGTTCATAGGACCATGTAGAGAGTTTCCTACAACACAGAAGATCCATCCTCCGGACCTCAGAACATCGATTTGATGTTTAAGGGATATGTACATATCATCAAAGTACCCCCAAAAAAAAGCAGTTCGTCGGGAAAGGTTATCATCCTTTGGAAGAGCTTGGATCAGTATATCCAAAACATCTACTACCTTCTTCATACGCACATCTTTCATTATTGTTATAGGGTTTTTAAAGCGAACACTGGGGTGACTGCGAACCGTTCTATGACGTAACTCTCTGAATTCTTCATAGGTGTTTATGAAGCCACACATCCATAGCTCTATTTTATATACTTCTGTATAATCAATATTGTTTAAATAGGGTGGAGAGTACATAATTAGATCGATATTACCCAAGCTATATGGTTCGCTATTATGCGTATTTAGTGTTCTACCATCTCCAAGTAATGCATAAGATTTAATAGGTTCAAAATAATTTTTGGCCACCGAAATATCATTTAAAATATTACTATACGATAAATTTAATGCTTCTTTTAAGCCAAGGCGTTGCTTGTTTGGTTCTATTCTCAACGCTCTGCCATCCTTTCGCACGCCGCTTATACTTTCGAGGACACTTGCATAACCTAGCAGTAGAGGAGCGCGTTCTTCTTGAGATATTGATTTAATTACATTTCTAACTCTTAACGATTGGTTCAATACACGAGGGTCATATATCTCCCTTCGATGTAAGGTTGATAATGCAGGCGAATTAATAGGGTTTGCCTTAAATTTTTTATTTAATATACTATCTATGTGCAATTTTAGTTTTATTGGATCATACATACTCCATTTAATTTTTGTTTGCGCTACAAAATGGAGAAAAGGATTGCATTCTATGCCAATTGCCTCTAAGTTGTCCCGATGAATTTTTTTTGCTAACATTTGAACACTCATCAAAGTTGTTCCTATTCCGCAAAAAGGATCGAGTACTCGATCTATGGACTCTAGAGGTATATGCCAATCATCTATTAAAGTAGGCAAAAGTTCAATAGAAAATGCTTCCTTCAAATGAAACCAGCGTTGAATAGGATAACCCTGGTTTCCATTTGCTGTAACTAAATTAGCATATTTTATATTGCCGTCTATTATCTTGATCCGTTTTCCGATATTGCTATAGCATTCTAATAACTCGTTAATACGAGCTTCCATGTCTCTATCCCTATTCGTTCTATTATGTGAATTTGTCCCAAGAAGAGGAACGCCCAATAGATGTTCTACCATTTCAATGATTAATGATAGATCAAAAGCTATCTCTGGGTATAATGTTTATCGAATTCATTAATAATATTGGGGTTAAAAAAAAGCTTTTGACCACTTCTTGGACTATCTGGATCAAGAAGACGGATATGTACAAAACGCGGATCTGATTTGAGTTCCCTCCGGATACGATGATACTTGCTATCGACCTTAAAATCTGAGTAGCGCTCCCTGCATTTATCAGTGAGGTCCCAATAGTCTCAAGGGTATTTATCGCGAATTTGTTCTTCAGTTAATCGTATTTGGAATGCATCTGGATTATTTGTAACTTTTACTGATAAGACATCCTTTGCAGTCGATCTTATGAACCGTACCTCAAAGTTCACAGTAACAGAATAGCGAGATATTGGATCTAGTTCGGCTGGTTCTAGACTCTGAATATATCTAAAGAATTTAGTTTCTTCCTTATTGAGCACTATGACTTCTGATGGTGTTTGTAAAGGAACGAAAGATAAGGGCATAAGATAGAAATTGAACTTAGAAAGGTCGCGACCAAACCATTCGAATATGGCTGCAGTGAAGTTTTTTAAAGTCGCTGCGCCTATCTCTTGCAGAAGTTCTGCAAACTTTGGTGAACTATGATAAAAATGTATGGTAGAATCACGTAGCTCCTCCAATGCTACCAAATTTTTCCATGCTAATGAATCCAAAGTTTTCTTCTCAACAAGCTTATTACCAAGATGATTCAGACTATGAGTAAATGGATTGCCAGATCGTGTGGTCTTAACTTTCTTACGCTTACCTGTACTTCCATCTTTGAGGGTAACTGGTTCATAAACGTGCAGACACCTAATATTATTAGCATTATCCGCAAGCCATTTTGCTTTTAACAAAAGCTCCCACGAGTTGATCGCTAAGATTGCGAAAGATTCAGCGCGATAAGGAAAATCGGGTTTATTATATACATCGATTGCTGCCACCATTGCGGCGATAGCACGATCGAGTAGTTCCTTATATCGCGCTTTCATCGCTATCCCTTACACTTTTGATGTTTTTTGACATCATTCGATACATTTAGACTCAGTGATTTTCCTAGACCTTATGAAGCGGCACCCTTTGCATCTTCCCCGTCCGTTTTAATGTTCTACATAGATACTTTAGCGTGCACTATCTTCTCAAAGGGCTGGACGCAGTCCAACGATTTTAACTTTTCCAAGGGATCAACTAGGCAGTATAGATTAATTCATCCCAAGCTTTGGGATCTTGCTCAGATAGGATGCCTTCAGTTCATTTAGGTCGATATGATAATAGTTATCTGTGGCTTCTCAGATAGCATCGCTATGTAATTCCTAGATAAACTCTCAGGGCATTCTAGCTTGGTAAGATGGGTGATGAACTAATAGCATTAGTGCGGATGAACTTAGTTTGTAACCGCTATAGATAATCAAATAAAAAGATTTTAATCAAGGAGCCGCATTTACCGTTTGTAGTAATTATGCTATACTCTCAATGCACACTAAGAGGTGCTTGATACGACCACAAGCTTGGCATCCTACCGCCGCTGTATTGAGCGCGTCAACTCAGCATGGCCAGCCTTTCTCAAGAAAAGAGATGAGAGATTGGTCCAGCATAAGAGACATGATACTGCGGCAGAAAAGGTAGCAGAGAATATCCTGGAGGACTTTTTCACTGAGGTACTAGACTGGTCCGTCTCAGATATCAATAACCAGGTGGATTATGCAGATCTGCTTCTCACCCGTCTGGGCATTAAGTATCTTCTAGTTGAGGTGAAACGCCCTGGTTCCTTAGCCTGGAACAGACGCGCAGTTGAAGCCGCCCTGGATCAGGCATCGAGATATGCAGCCGAACAGAAGGTGAAATGCATTGCTGTGAGCGATGGGATGATGCTTTACGCTGCAAACATAGAGCATGGCGGACTAAAAGATAGAGTCTTCTTATCGCTTGAATCCGCCAAGCCAATGGATGCTTTGTGGTGGCTTAGCGTTCATGGTATCTACAGGCCCAGAGAGGATCAGGAGGATGCGAGCCCGCGATTGCTGCCAGATGCCCCAGAGGAGACAGGCTCCGAAGAGTGCTCATCAGATGATGCCCTTTTGCATCCGAAATACAAGGTTCCGGCTAGATGCTTTGCCTATGTTGGCGATGCCGGAGATACTCCCACTTGGAAGCTGCCGTACTGTAACCTTGATGGGAGCATTGACGTCAAACGTCTCCCGAAGGCGATTCAAGCAATCCTCAGCAATTACCGCGGTGCGAACGTGTCTAGATCCAGTATTCCTGAAGAAGCTATTCCAGACGTTCTGGTAAGATTGGGATGCGCTGCATACCGTATGGGCAAGATGCCTGGGCAATCTGGAGAAGCTGCTCCGGTGTATCAGCAATTGGCGGAGGCCCTTGAGCAATTTGGACGACTGGGCGAGGTTATGGATAAATAAGCATTGTAGCAGAACTGATGGGCCAGACAATCCCATTCCTTAATGATGGTGACCTCGTAGATCTATTAAAAGGAGGTGGTTTTAAAGTTATAGGCACTTATGGGTCACTCACGGGAGAGCCTCTTTCGAGAGATTCATCACGAATAGCGTTGTTAGCGGTGAAGGCTCTATATTCAACCTTCGGCAACGATTCATTCATCTTGTTCTCAACCAGCCTTATGGACTATCGCTTTCTGAAACCTTCCCCCGAAGGGGGGTTAGGGGCAGCCCGCGCGGCGACTGAGCGCGCTAGTAAAACCGTTAGTTTTAGCCCTGAAAGAAGTGTAAAGCTAAGGACTATTTCATTTTTCAGGCGCGGTTCAACACCTACCTCAGAATCATATTGTTTTGAAGAGGAAAGGAGTAAATAGCTTCCGCTACTCACAGTGAAACTGCACTGTAGTCACGAGCTACAATGCAGGATTAGTTAATGACCAGGGCCCTCAGAGGGTTCTGGTCTTCATCCTTTACTAAAACCGCAGTTATACTGACAATGGCTTTTTTATTTAAGATGCCTAATGCTTTGCGCATTGCTATAGGCATCAGCATTCTACCCCTTTCATCCACCTCTATTAGCGATGTTACTTCGCGCATACGCCAAAGCATCTTGCGTTCAAGGTTTAAATATCTTTCCATTATTTACCATTAATTGCCATAAATTAGGAAAGATTCATATACCGTGTGGTATTATAAGCCAATAGACAAGTTAAAACGGTGGCTGCAATTTACAACCTCGTACCAGAAGCCAGCCAGGCACATCAGTGCTCCAGAAAGCATCCAGTCGGAACCAAGATCGATCTGCCGGCTCAACCACCGTCATCGGGAGGCTTGAAATGATAACAAAAGAGGAAGTTGTGCGAAGAATCGAGAGCATCGATGAGATCACTACGATCTTGAACAGCATAAGAAGAAGCGAGATGGCCGAGCTGGAGGAGATTGAGGACGCCCAAGACCGGCTTGAAACATAATGGTGGCCTCAGTGGCGAAAGGTAATTGACACAGCTATTAAACAAACGACGAATTATTAACCATAAAGGAATGAGTGTGCTAGAATAACCGCAAGTAGTAGCCATAAAAGGAAGTTCAGGCTCTTAATTACTATTTATTTAAAGCCGTTGCATTATCTTTTTAACAAATCCCCCACAATCCCAAGCCCATGGACTACTTATCCAGCGGCTTTTCCAAAGTGGACTCATCCCAAGACCCGAGCGTCTTTGTTTCCTGTTTGCAAACTCTAAGCGCCCAACCCTGCTTCCAGGGCTACAAGAAAAAAAGCATCCAGCTCCTGGATCCGAAGAAAGGTTCAAGAATACTTGAGATTGGCTGCGGTCTGGGACAAGATGCAATAGCGATAGCCAGGATGATCGGAAAGCAAGGCGATGTAGTAGCCATAGACTCCAGCAGAAAAAGGATAGAAACCGCATGCAAAAGTCCCATGAGAACGAATTCCATCAATTATTGCCTTGCAGATGCTTGCAGACTTCCTTTCTCCAATAGTGTCTTCGACGGAGCGAGAGCCGACCGGGTCCTGCAGCATATATCAGATCCGAGAAAAGCCTTTTCAGAGATGGTCCGGGCAATCAGGGATAAAGGCAAATTGGTGGTCTACGAGCCTGATTGGGGAACATTCATCATCAGCCCAGGTCAAAAGGAGATCAGCCGCATCATGACACAGCTCTTTGGGGATACATTCCCAAGTGGGTGGATTGGCCGCCAGCTTCCTGGGTTTTTCTGTGAGGAAAGCCTGGAAAAGATACAGATCGAGGCGAAGACTTTTACACTGACGACCTTCATCTGGCTATTCAAATCTTTGATCTGGTTAACAACGCTCATAGAGCACAAAGAATGGGCTATGTCTCTGAGAGCCAGGCTGAAGACTGGCTTGAAGACTTGAGTGAAGCCGATAATCTGGGTCGCTTTTTCTGTTCTTGCACAGGTTTTCTCGTCTCCGGGGAGAAGCCGGAGAAATAATATTAGCCTTATCTATCGCCTTTATTTTTAGCGATGAACTTTCTTGAGGGATTGGGGCTTAGCCAGCCAGCAAGCTATCGAATCTATGTTTTCAGATTCCCTCTCAGTTAATCATCCACAAGGCACCGAATTTTCTGTAAACTCCATCCAGATACTTCAGATATCGCATCGATCGATCCTTACTTGTTGAACGAAAATATATCGATGTTATAGGGCTAGGACATGTCAAATTGCATCACCATAATCTCTTGTAAGTCGCTTAATTTAATTTTATGCGCATTAAATTAGTTAAAACGATTTTGCACATAAGAGTCCCTTGTTTCCCGAAAGATAAGCTAGCTGGCCTCTATATGAGTCCCATCTCAAAAAAATGCTTTAATAAAATTGGCTTGAACGTAAACGTTGTGAGGTTGGGATATGCCTAAGATTGACGATTATGCAGCCATTGTCGGACAGGATACTATAAATGAACTATACTCGCTAGCCAGCGGTTCCCAAGGAAAAATACTGCAAAATATAAACTCGACCTATGTAGGTGGAGGCGTAGCCGAGATACTCTCAAGAATGCTTCCTTTGTTCAAGCAGCTTGGGATAGATATCAGATGGGATGTCATAAAGGGCGATGATAGATTCTTTGGCATCACCAAGAAGTTCCATAATTCACTGCAGGGCTATAATACCGATATAATGAATGAAGATCTGGCATATTTCATGGAGATCGGCAGAATGAATGCCGAGGCAATGGATATCTATGGAGATATCGTACTCGTTCATGATCCTCAGCCTATAACTCTGATCGATAAAAGAGAAAACGATGGTAGGACCTGGCTCTGGAGATGCCATATCGATCTATCGGAGCCCCAGATGGGACCGCTGAACTTCTTGAATAATTATATTAAGAGATATGACTATGCGATAATCTCAGCGCAGAAGTATGCACAGAGAAGTCTGGGTGCTGAGCAGATAATTATCCCGCCATCGATTGATCCATTAAGCGATAAAAACAAGGAGCTAACTGATGGGCGCATTTCCTCAACCCTCGATCGCTTCGGAATCGACCAGGACAGGCCAATAGTAACTCAGGTCTCTCGCTTCGATAAACTGAAGAACCCAATCGGCGTAATAGCGGCTTATAAGAAGGTCAAAGAGGATATCGATTGCCAGCTTGTGCTTGCAGGAGGAAGTGCCACTGATGACCCAGAGGGCCCTGCTGTTCTTGAAAAGGTTTTACTTGCAGCCAATGAAGATGCAGATATTCATGTCCTTGATCTTCCTCCCTCAAGCCACCTGGAGATCAATGCGCTTCAGAGAGCATCAACAGTGGTGCTACAAAACTCTCTCAGGGAGGGATTCGGGCTAACAGTTACAGAGGCCCTTTGGAAGGCAAAGCCTGTAATAGCCTCTGCAGTAGGCGGAATTCCACTGCAGATAAATCACGGTCATTCGGGCATCCTCACAAGTTCGTTTGATGAAACTGTACACTATCTGAAGAAACTCCTGCTGAAGCCGGAGTACGCAAAGATCCTCGGAATAAATGGCAGAGAACATGTTAGGAATAATTTCCTTATAACCAGGCATATCAAAGATTATCTACTGCTTCTCCTAACCCTGTCTGAAATGAAAGGGCAAAGCATCAAAGGATCGAAAGGTCTCTCAAGAGCGCAAGAGATTAAATCAGCCATACATGCTGTAGCAAGCTGCGAGATATCCTGATGATCCAGCCATCAGGATACTCTCGCCCTATCATTTATCTGAGCTTGAATTGCTTCCCATTACATCTCTTGATCCCTTTTCGGTGTCTTTAAACCCTTCTCTTTTTCATTCACATCGTGAAAAACATAACATGCAAAAGTTATTAATAGATTAGATCCTTTTCTGTATTGGGATAGCAATGGAAGAGAGCGATCGCGAGTTTCTCCGGGCGCTCCATGAAGAGAAGATCAGGACGCAGAACGAACGAGCAGACTACGTAACAAGAAAGCTGGCCTTCGTCACGGTGCTCTTCGGCATAAGCTCGGTGAACCTGGGAATTAAGATTGCAGATATATATTGGCTTATTTATTTTATACCATTGGTCGCTATTAGCTATGATCTTTACATCATGTCCGCAGATTCTAGGATCAAGAGGATCGGTATCTTTCTCGGCAAACATCCTGCCTCTCGCGCAGGAGCTGCTGAGCGGGAGTGGGAGCATTTTTGTACAGATTACCGAGACGGCATCGCGCCTTCGGCTAACATCTTCTTCTCCATAATAGTAACCCTAGCAGCAGCGATGTTCGTTCACTCGCAGCAGCCCGCATTTGATGGATATCTGAAATTAGGGTTCGCTGCATGGCTTACGCTATCTTTGGCAGCCATTATAGGACTATGGATTAGGCATCAGGATCTGATAAAGAAGATTGGCGAATATGAGCCGCTGCTCAGGCAGATTTGATGAGGCTTCTAAAAAATTTACGGTATCAGCGAAATACCTCATGATGCCCTATAGCTTCGATCACTGAATTAGTGGGCAACCTTCAGGGCTGCAATCTTCGATTACGAAGAAACATTAATTAAAGCCTAAAATCAACATTAAAAGATACGATTCAAGAGCAAAAAAAGATCAAATATAAATTACGATAAATAGAGGTATTATTATGATGAAAGAACGTGAGATCAAGAGGGCGGTGAGAGAGGGATATGCACGTATAGCAAAGAGGGCTACATCCTATTATGACTCTAAAAGCTGTTGCGGATGCACAGATCTCCCCGAAGAGATCAGCAAACGATTAGGCTATACGGATGAGGAGATTCAGGCAGTTCCCCCAGGATCTAACCTTGGTCTCGGCTGCGGCAACCCAGTGGCTCTGGCATCGATAAAGGAGGGTGAAATCGTCCTCGATATGGGCTCTGGAGCAGGCTTTGACTGTTTCCTCGCATCCCACCAGGTTGGCAAGAATGGCAAGGTTATTGGAGTTGATATGACTTCAGAGATGGTGGAGAAGGCCAGGGCAAATGCAAGGAAGGGTGGCTACACTAATATAGACTTCCGCCAGGGCGACCTGGAAAACATGCCAGTCGCCGATAACTATGTAGATGTAGTCATATCCAATTGTGTCATAAATTTAGTCCCGAGCAAAGATAGGCCCTTCAGGGAGGCATTCCGGGTTTTGAAGCCTGGAGGAAGGCTCGCAGTTTCTGATATAGTTCTTCTGAAGGATCTGCCTGAGTTTGTACAAAGATCCACTGAGGCATATATTGGCTGCCTGGCAGGTGCTATCATGAAAGGGGATTACTTGAACATAATCAAATCCGAGGGCTTTATAAACATCAGGGTCATGGATGAGTCCTCCTTCCCAATCGAGTCTCTGGTATCTGAATCTGCAGAATCTCCCATACAAGATATGCCAAAGCTATCGAAGGAGCAGCTTAGGGATCTATCTGACTCTATATCAAGCATAAAGGTCAGCGCAACAAAGCCCAAATAGACTTCATGGATTCTTTTGGCTAGCTTGGCAAAAACTGAGGTTTTAACCCAAATAGCCATCAACATGAGTAGGCTTGAGATAACCTCCAAATCTCCTTTTTGGATACTCAAAGAATCCAATTTTCTTCACCTAAGATTCGAAATATCTAAATAGTAATTATCCCAATAGTTAAAAATAACTTCCGTAGTTTGGGCAGAACACAAAGATGCATATAAAGATGAAAAGATGATATAATCAATATTTATTGAATAATATGTATTATAATATATCAATAACTTTGAGGAGGGTTTATGGCAGGAACTGTTGAAACAATACCGGCAACGCATCATGAGCCCATGGCATATCAGGGCGTAGCAATAAGGTTCGTGGCATTGCTGATAGACAGCATAATTCTGGGAATAATAGGCTGGATTTTAGGCGTTCTATTTGGCGTTTACACTTTAGGCTTCTCCATGAGGCCCCAGGCAGCATTATCTGGATGGGGGATCGTTGCATTCATAATATACATCGCCTATTTTACTTACCTTGAGGGCACCAGGGGACAAACAATAGGCAAGAGGGTCATGGGAATAAAAGTGGTCAAGGAAGATGGAAGCCCCATAGATATGGGAACTGCATTTATAAGAAACATCCTCAGAGTAATCGATGGCCTTATCGCCTATCTAGTTGGAGCAATACTTATCTGGACGTCGCATAAAAAGCAGAGGCTAGGGGATAGGGCAGCGAAGACTGTTGTGATCAAAGCCTGAGATCTTTCATATTATTTTTTATTATCTAATAAGATTTATATAATTGATTTGTTGATCAATGTGCCTTCACAATATCTTCATACTATCTTAATCTTATATATTCCCTTATCTTTATTCAAAACGTCCCTTAAAGAGGGTGCCATTTCCATAAGCTGATCGATGGTGAGGTCCTGACCAGTAAACGAGAATACATACTCTTTATTTTGCTCGCTGACTACCATAGCCAGAGGATCTGCCCATCCTCCAAGGATATTTTCGTCCTCAGTCCTCATGATAGAAACTTTGGTTAAAAAATGAAGCGTCCTATTGCCTATTCTCAGAGCCTCGCCGACCTCTATGCGAGACTCAAACTTGGGGATTTTTCCGGAATCGATCTTCAAAAGAACTCACCCTTCACAAGTTCAAATATCAGCTTTCTTGTCTTCTTCTCTTCGAGCGTCTTTACAGCAGCTACAACAAACCAAAGCATTCTCGCCTCAACCACTGCTAAAATAGATCCCTCAAGCTGAGCGCCGTCAAACTGCGGCTCTATAAAAATATCCTTCCTATAAAGGCCAGTTGCAGAGGCGATGGACCAGAGATAACCGCTTACTATAGCTGTATCTACTGGATCATCCAATCCAAAGGACATTTCGCAGAAAAATTTCATTATATCTATGGATTTTATGAGGTCGATAAGTATCTGGGCAATTTGAGGAAACGCATCGATAATGATCCTTGCTTGCGTCTGAGGCGGTATCCTATTTGGCTTTTGATAAATTTTTTTATTATCATCACTATAAGTTCTATCTCCATCCACACTTTCGAAGGCTTTAGCCGTCTTCGGAGTTATAGCCTCATGATGCTCCTGATTTTCCAAGATCCCCTTTGCAGCTCTAGGTTGTATAGAAGGCATCTCACCTTTTTTTAGCGTAAAGCCCAGAAAGCTGATTTTATAGAAACCCTGCAGGTACATGTCTTCCTTCGCAAGATTAAAGCATAGGCGAAAGGGACCCAGCAGTAAAATTATCAGAAGAACTATCAAAAGCAGAATTATTGCTATTATTAATGTATTCATCTTCTAATGCCTACTTAATCTCCACTTCGGCGGTATGAGGAACATTCGGCGGTTTGTTTTCACTGGCTGTTTTGCTAACGTTCAGCCTTGAAATCGCTGATGAGACTATTTGGCCCAATGATTCTGCAAGCCCGAATTGAGCAGATGGAATAGTCAGGGGCACAACTCTGATCCCCTCAGGCCCTTTAATGCTTTTGAAAATGATAACCACGGCTACAGGAAAAATGCCGCCGCCTCCGCCTGCTCTGCCTTCGGCACAATTGTCCTGAGCTCCATAGTGCAGTCCAGTGCCGAAGACAATGCCCATCCTTGTAATAGGTAAAATTATTTTATCCCCTATTTCTATAGGCGCACCAATTATGCGATCTATCGTCAAAGACTTATAAAGTTCATCTATCGCAGCTTTTGCAGCATCATCAGCGGCCATTATATCTCCTTAAATAACTATTGTTCCGATGTATATACATTTTTCCGCCTGAAGTCGGCAGAAACATGGATGAGATCCTGAGGGCCGTTAATGCGCTTCAAACCACCGATAAGTACAAAGTGTCTGCGCCTGCCAATTGGCCGAAGAACGAGCTTATCGGCGAGGATGTTATCATACCGCCTCCTGCAGATGAAAAGACTGCGAAGACGCGTGTAACTGGCGGAGATATTGTCTGCTACGACTGGTGGTTCTGCCACAAGAAATTATGATCCTATCATCTGAGAATTTCATCTCATTTTGATGCTGGAAGTGCGCCGTTTCGAAGTTTGCTCGTGTCTAACAACGTCCTGGCTTTCATCCTACTTAAGAGCATCCTTATGAGCAGCATAATTAATCCGGCTGATCTCGCTCCAGATATGATCCAATTTATCGGTTGTGAGATTATCGATTAGAACGGGGCAGGCTGTTCTAGTCCCAACTTTCCAGCTACAAAACCTTGCTCGTCTTAACAGTGCCATTGTATGGCGAATCGATACGACGTTATTTAAACTATGGCAGCGCAGAGCGAAACTAATTCTAGCGATACTAGGGGTGATGTAAATGAAGTTACAGTCAATGCAATTAACACCAAGTTGTTAAACTCCAGTGTTGAGGGTTGCTTATTAATGCAGAAATGAACACTAAAATCTTGTCCAGGCAGCTTCGGGACGACCTCACGCGAACCGATATATACCTAAGATTGATAAGGGAGCATAGATGGACTTTGGGAAAAAGGAAGACAAAGGTATACCAGAGCTGATGGAGCTCTATGCGCCCGTAAAAGGCAGAATAGAATCACGTTTGAAGGAGTTCAAGCAGATTTGGGAAACGGGCAGCGATGAAGATCTTTTCAGAGAGCTTGTCTTCTGCCTTCTAACGCCCCAGTCAAGAGCTAAAACCTGCTGGGCAGCAGTTGAATGCCTCGTTAAGAAATCCTTAATAGATGGGTGCCAACCAAAGCTGATTCAGGAAGCACTTATCGGCGTCAGGTTCAACGAAAGAAAGGCTGAATACATTTGCCTTGCACGCAAGATGTTCTCAGATCAATCGCTGAGATCAATAATCAGCGGCTTCAGCAGTCCCTATGCTGCACGTGAATGGTTGGTCCAGAATGTGATGGGCCTAGGATATAAAGAGGCCAGTCATTTTTTAAGAAATATCGGGCTTGGTGAGGATCTGGCGATACTTGATAGGCATATCCTCAAAAACCTCAAGCTAGCGGGAGTGATCGATGAGGTGCCCACATCCCTATCGAAGAAAACCTATCTCGATATCGAAAAGAAAATGATCGAATTCTCAAAGCAGGTGGGAATGCCTATGTCGCACCTTGACCTTTTGCTCTGGTATAAAGAGGCAGGGGATGTGTTCAAGTAATTCGTTTATGCTAACTTATAAGATCCGCAATTCAATACAACAAATAGTGCTAAAAGAGCAAGACTCTTCGCCGTCTAATGTGGATAAAAATACTCTGTAGTAGAACGAAAATCCTTCCAAAGCAGCGTCACTCAGATTCAAAGTTTCCATTGTGCGTTGGTAAGAAACCGGACTCGAATCTGGGGGCTATTTTCATGCTCATAGACCTGCTAGTATAGTTCACGAGCCTACACTTCCTTCTGGGGCTAACACTAACTATACTCTAGCACGCTCAGTCGCCGTGCCGGCTACCCCTAGCCCCTCTTCGGGGGAAGTTTCCTGAAAGGCAGGTGATAAGGTTGGTGAGGATAAGATGAACGATTCATTTTACAATACAGCAGCAAAAGGCTATTAAATCACCCAAATGATCTTCATACATGCTTGTTGGAGTAGTAAAACGGGGAAAGTACGGCGAGCGCCTGATCCAGGTAATAAAAGAGAAGACTGATTTTCAGGTAGTCTCAGCCGATGTTCCTCAATACCTGCCTGGCTTCATCGAGGACCCTGAAGAGTTCGTGAAGGGCCTGAACCTCGATCCAAAGGTATTCGACGCTGATCTTCTTATCCTTTACACATTCCATCCCGATCTAACCCCCGAGATTGTGAAGATGGCGGGAGAGCACGGTGTTAAGGCAGCAATAATCCCTGGCGGCATTGCTCGCGCTGGATCAATCGGCGAGCTTGAGAGAATAGCCGAGAAGTATAATATCCACATCGAGGTCGATGAGATCTGCTGCACCTTAGAGAAATGCGGCGTTCCTGCTGTTGATGAATTTGCCGAAAAGCTCGGCAAGCCAGAGCTTGAGGCGAAGATAAAGGACGGTAGAATAGCTTCAATCAATGTAATCCGTGGTTCGCCTTGCGGCTCAACCTGGCATGCCGCACAGGGCCTGATCGGAAAAACTGTTGAAGAGGCTCCCTCCCTGGCCGGACTGCTCTGCCAGCAGTATCCCTGCCGTGCAGTCAGAGGCACTCCAGGAGGCATCCATACATCAGGAGATCTTCATAAAGATGCAATGGAGAGGGCTCTTGGCAGGGTCACAAAGCTGGAGCTGCCGGAGCAATCGAAGCCCATCAAGATCGAGCCGGGCAAGAAGAGGGAAAAGGGGCAGAAAGGATGATGCTGAGATCTGATGTTGTACAGACAACTGTTCGATCGCTCCGGAAGGCTGAGACATCGCTTCCAAATTGGGTCTTGGAGCTTATCGAGCATGCTATGGAAAATGAGACTAACATTGTGGCAAGATCCCACCTTCAGTTCATGCTTGAGAACGTCTGCATAGCCGAGGAGACGAAGCTTCCTCTTTGCCAGGATACCGGTCTGCCGATATTCCATCTGGAGGTTGGACGAGACCTCAGGTTAGATTTCGATTTGCAAGATGCTATTGCAGAGGGAGTAAGGATTGCTTCAAAGGAAATTCCGCTAAGGCCTAACGTAGTTGATCCGCTGACCCGAAGGAACACTGGAGATAATACCGGCATTGGAATGCCTGACATAATTCTGGAACCAGTTGATGGAGACAGCCTGAGGATCACAGCATTTCCAAAAGGCGCAGGCTCGGAGAATATGAGCCTTGTCGGAATGCTGAATCCTGCCGATGATCCATTTGAGTTCATTCTAAAAGCAGTGGCTGAGCGTGCCGCTAACGCATGCCCGCCGCTCTTTCTGGGCATCGGAATAGGAGGGACGTTTGATCTGGCTGCACGTCTGGCGAAGCGCGCTCTTTTCAATATGCCGGGATCGTCGGATCTGGAGATTAAGCTCCTGAAAAAGATCAATGCCTTGGGGATTGGCCCAATGGGCTTGGGAGGGGACACGACGGCTTTGGGCGTTAAGATTGAAACGGCATCGTGCCATACAGCATCGCTGCCAGTAGCTATAAACTTCCAGTGCTGGGCCAATAGAAGCGCATCTGAGGTGATCCGATGACAGAACACAGGCTGAAGACGCCCTTCTCAATTGAGGATATAAAATCGCTTCACGCTGGAGACGTAGTCTACCTCAGCGGCACTGTTTATACTGCCCGTGACAAAGCGCATGCTCTGCTTCGATCAAAGGGCAGTCCCATCTCACTTGAAGGCGCAGCTCTATACCATTGTGGGCCCTTAATAAAGAACGATCAAGTTCTATCTGCAGGCCCGACAACAAGCGGCAGAATGGCGCGTTACACAAAGGAGATCCTGAACCTTGGTGTTAAGGCGATAATAGGCAAGGGTGGCCTGCCTGGTGAACCCTTCAGAGGCAGGGCGGTTTATCTGGCGTATCCCGGAGGCTGCGGCGCTGCAGCTGCCAGACAGCTGAAGGTTAAGAGAGTACACTTGCAGGAGCTGGGCATGGCTGAGTCTCTGTGGGAGTTTGAGGCCGAGAACCTTGGGCCGATGATTGTCGCCATCGATTCCTATGGCCATGATATCTATAAGGATGTGAGAGTGTCGGTTCAGAATCGCCTGAAAGGCTGAGGCTTGCTACTGAGGATGTACGCCACCTCTTGGGTCGCGGCTACCCAAAGGAGTCTGCGATACGTTTTGTTGCAGATCATTACAGGCTGCCTGAATGGCAGAGGTTCGTTCTAGTAAGGGTAGTAGTGGCTTCGTCACAGACGTCCGCCCGCATGGCAAAGCTTGTTCCTCTGGAGGCACTTAATAGAAAAGAGATACTAATAGACGGCTATAACGTCCTGATAACAGTTGAAAGCATCCTTGAAGGCTGCCCTGTTTATTTATGCGATGATGGGCTGCTACGCGACATTCGTGGCATCTTCAGAAGCTACAGACAGTCCAAAATCACCGATCAGGCACTCTCTGAGATCATCGATCTCCTGGCTCTGGTCGATCCTGCCAGAGTCGATTTTTTGCTTGACCAGC
Organism: Methanotrichaceae archaeon; assembly: GCA_963789575.1. GTDB lineage: Archaea > Halobacteriota > Methanosarcinia > Methanotrichales > Methanotrichaceae > CAWBKV01. The sequence continues at coordinate 1,884,485 of CAWBKV010000001.1, read as the reverse complement.
AGATATCCATGAGCGGCAGGCTGGCGGCGCATATCCGGGAGATGATGTCACTTCGAGGGGTTCCGGGGACAGCCAGGACGGAAATGATTGTGGATCATCATCTTAAGATTGCGAAGGATATTGTTGCAACAAGCGATGGAAATGTGATTGATGCAGCCTGCCTCGTCGTCGATCTTCCGATGGAGATTGCGAAAAGAAAAGGCATTAAACCATTGGTTATATAGCCAGACATATCCACAGATGGAGGAAAGGAGCTTTTGAGTGGGCTCAAGGAGATACATGGTTGCTCATATTGATCCAATACATCTTCCACGACAAATAAATTGGTTCAGATACTCCCTATCTTTCTCCGTTAAATTTACGACGAATATTGTTTTTCTTGACATGATTCTATGTCATATAGACCTCTTAAGATAAAAAAACTTTTGTTACGATGCACTGGCATTAACTGCTAGCTTTTGCCAGCCTGTTATTGATGATCATTTTAATTGGCTCAATCTCACCCTTTTTAGCACTTATCGGTGCGACTCTATCAACCCATTGGCGCCATGGAGGAAGCATTCCCAATCTCTCCACAATCGCATTAAGAGCCTCATCTTTATTTGAGATCCTATCTATCTTGTTTGCTGCTAACGCCACATCCAGCCCGAGATCGTTAAGAAAATCGTAAAGCTCTATCTCTAGCGGCACCTCGCCTCGTTGTTCCCATCGATCTGCAATGTCCAGGAATGATGCAGCATCTATGATCTGAATAGCGAGAAGAATATTATCCTTGTTTTGCTCAAAATATTCGATGACAGAGTCCTTCGTTCTCTCCTGCTCCTCCCTAGATAGAAATTTCATAAATCCATAGCCGGGCATATCTACGTAAATGGCATTGCCAATTTTAACCTTGAAGGGCTTTCTCGTCATACCCGGCCTCCTGCCTACATCGACCTTCCTCCCAGTAAGCTGCCTGAATAGGGTTGATTTGCCCACATTTGACCTTCCTATCAGGACGATCTCCTTTGGCATGGTATCCTCAAGAGATGCTCGGGTTGAAAAGGATGTCTATAATATAAGTGGACTATATAAGTGGACTCGAATTACCGGATAAATTACTGATTTACTAAGAAAAAGGCAAACTGGAGTTGACTCCGGTTAAGTTCATCCCAGCTTCAGATAATTAGTAGTTTTGCCACTACTACTAGCACTAGTAGTAGTACCAGTACTGGTTGCATTGCCAGACCCTATTACCTCTATCTGTAATACATTAGTGAATGTCTTGGATTCGCCTTGCGAAGATGCTACTAGATCGGCATTATAAATCCCCGTAGCAATGCCAGCAGTCCAGGTCCCAACATATTCGCCTCCAGGCGTTTGATCTAGGGTCACACTACCAACTTGTACGCCAATGGAGTTTCTGATGATCGCATAAGCGGTCATATTCTCTACATCTCCAAGGGTTGCGGTAATCTTAACAGGGCTTCCAGGATTTGCTGGATTGGGACTCGCACCTATATTATTAAGACTGACGCTAAGCTCCGGCGTTTGCGCGACATTTTTCGTCGTATTCAAGTTGTTAGCAGTTTGATTGAGCGAACCGCCATTGAACTGTGATTCCGTCACCCTGGCAGCCGCAGCATTATAGACCTGAGTTGACTGCTCTGCTGCTGTATTCCCTATCCCATTTAACTCTGCATTAGGGTCCCAATTCTCTTCCTCGCCGCAGGCTGCACATCCTGCCTTCGCTACGGTTGTGAAGGTTGTGAGGCCCACTACGGACGCCATAAGACATACTAAAGCCAGAATTAGTATCGATTTTAATATAATTTTTGACATAATATCTCCTTTACCACGTCATTGGACATAGGCGAGCGCATTTATGACGAAGCCGCCTCTACCAATCATCCCTGAAATCGGCATCCTATATATACTATGTTGTACCCTGACAGAATATGCTTACGTCTCCCGTCGAAACAGATTGGATGGCCGCAATCTTCTTGTTTGAATAGTAAGAGCCTACAAGGACTCTGCTAGGGTTATGCGTACAGGTTAGCATTTAGATAGGATAGCCGTAATAAACGTAATAATAGGTATAGAAAAGTGCTCATGACAGACGCAAAAGAAGTCGCATACATACTGGTAAAGGCTACAGCGATGCCAGATAATGAGATCTTCACAGATTCGACTGGGCCATTGTATACAACTATCGATTACTATCGTATGGCCTGCCATAGCCTCTTTGAGTGCAAGCGCTGTGGAACCTGCTGCATAACCGGCGACCCTATAAGACTTAAATATGAAGATATCGCCAAAATTGCTAAACGCCTTAAGATACCCATAAATAAGGCTATCAAAAAATTCACGGTTCCGGATCCAAACAAGACAGAAGTTCTTGATTTCAAGCATATCTTGCCGTGCAAGTTTTACGATACCGAGGCAAAGGTCTGCAAGATGTATACTGTTCGCCCCTGGTCATGTCGCATTTTCCCTTTCCTAGGAATCTATGGCTCTGAGAATCAGGTCAAGGTAAACGAATTCTGTCCGGGATCTGTTGAAACCATGAATATGTTGACTGCAGCTATGGAGGAACAACCTAAGATAGCGATTTCTACATATAGCAAGGAGGAGATCAGACAGGCAAAGGAGAAGCTGAGAGCTGCTCTTGAAATGATCTAAGGCAGCAGTAAAAGGATTCGAAAAATATAATATTCAGGGTTCCAGCTTGAACACCTCAACAAGCGACTCTCTAGCCATCTTCATAATTTCCATTGGGCAAGTCTTATAGGCTTTGCGCAAATGTTCTACTGCCCGCTCATCTCTAATCTCTCCAAGGCTCCAGGCTGACCATGCGCGTATCTCCTCTTCATCCTCTCCGAACATAACTTCAACCAGATGATCAACTGCAGAGCTATGGCCTATCTCGCCCAGAGTTGTGACGGCCTTTAATCTCACCCCGTAATCCTCATCCAAAAGAGCAGTTAGGGCCAGGTTGCAAGCTCTTTCTCCCTTTATCTGCGCCAAGGACTTTAGTGCTTCAATCCTAACTATTGGCTCAGAATCCTTTAGCGCTTCGTCAAGAATACCAAGGACGTTATTGCTGGCTAACTCACCCATGAAGGCGGTTGCCCTTCTCCGGACCTCAATATCTTCATCCCTGATGAAGCAGGCAACCTCATCCTGCGCAGCACTATGCTTTATCTTCGCAAGGCCTGTAATCGCCATACCTCTTATCTCAGGCTCTGGGGATTTGAGAAGATCCATGAGTGCACCGGCAGCACCTAGATTTCGCAGCGCTACTGCTGCACGTAAGCGGACATCTCTGCTGCTATCGGATCTTATTGCCTTGGCAAGATATGGCACCGCTAATGGATTGTTCATAGCTTCTATTGCCGCAGCAGACCATTCACGAACAACATAATCGGAATCATTGAGAAGGGCATCTCCTAGAGGCTCAATTGCTCTAGGGCTTCCTATCTTTCCCAGAGCCCAAGCAGCTTTGTATCGCAGGTCTGAGAACTCGCCGGTCTTAAGTGCATTGACAAGCACATCAACCGCAGCTTCCCCTAGACCCACGAGTGCCCAGGCGACCTTCTGACGCTCAAAGTAATCATTGCTATTTCCTAGCTTTTGAATAAGAACAGCCGCATTATCCATGCCCTTTTTATTTATTCCGCGGTCTTTTAAGCTTTGCTCAGATGAGGGAGTTACTTGGAAGATGGGGCTACTTGGAAGATAGTGTTATATCTTGTAGCATGCTAGCCTACTACCAGAGATAACCGACAGGACTTGAATAATGGAATACCTCTTTGGCCCTGTGCTCTCTCGCAGGCTCGGTCTATCGATGGGCGTTGATCTGCTGCCCTTTAAGACATGCAATCTGGACTGCATCTACTGCGAGCTTGGCAGAACAACGTGTCTCGCCAATTGCAGGGATAGGTTTGTCCAGCCAGACGAGGTCATAAGAGAGATCCGGGCAAAGAAAAATGACGGCTTTGACCATCTCACATTTGCGGGGTCAGGCGAGCCTACGCTTAGCGCAGACCTCGGAGACCTTATTCGTATTTCTAAAGAGATAGTGGATACACCCGTAGCAGTTATTACAAATAGCACACTTTTTACAAGTGAAAGGGTAAGAAAGGAAGTCGCCTCTGCTGATATTGTTCTGCCCTCTCTGGATGCTGCTACTCAGGGGACGTTTAAGGCAATAAACAGGCCTGCGCCAGGCCTAAGAATTGAAGATATCATCGAGGGTCTGAGGCTGTTTCGAAAGGAGTTCAGCGGAGAAATCTGGTTGGAGGTAATGCTTGTTAAGGATGTGAATGACCACGAGGCAGAGATGATTGCAAATGCCGCGAATTCGATAAATCCTGATAGAATTCAGCTCAATACTGTCATCCGCCATCCGGCTGAGCCCGTATTGCCTTTAGGCATGGAGGATATGCAGAAAACGCTTGAGATCTTTGAGGGCGCGGAGCTGATTCCCGATTGGGATTGGCGTATTCCAGGAAAAGCAAAATCTGAGCTTCTTGAGCTTCTGTCTTTGGGACCGCACACCCTTGAGGAGATATGCGAGCTGCTCGGCACAGAAAAAAGCGATATCATAAAATATCTCAAGATATTGGAGAATGAGAACAGAATAGCAAGACGATGGCATAACAGCAAGCAATACTTCCAAGCAGATGGTTAAAATGACTCAGAGCAAATGCGAAAGTTGTGACCAGAAAAGTTCGTGCAAAGATAGAGAGGAAGGTAAGCTGAAGAGTCACTTGTGTGCAGTTGAGCGTATGGACAAAATAAAGCACAAGATACTCATAGCCAGCGGCAAGGGCGGAGTGGGCAAGAGCACGGTATCGGTTAACCTTGCAAGGGCTTTGAAAATCATGGGGTACAGCGTTGGCCTATTGGATGCTGACATTACGGGCCCAAATATACCCAAGCTCCTTGGAATCGAGGATCAGAGGATGATGCCTGGGCCTTGTGGCCTTGAGCCTGGCAATGCAGATAGCATCAAAGTTACATCTATGGCACTGCTACTCTCTAGCCGCGATTCTGCCGTGGTATGGCGCGGCCCAAAGAAGATGGCAGCTATAAAACAGTTCATCGAGGGAGTAAACTGGGGAGATCTGGACTTCCTTCTCGTAGATCTGCCTCCGGGCACAAGTGATGAGCCGCTAAGCATCATTCAGCTCATCCCTGACATCACTGGAGCAGTAATTGTAACCACGCCACAAGAGGTCTCTCTGCTTGACTCTCGCAAGGCCGTGAACATGATCATGACAATGGGTGTCCCAGTTCTTGGAATTGTGGAGAATATGAGCGGCCTGTGCTGTCCTCACTGCGGTGAGACTATCAACATCTTCAGCGCAGGCGGAGGCAAAAAGGCAGCCGATGAGATGGGAGTTCCATTCCTCGGCTCAATACCTATCGATCCAGATGTAAGTGCTCTTGGAGATCGTGGGCTTACGTTCGTCGAAAGGGTTAGCAAAGCAGGTTCATGTTTCCGCGAGATCGTTAATAAGATTCTAGAGAATGGCTCTATAAATTCTGAGGAAAGATCTTGAAATATAGTCTAAGGTGATCAGGCCGTGGCTAAGGCCACAGCCTGAAGGCTATGTTCAGCGCCATTATAACTACGCCTGCTCCAACACCTACAGCAACAACCATCTTGGGGTCCAGCTTTATTGCCGTATCATCGGCCTCGAAGTACCTCATCAGTCCTGCGGAGGACATAAGGCCGCTGTTTTCCTTCTTATTCTTTGCCATGAGATTCTCCTTTTTGACTTGCTTCCTTACATAGGTTGATCTTCACAGACTTATATTTTATGATCCCCTTTGTATTAGTCTAAGGTAGAGATTTTGCCGACTCATTAGCCTTAAACCAGCCGTTCATATCCTGGAACGGATAGTTATCCTTCTTCGCTCCACGTATCAGTTTTTCCCAGCCTGTACTCGGATTGCCAATAGCAGTATGATCGCTCCAGTAGTTTCCACCTGTTACATTGCCCAGATCCCACCGATTATCTCCCTCCTTATCCTCTGCTTGCTCCTTGTTCCCGAGGAAGTTGTTGTGATAAATCTCGTTTCCAGTTGACTGTGTGAGCTGTGCGCCCATAGCGTTCCTCGAGATGTTGTTCTCGAAGATTTTATTATCATTGGATAAGTTGAGCCAGATTCCAGTCTTTGAATTACTGATGAAATTGTTGCGATAGATCAAATTGCCAACGCAGTTTATCGCCTGCATTCCTAGGGGATTGTTGGAAACATTGTTCCCGAAGACGTTATTTCCTTTTGATAAATTGAGCCAGATTCCAGTATCATGGTTATGATTTGCAGTGTTATCGCGAATGGTATTATTCGCTGAATTTAGGAGAGAGATGCCCATTTGATTATTCTTAGAGGCATTATTCTCGCTTAGATTATTTGAATCGGAGCTGACAAGGAATATTCCGCTGTAACTGCTGTAGGTTATTCTATTTTTATATACTAAATTTGCCTTGGAATTTTGCAGTAACATGCCGCCATAACATCCATATATATTATTATTCAAGATCGTATTGTCATCGGATCCGAAGAGAGCAAGAGCATCGTTGGTGATATTATTATCCTCTACAGTGAAGTTCTTACAACAAGCCAGCGTCAGGTGTGCCAGATCCCTGTGCTGAATAAACCCGTCAGATAGGCCGTAGAGGTAAGCTATAGGCTGTCCATCTATTTCATTGGATTCATCAATAGAGTTATTGTAGTTTTCACGAGACTCGCCTTCAACATACAATCCACACTTGATCTCCTTGAACATGTTGCCCTGAAGCCTATTGGCTGATGAGTAAATTATCATAATACCTGTTTCACCGTTCGAAATTTGATTTCCAGTAAATACATTATCATTCGAGGAATCTATATTTATTGCAGTATCCTTCGCGCCTGAAACCAAATTATCAGTTATGGTATTTTTTGAGCTCGAACCTAGGCTAAAGGCATCACTACTATTGCTCACTTGGCATCCAATGATCGCATTCTCATTTGAGCTTTCGAGAGTTATTCCCGACTCAACATCTTTGACGCTGTTGTTATTCAGCTCCATGCCGGTAGTGTTCATCAGGTAAATACCCCAACTGCTGCGTACAGCTACGTTATCTGTCAGGTTGCCGATACTGCTATTGGTTACCCAAATGCCAAACGTTTTGCAGCGTATATCGTTCTTAGCAACATCCAAGCTGCTTGAATTCGCAAGCAAAACGCCTATAGTGGCTCCAGTTAAATAATTATTTAAAACACTATTGTTATTCACTTCTTCTAAGTAAATGGATACCAGGCCGCCATCTATCTCATTTTTGGTTATTGTATTCTCCTTTGAGCTATACTTAAGCGCCACCCCCCCTCGGCAATCTGTCATGACATTATTGCTTATTAAGTTTTGATTAGCGTTTTCAATAAGGAGCGCTGGGTTATCATTCTCAAATTTGCAGCTCTTGATAATATTGCTGCTCGATAGAACTTCTATCCCAGATTTATTAAAGTTCTTTACAGTCAGCCCTTCTAATGAGCAGCCGTTAGCGGTGATCTTCACTCCATTATCTTTTCCATTGCCATTTAGAACGATGTCTCCCTTCTCGCCTATAAGCGGCATGAGATTGAGGCTCTTATTTATAGTGAACGATTCGCTATAAACACCTGGTTTGATATATATCGTATCGCCATCTCTTGCGGCCACTACAGCCTTAGCTATTGAATTAAAATCCGCAAAGCCGTTATCATCCACCGTATATGTTCTGGACTCTGTCGGCAGGAGACAGATAATTAGGGCTATACAGACGAGCATCGTTAATCTGAGCATGCCTGCTACTGTAACAGATGTCCTTTTATAGTTAATGCAGGACTTACGACACCCAATCAAGGGTCATACAACCAATCACAAAACCGTCACAAAACCAGGTCATATAGCCAGGCATATAACCCCTTTATTTCCAGTGGAAAAATAAACCGGATATTTTGCTTAATATGTAAAGAATATCAGACTATTGGGTTACAAAATGTTCGATAAACATTATAATATTATTTCATAAGTTATATGCTATATCGATAGTCTTGCACGCGAAGCGGTTAAGGAACTGAATGATAGATCAAGGGAAATAATTGCGCGTACTTACTGCGCTATTTAGCATAGTATAGATGCCGCAGAACACCTTAAAGCCATGTACTAAATTTAACAGACATTATCGCCGATATCAACAGATGCCCAGCAGAGCTTTGCCGTGCAAAGCCTTATTTACTCTCTGGATCAACCATATTCAATCGGTGATCGCATGGCAGGTATAACGCCTCACAAGCATTGCATTGTATGCGGCAATGCCATTGGAGAAGGAGAAGGAAATTTCTGCGATGAACTCTGCGAATCCAAATACAAATCGACTCAGAGGCGTCAACAGATCATGTTTGGAGCTTTCATAGTATTCATGCTGATGATACTCGTCCTACCTGCGCTATTAGGCTTCAAAGGATGAGGGTTTACATATATGTACATGAGATCGTTTCAGGTAGCAATGGCGTTTATTGCTCTGTTAGCGTTCACCATCTGCCCTGTTATGGGTGAGAATTATTTCTATGTAAAAGATATGAATATGCAGCTGAACGATGGCAACGCGACTTTTGAGGTTAATTATACTTTAGAGACGTTCACTAAGTTTTATGTAATTGCACTTGGCTGTAAATACATTGAGCCCGACCTCATCTCATTATTAGGCAACTTCAATAACCTGACAACTATTAGGGCCGATCCAGATAGCGCGAGCCTGACGGCAATCGGAGCGGGAAAATACAACAGCGGTTACTATTTGTTTGAATCAAGGCCGCTTGGCGAAAGGGTAGACAAGCTTACTGTGGTATATCCTGAAGGGCGACCAAGGACATTCTATAATATGACATCTACGCCAAATGTGTTCTGTATTGCCAAGACGCCGCCCGATCAGCAAAGCTCCTGAAATCATTTAACCTTTGTTTATACTTTCTAGTTCAGATACCCTTCTTTCCAGATCATCCACCATCTCAGATAGAATCGTTACCTGCTGCTGCAAGGATTCGATATCGCTCATATCTGTCGGCACTTTATTGTTTATGCTGGAACCGCCCATTGCTCCAAGCATATTCATTCTTGTAGCTATCTCCACCTTTCTTTCTGAGATTATGGTCAAATTATATATTGTCCTAGTATCATTATATATTGCCTTTGTATTACTATTTACTGCTCTAGTATCGTTGAGGCAATCCCCTGCCAAAAGGGCACTTCTAAGCGAGGAGTTCGCGCTAAGGCTCGCATCCTCTTTTAGACCCTCAACTCTAGCACTATCCTTCTCGACCTGTTCTGCAAATGCAGATGTCTTATCCATAAGAATTGCAGTCTCATTGTAGATGGCACTGGACTGATCCCTCAGCGATTGCGACTGGTCTCTAAGTCTTTCGGACTGTGTTACCATTGCTCCAGGGTCCAGCTCCATGGGCTGGGGAATGAGAGGAGAAGCAAATCCGTTCGTTCCAAAGTACGGAGATACAGATGAGTGTCTTGATCCCATGTCCAGGTTGAGAGCCTTATCAGTCCTTCCCTGGCCAAGCATAATAGGCTCTATCCCAGCCGAGGTTGAGATTATCACCGATGTGACTAGTAACAGCATAATAATACTATTAATGGTTAAACCTCCTCTGAAGACTGATTAACCTTTCACGCATATAAAATTTTCTAAAAAATAAAATGAACTCTCTAAATCACTTATAGATTATTTTTATTATTATATATAATGTTACCTATTGCATCAGGCGATGTAAGAACACCTTCATGGCTTCTGTCAGCAGTATTACGAGGAAGAACGCAATGGCAATCGATCCATATGTCTCAGCCCTTAATGGCACAGTCTCAAAGATCGATTGCATGAAAGGCATGTATACAGCAGCCAGTATTGCCAAAATAGAGACTAGAATGCCCAGGATGAGTATTCTATTGCCAAATGGCCTCATCGTCAGAACAGAACCACCAAGGGATCTACTGCTATAGGCATTGTAGATCATGAAGAAACCTAAACTGACAAAGGCGATAGTCCTGGCATAGCTCAAATCCATATCGGTATTTAGTGCGATCACGTATAATCCCAGGGACCCTGCGACAATCGCTGCCGCTGTTATAAGTGTATATATAAGTAAGCCAATAGAAAGTATTGACTCTTTTGGGTCTCGCGGCTTTTTAAACATTATATTAGAGCGAATGGGTTCCACTGCCAGACCTATCGCAGGCATCTCCTCCGCAATCACATTTATCCAGAGTATCTGGACAGCCAACAAAGGTACTGGAAAACCTAACGCCACCCCCAGGAAGATCATCGCCAGCTCAGCGAAGCTGACCGACAATAAGTAAGCTGTGCCGCTTCTTATGTTATCGTATATCCTCCTGCCTTCCTCTATTGCTCCGACTATGCTCGCGAAGTTATCATCTGTGATTATGATGTCTGAAGCTTCCTTTGCAACATCGGTGCCTGCTCTGCCCATTGCTACACCTATATCTGCAGCTTTCAGTGCAGGAGCATCGTTTACGCCGTCGCCTGTCATTGCAACTATGTTGCCGTGCCTTTTCAGCGCCTGAACTATGCGCACCTTGTGTTCTGCAGTTACTCTGGCGAACACTGAGACGAACTTAATTCTGTTGAAAAGATCATCATCGTTCATCTCATCAAGCTCGTGCCCTTCGATGACCTCTCCATTGCCTATTCCAAGCTCTTCGCCTATTGCTTTTGCAATCAGCCGATGATCCCCCGTTATCATCACAGGCCTAATCCCTGCAAGCTTACATGTGGCAATTGCCTCTTTTGCCTCCGGCCTAGGAGGATCCCTCATGCCGACAAGCCCTGCAAAGATCATCCCCGATTCAACATAATCCCTTTCAAGCGGAGCGTCCTGGTCTATCTTCTTCCAAGCCATTGCGAGGACTCTCAGCGCCTTCTCTGCCATGGCATCAGCAGAAGCCAGTATCTCTGCCCGTTCATAATCCGTGAGCGGCCTTGCGCCTGCGGGGCATTGCATGAAAGAGCATCGTTCGAGAACCATCTCAGGCGCGCCCTTCATTGCAGCAACAAGGCCATCAGATTCGGATCTGTTGACGGTTGTCATCATCTTGCGTTCTGAATCAAATGGATACTCAATGATCTCGACGTAGCTCTCTCTCGTTTTTTCAAGAAGCTCTGCCTTCTTTGATGCTACTATTAGGGCGCCCTCAGTTGGATCTCCGACAATCCGCCAGGTATCATCGGCCTTTTCTAGATCGGCATTATTTGAAAGAACACCTATCTTCAGAAGTGTTGCTATATCCTCGGCCTTTGGATCTGTGGGGCTGCCATCAAGAAGAAAAGAGCCTGAGGGATCGTATCCAATTCCTGTTACCTCTATGGTTCTGTGTGTTCTTATCTCACACAGAGTCATCTCGCCGGTTGTCAATGTGCCGGTCTTATCTGTGCATATAGCAGTTGTCGAGCCCAGAGTTTCAACTGCCGGCAGGCTTCTTATTATGGCCTTCTTTTTCGCCATCATCCAAGTTCCATATGCCAGAGCTAAAGTTACAATGAATGGAAGAGCTTCAGGAACTCCTGCAACTGCCAATGCAATGGCAATGATCAGAGTATCCATGACTGGCGATCCCCTGTTCACTACAAGTATGAATACGAACACAGATACTGCAAATACTATTAACGCCTGCCTTTTCGCTAGCTCATCAAGCTTCCTTTTTAGCGGCGGCTCTTCTGGAACCTGCTGGATCATGCCTGAAATCTTTCCAAGCTCAGTGTTGAGACCCGTTGTCGTCACAACAGCCTTGCAGTTGCCGTAGGAGACGATTGTGCCCATGAAGACCATATTCCTTCGATCAGCTAGCGCAGTCTTCTCCGAGAGTGGCTTGACTTCCTTTTTTATCGGCAGCGATTCGCCTGTTAAAGATGCCTCTATGATCTCAAGAGAGGTCTCCTCGATGATCCTTCCATCTGCCGGGATCTTATCTCCGGCTTCAAGGAAGATTACATCCCCAGGCACCAGATTAACGGCTGGAACCAGAATCAACCTGCTATCTCTGAAGACCTCAGCCTCTGGTGCAACCATATTTCTGAGCGCTTCCATAGCCTTCTCAGCCTTGTACTCCTGAGCGAAACCTATGATTGCTACAAGAAGGACTATCCCCAAAATTACATAGGCGTTGGTCACCTCTCCAGCTACAAAAGCAATGATTGCGGCAAAGATCAGAACGATTAGGAGATAATCTTTGAATTGTCTCAGAAGTATTCGTATAGGTGATGGCTTGTAGGGGCTCTCGATCCTATTTGGGCCATGCTGCGCCAGCCTTCGGACGCCTTCTTCGCTGCTGAGTCCATTCATCCCTGAGCCAAGGCTCTTCAACGCCTCATCAGCCGTCATGGAGTGCCAGGGTAACATCATGGAGATCTCCGTGTAGGAAGTATAGGAACCACGCTAATCACAGAAATACTTAATCGAGCTTTCTACTCAAAGGGCCCTGTTGCATATAGGGATGTTGCTGCAAATAGGGTGGTTAATGGATAGTGGTTTTTTAGTATAACCAACCTCATATGCAACAGAACCTCTTTTTTTGGCTACTGATTTGTCCGCATAAAATCAGTAGCAGAATATATCGCAGATGCTTTAATTTTGCGCTCTTAAAGTGGTTTTTCTAAAGTGCTCCTTTAAGTAATTGATAAACAATGTAGACTATAATTGCGAATACAAGTAGTCCAGCTAAGAACCAGATAGCTCTCCAAATAAGAATTACAATTATAATAGCAAGAACTAGTAGAAACAGATTCCCTATACTTCTCTCGATAGCCATGTGTTCTAAAAGGGTTTTGATCCATTAAAACAGTTTCGACAAGCAAGAGAACCATATCTTTATATCGTCAAAAGTCTAATATTAAATCGTCAAACGTCGATGAAAGTTATTCATCTTTGGTTTAAGATTCCGTACCAGGTCTATATATATTAAAAAACCAATTACCAAATAGGGGGTAAAAGCGAGGGGCTATCCTCTGTTTCTCCAATGCTGCCTCTTCTAAACCCATCGGCTTTGCCCCTTCGCTCCCTTCATCTTCTTTGTTAGATCAGAATGAACCCTATTTTTTTATCTATTGCAATATTATTTATAATTATTTGCATCAATAGAAAATTATCTGCACAGTTAGATCCCGGCCTCGCATCCGATCCTATCTCCAATGGCCTCCGCAATACCATGTCTTTATATTTGTAAACAGCATATACTGGTTGGGTAAATAACATAGCAGGGAGTAAAAATGAAAATGAAGGGAGTAGCAATAGCTGTAATTCTAATTTTAACTCTGGCATTTCTAGTCGGTTGTGGTGTCGTTGTGGCCACATCGCCACTCGTGCCACCAGTACAGTTTGAACAGTACTGTGACAGCCAGAAGGTCTCAGGAACCGGCGTAATCGATGCGAGCACATCGATTGTGGATAAGCAAATCGCCCTCGAGTACAGTAACACAATGTCGGGCGACGGTGACATTGAAATTGATCAGGAACGTGCATATTCGCAGGACGCCGATAAGCTTCAAAGGAATGTATCCTCAGTTAATGGCGGCAATAACTCTGCTCTGAACCTCTATGATAGTGAGAAGCTCACCTATCAAGGCGATACTCCTCTGACCGGCGGAAAGTCTCTGAAATCGGATGCCTTCTATGGAGGCATAGGCGCTCAGGTTCAGGAGATGTATTCTGTCAATCAAATGGAGAAGGATCAGACCACCTACTTCAGTTCAACAACGCCATATAATCCAAATGGCGTAACAACTCCATCAGTCACAACACCGGAGCAGACTGTGCAGGCGCTGAAGTCTGCTGGACGAGATCAGAATGCAGTAGGTCAACTTATGAGCAACTTCGGCGATGGCACTGTTTCAAATCCAGCGCACCTGGTTGGAATGGATACTAAGGCATCCTTCAATGGTACCTGGGGCACTGATGCAACTTGGCACCAGATATTCTACAAGGACATAAAGGCACATGAGATGTTCACAGGACAGTTCGAGGCTGAAAAGTCGATTAAGTTCCATGAAAATCCAGTGCCCGAAAATGAACAAGCTCCCTGTGCCGGTATAGACTGCTAGGCTACGCCTGGCAGCCAATTCTATTTATTAAAATAGATAACAGTCCTCGTGAACAGTAAAAACATTTTCTATTTTTCGTTAAACAGCATTGGTTTATGGCCTTTCAAAGTTGCAAATCCTAAAGATCTGTAGAAACTATCTGTTCCCGGCTGTGCAATCAGACCTATCCAGGTGATGCCGCTTGATTTGCATCCATCCAGAAGTGCGGCTACAATCTTCCTGCCAATGCCTCTATTTCTCCACCTGGGAAGCACCACAAGATCCTGAATATATGCATCTGCGATTCCATCAGATATCACGCGGCCCATTCCTACGGATCTGCCAGTAGTAACATCGACAGCTACGGCAAATAGATAGCTTCCACAAATCATTTCGGGAATAATGCTTGGGTCCATATTATCTTTCCACCAGCCGCCTGCCCGGCAAAGCTCTATTATTGGCTCTTTGTCCCAGTCTGTAACCAGCTTGATATTGATTCTGTCACTGTCTTCCATAGTTCAGCTCTAATTATCGCTCTTTAGGCTGTCATTGATAATAACTACTCATGCCTGCCATTGAATCAGCTTCATCTGCCAGTTATGATCCTCAGAGGCGACGCAGCCAAGAAGTTCACTGCCGAGCTTAAAGTGCTGGCACTCAAGCGCATCATTATACATAGCCATTTCATCGAGCCCTATGCCAATTGCTTTCGCTCTAGCCTCAAGTTTAGTCCATGCAGTGATCAAACATCTGCTGCGATCAAGTCCCTGAGCTGAATCTATTACAGCTCTATCTTCCGCTGGTAGCATAGTCAGCATCGATTCAACAAGGGCTGCAGAACGGCGAGGCTCAAGATCTATTCCAATGTGACGATTTAGCGCAAGTCCGATCACGCAGCAATCATCTCGGCGCGCTAAGTTGAAATCTATGCCTTTAGCTTGCCACTGCGATAGATAAGGACGCCCATGAGGTCCATAGCGAAGGATAAGTCTGCCTGGATGAATACCAGTGTATAGCCCTAAGACACTTCTTAACAAGGCTCGAGAAACGGCAAAGCGTAAGCCATCGAGTTCACGGCCATAGCTGATAGCTCTGGCCTTCTCATCATCGGAAAGGAAGGGCCATAGAGCTTTCATTGATCCACGATCTAGCGGTAGCACATATACTAGAATCTGCCCAACCTCAGCACGAGGGATGCACTTGGGCGGTGAAACGCCGCAGGCTTGCCATAGTGCAGTTAGAGTCTTGAACATAATACTTTCTCATGTATATGCTTGTAGGACGGCACAGGTTCGACCCTGAGCATCGGCTGTGCCGGAGAGCCTTCCCAATCACTGCCTTCTGCGAGAGTCTCACCCTTCATTAGCAGTGACAGGTTGCCAAGTCGCGCTCCTGCCTTCATCTCGCTGTCATAGAGCACTATACTTCGTTCGCCGATGGTACATGAGGGACCTATGCGGACATACGACATCTTCATCACACGATCTTCGAACAGATGGGTCTGCAGTGAGACGCCGGGGCTAATTGCACAGTTGTCCCCGATCTCAACAAGATCGAACTCGCTCATGTAAGTCGTCAGGAGGAGCACTCCTTTGCCAAGCTTTACGCCAAACAAGCGCAGCATAGGCCAGACAAACGGTGTGCCCAGCAAGAATCTGAGAAACTGTGGCGTTGTGATGTTTTCGTATAGTCCTGTGATGAGTTCGGTGCGACGCACAAAATGGCTCCACAATGGCTCGAAGCGCGGTCGATAGCGGCCGATCAGCAGCCACTTGAGTAGAGCGACTGAGAAAGTCGCTGCCAACGCGGGAACGATGTAGAATAACGGCAGCAACGGCAATGACAAACCTAGTCCTCGCATTGCTAGGTTTGAGCGAGCTAACAGGTACACAGCCCATAAAATGCCATATGCGGAGGCGGACGGAAGCGTGATACGGAAGAATTCGTAAGCGTAGCGCAATGCATAGGCGCTCAGTCGAGGCTTGAAGGTCTTCTCTTCACTGTAGTCCTTGATGACCTGTCTGCGCGGCAGGTACATTGCAGGCAGGCCCAGCCAGGAACTGCCAGGGTCAATCGTAGCCTGTGGAGGAGTCGACTGAACACCTATAAGGCAGCCATCGGGAACATTTGAGCCCACAGGCATCAGCGCAGCATTGCCGATGAATGTGCGAACTCCGATTGTAATTGGAGCGACCATCACTTTACCGCGATATACACGAGCGGGACCGATCGAGGCCATATCCGCGACAAATGCTTCATCTTTAATTGTGAGCAGCTCTGGCGTAATATTGGAAACGGTCGATATCTCACCTCGATTGCCAATCTTGGCACCTAGCATTCGCAGGAAGCGAGCTATGTAGAGCGTCCCATACTGTGCATTATTAAGCATCAGGCTGAGTTCGATCAGTTTATCGACAGTCCATTTGCGTAAGAAGAAAGTAGATTTTAATGGGTATTCTCCAGGCTGGACGTTCGGCAATATAACACGCTTGCAAGCAGCCACAAGAATGCATAGAGATACGACGAACAATGCACCAGCTGAAACAAGGCCGACGATCCAGTTCAAGGCGCTGTTTCCATAGACAGCAGTTAGCCGCCACACGAGCAATATACCGGGAAATGCAGCTAAGAGGGGCACGAGCGGCAGGAACAGCAGACTTGAAGCCATGAGTCCAGCAATCAGCCCTGGCCCCATCTCATGCTGCTCTTCTGATTTTCTTGGAATCAAGTACGGAGGTTCCTGATCGACAGGCCAAGCATGTGCAGGCGAACCGCTTGCTACATGTTGGGGTGACAGCACGCTTCCGGGAGCGAGCTGAGACTGTTCGAGGAGCATCGAGCTATCGTTCATTAGTGTATTAATGCCGAGAACGCTGTTTGCCCCGACGAAGCAGTCCCTCCCTATATCGATTCTGCCGAATTCAATAATCCCTTGATCAACTGAGTAGCCGAGCATGTACGAACCGCTGCCTATACTGGAGCCATCGCCAATGCTGATCAGATCATGACAGGAGATGAGGCTAGTGCCGATATAGCAGTCCTTGCCAACTTTCGCGCCCATGAGACGGCAATACCAGATCATCAGCGGCGTACCAGTGAATAGGAACAGAGGCACCAAGCCTTGGGCCAGATTTACGAGCCACCAGCGCAGATAAGCATCGCCCCACAGGGGGTGCTGACCGGGCTTGAACCGACCAATCAGCAAGCGTTTCGTTCCGACTGCGAGTATGATCGAGGCTGGGGTATAGATCAAGTACAAAAGCAGCCCAACAATCACTTCGTCAATGAGCATAGAATGCAATAGGCCGATACCACCTATAGCGAGTCTCTGCGACAGATAAATCCAAAGGATTAACAGTAAGCCGGGCACGCCGAACATCGCATACAGAGCCAAGGGCTGGGTGATAATGAGCTTCCATGATATGTGCGGCTTGAACGAAGCTGTTTTCGGCTGATCGACAATTGTTATTCCACTGGGAGCTGTAGCTTTGTCAGCCAGCCGCGCAAGCTTTTGAACAGTCGGGTTGGAATAGAAGTCGGCCATACTTAAATGAGAGAACGCAGGATGTTCTCGCAGCTTCGAGACTGCAAAGGCAGCAAAAAGCGAGTGACCACCAAGGTCACGGAAGAAGTCATCGGTTGTTGAGATCTGCGGCAACCTCAGGACACTTTTCCAGACATCAGATATCAGATTCTCAATCTCTCCAGAGGCGGCGACAAAGGGTTTGCCCGAGCCCAGGCGGGTTAAACCAGGCTTCGGCAGAGCTTTGCGATCGATCTTTCCGCTTGGAAGAATTGGGATTGCAGCAATCAGCTCTATGTAAGCTGGGACCATGTAGGGCGGAAGATAGTTGTGCAGGAGATCGTGCAGCCGTGAAGGATCTATGCTATGCCCAGACCTGGGGGTTACGTAGGCCACAAGCTCATCGATCCCGTCAGGTAACGTCACTATTGATACGGCAGCAGCCTGAACGTCCGCCGATTTCATGATCACCGATTCTATTTCCGATAGTTCAATTCGGTAGCCGCGCAGCTTGACTTGAAGATCAGCACGTCCATGGTATTCGATCTCACCCGTCTCAGTATAGCGCCCAAGGTCGCCTGTGCGATATAGCCTGGCATCTGATCCCGGCTCAGCATCCGGATCGGGTATGAAACGCTCTGCAGTCAAGTCAGGTCGTTTGACGTAGCCCCTTGCCACGCCGACTCCGCCGATATAGATCTCGCCGATCTCACCGTCGAGCATTCGCTGCCCTGCCTCGTCGACGATTATGGCCTTGTATCCTGGAAGTGGTCGACCAATTGTCACAGGCCTTCCTGGCTCAAGCTCTGCCCAGGTAGCTGTGATCGTGGTTTCAGTCGGGCCATAAGTATTGAGAAATCTCCGACCTGGGCGTGCCCAGCGTTCGACCAGGTGGGGAGGACACGGTTCGCCGCCGACTTCAATCAGCCGCAGGCTCGGGATATCCTCATCGATTGACGAAAGCATCGTCGGCACAGCGCCAAGTACCGTCACATGCTGATCGATGAGGAAATGTGCAAGCTCATTTCCAACTCGGCTGCCTCCGTCCGTTGGGCCAGCCACAAGCGTAGCACCCGCGTTAAATGCCATCCAGATCTCTTCGATCGAAAAGTCAAAGGCAATGGTAATTCCCTGAAAAACGTGGTCCTCAGGGCGAATGTCGTACACCTCGGTGATGACATTGATCAAATTGACAACGCTTCGATGTTCGACTTCAACTCCCTTCGGCCGGCCGGTGGAGCCAGAGGTGTAAATGATGTAAGCCAGCTCCCTTTCGGGTTTATCCAATAGAATTCCTGGGCGAGTATCTGGCAGCTTTTCAATTGCTGTTCTTTCACTATCCAGCAGTACCTGTGGACAGTTGATCACTGCGCTACGGACTGAGACCGACTCAGTCGAAATCAGAAGGCTAAACTTTGCATCATCAGCGATAAACGCAATGCGTTCAACGGGAAAGCTTGTATCCAGAGGAACATATGCCGCGCCGATCTTCAGCACGGCGATAATTGCGGCATAGGTCTCGATTGAACGCTTCAGCAATATGCCGACACGGTCGCCAGCTTGGACATCTCTTGTGAGCAAATAGTTAGCAATGCGATTTGCATAGCTCTCCAGCTCTTTGTAGGTGTATTCTTTTCCTTCGCAGACGACTGCTATCTGATCAGGCATTGCATCCGCAGTTCTTTCGAACAACTGCTGTAGCATTACAGGCTTATCTTGAGTGTCAGGCTGCAAGACAGATGGAATTTCTCTGGCAAGTATTGCGTGTGATTCTAGTATTATAGTCACTATGATCCGTTAAAGTATAATAGGTGCCTGTAATATAAAGACCTGGTACTATTTATTTTCTACCTTAGTATATTATCAATTGGTTGATTGGCGATATATATCTATACACAAGTGGCAAGCGAATTGCGATGAGAAGATGAATTGAAATCTCGACTAAATGTGATACCACAGTTTTATAACCAATCACACTGAAGATAATCCTATATAATGAGATCGGAAATGAAGAATATAGCTTTGATATGTATTTTGGCAATAATTGTTGTACTCGTAATAATTAGGGAAGTGCCGGCCCAAGAGATAGACATACCGAGTGATATTCATGATCTTAGCGAGAACGAGGTCACCTGGAACAGCTACACATTTCCCGGCTTCTACTACGATATAGATAACGATATTGGAACTGAGACGCTTACCTTCAGACTTTCCGATATTAGCCAAGATTGGGCAAGCGCTGTGCTAAGCGATCAACCTGATGTTAACGGCAACAGAGGCGCAGTCTACACTACAGAAGCGTTGCCGGTTGAATTTAGCTTTGGACCGTGGGGCCAATATGAGTTGATAGGATTTCTAGGAGGAGATTACTTTGCTGCCTATGACAGCAATGCAACTGATGATATGAATGCTACTGGCCAATCAGTTCCACTCTTATATGATAAATCTGATGATAGAAACCTAATGGACAACGGGCAAATTAGTGAGATCCTGATCGATGACGATACTGAGCAGACATTCAACTCTTCAAATCCATTGGAGCTTGAGGAGGGCTATAATCTCTCCATCAAGAGTGTAGATGCTGACAGCAACAAGGTATATGTCGAGCTGAGCAAGAACGGTCAAGTTGTTGATTCCAAGGTCATTCAGCCTTCCATAGAAAACGCCAACATTGGCGATGAGACCTACTACTACAAAAAAGATATCGGGAACACCAAAGGTATTGTCATTATAGCCGTCCACTTCAAGAACGTCTTTGACAGCGCCAACAATATCGCTACTGTTGATGGAGTATTCCAGATATCCGATACGCCCACATCGATCGCAACAGGGCAGCAATATGACAAGATGTCCATCAGATCTGTTGATCCGACTACGATGACTGTCGTGATGGATAACAAGGACAATCCGATTACCCTAAGCAAGGACAAAGATATCAAGCTCATGGATGACTTCTACATAAGTACCGCAGACCAGGATGAAACCTCTGCAGACAACCCGCTGAGGTACTACCTCTACTACGAAGAGGAGAGTTAACAGGAGCCGTGGAGAGATTTATTGATTCGGCGCTTACAAGGTCAAAGGAAAGAAACTCATAAATTTACCCTTTACCTATATTTGGGGTTATAGAGACTGCATCGAGATGAACAGAAATGAAAGTTTTAGGATTAAATGCAAGCCCTCGGGGCTCAAGAAGCAATACTCTGAAGTTAGTTAAGGCGGTTCTTGAAGGCGCTAAGGAGAATGGCGCTGATGTTGAGCTGATCGACCTGTGCAAGCTAGATATAAAGTACTGCACTGGTTGAAAATGGGATGGCTCTGAAAGTCAGGGTTAAATAACCCTACAGATACCGAGCTTCTGACGCGAAATGCTTTTATCGCTCTATACCATATCATCTGAAGGTGGGGTGTTCGGTGAAAAGCAGTCTTATAATAATGATATTAATAGTATTGAGCACTCAGTTGGTGGCCTGCGATGCACAATCGGCGAGCCAGTATCAAAATGTAGGCGGAGATTATGGGAAAACTTGGCTGAATAACTTCAATGCCCAGAACCCTGCGCCGGTGGAGAACAGCAGCAAAAGCGATGGTCTCTGGAGCTGGGGCGGTGCTCCCAAGGGAAGAATGATTGTGAATGGACAACTGATGAACGATCCATATTATTATTGGAAATCGCTCAACTTATCCTATGGCTGGTTAGGACAGGTTTATGTGGATAATAAAACGGGATACCCGGTATATGGCTTCCTAGATCCTTATACAGGATCTCCGGATTACTTCTATATGGATCCGAAAACCGGCAGTCCAGTCTATGTTAATTCAGGATCTGCATGGGGATCCTCTAGCGGCGTTTCTGCCAACAATGCGCCTCCGTGGATATCGGATCCATCCGATTATACATCGGAAGACGCATGGCTCGGGATGCCGAATGGTCCCGATGCCAGTGATGTCAGTGATATATACGGTGATACCAGCAACACTGGATCATATTATTATAATTCTGGATATGGCGGTGGAACTGAATATGGCGGCACGGGAATGTCCTAGAGAGTAGTCCTGGTTGGGTATAAGAACTATACCCATAAGACTTTTATTAATTTAAATATCCAGCAGTGCCTTTCTTGCAATAGAGTGTACTAAAGCCGTTTAACTCAATTTTATAAATCATTCTTATCCTTATTCAATTAAAGAGTATTATCCGCATATCAAAGTAGGGACTCACTGTCTGGATAACCTGATGAAAAACGGACTTGTTGAAGCCATCCCAAACGGCTCGAGAATCACATACAAAACAACATCTAAGGGATTGGAACTTCAAGAAAAGCTTGGACAATATCAAAACATAATGGACCATCTATACGCCACTACATGATTCGATGCAATAGAAAAATAAGGTCTGAATACGGCAGCGCAAATGCCCTATAGTCTTTGGCAGAACGCGCCACCGCTACAGCGCTTAGGTTCTTATGCTACCAGTATTCAACTGAAATTACATCATCCCGGGCATTCCCATGCCGCCCATACCACCCATACCGCCCATGCTCATTCCCGGCATGCCTCCCATCCCGGGTGGCATTCCGCCAGGGGCACCCTCTTCCTTCTTCTTTGTCGAGGCAAGGACGTCATCAATCCTCAGTATCAAGCTTGCAGCGTCGGTTGCAGACTGAATTGCCTGCACCTTGACCCTCAATGGCTCGACTACTCCAAGCTTAAACATGTCAGCGACCTGGCCTGTGAATGCATTTAGGCCGGCATTCTTATCAGTCTCGTGCTTGTTCTTCAGCTCGACAAGCTTATCGATGGGATTGAATCCGGCATTTTCTGCCAACGTCTTAGGTATGATCTCCATTGCTTCGGCAAACTTTATGGCCGCAAGCTGCTCACGTCCTTTGAGGGTTGAGGCATACTCTCTTAGCCTTAGGGCGAGCTCTACTTCAGAGGCGCCACCCCCTGCCAATACCTTTCCGTCCTCGACAACATCTGCCACGGCATGTAGGGCATCATCGAGAGACCTTTCGAGGTCATCGAGAACCTGCTTGGTTCCGGCTCTCAGAAGCACAGTGAATGAAGAGTTCTTTGTTCCTGTGACAAATGTCATGACTCCGGTGCCAACCCGTCTCTCCTCGACAACTGCTGCAGTCCCGAGGTCGCTCGGCTTCAGCTCATCAAGGCTAGTGATTATGTTTCCGCCTGTGGCCCTTGAGAGCTTATCCATATCGCTCTTAATTACACGGCGCAAAGCCAGGATGCCTGCGTTCGCCAGGTAATGCTGGGCCATATCATCAATACCCTTCTGGCAGAAGACTACGTTTGCGCCACTGGCAATGACCTTATCTGCTACAGCCTTGACTGCATCCTTCTCATGCTCCATAAATGCCTGGAATTGAGCTGAGTTGGTTATCTGGTACTCTGTCTTGGTCTCAGTATCCTTCGATTCGATTGCTGTGCTTAGGAGAGCGATCTTGGCATTCTCTACCTTTCGGGGCATATTGCTGTGAACTATCTCCTTATCGATAGCTACACCCTCAATGAGCTCGGAATCTCCTATGCTCTCCCCGACTCTCTTCTCAACATTTACCTTGTCCAGGTCAACCTTCTTCTTGCCATCATACGTATCGATTGCTGAGAGGACGAGGTCGACTGCAAACTTTTCGATCTTGCTGTCCTGAGGAGTTGCCATCTTTCCAGTTATCGCAGTCTCTGCTATCCGGTTCAGAATGTCCTTGTTATTTTCCGAAACATCTATTGCGAGGCCCTTGAGAATCTCGAGGGCTTTCTCTGCAGCCATTCTGTAGCCCTCGACTATGACTGTGGGATGAACGTTAGAGTCGAGCAGGTCCTCAGCCTTCTTCAGAAGCTCTCCGGCCAGTATGGCGACAGTTGTTGTCCCGTCTCCAACTTCCTTATCCTGTGTTTTGGAGGCCTCGATGATCATCTTGGCAGCAGGATGCTGCACATCCATTTCTTTCAGGATTGTGACGCCATCGTTGGTTACAGTCACATCTCCCATAGAATCTACAAGCAGCTTATCCATGCCCTTGGGGCCGAGGGTGCTTCTAACTGCATTTGCGACCGCCCGGGCAGCGATGATGTTGTTATTAATAGCATCCTTCCCCGTCTCTCGGCGGGTATCTCTTAAAATGATTACCGGCATACCGCCTAGTCCTGCCATTTGACCTGCCATATGGTATCCTCCACTAATCTCAGGTTCACAGTATTTGCTCTTCTATAAAAGATTTTTCCTTCATGGTTCTGTTGCATATAGGGGTGTTGCTGCAAACACGTTGGTTGATAGATATTGGTTTTCTAACGTCACCACCACCGTATGCAACAGTACCAAAAAAGAGATGCGTTATCTCGGACGCAAGAATGATTCTCGTTTCTCTACTGAGTTTAGGGGGACTACGATATAGGAATCTCCCTCTCAGAAAAAGTCCTTATTCCCAAATCGATTGTGATGTGCTAAATCAACCACATCCCGACGGACCCTAAGGAATTGAGATGTCTTTGAGATTGGATATCCCAGACGAACTGCATAGGCTATCCTCATATATTCTGGGATTTGGAGAGTTTTCTTCACTTCTTGTTCAACAGAGTTTCCGCTAAAGACGCTCATTACATGAAACTCAATCCCAAGCGCCTGGGCCATAAGCCACATGTTCTCCATTACACAACCCAGGCTTATGAAGCCTAAAACATCACCTTCGGATGCTGGAGCCCTCTTCCTGGCATCGTAGGTCACGATCAGCACAGTTGGTCCGCCTCTAATGGTTTGATCTAATGTTGAAGGCCCACTTTCACGTGCAACCTTGCTCCAATCGCCAGGAGTTCTCCATGATGGTGAGAACTGGCTCCCCAGTATTCCTGTTTTCTTTCGTTTTAGCTCCTCTTCAGAGAACGAAAGCTGTTGATAGTTCTCCCTTAGGAAATCCTCGGATATCCTGGACGGGAGATTCCCTAACTTCTCAAGCTGGCTCTTATCGTCAACGACAATTATCTCAAAGTTCTGCATATTGTGGGCCGTGGGTGCCCAACGTGCCGCCTCAAGGATCTGCAATAAGTCCTGTTTGGCAACCGCATGCTCTCGATCAAAGGGAACTCTAGACGAGTGCCTCTCCTGTATGACTTTCAGAATTTCGCTCATGGTTATCTGCCTTACCTTCATGCTATTTTTAGAACCGCACGGAAATGAACCTTTCCAGACATCATTTTATTGTAGGCCTGTGTAGCGTGCTCCAGCGGAAACACCTCGACCATCGGCCTGACTCCGGTGAGGATACTGAAACGTATTGCGTCTTCAGGACGGCCTCCGACCCAGCCTCTGATGGACCTGCCGCCTCGCATAAGAGCCACCGGAGAAAGCTGCATCATCTCACCGGCATAGGCGACTAAGATCATTTCCCCATTCCGGCTTAAGCCATTAACAAGCTCTGATATTGCCTTGCTGTTTGGTGCAGTACCGAGGATAACCTTTGCTCCTCCTAACTCCATCAGCTCTTTTGCAGCATCAGTTGTATTTGTATCGATGAAATGGTGGGCGCCCAGCTTTCGAGCCAGAGCCTCCTTTTCAGGCCCGCGTGATAGGACCGCCGTTTCGAAACCGAGCTTGATGGCAAATTGTAAGCCCAGATGGCCCAAGCCCCCTAGGCCGTGTATTGCCACCAGGTCGCCGCCTTTTGCCACGCTGCTTTCCAGAGCTCCAAAGGTTGTCCTTCCTGCGCATAGAATGGGTGCGGCGTATACTGGATCGATGCCATCTGGAATATGGCTCAGAGCCTCCACGCGAGCAACCATAAACTCAGCATAGCCTCCGTCGGTCGTGATGCCGGTCGTGAGTGCATCCTCACAGGCTCCGAACTCGCCGCTTCGGCATGCGGCGCATTCGAAGCAATGTCCTCCAAGCCATCCCACGCCGACTCTCTGTCCAACCTTCCAATGCTTTGACTCGGAACCCAGCTGATCTATTATCCCCACCACTTCATGCCCAGGAACCCTGGGATATTGCAGCCCTGGGAAGCGACCTTCTTTGACGATCGCATCTCCATGGCATACTCCGCAAGCTTCTACTTTTATGAGAACTTCGTTTTCTTTTGGCTTGGGAATTTCTTTTTGGACCAGTTCAAAGTCGCCCCCTAGTGAACTTACTTGAATCGCCTTCATCAGTGCCATGACGTATATTTTTCTTTTTCCTGACTTAAATAGACATATGCGCTTTAGTGAGAAGATTCTGCACATTCGAGGCCATAACTTCTAAGCCGTTGAAGCAAAGTTTTTAACATATTCACATCAATATTCAGATCCAATTATCTATTACGTTATCTTTATATAATACTTGACCTTAAAATCTACTATAGAGAATATGGATGATTACCTTGCTGGTCTCGCATTCGTGGCTACCTTGGTTGCTGCCTCTACCATAATCCAGCTCAAAAACAGCCGCTATAGAAAGCTTCAGAGGGAGCATCAACGGATGCTCGTAAACATACAGTCAATGCAGGATCGGCTGAGAAAAAGGGAAGATGATCTCGATAAACTCCAGCGAAGCTCTGCGAAACTTCTTAAGTGGAGAGACCGCGCTTATGGTCTCGAGGAAGAGCTGAAGGCTACAAAGAGCGCCCAAGAATATGTATCAGCAAAAAGGCTTGAATACCTTGAAGGTTTTGTTGAATCCATAGCCCAAAAAGAGCCAGATACCCTTTTCCTTATGACGTTCACGCCCAAAGGCAAGCGTACCTTCGAGGACAAACTCGATCAGATGCTCGAATCAGCAGAGTTCGAGATAATAATAGTATCCCCCTGGATCAAGCGACCAATGTGGGAGAGGATTAGGGGACCAATTGAGAGGTTTGTTCGCAAGGGAGGGTCTCTGAAGGTATTTATGAGGGGATGCAAATCAGATTTCTCCATTGGACTCAGCGATGATGTCACGGAGGAGATCGAACGCATCGGCGGAGTGATCATCTTTATTAGTCAGCTTCATGCTAAGCTCTATTTGGTCGATAAAAAGGAGGCGATAGTTGCCTCTGCTAACCTTACAAAGGGTGGAATAGAAAGCAACTATGAAGCTGGTATCTGGTTAAATGATCCGAAAATTATAAAAGACATATGCGAGTTTACGGATGATCTATACAACTTAATGTAGTTGAGAGCCGAGGAGATCTTGCAGAAAAGTTCACTATTCGAAGAAACTTATGAGCCTGCAGAGGACACTTTGCTATTGCTCAAAGCTGCATTAAATGAGGTCAAGCCGGAAGATATGGTGATTGAGGTCGGCTGTGGGCGCGGGCTCATATCATTGGAGCTGGCCAAGAGAGTACGAAGCATTATTGCCACAGATATAAATCCTAACGCAGTTAGACTCGCAAAAAGCTACGGACTTGAAGTCGTTAGGGCAGATATCTTCGGCGGCCTTAAAGCCAAGTTCGACCTAGTGATATTTAATCCACCTTATCTGCCTACCAGTGGGGAAGAAAGAACCAGTGGATGGATCAACTATGCCCTAGACGGTGGCGAAAATGGTAGGGAGACAATAAACAGATTTCTAGAGATGCTGAAATACCATCTCAACCCAAATGGCCGATGCTTGCTGCTGGTGTCAAGCCTAAGCGGTCTGAAAGATATAAAGGAAAAGGCGCAAGTTGAGGGATTTAAAACCATTGAGGTCGCGAACGAGAGATGCTTTTTCGAACAACTTTATGTGCTTAAATTAGAACTTTGAATAAGAATATTTTAGGCTTGGGAGATGTATACAAAACAAATAATAGATAGCTTCCCTAAGAGCACACTCATTCTAAATAATTATTTTGACTTTGTGATAAGAATAAAAAGAATTGCTTAATCATCCTTAAAACCAAATATTAATGATATAATTCTTGGATATATCTCATTGTGTAAGTCTATTTCCGTTTGTGTATAGAAACTGTTAATAAGACAAATTACTATTTTATAATTTCATGAAAATCGTTAATCTTAGAGCACCTATTTCAGATGACCAATAAATTATAGACTAACCCTATTGCTTAATTGGAGCAAAATTGCTCTGAAAACAATAAGCTTATATGCAAGAAGATCCAAGCGAATGCTGGATACTGTATAATAATATCAATAGGTGAATATCCTTGATGCTTAGGGTAGTGAGTTCAAGGGGCGAGATAGACGAATTGAACAGGAACGAGCAGATCATTCATCTGGCCTTCAGGGCATCAAACACAGATATATTCAATTTACTTAAGAATTGTCCTAGGCTAAAAGTAATTCAGGTGCCGACATCTTACCGCAGGACTTTATCAAGAGCAAGCGAGATGTTCCTTGTAATGCAAGGCATAGAGCTGATAGAAGGCGATGTTTGGGGCCATAGAAAGGATATCAATGAGTATTATATAATCGACGAACATATTATCGATAGGATAAGTCAGCTACGTGCCAGCGGGACTGATACAAACGATATTATATTTACGGTTTCAAGGGAGATGAATATATCTCCTGAGCTAGTACGATATGTAATTAGTCAGAACTCCTAAGCATTCAATATGGCTATCAGCTTTTCCAGAATTTCAGGAACCCCAACGCCTGTCAGAGTGGACATTCTTGGAACATCCTCATAGGTAGTCAGGTCAGATTTATTGGCAACAACAAGAACAGGAAGATTTACCCATCCCTTCAAATCCTCCGCAACTCTAAGCTGGGATTCTAGAGGGTAGCCGGAATGCTCACTAGGGTCGATTATGAAGAGTACAACGCCCTGCAGATGGCGCAGGACTGCAACGGCCTGGCGTTCTATCTCATTGCGTTCGGATAATGGCCTATCTAAGAGCCCAGGAGTATCTACAACTTGGTATTTCTGGTTATCTCTTATGAAGTGCCCAACGTAAACTCCTCGTGTCGTAAATGGATAGCTTGCTATCTCAGGTCTCGCACCTGTGACACTGACAATAAAGCTTGATTTGCCGACATTCGGATAGCCGGCGATCAGTATCGTGGGAAGTGCAGGATCTATCGTCGGCATCTTTCGAAGCTTATTTCTGGCATCATTTAGGAAAAGCAAATCTTTCTCAATCGACTTGATGACAGATGACATTCTCCCAAACGCTGCTCTTCTAATAGCAGATCCAGTTCCCATCCTATCTCGCTTTATCCTGGCAATGTGCTCCTTTGTGATATCCCTTATCTGCTTGGATGCCCAGCGGAGCCTTGAGAGGCTGATTCTGATGGCATCAACGCCAACTATAATATCCGCCATCTCCCTATAGAATGGCGGAAGGTTTTCAAATGATGGAAATTTCCTTATCAGATTTGACAAGTTATCTGATAGGATATTGCCTGCTGTCTGTATCTTTGATTCATCCGTTTCTGAACGGATTGATGCACGCCTGAATGCCTTATCCAGTAATTCCTGCGACGTTGGTACTGTCGGTAGTCGTTCAAACATCCTCAACTACTAGCCAGCAAGAGCAGATAAACCTTTAGGATGGTGCCGGAAATAGCAGTTCAATAAAATGTTTTCGATAGGTTTAAATATAACCTATAGCACTATATAGATGAGGTGACCTGTTGAAAAGGTTGGGCACCGCGCTTCATGTGGTACAGAAGAGACTGATTGTGCGTGGCGAGCTGTTGGAAGGAAGCGAGGTTACTACCCCCAGAGTTAATTCTTTGGTAATCGATCAGAAGAAGACCAAGATCGGGAGAGTTTTTGATATATTCGGCCCAATGAAGCATCCGTACATTATCGTCAGACCAAATAAAGGAATTGACGCTGCAGCCCACGTCGGAAAAAAGCTCTATGTGGAGGAGACGTCGGGGAGAGATGGTAAGTGGAAGAGATAGAGAAGATTCGTGAGATTGAGAGGACAGAGCAGGAGAAGATCCGGGAAAAAACCCGGCTAAAGCGAGAGAAGGAGAAGGTAGACGAGTTCGAGAAGTTCACCGTAGAATGTCCCGAGTGTAAGAGCCATACCCTTGTACGCGATTATGAGAGGGCGGAGCTTGTCTGCGCAGAATGCGGCCTGGTAATAGACGAGAACTTCATAGATCAGGGGCCTGAATGGAGAGCCTTCGACCATGATCAGCGTATGAAGAGATCGAGGGTTGGAGCGCCCATGACCTACACCATTCATGATAAGGGCCTCTCGACTATGATAGATTGGAGGAATAGAGACTCTTATGGAAAGACCATATCCTCCAAAAACAGAGCACAGCTTTATAGGCTCAGGAAGTGGCAGAGGCGCATCAGAGTCAGCAATGCCACTGAAAGAAACCTGGCGTTCGCTTTGTCTGAGCTGGATAGGATGGCTTCTGCTCTAGGTCTCTCCAGAAATGTTCGGGAAACTGCAGCTGTAGTTTATAGAAAAGCTGTGGATAAGAACCTGATCCGCGGAAGATCCATTGAGGGCGTGGCAGCAGCTGCGCTTTATGCAGCCTGCAGACAGTGCAATGTTCCACGAACCCTGGATGAGATAGCCGAGGTCTCAAGAGTCTCCAGAAAAGAGATCGGACGGACTTATAGATTCGTATCTCGTGAACTCGCACTGAAGCTCATGCCCACAAGCCCCATAGACTATATTCCCAGGTTTTGCTCAGGTCTGAACCTCAAGGGCGAGGTACAGGCGAAGGGAATTGAGATCCTGAGGCAGGCTGCAGAGAAGGAGCTGACCTCAGGCCGAGGCCCAACTGGAGTTGCTGCAGCAGCAATTTATATTGCATCCATCCTCTGTGGAGACCGCAGGACTCAGCGCGAGGTGGCAGATGTTGCAGGCGTGACAGAGGTCACTATAAGAAATAGATACAAAGAACTCGCTGAAGAGCTGGACATAGAGATAATTCTCTAAGTCTCTATTCCTACTCTATTCTATTTTGTCTTTATTTTAATAGATGCATGCAAAGATAAATACAAAAAATAACCTAAGCCAAAAGCAAGGTGCATAAACCCTATGCGCTTGGCCGAATGTTTATTTATTGTTTGTACAGAGAGCCTCACCAGACATAAATCCACAACACGTTACTCCAGCCTGACTGGCTTCCCCAGACTGCAATCTGGTGCCAGCCGGATGCATCTCCTAAGAATAATCTGTTGAGGTATCCAGGGTACAAGTATCCCCAGTTGTGCCAATCTACATATCCATTGGGATAGAGCTCATAAGACCAGAGGTACTGGCCCTGATCATTATTTACAACTATGTTCATATAGCCGTTGTAATTTACAGCCGCTGGGTCAGTGGTCCATTGTCCATTGTAGTAGGCCCACTGCTCAAGTCCAGTAAGAACAAGATATGCTTTAACTTGGCTGCCAGAGGATGTCTTGGAGCTTTGAGGCGCTCCACCGAACTGTGCCAATTGCTGATTGCTCAAAACCTGCCCCTGAGCGAGGTTTTCCGCTACCATACCTGTGGACGCTGATGGTGTATACTGCGGCTGCAGACCAGCTGAAGGCCCAGAAGAAGGATGGTTGACAAAATTTTGCTGATTATTCGTATTGTTCATCTGGTTGTTTGGTCCCTGCTGATTTCCCTGTCCAGGATACCCAGGCGGATACGATGGATATTGTGAGCCGCTAGGTAAAGGCGGATTCGAATAGCCGCCATAAGGTAGTGGCTGTGCAGCGACAAAAACTGCCGAAGATGTTATGATTACGACTATCATCATCGCAATCAAAAGCATTGTTCTTTTCATTTTATCTCAATCCTCCTTGCACCCAGATAAGACTGTGTTACAGCATTGAATAAACTAAAGTATTTCGTATACTTATTTGAAATCAATCGTCTTCTGGGTAAGTATTAAGGTATCTGTCTTTAGATAATATAAATCTATGCCATAGATCTGCATAGGCTTGGATTTTAACAAGAGATCTTTTAACTCATCTTCCTGCGGAAATATGCATATGTGAAACCATCTTGATACTCTGCTTGCTCTACCTTGAACCCTGCCTGCTCTATTATTTTCTTCATAATCCAATCGAATGTTGAATACTCGTTCTTGATATGAGCCGCGATGCGACCAGCGAACTCCAGGCCTACGGTTCTAGATAATTTAGCCGCGCATAAAAGACTGATATAAGTTCCACGCGCCAGTAGCCACGAAGTTGACGGCAATAGCTCCAAGTATCAGCCCCAGTATCCTGGTCAGGACCATTATCCCAGTGATGCCGAGCGCCCTATCTATGAACTCCGAGAATTTGAGAATAAAGTAGGCCAATACAAACGTTAGCACCAGGGCGAGAAGGACCATTGCCTTCTCCGGAATGGTAGCGGCTGCACCCATCAATACAACTACTGTTGTTATCGCACCTGGGCCTGTAAGAAGTGGCATCGCCAGCGGAAAGACTGAGATGTCCTCCCGGGTATTCGCATCCCTCATCTCCGCCTCAGTGACCTTCCTCTGCTGTCTCCCGCCGCGGAGCATGTCCAGTGCCACTAAGAACAGCAAAATGCCGCCTGCCACGCGCAGTGAATCAACCGTTATGCCGAAGAACCGCAGGACGATATCCCCACCAACTGCGAATATAAATGCTATCTCAAAGGCCACTACGGTTGTATGCTTGTAGATCCTCCTCTTCTCGTCCGTTTTCATGCCCGCTGTTAGAGAGAGAAAGACCATCGTCGCCTCGATGGGATTGACTATGACGAATATGGATGTGAATGCATATAAGAAATAAATTAGATAATCGTTGAAAGCCATAATGCTTTTTCAGCCTGAAACAATTCAGCTTATCTTCGGTGCATCTCCATCGCCTTCGGCAGGGTCGCCGTTAAGCATCTTCACGACCTTTCCTGAGACGAAGGCAAATGTGCCTGCCAGGCTCGCAGCCAAAAGCGCTTGCTGCCTCCCATGTCTGCCCAACAGTCCTCCAACTACAGCGCTCAGGACAAGGGAGGCGATATACTCAGGTGCATCCTTGACCAGATGGCCCAGAGGATCAACGCTCGCATCGGCTCGATCCCTGTGAATAATCCACCTATCCTCGAACTCATGCACATGTGCTCCGTAAGGCCCACGAAGCTGCCGCCCTGCGCCATTGAACATCTCCCCAAGCATAGTCTCATTAAAGCATTCGGGAAGCTTAGGATATTTCTCCTTGGGAAGAACGTAATGCACATGGTAGGGCATGTTTTCTATCCATGTACAGAACTCGTGGCAGACTTTGTTGCAGGCTTTGTGGCAGGCTTTATTGCAATCCATATCTTGCATAATGGCGATCCACATTTAAAAAGCTGGCCGAAGGATGGTACTACAACATTCAGGGCACGTATGGAGACAGGCCAGTATGATTTAAGGATGTTCACGGATGACATCAACACGCCGATCCTTTGGCCAGAGAACTATCGTGACCATTGTCTAAATCTTTGGAGATCTGATTTGCTCTGAGCAGCTAATGCAAAGGGATGAAGGCTTTTCCCTTGCATGCTCTATTGTTCCTGAGAGGCTCATGATACAGCTCTTGCTGCAATGCCCCAGGCCGAGGAGATGGCCGATCTCATGCAGCGCCTCTTTGGCAAGGATCTCGGGCTCCATCTCGGCTGCTGATAAGAGGGCACACATTTCAGCAGAGCAGCCGAAGACAAAGCCTATGCCCGGGTAAAAGATCTTGCCGCCTATTACCCAGAGCGAGACTTGTTTGCCTGTAACGACTTCAAGATACCTTAACAGCTTTGCAGCATCCATCATCTGTCCTTTTAAAGGAACATAGAGGTATCCTTGGTCCTGCACCCTTAAACCATAGATACCATAGCACATCTCAATAGCATCCTTAAGACATGCCACATCCGCCAGGCATCTGCCGTCATGGAAGAGGTGCAGAATCATCCCTGTGATATATGTTAGGACAATTTCTTTAAGGTATGCAAGCGAACTTGTATTGATGGATCTTGAGACCAAAGCGCGCCTTATCTCAATAGGTACGATTGAGATGGCGGAGCACGAGCCGAGCGGCCTAGCATCTACATCTGGCCCTGGCGCCGGAGGACAATCGATCTTCTTTCGCTCGGGAGATCGGATTATAAGGCTGAGCGTTTTAGAGGAGTCAGAGCTAAGTCTGAATAGGCTCGAAAACGGCGTGGAGATACTTCATGGAGACAAAAAGGTTGCACAAGGCGAACTTGTTGAGCCTCTTCTTCACTGCCCTGAGCAGGCGTACATAACCGTCTCTGAGCGATGCATATTTGACTGCAAATTCTGCGCCGTACCTAAGTTACGTGGTAGGGTGAAGCCATCAGCGCGAGTTATGGATATGATCGATAACGCTGCAGCCACCGGCAGATTGAATGCAATCTCTCTTACTTCAGGTGTTGAGGCCTCGCCTGAACGGGAGGCTGAGAGGATAGCCGGAATAGTCAAGGACCTTAAGGCTAAGGGCGTTCGAGTTCCCATCGGAGTTTCAGTGAGTCCTTTTCTTGGTGTAAATAAGATCCTGAGAAGCGCAGGTGCTGATGAAGTGAAGTACAATATCGAAACTTTCGATCAAGACCTTTTCAGGAGAGTATGTCCGGGCATTTCTTATAGGGATATCATGGACGCACTTGAAGAGGCAGTAGCTATCTTCGGCAAGAACAGGGTGTTCTCCAATGTGATTATCGGCTTAGGCGAATCTGATAAAACTATGCGTTCCGGAATTGATCAGCTGGCTGAGATTGGAGTGCTTCCTATTTTAAGGGCAGTTTACCCTCATCCACTGCGTATCGGCGAAATTGATATGATCAGGCCAACATCTGAGAGGCTGTTAGGCCTCGCCTGCTATCTACGTAGGGCCCTGGATAGGAACGACCTACATGGAAATCTTGCTCTCACAGGTTGCTATAGGTGTACAGGGTGTGACCTTGTGCCGCATAGGGATCTTTGAATCTGCGAAAGGCGCTCAGAACTCAAATATCCTCATCATCGATCAGTCAGGCCATTTCATCATAGCGCCTTGTACTTGTTTTGTAACTCAAGGTCCAGTCGGCTTTAAATGTATATGCGTGCTATTGTAACTGAAATGAAACTTGCGCTACTGCAGCTCAATTCGACCGTCGGAGATCTGTCAGGCAATGCAGACCTAATCTCTCGCGCCATTAGAGGCGTTGAGGCAGATCTAGCGATAACATCGGAACTTGCACTCGTAGGTTATCCGCCTCGCGATCTACTTCTAAATGCAGACTTCATCAGGCGAAGCTGGCATGTCCTGGAGAATCTTGCCAAAGATCTGGCAGGATGCACACCGGCCCTGATCGGCATAGCTACCCCAAACCCAGCGCCGGAAGGCAGGCCGCTCTTTAATTCAGCTGCATTACTCCGTGATGGCAGAATCGTACAAACCTTTCATAAGACTTTGCTGCCGACTTACGATGTTTTTGATGAGGACCGTTATTTTGAACCGGGATGCGCACCCCATGTCCTGGAATTAAACGGGACAAAGATGGGCATCTCAATCTGCGAGGATGTCTGGAACGATCGCGATTTCTGGAAGCGCAGGCGCTATCACATAGATCCGATCGAGGAACTTGTAAAAGCCGGGGCAGAGGCCATCATCAACTTATCCGCCTCGCCATTTACCGTCGGAAAACAGCTTCACCGCGAAAGGATGCTGGGGGGCATGGCACACAAGTACGGGGTTCCTTTTATCTATGTCAACCAAGTTGGAGGCAACGACGATCTTGTTTTTGATGGCAGAAGCTGTGCATTTGACGCCGTTGGAAAGCTCATAGCCCGCGGCAAAGGATTCAAAGAGGATATTGTAGTAGTAGACCCAAAATCCCGCCTCGGTCCAATTGCTGATGATGATTTCACACCTGAGGCTGAGATATGGAACGCTCTTGTTTTGGGAACAAGGGACTATTGCCGTAAATGCGGATTTAAAGGAGTGCTGCTAGGCCTATCGGGTGGCATTGATTCCGCCCTCACGGCGAGCGTTGCAGCGGAAGCTCTTGGTCCAGAAAATGTTTTGGGCGTGCTCATGCCGTCGCCCTATTCCAGCAGCGGAAGCATCGAGGATTCGCTAGAGCTTTCTCGGAGATTGGGGATAAAAACGTTGACAATACCGATCACGGAGATCATGGCGTCCTTTGAACTCGGCCTCAAGGATGCCTTCTGCGGGCTGGAAAAGGATGTGACTGAGGAAAACATCCAGGCTAGAATTCGAGGAAACCTGCTCATGGCCCTCTCGAATAAGTACGGCTCCCTTCTGCTCACGACTGGAAATAAGTCCGAGCTTGCAGTGGGCTACTGCACAATCTATGGCGATATGTCGGGAGGCTTAGCCGTGATATCTGATGTCCCCAAGACCATGATTTATCGAATCGCGAGTTGGCTGAATGCGAGAAAGAACTTCATTCCTAATGCCATTCTGGCCAAAGCACCAACAGCAGAGCTGAGGCCATGTCAGACAGACCAGGACAGCTTGCCGCCTTACGATGTGTTAGATGCCATCCTTGAAAAGCATATACAGCAACATCAATCTGCCGAAGAGATAATTGCGCAAGGATTCGATCCAGCGACAGTTAGCCATGTGTTATCCCTCGTCAAGGCTGCAGAGTTCAAGAGGAAGCAGGCAGCTCCTGGAATAAAGGTTACAGATCGAGCTTTCGGCAGCGGCTGGAGAATGCCTATTGCCTGCAAACATGAATCTCCAAATTTTAAGCTCAAACTTTAAGTAGTTGATTATTGTATCAGTCGATGAGAAAAAGGTTGGGTTTCGCTAAATGTCGAAAATAGCAGGTCCAATTAGGATCGGGTTGCTTTGTATTTTCGTTACGGTAGTAATCATCTCAGCGATAGTGCCTATATGTATGGCTCAAGAGGGTTACAATTTCGCCGCAAACAGCACCTATACAAGTAACCTGGTTCTGAATATCTACGTCGATGACGCAGGCAAGGTCCTGGTTACCGGCTATGCGGACAGCATCGATGGCCTATCTTTTCTCAATGATTCTCAGTACAAATATGATAAAGACACCAAACAGCTTTATGCGCTCACCGACTCATTGACGTATAAATCCGGAGAGGACTGGGAGGCAAAGCTACCCTCTCAGGGAAACTACAGCGAATACCATTTGATATTCTATCTGCCAGCGTCCGTAAAGATCAGCAAGATAGATGCTACTCCTGGGATTGAATACCTATTATCTGCAACCAACGATTCATTTCAGGTAGACCTTCATGGGTATGACACCAGGAGCCCTACAATTACTATAGACTATCAGCTGCCAATCGCAGATTCCAGCACACCGGGGGCTTCTAATAACACACCGATTGCTTCCAATAACACAACGATTGCTTTCAGCAACTCCTATTTGATGCCTGCATCGGCGTTGTTTGGATTAGCTCTGGCATCTGCGGCAATAGTTATCTGGATGAAGCGAAAAGCAGCTCCGTTAGCCTCTCCTGATGAAGAGAACGCAAAGCCCGATGATGTAATCTGCGAACCGTTAGATAAAGCGTTGGACGAACCACTCATTGCAGATGTAACTGAATCATCAGTATCAAAGAATAATTCCAAAGCAATGGATTGCCTATCAGCAGATAGCAACCAGAGTTACGTGGATCTGCAGGCTGCTGGATTAGAGGAGCATCCTTCTGAACTAGAGAATGACTTGAACGCAGATAATAACATCGATAATATTCCACTCGATAATAACCCGACGCCTGATGAAACACCTAATGAATCAAGCAGCACAGATCATAAAGCACCTGAAACTGCCAACAAAACCATAAGTATTACCAGCGAGATGGCAGCGGTCATGGAAACCCTAACCAGCAGGGAAAGGGCGGTTTTAGAGGCGTTAATTGCTCATAACGGAAAGATGGTACAGGCTGATATAAGATACGAGACGCGTATTCCCAAATCATCTTTAACTGGCATTCTTCTCTCACTCGAGCGCAGAAAACTGGTAACAAAGAAGGAAATGGGCAGGGTAAATATAATAGAGCTATCTGAGTGGTTTTTGTCAAAGAGAGGGGCACAATGAATTATGGTTTTATCTATGTAGTGCCCTTTCTAGCAAAGTTAGACGTTAATTTTAAAGGTTTATATCTTTGCTGTTATGAACTCACCATAGAGGGACTGAGAAAAATATAATGAAAATCGTCTTTGCGCGAACTTTCGTGAACTTTGTGACTTGTGGTGAATATAGTTTTGTTTTGTTGCAACCATTCGAACGATCTTAAATCACAAAGGGCACGAAGGACACAAAGAACGATTTTCGTACAAATTTCAACGGATTTTGGAGCCAACTTAACTTGAATGGGCATTGGATCGATAAATAGATGCACAAGAGCCGAAAAATGCCTAACGCATTAGATCTAAGCTATCGTGGATGAAGGCAAAAACCGCTTAAACGCCCAAAAAAAGGTGGTACCGCTCGAAGAGGATGCGCGGATAGTTGCCGGAACCTTGAAAGGAGATGCTGAAATCAGGGCAGGTCTTGGAAAAAAGTTCAAGGATGCTGATGAGTTCGTAGAGTATCTAGAAAAACTGTAGATCAGCATGGCGTATAACCCACGTTCATCGCCTCTATATGAAAAGAACTTTAAGCGATTGACCAAAAAGAACGCGGTTCTAAAGGACAGGGCTCTCAAGAAGATCCGAGAGATCCTTGATAATCCTGAAATCGGAGAGACTTTAACCCAGAACCTAGCGGGTTATCGCAGTTGCCATGTTGGAAATTGGGTTATTATTTGTCAACTACCACGGCCTGAAGGCCGTGGCTTGTAGCTAGTGGTTAGCCTGCTACGATTGGCTGGTTGACAGACAGCCTGCTACGATCAGATCTACTGAAGGTAGCGATGTTCCTGGAAGCATTCAAATCAGCATCGATCTGGAAGGCACCATACCTCACACATTTATGGTGCCTCCAGTCATTACATCCTCCTCAGGAACATCGACATCATAGACCTTGCCGCCTGCTGTCAATTCATAATAATTTCTTGCCGGTCCGGTATCAAACTTCGTTCCAGAGGCGCTTGGCCCATCAGTCGAGTATGGAACCACAAGCGTGAAATTGCCGTTGGCATCAGTGGTGTTTGACTGGGTGTAGGTGAAATCTCTGTTCTGGTTGGTAATTATAGGCACAGAGATAGTCACATTCGTCCCAGCAGGAGCTTTGCCCTTAACTACAGCTCCAGGTACATGCTCGAAGGTCTTAACGTACTTCTGCCCAGTATAGGTGACCGTCGACTCGGACTCATGCACAAGCCGATAATGTTTCAGGGCTTCGAGTGGTACCGATGATGATATGGATGTGGGATTGTTTTCGCTCAAGATCTCGGACTCGTATCCCTTATTCTTGCTCGCGTTCACATAGTTTACAAGCTCGCTGTAGTTCGAGGATATCAATGGCGGTTCAACGATCACAGGGAACTGGGTACCGTTCTGCGTGTAGATTTGGTATGCTATGGCAAAGGCATTGCTGACCGGAGTCTCGCTTCCATCAAAGAAGAATAGGCGGGCAGTCATAGTCTCAAAGAATGGGTCCCTGTAAGCTTGAATAGGCACAAGCTGATCTCCCTGAGGCTGATAGAATATTCCATAGTATCTGGTGATTGGAATTCCACTCCATGCAGTTATGGCATAGAACTTACTGGTGGCCATCTCCCAATCGATCATGACATATCTTGTATTCAGATAGGGCGACCTATTTTTGTCCAGATTCGTGAGAACGCTCTCAGCCTGACTCTCACTCTCGGATAGGAAGAACGGAGACGATCCGGGGGTATTTGCAGACAGGCTGCCTATCCCTTGCTGGAATGGATTAGCGTTCGGCATCCTGTGACCTATCGTCTCAATGTAGTGCCCATAATCCCACCAGGACATAACGCCATAAGCCGTAGCTGGATATGAGTACTGCTGGCCATCAGGCGGCTTTTGATAAATGGTATAAATATCCATTCCAGGGCTCGGCGTATTGTTCTCCAGCCATTTCACAGAGCTTAACCAATCACTTTCTGGGCCGGTGTTATATTCAGCCGTCAGAATGCTTACGCTGACGCTTGGGTATATGACCAAAATCAATATCAGAAGAATTACAGCTGCCCCTTTCAGATTTGAGAATAGCAGCTTCCCGAGAGCTTTGGACTCAATTGCCCGATCATTAAGCTTACTAAACCCGGCCTTCCCAAGAACCCAGGAAGCCAGGAACCCTGTAAGCAATGCGACATTGACTCCATAGTAATATGCAAACCTTACCTGCGCCAAAGTTAGAAAGAGAATGATGATGGACCAAATTATTGTCAGGAGGTATGTGTTCTTCTGAGCCCTAATGTAGTATATCGATAGCAAAACAAGGGCAATTAGGCTCAGGAAGAACGGTGATAGTATGACTGAAATTCCCGGAAAGTTTGCCTGTATTCCATCTAAGGAGAACTGTCCTCCTTCCATAAGCAGCGGAGAGACCTCGGCAACGGTTGATGCTCCTCCGACCTTAGGCTGGAAAATATTAAATCCGGCGAAAAGAGTTCCGGTGAACGAGGGTACAGCTAATGATAATATTATCAACCCCACAATTATGATTGCTGCTATTACCCCAGGGAAGTAGTATCTATTGGCGCCTCTCTCCTTCATGATCCTGGATAAGAGAGACACAAGCAGCGCTGCAGCAACCCCTGTGAGAAGAATAGTTGGCTGGAAGAGAGAGTAGAGATAGTTGTCGAACCCATAGGAAGGCTGTACAAATGGCAGAACCAGCAGTGTGGCGATAAGGAAAGTTATCGCCCCTGAGATGCCAAGGTACTCAGCATTCCTATTCTTGAGGTGATCTACTATGCTCTGTAAAATAACGAAGATCAGTATTATTCCTTCGAAGAGAAAACCTGAGGCCCAGGCATCTATGTATAGCCCGAGAGATATTCCTGCTAGAGCAGAATATATTAAGGGCATCTTTAGCTTTGTCCAGTCTTTTCTTATCGACTCAAAGCCCATACCTTTTCCTGAACTTATTGCCAGCATGAAGAACATGATAGCAAAAGCACTGAGAAGGGACTCTGCTATATGATGATCGGTGAATCCCAGGACGCTTCGCTCAAAGATCTGCCCGGGCAAGACTGCAACAATTAGTGCTGATATTAGGCCACAGCTTTTTCCGCCGAGCTCTCGACCTATGAAATATACGGGGATGACTAAAAGGGCTCCTTCGATCGCAGGAAAAAATGCTCCAACCACATCAATCATATGTATGCTCGGATGCCCCAAGCCCATTATCAAAGAGAGTATCGCTATTCCCCAGCTATTGAATGGGCCAAAAGGTATCGGAGTGCCATGAGGAAAGTTGGTCATTGGATCGAACCAAGGACGCTGAAGGTTCAGGGCTGTGCTTATAGCAAGCATCATATGGTACCATGGGTCGCCATCGCTGCTGAATATAACCTCATTGCCGACGAACACCGATTTCAGAGGAATAATGGCACGGAGCCAGAACGAGATTAGAAACGCCAACAAGACGCCTGCATACCAGTATATGCCTGTACTTTGCAATTGTTCCTTTATGCTCATATTTCCTTCTACAATTCCTTATTGCTAGATATCATTACCAGATTCCCCGATTTATCAATTGATTATTACTCAACTGGTGGAGCTGAACTGCCTTTAGGCGGCAAGATATCGCAAGGCATTGGTTTCTCCATATGGAGAAACACATTATATTTGCCGTTATACTCATCGCTGCCCATAGTTATCTCGCCTTTGCCTACCAAGCCGCCCTCGGAAGGAGCTACTGTAACTTTAATATGCCCTGCGACTGCAGTTCTATCGCTGGCATCAGGTCTCATAATTTCGCCTGGAGCTGGTTTTAAGTAAAGCTTGGCTACATCAGCATCTACAATAGTCGCATTATCTTGGTATGGTACGAGCTTGATGTTCAAAAGGGAGTAACTGCTTTCGTTTATTCTTAAACTTCCCCGAAGAGATGCATTTCCTTCCTTGGCATTGAGTCCTTCCTTTATAGCCTCTATGCTCTTATTGGATGTCATAAGATCTCTCAAATACGTAGGATCTATATCTCTGATAAGCTCCACATTCATCCTTAGAACGTGTGTTTCATTGCCCTTCAAGGCGAATCCTCTTCCGTTAAAGAGACAGATTACAATATCGCCTTCAGGAGGCTCTGGCGCGCCTGTACCGGTCACAGTAGACGGCTTATAACTTATCAATTCGTCCCCTGGGATTTGGATTGCATTCTGGATATTTTTCCAACCTCCGCTAATTTGGAAAAGCTGATCAGAATTTTCTATAGGCATACCATTAGGCTGAGCTTCAATCCAGTAAATGGTTGATCTCTCAGCAGACGCATTGACTACTTTGTCGTTTCCTGGTTCCGGATTATCCCGAGACATCTGAGCGAGGCCTATTCCATTTATACTTACAAGCAGTAGTGCTAGTAGTACTACCAGCGCTATGTGAATAACATTTGATTTAATTTTGATTGTGGCAGCGCTTCTCTTGATTCTCGATAAAACCAATGAAGACTGATTTACACCTCCGAACTCCTGCTTTGTATTCATAAATAATTCTCCATCATCAATATCACCCAATTAGAGATCTATTCAGCGCGCAGAGCCTCGATAGGGTCAAGCCTCGCGGCTTTGTTTGCAGGGTAGACACCTGCGATTGTCGTTGTCATCACTCCGAACGCGAGCCCAATTAGAATTGACTGAGGCGTTATGGCTGAGGGCAGTCCAGCTAATGAACCTATGAGGAAGGATACGATGACACCTAGAGTTATGCCTAGGATGCTGCTAACAATGCCTAAAACTCCTGCCTCAAGAAGGTACTGAAGCCTGATGTCCCTCATGGTCGCGCCCAAGGCCTTCATAACTCCTATTTCGCGTATGCGCTCCTTGACTGTAAGCATCATGACATTTGCGATCCCTATTCCTCCGACGATAAGGGAGATTGCACCTATTCCTCCAAGCGCATATCTGATCATCGAAAGTATGCTCAAAAGAGATGCGAGCATATCCCCGGCAGTCGTTGCATCATAGGCCTCGTTCTTATGATACCTCTGAAGGGCGGCTTTGATCCTTTCAATCACGCTATCCGCTTGTGCGGGATCCTCAACCGTCACCTGAAAAGACCCATAATAATAATTATCCCTTCCGAGCAACTCCTTCATAGCCTTGTGAGTTATATACATTTCAGTATTGGCATTGCCTCCAGCGCCACGGAAGGATGATTGCTGCTGGTCCTGTAATACTCCCACGACTTTAAAGTCCATATAGCGATCCTGGTAGTACAGCCTTATCACATTTCCAGGAGTTACCTGCATCCTGAAGAGACCATCTGAAATGCCGCTTCCTATCACAATCGATTTGTAATCCGAACTTGTAAGGAACCGACCCAGGTCTATCTTACTTTTGAGGTCGGGTTCTTTAGTTGGATCGATGCCCGTCAAGCTAGCTGAGGCGTTCTTATCTCTAAAGGAGATAACAACGTTCGCTGAAGTTTCAGGCGCAACAGTCTTGATTCCAACGATATTTTCAAGAGCTTTCGTGTCCTTATCTGTGAATTTGGCAGGCTCTTGAGGAGTCCTGAAGGCGGGCTGTGCACTCGGACCAAAGTTGAAGGTGCCTGGCATAACACGTATTACATCCAGGTTAAGGGTGCTGAACTGCGAGGACACGCCTGAGTAAAGGCCCTCGCCCACCGATAGCATCACAACGATTGCCATTACACCGATGATGATTCCGAGGCTTGACATGAGCGTCTTGAACCTGTCTGCCTTGAAACCTACGGCTATGAATTCCAGCATGTCAGGCAGCTTCATTCAGCTCTCCCGATGTTATCAAAATCCCAAAGCCATTTCATACCTTGAAGTCACACCTTGAAATCATATTTTTGGAATATATTACCCTTGCTTTTGGTTCTTCATTCTGCGCCTGTACATGTAAAATCCTGCACCCGCGATTATGAGTACAGCTGCTCCAGCCGCAGGCATTAGATAGTTATTCTGCCTTGAGCTGTCAATGGGTGGGCTGTAGCTTGTGACATATGCTGCTGACTGATGCCAGTTATCACCGTTTTTGAACTTGGACACAAAGCTCACATTGGTTAAGCCGTGCATCTGCCTTGCAGAGGGGCTAGCTGAATCAATTCCGAAGCTTATAGTGAATACCTCATCAGGATCCATGGAACCTATATAGTATTGATCAGGCGAGAATCTTAAACCTGGAGCTGAAGGGATGATCGTAACTGCGTTTAGCGTATTCTCTCTTGGGTTGGCGACATTCAGATCTATGCTCGGCTTGGTTGGCACATCGGCCTGAGCTACATTTACAGATGACGAATCTACCTCTACAGGGATCTCGCGGTTGATCTGAATCATGTCATAGCCTCCTTGTACGTTAAAATCCAGGAAGTAAGTTCCGCTTGGTGTGTTCTCGTTGGCTTTGATCGTGTAGTATAGCGTGATCTTATCATTCGGTCCGATCATACCTAGATCCTTGTAATCCGGGCTAATGACCTGAATTTCACTCGTTCCCTTCAGAGTCGTCTGGTTTATGGGCGTGGATAAGACAGTGCCAGCGGCATCAGTGCCAGCTCCAGCCGTTCCGCCTGCACCGTAGGCGGCAGCGCCATTCTGAAGCTCGATTGCCAAAACAGCCTCGTCTCCAGGCATGAGCACAGAAGGCGTGATCGTAGGCTGGATATTCACAGGCATATGATACTCATAGGCTTGCGATGAGCCTATTATAAGTATAAGCAATAGCATTGCTGAAGCTGGAAATGCTCTAATAATCATTCTGTCTCCTAATTTGCTGTTTACTTTCGCTAAAATGAAAGCTAGATTGAAGGCTTAGCTGAAGCTTCATGAGTTCTCCAATATCTGGCCATCTCTGAGCCTGATGACTCTATTGCAGTCTTTAGTTATCTCGGGGTTATGTGTAACCATAATGATTGTTCTACC
This sequence comes from Methanotrichaceae archaeon, assembly GCA_963789575.1. Lineage (GTDB taxonomy): Archaea > Halobacteriota > Methanosarcinia > Methanotrichales > Methanotrichaceae > CAWBKV01. The sequence continues at coordinate 1,839,984 of CAWBKV010000001.1, read as the reverse complement.
CTCATCATGTAAGTTCTTCATGATTTGCATGACCTCATCACTAGACTTCAAATCCAAGTTTCCAGTAGGCTCGTCTGCAATTATGATCTTTGGGTCGTTTGCGAGTGCACGGGCAATTGCTACTCTTTGGCGCTCGCCACCGGATATTCTGAGTGGGCTGAAATCAGACCTGTGCTCAAGTCCCACAGCCTTGAGAAGCTGCATGGCTCGGAAACGCCTTTCATCACGCGAAACCTCACTCAGTACCATTGGAACCTCGACATTCTTCAGAACTGATATCCTGCCTATTAGGTTGAATGTCTGGAATATAAAGCCGAGCTCCTCTCTCCTAGCTCGCGCAAGCTCATCGTCCGAAAGCCGGCTCACGTCTTTGTCAAGAAGCATATATTTCCCTCGTGTCGGCCTGTCCAGGCAGCCCACTATATTCATGAGCGTAGATTTGCCGCTGCCCGACGGACCCATGAGCGCTATGAACTCACCCTGATCTATTCCAAGGTTGATTCCCTTCAGAACAGCTATCTCGCTGTCTCCGATCAGGTAACTCTTCTCTATATCTACGAGATCTACTACTTTCATGAAACTACTCTCAAGATCTTTGGAAATCTATCTTTTTAAGTATAAATCTATCTTTTTAAGTATTATAGTGCCATCTCCAAGATAATCTATTGCAAACTTATCTTCATAATTTAAGTCCAATCTATATCTTATACCAATGGGAAGCTGCACTCTTCCATTTGCATCCATCTTAGTGATTGGCATTAGACTCCGCCCCCTGCAATATCTATCTTATCAGAATCTATATTATCTGGATTTAGGTCATCCGAATCTATCTCATCTGAATCATATAAATGAGATTGATTGGCCTCTTTTCTCCAAACCGCAAGGCCATGAATATTTTTGGTGAGCGTAAACCCTAGCCGTTTCAATTCAGATCGAGCATCTTCTGGACTCAAGCCACATGCTCGTGCTACTCGCTTAAGCTCTCCATGATCAAGAATCTGACCCTTTAGGCCTGGCCTACACTTCAAGTAATCATTAATGGGTCGCATGAAGTTCACCATCGTAATATAGTTTCTCCTATCGATCTATTGGGTTTGTAATTTTATGCATAATATTATATTATTATCTTAGATTTTATGTCCTGTCATCGCCTTCATACAAACATTATTAAATTGTTGGATGGCCGAATAATGGCCAATCCAATCACACTCAGCACGCCATTTGGAGATGTAGCCTAAGTTTTACTTACGATAACCTCATCTGCTTCTATAACATCCGGTAGGCCTACCATCTGCCTCCAGCAACCCGCTGATATCTATGCCCTTGGATGCCTCTAAGGTGTCCTCCCTGGAGAGGCATCATATTGATGAGAACTTTGTAACTTGTGCTGTTCAGCGTAAGATCTCCGCTGCTCACTCTGGATCCTTCATGAGTCTCCGTCATTAATTTAATATGGCCCACTACACTGCTCGAAGCTGCACCTTTAGCTGGCGGTGACAAATCAGCGTCTATGGAAGAGCCGTTCCCAGCTGGTGCCACCTTTATATTCATAAGCTTGTAGCTGCTCTGGCCAAGCTTGAGGCTTCCATTATAAACTGGCTCTCCGATAATTGCCAGAGCATCCTTCTTGAGTTCGCCTATTGTCTTGTTGCTATTATTGGACTTTAGAAGGTCTCGGATCTTTGAGGCCTTCGCAGCATCTATAGTTCTCATGCTTTCAATTGCTAGATTAATAACATGGAACTGATCGCCGCTTAAAGCGAAGCCACGGCCACCCTTGATGACCTCAACCCTGGTTGTTCCATTCTTGGATTCCTTATTGAACTCCGATAAGCCGTTACCAATACAATTGCGAGTATAATTTTCTGCACCTGTCAGCCACACTGCACTTCCGTTTTGGTCATTTGGGACATAGGTCCCTGTAGGCGCAGCGAACGCTGATGTGATGAGAATGCACATGATCGCAAGACCTGTTGATATTGCCAATTTCATCATTATCACCATGAAATTCAACTGGTAGTAAGAACCAGTTACGCTAGAACGTTGGAGTCGAACGATATTTAAAAGTGGAATCGAACGAACGATAAATTTATCCAGATGATTGATCTTTGAATCCTTCTAAAAACGTTCAATCCTGCCTAAAAGCCTCTTGAATCGTTCTGTTATGGACAGCAATAGTTTCCCGCAAAATCGATTATGCGCATTAGTTGGCCTCTCCATGCCCCACGAAGCTTGCAATGTTAAGCAATGGCTATGGATTCGAGCATCTATAGAAAAGCATAGGGCCTACAAATTCCACTGGAAAAGCAGCTAGCATTGCATATGTTTAATAACCTTTAAAGCAACTTAATCATATACCTCAGTTAATATAAGGTATAGGGGGAAAAAGAATGAAGGGAGTAGTAGTAGTAGCGATGCTAGTCGTCGCTCTTCTAGCCTGTTGCGGCATCGTAGCGGCAACGCCGCCTATCGTGCCGCCGGTACAGTATGAGCAATTCTGCGAAAGCCAGAAGGTATCAGGGACAGGTGCTATCGATGTGAGCACTTCGATAGTAGATAAGAAGATCGCCCTTAATTATTATAACGCCATGTCAGGTGATGGCGACCTGGAACTTAACCAAGAGAATGCTTATTCGCAGGATTCAGATAAACTTAAAAGAAATATATCATCGCTCAATGGAGGCAAAGAATCCAACCTGAATCTCTATGATAACGAAAAGCTCACATATTCAGGTGCGACCCCATTGACCGGTGGGAAGTACCTGCAGTCAAAGGAATTTTATGGCGGCATTGGAGCCGATATTAAAGAGACGTTCTCAGTTAACGAGATGGAGAAGGACCAGACGACCTACTTTACATCGACTGCACCATACAACCCTACCAAGCCAAGTAGCCAGCCTACGATATGTCCATGTCCAGCCCCTTACTGCCCACTGATGTCGGAAGATTCAGGACCGCAGATTTATCCGTTAAGTTATCCAGATGCCTCTAGCGCCTCGTCCAGCTCGACACCAGAACAGCTCATAAAGGATCTGAAGTCAGCCGGAAGGGACCAAAATAAGGTGAAAGACCTTATGGGCGATGACCCAGCGCAGGTTATAGGCATGGAGACAAAGAATTCCTTCAACGGAACATGGGGCACAGATGCAACGTGGCATAAGATATTCTACAAGGACATAAAGGCCCACGAGATGTTCTCTGGACAATTCGAGGCAGATAAGACAATAAAATTCCATGACAATCCAGTACCTGAGAACGAACAACCGGCATGCGATGGCATAGACTGCTAGAAAACTTCCTTTTTTTATTTTAAGTTCTAGTCTACAGGCGTGGTTAAATAATTAGCGAAGAAGCTAGAGCTAGTTAGAACTCCCTAGCCTCTTCGCGTACGCTGAAATACGTGATTCTAGACTAAGACGTAGCTGATACCATCTGCATAGCAGGCTGCAATGATGGTTGCTGGTACGTCTGGGTGGGTGCAACCTGGCTAACAACTGGCACCTCGGACTGCGTCGATTGATCCGCGCTCTGCAGATAAACGTCACCGTAATCCGTCTGAGTAACATTATAACTCAGGTTAAGCGTCCCATAACCGTCCTTCGCGAATGAGAACTGCCAGGTTCCCGGCTGTCCACTGATAACTGCAGAGCCACCTGAATCTGTTATGGCGCTAAAATTGTTGCCTACAGCATCCTGCCCAGTTACCTGGACGCCAGAGAGAGCAGTTCCATTAAGATCGCCTTGATGGACGTAAACGGTGAAATCAACTAGTCCTTGGGATTGAGGAGCGGTTTGTGTGATGCTTTGTGGTGTGGATTGTGCAGCTTTCTGAAGGAAAGCAGCAACCTCCTCGGTCTCTGTGACATTATAATTCAGGTTGAGCGTTTGGTAGCCCTCTTTCGTGAACGTGAACTGCCAGGTTCCCGGCTGTCCGCTAAGGACTACGGCACCATTTGAATCGGTTGCGCCTTCAAAGCTGTTGCCTGCAGCATCCTGCCCAGTTACCTGGACGCCAGAGAGTGCCGTGCCATTAAGACTTGACTCGTAAACATCAATTTTCAAAGATACCGGCTCTTGTGATTGAGCTGGCTGAGTAGTCGGAGCCGTCTGAGTAGCCTCGGCAGGCTGAGTGGATTCAGTAGTTCCCTGTGGGTAAGTGGCTGTTTCCGCGGGAGTCTGAGGCGATGCTGATTGGGCAATACTCTGAAGGAAAGCAGCAACCTCTTCTGTCTCTGTGACATTATAATTCAGGTTGAGCGTTTGGTAGCCTTCTTTCGTGAATGTGAACTGCCATGTTCCCGGCTGTCCGCTAAGGACTACGGCACCATTTGAATCTGTTGTGCCTTCAAAGCTGTTGCCTGCAGCATCCTGCCCAGTTACCTGGACGCCAGAGAGTGCCGTGCCATTAAGACTTGACTCATAAACATCAATTTTCAAAGATACCGGCTCTTGTGATTGAGCTGGCTGAGTAGCCGGAGCCGTCTGAGTAGCCTCGGCAGACTGAGTGGATTCAGTAGTTCCCTGCGAGTAAGTGGCTGTTTCCGCGGGAGTCTGAGGCGATGCTGATTGGGCAATACTCTGAAGATATGTAGCAGCCACTTGTGATTTAGTGATAGTATACTTCAAATTAGAGGTTTTATAACCATCTTTTGCAAGTGTGAACTGCCAAGTCCCTGGCTGTCCGCTGAGGACAATAGATCCCTTTGAATCGGTTACGCCGCCAATGCTATTTCCTGCTGCATCGTATACCGTGACATCAACCCCAGGAAGCAGTTCACCGTTCATCCCTCCATCGAGAACATAAAGGGTTAAGGTGACCTGATTCTGGTTTTGAGCCATCTGGTTTGACTCTTGTCCATTTTCGTTTCCGTAACCATTAGAGTATCTTGATGTTGACCGTCTATCCGTTGGTAATGCAGAGGCCGTTAATGCCATGCTACATATTATCAGCATTAACAAAATAGCTAAATAGTAGCCTTTTCTCATATCAATTTCCTCCTGATTTTGTAGCTTTCATATCTTCCATATATTACTCAATCTCCGATAAATATTCTTGGCACAAATACGAGAACGCTTGAATAGACTAAAACGCAGCCTATTGAAATGGTATGGAAAATGCAAATTGCCTCAGAACTAAGTACTCTTTTGGAGATAAACGTCACCATAATCTGTGCTAGTAACATTATAACTCAGGTTGAGCGTTTGGTAGCCTTCCTTCGCGAATGAAAACTGCCATGTCCCCGGTTGTCCGCTGATAACTGCGGCGCCATCTGAATCTGTTGTGCCTTCGAAGCTGTTGCCTAAAGCATCCTGCCCGGTGATCTGGACACCAGATAGAGCAGTCCCATTAAGGCTCCCATCATGAACGTAGGCCGTAAAGTCGACCTGCTCCTGAGCGAATGCAGTTAATGCTATGCTGCTTGTTGCTATTAGAGTTAATATAACTAAAGAATAGCCTTTTCTCATACCAACTTTCTCCTAACCCCGCGATTTCATAATATGAATGTAAATCCCTTTTCAAAAGTAATTGGTCAGGAGAATAACATCCTGACCATACTTGTAGTTTTTTATGAGGTTATGTTATTTCCATTTGTATTATGTTATGTTCACCTTACTCTATAATCTTTACGGTGACTATAACTGCCTTAACGCCACCGTGGTTACCCATCATGGACTTAATGGGCCTATGGCACATCTGCCCGCCAAACTGTCCCATCTTTCCCATCATGGATTTGATCGGTCTATTTGACATCTGCTTACCATTTTGTCCCATGGAGTTCTGGCATCCGCACTTATCCTTTTGTTTGTCATCATTTCCCATCATGGACTTAATAGAGTTCTGGCATCCGCACTGATCGTTCTGCTTATTATTGTCCTGTCCCATGGAATTCTGGCAATTGCATTGGTTCTGTTGGCCATCCTGCATCATGGGCTTCTGGCCATCCCACTGATTCTGCTTATCGTTCTGTCCATTATTTGGCATCGAAAAGGCTGGCATAATGAGGATACATGCAACCGCTAATGCCATTAGGAATTTAATATACTTCATTGAACTATACCTCCATTTAAGATCGACCCTAGCCTTTAGGCTGAGCCGTCTTGTACCTCCTTATTCTGAACGATATAAAAAAGTATCACCGAACGAACAATAAATTAACTTAGATTAACTGCGATTAATTCCATCTAAAATAGTTCGATTCTTCCCAAAAGCTAGTTAAATCGTTCTGTTCCGTATTATTTCACTTTCTTGAATATTGGCGATTCGGTTCCACTAGATTATAGAAAAGCAGACAGAAGACCCCTATCTTTTAAGGGATGTCTCGTTAACTCAAAGGGTTAGCGGGAGTTACTGCGTAGTCGTAACAGGGTGAATGCCGTATATTCTCCAATCAATTTCGCACTGTATAGATTATCTATATTAGCCATTAGACCGACCTCATTTCAAGCGTTAATCTTCAGGCTCGCTTGGTCGGGAATACAAGTCAGTTGCCTGTACCATGTATCCTGTAAAGCCGAACTTGGACTGGGCAACAACGCAAGTGGCACGGACTCTCGTCGAATTCAAGTCTGTGGATGAACCTGAAGGTGTTCTTTGAATCAGGAAGTCCTTCCACTAACTCATCACTGCAATTAGATACGAGATTATCTATACTGTCCATAGAAGACTCAAGGTGGAACTGGAGTCCAAATGCCAGTGATGCTTAAGTAATTATTGGATTTTCTATAGTATGCCCTTGAGCAGTTCGACAGGGTTGATCAGCCCTAGTCGCACCCAGATAAGATAGATCGCCAAAAAAGTGCCTGCCAAAGCTCCAATATTTGCGAGAGCGGCTACTAGGACAACTCTGAAGAAACTATTTTCCATCATATCATCAAAGGTCTTCGCCTCGGCAAGCCTCTTGAGATCTGAGACTGTTGGCTTTCGCTTCCAGGCTTCGACCATGCCTGCAAACCAACCTGCAGCTGCAAAGGGAATCAAATTGGTCATCCAGCCCATGACCAAAGCCGTCAAAGCAGAGAGCGGATGTCCCCGAGCCACAATCACTCCGATGCAGCTGAGCACGCCATGGACGATAAACCATATCCCGAAGGCTAACAATATTGTATGGCTTGAGTAGCCTTTTTCAAGTATCAGTCCTATGGTCGTCAGCATTAGCAGCATCATTGCTGCTCCGAAGACTTTAACAAATGTAATTTTCTTCTCAGGTTTCTCGGTTAAGTTTTCGACGGTAGGGATGGCATCAGGATTGGCCAGAAGCTTTTCTATGCCCTCTTTATGGCCGGCGCCGACGACTGCTAGAACCTTGCCCTCTTTGGAGAGTTCATGCAGGTTCTTAGCGATATATGCATCTCTCTCATCCACAAGAACGTTTGTCGCAGCGGGCGATATTTTACGGAACTCGGATATCATCTGAGAGACGACATCGTCCTGGGTGATGTTGTCTATATCGATATCCTCTTCATCCCATCCGAGAGCTGCAGGTGCTAGAGCAAAAAAGATCTTGATCTTATCCATAAATCCCATTGCAGACCAGAAGCGTTGGATGGTTATGCCCACATCTCTGTCTACCAAAGAAAATCTGGCTCCGATCTTTTGGGCCGTATCAATTGCAGCAAGCATCTCTGAGCCGGGCTTGACCCCATACTTATCGCCGATACTCTTTTGAACATATGCTAAGAACAGCTGGACCAAGATTAAGTAGAGTTTTTTTCCGCTGATAAGCTCGCTTATCTTAAGCTCATGGTCTTCCTCTTGGCCGGTTAAAGCCTTATACCTGCCTGGACAAAGCTCCACTGCTACGATATCGGGCCTCATCTCCTCTATTGCTTTAGTGACCTCCTGAACGCTTTTTTCCGATACATGAGCAGTTCCAATGATCACTACTTCATGTGGTTCGTCTGATGATTTGCTCTGACCAACGATGTATGGCTGGCTTAGAAGTGCTGCTTTCTCTGTCCTTTCTTCTGGATTATCCAAATTCATTACCTCTTGGGAAATCCTACTTCAGAGCAGGGTTCTATTGCCCCAAAGAGATTCTCGCCGTGATTGCCGCTGTCTACAACAGCTAATTCGCTGATTAATCTAACGCGTCAGTCTTCATGGGCAATTATAGACTATTTTGCGGATTCGATTGCATATAGCTTTTGGCTATAATCTCCTATAGTCCCGCACATGCAGGGATATGGGCCTTTAAAGACACCATATTTCCCCGGTGTTTCACGTAAAGCGGCCCCCAAGAGGGATTTTTGTCGTGCAGTATTTTCAGCATATTTATCATACGCGTAAAGAGCACAGAAATATCTGAGCTCCCAAAGAGCGCCTCTATAACAGCTGCAGCTACTACATGAGCTGCATAAAACCCTTTGTTGTAAATTTCAGGCAAGGGATCGGGAGTTCTGATAATAGATCTAATCTGTTTCACTATCTGCTCGTCGTTGTCAGACCAGTTCTGAATATCGCCCAATGCATGATTATTCAAACATGTCATCCTTGTCTGTGTCAGGCAAGCGGCCACAATGCTTGCGGATTTCTTGGCTTCATCGGGCTTTATCACAGTCATGTCTGATCCCAGCTGAATCTTAGTGAGATCCTTATCAGTCTCGGCCTCGATAGCTATCGCCCAATCATTTGCCTTTTTGAAATTTAGCAGCCTTATTACTGATGCAGCCAAGTATCCGCGAAGAATATCTGCTGGATGGGGATCCTCACCTGGTCCAACGTTCCTGAGAACTGGTTTGCCAGTGTAAGCAGCATTTAAAGCCCGGAAATAGCCTATAAGGGCGATTCCTACCACAGGTCCCATGTTTAATATTCCGAGGACATCGGCGGCAGTCTCATCAATTCTTGTAGCCCAATAATCCGGCAATATTGGTGCAATATTTGCATCATTCAAAGCATACCAAAGGCAGCTCTTCAACTCCTGTAGAAGTCCGATATCGGCGTGTATAATATCATGTCCTGCGGTTTCATGTCCAAGCGCGGCCCATGCAAGGACGCCATGCTGCTCGTTCGCAGGCGGAAGGTTGACGATAGCGGTCTTTACGCCGAAATCAATTGTACAATCTGCAGGCCAGGTATATGGGCCGGAGTCTGGATTTCCCCATTTAACAAGAGGGGCGATTATCTCCAAGTCAGGAGGTTTAATGTTTCTGCGATCTTCGGTAGAAAGGAACCCATCGTAGAGATCGCTGACAACCTCCTGAAAGGCATCAGTTGCTCTTTTGCTGTATCCTTCGCCATGCTGAAGGATTGCCTGGGCAATATCCAGCATAATACAAGCTTCGCCTTCTCTTTCTGGGTCCCTCAAAAGTATTTGGTCAAATCCAGTCTCGCCTAATTTATCAATGCTATCAAAATAGGGCTTATAGACGAATTCACGATAAAGAGGTGGAAGGTTGAGCTGGCACGCTACTAGCCTTCTTCTCAATTCGCTGAAACCTGTAGGATCTTTGGGACCATTATCCTTTTCCAGCGCCGCATTTTGGGCATCAAGGATACAGCCATTCAGATTTCTAAAATAATTAACTTCTTTGGGTATACATATCTCAAACATAAAGGAATTTTTCGCGATCATAGTACCCCCTTCCATAACCAATCATCAAGATCGATTAATAAATAATTAAATTGGGTTAGCTTTTATTTAAAGGTTTAGGTGTTTCAGGCTTTGCATCTAAAGTGCCTTTTGCACCTAAAGTGACGAATATGTCAATTGAGTGATTATATTATAATATAATGATCTAGGAGACTATGCGAGAAAAGACCTGTCTAAAAATTTAGTATAGGGCTTGTAAATAAAGTATTTAACTTAAGGATTAACAAATCTGTTGAGAGATTCCCAAGGCAATTCAGAATCTTCTTCTAAGATTCTCAATTTGTTGGGATTATTAAGAACCCACCACTTCCCCTTTCGTTCTAATATTCCTTTTACGAAAACATACCGTCTAACTGCGTGAGCGTCAACGGCCAATTTATAATCTGAATCATTCAATTCCATTCTTATATTAATGGTTTTATTACGTTCTACATCTATGGTTCTTAATATTATAGTACCCTTCTCAACTTCTTCGGGCCTCGTAAGTAATCTTACATATCCAATAAAACTCCGTTCTTCTTCCTGGGGCGCATCTTCTCTCAATTTGTCTCTAGCATCTTGCAGATAATTCTTGCTTTGAGATGTCAATATAAACTCAGTAGAGACATCTTCCGGCACAGGATAAGTGGGTTCAAGCACGGCGCTCACAACAATATTATTTCCCATTCCAACATCAATAACATTTATTAAAGCATCACACATATTTGAGTTCAATCCCTTTCGATAATTATCAATTATTGGATCAGAATGATCTTCTTCGACTGAATCATACAAATCTTCTAATCCTCTTAAGATACGCAGGACCACTTTTCTAGCAAATGGATTAGTAATATCCCAAGCAAAAGCAGATTTTTTTCTTTCTAAAGGAATATAAATATTCGCTATATAACTGCCTAATTCACTTTGACCCATTAAGCTGGTTTCTGCATAATTTATTGCTCTATCCAATTTTCGAGGAAACCTCTTGGTATTTGGCTCATATTCTGCACATGCGCTATATGTAATAAGTTCAAGCATTCCTTCATATAGGGAAATTCCTTGATCAAGGGGGAGCATTCCTCTTTTAGCTTCAATTATTCGAGTTTTTAAGCAATCGGCAAAACTTAATAATTGGTTAAGAAGATTTTCATAAGTTCGCTTTTCAAAAACCGAAACAACTCTTAAAACATAATCGATAGTATCTGCATAATCAACTAGATTTTCGTTCTTTGGCACGAACAAACTAAGATATTTGCCATCAGAACTGATTGTTTTTGGAGATCTAAATTTTATCATATAGGTTCTTTTGGAAGATACTTCAGTCCAACCCCTATCCCTGAGATAAGCTTTCAAATCTCCTGGCTTGATTAATTGAAGAAGACGATTTTGAGATTCACTTAACATAATCCATCTTCCTCTTGGACCTTAGCCATGATGGACTTTAGAGCTGATTCCGTAAATTTTTGATCTCTCGGAATTGCAATGCGAACACTTTGAGCATGATTGCTTTCTGGCTCTCCTTGAAAGGATTTCCAATACCCATTGTGCTTCAATATGGTACTTTCATCATCAACTTTAAGCCAATCATTTTCATCTGTGGGCATACAATATAAAACTAATATATATGGATATCCTTTTCGGACTTTGGCAAGAATATTATAGTTTCTCACTTTAAGGTCATATAAAATATCATTTTCATCTATTCTAAAATTGTGCGAAGCTTTTGCTTGGATAAGCAAAGGTATGCCATCAGGATATCTTACGTTATCATCGCCCACTTCAATCGGAATGATCTGTAGATCAACTCCATAATCGTGCTTGCCAAACGGCAAACAATCAAACCCAGCTTTTGCAGCTACCGCGGAAATATAAGCCACGCTTAAATCCTCTTGAGTATGTTCTCGCGTTAGGCTCATGAAGTCATCTCATGAAATTTCTCCTAAATCAAATTTGTCCTTGCTTTTCTATCCCAAGTCTTATGACACCTACCCCCTCTTTTCTAATGGACCCTTTTTCCTTACTTCACGCGTTCGTTCGCGATCCCAATACGGTGATTTACACTTTGGATTTGGGCACACTTTAGGCAGTTTATGCGGGTTTCTCTGATACCATTCATGAGCGCATCGCTTGCAGATGAGTTTCTTTGGTTCAAATTCGTGGCCACACTGAGGACAGATTACCATGACTTTAATCCTTTGTTTTTGCTATACTTAACATGATTGATTATATTTAATCATCAAAAGTATATAAGGCCATCGGTATATATTCCAATAGGGATATATACCAATAAGTACATGGTATAGGTGGTGAAATGAGATGACAGATATGAGAGAAGAGCGAGGAAAAGCAATCGCCAGCAAGGGCGATCAAATCAAGAAGATCAATGACAATAAATTTAAGGTAAAATCGCAGTCAGGAAGCAAAGTATACGACGTAAAGAACACTAAATATGGAATGACTTGTACGTGTCCTGACTTTGCCTATCGCAGCAGTAAGTGCAAACACATTCTAGCCACGAAATATTATCTCGAAGTCCAGAAAGAAACACCTGATGGCATTGTAACTGAGAAAGTCCATCTAACCTATAAACAGGCATGGGAAGCTTATAACGCCGCTCAGAATGATGAGATCAAGCTATTTGACGAGCTATTGAAGGACTTAGTACAGGCTATTCCTGAGCCTGAGCAAACAAATGGAAGACCTCGCCTATCGATTCGGGAATCATTATTCTGTAGCGTTCAAAAAGTGTACAGCCAACTATCTAGCCGCCGCGCTCATGGCCTATTCCAGAATGCGACTGAAAAGGGCCAAATCGAGCATGCTCCTCACTTCAATACGCCTTCGAAGCTTCTCAATAATCCAGAGATAACGCCAGTACTACACAGGCTTGTTACGCTGTCGGCGTTGCCTGTTGCTTGTATTGAAAACGATTTTGCGGTAGACTCTACGGGGTTCAGGACTAGCACGTTTTCCAGCTATTGCGAAGACAAGTATGGCAAGACCAAAGAACGCCATTGGCTGAAGGCTCACCTATGCGGAGGAGTGAAGACAAACATAGTAGCAGCAGTCGCTATAACTGATGAGAACGGAGCTGATTCGCCAGAGTTCGGGCCACTCGTCAAGAAGACCGCAACAGGCTTCACTATTGATGAAGTCTCTGCTGATTTGGCTTATTCATCGAGAGCCAACCTTCAAACAGTGGAAAACCTAGGCGGTAAGGCTTACATCCCATTCAAAAAGAATGCGACTGGTAGGGCTGCACGTTCCGCTATCTGGAATAAGATGTATCATTACTTCCAGTTCCATAGAGACGAGTTCTTGGATCACTACCATAAGAGAAGCAATATTGAGGCTACCAACGCTGCTATTAAGCGCAAGTTTGGTGAGACGCTAAAATCTAAGAATCCTGTTGCTCAAGTGAATGAGCTATTGGCTAAGATTATAGCTTACAATCTGACTGTGGTAATCCATGAGATGTATGAGAATGGGATAGAACCCCAGTTCTTGAATCAAAACCATTTTCCCGCGTCGGGACAATCGACGGCACTAACCGAAATGACAAGGGCATGAAAAAAGCAAACTGGGCCTCACCTTGGCAATCTTTTGCTTGGATAATCATTACTTGAGTAATCGAATAGGGGAGGAATTATGTTGGCGTTGTGTTCCCAAATTTGTGTAACATTATCTCTCAGTTGATCACTTGAATTTCGGGAGAGAAAGATAAGAGGTCCATTGAATGGGGCTATCATGGCAGATTTACCATCCATTGAATAAGAGATCCCCGATATATGTGCATATTGACCAACTAAATCTACTTGTAAAGCTACCCTGCCATACGGATCAATGACTTCCCATCCATTATCATCATGACGACTTTCAAGAGCATATGGAGGATATGATTCAAAACTGTTATTAGTTATTTTTCCCATAATTTTTCCTGTTTCATCTCTCACTGTTGCCGATACTATCAATTTTCCATTTTCAAGTCGGACGCTCATTATATCATTGCCAAAATCAACCGCGCCTAAAGCATAACATGAAAATAAACCTCCTATTTGCACACAAGGATATGTTATGTTATTCAATTTTGAAGAGATCTCGCCGTTGTTTGATTTAGCCGCGTTTATAATGTCTTGTTGATGTGAATCCCAAAGGGTAAGTCCAAAAGATACAAAAATAAAAAAGATTCCGACTGCCGCTAATTTCCTCGCAGTTTTCTTATCTTCTATATAACCTAGAATTATCCCAATACTTGTAAAAAGTGCACCAACGAAGAGAACGATAATCTCAACAGAGTTCATTGATGCACCCTTAAGAGATTTCAGATATTTACGCATTTCTAACCATCGTTGATTAAAGAATTTTCGCGTAACAACCACCGTTTAATGCTTGCAAAGCCACTTTAACAACAAATTTTTTATATCTCTCATATTTATACACATATATTTTATGTATTAATACTGATATTTGTACTGCTTGCACCTAAAGTCAGGCAAAAAAGGGGGTTTAGGTGCAAAGCCGGTGTTTCAAGAAATGCCTTTTGCTGACAGTCTTAAATGAAATAAAATGAAGATGCCAATAAGAATAAAAAGGAATAGAATGAAACTAATGGCTAGAGTTGAATATTGACTTCAGCTATCCTTGGATTATCGATATTTCATCGCATATGGGAACTTATTTCTCCTGTAACATGAACACGAAATCCTTGTAACTTGCCGAGGTTAACCCCATCCTTAGCTGCCATATCCTCCAACCGGTGGGAAATATCTGGACATTGTGGACAATTCCAGCACTCGTCCTGAGACCGAATATCAGTCCATCGCCAGATTTGAAGGTACCAAGATAATTGGGTACATTTTTCGCTACGCTGCTCATGGGCCACTTATCATTGCCATTTAGTACCAATGTTGCCTGTGCTCCCTGAGTAAACGTCAGAGTAATAAAGAAATCGCCATTCTTTGGGGCTTTTAAGTCTGGATTTGTCACGGGCGGCGCAGGTGGCACAGGCTGAGGACCAGGACCTCCGCTCATAGACACGCCATAAGCAGGATACACGCTTAACATCCCGCATTGGTTGTAACCGATTCTAAACCAGCCGTTGTCTCCCCATTCAGTGCTCCATGAGTTCTTACCCAGCCAGCAGTTTTGAGCATCGTTATATCCGATTAGACAAATAGCATGGCCGCCGATATAACCACCATAAGAGTAGTTGTAGACGCCTCCTGAATAATAAAAGAAGTCATCATAGACATCCATGCCTGCTAAGACTGGGCCGTAGTTTGCAATCCAATCCTTTACGGCATCATTGCTGGATAGCTTAGTGTAGCTGGCAATACGGAGGGGCTGATTATCGCAATTAGGGCACATTGGGCCATCCGGATAAGGATAGCAGGCTTCAGTACAAATTCCGTGATTCTGAGCTCTATTCAGTGCAGGCACAAAATTCCAGCCGACAGCACAGTTTCCTCCGCCTCTAAAGAACAGATCGGCCTCGGACAGATCGATAGCCAACGCAGGATTTTTCTGAGCTATTCTATCGGCTGATTCGATTGTTGCACAGGTCCCAAACGCCACACAAGCACCACAGTCGCCCTGATCCTTTATAGGTGTCACATAATTGCCCGAGTTGTTTCTCCAATCAATAGCTGCAGGGTGGCCAAGTAGCTTCACTGCTTCCATCTTATCCGGCATTTCAGTCGCCACCTTTCTAAGCCCTAAGCGTCTAACTTTTTGTATAGGGGCGAGCCCGCTGACTGAAGTTTCCCCAGCAGTCCAGCTATAACCCATGGCCATTATGGCATTTTGAATGTCGCTTAACATTTTAATCACTTACTTAATTCATTAATACTGTAATAACATTCTTGCTTATGAGGATTTCGATCAATGAATTCAGAGCCTTAATAAATGAAGAAACTCGCAAAACAATAGAGATAAGATAGGCTGCAATCCTTTTTTGTAAATAATCTGTTAACAAAAATAGTAAGATGGTAATGTATTTATATCAGAAGCCCGAGTTCTTATTTTGGGTACGACTTTAACACGTTTGGTTGGTAGGGGATAAATTGTGAAAGGCAGGACGGCTTTATTTATAGTTATCTTTCTGCTGGCTGTCTGGGTGACATACATTGCCCTCATTGTTCATCAGCTCCCGTCACCACAACCCCAGCCGCAACCTCAGATCTTCGTTGAACCGAGGGACGGTTACCAACCTGTTTTGGATGCTCTAAACTCGGCCCAATCATCAATATTCGTTGAGATGTATCTTATCACAGATAGGAATGTTATTAATGCCCTTAAGAATGCGAGTTCACGAGGAGTAAATGTCAGAGTTCTGCTTGAAGATTGGTCCTATGGAAGTCCCGCTGATTTCAGGGCAGTTATGGACTCCTTAAACTCATCCGGCGTATCTGTTCAGGTAAGTAGTCCAGCTTTTCGCCTCACTCATGAGAAGGCAATTGTCATAGATCGCAAAATTGCTCTTATCATGACCCTAAATCAAGCTTATTCTGCGTATACTAAAAATCGCGAATTCGGCTTAATTGACTACAATACTACCGATGCAGCCGAAATAGCATCAGCCTTTGAAGCAGATTGGAATCGAACTGCTCCAAATTTATCCGATCCAAACCTAGTTTGGAGTCCCACAAACTCACGGGATCGAATCGTTAGCCTGATAGATAGTGCCAAAAAGAGCCTTGAGATAGAGAATGAAGAGATGCAGGACCGTGAGGTTGAAGATTATCTCATTTCTGCTGCCAAAAGAGGCGTGAATGTGAAGGTTGTCATGTCACCATCAACATCCAAGAATGACCCCAATGCGCCGGGCAGAAATGCACTAATAAAAGGCGGCGTTGAAGTGCGCCTTGTGAAAAATCCTTATATTCATGCTAAAATCATAATTGCAGATGGCTTAAAGGCATTTATCGGGTCTGAGAATTTCTCACCAACCTCCCTGGATAAAAATAGGGAACTAGGCATTCTGGTTGATAACTCAGGGATTCTTCAGGTATTGTCTTCAACATTTAGTGATGATTGGAACTCAGGGATGCAAACTCAAAAAGCTACTTATTAGGAAAACTCCAAGAATTAAACCCAAAAATATAATGGATTACATTTCAGATATTTATCTATCGGCCAAAGCTTAATCGCAAAATATTTTTTCTTATATCCATGAAAATCAAAATGTTCTCAAGGGACTATTTTAGAGATCGCCAGCTCCAAAATATCCTCTGCACCTGCCTTCTTAAGCTTGGGTATGAGAAGGTTGACCTGGGATCTATCGACAACGCTCTCAACTGCGCAGTAGCCTGAGTTGTACAGCTTGGAGACCGTAGGATTCTTCATGCTCGGCAGAACAGCTATTACATCCTTCACATTGGCCTCCGGCACATTCATGTCCAGCAAAACCTTGCCGCGCGCACGGATCACTGCAGATAGAAGCGTCTCTATTGCCAGTATGTCTTCGTGCTTCTCCTGATCCGACCAGCTTTTCTTGTTAGCTATCAGCTCAGATGTGGATTCAAGTATCACATCTACAATCTTCAGGCCGTTCTTCCTCAGAGTTGAGCCTGTCTCAGTAAGATCCACTACAACATCCGTAAGCTCGGGGACCTTGGCCTCTGTTGCGCCGTAGGAAAATTGAACCTCAACCGGTATGTTCAGACTATCGAAGAACGACTTTGTCAAGTTGGGATACTCAGTGGCAACTCGACTTCCAGGCGTTATATCACGTGCACTTTTAATATCCTGGCCGTCAGGAACCGCCACTGCTACCTTAACCTTGCCTGGGCCCTGTTTGCCGTAGTTAAGCTCAGTGATTGTTGCAACGTCCGCCCGTGACTCCTTTATCCAGTCAGTCCCTGAGATGCCGAGGTCAAAATAGCCCTTTGAAACGTAAGCCGGTATCTCCTGAGGCCTGAGGATCTTAACCTTGCCTATGCGCGGATCCGCAATCCTAGCATTATACTCACGCTCCGTCCTCTTGATTTCCAGACCCGCCTGCTCGAAGAGCTGTAATGTCTGGTTCAGTAGGCTGCCCTTGGGAATTGCAATATCTATCATTGATGCCTGAAAACTTAGGGAGCAGATATTTTTATCTTTTGCTCGTTTTGTCCTTTGCTCTGAGATTTCCTCCTTTATCACTAGTGGCTCATAATATTTATAAATAATAACAGTCATACCAGGATGGTGAAGGGGGAATATCCTGGCATCAACTTTTGTCATATCTGATACGCACTTTGGCTTGGATTCGGCTACTTTAGCCAACTCGAAGAACGTGGATCTCCTTTTATCAGATATGTGGAGGTATGGAAAGGGCTGCGATCAGGTTATTCTTCTCGGGGATATCTTCGATTTCTGGAAATCAAGCCCTGAGAGGGCTATTCGCGATTCGACATACTTTTTCAAGAAGCTGTCTGAGCTTGAGGTCCCGATAAGCTACATTGTGGGGAATCATGATCACCACATGGCCGTAATGAGCCAGGAAAGTGAGTTCCTTGAGAGGATTGCCAGAGGAGACGCCTATCCTGTATATGTCCCCTGCATGAGGTGGAGGCAAGTCATAAACGGCCTGCGAATAAACACATTCTATCCGGTATACACAGCTAATCTATCCGGCCGGAGGATGTTATTTACTCATGGCCACCACCTTAACGTCATGGGGGCTCTATATTTTCAGCTTGAAAAGCTAAGGAGGCTCTCAGGCAAGGAGATCTCCCCTGCAGATATGGAGACGATGATAACCTGCGCCTATGAAGGCATCTACCGTTCTAGCTATATAGGCGAGATAGCGAGCCTTGAGGAAAGGATCTGGAGTGCCTCAAGCGCACTCCAGAGGTTCAAGACCGGCATTTTCAAAAAGTCTATGCCTACAGAGGCCCAGTACGATGCCATAACTAGATTCATAAGGGAACGCCAGCTTGGCAGTGTAGATTGCTTCATATATGGAGACACACACCTGCCTGGAGTCAGTCGTTGGAACGGACTCGTTGTGGTAAATACAGGCAGTTTCCTGCATGAGGGAAATGGGTTATCAGAAAAGGGCATTACAGATACATATTTGGTAATGGATGAGGATGGTTTTGCTTTGAGGCAGCTCGGAAGGCAAGGGCCTGTTTTCAACGAAGAATACAATTCAATCTGTTGTTGCCCTTAACCTCTTAGTCATCCTCCAAATGGCTTCTTATCTAATAAGCTGCAATTCTAAATGCATGGATCTAAGTGATGTCCTTAAAGGACGAAGGTCTGTAAGGAAATATAAGTCCGGGCCAGTGCCCAATGATATTGTGCAAACGCTTATCGATGCCGCAGAGAATGCACCATCTGCGGGCAATCTGCGGGCTAGAAAATATATAGCTGTAACAAGGCCTGAGACCCGCAAAGCTCTCGCGGTAGCATCTTATGGCCAAAGACAGATTGATAGTGCGCCCTTGATAATTGTAGTATGTGCAGATGTTGATAGATCCAGTTCGCGCTATGGCGATCGCGGAAGCCTTTACGCAATACAGGATGCGACGGCAGCTGTTATGTGTCTACTTCTAGAAGCTTACGATCTGGGACTAGGAGCCTGCTGGAATGGAGCATTCGATGACGATCTCGCGCGCGACATCCTGGGCATTGAGGATCACATGCTTCCAATTGCACTGATCTCAATAGGGTGGCCTGCAGAAGAGCCCACGGCTCCGCAAAAGAGGAATATGGAAGAGGTACTGATTTGGATGGACTAAAGGCAAGCTTACGAGATATTGTCGATGCCCTTCTATCAGGTGAGATAGAGGGCGAGGCAGAGCTTGAGGCGATGAAAAAGGCTGTTGCATCAATGCTAGGCCTCTCATCTCTGCCAAGCAATGCCGACATCCTAGGCGCTGCCCTGCCAGAGGAGCGCGAAAGGCTGAAGATGCTTGTGCGTAAGCCGACTCGCACATTGTCAGGCGTGGCTGTAATAGCAGCGATGACATCCCCAGCACGCTGCCCTCATGGTATATGCATCCCGTGCCCAGGAGGCATCTGCAACTCTTCTCCACAAAGCTACACAGGCAGAGAGCCTGCAGCTATGAGAGCTATGCATCACAACTTCGATCCTTACGATCAGGTCATGGCTCGGCTTCGTCAGTTAAACGAGATCGGTCATCCACTGGATAAGGCTGAGCTTATTATAATGGGCGGTACAATCACCTCGAGGCCCATAGGTTATCAGCAATGGTTTGTTAAGCGCTGCCTTATGGCTATGAATGACTATCCAACGGCGCATACTAACGGATGGCAGTCATTTAGTGAGGTCGCTCGGGAAAATGAGCACGCCTCCGTGAGAAATATAGGAACAACCTTCGAGACAAGGCCTGATTGGTGTAAGCCTGAGCAGATAGCAAGAATGCTGAGCCTCGGAGCAACAAAGGTTGAGCTTGGGGTTCAAAGCATTAGAGATGATTTATTAATTGCCATGAAGAGAGGCCATTTAGTGGAGGATATTGTGTTGACAAATGAGTCCTTACGTGATGCAGGCCTCAAAGTGGGATTTCACATGATGCCAGGGCTTCCGGGTTCAAGTCCGGAAAAGGATCTCGATGCCTTTAAGGAGCTTTTTCAGAATCCACGGTTTAGGCCCGATTACCTCAAGATCTATCCTACGCTCGTAGTAAAGGGGACTGAGCTTTATGAGATGTACCTCAGGAGTGAGTACCAGCCTCTTGGGGATGATGATGCCGTGGAACTTGTATCCCGTGTTAAGGCGCTTTTGCCAAGGTATGTTCGCTTGCAGCGGGTTCAGAGGGATATTCCCGCTCACCTGATTGTCGCTGGGGTCAAAAAATCAAATCTACGTCAGCTTGCAGGACATAGGCTGAGGGAGCATGGAGGAAGATGCAATTGCATTCGCTGTCGTGAGGCTGGACTTCGCGGGATATCTGGTGGCGATATTGAGCTGAAGCAGGAATCCTATGAGGCATGTGGAGCAGAGGAATATTTCCTGTCATTCGAGGGAGATGATGAAGCTCTTGTGGGCTTCCTACGATTAAGGCTCGGAGCTACAGCTCGGGTTCGGGAGTTGCATATCTACGGTCCTCTTGTGCCTATAGGTACCAGAAAGGATGGCTGGCAGCATAAGGGATATGGTGCTAGGCTAGTCCAGATGGCTGAGAGGATCGCCAGCGAGAAGGGATACCAGAGCATAGAGATAACAAGCGGCATAGGGGCGCGGGGATACTACAGAAGGATGGGCTATGATCTGTTGGAGCCTTACATGATCAAACGACTGAGCTAACAGAGGTAGCCAGGCGATTATGCTCGACGTAACCAAAATGGTTAAATACGGTGTCTAAAAGAATGAGCCCGGTCTGAGGAATTTATTATGCGTTGGCAAGGAGAATCAGGTAGAAAGTCCACAGGTGGAAGGTTGATCCTGGCACGTGGCAAGAGGAAGTTCGAGATCGGCCGGGAGCCGAGCGACACGACTATTGGAGATATTAGGACAAAGGCAGTAGAAACCTACGGAGGAAACAAAAAAATGAAAATACTCCGGGGCAATATTGCGACAGTTACGAATACAAAGACTGGAGAATCCAAGGCCGTCAAGATAGAAACCGTCAAGGACAATAAGGCCAATCTCCACTACATGAGAAGAAACATAATCACCAAGGGTGCAGTCATTAAGACAGAGCTTGGCGACGCCATGGTCACAAACAAGCCTGGTCAGGATGGGGTTATAAACGCTGTCCTGCTACAGCCCCAGTGATCTCTTTTGTATTTGGTATTCAGATGTAGCTGCGGACGCCACCTTTATGCGCCCGCAGGCTCGAAAACCAGAACCTGCCCCTGCGGCAAGAGAAACCAATTAAGCAAGGTGCTGATACTCGCAAAAGCGAATGATGCTCAATCAGCAGCTGAGATAGTTCGCACGCTTCAGCTGGGCAACGTTGGCATGACCGGATTTAGACCTGCGGGGTAATAGCATTTTTCGAGAGAGTGCAATTCAAGCGCTATATTCCAGAGTCGCTTTGACTTCGCATGAGATAAAGAAAGAAGATCAAGTTCACCTGAATATCGTGAACGATGCCCATGTCTGGGAAAGGAGCACATCTTCAGCGTCCTTTACACACCCCTGTGTAAATGCAACTTGCCGTCCCTTCCTGATGACCTGAGCTTCTGCATAAACCGCTCCACATCGAACGCCCTGCAGATAGGATGTATTCTCGGATATTGTAGCTATCCTCTCTCCTTCTTCAAGGACTGTAAAAAGGGCAAGTGCCATTGCTTCATCGCACAAAGCGGCATAGAGGCCGCCTTGCAGCCAGCCAACTCCGTTTAGCATATCTTGTCGTACACTCATGGAGAGCATCGCCTTGCCGTTCCCAAAGGATTCCACATCGATGCCCATAAGAACGAAAAATGGATTGGCTTCTCTTCCGTGGTTTCTAATCTTTTCAAGGTAACTCATAATAATTGGCCGCGTTTACTATGGGTAAACTTAAACGTTGTGATCTTCTAAGCTTCTATGGCGGACTTCCGATTATAAACGGCGATAAGCCTTGGCGCAGGAAGCCTGAACAGAACCTGTGTTTACCCTCTTATCTTTCTTGCCCTGACAATTCCTTCTTTCTGCTCATCCTCTAACAGTTCCTACCCATTTCAGTTCCAGCTAGGCAAGCAGGCCGTTCTGTCTTTTTGGATCTGTTTCCATTAAATTTTGTCCATTCAAAAACAAATGCCACCTCCCCCCAAGCCTTCTCCATATGCTTCCCATAGTACTCAGCATCAAACCTAGAAGCTACTCTGGCTGGATCCACCTCCCACCTATCGGCGTCCTTCACTACGTAGCTTATCTCCATGCCCGGGGCCAAAGTAATTCCTCTCCTCCTGTAAGCCTGAACAGCCGAGGCCTCGGCGCATCTATGAGAATAGCTCAGCCTGCTCACTCTACGGCGAATAGCCAGCTCCCCGATATCTGCATTCTCCAGGCCCTCAAAATATCTCCTTCGTACCTCCTGGGCATTGGGCTCTATCAGGCGCAGCTCCTCCAGGCTCTTTGCTTCGGCCAATACATCGAACAGCTCCTGCTGCATTTTTTTGATGTATTCAGGAGTATCTCCTCTCCTGGTAGCCACTCCCCGAACCTTCATCTTGCCTGTAGTCAGCCGTCCAAAGTATCGGTTATAGGCTCCTGAGCCATCTGCCTGGGGAAGAAATGTGATCCAGTAATAGGAGTCAACCTCTGTTAGAATGCCTGTCTCCGTCTCAACAGCCTCCTTAAAGCCTGAAATCGGCACTCCCTTGACCCAAAGGCAGTCCACTATTCCATGCAGGACCTCAAAGCCCATGTCTTCAGCCATGCCCTTAATCTGCATCAGCAGCTCCCTGGAGATGGCCGTGATGCTTTCATGCACCTGTATCTGGCCGAACTTGGCGTTCCTGTAGCCGGTGTAGCCAAAACATGTAACCAGCATCCACTTGAGCACTGAATCCAGGCCTGCATACTCAGGATCAATCTTCTTCAGCCTCTTTGTCTCGATCCTGAGGTTAAGCAGGGATGCAAGAACAGTGCCCAAGAAACCCTTTTTCTCAGGATGCTCAATTGTCTCGGGTGAGAGGGTATACTTCACGATGATCGATGGGTAAAGGGAGGTGAAGTCGATCTGGTGTATTTTTTCGTACACGCCGGGATCCGGCTGGAAGATCATGCCTCCCTTATCAGCCGTCCTTAGCTTGCAGATATTCCTCACAGCCTCAGCATCCCTTTTCCTGAAGGGCACAGCGATTCCCCGGCGCAGGGCCTCGTAGCTGGATATGAGCGTTCCGGGAGTGAATCTCGATGTTAGGTTGGGCGAGAGGCCGGTTAGTCGTGATGCCAGAAGAACGCCCTTTAGCCCGCTCTCACCATAGATGAAGCTCTTGGCGGTATCAATGAGTATTCGGCCTTCAGGTATCATGGCGCCTTCCTTGTGCTTCACCTGGCCGTAGCTCCAATACGATTTGGAGGCCATCTGCTTGAAGAAGCCGGTACGGCTGATGGTCTGTTCTAGCCCAAGCCTCCTGGCCTTATGGATTACTAGGGGAATCCAGGTATCTGCATGGGGGAGGAGGATGATATCAGGATCATGTGCCTTGATAAGCTCCAGGAGGTCTGATACCACCTGCCCCTCAGAGCCTTCAAGCCTTCTTTTACGAGCGCCCAGGACCTCGACGCAGGCTATCTCTCTGGCCATGCTGGGGTCGCCCAGGACCTGCAGCTCCATGATGCTCAGAGGAATCTCAAAATCAGGCGAGAATCGAGACTCATCTCTATGGCCGCAGGGGAAGATATCATGCTCGGCCATGTACCGCTGGTCCTGGCGGACATCCACGTTGTAGAGCTCGGCGGCATAATTGGTCTGCTTCTCGATCTTTTCTGCTACTGATCGATCGGCATGGATCCTGTAGCCATCAAAGACACCATAGATGGTCCTGAAGCTGCATTCCTCGGCTCTGTAGCGCCTCTCCAGTGTCTCGATCATCTCCCTATGAGCAGTAGAGTCTTTGAGGTGCATGTAGAAGCAGGGAGGATAGGCGGCGCTGGTGCTGGTGAGCTTCTTGTCTCTGCTCCACAGCTCAACACAGCCCTTGTAATAACAATCGAAGATCCACGTACTTTCCCTCCCACCCCTGGCCAATCTCCCATTAGAGATCTAGCAGGTCTGAGGTTAAAGATGTCTGGGGTGTGTGCAGGGCGAATGTGATCTTCTCGATTCGCTAGTTTGCTGAGGACTGAGTATCCAAAGCATACTTCTTCAGGACTTCAGCAAGATCTCCTATCCTTACAGGCTTGGTAATGCAATCATCCATACCTGCGTCCAGGCACATCTCCCAGATATCAATAACGACGTAGGCGGTAACTCCTATGATCTTTAGCCAATTTTGCCCAAGCTTACGTATTTCACGAGTTGCTTCCAGGCCATCTATCTTGGGCATGACTATATCCATAAGCACTAGAGCATATTGGTTGTGCTCAACGGCCTGGATAGCCTGACGTCCATTCGAGACAGCATCTGATTTATAGCCCAGATGAGCTAGCATGAGCATAGTCAATTTCCGATGTGATTCCTCATCCTCGGCTACCAAAACACGCATTTTGCTACGGATATCTCTGGGCACTTATAACCCCCATATATACTTACAACTACTAGCATAAATTTCTTTTCAAACTTATAGATGAATAACGGCTGGCAATCAATGGATAACATCCACTTTGCTTAACAGTTATACTAGCTCCCCTAATTTGCTAACTTAGAAATATAACTTTAGAAATATAACTACCCAGGCGAGTTTCAAGAGAGATATTGCTATTGATGTGATTTTTATTCTTGGGGGAGGGGAATATTCCGCAATAATGTGGCAAGATCATCTACTTTCACAGGCTTTGGTATGTAACCATCCATGCCAGCTTCCAGACACTTTTCTTGATCGCCATCCATTGCGAAGGCTGTGATGGCTACAATCTTAGGCCCATTATCGGGCCAGAGCTTTCGTATCTCCTTAGTAGCGGTCATTCCATCCATTTCAGGCATCCTGATATCCATGAAAATCAGATCATAAGGCCGGATCTGGAGAGCCTGCAGAACCTCACACCCATCAGCAACAGCATCGGGACTGTAGCCTAGGCGTTTCAGCATTTCGACGAGAACCCTTTGGTTTGATGGATTGTCCTCGGCTACAAGAATGCTCATGGGCTTTTGAACCGAGAGGTTCTCGTAGGCTGTAGCTTTCTTCTTTTCGCCCAAATCCAAATGCTTGTCAGGAAGCGTTTCTGCCTGGATAGTGAATCTGAATGTAGAGCCTTTACCCTCTTCGCTTTCAGCCCAGATCTCTCCACCCATAAGTTCAACAAGCTTCTTGCATATGGAGAGTCCCAGGCCAGCGCCATCACGTTTCCGGCTTATTACGTACTCAAGCTGTGTAAATGGCTGGAAGAGTCTATCCATCTTGCCCTTAGGCATGCCTATGCCCGTATCCTTGACGGCAAATAGAATCTGGAACTTATTGCCTTCGATGACTTTGGAGGAGACTGATACTGATACACCCCCTTCATCAGTAAACTTGGCAGCATTGGAAAGCAAATTGACTAGAACCTGTCGAAGCCTTCCAGGATCGCTTATAATAGTATCTGGGGTCCCATAGCTGACGGTATAATCGAGACTCAAGCCCTTATCGTTGGCCTGCACTGCCACCATATCCATAGACTCCTCGATACATTGCTTAAGGCTTAACGGCTGATGCTCAAGCGTTATCTTCTCCTTCTCTGCCCTTGAAAATTCAAGTATATCGCTGATGATTGATAGTAGAGCTTCTCCACCGTTCCTGATTCTCTCAATGTCCTCCTTCTGCTCTGGTGTTAGATTTTCAGTCAGGAGAAGGCTTGAGAAACCAATCACTGCATTCAGGGGTGTTCGGAGTTCGTGGGACATGTTTGCCAAAAACGCTGCCTTGGCCTCGACAGCAGCCTCTGCTGCTTCTTTGGCTGCCATAAGATCTTTCTCTGTCTTCTCATGCTCTGAGATTTCCACCTGAAGCTCTTCGTTAATCACTTCGAGGTTTTCTTTTGCATCGGATAGTTCGACGGTCCTTTCCTGGACCCGTTGCTCAAGCTCATCCCTAGACTTTCGTAGCTCCTCTTCCATCCATTTGCGCTGGGTCAGGTCATATACAGTCAGAAAGATCAGGTGTTCACCGCTCGACGTTTCTACCATCGTGCCGGAGTAGGAGACGTATTTTACCCAGCCCTGGTCGGGGCGGCGCAGGAGAAGCTCTAAGTTGCTCACTTTTTCGCCCCTCTTAATGCGCTTCATTGGCCAATCCTCCAGCGGCAGCACTCGGACAGTATCAGGATAAATCAGATCGAACGTCTTCGGAGTATCACTCAACGGCTCGATGCCCTCACTGGGCCTGGTAAAGCCGTGCAACGCCTGTGCCGCTGGATTCCAATAAATAACATCCTCAGCCTCAGTGGCGATGATCACGCCTTCTCGGACCATCTCGATGGCCTTATTCAGCCGTGCATCGCTCGTACGCAACGCTTCCTCGGCGTTCTTGCGCTCTGTGATGTCCTGGCCTTGGGCTATGGTAGTTGCGACCCGTTTTCCATCTTTATCGTAGATATTAGCCGAATTCCATAAGATAGTCCTTACAGACCCATCAGTTTTTAAAATAGGAATCTCTACGGTCTCCCATTGTTCTCCAGACATAGCGCGATAGATGTGCTCCAAAGATTCCTCCCGGCTGTCCTCTGGAAAGAGTATATTCAGGGGCCCTCCAATAGCTTCGGCTGCTCTAAGTCCAGTTAAACGCTCAAAGGCGTGGTTGAACCTAATGATCTTGAATGAGGTGTCCCAGACAATGATGGGCGCATTGGCATAATCTATCAAGTTCTCTAGATAATCTCTGGTTTCACGCAGGCTTTCCTCGGCTCTAATGCGTAGTTGCTCCTGGTCAATTGCATCCAAGGCATAGGAAATGTTGGAGCTCAGCGATTCGAGCAGTTCAACCTGCTCAGGATCAAAGGCATTGGGCTCGTAGGCATAGAGTGTGAAAGCACCTATGGCCTTGCCATGGCGGTTCAAGGGGAATGCAGCCGAGGCATGGAACCCATAGCGTAGGGCGGGTTCGCGCCACGGCAAAGTAGTGGGGTTCGTCGCAAAATCATCATTGACCACTGCTCGTTTCTCACGGATACAAGTGCCTGTCGGACCCTTGCTAAACTCGCCTTTCACCTCTACTTTGATATCTTTCAAATAGTCAGCTGCAGGACCGGACCAAGCTACTGGAACAACCTGCTGCTCTTGCACATTGCCGATCCAGACAAGAGGGAAGCCAGCAACTTCCGCCACAATACGGCAGACCTCTGCGTACAAAGATTCCTTGTCGCGGATTCGGATTATGGCCTCATTCACTTGGCTGAGCACCGCATAAAGCAGGGTCAGTTTGGCAATCTTTTCCTCTTGGCGCTTATGCTCGGTGATGTCAGAGATTACTGTCGCAAATCTGCCTCGGACCGGTGAGAAGACCGATATGCTGAAATGTTTTCTCATCGACTCGAAATAGGTTTCAAACGACTCCGGCTTTCCGGAGGAAGCAACCCTGGCATAGACCTCCAAAAAAGG
This sequence comes from Methanotrichaceae archaeon, assembly GCA_963789575.1. GTDB lineage: Archaea > Halobacteriota > Methanosarcinia > Methanotrichales > Methanotrichaceae > CAWBKV01. Next base: position 1,812,290 of record CAWBKV010000001.1, on the reverse strand, counting down.
AGCCTCTCCTTTGCCATAAAGCACTGAAGCCCTTTGGCCCAAGGCTTTGTCTCTTGACAGCCCGGTGATTTTTTCGAACGATGGATTTACATCTATTATTCTGTAGTCCACGGGTTTTCTTGCTTTATCATAAACAACCTCGTGTAGCGCAATTCCCTCCACCATCGAAGCATATAAAGCCGACAATTTTTCTTCGCTCTCCTGCAGCTCCGACTGAGCACGCAGAAGTTCCTCATTCTGCTGCATAAGCTCATCATCCGCAGCAGATAGCTCTTCTAAGCTGGCTTGTAGACTCTCCAATGCATCGGATAAGATTCCGGCTGCATTTGCTGGATCGCTCACGCACTTTATCTGGAGATCCTCTAACTGCTGGAAAAGCTCGGATACCCTTTGGAAAAGGTGGTCGGAGGTCATTTCTATCCCGGCTCTAACTGCAATGGACAATTGCGTTTTACTATCTATAATTATCTTCCCGCAGCGGTTACTTGACCAGCACTAGATTAGGAAAAAAGCTTATGAGATTTAACATTCACCATTATCTTCGGAATTTCTATTTTTCTATGGCCTGATTCCTCTCCTTCATCATCTCCACCAGCACCGAAAACACCGCCGCCTCCAGGGGATCTTCCAACGCTCACGAATCTTACGAGCTGCCTCAAGCCCATCCATTTTGGGCATCACTATGTCCATGAGCACTAAATCGTATGGCTTCGTTTCAAGTGCCCGTAAAACTTCAAGACCGTTTAGAGCGACATCCGCCTTATATCCCAAGCGCTCGATCATCAGCAGAATGACCTTGCGGGTCGTTGTCGCTTAAGGAACCAGCCGCGTCCTATCCCGTGGGAAGATTACAGCGTCACGGATGTTTTCTAAATTGAGCATCGTCATCACAAGTCTGCTGAGTCCCAGACCCCAGCCCGCATGAGGAGGCATGCCATACCTAAAGGCTCTCAGGTAAAATTCGAAGCCTGCGGGATCTAGCCCTTTCTCCTTTATCCTATTCACGAGGAGATTATAGTCATGTACCCTCTGTGCTCCGCTTGCAAGCTCCATCCTGGGGTGCATCAGATCGAAGCCTTTGCAGACCTCAGGTTTATCCTCATAAGGCAATGTATAGTACGGCTTTATCGATGAAGGCCAATCTGTTAGGAAGTAATGCTCTCCAATGGTATTGCCAAGTAACCTCTCAGTCTCTGTATCGAGATCATCGCCCCACTGCATCTGCACTTTGCCCTCTTTGCTGGCCATTTCAAGTGCCTCCGTATAGGTAATCCTTCTAAATGGCGTTCTCGGAACCTCAAGCTCCAAGCCAAGCACGCCCAGTTGGCGCTTGCAGTTCTCTGCCACATACTTATAGGCCGAAATGACCGTGCCCTCAAGCAAATTCATAACATCCTTATCATCCACAAAGCTGATCTCGATGTCTATTGATATCGCCTCGTTCAGATGCCTGCGAGTGTCATGTTCCTCAGCCCTGAAGATAGGGCCTATCTCAAACACTCTGTCCATTCCAGCTGCCATAAGCATCTGCTTGTAAAGTTGAGGGCTCTGGTTGAGGAATGCTTCACGCTCGAAGTAGCTTATAGGAAATAGATCTGTCCCACCTTCAGTTGCAGCTGCAACGATCTTGGGCGTGAAGACCTCAGTAATTCCTTGACTATAGAAGTAGTCTCTGGTGCTTCTAAGAACAGCGCTCTCTATCTCGAAGGCAGCGAGCACGCAGGGCCTTCTTATATCCATAAAGCGCGAGTCAAGGCGTGTATCAAGCTCGCAGTCTACCTTGCCTGTCGTATCAAGAGGCAGTGGAACCTCTGCAGTGCTCAAGATTTTGATCTCCAAGGGAGTTATTTCAAAGCCTCGGGGGGCCTTGGGTTCGGCCTTCACTATTCCTCTCACAGAAACAATGCTCTCTCGGCTCAGAGATCTGACCATATTGAACAATGCCCTGTCAACCATCTTTTTAACTAGGGTAACTTGTGCAAGGCCAGTGCGATCGCGCAGCACAAGGAAACATACTCCTCCAAGATCGCGTACCTCATGTGCCCAACCTACTAGAGATACCTCTGCTCCATTAATATCCGGGGTTATATCGCTTGAATAATGAGTTCTAAGGATCAATTTATCTCACCTTTTCAAGAAGGGTTTCCTGATATAAAAGCAGTCTGGCGATGTGTACAAAAAAACAAATAAGATAAGATGCAAGTAGTTCTAATCTGACACTAGCCAGCTCCACTTTTACGAGGGGCAGGGCATTTTGGTCATATTAATGGGTAGGAACGACATAGTATGGGCTTGATTGATAGAGTATCTACCGGGGTTCCAGGGCTAGATGAGATGATTGAGGGCGGTCTGCCTGTACCATCAGTGATACTGCTAGCGTTTGTTGAGAAAAGGTATTTTGGAACTGAGATAAGGTATATCGATCTTGAAAATGTAATCGAGGCTTCAAGAAGCGCAGATGATATATTATTTGCTATCCAATCGGATTTGGAGAGATTCGAGTCTAGGCGCGTGGTAATTGACAGCCTCTCGGTCATAGAGGTGGCTCTTATTGGGGATTTCAGACGATTTCTCCTTAAGTTTTCGACTATGATAAAGGAGCATAAGGCTGTTGCTTTGATCACAGGCGACTCAATGCCTGGCGCACCCTATCCTATCGAAATTGCGAGAGTGACAGATGGAATAATACTTCTGCAGAATGCCGAGGTCAATATGGTGAGAAAAAGGTCTATTGAGGTTCTAAAGATGTGCGGCACATCTCACCACCTGGGGAAGAATGCGGTAGATATATCCGTTAAGGGATTAACGGTATATCCGGGTTTGTAGATATGGCTCCATCAGCAGAGGATCTTCTCAGCCAAGACGAGTTTTGGGTGTTCTCCTTTATTTTAGGATGGGTCATGTTCAACTGGCCTCTTCTCACTCTGACCGTTGGGAAAACTCTATTCGATGTCCCGCTTGTATTGATTCATGTAGGGGCAGTCTGGCTGCTAATAATTCTGCTGCTGTATCTATTTGATAGGGGGCATAGTGATCGGGGGCATATGGATTGATCGGCCCAAACATAGCTCTCCTGTCTCTAGTACTTTATCTTCTGCTGCTCTTTGGAATAGCCCAGTATGCAGTTAGGCAGAATCTTCTAGGTAAAAGCGTGGTTTCAAACCCCTATGTTTACGCACTATCGCTATGCGTGTATGTCTCTGCCTGGACGTTCTACGGCTCTATCGGAAGAGCGGCATCTACTGGCCTAGAGTTCCTGCCTATCTACCTGGGTCCAACCCTGGCAATGCTTCTGGGCTGGGTTCTCATCAGGAAGATGATCCGCGTCTCAAAGGAGTTCCGCCTGACATCTATTAGCGATTTCATAAGTTTCCGCTACGGTAGGAGCTATACTATCGGAGCCATAGTCGCCATCTTCAGTCTGGTGACAATAACACCTTATGTTGCTCTACAGCTCATCGCCATCTCTACATCGTTAGATATTCTGAGTGGGCAGCATTTAGCTTTTTTTGGAATGGCAATAGAACGGAAATTGGTAGTGGCTATACTCCTGGGAGCCTTTGCTGTCTTATTCGGGGCAAGACATCTGGACCCAATGGAGCATCATGAAGGACTTATTGCAGTTGTTGCCTTTGAATCGCTGATTAAGCTTATAGCATTCCTACTCGCCGGAATCTATGTCACATATGGCATATTCGGAGGCTATGGAGCGATACTTGATAGGATTGCTGCACGCCCTGAATACACAGGTTTGACAGATGTTGACTACACCATGTGGTTCTCATTAACACTGATATCCTTTTTCGCAATTCTGTTTCTTCCGAGGCAATTCCATGTTATGGTTGTGGAAAACTCAGAAGAGGCGCATATTAAGAAGGCAATGTGGCTTTTTCCGCTCTATCTTCTGCTAATAAATATCTTCGTCCCTGCAATAGCTTGGGGCGGAATAATATTGAATACTCCTGGGCTAAAGGATGCTTTCATAATTACTATACCATATTCAAATGGTCAGGATCTTCTAGCTCTATTCATCTTCCTAGGCGGTGCCTCTGCGGCGACCGCCATGATTCTCGTTGAATCGGTTGCAGTCGGAACTATGCTGCTTAACGATCTTGAGCTGCCATATCTCCTTAGACGCATAGGCGGAGGCAGGAACCTGCCAAGCCTTTTGCTCAATATGCGGCGATTGAACATACTTCTTGTTGTTCTCTTCGGTTATCTCTACTCCCAGGCAGTGGAATATCTTAGCCTAGCGGAAATAGGCACAGTCTCCTTCCTGGCCGTGAGTCAGTTTGCCCCTGCAGCTCTGGGAGGGCTTTATTGGAAGAAGGGCAGCAGAAAAGGCGCTATAGTAGGTCTCGCCGCAGGCTTCATTCTCTGGATATATACCGCCCTGATACCGACGATAGTTGAGGGAGGATGGCTTTCAGAAAGCCTTGTAAAGAACGGGCCATTCGGAATATCTCTTCTCAAACCTACCGCCCTTTTAGGGATGAACTTGGATATATGGACGCATTCCCTCTTCTGGTCGCTTCTAGCCAACGGCACCCTCTATGTGCTTGTATCCCTGATGTCCAGGCCGAGTGCTGATGAGGTGGCCCTCACTGATCAATTTATCGATATATACAAGAAGAGAACTGGGCCCTCTCAGATCGATATGGGAAAGATTAAGCTTGGGACCGTCGATGAGTTAGAGACTACTCTCGCACGATATATTGGCGAGGAGAGAGCTAAGCTTCTTGTAGATGCTGACTTAGCACGTCTTGGAACAACTCGAGAGAAGATAGATGCGAAACGGTTATTGGAACTTTGGAGACAGTTCGAGAAGACATTGACGGGCACTATTGGATCATCGGCTGCAAGGATGATCGTAGAGGATACAGTCCCCATACGACCCGTCCTTGAGGCTGCTGAAGCTACCCAGTCCGCGTACGTGCTGAACTCTGGAGGGATATACATTGCACCAGATAAAGCCTATGAGGTCTTCAAAGATCAGATAACACACGGAATAGAGGGGCTTTGTATAACTCATCTGGATCCTGTGGAGGTGCGGATGAGATGGGGATTCAAAGAGACGCCCATAATCAAGCTCAGCCAAGAGAAAGGGGACGGCCGATATATCTCTCCAACGAACCTACCCCTGTTATTCATGACCATCAAATCCTTTATAGAATCAAGCAAAAATAGCATAGTGCTTATAGATAATATGGAATATCTTGTGAAAAAGAATGCAGGCGTAGTTCCTGAAAGGGATATACTCGACTTCGTCTATGGGATAGAAACCATATCTAAAATGACCCGAATGCTCCTGGCTGAAAGGCGTGAGTTTGTCCGTAAAGATCTGCCAAACGATGTAAATGAGGTCAAGGAGCTTTTATTTACTCTGGGATCTTTATCCACGTACCTCTTCAAGACCTTCTCAGAGGCTATGCTTTCAGGGCTTAAAGAGTCGATAAGACGCCAGGTAGTGGATGAAGTGAATGCGTTAATATCGTCAGGGACATTTTTCGAAGAGGCCAAGGCAGCGCCTCAGGATGAATCCTCTGCTGCAAGCGAGCCTGATACGCGCAAGGCGTTAAGTCCGAAAGAGACTGGCATAAAAATAAGCTCCAGCCTTGTGCTTACGCGTCAAGGTTTCTTTATAGCCTTACGAAGGTTAGCAAGGACTATCAAAAAATACGATCAAAGCTTTGATCTCATGGCCTCTGTAAGCGATCTCATGAAAAGCTATGGCAGAAGCCCTTACGAGGCAGCCCTTATTCCTGGAACAACCTATGTAATTGAGGAGGAGAATCCCAGCGAGAGCTTCAAGCTCTTCGCTGAGCTTGTTAACCACGATATGAACGGTCTGTGCATAAGCAGATCAAATCCAGATTTGCTGAATGAGAGGTACAATGTACCTGTTGAAGCAGTCATTTGGCTCACGCAGAAAAGCGAACCAGGACACAGGACAGTTGATCCAACGAACTTCCCTAGGCTCAGCAGCATAATATCGGAATTCCTGGATAGGTCAAGCTATCCTGTAATACTATTGGATGGCGTAGGCTATCTCATCACGCAAAGCAACTATGAAACTGTTCTCAGATTCATCCAATCACAAAGGGATGAAATTGCTTTAAAGTATGCAGTAATGATTGTTTATATAGACCCTCTCTCTCTGGATACTAAAGAGCTACATAGGCTTGAAAGTGAGCTTGAGCCACTGAAGATCCAGAACTTTTTAAATACTTAGAGGCGTATTAGATAAGTGTATGATAGATCTAGGGTTAGTAATATTAATCATAGCGATAATATTCGGCCTATTTATAATCTTAAAGTCGTTTACACATTTTATCGTCAACGCAATAATTGGCCTAGTCATACTTTTCCTGGCAAACACGTTTTTGGGCTTAGGTATAGGCTATAGTTGGTTGGTCATAATTATCTGTGCCATAGGTGGAGTGCTCGGTGCAGTATTAGTGATAATAATACATTTATTGGGGCTCGGCATTTAGTTCAGTATTTTTGGTTTTAGCCTTTACCCAGGATTAAGACCCCTTTTTGGCCTTCTGCACATCCCTGTGCATCTTCACGCCGTCACATGATCCGTGGAAGAGGCATACAATCCCTGCCGCGAAGAGCACCGCTAATATGCCTGTCAGGAATATGCCATCAAATACGCCCGCCCCTCCTATAGACAGTATTAGCGGCCGAGAAGCCTTCAGTCCCAAGGGCGAAAGAGCAGGGAGAACTCCTGGAGTCAGAAGATTCAGGATATCTGCACCTAAGAGAGTTCCCATTGAACCGCTTATATATGCAAGCGATGGAGCACCATCATAGCCGAGTGATAAGACCAGGCCGCAGATCGCTGCTAAGGTGGGAGATACCCAAAAGGGCAAAACTATTCCCTCGTTTGGCACAGGCGCGGCTAAAATATAGGTTACTATTGCCACAACCAGAACGCCTGCACCTGCCTTCAGAGCTGATACCCTGCGGGCGAAGACGAGGTGAGCAGATATGGCCAGAGGTATTATTGCGCCTCCTACGTTGATGTCTAGATAGAAGGGATGGAAGGTTGTCGGAAACCCCTGGATAAAAATGCTGGCGAGCGTTACGTACCAGCCAGGATAGGAGCTTATGGTGCCGCTATGAAGTGGTACATCAATTAGGCTTCCGAGGATAGAGCCGAAGACCGCAAGCGTGGCATGCCAGTGATCGAAGCCCACCTGTTCAAAGGCCGCCTCTGTGAGCCTCAGAAACAGGTAGATAACGATTAGAGGAATTGCGATGATAAGGAGCAAAAGGATTATGGCTAATGGTAATGCGAGTATTGGCAGATTAAGGAAGTCGAACAACTGTTGCACCTACAATAAATTAGCCGGAATAGTTAATATCTCTTTCCCAAAGCAGAACAGCTATTTATGGCCCTAGGCTGAACTTGGCTGATAATACCCGAGGATGCTATTATGACAATACTCACAGGCGCAGAGGCAATAGGCCTCGTGGAATCCATGATAGACCCCGAAGTACAGACACAGATGTGCGGCATAGAGCTTACGCTTGCTCGTGTGGAGTGCTTTCGATCAACAGGAGCGCTTGCATATGATAATAAAGAGAGGCAGCTTCCAAAGACAGAGCTGCTTGAGTTTGACGAGTCGGATTGGATAATGCTCGGGCAGGGATCTTATCTAGTTACATTTAACGAGATTGTAGAAGTCCCGAAGGATATTGCAGCCTTAGCCCGTCCAAGATCAAGCCTTCTCCGCAGTGGCGCAACTCTTGAAACGGCACTTTGGGACCCAGGCTACCGGGGTCGCAGCCAGAGCCTTCTTGTAGTTTATAATCCTCATGGTCTGCGGCTGAAGAAGAATGCGAGGCTTATGCAGCTTGTGTTTTTCAGGCTTGGAAGAGCGACGGATAGAACATACTCTGGAGTTTATCAAAACGAGAATATCTAGTTGAAAATTTAAGTATCCTTTAGTTGAATACTATATCCTACATCTCGCATTAACAGTTGATTGCAAGAAGATATTCTCACCTATTTATAGGCAACATTTTTAATGTGATAATTCATCTGAACTGGAGCGGATGTAGCTGTATTGCAGGTCGTTACCGATAAAGAAGTGCCAACAGTGAAGTTGGGGGATTCTGAGAAGGTAGAGGTGGGTGATAAAGTGATCGCTATTGGATATCCAGGTATAGCATCAGCCGAGGCTACTGAATTCTCTTCGAGTTCAGATTTAGTACCATCAGTGACCTCTGGTATAATATCTGCTAAAAGAAAACAGCCAGACAATACTAATGTCTACCAGATTGATGCTCCGACAGAACATGGCAATAGCGGCGGACCTGCATTCGATGAGAATGGCGATGTAATCGGGATTACCACTTGGGGATCAATAAGTGAACAAGGAATCGGGGCTCAAGGATACAACTTTATAATACCAATTAATGATGCTCGTATTGATTCAAAGTATATAATACCAAGCAAAATCACGGACGATCTCGTCAATGGTCTTAATGAATATTGGCAGGGGAACAATACGGCTGCGGATAATGATTTTAATGTTGCCCTTAAATTGAATCCTAAAAACTATTATGCTAACACATATAAGCAAATGGTTGAAAACCCGATTGGAGAATAATTGAGAATTTCGAAAAACTTCCTAAAATAGAGCGTGCGTTATATGCCATATTAAAAGCTTGCCCGAATTATGAGGTTAATTGAAATCCTCTAAGTCCTTGTAATAATCTTGTAATAACAAGTCGCCTGATACGTGTAATGAATCAGGTTATTTATTACATAGAAAAAAGCTAACAGAAGGCTAGATTATTACATTATTACAGGATTTAGGAAAGAGAGGCAAAGTGTAGATCATAACTTGAATCTACTCAATCTCCTTCTTTTCCAGCTTAAATGTAATAATCCCATGATGGTTTATATATTGTACTTCTATTGCTATCGATTTGAATTACTACATAGTTTGTGATAATCATGTAATAATCTGCAACATTCCATGTAGAAGAGATCGGAGTATCCGCATTTGTTGACACAATCATTCGGTCTTCACTCACTTTTAACCGAGGTGGTGGTAGGCCAATCTTTGCCAAGCTTATTCATTACCGCATTAATACATACGAATATGGGAAAATGGACGCAATGCATTTATTCGCGTATTGGAAGACAATGACATCTCTAAGTTAGCCTACCACTTTTCGGGATTGAATTTACAAGTGTTTAACTCTTTTGGTAGAATGGTAAAATCACCATAAAGGTGAAATAGGTAAATGCCAAATAGGGTAGAGATAGGTAAGGTAACGGATGATGCTGGATAGGATTTGGAGAAAGCGTATGGATAATCTATGGAAGATTTGTCGATTCACATTGCATTTCTTCCATACAAGTCTTCTCTCTTCTTGCGCTTCTACCAAAGAGCGTTCGCATTTAATTTCGTTACCTTACCTACCAATAATTGAAATATTAAATAATTTGGGTGAGCTAAATGGAAGGAATAACTGAATCAATGCGTCAATATCAGAAAACTGTTGATGCGGTTGTTAAAAATAATCCAAAGCATGGCAAGGAATATGGAATTAAACGTCCGGAAAGTGCAAATATTGTAGTGGCAATAGCAATAATTTTTGCAATTGCGACAATTATAGTGGATGTAATGCGGTAGTTTATCTAAAAGAATCCAATGTTATAGCACATTGAGGTCTGATATGGAAAAAGGAGTAAGAGATGCTCTAATATTAGCTCTACTAGTAGCTATTGCATTCATATGGTGGTGGTTGATGATGCGGTAGCATATCATAGTCACTTTTAATATTCCTATGATATTGTGATAATCAGGTATTAGATTGAAATAATCTATAGGAAACACTAGCAGCTTCCACATTTACCAGTGTAATAGTCTCCGGCTTCCTACCGTTACTTCAATAAGGCCCTTAATCCCTTTGGACATGCCACCATAAATAAACCGGCCTTTAGGAATACAGACCAGTTGCCAACGCGGATTTTAGTATTACAATTAATTCTGAAAATAGTATAATTATGATATATACCACAAAAACATCAATCCAAGGGCATTTTAAATTATTCGGGTTCAAGCATCTAGAATTACAACTATCTCGTTAAACATTTCATTTTCATTATCGTTCCAAACTCCTGATCATGAAATATCAAGGATTGATGAATAACTGTAATACGATTTGGTTTGTCAAAACACTCCCTAAACTCAGCCATTTTCGCCATTGGGTACCCATCCTGATGAGAGTGTGAGTCACCCGCAGATTCCAGAAAGAAAAACATAGGGGAAGATGAGGGCCTAATCCAAGCGGAATCTATTCACGATCTAATGGTTGTAGTTAACTAACGCCTCATTATTACAAATTTAGATGATGCAGACAGCTTTTCAGGCTAAAGCGATAGCATCAAAACTTGGAAAGTGGAGTTATTTATTGTTTGAATTAAAATTCAAGTCCTAGACCAACGGAAGGGCGAATAGCTTAAATCTAGTGTGGTGGATGGTTAATTGGCCTGGAAGGGGGAGATGGTTTGACCAAGGTATGATCACGAAATCAGAGATCAAAAAACTGTGTGATTTATCGTCAGTCAGTTATGCCCAAAAATGGATCACTTTAAGCCTTTTCATAGGAATTGCAGCGGGGTTTGGCTCCATAATCTTCTATTGGTCTTTGAACGAGGCCACCAGGCTCATGCTGGGACTTGGGGCTGGATATGTTCCACCTATGGCATCTGGAGAAGGAGTCACTCTAGTAAGCGGCATCGCCAGGCCCTGGATGCTCCCAGTCATCACCACAATAGGCGGCCTTCTTAGTGGGCTTATAGTTTACAACTTTGCTCCAGAGGCAGAAGGACACGGAACTGACGCGGCGATAGACTCCTTCCATAACCGAGGAGGTGCTATTCGCCGCAGGGTACCTGTGGTCAAGGCCATAGCATCTGCTATCACCATTGGTTCTGGCGGGAGTGCAGGCAGAGAAGGCCCAACTGCTCAGATAGCTGCCGGAGCGGCTTCAGCCCTCGCAGATCTATTCAGTTTATCTACATCCGACCGGCGCATCGCCGTGGCAGCAGGTATAGGTGCTGGTATTGGCTCTATCTTCAAAGCCCCTTTAGGAGGAGCTATTCTGAGCATGGAGGTCCTCTACCGCCGTGATTTCGAGTATGAAGCTTTGCTGCCGTCTTTTGTAGCTTCAGTGGTGGGTTACAGTATCTTCGCTTTCTGGAACGGCTGGGCGCCGGTATTCGGCAGCGGCATCGTTCCGCCATTCACTAGATCGTCTGAACTCATTTCCTACTCCCTCCTTGGCATAGTTTGCGGCTTGGCTGGAATAGTGTATGGACGAAGCTTCTATTATTTGCGTGATCTGTTTAAAAGAGCAGAAATTCCCAATTGGATGAAGCCCGCCATCGGTGGATTCATAGTCGGCCTAATAGGCATTTTTCTGCCTCAAGTGCTGGGTACCAGTTATGGCTGGCTGCAGTTTGCTATCAACGGTGACTTCATCGCATTGCCTGTGACGGTCATGCTGGCAGTGGCGATCTTTAAGATCCTGACCACCGGTCTTACCATAGGGTCAGGCGGTAGCGGCGGCGTTTTCGCTCCAGGTTTGGTAATCGGCGGAATGACCGGTGGCGTCTTGTGGACTCTCCTTCACGTCTACCCAGCTATCACTCCCAGCTCCCCCTCGGCTTTCGTTGTCGTGGGCATGATGGCTCTCTTCGGGGGCATCGCCAAAGTGCCTTTGGCAGTTATCCTCATGGTAAGCGAGATGACCATGGATTACACCCTCTTGATCCCCAGCATGCTGGCCTGTTCCATAGCCTATTTCGTCACCGGAGACAATTACCTCTATGAGAAGCAGGTGAACACGAGGGCAGAGTCGCCTGCGCATCGATATGAGTACTCCACTATGCTCCTCAAGGCGCTTAAAGTGAAAGAGGCTATGACAAAACGCGTGCCGATCATCAGCTCCCAATCGACGATAGATGAAGTGGCTAATCTCTTAAAAAAGTACGAGGTTCACGCCGTGCCGGTGGTCGATGAGAGCAAACTCGTGGGTATCGTGGCCAAACTGGACGCAATGAGATGTGTTTACCAGGATCTGCCCGATGCATCAGTGAAGGAGATGATGAGCACCAGGCTGATAGTAACCTACCCAGACGAATCTTTATTTGACGCTATGAATAAGATGATCGTTAATCATATCAGCCAGCTCCCGGTTGTAGAGAGAGACAATCCCGATCAGCTCCTTGGCTTGTTAGCTTTGGACGACGTGACCAGAATCCAATGTGCAGCAAACGCTAACTGAAGTACTATCTGCTGCCCTTACGGTCTGAATAACGATGTTGCTTGCTAAATTCCCCTAACCTCTTTTCCGATAACTACCGCCTCTTTCTCCAGGGTCTCCACTTCTCGCTCAAAACGCTTGAATAGGAAGACCTTTGCGAGGTCCGTCAAAAAGAAGGCTGCCATGGCGTAAACCCATACGAATAATGCAAGTCTCCAGCCTATCGGTGGTATGAGCATGCCGTAGACTGCGATAATTGTCGCCACTGTCTGAGTACCCAGAACCGCTGCCAGTAGTATATTGCTCGGTCTGTAGGACCAGAAATGCCCTTTTGTCCTGGTTATAAATATAAGAAAATGACCGGCAACAGAGAGCTTGAGGTACATCATTGATTGGAGCACATCCAGGGAGAGGTGCAGAATGGATATGCCAATGGAAAGAAATAAGAATGAGGATACAGTGCCTACAAGGCCCAGAAATGTGGCCATGCCCAGCACCGATGTCATATTCCAATGGCTCGGCTTGAGTGCATACTCTGCCCGGTCGTAGGCTATGGACATGATGGCAAAATCGTTGAGCAAAGCCAGCAATACTATCATTATGGCCGTCACAGGATAAAAGTTAAAGATGACTATTGATAGAGTAATGAAGAGCAGTACTCTGATGGTCTCAGCTATGCGGTAGGTGGCGTAGCTGTTCATGCGCCGGAATATCTTGCGGCTCTCCTTGATGGCATCAATGATGACGGACAGCCCCGGTCTGGTTAGGACTATTGCGGCCGCAGACTTGGCTGCATCTGTTGCTCCCGCGACTGCAATTCCGGCGTCGGCTTTCTTCAAGGCAGGTGCATCGTTTACCCCGTCCCCAGTCATGCCGACGATGTGTCCTCTGGCTTGAAGCAGCTCTACTATCTTGAATTTGTGTTCAGGAAATACTTGGGCAAAACCGTCTGCCTTTTCGATGATATCTGTGGCCTCTTCGTCTGGTTTGTCAATGAAGTCCAATGCTGGACCAATATTGGTTCCTAGACCTACCATCCGAGCGATCTCTTTGGCTATGGCCACGTGGTCGCCGGTGACCATTTTTATGCGGACACCCAGCGACTGAGCAGTCTTGATGGTCTCAGCGGAGTCTTCTCTGGGCGGATCTTGAAGGGCGATGAGTCCCACATAACGCCAGGCTCCTTTGGAGTCCGTGCTGGCAACGCCCAGAGCCCGGTAGCCCTTCGAAGCGAAAGTTTCTACGTCCTGATCAACCGAGGAGCCCGCGATGCTATTTGCAGCTAATGAGAGTATGGCCTGAGGTGCTCCTTTGGCTGTCTTGAAACTGCCTTGAGGACTCTCTATTTCGGCTTCAGTCATCTTGGAAACGGGATCGAAGGGTTTGAACTTGCCCAATTTGTAGCTGGATGGTTCAACATTCTCTTCTTTGCTCTTCTTTATGATGGCGATATCTATGAGATCGCCGTTCTCCTCTCGTGAGGCTAAGGCGCCAAACAGCAGCACATCTTTCTTGGTGAAGCCTTCGAAGGGCACTACCTCTGCCACTGTGATGGCATTCTGAGTTATGGTGCCGGTCTTATCTGTGCAGAGAACATCAACACCTGCCATCTCCTCGATGGCTGCCAACCTGCTTACTATGGCTTCCTTCTTGGCGAGTGCCATCGCACCAACTGCCATGGTCACGGACAGAACGGCAGGAAGGGCGGCGGGTATGGCGGCTACTACTAGCACTAGGGCGAACTGCAAAGTCTGCAGGAGGCTTTCATGCCTCAGAGTGGCTACGATGAATACTAGGGTCACCATGACTATGGCCAGGATGATCAGATAGTCTCCAATCTTGACTACAGCCTTCTGAAAGTGGCTCTGGGTCTTGGCCAATTCTACTAGCTTGGCAGTGCGGCCGAAGTAGGTATTCATCCCTGTAGCAAATACCAGAGCAGTCATCTCGCCCTGACGAATTATTGATCCGGAGAAAGCTATCTCAGAGACCTTTTTATCGACAGGCAGCGATTCACCCGTCAGGGCGGATTCGTCTACCTGGAGAAAATCGCCCTCAATGAGCTTGAGGTCTGCTGGAACGATCTCACCCAATCGGATTCTGACTATATCACCTGGTACAAGTTCTCCGGAGGGGAGGCCTTTCCATTGTCCATCTCTCTGGACCCTGGCCGTAGGTGCAAGCCTTTTCTTCAGGAGTTCAATTGCATTGTCGGCTTTGTGCTCTTGCCAAAAGCCAACCACGCCGTTCATGAGAAGAAGCAGGAAGATGATGGCAAAGTCGTCCCAGCGATTCAGTATTGCGGAAAGAATGGCTGCAGCCTCAATCATCCAGGGTATGGTCCCCCAGAAATAGCCCAGGAATTTTAATAATGGATTGACCTTCTTATCAGTAATCTCGTTTGGGCCGAATTGTTGGAGCCTTGTTTCTGCCTCTGAAGTAGACAGACCGTTCTCGCCCGAGGAGAGACTATTCATCAAATCAGCTACGGATGCCTTCCTAGCTTCATCGGCACCGATGATAGAATCTATGCCATACCCCTCCAACAATATAGTTTATTACCAAGTGATATTGAACGCTTTTGGTACTCAGTATCAAAGCAGTAAGGTAATAGAGTTAGTGATCTTGAACTTGCGACAGGTATAATTAGTTCGACTTACATGGGAAATTAAGAGTTAGAGGAAGACAAAATGATCGAAAAATTAGCGGATAGTTCGGGAAACGTCGTTGGCTATAAAGCCATTGGAACGATTACTGCTGCCGATTACCTGAAGTTAGAGCCTGAAGTCAAAGCGTTAGTGAAAAAGGAAGGTGGCATACGTATGTTGATTGATGTAAGCGAGTTCAAGTGGGAAAAAATGGAGGCTTGGCTCCCTGATCTAAAATTTGCATCTGAATTTCATCATGAAATCCAAAAAATGGCCGTAGTCGGCGATAAGACATGGGAGAAGTGGATGACACATCTAGCCAAACCATTCTATGCTCGTGACGCCAAATTCTTCCACACTGCCGACATCAACAAAGCTTGGGCTTGGCTTCGGGAGTGATTATCAGCGAGGTGGGGCTTTGAAAAGAAAATCAAAGATATCTAAAAGGATAAATTTTATCGAATTTTAAAAATATGATATTATCCTTCAAGGAGAAAACTGCGTTGATAAAAGCGGAATCAAAGAAATTAGATCATCTTCCACAAGAGCTGGAAGGGCTGGAAGATCTTGCTTTCAATCTTAGATGGAGCTGGCATCCTGCTGATAGAATGCTATTCAAGGAGCTGGGTCGCAGGGCGTGGAAAGAAAGTGGACACAATCCCATAAAAATGTTAAGGGATCTGCCAAAAGAGATTCTAGATTCAGCTGCAGGCGACCAACAGTATTTGAGTCACTACCAAGTCGTGCTTTCTAGGTTTAAGGAAGCGATGAAAGCCAAAGAAGGTTGGTTTACAGAGAACATCAAAGATCCCGATACCTTCCCCATTGCATATTTTTCAGCAGAATATGGATTGCATCGCTCTTTGCCATTCTATGCGGGAGGTTTGGGGTTCCTGGCAGGGGACCATCTAAAAGAGTGCAGTGACTTGGCTGTTCCATTAGTTGCTGTGGGCTTCATGTACCCCGAGGGGTATATGCGCCAAAAAATTCATCCGGATGGCTGGCAAGAGAATGCTGACGAAGTCCTGGATAGGGATGCAGCTCCGATCACAAGGGTTCTAAACAAAGATGGAGAGCAGATCATCGTCAAAGTGCCTTTCATCGATCCTCCAATCCAGGTAGGTTTATGGAAGGTTGAAGTCGGACGTATACCACTTTATCTATTGGATACAGATATAGATGCCAACGATCCTTGGAACCGAGGAATATCCGCTCGCTTGTACGTCGGCGATCTCGAACAGCGATTACGCCAGGAGATAGTCCTAGGGATTGGCGGGAGTGAAGTTTTGAATAAATTGGGCATAAAGCATTCTGTTCTGCATCTAAACGAAGGACACCCTGCCTTTGCTATTTTGGAACGGATCAGGGAGAGAGTACAGGGTGGAATGGGCTACGAAGAAGCCGCCCGCCATGTAAGGGATACTACAGTTTTTACAACCCATACACCAGTCCCGGCGGGACTCGATGTTTTTCCGTTTCACTTGATCGATAAATATTTTGGCCAATACTATCCACTATTGGGCCTGGATAGAGAAGCGTTTCACAAATTGGGATTGGACCCGAATAATCCCAATGGTTTTAACATGTCTGCTTTCGCCCTCAGGATGTCTGCCTATCACAATGGTGTAAGCAAGAAACATGGAGAAGTTGCCCGCCAAATGTGGCAGTCCCTTTGGACCAGCTCGGTACAAGGCATTGCACAGACTGATTATATTACGAACGGTATCCATGTTCCGACCTGGATTGAGCCCAAGATGGAACTCCTGTTCGATAAATATCTGGGACCTAAATGGTTAAAGGATCATGATAACCCTGCCATCTGGGAACCAATCGACAACATTCCCGACTATGAGCTGTGGCAGGTCCACACACACCTGAAAATTAAACTGATCGACTACATTCGAGAACGGGCGCGAAAACGTTGGTTTGAAGACAAGGTAGACCCGATCAACTTAGTGGCTGAAGGTACGCTCCTGGACCCCTGGACATTTACGATCGGGTTTGCTCGCCGTTTTGCCACATATAAACGAGCAGATCTGATCTTCTGTGATCTGGAACGATTGAAGAGGATTCTCAATAACCACAACATGCCTGTCCAGATCATTTTTGCTGGCAAAGCCCATCCGTCTGATGATGGAGGAAAGCTGATCCTACAAAAGGTGTTCAACTTTGCCCACGACCCAAGCTTTGGCGGCCGAATTGCGTTTGTCGAGGACTATGGGGAACAGCTGGCCCAGTACATGGTTCATGGTGTGGACCTCTGGCTGAATAATCCGTTGCCTCCAATGGAAGCCAGCGGGACCAGCGGCATGAAGGCAGCCCTTAACGGCATTCCACAGTTAAGTATCCTGGATGGTTGGTGGATCGAGGGCTTCAATGGCAAAAATGGCTGGGCGTTTAGCGGAAAAGGAGAATATAAAGAAGATTCCGAATCTATTTATAACATTCTAGAAAAGGATGTAATTCCGTTACATTATAAACTGGATGATAACGGCATTCCTCGTGGATGGGTCAAGGTTATGAAAGAATCGATAAAAAGAGTGGGCCCCAATTTCTGTTCACGCAGGATGGTGAAGGAGTATGCAACGCGATTCTACGAGACCGGTTTGAAATCTGCCCTGAAATAGTGATCTTTCGGCATACACAGAAAAATTTAGAAGTACCATTGGTCAGCCGAAGAGGGGTAAAGAATTTACTTATCATCGAACCATCCATCAACTCCCATAGAGCATAAAATTCAAAACCTGAGCGTCTTATCCAATTATGAATTGCCAGATGCTGTTTTTGGTTGGATTGAATTTTACACTATCCAATCCATCCAGCGGGCTAAATCCCCATATTTCATGTTTTCCTTAACCTATGTTCCGCCGCAATGCGATTATAGCATATAATTTCATGATCCATATTAAATAAAAACTATTGATGACATTTCACCTGGCGTGGTGATCGCATGCCATCATACAATCCTTTTTCCACTGTCTTTTTGATTTTCTCATATGGATAATCTCTAAAGCTCATTGCTGCTGATTCTAGCTCTCGGATTGCTTCGTCCTCGGAGATATGACCGCCAGGTATCAATTGCCCAATCTTGAATGCGCCTGTTAATAGTGTTATCGTGAATCCATATCAGATTTCTCGGCTGCGTAAGCTCAAGATTTCTATTTAGTGATATACTTTCCATTGCGGAGCATTATGATGTAGTCGGCAGAGTTTTTGAGAGCTACAGAAAATCCTGGTTCTGCCCCGAAGATTATGGTCTCTTTGCCATGCGCCATGGCCTTGAGGAGGACAGGCTTCATATTAGCATCCCTGCTTACAAGAGCTAGGGTATCGATCATAGGGTTATAGATCATATCCATCCCCTCCACAGCTATCCTCACATCCACATCGTTGGCGCATACTACGGCCTCTAATCCCTGATTCTCGACCGTCTCTATTAGCTCCTTTGAAGCATGTTGGTTTAGAAAGACCATGCCCATCTTGATGTCGCCATACTCTTTCAGCAGGTCTCTGATTTCCCTAAGATCCATCTGAAACTCCTTACGGAACATATTTGGTCCATCAACTAGGAGGCCTATCTTCTTCCTGCCCTTCTCTTTCTTTGAGCCTAGATATTGCATGATGGGTTCGAAGCGAATAGGCATGCGATCCATGTTAACACGTGCTTGCTCTTTGAAATGTTTTCATCAGATTGTTCCTCTGATTTTTCGTCAAACTAGAGCATTCAACAAACACGATCTCAACGATATTATATTTTGTGCTCTCTGCGACTAGTCGCGTCAGATCTTTGGGATCACTTGCTCCTGACCATCGCTCGCAATCGGAGCTGCACCAAGACAAAAGCGGGCTCATTTCTGCCTTTTCTTGGTGCTGTGTTGCAAAAGGTAAGAGGTGAAGCTGGAGTATCAGCTGCTAAGCGTCAAGTGATGCATCAAAAATTATTAGGATATAGCATTGGTTCTAACTGACAGGAAGGGCCTGAACCTCGATTATACCGTCAGTTTTAAATGATTAAAAGTTAATCATAAATCGGAGGGATTGGCTAATTAAAATACTATTTAAGACACGGGATGAATATCATTTAATGTAAATTTAGAATTTAATTTTTATTGTATCATGATAATATCTATTAGGAGGTTAACTTATGGTTGAAGAGGAAGCGCAGAGGCCAAGAGATATAATGCATTTAGGGCCAGTGGAAGTGACAGATAAGTCAGCCAATCCAGCGCCGCTTGGTTTGATGGGATTCGGCATGACGACGGTTCTCTTGAACATGGTTAATGCAGGCTGGTTCCCGTTAGATACCATTATATTATCAATGGGCATCTTTTACGGCGGCTTGGCTCAGATTATCGCAGGCATGATGGAATGGAAGAAAGGGAACACCTTTGGGACTACAGCATTCACCTCATATGGATTGTTCTGGCTCACTTTGGTATTCCTGTTTATAATGACAAATTTGGGATGGTGGAAGCAGGGACCTGCAATCTTAGTTCCATATTTCTTCTTCTGGGGCCTGTTCACATTCTATATGTTCATAGGCACTCTGAGACTCAATCGGGCACTTCAGGTCGTCTTTGGCACATTGACGATCCTCTTCTGGCTATTGGCCATTACAGAGTACACAGGGAGTTCAACTATACACATAATCACCGGCTATGAAGGGATTATCTGCGGATTAAGCGCTATATATGCAGCTGCAGCCCAGGTGCTCAATGAGGTTTATAAAAAGGTAGTATTACCTTTAGGCCCTGTCAGCAAATAACCAAAGAAAGAATGTGCTTCGGCAAGACATAGAACAAAGTCTTCCTGTCTAGACCGAGGCACTCCTTATTTTTGCCCAGATTTATTCCTCTGATGATCTGGTCTATGCCAATCTTGTTATCATATGGCACTATCTAGAAATCTAGTGAAATCAAGATTTGGTTGCGTACGTGAGCTACTGAAAAGTGCTAATAAGCGGCTCAGTGGATGTTCAAGTCAAAATGAATCCTATGCACTCGATTCACATGATAATTTTCAGTAACATTCCCCCACGACCAACTGGCTAAATGGTAACGCTTACACTACCCAATTCATCCGGCGAGCTAAATTCCATTTCAACTTTTTCATTAACCTATGTTAACAATGCGATTAAAGCGCACAATTTTATGAATCACATATTATAATTCAATAATTTCTCAGTTTTTTGTCATACCATGCATTGCTGGATGCTGGTTATTATTGGATTGAGCTTATTGCGCTATTTATTCAAAAAATTTTATAAATTTAATAGTTTTTATGTTGCGTATTTTCGAGTGGTTCCGTCCAGCCAAAGTCAGGTTTTTTCATGTTGCAAATGTTGCATGTTGTCAATGTTATAATTTTAATGGCCGGACACATATTACTGATTTCCGATCTTTCACTACAATTGTAAAAATGGATGCAAAAAAATTTGTTCCGAGCCTGATCCCGTCAGACACTAAGCCCGTATCTCACCTCAAGCGTCTTGCAAATATTGGCTGTCGACATACCAATCTTGTAACTCGCCTGGATAGCGAACTTGGGAAGTGAGCCAGAGAAAACCTGTTGCACTCTCGAAAATGACTTGATCACCTTTGTGCATTTCCACACCTTGCCCGGTCAGAATCGCAGCATCTACATAGTTTTGGGCTGCTTGAAGATCCTGCTCGCCAAGATATTTATCAAATGTGTTCAATTCGTCAGTAGTTGCGAATGCAAAGCAATCTTGGGTAACTTGCTTCATTATCTGCGCTGACCCAATCGATACCATGCCCATTACTATAATGGCTATGAGTATCGCTAATATTTTATTTTCGCACATTTTATATCACCTACTAAATTGATATTCATTCCTGCCTTTGTTGGCAATGGCCGCTTGAAGGCTGAGGGGATTGAGGAGAAAAATAGAGCCTGCGAAGCTGTAGCCGCCAAAAAGATTGAGATCACTCCAGGGCCGGCTTGAATGGTTTGTTTCCGAATAGCTCAAGCTTTGAACCTGCATTATCTCTAGCAGCCTTAACCAGCCTCTCCAATCTTCGCTCAGGCTTTGTGGCTTTCCTGGTAGCTTGGGTAAGATCGCGCCTATGCTTGCATAGCTTGTTGTGGACTCCTGCCGGACAGCTACAGCCATCCAAGGACGTGTAATAGTAGCAATCCCGCCTGCTAGAAAGCGTTAGCTGTTAACCGTTCGCGAGAGGTATTATTTTTGGCAATTCCTCTTGTAGCCCCAGGAACATTGCAAGGGATTTGCCGCTCTCGATTGTTTGGCTTACCGGATTTTGGATTTCGACTAATAATTTTCCTGCCATCGCCTTTCACCAATATAGTATATTATCACTAAAGCATAAAAGATTATTGGTATATTAGTGACTATAAGCCATAACATATTAAAACTAGTGAGATGTGGTACATTAGCATGGGCCGCATAGGAGTTTACCTAAGTGATGAATTGGAAGCAAAGCTCAAGGAATACGCTTTAAAGAGTACTGGAAAGTCAAATAAAACAAGTGAAATAGCCGCAAAAGCTATAGAGGAGTACCTAGAGCGCCACGCCAACGAATGATTTGTTAATGCTCATTATGCCGCTCAGTCTTCAAATGAACTTTTTTCCGTATTTCAAATTTTCAGTACCATGTGTTCCGCAGCAAAGAGATTTTATAACATTATTTTATGTAATTAATCGAATTAAAAGTCAATGATGACGCCCCACATGGCGAGGCAGTCTCATACCGTCATTCAAACTATCCCTATAGTTCTCTTTAATTTTGGAAGCGGCCTCCAAAACTATATTATGTTTTGATTGCGGCCTTATCAATGTGACGCAGGATACGAAGAGAAAACCGGGCCGTCCAAAATCGCTGTATCCGGAAATAGAGGATTATCTTAGATCTCTAGCAAGAGTAGATGCAGCCATGTTTGAATGATATTCCTTTGCGTCCTCAATCGATGGGGTAGTGGTCTTTACAGTTCCGAGGTACAACCTGATGGCTTTGAGATAATCATCGATGCTAGCATCCCTATAGCCACGATCTATCATCCATCGCTTGAATCTCTTTAGAGTTGGGTCCATATCAAATTTAAACTGTGAGCGATCCCAGTTCATCCTCATATTAACCACCGATTTACATCCTGGTAATGCCGTTACCCGTTGTATTTCGGCGAGATTTCAAAAATTAGAATTATATATTAAGGACACAATTCTATGTCCCTAAGAGATTAATTGGCTGCGAGGATCGAGGCGCATAGCGATTCGATCCAAGTATCAAATGGCGAGCATGCCGACGGTTGCCAACAGCACCACACGCCAGTTAATCCTGATACATTCTCCTCCCCTAAAACCTGCAAGCGACAGTTACCCACAGTAGGTCTGCTCCCTTCCGGGCCTGGACCGGTTCCTGCAATTATGGCCGTGCAGATCTGCCTTCAGGCAGACCCGCGGGTCGGTGCTATCCCTACAGGACGGAGAATCATTGTCTGCAACTGGACTGAGCATATAGCGCTTAGAGTCTTCCGTCAGCTAAGCCTCCCGCTTATCGACGATTTCGGGTTATAGGTGACGCCGAACCACCCAGACTGCCCGCCATCTTTAACATTGAGTTCGATAGCAATAAATCTAACGGGAAAATGTGGGAACGATTTTTATGGAAGAGGATATAGCATCCAATATAGGCTTCATTATGGGCAACGCGCAGCGTGAGCGAGTTATGCAGATTCTCGGATCGAAGGGTAGCATGACTGCCGAGAAGATTGCAAAGTTTGAGCGTTTTCCTCTGCAGGGCGTAAAGCGAGTCCTTGAGGATCTGGCCCAGAGGCAAATGATAACTGAGAAGAGTGGGAGCTGGAATCTAACTGAATTTGGCAAGGAGATCGAAAAGGAGATGAAGAAAAGAGCCTGATTAAATCACTGACGCAGAGATATAAACTGCCTATATTGATTATGGAGTTCATATGGACCTATTCGAGGCGATTAAGGGCAGAAGGAGCATCAAAGGAGAGAATCCAGCTTCTCAACACATCTCCATGTCAGTATAAGCTGGGCAACTCCTATTGCATTTACGTATTCCTGGCTTCGATCACTTATGGCAGCATAAGTTTCAAGGCTGTCACCAAGCTTTCTCTCCAGCTCCTCGATCATGGACTGATGGATCTCACCATCGATGGTCATGATGCCCACTTTTTTGCCGTAGTAGTCATCGCGTTCAAACTGAACCGAGAACTCATGCTCAGATGACCTCAGTATTTTGCTCAGATCTATTGTCAGATCAACCTCAGATAAGGGCAGGTCAAGCATCTGCTGTATCAGCCTTACTGAGTATATCTCTGGCCCGGGCTCAGTCATAAAAAGGGGAAAGTTGAGCCTTGACTCCTGTATTTTGACAACGACCTCAGCATAGACCTTCTGAATATCGACGTAAAGCTTATAGTCCGGCTCGCGCTGAAGTATTTCTTTCATCACCTGCTCGCGGTTATAGCCGCGGTCGCCCACATCTCTGCGAATCTTCCAAAGCCGTTTGACCTGTCGAGAAGGATCTATGAATATTTTGAAATCTATGAGATTCCGAAGCCTATCTGTGTAGAAGGGATGCAATCCCTCTATTATAATTACAGGCGCCGGGCCGAATGGCACTGTGCCCTTTATCTGGCCGTTGCTATGATCATATACAGGCTTATCTATGCCCTTGCCCCTTCGGAGTGCCTCTAAATGTTCTGCCAGAAGGTCAAGACGATTTGCTGCGGGATCTAAAGGCGTTATGCCCAGATCCTTGCGCTGCTGTCTGTCAAGGCTATGGTAATCATCCATGGAGAATGAGGCAACCATCTTCTCTCCAAGGATCCTCTTTATGCCGCTTGATAGCGTTGTCTTGCCGGAGCCGCTATCTCCTGCCACACCAAAGATAAAAACTCTGCCTGACTCAAGTATCCTATCCATGAGCGATTTCATAATTACCGCAGTACCCTTGAGCAGCTAACAGATGAAGCTAATCCTCCTCAGAGGAGACTAATGGTTTTTCTGCTTCTCAAGCATCAGATCCTCGAACTCATAGGGATCACAGATCGACTCAAGCTCGCGTTTCTCAATGATGGCAGTCTCATCGATGCGCTCTATCTTCGACTCGCCTTCAACTATAACTGCAGAATGGGTTCCTGCCACTGAGGAAAGGCTGCTCATTAGGCGTGCCTTCTTAAGCATGCTTTGAGTGAATTTGCTTACACCTGTTAGAACTACAAGATCTTCATCCCTGGTTATCGCGTTGAAGGGCGCTTGAGCTGCAAGAACAACATTGAAGCCGATCTCGGAAAGCAGTTTGAGCACATTATCCGTAATCTGCTCAGGTTGATCATCAATGTCTTCTGATTGGAAGAGCTCCACAGGGCGGATAAGCTCCTGCTTGAATATCTCCTCAAGCATGATCGCGATATCGACAGAAGTATCCATATTCTCTGTTTCGTACTTTGAGACTGTACGCCTGGACACGCCCAGCTCAGATGCCAGCGCTCCCAAGGATATACCTTGATCAAGCCTAAGCTGTCTTATTTTTGCGCCATCTATTCGGACGTAAAGGCCGCCGTGGGCTGCATAGACCAATGGCAGTAACCCCTCAAGGAGGCAGTCTGAAAGCGTAGGAAGGCTTACAGTAGGTATCCCATATCTGAAGTAAACTGCTCCTCGCTCGAGGTCCTGATCGCGTGTCTTCTCGCCCACTAAAAGAGGTTGCCCCAGAAGGTGATAGGCAAGGCGGCGTACCTCTAATGCAGTCCTCTCGTTTAGGCCATCGATATTGGAGAGGATCTTGAGCAGGACGAATAGCTCTCCTTTTCTGGCAGCTAGATCGAAGCTCCTGGGCCGGAGGTAGCAGCGGTCGGAGATGGCGAACCCGGCCTTCTTCAGAACCTCCGCCACATGCGTGGCCAGAAGATCCTTATCCATCATTATATATGTTTATCTGACCGCTATTTAAGGTTGACCATGTTCATAGGAATAGACGATACCGATTCTGAGAAGGGCCTGTGCACCACCTATCTTGCGGCGATACTCATGTATAGGCTTCGCGGCCTAGGGACGCTAAAGGGTATGCCGAAGCTAGTGCGTTTGAACCCTTGTGTCAAATACAAAACCCGCGGCAATGCAGCTATAGCATTCGAGATCGAGACTGATGCGCCAGAGGAGGTCAAAGATTTAGCTTTGATGACGATGCTCGAATTTTCCGACCTATCGGGAACGAATACAAATCCAGGCCTGATTGTGGCTGATAAAATTTCTGAAGATATAAGGCGCTTTTACAAAAGGGCTGTAACTGAGATCCTCGAAATTGAAGAGGCACGAAAGCTTTTGGATTCGGAGGGGATATGGTATCGAGGCCTCAAGAAGGGACGGGGTCTTATCGGCGCATTGGCTGCCATAGGCGCTGACCTTGAGGACCACACCTACGAGCTTATAGCTTACAGAGAGCGCATGCGCTGGGGTACGCAAAGACGGATAGATTCAGACTCCGTTTGGAAGGCAGATGCACTGACATACCCGAAAACCTGGGATACTGTCGATTATCATAATAACCGAATCGTCTTTGCGCCCCATTCAGGAGACCCTGTTCTCTTCGGCATACGTGGCTGTGATATCGACGCGGTAGAGCTTGCCTTTCAGAACATAAAATCCGAGCCCTGGGAGCATAGGGTTCTTTACATAACAAATCAGGGTACTGATGCTCACATCCAACAGGGCGAGATCTACCACGTCAAGGATAACCAAAGCTATTGTCTGCGAGGCCAGGTCTCCTCAACACCCAAGGCCATCAATGGGGGCCATCTCTTCTTCAACCTTGAAAATGGCGGGGTAATAGGCTGTGCAGCCTTCGAGCCTACGAAAAACTTCAGGTCAATTATCAAGCAGCTGATTCCAGGAGATGAGATCGAAGTTTATGGCGCGGTACGAGACGGTACACTAAACTTGGAGAAGTTGAATATACTCAAGCTTGCAGAGCAAGAGGTACTGGCCGCTCCACAATGCCCGTCATGCGGCAAACGAATGGAATCGTCGGGAAAGAGCCAAGGGTATAGATGCAGACGCTGTAAAACAAAGGCTGAGGGCCGCGAGCATAAGTCACAACCACGCGATCTGGAAACCGGCTTTTATGAGGTGCCGCCCTGCGCTCGCAGGCATCTGGCGAAGCCTCTGGTGCGAATGGCTTGCGAGAAGGTACACCCCAGCAGGTGAAAATCGCTAATATTAGTGATGACGTAAATATTATCTCGAAAATAGTAGAGGGTGGATTTACCACCCACTAGTTTTTGCTCACTGCTTGAACGCGCCCTCAAGTGGCGGTATAACCTGCTTCTTCCTGGAAAGAACCTTCTCCTTGTAGATGGAGTTGTTCGAGATCTTGCCGCCAAACGCCTTCTCGAAGCCCTTTGCAGCCTTGTCGTTTCCTACGAAGAGGATATCACTTGCTTCTTTGATGACATCAGTCAGCATGAGCACAACCATATCAAGCTTCTCTGCATCCTTCATCTTGTTCATCTCGCCAAGGATTGCAGCTCTCTTTGGTTGGAGATCCTTCAGGTCCATTACCTCGATCTGGCCGACGCCCGCCTTGGTGCCGGAGAAGTCGAACTTCTTGAAGTCGCCTGTGAGTATATCCTTTGCACTCTTCGAAGAGATGTCGCTCTTGGCTTTGAGCATATCCATGCCGAACTTCATTGGATCTACGCCTGCGATCTTGGAGAGCTTATCTACAGCTACCTTATCGCTGGGAGTGCATGTTGGCGACTTGAACAGAACTGTGTCGCTTAGGATGGCTGCCATCATAAGACCAGCCATTTCCTTGCTGATTTGAACTTTATTTTGCTCATACAGCTTCGCGATAATTCCGCCGGTGGCACCCACGGGCTCGTTTAGGAAGAATATCGGCTTGCCTGTCTTCAATCCTCCAATTTTGTGATGATCCACGATCTCGACTATATTCTCCTCGTTGAGCTTATCAACAGCCTGAGCCATCTCATTATGATCTACAAGGATGACCTTTTTATCTGTTGCATCTGTGAGCTTCTCTGGAGCAGGAACCTTGAAGTAATCGAGCAGGAATTTCGTTTCGTTATTTACGTCGCCTGCAGCTGCTGGAACTACGTCCTTCATTCCAATTGCGTTCTTAAGGTTCGCATAGGTTATAGCGGATGTTACAGAATCTGTATCTGGGCTTTTATGTCCGACAACATAGATCTTATCTGCCAAATGAAGCACCTCAGCATTGCTAATGTGGAACTTTGACTTAAACCTTACTAGGCCAATGTCTTATTACTCAACCGCAAAATGGTGTACGTATGACGCGACAGCTTTATAACTTCGCCCCGTTGAATTATATTGTCCCTTAAATGGACTGACACGAGCTTAAATGTTGATTTGCTGTGAGTGTCGGCTGAACTTGGGACTACAGGCCGCGTTGATAGGTCCTTATGGTAGGATATTGACTAAAGTCTACCTGTGACCATGAGACAACCCAAATGCGGTACAGACGCCCGCTACCGAGGGTTACTGGGCCGACTGCGGAAATACCAGCGAATGACGTCCCGGAGTTAGTATCGGGCGATAATTTCAAAAATCATAATTTATTTTATAATATTATAAATCTTTCAACTCGATATCTTAATCTTCTTCTTTAGTCAAGCAACCATTTGTGAAAGGCCTTTTAATTACACTTGAGGGCATTGATGGATCTGGAAAAACTACAGTTTCACGGGTACTCCGTAGCAGGCTCGCGAAGTCGTTGCCCAAGAGACGCTTCGTCTTTACTGCAGAGCCAACGAAGAGCGAAGCTGGGCAGATATTGAGGGCACGTCTATCATTAAGCACTTATGAATCCGATGAACTCCTCCGGGCTAGGAAGATGGAGGAGCTTTTTCTTTTCATGGCAGATCATTCAAATCATCTTGCCAGTACGATCATACCATCGCTAAATGGTGGAGCCATCGTAATATCCGACAGGTATACAGATTCAACTGTTGCATATCAAGGAGTAACCCTTCGAGGAATCGTCCCTGATCCTGTAAGATGGATCATAAATTTTCTCAGCCCCTGGGACACAACGCCGGACATGACGCTCCTATTTGCAATTGATCCAGCCTTAGCCTTTGAAAGGATAAGATCCAGGGAGAGCAGGGAGAAGTTCGAGAGTCTCGAGTTTTTGAAGGATGTGGATGACAACTTCAGGCGTATCGCGAGACTTGAGCCGAACAGGTTCGTTGTTATTGATGCAAGCCGGGATATCGAAGACGTTGCAAAAGATGCTTTCTTCGCAATATTCGATATTATACAAATGCCTCAGGATTGATCCTCGGATAAAGCGATCTCGATAAGCCGCTTTGCCCATGAAAGTTTCTTCCTCTTTCGTGGGGTGACGGACTCATCATCATAATCAAAGCCCACTAACTTGATCTCAGATGCTCCAAGATGCTTTGCAAGGAAGACGCATCTATCGCCGTCTGTGAAACCCCCGAAGTTATAAATGTTCTCTAGCGGCCTTGATTGAGTTGTCCCTATGACATTATTCAGCTGAGGGACATATTTTAGAGTAGCATCTATGTTATCGCCATGTGCATGAACAACTATTATAGAGCCCAATTCGTTCGCCTGAAGTATCGCGTAAAATGGGCCATCAAGGTCAGTTACTATTATCTGAGGAATTATGCTCCTATTTATTAGAGTCTCTGTTGCGCCATCTGCTGCTATAAAAATATGATCCTGCTCAGGCAATGCATCAAGCCCCTGATTGAGAGATGGACCATTTCCACAGACGACTACAGTACGACCACGAACAAGCCGGAAGGCATCTTCCAAACTTCGCCCTGATCCGCGAAGCAGCCTCGACAACAGCTCGGTTGACTCCTGATCGCGCCCTTGCGAGAACCCAAAATCATCAAGGATTTGTTGATATATCGGCTGCCATAAATCAAAGCGCATAAAGAAGGATAAAGACTTCTAAAGATTAAGGTTTTCCATAGTAAATAGGTTAAAAAGTTCGTTTATATAAAAAAGAGAAAAGCAGGGGTTTAAACCCCCATTATCTCTACGCAATGGTTTCAGTTTTTATATGCCTGGGTTTCAGTTGGCTCTGGGAACTGTGCTGTATTAGGTACCTTATAGCATGTGCAATCGAATATGCCATTTACGCTTGCGCTCTTGATGTTCTGTTTCTGGTCATAATAGCCCATTGTCTCCCAGCCTCCGAAGCAGCAGGGCAGCCAGTCCTCTGATGTGGAGGTTAACGTGTAGGGCACCTCAAGGGAGATGTTCTTCTCTAGGTGATAGGTTCCCCAATAATCCTCGTCGATCTCTACAGCTGGATTCCTCCAGGCATCGCCTTTAAGGCCTGGTCCTCCGATACGTGGATCAGCGAATGAACTGGTACCAATAAAGCTCCCGCCACCAGTTCCGGCTGGCACGTTGGTATTGGCTCCTTGTAGCACTCCAAGGTGGATCTTACCATCTGTCACATCTTCGTTGATCTTCATCTGCGTTATGGCATTACCCATATAAGTCGGATCATAGATGTTAGTGAAGTTCTCCTTGGCCACTGCATTCAGTTGTTTAGTTATGGCATGAGCATACTCTATCTCATGGTGTATATCAGTCGCCGCAGCATAGTTCTTTATCCAAGTCTTCTCCTTTAATAGGGAGCTGTAATCGATTGGATTGGCAGCATAGTACCCATTCCCAACTGCAATTCTCATTGGGGAATAGACCTCGTTGTTGTCCTCTTTGAACTGTATGCAGTTCTGCTGTGTATCAGTCCAAGTAGCAGTCCATGGTTCATATGTCCTATTGTATTTAAATGTGGACAATATTAACGAATTGTCTATTGAGCCACTTCCGTGGGCATAGTTCTTGAAAGCGAGATCTCCCACTTTGGTATACATGTAATTCATGAAGTAGCCGTTGCCCTGGACAGTTTGGTCAAATTCAAACGTCTGGTTGCTTATCTGATTTGTCGGCTTAGAAACTACTCCGTGAACCCATGTGGCCGTGGATAAACCTGTAATAAGTACTACGATCAGTACAGCTAGTATAACCTTCTTCAGATCAATCCCTCCGTCTAAGCAAATACCACTATTCTATTTGTTGATCCTTTTTTCTTTAGTGCGACTCACCTATTTTAATCTGTTGGAAGTGGTGAGTCAGCTACCGTATATTCTGCCATTTTGGCCTTATAAATGACGGCCTGATGAGCGAAGAATAACCCCAGTTCGCGTAACCAAAAGATTAATACGTTATGGGAATCTGGATATCTTCCAGCATGCCTATACTTATCGATCTTATGAGATGGTTATCTTTTAGTGACACTAATATCTCGACTGAAGCAGTTTTATTGCTGCAGCACAGTTAAGCATAGATAAGTACAGATCATCTGATCGGTGGTTTGAGTATGTACCCCACCATGTGTAGTGCCGATAAGCAGCACTTCGCCAAAGGGCGGAGCTTTTCCGTAAACCGGAATGGCTCAAACCCCAGCCGTGCGCTGGAACAGGAGGACAAACGGGGGATGCTGGCAGAACTGGAAGACAAAAAGGCCAAATTAAGGCAGGAGTCCCTTGCATTTAAGGATAGACGAAGCCAACTTAATGCTGAGGCGAGCAAGTGGGCCGCAAAGAGGAATGAGCTGAATAAAACCACCAAAGAGCTTATCGATAAGGCCCAGGAACTCAAGAAGCTGCGGGATGAGAACAATAAGAACGTAGCTGAAGCAAAGAAGCTGCGGGATGAATATAACGAGAAAACTAACGAGTTTTATTCTAAGATCGATGAGATCCGCAAGAAATACAACCTTACCGGTGAAAGATCGATAAAGGATCTGCGGAGAGAGATCGATCACCTGGAGTTCAGGCAGCAGACAGAGGTTCTGAGCCCGGACAAGGAGAAGCAGCTCGTGGATAAGATTTCCGCACTTCATGCTGAATTCCGAACCCGAAAAGAACAGCTTGAGAAGAATGAGGAGCTAAGGAAGCTCCTGGATGAGGCTCAAGGACTGCGAGATCAGGCCTCCAAGCACCATGATGAGGTCACAAAGTATGCCGAGCTTGCCCAGGAGTACCACGATAAAATGATCGCCACCTTCAAGGATGCTGATCAAACACGAGCTGAGGCAGATGCGGCCCATAAAGAGTTTGTGAAGGCTCAAGAGTCTGCGGATGAACAACATAAAGAGTTCATAAGAACGCAGAGGGAAATCCGCGACTTCGAGAAGGTAATAGTAGGCTTGAAGAAGAAGAATCGCGATATCAAAGAGGATAAGGCTAAAGAGGTAGCCAAGCGAGAGGCAGAGGAGATTCTCACTCACTTCAGGCAGGGCGAGAAGCTGGATACAGCCGCACTACTAAGGCTCCAGCGTGCAGGCATGGTTTAATAAGAACTATAGGGCAGAGCTAACATGCTGCCCCTTCTCAGATTTTAAATCTTTTCAGCATTTGTATTTGAAAATCCGCCAGCTCTGCATGTTAATTTGATCAATTCACTTAAATACAATATTTTAATATTATATTAAAGGTTAAGATAAACTGTACTCTCCAACTTTTTTATAGCTTTATATTTATAGCTATATTTTCTTTTCCCATTAAAATTAATTCTTGATACAAAATAGATTTATTTATTAAAGCATTTTACTATGTTATGATCAAATTAGTTAAGACTCCGTTACAGTTAGAGCCATTTCTAAAAGGATTTAAAGATTTATTCACCATGCCAAGCTATAATTCTTTCCGTGATATGATTTCAGCACTAAGCGTATGTGATAAATCTAAGACCATCTCACACCTTAGTGACACTATGGCAAAGGATCGAGAAGGTACGAAATCACGCTCTTCCTATAATTGGTTCTTTAGTGATGCAATCTGGGATGAGAACAAAGTGGCTCAGCGCAGTGCGGATCTATTTATAGAAGCTCTTCAGTTAAGTGCAAGCGACAAAATATTATTAATTATAGACGATACATATAATGAAAAGGAAGGGAAATGTACTGATGGCGTGGGCAAGTTTTACGATCATTGCAAAGATGATTATATCATGGGTAACAATTTTGTTACTTCAGTCCTCCAATCTAGAGGTATATTTATACCACATAAAGCGAAAATGTATACTAAAGAAATAGACAGCAGTGAAGATTTCATGACTAAGATAGAAATCGCTTATAAAGATATCATCGAGCCCTTAAAAATACCAAAAGGCTTGAGTCTTTATGTTGTTTTCGATAGCTGGTGGTTTTCTGCGGATTTTATAACTAAATGCCTGAACTTAGGGCATCAAGTCGTTTGTGAAATTAAGTCTGATAAAAAGGTATGGATAAATAAAGATATATCCTTCCAGGTCAGGGACATGGCAAATCAGATTGATGAAATTTATTATAGAAGAACTACAGTTCAAGTTCGCGGCAAGAAGAAGGTATATTATGCAATCGAAAAAGAAGTCATCTTAGATAAGATTGGCAAAGTAAAGCTAGTCATCTCAAAGAAAAAGAAAAATGGTGACGCCAACTACTTTATTAGCACAAATTGTTCACTATCTTTGGTAGAAATCCTTTCTATTTACGAGGATAGGTGGGATATTGAGACTGCTCATAGAGAGTCAAATCAAAAATTGGGATTCAAGGATTATCAATTAAGAGGAAAACGCTCAATTGAAAGATTTATTCAGATGGTTTTCTCAGTCTGGACAGCCATCGTTTTATATGAACTCAAAAACCCACCAGTTGAAAGAAATCAACAAAATAGAACGATTGGAGATATGATTGATAGTATAAAGGCTCAAGCATTCATTGATGCCTTTATATATGTATTACAATTCTTTAATTTGCCAGTTCCTGATAGTGGTTTACTCTATCTAATCAAAGAACAGGGATATAAGATATAACTTGATATAGAATGGAGATTATAAATTGGTGAGAAACTTGGAGAGTACAGAAGATAAAGAACCGTAAGGTTTTAAACTTCATCATCAGATCTTCAATAATGAGCGGCATACGCCTCCTCTTTGGAAGGCCTATTATTTGCGATAGAAACGAGTTTGTTTTAGCCTTGCGTAAGCTCCAGGCTCAAGCAGGCTGTACAATCCAGGCAATGGACGCGAGATACATAGTAAGCGAGCTACATCTCACTTTTGCAGCCGAGAAAGCATTGCGCGCTTTCTCTGAGGGAAGAAATATAGCCAAGGATCTGGGCGTGGAAATATTGCGTTACGCTTCAGGGGAGCGCCAGATTGAGAAGGCGCTCACAATTGGGCTAACGGACTGCACAGAAAGAATAGCCATCCTTATTATACCAGGACAGAGCGGGCTTATGCCTAAAGATTCTGAGCTGTCGAGCATCATAGAGATCGATTGCAAAGGATGTTCTTTCAAGGCTGAAGCAGTGAAAAAGACATTTAATATATCCGAAGAGGAACTTTGGGCTGCAGGAGAGGCAAGGATCTCCGATCTTGTGCTGGAGAGAGTAGCCCTTGTAGATACATATCGGTGAGTTTGTATGAAGGGCATGAAAGAAGAGTTCTATACTGAAAAGCGGTGGCTTAACTGGCTGAATAAGGTCAAAGAGAGCAACTTCAAGCTCACGGAATCCGATGACAAGAACGCTGGAGCGGTCTTTGTTTACATCATGGATGATGTAATTCTAGCATGCTTGAAGATCGTCGCGCGATGTGAGCACGGTGTGATCTCGCCAGAGGATGCATTGATTGAGATAAATAACATCAAAGAGATCATCTTCAAGGAGCAGGAGCCACTGGGTGAGGATGCAGACCTAATGCTCGAATCCCTCAAGACTTCGCTGGCCGCAGTTTTTGTCTCAAGCCAGAGATATATTGCAGGAGATTTTGATCATGATACTCCCATTAGAGATCTCATAAACAAGGCAATCGAAGAAGAGCAGCATGAGAACCTCGACGGCATCTTCGATACCATTAGCCAGGTGGGTGCAAGGGTGATTGGGGGAGAGAACTTGCCACCGGAGGCCGCAGAGCTGCCTTACAGCATGACTGCTGAGCTTATGGATGGAATAGATGCGATCTCGGCGGCCATGCTAGGAGATAATAGCTATAAGGAAGATGATGGCACTGAGGATATCAACGAGGAGTTTTGAAAAAGAATTGAGGCCTAAAAATACTTTCCTTAGTTTAGTCTATTGAACCGTCGTTATAACCTCGCAACCATCCTCTGTGACTATGGCCGTGTGTTCAGCCTGTGAGACTAAAGCACCCTCGACCTCCCATAGCACAGGATACCTGTGTACGACACCTGATCTGAGAAGTTGCATTAATGCATATTCCGCCCTATCTCCCTTCAGCCACCTGCGAGCAAAGGGCAGCGTTTCGTAGTCCGCCATAATATTTTTCATTAGATCCCTGGCCTCGGGTGATCTTACCGGCCTCCGAGCCAAAAATCCGTAGATCTCAGTTATAGGCGCCTCCGATATTCTGCCGACACCATCTGTTGCAAAGGGCTCTATGGCTATCACATCCCCTTCCTTCAGGATAGTACCTTTTCCAATTGCTCTATTTGGCACTATAGGCTCAGCATGCGCATCATATCTCTCAAGGCCGTGACCTGTCAGGTTAGAAACGGGCTTATAGCCGCAGCCTATTATCACTTGCTCAATGGTAGAACCAATGTCAGCCGTATTAGCACCTGGCTTAATAAGCTCTATCGCAGCTTCTAATGCTTCCTGGGATGCATCCGTCAGGTCGGCATGGCCGCTTAGATCAACCGTTATGGCAGCATCCGCAATATAGCCATCAACATGCACGCCTATATCCAACTTGATCATATTCTCTTTAAATGTGATCTCGTCCTTAGGCTTAGGGGTGTAGTGGGCTGCAGCCCTATCTAGTGAGATGTTGCATGGGAATGCTGGCTCAGCACCCTTTGATCTTATTGATCCTTCAACAAATTCTGCAATCTCGATCAGCGGGATATCCACATTTATCTTTGGCCTAGCCTCCTCCATCACCTCGGCCAGGATTCTGCCAGCCTTCCTATATTTCTCCAGCACATCTTGTTCCATGATCTGCCTCTAATAATATTGATTATTGATATACTGTTTAGGTTACTTAAAGTGCTACTTATAGTACTGCTAATACCATTATTAAATGACGAGCTGTCTATCAAAATGGGTTAAGTTATCGCAAGCCTGCTCAGTCACTACAACCAGATCCTCAAGCCTAATACCCCCGATCTCAGGGTAATATAGGCCGGGCTCTACTGTAACGACATTATTTGCCTCAAGAGTTTCGCCAGCCTCGCTCAGTGACGGTCTCTCATGAATATCGAGGCCAACTCCGTGTCCTGTAGAGTGCGTGAATCCCTTGCCCTCTCTTTCTGGATAGCCGCACTCATCGAACACCAGGGCCACCTGCATATGAACATCTTTGCCGGATGCGCCCGAATGAATAGCCTTTAGTCCCGCCAATTGTGCTGCAAGGACTGCATCGTAAATTTCTAACACGTCTCGCGATGCCTCTCCCCTCAGCACAGTTCTCGTCATATCCGCAAAGTACCTGGTGCTTTTTGACCTCGGAAAGATATCTATCACAATTGGAGCATTCGCTGGGAGCGTCCCACGCCCACATGCATGTGGATCTGCAGCCATAAAGCCTCCTGCAACAATAGTATCAACAGCATCGCATCCTCTCTCAAGGAGTGAGATTTCTATTGCCCCTCGTACTTGCTCCGATGTCAGAGGTTCACCATTGCGGAGAAGCGTCTCCCCGGCGGGCTCGGATTTCGAGATAAGATCGATAGCAAGCTGCATCGCAGTCTCACAGGAGCTTTGCACGGATTTTATTGCCTCTATTTCCCTTTCGCTTTTAACAGCCCGCCATTTCGAAACAGGGCTTTCCAGTATTGATACACCGAAGATTTCAGATAAACGCTTGTAAAGCTGGCATGGAAACCTGAAAGGAATCCCAAGCCTCTTTACGCCGCGATCGCTTAAAAAATCTCTAAGAACCTCTAAATATGCCTCATCCGGCTTCCCCAGTGACTTCAACCTATCCATTATATCGTAATCTGAGGTGCTGACAACCTCATCGACACAGGATTCCTTATCGGCCCGCCCACGCTCCATACTGGAAACAAGTAACGAGGTCTTACCTGAAGCCAAAAGAGTAAATCTATCCGTCGCGAAGAATCGAGAGAGATAATACATATCTGTGCTACAAAGGCTATCTCCGACGAATAGGAAACCATCGAGGTTGTTCTCTTCCAGAAAAGATTTCATGTTCATGGTTGCCTATGTATCGACTCTGTCACATCGGATACAAATGATGTCACGTTATCGCTAAGCTCGACTGCAGTGCCTGTAACAATCATATCGGCGCCTGCTTTTACAAGCTCTGCTGCGGCAGCGCCAGTACGAATTCCACCGCCAACGATTAGAAGCACATCCCCGAGCGCCTTCTTGACTATTTCAACCATACGTACGGGAATTGGCGAATCTGCTCCCGACCCTGCCTCAAGGTAGATAAGCCTCATACCCATATATTTTGCAGCCAGTGCATATGCGGAAGCGAGCTCAGGCTTTCTACGTGGGATGGCACGTGCATCGCCCACCCAGCCGACAGTGCCGCCAGGCTCGATTATGATGTAAGCCATGGGTATAGGCTCAAGTTCGTAGCGTAAAATTAAAGGGGCGCCAAGGGCCTGATTTTCTATGATATAGCTCGTAGATCTCGAGTTTAAAAGGCTCATGAAGAAAACTGCATCAGCATTCTCACAGAGCCCTGCTACGCTGCTCGGAAAGAGGACGACAGGCAGATCGGTTTTCTGTTTAATTTTCTCCACAGTCTCATATAGTAGTAGCCCCGCAGCGCCAACCGATCCACCAACCATGATTGCATCCGTTCGTCCTAGCGCTGCAGCCTCCGCTATTTTGGCTGCTTCTGCAGGGCTTTGGGAATCAGGATCTATCAGCGTTAGATGTGCAGCGCCACGACTCTTAACGGCATCATTGAGCCATTCCTCAACTCTGCCTACTGCAGTCATGCTTATGCGGACTTGCTTTCCTTTGACTTCATCCTCAAGCCGTGATAGCCGCACTTACGGCAGCGTGTAGCTCTGATTGGGTTTCGCGCATTGCAGCGCATGCAGATCTTGATATTCAAAATCCTGTTTTCTGCCTCTGGAAATCTGGCCATAATAATCAGTTTTTCTCCTTACCTCTGGTATTTCCCATGATATATCAGCGCCGGGGTTGGGATTTTCATGACAGGTCTGCTAGTTGGGCCTGCCAATTTGAACCCAAGCGTCCCTGGAAGGGACAACAGGTCTCGAGCCTGCCGCGTATGAACTCCCGCCAGATTTAACAGACGAGAATTGTCCGCTCTGCCACCCCGGCACGACCACCTTGTAGGTATAAGCCATGCTTTATATCTGTATCTATCCCTTTGGGCAAGATTTATCTTGGCGAATGCACTTTTTAGTTGCCAATGTCTCTTCGAGAGGAAGCGCTTCAGTTTCATCGGGAAGCATCGGGCAAGATCGCAATTCATAGCAAAGTCCCATGCTGCACGCAGAAAGAGCTGAGCCTGGCCTATACGCCAGGTGTCGCGGAACCCTGCCGCGAGATTGAGAAAAACCCTGATAATGTTTACGAATATACATCAAAGGGCAATATCGTAGCCGTTGTGACGGATGGGACTGCGGTCTTAGGTCTGGGCGATATAGGTCCCATGGCCGCTATTCCCGTTATGGAGGGAAAAGCCATACTCTTCAAAAACTTCGCAGGGATAGATGCTTTTCCAATATCAATTAACTCCAAAGATCCATCTGTGATTGTGGATACAATATCGCGAATTGAGCCTGTATTCGGCGGCATTAATCTGGAGGATATAAGTGCCCCACGTTGCTTCGAGGTGGAGGAAATGCTGAAGAAAGTGCTTCATATTCCGGTCTTCCACGATGATCAGCACGGAACTGCAGTCGTATGCCTCGCTGCCCTCATCAACGCACTGAAAGTTGTAGGCAAGAAATTTCCTGATATCCATGTGGCTATAAGCGGCGCAGGGGCTGCTGGCATAGCAGTCACAAAGTTCCTTCTTGGCTTTGGTGTAGTGGATGTAATCCTCTGCGACAGCAAGGGCACGATTCATCAGAGTAGAACTGATCTAAATAAAGCCAAGCAGGAAATTGCCAAGATCACGAACCCACGCGAAGTTAAGGGCCCTCTGGCAGACGCCATGAAGGGCGCTGATGTGTTTATAGGATTATCAGTCGCCGGTATAGTCAGCCCTGAAATGGTAAAAAGCATGGCAAAAGATGCGATAGTCTTCGCCATGGCGAATCCAGTGCCGGAGATAATGCCCGATCAGGCATTGAAGGCTGGAGCAAGAATCGTGGCAACTGGGAGGTCTGATTTCCCCAACCAGGTGAACAATGTTCTTGGATTCCCAGGAATATTCAGAGGCGCTCTCGACGTCCGCGCGAGTGATATAAACGAAGAGATGAAAAAGGCGGCATCATTGGCCATAGCCGGCCTTGTCGATCACATATCTGAGGATAAAATCATACCCTCGCCCCTTGACAAAAAAGTTGTACCTGCAGTAGCAGAGGCTGTAGCTAGGGCGGCTATCGAGACTGGTGTTGCAAGAAGGCCAGTTAATCCTAAGGAGGTTTGGAGCAGGGCCACGGAGCTTGTAATGCAGTTGGAACGGAGCACCTGCTCAAACCTTTAGCTCTTCTTAGCCTAATCGAGAGCATAATTCCCTATTAGTTTTCCCTAAACTCATTTTGGCACCTATATTCATGAGCCGTTTTATGATATCTTTACTGCCAATGATTTAGACCAGTCGGAATCCCCTCCATTTCCATCATCTGCCTTTACTTTGATTTGGTAAGTCCCTGCAGCACTCCAGCTATGGCTTGCAACCATTGACCTTCCTGAGGCAACAGGTCCTGACTCGGACTTTGTGCCATCTCCCCAGTCGAAGAGATACAGCAGCTTGTCGCCATCCGGATCTTTGGAGAATGTTGAATAAAGGTAAGATACCCCAATAAGTCCTCTGCTTGGTCCAATCGGCCTTCGAGGTTTAATGGGTGGGGAGTTTTCTCTCGAAACTTTTATAGTCTGGATATTCGACCATCCGGATGACGCGCCTTTGCTATCAATCGCTTTTGCCTTAATCTGGTAGTTTCCTGTTTTATCCCAGCTGTGAGTTGCACTTACGCTTTTTCCGGAACCTGCATAATTCGTGACAAATGTTCTTCCGTCTCCCCAATCAAATGTGTACTTTATTCGATCTCCATAAGGATCTGTAGCTGATGTTGTATATGTATAAGCTGTCTTTTTACGTCCCGCTCCCGGTCCAGACGGTATGGATGGTATGCTGGGAGGTGCATTGGAATAGCTTATGTTCAGAGTCATCCAGTAGAAAGCATTTCCCATGCCTGGATAGCTGCAATCATAGTCCATATCCATGCTCATTAGGAAAAGACCATTGGGACGGTTAGATGGGGCGCCCCAGCTATTCAGCATTATCCAGTAGCGATTGCTCGGATCGGTATCATTATATCCAACACAGAGAACTGCATGTCCACCGCCTTCGCGATCGTTGTACGCTTTTCCGCATGCAAAATCAGGCTTCCAGACAGTACTCTCCTTTTGCAAGTCCCAGAAGCTGAAAAAGTTGTTCCAGGCGTTATTATCAGGAAGGAAGAAACCAAACCAAATCGCTTTCCCTTGGCGGAGTACGTTCTTAATATTGGCGATTGAAGCGTCTTTGCCCACTCCCTGTGTTGGAATGAATTCTACCTCTATAGAGGTCAGATTGTAATGTGGATCGGTTGATATTGTGTTAGATGGCACACTCGTCGATCCATCTTCGCAGCTTCTGCTGCCGTCCTTCCAGAGTGCATTTGTGTTGGACCAAGGGACGGATATCATCTTACTGCCGTAAAAGTCGGCTACGTCTTCGAGCCATCCTCCACAGCATGCCCAGTTGTCTCCTACACCGCCATGGAAGTTTGAAGTGAGGTATTGGACTGAAAGCCTATCTTTTACGCCATTTTGATAGGCATTATCTATCTCCATGACACCAGTTCCTGCCCAGGCCCAGCAGTCGCCGCAATGACCCTGATCGCGCTCAGACGGCGTGTAATTTAGATAGTTTAGGAGACTAAAGGAGGTTCCTTTAGCCTGGGTCAGTTCAGCCGCAACCCTTGGGCTTAAGTATACGCTTGATGCAGCCTTATACGCTCCAAGCCACCTAGCTGCCTCTTCATGTGTCGGATGCATGATCGTGTGGCTGATGTTTTTTGCAGCTTCCCCAACTGAATCAGGCATCTGTGCAGAGTCATTCTTGTACTCCTTTGAAGCTTTCGCATTATTTTCCGTCAAGCCTTGACCTACAGTATGCTCAAGTTCGTTATTCATCTGATCTTTTAGGCCTATAGAACTTATATTACTGCTATCTGTACAATCACAAGCGTTGCATATAGGCAAGACTAGTGGGATTAATAGAATACAGACTATTACCGAGCAACTTATAGTACTAAATCCTCTCCTAAATGGTACCATTTAATACACCAGATATATTCTCATACAGTTAGGATATAAAATTTTCTGAGAGTGGGATATGGTACCATAAAATTTCTATATATCAACTTTACATAGAATATTTAATGTCAATAATAGTTATAATGAGATCGAATATAATACTAGCACTATCCATATAATTGCTAAATAGGAATGCTTCATCCTAATTGGTAAATTTCATTAATTTCAGCTTAAGAAGGATCTCTTTTCATGAGGCCATCTTATTTCTCAGCCTCAACCTCTAGCCTCATCATTTGCACATGAACCATTCTGTCTGCGTCCAGAGGATAGCGCTCAATATAGATATCAGCAACCTCGCCTAAGAACACTTGACGCATATCCTCAGGAATTCTCTCAATGTATGGCAGCCACGTAGTTCTGATCCATCCCTCAAGGCCAGCTTTAGTGTGGACCATGTCCTTGGATAGAAGCTCTACTCGCAGCGCTCTCAAACCTGCTTGGTAAAGCCATGTACCATATTCCTCCGGACCGTAGAAATAGTATGGGAACGTGAAGCCTTGGAAGTACTTTGACCATCTTTCACTTCTGATCATGCCCTCAGCTATATTGAGGATCTTAGAAGCATTTCCGCTTCCACCACACTGGAAGATGATTTTGCCTCCCGGCTTAAGACTCCGTCTGACTCCCCGCAATACTGATAGATGGTCCTTAATCCAGTGAAGGCAGGCGAAGGAGACCACTAGATCGAATTCCTCTTTATAGTCCAGACTGGATGCGTCTACAAGCTGAAATGAGAGGTTTCTACATTTATCTCTGGTATACTTGTCTTTTGCAAATTCGATCATTCCTTGAGAAATATCAATTCCCAGAACGGAGCCATTAGGTACAAGAGAGGCAATACCAGAAGTTATCTTTCCGTCTCCGCATCCGATATCGAGTATTCTTTCGTCTCCCCTCAGATCAAGCTTTGATATAAGACCAATCGCCCAATTATACTGGGCAGATGAACTCTTTTCGTAGTCTTCAGGATTCCAATTGTGCATTGCTGATAGCCAGTTCTCTATGATATAAACCTTTGATCCCTAATTGAAAGGGAGACCTTATAATAGCTGATATCATTTTTTGAAAACTAATTTAAAAACAAGCTGTAACTTACTGCAGATATGAAAAGAGCTGAAGCATGCGGTATGGATTGACTAGTTGGCTAAATTTAGACAAAAGAGGCGGCGCCTCAAATACAATTCTCAAATACAATTCACTTTGTTTCTGGGATGCGCCGCCATTTAATTATAGCAACAGTTCAGGTTAAGTTAGCCCTCTTCCGGGCCCTGAACGGGAACATGCATCTCCTTCTTCTTTGGAGACATGCCCTCAGCTATCTTGGGAACTGCTTCCGCAAGCTGCTCAACGACTGATGGTTTGGGCGGGGATTTAAGAGTCTCCAATTTAACCCCATTCTCATCTATGACTACGACCGCCACAGGTCTTATAGCCAGGCCGCCGCCCCCACCGCCGCCTCCAGCATTATCCGATGATTTCCCTGTGCCCGTTCCAGCACCGAAGCCCATGCCAACGCTAATTAGAGGGATGATAGTCTTTCCCTCGAAGGTCACGGGATCGCCGACGACTGTTTTGGCAGATATAGACTTCTGCATCTCAGCGGTTATGGCCCTAATTACATCTTCAAGGCGTTCCATATCTAACTCCTTTTAATAATCAACGCTGATGGATGAAAAAGCTTTCCTATATTCTAGCCTAAAAGGGACAAGGTTGAAAACAAGTGAAGACCTAATGGAATTAGAAAGCCAGAAAGGAATGGCACAAATCTATGCTTTCGATATCTCCTCGGAGTAGTTCACGCTACTCAGAGGCTAAAGATCTATCCTTAGACTTGAGGTCAGAAAAAGAGCTTAACGTTGTCTGACCGCCTCGTAAGGTTTCCTTGAGAAGAGTGCTTTCCTCCATAAATCTTTTCATCGGAAGCTCAAGCCTTGTTGATAGATATGCGAGCGCAGACTTCGTGTCCTCAAACTCCTTTGCAGTCTGGACCATTGCATTCCTAACATTCTCGCGGACATTGAAGACTCCAAGAGGGACATATCCGCTATACGCCTCCCTGAGTATTATTGCACCTGCCTGCATCTGCTTACGCGCCAATGCCTCAAGCACAGCCATCTTGCAGGCGTAATAGCATCCTCCCACCCTGGAATAGCCCTTCTTTCCAGTGTTATATTCGTAGTCTGAGAATACCAGCTCCTCCCCTCCGAGGATACGAAGAAAAGCCTCACTCCACTCATACTGCCAAGCCGTCGGCATAAGGAGGACTGCATAGTAGTTGTTCAGGCTGCTGAACTCATGAATATGACAGCAGTCGATTATATCATTCTGCCTAACCTCCTTCAGCAAACGGTTTCCTATCGCACTGTCGCAGGCTGTGATGGACCACCGCGTAGGCACAAGTCGCCTTTTGCGCTTTGCCCCGAAGGCTCCGACTGAAAAAGCCTTCTGTATGCTGGAAAAGGGAATACCTCTGGTGCTCAGATCAACTACTGCATCGGCTGCCTTGAGATCGTAATCGTAATATGCCTTCTCAAGCCGGTGATCCCATCGAACATTGCCTATGTCGAATCTTTCGATAGTTGCGCTCGGCCCAAATGGCGTGTGATCATCGCTGAATGAGGCTCCCTTTGGAACGCTATCGAATTGTGCCTCGCTCTCGATGGAACTCCCAGCAAGGGCAATCTCCTGGAGCTTTTCAACAAAACGGCTGCTAGTATCAGTTATCTCAATCGGTCGCTTTCCTCTTAC
Source organism: Methanotrichaceae archaeon (assembly GCA_963789575.1). Classification (GTDB taxonomy): domain Archaea; phylum Halobacteriota; class Methanosarcinia; order Methanotrichales; family Methanotrichaceae; genus CAWBKV01. Next base: position 1,769,013 of record CAWBKV010000001.1, on the reverse strand, counting down.
GAGGTTCAGCCTGTAGTCGATGATGTTCTCCTGAGTCTTTCGCTCAGGTATCCAAGACTCCGGAAGATCCATTATTGCAGTATCGCCATGTTGAGGTGCAATCATTGGCCCGGCGTAGACCTTGGGATAGTTCCAGCTGCCGATGAAGACTGAGGGCGGCGTGCTGCCGTCTAGCTCCTTGCCCACGTCTACAGACCGCATGTTTACGTTGGCGGTCAGCTTCTTGAGGTAAGCTTCCTTGCCGTTTAGCATATTTTTCTCATTTTAGCTTATTTTTCTCAGGGTAGTATTTTATTGGAATGTCTACTAGAGATAGGTGATCCGTGCGGGGCGAAAGTGATTGATTAGTAAATCCTGTTCTATTTTTCCAGGCTCAATCAATCTAATGATAGCGTTTTTCGAGAGAATGCAATTTAAGTGATATTCCAGAACCGCTCTGACTTCGCATTTGGGGCCGACTAACATAATTCAAAAGCAGCACTTCCTTCAGGGGCTAACACTAACTACACTCTAGCGCGCTCCAACGCCCGCGCGGGCTGCCCCTAACCCCCCTTCGGGGAAGATTTTGGAAACACAGTCGATGAGGTTGACGGGGACAAGATAAACGACTCCTTCCTACGTTGAAGAGGATCCACACCTATAATTATAGTGAGAGTTATTCACTTCCCTTAACCATAGTCTCTATAAGCTCTGTCGCTTCAATTAGCCCAAACCCACCCCGCTTCGCCGTCTCCTCATCAAAGCTCTGAACCCCATCAGGCTTGATCCCTTTACCCATGATTGCAAACGGCACTGGATCTCTTGTATGCGTCTTGATTGCTATTGGCGTAGCATGATCGGGCAATAATAATACTCTCCAATCCTCACCGCTGCTTTTCAATCCCTGAATCATCGGCCCAACTACCCTTTGATCAAAAAGCTCTATCGCCCTGATCTTCTGCTCAAGATCCCCTTCATGACCAGCCTCATCCGGAGCCTCAATATGCAAGTAAACGAAATCCTGCTGCTTTAAGGCATCAAGCGCTGCTTTCACCTTGCCCTCGTAATTCGTATCAATGTTGCCTGTAGCTCCAGGAACGTCGATTACCTCAAGGCCGACATAGGTTCCAATTCCTTTGAGCAGATCTACGGCAGAGATCATCGTGCCACTCAGCCCGTACTTCTCCTTAAATGTCGGAATCGTTGGTGCTCCGCCCTGGCCCCAGAGCCAGATCATATTCGCAGGCTTCTTTCCCTCGGCGATCCTCTTAGCATTTACAGGATGAGTGGCCAGGACAGGCTTAGCAATCTCCATCAGCTCTATTAATAGCTCTGAATCCTTCCCCCTCGGCAGGTAATCATCGATCGGCTTATCCGTGATATCATGTGGCGGAGTACAGATTGCGCTCTCACCCGCCTTCAAAATCAAAAGGTTGCGATAGCCTACTCCCGGATAGAGCCGCTTGGCAGGCATAAGAGGCTTCAGTGCTTTGATAAGCTCATGACCTTCATCGTTTGTGATGTGCCCTGCGCTGTAGTCCTTCATAACGCCATTTATAACGGTAACGAAGTTGCATCTGAATGCAACATCATCTTCGGCTAGATGCACCCCCATTGCAGCAGCTTCTAACGGCGCTCTGCCTGTATAGAACTTGGAAGGATCATAGCCCATTATCGAAAGGTTGGCAACATCGCTCCCAGGAGGCATGCCCTCTGGAACGGTTCTAGCGAGGCCGCTTCTACCCATAATAGCTACTGCATCCATGTTCGGCTTATTCGCGGCCTGCAGAGGAGTAAGCCCGCCTAGTGCCGCCAAAGGTAGATCCGCCATGCCATCACCCAGGATAACCACGAACTTCATCAGCCCCTCCTTCCTATTGTATCAATCGTAATTATTGTATTAATCGTAATATTAGTCATGTTAATTGCAGAAAATATGGAGATATCCAACCAATCTTCAGGCTTTCTTCGATTCGCGGGCACTTATCTCGGCAAGGTGCTTATTCAATACCTTTGCGAGCGTATTGAGCTTTACTCTGGTGCAAGTTGTACCACGGGTTACGCCCGTAACTATATCCACAACCTCGCCCTTCGTCTCTGTCTTCTGCTTTGGAGGCTTGACAAGCCTTGTCTTGATGCCCTCCTTTGCGAAATCCTCGAAATCCATAGGGCATTGTGCAACGATAACGGCCGGTATATCAACCAGCGACAGAATCTCCTTTGTCTTATAGATAACATGGGACTTGACGTTTCCTAGGTGAAGAACAGCGATCTTATGCCTGGCTATCTGCTCTATTTCCTTTCCGCTGATGCCGAAGGTTGGGCCATAGCCGCGTGATGCCTGAGGGAAGCTCTCAGGTACGCCTGTGCCCGACTCAAGCACAAGCACACTGGTCTGTATACCTTCGCGCCTCAAGCCGTAGGTTATTTCGCAGACCGGCTTGGTTATGTGTCTTCTGCCCGGAGACATAGCGATTGCTATAACATCCGGCCTTGCCGCCTCTGATAACGTTCCTCTCTGAGCCAGGCCGCCGCCCTTGGCTAGGCCCATGCTCTCTCTGCAATCCACAACTTGAGTCGCCCTGCCGATCATGAAAAAGACTTTGACGGGAAAGAATATAGATCTACCGTCTAAACCTGGGCTCATGTTAACCTTCGTTGGCCTGGGCCTTTATGATGAACTGGATATCTCAATCAAAGGCCTTGAAACAGTCAAAAGAGCAGACCTGATCTATGCCGAGTTCTATACATCGAGGCTGATGGGCACATCTGTTGAGGATTTGGAGAGATTTTACGGCAGAAAGATTCAGCTGCTGTCTCGCTCCGATGTCGAGGTAGATCCTTCTTGGCTGACTAATGCGCGTGATAAGGACATAGTCCTGCTTGTAGGAGGGGATCCCATGGTCTCCACCACCCACCTGGATCTGAGGCTAAGAGCAATTGAGCTTGGCATAAAGACACGAGTGGTTCATTCATCATCTATAGTTACGGCAATCTCGGGACTTACGGGGCTACAGAACTACCGCTTCGGCAGAGCAACAACTATTCCTTTCCCCTACATCTCACATGGAAAGCGCATATTGCCTGAAACACCTTACATTGTTCTCAAAGAAAATCTCGAAAGGAACCTGCATACGATACTTTTCTTAGATATCCAGGATGAAAAATCAAGGTACATGACCATCAACGAAGGTGTAGAGCTTCTGTTGGAGATTGAAAAGAATATGGGTCAAAGCTTTCTAGAGAAGCAGCTCGGCGTAGGCATAGCGAGGGCTGGATCGGATAATGCCGTAGTGAAGGCCGACTTCTTAGCAAGGCTAAAAGATTATGATTTCGGAGGGCCGCTTCATATTCTGGGTGTGCCAGCAAAGCTCCATTTTATGGAGGCCAAAGCCTTGGTGGCCCTAGCAGACGTGCCCGCGGATATAGCGGCCGAGGAATGAAAACATATTAATAATCCCCCAGTATTCTCCAGGCCGTGCCAAAGGATTATAAAAATAATATGCCCAGGGTTACTGTGGATATCATTAAACATATGCTCGATCAGTTGAATGAAATAGATCGTCACTGGAGGCGTCTCCAAGAATGAAACTTGGCTTAATAGCTGATTTTGACGCGGCACATAGCTTGCCGGGCTACCAGGGAAAGTGCGCCAACCTTCATGGCCATACGTACAAGGTGGAGGTCGTGATAGAAGGACCCATAGGCGAAAATGGCTTTGTCATGGACTTCTTCCAGCTGAAGAAGATCCTGAACTCTGTCTTAGAAGATCTTGACCACAGCAACCTAAATGACCTCTTGCCCAATCCTACGGCGGAGAATATATCCGAGCTATTATGCCAACGTCTAAGGCATAGCCTGGATGGGTTACATGTGAGCGTGGTTTCTCTCAAGCTATGGGAAGGGAAAAATAAGTGGGTGATGATAGATTGATGATAGATTAAATCGTAATCTGCTTCGCAAAACTAGTTTAAAAGAATAAATCAGGGAGTTATACTCCAGTTCTTTGCTGCCTCTGGGTTCTCCTTCAGCTCCTTCAAACGTGCCTTTACCTGATCTTCATAGAACTTCTTGTATTTTTCAGCCTTATCTTTTTTGCCCCACTCATCGATCTTGTTATCCAAGGCCTTGAACATAAAATCCTTTGCAGCCATTATGGTCTCTAGATCGCCCCTGAGCACCAAGATTTCCCTATCCATTTCCTCTCCAGTCATATCCATCTTGGCCTTTCTCCTCACGAGGTCAAGATCGAAGTTATCGATAATTTCACGTATAACTGATACCGGCATGCCAAGAGGTATTGCAAGATCATACAGACCCTTTAAATCCTCTTTCTCTTTTATCTCTTCTTCAGGAGCATCCATATAACTACCCGCGAGCGCTTCTGTCCACTTCGGATTTAAGTCTATCGAGGTGATTCAGAGGCTTTTCAGGGAAACAGTTATTAATGGGATCATCAATCCAAAAGTGCGGGCCGGGCCCGTAGCTTAGCTTGGTTGAGCGCACGGCTGATAACCGTGAGGTCACGCGTTCAAATCGCGTCGGGCCCATTTTTCCTAAACAATGGTTTCTAATCTTATCTTTTGGATATATCGCCCTCGACTATCAAGTTCATAATGTAATCGAAGCCCGCAGTCTGACACCAGCCGGACTTCTCGAATATGCCCATGAAGCAGACTCCGATGATCTTCTTGTAGTTGATCTTCGATAGGGCGGCATTCAAATCCTCTACCTTAACACCGATTTTAGGCATAGCCATACCTCCGAGGACTACTATTGCATCTGCATCAGGGGTAGTGCGATCCCCAAGCTCAAGCCCATACTCAGTAGTGATGATGGCGCGAGTCTTGCCAGCCTGTAGCCCAGGCATGAAAGCAAGATGCTTTTCCTTCACAGGGTACCCTAGGAACAGGGCAAAAGGTGTGCAGAACCCCGGAGATCCAATAAAAGTTATTTTTGCGTCATCCTTGACAAGATCCCGAAAGCCGTTCAGCATTCCGCCCAGGCCTTTTACGTCTTGAACTTTCTCCATAAAGATCAGGATTCTAATCGTGAGTCCAGGCTTAATACTTTTACCTCGCTGGATTGCAAAGGGCAGAGCGGGAGGGCCCCTTCCTTTTATGGCGGGGAGGAAGTCACACTTTCACTTTAAATAGGAATAGATCCTAGAATAATTTATATGGTTGATGTGATCATCGTGGGCGCCGGGCCTGCGGGAATGTTCGCAAGCCTTGAGCTATCTAAAACGAAGGCTCACATCCTTCTGATAGACCAGGGCAGGGATATCTCTGAGAGAGTCTGCCTTATGAAAGATACAGGGCACTGCCTACATTGCGATCCATGCTATATTATGTGCGGCGTAGGCGGTGCAGGAACATATTCAGATGGCCTTCTCAACCTTCATCCGGATATTGGCGGCAACCTTGAACGCCTGGCCGATGACGATGCCTGGGGGCTCGTAGATGAAGTTGATTCCGTATTCTTAAGATATGGCGCTCCTGCCGATATACAGGAGCCATCCTCTGAGGATGCAGAGATGCTGCGCCGAAAGGCTGCTTCTGCAGGTGCCCGATTTATCTCTATTAAACAGCGCCATATGGGCTCGGATAGAACTCCAGGGATCATAGAATCCTTCAAAAAAGATCTCGAAAATAGAGGAGTTAAATTTCTTCTTGCTACCAAGGTTGTCGATCTAATAGTCGATGGCGCCCAATGTATGGGCATAAGATTGAAAGATGGAACTGAAATCAGGGCCAACAGAACGCTTCTTGCGATGGGCAGAGTCGGCGCACAGACCATAGGAGAGCTTATCGATAGATATTCAATAAAAGCCAGATATGGGCCGCTGGATGTTGGAGTTAGAGTTGAAGTTCCATCGATAATAATGGACCCCGTGACAAACATAAATCGCGATCCAAAGTTCCATATCATCACCCACAGGTACGATGATTTCATCAGGACTTTTTGTACAAATCCAGGTGGCTACGTTGTTAAGGAAGAGTACCCGGATTTCATAGCCACAAATGGCCATTCAATGACGGACCATCGCTCCGAGAATACCAACTTCGCATTCCTGGTGCGCCTGGAGCTGACAGAGCCTGTTGAGAATACCACAGCTTACGGCATGTCCATAGCGAAGCTCGTAACCACAATAGGAGGCAGACGTCCAGTAATACAAAGATTGGGAGATCTTCATCGCGGCCGGAGATCAACTGGAGACAGGATAGCTCGTAACCCTGTCAGGAATACACTAACGGATGTCACACCTGGCGACATATCCATGGCACTCCCCCATAGAATCGTCATGGATGTAATTGAAGGTTTGGAGATATTGAATGAAATTGTGCCTGGCGTTAATTCGGATTCAACCTTGCTTTATGCACCAGAGATCAAGTTTTATGCCAGGGAAATCGGCGTAGATAACAAGCTCCAGACAAACATACGAAACCTCTATGTGGCCGGGGACGGAGCAGGATTATCCAGAGGAATAGTGACCGCTGCGGCAACGGGTCTTCTGGCAGGAAGGGGCATAGCATCGGATATGGGCCTTCAAGCATAATCGCGGAATTTGGGCTGTAGTCAAGGCCTAATTCTGCCCGTCGATTCAAAACGTTTATGAGGATAGAGCCTTTTCTGCTCAATTTGATGTCTAAGAGATCTGTGGATAAAGGGAATAAAGGCAAAGAGGCTGTCAAGCCAGAAACCTCAGCAGAAGTGCCCCTTAATATCGCAAAAGGGCCTGTGCAGGAGCCTGAAGATGGGCTAAAGGCAAACTTATACTGGTATATTGGTGTATTTTTAGCGTTTCTATTCTCGTTTTACTTGCGCGTAATTAGGCCATGGAACGATGTCTTTGTTGGGGACTCAGTTCACTTCAGCAGCGAGACTGATGCATGGTATCATATGATGCTTGCAAAGAGCACAGTCATCAATCTACAGCGCCTTTGGTTCGATCCGATGACCAACTTCCCCTATGGCACAGCCCTTCACTTTGGTCCATTCAATAGCTGGACGATAGCTATATTCTCCTTGATCTTCGGCTTAGGGCATCCAAGCACACACGTAATCGAGGTGATTGGCGCTCTTCTCCCAGCAGTCCTTGGAGCGCTTTTAGTGTTTCCCGTATATCTGCTCGGGAAGGAGCTGGGGGGCAGAAGCTGCGGCCTGATATCAGCCCTTATAATGGCAGTATTACCTGGAACCCTATTTGCGCGGACAACCCTAGGATTTGTAGATCATCATGCTGCAGAGATTTTCCTCAGCACACTAACAATGGCATTCTTCTTGATGGCAGTGCGCTCTGGGAAGGGCATGATCTTCGCCTCTGTTCAAAAAAGCTGGTCGGACTTTAGGATGCCTCTCTTTTATTCCGCATTAGCAGGCATATCTCTTGGACTGTACATAGATGCCTGGTCATCTGGCTTTCTATTCGAGGGCATAATACTGGCATTCATAATGATTCAGAGCGTGGCCGATCATCTCAAGGGCAGGAGCATTGAGCATCTGAGCATATCAGGCGCGATTACCTTCTTCATAGCAGTGCTTTTGGTTCTGCCGTTTGTAAAACTCTACAATGGGTTCAGCAACTACCTTTATTCCCTCTTTCAACCCACTATCCTCCTGCTGGGCGTCATTGCAGTGATCCTGATATCAATCTTATCCAAATTCTTGTCAGAGAAAGGTGTCAGCAGATACTATTATCCTGGTGTTCTGGTAGGAATTGCAGTACTTGGGACGGCAATGCTTGCTCTTATCGTACCTCAGTTTACAAACCCTCTATTCAATGGTTTGACACTTGTGTTTCACGCTAGAACTGGCGGGGCCGAAACCGTCGGAGAGGCATCTCCCTTCTTTGAATATGACGGCGAGTTCTCTATGGCGAATGTGCAGCTCAACTTCCCAGGAGTAGCCAATATCGTCGTATTATCTCCATTTTTCCTAGCGATCGCTGCATTAATTGTGCTTCTCATAAGGTATATCAAGGATGACCAAAAGCCTACTGATCTCGCAATCATCATATGGTCAGTCATCATACTTATTCTGACCTTAGCCCAAAATAGGTTTGCGTATTACTATGGCGTAAACGTGGCTATTCTCACAGGTTTCTTAGCAATATGGGTTCTTCAGAAGGTTGGATTTAATGAGCTTGATAAATGGAGCATCGATACAAAGGATACCGCAAAATTACTAGACAACTTAAAGGTTTTATCGGTAGCTGTTGTAATATTCTTAGTCGCAATATTCCCAAGCCTGCAGATGAGCATGGCAGTTTCCCAATACCCGAGCACATTATATGATGAGTATCCTGACTGGATCACATCCGCAAATTGGATTAAGGACAACACTCCGAGCCCGGGCCTCGATCTTTACAAGATCTACCAATATCCTCCGGGCGGTAAGTACTCCTATCCTGATACAGCCTACGGTGTCATGTCCTGGTGGGACTACGGCCATATAATTGAGACAATAGGCGAGAGGATGCCTAACGCAAATCCATTCCAGGAAGGCATAGGCAGTGTAACTAAGGGTACGCCGGGTTCATCCCCCTTCTTCCTGGCCGAGAATGAGTCTCAAGCTGAAAAGGTTCTGGCGGATCTCGATAAAGGAAGGTCTCCATACATGAACACGAAGTATGTCATGATAGATTGGGAGATGGCAACAGGCAAGTTCTATGCGATGACTGCATGGAGCGGTATTCCAATCACCAGGTATTATGGAGTGTTCTACCAGCCGCAGGGAGATCAGCTTGTGCCAGTTAGTGTCTTCAGAGACCCGTTCTTCGAGACTATGACTGCTCGGCTCTTCTTCTTTGATGGAAGCGAGACGCCTGTCACAGATGCCATTGGAATAGCTTACCAGATCGCAGAGCAAGATGGAACGAGGTTCCCAGTGATAGCAGAAACTCCGATGATTTCCAAGAACTATAGCGAGCTTGTTAATTATGTCAATGAGAGCCAAAGCAAAGGATACTTATCTGAGATTGTAAGCAAGAGGGCTTACACAGCCATGACCACTTCAGTTCCTCTTGAAGCGCTCCAACATTTCAGGCTCGTGCATGAGTCCGAATCTGTAGTGACAAATGATGGCCAGAAGGATGTTAAGACCTTTGAGAATGTTCCAGGCGCTGTGATAAAGGGAACGGCACCTCCAGGAACTAAGGTCATCATCGGTGTGCCCATCAAGACAAACAGGGACAGAGAATTCAACTACATACAATCCAATATTACAGATTCGAAGGGCGAGTTTACACTTGTGGTTCCCTACTCGACGGAAGGGCCTGCTTCATGGGGTACAAAGTTCGATACAGCTCCTACTGGGCCATATCAGCTGGTTGTAGGCGATAAAGCCTATGAGGTAAGGATCCCAGAGGATTATGTGATGTCAGGCAGCGTAATCCCTGTGGAGTAATCTAGAAATGAAGCTCCTTGAGGAGATGAGCTGGCCAGAGATCGAGGCTGGCCTCAGGCAGACGAAGACGATAATATTGCCCGTCGGGGCAACAGAGGAGCATGGGCCCCATCTGCCAATATTTACGGATACCATACAGGCGATTGAGGTGGCAAGGGAAGCCGCACACAGGCAGGATATATTCCTTGCTCCGTCTGTGCATTATGGCATCTGCCGCAGCACACGAGGCTTTCCCGGCACGATAACGCTTGAGTATGATGCTCTGAAGGCATTTATCCATGATATCCTCATTTCTTTTTACGAGAGCGGTTTTCGAAGGGTCCTAATATTAACGGGACACGCGGGCGGTCAGCACCTTTCTGCCTTGAAAGGAGCTTGTCAGCAGGCTGTTTTGGAGCGTGATTTCCGTGTGAGCCTTGTGTCTCTGTTTGACCTGATAGATCCTAATGCTGCGGAGACGCCAGGAGACGGTCACGCTGGTGAGATTGAGACATCCCTAATGCTGCACATTCGTAAAGATCTGGTCAAAGGTAAGCCTGAAAGGAACTTTCCGAACAGGCCCAGATTTCTTGTGCTAAATGACGTAAGATACCTGATGGGCAATGGAATAATGGGAGACCCAAGCAAGGCGTCGCCTGAAAAGGGCAAGGAGTTCTTTGAGATGGCTGTTTCGGGGGTTCTAGAAGCTTTGGATGAGATCGAATCATATAAATACTGAGTAAACCGCTAGTCTATAAACTGATAAAATTATATAATGGTCATTTCTGTTCGCCAAACCGGAATGACTTAGAGACTTTAAGCGAGGGCCTCACAAGGGTTCTCGCTTTTTCTCTAATTTCTCTATTCTATTACGAAGCATTTGCTTAGCTGCATAGTCGAAAACATGAGAAATGTTTCTGAATTCTCCATCCTTTACGGCTTCCTCCGCGGCTGCGTATGTCTTTTCATCTACGCTTATACCGATTTTTTTTACCGGCATAGTTTCTATAATGTTCCAATTATCACTTAAATAACTTCCTACCAGGCTCGACTCGGTAAGTATAAATATTGGTATAACCTAGTCAGACTTTGGCGAACAGAAATGATAGGCAAAACCATTCTTGAACCTAAGCTACCGACTACCCAGTCGGTAGAGGCTGTAAAGACTTTAATAACCACAATTAACCATGTCCATGTGCCTGAGGCCCCGAAGAATTCGTCATCAGCTAAGGCTGAAGGTGAGGATGGAGGAGATCTGAAATGAAATCCTCTATTTCTGGAAACCCGGAGCGTGCGCTATCAAAGGATTCTATGGCCTTGGAGGAGATTAATAGAGCTCTTGATGACCTTCAGCCCTTGGCACCGCGGATTAATGAGCTAAAAAAGGAGATTCTTGAGAAGGAAGGGGAGGTCTTAAAGGTGATCTTGGAGAAGGTAACGCCGCTTATACCGCTCCTGAGTAAGGATTATGGAGCCTGCTATCGCCATGATCTGACTATCCTTGAAAGTACTCAGAGGGTGAATTTTGAAGGAGATGCCGCTTTTTACTCTGAGCATATGCTGATTCTATATGAGAATGGCCGACTGATAGATCAGCATCGCTATGGAGAGACTATAACTAGCTCAAGGATTGGATGGGAAATAATTGATGAAACTAAGCTAAACTCTATGGCCGCCATAACCGCTTATGGCCTGGAAGCAATTGCAACGGGCTTGACAAAGGCCATTAGAGAGGCATCGCAGATAGCCATCCTGAAGGATGAGCTGGAACTCAAGCTCGATACTCTGATTGATACCCTGGAGGAACTCCAATGAGGTCATCAAGAGCGAAGGAGGCGGACTAGATGCATTCTATCCCTAAGCTGAAGGCTTGGAGAGTTGCCAGAGTGCGCCGTTAAATCTTGCGAAGATGTAGACAGGCAGCTGTCCTGCCAAATCTTTTCTATAGGGCTTAGAATAGTGAAAATAGCAATTAGCTACACATTTCTTTTGGCGCTAAAACTAATGGTTCTACTAGCGCGCTCAGTCGCCGCGCGGGCTGCCCCTAACCCCTCTTCGGGGGAAGGTTCTGGAAAACAATAGACTATAAGGTCATAGAAGATACGGAACCCAAATAGCCATCTTTGCCTTTCTTTTCCGCCTTTGCTTATGGCGTCGTTGACTTATCGAAGAAAGCGTCGGACATCATCGCGATAACAATGCGTTTCAAACAGGTCTAAAGCCTGTCGAAGCCGTGTAGAGGGCACTGCGAAAGATAAGCCACCCGGATATTCAACATAAACATCTGTATCTCTATTTTGTGGCTCTCTTTCTCGCTTCTCCCAAATGTCCTTTTCTATCGGTGCATAATCATGCATGCCTACAATATGACCAGTTTCAATTGAAAAAACTGGGCTTCCGCTGAATCCATGACCAGTTACACATCCCAATGCCAATCTATCCGTATTTACTTGTCCCTTTATAGTTTCAATAGGATATATCAGCTCTCCACTTATTATAGTTTTTAAAATTTGAGGTTGAGGATCTAAGTTCTGTAGATGTTCATAGTTGGGAAATCCTAAAATACCCACTTCAGCACCATATATGTATTTATCATCTGAAAGAGTTAATGGAGGAACATTTGTACCAGGGACTCTGCATAGGCTTATATCATGAGTTTCAGCAAGATCTCCTTCCGCAAAGTCTCCTGTTATTTTGTAGGGTGCTAAACGTTTTACGGTTTCTATTTTTTTCCACGTGAACCTGTCGTCATCAAATAGCGAAACGAATTTTGTTTTATCTCTCGACTCGTTCAGCTCTGCCATCAAATTATCAAATACATGGGAGCATGTTAGAAACACATCAGTCAGCCCATTCTTATGATATAGCGATATCCCAAAAGCAGTACCAAAAAATTGGTTCGGCCTTTCAGCATCCTCGTAGCCTAACGCAAAGGATATTACAGATGGGATGATTTTTGTCACAAATTCTTCGAATGGATGAGACCCACTACATTCTACCTTCTTGAATTTTACGAAATGCCTAATTTCTGCCATAGTCGCACTATTCTTTCATTATTAAACGCCCAACTTCGGAACGGATGCCAGATAAGCCTCTTTTAATTTATTTAAATTCTATGTGGTTATAGATATTGAATGCCGGTCTGTGCAAAATTTGTCGCATATAATCAATAAACTCTCGTGAGACTCCCTTTTCACTCTCAAGGGTATTTCTATCGTGCTGTTGGAGATATTGCAAAAACATCTTTATATAGACCCCTCTAATATCCTGACAGGCTGAGCGTGCTCATCCCTCGCATCTCACAGTCCCTTAAGGATTTTCCAAAATGCTAAACAACTACTTTAGCCCTTCGGCACACAGATATAGGGAATCGTTCATCTAATCCCTTTAACCTTATAGCATGCATTTTCCAAAGCCTTCCCCCAGAGAGGGGTTAGGGGTAGCCCGCGCGGCGACTGAGCGTCGCTAGAATAGCCGTTAGTGTTAGCCCCAGAAGAAAGCGAAGGCAACTAAATTAAGCATTCAGCTCCAAATGTGCAGTTAAAGTTGTTCTTGAATACGTAATCTCAGATTGCATTAGGATTACCTCAAAACTATACTTTGGGCACATGTCCTAAAAACAGAGCCCTTCTTGATCTATTCGATAGGTTTATATGCCATCAATTTAACGGCTTGTAGCGTGCCTGAGAGACCCACAAAAAGAATCAATATCAATCAAAGGCGCATCATGCCGAGGAGGATAGTCCTAAGTATCTTCGGCAATATGAGTTTAGTCTTTTTCTTTTCGCCCTTTAACTGAAAGGTTAAACAGGCAGCTTAATAAAGGATTTCCTAAGAGTTTACTCGACTATGAGATGGTATCATGTTATCTGAAAGCGATGCAAAAGTTCTGAAGGCTATATCTGAAGGTTATTCGGACCCTCAAATCATTGCCCAAAAATTAAACATGAAAATAGAGGCGGTACGAGCCTCTGCTGATGCGTTAAGCGAGCAGGGCCTTGTAAATGTCACCAAATCAGTTGATGAAGAAGTTTCACTTACTGAGGAGGGCCAGAGGTATGCAAAAGAGGGCCTTCCTGAGAGGAGGCTTCTGGAGTCTATCGGCTCTGGTAAGCTTATTGCTGAGCTAAAAGATCCTTCTGCTAAAATTGGCCTCGGCTGGCTTAAGAAGAAGGGTTGGGCATCAATAGATAAGGGCATGCTAAAGCCAACAGGCAAGGCAACACGCGGAAAGGATGAGGAAATACTTGAGGTTTTATCCAAAGGGTCAAAGAGTAGTTCAGGTTTGGATAACAATGCACTTGCAGCTCTCAAGAATCGAGGACTGATCACATCCAGCAAATTGAAATCATGGCGATATGAGATTACGAACGCTGGATTGTCTGAACTCGGAAAAATAAAATCCAAAATCTCTCAATCTTCATCTTACATTATAAAAAGTGGCAAATCCGCAACGTACGGCATGGATGTCATTTTGGTAAAGGAGATGCCTCAACTTAGTCCTGATATGATAAAAAGTGGCAGGTGGATAGAAAAAGAAGATGGCTTGTATTTGGAGTACCAGGGCGAGAAGTACCGTCCACGTCCTTACGATGTAACTTTAGCATCAGATCAAATCTACCCCGGCAAAAAGCATCCCTACCAGCGGCTGATCGACAGGATGAGGGAAATAATGCTTGAGATGGGGTTCACAGAGATCAAGGGCGAGATAATCCAATCAAGCTTCTGGAACTTCGATGCCCTTTTCCAGCCGCAAGATCACCCTGCAAGGGAGATGCAGGACACATTCTACCTTGATACAAAGGCCGAGATACCCGACTTCAACAAGGTTAAGGAGATGCACGAATGCGGCGGTGGTGTTGGATCGACCGGCTGGGGAGGCTGTTGGAATCCGGATATTGCAAGGCAAGAGGTTCTTAGAACACATACAACTGCTGTGACGATTCACTACCTTGCAGACCATCCGAGTCCACCTGTGAAGGCCTTCGGGATTGATCGCGTTTACAGGCGTGAGGCCATAGATGCAACACATACGCCTGAGTTCGAGCAGCTTGAGGGAGTCATTATGGATAGGGGTCTCACTTTCAGGCATCTTTTGGGTGTACTAAAGGAGTTTTATGCAAAAATGGGATTCGAGGAGATCAGGTTCAGACCAGGCTACTTCCCATATACAGAGCCGAGCGTAGAGCCTGAGGTCTTCATAGACGGCTTAGGTTGGGTCGAGCTTGGCGGGGCAGGAGTCTTCAGGAAAGAAGTTACTGCGCCCTTCGGTATAGACCATCCAGTGCTAGCCTGGGGCCTGGGGGTAAGCCGCGTTGCGATGCTCAAGCTTGGCCTCAAGGATCTGAGGGAGCTTTACCAGCCGGATATAGAATGGCTCAGGAAGACTCCCATTTCCATGAAGGTGTGAATATGCCGGTTGTCAGACTTTACTACGAAGATCTTGAGGAGATGGTGAGCGCTTCCAGAGATACTATCATGGCCAGGCTTCCTATGATGGGCGCAGATATAGGGAAAAGCGCCGCTGAAGATTATGTGGACGTTGAGTTCTTTCCAGATAGGCCAGATCTGTACAGCTCTGAGGGTGTCGCACGCGCGCTGCAGGGCTTCCTAGACATAAAGGTCGGACTCAGGAAATACGATGTCACGCCCGGCTCAGTGACGATAGGGGTGGATGAGTCTGTCAAAGCCGTCCGACCGATAATCGGCTGTGCAGTCGTCAGAGGTCTTCAGTTCTCGGATGCATCTATTGAGTCTCTGATGAATCTGCAGGAGGATCTCCATTGGGGCCTGGGCAGAAACAGGCGAAAGGTGGCAATAGGCGTTCATGACATCTCTCGCGTGACACCACCCTTCCGATATATCGGCGCAGATCCATCTAGAGAGTTCATCCCCCTGGATTTCAGTGAGAGCATGTCGATGAGGGAGATACTTGAAAGGCACCCAAAAGGCAGGGATTACGGCCATATCCTCGATGTCTTCGATAGGTATCCACTCATTGTGGATGCCCATGACAATGTTCTCTCCTTCCCGCCTGTCATAAACGGTGAGCTGACGAGGGTTGAGGAGGACTCTCACGATCTATTCATTGATGTCACAGGCACTGATCCGGTGGTCTACAAGGCACTGAACATAGTAGTGACCTCTCTAGCCGAGCGGGGTGGCATTGTTGAGGGCGTTCTGGTAAAGAGAAGTGAGGGAGACTTCGTCTCGCCGAACCTTGAGCCCTCAAAATGGATCGTGAGCGAAAGTGAGGCAAATGGGCTGATAGGCTTCGATTTATCATCAGAAGAACTGGCAGACTGCCTTGAGAGAATGAGATTTGGAGCAAATGCAATTGGCAGGAATGTGGAGGTGCTTGTGCCTGCCTACAGGGCAGACATAATGCACTCCTGGGATATATTTGAGGATGCCGCCAAAGCATTTGGCTACGATAAGCTTGCGGCAGAGCTTCCCGCCACGGTTACTGTAGGCAAGCCTCACGCAACAGAAGTGAGGAAGGCCGAGGTCAGGGAGGTCATGACCGGCCTTGGATATCTTGAGACAATGCCATTTACTCTGACGAATGAGGCAGTCCACTTCCAGTGGATGAAGCATGAACCTGAGGGTGCAACAAGAGTTCTACATCCAATAAGCGAGCTTCATACGATCATTCGGACATCTATACTTCCAAGCCTGCTGGAGATCTTCTCGCTGAATCAGCATCATACTTTGCCTCAGAGAATATTTGCAGTGGGCGAAGTAGTAGAAAACAAGAGGACTAAGACGAATCTTGCAGCGGCATCGATTCATAGCGGAGCAAGCTTCTCTGAGATAAGGTCTGTTGCAGATGCTGTCCTAAGAGAGCTGATGATCGATGCAGAGGTAACTCCCTCTGAAGACAGGGCATTTATGCCAGGCAGAGGTGCTGATCTTACTGCAAATGG
This sequence comes from Methanotrichaceae archaeon, assembly GCA_963789575.1. GTDB lineage: Archaea > Halobacteriota > Methanosarcinia > Methanotrichales > Methanotrichaceae > CAWBKV01. The sequence continues at coordinate 1,752,721 of CAWBKV010000001.1, read as the reverse complement.
CGGAAGAATCGGATGCTTTGGAGAGCTGCATCCTGAGGTGATCCGCAGCTTTGGCCTTGAGCAGCCTGTAGTCGCGATTGAAATACGATTAGATGCTTAAACTGGTCTTGAGGCGTACTGCCTCAGACCCTCAAGTTATTTTTGATCTGCTTATTTTTTGATCCGCTTATTATATCTGGATATCATATCCAACCATCGAGTCTGCCAATCAAATCCTTCCATAAGATCTGCCCTAGCTAGCGGCAATATATTTCGAGCCATAATATCAAGTTATAATACCGTAAGAAGGAAATATTATCAGTTGATATCAAATTGAAAGAAGTAAATATGAAAGTCAGGAATCTGATGAGCTATCCTATAGCTTCAGTGCGCCCTGATGCAACCGTAGTGGAGGCCATAGAGGTCATGGTGAACGGTCGAAAGGGCTGCGTTCTTGTAGCTTCAGATGGGCTCCTCAAAAAGTGCGTAGGTATCCTTACAACCGGCCAGATCTTCAGAAAGGTCCTCGCTGTAGGCATCGATCCTGCAAGGGTGGATGTAGAAAAAATCATGATTGCTATGCCTTTGGTAACCATTGGTCCTAACGCATCCGCCAAGGAGGCAGCAGAGCTTATGATAAAGCATAATGTGAGGAGGCTGCCTGTAGTTGAAAACGGCGTGCTGGTAGGGATAATAACCAGCATGGATCTTCTGAGATGTATAGAAGGATAAGGGTTAACGCAGGCTTTAAATATCGAAAAATTCTATCTCTATTGCTCAATGTCGAGGTAGCCTAGCCTGGTATGGCGCAGGTTTGCTAAACCTGTGTCCCTTCGGGACTCGTGGGTTCGAATCCCACCCTCGGCGCTTTCTTACTGGTAATTACTTGCCACTTGTAGCTATTTCAATAGAAGGCTTCTAGACTACTAAAGGAAACACTTTGATATAAATATTTCAAGTACGTACTTAAGATCAGGAAAAGAAGGAAGGGAAAATTATAGCTAAGGTTCTGGAAGTTTGCGTGAATGAATACAGCAAAACGGTTGTAGTTTATGGAAGCCAACTAAATTTTAGAACGGTTAATCCATACCTCGATTCTCTAATGATGAATGGGCATATCTTCATAATTGATGAGAAAATGCCAAGGTATAAGACCACAGAAAAAGGAATGGAGCTGTTAGCCATAATCAAGAAGGCTCATGAAATCGTTTACCTCTCTTGCAACGGCCTCTCCATTTCACATAGGGTTGAAGATTGCCTATAATGCCATCTAGCCCTTAAGCCAATTTTTTATACTTTGGCAGCGTTGCATTTCCAAGCACAGTGTAGTTCGGTAGCGTTGCATTTCCAAGCATAGTATAGTTTAAAATTTTTTTAGTTGATGAATTACTTGTCGTGTTCATAGGCATGGATGCATTTGTGGTATTTGTAACATTCTTGGTTATATTTATCGAGCTGGTAGCATTTACCTTGTCTTTGGATACTTCTGCAAAAACCACTCCTAAAGAGAGAGCAAAAAGGATGGATATAAGGATCAATCCAACAGCTATGGAATTCTTCATTTTTTTCTCGTCCTTGTTTTTTATGACAGCAGTAGCTGTTAGCACTTAAAGGTTTCTTAGGGCCAACACCAGAGCCCTTGAAACGACCTGCAGGATAGATCATGGATCGCACGCGGTCCATTAATTTCTTCTGTATTTATAATATCTATAGAATATGGTACTGTCATATGTCTATTTACTCTATTTGGGAAAAATCTATATTCCAGTCTAAGGATGAGTTTCTTGCCGGTCACCTAAAGCTACCGACAAAGCAAGCGGCGAAGAGCTTAGGCGCGGGGTCTTCGCCGCCCAATGAGTAGGGCGAAGGGACACAGCTCTCGGCTTGGCTATGCTTTTCTCTAATCAGCCCCTTCACCCTTTAGCCATCTCATGGCCTTCAAGCAGTCTCCAAACAGTCCCAGGATATGTCCTGCTGTAAGATCCTAGTCTCGAAACTATAGACAAAGGAAAGACTTCAAGGCAGGCTCAAGGTGGTTCGCGAATCGCTGCAGCCCTCTTGCTAATGGCCACAGAGATAAATCATTGGATTGCAAAATCATGAAATAGCTAGAGAGACCCTTTGGATCTATAGAATATAATCGGATCATTTGGCTATTGGTTATATTTGGGAAACGGTTATATCTCTTCCTGGAGACGAATAATTTGTCCGGTTAATCCTTCAGCTATAACACCGGTAAACGGCGAAGGGATAGACCTCAGCTTGACTCGGCAAATCACCAATTAATCCCTTCGCTTAACTTAAGCGATTATTATTCTTTGTTAAACTTCTCAATTAACACCATGAGCGCGTATAATAGAATGGCAGATATAAATATAGCAAAAACAGCTTCAATAGGGATAGTAATATTCATATTTGCCAAAAATCCTACAAGTATATTGATTTTGTAAAGCCCTACTAGAGCTAGAATGGTTCTGTACTCTCCAACTTTTTTATAGCTTTATATTTATAGCTATATTTTCTTTTCCCATTAAAATTAATTCTTGATACAAAATAGATTTATTTATTAAAGCATTTTACTATGTTATGATCAAATTAGTTAAGACTCCGTTACAGTTAGAGCCATTTCTAAAAGGATTTAAAGATTTATTCACCATGCCAAGCTATAATTCTTTCCGTGATATGATTTCAGCACTAAGCGTATGTGATAAATCTAAGACCATCTCACACCTTAGTGACACTATGGCAAAGGATCGAGAAGGTACGAAATCACGCTCTTCCTATAATTGGTTCTTTAGTGATGCAATCTGGGATGAGAACAAAGTGGCTCAGCGCAGTGCGGATCTATTTATAGAAGCTCTTCAGTTAAGTGCAAGCGACAAAATATTATTAATTATAGACGATACATATAATGAAAAGGAAGGGAAATGTACTGATGGCGTGGGCAAGTTTTACGATCATTGCAAAGATGATTATATCATGGGTAACAATTTTGTTACTTCAGTCCTCCAATCTAGAGGTATATTTATACCACATAAAGCGAAAATGTATACTAAAGAAATAGACAGCAGTGAAGATTTCATGACTAAGATAGAAATCGCTTATAAAGATATCATCGAGCCCTTAAAAATACCAAAAGGCTTGAGTCTTTATGTTGTTTTCGATAGCTGGTGGTTTTCTGCGGATTTTATAACTAAATGCCTGAACTTAGGGCATCAAGTCGTTTGTGAAATTAAGTCTGATAAAAAGGTATGGATAAATAAAGATATATCCTTCCAGGTCAGGGACATGGCAAATCAGATTGATGAAATTTATTATAGAAGAACTACAGTTCAAGTTCGCGGCAAGAAGAAGGTATATTATGCAATCGAAAAAGAAGTCATCTTAGATAAGATTGGCAAAGTAAAGCTAGTCATCTCAAAGAAAAAGAAAAATGGTGACGCCAACTACTTTATTAGCACAAATTGTTCACTATCTTTGGTAGAAATCCTTTCTATTTACGAGGATAGGTGGGATATTGAGACTGCTCATAGAGAGTCAAATCAAAAATTGGGATTCAAGGATTATCAATTAAGAGGAAAACGCTCAATTGAAAGATTTATTCAGATGGTTTTCTCAGTCTGGACAGCCATCGTTTTATATGAACTCAAAAACCCACCAGTTGAAAGAAATCAACAAAATAGAACGATTGGAGATATGATTGATAGTATAAAGGCTCAAGCATTCATTGATGCCTTTATATATGTATTACAATTCTTTAATTTGCCAGTTCCTGATAGTGGTTTACTCTATCTAATCAAAGAACAGGGATATAAGATATAACTTGATATAGAATGGAGATTATAAATTGGTGAGAAACTTGGAGAGTACAGTATAATTATCACAGATGTTTTTGCGACCAATTCATCGATGCTAAGATATTTGATGGATATTTTATTACGTATATTCATATATCGCCATGAAGATTCAATGCATTCTTTCAGAAAGGTATTTAACTGTTAAACTAAATGACTTTTTTGAGGTAGATCATGTTCCAAAGAATTTTGATAGCATCGGATGGATCGAAGCACGCCGAGTTTGCAGCCAGAGTTGGGGTTGAATTAGCCAAAATGTCTGGAGGCAAGGTTACAGCCGTGTATGTAGTAGATAAAGGCAGAACTATAGGTTCCATTGGCGAATCTGGCTATGATATTGCTCCCGACGTAGCCGACGGCACCAGGCTCGGGCTACAGAACGAGGGGAAAAATGCTGTTAGCTATATTGAAAATCTGGCTAAATCTTCAGGCGTTGGTGTTGAATCAAAAATTTTAGTTGGCAGTCCAGCCGACGCGATCCTAAAAGAATCTGATAAAAACCTTATAGATTCAATAGTCATAGGCAGTATAGGCCAAACAGGTATTACTAAGTTCTTGCTTGGCAGCGTTGCCGAAAAGGTAGTCCGTGGCTCTAAAATCCCTGTAATAGTAGTTCCTGGAGCCTAAAGCAATAGTTTAAAGATAGGTGGATTTGTCCTATTGTATCATGTGGTGTACTGGACCTTGAGACCATTGATTGATATTGGTTTTACCTGGCCATCGCCAGATTCAGCAGAGCCTGGATAGCAATCTTTTATATACAGTTCAATGGCAGTATTATCCACCTGCCACCGGCGGAAGTATCGCTACCTCATCGCCTTCGCCAAGTATAGTGCTCAAGCCCTGCAAAGACTCGATGTTCTTCCTGTTCTTCATAATAATAACATACTCCCTGATATTGCCTGCCTCATTGAAGATGGCAGTTCTGATATTGCTGTGGGTGGATATGAGGCTCTGCAGAAGATCCCATATTGTAGACCCTTCCTTGATTTCCATATCAAGATCCTCTCCCAGGATATCCCTAAAGTTTGCAAATGATCTGATGTGTATCTTCATATTGATCTTCCAAATGGTTCATAGAACCTTTTCTGTACGTTATAATCAGAGCCTCTTCTTCGATCTTCAGTGCCTTTTCAAGCTTGCCTTTAGTAGCAGGCTTATATGGTACTGCGTTGCAGCCCTCTACAGGCATAGTTGATGGCTCAAAGGTTCCTATCTTACGGGCAATCCCCTCTGCTTCCACTTTATCAAAGCCTATGAGTGGCCGGTAGATTGGCATGCTGATGGCGCTATCTAGGACAAAGAGGTTATCCAGGGTCTGCGAGGCAACCTGTCCAAGGGACTCGCCAGTGACAATACCTTTAGCACCAACTTCCATGGCGATCGATTCTGCCAAACGGTACATATGACGTTTACAGATGAGGCACGTATAGTTTTCCAAGTCGTATTTACGCATCACCAACTTGGCCCTGCTCAGGAAATCATCTTTCACTACCCTAAGCTCAATATCAGGCTGATATGCCTTCAACGTCTCGATCACAGCCTCAGCCTTTTTCAGGGCGCCCTCGCTGGAAAATGAGGTAAGATCTGCATAGACGGGAATTATCTTGCAGCCGCGCTTCATCATCATCCAAGCAGCAACAGGCGAGTCAATACCTCCCGAGAAGAGAGCCACCAGCTTGCCCTCTACACCTAATGGCAAACCTCCAGCGCCTTTAATCACATCGCGATAAAGGTAGCAGTCATTGTCCCTTATCTCCACATAGATAGCTACATCGGGGTTGTCCAAATTTACCTTAAGGTTAGGGAATCGTTCTAGAATTTTATCGGCTAGTTCCACAGTCTTCTCATGTGATGTGAATGGATGATCTCCAACTCTGCGCAGTCTCAAGGCAAACGTCTTTGCCTTATCCAAGTCTGCTCTCATACAAAAGTCCATAATGTAAGAGTCCATCTCCTGTAGGGAGCAGCGCTCGCATTCTGAGAATGATACTATGCCGAAGACTTTTTTTAGCTTCACTGGATCCACCGGCCCTTCCAGCCAGATCCTACCCCAGCTCTTTCTTACCTTGCACCCAGGAAGTGCCTTCTGAAGGTTGGTGATAAGCACATCCTCCCAGCGCCTGCGTACAGGGAGGGACTTAAGCGCTATCTCGGAATACCTAAGGAGATACATCTCAGCTCCGTAACCCGCAATCTATGCAAGCTTGATCTCTCTTCACGTCAATGGTCTCCATAGAGGGCTTCAGGCCGTCCCATATGAGGAGCTTATTTGCCAGAAGCTCACCCATTCCTGTAAGATATTTTATTGCCTCAGTGGCCTGAATCAGGCCAATAACCCCTGGGGTAACGCCGACTACAGGGAAGGCTGCTCGGGGCGGAGCCCGGGCGAAGATGCACCTCAGGCAGGCAGTCTTACCAGGCAGCACTGTAGTTGCCTGGCCGTGAAATCCGTAAATAGCGCCGTGGATAAATGGTATATTCTTTGCTAGAGCCGTTTTATTAAGCAGATATCTTGTGTCAAAGTTGTCCATAGCATCGATGATTAAATCTGCATCTCCGACAAGGCTCGATGCATTGTGCTCATCCAGAGTCTCAGGAATCGCCTCTATATTGATGTCGGAGTTCATCTCTCTAAGCTTTTCTTCGGCCGATAATGCCTTGCTTTTGCCCACATCTTTCTCCCAGTAGAGTATCTGCCGATTCAGGTTGCTAAGCTCCACCACATCATTATCCACAAGGACTATTCTTCCGATACCTGCTGCTGCCAGATAAACGGAGATCGGAGAGCCCAGGCCGCCTGCGCCTGCGATGAATACTTTCGCGTCTTTGAGCTTCTCCTGGCTATCTATCCCGAGGAGCTTTATCTGCCGATCATATCTTCTGAGATCTTTATCGGTGATCATTAGAGTCACTCATCTCTTAGAGGCCATTAAACTTTGTCTTGCCAAACTGAAAGCCTATCGCGATTAGGTTCGTCAGATTAATAATCCCCTAAATCGTATGATGAGCTGAAGATAACTATGAATAACCAACTAATATCTCTTATAAGCCTGTTAGGAATTATAGCTGCTATATCTATAACAACAACTATTGCCCAAGAGAACAATATTACAAAATTAAATAATATTTCCCAAAAAAATGGAACTTTCAGCGATATAAACATAAATCTTTCTGATATGAATAATAACTCAATTAATGAAACCGATTTTAATAAATCCCTCCCGTTAAACAAAGACGCTTTCGTGATCACTGGTAATGTGACAGCCATGCCGATGAACGGCGTCGGATTGGAGATCTCTGCAAAAAGCTCCGCGATTCAACCCCCCAAAAAAGCGACATTCGTGATAAATGGCTATACCAGGCCAAAAACCGGTGCAATCTATGAGAATTTATCTCTGCTTAACGCCGCGTATCTCAGTCGCGGCGTTGAGGGCACACCACATGGATATGTAACGTATTATAACTAAGCATTTAATAACTCCATAATGCCTTTCTGAAAAGGCTGGATGTGCTTGTAGGAGATGAATCTTATCTTACCTTTAGGATTTGTAACTATTTCTTCTGCCGCCTCCAATGGGCGTGGACATATTTCACTAGATATCTGAATCTGGTTAGGAGATTCAAAGATAATGTTTGAATTAAAGATTCCTAAAGGATATAAATTATGACTGCCTATAGAGAACAGACGAAGGGGCAAATCTACCTCCCAATACGCTATCCAACATGCCCCTTCAGTTCCCATTTAAGTCGATGTACACATCTAATGCGTATAAATGATATGCAGCGAACTATACAGTGGCGTATAGATGATCCATTATGCTTTGATATTGTCCAAGCTTCTCTTGAAGGTCCAGTCCCTTAGATGTTGTTTTGTATGTGATTCTGGAGCCGTTGGGGATGGCTTCAATAAGTCCGTTTTTCATCAGGTTATCCAGATAGTGAGTCCCTATTGTGGAGTTCAGATTTGCCTTATATATGACCCTGGTCTTGCTCGCGCCCTTTGTGCATACCTTCAGAATCTGGGTTGTAACCATATTTGTATTTCTTCTTCTGGATTTGATATTTTATCCCTCCAAGGAATTTAGTTTCGCCATATCACACAAATTCAGCTTATCGCCATTGGGAGTGAGCTCGTATACTTGGCCGTCAAGCCTAAGCTCTACATAGCCATCCTTCGGCGTAACATCATAGTTATGAGTGGCGAGGAAGAATGCCAGGTCCTGGACGCTCATCTTGGGATCGTTGCTAGTTGAGACGACTTTTTTGATGTTCTGGATATCATCGCTGGCAGCTGTTGCAGTGCTTAAAGACAGAATTATTAAGCTCGCTATTATGGCCAAGTTTTGATATCTCATCTCCCTCACCATGAAAACTGCTATAGCATAATTAGACCATATAGACGATTATTCCTATTTTTAATACGTAAATTAGACACATGAATAAAGGGAAACTATCCTAATTTAAAATCAGTATTTGGAATGAGTAGTGGCTAGGCTTCAAAGGTAATGACGCAGGCTGCCAATAGATATGCATTGATGCCTATAGAGAGGCAAAGCAGGAGAAAAGACAATTGATCTAATATGTTTAAAATGGATCAAAGCGTTCTTCTTTTAGATATCATGGTTGGGTTGTGAAGTATGACACCTGAAGAAAAGAGCAACGAGGTCAGAGAGATGGTCTTGGAAATGAGCAGAATGTCCAACAAAATTCTAATTCCGGCGATCATCCTTATTCTTGTGATCTATTACTACTTTAGACATGTGTAGTTCTGCGAGTTGATGGGCTAGAATTTTGTAGCTTGATAAAAAGCTTGCCAGCTTGAGGTATTAACCGTTGTAGGTTAACTAAATCACTGCTTAGCGAAAATAATTTTAATTTAAGAAGACCATTTAACCGGTGCCTCAGCAAGATATGCCCGAGCTGCATGTGGATCGCTCCATAGCTCGTCTATCCTCTGCTCAGCCATGCCCCAAATTACATCATCTACTCCGAACTCATCATCCCTCATCTGCCACCATTCTAGACAGATATCAGCGGCCAGTTTGCAAGCATCCATGTCGGATAAATGGATGGAGGCACAAAGCTTTTCGCCTACACACTCACCAATTGGCGCTCTGGTGCAACGATCACAGGCCATATCAGCTCATATACGCCGTATTGCTCAAAAAGGTTATCGTGGAGAAGTTGCCGGCATCTCCCCATGATCATCATTTTGTTAAACAGAAGTTGCTTATATATTAATTCCTTCGGGCTGATTAGGGAATAGGATCCTGCCGCAACGCAGGACGTTATTATTGCTGTGATGAGTAATGGGCGCTTTATTATGCCTTTTGCTATACTTTATTTACGCAATAGTAGCTTAAGGCTCTATCCATTCGATCCTTATATCTTCATTGATCTCCACAAGTGCCGCATAACCTTCGCGGAGTTCTCCCACGTTGATTATCTTTGTTCTTCCTATCTCAGCCTCGCCTATGTCCTCGTGGATATGGCCGCACATAAGCAGGTCGGGCTGAAACTCCTCGATAAATCTGCGAAGTCCAAGAGAGCCCGAGATCTCACCGTTGTATATCATATCCCTCGCGCCTCTTGGAGGCTGATGCGTCAATACTATCTTCCGCCTTAAATCTGAGATCTCTCTATAAAGCTTTGCCAGAGATTCATAGATCTCCTCATTCGAATGGTAATACCTGGCAGGGTCTCCAAGCTTCCTGGGATTATTGGGTACCATTCCGCCTATTCCAATGAAGCCATAATCTCCGAACCTGTAGGAGCTGCAATGGATCATCTTAAGCTTAGCGTCTTTCCATATCTGTGGCACTATATCCTTATGATCCATGTTTCCGGGAACTATCAGTACTGGTGGGCCAAGCTTTGCCAAAGCTTCGGCAACAGGTCGTGCTTGCTCAGGGTGGCTAGCATTATGTAGATCTCCACAGAATGCGATGAGATCGACATTCGTTTTCAGTGAGTCGAGCATCTCAGCCCGATCATGAAGATCAGCAATGCCAAGAATTTTTATGGATTTAACATCAGTCTTTATGTACATAGCATCAGTCTTATGGTTGCGTTTCTTTATTTATGTACCTCCTCTTCAAAAATCCTTTAAAACAAAATGATCCTATCAAACTAAATCAAAGTTAATTAGCTATTCCGACTTTGATTGGAAAATTATTTATTTTGAACAAATGCCCACCGCTTGCTGCAGCCAGCACAGTCGAGGAATATATTTAATAAAATATTGTACAATAAACATATATTAATGGGACGTTGAGATGATAAGAACGAATACGGCCATCCTAAGTTAAAATCTATTATTAAAGAAGAGTAACAACCAAATAGCGAAAATCGAAAACATAACTATAAATCGGCCGCAAAAGATTTAATATCTATTAATATCATTGGCTGTAGATTGTTTGTACGGGTATCAAAAAACTTAATAAATTTGATACTACAAAATAGAGTCTAATAAAAGTGTTAGTGCCATAGAGAAGGCAAATAAAATAAGGCGATTCAAAATGTCTAACAAAACAGCAGCAAAAGGTAATTTAGACGTTGATAAGGGGTTTTACCTTCCGCCCCATGAACTGGTTGAGAACTCAAATGTCATGCAATGGATGCGAAAAAAAGGCTTCAAGACTGAGGCTGAAATGCGCACCTGGTCAAGCGAGAACTATGTCGAGTTTTGGGATGAGATGGCAAAGACATATGCAGACTGGTTTGAGCCGTACGGGGCTACCCTTGAATGGAAGCCGCCCTATGCTAAGTGGTTTGTTGGCGGCAAGTGCAACGTTGCTTACAATGCCGTAGAAAGGCATGCGAACTCATGGAGACGGAACAAAGTCGCATACATTTTCGTGGGCGAGCCTATTGGGGACGTACGCAAAATAACATATTTCGAGCTGAACAGAGAAACCAACAAGCTCGCAAACGCGCTAAAGAGTGCCGGAGTTAAGATTGGCGACCGTGTGGCAATTTACCTTCCCATGGTCCCAGAACTGCCCATTGCCATGCTGGCATGTGCAAAGATTGGAGCCATACATGTAGTTGTCTTCTCAGGTTTTTCAGCCAAGGCCATAAGAGACCGCTTAGAGGATTGTGAACCAAAAATGCTTATCACATGCGATGGGTCTTACCGCAGGGGAAAGCCCATCATGACAAAAGGCCAGGCTGACGAGGCCATTTCCGGTATCGAATCAATTGAGAGGGTTATCGTTGTAAAGAGAAACGGCCAGGAGATCCCAATGAAAGAGGGCCGCGATATCTGGTGGGATGAATTTGTAGCCGGGCAACCTGGGCTTTGCGAGACCGTGGCTATGAACTCATCAGATCCGCTCTTCATACTTTACACCGCTGGAACCGGCGGAAAGCCAACTGGGGTTGTTCACACGCATGGCGGCATTAGCGTTGGGCCAGCGTTCACGACCTCCTGGGTCTTCGACATCAAGGATACCGATGTCTACTGGTCCACTGCAGATATTGGATGGATCACCGGCCATTCCTACATCGTCTACGGCCCGCTATGCCTTGGTGCCACATCTATCATTTACGAGGGCTCGCCCGACTATCCTGATTTCGGCAGATGGTTCCAGATAATTGAAGAGCATGGCGCCTCAGTGATCTACACCGCTCCCACAGCTATTCGCATGTTCATGAACGAGGGGCCGCAATGGCCTCAAAAGTGCGATTTATCAACGGTCAGGCTCATGGGCTCCGTAGGCGAAGCCATGAACCCAGATGCATTCATCTGGTGTAGGAGGTATGTTGGCAACGGGTCAGCGCCCATCATGGATACCTGGTTCCAGAGCGAGACAGGTTCGCAGGTCATCGCGCCCCTGCCGATCACCCCACTTAAGCCTGGATCTCCCTCGTTCCCGCTGCCCGGCTATAATGTAGAGGTCGTGGATGATAATGGCAATCCTGTGCAGCCTAACCAGGTGGGAAACATCCTTTTAACTGAACCATGGCCGTCTATGCTCCGGGAGATCTACAAGGATCCTGCCAAGTACATTGAGACTTACTGGTCATCCTTCCCAGGAAAATACCTTTCAGGGGACAAGGCCCGCGTAGATGAGGACGGCTACATTTGGGCCCTTGGACGGGCTGATGATGTGCTCAAGGTTGCAGGCCACAGGATTTCTAACGCCGAGGTTGAGGCATCGGCCGAAAAGCATCCTGCGGTTGCAACAGCAGCAGTCATTGGCAAGCCGGACAAGGTGAAGGGGGAGAGCATAGTGGTCTTCGCCGTTCTCAAAGCCGGTGTTAACGGTGATGCCAATTTGCAGAAGGATATCAAGAATTTCGTTCGGAAGACACTCGGGCCAATAGCTATCCCATCGGATGTCATCTTCGTGAAGGATATTCCCAAGAACAAGGCTGGAAAGCCTATTCGCAATCTAATTAAAGCTAAGGCATTGGGACAGAACCTGAGTGATACTTCGGCAGCAGCCAATCCAGATGCGATAAATGAAATTCCGCTCATTCCCAAATGAGCGGATTTAATACTATGGATTGAAGAGTATTAAATGCGATATTAATTCCCTGATTTTTAGCAATTGTCGTACCAATACCAGGTCTATATTAATGACTGTACTCTCCAAGTTTCTCACCAATTTATAATCTCCATTCTATATCAAGTTATATCTTATATCCCTGTTCTTTGATTAGATAGAGTAAACCACTATCAGGAACTGGCAAATTAAAGAATTGTAATACATATATAAAGGCATCAATGAATGCTTGAGCCTTTATACTATCAATCATATCTCCAATCGTTCTATTTTGTTGATTTCTTTCAACTGGTGGGTTTTTGAGTTCATATAAAACGATGGCTGTCCAGACTGAGAAAACCATCTGAATAAATCTTTCAATTGAGCGTTTTCCTCTTAATTGATAATCCTTGAATCCCAATTTTTGATTTGACTCTCTATGAGCAGTCTCAATATCCCACCTATCCTCGTAAATAGAAAGGATTTCTACCAAAGATAGTGAACAATTTGTGCTAATAAAGTAGTTGGCGTCACCATTTTTCTTTTTCTTTGAGATGACTAGCTTTACTTTGCCAATCTTATCTAAGATGACTTCTTTTTCGATTGCATAATATACCTTCTTCTTGCCGCGAACTTGAACTGTAGTTCTTCTATAATAAATTTCATCAATCTGATTTGCCATGTCCCTGACCTGGAAGGATATATCTTTATTTATCCATACCTTTTTATCAGACTTAATTTCACAAACGACTTGATGCCCTAAGTTCAGGCATTTAGTTATAAAATCCGCAGAAAACCACCAGCTATCGAAAACAACATAAAGACTCAAGCCTTTTGGTATTTTTAAGGGCTCGATGATATCTTTATAAGCGATTTCTATCTTAGTCATGAAATCTTCACTGCTGTCTATTTCTTTAGTATACATTTTCGCTTTATGTGGTATAAATATACCTCTAGATTGGAGGACTGAAGTAACAAAATTGTTACCCATGATATAATCATCTTTGCAATGATCGTAAAACTTGCCCACGCCATCAGTACATTTCCCTTCCTTTTCATTATATGTATCGTCTATAATTAATAATATTTTGTCGCTTGCACTTAACTGAAGAGCTTCTATAAATAGATCCGCACTGCGCTGAGCCACTTTGTTCTCATCCCAGATTGCATCACTAAAGAACCAATTATAGGAAGAGCGTGATTTCGTACCTTCTCGATCCTTTGCCATAGTGTCACTAAGGTGTGAGATGGTCTTAGATTTATCACATACGCTTAGTGCTGAAATCATATCACGGAAAGAATTATAGCTTGGCATGGTGAATAAATCTTTAAATCCTTTTAGAAATGGCTCTAACTGTAACGGAGTCTTAACTAATTTGATCATAACATAGTAAAATGCTTTAATAAATAAATCTATTTTGTATCAAGAATTAATTTTAATGGGAAAAGAAAATATAGCTATAAATATAAAGCTATAAAAAAGTTGGAGAGTACAGAATTATATAACTAAAAATTAAATACCCCTCTTCGGAACCTACCAGGAAGGTATAGCCTTTTTTGCAATATTTAGAGAATTAGCTAAAGAAACTAACTTTGTAGCTAAGAAAACTATTGGGATAACCTTTTTTTGACACTAGGCTGTGTATATTGATGTATTTTGCTCAATCCTAAGGTATTTTTAGCTATATTGAAGAGAACTTCTATTTCAAGCCTATAATACTTAAAACCTGACCTCCTGTTGTTTTAGGCATATGATTCCATAACTTCAAGAATATTTCTCTATACTGCTGACGACCGCTTCGCTATTTAATGGCATTTTGAGGCCAATTTCTTATTTCTGGTTCGTTGTATGAAGTTTTCACGATGAGGTACCCAAACTAGATTTTTACCTTGTGGAGGGGCTTCCTATGTACCTACATATAGGCATATAAGAATTTCAATTTTCGGTCTTACTGATATCGATAATTTTAATTCATGTGCCTACAATAAAGAGAGGTCAGGTTAAAACTCTCCCATTGATAGATTAAATTCTTAAATTCATCGACTACATGAATCCATTTTTCTAATTTATATTTATTGTGAGAAAATGCATCTAAAGGCGGATTAAGTTCGTAAATTATTTGACCTAAATTAGTGTTATTTCTTGGATAGATAATTGGAATCAAGTAAAATCGATTGATTAACGTTTGATAATTCCTTTTTGACGTAAAACCTTTATCGCAAATGATTAAATCGCCCATATGTATTTTTCTCGAATTGAAAAGCCTTTCTACAAAAGGAATGAGCAGTTTTGAGTCATTAAGACAATTTTTATGGATTTCAAATCCAATAAGATTATCATCAAGATCTATAGCCAAAATTAACTTAAATCCAACGAAATAGCCAATGGAAGGATAATAAGACCATTTATATTTTTTGTTCTTCTTACCTATTTTATCCTTGTTTCTCCAAATATTAAGGTCAATTACAATTGGAGATGTGTCAATAATTATAGTTCTTTGTTTTTTATCTCTTTTGCGGCGTTCAGGCTGGAATACGGTAGTGTACCACAATTGCTGTAAATTCGTAGGCGCCCTGTATCCAGAACCTTTCACTTCTCGTCCATAGATAAATACCTATTACCTGTAATCCAATCCTCGTTCATATTGATCAGGACACAACCAATCAATCTCATAAGAGATTTATCACTAGGAAATGCCCCAACAGGCTTACTCCTTCGTTTCAGCTCTTTGTTGATCCTTTCAATAATGTTTGTCGTCCGAATCTTTTTCCAGTGAGCCTTAGGAAATGCCTTATAGTTCCACAGATCAAATCTGAACCTATCAATGGTATCTGCCGCCTGTTTATATCCACGATTGTCAAGCTCTGAGGCTAAGTTTTGCATTTTTATCTCGTCATCTGTGGCATCCTTTAGCTTCTCTGCGATCTCGTGCTTATCCTTATTGGATATAGTCTCCAGAACAGCCCGGTCAAAATGGACATGACAAAACTGCCAGGATGCCCCTACAAACGATGATTCTACTGCCTTTTGAATTCCTTTATGGGCATCTGATATGACCATTTGAACTCCATCCAGGCCCCGATCCTTGAGATCCCGGAACAGCGCCGACCAAAAGCCGCTATCCTCTGATTCAGTTATACTGGCTCCCAGAACCTCCCTATAGCCATCATCCCTGATTCCTGTGACGATCAGAAGTGCCCTGGTCTTGTATTGGGCCCCAAATCTGACCTTGAAGTAGCTTGCATCCACAAAGAGGTAACGGATCTTGTTTTCGATTGGCCTCTTGAGAAATTCCTCGACCTTTTCATCCAATATATCGCAGATTCTAGAGACTTCTGAGGGAGATAAGCGGTCTAGGCCGAAGTTCTTGACGATTTTCTCCATTCTTCTTGTTGAAACACCCTGGATATAGGATTCGGCTATTGCCATCAACAATGCCTGTTCAACACGAGAATATCTCTCAAACACCTTAGTCTCAAATGGGAACTCCCGGAACTGAGGCTTATCGAGAGTCAGTTCACCTACGCGAGTCTTGAGAGTGCGTGATCGAGTACCATTTCTATGAGCTTTCCTCTGGTCACTGCGCTCATATGGACCGGCACAAGCTTGTTGATTTGCCTCTAGTTGCATCACCATGTTCAGGAACCAGATGAATAGTTGCTTCAGACCATCACTTGGATCGGCAAGATAATCCGTCAGTAGGTTATTGGTATCCATTGCCTTGTATCCTCCTTGGTATTCCCAATATCTTAAGGTCGGATACAGGGCTTATTATAAATCTGGTTGGTAACTATGTTGATGCTCTAGTTATAGCATCTCCAAGTACCGCCGTGATGTACTACAATTACAGCAGAATCAGTACACTGCCGGAATAGGCAGGCAGGGCGATTGAGCGGAGTACTTTACCGAGACCTGACGAGACAGCTTTTGTAACATCTTGTAACAATGTAACATGCGGGATTAAAATCAAACTTCTCTGATACTTCCCTCAAACTTCCCTTCCACTGATGCCATAGCTAGCGGCTCGATCGATCGACTACAAAAAAGGATGATCGATTCATCGAAGGCAAACTTAACCATCTTTCTATTGCGAGCGATTTGGAACGTTCCAAATACAAAAAAGGCTTAGTGCTCCATCTCGATAAGGCCATGCGGAGACGTGTTATCGTATCGAACATGTGAACAAAATGAACTGAAGCACATAAAAATTGAATGAGAGGTCTGGGTACTACATTACAGCCGAAGTATTATTTTTCCCAATTGCTTCCATTGTTAGGCTCCTGCCCGCCAAAGCTTCTGCATTCTGCGGTTCTAAATTCAGCAAAGCATTGTAGGCATTCAATGAGGCTTGATATCGCCCAAGGAAGTATAGAGAATTGCCCAGGTTGAGCCAGCCGCCTTTCAGAGAAGGATCAAGATTTACCGATTTAGCATACGATTCGGCAGCTTGTTCATAAGAACCTGTGAGGTAGGATACGTTTGCTTCATTAAGCCAGTAGCTTGCACTTTGGTTATTTGCTGGCGCATTGTATGAAGGCGCATTATATGCGGCGGTGTTTGTGGGTGCGGTGTAAGTTGGCACGGTTCTATATGCTGGAGTCCCATATTGAGGGTAGCTATAAACAGGTCCGACGTAGGGATTATAATCGTTTAGGAAATGATATACTTCTCTCTCCCAAAGATATTCCTGAAAATAAGGGTTAGAAAGATCGTAGCAACCGTAATAAGGATTCCATCCTTGCCCTGCGACCAGGGCAGACTCGGTAGATACGAGAATCAAGGCAAAGATCGCCAATAGAGATAATCGATAGCTTATTCTCACATCTATCCCTCACTCACATGAATACTCTAAAGTTATCATGAGTATGGTATATTGATTTCGGTTGAGACATCCGGTTCATTGTTTCTTTCCGCTAATGTCCATTTTTGTCCATTTGTCAAACTTCGCCATTCCTTCGCTTTTCAGGCTTGAGCCTTCGCCAACCTGCGCGTTATCCTTCAGAACCTTCAACTTTTCCTTTTACCTTCTGTAACCTTCCGATTTTTGTGGTAACCTTCCGAATCCGCAACGTTGTAACCTTCGAATCCCAGCTATGATTCTCTGAAACTTTACAAAAGCTTTACAAAAACTTTACAGAATCCAAGACGACCTTTACACCCGGGGGCTTTGGCGCTACAGATTTTATGTTCGCTTACTGGTAATTGCCAGGCAGTACAATCAAGATACCGCTTACAGATATGTTTTTGGATCTGTGGCTGCGTGTGGGGGATGAGATTTCAGCACGTATGTTAAGGCGTTTGCCTGAATGCTGAGGTGAAGGCTATCAATGGATTAACGGCTGAGAAGTATGAAGGCAATCCATACTATCGGGCAATCACAACAAAGGATTTTATGTGCTAAGGTTTTGGCGGGGCTCACCCTTGACTCTTTTCGTTTAGACACTTTTCAGATAGGTTTATGTACTCAAATTTCTAAGGTTTTAAGGAATCTGAAAATAAAAGTATGATAGGAGGGAATTAATATGGAAGTTAGATCCGCCGATGAGGCGAATGCTCTCTTAACAACGAAGCTTAATACGCTTGCCGAGGATAATAAGATTGCTAAAGAGGCAATACCAATCATAAAAGAGGCTTTGAATGAATCTACAGAAGCGGGAAAAACGAAAGCAGACGCTGCTAATATCCAAGCATATATCAACGACAAAGAGTTTTATCGTGGCGTTCTCCTTATTCTTGGTGCTGCTGTGATTATAGCCACGATTGGAGGTCTTGCACTAACATTCAATAGCAAGGATGTCCCGCAATTCATAGTTGCTATAGGAACAACTGCATTAGGCGCAATAGCTGGATTACTAGCCCCCTCGCCGACGCAAGGAAAATAGATTTATTTCTGAATTTTTAGTTCGTGTTATGTTGTTTCTGGCCGGGATCTGACATAAGTGTATACAACTTACAAATAGGTTTCCTAATTCCACCAGCTTTAGCCTACTAACAAATTTATTATAAATACCGTCTTCGGCCACAACACCCAGCTTTTGCGCTCTAGATTTTATGTTTAGGTAAAGAAATAATATTCGATATGGCCTATACAATTTATAGCTACACGAAGACAATATGATATCCGATCGATTATACTGCCCCTGCTAGCTCAGTCTTCCAGTAAGCATTATGCCAGGCTCTATGGCCGTTTTCGCCCTGTCTCTGATCGCAACATACCCAGCCCCATTTTATCAGTGATCTGAGGGTTCTTGAGAGCTGGCGTTTCGTCCTGGCCATAGAAGTGTATGAAGAGATATCAAGGTCCATCAGGCGGGCTATCTCTTTCATGGATAGTGCATCCTCTTTGCTATCGGGAAGAACCGATAGGACGGCCTCTGGATTCATGGTATCTTAATGGATGCTATAAACTGCGTTTGGGATAAAAATAACGCCAGAATAGTACACCGTGATACATTCAATACTTCCGCCTTTTGACTTACAGGTATAGTCTTGGAAGCCAAAGATAGAAGCGTTAAAATGTATGAAAAGATATTGCCTTTAATGAATTAAATAAATTTGGAAGCGCCATGGCAACTTTTGACAAGGCTATTGAGCTAAAACCTAAGTATGCCGATGCCTGGAATGGTAAGGGCGTAGTTTTGGTTAACATGGAAAGGTATGAAGAAGCTATTGAAGCTTATAATAAAGCCATAGAGATAAGGCCAAAGTTTGCCTTGGCTTGGAATAATAAGGGCATGGCCTTGGCAAATCAGGGCAGATATGACGATGCCATGCCGGCATTTGATAAGGCCATTGAGCTTGCTCCGAGAGACACATATATCTGGTACACCAAAGGCGCTGCCCTCGGCCAACATGGCAAGAATGATGAGGCTATCAAGGCTTATGACAAAGCCATTGAGCTAGATCCTAAGAATGCATCTGCTTGGAACAACAAAGGCGTTTCTCTTGATAAACTTGGCAAGTACGATGAGGCTATTCAAGCTTATGACAAGGCTATCGAGATAGATCCGATGTTTGCAATAGCCTTTAGCAATAAAGGAGAAGCTCTCTCTACACAAGGTAAGTATAATGATGCCATCAAGGTATTGGAAAAGGCTATCGAGATAGATCCACAAGACGCAAGCGTGTGGAATATCAAAGGTAATGCTCTTATTAAACTCGACCGTATTACTGAGGCAGATGCGGCCTTCGCTAAAGCCAAGGAGCTGGGATATACAGGCTGATCCCAGCTTCCATGAATTGAGATCCGCAAAGAAGAGGCGGAGGAGAAAACCATATGAGTGCAAGCACCTTTGAAGCTATCGAAAAGCGCAAACATGTCAATGTATTCAAAGTAGGCAAGCTCTGGATCTTCAAGTACTTTTTCGAGAGCAGGGAGCTATTTGAAGCGTTGCTGGATCACTACAACAAGAACCAGTATCGCTTCGAGTTCAAGAGCGTTGGTGCAAGAAACAATGCCCTCAAGCTCCTGGAAAGGAACGGCTTTGATTATGACCTAGTAGAGGACCTGACGGGCTATATGGTTAAGCTTCCTAAGAAGGCCCAATATGCTGAGATCCTGAAAAACTCGGTTGCCACCAAAGAAATAGCGAACGAGAGGATATTCCTCATGAAGGACCTAGCAGCAGTAGAGGAAGCGATGGGCCTGGGCGCAAAAATAGTGGAAGACGTGATATCCTTTTAATCATTCAAGGTACTACGGCTAAACCTTAATTAGTTTAGGCCGTTTAGCTTAATAGAGGCGTTTTTATGAATAGCAACGAACAGTTTTTGTGTATGGTGAACGACGGGAAGCTTACGATTCTACTTCCTGAATCAAAAGCAGGAAACGGTGTTAGACTAACCGAAATGCCTATGCAAGCATCTATACCACCTGAGGCCCAGGAGATCTCTATTAAAAAACACGAGGGCAAGGCGATTATGGTTAAAGGCCGTTATGGTGAGGGGTGGATTTATTCAACTGAAATGGTCGATCTGGCTGTGAGACAGCTAACACCCAGGAGGATATCGCGAGATTGGAAGATATCACAGTTAGGCAGGCTCCCATAACCAAGCGAACCAAGACCTATTACCGTTGGCTCTGCTCATGGCGAGAGGGTGATAGGACTATCACCAAGCATCTAGGCAGCGTAAAGAAGGTCAGCCATGCGGAAGCATTAGAAAAGGCTAAGAAGTTGAAGGCTGAGGCTTTAAAAATTAAGGACTAATGAACTTCATGTTTTTAAAAATTAAGCTATACGAAAAGATAGTAGCGAGAAAGATTAAATACTGATTTTAACATCATACAATTATGGACGAAGTTTTGCGCTGTTCCAGATGCTGTTATGAATGGAAGCCTCGTGTAGGCATGCCCATTGAATGCCCAAAATGTAAAAGCCGCAAATGGAATAAGACTCCACATGAGGTAATGGAGTTGGTTAATACAGCAACTGAATGCCTTTTTACATTGGTTGAGAAACATCGCCGATCAAATTCAAGGAAACGCAAGCATCAATAACACATAAGAATCGCTAATAATCCTGCAGGGCCACAATCACACGGTGAGATCGTCGAAAGGAAATGCGATTGCGGCCCATTGTTGGTGATTCTATTTTATGATGGATAAACATGCTTATACGTTAGTGGTCCGATTTTATAGGTTCAGAGATATAATTTTCTATAATGCCCTAGGATCAACGATCTCACAGCAGGGCAATAAAAACCTTGGGGACTGCCTGAAGATAGCTTGAAGGCCGATGGATAGCCTAGGGTGATGAGATATTGACAGGATATAAGCGAAGGGATAGAGTTTATCTAAGAGGGTTTTTCCTTATGGCCAATATCAGATATCGGTCAGGTGAAATCCCTTCGCTTGGAACTGATATTTGTAAAAAGAAGTATTTAGAGAGCTGGTATTGC
Organism: Methanotrichaceae archaeon; assembly: GCA_963789575.1. Lineage (GTDB taxonomy): Archaea > Halobacteriota > Methanosarcinia > Methanotrichales > Methanotrichaceae > CAWBKV01. The sequence goes on along the minus strand of CAWBKV010000001.1, from coordinate 1,731,497 downwards.
AATTTATGATTCAACTTAGACCCCATTGCAAGAGCCGAAGTAGTGTCACATTGTGACCACATGAAAAGGATAATGTAGCACTACCAATAGTTTTTACAATAAGATCGCTATCGTCAAAGAGTTTTTATGTTGAAAATGTAAAAACTCTCACGGCATTATAGAAAAAACAGACTGAGACCTCCCCTTGAAAGAGGAGGAAAATCACGCCGTCACACGATGAAGTTCATCAATAGCCACCGATCCATTCTTCACATCTGAGAGATAAATTAGCTCAATTTCGTTATCGGAAACGATCGTGCCCAGGTCATAACCCTCATTAAATTCGGCTAAATAGAGCGTTTTGTTATCCAAACCAATGGCTCCGGCAAAGCCTTCATTGAGCTTTGTCCCATTCTTGGGATTGACTGTCAAATTTCCATTGAAGATACGACCTTTCTGCTCTGTGACAGTGAAATTGATGGTTCCGCTCGTCGTCAAGTTGGTGTACCCTTTTCCTTCATCGTACCCACTCCAAGAACCCGTCCATTTTCCTAGCAGGCCTGGAACTTTCGCTGCGCAAATTCCAGCAGTCAAAAGAACCGCCAACAATACTAAGCACCAAATTTTTTTCATATGTTTATAGTACAGTGTATTGTATTTTTAGTTTTCCAAACCGGCTAAGTGAACTTCTCTCATGGCCTAAAGGCCGGGGACTTCTCGCTCTGCCTTCTCCGCTACCGTGAGTTAAAGTTAGGGGCAAACGGTACGCAATTACCTAGGGATTTTTATAATACCTGGGTTTAAAAAAATTTAAGATGGAGATAGGCACCATCCCATGAACCCAATTATATTTGAAGTGTAGCCCAAATCAGTCCATTCTTTCATGCATTGTGAATCGATGATTGGATGGCTGCTACCAGATGATGTGACGGGCGGATTAGTGGGCGCTGTTGAGGGCTGCCCAGTGGATGTTATTTTCAAGGTGCTCAGCAGGCTGCTGGCTTCGTCTTTCGGAAGTCTGCTAAGGATCTCTACTTCAGTCTTGCCTGCCGTCAAACCGTAGTCTGCGATCTTAGTGCTATCCTTCCAATAATTTGCTATGATAACGTTATCTCCGGACTCGGGGTTGACTAAAGAAGTCATCATAGCCTTGTTTCCATCCACAGTCATCATCGTCGTAACAGGATTCTTTATCTCGCCGGATCTGTTCAGAGCATCATATAGAAGCACTTTTGTATAGGCATCGGGGAAGCCTGTATCCTGCCATTGGTTATAATTAATTATGTCTATGGTCGCCATTGTCTTATTATTCAAAATTATGTCAGCCAGGTAAGAGCTGGAATTGCTATCGCTGTACATAGTCGTATTGAAACTTGGTTCGACAAGAGCATTCAGGTTAAGAGAGATGCTGTAAGGGCCTACAGACACTTGTGCAGGTTCTGCAGAGGCTGATACGGCCAGCAACAATGCAAAACTTAACGCGAAAAGTAACTTCATTATGTCCTCCAATTTCTACCTTTTCAGTAGATCTGTATTAAATAGTTATCTATGATCGATATTTTTTTTCTGGTAAAGTCTATATGAGTACATCTAGGATTAAACATGACTATCCCCTGATATTGGCCGGATATGAGCTTTTAAAAGAAGCTGGCATTGGCCGCGAAGAATTTTTCGATAACCTCTGATGCACTAATGCCGAAGACTTCAGCCAGGATTTCTTTGGCTGCCTGCAGCTCCAGGACCTTAGGATCGACCTCAGATATTGATGTTATCAGTTGCCTCCGAGGCCTCCGTAACTGCTCAAGAACTCCTGCCATGATAGCTTATTGGCCGTGTGAAGATATGTAGTTTTAGTGGAAATCAATGTCGGTGGACCATTTTTACAGTAGAGGAATAGGAGAAATAGATAAAAAGAGAGGTGTTTTAGATATAATTGAATAACTAGATTCTCCTGATAAAATCGACATGCTAAGAAGTCTTACATGAGGACGTACAGGAAGATCGCCAACAGCGGAGCACATAAAAGATATCAAACCTTCAACTCAGTGCATGTGGGTTTTTTACGTAACCTGATTGATATTATATCCTGCTTCCGATTACATAAGAAGTGGCTTGCTGCTATTTTCATAAAGCTAAGGAAATTATTTTCTATAAAGCCCTAGGATCGACGATCTCCTATCGCTATGTATAATTCTTACCTCACAAGGGATCACATTAGAAGGGAAGGCACAGCCATAAAGGGCTGAGAGAGAAGCGAAGGGCAAGATAAGCATGTAACAATAGAATGCTACCTTATCAGGAGGCAAGTTATCCCTTTGCAATCTATCTATAATAATTATAAGTGTAAAAAGCTTTTCTTGAATATCTATCTGAAGAGGGACACTGTAGAATTGTCTCAATGAGGGGATCGAATAAATGAGAGAAAGATTAGATTAACTAGCAGAGGATGAAATAATGCCAGAAATAACGGATAAGAGAGCATATGACAAGAAAGCAATCAAGAGATGGGTAGAAGATAACCCTGAGCTGACCGATAATAGATTGGTGGTCATTTTAAAGAGTAATGGATGGGATGATGATAGAATGTATTTATTAGATTTGATCAAAGAGATAAAGGCAGAAATGCAATAAGTCTTTTGAGGACTTCATAATTGATATAGATTTATAAGAAGAATGGCGGGATTGCGGGCATAATCCCCGTCAACAATCTCGTATACTATTCAGTCGAATTTATATATAATCTAAAGATTACTCCTGCTGCAAACTTTAATGCCCTAAGACCGGAGAGGTCATTACAAGAGTCCATAAAAGTAGTACCGCACCACAGAGGATTAAATAGTAAATGTGGTACTACTAACGAGGGCGGACAGGCAGAACCGTCGATATGCTCACCGGCTTATGCGTATTTTCACATGCTCTCATGGAGACAATCACAAGAGGGTTAGAAATACTTAAGGGCCTCCCTGATCACCGCTAGAAGCTTCTTGCCTTTGTCTGTGGTCTTATACCCCACATCTCGCACTAACACTATTTGGAGTACTCTCTTTTTCTAGTTATCGATTCTTATTTTTTAATTAAATATTTTATATCTTACATTAAATCTAAATTTCGAATATTTTGCTTTTAGCGGATGCACTGTTTCTTTGATAGTATACTATGGATGGGGGTCTGAAAGCAGCATGAAAGGAGAAAATTCTGCTAGTGCCGGGATTTCTAATGCCTCCATCCTTTTGTTAATTGCATTACCAATAATTAGTCAGAAAAATTGCTAAATTGATTAATTCTTACTGCGAAATATAGGTTATATCTTAACGATTTCTCATCTCTGGCAATATGCTCATTCATTACTAGAGGATCAAGGTAGGGATTTAGTACTTGGATTAAGCGAGTTTCCTTGTCTAAACGCCTTCCATAATACTTAAAAATTACCAGAAGAAAACGCCGAGGGTGGATTCGAATACTTATATAAATGCTAATAATATCTCGTTTATTTACGGGTAAAAATGAGAATAGGCAAGAACCTGTACTTATCTCGCCCTAGGGCGCATTCAGCCACGAGTAAGCGTAGTAGAACCAGCTATCATTGGTGGGAATTCCATTGGCGTATATTACAGGGCCTGGAACTCCAGGATAAACTCCATTTGCAAGTTGTGGAAGGTCTATGGAGCTGCCATCAGGGAATACACATAAGTTCACATCGCCATAAGTTGTGTGCACTCGCTGTACATTGCCGCCTATCTTCTGGCATGTCTTGGTTTCATCAGCTATATCCAAAGCTGATTGAGTAACATTGGCATAGGCAGGGTTGTTATAGTAGTAGGGGTTAGTAGCATAAGGATTGTAGACGCCACTCGGGTAGACGCTACTTGGAACGACCACACCACTGGGTGTGATAACGCCGCCGGTAGCGATGTAACCGCTAGGGCTGATGTAGCCGCTGAAGCTGGGAGTGCAGTTCCCTACGAAGTACTTGTGGGCATCACACCAGCTGTTGTCTGGGAACTGGCAGATCGGGTTGCCATTGTTTACCCCGGGCGCAGTCGCATAGAGATAGCCCGAATTTATGCAATAAGCACCTTCCGGTCCCGGAGCACTGGCAGTTAAGACCTGCCCATAGACCGCAAGCATACTGGATGCAAGAACTGCCGCTATGAAAAGCACTGCTAAAAAGAACTTCAATTTTCCAGTATTGGTTTCGCGCATATTAAGTTTGCCTGCATTAAATCGTATTATCATCTCAATCACCTCCGTCTAAGGCCTCACCGACCCAAAGATAGCCCATCTCCAATCCGTAGCCCTGAGCCTGAAGGACTCATTGTGAGCACCTGCCGGAAGCTCTATTTTCAGAGGAGTGCCGAAGTTGTCGTAAACTGTAGACTCATTGATGGTGCTCTTAATCGTGTAATTGGGAGAAGAGATATTCAGAATCTGAGGAGTGATCTTCAGGCTCGAGTTAATGTCCAGCCTTCTTAGCGATGAATCGTTCTTGGAAACCCAGGCCGTCACAACTATGCTGCTGTTATTCAACAGTCCAGTGCTACTGATATCGAGGGTTCGTCTCATGAGTTTCTCAGGCAATGGGAAAGGCGATGCTAAGTAGGCGGTCAACAACTGTAGGCCGATCATTCCTCTATATATCGGCAGAACCGGCGAGCCGACCAGCTTGTAAACATCTTCGCCCTGGAAATTCGCTGTGCCGACGATCTTCACATTGGAGTATCTGATGAGGTTGACCTGACCTGGAATCTCGTTGTAATCCTCCAGGATCTCCGCTCTATTTCTGACAAAGAACCTTGTCCAGTTCTGGCCCTCTTTCCAGTATTCGGAGCCGTTTACAAAATATCCATCCCACGTCAGTACATTTCCGTTGCTCTTATCGGTTAAATTCGAAATCCACTGCCCTGACTGATTTGCCAAATCTACTTCACCGTTTGTAGATTTGACAAGGTCAATCTCCTTGTGAATCGTATCATTGGTGTAGAGTATATCGCTCTCAGCAGACCTCGTATAGGTGTAGGTTGTAAGATTCCCCAACGAATTTTCCATCATCTGCTTCAGGTGAGTTACATTAACTTCCTGGGCTGACGCAACTGTGAATGCAGCGAGAATCGCGATCAGCACAAGAACTAATCGGTTAAAGTTCATGATAAACCTCCAAAAACATATTAATGTATTCTACATTCATAAATTTTTGCATGTATTGTTGAGCATTCTATATCAACAGTGAAGTATGAGTTCGCAAAATCGTATCAATGATACGTATTATAAATACTTAAAGCATAAGAATAACTAGCTAATGGGCATTTCGGCGAGCGTTATCTATTCGCAGGGGATCAGATCTCACAGACTGATCAGGCGAACGGTAGTGGTAATAATAGCCTAGAAAATTCAGTTGGAAGCAATGGATATTCTGTGGGTAGTAGAGTCGATAGCTCTGGATCTATGTGCGTATCCATCACAGCTATGGCCACAATCAGCGGAGCAGGCATCAGCCAGAGCAAGTCTCCTCTTGTGCAGCCTAATCGATATAGATATTTAGATATTCTCCTTTATCTTTATAGAGCTGTCTCCAGCGAGCTATTAGATTCCGCTGTATGATTGAGCGCTAAGAGAGTACGGCTTCTGTCCTGCAGTGCATTTGCATTTTGAGGCTCCAACCTTAATGCAGCATTATAGGCATCCAATGATTCCTGATATCTGCCTAAGAAGAACAGAGCATTTCCCATATTTAGCCAGCCTTCCAGGAGGGATGGATCGAGTTTCACAGCTTCGGCGTACGACTCTTCAGCCGGCTCATAAGAGCCTGCCAAATAGGAATTGTTGCCTTTGTCCATCCAATAACTGGCCGTCCCGTTTGTTGGCTGATTTGATGCCGGTATGCTAGATTTATATGGGCTTAAGCTAGGAAAGCAATCATCGCAGTAAAGAAACTCGGATATTTCTTTATCCCAATAGCCCTGCTCTATCTGTGCCTCAGTGGGGCAAGTGTAGCAGCTCGACCCGCAACAATTGCACATTCCCAAGCCGATGACCCAGCCCTGCTGTATGAATATCAAAACCAGAACGAATATTAGCAGCAAACACAAACTCTGCGGCTTCCTCATAGCTAACCCTCCCAACATAAGTTTTCCATCCTGCTAGTCATACTATAACTGAGGTACAGTATATGGCTTATGGTGGAACTGCTAAAAGTTCAGATTTAGGAGGAATGACGATGGCTAAGATAGTTTTCTTGCCGATAATGATTGCAGTTTTTTTGAGCACCACGCTTGCATTGGATCTAACCGGTGATTGGAGAGCTGGCACAGGCGAGTAGTGTGAGAAGGGATCTAATCTGAAAAAGATCAGCAGCGGATTTTGAAATATAGGTTTAATAATGGAAATATAAGGCGATATTATGGATGACACCTTCGATAGCACCTACATAATTAGGAAGAAGTATTACCAAGAGTTTATCTCCGATGTCAGCAAGCTGGCACTAACTGCCTATACTATCCCTGCCTTCGTGAAGCCAGACTTGTATGCGATAATAGATATTGAGGAGGACATCGCCATGGCAGTCGTTTGGAAGCCAGAGACAACGGTCAGGGAGATCAAGGAATTTGATAGGAAATGGTTCTTGGAGAATTACTAACACCTGACGGCCCAGAGATCTTCTTTACTTTTTCCTAGCCCATAGCTCCAGAGGCCGATAATTATCCAAAATCCTATCCTGAAACGATACTACTGCTGATTCACTAGGAAAACTCCAGCAACAATAAGTGTAATAGCTATGATTTTTTGTGTGAGACTCCCAATGCCGATCTCCTCTCGCCCCAGTTTCGGAAAGAAAAGCGAAAGAATTACACCGAAGAATAAAACAAAAAACGAAGTTGTGCTGCTGATCGCCTGCACAATTCCTAAGGGCGCAAAAAGAAGCGTGTAGCGCACGCCCAGGTTGCCGCCCAAGTTTATCAATTCATTTGCGCCATTCACAGAGAGAACTGCACCTGTATTGGAATGCATCATCCTATTAAATTGCTGGCGATTTGCCGCAATCAGCATCAAAACCAGGCCAAATAGCGCTTGCCCGACAAAGTTCCAGAAAGTGGCAGTCCAAAATTCATCACGTACAGCAAAGAATTTGAAAATAAGCGAACTTAGCGCAATCGCCAAGGCGCATGTAAGCATTAAAATAACCAGGCGTGTTTTGACGCGGCTGGTACCCTGCCCAAACCTTAAGGAAAGTAGAACAGATCCTGCAATGATCAACAAAACGCCGATAATTTGGAAATTGGATATCTTTTCGCCAAGGACAAAGTATCCCAGGATCAGCCCGAAGATCCCAGCCGCTTGAAAAAAAGGCGCAATAGTTGACGCTTCCTCGGTCTGCAGGGCTTGGAGGTAGAAATATATAGCGCTCATGTAAAGAATTCCCGAAACTGAAATGACTGCCATCGATTGTGAGTCCAATGCAACTACTCCCGGCTGGAATAGCCAAATAAAAGGCAAGGCCAGAGCACCGATGATGGCGGTAAAAACCATCAACACTGCCACGCTTCCCTGTTTGAAATAGCGCTCCACCAGATACTTATCGATGTGCGTAGACAGTGCCCATAAAACAGGCCCGGAAAATGCATAAATAAGCCAATACATATTTCGATTTTGCACCTGGAAGCATTCGATTAGTTCTATACTTCAATACTTCACGCGTTTTCACTCTGAGACTCTAATTCTAATCTTAGTGCAGCATCGTAGGCATTTAATGATTCCTGATATCAGCCTAAGAAGAATAAAGCATTTCCCTATTGAGCCAGCCTTCCATGCGGAAAGGATCGAGCCTTGCCGATTCGGTATGCGATTCTTCCGCCTGTTTATAAAAACCCGCCAAATAGGAACTGTTGCCTTTGTCCAGCCAATAACTAGCGGTCCCGTTGATCGGATGCAGGTATGCTAGAGTAACTAACGACTGCGGTAAGGTGGAGATCAATGACATAGGGTTTATGGGACAGGAGTCAACCGAAGCAAATACAGTAGAAGGGAAGTGCTATGCAATGTATCTTGGCGGCATGTTTGGCCGGGCACATAGAGAAGGTCGGCGAGTAGGTCCACTGTTATCTCCTGAGGAAGCCGTTGCCATGACGGAGAAAATAATCGATTATATGGGACGAAATGCCCAGCCAGGGGAGCGACTCGGAAAACTGATTGATCGCGTGGGGATGGATGAGATATTAAAAGTGATTGGATTATCGGCATAAGCCTGAGAGCTTAGAATCTGCTAGGAGTATATAAGCAGTCAATTTGTGTAGCCTTAAACGCTGACAGATAAATTTCATCAGAAGATGATGGCAAGCCAAAATCACATAACATTTTGACCAACAGGTATATCATCCAGAGTGGTCATTTAAGGGGTGCTGCATTTTGCGTCGATTCAAAGAGATTTGTTGAGATGTTTTTTGTGGCAGGTTCGATTCTTTGAATCGATACAAAAGGTAAGTGAATTAAATGTTCGAGAGAAAGTATGGAAGCAGCGGTAGTAGCAGCCGAGGCGGCTACAACAGCGGCCCACGAGAGATGACAGACGTAACTTGTTCAGAATGCGGGAAGCAGACTCAGGTCCCCTTCAAGCCAGACGGAACAAGGCCCGTTTACTGCAGCGAGTGCTACCAGAAGCATAAGCCTGCAAGATCACCCAGAAGATACTAAACCGATTTGATTATTACTTAATCGATCTGTTAATCAGACTGTAACCGCAACATCGGAAAAGACAATGCGGGGCGTTTTCATGCCCCTCCAAATTTTTAGGCCCCTCGCCATCTTGTTCGACTATTCAAAGGCTGTTCTGAAGCGAGTGGCTGGCAAACTATTCCAAAGTGCGCATACGATGCCAGAATAGATCAAAAGCGACTAGAAGCCGATATTTCCATGGTCACAATGGAGCAAAATAAAATGAGCGAGCACAAGCAGGTGATAATTTTTAATTCAGCATTAAACCAAATGATTGAGGTTGATGAGGGAATCGCTCCCTTGCTCAAGGCCATATGGAATTTAGGAATTGCAACATGTAATTCCTGCCAGGAAAACAAGCCTGGGGTTATATGGATAGAATTCTTAAGGGCCGAAGATGCAGAAATATTTTTGACCCACGTAGCATCAGGCCTCGATCCTGTTAATAGCCCTGCAGCGGATAACTGGCTATATCCCAGAATAATAGGCCAAAATGAAGGCTGGCAATATAGCGCACACCCCCATGATTCCAGAGAATACATCGATGAGGAAAACGGCACGTTAGAATTGAACGCCTCCGAACGATGTGGAATTGCACTATCGATATCGATTCGCTTTCCAGTCAAAGACTACGAAAGACTGCTCGGTCTGGTAGGAAGATAACTAATGACGTGTACCAGAATAATTGCACTGGGAATAATGAAATTGTGAATAATAAAAAATTATTATAATTTCATAAACTATAATGGGAAAATTATCTCTGATATATGTGAATTCGCTTTGTGGAGGAATCTAAAATTGACCGATCTGTAGATACAGAGATTAAAAAATTCGATAATATCGTCTCGGAGCTGAGGCGGAGAGGGATTGTAGTACTGATGCATCGCTCTACAAGGTGGGGCTATGTTGTAGATGCTATTGTCCCCTCGGCAAAGGTAGTTATTCTGAAGACGCCAGATCTTAGCAGACAATTTAAAATGGCACTGAGCATGTTCCATGATATGGTAAATAGACTTGAAGGCGATGGATATCGAGTCCTTGTAGTGCCCAAAAGCAGCATGAATGAGGTGCAGATAAACGCCTTCTGTGACCAGATTTCCGCTGAACAACCTCTTGCGGCTGCATGATTCATTTCATGCACCATCCACGAGGCAACCGCGTTAGTCAAGAGCTAAACAGGAAGGAATTTATCAAATCAAAGTGAGGAGCAGATAATGACTTGTGATCGTTGCACTAGAGCACCTGTTGGTGCGTGCGTAGGCGAGGCATTCTGTGCCTCCCTCCATCTGTCTGATGATGATGCCTGCATGCTGGCGGCTGGCGACTGCCTTTCCTGGTGGCAGAAAAGAGATGCTGAGATAGAAGTAGATGATGCTCTCTGGATAATGTCCGAGCGGAGAATAAATGAGTTGGCAAACGACCCGAAGATGGCCAGGGCATACCTTGCCGAGAGAATTATTGACTGACTTGGCTCCTGTGTTTCTCTATTTTCTCGGAACTATTCTAATAATAGCAGCCTTCACTAAATACTCTGTCATACCATTTTGAGTTTCTAACACTATGCATTCTGCATCTGGTCGTGGGTGTAGATTACCGAAGAATTCTCGCTGAAATCAGACTCATGAATTTCATTTCAGCAGTACCCATGCTTTGTCCCATACGTTAGCGATTTTCAGTAGCTCACAAATTCACAATGTGCAAAAAAGATGCTGGCTATTTCGGTTACTGAATAGCCTCGCAAGTGTTTCCATTCCTCTAGAAATTATCGGCGTCTGACAGTATGTGGCTTATGAAGGTCTGGTTTGCTCATGCGTCCCTGCCTGGAACTTCTCGATAGGGCCCTCGATCTATTCGGAGCCGGCTCTGCTGCAGCACCTACAGCGTTCTTTGCACGTTCTGAATGATATTGGTGATCCATGAGCTCTATTCTCGTCTGTGTGAGCCTCTCGATGCTGCGAAGGATGTTGCGTTCATCTGCAGCGCAGAAAGAATACGCTGTGCCTTTCGCTCCAGCGCGCCCCGTACGACCGATACGGTGAACATAGCTCTTGGGCTCGTTAGGTAGATCGTAATTTATAACATGGGATATATCGTCGACGTCAATGCCGCGTGCAGCAATATCAGTTGCGATAAGCACCTGTAAGCGGCCTGATTTGAAATCATGCAGAGCCTTTGTGCGCTGGTTCTGCGATTTGTTGCCATGAATAGTATTGGCTCTGACATGGTCCTTGCTGAGCATCAGCGCAATCTCATTCGCACGATGCTTCGTGCGGGTAAATACTAAAACGCGTTTCAGATCTTGCTGCTTTAGAAGCCCAAGCAACAGAGGATACTTCTTGTTCTGATCCACAAAAAAGACATGCTGTCCGATGCACTCCAGCGTACTAGCCTGTGGAGCTACCTCGACATGTATTGGATTAGTGAGGAGTCTCTTCGCGAACTCGCCTGTCTGCGGCGATGTTGTGGCAGAGAAGAAAAGCGATTGACGTTTCCGTGGCAACGCAGCGACGATCTTGCGCACATCATTGATGAAGCCCATATCAAGCATCCTGTCTATTTCGTCGAGAACGAAGAACTCGACACCCTTCAGCTTAATGTAGCCCTGGTTCATCAGATCGAGCAGCCGACCAGGGGTGGCGACGAGGATATCGATGCCCCGAGAGAGAATCTTGACTTGCGGCACTTGACTGACACCGCCGAATATGACTGTATGTCTGAACTGAAGAAACTGGCCATATGTGGCAAAGCTCTGATCTATCTGTGCTGCGAGCTCTCTTGTTGGTGCGAGCACAAGTACGCGCGGAACTCCAGGAATAGGAGCCCTAAGCTCTTCGGACATCCTCTGGAGTATGGGCAACACGAACGCTGCTGTTTTGCCCGTGCCTGTCTGAGCGATGCCCATAAGGTCCTTGCCCTCTAGAAGATGTGGTATGGCTTGCAGCTGTATAGGCGTTGGTGTTGTGTATCCTTCTTTGGCTAGCGCCCGCTGAAGCGGATCTATGATATTTAGATTTTCAAATGACATTTTTTCCATCTCTGTTATTGGTGATGCTCTCTGAGTTGGTTGAAGCGTTATGGAGCGGATCCGAAAAGACATCAAAGATACCGTTTTAATCAACGATTTATCAACGATACCTCTCGAATATGTCTCGCCTCTGAGAACAAGTTGAATCCCATCTGCTGCTATGCATTCCCGAGGATGCTTCAACCGGATGCAGAGGCATTTCATGGAGATTGTAATTTTGCTAGAACAAAGTGATACTATAATAGTTAAATTATAATAATCAATTCGTTTTTATATCGCCTTTGCAGACCTGAGCCCTTTGCATTCCTGGCGATATACAGGCCTAGGTCCGTCTAGTTTGAAGGGAACCTGGATATGATATCTACAATCTGAACAGGTCACGATTACCTTTTTTAGACCTTTATTGAAGCCGTCTCTGCTTTTTTCAAATCTCATTTATTCCTGGTACCTTTTGCTTCGATTCAAAGAATCGAACCCGCTACAAAAACATCTCAACAATTTTTTTGAATCAATGCAATGCAGCCTCCTATAGACATGTTTTATGGACTATATATCTGTCGGTCGAAAATAATAGAATACTCCGGTTTGTTGGCCTTGACTTATCGAGTAGCTTATCCTGGAAGATTGCAGAAAAACAGTTTGGAACCGTAGCCTTCTTAGCGTAATCACTGACGTGACGATGTAGATTATTACAAAGATAATGTTCTGCATCATTTTAACCAACAGGTATATCATCCAGAGAGACCATTTAAGGGTGCTGCATGTCACGTCGATTCAAAGAGATTTGTTGAGATGTTTATTGTAGCGGGATCGATTCTTTGAATCGATACAAAAGGTAAGTGAATTAAATGTTCGAGAGAAAATATGGAAGCAGCGGTGGTAGCAGCCGAGGCGGCTACAGCAGCGGCCCAAGAGAGATGCATGATGCGACATGTGCAGAGTGCGGGAAGCAGACTCAGGTTCCCTTCAAGCCCGATGGAACAAGACCGGTTTATTGCAGCGAGTGCTATCAGAAGCATAAGCCTGCAAGGCCTCCCAGAAGATACTAAACCGATTTGATTATTACTTAATCGATCTGTTTTAGCCAGACTACATCCGCAACAGCGGAATAGGTGATGCGGGGCAGTCTTATGCCCTCTCACATTTTTAGCTCCTCGCGCTCTTTTGCGGCTCTCTGAAAAGCTATTATGATGCATATGGCTGGCAGACTGGGTGGTGGCTTCATCATGGCACTCATAGTTGAGAGGCAGCTTATGCTGAGTATTTTTGAGCATACAAAAGAAAATAATTGAGCAAAAGCAGATGGCACTTCTTGATCTATCAGGAGTCTTACAAATAAATATCGGCAAAATTAATAACAATTATGCATTTGATCCGAATTCGATAAATGGAGGAATCTAAATTAAGCACTCACCTATTCCAGAAACGAAGAAATTTGACGACATAGTCTCGGAGTTGAGGCTAAGAGGAAATGTAGTTCTTGTGAACCGCCCGACACGATGGGGCTATGTCGTGGACGCTGTAATCCCTTTGTCAAAGGTAGTCATTTTGAAGATGCCAGACCTGACCAGGCAGGGCAAAGTGGCACTGAGCATGCTCAGGGATTTTACCCACAGGCTTGAAGGCGATGGATATCGAGTCCTCATAATACCTAAAAGAGACATGAGCATAGAGCAGATCAACGCCTTCTGCGACCGAATCACGGTTGAACCAGCGCTTGCTGCTGCATAAATAAGCTGGGAATTTAGGTAGAGAAAGCGCGGGCTAGCTTGCCGAATAGAGCGTGGTCTGAAATCCGGCTCCTGTGTTTTCCTGGCTTCGTGGAACAGAACAATTCTGATTATGGCTGTCTTCATCAGGCGCTCTATGCAAGATCGAACGGGCCTGATTATCGATGTATTCATGGGGTGTCATTCTTTTCATCAATGCAGAGATTCACTGTTATTCATAATCTTTGCCAAGCCTGCAAATGAACCCTTGATCTTCACGCTCTGAGTAATTAGTGAGAATCATATAGTGTACCAGCATAATCGTCGGTTGATGATCCGAGGAGCATTTTATGAGATAAGGATAGACGCTTCGATGCGACTTCACTATGGACGAGGCTTCAATCCAAAGGTACCTCATCTGCGAGGATCTGATCCAGAATTGGCGGAAGTTGCTTTTGCAGAATATGGAAAGGTAAAATTTGTTTCTATACTTGCCTAATCATTTGGAAAATTTTCGTTGACTACCGCCCGGACATCATCCAACCAGGTTGCACGCTCTTCTCGTGTGCTGGTCACTACCACGGAATATATCTTGCGGTGAAAATCTTCGACACCACATAGTCCGAAGATGCAGTTCTTCCAAATCGTCTGCAGAGGATCACCAAAAGTATTTTGCTCTTTCTCTGAAAGAGTATTGGAGGTGTTGAAGACGATTGCCCTTCTGGCCCGGAGCCGTCCACATGGTACTCCTTCGCCGCTATCGCCTTCCAGGAACTCATAGGCAATGCCGGGCCGAACGACCCTATCCACCCAGCCTTTGAGAATGGCGGGAGGCATGCCCCACCAGTTGGGATGAATTACTATTATCCCATCTGCTATTGCCAGCTCCTGGCAATGAATCCGGATCCTGTCGTCAAGTGGCACATCTTTTGGAATCTCTTCAAAGCAAAGGATAGGATCGAAGGACTCCTGATAGCGGTCATGAAAAGCGACTTGATGGCCGTTTTGCTGGAGCACTTGCACCGCAATCTCTGCAATGGCGTGATTAAAGCTCCCCGGATGAGGATGGGCGAGGATTACTGAGATTCTCATATGTGGCCTTCATTTTGATAGATTAAGAAATAGATATCTACAAGGATTCAGCTCGCTGTGAGAAAAAAAGGCAAAATGGGGTCAGGACTTATTCGAAGTCCCCTCCGCCCATGCCACCCATGCCGCCGGGTGGCATTCCGCCAGGCATGCCGCCCGCGCCTCCCGGTCCTGACTTGGAAGCAATTACGTCATCGATCCTGAGGATCATGACCGCAGCCTCTGCTGCAGAGTTTATGGCCTGGGTCTTGACCCTAAGTGGCTCGACGACTCCCAGCTTAAGCATATCCACAGGCTTGCCACTGTCCATGTCAAGGCCTGCCGTCTTCATGCCCTTCTCGTGGGCGCTGCGCAGCGCGACAAGTGTGTCGATTTGATCGAGGCCTGCGTTCTCCGCCAGGGTCTTGGGTATGACCTCCATGGCATCAGCAAAAGATTCGATGGCCAGCTGCTCACGACCTCCCACTGTGGAAGCGTATGCCCGAAGCCTTAGAGCCAGCTCCACCTCTGGAGCGCCACCACCGGCAACCAGCATCTTGTCCTCAACAGTGACGCCTACAACGCGTAGGGCATCTTCCATTGCCCTTGCCAGCTCATCTACCACGTGTTCGGTTCCGCCGCGAAGGATTATGGAGACTGCCTTGGGGTTCATGCATTCTTCGACGAAGGTCATCTTCTCATCGCTGACCTTCCTCTCCTCGACTATGCAGGACTTGCCGAGATCATCTTTTGTCAGCTCGTGGATGCTGGTGACGATCCTGCCGCCTGTTGCACGAGCCAGCTTCTCCATATCGCTCTTCTTAACACGGCGAACTGTGTAGATTCCGGCCTTGGCCAGGAAGTGCTGTGCCAGATCATCTATGCCCTTCTGGGCAAAGACAACATTGGCTCCGGAAGCCACGATCCTCTCGACCATATCCTTGAGCATGGTCTCCTCCTGGTCCAGGAAAGCCTGGAGCTGGTCAGGAGAGGTGATCTGAATCTTTGCATCGATCTCTGTCTTCTCTATTTCTATTGGCGCATTAAGCAGGGCGATCCTGGCATCGGTGACCTTCTTCGGCATGTTGGGGTGGAGCCGATCCTTATCGATAACCACTCCGCTCACAAGCATGGAGTCGGTTATGCCGCCGCCAACCTTCTTCTCCACAGTGATATTATCGGTATCGACAGTCCCGTCTTCGTCTACCACAGCCTTGACGGCCTCAACGGCCATCACTGCCAGCTCATTTCGGGCGGATTGAGAGCCCTTGCCGGTCATGGCAGTGGTTGCGATCTTCTGGAGAAGATCTTCGTCTTTTGTGGAGACGCTTACTGCTAAGGCCTTGAGAATCTCCATGGACTTATCAGCCGCGGCTCTATAGCCTGCAGCTATGACTGTAGGATGAATCTCCTGATCCAAAAGATTCTCGGCC
Organism: Methanotrichaceae archaeon; assembly: GCA_963789575.1. Lineage (GTDB taxonomy): Archaea > Halobacteriota > Methanosarcinia > Methanotrichales > Methanotrichaceae > CAWBKV01. Next base: position 1,715,577 of record CAWBKV010000001.1, on the reverse strand, counting down.
TGCTTGAGAAGCTCTCCTGCCAGGACCACGGCTGTGGTCGTGCCATCCCCTACCTCCTGGTCCTGGGTCTTGGCGATCTCCACCATCATCTTGGCCGCAGGATGCTCAATATCCATCTCTTTGAGTATAGTGACGCCGTCGTTGGTGATCACAACGTCGCCCATGGTATCTACCAGCATCTTATCCATGCCCTTGGGGCCAAGAGTTGTCCTGACAGCGCCTGCAACTGCCTTCGCAGCCATGATATTCGATCTCTGTGCATCTCGTCCGGCAGTCCTCTGGCTGCCTTCTCTGAGTATGTATATAGGTGTTCCACTAAATTGTCCAGCCATTTATTACCTCAATAATGACATCTATCAAACATTTACTCGTTGTTTGAGGTTCTATATAAAATGCATCCCTAAGGGTTCTGTTGCATACGGTGGTGTTGGGTCGCGCTGTTGCATAGAGGGGTTTTTACTGGTAAGTACTTTTTAAAAGAGTGTTACTAAAGCGAGGGGTTAAAATGAAAATTTTTATTATGATATATACTCATTAATCAATTTTTAAGGAGAATCCTTGTGTTCAAAGAAACAATGGAAATAAACATTCCTAGATGCTCGGATGAGGAAATTCAAGAAAGGGTTAAGGATTTTTTTATATCACGATCCATATTTGCCCCACATAAAACCATCGATTGAGTCAGTGCGCAAAGCGAGGAAATTGCCCATAAATGAAATAGCAGAATTAGGCGAGACCCAAACTACTGGATCTTTTAAGAAGATTCGGTCCCTTTGGGGTTTTGATGCTGTTATTTCATCAATTGCGTCCTTAAGACCTTTACCCACCGCATAGGCTTTATTAGTTTCTGAGTTACTAGGGTTTGATTCCAATCCTTCAGCTATACCTTTGTAGTAACCGACCTCGGTAATCATATCACCTGAAATAACTGTGCCACCAACAAGAAGTGTAACACCTATAAAGGATGACTCAGGTAATTCACTCCCCTCCAAAAGGTCAAAACATAGATCGAGCATATCCAATTTGGTCAATTTCTTTCACCGTCGAAGCTTAAAGGGTATCTAAGAATTAAATGTGCCGATTATTGAAGATATTTGCTTCTATCAGCGAACAAAAGAGTTAAAAACAGAAGAGAATTATAAATGGTTGTTATTCTTTGCGCTCCTATCGAGCAACCCTAACCATTTATTCTCTCCTTCTATCCCTATTCCAGCCATTTCAGCAGGTGTAAGCCCTTTTAGTGCTTGATGTGGCCTGATGAATATGCTTGCAAGATTGGTGATTATCATAGAACTCCTTGTTAAACGCATCCTTATAGGACACAGCGATGAAGGTGTGATCGATTTTAAATCATAAATATAAACAGAAACTTCCGGAGCCCATAAGTTTAATACCCTTTAACTTTATATTAACCGAGTTAAGGAGTTGTTACTATAGCAAAGAAAACGGTGGATTTAAAGCAACCAGCTTATCAGAGTGCTAAAGCTAAAAAGAAAGCCAGTCATAACAAAGACAAACCGGTGAAAGCGCCAGAACCTGAGACTAAAACTGAGACCAAAAAATAATTCATTTACCTAATTTTTTATGTCAATTATCTAAATTTTATGGACCAAGATTGGCCTGTACCTAAGCCAGCAGGCTGGATGTACCGTTTCCCAATCGTATAATCCACATTTCCAGTAGTGCTTCATCTAGTAGACCACTAAGCAAAAGTATTAGTAGCCAGAGGACATTATAGCTGCGCGCAAAACTTATTTTCGTTTTTCGCTAAGGACGTGAAGAAATGTTTAGAAGTGAGGAAAGTTATTCCTCTATACAGAGTTCTGCACCCCCCGTTCCCGTGACGGTTGGCGCCGAATATGATGCCAAGATTGAAGATATCGCTCGTGAAGGGGATGGAATAGCTAAGGTTGAGGGCTTTGTAATCTTCGTACCTGGAACCCAAGTAGGGGATCAGGTCAGGATTCAGATCGACCGTATCATGCGCCGCTGCGCTATAGGCCACAAGGTCTAAGTAAGCGAACCTTTGATGCAATGGAACAGCAAGACTGACTAAACAAGAGGCTGGTTCTATGAACCAGATCTTTCCTGTTTTGGATAAATCATTTTCGACAGCTTCCTATATCGAAAGGTTGGCATACGCCAATATATACCGCGGCCATAATGCTAACTCTCATTATCTCTGATTTAGAGATATCTCTAAAACCTGTCCATCAAGACAATGTCCAACCAGTAGCTGTTTTTCAGATAGGTATTAATGGTATAAAGAAAACAAGTAATGAAATTCAAAAAGATTTTGGTGGTGAATACGCCTACATCTGGAGAGAACGTTCAGATTCTGGAGGAGAGGATCAAGGAGCTGATGGAGCGGCTCAGGACATCGGACGAAAAGCTGAAAGCATCCCAAGAACAAAAGCTCAGGATATCTGAGGAGAAGGTCAAGGTCTTGCAAAATAAGATAAAGCAATTGAATAAGCATATCGATGAATTGGAGAGCGAGCTGGATATCTGCCTCCTTACATCAAGGCAGATGCCTGCAGAGTGATCTGAGATGTTTGCTTTGAATTTGTTGGCTGACAGCCTCGAAATGGTTGCTGTAATGGATTTTGATGGATGCATAAAAGCCACCTATGCTCATGTGCCAGCAGGCTGGACAGACATAGCTCACATGGCAGGAGGGCAAGATGAGCCAAAAGAAGGGTGCTAAGGGTATGCCCAGCAACGGGCCAGGCAAGCACGATCCCTCGAAGCCCGTGAAGAGCAGTCAAAGGGATCACAGCTTTGACAAAACGGCACGCGGCAGGAAATACGAGGGACCCCGGAAGACTAGGCCCCGATAAGGTAATAGCAGGGGATCAATAAAGGTAGTGAGGTCTATAGTGGGTTGTTCCTAAATTTCCTCATTTCCCTATACCATCGACTCTAATCCTGCAATTGATTTTACAGATACCGGCAAGCCGAAGCAAAAAGGCATTGATCCTCCAGCTCCGAGCCAGTTTTCTCTACAGCCATGAGTCTATCATTCAATATCTCGAAACATCATACGCATCTCATAGACCCCTTCATCGCTTCTCTTTTCTGTATCAAATCCCATATTTTTAAAAAGATTAAGCATCGGTTTATTATCAACTAAGACTTCAGCGGTAAATCCGAGCAACCCTCGCCTCATAGCCAGATGAGTGAGATAAGAAAGCAGATCATGACCTATGCCCATGTTCTGGTGCTCATCCTTTACCACCAGCGCAACTTCGGCTGTATGCATCCCCTTATTCATATCATACTGTCCAATTCCCACGATAGTTTCTTTATTATCGCCCTTGATAATGGCCAAGATCATCATGCTGCTGGAGTAGTCTACCACTCCGAACTCCTGCAGCCTTTCATGTGGCATATCCATTCTTGCAGACATGAACCTCCTGTACATGCTGTCATTAGAAAGACCATAGAAGAAGTCCTTCATCAATGGCTCATCTCCGATCTTCACTGGCCTCAGGAGAATATTGAGCCCGCCTCTGGTTGTCCTGAATGTCTCCAGAGCCACAGGATATACCCCTTTCATTCCGGGTACGAACGCCTGATCACTATAAATGAGTAAACGTTTCTTAGCCTCTTCAATCAGCCATGGCCTGAATTTGGGATGGGCGATGGCAATCAGATCCATAGCTCGTTCCCTGATATTTTTACCATGGAGGTATGCTATCCCATACTCAGTTACTACATAGTGGACATCCCCTCTGGTCAGGGTCACTCCTGTACCCTCCTGGAGAGATGGCACTATCCTTGAAATGGTGTCGTTGACGGCAGTTGAGGGAAGGGCCAGTATACTCTTGCCGCCAGGTGCAAGAACGGCTCCTCTCATGAAATCTGCCTGGCCGCCGATGCCGAAGTAGAACGTCCCGCTCAGCGATTCTGCAGTAGCCTGGCCGGTCAAATCTATCTCCATGGCGCTGTTGATTGCCGTCATCAACTTATTCTTGGCAATAACCAGTGGGTTATTTACATAATCGATGGTCTTGAACTCGATAGTTGGATTCTCATCCAGTAAATCATAAGTCTCCTTTCGGCCCATGCAATAGGAAGCTACAGTCTTGCCCGTATCGATGGACTTATTGGTGTTATCCACCACGCCTATCTTCATTAGATCAATAATGCCATCGCTTAAGAGCTCAGTATGAATCCCAAGGTGCTTTTTCTCCTCCAGATAGGAGACCGCAGCATTAGGTATGATGCCGTATCCAACCTGTATAGTAGATCCATCCTCAATAATTTGGGCAACATACTTGCCTATCGCCTGGATGATGTCCCCTGGGTCTTCTACCGTATACTCCAGCAACGGTTCGTCATGAGGGATAATAAAATCTACATCTTTTATATTTATGAATCCGTCACCCTGGGTGCGAGGCATATATGAGTTTATCTGGGCTACGATCAATGACGCCTTCTGGGTCGCAGCCTTTACGATGTCTACGCTTATCCCCAGGCTCATATAGCCGTGCTTATCTGGAGGGGATGTCTGGATCAACGCCACATCTATTGGTATTATCTCCCTTCGGAAAAGGCCGGGAACGGCAGAAAGGGATATGGGAGTGTAGTCTGCTGCACCTCTATTGATCGCATTTCTTGTGCCTTCGCCTATGAAGAATGAGTCGATCCGGAAGTTATCTCTGAATTTTTCATCTAAATAGGGAGCGGCCCCAAGAGTCCATACGTGTATTAACTCAAGGCCGAAAAAGGCTTTAGGATTGCTGCTGACGAAGTTAACGAGGGATTGAACTATGTACTGGGGTTCGCCGCATCCCGTGCCTATGAAGATCTTATCGCCAGGATGTATACGGCTGAATATCTCTTCATTCGATGCGAATTTCTCTGGCCAGGTCTTCTTTAGATCCCCTAAGGGATTGCTTCTTTCCATTTTTCTCCTTGACATTCATTGAGCAGATAACAGGGCTAAATGCCTTGACGTGACAATCTCGGAAGAAAACATATCTTCAGTATTCGTATTATCTGCCTAAGACGATGGTGTTTCATTGAATTCAATATGCAGACTCTCAATATCCTTAAGGCTATAGTATGCCGGATGAGTTACTCTATCCGTTAAGAGTAGAAAAAGATATGCTGCTTCAGAGTAGTCAAGATAATAGCTATATAAAGCCCCAATGACATGCTCGGATCTGTTTGTTAACTTTACAGATATTGGTTTATCTCGGTTTTGAATGCAAAACTGGCGGATAGTGTCTAAGCTACCATTCTTGTACCAACATATAACCTTCATTTTATTCCATATGTGATAGGATCTATATACCCGTATTGCTTGGCCGCATTATCCACTATAGTCATTCTTTTGACTAATTGCCCAATAATTTCAAGCTTCCAAGTCCGTTCTTCGTGCCTTCGTGTCTTTGTGATGAGCGTTCAGTGACAGCCAACCACAAACACTATGATTTTTTTTTGAGATATAGCTTTTGGAATCGCGCCCGAAGGATGAAAAACCCGGAGAGTTATAGGCAAGGCTGATATGGGCAGTGAAGGCAGTTGTGCCTTTGCGGCTTTATAAGCCAGCCACAAAACTAGCCCAAATTAGCGAGCGCCCGAATGCGTCTTTGAACGCGAATAGCAATGTGTACCCACATTACAGGGAACTTGCATCTGCCCATATCAGGCAGGGAATAAACGATGGAACAACAGGATAAGGCTTGTGGTGCAGATATCCACAAGGACTTTCTCGTGGCCTGTATTCTCAGCAGAGATGGTTCAAAGGTCATAAGCAAGTTTGATATGACAGTAGAAGGCATCCTCAATTTCGAGGAATGGTTAAAGGTAAATGGATGCAAGAAGGTTGCAGTAGAATCCACAGGGAACTACTGGCATTTGGTCTATCAGGTTCTTGAAGATGAATTTGAGTTCATTCTGGCTAACGCGTTTCAGACTCGTGGACATCCAGGAGCTAAGACAGATAGGCTTGATGCAGAATGGCTCGCAGAGCTGTGCCTTAATAATCAAATCAAGCCATCCAGGATTCTTCCCGAAAAAGACCGAGAGCTGAGAGCATTGACCAGAGCCAGAAAGGGCTATATGGATTTTAGGGGTAAGCTGAAGAGCAGGATCATTCAGGAATTAGAGGCATGCACTGTCAAGCTTTCCTCAGTGCTCTCTGATGTTTTCGGCAAAACAGGTAGACAAATCCTTGAAGGACTTATCAACGAAATTAGTATCGATGACATAGTCCAGAAGCTTCCATCAAAGAGGATTAAGAAGAGCAAAGAGGAGATTAAGGAAGCCATTCAAGCTGGCCTTACACCGATCAGTATGTTCCTCTTGCAGTCTCATCTCGACCTAATAGACGATGTTGATAAGAAGATCGAGCAAATAGATATCGAATGTCGCAGGCTGATCCAAAGAAGGAAAACAGATCTAGAGATTGCAATGTCTATGCCTGGAATCAGCTTTGTATCTGCAGTTGCAATTCTATCTGAGATCGGAGATTATAGAAACTTCAAGAGAGGAGAACAGCTTGCTGCATTCTCAGGACTCGATCCATCAGTTCATGAATCGGCAGGAAAGAAATACACAGGTCCTATCACTAAAAGGGTTCCAAATATCTCAGAAGGATGATGGTCGAGTGCGCACATGCGTTGTCAAATACCAAACCCAGGACTCGGCTGAAGAGGTTTTATTTGAGAGTTTTAGCTAAAAAAGGTAAAAAGGTCGCTATTGTAGCTCTGGCCAGAAAGATGTTATGCATCTTGTATCATCTCCTAGTCAATCAGGAGATATATAAGGATGAAAGCTTGGAGAAACCTAAACTGGTCAAAGTCAAGTACTCCGATGTATCAAATTACCCAAGCTTGGAGGAGATGATCAAGATTGTTGGCGAGGCAGGATATAAAGTGATGAGAGAATCTCCAGAGGGATGAAATTAAATTGATCGCCCAATATCCTTTATTGGATGTTTTTCATAGCAAGACACCAAGAACGACGAAAAACATGGGGATTAAGGCAGGAAAAGTATAAGGTAATAAGCTGAGAGAAGCACTATATTAAAATAGAAAAAGAAGCATCCAAGCTTAGATTGCCTGGATCTCCTCCTTCGTCGCTATCTTAACACCCTTTACACTCAGCACCTGTCTAGCCTTGGCTATATTATCCACCCTGAGTATCAGCATCGCTTTCTGGGCCTTTGCCGTGACAAAGGCATATGCATAGTCGACGTTGATGTTATTCTCCCCCAGAGTATTGACGATCTCGTAGAGACCCCCTGGCGTATCTTTCATCTCGACCGTCAGGACATCTGTCGTGGATACAGTGAAGCCATTATCGTGAAGCACTTTGTAGCCTTTTTCCGGGTCATCCACAACCATCCTTATGACTCCAAAGTCTCCTGCCTCCGCAATGGTCATGGCTCTTATATTCACACCAGCGTCCGATAAGGTCTTAGAGACCTTTGCCATCCTTCCGGGTCTGTTCTCAACAAACAGCGATAGCTGCTTAATCTCTGCCACTACCATCCCTCCTTACACCTTTCTCTTGTCTATAACCCTCTTAGCCTTGCCCTCAGATCGAGGAATTGTTCCAGGCTCGACCAGATCCACCTCAGCAGCTATATTCAGCACGCCTTTTAATTCCTTTGAAACTTTCTTCTTGAGCTTCATCAGGTCGCCGATTTTATCACTGAACCCCGATTCGGTAAGCTCGACCTTCACCGTCATATTATCCAGCGCTCCATGCCTGTCCACAAGTATCTGCCAGTGGTCTCCGACCTCCGGGATATTCATCAGCACAGACTCGACTTGGCTTGGGAAGACATTGATTCCGCGAATGACGAGCATATCATCCGTCCTTCCAAGTATCCTCATTATCCTCGGATGTGTACGTCCGCACTCACATGGCTCGCTATCAAGGACTGAAAGGTCACCTATCCTGTACCTTATCAGGGGCAATGCGAACTTATTCAATGTAGTAAACACAAGCTCACCCCGCTCTCCATCTTCCACGGGCTCACCTGTTTTGGGATCTATGACCTCGGTCAGGAACATATCTCCCCAAACGTGTATGCCGTTCTTGTGCAGGCACTCGGTGAAAAGAGGACCGCTGATCTCGCTCGTTCCGTAAATATCATAGGCATTTATTCCAGTAGCACTCTCGATTCGCTTTCGCGTCTCAAGCGACCAGGGCTCAGCCCCGAATATGCCCGCCTTGAGCAAGGTATCATCCCTGATGGAGACGCCCATCTTCTCAGCCGTTTCCATGATGTGCAGGAAATATGATGGTGTGCATGCAATGGCAGTAGTCCCCAGGTCCTGCATAAGTTCAATTTGACGCTCCGTATTTCCCGTTCCTACCGGCAGAACGGCAGCACCTATGCGCTCAGCTCCATAGTGGAGTCCGAGGCCGCCTGTGAATAGACCATAGCCGTAGGCAACTTGTATTGTATCTTCGCGTCCAAGGCCAACGGATGTAAGCGCTCTTGCCAGAGACTCGGACCATGCCTCGATATCGCCCTTTGTGTAACCGACCACGGTAGGCTTTCCTGTTGTGCCGCTGGACACGTGGTATCTTACAACCTCGCTTTTCGGCGCACTGAACATGCCTGTAGGATAAGTGTCTCGCAGGTCGACCTTACGGGTGAAGGGCAGCTTTGTGAGATCGCTCAGGCTTTTTATGTCCCCGGGCTCGATCCCTGCAGACTTGAGCCTCTGCCTGTAGAAGGCGGAGTGGTCATAAACATAGCGCACAATCGACTTAAGACGATCTTCCTGCAGAGTATGCAAGTCCTCTGCAGGCATCCTTTCAATATGGGGGTCCCAATAACCTGACATTGATGATCAACCAGGCTTTCAATGATTACCGGGTTGAATAAAAAAGAATCGATCTAGAGCTTATCTACCTCCGCCTTCACTAACATGTGAACCTCTCCGGGATCAGCCTGGCCGTTTGTCTTCTTCATCACCTGGCCGACGATGTAGTTTAGTGCCCTCGGGCTTCCCTTTCTGTAATCTTCAACTGCCGCAGTACATTCTGCGACTGCCTCACGAACGGCCTTCTGCACAGTTTCATTCTCTGCCCTGCCGAGGCCGCGAGCCTTGATTATTTCATCGGGTGAGCCGCCTTTATCAAGAATTGAGCGTATTATCTCCACCGCCCCGTCCTCTGTTATCCTGCCTGAAGAAAGCATGCTCAAGATCTCGGCCATATGCTCAGGACTGAAGCGATCTATGGTCAAATCACGGTAGTTTAATTCGCCCTTGAGAACATCGGCGATCCAGACAGCAGCAAGCTTTGGCGGCGCGCTTGCGGCTACATTCTCATAGAAATTTGCGACCTTTATTTCCGATGTCAATGATTTTGCATGATCATCCGCGATGCCGTACTGCGATATGAAGCGCGCACGTTTGGCGTCGGGCAGCTCTGGAAGCGTGGCCTTTATCGCTGGCACCCAATCCGCGATATGTAGCGGCACCAGATCAGGCTCGGGGAAGTAGCGATAGTCGTGAGCCTCCTCCTTCGATCTGATGGAGACTGTTAAGTTCCTGATCTCATCGAAGTGCCTCGTCTCCAGAACGACCTTGATATTTCTGCGCTTCAGGTTCCTCTGGCGAGTGATCTCGTATGATAATGCCTTCTCAACGCCTTTAAAGCTGGAGATGTTCTTGACCTCGGTTCTATCGCCGCCTGCAAGTGATATGTTCGCATCCACACGCATAGCGCCCTCGAGGCTTCCATCGAAGACATCAAGATACTCGAGAATGCTTCGCAACTTATCTAGATACGCACGTGCCTCCTTGGGAGATCGAAGGTCCGGCTCGGTAACCACCTCAAGAAGCGGCATTCCGCAGCGGTTGTAGTCCACAAGGGTATATTTCGCTTTATCTATGGTTCCTGCGTGCACCAGCCTGCCTGGATCTTCCTCCATATGGGCCCGGGTGATCCTGATATTTCTCTCAATTCCATCCTCGCCCTTGATCAAGAGGTGGCCGTGCGTAGCAAGAGGATAATCATACTGGCTTATCTGGAAGCCCTTTGGAAGATCAGGGTAGTAGTAGTTCTTCCTGTAGAAGAGCGTCTCTTCCTCGATGGTGCAGTTCAAGGCCAGCCCGACCTTTATGCCATACTCTACAGCTCTGCGGTTCAGCACTGGAAGTGAGCCCGGAAGCCCGAGACACACCGGGCAGGTATGCGTGTTTGGCTCGTCGTTGTGATACTTGGTCGAGCATCCGCAGAAGAGCTTTGAGTTCAGCTTATTCAGCTGTACGTGAGCCTCAAGCCCTATTATGACGTCATCCATTCAGATCGCCTCCGGTTTCTTGAGGTGATGGGGAGTGGCAGCCTCAAATGCATGAGCTGCCCCAAGCACTGTATCCTCCCCGAAGTGTTTGCCTATGAGTTGCAGTCCAATAGGCAAGTTGCCCGCAAATCCGCAAGGCACTGATATTGCAGGAACGCCAGCCAGATTGATTGGGACTGTAAATACATCTGCCATGTAAAGGGATAACGGATCGTTTATTCTCTCACCTATCTTGAATGCCGGAAGAGGCATAGTTGGAGATGCCACGATATCTACATCCCTGAAGACCCTCTCGAAATCGTTCTTTATTAGGGTTCTAACCTTGAGCGCCTTGAGATAGTACCGCCCATAATAGCCTGCTGACAAAGCGTAGGTTCCCAAAAGAATCCGTCTCTTGACCTCAGGCCCAAAGCCCTTGGATCTAATCTCTGAAAAGGTTGTATGCCAATCTTTGTCCTCACCAAAGCGCAGGCCGTAACGAAGCCCATCGAAGCGCGCGAGATTGGATGATGCTTCGCTCATGGCAATGATGTAGTAAGCTGCCAGAGCATACTTCGTATGAGGGAGGCTAATCTCCTGCCAGCTTGCTCCAAGGCATTCCATCGTCGAAACGGCATCCCAAACGGCCTTCTCTACACTTTTATCTACGCCTTCGCCGAAGTACTCTTTTGGAATGCCTAGCTTCAAGCCTTTAATCCCCTTTTTCAGATTGGGAAGATAGCTTCCTTTCTCAGCAGATGTTGTATCTCTCCAGTCGTGGCCTGCAATGATCTCCATGAGCAATGCCGTATCCTCAACGGTATTTGTGAGCGGCCCTATCTGCTCAAGGGAGTTTGCGTATGCGATGAGCCCGAAACGAGAGACCAGACCATAGGTCGGCTTCATGCCGACAATTCCGCAGAATGATGCTGGACAGCGGACAGACCCGCCTGTATCAGAGCCAAGTGAGCATGGTGCCTCGCCGCCAGCAACAGCTGCAGCGCTTCCCCCGCTTGAGCCTCCGGGAACGCGAAGTAGATCCCACGGGTTCCTCGTGGGTCCAAAGCAGCTGGTCTCAGTCGATGTGCCCATGGCGAACTCATCCATGTTTGTCTTGCCCATGATGATTGCGCCCTCCGCCTTCAGCCTCTCGATAACATGTGCATCGTAAGGCGGAACATAGCCTCTTAAAATCCTTGAGCTGCAGTTGCTCTCTATCCCGTGGGTTGAGATGCACTCCTTGATTGCTATGGGGACTCCTGCCATTAGCCCACCCCAGGGCTTTTTATCAAATTCCCTTGCTCTTTTAAGAGCACACTCCTTTGCCAGGGTCGTGAAGGCATTGAGCTTGCTTTGCTCAATTTTATCAAAGAGCTTGCTTAGATACTCCTCGGCTGACCCAGCCAAGAGCTGCTCTTTTAACTCCGTCAGCATATTCACACAATCCTGGGGCTCTTGAAATAGCCATCCTCACGCCTGGGCGCATTCTTGAGCGCCTCATCCTGGGAGAGCGATTTGCAGGCGGCATCATCTCTGAATATATTAGATAGATCAACTACACGATATGTGGGCTCTATGCCCTCTGTATCAACTTCGTCGAGCTGGTGGAAATAGTCCAAGATGGAGTTGAACTGATCCACTAGCTCATCCTTCTCCTCATCATCGATCTTGATGCTGGCAAGCCAGCTTATGTGCTCTACATCTTCCTTTGTGATCATTGAATCCCACGCTAATTCCGATAATAGTAATATCCCACAAAGATGCCTTAAGAAAGGGCATCTCTTATCCAGTCTTCGGATCGGTCATTCAATATAAACTCTCTTTCCAGTCTATTCGATGATTCTATCATCGGTTGGAACAATAAACTTTGCTAAGAAAAATTATGAATAAGCTTTGCGTATCTAAATATATGAATTTGATCAAAAGCAAGCGAGGCATGAGCAAGATCAGCGCCAGCTTTTCCTCAGCGCCCTTTTTTAGAGGGACTCGTCATCATATGACCGTTACACGGTCGACAACGATCTGATCTCGCTTTTGGCCTCAAAACTTATTATCATTGATTACTATTTAGAATTAACGGCGTCATCTGGCTTATTAGCTCTCTTGAGCCTGGAAAACCTCGACATTAGGGTCGGATCGGAGCGAGAATGCGGACTAGATCTGCTGGAGTGATTATCCCCCAAGGCGTTCCAGAATCCGTTACTACAAGTCGGCTCAAGCCGTTCCTTCCTAGAACTTTTACAGCTTCAAAGATGAGTTCCTTAGAATCAATTGTCAGGAAGCTTCGGGTCGTAATCTCACTGACTTTTATGTCTACCCGACCATCCGCTATAGCCCTGGCTATATCGGTCATACTGATTAGGCCTGGAGAGCTCTCATCGACTATGGCCTCTCTAACCCCATTGCGTATAAGTATCCTGGCAGCTTCTTGAAGCGATGCATTAGGACTGATATGAACAGCAGGTCGCGCCGCCTCCTTGACAGAAATCCTTGGCACTGAAATTATCTCCGTCACGTGGAACATGAGTCTGGACATAGTATCGTCTCTAGCTGCGACAGTCCCACGAACGTAAAGCTTGTTCACCGGTGTAGGCCCAATTCTGATCTCATCGCCGATGTTGAAGCCGCGTATATCGCCTATTATGCGTACCGTTCCGTCGCATTCAGTGGGTTTCATGACTTTATCAAAGACAATTTCGCTAGCAGTTGCCCCATCGACTACAATTCCGTTCTTCATGATGGGCGTGACTGAGTCACCAGCAGTATCGAGGTTTAGAGCCTGATAGGCAGAACCTGTAGCCTTATAGCCTCCTTTGGGTCCGGGTACGCCCTCCACTAAGTTCAGCGCCTTCAAAGATTGCATCTGGTTCCTTATGGTGCCTGGGTTGCGATCTATAATCTCAGCGATCTCCTCGCCTTTGACCGCGCGGTTATCTCTACGGTAAATGTTTATCAGCGCAGTCAATATATCTCTTTGAATGGGTGTTAGCTCCATACTTCGGTCGATATTAATCATGACCAACCGCTTATATAGGCTTGTTGATCACACAAGTAGCATATTCTGGGTAGGGTTAACAAACGTCGGAGATCCTGTAGAAATAGCAAACGATAATGATTGATACAGCAAAGGGATTGCTTAAAATTATGATCCAAACATCAACTGAACGCTAAAAGACTGACAAAAGGGGGCGTCGCGAAGAATGGTCAAAAGGTCGCGATGCACTCACACAGGAAGTAGAGGTATTACCAAATAACCGGGAGCTTGGCAGCTTTAGGCCACCTCGTGTGTTATTACTTTATGCCCATCATCCTTAAAAGCTTCACCTCATGGCAACTTTACTGGTAATCTTCAGGCTGTACTATTCAAGACTTAACCTATTAATGCCTTTTTTTTCGCTTGCCACTATGTGCAGGTAATGAGATCCCCGCACGATAGTACAATCCCATGTGTCGTTCTGCCTTCTAGCGGCAAGCCGTTCGGATACACGGCTTAATGTTTAATCCAAACGGCTGCCTTCTATCGCTCGGTTTCACCACATGCACGCTGATAGGCACGTCTAGCCATGCTATAATCGTGTCGGCGCGGATGCCGTTGTATTCGCCGTCGTCGCTGCTGGGCCCACCCTCTGGACCGCCGGCGGCACCCACGAGCCATTCAGCGCAGCCTCCTGCGGCCAATACAGCCGCAAGCTAATGATGAACCCGTTTGATGGGGCAGGTAGCCAGTTAGACTCCCTGTCGAGACCGGGGGTCGTGTTTTGGATATAGATATCGAGCGATCCGTTCGCGCTGTACTTCAAGGGACCGAGATGGGGTGAGATCGCATACCGGTTAATCGGATTGGCGACGAGGAAGTTCCGTTCATTGTACATCGTGAGGGACCAGAATGCGTTGACGGGCGGGGTTTTGTTTGCAGGGAAATGTATGATGTAGTCGTAAGCGCCTGAGTACGGGGCACCGGTGGCATCGACGAGAGAGACCGGGTACATCGCGTCCTGCGGGATATTAATGCCTATGTACGACTGCGCAACGCCAGCACGAAGCGTGTAGTTTGTACCGTAGTTGCCGAAGTTATAGTTGAGTGTCCAGCCGTTGATATTCACAGAGCCCGGATAGTTAAGGCCCGAAGCGTTGACTTGGGCGAGCCCGTCCTTAGCACCCTGTGTGATCGCATTCTGTATCGTGGCGTTTAAGCCGGTCCAGTTGAACGGCACGCCAGGGATGATGCCGATCCGCGCTATCTGGTCGAGGACCGGTGTGTCCGCAGCGCTCGGGGGGTTGGCCACCATGAGCATCGCCATCCTATTGTAGAACGTGGCGGGGTTCATGTTTGCGACTTGGTCAACAGGGGTCATCTTGGTGTTCACATTGTGGTTCACCGACACGTTTGTCGGCGGCGTGTAGTTCGTGCCCCATGCGCTCAGCGGCGTCAATTTATACTGGCTATCGAAGGCAATTGCCGCAGGGAGGTCGGCAGGACCGTTCTGTTGGGTGCGACCGGCAATCCAGACTGTTTCGGTCGGCGACTGGATCTTTGTCATCCCGGCAGGAAGCGTGCCATTCCACTTCGGGCCTACGATGGCAAAGTTGCCCGACCTGTTTCCTAAGGTGCGCACTCCTGGTGACGCGAAGACGTTCATCCAGGCATCTAATAACTCCATCAGGTAGTACCGGCCGTTCGATGCCGGCACGCTCAGCACCATCGGCTCTTTCGTCAGGTTAAGCCAGGCAATGGAGTAGAGCGTGTCGACGTTCGGGCGCGTCGCGCCTGTAGCCGACGCGGTTGGTAAAATATTCGACTTGACGAACTGGTTGATGGGTGCTGCCAGTATTCCAGTAGTCACAATCGGAGCTGGCGTAGCAGTCAACTGGTCCTTCGTGACATCCATGATGACGAGTGGGTAGCCGTAGACATACGCTGCCGCTGCGATCTGTCGTGCTACCGCTGGCGTTGGGGCTCCCGTTGTAGTGGGGATCGTGATCCCTCCGATCGTCTGGTCGTTAGAGGTTGCATTCCGGGTGGTCTGGGTCGTGCACCCGACAATCGGAATCAATATAATCATAATAATAGCGATGCGAAATATCCTGTACAGTTTCATAGTGGACGAATCTTTATGATTGCTTAAATAGTTAATTATTATGATGAGCTGATCTTCATATTTTTGGCAGTATTTAATTCTTAGCACCTTATGGATGGCAGCTTGTGAGCACTAAAGGCTGCCACATGCAGTTCAAGCATCCTTTTTAGGAGCGACTATTGCGGGTAAACCTGATGTGAACTTGCATCCAAAACTTGGGAAGTATATTAAAGCAAGCCGATATAGGCGGCCAAGTACCGCTCTTATGCTAGTACTTTTAACCCATCATCCTCGTGATATCCTCCTCAGGATTGCGGATCAAACTAATATCGTATTTCTCCACAAGAAGCTTCAGCGTATCCTGATTGATCCAGGCAGGCAGAATCGGACCTAGGTAAATACCCTTTCACCCTCAGCGCGAGAAGGCTCCAGAAGATAGCCACAGTTTAATACATTCTTCAATATTTGACTCTTTGGTAGAAGAATCTCTTTGCAACTTCAGCCATTGTCATATATAATGCAACGATTACTATCACTATCAGCAAGAAATACATAGGCATCGGAGTGAATCCAAACGGCCCCGATAAAGGTGTGTAGGGCAGGATAAACGTGGCCAGGCCGACCAGAATCGTGGTAATCAACAGATATCTTCCCGGCGTTGACTTAAAGAACGGCCTTCTTGTGCGAATGATCAGCACTACCATGGATGCAGATATCACTGATTCTATGAACCAGCCGGTTCTGAACTGAACTACGCTTGCATGTAAGAGAAGCAATAGTGCTCCGAAGGTGACGAAATCGAAAAGGGAGCTGATGATGCCAAAGACTACCATGAAGTCTGTGATGAATTTTATCGACCAGCGTCGCGGCTTTGCAATAAGTTCTTCATCAACGCTGTCGCTCGCTATTGTGATTTGCGGAAAGTTTTGAAGAAGGTTTGTCAGGAGAACCTGGGTGGGGAGCAGCGGCAGGAAGGGTATAACGATTGAGACTATGGCCATGCTGAACATATTTCCGAAGTTAGCGCTTGTGGCCATGAAGACATATTTCATTGTATTTGAGAATGTTTTCCTGCCCTCTGTCACGCCTTCAGATAAAACGCTCAGATCCTTCTCCATTAAGACTACGTCTGCCGCCTCCTTTGCAACATCCACCGCACTGTCAACGGATATGCCAATATCGGAGGCATGAAGAGCTGATGCATCATTGATTCCATCACCCATGTAGCCTACGACGTTTCCTGCCTTTCTCATGGCCAGAATTATGCGTTCCTTCTGGTTCGGCTCGATTTCTGCGAATATATCTGCATCCTGTACCTGTCTCAGGAGTGCACCATCGCTCATCCTGAGAATCTCCTGGCCAGTGAGCACACGCATATTTTTCATGCCTACCTGCTTTCCAACACTAGCAGCTACTATCCGGTTATCGCCGGTGATCACCTTGAGATCAACCCCCAGTTGGTTCAGGCTGCTGATGGCTTCAATTACATCCGCTTTGGGAGGATCGTTGAAAACCAGGAAGCCTAAAAAGGTCATATCCGCTTCATCTCTGGTAAGGCAGACCTTTGCATTGATTTTTCGAGTAGCCAATCCAAGTACGCGCAGACCCTGATTGCTGAGATCTTTATACTTATTTTGAATCTCCTCACTGATGGTGGATATATCCACTATTCCCTGTGACGTTTCAGCATTTGTACTGACCTCCAGGATGTTTGACAGTGCCCCTTTTGTTATGACGATGTGCTCATCATCCTTTGAAACAAGGATGCTCAGACGCTTACGCAAAAAATCATAGGGAACTTCATCCAGCTTCTTGTATCCTGAGATATCTATTGGGCCTGCGCTGAGAATTGCCTTGTCTATTGGATTCGCAAAGCCGGTCTCATAAAAAGAGTTAAGATAGGCATAGAACAGGACTTTATCACTGCTGTTGCCCTCTACATCCAGAGAGGAATGTAGTTGAACAACACCTTCTGTGAGAGTGCCGGTTTTGTCGCAGCAGAGCACATTCATGCTGCCGAAGTTCTCAAGCGAAGCCAGCCTCTTGACTATAACCTTGTGTGCAGCCATCCTCCTGGCTCCGTGTGCTAAGTTGATGCTGATGGTCGCGGGCAGAAGCTGAGGAGTAAGGCCGACTGCCAAAGCAAGGGAGAACAGGAAGGAATCGATGATTGGCTTTGCGAGGTAGACGTTTATGGCGAAGATGGCTACCACCAGCAGGAGGGTGACCTCCATTAGCATATAGCCAAAATGGCGCACTCCATGCTCGAACTCTGTCTCGGGAGGCCTGAGCCTCAGCCTCTGCGAGACCTTGCCGAACTCCGTCTGAAGACCGGTGCTTACGACCACTGCCCTGGCGGTTCCGCTAACAACGCTTGTTCCCATGAAAAGGCTATTGATACGTCTGTTCAGAGGCGTGTCTATGGGCACTGCTCTCGCGAACTTCTCAACAGGATATGTCTCACCTGTTAGAGTTGCCTCATTTACGAAAAGGTCTTTTGATTCGATGATGAGTGAGTCTCCAGGTATGATATCGCCTGCCTTGAGCAGTATAATATCTCCTGGAACGATATCCTCAACAGGTATCTCTTTCTGATCTCCGCCCCTAAGCACGGTAACCTTGACCTGAACAAGCTCCAGAAGCCTTGAGACCGCATCGGTTGCAGTGTACTCCTGCCAGAATCCCAGCACGCCGCTTATTAACAGTATTATTACTATTATTAAGGCTTGAACTCCTTGGCTCAGGAAAAATGATAAAATTGCAGAAAACAGTAGCAAGAGGATAATTGGGCTCTTGAACTGGGAAAGTAGTAGTGTTAGCGCAGATGCCTCCTTTTTTTCCCTAAGAGTATTTAGGCCGTATATTTTGAGCCTATTTTCCGCGTCTGGTTCAGCCAAGCCGTTCATGCTGCTATTAAGCTGCCCGAGAAGTTTATCCGCTGAGATGCTCCAGAATATCGGCTGGTCCGAGCCCATAAAATAATATCCATCTGCTCCATAGATAATTATTTCTGATGCAGCTACATATATTAAAGAAAGAATACAGCTCCTTCCGAATAGTTGGGCATCATTTTTTAGATGCAAGGATTACCAAGAGACATAGATGAATCGATGGTGGATATTCTGGCTTTTGGCAGCGGCATTTGTCTGGCTGATCGTAAGTAGCTTCGCCGAAATAAAAGGGATTGCAGAGCTGCTAATCAAAGGAAACGGGCAATGGATTCTTGTCGCCGCCTTGCTTCAAGCCGCATACTTCACCGTCTTTACAGTGATGTTCTGGTTCGCCTTCAAGGCAGTTGAAGTTAAAAGCCGCATAAATGAGCTATTGCCTCTTACGTTTGGCTCGCAGTTCGTCAACACAATAGCGCCTACATGGGGAATGGGCGGGGTAGCTCTCTTTGTTGATGACCTATCAAGTCGCGGCCAGTCCCCAGCCCGAGCCACTGCAGGAACCATTCTGGCGCAGATATCAGATTATGTATCCTTCGCTTTTGTCCTGGCATTAAGCCTGGGATATCTCTACATACAGCAGGAGCTGAAGGACTATGAGATTATAGGCGCTCTGCTAATGTTATTAGTGCTTTGCGGCTTAAGTATCTCATTACTGCTGGGCATGTTTCGACCAACGCTCCTTGTGCGCATGCTTAGTCTAGCCCAGAGAGGCATAAGGAGTCTGGCCTGCAGGATTAAGCACAAGCCGCTGCTGGGAGATGGCTGGGCTTCACAGAACGCGAACGATTTCATCGATGCTGCCAAAACCATAGAGGAGCATCCTTGGAGGCTGGCTCGAACCCTGGGAACGGCGCTAAGCGCCCATCTGATCAACATTGCCAGCATCTATGCCCTGTTTCTCGCTTACCATAATCCCATTAGCATCGGCCCATTGATCGCAGGATATGCCATAGGCATTCTCTTCTGGAACATCTCGCCTGTACCTCAGGGAATTGGCCTTGTTGAGGGAGTTATGGCCATTGCCTATAACTCTCTAGGAGTTCACGGCACCACTGCCACTGTTGTAGTATTGGCCTTCCGCGGGCTGGATTTCTGGCTGCCGATGTTATTAGGCTTCTTCCTGCTGCGAAGGGCGAAGATCTTCGGCTCGATGGGGAAGAAAGCATGAGGATCATGCCTTCTCTAAAATGGCCATATAGCCATAAAAGAAGAAGGAGAAGATTATGTGTAGTTTATAATAAAAATTTATAAAAATTGGTTATCTCTTTAATTTACTAATATCCTCTTTGAGTTCATCTTTGAAAGTCTTTACAATTTTCCCTGCACAAACCTTGCAAACATGCTTTCCATCAAGATCTTTCTCTGCAGGTTGGCCGCAAAATGTACATACTGCCATGATTTCACCACAGCGATTAGCTGCTTGTAAGCATTTAAGGATTGCCCATCAGTTCAATAGTTCCTCAGCGATTTTCAGGCAGTCCATAGAATACTTAATGTTCTGAGATCTGCAGCCTTCGGCGGAGGAACATGATCGTAGACTCCTCCCCAAT
Organism: Methanotrichaceae archaeon; assembly: GCA_963789575.1. Lineage (GTDB taxonomy): Archaea > Halobacteriota > Methanosarcinia > Methanotrichales > Methanotrichaceae > CAWBKV01. The sequence goes on along the minus strand of CAWBKV010000001.1, from coordinate 1,695,737 downwards.
CATCCCAGCTTATGAATATGGCAGTTGTGTTCGGGCATTATCCCAATCTAATGTTTTTGTGCTCAGATGTTCCGGCTGTTGAAGAGCTTTAATCCCTCAAACCAGAGTATGCTGGCAATACCTGCCATGAGGCAGATGGCGATATCTATGAAATGGAGATAGGCAAATTGAAAGAGGTTCCTCAGGAATGGAATATAAAGCACCAGCGCGAGAAAGATCAATGCTCCTCCTACAACCCACCAGAGGGCTGCATTAGGTGACGATAATGTCTCAAGGATTGTGCGTGACCACGATCTGTTTGTTAATATCAGACCCAGGTTGGCTATAATAAGAGTTGTAAACATCAAAGCACGAGCCTCGGCCTCATCTTGGCCCCTGTAAATAGAGATTGTAAAGACTGCCAGAGTGACAATTAGAACACTCAGGCCCTGGAGGATGCTGAGACCAGCCACACGTCTGCTAAATAATCGCCTTCGAGGATCTCGAGGCGGCCTTCTCATTACATCGTCTTCCTCAGGCTCGGCCTCGAAGACAATGGAGCATGAGGGATCAATAATCAACTCAAGGAAAACAACATGCACGGGAAGGAGAATAAGTGGCCATTCCAGGAGCACTGGAATCAGTGATATCCCTGTAATTGGCACATGTATCGCAAGGATATAGGCCATCGCTTTCTTTATGTTATCGAAGATTCTGCGGCCGAGCCTGATGGCCTTTACAATGGAAGTGAAGTCGTCATCCAAAAGAACCAGCGATGCCGCCTCCCGCGCTACATCCGTCCCCCTTTTACCCATTGCTATGCCTATATCTGCGGCTTTGAGTGCAGGCGCATCATTCACGCCGTCGCCTGTCATGGCGACTACTTCACCTTCCGCCTTCAGAACATTCACAAGCCTCAGCTTCTGCTCTGGGATCACACGTGAGAAGATGCTGATATCCTTTATACGCTGCTGAAGCTCTGAATTGCTCATACTATCCAACTCAGGCCCTGTTAGGACTTTATCATACGGCAGGTCGATCTGTTTGGCTATTGCCTGAGCAGTGCCGGGATAATCCCCGGTTATCATCATCACCCTTATGCCTGCAGCATGGCACTCTCGAATCGCCTCCGGGACGCCTGGACGAATCGGGTCTTCCAGGCCTACTAGCCCAAGGAACTGGAAATCAAAGCTATGTTGTATCGCCGGCAGTTCGGACTCGCTAAAGTAGGCCCTTGCCACGCCTAAAACGCGTAAACCCTCAATTGCCATAGCCTGAACTCTTTGGGAGATATTTTGGCGCTCTATCTCATTTAAATGACTAAGATCGGCGATTGCCTCTGGGGCGCCCTTAGCAGCAATCACATATCTATCACCTCTGGGAGACCTCCAGACACGGGACATGGCAAGCAAGCTCTTTGAGAGGGGGTACTCCTGCATAAGCTTCCAGTCAGTGTGAATATGCTCGGTCCTTGCCAGATAGTCTTCGCCTAGCTGCTTGAATGCCTTCTCCATTGGATCGAATGGATCTATCTGCGATGCCAAGATGCTGAACTCCACGACCTCATGTGCACCTTCAGGCAGGTGATCCACGAAATCGATATCAAAGAACTCCCCACCTGCGTAAATTCTCTTGACCTTCATCCGGTTCATTGTCAGAGTGCCTGTCTTATCTACGCAGAGAACAGTAGCTGCGCCAAGGGTCTCTATTGCGGGGACGCGTCGGGTGAGGACATTGCTGCTGGAGATGCGCCATGCGCCTAGTGCCAGAAAAATCGTCAATACGACAGGAAACTCCTCCGGCAGGATGGCCATTGCCGTTGTGATGCCAGCTAAAATGCCCTGAAGCCAGTTCATCCTAGTCTGGCCATAAACTATTACTACCAATATACAGATGCTCAGCCCCAGCAATGCCAGCCTGCTAACCAGGCGACTAGTCTCCTTCTGAAGGGGAGTTGCCTTAATATCTACATTCTGTAGCGCCCTTCCTATCCTGCCGATCTCTGTTTTGATGCCAGTGGCTCTGACTAAAGCTATACCTTGACCCTGGACTACCAGCGTTCCTGAGTAAACAAAGGGCAGGTTATCGCCACCCGGCCTGCCAATATCTACGACCCCATCTGAGCAGAGTTTGTGTACCGAAGCGGATTCGCCGGTCAGGAGAGATTCATCCACAGAAAGATTTGTGCTGGATAGAAGTACTGCATCTGCAGGCACTCGATCTCCTTCAGAGAGGATAATAAGATCTCCCGTCACCACATCGCGTCCTGCAATGCGCCTCTCTTCGCCATCCCTAATGACTAATGCCCTTGGACTGGATAAATCTCTCAGGGCCTCCAGCGCCCTCTCTGTCTTGCGCTCCTGGTAAAATGTAATGCCCATCACAACTAGCACAAATCCGAGAAGCATCAATGCCTCCTGAAGATCACCAAGAACAAGATAGAGCAGGCCGCCTGCAACAAGCAGAAGAAACATCGGCTCCCTGACGACATCAAAGGCTATGGCGATGATGCTGCGAGGCTTGGCAGATGGCAGCTCATTATATCCTTCTTTTCTAAGAAGCTCTTCAGCATCGACCTGTGAAAGACCCTTTGCTGCGGCTATATCAAATTTGTTCGCCAATATAATGCCTCTTGAGAAAACCATTGATTGTAATTATCTATAAATGTGTTTATCCCTAACATTATCTGAAGCATTGACTGATTATGTTTTCTACATAGATACACAGAAGATGTAATAGCAAAAGTCGTTAAGGGATGTAAGGAGGGAGACTATCTAAAATCGGACGACTTTTGCTATTAATACTACTATCCCAATGAATATAAATTTTACGATAATGGCTCTTGGCAGATCAGGGCTTGATTATACTAAACTCTATCACTACATTGTATTTTCTGGGTGCATAACTTCTCACGATGCCTTGATATAAAAATTCTGCCGAGGCGCCAACATTTGATGCAGCCTTTTTTATCAGCCCCACATCTGCATAAAGATCCTCAACGGAAGCTATGCTGTAATAATGGACTATGCCACCTGTTTTTGCTGCATTTATGGCAGGAACCAGAAATTGAGATGCACTGTGGGGAAGGTTCATGATAATATGATCGGCAGCATTCTCGTATCTTGATGCAAGCTCAGCAGCATCACCCTCAAGGATTTCGGCATGGACTTTGTTCAATCGGGCATTTTCTCTTAGGCATCTCACAGCCACAGGGTTCTTATCGATAGCTATGACATTTGCGCCCATTTTTGCAATGAGCAGCGCAAACGGCCCAACACCTGCAAACATGTCTAGCACTATATCGCCTGGATGGATCTGTCGTGCGACTCTGAGCCGCTCTGTTCCAAGTCGCGGGCTGAAGTATGCGCCCTCAAGGTCAATGCAGTATCTTAAGCCATGCTCCCTGTGAATTGTGGTAGTACGCAATTGTCCTGCAACATGCCTGAACCTGCGTGTTCTGAACTCTCCCTCGACATCGGATATGGGAGCGATAACTGTCTTTATGCTTTTGTATACGGACATTAGCACGGCCGCAACCTCTTCCGCTTTTTCCTGTTCTACAATGGCGATATCTCCAACTATCTCGAAGCTGGGACTGTATCCCAGAATATCCTCTGGGCTTAGCCTGCGCTCCTCAGGCTTAAAATCGGCCTCAACAAGCTCGAAATCTGCGATTTTCAAAAGCATGCTTTTCGCATTCCCGTTTAGTGGCAGGACTGGAAGATAGACCTGGCCTTCATCCGACATAACCCTGCGATTGCGATCGAAAAGCCCAAGCTCTATCAAAGCAAGGCGGAATCGCTCGCCATAACTCTTCTGCACCTTCACGCCTAATGTTTTCATTCGGGAATCCGACATTCAAAATAGAGATGAAACAGATCATTAATATCTCTTATCGGATCATAGACTGCGTTAGCCCACAAGCTATTGTATACTAACTGCTTTGAGCTGGATAGCAATGAGAAAAGGCACAAAAAGAGATGTCATTACAGCATCGGAGATATCGCAATACGCTTATTGTCCAGTTGCCTGGTACCTTGAGAGATGTGGCAGCATGCCGGAATCTCCCAGCCTTGAAAGGGGCACAGATGAACATATCAAGGCCGGCAAGAGGCTGTCGCAGGTTCAAAGTCAGGAGATGTCTCTTAAGATAGTGCGACTTCTGGAATATCTTATGTTTGTATGTGCTTTTGCTGCACTCTGGTGGTTTTTACGATCTCATATTTGATTGTGCTGTTCATAGCTATGGCTCTGGCATTTTATGCCATTTCTAGAAGGAAATCATCAGCTATAGAATCTGCCAGAAGAAAGTACGGCATTCCTGCTGGAAGGGTAATATACTCGGACTTGAATAATAGATCTGCAAAGCCTCTATTCTCCAGACAATTTAGGATATCAGGCAAGCCCGACTATATAGTCAAAGACAAGGATAATGCGCTCATACCTGTGGAACTGAAAAGCGGAAGCACAAGCAAACCTCATAGAGGCCACGTGCTGCAGCTGGCGGCCTACTGCCTACTTATCGAGGAGACCTACGGCAAGACTGTTCCCCATGGGATATTGGTATACGGCAATGGAAAACAGCATTTGATTAAGTTTGATAATGACCTCAGGGCAGAGCTGCTATCGACTGTGGAGGACATGAGGAGATGCTGGAATGAAGGCCGTCCTGAACGGAAACATAACTCCAAGAGAAGATGTATTTCATGCTTATTGCGCGAAGATTGCAGTTATTGTTTAGAATGATCTTAAAACATGGGATCAGCGATTGCAGAGTGAAGATTATGCTGCCTGGAGGCGATGTAGGAGGGACAATAAGAACCTCCAGGCAGACAGAGGCGTTGGCCTAAATCAAGGTTTTTGCCTCTTATCTTAGTTACATATTACATGTTAATCTGTTTTGCCCTACAAATAGGGCGATTGAAAATATAAAGAATATGACTCGTACCTAAGTAAGGACAGCAGATCATTTTATGATCAAGAGACCCACGAATCATCATTTCAACTTCAAGTCATACCTAACTTCGGTAACCAGGCCACCCCAAATCTTATGAGTTTTCTCTTGGGTCTTCCTAAATCCAAAGGATTCATAAAGTTTGGTAGCGGCTGTGAGCGCCTTAACAGTCCAAAGAAATACATCCGAGTATCCTGCATCTGAGCTGAACTTCAAAGCCACTTCTACTAGCTGCCGCCCAAGGCCAATGCCTCTTACGCCTCTGTCGAGGAGAAGCCACCTAAGCTGTGCCTCGCTTTCGGAGAACTTTACGATGGCCGCTGAGCCGACAATTTTTCCTTCTTTCTCAACGATCCAGATGCGTTCGTGATGTGAGTGCAATTTCGAGAACTCGGCCAGAGGGATCGCAACATAAGCATCAAAGGTATAGTCCCATCCCTGCTCCTCGGCATAAATTGTGCCGTGGAGATAGGTTATGTAGCCAACATCACCTGGATGCAGCTCATGCCGTATGGAGATAGATGACTTGAGTTTGTTAGAGGGCTGAGTGTCCATAATTGGAGAACCTTCTTCGCATCAGGACTAATAATTTGTTTCGGGCATTAAGCAGGCTAAGATCTTAATTCTTCTCAAAGATTGTTAGGCGCTCAAAGCCTAGATTATCCTAACAACCTTTGAGTTTGACCAGCCGGAGGATGCATCTCTGCTATCTGCAGCCATGGCTTTGATCTTGTATGTTCCAGCACTGCTCCACCTATGGGATGAACTTGCGCTTTTTCCAGAGTTAACTAGGCTGGTTGTGGAGGTCGTCCCGTCTCCCCAGTCGAAAGTATACTTCACCTGATCTCCGTTGGGATCTTTCGCATTTGTGACATACGTATAAGCCACTTGTTTGCGTCCCATTATAGGTCCAACTGGCGTAATAGGCTGGTTAGGCGGATTATTTTTGGATATTATAACCGTCAGTGGGCTCGACCATCCTGAAGATAAACCGCTGTTATCCGTAGCGTTAGCAAGAACCTGGTACGTTCCTGAAGCATTCCAGGCATGAGATGCAGCCGCACCTGTACCAGAGTTAACTAAGCTGGTTGTGGAGGTCGTCCCGTCTCCCCAATCGAATGTATACCTCAACTGAACCCTATCAGGATCAGTCGCAAGAGTGGAGTAGCTATAAATGGACCCTACAATGCCGGATCTTAATCCGGATGGTCTTGTCGGATTACGTGGCGGAGTATTTGCAGCTATCGTAACTGTGAGAGGGTTTGACCATACTGAAGATACACCATTGCTATCTGTAGCATTAGCGCGAACCTGGTATGTTCCCGTGCTACTCCAGGCATGAGATGCACTTGCACTTGTTCCAGAGTCAACCAGGTTCGTCGTAGAATTTGCTCCATCCCCCCAATCGAACGTATACTTCACTTGGTTGCCATTGGAATCGGCTACAGAAGTGGAGTAGACGCCGGATGTTCCAATATAGCCCGAGCTGGGCCCTGTTGGTATCGATGGCACTCCTGGCAGAGAATTAGCATAATTTATGTTGAGGGTCATCCAGTAGAATGCATATCCTAGACCGGTGTAGCTGCAATCGTAGTTCATGTCCATGTTCACCATGAAAAGACCATTGGGTCGGTTTGAGGGGGCACCCCAGCTATTTAGCATTATCCAATAGCGATTTTGAGGGTTGGTATCATCATAGCCCACGCAGAGGACAGCATGGCCTCCACCCTGGTTGCTGTTGTATGCTTTTCCGCATGCAAAATCCGGCTGCCAGACAGCGCTCTCCTTTTGCGAGTCCCAGAAGCTGAAAAAGTTGTTCCAGGCATTGTTATCTGGAAGGAAGAAGCCGAACCAAACTGCTTTACCCTGACTTAGCACATTCTTTATATTGGCAATGGCAGTCTCTTTGCCTACTCCTTGCGTAGGAATCGATACAGCATTTATCGAGGCTATATTATAATGAGGATTCATTGATATAGAGCTTGCAGGCACATCGGTTGCTGCATCTTGACAGCTTGTATCGCCATCCTGCCACTGGGCATTAGTATTAGACCAAGGGACAAACTTTTTAGTCGTCGAATAAAAACCGGCCACATCATCCAGCCAGCCGCCGCAGCATGCCAGGCAATTTTCATGGCAGTCCAGGAAATTGGAGTCGAGGTACTGGACGGAGAGTCGATCCTTGATCCCTGTTTGATAGGCCAGGTCGATCTCCATTACCCCTGTTCCCGCCCATGCCCAGCAATTGCCGCAATGGCCCTGATTGCGCTCTGAGGGTGTATACTGGAGATAGTTCAATAGGCTAAAATGAGCCCCGGAGATCATGGACAGCATAGACTTGGCTTGAGGGCTTAAGTAGGCGCGAGGAGCAGCCCCATATTCCCCCATCCACTTGCTCATTTGCTCGTTAGTCGGATGCATGATGGGATGCTGGCTTGTGAGGTTAGGAGAGCTGCTATTGTTAACATTATTGAAGTACTGCCTCTGTAGTAAATTATTCGCGGAGCTTATCGAAAAGTAGCCATTTCCTGGAAATGTTTCACTCTTACCCAGAGCATAATACTTGGTCGCTGTAGTACCCAAAGATGGGCAGTTACATTTATCGCTTGCAAGCGCCATTTGTGTTATGAGCAAAAAAATAATTATTATGTATACCAGATTATTGCGACATCCATTAAGCCAGGCCATTATCAACATACCATATATATTCATATTAAGTTAGAATATAAATTTTCCGGCATTACGCTGTTTCATTCAAGTTTTGAGATGCTTAGGGATAATCGCTCAATCCGACGGTCTACTTATGCCGAGCCCATCTAAGTCAAGGAAACAAATAGATGAGAAAACATTGAGATACAAGACCAGAGATAATGGAAAGAAGCTTTTGGCCATAGGCAGGAAGGCTCATGAATTCTTTTAACCCTTTTGCAATATGAAGATCAGATAGCATATCGAGTTCTGCCAGCTCTCTTTAGTAGTACCACATTACCTATTCAGTTATATGCAGTGTTGTGCTACTTTTCTGGCTCTTGCAATGGCCTCCATCGTGTACTGCATGGCTAAATATGAAAAGCAGCCATATCTATCGGGCGAAGGGGCTTCATCCATAGTACAATATCATATGAGGTTCGTATCCCTTCATCCCTTCGCCTATATGTCCCGCCTATTTCTTCTCTTCATGCCAGGCTATCCATTGATCTTTAAGCCATCTATAGCCAGGTGCTATGATAGCTATGATATCCATTCTGTTATGAGATCATCGATCCTAGGGCATTATAGAAAACAATTTTCTTGGATTTATGAAAATAGCTGAAGACTGTATCACCAGGCTTTCCAAACGATAGATGAGATATCTTTAATATTGGTACTTCAAGCACATATTTAAGGTCATGAAAAGAGACCAGGAAGAGGTTATTTTTAAACGTAATACCCCGCAGCTTGCTGCGGCTGGACTAATTGATCATATCTGGGAAATAAAGGAAATGCTGATGACGGTTGCAGTTCATATTTCGTCAACTAAAAATTAGGTAGACTACCAAGATTTGCACCACCGCCTTATCGAATATGACCGATCAACTGGTATTTCGTTAGTCCGGCGATTAAGGTGTATTAGGTTTTGGCGCGTTTGAATCATTTAGGCTATAGTTCAGTCTCCAAGGTTGTCTTGGCCGCGAGTCGTATTTCGCCAGGTAATCTAGTGGATCGGTTGTTATGTAACCGGTTTGGTATGTATCACCGTATTCAATTAATCCAATTGAGTTTGCCAATGGTTTTTCGTTAGGGTAAAAGCCACCGTCCCCATCTATAAATATCCATGCTTCTTTGTGTCTTGGGTCATTGACGGCGACCCACATGTGTCCTACGGGATCGCCGCTCAAAGATCGGTTGTCTGGACCCCAACCGGTGATGCATGCTGTCGTATATCCATAGCGTTCTAGTAGCAGCATTATGTAAATCGAGGTGTCGGTACATGAGAAGTTGCCTGTTACGTATGGGTGCGACCAATGGTAGCTGTTTAAGATGTGTTGGATATCGTTTTTGAATAGATCATCATATGCAGGTTTTAGTGTTGCAAGTTTAAAGAGGTCTGGTTGAGCCTTAGCTTGTATTATAATCGTTCCCGCTGCGACTAATCCTGCTACGAGTAAAAATAGCACGAAACCGGTGAGATAATTGTTTTTTGATGTATTTCTACATCCGTGGTCGGAATCCATCAGTGATTTACCTCTAAACAATGCGATCATTTTGCGCTTCATCTTTTTACCTTTTTGGTCCACGGGGTTGTTATTCATAACTTAGTCCTTCGTCTCGTATATAAAAGACAAATATCGCCCCCCCCCAAGTCTTCTACAGCAGCCCTCTATGATTTGCGTCAAACTTCGATGCAGTTCTCGCCTGAATGCAGAAGAGACTGCTAAGCAGTGGTTGAGTAATCACTTTCCTTCCTTTGCGGATGCAAGCAGCCAAAGAGATCTTAGCTGAAGTCTTTGATATCAGGACCTCAGATGTAGATGAGATAGTCAAGCATCGGCATGAAGAAAAGATGGAATGGCCAAGAGAGTTCTGCATATTGGATTATGATACAGAGCTGATAGATGTTTCTTTGTTATTTGGCTTCTAACCTATAACCGGTGCCACGAAGAAGGAGGAACTTTATAAACATTAAAAATAATCTACCAATTGGAGGTAGGATATATGGATGATACAGATGTAAAGATTCTCAAAGCAATCAATACACTTTCACCGAAGTCGTTTATCGATCCGATCAAAGTCAATGAGATTCTAAAGCTCGATGAAGTGGACCTTGGGAATCGTTTGATGCTTCTGAAGAAGTCGGGATACGTGGATGTGATGACAAGCGAATATGTGTCGAGTGGGACTCTTCCAAATTTCATTTCGAAATTAATGCTCACTGACCTTGGGCGGAAAGCTTTAGAGGAATAGATAGGAAATCCTTTCCTCTATTTCGGCTCTCTAAACATCCGACTTATACCCTTGTGGCTCATTCACGGCCTCTATAGTGGCTATAGCGTGTTTGAAGACAAGGATTTTGCCTTTAGCGGTTTGGATCAAGAGTTCATAGGGATTATATGATTCAAGTGTGCCTGTGACTGGCTGTCCTCCTGATATCAATCGTATAATTACCTTCTTGCCTTTCAGCTTTGGAATGAATTCAAATGTTCTTTGCTCAGGTTTTGCTTTCACTAGTTCTTCGTCCATAGATTACCTCCAGAATTTCCACCAGCTCTTAGCTTTAATCTCTTCATTCATAGTGACTTGGATCAACGAATAATGTCATCAATCCTTAATACCTAGAGCTTCAGCCTTCATCTTTTTAGCCTTCACCAATGCCTCCGCATGGCTGACCTTCTTTACGCTGCCTAGATGCTTTGTGACGATCTTATCCCCCTCTCGCCATGAGCAGAGCCAACGGTAATAGGTCTTCTCTCCCTTCTCGGTTTGCTTAGTGATGGGAGCCTGCCTAACTGTGATATCTTCCAATCTCGCGATATCTGCAAGGGTGTTAGCTGTCTCACTCAGCTCCTTGGCCCTGTGAGCCTTCACCGCAGCCAAGGCCCTAGTTTCCTCAATAGCTGCTAAAGTATAGGCCTCGTCTTCTAGCTTCTTGGCTGTCTTCTTCAGCTCGCGGGCCTTCTGCCTTGAGGGGGTGTCATGAACCATGTTTCCTCTCCGATCTATTTTTATTCCAGTTAGTGCTATCCCCTTGTGTCCATATCTGGCGGGCCGTTTTTCCCTAGATCCTGCATAGTAGTTCTCGCCCTCGGCCCGCCTTTGTGATATCCACACGCTTGCGGTGTGTTTCTCACAATAATTAGTAGTACCACATTGTATATCTAATTAACTCTAATATGGTACTACAAAAAGAGGAGATGGGGATGAGTGGGTGTGAAATCGATATGCTCTAGATGGTGAAGGCTCAAAGGATAGGCTTTATTTTTAAACGTAATACCCCGCAGCTCGCTGCGGATGGGATAAAGGGCATCCGTATTCAACTTAAGGATGGATCAGATGACCTGGTCCTGTTTTCATGCGGCGGCGCCTTGCATGCCCCGCAGCTTGCTGCGCGAGTGCGCCGCCGCCGTTTGACTCGCGGCGAGGTCTATAAGGATCGCGAGGAGATTACAAGGTTTGCAAGGCATGAATTAATAACCCGATTCCAGTGACCATTAGGTCATTCGCGATAACCCCATGACCAATCATACCATTTATCGCACTTTAATGCTTGAAATCATCAGCGGTAACTATGCCGCAGAACCTATTTGTGCCTGTGACAAGATAGAGTGTATAATAAATAGGAATATAGATCTATAAACCAACAAAGCCAGTAATCAAGGGGATATTATTGAGGATAGAATCAATATTGGGTATACTACTGATATCGTTAATGTTTCCAACTACTATGGCGGCAATAGGTTCCACAAGTGTTGCGGATACTACACCACCGAGCGTTATTAGTTTCAATTTTGAACCGAAGATGGTAGATATATATAGCGGACCTCAGAATATTACATTCACAGTAAGATTGAGAGATGACTTAAGTGGTATTTCTGACGGAGAACTAGATGGAAATCCTATAATCCCATCACAGGCATATTTCTATAGTGAATTAGGGGATAACTATCTAACTGTTGAATTTCGGTCACCGTCTAATGATCCAAAGTTTAACAATTCCAACCTTGTTTCGGGGAATAAGTTGAACGGAACTTATGTAGGTACCATGGTTGTGCCGGAAGATGCAGATCTTGGCTATTGGACGCTCGCCTACTTCTCGGTAGTTGATGAGGCGGGCAACAAGAGGAAATACGACCCAGTCGAAATGTATTCAATGGGATTTCCAATCCAATTCTTCGTCTATGGTGGGGGTTAATAAGAGTTCTCGTAAAAATCGGTTACAATAGTTTCATTTTAGCTACACGCATCTATTGTGCTATAAGTTAGCGATTTTCAGTAACTCACAGACCAAGACCTATAACCTAAACCGAACCTCTATATTTTAGGGATTAAAGGTTTTTAGGTCGCATTCAGTAGAAATGTTTCACTCGCGATAACCACATGATCGATCACATTATTTATCGCAGTTTTAGGCATGAAATCATTAGCGGTAACTATGCCGCAGCCTAATCAGCGATCAATTCTTTAACATTTTCAAGCATAAGCATATAAAGGCCAGCTTTCGGATATTGATCGATTTGGCCACAGTATAGCGAACATCATAAAATAAAGCTTGGAGTACAAAGGCAATGCCTTTGTGATCAAAGAAGGTATTTATAAAATTATGATCTGGCTTTGAAGATACCAAAAAATGGATTACTGGTTACACGTACCTATATGAGGTAGGATCAGCCCGTATACCCAGCTCCTTGGCCTTGGCAAAGGCTGCATGGGCTTCTATAGTTTAACCGAGAGCCTGGAAAGCCATGCCCTTGTTGTACCAGACAATAGCTTGGTCAGAATTATCTATACTTTATTAGGCTTTGGTGTTATAGTCTGTTGTTTCAAACCGGGCGGCATAGGCTGTGGATTCAAACTCTTCACCTTTGCTAAAGATTTGCTCACGTTCGTAGTCACATTAGTCAGTTTTTTGGTTATATTTTCGCTCACATTGATCAGGTCCTTTGTTACATTGATCAAGTTCTTGGTTGCATTTTTGCTCACATTAGTCAGGTTCTTGGTTATATTTTCGCCCACGTTGATCAGGTTCTTTGTTACATTGATCAAGTTCTTGGTTGCATTTTTGCTCACATTAGTCAGGTTCTTGGTTATATTTTCGCTCACATTGATCATATTAACTGACTTGGTTGCCGTGGTCTTATCGTTCCCAGCAAAGGCTATGCTTAAGGAAAATGCCAAGAGCATAGCTAAAACCACCATCATTCCAACTTTAATGGACTTTTTCATTTGCCTTCCCCAAATGATTTTTTGTATTAGTAGCGACTATTTCGATATATTGTTTCTTCCTGAGACTGAAATAACCTGTAGTTACCTCTCTGGAGCAAACGTTATCAAGTCTGAAATCTTTTCAACGTACAATGGCTAGTAGCTCTTGATAGCGTGACAAATATAGCTTTCTATTTGTTATGTCTGATAAAAAATTTTCTTGGTCTTTTTGTTGTATATGCATTCTCGAATATTAGTTCTATATGCAAACATAAAATCAAGAGCACAAAGGTTTGCCTTTATGATTGAAGACGGTATTTATAAAAATGTCCCCTTGCTTCGAAGGCGTGAAAAATGAAGCAATGGGTTTACGGATTATACATACCATGAAAGGTGGGGTCTGCCCTGGCATAAGCCTGCACGTTCTCCATTTGCTGCTATGATTAAATGCGCGAAACTGTAGATGATCGTGGGTAGTAGTCTGCAATCTTAATGCAAGCCCAATTATTATACCAGCTATCATACCTCCAAAGATTAATACTAAACGCATCCTAATTTGATTTCATTAAATTCTTCTCGTAAATTTTTCATATATCTGGAAAGGTCTTCAAATAATGGAAAATCAGAAATTGCACAGCGAGTATTGAAACCTAGAGGCGATCCCAGAGGAATCTTATGTGCCACCATGTGAGGTACCAATACATATAGGACAGATCCCATAAGATTCATCCCCGCACGATCGTATTTCTAGAAGCCCCTCTCCTTGGCTTTAGTGCTCAGGATTCCAGCCCTTCCAGAAAAGCAATCTCTTCGGGAGTCAGCTTATCCCTATCTCCACCTATTCTCTCAATAATCACACCCAGCCGATGCAGCTCTTCAAGGGATGGCATTTCACTTTCCAGAGCCTCTAGCCTTCGAGATAGATCATTATGCTTCACAGATCTCCTTCCAGACCGCAATGACCATCTCAGATAGGCCACTATGATTGTTATCTGTTCTAGCCCACAGTTTAGCAAGCTCCAGGTCTTCCTGGCTCAATGAGCTTTGATTCCTCTGTGAGAGAAGGATTGCCCTGAGAGGGCTTAGACCACTACCTTTGATCCAAACCACACGGCCATCTTCATCTGTGATCCTTGTCTGGCCAGTATGTGCCTCTAGATCTCTCAGCCTCGAATGCAGACTTCTAACCTTAACTCCGCATTACGTGGGGAATAGATTTAGTTTAAGCCTTACATCTAGATCACGAACTTTCTTAGGAATTTCCATAATAGCGTCCTCTTCACCAAAGTCAATATGATATATTTTGCTAAACTCAAATAGTAAATCCATTGGTGTCATAGTTTTATTTAGATTGGCTTTCTTTAATAGAGATTCGATTTTACAATATGCGTAGAGAGATAAAAATCCAATAAATACATGTCCGAAAACGCTTTCATCGCTATGTAGGTATAATCTATCTGTATACAAAGTTGATTTATAGGTATCGAATAATTTCTCGACAACGTCCCTTTTCTTGTAGAATTCATAAGCTTCCTGCTCAGACATCTTTCGATTTGACAGAATTAAAATCCTTCCAGCTTTTTTAAAATTTTTATCAAACTGATTTTTATCAATCTCACCTTTATCAAGTTTATCGTAAAGGGTATTACGCTCTTCAAGCAAGAGTTCTTGATCTTCAAATAGATAGAGATACTTGTCTTTGCACATTCTGCTACCACATCGAATTAGCCGCTTATGGTAGCGAAAGTGACTATTTAGGTGAATGCGCATATCATAATAATGGCTATTTCTTTTCGCCGGAATAAGGTAGGAGATATCAAGTTCATTTAAATCCGAAAAGACATCTTCTGAGGAGAAACCTCTATCCAATATGAGCATCTTGTTTTGGATATCAAATTCAGAAAGGGATTTTCTCAGGGTTGCTATGTCTTTGACACTGCCTGGAAGAGATCTTATCATAGTCGGCAGCCCAGTTTCGGCGTTACAAAGTAGCACTATGTTAATTTGAGGTAATTGAATTTTATCTTTATTATAGCCCTTTTCTGCTTGACGTATGCTTACAGAACGTGAAAATATATAACTTAAATCGTATACAAGCTGTTCACTTTGATCGAGAAGGCCCTTAAATAATATGCTCTGACCTTTGCGATTGCTGCCAATATCTTGCATTACTTTAGAGAGATGTTGAGACTTGAGATTAGGTTCAATGGATTCCACATTATAGAGCTTTTGCCATGCGCTTTCAGCTCTTTTTAAAGGGACATTTCCCATAACTCTCAACATAGAAAGCGAATAAATTTCCGACCAATTGTTAGGAAAACCTTCCGTTAATAGCGGTTTTATGTCTTTCATGGCTTCATGAAGCAAAAGGGCATTGCCGTACTCGGTAATGCTTCTAACCTTTGTTGACTTTTCAATCTTTACATTTTGACTATCTTCTTCATGGGACCTTATTAAACCGCGC
Organism: Methanotrichaceae archaeon; assembly: GCA_963789575.1. Lineage (GTDB taxonomy): Archaea > Halobacteriota > Methanosarcinia > Methanotrichales > Methanotrichaceae > CAWBKV01. The sequence continues at coordinate 1,680,441 of CAWBKV010000001.1, read as the reverse complement.
TCTTGATCAAGTTTACCGATATACTTTGATGTCTTTATCGCTTTATTTTGAGTTTTATCCCAATGTGTCGTAGAATGGTAAACATAATGCTTAGCGCCATGCTGTTTTATTTCAAGGCATTTAACTCCTTTATTTCTTTGATCCTCTAACCACTCTTTAGCCCAAGTCTCCATATTCACCATATGGGGAATAAAGGTTAATTAAGCTTTCGCTCAAATAAGAATCTAGAGCCAAAATAACCACTTAAAAGTCCAATTTATTCCCCATATTCGCGGAGTTAAGGTTTGTAAGTCTCGAAATTGGACAGCGGTGGCTTGAGGTATTCTAAAATATCCTTATTCTCAATTTGTGCGCGCTCAATGATATTCTCCATAAAATGGTCTAGCTCCACTTTGTTTGCCAAGATCTGAGGGTTTTTCTTCGCCAGCGTCAGTAGCTCAGAATACTCAGCACTTTGTGTTTCATCTATTGGGGTTGCATCTCCTATCTGTCCTGTTTCAAGGATGCTCTTAAGATGCTCATTATGCTCTATCGCACTTTGTCTTGTTGGTGGTAAGTGTGGCGATTGTTCGACGAAAGGGCCATAAGGGCAATATTTCAATTCCCAACAGGGCTTACAGACTTGTGTTGACCGATCCTTCCACGAGCCAAGGAAATCTTTGTCTGATATATCTATATCATATCCAAGAGCTTTTTTTACTGATGGATTTTCTGTTGTTTGGTCGTAATGGTCTTTCTCCCATTTTCGTTATTGCTCTACTCTCGGCTCAAGTTCGGCGAACTTGCGAACCGTAACCTGTGGTCGATGGCGGCCTTGCTTGGGCAGTCTATAAGTTCTTTGAACGTTTCTATCGCCATGTATCTTGATAATAAAGACATTACGCCTTGTAAACACAGAGCATATCACTACATTCAGGTCCATCTCCACCTTTCTTTTCCGTTCGTCCTGAAAAGTATTCGATTATCAATAGCTAATGGCCATTTTCATCCTTCAGGCGTAATTTAACTCTTGCCTGAGAATCGTAGTATTTTGTGATGGGTGGTTCACCATTTGTTTATAATTACGGAGGGATCTTCTCTTCAACGTAGAAGGAATCGTTCATCTTGTCCTCATCAACCTTATGGCCTATTGTTTTCTGAAACCTTCCCCCGAAGAGGGGTTAGGGGCAGCCCGCGCGGCGATTGAGCGTGCTAGTATAACCATTAGTTTTAGCCCAAAATGAAGTGTAGGCTTTTAAAATATATCCTCTAGTGCCAATAGCGTTGGCGATCAGTGGAACGCTTGGTCCGGCAATCATTTTACCTTTAGTCTCTGCCAAAATCATCGTCATGATTCTCCCCAAGGTCGCATTCCCGGGTTGCGGGCCCAACCTTACTTAAGAAGAAGACGCATCTCATTCGTCGGTATGAAGCCATGGCACGGCTTGAATTATTAGACCTCCGCCGGTTTGGTCCTGGTATCAGGCGACCGGAAATCCACATCCTCTGCAACAATGTCCAAGGCAGCAATATGGTCGCCCTGCCTAGGTGCTGCTAACAGCCTGCAGGACAGGCAGCCAAAAGGGATTTATCAAATATGTCACGGAAGCAATCGAAGCTCAACCAGAACAGCCTTCAAACTCCTCTTGATTTGAGGAAGCACATTTTCGAGGATATTCCAAACTTCGTCTAAATCAACGCCCATATAATTATGAATTAGCACATCGCGAAATCCTGCCATTCCTTGCCATTGGATTTCAGGATATGATTGTTTCAACTCGGGAGAAATATGCTTGGTTGCCTCGCCGATAATCTCAAAGTTGCGGATAATCGCATCTTGCATCATGTTAGATGCCAGAAACGCTGCTTTGCCCTCTTCAGCATAAGACTCGATGCGCTTAATGCACTCCCAGATATGAATCAAATAGAGCCTATCGTCTTTCATAGAGGAGTAGCCTCGGCAAGCACTCGGTCTCTGATATACCAATGCAAGGCTTTGTCGCTGACTACATCCACCTTTCGTCCCAGGAGGTCTTCGAGATCCTGCATAAGGGCTATATGATCCATCAAGCTCGTCCCTGGCTCCATCTCTACAAGAATATCCAGGTCGCTCTCAGGCCCGGCCTCTCCTCTAGCAACTGAGCCGAAGACACGTACATTGCGAGCACCGTGCCTGGCAGCGATAGCCAGAATTTCCTGGCGCTTGGATTTTAGCAACTCCTCAATTTTCGTGTGCATATGTTGTAGTACTCTGTAGTATAATTAAGCGAACAGAAATTTAAATGTAATCGTTTCCAGCAGGTACAAGATTCTTGTTATTCGGCCATCGTTGGAACGGAACCTAATGGACGCCCAGTTTTTCGCCAATAAACTATGACGTACCATAGGAAAAGCTCTATATCCAATCGATATAGCCCTTTATTTGGCATTGTGTTTCACCAAAACCAACGCCAGGGCGGGTAATCCGCCTTTAATCATTTTTCTTGGGATTGCTGATAGTTATTTTCACCAATTGGCCGGGTTCTATCCCTAGCTCCTGCCTGTAAATCTCAGGGATGACAATGCGACCTTGTTTATCTATCTTCAACTCAGTGGTTATTTCACGCATATAGTGCCATTTTCAAACATTATTTAAATAATTTCCCCCATCGATGGCATTAAATGGCATTGAACACCATTAGGATTATATACATAGTAGCTAAGGTAGTAATCGGTGAAACACAATGTTTGGAAGAACGATCTTCAAGAGAGACTATCATAAGATCAGAGCTTTTGAGACCGCCTGCCAGAGGGCAAAGGACGCATGCATCATACAATTCATATCTCCTGTGAGCGCTCCAGCCAAAGCATCGGAGGCGATCTAAGTGGCTTCCCCCAACCCCTCTGATAACACATTGCTGACAGCAACCGATTCAGTAACCGCATGCATGTTATCAGGGCTGAGCACGGCGCTGGATGAGCTTCATCCCACGGCTGCCAAGATTGCCGATCTGAAAAAGGAAACTCTGGAAAGAGAGGCTGCAGTCTTGAAAGCGATCCTGGAGAAGGTCACGCCGCTGGTGCCCCTGTTGAGTAAGGACTATGAGCAATGTTACCGCCGTGAGATAGTCATTCTGGCCAGAGAAGAAAGGATACATTTTGAGAAATGTTTGGGCTTTTTCAGCGAGTACAGGCTAATCCTCTATGAGAACGGCCTATTGGTAAGGATGCACCGCTATGGCGAATGGTCGGAAGGTCCGCGTCCGGGATGGGAGAGTATCGATGAGGATAAGCTTACACCTGAGACAGCTATAACCGCATTCGGTCTCACGGCTATTTTAGAGGGCTTGATAAATGTTCTTGGTAAAGCCTCATCAATAGTCATCCTTAAAGAGAATCTTGAAGGCAGGCTCCCAGCTTTAACCAAGACCCTACAGACTCTACTGTGATGCCGCGGCAAGTGCCAACGAATAATGGACGGTAAAGTCCTAGATGGTCCACCTATATTAAGTGCTAAGCATCATCTTTTTGCCTTTGTGAACTTTTTTCTTGCTATGAAAAACATTCGATTATCGCCAGCATGCAATCATTCTCATCCTTCGGCCCTGATTCAAAAACCAACCATTGAAAGAATCATAGTATTCCTCTTCAACGTAAGAAGGATTCGTTCATCTTGTTCGCATTGACCTTGTGGCCTATCGCTTTCTGAAACCTTCCCCCGGAGAGGGGCTAGGGGTAGCCCGCGCGGCGATTGAGCGCGCTAGGATACCCATTAGTTTTAGCCCCCAAAGAAGTATAGAGCTAATCACTATTTTCATTCTTCTGGCATGTTTCAACACCTACCTGAGAATCATAGTGATTCCAAAGGATTTGAAGGACACACGAAGCAATACTCAGTTCGGTTTTGGAATGACCTCATTTCTAAGATATCTCATTTTACGGCAGATTCTGCTAATTATTAAGCTCTATCTCAAGCACTTATCAAAAGCTTTATATCCAAATACTATAATGGTTAAGTAGAATACTTGAATACTCAAGGATTATCATGTGTGACGGTCATAACTTCCCTGAACGAATGAAGAGCATTCGAAAGTACATCCATGCCCTGCACTGCCCTACTAGATGGGATATCATCGATTGCATCGGTATGGGCCAGAAAAGCTCGAAGGAGATCTATGATGAGCTTAAACTTGCCGAGGCTGGAATAAGCCTTGCCGGGCTTTACTATCATCTTTCAGCTCTCAGAAAAGCGGGGATCATTGAGGTAGCATCCTTCCGCGAAACGCAGGGCGGCATACCTGAGAAAGTATGGAAATTGAAGATCACGAAGATAGTAATTGATCTGTTGGAAGAAAAAGAGGTGAAATAAGATGTGTAGTGGAGAAGAAATGCATGGAATGCATGGGCACCATGCAGGGCCTATGGGATGGCATATGGGCCATAGCGCCCCTCATATGGGCATGGCACACGGCATGTGCGGCTGTGGCTGTGGTGGACGAAGGTTCCTTAGCAAGAAGGAAAGGATAGAGATACTTGAAGAGTATAGCGAATCGCTCAAGTGCGAGCTTGAGGGTGTTGAGGAAGAGCTGAAAGAACTCAGGGGAGCATAAGCGGATCACTTGATCCGCGGTACTGTTGCATAATAGGGTTGTTGCCGCAAAGATGGCGGTTAATAGATAGCGGTTTTCTATTATCGCCACCCGTACGGAAATCCTAGACTCTAATTATTTTATCATTTTTTATATAACTGGTAAGTGATGACAATAAACAAATATGTGTAAATGCATATGAGAAAGACACATGAAAGTGAAGGTTCTCGTTACCGGCCCAAAGGTTCATGACGTGGGCTATCGATATTACCTATTGAGTCTGGCAATGTCTCACAAGATCAGAAGGTTTGAGGCTCATAACCTTGAAGGAGATAAGGAACAGGAGATAGAAGCCTTGGTCGATGGCAACGATGATGCTGTAAGATTGTTTATAGAAACCATCAAAGCCAAACATCCTGCGCTTGCTAAGGTCTCAGGTGTCTCATCTGACAATTATTCCGGCGATGTCATGAGCATCAGTGAGTTTGCCCAATTCTGTACTACAGTGCAGATGAGCAAGGCCATTCCTGTGCTACTCAATATAAGCGATGACTTGATTGCTAGCTGCCGCTCTCTTTTGATACATCTCCTTTGAGAAATGGGGTAGGTAGAGTGTGGCGAGATGATAGATGTTTTACGTCTTCACGGCCAACATCCCCTCAATCGATTTCCTAGCCCTATCAGCGATCTCCTCAGGCACTGTCACCCTGGGCTCAAGCCTTTGCAGTGCCTTTAAAACTTTATCGAGGCTAGTCTTTTTCATATTTTGGCAAACAGCATTCTCACTCAGCGGATAGAACTCCTTCTCAGGATTATCCTTCTTCAGACGGTAGATCATGCCTACCTCAGTCCCAATAATGAACTCCTTAGATTTGCTGGCTTTGGCGTGCCTGCCCATACCTGATGTGCTGTAAACGTAGTCCGCAAGATCGATGACCTCTGGCTTACATTCAGGGTGCACCAGGACCTCTGCTTTCGGATGAAGCTCTCGTCCAGCTCTTATATCCTCAGGTGTAAACCTATCATGAACATAACAGTAGCCATTCCAGGGAATTATCTGTTTTTTCGTGAACCTTGAGACGTAAGCTGCCAGATTCCTATCGGGCACAAAGATGACCTTTTTCCGCTCTAAAGAGTTTACGACTTGAACGCCGTTTGCGGATGTACAGCATATATCGCTCTCAGCCTTGACCTCTGCAGTTGAGTTCACGTAGCAGACAACAGCCGCCTCAGGATAAAGCCCCTTCATATCTCGAAGCTGCTCTGGAGTTATCATGTGGGCCATCGGACACCAGGCGCCCTTTACAGGCAGGACTACTTTTTTCTGGGGCGACAGTATTGCTGCAGTCTCCGCCATGAAGTCAACGCCGCAAAATATTATAACTTCTGCATCCAGGCGAGCCGCCGCCCGGCTCAGCTCCAGGGAATCACCAACCAGGTCGGCAACATTCTGAACCTCCGGAACCTGGTAGTTATGGGCGAGAATGACAGCGTTTTTCTCCTTCTTTAAGGCAAATATCTCCTCTATCATATCGATCAGACAAAGTTTGAGAACCCTAGAGATTACAATTATTTCAATCTATTTAATGGATATACATAATAAAATTATCTCAATTAAACTAAATTTGTTATTTAGCCGCCGATTGCTGCAGGGAATAACACCACCTCATCCTCGTCTCTAAGCTCCGTTCTAGTTCCTTTTAGGGATGCAATATTCTTGCCGTTCACAAGAATGTTCATATCTTCTTTCAGGCTTTTCTCATCGAAGAGCATTGCCCTTAGCCCTTCGTGTTCGCTGCAGAGCAGTTGCAGGAGATCGTCAACCACAGCACCTTCAATAAGATCCACAGTAATCTCCTTTCCCAGTATGTTTCTGAATCCTGCAAACGGCCTTATCTTAACCCTCATCTAGAATCTCCTTTGTCCTTTTAAGGGCTGCAATTGCGTCTTCCATCTTCAGATCTCTTTTCTCTTTATTTATAAATGCCCGGAAGCTCTTGAGCTGGGCCGTTGGTATAGTGCCCTCACATGCGTTCAGAATTTTATCATAGGATCTCTCAGGGAAATAGAGAGATTTGGCAGCCTCGAAAATAGCTATCCTAGTCGGATCATCGATTATACCATTCTTTGAAGCAAGGCGAAGATTATATCTGATATTCACCAGCGGCTCTGAACGGGGCTCGAATGTAAAAGGATCGAAGATCAGGGCAACCTCATCATCTGAGACGAGCTCTCCTTTTTTGTATGCGCTGTATATCTCGCCTACGCCCTCCATACCGTAGATGTCAAGCTCAGATGCCCTCAGCGCGCCCATGCTTGATGCGCCTACAACCCTTATCCCATGTTTCAGGGCATAAAGCACCTCCTTGTGGGCGACAGAGCATTCCTGGAAGAATACGCCATCAATTAAGCAGATCACATCTGCCCATTTCCGGCAAGCATCGCAGATATCCCCGCGTTTAGCAGGAGGACGGTATTCTGCATCGAGAATCTGCAATGCCTTATCAGCTGGAAGGCTTGGGCCCAGAAACACGACGGCTCCTGGCACCTTTGAACCTCCGGCCAGCCCTTTCAGGATCTACAGCTGCCATCTCAAGGCCCGGCACAATCACTCGCACAACTGGCACGCCAATTTCTTCTCTTGTCAAATCGATGACGATCGCACGATCAAGGCCGGCATTCTCAAGCCTCGAAAGCATATACTTTATGTCCTCAAGGAAATCATCGCTATCGTAAGACGCGATCTCTGAGAAGTCCCTTTCATGCGATGTATCAAACCAGTGCTTATTCAGCCTCTTCGTTCTTTCGTAACCTATCTGTCTTCTGAAATCGGCATTCTTCGTGTCCTCTCTGGCGCCATGGATCTGCGTAAGCCTGCTCTGAGCGACCTCTGTCAGGGCACGTAAGACTGCGACACCTGCATTGGTATGGGTTCCCATGCCTGTTGTAAGGAGCGTCGGATCGTGCAGCAATAGGTCATCCGAGACTGCGGCGCAGGTGGGAATTCCTATGTCGCTTGTGATATCCTTTAGATAGACTGCTACCTGAGCCTTAGCGAACTTATCCAAAAGCCCTCCTGCCAGACCGTTTCCGATGTTCCTGACTATAGGCCCTGTATTGCGGGACGCCTCCACAAGCGCCCAGGCATCTCTCTCTATGACCTCTGAAAGACCGTGGAATATCGCCTCCTCGATCTCATTTCCTGAGGCAAGACCATTGGTGTTCGTCCTGAAAAGGGGCCTGTAATCCTGCGGCAGAGGGTGAAACACAGCATTTGCAGGAACAAGGATCTCCTCATCATTCACGATATCGAATCCAGCGATCCAGGGTATTTCATCATCTGGATTCGCGCCCTGTGGCAAAACAAGGTCTGCGGGGTTCAGGGCATCGCCGATATCGGAGAACCTGGAGATCATTAGCTCGCGATCTCCGACCTCAGCCGAGTAGCGCTCAATTCCCTCCATCATAGCTGAGACCTTGGCCTCTGTAGGAGTTGCACCTTTGCCATTGTAAACAGAGACTGCACCACGCTCGGCCATCGGCCTGATTGATGAGAAGACGGGTATGCCGATCCTGTCGAGGTTCGTTATGTCAGCAACGCGTGTGACTCCAGCCGCGGGCATTTTTAATTCAACATGCGCGAGCGTCTCCTCTGGAGGCAAAGACCTGTGGGTATCCTCCTTATACTTTTTTATGCATGACCTGAGTCTCATCGCCATCCTAATCGTGCCCTTTGCAATATAAATTATCTCGCTAGAGGAATGGCAGCTTGTCCTTTTTTCTATAAGCCATAGCCTGGCAGGTCGCGATAACTCTGCCGTCTCCGCCTTTGACATCTATCTTACAGGTCGATATCCTGTTCGATCGGCTCACTTCCATCCCTTCAGCATAAATCGTCTCGCCAGCCGATACGGGGTTGATGTAATTCACGCTTACATTTAATGCAACTGCAACAGTGCCGTGAGAGTTCACCGTCAGCTCGAAGGCCGCATCCATTAGCGAGAAAATGGTTCCACCATGTGTCGCGCCGAAGATGTTATTGAAGTCTTCAGATAGGTTCATTTTAACCAGAGCGCGGCCCTGCTCAAGCTCTTCTAGCTGTATTCCAAGAAGTCTCGCATAAGGTTCCTTCTCGAAATTTTCTGCGAGGGATTTAAGTACATCGTCCAAGCTTTTTCCTCCGGTAGGACATTTCTTCGAAACGGTTAAATCTGCTCCCCTCGATTAATAATCATGCCCTGCGCCCAAGGCCTCAGGCCCGAGCCTGTATCTGTGGAGATGAGCGGGCCCTCTGTATCCGTAGCTCTGGCTCAGGGCAGCATAAACATATGGTTCGGAAAGAATTTAGATAAATCAATGATCGCCAAGATACTATTAACAATATCTAAAATCGATTCATCCACAGAGCACGAGAGAGAGGTCATCTGCGATTTTCAGAAAATAAGTGAGTTCGAGAGCAATGGCTATATTTTGACATCATATGCCCGGAGGGATGATAAATATAGAGCAATATTTGTCGTCCCATTCTCCAACGCGAGAGCCTTAGATATGTTCATTGAATCCATTTCTGAGGAGATAGAGCAGAATGAGACCAAAATTACGCTTTATTGGAATGGCGGCAGGGCGAGGATGGGCACTGCCAGAGAGGAGCTTAGCAGGCTTGGCTGCTTCAGCATGCTAAACATAACATATAAAGAAGAGCAGATCGGAGACCGTCTGACATAGGAGGGTAAATGAGATTTGCAAGCTGCACTGAGCAGATAGAGATTTCGGGAATAAGGAAATGCTTTGAGGGTGCGAGGCAGGGCGCGATCAACCTGGGCCTTGGGCAGCCTGACTTCGACACCCCTGCACATATCAAAGAGGCTGCCATAAAGTCAATTCATGAAGGGTTTACAGGATATACGCCAAACTGTGGATTTCCTGAGTTACGTTCAGCTATAGCCGAAAAATTCCGGCGAGAAAACGGAATAACCTGCAGCCTTGAGGAGATAATGGTAACATCAGGGGCAAGCGAGGCCCTATTCTTGGCAATCTCGGCCCTTGTAGATCGCGGTGATGAGGTGCTGATAGGCGATCCAAGCTTTCTGTCCTACTCTGCACTCACAAAGCTGGTCGGTGGAATGCCGGTGAGCGTTCCCTTAAACAAGGATCTAAGGCTATCTCCAGATGCGGTTCTAGAAAGGATAACTGATAGGACCAAAGCTATCGTAATCAATTCTCCTGCCAATCCTACTGGCGCAGTTCAGACTGAGGAGGAGATACATGCTCTGGCAGATATCGCCGATGATAAGGATCTGGCGCTGATATCTGACGAGGTCTATGAGCATTTCATCTATGATGGTACGCATGTTAGCCCAGGACGCTATTCAGATAATGTTATAACGATCAATGCAGTATCCAAAACTTACGCCATGACCGGCTGGAGGCTCGGGTATTTAATTGCCAAAGGCTGCGCGCTGGAACAGCTTCTCAAGGCACACCAGTACATTCAGGCATGTGCCTGCTCAATCTCTCAAAAGGCAGCCTACGCTGCAATTACTGGGCCTCAAGATTGCGTAGCAAAAATGAGAGATGAATTCAGGAGCCGGAGGGACCTGCTGGTTGAGGGCTTCCGGGATATGGGCGTGGATCTCATCGTACCGCAGGGAGCATTTTACCTATTCCCAACGGTGGGCGATGGAGATGCTGTTTCCGCACAGCTGGCTAAAGCAGGTGTTATAGTCGTTCCGGGCTCGGCCTTTGGCTCTGGAGGACGGGAGCACATTAGGTTATCTTATGCGGCCTCGCGATCGAACCTGGAGGAATCTCTCAAGCGTATGAGAAATATCCTTTAATAGGAGAGCTACAATCGTCGTTAGATCTGTATTTGTATTTAGGTGTGATAAAATGAAGGAGCAGGTTGAGGTCAGAGAGCTGAAAGAAGGAAGATACGTTATCATCGACGATGAACCCTGCGTAATCAAGGGCATATCCCATTCAAAGCCGGGAAAACATGGGGCTGCAAAGGCAAGAGTGGATGCGATAGGCATATTCGACGGCCAGAAGAGATCTATGGTCTCCCCTGTCACGAATAAGATTTATGTTCCAACAGTGGAAAGGAAGACTGGACAGGTATTATCCATAAGCGATAAATCAGTACAGCTCATGGATATGGATTCCTATGCAACAGTGGATGTACCAATCACAGAAGAAGATAAGCCCAAGCTTGAAGAGGGCAAAGAGGTAGCATTCTTATCGGTCATGGGCAGAACAAAGCTGGATATACGCTGAGACATGTTTCAGAAGTTCGGCTTTGCCGATGCATCATCCTGTCTTGAAGACGCTGATTTTGTGGTAATTGGGCTGCCATTTGATTCAACTGCCTCTTTTAGAGCGGGATCTAGGGATGGCCCTGATGCCATAAGGCTTGCATCCTATAATTTTGAGAGCTATAACTGCAGGCACAACGTGGACCTTGCAGATTTGCATATCTGTGATCTTGGAAACCTGGAGCTTGGCTCAGATCCAGTCTATGCTCAAGAAACAATAAAGGACGGACTGTCTACCGTACCCGATGGCATTATTACTATAGCTTTGGGTGGAGAGCATTCAATAACACCTCCGATAGCCGAGCATATAGCATTGCAGGGCTGTTTAGGAATTCTCGTTATGGATGCTCATCTCGATCTCAGGTCGGAGTATGGGTGCACAATGCTTAGCCATGCCTGTACAAGCAAGAGACTGCTGAATATTGAAGGAATCCAGGGCTATTCATCCATTGGCATTCGAAGCGGCTCAAAAGAGGAGTTCGACTCTGCAAGGGAAAAGGGTGTCCGATATCATACGAGCGATGAAATAGTCCAGAGGGGCACAGAAGCAGTTCTTGAGGATGTTTTATTGGATTTAAACTGTGAGCGCATCTATCTTTCCATAGATATGGATGTAATAGATCCTGCTTATGCACCTGCCGTTGGAAACCCTGAGCCCTGCGGTATGGCTCCCCGTGACGTCAGGGATGTTATCGATAAACTGACATCAAAGATTGTAGCTCTGGATATAACCGAGATTGCTCCTGCCTATGATAGAGGGCAGACTGCAATTCTCGGGGCATGGCTTACAAGGGAGTTCATTGCGGCCAAGGCAGCGTATCTGTAATTAGGATAGAGATACAGCTCTTTGAACGGATTGGAAACAGGGCCGAGTTAAAAATCCTCTTAAGCCTGTTAATTCCATTTCCGATAACATATTCTTCTTACATATTTGCATCTTTATTTTCGGCAGCGTGCCACAATTGCTGTAAATTAGTAGCAATATATATTTTGTTGATTTTAGGCTATGTTGGCTCTAGCATTTTAGCTCGTAGCAATGGCATTTAGAATGAATTACAAGATTGCAAGCCGACCCTCTAATATTCTATCGAAAATATTTCCTCCTAGGAAAGATGTTCTATCCGGTTGCTCATCCGGCTATCAACATCGGCTATCGGGTATTCGCCATCTAATCATCTTCTCTTCCATCGCATCCTCTACCTCATGCGTTGATTAACCAGATCCCCCTTTAAGAGTATTCACCGTAAATCGGCACACGAAAAGCGATTTCTAATCTGGTTCCACCAGCGCTGTCCAGCTTGATGCTGCCGTCAATATGCTTCATCACAGCGCTTACCAGTTGTAGGCCCAATGCATTAAACTTTGCCAGATCTTTCTTGAACCCAATTCCGTTATCTTTGATAATCATTCTAAAGCCATTTTCGCCCTCGGAGTGGAACTCTAAGTTAATCTCACCCTTTCTGTCTCCCGGGAAGGCATGCTTGAGGGAGTTTGAGACTAGTTCATTAATTACAAATCCGCAAGCGACTGCAGTATCTACTCCAATCACTATCTTATCAACATCAAGAGTCATATCGATTCTATCACGACTAACGTTATATAACTGGTAAAGACTATCGACTAAGCTTTTTACATACTCATCCAGATTGACCTTGGCCAAATCTTGAGAGTTGCATAGCTTATCGTGGACTATGGCCATGGATTTAACCCTGTTCTGGAAATCCCTTATTATATCCAACGGTCGCTCATCAATTGCCTTTTTTGATTGGATACATAGTAGTGATGAGATCAATTGAAGGTTATTCTTGACCTTGCGATGGATTTCTCTGAGAAGAATCTCCTTCTCCTCCAAAGACATAATAAGCCTCTCCTCGGCTCTTCTCCGCTCGACAATCTCTATTAGAAGAATTTCGTTTGTTTTCGCCAGTTCTGCGGTCCTTTCATAAACTCTTTGCTCCAGTTCCGCTGTGTAATGATCGGTCAGATTAGTGATGACTGTGAATGAGCCCACGACTTTGCCTTCATACCAACGAGGCGTTCCGGTGATTTGAACATAAACTATTTTACCATCGGACCTTATCAACCGGGCCTCGCAAGTGATCGTCTCCCCAGCTAGCTGCTTTATTCTAGCATCATTAATAAGTCCCAAATCCTCTTGGCAGGCGAAATCTTCCAAGGACTTTCCAATGAGGTCTTCAGTGGAGCAACCAACTAGCTTAGCAAAGGCTGGATTAACATAGTAAAAACGCCAATTTTCTCCAGTAATCAATAAGCTCTGGCCGGCAGATTCTACGATCTGATTAGCAAAATCCAAATCTAATATGGGAATTGTTCCTATAGGCATTTGGGGACTGGAGGGATTTAAATTATCAGTGTCACTAACGGATTTCATAGTTCTTACCTCACGGCTAGGGATTTGACCGAATCTTAAGTCTTATATTAATTACTATTATTTGTGATTATCCATTAGCCGATATATAGATGTAGTTTCTATCTTGGGGCTTGCTGTGAATAGCAAATTGACTTTGATCCTTAAGAATACTATTACCAAGAATGCTGTCGAGGAAGTAAAAATATTAGTTATTCTCTGAGGTTTAGCCTTGTCTGCATAACTACTAAGCTAACATTAGTGATCTTAGCCAATTATTTTCCATTTTGGCTATGTTGATTTAAATCATATACCCTTGCATTGTTCGCGATAACTTCCCTATCGATTATATTTTTGTCACACCTTCAGATTTGAAAATCATTAGCTGTAGCAATGCCGCAGCACAGCTGGCGATCAATTTTATAATGTTTTCTAGAGAGTCGGGAAAAATGTCATAGAGTTAACTGAAAAGGCAGGTTGTATATATTCTTAAGGGACTAAAGCCGACCAACGCAGCCCAGCTCCCGCCAGCAGTAAGAGGATGCACCTTTCCCAATCGTCCTCAGCAGCCTTCAGCAAAGCATTGAACTCTGTAAGGGTCAGGAATTTCTCTGGCTCCATGCTCGTCAGGATAGTCATCCACTATATCAAATTTCTGATTATAATACAAATCAGAAATTATGATCGATAGCAGATAGCTGTTAGCTTCTAACTTTCACACAAAAAATGGAGATGCTTTCAGCCTAATTGGGCCGAGAAGCATCTTGTATGCATTCAGACGGATCATGTAATACCATTATCGTCTGGTGGGTAATGCGACATAAAGGCACTCCTAAATTGGGGGATAAATATCATACGGAGAAGGAGAATTGCCCGTTATTTGCGAATCCTCAATTACCGGCTTCACAGTATTTTGCTCCCAATCGATACCATAGGCATTGTTGCCGGAAATAATGCTATTTTGAACTTTGAGTAAACCGCTGTCACGGATGCCACCTCCACTTCCTACATTGTTACTGATTGTGCTACCTATAACAGTCACATCGGCACGATCAAGAATACCTCCGCCCTCATAATATGCCTTATTTGAGGATATTGTACAACCAATTACCATTAAGGTAGCGGAGTTTCCATTCACATTAATGCCACCACCCCAAACGCCGTAATTATCAGAGATTATACAGTCTTTCACTGTCGCGTCCACATAAGGACCGATACCAATGCCACCGCCGTTGCCACCGCCAAGTTTACCGTTGCCATTCTGTATAGTCATATCGTCAAGTGTCACAATTACATGGTTTTGATCTGCATTGTTGTTGTGATTCGATATCGTTATCAATGTAGTATCTGTACCGCTACCATCGATTATTGTATTCTTGCCAGCTCCTATTATTACTAAATCCTTATCTATCACCAGATTTCCTTCGTAAGTCCCTTCAGCCACGTTTATTATATCACAATCGGTCGAACCATCTATTGCAGCTTGAATTGAATCGTAGTTAGGGGTTTTATCGGGATAACCGACGTATCTCGTGGTGCCAGTGGGGCAGATGCATACTCCATGAGTGGTATCACATTGTTTCCCATCAGAACAAGCATTTCCACAGCTTCCACAATTGCTATCATCCATCGGTACGCATGCTCCGTTACAATCTACTTGTCCCGTGAAATAACAAACACATAGACCGTTTTCGCAGTCAGCTCCAACAGGGCAGATATCGGTGGTGCACACCTGTTGCGCGTTTTCGGAGATTTGCCAGATACCATCAACTGTAACGTATATTCTGCCGTCCGCTCCTCTGAATGCGTTCTTTAAGTGGACGGCGATTATTGTGTCATAACTTTTATAATAATCTTGTAAGAAGTTTATCTCCGTCTTGTAGTAGTACGTGTTGTCGCATATTTTAGGATTTTCGACTATTTTCACGGTCGCTTGATTAACAACTTTACTATTTTTGAGAAGCTGAAGATAAAGCTTATTTCCCTTTGTATCAACAGATTTAATCGCCAACTGATAGCCTTCACTCAGCTCTAGTGGCATATTCAATGTTATAGTCCGCGGGTTATTACTATCATTAAGTACAGCAGATACCCAATTCGGCCAAAGACTCATACTGCCTAACCAGCAGTCTGGGGCGCCTGGGCTGATATAACTTTGGAAATATTTCTTGCCATCCTTGATATATCCACTGTATGTTCCCCATGGTTTATATCGGAATGGAATTGTGCTATCAGAGGTTAGCGGCCCTCTGAAATTGGTGAGTATGTTTTTGATATCTCCCGTATTATTATTATTATTCTGCTGCACGACTTGTTTCACAGGTTCGATATTCGCTGTACATGTGTCAATAACTATGATTGCCAAGATGAAAATAACGACAACCATAAGGAATGCCTTTCCAGTTTTCATTTTTTATTATCCCTCTTTTAATGATGAAACGATAGTTCTCAAAATTGTTAGGTACCCACTTATTAGAGACTATAAATAAGTTGCGATATTTCTAAATAATGATACTTATCCCATATCCGTATCTCCTTTCTACACCCTAGAAATATAAAATTCTCCTTGACCTTTTTATTTTATATACATAGTCAAATATTATCTCCGCACGCAAACATAGAATCTAGAGCGCAAAGATATCGGGTAACAGTGGCGAAACGATATGGTCTTGAAAGCACCAAAAAGTGAAGATATGGGTTTACAGGTTGCACATACTAGCCAGAGTTGGGATTGGCTACATCTTCCTCGGTAGTTCGATCGAATGCATCCAAAACATGGATAAGACTTTTGTGCTACTGCACATCCTGACCGGTGGCGGTGACCAGGTGCCATCTCTCTTCTATGTAATTCCTATACCACAAAATGTAGCTAAAATCGTTAACAATTTCTTAACTGATGACAAATAGGTTGGGAGCCACCCTGTGGCCCCTCTACTCAAAAATGGAAAACTTGTTCGCAGATCGCTGCCGATGCTGGCATCCGATATGATTATGCGGTTGCCACTGACTGGATTCAGCCATACCACCTCTGCAGGTCATAATCTATCAACACAGAAATTATAATCGCTAACGTCAAGTCGTTAGTCCTAGTAGATGGTAGCACAAAAAACGAGCATACAAAATGCTATTAATATAATATCCTACATTGCCTGCACTCTCGATGATCGCAAAAATTGCGATTAAGAAAAAACCAATGGTTATCTACTGCGCAGCATCCGTCTGAAGATGTTCATAAGCAACATCGGCAGCATAAGCACAATCATAAACTTGGCCACAGTCTTGGTCAACTTCAATGGAACTGAGAGCATGTACCACATCAACTTAAGCAAACCCCAGAGCATATTCAACTCACCCGGATAATCCCTCCGCAGCCCAATAGGCTGTAGAGAGCTGTACAGTATATTTCCCAGCTCATATGATTTAATTTTTATGGTAAGTTTAAAAATAGAGAGCCTTATCTAAGCGCCCTAAGAGCGTTCAACGCATCATCGACCTTTTTGCGCCTTTTCATAAGCTCGCTCTCATGAGTGGAAATTACTTTGAGCCTATCGTTCACCATTCGTTCTGTCTCAGATGGCGATGGCCCGCCTGTTCCAGATCTCATTGATACGTTGGATCTGGGATCTAGGGCTTTTTCCAGGGCACTGACATCAAAGCCGTGCTCGCTTGGCCTGATACCTGCTACCTCCAGTGCCGCATTATCCAGCATTTCCAGATCTGGTCGTGTCGTCTTGGATGCGAGCGTTCCAACGATCTTATGGGCTGTCCTGAAAGGCATACCAGTTATTCTAACGAGTGAATCTGCAAGTTCTGTGGCCGTCGAGAAGCCTGCACCCGAACTCTCTAAAAGCCGCTCCCTATTGAGCCGTAACGTAGAAACGCAGCCATCTATGATGCGAACAGCGCCCCTTGTCCAGTCAATGCCACGCCAAAGGTGAGGCGTAACCTCCTGAAGATCGCGATTATAGCTCAGCGGCAGAGCTTTGCAGATCACAAGGGCGGAGGTGAGACTGCCGATGACTGAGCCTGCTTTGGCACGTGTCAGCTCCGCAGCATCTGGGTTCTTCTTCTGGGGCATGATTGAGCTCGTGGAGGCAAAAAGGTTATCGAGCTCGATGTAGCCGAACTCTGACGTGGACCAGAGGATCAATTCCTCTGCCAGCCTGCTCAGATTGACCATCAGGATTGAAAGATCCGATAGAACTTCAAGTATGAAATCCCTTGTCGAGACGGCATCCATGCTGTTCTCCACAAGGCCGTCGAAGCCAAGAAGCTCACAAGTCCTTTGTCTGTCGATATTAAAGCCGGTGGAGGCGAAAGCTGCTGCGCCCAGAGGACTTTTATTTACCCTTGAATATGTGCCTTCACTCCTCTCAAGATCACGCATAAATGCATCTGCATGCGCAAGCAAGTGGTGCGCAAACGTCGTCGGCTGGGCGTGCTGAGTATGTGTGAAGCCTGGGATAATGGTAGTAGTATGTTTTGCAGCCAGATCCACAAGCGTTTTGATAAGCGATATCTGCTCCTGCATCAGCTCGAGCATTTGGAAGCGCAGAGCGATTCTGATACAGGTTGCAACCTCATCGTTCCTTGATCTGCCGGTATGCATCCTGCCGCCTTCTGGACCAACTTTGGAAAGCACATAAGCCTCAATTGCCTCGTGAACATCCTCGCCTTCTCCTATATCCGATTCTCTGATCCCATCCAGAGCATCGATTATCTTAGAGCATACATCCTCTGAAATCAGCCCCTGCTCTCGAAGCATTACCAGGTGAGACCTATCCACAAGAAGGTCTGCCTCGAAGATCCTTTTGTCAGCATCGCGGGAGGATATGAAATTAAGCACATCCTCCGAGATCCCTCCGAGCCTATTATCACGGAACATATCAGGTCGTATAATTCGTATTAGGTCGTATAATTCGCGTTTATGTCCACATATCCGTGTGTCAGGTCGCAGCCGAAGCTCCGAGCGCCAGCATCTCCCAGGCCGAGGTCGATATTGATAATAATAGCATCAGCCTTCATAACCTTTTGAGCCTGCTCCAGAATGCCATCTGTAATCCTTCCATTCTCTACTAAGTTCGCCTTCAGGCCGCTCCCCTCAATGCTGAGTGTGATTCTATCAGGGTCCACCTCGGCGCCCGAGCGTCCCGCAGCCGCAACAACCCTGCCCCAGTTAGGGTCTCCACCATAGATTGCAGCCTTGACAAGGCTGCTACGGGCTACAGCCTTTGCAGCAAGCCTTGCATCCATCTCATTCCTGGCACCGGATACTACAGTCTCGAAATATTTGGTAGCGCCCTCTCCATCGCGGGCCATCATTCGGGCAAGCTCAATACAAACAAATCTTAGAGCTTCGCTAAATGCTTCGGAGCTGATTCTTTTGATTCCAGTGGCTGTAAGAAGCACTGTATCGTTTGTGCTTGTATCCCCATCAATGGTGAGCATATTGAAGCTGTCCTCGACTGCATCAGATAGACATTTATGAAGCGTAGACTGAGGCAAATCTGCATCTGTGTAAAGGAAGCAGAGCATCGTTGCCATATTCGGCTCAATCATCCCTGCGCCTTTGACGATCCCTGCAACATGAACACCCTCATGCTCTACTGCAAGCTCTTTTACGCGGGTATCTGTGGTCATGATAGCCATCGCGGCTTCGCGGCTTGCATCAGGATCGCTTCTCAGATTTGATTTAGCCTCATCGAACAGGCTTGCGATCAATTCCATATCCAAATATCTGCCGATCACTCCTGTAGAGGCAACGGCGATCTTTTTCGCATCAGATCCCAAGAAGTCTGCAAGAAGATTTGCCATTTTTCTTGCACCATCAAGCCCAACGGCGCCCGTATAGGCATTTGCGCATCCACTGTTTGCGATTACGCCCTCCAGGCGCCCACCGATGAGGTGCTCAGCCGTAACATCCAGAGGCGCAGCGCGGATCTTATTGGTGGTAAACATGCCAGCCGCAGCACCAGAGGCGGCAATCACAGCTACGCCGTATTTGCCCTTCCTGGCGCCTGCTGCACGTACGCCAGCAACGGCACAGATTCCGCCGTCAATCCTCTTCATGGACAGTTCCCAGCCCAGATATTATATCGCCTCTAGTTATTATTCCGATAAGACGCCCATCCTCGACAACAGGCAGACGGTTGATCCTATGGCGAGTCATGACTGAAGCAGCCTCTTCAACTGTATCATCCGGTCCCACCTCATGGATGTTCCTGCTCATGACCTCTGAGACTTTTTTCTTGGAGATATCCTCTGCCTTGGAATGCAGCCTCTCCCATCTGATAAGATCTCTGAGCGGAACCTCGAAGATCTCGAAGGGACTCGGCAGCCAGAGGCTGCCTGACTCCTCTGTAGCCAAAAGGCGAAGAAGATCTGATTCTGAGATCACACCTACAAGCCTCTCGCCATCCAGGACGGGCATGCCGCTGATCTTGTTCTCCTTCATGACCTTCGCGGCATCTGCTGTAGTATCAGTCACCTGGCAGGTTACTGGCTTCACGTTCATTACATCTCTTACCTTCATTTTCATCCCTCAAGGAGCCATGCCTGGGAACCAGAGGCCGGTTGTTTCATCAAGCCCAGCCATCAGGTTCATGTTCTGGATCGCCTGGCCCGATGCGCCCTTGACAAGGTTATCTATTGCGGATATTACTACTATTCTATCGGTGCCCTTTTCAGGTTCGAAGCTGATATCGCAGAAGTTGCTGCCTCGAACTGAGCTGAGCTTGGGAACACCTTCAGCCATGCGTATGAAATGAGCGTTCTTGTAAAAGTCCTTGTAGATCTTTGCTACCGCAGACTTATCCTGAATTGTATCTACTGCATCATCTTTTGCGAATACATGGGCAGTTGTCAGAATGCCACGAACTGCGGGAATAACGTGAGGTGTAAAGCTGATCTTTACTCCGGGGGATAGCCTTGTCAGCTCCTGCTTGATCTCAGGAACATGCCTGTGGGTTGTCAGCTTGTAAGGTATCACGTTCTCTGCCATGTTGGGATAGTGGCTGGTCTCCGTAGGCTCCGCTCCAGCGCCGGATATGCCCGACTTTGAATCGAATACCACCCTATCTATAAGGCCGGCCTTCACCAGAGGTGCAACCGCCAGCGTAGCTCCTGTTGGATAGCAGCCGGGATTTCCCACGAGCTTTGCACCAGCTACCTCGGGATGCAGCTCAGTCATCCCAAAGACGGCATCTCTTGGGGCACGATGCTTGGTTCCATATGTCCTCTCAAAGACATCTACGGGTAGGCGATAATCTGAACTCAAGTCGATGACACGTGTGCCTGCATCAAGCAGCTCCGGCACCCAGTCCATTGCTGTCCCATGGGGAACGGCTGTAAGTGCGATATCACAGCGCTCTGCGACCTCTTTTGCAGTTGGGGCTTCAAAGCTGAGATTGTAGAGGCCTTTTAGATGAGGATGAGCTGAGCTGACGGATCTACCCGCCAGCTTGCGGGAAGTTACTACTACTACATTGCATTCGGGATGGTTTGATAGGAGACGCAAGAGCTCTCCGCCGGTGTAACCTGATCCACCGACTATTCCTACATCTATCATATGAGGAATGGATGAACTAATGATATAAATTCACTCGCCTCAGCATCCGCACAAGACTGAACTCAAGTGTGCCAGCTCTTCAGCAACCTTTTCTATGTGATTCCTGTTCTCAAGACATGTTAGCCAGCGCTCAGGAATCCAGGATGATCCCTGCAATGCTCCAAAGAGGGAGCCTGCGATGGAGGCTATGGAATCAGTATCCCCGCCGCTGCTCGCTGCCATGATCAGCGCCTCCTCAGGATCGAACTTAAGAAAGCAGTAGAATGCGGCAGGCACAGTCTCAGATACTTCGGGCGAGCTGCCAATTGCTGCCAACGCCTTTGAAGGATCAAGGCTCAGGAGAGATTCGAGTCCGGCTAGTCGATCTGCAAATTCTTTGTCCACCTTTCGAGCGATATTGCAGGCTGTATGCAGCACAGTCTCTTTCGGAAAGCCACTAGTGCAGAGTGCTATGGCGACAGCCACTGCTATGCTTCCCGCCCTGGCAGCTGAACTGCAGTGTGTTGGCAAAGATTGGAGATCGGCATATCTGCCGACTACGCTCAGATCGCAGCGATAAACGAGGCCTAAGGGCGCAGTTCTCATGGCTGAGCCGCATGTCGGTATCATGACGCCGGATTCCTTCCAAGAAGCGCCAGCGATCATGTTCTCGACTGAGGATTTTGTGGCTAATCCTGCTCCCCTGCTTGTGCTCTCATCCAGAGCCCAGGCACTTCCCCATGCTCTTAGCTTATCTGAGAATCTCTCAGCTGAGAAGCCTGATGACTCTATCATAGACTCGGCTAAAAGCAGAGTCTCTAAAGTATCATCTGTGTACTGGCCAGCCTTGAGACCTGCATGGAAATGACCCTCCTGGGCAGGCATCATATCTTTGACTTTGCCAAACTTCGCTTTTATCTCCTCAGGGGTATAGCCTTCAACAGGCATCCCGAGGGCATCGCCTACCGCCAAACCCAATAAGCAGCCTCTGAACCTGTCCAGCATGTCCATGGATAAGTACAGGATATCATAAGACTAATAATCATCGAATCATCGGATTATATAGCTATAGTAACTATTCTGTACTCTCCAACTTTTTTATAGCTTTATATTTATAGCTATATTTTCTTTTCCCATTAAAATTAATTCTTGATACAAAATAGATTTATTTATTAAAGCATTTTACTATGTTATGATCAAATTAGTTAAGACTCCGTTACAGTTAGAGCCATTTCTAAAAGGATTTAAAGATTTATTCACCATGCCAAGCTATAATTCTTTCCGTGATATGATTTCAGCACTAAGCGTATGTGATAAATCTAAGACCATCTCACACCTTAGTGACACTATGGCAAAGGATCGAGAAGGTACGAAATCACGCTCTTCCTATAATTGGTTCTTTAGTGATGCAATCTGGGATGAGAACAAAGTGGCTCAGCGCAGTGCGGATCTATTTATAGAAGCTCTTCAGTTAAGTGCAAGCGACAAAATATTATTAATTATAGACGATACATATAATGAAAAGGAAGGGAAATGTACTGATGGCGTGGGCAAGTTTTACGATCATTGCAAAGATGATTATATCATGGGTAACAATTTTGTTACTTCAGTCCTCCAATCTAGAGGTATATTTATACCACATAAAGCGAAAATGTATACTAAAGAAATAGACAGCAGTGAAGATTTCATGACTAAGATAGAAATCGCTTATAAAGATATCATCGAGCCCTTAAAAATACCAAAAGGCTTGAGTCTTTATGTTGTTTTCGATAGCTGGTGGTTTTCTGCGGATTTTATAACTAAATGCCTGAACTTAGGGCATCAAGTCGTTTGTGAAATTAAGTCTGATAAAAAGGTATGGATAAATAAAGATATATCCTTCCAGGTCAGGGACATGGCAAATCAGATTGATGAAATTTATTATAGAAGAACTACAGTTCAAGTTCGCGGCAAGAAGAAGGTATATTATGCAATCGAAAAAGAAGTCATCTTAGATAAGATTGGCAAAGTAAAGCTAGTCATCTCAAAGAAAAAGAAAAATGGTGACGCCAACTACTTTATTAGCACAAATTGTTCACTATCTTTGGTAGAAATCCTTTCTATTTACGAGGATAGGTGGGATATTGAGACTGCTCATAGAGAGTCAAATCAAAAATTGGGATTCAAGGATTATCAATTAAGAGGAAAACGCTCAATTGAAAGATTTATTCAGATGGTTTTCTCAGTCTGGACAGCCATCGTTTTATATGAACTCAAAAACCCACCAGTTGAAAGAAATCAACAAAATAGAACGATTGGAGATATGATTGATAGTATAAAGGCTCAAGCATTCATTGATGCCTTTATATATGTATTACAATTCTTTAATTTGCCAGTTCCTGATAGTGGTTTACTCTATCTAATCAAAGAACAGGGATATAAGATATAACTTGATATAGAATGGAGATTATAAATTGGTGAGAAACTTGGAGAGTACAGTAACTATTAATAAGAGCAATCATAGCGGCCTCCAAAGGATTATTTCATGACAAATCAACTAAAACATGTGGACACCAACCTGGACGCATGGGATAAGGATTATCGCAGCCGTGGCCGATTGTGGGGCAGCGCCACAAAGGATCTTCCAGATCTGCCGGAAGGCTCAGCAGTGCTCGAGCTTGGCTGCGGCGATGGCAAAACGCTTTCTGCAATGACGGACAGGGGTTGGAGGATAACTGCCCTGGATATCTCGGCAGAGGCTCTGCGGCTGAGCAGAATAGCTGCACCGGATGCTTTTCTTCTCTTAGCCGATGCCCGCAGCCTGCCATTTCGAGATGAATCATTCGATGCGGTGTTCGCATTTCATGTTACAGGCCATCTTCTTCTCGACGATCGGGAGAGTGCCGCCTCTGAAGCTTTACGAGTTTTGCGAAAGGGAGGAAATCTCTTTCTGAGGGAGTTCGGTGCAGAAGATATGAGGTCGGGCAAAGGAGAAGAGGTCGAGCTGCGTACGTTCAGACGTGGTGGGGGTGTGATCACCCATTACTTCACGGAAGAGGAAATCGCTGAACTTTTCTCTGTTCTAGAACCGCTGTCTGTTCAGTCTCATGGTTGGAAGATGAGGATAGATGGGAAACACATGGTACGCTCGGAGATCGAGGCCATATTTAAGAAGGCAATCTGAGGCTGTAGAGTCCTAAAAGTTTGGTATTTATATCCGTGCTCTCCTAATTGGCAAAGGAAGGTAGTAAATAATAACGATAGTAATAAAAATGATTAACTGGGTAGTCCTAGCGACATGCCTCAAAGGATTAGTGTGGGGCATAGGCGTGAGTGGAACTATATATATATAGCCCAAAGGAGGTTTGGTCTGTACCTATTTACCGCCTATGCAGTTAGATAGCACACTCAAGATGTAATGCTCAAGTAGCTTTTGCGATCCTCTCAACATGTATAGTGTCCAGTAGCTCAGTTGTAGTATTCCAGGGCCAACTTGAATATATTAGGACGCTTGTATCATTCTCGTTCGGAAGATAATATGCAGCCGAATATGCCTGGGTACCATTTGAGTCCTTTAGTTCAGCTAACTCTCCTGGCATTTTATCAATAGTACGATTATTCCATCTGAGTGTTGTCCAATAGCCAGATAAACCCGATTCCATTAAAGTTTTAAGACTGGAGGAATTAGATGTAGAATTGAGTGGTGAATCCGCGTAGATAATATCTATCTCTGCATTGATGGCCGATGTTGAGTTTTTCAATAAAGCACTATAAACACTTTCAGGATATCCGTCAAGAGAGTCGCCAGACATGTTTGTTACATTATCTACGGTGTAATTTGCTCCTCGTTTCAGTCCGCTATCGAAGGACACTTTATACGGCCCCATAATAATGTTATCCTGCACGGCATTTGCGATAGCCGCTAAGCTGATAGCCATGATTAGTAACACAACGATTTTTCCTTTAATCATTTATATGCCCCTTGTTGCCATTTTAGAGTATCAAGCCAAAAACCTTTTGGTTTGATACTCTACTCAAGAGAAATCCTAAAACTGCTGTAAAGGCTGAATCGTAAGGAACCCCTGTGCACGTGGCCTTAAGTCTGTGACTTGAAAGCATGTTATCATAGAATAAGCTATATCTTTTCTGAATTCCGAACCCCCACAGTACTATACTATAAACGAAAAGGCTTTCTCTAATGCCCAACTGACGAGAAGTGTGAAATCGATGGAGATTACGGTATATTTGCCACGCTTTGCTAGGAGCGTCTTATGATCAAAGAAAAGGAAAAACAACGCCTGATAGAAGTGCTATCTATGAAGGTAACAGATAAAGAAGATCTCATCAGAAGGGAGTCCGAGGCCATATTCCAGACTTATACCCGCCAGCCCATCGTTCTCACAAGAGGCTCCGGAGCTACAGTTTGGGACTTGGACGGCAAGGAATATCTGGACTTTGTGGCCGGAATAGCCGTC
This sequence comes from Methanotrichaceae archaeon, assembly GCA_963789575.1. Classification (GTDB taxonomy): domain Archaea; phylum Halobacteriota; class Methanosarcinia; order Methanotrichales; family Methanotrichaceae; genus CAWBKV01. Next base: position 1,655,215 of record CAWBKV010000001.1, on the reverse strand, counting down.
AACAATGTGGGCCACTGCCACCCTGATGTAGTCGATGCCATCAAAAAGCAGGCTGAGCTGCTGATCCACACCTCCAACCTTTACTACACAGAGAATCAGGTGCTCTTGGCCGAGGAGCTGAAGCGCCTGACAGGCATGGACAAGGCATTCTTCTGCAACTCAGGGGCAGAGAGCATCGAGGCTGCATTGAAGCTCTCTCGCAGGGCAACAGGGAAATCGAGTATTGTGGCAGCGATAGGCTGCTTCCACGGCAGGACGCTTGGCGCTCTGGGCTGTACCTATAAATCAGTTTACAGGGAGCCTTTCAGGCCTTTGAACGAGGCGAAATTCATACCTTACAACGATACTGAGGCTCTAAAAGCTGCCGTAACTCGCGAAACGGGCGCTGTCCTCCTCGAGCCTGTCCAGGGGGAAGCAGGGGTCTATGTGCCGGATAATTATTATCTTCGTGCTGCCCGCCAGATCTGCGATGATTCCGGGGCATTGCTGATCTTTGACGAGGTTCAAACGGGCTTCGGCAGGACGGGCAAGTGGTTTGGAAAGGAGCACTCAGGCGTTCAGCCGGATATAATGACTATGGCCAAGGCTCTGGCCGGAGGATTGCCGATGGGGGCAATGCTCGCGGCTGAGGGTGTCTCTGGGGCGTTTCAGCGCGGGGATCACGCATCCACCTTTGCAGGCGGAGCCCTTGTGAGCGCATCTGCCCTGGCAGCAATTGAAGTGATAAAGCGTGAGAAGCTTGTCCAGAGGTCAGAGGAGCTTGGAGCCTACATGAGATCTGAGCTGCAGAGGCTGCAGCCGCAAGCGATCCGGGGCTTGGGTCTCATGATCGGCCTTGATCTGAGTGCCGATTGCAAAGCCGTAGTTCAAAAGGCCAGGGAGAAAGGAGTCCTCCTCAACAATACAGGCGATCACACAATAAGGCTGGTTCCGCCCCTAGTGGTCACAAAGGACCAGATAGACAGAGTGGTGGATGTCATTGGAGAAATCATTGGAGAGGCGCTCTAAGCTCAGGCCGTGCCTTGGTCAGCTCAAGCCGTATGTTGCAGGCAAAGGCTACGTTGAGATATCAAGAAAGTATGGGATCAAGCCTGAAAATATAGTCAAGCTGGGAAGCAATGAGAATCCCTACGGCCCTAGCCCAAAGGCCATTGCAGCCATGCGAGAAGTATCGCCAGAGAGGTATCCTGAGCCCGAGGAATTGATAGAATCGCTTTCGAGCTACACGGGCTATCCACCAGAGATGCTCATACTTGGGGCGGGCATGGATGGCGTCATGGATACACTCACAAGGCTCTTCCTGGAGAAGGGCGACAGGACGTTTATCCCCATCCCTACGTTCAGCTACTATGAGATCCTGACAAGGCTCTGCGGAGCTGAACCCCAATTCGTTGAGCGTGGGCCTAAGTTCGATGTGCCTAGGGAGATTCCGCAGGGCATCAAGATGGCATTCATCTGCTCTCCAAATAATCCTACGGGCAATACAATTTCTGAAAAGGATCTGCGGCAGATGATCGAGAGCACTGATGGCATTGTATTTTTGGATGAAGCATATGCCGACTTCGCAGATCAAAGCCTGCTGGGGACTATAAAGGATTACGACAATCTTATTGTAGGCAAAACAATGTCCAAGGCGTTCGGGCTGGCTGGACTTAGACTTGGATATGCGATCGCACCTGTTTGGATCGCCGACCAATATAGGCGTGCAGCTCCGCCGTTCTTTGGCATCACTAACGCATCAGTTGCGGCAGGAATAGGAGCTCTGGGTGATCTTGACCATATGCGAAGATCTGTCGCAATGATACGCTCTGAAAGGGAGCGACTCCGGAGGGAAATTGTCTCCCATCCATCGCAGGCGAACTTCCTCTATATCGAGACTGCGGAGCCTTCTGATGTAGTTGTAGAAAAGTTCCTGCGAAAGGGCATCATCATCCGTGATTGCCGGTCATTTCGAGGTGCAGGAGAACATCATGTGCGTGTTACAGTAGGAACTCCCGAGCAGAACGATCTTTTCCTGGAGGCCTTTAAGAAGATATGCGGATAGCTTTAACAGGCACTCCAGGAACCGGCAAGAGCACTGTGGCGACCCTTTTGCCCTACAAAGTCATAGACATCAATGCCCTGGTTAAAGGCGGCCTCAACCAGGGCATTGATCCCGAAAGAGGCTGCCTTGAGGCCGATATGGATGGCCTGGAGAAGCGGCTGGATGAACTGGGCGATATGGATGACACGGACAATACGGACAGAGCGGATGCGGCTAATATTACAATCATCGAGGGCCATATCGCTCATTACTTCACAGATTCAGCGATAGTGCTCAGGCTCGATCCAAAAGAGCTTAAGAAAAGGCTTATAGCACGTGGTTATTCTGAGAAGAAAATTCGTGAAAATCTGGAGGCCGAGGCTCTTGATGTCATACTTATTGAAGCCGTGGAGTTCTGCGATTGTGTAGACGAGATAGATACAACAGGCCTCTCTCCTGCAAACGTGGCCGATCTTGTGGTTGGGATCATTCAGGGAAAGATTAGGCAGCCTCCTGGGCAGGTGAGCTGGCTGGAGGATTTCATTGACTCTGGATGGGCTGAGGAATAAATCGAAGGCGGTAGCAGAACCATTCGCAGCCGTGGCCCAAGAAGCGGGAATTACTCCTAATCAGCTTTCAGTTCTGTCTTTAATCTTTGGAGTTGCATCAGCCGTATTTTATTACCTTTCCTCTTTTTCCTCTTCCAAAGGAATCATCCTTTTTATGGCAGCTCTAATGGTTCTCCTCAATGCACTTACTGATATGGTGGATGGTGCACTTGCAAGGATGACCGGCAGCGCCGATCAGAAGGGCGACCTTCTTGATCACGTTATCGACAGGTATGCGGATATCCTGATCCTTTCAGGAATAGTATTCGCGGGCTACGCGCCCTGGCCTGTGGGATTTCTTGCAGTTGCGGGCGTTCTTCTAACAAGCTATATCGGAACTCAGGCTCAGGCCATCAATCTTGGGAGGTATTATGGAGGCATGATGGGACGGGCCGATAGGCTGACGGCGATTATTGTTACAACCTTTGCAAATGCAATTTATGCTGATAAAATAGAAGGATTAGCCCTCCTTGGCTGGCTGGTAGTATGGATAATGCTATCCAGCCATATAACTGCTCTTCAAAGGTTCGGCTATATCTGGAAGAGACTTTAGTTTTGATCTATTCCTGCATATTGCCTGTTTGGACATGCTGTAGAATCTTCTCTTCAATCGATTGTGTATGTGGCTGAAGGCCACAGACTTCGATTAGGTGGCCTATATGTAAAGCAGCCTTCTCCAGAAAAGACTGAGCCTTATTGCCATCGGACGATAGAGATGCGACGATTATTGCGCCTTGTACCTTATCGTTGCATTTTATGGGCACAGATACCCAGAGGTAATCTGCCTCATCCTTCTGTTTATGTATCTTAGGCGAGTTGAGCAATATACCTGATTCCAGATCCTTTGTGAAGCTCATGAGATCTTCAATCGAGCCGAATAGTGCTCTAAGTACAAGCCCTTCTTCCTCCTGAAGGAATATTCCACCTATCTCAGCATTCTCCATGCCTGAGATCAAATCCGATAGAGAATCTCCGAGTACTTTATCCGTGTTGCCGTCAGGTTGAGCAATCTTAATTAAAATGCTGTTTATCGCAGACAGCTCTCTGTTGCCCCTGGAGAGTTCAATCTCCTGCTCCTTTCGCTGAGTAATATCCACAAGGTTCCCAAGGATTGCTCTACGACCTTCGAATTCTATGGGGACAGTCCTGAACTCTATCCAGCGTGTAGTCCCATCTTTGCGCATCACACGCGATTCGTAGATAGGCGCAGGCCCCTCCTTATCTCTTTCAAGCTTGCTTACACATTCCATATCGTCTGGGCTGACGAGCTGCCAGAATGGCGTGCCTATGAGGCTTTCAGGCACACAGCCGAAGATCTCTCCGAGCTTCGGGTTAACCAGCCTGAAAAGGCCATCCTGGAGAATATAGATGCCTGCGAGAGCATTTTCGAATACGTTCCTGTGAATTCTCTCAGATCTCTCTATCTGCTCACGCATCTTTCGCTCATTGGCCTTGAACCTGGCCTCTTGTATCAGGTTCTCGAATATATATGGCAGGCTTTTGAAGCTCTCCATGCTTTTGACGACATACTTTGTCGCCCTGTTCTCAAAGGCAATGACCGCCATCTCTGTTGTGCCGTGGCCGGAAACCATAACAACTGGGATGTCAGGATCGAGTTTCCGTATCCTAACCAGCACATCCAGACCGCCAATTCCAGGAAGCACGAGGTCGACTGAGATTAGATCGTATGTGCCGTCGGAGATCATCTCCAAACCGGCTTCTCCTGTTTCTGCGAAATCCAGAAAGAACTCATCATGCTTTCTGAAGCCCATTTTTATGAGCTCAGCATGCTCTGGATCATCTTCTATAATCAAAATCCGATAAGGCTCTACCATCCTGACCCGTCCTGTACCCTAAATAGACATATTAGATTTGAATATTTCTATCTTTCCTGACATACCGTTATAAATAATACGTTGTAAATCCAATCCCCCTAGGATGAAAAGGCTGTTACTAATCATCGCCCTTATCCTGCTCATCTCTTTATCCGAGGGCAGGGTATTAATAGTGGACTATGCAGGCTCCGGTAATTCAAAAACATTATCTGGGGCTATAGATTCAGCGAGCGCCGGGGATAGCATCTTGATTAAGCCTGGAAGTTACGCAGGCGCAGTCGTCAGTCGTAGCCTCTCAATATATGGCGTTGGCCCGGTAAAAATAACAGGAGGCACAGATAGCGCTCTTACTATTAATTCTCCTGGATGCCGAATTTCGAACTTATCATTTGAAGGGAGTACTGGGCATGTCATTAGCGTAAGTTCACAGGATAACATTTTGAGCGGATGTACTGTGCAGGGTAGCTCTACAGGCATTGCCATCTCTGGGGTAAACAATACAGTTCAAGATAGCCATATTAATTCAGCCATTGGTATAGATCTGACCGGCTCAAATTGTGTAATCCTTAATGACACATTCAGTGGTGATACAGGGATCAGAATAAATGGTGTTTCAAATAACACAATCAAAGGATGCAAAATACAATCGACGACAGGTATTGATATCAAATCCTCAGATCGGAATACTATCGAGAACAATAGCCTTTCTGGCATAGGATTCGGGCTCTCAATTTCAAGCTCGAAAGCAAATCGGATTTCAAATAATGGTCTCTTAGGCTCTTATGTGAGCGGCATGGATATAGTCAATTCCTCTGGGAACATCCTCTTGAACAACAGCATTCACGGCAGCAAACTCGGGATTAGCCTAAGGCAGTCCTGGAGCAACCTTGTTATCAATAACTCCTGCGTAAGAAACGAGAGGGCAGGGATATACTTGGATGGCTCCACCGGAAATGAAATTTCAGGCAATGAGCTTTCCAGCAACGGGGATGGAATACTTATTGCGAGCTCGATGGAAAACTTGCTTTTAGGAAATAAGGCGCTTAAGAATACATATGGCATTTCGCTTAGAGGATCGATGAAGAATCTTTTACGCGAGAATTTGATGAATGGGAACGTTTATAACTTACGTGTTGATGCCGGTGAGATATCGAGCGCTGCTCTGGCAAAATCAGTAAGAGAGTTCTTCGATCAGAGAATAGATGATTCAAACCAGGCAGATGGAAGGCCTGTCTGCTATCTTGTGAATTTAAGCAATGCATATGTTTCGCAGAACTACAGCAGTGTAAGCCTTATTGGATGCAGTAACATCAGGATCTCCAACCAGACTATATCCAACAACAGCATCGGAATCCTGCTCGTAAACTCCACAGGCTGTAGAATGGAGAACAGCAGCATCTACAAAAGCGAATATGGATTTTATCTTCTCAATAGCAACCTCTGGTCGATGAAAAACTGTGCTGCAAGTGCGTGCGAGACAGGACTGCTGACAAAGGGGTCGAGTGATGGTGTAATAGCTGGCAGCTCTATAGCGAATTGCACTGAAGACGGCATCAGAATTGATAGTGCCCTTAATATTACCCTTAAATCCTCGAATGCATTATTAAACAATGATGGAATATCTATTCTCAATTCAAGGCTTTGCAACCTACTAGATTGTACTTCTAAAATGAATAAAGGCACAGGTATAATGTTGAGCATCTCTCATAAGTGCATACTTCGAGGAAATACGGCCTCAACAAACGATAAAGGCATAGATCTTTCTGGCTCGAATGCCTGCATACTTTCGGCCAACAATGCCAGTGATAACATTGAACACGGCATCTCCTTCGAGCAGCTTTCCGGTGCAAGTGTCACAGGAAATAACGCAATTGGAAATAGTCAGGGCATTTTCATACAATCTTCAAAGGGACTCATACTTAATGGTAATAGCCTTAACAGCAATGATCACTATGGGCTTCGGATGAGCGCCTCCTCTGCTTGCAACATTACCGATAATAGGTTAGTCATGAACGGCATATCAGGCGCCAATCTAGTCGATTGCAGCGGAAATTTCCTTTATCACAATATCTTCATAGATAACAAAGTACAGAATGCTGCGGATAATGGAAATAACAGATGGGATGCCGGCCCAAAGGTTGGAGGGAACTACTGGAGCGACATTGCCGTGCAGGGCAATCCAGGAAATACGCCCAGGAATATCCCGTCATCTGGCGTAGACAGATATCCGTTTCAAAGACCGAACGGCTGGCGGTAACGTGGACGAAATAGACCTCCAGCTACTGAGGCTATCTCAGGATGGTCTGGCAATGATAGATCGACCTTATCTGCACTTGGGCGAAACGCTCGGCATATCAGAGGATGAGGTCATCGATAGGCTCAAACAGCTTGAAAGGATGGGCATAATCAGGAGATTTGCCGCAACAATAGGCCACAGAGCCTTGGGCATAACTGCCAATGCAATGATAGTCTGGAAGGTTCCGCCATCAGAGGTAGAGCGTGTAGGTGACGTCTTCGCATCCTTCGAGGCAGTCACACATTGCTATGAACGTGCCACAGCTCCTGACTGGCCCTATAATCTCTATACAATGGTTCATTCCAGAAGCAATGAGGAATGCATTGAGATTGCAAACGAGCTGTCGAGGACATCTGGTATAAAGGATTTTAAGATCCTCTTTAGCGAGAAGGAGTATAAAAAGACGAGCGCCAGGATTTAGAAGAAACGATGGAGAATTTGGATGCAGACCGCAAAAAGGCTCTTGCCTCTTTTTTTGGATTTGAAGTCTAGAATGGTTGTTGTATTCGGTGGGGGAAGCATAGGTGAGCACAAGGCTAAGCTCTTTTCAGAATATGCGCGCGTCTTGGTTGTAAGCAAAGGTTTTACTGAAGGTCTCATACAAATGGAGAATGCTGGGGCTGTAGAGCTTATCAGGGCCGATTTATACGAAGGCTATGATGCTTATCTTAGGGACGCGTTCATAGCGGTGCCAGCGACAAACGATATCGAACTTAACAAGAGAATAGAACGGAAGGCCGAGGATCTTGGCGTGCTTGTTAACAGTGTGGATGAAATTGGGGATATAGTCGTTCCCTCCATTATTCGAAAGGAGCCGATAACTATTGCAATATCGACAGAGAGCCCTGCATTATCAAAATACCTTAGGCTAAGACTGGAGAAGGAGCTTACTGAAAACTTTCAGGGTATGGCGAAGCTCCTGGGAAGGATCAGAGAAGACCTAAAGAGGTCTGTGCCTGATCAAAGAGAGCGGTCCCGGAGAATCTGGCTTATTCTATCTAACGATGAGATCTGGAGGCTTTTAAATGAGTCATATGAAAAGGCCTATATGAAGGCTCGCGAACAGGTGTCTTTGAATGAGCGAAATAGCCTCGATGCTTGTGACCCATCGCAAGGCCTCGATAGATGAGATTGAGAAGGCATGGCATGGCGATATTGAAACCATGCTCAAATGGGTGCTCTCAAGCGAACTCGTAGAGGAGTGCGCGGTGCTCAAGACCTGTAACAGGGTCGAGATATATGTTGTCTCTCCTCGGGGCAGCAAAGTCCTCTTCGACCTCGCCAAGAAGGCGCGCGTGTCCTCTAGGATAATAGATTTTCATGATCATGATGAGTCACTGCTTCACCTTCTCAGGCTGGCCTCAGGTCTCGAATCTATGATAATAGGTGAAGACCAGATCCTCGGCCAGATGAAAATGCTCTTCGATCTGGCCAAAAAGGCCGAGGCAACCGGCTGGATGCTTGAGACTGCCTTCAAGAAGGCCATACAGGTAGGCAAACGCGTGCGTAAGGAGACAAGAATAAACGAGAGGTCCATATCAGTAGGCTCTGCGGCAGTTGATCTGGCTGAGGAGATCCTGGGAGACCTAAAAGGCAAAACAGTTCTTGTCATAGGTGCGGGAGATACAGGCGAGCTTATATCAAAGGCGCTTCAGTCCAAGGAGGTCGGCTCTTTATATGTCACAAACAGAACATTCAGTTCAGCTCAAGATCTGGCAGGGCGCCTTGGCGGAACTGCAATACCCTTCGAGGATATGAGGAATCAGCTCAAGACTGCTGATGTTGTTATCAGTGCAACCTCTGCGCCGCATTATATCCTTCTCAAGGAGGATATCGAGAGGGCTATGCATGGCCGAGATAAGCTGCTTCTCTTGGTCGATATCGCCAACCCCAGGGATATTGAGGAGTCGGCCTCCGAGGTTCAGAACGTTGAGCTTCATAACATAGATAGCCTAAAGCGCATAAGCAGCGAGAACATGAGGCAGAGGATGGCTGAGATAGAGAAGGTGGAGGCGATCATCGATGAGGAATTCAATCTTCTCAAGGCCAAGTACAAGAGGAAGCAGGCGGAGGATTTGCTCGCGTTACTTTACTCTCAGGCGGAGGTCATCAAAGACCATGAGTGCAGGAAGGCCATGAACAAGCTGAGCGCCTATCATACATTGGGTGAGATTGAGCAGCAGGTGCTGAGGGATATGAGCCAGTCAATTGTTAATAAGCTCCTGGCTGAGCCTACGAAGACTTTGAAGGATGCGGCTGAAAGAGGGGATTCTGCCCTCTTGAAATCTTTATCTGAGCTTTTCAAGCTGGAGTCGGAGGGAAACTAAATGCGAAGAATGAGAAGGCTTCGCCAGCCTGGAATTCGCGATATGGTGGCTGAGACAAGGTTATCTTTGAAAAATATGATCCAGCCCATCTTCGTAGATGAGAGGATCACAGAGCCCAAGGCAATAGATTCAATGCCAGGTCAGTACAGACAGAGCTTGGAAAGCCTCTCATCTGAGGCAGGCGAGCTGGAGGATCTGGGGATTCCAGCAGTACTGCTCTTTGGCCTGCCTTCACAAAAGGATGAGGTTGGATCTGGAGCATATGACTCTCAGGGTGTTATACAGAAGGCTGTTCGGCGGATAAAGGAGACGACGAATCTAGTAGTGATAACGGATCTCTGTCTGTGTGAGTATACAAGCCATGGCCACTGCGGCCTAATCCGTGACGATAAGGTGCTGAACGACGAAACACTGCCGATCCTGGGCGAGATCGCAGTGAGCCAGGCGGATGCCGGTGCCGATATCATAGCACCAAGCGGCATGATGGACCATATGGTTCAGGCCATACGCGCATCCCTTGACATCGATGGTTATATCGATACGCCTATCTTATCATATGCTGCCAAGTATGCTTCAACCTTCTACGGTCCATTCCGTGAGGCAGCAGAATCAGGGTTTGCCTTTGGAGACCGAAAAGGGTATCAGATGAACCCTGCAAATGCTGCTGAGGCTGTATGGGAAGTTCAGCTCGATATTGAGGAAGGTGCTGATATGGTCATGGTTAAGCCTGCCATACCGTATCTGGACATAATTCGAGCTGTTAAGGATACCTTCGGGATGCCCACAGCTGCCTATCATGTCAGTGGCGAGTATTCGATGATTATGGCAGCTGCACAAAATGGATGGCTGAATGAGAGGGCAGCATTCCTGGAGGCGCTGACATCCATAAAAAGAGCTGGTGCGGATATGATAATCACATATTGGGCAAAGGAGTATGCGAAGGTAGGAGATTAATAGCTGACCTTTTTATAAAAGATATACCTAGAAACAATTGCGTTTGGGATGATTAACACATTTGTTTTCATCTCAACTACTTGCCCATGTGAGTGGCATTAGGCATACTGGAAAATAATCAAGATTTGGCTCGCTTTAGATTCTGCTTTTGACTTTTATACCTCTCATAAGCTACCCTCGACAGTTTGTCTGCTTCCTGGTTCTCCTCTCTGGGCGTCCAGACGAAGTTGATATCCATGCCTTCAAGCAATCGCTTTATCTGAGGGACGTATTTTTTTGATGTTGCGGAGCTTACCTGCCATTCTCCATTTATTTGCTTTATTACAAGCTGAGAGTCGCCTTTTATAATTATTTTCTCATTTATCCCGTTATCCTTGAGCCACTGCGCTGCAGCTTTCAGGCCCTCATACTCAGCGACATTGTTTGTCATCCCCTTTCCTTCGCCGACAGCCCCGAAGCCTTTGTGTATAATCAGATCGTCGCGGTAAATTAGGTATCCATAGGCTGCTACGCCGCATGGGTTTCTGGGATAGCAAAGCCCATCAAAGTAAACTGTGATCATATACTCACTATCACTACTACTTCTTATTGCCTTTATTATGATTAGCGGCAGCTCATCAAAGTTCAATTTTAATCGTTATGAAATAAGTTTAATTCTATAGCTTCTACTTTTCTTGTTTATATGCAGAGGATGAAATGAAGGTCGCAGTCGTAGGTGGTGGAGTAGCAGGCGCTGAGCTGATTAGGGTAGCTTCGCCAGGACCAATTGAGTTCACGCTTCTGGAGCCCAAGAGGAACATTGAGCTTCAGGCTCTTTATCCTGAATACTTAGGCGGACTAGCTAGGCTTCAGGAGCTGACTGCACCACTAAAGCCTTTCTGTGATCGTGTCGGCGCCAGGCTTATCGGAGAAAAGGCATTGCGGATTGAGGATAAGACAGTAATTTGCGAGAACACCCGGGTAAATTATGATAAGCTCGTGATCGCTGTTGGAGCTGCTCAGAACTACTTCGGCCTGAAGGGTATTGAGCATACCTTTTCCATTAGCACACTCGATGAAACCAAAAGGGCGAGAAGATTCGTTGAGGATAAGTATCCTGAGAGAATAATGATAATAGGGTCCGGCCTGACAGGCATTGAAACCGCATGCGTTCTGACAGAAGGTCTTGATGCAAGCATTTATGTGATCGAGGCAAAGGATCGCGTGCTTCCGCAGTTCTCACCAGCAACATCAAAGCTGATTGAGAACGCATTATCCAAAAAGGGTGTTAACGTCCTCACATCTGCTATGATAAGCGAGGTTAAGGAGGACAGCATACTCTTCACAGATGGCGCATCGTTGGATTGCGACATGGCGATCTGGACTGCAGGCGTGAAGCCACCCGAGTTCATCCAAAATCTAGATCTGCCGAAGAAGAATGGCTGGGTTCAGACGGATCCATGTCTCCTTGCCACAAGCGATACATTTGCAATCGGCGATTGCGCCTGGATAGAGATCCATGGAAAGCTGGCAACAAAGACCGCGCTTGAGGCAGAGCGCCAGGCAAAGCATGTAGCCAAAAACCTGACGAGGCTGGCGGAAGGCAATGCATTGGAAATGTATTCTGTGCGCGCCAGCACCGATAGCCAGGTAGCACTAATATCTCTGGGCTGCGATTGCGCAGTGGGAGTCTACGGAAAAGTGTGTATTGGTGCTCCGACGAGGCTGATTTATTCGCTCAAGAGCTGGATAGACAAATCCTTCATCAGACGGTTCAAGTAAAAGCAATATGTGACTTATTTCACTTATTTCTAAACGATTTTTGCATGAATCTGTTATTTAAAAAAAGAACACATCCTAAGATACAAAAGGCAAAAATGAAAGCCAGAGCGATAGCATAGCTATCTGCGTCTTAGTCGACTTTACACCGCTCTAATCCCGGAAGGCCCTCTTTGGGATCTGGTATTCAAACAAAAGCTCGAAGATGCGAGCGATGGTGGTGATTAAAGGATAGCGATTCTCTAGTATAAATGCCTTACAATGCAATAGTACCTGGTAACATCCAAGCCCGTTAGGGATGATTCGGTCACAAAAATATAATAATTTTATCCATTTATTACCGAAATGTACTATAAATCGGTTTAAAATACCCTCGTCATTTGTCAAAACACAAATCGCTATATGCTAATAAATAAAACCTTTTTTGTGAACTGTGAGCCGGTTCACGAAAAATGTGAGGTGTAATTGAATGAAAAAAATAGCATCAATAATATCAATAGTCCTGCTGGTTGCAGGAATTGGATTGACTTTAGGACTAGCATCAGCATCAACATGCGGAAACCATTGCCCCACAGGGAACTGCGCTACATCTGGCGGATGCCAGGCTTGCTGTGGAGCTAACTGCGCCGCATGCTGTGCTTAGCTGAATTTATAAGGAAGCAAACTAGAAGTTAAGGGCTGGGCCACCAGCCTCTTAATTTTGAGATCTGTTCCAAAAATGACTGGTTTATGTTTTGTACCGATTGTGAAAATATTGAATATTAGGAAGGATGTTGTTGAGAAGAGAATTGGTCTTAATCCTAGTAGTTCTGCCCATAGTGATCTCCTTGCCAGCCTTTGGACAGCAAACTGCGAGTAAATGGAATGATGAAGGCGTTGGTCTATTAGGCCAAGGTAGATATGATGAAGCTATTCAGGATTTCAACATAGCTTTAGGGTTAAATTCATCCTATGTTGCGGCTTGGTATAACGAAGGCATTGCTTTATATGGCCTAGGCAGATATGATGATGCCATTAAGGCTTACAACAGGTCCATCGATCTAACTCCAGGCTTTGCAGAGGCCTGGACTAACAAAGGAAATGCTCTCAATGCTCTGGGCAGATACGCCGAAGCATTCCAGGCTTGTGATAAAGCTATCAAGCTAAATCCAGATCTTGTAGAGGCCTGGACTAACAAAGGCAACGCTCTTAATTATCTAGGCAGATACGCCGAAGCCATCCAGGCTTACGACAAAGCTCTTGAGCTAAACTCATCCTACGCTGCGGCTTGGTACAATAAAGGCATCGCTCTCAATGAACTCGGCCGCACTGCGGAGGCTAATGCTGCTTATACGAAGGCTAAGGAGCTAGGATATACAGGCTGATCTTACCGTCTGCAAGTATGTATAACCCGTAAACCCATCCTTTCATTTTTCGTATCTTCAGAGCCAGAACATGAATTTATAAATACCTTCTCCGGTTGCAAAGCAATGGGTCGGGGCGCGCCAGATTTTACTTTGTAATTATCGTTATTCAGTGGCCACATTGATCGATATCAGGCGTGCTAGCTTATTCATGCCTATAGTTTGTGGAATGAATGGTTAATTGGAATACGTGTTAGCTCGATTTCGAGCCTTTTTGCAAGTTGTATATTTTGCCACATTTAACTGCTAGGCTGAATACGTGCAACTAGGAAATAGTTCTATGACATCTATTCTGAGAAGGGATTAGAGTGCTGAAGACGGATAACGGGGAATCGAAGGATCTCTCTATGCAAACAATATATCTTTAGAGCTTTCTTTTCTATGGGGTTCTGCTTGTTTTGCTTATACATCTTGGCCTTACTTACCGTCCTGGTAGTTTCAATAAGCTCCAAGGCTTCCAGCTTGGGCCATATCTTGAGAAGGGTAGTACTTGCTCAGGCCTAGCGCCTTATTCAATTGAACATTTGTGCAAAACAGCATGTAATCATTGATGCTCATTACATTCTCCGTGTAATCCTCGAATAAGATCTTAGATACGACAGCTCGCGCGGGACGTTTGGCTTGCACCAGCTCCTTGGACTTGAGCACCTTGGATTTTTATCTTTAGCTTCACCCTTATTCGCCCTTTGGTTTGGCTTTTGACAAAATGAGATTAACTTATCACAATATATAGTTTACAGACATTGATATTTTTCTACGATTTTCTTCTTTCAACTCGGTTAATGTGAGCGAACCTAATGAGCCGTAATCTCCATATTTATTTATAGAAACCCGGCTGTATATTCATAAGATGGCACCAACTCCAAGAGCAATCAATCTATGAGCGATAATTCAAGATTGAAGGTAGTCGTCATCGGAGGGGGCATAGCAGGCGCAGAGCTTATCAGAAGAGCTCTGCCAGGCCCTTATGATATCACACTCATAGAGCCCAAGAACCAAATAGAGTGCCAGGCTCTTTATCCTGAGTATATCGCATGCAACGCCAGCCTGGAGGATCTGGTAGCACCACTAAAGCCTTTCTGCGATCGTGTTGGTGCTGAGCTGATAAATGAGCGTGCAGTCCGTCTTGAAGGAAACAGAGTGATATGCGATAAAAGCACTGTGGAATATGATTTAGCTGTGATAGCTACTGGCGCAGTCCAGAACTACTTCGGAATTCATGGCTCTGATAAAGCCTTCTCAGTCAACACATTTTCTGGTGCGATGAGGGCCAGAGACTATTTGGAGCGTAAATCGCCCGAAAAGATAGTGATAATCGGGTCAGGATTGACTGGTGTTGAGACCGCCTGTGCGCTTTCTGATAGCTTGAATGCGGACATATCTGTCGTAGAGACAAAAAATCGGCTCCTGCCGCAGTTCTCAGAAAACGTATCCTCGATAATAGAGAAGACCCTGTTCGGGAAAGGAGTGAAGACTTTTGTCTCAATGCGTGTCCAGGAGATCTGCGAAGATAGTATACTTTTCTCAGATGGCCAATCCCTCGAATGCGACATGGCAATCTGGACTGGTGGCATAAAGCCTTGCGAATTTGTTCAGGGCATCGAGCTGCCGAAGTGGAAGGATGAATGGATTCTAACTGATGATCGTCTACGCGCCTCAGACAGTGTCTTTGTTATCGGAGATAGCGCCTGGATCAGCATCGATGGAAAGGTAGCTAGTAAAACCGCAGCGGAAGCCGAACATCAGGCCAAGCATATGGCCAGGAACCTGAAGAGGCTCGCCGAAGGTAGGGAGCCTTTAAGATATCCAATACTCGCATCTACAGATGCAAGCGCCCAGGTTGCATTGATCTCAATAGGCCGGGAGCATGCTGTTGGAGTCTATGGAGGCATGTGCATAACTATGTCAACAAGGCTGATGTATGCCTTGAAATATTGGATTGATAAGTCCTTTATAAATAGATTTAAATAAAACGTGCGGCTGCCTTATCTGGCAGCCTTGGCCACACGCTCTACGCTATCCTTGTGGTTTATAGCATAGCTCTTGACATCATAGTTTGAGGCTGCTATGATCTCATCGGCCAGCGCAGCCTCAACAGACTTCGTTTTCTTAAAAGATGCCTCTCGAGCGCCCTTTGCTATGAACATAAGTGCAGTATCCACGCGCCTCTGAGGTGCAGTATCGACAGCCTTGGGCACGGTTATGCCACCGTACTTTAGCCTAACGACCTCTTCGCGTGGGCCTGCATTGGCTATGGCCTTAGCCAGAACCGATAATGGGTTCTCCTTAGTCTTCTTATTGATTATATCGAAGGATTTCTCAACTATGCCATAGGCTTTTATTTTCTTGCCCGTATTCCTCTCCTTTCTCATCATCTTATTAACTAAGCGCTCGACTATATGCTGCTCAGACTTCTTGAATTGCTGCTTCGCATGTCTTCCGCTTGAATGCATGACTGCCTTGGGGGCAAGGCTCATATATGCCTTTATGCTTGGGTCCTCGACCTCGATCTCACTCGGGTCCCATTTGCCGAATACCTTCATCCTCTGATCACCTCACCGGCTTCTCTCGCCTTCCCCGCACAAGCTCGTCCAGAGAAACGTTATTTATGGCTATTACCTTGAACCTGACTCCAGGGATATCTCCCATGGATCTGCCCATTCGCCCGCCTATGCGATCGATTGTAACTTCATCGTGTTCATCTATGAAGCCGATGGCTCCATCGCCTGGGCAGAATGCCGTAACCTGTCTACCATTTTTTATGAGCTGAATCCTAACAGCCTTCCTTATCGCCGAGTTAGGCTGCTTGCATTCTATTCCGACCTTCTCGAGGACTATTCCTCTTGCCATTGGCGCGCCGCCCAACGGATCGGCCTTGACCCTGCTACCTGACACTCTTCTGATGAACTTGGGATAGCTCCATCTCAGCGTCTTCCTATCACGCTCCAGCTTTCTGGCTGCATAAATTCCCTTTCCCATTCATTTCACCTTAAGTCTAATCGCGAAGTGCTATTGAATTATGATGTCATCTACGCCATGATGCCTCTGTGCGAGCATCTTGGCCTTAAGGATGTTTCTTCCATCTCTTCCAATGGCAATGCCCTTATCCTTGTTTGCTACTTCTACATAAGCCAATCGCTTATTATTCTTGTTTACAACCATGACATTTTTTATCGATGCAGGCTGGAAGAGGTTCTCCAGAAACTCGGTAACGTTATCGCTATATTCTACGATCTCTATCTGCTTTCCAATAGATTTTTTTACGCGGTTGATGTTAGAGCCCTTTCTACCAATGGCCGCCCCCATATCTCCTTTTTTGATGACAAAGATTATTCGGTCATTATCGGCATCAACAACGCAATCTCTGGCTATGCCGCCTGTTAGGCTCTCAAATAAAGCGATGTATCTGATACCTTCTGATGTGAGCTTGAACTCACTCATGCTTCAACACCCCTGATCTACCGTAGCAATGCCATTATCTCTGAGTCCCCCGGCTCAATGATTGCCAGGGTGGCCACGGAGAAGGGTTTTCCACAGGCAGATCCCAGATCCTTGCCCATACCCTGATAGCCGTATATAGGAATATCCATAGATTCAAGACGGTCGCGTACACCTTGAGGGCAATCGGCTGCATATATAATGAGCTTTGCCTGTCCGCTCTGGCCTGTCTCGACTGTCTTGTTCGATCCAAGCATAACTTTTCCAGTTCTGATTGAGCTTCTGAGCGCTCTATCTACATTTATCATCGTATTACCTCGCTTCTGCTTGCCACTAGCTGCACATCTCCCGTGCCAAGCTGTATTGGCTGTCCTACTATGACGTTTTCAGTCACGCCCTTGAGGTCGTCTACATCTCCACGTACTGCTGCATCCAGAATATGGTTGACGGTAACCTCGAAGGCAGCGCGCGCCAGCACGGAGGCCTTCTCCCCAGATACTCCATGCCGCCCTATCTGCTTGACCTCACCATCGACGGTCATTATGTCCGCCACCAGCATGATATGTCTCACATCCACAGACAGACCCTGTTCACGCAAGGTGTCTGTGGCTTCGTTTATGATAGCATTACGTGCGGCTTCGATGCCTAGGACCTCGCCTATCTCGTTTATATTGTTTGTCTTTGTCCTGGTTGGGTCTACACCCTCGAACTGCATAACCTTCTTGAGGGACGATCCTTCTGTGTAAAGAACATACTCATCGCCCTCCTTTCGGATGACGACACGCTTTATGCCCTCAATTCCTTTTAGTGAAATCTTTTTGATCTTTTCTACAAGCTGCAAAAGCTCTCGATAAGAAGGCTCTTCAGGGCTCATCTTCAGCCTGTTTCCATTCTGATCTACAGCGAGATCAGTCTCTTCCTTGAGGCGTTCTGCAACCTCATCTACTGTAGTCTTTCGCTGCTCCATAGCTGAAGGATTTAGCTCTATGATGACATTCATTTCTGCGAGGTCTGTAGCAATGGATCCCAAATGAAGTATAGATGTGGATTCTATTGCCCAGGCAACCTCGCGAGCCAGATCTCTGTCATGCGCGTAATCAGGCGTGAGCCTTATCGTCATTGTCGGTGTGGACGGTATTTTTCTTGCATCCACTATCTCTATGAGCCGCGGAAGTCCCAAAGTGACGTTAATTTCCGCAACACCTGCATAGTGGAATGTTCTCATTGTCATCTGAGTTCCGGGTTCACCAATCGATTGGGCGGCAACGACACCTACTGCCTCACACGGCTCGACCTTCGAGTGATCGTAATCTGCAACGACCTGATCTAATATCTCCTGAATCTGCTCTTCTGTCACATCGATGCCGTCTAAGCCACTTCTTAGGGCGCTCGCTAGGCTTTCTGGCAGGTCTAGCCCAGAAAGAAGTTTCTGTATCTCCTCTTGAGTCAGATTCATGACGCCTCCTTGTCGAGTACTTTCTTGATTATACGCTTGACATTATCAGTGCTCGCGTAGTCGCGCCTAGAGGCATCGACTCCATCCTCTCCATATTGGAACTGAACAATCATGCCGCGGGTTTCCTGAACAGTTCCATCATATTTGACCTCTAAATCCTGTAGGGCGTTCACAAGCCTGCGCTGGAGATAACCGCTCTGGGATGTGCGTATTGCAGTATCTACGAGTCCCTCTCTTCCGCCTATTGCATGGAAGAAGAATTCAGTAGGCGACAGTCCATCCTTATAGCTCGACTCAACGAAGCCGTGTGCTTCTGCGCCCAAATCGTCGCGTTTGAAGTGAGGAAGAGTTCTGCCAGCATAGCCTCGTTTGATGCGTTCGCCACGCACCGATTGCTGGCCCACACATGCTGCCATCTGGGTGAGGTTGAGCATAGAACCACGAGCGCCTGAGACGGCCATCACTACTCCGGAGTTATCCATCCCGAGATATCTGCCTGCGATCTTGCCTGCATTGTCCCTGGCTTTTCCAAGAGTTTGCATTATCCTCATCTCAAGCGTCTCATCCAGCGTTCTTCCAGGTAACGGCTCAAGCTCGCCCGCCCTGTAGGCCTCTATTAGCCTTTGAACGTTCTCGCGGGCAGCCCGGGTGGTGTCATCAATCTGCTCTGCAGCTTCCTTCGGGATATCCTCATCATCTATTCCAAAGCTGAATCCAGCATACATTATCCCCCGCAAGGCGAGGAGCGTCATCCTATCAAGGAACTCGCTTGCGACTGACGGGCTGAACTCCTTTATGACGCGGTCGGTAATCTTGCCTTTGAAGGCTCCAACGGCCTCAGCATCGATGGTGCCTTTGAGGAGCTGGCCATCCTTTATTATCACGAATGCATCATGTTCGCAGTCTTCTGCCTTACAGCTATCACAGTTCATGCAGAAATCAGCCTTAAAGGTCAGGTTGAGGCCCTTAGGCAGAACGGTGCTGAAGATCTGCTTTCCTGTCCAATAGGGCTGATCGTCTATGAAGCCCTTAGGCTCTGGTAGCTCTGGGATATCGAATTTCTTAAGAAGCTCCATGACTCCATTACGGTCGATAGGCTTTTCACCGTGAGTTAGCAGGAATGAACCTGTGACGTAATCATGTATTCCGCCAATGATAGGTCCGCCAAACCTTGGAGATAAAATGTTCTCCTGAACCCTCATGAGAATCTCAGCCTCAGCACGCGCCTCTTCAGTTTGAGGAACGTGCAGATTCATTTCATCGCCATCGAAATCGGCGTTGTATGGCGGACATACAGCAGGGTTAAGTCTGAAAGTCTTGTAAGGCATCACCTTTACACGATGCGCCATGATTGACATGCGATGAAGCGATGGCTGTCGGTTAAAGAGAACTATATCGCCGTCTGCAAGCTGTCGATCTATCCTCCATCCGGTGTCTATCTGCTCCGCCGCTTCAGCAGCATTCTTATCAGTGACCTTGACACGTCTGCCATCTGCACGGGTCATATAGTTCACTCCTGGATGTTTATCCGGGCCTCGGAGAACGAAGGCTTTCACGACTTCTTTGTTCCTTGCGTTGACAATCATCGGCACAGATAGCTCCATAGCGATATCCAACGGGACTCCAACTTCGTTTATGCTCAGGTTTGGATCAGGTGAGATGACGGTCCTGGCGCTGAAGTTAACCCTTTTACCGGAAAGCGAGCCCCTAAACCTGCCCTCTTTACCCTTTAGCCTCTGGGAAAGCGTCTTAAGCGGCCTGCCGCTTCTGTGACGTGCAGGAGGCACACCTGATACAGTATTATCCAGAAATGTAGTAACGTGGTACTGCAGAAGCTCCCACAGATCCTCTATGATCAGTTGTGGTGCGCCAGCCTCGCGGTTCTCCTGGAACCTCTGGTTGATGCGTATAATATCCACCAGCTTGTGGGTAAGGTCATCCTCGCTTCTCTGGCCGCTCTCCAGTGTAATGGATGGTCTCATAGTTACTGGTGGAACAGGCAGCACCGTCAAAATCATCCATTCAGGTCTTGCAGTAGCAGGGTTCATACCCATTACTTGAATATCTTCGTCCGGTATCTTCTCAAATCTGTCACGTATGTCTGAGGGCGTTAGCTTATGGCCATCCTCTATGTAAGATAGGGGCCTCTCGAACTTGATCTCCTTCTGTTCAGCTCCGCAGTAAGGACAGTTCTTATGCTTCCTGGCCTCGGCAAAAACTTTGTTCACAACATCATCCGACAGCTGCCCCAGCCGCTCGAGCGTCTGGATCTGCGTCAGGTACATCTTCTTCTCATTATCCTGAAGCATCAGCCTTGAGCAATCCCTGCATATTGCCCTCAACACTTTTCGTATCAATTTGGCGAAGCCAACATGAATCACAGGGGCTATGAGGTCTATATGGCCAAAGTGGCCAGGACACTCTCCTGGGCGTCCGCCGCAGGATCTACACCGAAGGCCTGGATCTATGACGCCGAGCCTTGGGTCCATTAGCCCCATCTCTATGGGGAATCCATCATCATCATATGTATCAGCGGTGATGATCTTGACCACGCTCATCTTCCTGAACTCTTGGGGCGAGATGAGACCAAAGCGAATCTTGCCTATTCTCTTGGGAACACTCATGCTTTCACCTATACGGCATCCTCTAGTATCAGCCTTGGAGCGACTCCTAATGACTTGATCTCATCCAGAAGGAGCTTAAAGGCATAGCTCATCTCAACAGGATAAATTTCAGTATCCGCTCCGCAGACGGGACAGAAATCTGCGTTCCTTCTTCTATCGTGTATTGCTATCATTCCACAGTTACTGCAAACCAATTCTGTAACTTTATCCGATTCATCCACTAAACGCTCTTTAAGTGCAAGAGCTGCACCATGAGCTATGAGCACATCTCTCTCCATCTCTCCGAACCGGAGACCGCCCTCTCTGGCACGGCCTTCTGTCGGCTGCCTTGTGAGCACCTGCACAGGACCTCGGGATCTGGCATGCATCTTTCCCGTGACCATATGATAGAGCTTCTGATAGAGGATGACGCCGACAAATAGATCAGCCATGATCTGTTCGCCAGTTGCACCATTGTAGAGTATTTCCCTGCCTGTATGCGAGAAGCCGAACTTGGTCAGGGCCGAACGCAGGTCCGTTTCAGTTTCGCCAAGGAATGCAGTCGCATCGATGAACCTTCCCTCTAGAGAACCGACTTTGCCTCCGATCATCTCAAGAACGTGGCCAACAGTCATCCTTGAAGGAATAGCATGAGGGTTCAGCAGCAGATCAGGCACGATCCCGCTTTCTGTGAAGGGCATATCCTCCTGTGGAACTATCAGTCCTACTACGCCCTTCTGCCCATGGCGAGAGGCGAATTTATCTCCGAGTTCAGGGATACGCTGATCTCTAGTCTTGACTTTGGCCAGCCTGTTGCCGTTCGATGACTCAGTGAGAATGACCATATCGACGATGCCTCTCTCGTTCGATCGCATAGTCACTGATGTCTCGCGCCTTTGCTGAGGAGTTATTCCGAATTCGCTCGGCTCTTCAAGGAACCTTGGCGGGCTTGTCTTTCCTATAAGAACATCATTTGGACCAATGGTTGCGTTTGGATTCACGAGGCCATCTGAATCCAATTGTTCATACGACTCAGACCCACGGGCGCCGCGTACCTCAACATCCGGTATCTCAAATTTATCCTCCTGGCCGCCAGGGTATTTTCTCTCCTCTGCCTCAGATACGCGGAAGAAGTGGCTTCTAGCAAGGCCGCGCTCTATCGAGCCTCTATTCATGACGAGGGCATCCTCTATATTATATCCCTCATAGGCGAGAACAGCCACAACGAAGTTCTGGCCCGCGGGCCTGTCATCGAACCCTACTGCTTTGGCTGTTTTAGTCCTAACAATAGCCCTCTGAGGGGAGTTCAGATAGTGCCCTCTTGTATCGGGCCTGAGCTTCATGTTGGCCATAGACATGCCCAGGCATTGCTTTATCATGCCAGCGCCCATTGTATTCCTGGGACTGGCGTTATGTTCGGGGTAGGGGACAAGGCCAGTAGCTATTCCGAGGATGAGCGAGGGATCAAGCTCGAGGTGGGTATGCTCTGGGGTTATGTCTTCTTCCCAGATGGCTATGAGACTGTTCTCTTCCTCCTCTGCATCTAGGTATTCCACAAGTCCCGCCCTAATAAGGTCATCAAAGGTTATATCGCCCCTGGCAATCTTGGCAATGTGCTCGTCAGTAATGAGTGCATGGCCGTTTTCTACAACTATTAGCGGTCTCCTTGCCCGCCCTGAATCTGTGTTGACCAGAATCTCGTTAGTATCGCTATAAAACGCCACATTAACCTGATTGCTAATGCTCCCTGCACGCCTGAGCCTTCTAAGATTATCAGCTAGCTTTAGCGGCTCAGGGTGATGTCCTACGATCTCGCCGTTGACAAATACCCTCGCGCCTGCAGGAAATGCGTCATCCTCAGCCAAGGTTACCACCTACTGGAATCAGTCCTAGATCTACAAGCATCTTTTTTATATCCTGATAGTCCTCAACGCCCTTGCTTAATTCTACAGCCTGGGCGAAGTTCTTCACAAGGCCGCAGTTAGGCCCTTCTGGAGTCTCGCTTGGGCATATGCGCCCCCACTGTGTAGCATGCAGATCCCTGGCTTCAAAGTGAGGTTGGGATCTGGATAAGGGAGAGATCACCCTGCGTAAGTGAGATAGTGTGGCCATGTAATCGGTGCGATCCAGAAGCTGGGAGACGCCTGTTCGACCACCTACCCAGTTACCTGTGGCCAAGGGATGTATCATTCTTTCAGTCAGGACATCTGCCCTTACAGTAGTTACAACGTTCAACTCTCTGTTCCTCATGCTCGCCCTCTCTAGCTGATATTTTATATCCCTTGTAAGTCGGTTGAAGGCTACACGGAACAGATCCTCCATAAGGTCGCCTGAAAGTTTAAGCCTCTTGTTCGAGTAATGATCCTTATCGTCCTCTCCCCTATGGCCCAAGGCGAGCTCAAAGCATGCCTCGGCCATCCTTCCGAGGAAAAGTGCTTTAGCGTACCTGTCTGTCTCCGCTACGCCGATATGAGGAAGAAGGTAGCGATCGAGTATGTATGCAGCCCTTTTCTTCTGGTATTCCTTTGCCTGGCCAGCCGCCACGCGTGTGCCAATCTTCTCAAGGGCTTCTTCGGTTGTGGCAACCTCTGACTCCTCGAGGTTCTCAAGCATGAACTTGATTATTTCGGGGTTATCGGAAACCGCCTTAACTAGATCCATATCAGTTTCCATGCCCAAAGCTCGCAGCAGAGTCACGAAGTTCAATCTTCCAGATACAGATGGGAAAGAGACCTCCAAAATTGAACGCCGCCCGCGCTCTACAATCACAAGCGAACGATAACCCTGTCTTTGGGAAAAGACCTTGGCAACTTCAATAAACTCCTCGTATCTTTGGTTATACTCGACAAGAATCTTGTTCGGGGCCAGATCTTCAAGCGTCATTATCACACGTTCAGAGCCGTTTACAACAAAGTAGCCGCCAGGGTCCATCGGGTCTTCGCCATAGGTGATCATCTCATCCGGGGACATGCCATATAAGTTGCAGATTTTTGACATCAGCATTATCGGCAGAGTTCCAATCTCAGCTTCCACGGGCTCCTTCTCATTCTCACCCTCAACTATTATCATCTCAAGCCTTATGGGAGATGCATAAGTCAGGTTCCGCAGTCGTGCATCATTTGGATATAATCTCTCTACAGAGCCGTCTGCCTCACGCACAACCGGCTTCTCAACATGGATTTTGCCGAGCTTTACGTAAGTGTTCTCGATGTTTGTCTCGATTGTGCCAACTTCATCTATGACCTTCTGAAGGCCTCTATCTATAAATTCGTTGAACGAGTTGATGTGATGATGGACCAGCTTATCCTTGGTAAAATATCCGCTATAAAGAATGTTTCTATCCAGCAAAAGATCACCTTTAATCTATTACCAGCCTGTAAAAGACTGATTGGTTTGCAGTCGGACTTCTCCTGATTATCTTGATTATATCCCCCACCTTAGCGTTGATTTCCTTGGCTGCAGGATCGTTAATATGGATCTTGGGCAACTGAGGCGCCTCTATGCTATATAGCCCGAGGATCTTCTCTCCTTCCTCAGGTGTGAGCAGAATATGCTCCGGAACAAGCTCATGATCCTTTACGGTAAATTTGATTGTCAATTTAAGCCACCTCTAAAGAGAAATAGCATCAAGGCTCAAGGGAGC
Organism: Methanotrichaceae archaeon; assembly: GCA_963789575.1. GTDB lineage: Archaea > Halobacteriota > Methanosarcinia > Methanotrichales > Methanotrichaceae > CAWBKV01. The sequence goes on along the minus strand of CAWBKV010000001.1, from coordinate 1,630,871 downwards.
TGCGAGCGGGCTTGAAGGGATTTGAACCCTCGGCCACCTGGTATCTTCATGCGAAAATTTAAAAGCCAGACGCTCTGCCTAACTGAGCTACAAGCCCCCACTATGCAGGCACATGCCTTAAGCCTTCTCAACTTCACTATGTGAGAAATAAAATCCTCCCGCATAAAACTTTTTCCCTTGAAGGCAGTCAGATATTTCTGACTAACCTTGCGATCTCAGTCCCCACCTCCGATGTTGTCGAGCCTCCTCCAAGATCGTATGTTCTAATTCTTCCTTCAAATAAATTCCTCTCGACTGCCAACACTGTATCCTCAGCCGCTTTCGGCTGGCCCAGGTGCTCTAGAAGCAATGCCCCTGCCCATATGGTTGCTATCGGGTTGACCTTATTCATGCCCTTATACTTTGGTGCGCTTCCATGAATTGGCTCAAACATGCTCGTTCCCGTTGGGTTCAGGTTTGCGCCGGGCGCTAAGCCGAGGCCTCCTTGTATCATAGCGCCGAGGTCTGTTATGATATCGCCGAACATATTCGGCGCTACTACGACATCGAACCATTCGGGATTCTTGACAAACCACATCGTTATGGCATCTACAAAGTTGAAGTCTGTCTTGACTGATGGGTAGGCATGCGCGACCTCTGTGAAGACCTCCCTCCAGAAGCCGTAGATATCGCTGAGCACATTTGCCTTATCAACGCTCGAAACCTGCTTTTTCCGCTTCATACTTAGGTCGAAGGCATATTTTATTACCCGGCGGCATCCCTCTTTGCTCACCTCGCCGATCTGATAGCCTATCTCCTCGCTATCGGAGTCTATATCCAAGCCGAACTTTATATTATAGAGAGCACGAATGACCTCAAAATCTGCATGGCTATGTCCAGCCTTCGCGCGGCTGCCTATGCCGATGTAGAAGTCCTCTGTATTTTCCCTTACAACTACAAAATCAATATCCTTCGGGCCCTTATCCTTCAGTGGAGTCCAGACGCCTTCTAGAAGCTTCACAGGACGAAGATTTATATACTGATCAAAGTAGAACCTCATCGCTAAAAGTACGCCCTTCTCAAGTATGCCAGGCTTAACTCTTGGGTCGCCTATTGCTCCAAGATAAATGGCTTTATATTTGCCAAGCTCCTTGAGGGTTTCCTCACTTACAAGTTCCCCTGTTTTAAGGTAATGCTCCGCTCCCAGGGGAAATTCTATCCAATCAATGGAGAAGCCATGCTTGTCTGAAGCAGCTTCGAGGACCTTCTTTCCCTCAGCTATTATTTCGGGTCCTATGCCATCGCCTGGAACAACTGGCACTTTATAATTCATGCCTTCACCTTTACGACCAGTCTCTTCGTATACTCTATGAGTCCGCCCACCTCTACAATTTCCATCAGGAACTGAGGAAGGGGCGATGTCTTATAAGATTCGCCACTGGAGAGGTTGTATATTATACCGTTGGCCATGTCTATCTCCAAGGGATCGCCGTCTTTTATCTTATCCGCGTCGGAGCAGACGAATAGGGGTAAGCCAATATTTATCGCGTTTCTGAAGAATATCCTGGCAAATGATTTTGCAACGATTGCCGATATGCCTGCACCTTTTAGTGCAAGAGGTGCATGCTCTCTGGATGAGCCGCACCCGAAGTTATCGCCTGCAACGACGAAGTCACCCTCACGTGCTTGAACAGCCATTTCAGGCCGCAGTCCCTCGAAGAGGTGCTGCGCAAGCTCTATCGGGTCGTTGATAACAAGATAACGGCCAGCTATGATTGCATCTGTGTCTATGTCGTCCCCGAATTTCCAAGCTCTCCCAGTCAAAATGTCCATCTCCAACGGGTGAATTATCCCCCAATGAGATGGAAGTATATTAAATTAATCCAAACATAGAGACTTACTTGAAAACTATATCAATATGCTCGTCAACTACCGCTCACTTTTTAGCGTTGAGAAGCTTATAGGAATGGAAATACCAGGTGGTTCAATTTGAAGGCGGTCATGATCTCAGGGCGCACTCTGGCGCAAGGTGCGAGCTGTGAATGCAAAGATTCTGAGGAATTCTTCAAAGCGGTCTCGACCTGTTCGCTGTCTGAGAAGGATTATAGTTCTTTGGGGCTAAAAGACGGAAGAAATGTTCTAATTAAAAACGGGTTTGGTCAGGTAATTCTCTCAGGTCGCAAAGATTCCGGTTTGCCACCTGGAATGATATTCATACCCATGGGTCCTTGGGCAAATGTTGTTGTGGGATCGGATACTGGCGGATGCGGCACTCCACAATATAAGGGCGTTGATGTGGATGTAGAGGCTACTGATAAGCCGGTCCTTACAGAGCGTGAGCTATTTAAAAATATCCGGAGGTCGAACTCATGATTGCTGAGGATGTGGTCTGCTCCTTCTGCGGCTGCCTATGTGATGATTTATTGGTGGATATTGAGGATGGCAAGGTAAAGCGCGTGAGGCACGCCTGTCGTCTCGGAGCCAGCAAGATTATGGGGCACGATAGGATCAAGGTGCCTATGATACGCCGGGATGGCGAACTCACGGAGGTCAGCTACCAGGAGGCATATGATTGCGCTGCAGACATTCTTCTGTGTGCAAAACATCCTCTTCTCTATGGCTGGGCATCGACAGTCTGCGAGGCCCAGAAGAAGGGCGTCTTGCTCGCTGAAGAAGTGGGCGGCGTTTTAGATTCGACTGCCACAGTCTGCCATGGTCCTTCGGTTATGGGCATTGAAGAGAAGGGAATGGCAGGTGCAACTCTTGGCCAGATCAAAAACCGCGCGGACCTGATAGTTTTCTGGGGCTGCAACCCCGCCGAGGCTCATCCTAGACACAGCCTGCGCTATTCATCCAATGTCTCCGGCATGTTTACGCCCGATGGGAGGAAGGGGCGAAAGGTAGTGGTAGTAGATGTCCGAGAGACAAGAACTGCCAAGAATGCGGACAAGTTTATTCTCATAAAGCCGGGCACTGATTATGAGGTCGTATCTGCCTTGAGAATGCTCCTTGCAGGAAAGGGAGACGCAGTGCCTGATGATGTTGAAGGTGTGCCCAAGGCTGAGCTTGCAGCACTTATTGAGCTTCTCAAATCGGCGAAATTTGGAGCATTCTTCTTCGGCCTTGGGATGACTCATTCGCGAGGCAGATACAAGAACATAGATAATGCACTCTCTTTTGTCGCTGAGCTTAACGCTCACACGAAGTTCATTGTGATGCCTATGCGCGGCCACTATAATGTGACGGGAATGGGCCAGGTCATGGCATGGTCGTCGGGCTTCCCAATGTCCATCGACTACTCGCGCGGCATGCCTTATTTCAATCCAGGTGAGACTGCTGCCTGCGATGTTTTAGCAAGACAAGATGCTGATGCAGCATTGGTCATAGCTGCAGACCCGGCATCCAACTTCCCTAGATCGATTGTCGACTACCTTGCAAAGATACCCGTGATCCAGATCGATCCATACGAAAATCCCACGACCATGCTCGCAGAGGTCGTCATACCCAGCGCAGTCTCAGGTATTGAGGCCGAGGGGACCGCATATCGTATGGACGGCATTTCGCTGAGAATGAGGAAGCTTGTAGACTCAAGCTATCCTAGCGATGAGTCGATTTTAAGCAACATCATAGAGAGCGTGAAGAGAAGGCGCGGGACTGTAAGCTGCAAGGAGGTTTGAAAATGATAATCAGAGGCGGAATAGTCTATGATCCTGCAAACGGCGTTTTCGGCGATGAGATGGATATTTGCATAGAAAACGGCCACGTCGTCGAAGACGCTAAAGGCGAGGAGATAGATGCCCGAGGCCTACTGGTCATGCCAGGCGGAGTAGATGCTCATTCTCATATTGCAGGCGCTAAGGTAAACACTGGCAGGATAATGAGCCCTGGAGACTCAAGGCTGGGCATCGAGCCTAAAACGGCTGTATGCAGACCGTCTACGGGATACACGGTTCCTAACTGCTATGCTATAGGCTACCGCTACGCTGCAATGGGTTACACAACTGCCTTCGAGGCTGCTACACCGATAATCGAGGCGCGCCACACTCATGAGGAGCTCGAAGAGATTCCGATAATAGATAAAGGCGCATTGACTCTGTTCGGCAATAACTGGGAGGTCATGGAGTGCGTCCGTGATAAGGATATTCCGAAGCTGGCAGCCTATGTGGCTTGGGGGCTGAAGGCATCCAGAGGCTATGGGGTTAAGTTGGTAAATCCGGGAGGTGGCGAAGCGTGGGGCTTTGGGGCCAATGTGAAAGGGCTGCACGATCCTGTGCCCAACTTCGATGTTACACCAGCCGAGATCATCCACGGCCTAGCAGAGGCGAATGAGCTGCTTCGCTTGCCGCACTCAATCCATCTTCATTTCAACAATACAGGAAAGCCTGGGAACTATACTACGGCTTTAGAGACTTTGGAGCTTCTTAAGGATGTGTTGCCGAGCAGGATGAGACAGGTGGTCCATATAGCGCACATGCAGTTCTCAGCCTACGGCGGAACGAGCTGGCGGGACTTCGAATCCAAGGCTCCTGTGATTGCCGACTACTTCAACAATAACAACCATGCTACTATGGATCTGGGCCAAGTGCTCTTCGGATCTGCAACTACAATGACTGCAGATGCTCCTCTAGAGTATAGCAATGCGAGGCTAATGCATGCGAAGTGGTCTAACCACGATATTGAGCTTGAGGAATCGAGCGGCGTCGTGCCTTTGGTCTACTTCAGGAAGAACGCCGTCAATGATGTACAGTGGGCGGCAGGTCTCGAGCTAGCTCTGCTCACAAAAGACCCCTGGAAGGTGATTATGACAACGGATCATCCCAATGGGAGCCCCTTCGTCAACTACCCAGAGGTTATCGCTCTTCTCATGAGCAAATCCAAGAGAGCTGAGGAGCTTGCCACACAGCATGAGATGGCAGCCAAAAAATCCACAATAGCTGGAATTGAGCGCGAGATGGATTGGAATGATATAGCTATCATGACGCGGGCAGCACCTGCGCGTATCTTAGGATTGGGCGATAAAGGGCACCTAGGAGTTGGAGCCGATGCAGACATCTCGATCTATGACATATTGCCGGAAGAGGTTGATACAAGCAAGGATCACCAGCTTGTGAAGAAGGCTCTGGCAAAGGCCAAGTATACCATAAAAGACGGAGTTATTGTTTCGAAGGGTGGCGAAATATTGGCAACGCCAGCGGGTAGGACATATTGGGTGGATGCCTCAGTACCTCAGGCTGACATGGATAGGGTTATGGTGGATCTCAAGGAGAAGTTCGAGAGGTATTACAGCGTAAAGCTATCCAATTATATGGTTCAGGATGCCTACGTTCCAAATCCAATAGTGATAAAGACTGGCATGCAAGAGATAGGTATGAGGGCTGTGAGGGAGGCAGCCTAGATGAGGACTATTATTATCAGCCCCCTCAAGGTTTTCGATATCTCAGTCGAGGCCGAGAATATCTCGCCTGATAAGCTCGCGAGCATAACCCTGGGCCAGATGAGGAACCTCGAGGTCTGGCAGGGCAATCGCAAACGTAAGCTCTCGGATCTTTTTAAGGTGAGTGGAGATGAAGATCCAACAAAGCCTGAGGAGACTGTGATCCGTCTGGAGGGCGATTTTTCCAAGGTAAAGAGGATTGGTGAGGGCATGTCGGCCGGTACCATAGAGGTAACGGATAGCGTAGGCATGCATGCTGGCAACAATATGAGGGGCGGTCTACTGCAAATAGGATGGAACGCAGATGATTGGCTTGGGCGAGAGATGCACGACGGAAGGATTGTTGTGAAAGGGAATGCGGGCAACTACGCGGGCTCAGGCTATCGGGGTGAGAAGTGCGGCATGCGTGGGGGAGAGATCCAAATAAACGGAAATGCTGGCGCATACCTGGGCGAACATATGTGCGGCGGCAGCATCCGGGTAGATGGAAATGTCGGTGATTTCCCCGGTGCTGTGAACCAAGGGGGCACAATATTTATCGGTGGAAGCACCTACCTTCCTGGTGCAGAGATGACAAAAGGAACGATAACTGTGCGGGGTAAAGCACGGGTGCTTCCGAGCTTCCAGAAGGCTGAGGTCATCTGCTTGGATGGAGTGGATCACCAAAAGTATATCGGTGATTTGGTTGAGAATGGAAAAGGGGAATTATTTGTAGCCCTAAGTTAACGCTTACAATGGACATCTTAATTAGGATGTAGATATGACAGATCAACATAATTATTTTGAGGTGCTTTGATTGATCGATCGCAGCAAGATTAAGGAGGTCCTTGAGGGATACGACCTCAGTGAACTGCGAATCGGGATGATCGCGTCCCACTCGGCACTTGATACTGCCGATGGTGCAGTCGAGGAAGGTTTCAAAACATTTGCAATCTGCCAGGAGGGGCGCGAGAAGCCCTATGTGAAGTACTTCAGGGCTGATCGCATAAATGGAAAAGTAGCCACAGGTATGATAGACGAGGTTCTGATTCTCAGGAAATTCGCGGATATAATCGACTCTGAGAACCAGGAGCTTCTCAGATCAAAGAACGCGCTTTTCGTTCCGAATAGATCTTTCACATCGTACTGCGGCATAGATGCTGTAGAGGATCAGTTTATGGTTCCTCTAATAGGATCGAGAAACATGCTTCGATCGGAGGAACGAGGGGATAAAAGGGATTACTACTGGCTTCTTGAGAAAGCTGGCCTTCCCTATCCTGAGCAGATAGAGGCAGATGAGATCAACAGCCTCGTTATGGTCAAGCTTCCCCATGCCGTCAAGACGCTTGAGAGGGGATTTTTCACAGCTGCATCATATGAGGAGTACTGCCAGAAGTCCGACCTTTTGCTGAGGCAGGGGGTCATAGATCAGGACGGCCTTGAGCTTGCGAGAATTGAGCGCTACATAATTGGACCTGTCTTCAACCTAGACTTCTTCTACTCCCCAATAACCGAGAGGATAGAGCTTCTTGGAATCGACTGGCGCTTTGAGACAAGCCTTGATGGTCATGTCCGCCTGCCCGCACCTCAGCAGCTGACGCTGAATGAGCTGCAGATCAATCCAGAATACACAGTCTGCGGCCATAACTCGGCAACTCTTCGCGAGTCGCTGCTTGAGAGTGCTTTTGAGCTCGCAGAGAAGTACGTCGCCACGACGCAGGAGTATTATGCGCCGGGAATTATCGGGCCCTTCTGTCTACAGACCTGTGTGGATAAGGACCTGAACTTCTACATCTACGACGTAGCTCCGAGAATCGGCGGCGGGACAAATGTGCATATGGCTGTTGGCCATCCATATGGAAATTCCCTTTGGAGGACGAACATGTCCACTGGCCGCAGAGTCGCCCGTGAGGTCAGGATAGCTCTTGAAAACAATGCCCTTGACAAGATAGTAACCTGAAGATGGATACAACGGACGCACCCAATGAGGATACATCGAATACGTCGAATGCATCTAATGCACCCAATGCACCTAAGAAGCTGAAGAGAGCCCTGAAGAAGCTGGAAGCCGAAGGCGAAGAGCCTGTTTTTATCTTTCCTGCAATCCTTGAGAGGTATGCAACTGACAGAATGCTGGCCATGGTCAGGATGGGAATGATGGACAGGATCTTCGGCTATCTTGTAGTCACACGGAAGAATGTGCACTTCATCAGACCTGCAATGCTGTGGGATCAGGTCAGGACTGTGCCCTTGGAGAAGATCGACGATGTCGAGTATATTAAGGAGTTTCACTCGAACACACTCGAACTGAAGGCCATGAATGGGACCGAGAAGATAATCTTCTATGAGGAAACTGACGGCATCAAGTTTTACCAATATATCAAGCAATGGCTGAAGGAAAGGAAATCACAGTCGTAGCCCACTGCCTCCTGAACCCATGCACAAGGGTGAAGGGCCTTGGGCCATTATGCTATGCGCCAACAGGGCCCTTGATACAGCTTCCCTGCCCGGAGGCGATCTACCTTGGGCTGGATAGGTGGGCGGTCACAAGGAATCAGCTTGATGTTCCTGAGTTCAGGCGCTTCTGCGGCAAGCTGATTGAGCCTTATGCGGATCTTATGGAGATGTTTGCATTAAAGGGCTATAATCTGAGGATCATCGGCGTAAGCGGAAGCCCAAGCTGCGGTGTTAGCACTACTACTATCGGCTACTCCGGAGGAAGGGTACAAGAGGCAGAGTATGAGCACATTTCAGGAACCGGCGTGTTTATGGAGGTGCTTACTGCGGAGCTGAGGCGGAGGGGCGTATCCTTTGAACTGGAGGAGGCTGTGAAAGCGGAGTAGCGGCTGATGAGTTACTGTAGCATGCGTATCTGCTGTTGAAAGCAGTTAATGGTAGGCGGCGAACGAATTCGGTAAGCGGATACAGAACGAATACAGTTAAATAGTACCAGCACAAGAAAAAGCCTGCCTCTTAATGCGGGGGTTGCCAAGCCAGGTCAAAGGCGCTGGATTCAGGGTCCAGTCGTGTAGACGTTCGTGGGTTCGAATCCCATCCCCCGCATAAAACCAAGTCGCTGCGCGCAGATTCTTAGCGATAACTTCCTAAAATGGTTACCAGTAAATATGGATCTAATTTTTATTCTCACTAGCTTCAGACTATAATCCTCGTACTGAATCCCACGTGCTGTGATAATGGGGCATAATTTAGCTCAAAGGGATGGCTCTAGAGACCTCTTAAGATAAAAGACTTTTGTTACGATGCAATAGGGCCTACGGAGCAAATTTTCATCAATCATAGATGGCCTGTTACATATCGACGAGAACCTGTAGGATAGTTATTTAAGTAAAAATTTGTATTTATAAACCGATGCTCTTCCAGATCCTCGATACCAACTACACTTATGATTCTGAAAGGAGGCCGCTGGTCCAGCTATTTGGCTCCACCGATGAAGGCAAAAGCGTAACCTGTCGAGTAGCTGGCTTCAGGCCTTATTTTTACGCTGGCATCGAAGGCGGATGCATAGATCAAGCCGCCGAGGATCTGCGTGAAATGGGGCTTGAGGTTGAGGCAATCGAGCGCTTTGAGCCCATAGGCTACCAGACCTCTCCAAAAAGGATGCTGAAGATCACAACCAAAGATCCAAAGGAGGTCAGATCTCTCAGGGAACGTGTTAAAGAGGTTCCAGGGGTCAAAGCCGTCTATGAGACCGATATATTATTCAGGAACAGGTTTCTGATAGACAGCGGCCTCGGAGGAATGAGCTGGGTTGATGCCAAGCTGCCCGAGTGGGTTAAGGATGAAGCGCCCATCATAAACTTCGGTTCACTATCGCCTGTGCAACATGATGCAAATGCTTCCTTGAGATACATGTCCTTCGATATAGAGTGTCTGCCGAACAAAGGCGAGATGCCGAAGGCTGATATATCTCCAGTCATTTTGATCAGCATGGCCTTTGAGCCCGAGTACAACGGCCTGAAGGATCTTGTGCTCGTTGGCAAAAGGATAGATTGCCCTAGACTTGATATCGAATCCTGTGATGATGAGTACGATCTTCTTTCCCGCTTTATATCGATTATAAAGGATTATGATCCTGATGTCATCGCCGGCTACAACTCAAACGAGTTCGATTTCCCTTACTTAGAAGAAAGGGCGAAGAAGCTGAACATCAACATCCGAGCAGGCAGAGAGGGCAGCTCGTGGTATATCAGGAAGATTGTCAACTCAACCAATGTCTCAATTACAGGTCGTGTAGTCGTGGATCTCCTGCCGATAATCAGATCATCATTCAGCCTCAAGCAGTACACTTTGCGGAATGCTGCAGCAGAGCTTCTCAAGATGGAGAAGTATGATGTCGATCCAAAGGAGATCGAGGCCCTCTGGGCCGAGGGCGGTGAGGGCCTGCGTAGGTTCATAAGCTACTCTCGGAGAGATGCTGTGCTCGCCATGAAGCTTCTTTTAGAGCTGCGATTGATGGATAAGTACATCGCCCTTTCACGCGCCAGCGGTTCTCTCCTGCAGGATATAGTGAACGGCGGCCAGAGCGGGATGGTTGAGAGCCTTCTCTTAAGAAGGTTCAGGGAGCAAAACAGGGTGGTGCCTCCTAAGCCTGATGCTGAGGTCTCTGATGAGCGATATATGGAGAACGACGAGCTGAAGGGCGGCGCTGTGCTCGATCCCGAAAAGGGCTTACTAGAAGATGTAGTCATACTCGATTACAAATCGCTGTATCCCACAATTATGATGGCTCATAACCTCTGCTACTCTACTGTGATCACAGGAAAGGGCAAAGAGGATCAAATTGGCCTTGGCCATAAGGATCACTTAGAGAACTTCCCAGTCGATCGCATCATAACCTCGCCATCAGGCGGAAAGTTCGTGCCTCCTGAGGTCTTTCCAGGCATCATGCCGAGAGTGCTCCGGGAACTGCTGGATCAGAGAACGATGACTAAGAAGCTCATGAAAAAAGCCAGTGAAGATGAAAGAAGATTTCTGGATGCGAAGCAATACGCCATGAAAATCCTTCTCAACAGCTTTTATGGTTACTCAGGATATGCTCGTGCAAGGCTCTACAGCCTGGCGGTAGCAAATGCAGTCACGAGCTTTGGAAGGGAGAACATACTGAAGACAAAACAAATCATAGATGATATCGGCTCAATCTATGTAGTCGATGGCACTGCAATCTTTGAGAAGGAGCTTGACTTCGGAAAGTCCGATGCGAAACGTTTTGATCTCTCCGTAGTTTATGGCGACACAGATAGCGTATTTGTCAGGCTCAAGCCCTCTGAGGGTGTGGTATCCATGCAGGATGCCGAGCTAATAGGCAAAAAGATCGCCGAAACTGTGACCGCCAGCCTCCCTGAGCCGATGGAGCTTGTGTTTGAGGCCTTTGCCAGAAGGGCGATATTTCTGACGAAGAAGAGATATGCGCTTTGGGTCTTTGAGCCCGTAGGCGATGGATGGAAGGACCGAATCAAAGTGCGTGGCATGGAAACGGTGCGGAGAGATTGGTGTGAGCTTACATCCAAGACTCTGAAGATCTGTCTTGAGCTTGTCCTAAAAGAAGGAAAAGTTGAGGAGGCCAAGGATCACATCATCTCGGTGATTGATAGGCTCAGAAACCTCGATCTTCAGAAGGATCCTGGGATTATAGATGACCTGACATTGACGAGGAAGTACACCAAGGGCACGGCCTCATACAAGAATAAACAGCCGCATGTTCAACTTGTGGAAAAGATCAAGAAGAGAGGCGGCCAGGTGCCGGGCGTCGGCGATCGTGTGCCATTTGTGATCATCCGAGGTAACAGCCGCAAGAAGGGTCTGTTCGTAGATAGGGCAGAGGACCCTAGTTACGTTCTTGAGAATAACATTCCCATAGACACGGAATACTATATTGAGAAGCAGCTTCTGCCGCCGGTATTGCGGATATTCGAGACCTTCGGCATAAATAGAACAAAGCTCTGCCAGGATATGAAGCAGAGCAGCCTGATGTGCTTCGGCGAGGCTGTAGATGCAAAGCCGCAGAAGCAGAAGTCGCTATTTGACTTTTAATTTTCGTTTAACCTATGGTTTCTGTAGCCAAGGCGAGATACGAAGATAAAGTGCTTAAGCCTCTTGAGGACTTGAATTTGAAAGAGGGCGAGGAGGTAGAAATAAAGGTGTCGGGAAGTGCTACCAAACGGCTTTTCGGGATAGTGAAATGCTGGAAGGGCCTAGAGGAGGCTCATGAAGACTACGAAGCAAACGTTCATTGATGCAAATATATTCACCTATCTCCTTACCGGCCACCCAATCTATGGAAGGAGCTGCCAGAACTTCTCGAAGCGGTGGAAGGCGGCAATATAACTGGATTTATCTCGCCTCTGGAAGGTCGTCTTGGAGCATTCAGTGAGATCCTATTGTCGAAGGCGAAAGCAGAGGCATAATATATCTTGTTAACATAAATATTTTCAATTCGATATTCATATTGTGAAGGATCATCAAATGCAAGCTATCTGCGACCAGTATTAGTAAATTATCATCTACAGCCCCATCGCCCTCTGCATCATCCTCGTCACCTGTGCCGATGCCATTCGCCTTTGCACCGTCGCCGTCAGCATCTTCAACGCCCTCTTTCGTGAGTACTCATCTACCTGCCACTCGACTCCTTCATAGCCCACAGCCATGAGAATCAGCCCTTCCGCCGGTGCCATAGGTGCGCCGCAGTTCAGCCCAGTGTTCAGAAGATCGTAAATCCACTCAGGTTTTTTCTCTCCAGCGCCGATCAGCTTTAAAGTGCAGACGATCTTTCGGACCATGTTCCAGAGAAAACCATCTGCCCGAACATCGAATATAAAAAGGCCCTCTTGCTCTGAGACCTCCAAACGTAGAATTCTTCGAATTGTGTCTTCCTTGCATGAAGAGAAGTTCCTGAAATCGTGCTCTCCTAAAAGCTGCTTTGCGGTTGAGCGCATCAGCTCAAGATCTAAGCCGGGATGCCATAAAACATAGCGGTACTCCCGCCAGACTGCGCTTCGCCTTGAATCAAAGCTCTCGGGCACAGTAGCGGAGGCCCATGCCCAGATGTCACGCGGCAGGCGGCCATTGATGCATCTTGGCCTTGTAAGATTTGCTTTATTCTTATCTATTTGGAAATCGATGACCTGCCCCAGAGCGGAGACTCCTCTGTCAGTCCTGCCGGCATACTCAAAATCGCCATCTATGACACCGATATTTGCCAGCGCCTTTCTGACCTCTGAGTCTATTGTCACAAGGTTGGGCTGCTGCTGGAAGCCGTAATAGTTATCTCCTAAATAAGCCAGCTTCAATGCAATTTTCATTCTGACCTTGCAAAATCCTCGTTCTTTGTGTCCTTTGTGCTCTTTGTGTTTGATTCTTGTTCGTTAGGTAGCAACAGAACTAAATTCACCACAAAGGCACGAAGACCCCAATGATAAAGCCTTTAGACCTCTCTAGGATCTGTAATATATCCTGTGATTGCGCTCGCTCCTGCAGTTGCAGGCGATGCCAGATAGACGAAGCCCTTCGGGCTGCCCTGTCTGCCAAGGAAGTTGCGGTTCGACGTAGAAAGGCTGACCTCTCCAGGACCGATCAGCCCGAAGCTTCCGCCCATACATGGGCCGCAGCATGGCGACTCGACCATTGCCCCTGCCTCCATGAACTTTTCCACAAGCCCGGCCCTGAGGACCTTCATATATTCCTCACGGCTTGCGGGCACTACTATCATCCTCACCCCCTTGGCCAGAGGCTCTCCGTGCATCAGCTCACATGCAAGCTTTAGATCCTCAAACCTTCCATTGGTACAGGAGCCGAGGAAGACCTGATCGATCTTTGTCTCGGGGACCTCGCTGATGGGAAGCACATTATCTACGTTGTGCGGAAGCGCAATCTGCGGCTCAAGATTGCTTACATCCCAATGTTTCTTTAAGGCATCTGCATCCTCATCGCCATAGACTAAGTTCTGCTGTATTGCGTCTTCATCCTTGACACGATCTCTGAGGTAGCTGATAGTAATATCATCAGGTTCAACGATGCCAGCTTTTCCGCCCATCTCTATGGCCATATTGCTCATCGTCATCCTCTCAGGAATACTCATCCGAGATACAGCCCCGCCCCTGAACTCGCAGGCCATATAGTTTGCCCCATCTGCTCCGACATCTCCAATTATCCTGAGGATGACATCCTTCGATGTCACATTTCTGGGGAGCGTTCCTTCAATCATTAGCTGTAATGTCTTAGGTACCATGAACCAGAGTTTACCGATGGCAAAGACTGCTGCCATATCGGTCGAGCCTATGCCGGTTGCAAAAGCCCCCAAAGCTCCATAAGTGCAGGTATGAGAGTCTGTTCCAACGATGAGGTCGCCCGGAAGAACATGCCCTCTCTCAGGCATCACCTGATGGCACACACCACAAAATATATCGTAGTTCAATATCCCCTGCGCATTCGCGAACTTGCGCAGCATGATGTGGTTCTCAGCTGCCTTCAGACTATCGGCAGGAACCTGGTGATCAAATAATACTACTATTTTGGATGGATCCGAGACCCTGGCATCCCCGCCTGCAATCTCGTGAAATCCCTTTACTGCAAGTGGGCCGGTGATGTCGTGGATCATCGCACGATCAATCTCAGCCATCACGAACTCGCCTGCTCGTGTCGTTTTATTTGCCGCTCTGGAAAATATCTTCTCCGACAGGGTTTGGCCAGTCATGGAGTTGGCCATCTCAGCCATCATAAATAAATCTTCACATTCCTTCGTTAGAGCTGACATTCGGCAATCGCAAAGGGTTTAAATAAGATCGTTATAACCAACGATGTACATAAGATAGCACTATAGCAAAAAGTTGGAGGATTTTTATGAAGATCAAGTTCTTGCTGGATGAAGAAGAGATACCTAAGAAATGGTACAACGTTGCTGCAGATCTCCTGACGCCTCTTGATCCGCCTTTGAATCCTCAGACAAAGGAGATATTGAAGCCGGAGGATGCAGAGGTTATCTTTCCAAAGGAACTCATCAGGCAGGAGATGTCTACCGACAGGTGGATAGATATCCCTGATGAGGTGCGTGAGATATACAAGCTCTGGAGGCCGACTCCGCTCTACCGTGCGACGCGGCTTGAAAAGGCACTCAAAACACCTGCAAAGATCTACTACAAGTATGAGGGCGTCTCGCCTGCGGGCAGTCACAAGCCGAACACATCCGTTCCGCAGGCCTACTACAATATGAAGGAAGGCATAGAACGCCTGGCGACTGAGACGGGTGCAGGCCAGTGGGGTTCCGCGCTGAGCCTGGCAACATGCCTCTTCGGCATGAAGTGTACAGTCTACATGGTGCGATCGAGCTATGACAGCAAGCCCTACAGAAGGAGCGCCATGCGTGTCTGGGGCGCCGAGTGCTTACCGAGCCCATCTAATAGGACTAACTATGGAAAGAAAGTCCTTGCAGAGATGCCGGATACTCCAGGCTCCTTAGGAATTGCTATCTCCGAGGCGGTCGAGGATGCCGCAACACACGATGATACCAACTATGCCCTCGGATCTGTCCTGAACCATGTGCTTCTACATCAAACTGTTGAAGGCCAGGAGCTGAAGAAGCAGTTCGAGCTGGCAGATGATTATCCTGATGTAATGTTCGGCTGCTGCGGCGGAGGGAGCAACTTCCCGGGCCAATGCTTGCCTTTCATACCCGACAAGCTAAAGGATAAAAAGGATCTGCGCATGGTGGCCTGCGAGCCGACTGCCTGTCCAACTCTGACCAAAGGCATCTACGCCTACGATTTCGGCGATACCGCTGGCATGGCTCCGATATTAAAGATGTACACGCTCGGCCATGACTTCGTCCCGCCGAGCATTCACGCTGGAGGCCTGCGGTACCATGGAGATGCTCCGCTGCTCTGTAACCTGGTCCATGATAGATTGATCGAGGCAACCGCTTTGCAGCAGACAGAGGTCTTCCAGGCGGCAACCATATTTGCACGCAGCGAAGCGATCATCCCGGCACCGGAGTCAGCACATGCAATCAAGCCCGCGATAGATGAGGCCCTCAAATGCAGACAGACGGGAGAGGCCGAAACAATCTTCATATCGCTCTCAGGCCACGGACACTTCGATATGTCAGCCTACGATCAATTCAATGACGGGCTGCTGGTGGACTACGAGTATCCTGCGGATCTGGTGAAGCAGTCCCTTGCCAGGCTACCCAAAGTCTAAAATCGGTTTTCTGATAAATCCCGTGGCGGGCATGGGCGGGGCCGTGGGCCTGAAGGGCACTGACGGCCTCGCCCTTGAAGCGTTAGCAAGGGGCGCTCAGCCTCTGGCACCAGAGAGGGCAAAGGCGTGCCTGAGGCTGATGGCGCCGCAGGCCGAAAACATTCTTTTTTTAACCGCAAGCGGCGAAATGGGCGAGGGAGCGCTGAACGAATGTTGCCTGAGATTCTCGATTGTGTACAAAGCGCCTAAACAATCCAGCTCGGTGGATACAAAATTCACATGCAAGGCATTTTTGGAGCAAGGCGTTGACCTGATCCTATTCTGCGGCGGCGATGGGACAGCGCGGGATGTGGCATCCGTCTCTGGAAGCATTCCTATGCTGGGCATACCTGCAGGCGTCAAGATGCATTCAGGGGTGTTTGCCATCAGCCCCGAGGCCGCATCAGAGCTATGCCTTGGATACCTTAGAGGCGAGCTGAAGACCAGAGAAACTGAGATTGTAGACGTGGATGAGGAGCTTTATCGTGGAGGAGAGCTTCAGACAAAGCTTTACTCAACCGCAATGACGCCCTACAAGCCTGTTTTAGTCCAGGAGAGGAAGAGAATCTACAGCTCAGGGAGCGAAGAGGAGTTCAAGGATCAGATCGCCCTCTTTGCAAAGGAGTTCATGCGAGATGGCTCTGTTTATATCCTGGGTGCAGGCACTACCACCGCCAGGATCGCCGATGAGCTGGGGCTCGAAAAGACACTGCTGGGCGTGGATGTGATCCAAGACGGCCATCTCATTTTGAAGGATGCGTCTGAGCAAGATCTACTGAGGCTACTCGATCTAGAAAAGAATACTCATAACGCCAAGAACGTTGAGAACGTTAAGAATGTTAAGATTATCGTCAGCCCTATCGGCGCCCAGGGATTCATCCTTGGACGCGGCAGCCAGCAGATCAGCGCAAAAGTATTGCAGCGTGTTGGGGTCGAGAACCTGATAATAGTATCAACTCCGCATAAGCTCGCTGAGCTGAAGAAGCTTCTTGTGGATACAGGCGATGCTAAGCTGGATAAAATGCTGTCAGGCAGATTGCTTGTAGTGACGGGCTACAGGATGGCACAAAGGAAGGATGTGATGGCTGCATCGGATATCGATCCCGTATAGCTTGATAACTGGATGAATGCCTCACAAATTATTTCTAAGTGAGCGACCAATATCAAAGAACATGCCTGCAAGGAAGAAGAAAAGCCAACCATCGGATGAAGGCGCCAGCGGCAAAGCCTCCTCAAAGCTGTACACCCTGGTCGTCTATCTGATTGGTGGGTCAGCGGGCGGCGAGTTTGAAGGCCAGACCATCTCCCGCACAATCCAGATAAGAGGCGACCAGACATTGGAGGATCTTCACAGAGCCATCTTCAAAGCTTTCAATCGCTTCGACGAGCATCTCTACGAGTTTATGCTGAACGTAGGCCCGAGTGATAAGATTGCCACCTACTCTCTGCCCATTTACGAGACGGTCCCCGCGTTCGAAGAGGAGATGGCGGGCGATGTCCGAACCACCATCATCGATTCACTGGGCCTGGAGGTGGATCAGGAATTTGGGTATCGCTTTGATTTCGGGGACAACTGGGAGCACCAGATAAGAGTCACAGCCATTGAGGAAACTTCTGGAAAGGGAAGGTATCCAAAGGTCGTAGAAAGGGTAGGCAAGAGCCCACCGCAGTACCCTGATGAGGACGAGGAATGACCTGTTCATTGCTGCTCCGATTCATCCATTTCCCCGGACGGTTTTTAAAGTTCAACCAGTGACGTATTCGTATAAATGGCAGATCCATTTTTGGAATTTCGGCTTATCTCCTATTTGATTGGGTCAACTACTTAGGCAAGTTACTACTACTTTACAATATGTTCAAGCTGAATGGTTGTTCTGAGGATGATGCAAGGTCAATTGCAGATTACCTCAGAAAGGCTGGAATCAAAGTTGAACTTAAGCCATCCATTGACGCATCCATCGATACTGGAGAGTTCCTCGAGGGACGGTTTAGCGAGCTGAAGGTTGATATCAAAGATAAAGATATTATCGAGAACTATGAGCGATACATAAATGCCCTTAAGAAGGTCCTTGAATCAAAGGCCTCTCCCGAAGATTTCCAGGAGAAGTATCTTAAGGAGCTGTTCCCCTCGATCGAGGAGGTGAGAACGAAACTAAGTGAAATGAGGGAACAAGCAGAACATAAAGAAGACAGCATTGAAGCAAAGGAGTTGGCAGATGAATTACAAGAAACAGTATTCGAGATGTCCGAGATCTTTGCCGAAGGCGAAAAAGCAAAAGCTTTCGCCTTATCCGCTCTTTCTCTGAATGAAATAGAGCCGGGCGAAGATGTTGGCGGACGACTGGAAGACCCTGTTGTGGCCATACCAGTTGATCTGGATGACTATGGCATAGAGCATCCCAGGGCGAAGAGGGTCATTTCTGTATTTTTGGATAAATGCTATGAAATTTATGTAGACGAGTTCTCGGCGATCTATTCTGACAGGCTCGATGATGAATTCATTGAGCGATATACAGATGAGCATCTCAAAATCAAGTCTTTAAGCCTGCTTCTTACCGATCTGATTGAGAATCACTCCTCAGATAAGATGGATCTCGAGACCTTCGAGGATGAATGTGTGTTTGTGGCAGATTCAAAAAATCGTTCTCTGAGGGTAATCGGTTATTATGTTGCAGAGGAAATTGCAAAGGTTCTGGAGAAGAACGGGTTGATAAAGATAAAAGGGGATGCCATCCGGTGGAAGAAATGAGATACATACGATGGCATTTGAGTTATTAGTGAAACCAAATTGATGGTGGCAAGCTGATCACCAGTGTGTTTGTCGCATTAAATTTTTGGTACTTTGCCATTCAATCAATTACCTTAAAATCCAGGAAGTGCCATAGCTAACAGACCGAGAGATTGTTAGAGGTAATGAGATGCAGCTGGTGATCAACACCTATGGGTCTTATCTTAGGAAGAGCGGAAACTGCTTTTTGGTCAGGAAGGAGGACAAAAGCTTCGAGGTGGCGGTCGGCAAAGTCAGCAGCATATTGATCACCACTGCGGCGTATATAACTACAGATGCAATAAAGCTGGCAGTTGACAATAACATAGACATAGTTTTTCTTGATTCTCATGGAGATCCTTATGGACGGGTGTGGCATCCCAAGCTCGGAAGCACCAACCTGATCAGGAGAATGCAGCTTGAGATTTATGACACCTCCGAAGGATTGAACCTGGCAAAGGAATGGGGAACCAAGAAGCTGAAAAACCAGATAGACCTTCTGAGCAGGCTCAGAAAGGCAAGGGAAGAACAAAGAGATGAGATCGAGAATTACATCCAGGAGCTTGAGCACTCCAGAGAGCAGATGCAGAGGCTCCGGGGCAACATCGAAGCGAGAAGGCAGGATATCCTGGGGCTGGAGGGCAAGGCATCGAGGGCCTACTTCGAGGCCATCTCCTCGATCATGCCTGAGCGGTATAAATTTCAGGGCCGAAGCAGAAACCCTGCGAAGGATGAGTTCAACGCTCTGCTGAACTACGGCTACGGCATCCTCTACTCGTTAGTTGAAAAGTCATGCATCATCGCGGGCCTCGACCCTTATGTCGGATTTCTTCATACAGACAGCTACAACAAAAAGTCGCTGGTCTTCGACATCATAGAGATGTTCAGGATCTATGTGGATGAGACCGTTGTTTATCTTTTCACAAGAAGGATGGTTAAGGATGAATACTTCGAGAAGCTTGAGCAGGGCCTCGGACTCAGCAAGGATGGCAAGGCCGCTTTGATCGAGGCCATCAACAAAGCTCTGGATGAATCCATAGAGCATCGGGGAAGAAACGTAAAGAGACGGAATACCATCCAGATGGAATGCCACAGGATAGCCAACAGTCTCATCAAGCCCGACCAGGAGCTTCCGGAGGATTTCGATCTGGAGATCGCCGATGATCTAATCACCGATAAGCAAGAGCCCGAAGTGAACGAGGGCGAGAAGGGTGATAATGGATGCTCGTCTGGGTGATCTACGACATATCGGAAAACAGGATAAGAAGCCGCGTGGCCAAGATCTGCAAGGGCTATGGCCTTTTCCGGGTTCAGAAGAGCGCCTTCCTTGGAGACCTGAACAAAAACGAGGCTGATTCCCTGTCCCTGGAGTGCGAGGCAGCCATAAAAGAATCCGATTCCGTCTATGTCTTTCCCATGTGCGAGGACTGCTTCGGCAAGATTAAGCTGATCGGCCAAGGGTTTGATAGGGAGCTGGTGAGCGGCATGACCATCACCAAAGTTTTCTGAGGCGAGAATGGAAGCAGATGCCAAAGAACCGGAGGCTGAGCTGGAACCAGAGCCTGAGCCGGTGCCTGAATCAGAGATTTTCGTTACGGTTTCGGATGCGCTGGAGTACCTCTTCTGTCCCAGGTTCATATTCTTTGAGCGTTGTCTGATGATACCTGAGCACCAGGAGAAAAGATACAAAGTTCTGAAGGGCAGGGAGCTGCATGAGAGCCGGGAGAAGGTTAACAGGGATTATGTGAGGAAGAGGCTCAACTGTATCAGAAAAGAGGTCTCGGTTTATCTGACTTCGCATAAGAACCACTTCAAGGGGGAAGTGGATGAGATTCTCTTTTTAGATGATGGGACAGCTGCGCCTCTGGATTACAAATTTGCGGAGTTCAAGGATACCGTCTATAGGACGCACAAGTATCAGGCGGCTCTTTACGGATTGCTTATCATGGAGCACTATGGCGTTGAGGTGAAGCGAGGCTTCGTATGCTATACGAGGAGCAATCACCATGTGGAGGAGATAACTTTCAGCCAAAAGGATTTTGAACGTGCACGAATAATGGTGACCGAGATACTGAACATAATACAGAGAGGGTATTATCCTGAGGGGACGAAGCAGAGGGCGAGGTGCGTGGATTGCACGTACCGGAATATATGCTCGTAAATGAAAAGGGACGCGCGAAGTGAGTGAATGCTGGAAGCAATACGAAATCTCGGCATTTTAAAAATGATTGAAGTCTTAGAGTTTGATAGTGATGCCTTAGATTCAGTAAGCTCTTTTTTAGAGCAGCGAAAGAGGTCCATTGAGCGTGGAGACTACGCCAAACTACAATTCGAATCAATAAGCTCGAAGGAGATAGGAATATTTTCAATCGATCAAGATGAAAAAGTGAGATTTCAAGTCAAGAATGTATCGGATGAAAGCTGGGAATATCTATTCTTAAAAACAGCATCTCAGGGAACTTATTTAACACCGACCTGGAAAGATAGTGAAGTTAAGCTTAAAAGGACTGTTGCGAAATTTATTGAAGAATCAAAGAAAACTAAGGTGGGATGGCTGCAGAAGGTTGTCAAGATATTTTCAGCAACAAATATTGAAATTGGGGAGCTAAGCGAAACTGTGGGATCAAATAAGAAAACGTTCTATGAAACAATAGATTGGGCAAAAGAGAATAGAAATATCAAAGTATTTTCGGTAGAAATAAATGGAGAAAATAATGCTAAAATCGAAGGATTGCTTGAAACTGCTTTATTGAATAAGCCTAGAGTAATTTATCAGACGGAAAGGTCAAGATCTTTTATTTCACCGAATATTAAGTGCAGTCTTTGCGGTGCTGAAGGCGAGCTATTTCCAAATGTTCTTTCTGGAGTAGGCATAAACATAGCAAATGTGGATAAACAAGTTTTCTTTCCAGGAATTACAGCTGAGAATTCAAGCAAAGCTTTTCCGATATGTGCTCCATGTGCTGAAGCATTATACGCGGCAAAGTTTCATGTTCTAAATAGCACGTCCGAACTCAGGCAAAATATATCGGGCCATCAGTCCTTGATAATTCCGCATGTTGTCAGAAGCGAAGATAAACAAAATGATTTGACAATTATCAAAAAAGCACTGAGACGCTTTAGAAAAGAGCTTCAAGGTTTCGAGAATGCCGAGAAAAATATAATAAGGGATTTATCACAAAATGAAGGTATATCTACAGTTACATTTATAATAGGAGATGTGGCAGGGCAAAATATAGAAAATATAAGAAAAATAATTCCCGATGTACTTCCATCGAGGCTGTCAGAAATAGCAAAAGCAATAGATGATACAAATAAAACCTATAGATCTCTTCCCGGCGATCACCCTTGGAAGTTTGATCAAGTTCCACAGCCCATAGATGGAAATTTGAGGATAATACAGGATGTACTTGGAATGCCCAGGTATGCGAAACCAATGAAAGGCAAAAGAGCCTCCATTTAAATCATCGCATGTTGATAGCTTAGATATTCTAAATGCAATTTTCCTCAAAAGGGTCTATCCTTTAAAGGATCTAATAGCCGAATTTTCATCTAAGTTATCTTATGATTTTCTGGGTGCAGCATCCGTTTCTGATAAAGCTCAAATTCATTCAATAAAGATTAATGTGTCCAAAATGATATTCTTAATTTCATTCTTAGAATGCATAGGTGTGGTCAAGATGGATCAGGGGAATAATTTTGTAAGAAAATATCTAGAAAATCATGAGAGGCTAAATCCTCTAAACGAGTTCTTGAGTAAGGAATCCAATGGATTGAACACAAAGGAAAAAGAATATGCATTTTTAGTGGGTTTGCTTCTGGGCAAATTGGTTAGTATCCAAATGGCAAAACAAGTATCAAGTAACGCTCTCAAATGGCTTAAAGGGCTCCAGTTGAGCCCACAAGACTTAATGGATATATTCGTGAAGACAAGGAGCAAGCTTGACGATTATAGCGTTCCAAAGAGTGTATGGTCTGATGAAATGAAAGGTGTAGCTGAGGCAATTGGCGCCCTAGGTGTGGATATCGAGAAATGGGACATAAGCAGGAAAGAGATCGCGTTCTATCTATCAGTTGGTCAGAGCCTGTCGGGCTTTTACTTGCCGAGCAAGAGCAAAACTGAAGCATCTACTGGAAGTGAATAAAATGGCGAATGAAATAAGTTCAAATGAGGGGAAAAAAGCAACTCTGAAAAGTAGAAATGAATTCCTTTTTTTATACGATATCAAGAATGGAAACCCAAACGGTGACCCAGATGAAAATAGGCCACGTATCGATGATGTCACCAAACATTGCTATGTTACAGATGTTCGCTTAAAGAGGTTCATAAGAGATTATCTAATACAAACAGAAGGAGAGGATTTCATCCTAGTTACAAAACTGGGAACAAGAACTGTAA
This sequence comes from Methanotrichaceae archaeon, assembly GCA_963789575.1. Lineage (GTDB taxonomy): Archaea > Halobacteriota > Methanosarcinia > Methanotrichales > Methanotrichaceae > CAWBKV01. The sequence goes on along the minus strand of CAWBKV010000001.1, from coordinate 1,608,065 downwards.
ATCTTACTGATAGAGTTAAGGATAGTCTTGAACAGAATAAGTTAGAAGGCAAAGAGCTTCTAAATTCAATGCTTGATAGATTTGTAGATTTAAGAATGTTTGGGAGTCCTCTGGCATTTAAAGATGCTCCGGCGGATTGGGGTGAGACTAGCAAAGTCACTGGTCCTATCCAAATAAACTTTGGTGAGACGCTCCATAAGGTGGAGGAAGTAACCTTTCATGGTACAAGTATTTTCAGCTCAAAAGGAGAAGCTGAGCAAAGAATGGGAACCTTTACAACATATTATGCGATTCCTTATGGGCTCATCGCATTTCATGGCATCGCAAATGAGAATGCCGCAATTACAACCGGGCTTAACGATGAGGATTTTCTAAAGTTCAAAGTTGCTCTCTGGAAAGGGATCAGGGAGACGATATCTGCCCATACCCGCACAAAACGCGACCAACAACCAAGAATGCTTCTGAACATTGTGTTTAAAGATAGGATAAAAATAGAAGAGGATGGTAAAGAGAAGTACGTTCCAACAGAATACCATATTGGTTCGCTAGAAGAAAAAATCGAATTGAAACCAACTGATGAAACGAGAGAAGAAATAAATATAAGAAAAATCGGTGATTACACTCTTAACTTCACAAGATTGCTCGAATCTATTGAAAAAGCTAAAGAAAAAATTGAAAAAATAGAATATTGTCTTTCTCCAGAATTCGAGAAGCTTTATTGTGCAAATCTGATCTCTCAGCTAGAAGAAATAACTAGAAGCGAAGACCAGAGTTCTAAATTAGTGAATTTGGACATTGATAGGCTTGAAAAGAAGAGTTGATGGATATGGATAACATCTCCATAATCTCCTTTAGATATCATGCAAAATATGGTCATTTTAGAAAGCCCTACAGTAATGTCTCATCGCTATCTTATCCATTTCCGCCGAGGACCGCATTGGCGGGTCTGCTTGGTGCAATACTCGGGGTTCCAAAGGCGGAAGTTCCCTTAAAATTTGATTATAGAAACTTAAAAGTAGCTGTTGAAATCGAAAAGCCCATAAAAACGATTACACATGTAACTAACCTGAGACAGGATAGTGCCGGGGGAATAGATTATTCAATTAAGCGATCTAAAAGAACGAAAAAAAGTGATTTAAAGAATATACCAGATTGGAATAAGGCTGCCCTCATACCCCAAGAAATCTTAAGATTTCCATCATACATAATATATGTCAGCATGAAAGATAATATGAGTGAACTCATTTCGAGAATAGAGACAAAGAGATTTGTATATACACCCTGTATGGGATTATCGGGTTTTTTGGCAGAGTTGGATTATATTTCAAAGGGATTTGGCCAACCATTAGATCCAGGACAATATAATGTCTCTACAGTAACAGATAAGGATTATTGCTCTTTATCATTAGATTGGCTGAATAATGCGGAAGATAAGCATGTTTTGGAGGTTAGAGCACCTTATCTCGGCTCTCCAGATAGGATATTTACTTATAAACGTTATCTATTAAATATGTTTTCAAAATCGTTGCCATTAAAAATGACTGATAATATTTATAGATTTGAGAATAAAACAATTTCATTTCTTTGAAAGGTATAAATATGAATTGTAATTTAATTTCTCATACATCCGATAAACCATTGACATCCACTTTAAAGTTATATGATCATTTAAACCGGGTCATAGAAGTGACTAAATACCTAATATCTTGGAAATCGCTAAATTTTAGCGGATTATCAAAACAGCAAATAGAGAATATTTGTGTCTTAGTTGCAGCGAGCCATGATTTTGGCAAAAGTACTTCATTCTTTCAGGATTATATAAAGAGTGAATCAGAGAACAAAAAATATAATGGAGATGTCAAAGAGAAGTCTCATGCGCTCATCTCGGCATTTTTTGGTTATTATATGATGGATAAATGGCTCTTGAATGAGCAATTAGAATCACATTGGAAATCGTTCCTTCCGTTTGCAGTCTTCCTAGCCATTGATGGACACCATTCAGCGTATAAGAGCATTGACGAGATCCTCACCAGCACCGAACAAAACATTTCTTTATTGGAAAGGCAGATCAAAAATATTGTTCCAGAGATATTTGAATATAAATTCGACAACATTGATTTCTCTTCCTGTGTTGATTTTGATATCAATAAAATCGAGGATATTTCAAGTAAGCTCAGAAAGTTCAGCAGAGAGTATAAAAAAGTTCCAAAAGGGTATGATAAAGATAAATGGCTAGATACACAGATAGAGCATAGGATACTAGCCCTATTCTTGTATTCTATTCTCCTAGAAGCCGATAAGGCGTATCTCGCCTCAGATAATCCGAGCCAGTATGAACGAAACCCCATACCTATTCAAGAAGATCTAATTGATAAGTACATTAATAAAATCAATGATAACAAAGTAATAAATGAAGAGCGAAATAGAGCCTACAAAGAGACGATTCAGAGAGTTTATTCGATTCCCATAGGGGAACGAATACATTCAATTACTTTGCCAACAGGTTTGGGAAAGACCCTATTATCTGCCTCCTGGGCACTTAAGCTCAGAAATAGAATCGGTAAAGAAAACAAGTTTATCCCAAAAATAATTGTTTCCCTCCCATTTCTCTCAATTATCGAACAGACGGACGATGAGTACAAAAAATTCCTAAACGATCTGTATTTAAGACATGAAGAAAGGTTATACTTCCCTAGCTATTCTATTTCAGATTTCAGATATAGGGATGGACTCGATAGCCAAGAGAGAAGTAAAAATTCAATAGACTTCTTCCTGAACATATGGAATGCTGAGATAATCGTTACAACATATGATCAATTGCTTTATTCGATATTCTCTTTGAAACCAAAGTATCTTATAAGGTTTCATAATCTCTTTAACTCTATTATAATTTTTGATGAAGTTCAAGCTTTGCCTTCAGAACTATGGAATCCTTTTGAGAAATTCTTTAAAAAATTGGTAGAGGTTGGTGATACTCATATTTTGCTCATGTCAGCAACCCAGCCAGGATTTATGCCGGATGCAAAAGAGCAAGTTCCAAATCATGAGGACTATTTTGCAAGGCGAAAGAGGGTGGAATTGCACATTGAACCAAAGAAAGAGTGCCTCAAAGAATTCTTGGAAAGATTACCAAGTCTTTTTGATACTCATACGGAAGAATCAATGATGATCGTGCTCAATACAAGGGAAAGTAGCAAATTAGTATATAAAGAAGCAATAAGAATATTAGATAATTCACGTCCCACTTTCTATCTTTCCTCACTCGTTGCTCCTTCTCAGCGCAGAGAACATATCCTAAAAATAAAGGAGTCCATCAAGAGAAAGGAGAAACCATTGATTGTGACCACTCAGTGCATCGAAGCTGGCGTAGATATCGACATTGAATACGTCTTGAGAGATTGGGCTCCATTAGATTCAATTTTTCAAGTAAGCGGAAGATGCAACCGCAATGGATTGAAGGATTTGGGACATATTGAATTAGTAAATTTGGAATCCGATAAAGGCAGAGCTTTTTCGCAGATGATCTATGATAACATCGAATTGGATTCGACCGCTTTCAGCTTGAGAGATATCGGACTTAACATAAGAGAAGATGCTTTCTATAAATTAGGGACAAAATACTTTGACCTTATCCGAGAAAGTATTGGGCAATCTATGAAAATAGTGAATGCTTATGCTCAATATACGCATGGATATGAAGATAAAGGCAAAGAAATTGCCGTAGATATTAAAAAACTATTAAGGGATGATGGTTACCAGGAACAATTCATAGTATCCTCATTAGATCCAGAACTTGAAATTAAACTACGAGAAGTTATGGACATAAAAGATAGATGGGAACGACGTTATGCAATAAAAAATTTAAGAAAAAGCATTGCGGCAAACTCGGTCAACATGCACTTTTATCCATGGATGCAGATCAAACCTGATGATTTAACTATTTATAAAATTGGAAATTTCAGAATATTGGACAATCGGTTTTATGATAAGGACGGAGTTGGCCTCGACATTGACACAAAAGAGCCAATTGGTGGTTGCATAATTTCTTCAGAGGAAGGTTTGTGATCCGCAAATCCTGCCCTGCTCTTCTTTTGTTCCCCATCAACCTTATCGCTGTTTATCCAAAGCATTCCCCCAGCGAGGGGTTAGGGGCAGCCCGCGCGGCGATTGAGCGTGCTAGTAGAACCATTAGTACTAGCCCCAAAACGCCCATGATCCTTAAGGCTCATATGTGGCGAATGAAAAACCTAAGATCTACGATCAATTCTAAGTTGATATGGGCAGTGAAGGCAACTTTCCTTTTGAGATTATAATCTCGCCCTCAAAACTTAAGCATAGGATCGAACAAAAAATGTTTTAGTTAATTAGGAATCTCTACCAACCTTAACGAAGTTCTCCTTATCTCCCGCGATAGGTGGAAGTAGTATAACCACAAAGTTCTTTTTCGCAAGCTCAGGTGCTATATATAACCTCCCATATTTATCGAGCTGCTTGTATTCGATCTTCTCTACTTCGCGGTCTGCGCAATTGGGCAAGACTTCTCCGAGCTTCATATCTATTATGTTTCCTGCCATCATTATATTACTTTGACTGGTAGGTATACATATCTAACTTACCAAATCTACCAAAACTAGAAAAATTGGTAGGATATTTATACCATGGATACAAAGATATGACATAGAGGTGATTTGAAATGTCTGGCTTCGTGCGAATGGGCAGATTTGTCCTGACAATCCAGAAAGCGGCTGAGAAGTTGAATAACATGGGCTTGGATGCTGGGGATCTCTCCGATGCAGCGCACGTCTTCAACTTGGAATATCCCTTCGAAGTCGCCATAATGAGCGGCGATGGCTGTGAAGGCTATATCCGAGGCTCATCTCAGGGGATCGCAGAAGCAGAGGCGATCTAAATGGCCGCCCCAAACCATTCCGAAAACGCCGTTTTGATAGCGACCGATTCAGTAACCACAGGCACGCTATCAGAGCTGAGCACAACACTAGAGGAGCTTCAGCCTCTGGCCTCTAAGATTGCCGATCTGAAAAAGGAAACCCTGGAGAGAGAGACTGCTGTCCTGACAGCGATCCTGGGGAAGGTCGCGCCTCTGGTGCCTCTGCTGAGTGAAGACTGCGAGCAGCATTACCGCCGTGAGATTGTCATTCTGGCTAGAGAGGAGAGAGTACAGCTTGAGGAGAGTTTTGGCTTTTTCAGCGAGTACAGGCTGATTCTCTATGAGAACGGCCTGCTCGCACGGACACATCGCTATGGCGAATGGTCGGAAGGTCAGCACCCAGGATGGGAGAATACAGATGGGGATGTGCTTACACCTGAGGCGGCTATACTCGCGTTCGGTTTCACAGCTATTTCAAATGGCTTGATAAAGGCTCTTGATGAGGCATCGCCAATGGTTATCCTCAAAGAGGAGCTTGAAGGCAGGATCGCTGCGTTAACTCAGGCACTGGAAGCTATGAGGTAAGGGAAATACAAGCAGATATATCCTCATACCAGCATAAAGCGGACAAGCCGATCTACAAGTGTCCTCTTGATATATGGTTGAATAAAGAAACGGATGCTGTTTTTCCGCTAAAAGATCATTAGCTCGGCCACTAGGCAGGAATGAATTTATAAGAGATTTGATAAATTCTACTCATGCCAGAAGGAGGGTGAGATAAGGCCGGTTTGAGACCCAGAAACAGGAAAAAGGACGAAAATTCGGCGCCGATCGAGAGCTACTTCCATGAAAACAAGGATTGAAACATGCAGCAGCAGTTGGTCTAGGACTTGCAATGTACGGATCGAGAGCTACTTCCATGAAAACAAGGATTGAAACCAATACCTGGCACAATTCCCAATGTCGTTGCAAGAGATCGAGAGCTACTTCCATGAAAACAAGGATTGAAACCAATACCTGGCACAATTCCCAATGTCGTTGCAAGATGATCGAGAGCTACTTCCATGAAAACAAGGATTGAAACCCTGCTCTCGGCGTGCCGATGATGGCGAGCGGTAGGGGATCGAGAGCTACTTCCATGAAAACAAGGATTGAAACAAGTATCTTGCTGAGCGAATGATATCGCGCTTGGTGATCGAGAGCTACTTCCATGAAAACAAGGATTGAAACGAATAATAGAATCACAATAAGAGACAATTATCCTCTGATCGAGAGCTACTTCCATGAAAACAAGGATTGAAACAGTGGCAATAATAGTGGCATGGTAAATGTAACATCGATCGAGAGCTACTTCCATGAAAACAAGGATTGAAACTAGGCACAACATTGATAACAACTAATACCGCCAAGATGATCGAGAGCTACTTCCATGAAAACAAGGATTGAAACCATATTTCATGGCTGTAAAGTCACTATCTAGGGATCGATCGAGAGCTACTTCCATGAAAACAAGGATTGAAACAAATAGCGTTATCTGTTCACAGTCTATATTATAAAAGCGATCGAGAGCTACTTCCATGAAAACAAGGATTGAAACAAAAAAGTTCTCATCCAATACATCCCGATTGGAAATAGATCGAGAGCTACTTCCATGAAAACAAGGATTGAAACCTCTATTGTAGAAATCATCGTATCCCATTCGAAGGATCGAGAGCTACTTCCATGAAAACAAGGATTGAAACCAGTCCTGGCGGCCTTAAAACAAATTGCCGCCTATGGATCGAGAGCTACTTCCATGAAAACAAGGATTGAAACATCCTCCTGCAGAGCCTCTTTTGATTGGCTTTTCGGGATCGAGAGCTACTTCCATGAAAACAAGGATTGAAACTAAAATGGGGCGAGGTATCGCATAAAACCGAAATAGAGATCGAGAGCTACTTCCATGAAAACAAGGATTGAAACCACATATTCGCGCCTCATACCGTTCCTTAGTAGATGGATCGAGAGCTACTTCCATGAAAACAAGGATTGAAACAAAATTTTAACGGCTAGATCCATCTGTTGTTTTATTTGATCGAGAGCTACTTCCATGAAAACAAGGATTGAAACAGGGCGAGCATGGCGGAATTCAAAAAGACATCGATGTTGATCGAGAGCTACTTCCATGAAAACAAGGATTGAAACCTCAATACTTGAAATGCTATATTATATTTCTTAAATGATCGAGAGCTACTTCCATGAAAACAAGGATTGAAACCCCTTTGAAAGCGTCAGTGAAGACCTGATCTGCGTGATCGAGAGCTACTTCCATGAAAACAAGGATTGAAACCTCATATGCCCTCAGCATTGCTTCAAATTCAATCCTGACGATCGAGAGCTACTTCCATGAAAACAAGGATTGAAACAAAAAATAATGGGAGGCAAACCGGAGTACGATGAATATGATCGAGAGCTACTTCCATGAAAACAAGGATTGAAACTTCAAAGCACGACCACAAGACGGTACAAATAACTTTGGATCGAGAGCTACTTCCATGAAAACAAGGATTGAAACATTCATTTCTTTCACCTGAGATCAAATACCTATATGGATCGAGAGCTACTTCCATGAAAACAAGGATTGAAACAGAGTAGACTCTATAGTGATAGGGCACTGAGCCACGATCGAGAGCTACTTCCATGAAAACAAGGATTGAAACTAAACAATGCGGCATTATCTGCATATGGAAAACCAGGATCGAGAGCTACTTCCATGAAAACAAGGATTGAAACCCATATATACACAAGGCATTGTCATGAATACCCTTTGATCGAGAGCTACTTCCATGAAAACAAGGATTGAAACATCAAGAAGACCTTCTACGCTGGCCCCCTCATGGAGATCGAGAGCTACTTCCATGAAAACAAGGATTGAAACCCTTTCTTGCATGCCCATCTCACGATATCAGATTGAGATCGAGAGCTACTTCCATGAAAACAAGGATTGAAACAATATGTATTTCCCGCAATTAAGACGGCAGGAGCCGATCGAGAGCTACTTCCATGAAAACAAGGATTGAAACAAGTATTCGAAGAGTCTGGAAGGGGACAAGAATTGCGATCGAGAGCTACTTCCATGAAAACAAGGATTGAAACAGGCCGATGCCCAGCAAGTAGTCATGCAGACCATGTGATCGAGAGCTACTTCCATGAAAACAAGGATTGAAACATAAACCGACATCCAATCATAGTGTGATTTGGCTTTGATCGAGAGCTACTTCCATGAAAACAAGGATTGAAACCATGTTGTCTGGATAATCGCCCACGACTTCAACACAATGATCGAGAGCTACTTCCATGAAAACAAGGATTGAAACAGAATCGAAGTCGACGACGACTTGTATTTTAAGCTCGATCGAGAGCTACTTCCATGAAAACAAGGATTGAAACATTCCAAAAGATATATAGCATTAACCATTATCATTGATCGAGAGCTACTTCCATGAAAACAAGGATTGAAACCAAACGTGGCATCCTGATTATATATCACAGCCGAAGAGATCGAGAGCTACTTCCATGAAAACAAGGATTGAAACCATACTTAGGGTTAAGCAAAAAGGAGGATTTCGAAGATGGATCGAGAGCTACTTCCATGAAAACAAGGATTGAAACAGGAGAAAAGATAAGAATGGAACAGAAACAATTAAGATCGAGAGCTACTTCCATGAAAACAAGGATTGAAACCCCCTCAGATTGATATCATAGTATCCTGGTTCCATGGATCGAGAGCTACTTCCATGAAAACAAGGATTGAAACCCCGTAAAGTTGCCCTTTATGTATTCTAATCCTAGAGATCGAGAGCTACTTCCATGAAAACAAGGATTGAAACATTGAACCGGGCTGAGCCATCGGAGTTATCGGGTAAAGATCGAGAGCTACTTCCATGAAAACAAGGATTGAAACCTGAGTTGAGTGAATTGCCTGATGCTCCTAATGAAGATCGAGAGCTACTTCCATGAAAACAAGGATTGAAACTTTTTATGATAAATTCCTAATATATCTTTTAAATGGATCGAGAGCTACTTCCATGAAAACAAGGATTGAAACCTGCAGATTCTTTGCCTTTGCCATCAAATATAACCAGGATCGAGAGCTACTTCCATGAAAACAAGGATTGAAACATAAATTACTCGCAAAACGCGGGGCTTTTCTATTGAAGATCGAGAGCTACTTCCATGAAAACAAGGATTGAAACATGATTAATCATGCTTTCATCCTCTGCTCTCTCCTAATGATCGAGAGCTACTTCCATGAAAACAAGGATTGAAACACAGCATCCAGGGCTGACCCTGGGGCACTTCCCGCCGATCGAGAGCTACTTCCATGAAAACAAGGATTGAAACCTGATTGCTGGGACATCGCTAGCCCCTTCTCGAACTGATCGAGAGCTACTTCCATGAAAACAAGGATTGAAACAGGATAAACACCTATTACTTTCGTTGGTAATCCATTGATCGAGAGCTACTTCCATGAAAACAAGGATTGAAACCTGCGCTTGCCGTGCTGATTAGCAGCACGATTGATAGGATCGAGAGCTACTTCCATGAAAACAAGGATTGAAACCCGCCTATCATCAGTTCAATAGCAACTTTACCGCAATGATCGAGAGCTACTTCCAGGAAAACAAGGATTGAAACATTTAAATGGTAGTTCAATTAGGAGCGATGACACCTGGATCGAGAGCTACTTCCATGAAAACAAGGATTGAAACATGCAAAAATTGTAGAGAAATATGGTGATATTCGGCGATCGAGAGCTACTTCCATGAAAACAAGGATTGAAACATAAGCCCGGGCAAGCAGAAATCACAGTCAGGCCTAGATCGAGAGCTACTTCCATGAAAACAAGGATTGAAACAACCCGATGACGGAACCGAAAAGCTTAAGCAGGTTGAAGCCGGGATCGAGAGCTACTTCCATGAAAACAAGGATTGAAACCCAACTCATCAGCTAATTTGCCCTGCTTCGTAAGTGATCGAGAGCTACTTCCATGAAAACAAGGATTGAAACCCTCTATTGTGAACTTTTCATCGTCTTGAGAGAATGATCGAGAGCTACTTCCATGAAAACAAGGATTGAAACGGAAATAAGCGTCGAATATGTCAACGGTCCGCTTAGGATCGAGAGCTACTTCCATGAAAACAAGGATTGAAACATGAGCTTGGCGCGCCCACCGACGTTTTCAATTTGAAGATCGAGAGCTACTTCCATGAAAACAAGGATTGAAACCGAGTGGTTGTTCATAGAGGATGTCGCGGTATTAAGGATCGAGAGCTACTTCCATGAAAACAAGGATTGAAACACGGCGAGGCATCCATAGCAAAGTACGGCTTCAAGAGATCGAGAGCTACTTCCATGAAAACAAGGATTGAAACATATACTATTGCAAATACAAATATGGAGGACAACGAAAGATCGAGAGCTACTTCCATGAAAACAAGGATTGAAACCTATTATGGCCGCAATATCAACCGGCCTAGAATGCGATCGAGAGCTACTTCCATGAAAACAAGGATTGAAACAGAATGTAGAGTAAGACTTCATGCCTTTATTTACGTATTGATCGAGAGCTACTTCCATGAAAACAAGGATTGAAACACCAGGATAATAGAGCGGCACATGAATATTCTTCATGATCGAGAGCTACTTCCATGAAAACAAGGATTGAAACCAAGCTGTATATGTAGACAGCGTGCCGGGCTCTAAAGATCGAGAGCTACTTCCATGAAAACAAGGATTGAAACTTTAGATTTGACTCTTTGTGATTCACCTAACTTATGGATCGAGAGCTACTTCCATGAAAACAAGGATTGAAACATGATATGGCGTCAACCGGCACTGCAATGGCCGTAGAGATCGAGAGCTACTTCCATGAAAACAAGGATTGAAACCTTCCAGATTGCCTTTTTAGCATCGGAGAAAGTCGTTATGATCGAGAGCTACTTCCATGAAAACAAGGATTGAAACACACACTGGACCGGAGGACCTCGACGACTAGTACATCTGGGCTGATATAAACCAAAGGATAAGGTTTTATATATAATCATTGATAGATACTCCGCAATAGGGGAGTATCATGCCGGGTCCGAAACCATCAGCAATCAACTTGAGCGACGTCGAACGCCAAGGTTTGGAATTGCTTGTTCGTCGTTATACCACAGGACAGCAAAAAGTTATCCGAGCACGGATTGTTTTATTGGCTGCGATGGGGAAAAATAATCGCGAAATCGCTAATGAATTGGAGGTGTCCTTGGACACTGCTCGATTATGGCGACAACGATGGCTGGACTTGCAGCCGATTTCTTTGGACGATCTGAGCATTGAAGAACGCCTGGATGACCTGCCAAGACCTGGAGCACCACCTCGTTTAACTGCGAACCAGATTTGTCAGATCCAACAGTTGGCTTGTGAAAAACCCGAAAAATCGGGCCGTCCTATTAGCCAATGGACGAGTCGTGAGATTGCAGCCGAAATAATGAAGCGGGGCATTGTAGATACGATTTCAGCTCGCCATTCTGCCAGGATTCTTAAAAAAACGGCTTTCAACCACACTTAATTCGTTACTGGCTAACACCTGCACCGGACGAACGGTTTGACGAAAAAGTAGACGACATCAATTCATTGTATCTACAATCCCAGAATTTGGCTCAAAAAGGTGAAATTGTGATAAGCATCGATGAAATGACTGGTGTGCAAGCTCTCGAACGCAAACACCCTGGATTGCCAATGGCACCAGGAAAAGTGGAACGAAGAGAGTTTGAGTACCTCAGGCATGGAACTCAATCATTCATCGTTAGCTTTGCAGTGGCTCATGGACGGGTTGACACTATTTCTTGTGGCGATACGCGCAATGAAGAAGACTTTGTATCACATATCAAGGAAGTGGTTGAAAGCTCTATTCCCACATCACGATTGCACTTTGTCGCCGACAACCTCAATATCCATAAATCAGAATCCCTCGTGAGATATGTGGCTGAAGTATCTGAATTGGATATCAACTTAGGAATCAAAGGCAAGAGCGGTATTTTGCAGTCGATCGAGACTCGTGAATCATTCTTGACCGACCCATCACACTCTATCGTCTTTCATTACACGCCGATACATGCTTCTTGGATGAACCAAGTTGAAATATGGTTTAGTATCTTAGTCCGGAAGCTTCTCAGGCGGGCCTCCTTTGCTTCTATCAATGATTTGAAAGCAAAGGTTTTGGCGTTTGTCGAGTACTTCAACCAGACAATGGCAAAGCCGTTCAAATGGACATATCGAGGGAGAGCACTTGCTGCTTAAAATTAGGCTTATTTAAGCCCAGATGTACTAGCAAGAATGATCGAGAGCTACTTCCATGAAAACAAGGATTGAAACACCATGAACCTCCTACTTCAGGTTCACTTGAAGCTCGATCGAGAGCTACTTCCACGAGTTTCACGAGGCATAAGTTCAACAATGAACTGAGATGTTTGGATTTCGTGATCCATGTAACGGCGTTAAGCTCTCCTTGTGAAACCGGCCGCAGAGCTGATCGAAAGATATGACGCATCAGGACCTCGCTAGTCCGGAGTCAACCGGCCAAATGCGACACGACTTTTTGCGTAGTCGCAAGCTACGGACTTTAGGCCGTGGTAGTTGACGCAGGTATCGAATGGCTAACCAAAAAGAGCATCATTAAACTTTGAGATGTCAGAAAGCGAAAGACTATATCTTTACACTAATGATAATCTCAGTAATGTTTGCAGAGTACATCCAAGCAGCAATGGAGAGGGCCACCTATGAGATCATCGATGACCCTGAGCCATTTTACGGTGAAGTCCCAGAGCTGCAGGGCGTATGGGCCACAGGCAAAACTCTGGAAGAGTGCCGCAAGGAACTCCAGAGTGTCATAGAGGGCTGGATAGCTTTGAAGCTAAGATTAGGACATCCCATACCACCCATCGGCGGCCATGCTATAAATGTGTCCACGGAGCCGGTAACCATTGTCGAATAAGCTCGTGCCGGTTTCAAGACGTGAGCTAATCAGGCGGTTAAGTAGACTGGGATTCGTGGGCCCTTATCCAGGCGCCGATCATGAATATATGTCAAGGGGCCTTTTAGAGGTAAGCATTCCAAATCCTCACGGCAGCGATATCAGTGTAGATCTTTTGCAAAGGATTCTAAAAAGAGCTGGGATCAGCCGAGAGGAATGGTTTGAAGTATCATAGGCTTACGGAAGTATCGATGATTTTCTTCAGCGCTTCCAAATCGATTATTAGTGCTGAAGCTTCATCATCGCCGCTAATAGCTCATCTCTCCTAGCTTCAAGGTAATCGAGCTCCTGGAACTCATTCAGGATATCTTCTTCCCTCACATCGCCTTTCTTCAGCTTATCGTCAAGCTCAAAGATGGACTTTATGCCGTGATTGTGCCAACGCTTCCAGGCTGCCTAACCTTCGGTCGAACCGTTGAAGAAATCCATGCGCTTATCGAAGATGAAAAAGAGAACTTTATCACATTTGAGGAGTATGCAAAGCGCCGCGGCATTAAACTTTGAAGGGCGCTGAATACTGATATCTCGAAAGTACATATTGATATTTTCAATATAATAGGAATTGTCCCCATCAACCTTATCGCCTATGTTTCAGGAAACTTCCCCCAGCGAGGGGTTAGGGGCAGCCCGCGCGGCGACTGAGCGCGCTAAGAAAACCATTAGTTTTAGCCCCGAAAGATCTGCCGAACTGTGGTATCTAAAAATTGCCACCTCAAAAGTATCCTAGAGAAAGGACTGAGGAAAAGTATCCTAAGCTTGTTAAAGGATAAAAGTGTGGATGAATAAGACAAATGGATAAACAGGAACTGCTCGAAGAGCTGAAGGCGAACCCGAAGAAAGTCAGGTTTGTAAGAGTATGCAAGATAGCAGAAGCCTTAGGCTTTCAGACTAGAAGGAGTTCCGGTAGCCATAGGGTCTTTTTTAGAGAGGGGGTCCGTGAGATCTTGAACTTTCAAAATGAGGACGGATGGGCAAAGCCTTCTCAAGTTAAACAATTTATAAAAATAATCGAGAAATACGAACTACAGGAGGTATAAGCCATGTATGCAATCGAGATCTTCTACAGTGAAGAGGACGAAGGGTTTATCGCTACTGTACCAGAACTACCAGGCTGCTCTGCATTTGGCAAAACCGAAGAGGATGCTATAAAAGAGGTTAAGATTGCCATGCAGCTATGGCTTGAGACTGCCAAAGAGATAGGTCGGGAAATACCCATCCCTCAAAAACGCAGCCTTGTGGCAGAGACCTAAAGGGAAATAATGGGCTTCATACACTTATTCTGAACCTTAAAGACAAGCAGATAAGATCTCAATAAGTTTTATCATTAACAAGAGATTTACTCTACTAAGTAGAACTCCCGAGGCCATTGAAGGCTTCATAGCTTCATAGTTTGTATGATTGAGCGTGGCGAGGAAGTACCCATCGAAACCGATGATTCAATGATATGCACTGTTGCAGTTGAAGCTAATGCATAAAGATCTAACAGCTTGAACGCATACTATCGATTATTCCGTCACCATCAACCGTATCGCCCCATATCTCAGGAAAACTTCCCCCAACGAGGGGTTAGGGGCAGCCCGCGCGGCGATTGAGCGTGCTATAAAGCCATTAGTTGTAGCCCCAAATGCGTAGTCAGAGTTGTTTTTGAATATACGCTCTTAGATTGCAATCGTATAAGGAAAACTATCTTATGACTTATCGATCAATCAGCCCGTACGGCAGCTGAGTGCGCCAGCAAACCGCTAATAGTTGTCCCAAAAGGAGGTATAAGGCTCTTGAATTAGATCTATGCCGATATAGGGCTATGATATCTTGAGCTGGCTTAGTTCCACCAGCTCTGAGGATAAAACTCGCTATTCTCGACTTCAAGAGCTTCGACCGACTCGTAACCACTTTAATTTATCTTCTGGTATGGCGCGCAGAGGAATAACTAGGATCTCTTCATCAGCTAGAGTTTTATCGATATATACTCGGCCGTCTTTTCCTACCTTCTTATACATGGGGTCGCGTATCGTTTCTCTTTTCTTCCCCTCAAACATTAGCTCCATGATGGAATTCATGATCTGCATGTGTATAAATTACCTTTCTTATTATATGTAGTTTTCATACATTATGTGTATTATGATCATAATGTATATATAGGAAGGAAACTACATTAGCGCATAGGGCGGTTTGAGATGTCTGGCTTAATGCGAATCGACGGAAAAGTCCTGACAATCCAGGAAGCAGCTAAGAAGTTGAATAACATGGGATTGGTTACTGGTGATTTCTCCGAGGCCATGTACGTCTTTAACTTGGAATTTCCATTCGTTGTTGCCATAATGAGCGGCGATGGCTGCGAAAGCTCCATCCGAGTCTCCTCCCAGGAGATCACAAAATCAGAGGCGATCTAAATGGCCGCCCCAAACCATTCCGAAAACGCTGTTCTGATAGCGACCGATTCAGTAACCACAGGCATGTTATCAGAGCTGAGCACAGCACTAGATGAGCTTCAGCCTCTGGCCTCCAAGATTACCGATCTGAAAAAGGAAACAATAGAGAGAGAGGCGGCTATCCTGAAAGCGATCCTGGAAAAGGTCACGCCCCTGGTGCCTCTGCTAAGTGAAGACTGTGAGCAGCACTACCGCCGTGAGATCGTCATTCTGACCAGAGAAGAAAGAATACAGCTTGAGGAAGGTTTGGGCTTTTTCAGCGAGCACAGGCTGATTCTCTATGAGAACGGCCTGCTCGCAAGGACACACCGCTATGGCGAATGCTCAGAAGGTTCTCGACCCGGATGGGAAAATACGGATGAGGATATGCTTACGCCCGAGGCAGCGATAATTACATTCGGTTTCACGGCCATTTCAAAGGGCTTGACAAAGGCTCTTGGTGAGGCATCATCGATGGTTATCCTCAAAGAGGAGCTTGAAGGGCAGGCTGGCGGCTTTAACTGAGGCACTAGAGGCCCTACGATAAGGCAGCGATGGACCTGCTAGCAGGAATGTAGCAAGCAGATGCACGAGAGAATTGTGGCGCAGATATCGAGCCAAATTTTTTGATTCTACAGAGTAGATTTATATTCACGTAAGCAGAAATAGCAGCTAATGAAGCGACTCTACGATTATACCGTAGTTCTCCGTCCGGATGACAACGGCACGTTCGTAGCCTACGCACCAGCTATTCCAGGGTGTCATGCCTGGGGAAAAACCCCCGAAGAAGCACAAAATGAGCTGCTCAATGTCTTCGAAATGATAAGAGAAGAATACGAAGAAGAAGGGCGCATGCTTCCAGAAGATGTTGAAGTGAAGGCTGTTCATGCCTGCCAAAGCTAGGGATCTACAGAAGGTCGCAAGGAAACTTGGTTTTCGGATGGTTCGGCAGAAGGGAAGCCACGCCAGATGGAAGCATCCAGATGGCAGGGCAACCACCATTCCAGTACATGGCGACAGCGAGATCGGAAATTGGCTATTCTACGAAATCCTCAAGCAGTTAGGCATAACCGAAGAGGATTTCCGGAAGCTTTTGTAACAATGCGCTACATTAAAGTCCTCCATTAATCTTATCCTCGTCAATAGTATAGCATGTTTTCCAAAACCTTCTCAGGGAGTGGGTGAAGGGTGCAGCCCGCGCGGGGCGACTGAGCGCGCTATGAAAACCATTAGTGTTAGCCCCAGAAAGAAATGTAGGCCCTTAAATTATATTAGCCCTTGAATCTATTAGGCGATTAGTCAAAAGAAGAATTATTATATCGATGCTAAATACTGGAACTATGAAGAATAACAATAGATGACTACATGAACCTCAAGATCCTCCGTCTCACCCTCCAATCCGCCACCCCAATGCACGGGAACGCCTCGAAGCTCCGCGGCTTTTTCGCCACCAGCTTCAACGAGCATGCCCTTTTGCACCAGCACACAGCGGACAAGCTGATCTACAAGTATCCTCTGATCCAGTATAAGATGCTTCAAGGCAAGCCCCTGGTGCTGGGGATCAACGAGGGCGCCGAAGTCCTGAAGGAGATCTACGACAAGTTCGATGAGATAAAGATCGGTGAGAGCAAATACACAATCATGGAGCGCGGCGTGACCCTCAAGTCCGAGGAGTTCGGCTGCTCCCAGGAGATCCTGAGCTACAGGTTTGCGACACCCTGGCTGGCACTGAGCCAGGAGAATTACCCGAAATATCTGGAGGCATCCTGGGAGGAGAGAAAGGATCTATTGAGGAGAATCCTGATAGGAAACCTTCTCTCAGCTTCAAAGGGACTGGGATATGTGGCCACAGAGCAGATCAGGCTGGAGCTTGGAATGGTGCATGATGAGATCTGCTTGCTCAAAGGGATGAAGGTTACAGGAATACGAGGGGAGTTTACAACGAACTTTGCTATACCGGACTTTATGGGGCTGGGGAAGTCTGTCTCTAGAGGCTTTGGAGCCGTTACAAGGTTGAAATAAAGAAACGAGTGCTGTTTTTCCGCTAAAAGATCTTTGACTCGGCCACCACACAGGAATGAATTTATAAGGGATTTGATAAATTCCACTCATGCCGGAAGGAGGGTGAGAAAAGGCCAGTTTGAGACCCAGAAACAGGAAAAAGGACGAAAATTCGGCGCCGATCGAGAGCTACTTCCATGAAAACAAGGATTGAAACCATTCAGGGCAAAAGACCAGGGGCTGTATGAAGCGATCGAGAGCTACTTCCATGAAAACAAGGATTGAAACTCGTTTGTGTCCACCTGTATCTTATCTGTCTCTCCAGATCGAGAGCTACTTCCATGAAAACAAGGATTGAAACTCAATATCACCAGGATGAGTATGATGAGGAAGAGAGATCGAGAGCTACTTCCATGAAAACAAGGATTGAAACTGATAGTATTGCCGCAGATCCTAGTCGATTACAAAGGATCGAGAGCTACTTCCATGAAAACAAGGATTGAAACACCTCACTATAATCTCCTACTACCACACACCAGTTGATCGAGAGCTACTTCCATGAAAACAAGGATTGAAACAGATTCCATTTGATGAGGTATTTTACGAAGTTGGGAGATCGAGAGCTACTTCCATGAAAACAAGGATTGAAACATGGTCTGGCTTAACGGAGACGCAATAGGATACACTGAGATCGAGAGCTACTTCCATGAAAACAAGGATTGAAACCTGCTCAAAATTCGACACCTAAAACGTCTTTAATCTCGATCGAGAGCTACTTCCATGAAAACAAGGATTGAAACCGAAGTCATGGCCGATAATCTTGGAGCCTACCAGCTTGATCGAGAGCTACTTCCATGAAAACAAGGATTGAAACAATATTGGCGCACATCACCAATATAAGCAAACATAAGATCGAGAGCTACTTCCATGAAAACAAGGATTGAAACACAATAGGCGGAACTCCAGCAGGCGGTAAGTTAGTGATCGAGAGCTACTTCCATGAAAACAAGGATTGAAACATGTATGGAACGAATTTATCGAAGATACTGACAACGATCGAGAGCTACTTCCATGAAAACAAGGATTGAAACAAGTATTCCGATGACGAACAAAAAGTGTGGGGACGATCGAGAGCTACTTCCATGAAAACAAGGATTGAAACCCGAAAATCAAGCGATACTCAGCGGCTACGATCTCGATCGAGAGCTACTTCCATGAAAACAAGGATTGAAACAGGACGCACCAGGCCCAAAAGGAAGCTGGGGCACAAGGATCGAGAGCTACTTCCATGAAAACAAGGATTGAAACTCAAGATCGTATAAATCAACGTATACGTCATTATGCCGATCGAGAGCTACTTCCATGAAAACAAGGATTGAAACAATATACTGAAGCATCCAGCCCCGTTGTAATATCCAGATCGAGAGCTACTTCCATGAAAACAAGGATTGAAACCAGATCAATATTCCCGTTAGCCTCAGTCTTAGTTTGGATCGAGAGCTACTTCCATGAAAACAAGGATTGAAACGTTGATCCGAGAAAAGAGATAAATAGCTTCTGCTATGATCGAGAGCTACTTCCATGAAAACAAGGATTGAAACTCCTCATGAGAGATCTACAGCGTGGGCAAGCCTTTGGATCGAGAGCTACTTCCATGAAAACAAGGATTGAAACGAAGAAATATCTCCTAACCGCTCTTGTCTTATTTCGATCGAGAGCTACTTCCATGAAAACAAGGATTGAAACACTGTGGATTATGTTTCAGCATATGGAGAGCTGATATGATCGAGAGCTACTTCCATGAAAACAAGGATTGAAACCATGATAAAATGACATCAGTCTATGAATATGTGAATCAGATCGAGAGCTACTTCCATGAAAACAAGGATTGAAACTATATTTTCAAGCACATTTGCGTACATTAGATTCATGATCGAGAGCTACTTCCATGAAAACAAGGATTGAAACTCAAAATCAAGATCTAAATTGTGCCACATTCTAATGATCGAGAGCTACTTCCATGAAAACAAGGATTGAAACCTAATTACAATGGAAGCATTGGCATCGCAGACTATGATCGAGAGCTACTTCCATGAAAACAAGGATTGAAACCTTTGGCTGGTCCCTTGTGCTCCTTATTGATCTGTGATCGAGAGCTACTTCCATGAAAACAAGGATTGAAACGCCGCCATGCCGCTTTCTAGATATGGCATGTCCTCTTGATCGAGAGCTACTTCCATGAAAACAAGGATTGAAACCCCGGATGGGATAAAAAGCAATGTAGAAGGTGAAATGATCGAGAGCTACTTCCATGAAAACAAGGATTGAAACAAATCTGACAAAGTGCCCGCGAAGCCTAAGCAAACCGATCGAGAGCTACTTCCATGAAAACAAGGATTGAAACATCATGCCATGCATTCTGTAAGTTACCTGAAATATTGATCGAGAGCTACTTCCATGAAAACAAGGATTGAAACACAGTAACTGTATCAGGCGGAGATACGTCGCATACAGATCGAGAGCTACTTCCATGAAAACAAGGATTGAAACCGAATACAGTAGGCCGGGGAAGCGTGACAAATGGAATTGATCGAGAGCTACTTCCATGAAAACAAGGATTGAAACGCATCTATTGTACTCGTCTTCAGTCAAATTGAGCAGATCGAGAGCTACTTCCATGAAAACAAGGATTGAAACACACCGAAACCAGGAGAGATAAGATTGAAAGTAATGATCGAGAGCTACTTCCATGAAAACAAGGATTGAAACCCGAAGCCCAAAAGAATCAGATAGCATTGTATGAAGATCGAGAGCTACTTCCATGAAAACAAGGATTGAAACACCTATCCAAGTGCCTATGTCTTGGCCAACACTAAAGATCGAGAGCTACTTCCATGAAAACAAGGATTGAAACCAGTTTTTCAGGGGGAAAACAGTCTTTTTTTAGGGGATCGAGAGCTACTTCCATGAAAACAAGGATTGAAACCATAGCTCTGATACTCTGCAGAACCTTTCTTTTCCGATCGAGAGCTACTTCCATGAAAACAAGGATTGAAACTTGTTGAAAATCCAGTGTGGAGATGTCAAGATCTATGATCGAGAGCTACTTCCATGAAAACAAGGATTGAAACCCTAATGTGGACAGCTGGCCTTTGAGCCCACAATGATCGAGAGCTACTTCCATGAAAACAAGGATTGAAACTGTATGTACCAGCAGGTGCAACTACAATAGTAAAGATCGAGAGCTACTTCCATGAAAACAAGGATTGAAACAATCACTAACAGCAACTACTTTAGTACCAAACATAGTGATCGAGAGCTACTTCCATGAAAACAAGGATTGAAACTATCCTCTCGCGCCATATAATAGTACTCTCCGCCTTGATCGAGAGCTACTTCCATGAAAACAAGGATTGAAACAGGGCTTTCTACCACATTCAATATCAATTTGTCTAATGATCGAGAGCTACTTCCACGAAAACAAGGATTGAAACAGAGTCAAGTTTATAATCCCGAATTTAGTAATCATATAGGTAGGTGAAAATGTATGTTAAAGGTTACTCCATTTCTTTTATTTGATTCAAATTGTGCTGAGGCAATGACATTTTACCAAAAGTGTCTTGGCGGAAAGTTAACGCTCACGAAGCTCGGTGATACTCCCATGAAAGCCCAGTTTCCACCAGAGAAACACAACAGGATTATCAATGCTCATCTCAAAAGTGGTGCTATTGATATATCGGCCACAGACTGGATGGCTTCTCCCGCACTTGAACCAATACAGGGTAATATGTTTAGTATATTTGTCATTGGCGGAACTTATGATGAGCTTAAAGCGGTTTTCGACAAGCTGGCAGAAGGAGCAAACAAAGAATGGTTTCAAGAGTTGCATAATATGCCATTTGGAAGTTATGGACAGTTTTTTGATAAATATGGTGTTCAGTGGATTTTCAAGGGAGAGAAAAAAGAATAGGAAATTTATTTATCTATAAAAATTGCTCTTTCATGATATTAGGTATTGGCTTAAATGTTGTCGGAATAGGAGAAACAACCCACTTCTCCACCCTGAAAGCCAGCCTGTAGCTTTGCTTTGTCCAGGCAAGTGTTGGAATGTCTCAGTCGTCGCCGACATTGCACTACTTTGTGTGCGCCCAGAACTGCCTGCAAACTCGCTGAAAATACACTGTGCTGAACCCGCATAGTCGCGATCGGTTTTTTCAATCACTATGCTGAATGTGTCTTTGTCATGCATCTCGCCAAATGCGAAACCTGCCAATTATCGTCAGCATAAAGAACCATTCCCGTGAGGTCCAGCGTTTCAAAATTTTTAATTGCTTCGATTGTCTCGAGTGTGTCCTTGCTTCTCTTTGCATCAGTAAGGCGGATGTATTCTTTTCCTCGTGGATCTGACACCATTTTATCAACTGGTCGATGCACTCCTACTTATGCCTGATCCTGAATTTTTCGGTCCTGGCGGAATAGTTTTTCATAAACTGATTTTTGCGTGGCGCTTTGAGGCCAAATCTTTCCTGAAAGGTCAATCATTCGCTTTGTTTCATAAACATAGTTGCCGCTCATGCTTGTCAGGCCGTGGATTTTTCCAAACACCTGCAAGAAATTGCAGCTGACATATTCCATTCTTGGGATGACATCGAACCCAGCCCGCTTGTTGTAATCGAAGCAGATTCCCATGTCCAAGAGCTACTTCCACGAAAACAAGGGTTAATACATGAGTTTAGTATGGCTTTTGTATTTGCGGCTGAAACGCTTGGCTCTAAAATAAGTATAGTTATAGAACATATGTGAAAGAAAAAGCTAATTAGTGGTTATTGCATACATAAGCAGGATGGAAGGGGCATGAAGCGAAAAATTGTAATCACTGGTACGAAAGTTCACGATGTTGGCTATAGAGTCTTCTTGCTCAATGCAGCTCTGGATCTTGGTTTTGAGCTATTTAATATCACTAATGAGATGCGAAATGGTGATCAAGCAGTTGTTTCCTCTCTCGATGGTGATGACGATCAGATAAACCAGTTTATGTACTTTGCAGAAAAGAACAAACCGCCATTAGCTCAAGTAACTTCCGTCAAATCGGAGGATTACACAGGCCGAGTAATGGGCATTGACAGATATCTACATGTTATTCAGGTCCAGCAATTGGATAAAGGCATAAAGACAATGCAGAGCATGGATGGCAAACTGGACTCAGTGAATGTCAAATTGGACTCGATGAATAATAAGACGGACCTAATGCTAGGCAAACAAGATGAAACGATCAATGAGATCAAAGCCCTTCGCGAGGATCTTATCGAGCGAGATAATGTGCGTTTTGCTAGAATTGAAAGGGATATTGCTGCTATAAAAGCGAAATTGGAAATGTCTTAGGTTCTCTAAATATCCTATAATATGACGGAACCGTCCTTCAAATTTTCCCTTACGAGCCATATTAGATACTTGCCATAGCGTCGCAATAGGTATGGATCCACCAATTTATCGGAAAGATCCATTAAATGCTGTGTATTATTATCAGATTCAGCTGATCCATTTGCCTGCGCTGTTACTAGATTATCCTTAGTCTCATTGCCAAATAAGTTTAGCAAATTCGCGTTCTGCTTACCGATCGAAACCATTAACTACTCTCCGTGAATTATAGCGCACGATGGGCACTAGACAGATGTTCTAGTACTTAAATGTTTCTATTTTTGTATTTCTCTAATCTTAAGGATATTTAATTCTAGATACCTGGGTACCCAAAGACGAGTTTGGAATATAATCAGTATATATTAATTTGGTTTAATTGTTTAGGATGAAAGCAGGGCTAATCCCCGCCAATTCATTGGTGGGATACAGCCTGTACCTATTACATCACTTTCGCCCTGCTTACGCTGCCTATATAATCTAAAAATCTATGATGATAGATGATGAAGTGACTTGCTGAAGGTACAACGCTCTCGGATCTATCCAACAAAGTCTCAGAGAACCAAGATGGCAGATACCTTGGAGCTTTGCAGATGGACCTATAACGAAACACTAGCGGTCAGAAAGAATGCCTACGAACAAGATTGCCAATCAGTTTCCTACTACGAAACCAAGAAGCTTCTACCTCAATGGAAAGAAGGTAAGCCTGAATTAAAGGAAGTCCACTCCCAGATTCTTTGTTCATGAGGAAAAAGATCTTGCAAAAGCTCAAAGAAAGCTATCCAAGGCTGAAAAGGGAACACCTGAAAGAGTCAAAGCCTTAAAGGTGGTTCATAGAGTTCATGAAAGGATCACCAACAAGAGAGACGATTTTGTGCAAAAGTTGAGTCTGGTGTTGGTAGAATCTTATGACCTGATAGCCTTTGAAGACCTGAACATCAAAGGCATGGTCAAGTAATCCTGAAAGATCTGTCCGAGAGAGTCCACAGATGCTCTTTCTGTGGGCTGATTTTGGATAGAGATCATAACGCAGCCTTAAATATTCTCAGACTGGGGCCACAGTCTGTGGCAAAAGCCTAGATGCCCTCGACTTCAGTCGAGGGAGTAGTCACATCCTGTACGCTTTTATACTTGAATGTTTAGGTATCGACTATGACAATTGAAGAATCCATCGGAATTAGAAAGACAACAATAACAATCCCAGAAACCATTCTAGATGGGCTGCAGCTATTCATAGCAAAAAATAGAGGGTTTACTCTTCGAGATCAAAGCAAAATCATAGTGACGGCATTGGTCGAGTTTCTAGTAAACCGCGGCATTGATTCGCATAAAGATCTACATATCGACGATGAGATAGTTAAAAAGTACCTAATAGAATCTGAGATGTTAAAGATAAAATCTTGAAGCATAAGTTTTAGAAATAATCACATTTTTAAGGGGTCGCGGTCTGAGACGCGCTATTCCGGGCAAGGTCTCAGGTATGAAGACTGGGTATATAACAGCGACCGCGACCCATGCTGGGGGAGTAAGCCTGAATGAAGTAATAATAGTATTATTGCTAGACTGGCATATAAATTTTTAGATATTTAATATAAGGATTTCAAAAAGGGGTTCTCTAAGAATCTGGGAATCTAGGCCTGTGCATATAGATCATTTATCACATTACTATATTGCACCAACCTCTCCTTCAGGCCCAACCCTTTAGGCGTTGTTTTATAGATGAACCTAGCACCATCAGGGATTGCTTCCAAAAGCCCGCTTTTTACCATGTTATCTAAATATTGCCGTCCTATCGATGAGTTTAGATTTGCCTTATATACCACTCGCGTCTTGCTTGCACCATTAACGCATATCTCAAGAATCTTTGATGTAATTAAGTTCGGACTCCTCCTTTTTAGCATCATTTAATAACCCTCCTATGAATTTAAATTTATGGCACTATATTGCGTAATCGCATAGTCCCTTCATTTTGCATTAGGAATAGATTTGAACTCAGATATCCTATCTCCCTTGCCATAGAAACAATTAATGTTCTTAGGGAACCATATAGACGATTACGCCTACTACTATTACTAGAAATGTACAGATGTGAATAGATCATTTGTTCATATTATATTTCAGTACTATAGGTTTCATTATGGATAGTTCATCGCGAATCGAGCTGATTTAAGATCTATTATAAGGATGTTAACGATTAATATGGCAGAGAAGATTTCTCAAGTAACGGGTTAATCAGAACGATATCACTTCACTTCCTAAATATCTATAGAAAAGGTAATAAATGTGTATGCCTGACATCTTTAGAGAAGGCTGAATTATTCAGTCCTTAGACGGGGGGAGATAATATACCAACAACAAGTAGTTTGACTACATCCAGCAGTATTCCTGAGGAAAGACTTGCTGCGATATTAAAGGGGACCAATGATTTTGTTTATGTCTCTGACCCAGAAGGTCATATCATGTATATCAACGATGCCTGCCGCAGAGCGCTCGAAATAGGTGCTGATGCGGATTTGACAGCACTCAGCATATCCACAATCCATCCTGCTTGGGCTAACGAGATCATAGGCAAAGAGGGGATCCCCTCAGCAATACGCGATGGCTCTTGGAGCGGTGAAACTGCCCTGCTAAGCCTTTGCGGTCATGAGATACCAATATCGCATGTCATTACCGCATGCAAATCCGCTGATGGTAAGCTTGAATATATGTCTACGATCGGGCGTGACATAACAAAGCTCAAAGATGTCGAGGAAAGGCTCCAGAAGATCCTAAATACAACACCTATAGGTATATTCCTGATTGATCCAGAAACGCATACAATTCTTGATGTAAATGATTCTACTGCTGCAATGGCTGGCACATCAAAAGAGAAACTCATTGGAGAAGTTTGCCATAAATTTATATGCCCGGCTGAAAAGGGAAGCTGCCCTGTCACTGACCTTAATCAAAAAGTTGATCGTTCTGAAAGGATACTGCTTACATCTAGTGGAGAGCGTATCCCCATATTGAAGACTGTAGATCGGGTGGTACTTGGGGGACGCAAATGTCTCTTAGAGAGTTTTGTCAATATCAAAGAGCGAAAGCAGACTGAAGAGGCATTGAAAGCTTCGGAGGCAAAATATCGCCAGCTGCATGACAGCATGATGGATGCTTTCATCAGCATCGATATGGATGGAATGATTAAGGAATACAACGAGCCTTTCCTGAACATGCTGGGATATTTGCCTGATGAAATTTTAGCGCTTAATGAAAACGACCTAACACCGGATAAATGGCATGCCTTCCAGGCAGATATAATCGCTAAACAAGTGATTGCTAGGGGATACTCGGACATTTATGAAAAAGAATACCGTAGAAAGGATGGAACAATCTTCCCTGTTGAACTCAGAACGGTTCTCCTCAAGGGTGATGCAGGTAACCTAACTGGCATGTGGACGATAGTTCGTGACATCACCGAGCGTAAGCGATCTCAAGAGATCATTCAGCAGCAAGCGCGTGATATCCTGGAAATTTCGACGCCCGTAGTACAGCTATGGGAAGGCGTTTTGGCTCTGCCCCTAATAGGCACATTCGATAGTCAGCGAACTCAGCAAATCACTGAGCGGCTGCTGAATCGCATTGTTGAGACGAATTCACCATTTGCCATCATCGACCTCACAGGTGTGCTGACGGTGGATACCCAGACAGGACGTCACCTGATTGATACTATTTCTGCTGTTCGTTTGCTTGGCACGCAAACTTTGCTGACCGGAATCCGCCCTGAGATCGCACAGACTCTGGTTCACCTTGGAATTGACTTGACAGACATCGTCACCCGGACAACACTTGCTTCAGGCTTGCGTTATGCGCTGGAAAGCATCAATCCTCAAATTACCAGAACGATGGATAAGAGGCGGGTCGCATAACACAAGGAGGGATATAATGTCAAACGAAAATATCACCGTCATCAAGGTCCGCAACGTCCTTATGGTCACTATGCCGGGCGATCCTGATGATGTGACGGTATCAACCATGCAGGAGCAGGTTCTACGCTCTATGGAAAAATATGAAGCAAGAGGACTGGTTCTTGATATTTCTCTAGTAGATACCCTCGACTCATTCTTTGCTCGTACTATAGCAGAGACTGCCCAGATGGTAGCACTGCTTGGTGGCAACACGGTTATCGCAGGTATGCGCCCAAGCGTTGCTATTACTGTAACACAACTTGGGCTAACTTTGGGAAATACGATGACAGCATTGAATGTAGATAGAGCTCTAGATATACTGACCGATGTTGCCGAGCGGAGGTAACGCCTATGGCCACAGAAACGCAAGGCGAAGTGAGAATCCAGTTAGAGGGTGATATCGTCGCCGTGCGGAAGACTGTTCGCAATGTTACAACGCGAATAGGCTTTGGCATCACAGATGTGACACGTGTAGTCACAGCAGCCTCTGAGCTGGCACGTAATATAGTTCTCTATGCAGGCTCAGGAGTCATGCAGTGGCATGTCCTTACATCACGTGATGGGATTGGCATTGAATTATCATTCATCGACCACGGTCCAGGCATTTCCAATATCTCGTTAGTCATGCAAGAAGGCTATTCAACCTCTGGCGGATTAGGTATGGGCTTGCCAGGCTCAAAACGGCTAATGGATGAGCTCGAGATCCAGTCTGAGCTGGGCAAAGGCACAAAGGTTATGATCAGAAAGTGGAAGAGGGCATGACCAGTGCGGCTAGATTGCCAACATATCAATATTAAATGTGCCGGTGATGTGAGTATTGCACGCAATTGTGCTAAAAATATGGCGCATATAATTGGTTTTAGCCAGACGGCCAGCGAAGAGATTGCGCTTGCTGTGAGCGAGCTTGCATCGAACCTTATCAAGCATGCTATAGACGGATCAATAACGCTGCTGCCTTTAGCAGATGACGGACATATTGGAATGCAAATTGAATCGCATGATAAAGGCCCAGGAATAGAAAATGTAGAACAGGCTGTGACAGATGGCTTTTCTACCGTAGGCAGTTTGGGATTCGGCTTAGGCACAATCAACCGGTTGATGGATGAGTTCACTATCACATCAGATCGTGTACAGCCAAACAGAGGCACGCATATCGTATGCAAGCGGTTCGTGAGAATAGATCCCCTCAAAATCTCGAATTGTCCTCTAGAATTTGGCGTAGCTACTCGCGCTCATCCCTTGATGAATGTAAACGGCGATACTTTTGTGATTAAGCAGTGGGGGACTAGCGTTCTTGTTGGAATAATCGATGGAGTAGGGCATGGACAATATGCACTCCGTGCTGCTCAGGCAGCTCGACAATATATCGAAACTCATTACGATCAGCCACTTAGTTCTATATTCCTTGGTGTTGGCCGCGCCTGCCGTGCCACTAGGGGCGTCGTGATGTCCCTAGCACGTTTTGATTGGCAGCCGGACCTGTCATCTATCACATTGACATTTTCCGGTATTGGCAATGTTGAGATGCATGTCATTCCCAAGCCAGAGCCTATGAAATTCCATGTGCGCCGCGGTATCCTGGGAGTCAATGTTTCCACTAATCCAATAGTCATAGAACATCCCTGGAAACCGGAATATGTTATGGTGCTTCATTCCGATGGAATTCCAGCCCATTGGAAATGGACTGATTTTCCCGAGATTGAAAAGGCATCTGCTGAAGTTGCTGCACAGCGTCTTCTGCAGCGATTAGCCAGAGAAGATGATGATGCTACCGCCATTGTGGTTAGGGGCAGAAATCAATGACTTTGGAATATCTGATTTATCCGCTGAGGGCGGCAGCAAGATATGAGCGAAGATGATCTGAGACGACAGCTGACACTGGCTCAGGAGACCATACACGAGCTTCAAGAGGAACTGGATGAGTCTAACCGCGGATTGGTTGCTCTGACAATGGAGCTGGAAAGACGTGTAGATGAACGCACTGCAGAGCTGAGCGAAGCCAAGGAAGAGCTGCAGAAGACAAACTCTGAGCTAATGATGTATATGATGGAGCGCATTCGGGCAGAGGATGATCTTAGACGTGCTAAAGAAGCTGCCGAAGCTGCCAATCGTGCTAAAAGCGTATTCTTGGCCAATATGAGCCATGAGCTACGCACACCACTCAATGCTATTCTTGGCTTTTCAGAACTGATGGTGCGGGATTCTAAGTTAACTCCTGAGCAGAGAGAGAATATCAATATTATCAGCCGCAGCGGCTCGCACCTTCTGGCACTGATTAATGATATCCTGGATATGGCAAAGATTGAGGCCGGCAAAGTAGGCTTGGAAGAACATGCCTTTGATCTACAAAGCATGCTTGAAAGCCTTGCAGATATGTTCCGCTTACGCGCTAAAGATAAGGGTTTGGGGCTAAAAGTAGATCACGCAGTGAATATTCCGCGATATGTGTATGCCGACGAAGGCAAACTGCGCCAGGTGCTTATAAACCTTTTAGGCAATGCGGTCAAGTTCACCCACAAGGGCGATATAGAGTTACGCGTCCAGAGGAATGAGAACCCAGATGTACCAGGATATGTCCTTCAATTTGAGGTGGAAGATGCCGGTCCCGGCATCCCGCCACAAGACGTGAACGCCATATTTGAGGCATTTGTTCAATCATCTGAGGGAAAGAAGACAAAAGAAGGCAGCGGATTAGGTTTAGCCATTAGCCGGCAGTTCGTTCACCTAATGGGCGGTGATATCTCTGTTGTCAGTCGAATGGGTGAAGGCAGTCTTTTCACATTTAATATTATCGTACAACCAGTAGATAAAGAGGAAATATTCAAACTGCAGAAAGTTGCCGAACCTCGAGCGATTGGAATAGATCTTGGTCAGCCAAATTATCGCCTGCTTATAGTTGAAGATAGCGAGGAAAGTCAATTATTACTTACTAGACTCTTGGTTCAGTTAGGTTTCGAAGTGCGAACGGCTAAAAATGGACTCGAAGGCATCAAAATATGGAGAGATTGGCAGCCGCATCTTGTCTGGATGGATATGCGTATGCCAATTATGGATGGCCATGAAGCCACAAGAAGGATTAAAGCCACTACACAAGGTCAAGCTACAGTTGTAGTTGCCCTGACAGCCAGCGCGTTTGAGGAGGAACGAACACTAGTGCTTTCGGAAGGTTGCGACGACTTTGTGAGGAAGCCTTTCCGTCAAGAAGATATTGTAGGTATATTGGTCAAGCATTTAGGTGTACGCTTCATTTATGAGAAACCGGTCAGCGATCCTATACAGAAACCCATTAGCCAACATCATTTAGAGCTGGGCTTTGAAGGCATGGATGAAGCTTGGATATCAGATCTGCAAAAAGCCGCTACAGAAGCTAATTCAAATAAAATTAAAGATTTGGCATATCATGTACAGGAGAAAAATCCTGGACTCGCTTCCAAGCTAATTGAGATGGCGGACAGATTCGATCATGATGCGATACTAACAGAAATTGGGAGGAGACATGAATAGTCCATCAGGAAACCAACTGGATGATATATTGATTGTCGATGATACACTGCCTAACTTGAAGCTGCTCTCACAGATGCTGACTGAGCGAGGGTTTCAAGTTCGTGCGGCGCTCAACGGCACACGGGCATTAGCGGCTATTCAGGCCTCGCCACCAGATCTTATCTTATTAGATGTTGTTATGCCAGAGATGGATGGCTATGAATTATGCCAGCGGTTGAAGGCAGATGAGTATACCCGCGACATACCAGTTCTATTTATCAGCTCTCTCTCCGAAACAGAAGATAAAGTAAAAGGTTTTGCAGTCGGTGGACTAGACTATATTACCAAACCATTTCAGCTTGAAGAGGTGCTGGCTCGCATCGAAACTCATCTGAAACTTCGACACCTTCAAATGGAAGTTCGTGCACAAGAGGAGATTACACGAGTGCTCTTGAATGCCTCATCCGATTCTGCAATCCTAACAAGGACTGATGGAACTATTATAACATTGAACGAGCCGGCGGCGCAGGAATTGGGCCAGCAAACTAGTAAATTGCTCAATAAGTGTATCTGGGATTTTCTCCCATTGGACGTTTCAAAGAGGAGAAAGACATGGACTGAACATGCTCTTCAATCGTGCATGCCAATTCGCTTTGAGGACGAATGGTCTGGCAGATGCCTCGATAATGTAATCTATCCTTTATTTGATGGGCTTCGGATGGTGGAGAAAATCGCCATTTATTCTCACGATGTCACAGAGCATAAGAGGATGGAGAAGGCACTAACGAGCGCAAAAGAAGCTGCTGAAGCTGCAACAAAGGCCAAATCAGAATTCTTAGCCAATATGAGCCACGAGATACGGACGCCCATGAATGCGGTTATAGGCATGACCGATCTGCTATCGGATGAGACTCTCACTCCGAACCAGAAAGAATATGTCGAAACCATTCGCAATAGCGGAGAAGCGCTGCTTGCGATAATAAATGATATCCTTGATCTTTCCAAGATCGAAGGAGGGAAGATTGAGCTCGAGAAGCAACCATTTGAACTGAAATGCTGTATCGAAGAGTCTTTAGATATTGTATCTGCGAACGCTTCAAAGAAAGGCCTGAGCATGACTTTTACGATAGATGACAATACTCCAGAAGTGATTATAGGAGACCTGACAAGGCTCCGTCAAATTTTGGTTAATTTACTCAGCAATGCAGTAAAGTTTACAGAAAAGGGCGAAATAGCATCAACCATCTCCAGCAAAATGCTAGAAGGAAGTAAGCATGAAATTCACTTTGCTGTTAGAGATACCGGAATAGGAATCCCGCAGAATAAAATGAACCGCCTATTTCAATCGTTCAGCCAAGTTGACGCTTCTACAACACGTAGATATGGCGGCACAGGTTTAGGCCTGACTATAAGTAAATCGCTTGTTGAGATGATGGAAGGAAAAATATGGGTTGAGAGTGAAGTGGGCATTGGTTCAACATTTCATTTTTCTATCATTGCTGAGCCATCTCTTAGCAAGCCCTCCAATAAAAATATCGCAAAGAACGGTTCATTATCATTAGCTCAGCAAAAGAGCAGTCTGGATCAATCATTGCGCATACTGCTTGCGGAAGACAATATAATTAATCAGATGGTTACTCAGAAAATGCTCAATAAAATCGGATATAGAGCAGATGTAGTGGCTAATGGCCTTGAAGTCTTACAAGCATTGGAGCGCCAGCAATACGATGTCGTTTTAATGGATATGATGATGCCAGAAATGGACGGCATCGAGACAACTAAGGTGATACGCCAGAGACCCTCAGTTGGTCCTAAGATCATCGCTATTACCGCTTCTGCTTTTAAAAGCGATCAAGAGATGTGTTTAGCGGCCGGTATGGACGGCTATATCAGTAAACCAGTAAGAATAGAAGAATTAAGGGCTATATTAAGCAGCGTAGCAAGTAATGAAAGCTCATGAGGAAGCTATTTCATAAAATGGTTCCACATTTCGATAAGCTGATTATGGTAAAGAATCCAGATCAGAACGAATATTCCAAAAATAACGTAGAGGTTGGTGATATACACCAACCACTGAAGAAGACGCATCTTCTTCTCGGGAGTCCCGAACCACTCTTCGGCCTTTCGCTCAATAAAGTTCGACATTTTTCAGGTTAAGCAGATGCCTTAGCAGCAGCTTCAGCCGCTTTCAGAGCTTCCTTCTTGGCCTCTTCTACTGCAGCTTTCCTCTCGGACTTGCCCTTTAGCATCTTTAGCTTGACCACATTGTCCCTTTCCATCTCCTCAAGGGCCATGGCGATGAACTTGATGGTATCCTTGATTTCGGGAATCACCTTGAACTCCAGAGCATTGACACGCCTCTTAGTGCTGTCGATATCCTCGACAAGCCTGATCATTGCGGTCTCTACCTCTGCAGCCAGGATGACCTTGTCAAGCAACTTCTCATAGGCATCCGCAGCCTCATCGATGGCAGCACTTGTTCCTATGATGCCGTAGCCGCGCTCGTACATCTTCTTCTGCACCGATTCGGCGGCAATTTTGGGCACCACAACGCCCATGATGTTTCTGGATTCGAGCTGGATGGAGGGCTCTTTCTGCAAGGAATAGGCCACGCTGTTTATGGCAACCGTACCTTCAATGGCCATAGCCATCTGGAGTCTCTGCTCAGCTTTGAGCAGAGAATCTACCAGCTCTTTCCTGACCGTCTTGGCCTTGTTTAGAACCTCGAAGAACTCAATCATGAGGCCGTCACGCTTCATTTTGAGGAGCGAGTGACCAGTTTTTGCGACCTTCATTCGTTTCTTGAGAGCGATCAGCACTGACCTGGTCGGTTTTGTTCCTCGAATTACAGCCATGATCTCACTTCTTCGGTGCTTCTGCAGCCTTTGCTGTTCCTGCGTACTTGGGGTGGTAAGCCTTGATGTACTTGTCATCAATCCTGGTGAGCATGGCCTCAGGCAGATCCGCCAGGAGGTCCCATCCGATCTGGAGGGTCTCGAAGATGGTCCGGTCCTCATCTCTGCCCTGATTGACGAATTTCTTCTCGAACTTATCGGCGAACTCCAGGACCAATTTATCGCGTTCAGAGAGAGCCTCTTTGCCGACGATGGCCGCGAGACCGCGCAGATCGTTGCCCTCTGCATAGTAAGCATAGAGCTGATCCGATACTGCCCTGTGATCCTCGCGAGTGTGGCCCTTACCGATACCGGAGTTCATAAGCCGGGAAAGCGAGGGGCGGATGTCGACAGGCGGATAGATGCCCTTTCTGTGCAGCTCTCGGGAGACGATGATCTGGCCCTCGGTGATATATCCGGACAGGTCCGGTATGGGGTGAGTGATGTCGTCGCCTGGCATGGTCAGGATGGGGAACTGGGTGATAGAGCCCTTCTTGCCCTTGATGATGCCTGCTCTCTCATACTGGCAAGCCAGATCGGTATACATGTATCCGGGATAGCCACGTCGTCCGGGCACCTCTTCACGAGCAGCGCCCATTTGCCGGAGCGACTCGCAATAGTTGGTCATGTCCGTGTAGATGATGAGCACGTGCATGTCCAGATCGAAGGCTAGATACTCCGCAGTGGTCAGGCCCAGCCTGGGAGTCAGAATCCTCTCAACAGCCGGGTCGTCGGCCAGGTTGAGGAACACGACTGCCCTCTCCAGGGCTCCCGTCCTCTCGAAGTCAGCCAGGAAGTGCTGAGCCTCTTCGTTGGTGATGCCCATGGCGCAGAAGATAACTGCGAACGACTCCGCTTCACCCAATGCCTTGGCTTGTCTCGCGATCTGCAGAGCAACGTCGTTGTGCGGAAGTCCTGCGCCAGAGAAGATGGGCAGCTTCTGGCCGCGCACCAGGGTGTTTGTGCCGTCGATGGTGGAAATGCCGGTCTGGATGAATGCACGAGGTTTCTCACGGGAAGCTGGGTTGATGGCAGCTCCTGCAATATCTCTCAATACCTCAGGCACAATTTCCGGGCCGCCGTCTCTGGGCTTTCCGGATCCGGACAGAACGCGTCCCACGATTCCGGGAGACAACGGCATTTTGATGACGTCCCCGGTGAACCTGACAGCGCTATCCTTGCCCAGACCGCCGGTTCCCTCGAATACCTGAACAACCACGATATCATCGGAGGAATCCAGCACCTGTCCTCTCTTCAGATCTCCGCCAGTTCTGATCTCGACGAGCTCCATGTAGCCCACTGGCTCGGTCTTCTCCACGAAGATGAGTGGTCCGGAGATCTCAGTAATAGTTTTGTATTCCTTGGTCATTTTGAACCCTCCTCACTTCAGCGCCTTAAACTCGGCGTCCATTTGAGCCATAACCTTTGCCAGGATCGGCTCATAATCAGCTTCCAGTCTTACCTTGGCCAGAGCATCCTTGGATGGAACGGATGTGATCTGCCCCACTGATATGCCCTTCTGGACTGCCTCGAAGGCGTAGTCCCTGTACTTCAGGATGGATGCTAAGAGGTCGAACTGCTTCTTGTACGGACAGTGCGTGTCTACAGGGTGGAAAGCGCTCTGTGCCAGCCAGAAGTTGATGATCATCCTCGCGACTTCCAGTGTGATCTGCTGATCCTCAGGCAGGGCATCCGATCCTACGAGCATCACGATCTCTTCCAGCTCTGCGTTCTCCTGCAGTATGGCCATGGCACGTCTCTTGTTCTTGTTCCAGTCGGGGCTGACGTTCTCTACGAACCAGGGCTCGAGGTCTAGGTCATACAGCGAGTAGGAATCCAGCCAGTTGATGGACGGGAAATGCCTGCGCTGCGTCAACTTGGAATCCAGTGCCCAGAATACCTTGACCATTCTCAGTGTGTTCTGAGTAACGGGCTCGGTGAAGTCTCCGCCAGGCGGGGACACGGCACCTACGATGCTAACTGAAGCCTGGCCTCCGTTGAGAACCTCGGCACGTCCGGCACGCTCGTAGAAGTCGGCAAGTCTAGCACCCAGGTATGCTGGATAACCTTCCTCACCAGGCATCTCTTCCAGACGCGAGCCCATCTCTCTCATGGCCTCTGCCCACCTAGAGGTGGAGTCAGCGGTCATCAGGACGTCGTAGCCCATATCTCTGTAGTACTCTGACGTGGTCATTCCTGTGTAAACAGAAGCCTCACGAGCAGCCACTGGCATGTTGGAGGTATTGGCGTAAACGATGGACCTCTCCATGAGGGGTCTGCCGGTCCTTGGGTCTTGCAGCTCAGGGAACTCATGTAGCAGATCGGCCATCTCATTGCCGCGCTCGCCGCATCCCACATAAACCACAATGTCGACATCTGCCCACTTGGACAGGGTCTGCTGCATAACCGTCTTTCCGGTACCAAATCCGCCGGGAATGGCTGCCGTTCCGCCCTTGGCCAGGGAGAAGAATCCGTCTATAACCCTCTGTCCAGTCCTCAGGGGGATGGTGGGTGCCAGTTTTTTTGTCACAGGTCGGGCTCGTCTTACCGGCCACTTGTGCATCATGGTGAGCTTGGAGTTGTCCTCAAAGACGAGAACAGTCTCATCGACAGTGAAGTTTCCGGAGTAGATCTCCCTGATGGTTCCGCCCTTTTGATTGGGTGGGACCATGATCTTATGTTTGATGAGCAGCTGCTCCTGAACCTCACCAAAGGCTTGTCCGGGCTTTAGGACATCGCCCTTCTTGGCTGTGGGCTTGAACTCCCACTTCTTCTTGTGATCGATGCCGTCTACGAACAGACCCCTGCTGATGAAGTCTCCGGATGCCGCTGCCAGCATAGGTAGTGGCCTTTGGATACCGTCGTAAATTTGGGTCAGAATGCCTGGACCCAGTTGTGCTACGAGTGGAGCTCCAGTCTCCTTGACTGGCTCGCCGGGCTTAACACCGCCCGTATCTTCGTATACCTGAATGATATGTTTATTGCCGGAAATGCCGATGACTTCACTCATCAGGCCTTCCTCGCCGACCAGGACCAGGTCGTACATGGAAGCTTTCAGGCCCGTAGCCTGAACTAGTGGTCCGGCGACTCGCTTTATTTTCCCTACTTCCATAAATCAACACCTATTGCCCTTTTAATCTTCTCTCTCATCTCTGTGCTCTGCTCGGTTCCGATGGCAATCATAGTAGGCTTGATGGACTCGGAGAGCTGCTCTTGAAGCCGCTTCGGGAGTCGGTTGTAATCCGATTGCTTTAACACCAGGATTCCTACATTGGAATCTGCCATGACCTCTCCAATCTTCGAGACCAGCTCCTCCTCGGTGTTGGCCACATAAGATTTCTTTACCCCTGCCAGGTTGAACCCGAGGACTGTATCGCCCTTACCAACAAAAGCGATCTCCATTAAGCCACCACCACCTGCTCCTCTATGAGTTCAGCAGGAAGGCCCGCCTCTTTTCCTCGGACGATCTTCCTGATATTTGCAACCTCAGTCTCCTTGCTCACCATATATCCAAGCACAGGCAGTATAGATAACGGATGATAGTTCGAAAGAGCCCACGCATACCTGACCAGATACGCTCTTAACCTGGCCTCGACCCTGCTTATGGAATCGATATCGGTAGTTGCGATATCAGAGATCGAGGACCAGAAGGGATATCCTTCCAGGCTTCGCAAGAACTCGCCGAAAGGCTGGCCTGCCATGCGGCTCAGCTCATCGTAGAGCTTTCCACCAGGAATTAAGTTCTCCTGGATCACGTTCGCATCTATGCCCGCTCTGTTCATCCTGAAGAGAGTTATTAGATTACGTATATCAATCTCTCTTCTGACATACTTAAGGAGCAAGCCTCCACCTACCGATAATGTCCCGCCTACAGCACGCTCCATCCTGAAGTAATATAGCTTATCTAGGGCGTTTTCCAAAGGTGCCAGATTCTTTCCATCGTACTGCGCAAGCGCGCTCGCATAGTCGGTGCCATCAAAGGCCGAGATGACCTCTTGAACAGACTCCTTTTTAGCCAGCTCAGCTAGGAACTCCTCAGAGAGTTCCCCCGCAGGCACGAGGTACTTCATTATCTCTATATCGCTAGCTCCATAGAACTTGCCGCGTAGGAGGGTTTTGATGTTCCAGATATCCCAGCGCCTCAGGTATTCCAGTATCAGGAAAGACGGCTCGTCTATAGAGACCGCCAGAAGCTTGCTGTAAGTCTTCGCAAGGTTAGCGAAGGTTGCATGTTCTATCAGCTCCGCACCTGAGTAGTCCTTGGATAGCGCATCAATCTCATCTTTATACTGGGTCTCCTCCAGGTATCTAGCGATCTCGGATGTATCCATGCTCAGCATCCTGGAATACATCTCTCCAGGGATGAGCTTGGTCTTCATCGCCCTGACTCTGCCCGTGATGTAAGCGTATTTCACCGGTTTTCCGAATTTCGGCAAACGTAGTACAGGCATCGTCCTCACCCGAATAAGATCCTGGAAACCTCTTTCATGTGGTTATTAAATACCTCACGCGCAAGAGTTTCGTAAGTCAAATCGTAACGCAGAGCCCCATCTTTGCTCTCTACAACAACGCCGCCAATCGTGTCCAGGTTTCCGCCATAATTAGGGGCGAGGGAGGATACGAAGGCCTCGTCCTTCTTATTGGAATAGACCTTCATATCCTTGAGATTGTATGGCTCGAGCAGCTTTTTGATCAATGCCTCGTTGTCCTTCTTCGGGAGATTTTTAATTTTATCGAAGAGCCCCAACCTGGCATTTTCTAGGAGATTCTTATTGACATTCAGCTCAGACCTCTTGACCTCAAGGTTTGCGCTGGAGATCTCCCTGCGCTCGACTGCCTCAGTTGCATGTGCAACTTCTGTTTCCTTCCTGGACTTTATCTCTGCGGCACGTTTCCTAGCTTCATTGAGTATTCTTGCAGTCTCTTGGTCGCCCTCGCCATTGATTTGGGCAACCTTATCCTTGCTGGTTGCAAGAACCGACTCAACCACTGCATCTAGTGCCATTGCCTCTCACCCTATACGCGAAATTTATGCGAAGGGTTTCCAGGCGAACATCAGGATCAGCGAAACGGCCAGTCCGAAGATGATTAGAGTCTCAGGCAGAAGCATGAGGAACAGACCTTTACCGAGGAATCCCGGCTCCTCTGCAACGACGCCGACTACTGCAGCGCCGATACCCTGCTCACCAACGCCTGCACCAATACCGGCAAGTCCAGTTGCCAGGCCGGCGCCAACAGCCAGAAGTCCGTACAGTACTCCACCATCAACTATTTGTCCTACTACCATTTTCCTCAATCCTCCTTTTTATTAGCGTTATCACGTTTCTAAACTATTCAAGCTGATTTATACTTTAAGCCTTTAAAAACCTCCGGACATGTCCGAAGGGACTATACTCAACTCCACCGCCATGCGCACTGTAGAATTTGGTGAACATTTCCACATAATGCAACCTCAGGGGGTGCATGAATGGAGAAAGAATTCCCAGCAGCAAGTTGATGAAGTGCACTACTACAAGGATCACAACGCCCACAATAATTGCGATCAGCGTGGGACTTTCAGCCCCGGGGGGGCTAAGCATGGGCATTGCAACCTGGAAAGCTAGCTGATTGGCCGCATACGCGAGGCCTACTGAAGCTAGGCCAATTGCCAAAAGCCTCAGGTAGGATATCAGGTTGGTCACATAGAACGGAACGTGAGCTAGACCCATTGGCCCTTCAGGCCCCATGACCATCATCACTATAGAAATCACTATGATAATGGCGCTCGGGATGATTATGATCATGTTCATATTCATGACCAATCCAAGCAAGGCCAAAGCGAAGAAGACCTGGAAGAGCAACACTGGAAGCCTCTCGAAATAGGCATGCTTCCTTTCGCCATAATTCAGCTCCGTCTTGATGCCCAGAATGGAACCCACGCCCGTATGAAGGACGCCTATGAAGATGCTCACTCCTATTAGCATTAGGACTGCATTGGTCGCCAGCCTATCCATCGGGAATATTCCCAGCGGTCCAAGCCTGCCCAGGCTGCCGTACACACCATCTCCGAATAAGAGACCTATCGCGTTTAGGTGTGCTACCTCTTCTTCAGACAATTGTCCCATTATTCTGCCCCATAGACCAAGAGGCCCGAAGATCTCGCCGAAGAAGAAGCCGAATATTATGGACCAAACGCTGGCTATCTTTACGATATTAATTAGTTGCTGCCAGCCTGGAGTTCTGAACTTCCTCTGGAGTAGCAATACCGTCAATAGAACCATAATGCCATATCCGATATCTCCCAGAATCATGCCGAACATGATTGGGAAGAATATAAATATCAGCAACGACGGGTCGAACTCTTTATACTCAGGTATCGCAAACAGTCTTGTGATCAGTTCGTAGGGCTTCACTATGCCAGGATTGTCCATCTTTGTTGGAACATCCTCGCCGTGTTCTACAAGATCCTCCGCCTCTTTATCATCAAGCTTCTGGACCTCGATCTTGCCTCCGGCTGCGCCCTCAAGTCCGCTTTTAAGAGCATCAAACTGATCTGATGGTACGTAGCCATCGATGACGAATGTGTTGGCAGTCTCAGCAAACCTGAGCGGTGCCTCTGTCTTCGCCGTCTGCATAGACAGATACTCATCCGTGGCCAGTATCAGATCCTCATACTGCTTCCTTAGATCGACAAGCTTCTTCTGGAGCGGTACCTTCTCGCCCCCCAGGTTCTTGATATCGCTCTCAAGGGAGGCGATCGCCGAGTCTACGCTCCCCTCCAGATGAGGAACGGATGTTTCTGAAAATCCGTGCTCAGCTAGAACGGAAGATGCTTCACCTGCCTTATCTGCGGGCACAAATGCCGCTACGATACTCCCTGTCTTTGTACTTGCAGAATAGATCTCATTTGTGGGAGAGACCTTGGCTACATCTGCATCTACGGGCGAAGTTACCTTTCCGACGAAGACGGCCAAGGAATCATAACCATAATACGCTTCCAGGGGCAGCGGCAAAACTGCCAAGGGTTTCAGGCTTGTGATCTGATCCTGCTTGGACTTCACCTCAGCATCGATTGCAACAATTCGCTCATAGGTGGATGTTACCTCTGAGCCGACGTTATTGAGGAGATTATCCTTCTCGGATAAGATCTGCGATTCAGGAAAAGTCTTTTCAGGGGCCTTGGATTTTATATCCAGGTACCTGGACATGGATCTAAGTTTTATCAGATCCTCCGAGTATTCCTTGGCTTTACCGATGGGTTTGCCCAGCTCGAATTCGGGCTGGCTGCCATTATAGTTGACTATATGTAACAGACGTAACTCATGCAGCTTTTCGATAACAGGTGCAACAACGTCCTTCGACCCGGCGACGACTACACGACTCATCTTAACGGGTCTAAGCATGCAACAACCCCATGAACTCCTTCATAAGATATTCGACTGCTTTGTCCAGTTTAGCGCTGGCACTGGTATTCAATGAACTCACATTCTTCTCGCCGCTCTGAATAATCGATTGCTTTTTAACTTTGACATCGGCCTCTGCTTTGGCAATGCTCTTGTCATAGTACTCTTGTGCTTCGGCTTCAGAATTCCTTATGATGTTAGTTGCTTCAGTAGTGGCGTCGGCTACTTTCTTATCCTTTTCTTCCACGGCCTTCTGGACGCTGGCCCTGGCTTCAGCCTCCGCCTGTTTGATTTTCGATAAGATATCGTCTCTAGCCATCTGATCCCTCTACATGTTCCCTCTCTACACCTCTTCAGTTTTCAAACAGCGCTACATCACTTGGCTTGTGATAAACGCGTCAATCCATCCCCATCTACCAATATAAACTCTTCGGTTTTGCCTTTGCAATATAAGCGTTTTTCCGTGCCTCTTTTTACGATCCCCAAAATTTTAATGCAGTTTCCAGCTCTTTATGGTCTTTGGAGTATTCTTTCAGGGGAAGACCCTTCATCCATGCCTCTACAGCCTGAATCATTGCTTTAGCACCGGCTGTCGTTCCTTCTGGGTGGCCGTGAACGCCTCCGCCTGCCTGAATTATGCAATCTATACCGTAACCATCCAAGTTAGCGTAGACATTGGCAGGATAGACACCGCCTGAAGCCACAGGAAAGACCCTTTTAAGTCCATACCAATCATTGCGCAGCGCATCCCTGGCCAGGTCATTCTCATGCGTCTCGCGAGCCATCTTGCCAAGATAAGTACCCGTGTGCAGATTTGTGCCTCCTGCCAGCCTGACAAGTTTGGCTATCACAACCATGCTTATACCATGAGATTTGTCACGCGTGAAAGCTGCATGCATTGTCCTATGGACATGAATTGGCACATTCACATTTTTTGAGAGCACTTCAACTGCAGAGAAGCCAGCTGTGAGGACATCAACCATGACCATGTTTGCGCCGTGATCAACAGCAGTCTCAGCTCTCTCTAGTATCTGGTCAGCTCCAGTTGTGACATTTACGGCATAAAATGCCTTCTTGCCAGTCTCCTTCTCAACCCTATCAAAGGCATTCATGACTGCCTCAAGCCTGGGAACCATTGGGCAGAAGCTTTGGTTCGTCAGGGTCTCATCATCTTTTACAAGATCGAGGCCACCTCGAACTGCTGCAGATGCAACCTCGGCTGTGCCCCTCGGATCGAGGCCGACCTTGGGCTTAACAATTGTCCCAACGAAGGGCCTGTCAAAGACACCGATAAGCTTTCTCACATCTTCTATGCCGAACCTCGGGCCTTTATGCGCCCTGACAAGACCCTCGGAAAAGATCACATCTTCGAGTCGAACTTTCTTTATGGCTCCAAGGCCGAAGAGGTTTCCGGCAACTACTGAGAGATACTGGGGTATATTGCCAGGCTCAAAAATCTCCTCTGGAAAGCCGATCTCTACCTCAGTGCCTTGAGCACTGATCACCCTTGCTGCAAGGGGGTTATCTGCGCCACGAACTTCAGTCCATGTGCCGGTGGACTGCTCGGCAGCGATTGCCTCTGCCGCCTTTTTAATGAGCAGATCCGTCTCAACATGATATTTCGCTATAAGCTCCATGCGATCACTCCATTATCGCTATATTTCATTACTGCTATTATTGCTATTGATCGGCATTACTACAACTATCATTGAGGATATTACGACTATCATTAGTGAGCTGTCGGATATAAGGACTTTATTAGGATTTCATAAACACAATAAATGGTAAATAGTATTATGGATTGAAGTAGTGGGTGCTAGAAAGCATGCCAATTGCCGCTAGCGAACTATGCAGGATAACGGGATTTAGATGACCAAGATTACAGTTAGTTTGATCAAAGCAGATGTCGGCGGGTACCCTGGGCACTCATCTGTCCATCCCGCACTTATAGAGGCGGCCGATAAACACCTTGAGCTTGCAAAGAAGTCTGGTGCCCTGATAGACTTTAGGGTGCTGTCCTGTGGCGATGATCTTGAGCTTTTGATGAGTCACAAAAATGGCTGCGATAACGGAGAGATTCATGGTCTTGCCTGGGAGACCTTCGAGGAAGCGACTGAGGTAGCGAAAAAGCTAAAGTTGTATGGTGCAGGCCAGGATCTTCTCTCTGATGCCTTCAGCGGCAACATTCGCGGAATGGGGCCGGGCGTAGCAGAAATGGAGTTCACCGAGCGCACCAGCGAGCCTATTGTAGCCTTCATGATGGACAAGACCGAACCCGGCGCATTCAACCTGCCGATTTACAAAATGTTCGGAGACCCGTTCAATACCGCGGGATTGGTAATTGACCCTGCATGCCATATGGGGTTCGTATTCGAGATATGGGATATCATGGAGCACAAGAAGGTTTTCATGAAATGCCCCGAAGAGATGTATGACATTTTAGCATTGATCGGCGCAAAAAGCAGGTATGTTATAAAAAGGGTTTATCCGAAAGCTGGAGGAAAGCTGCCTGAGGAAGAGGCAGTCGCTGTGATAAGCACCGAAAAGCTCTTCCAAATAGCCGGCACCTACGTCGGAAAGGATGATCCCGCTGGACTCGTCAGATCCCAATCCGGCCTTCCGGCATTGGGCGAGGTCCTGGAGCCTTTCTCGCTCGCTCACCTGGTCAGCGGATGGATGCGGGGGAGCCATAATGGACCTCTTATGCCTTGCTCCTTTGATACGGCACACCCGACAAGGTTTGATGGTCCTCCGAGAGTTATCGCAGCGGGATTCCAGCTTGATTATGGAAAGCTCGTCGGCCCTGTAGATCTCTTCAAAGATCCGGCCTTTGATCTAGCCAGAAAGAGGGCTCTTGAGATAACTGATTATTTGAGGGCGCACGGACCATTTGAGCCTCACCGGTTACCGATGGAAGACATGGAGTACACCACACTACCTCATGTCATGAAGCGGCTGGGCGATAGATTCGTGGATGCTGAATAACTTTTTTCTTGCCCTGCACAGGGCCTAT
Source organism: Methanotrichaceae archaeon (assembly GCA_963789575.1). Lineage (GTDB taxonomy): Archaea > Halobacteriota > Methanosarcinia > Methanotrichales > Methanotrichaceae > CAWBKV01. Next base: position 1,564,575 of record CAWBKV010000001.1, on the reverse strand, counting down.
AGTTTTTTTATAGTTGGCAGCTTGTAATATAATATTAGCTGATGTGAGTTAGCTGATGTGAGGCGGCTTGATAGCCGATCTTTAGATGCCGGAAGTTATTACTGAAAAGACTGAACCTGAAAAGAAGACTGTGCCTCAAAAGGCTAATGCTGAGAGCAATATTGAGGCTGAAACTAAAAAGGACTCAGAAGCCAAATCTGCTCCAAAGCCGAAGAAGAGACGCAGGCTAAAGGTAGCTCACCCTGAGCGGTGCATCGGATGCCTGAGCTGCATGTTTGCATGTAGCAGGACGCATACAGGTCACGCATCCCTTCAGGACAGCGCGATAAAGATTCTTACACGCGGAGGAATCGAGGGCGATTTCGTAGTAGTAGTATGCAGGGGCTGCGAAAATCCGCCTTGCGTCAGAGCCTGTCCTGCAGGTGCCTTAGAACGTAAGCCTGATGGCAATGTAGTGTTCCATAAAGACCTCTGTACCGGCTGCGGCAAATGCGAGGACGCCTGTCTTGTAGGAGCCATAACCCTTGGAAAGGAGAAAAAGCCAATAAAGTGCATGCATTGCGGCGCATGTGTTGCATTCTGCCCGCATGGGGTTCTTGAGCTTGAGGAGGTGCCTGCCTGATGCTAAGAAAGGTTCTATACATCGATCTTGGAAAGAAGGAGTCCTGGGTCGAAGAAAGGGATGATCTCTTCGATAAATGGATGGGTGGCACCGGCGTTGGCACGGCGCTTCTGATGGAGGAGTGTCCCGCTGGCACAGATCCCCTTTCCCCCGAGGCTCCTGTGATCTTCTGCATCGGCCCCTTGAACGGCCTTTTCCCCGTAGCTACAAAGGGAGTAGCTATGTTCAAATCGCCGCTGACTGGAGAACTTGGAGAGTCGTATGCAGGCGGAAGGTTCCCGCTCGCCATGAGGTTCGCAGGCCATGAGGCAATAGTTATACGCAATAAGGCTGAGAGTCCATGCTACATCTCTATTAACGATGCGGATGTGAAGATTAAGGATGCCACGTCCATCTGGGGAATAGAGACTCAGACCGTCGGCATGATTATCCGTGAACATGAGCCGGGCGTGGGCCGCAGAAGCATCATCCGAATTGGACCTGCTGGAGAGAACCTTGTCAGATATGCAGGGTTAGTTGTAGATACCTACAGGCATTTCGGAAGATTGGGCTTAGGTGCAGTTTTCGGCTCGAAAAATCTCAAGGCTCTGGTGATTTCCGGAACGGAAGATGTTGCAGTCCCAGACCCAAAGAAGTACAGGGAAGTCTACAACAAACTATACCGCACAACTGTCCAGACGGATGTGATGGAAAAGTACCACGATATCGGCACTTCAGTAAACATCAGCGTCCTGAACTGGCTCAAGGGCCTGCCGACCAAGAACTTCCAGCTATCCTCGTTCCCCGAGGCTGACAAGATCAGCGGCGAGATGTTCGCAGATAACTACCTGATTAGAAGGCTTTCGTGTGCAGGATGTCCCATTGGCTGCGTGCATATCGCCACGCTAAAAACGGCATTCTCGCCCCATCATGAGTTCGAAGTCAGAAAGGTCTCTTACGACTACGAGCCAATATACTCCATAGGCTCGAATCTTGGAATATCCACGGCCGAAGGCGTCCTGGAGCTTATAGATGTATGTGAGCGGATGGGGCTCGATGTCATGTCCGCAGGCGTAGTCCTCGGCTGGGCAACTGAGGCATATGAGCGGGATATCATAACGCCACAGGAAACACTCGGTGTGCCCTTACAGTGGAACAACGTAGAGAGCTATAAGAAGGCCCTGGACAATATCGTCAAGGCACCTAATGAGTTCTACGCTTGCCTTGCCAGGGGAGTAGAATACGCATCGAAAAAGTACGGCGGCCAGGACTTCGCAATGGCTCTGGGAGGAAACGAGGTTTCAGGCTACCATACCGGCCCAGCATCAATCGTAGGCCAGATCGTCGGAGTTCGCCATTCGCATCTGGATAATGCCGGCTACAGCATAGACCAGAAGGCCGCTAAGAAACAGCTCGATCCAGAGAAGATGGTTGATGAGATCATCAAGGAGGATAACTCCAGGGGAGTGTTCAACTCACTCGTAGGATGCCTGTTTGCAAGAGGCGTCTATACTGAGGATAATATCATCGAGGCTCTTTCCGCAGTAGGCATAACCAAAACGAAGGACGACCTCCAGGACTTAGGCATAAGAATATTCGATGAGAAGTATAGATTCAAGACCCGTGAAGGCTTTGATTTGGCAAATGCCAGAGTTCCCCACAGGTTCTACGAGACTATTTCGACAATGGGCAAGATCAATCCGGAGACCGTAAAGGAGATGCTTGAGCTTTACAGGAAAAAGAGAGGATGGGCCTAGCTTTCCAGCTCTTCAGCTTTTAGTCTTTTAGTTTTAGCCGTTTTTTGGCTGCTTTTTTCATCCCTCTTCGTCTCCTTTACCATGCCTCTTCTTATCATCCTATCCTTTACCATCTTCTTAACTTCACTGCTTCCGATGTTGAAGACTTCTCCAATCAGCTCCATGGCAACCTCAAGCTCTCTCTCAACAGCCGTATCCCCATGCTCTGATTTGGATGCATCGCCCAGGCAATCGAGAGGCCTATCTATAAGCTCTGAGGAATATTTGTCCGACTCCTCCCGATAGATCTTAAGCATTGAATATATGTGAGGGAAAATGGGAGAGGCGGGGTCTAGCCTATAGAACGTGTTCGTCTTCTTTTTGACCTGTGAGCGGGATGATGGCAAGACTCTTCGCTCCATCGCTACGATGCCGAGCCGCTCAAGCTTATCGAGCTTATTTATCAGAGTCGTCTGGTTCCAGAAGGGACCACCGCCTGTTGGCCCCAGATCCTTCCAAATCTGGTTAAGCTGCGTCCAGCTTCCTCTGCGCTTCATGTAAATGAGCAGATGCGCTAGCGGCTTCTGGTCTCTTTGAAGTGAGCAGTACCGTTTGAACTCGTCCAACATGCACACAGGAAGGGCAAATAACACTATAGCCTTTTCGCTTTAGTTGCAAAGGATTTTTATTCTGCCTGGAATTAGTCCAGTGGCGATGATGCAGGCGATAATTCTGGCCGCAGGCGAAGGCAGCAGAATGAGGCCTCTTACCTCGAAGCTGCCAAAGGTTATGCTGCCTATTGCAGGCAGGCCGCTTTTAGAGCATATAATAATAAGAGCACACAAGGCTGGCGCGGACAACATAATATTGGTAATAGGATATGGCGCCGATTCCGTAAGGTCTCATTTCGGAGATGGCAGCTCCTTAGGTGTCAAGATAAATTATGCCATCCAAAAGAAGCAAATGGGCACAGGCGATGCTTTGATGGCTGCAAAAGCCCATGCCGAAAATCGTTTTTTAGTCTTGAACGGGGATATACTTCCGGATACAGAATCGCTCAAGAACATAGTCTCGTCCAATGAGGAGTCTGTTGCAGCAAGGCAGGTGTCCGATCCCAGCAGATATGGCGTATTTCTTGAAAAGAATGGCAACATGAAATCCGTTATCGAAAAATGCCCAAATCCGCCGTCCAACCTGGCGAATGCAGGCATATATCTATTTGAAAGAAGCATTTTTGATGCGCTTAGCCAAATAAATCAATCAAAGCGCGGTGAGTATGAGCTTACGGATGCATTGAATATACTGGCCAAGAAAGATAGGATCAGGATTGTCGAGCTGAAGGATTGGATGGAGATCGGCAGACCCTGGGATATCCTGGCTGCGAATGAAGCATTGCTTAAGAATATCGAACGTAAGGTAGAAGGCGAGATAGAACCTGGAGCCACGCTGAATGGGAATATATCTGTGGGCAAAGATACCATCATTAGATCAGGTGCTTATATCACTGGCCCTGTCACAATCGGAGAAGATTGTGATATTGGTCCCAATTGCTACATCCGGCCATCCACATGCATCGGCAATAAAGTCAGGATAGGCAATGCAGTCGAGATTAAAAACAGCACTATCATGGATGGCACCAAGATAGGCCATCTTTCTTATGTGGGCGACTCCATAATAGGATCTGATTCCAACTTTGGCGCAGGCACAATCTGCTCGAATCTGCGACATGATAAAGCGAATATCAAATCGTACATAAAGGGCGCGAGGGTTGATAGCGGCCGGAGAAAACTTGGAGCAATAATTGGCGATGATGTTAAGACCGGTATTCATACGACCATATATCCTGGAACTGTGATAGAGTCGGGCTTCAGGGGACTACCTGCAGCAATCTTAAAAGGATTCGTGTCTGCAAAGGGTGATAAACATTAAAGTTTACAGGGCAATTGTGGAAGAGATAAAATCAATTCAAAATATTGGAGTTGTTGATAATTATTCTAATACCTTTAAAGTTGAATAGAGGCATGATAAGGCTTTTCAATTAAGTAGCATCAGAACTACTGGGATATAACTGAGGATAGAGGTTCAAAGGAGATCAAGATGAGAGATTTCATTCCTATAGCAAAGCCGATTGTAGGCAGCGAAGAGTTAAATGCGATAGGGGAAGTGCTTAGCTCAGGCATGCTCGTTCAGGGAGAGGCAGTCAAGAGGTTTGAGGATGCATTTTCAAACTACCTGAATGTGAAGCACTCAGTTGCCGTCAGCAACGGCACCGTTGCTCTCGATCTGGCGTTAAAAGCCCTGGACCTGCAGCCGGAGGATGAGGTCATCTCCCCTGCGTTCACATTTATAGCGACTGCAAACTCGATTTTATACCAGGGCGCAAAACCCGTATTCTCAGACGTAGATGAGAGGACGTTCAACATCGATCCCGAGGATCTTAAAGAGAGGATAACTCCGAGAACTAAAGTTGTAGTCGGAGTTCATCTATATGGCCAACCATTTGATGTGAATGCGGTTAAGCAAATATGTGATGATAACAATATTATATTAATAGAGGACTGCGCCCAGGCCCATGGAGCCGAATATAACGGCAAAAAAGTGGGCAGCTTCGGAACGGGATGCTTCTCGTTCTATCCTACGAAGAATATGACCACTGGTGAAGGTGGCATGATCACAACCAATGATGATGCCGTTGCGGCAAGGCTTCGGCTGCTCAGGAATCATGGAGACACGGGCAAGTACAATCACGTGCTCATCGGCTACAACTACAGGATGATGAACCTCCAGGGGGCAATGGGATTAGTCCAGCTCAAGAAGCTGGATGAATTCAACTGCAAGCGAATAAAGAACGCAGAATACCTTAACAAAAACATCAGGATAAAGGGATTGACTCTGCCCTTCAAGGCCGAAAACGTGAGGCACGTCTACAACCAATACGTTATCAAGGTCGAGGAGGAGTTTCCCGCGGCCCGCGAAAAGTTGATGGAATATCTTCAGTCCAAAGGCGTGGGCTCAGCCATCCATTATCCCAAGCCGATATACAGGCAGCCCATCTACAAAGAGCTGGGCCTCGACAGGGAGATCTGCCCGGTGGCTGAAGAGGTCTCGCAGAAGGTCATGAGCCTGCCTGTTCATCCAACACTTACGCAAGAGGATCTTGAATATATAGCCATGACCGTTAACGGCTTTGAGGCATGAGCATGGATGTCGGAGTCATCGGCACAGGGGTCATGGGCAGAAATCATGTTCGCGTCTATTCTGAGCTTAAGGGTGTTGGGGATGTCTACGTCTTCGATCCCGCCGCTGCAAATGCATCAAAGGTGAAGGATATAGCCTCAGTTTGCTGCTCGATAGACGAGCTTCTAGGAAAGGCCGAGGCAGTCAGCATTTGTGTGCCTACGAAATATCATTTCGATGTGGCACAGAAGGTCATCAACGAAAATGTGAGCTGCCTAATAGAGAAGCCTATAACGCTCAATGTTGAGGAGGGAGAGAACCTCATTAAGCTCCTGAATAATAAAGACCTAATAGCGGGAGTAGGCCACATCGAAAGATTCAATCCTATAGTCGATGAGATCAAAAAGATAGCCGGCAAACCAGATTATGTATCCATTAAGAGGCATAACCCGACATCGAACCGCATTACAGATGCTTCAGTGATCGAGGATCTTATGATCCATGACATAGACATAGCCTTCAATGCCCTGTTCCCTGAAGAAAGGGATTATAGAATTTATAGCGCGGGAAACAGGAACGTCTGTGAGGCAATGGTTGTCTTCCCTAATTCGGTAGTTGCAATATCCGCAAGCAGACTCGCGTCCAAGAAGTTCAGGACGATGTACCTTGAGGCAGAGGACTTCACGACCGAGGGCGATTTCATGACCCAAGAGGTATATGTTTACAGAAAGCCCGGCAAGTACGGGATTGAGAACGAGAGGTACATGCAGGAAAACATCATTGAGAAGGTGCTTGTTAATAAAGTCGAGCCCCTCAAGGTCGAGCTGAAAACGTTTCTGGACTCTGTTAAGAACGACAAGGCATTCCCCGTGACACCTGTTCAAGCTCTAAAAAACCTGATGATATGCGAGGAGATCAAGAAGGGTATTAAATGAGCGGCCGCATAAATGTATGCACAAAATACTATGCGCATCCGACAGCCATAGTTGAGAGCGATGCCATCGGCGAGGGTACGAAAATATGGCATTTTGTCCATATCCGCAAGGGCTCGAAGATAGGGAAGAACTGCAATATCGGGAAAAGCGTCTACGTCGATGCCGATGCAGTGATTGGAAATAACGTGAAGATACAGAATTTTGTATCTGTCTATAAAGGTGTAGTGATCGAAGATGATGTCTTCATCGGTCCATCAGCCACATTCACAAATGACCTCTATCCTCGAGCCTTCATCTGGGATGAAGAGCATGTAATCCCTACAAACGTTGGAAAAGGTGCAAGCATAGGTGCCAACTCAACGATTATCTGCGGCACGACCATCGGCGAATACGCAATGATAGGCGCTGGAAGCGTCGTCACAAAAGATGTGCCCGCTTTTGGATTGGTCTACGGCAGCCCAGCTGAGTTCAAAGGCTATGTCTGCTACTGCGGAAGGATGCTCAAAAGTGTCATCAAAGAAGATTCTGTCATGACCACATTCAGATGCGATAGCTGCGGAAAAGATGTTGAAATCTCAAGGGGGGACTGAAAATAACGGATGCAATTGCAGTCATTGGGCTTGGAAATGCTGGGCTGCCGCTGGCAGCTGTCATCGCAGATAGCGGCCAAAAAGTCATTGGCGTAGATATAAACAAAGAGAGATGCAATCTCATAAACAAAGGTCTCAACCCGATTCCCGAGGAGGCCGGGCTTGAAGAGCTGATAAAGCAACATGGCGGAAAAGGCCTCATTGCCACACCTAACTTCGAGGACGCGAAAAGCTGTAGCACATTCATAGTAATAGTGCCCCTATTTGTTGACCAGAGCTTTAGTCCAGACTTCATCATCATGGAGAGCGCTATAAGATCATTAGGCAGGATTCTGAAGAATGGAGACCTGGTAGTGGTCGAGACTACATTTCCGCCGGGAACAACCGACACTAAAATCAGATCCTGGCTCGAAGAATCAAGCGGTCTAGGATCGACCGAGTTTCACCTGGCATATTCGCCTGAAAGGATAATGACAGGCTATAGCATCTCCAGGCTGAGAGACTTTCCCAAGATTATTGGCGGGACCGATGAGGAGAGCGGACTTCTGGCATACGATGTTTATAAGAAATTCATCTCCAACTTACACTTAGTATCATCAGCTAAGGTAGCAGAGATGATAAAAGTGATGGAAGGCTGCTACAGAGATGTGAACATCGCTCTCGCAAATGAGCTTTTAAAGATCTCCGAGGATTTGGGCATAGACTTCTTCGAAGCCAGAAGATACGCAAACCATGAATTCTGCCATATCCATCTGCCCTCGACTGGCGTGGGAGGACATTGCATCCCGGTCTATCCGTGGTTTCTGATAAAAGAAATGGAGCGGCGCGAGAACTTCAGCTATTGCAGGCTTCTCAGAACCAGCCGCGAGGTTAACGATGAGATGATAGATTATTGGGCAGGCAAAATTCTTCTTGAATGCATGAAGGTTAATAAGCCTTTAAGCAAGGTAAAGATTTGCATCAAAGGAATTACATTCCGGGCAGGGGTGAAGGAGTTCTATCACAGCAGGAATCTAGCCCTTGCAAAGCTTCTGGCCGAGAAAGGATTAGATGCATATGTTTTCGATTCATTGCTGTCTGAGAATGATGTGTTGACAAAAGGCTTAAGATACATTAAGCCCGCGAATGCAGATCTTGTTTTCGATCCTTTTGAGCTGAAGTTTGAGCTTGTAAAAAAAACGTAATGCTGAAGTAGCGTAGATGGAAAGAACAATTGATGATTTAACCTTATATTTTGCCATAGAAGGAGAACGGTTTTGAGAGTATTTCTTTTAGCCAATCAACCAGAGAGGACGACACGGCTTAAGATGTTTAAGGGCTCCCTGGAAAATCTAGGGTATGAGATTGTCGTCCCAAAATTTGACACCAGAAGTTGGCTCGGAATAGCAAGGCAGGCAAAAGCGGCGATCAAGCGAGAGAAACCCGACGTAGTCCATCTCTTCAATGTGCCGGATGTAATATACCATAACCTGCCGAATCTCAAAGGATCGTATTACAAGAAGCTAATCTACGACTACAGATCCCCTTGGGGGGTTGAGCTAGGGATGAGCTTTGGACCAGCCGCACGAATTGTGGGCGAGCGCTTTGAACATGAGCTGGCCGCCGGAGCTGATATAATTACAACTGTAAATAAGCCTCTGGGGGATAAGGTTGGATCCTATAGAAATGTTGGAGATAAGCCGATTTTTATCATCCCAAACTATCCAAACAGAGACTTTTCTCAGATAAATGATAAAGCTGCTCAAGGGATGGAAGACCTCGAAGAAGGGGCTATAATATTCGTTGGCAGGATCAGCAAGCAAGAGGGAATAGGTAGTCTGCTAAAGCTTATCAGGGATCTGCCACAGGAAAGATTCTGGATAATCGGAGAGGGGCCATTTGCTAAATGGTATCTGAGGAAGATGCCACAAAACGCGAGGTTTTTCGGCTGGCAGCCGCATGAGAGGATACCGTATCTTGTTAGCAAAGCGAGCCTCTGCCTGATACTCCTCGGCGAAACCCCGCTGACGCCCTATGCAACAGACAAGAGCGTATGGAAGCTTAACGAATATCTATGTATGGGAAAAATAGTAGTTGCATCAGGGGTTACCAAAGAAGAGGATAGGAAGAACCTTATCATGGTGAAGAGCAAAGAACTGAAGGATGCTGTGGTAAAGTACCTAGAAAAAACGCCTGAAAAGATGACGGCAGAGGATTATAGGTACTGGGATAACAACGATAGGATAATTAAAGAGGTCTATGATAGCCTCTGACCGATAATATATCCCGCATTTCGCACTTTAGACTTATGAATCGAATAATCTATTTGATATGAAAATGCATCCTTCCTCAGACCTATTTTCATCCTCATGGGTGCCCAATCGGGCATGAGGGTTTCACGCGAAGGCGCGAAGCCGCGAAGTTATTCCTGGGTCCACTTAGCCGCTTCTTGAAGAATCGCTATTCCTGGGCGCATGTAAGCCGCTATCTTGGCTTATATGTTCATCAACATGGAAAAGTAGGCGACCTGAAAGTTCAGGCCTTAAAAAGCTTGGACTCCCTCAGGATCTAACTTTACCATCTGTCCATAAGCCAAGTCTTAGTCAACTTTACATCGCTCTAATTCAGGAGTGCCCGCGAGTCGCTTCGCTCCCGCGCTCATGGTTACGGGGTTGTCGCTCAATCGCCGCGACGGGCTAACGCCCTCCGGGACGGTTCAAGCGATGAGAAGCTTTTAAACTCGGTTGCTACAGTTCTTGTAATGCCATGACCTCCGAAGATTTAAAAGGATTTGCGGCAACCCAAAATGATAGCATAAGTTATCTGTGTCTTAGTCAACTTAGCACATCTCACTTCCGGGGTATCCGCGAGTCGCTTCGCTCCCGCGCTCATGGTTACGGAGCTATCGCTCAATCGCCGCGACGGGCTAACGCCCTCCGGGACGGTTCAAGCGATGAGAAGCTTTTAAACTCGGTTGCTACAGTTCTTGTAATGCCATGACCTCCGAAGATTTAAAAGGATTTGCGGCAACCCAAAATGATAGCATAAGTTATCTGTGTCTTAGTCAACTTAGCACATCTCACTTCCGGGGTATCCGCGAGTCGCTTCGCTCCCGCGCTCATGGTTACGGAGCTGTCGCTCAATCGCCGCGACGGGCTAACGCCCTCCGGGATGGTTCACACGAGGAGTGACAGGCAGGTTGGTTGACTACCTGCCTTATTGTACTATAATTTCTGAGTTCCATCATGATCAGAAATTCATTTATCTGAAGGCACAAAATGTGCCAACTGGTTAACAGATAATCATTCTTGCAGTGCATCAAGCGGTAAATGAAAAGTTCGGTGACATGCTAATCTTTTGTCGACCAGAAGTCTGGTGAATCTCCTTCTCGCAGTTGTTGGGCTAGTATTTCCAAGTTCAGATACATTCGCCGTTTTTCTGTCCAGCGACCGAATCCTTGTTTTATATAAAATTCTTCTGGCGTCTCATCTGAATCTGTAGAAGGTTCCTTTGGATCTACAGATAAAAATCTGCATCCGAGCGGCCCATCTAACGCAAAGCCAATCGCAAGCCCTAATAGATAGCTTCCGATTCCTCTTCCATGTAGCCTTTCATCTGTTGCCAGTCTGGCAATCAAGATGCATGGGTAAGTTGGATAATCGCATCCATCGATAATTTGGCTTGCATCCCTCTTCTTATCTAGTTTAATAGAATCTGCTGCCAGCGTAATGAAACCTGAAATGCGATCTCTGTAAAAACAAAGATGTGTTTTGCTTAGACGCATATTCTGCTCTTTTAGAGCGTCGTGCTTTAGAAAATCGTTTAGCTCCTCATCACCGGAATCGAAAGGAGAAAGGTCATACCTGGCATTGAGTAGCTCGACGCCAAGTTCTCTGTCAGGTATGTGTTCCATCAAAGCTTATTACGATTGGCTCTGTAAATGCGTTTCGCTCGCCTGAAAAACTCTAACTGGCCTGGCGTAAAGGTGCTTCGATCTGCATTTTGGCAGAACTTCTCTGCCTCCTCGCCTCGAAGGATTAAACCAAGCTCGGTTCTTCTTGCCATGTATCCTCTAATCAGATTACTGCAATTTCGTGATGATCTAACAACGTTGCTTTTCTTTGCTTTAGCAAAGTTGCGTTTGCAACCTATATATACCATGCGGCGTTACGGCGTTGCGGCAGTGGCCATGCTGGCCAGCTCTTGCAGATCTCTTCCCAATGAGAGATTGGTTGGGGGTGACGTTGGAACACGCTTAGATGACTTTTTAGATGATATGTTAAAAATGGGCATCAATGTTTCGAATAACCAAAGGAATTATAAAGAAGTTGGTCATACGATCGGAACATGCTGCCTGAAAGAACCTTACAAGAAGCTCCTGAAGGAACGAAAAATGACTTTCACAAGAAACTCGTAAACTATTTATCAGAAATATACGGAAACAAATTGACAACCGAAAAAATGGAACATGGTTGGATGATAAGGGTTATGCACGGAAAACTTGAAATCAACATTATATATAAATCTAATAAAAATTATATTGATGTTATACATAGATTTAGCTTACATTTTGAAGCCGAAAAAATTTTAAATGAGAATCTTGATGAAGCGTCAGCAGTTGAATTTGATCATGGACTACGATTCGCACTAACATTCCCAAATACATTTTATTTCATCCGGACATCGGAAACAGACAAAAAGATTGGTATTCCGACAGGTTTTGACGTTGGTGCCACGCTATTCCCACTTGAAAAAGACTTTTCGCTCAATATTTTGCAAAATGCCATTCAAAACGTAGTAAATGCCAGTGCATTAGGAATATCATTCTTTAGCTTAAAACTAAAATCTGACAAAGAGTTTATGGAATTTTTGAAAGAATTAAATTCATCTCCCGAAGGTATGTACGCGTAAGATATAATATTAAAACTATTTTAATCTCCATTCCGTTGATTTTTTACTCCGTAACACTTTCTAACTTATCTTTATTTTTTTAACGAATACCCCACAGCTTGCTGTGAGGGATGTGGGTTATAATCACCCATATTCCAATTCTTTACGTATTATACTTCTTAATGCAAATATCACCATATGAAACCCAGGACGGACAGCAAGATTACTCTCGTTACGATATGGCTCTATTAACGACCTTACATCTGGACTACCAAAGTTATAAGCTCGTTCAAGACATGAGTGCATATTAGAATCTACCCCTCTCCCAGAATCACAAGAAAGGGATAGCCTTTTTTTCGATATTTTGCTCATCAAATAGATAGACGAGCTTTTGAGACAAGAAAATTATTCGGGCGACTTTCTTTTCAACGCTAAGTTTAGTATATTGGTGTATTTGCTTCATACCTAATGAATTTTTAGCTATATTAAACAAATCCTCTATTTCCGACCTGATTAATTTAAAATTCTCCCACTTAACGATTAATTTCTTAAAATCGCTGACTATTTTAAGCCATAGCTTCATTTTATTTTTTCCACTGAAAAATATATCTAAGGGAGGGTTGAAGCTATCAATGACCTTATCTAAATTGGTATTTATCTTAGGATAAATGATGGGAATGACGTAAAATCGATTAATAAGCACTCGATAGTTTTGTTTTGAGGTAAATCCTTTATCACAGACGATAATATCCCTTGGCTTAATCATTCTTGATCGAAAAAGTTTTTCCACAAATGGAACAAGCAATTTGGAGTCATGAGGCGAATCCTTATGAATTTCAAACCCTAAAACCTCTAGATCCTGATTAATCGCTAAAATAAGCTTGAATCCTACATAATATCCTCGGGAGTGGTCATAAGCGTAATTATATTTTTTATTCTTTTTACCTATTCTATGCTTGTTTCTCCAAATATTCAGGTCAATTACAATAGAAGTAGTGTCTATGATTATTATTTCAGACTTTTTCTTCCTAAAAATACGTTTAGCTGAGAACAATTTCTTAAAAAATGAATAAGTTAAAGTATAATCTAAATTTGAATGCAATTTATAGATTGATTGAGGTTTTATCCTGGAATTAATTTTCAATAACTCTCTTAATTCTAAATTAACGTTTATTTCTGAAATTAAGTTCGATATATTCCTTTCAAATAGATCTGAGAGCACTAGCAATTTTATCGATAACAAGAAATTATCTATGTCAGATATCTTTAATCTGCCTGCTATCTTCTTAGCACGAGGTGAAGCGATAATTTCAAGTATTTTAATCGCTATTATCCATTTCGGATGCTTAATGTCAGGAATCAATGGAGATAACAAGTTATCAAACCTCCTTTGTTGTTACAACCTGATATTAGGCTTCCAATTGACTTAAATCTTTTGATTATCACTAAGATTGCTGATTAAGCATTTCCCAGTAAATCGATTACCTATTAACTTGTGATTATTGAAGTAAATCTAAAAATATTTCCAATTTCTTAATCTTTAAAAATAGATCTCGGGAGAGGGGTATTAGAATCTATATTTAGTGGCAGAGAAGATTTAGATATAGAATCCAATAAATCAACATAAGCGCTTCTCTTATCTCTTTCCGCTTGTACCTTCAATTTCTTCTCTTGGAGGAGATAACTGATATACCCCGAAGCTAGAGCGCCGAAGAAAACCGCTCCGAACTGGATTATCACTAGCTCCCACGGATTTTGCATCTGCACATTAACGTTTGTAACGTTATGATAAACTAAAGTGCTAGCGGCAGGGGTGACATTATGAAACTGCGTTATAACTGTAAAATTGTTGAGATGAGGTAAAGAGCCATTTAAGAGAGTGATATTGCCAACCATATCGCTCACCCTTTTAGATCTACATTGGGTTCTCAAAGCGTTCCACTGTATACATAATCGATATGTTCTCAAGTCTATCAGATAATGGAGAAATATCCTCATATGGGATTTCTACGGATTGATCGCCTTTCGTAATCAATGCGCCTCTTCCGCCGAGATTTATAACTTCGATGCCTGGAATTGATGTAATTCTGGGAATGGTTTGTTTATTTACAAGATTCTGCAATATCATTGAGATGGATTTAGCATCTTGTGGTTTAAAGGCCACTTCTTCTCCTTCTATCGTTTTGCCCATACTACGTTGAGCTATCCTGATTTCTATTGGAACTGATTTGGTATATTTTCGATATTCTGTCCTGGTTTCATCCACCGAAGTAGTTATCAGATGTATCTGTCCGTTGCCGATTCGCACAATTTCCATACCCATAATTGTATCTCCTCCCATAAATTGTATCTTCTATTATTTAAATTTATTTATGATAATAATAGTAATATTAAATAATATCCCAATTAGGATTTTCGTCATTTCAACAATAGCTATATACTTCTCGAAATTCTAAGGAGAATCATGAAAATAACATGGCTAAACTTAATTATGTTGCTGATTGTATTGACGGTGCCTGTTGTCGCCGACGATGTGGACAAATGGATTAAGGATCTTGATGATACAAGTCCACAGGTACGAGAAACTGCTGCAGGGGCCCTTTTGGAACTTAACGACTCTAGAGTCGTAGAGCCACTCATCCAGGCACTTAATGATTCAGATACTCACGTTCAAATGGATGCTGCAATTGCGCTCGGCAAGCTTGGCGATGTCAGAGCAGTAGAGCCACTAATCCAAGCCCTTAATGACAGAGAGAGACCACGTATTCATAATAATGCTGCATGGGCACTAGGAAAACTAAATGATAGCCGAGCAGTAGAGCCTTTGATTCAAGCTCTCAATGATAAGTCAGGTGGACCTAATTTCGGGTTGGGTGGAGCGAATGCTACATGGGCGCTTGGTGAACTAAAAGACAGACAAGCAGTTGATCCGCTCATTCAGGCTCTTAATGGCTGGGTTAAAGAAGGCGATGATGCTGAAGCAAACGATGCTGCATGGGCTTTAGGCGAGATCAATGATTCACGAGCAGTTGATCCGCTCATTCAAGCTCTCGCAGAAAGACACCTGATGAATGCTGCATGGGCATTAGGCAAGATCAAAGATACCCGAGCTGTTGGTCCACTGATTCAGGCTCTAGGATATTGGGAATGTCAAGATAGTGCAGCGTGGGCTCTAGGCGAGATCAAAGATACCCGGGCTGTAGAGCCACTCATTAAGGCTCTCAATGGCGAAGATTATCAATCCATCGGTGACAAATATGGATTCGAAGCGGAAGCTGCAGTGGCGCTAATCGAGATTAATGATACTAGAGCAGTAGAGCCTCTGATCCAGGCCCTTAATGAGACAGATGATAACATGAATGTAGAGGTTCGACAGAATGCTGCATGGGCACTAGGAAAACTAAATGATAGCCGAGCAGTAGAGCCATTGATTCGAGCTCTCAATGATAGGCAAGATGAAGTTGTAAAGAATGCCTCAATATCACTTGGCGAACTCAAAGATAGACGGGCGGTGGAACCACTGCGGTTAACATTACAAAAGCATTATGAAAAAAAGAACGCATATGCAATGAATTAGGACTTACGCAGTTGAGCCTATAGACCGTAGGAAATCAGGACATTCTCTGTATGTGCTTATAGCATTTCGAATAATTCTACGCTTGCTTTCAAACCAACTTATTCCCTTG
Organism: Methanotrichaceae archaeon; assembly: GCA_963789575.1. Classification (GTDB taxonomy): domain Archaea; phylum Halobacteriota; class Methanosarcinia; order Methanotrichales; family Methanotrichaceae; genus CAWBKV01. The sequence continues at coordinate 1,548,981 of CAWBKV010000001.1, read as the reverse complement.
ATAAGTCGTATTAGCTCCAATCTGAGAAATGCTCTTAGAGAGAATAATATATGTGCTCTCTGAGATTGGCTCTTTCTTGCTTGACAGCGCTCAGCTCCGCAGAATTGTTTAATTCCTCTGTGATATTCCTCGATTTTCCAAGAATGCTTACTTAATACTTTCCGCCTTGTTTCTTTCATTTCCAGTGAATCAGTCGCCCAGTATTCAATGTCGCCATCATCGGAAACAATCTTGAATACTTTTATAAAGCCGTAAGCCTTCAAATGCACAATTCTGCCTTTTGGCGGGATCTCTATCTCCTCAATTGGTACATTCTTAGTATCATCAGGATTTACTAATCTATTTTTCTTCAATCTAGTAAGCCAATGCCATCCAAGTTTCCTTAATGCTTTGAGATTATCTATTCCTGAGTACCAGCTATCAAAGAGGACAAAATAAGGCTTGAATCCCCGTTCGTTTGCCTTATTCAACATATCGCGAAAATGATTGTTCTTTGATTTACCATCAGTATCTTTATCATAGACTCGAAAATCAACTGGAATTATCGGAGTCCCATCTGTCCAGAGCAATGTAGTAATATTTATTCCTTCTACTACTCTATGATGCTTCCCGCTCCATTGAGGATAGACTAAATCCATCTTTTTTGCATAGGGTTTGTCTAATGTTGTATCGTCGAGAATTAAGAAACACTCTTGGGGTCGGATGAATATCTTAACCTCATCCCATAACGCTTCCGTATCAGGAGGCTGTCTTTGTAAGAGACGAGTAAATGCATCATGTGATGGATTATTTTTCCGTGATACCTGACATCTAGCAGCTTCAGTGCAGGAAAAAACATCCATTGATGCAATTAGAAAGTGAATATAATCAAGGTCGTCACATTTAGCCGGATTCAAAGCATCTTTCTCCAGCTCATTTCTCATTTAATATAACACATATATTATAAGAAAGTTCCGCCAAGTGCGTAAGTCCTATGAATGATAAAGAAGAGAATGATCTTCAAGTGACTATTAGACAGGCCCTCAAAGAGCTAGGAGATAATAATTCGGAGTTTCAGACGAATCTATCTGCTACAACTACGACTACAACGACCACTGGAAGTTCAGCGGTTATATTAAAAGAAGTCATATTCTCCGACCCGAATCTTGAGGCTGCGATAAGATCAACAATCAATAAACCCGAAGGCTCCATCTATGCTGCGGATCTAGAAGGCATCAAGATCCTTGATGTAAGAGAGGAAGAAATCGAAAATATTTCTGGGCTGGAGTATTGTAATGGATTGAAAGAACTGAATCTACAAGACAACCAGATAACCGATGTATCGCCGTTATCGAACCTAACTAACCTGCAGACGCTGGACCTTGACGACAACAAGATAACAGACGTGTCGCCGCTATCGGAACTAGCTAACCTGCAGGAGCTGGACCTGGCCAGCAACCTGATAACAGACATGTCGCCGTTATCGAACCTAACTAACCTGCAGACATTGAAACTTGACGGCAACAAGATAGCAGACGTATCACCGTTATCGAAACTAGCTAACCTGCAGGAGCTGGATCTGGTCAGCGACAAGATAACAGACGTATTGCCGCTATCGAACCTAACTAAACTACTTTTGTTCTAAACCACAACCGAACGATTTATCGCCGGTATTGGGACTCCCAATCCTTATCGGGTCCAGGGCGGTCACCCTGGATTCGTTAGTATTTTATGCCTCTCCTTTCCTTATCTTTTCAAGCTTCATTAATTGGCCCTACTGCATGGCGGTAGGCGTGAGATCTTGAGGCATAAACTCCCTTCTTCACCTTTTGATCGACCCATTCTATTTGATCGGGATCCGCTGATACTCGAATGCCTACCTTATTAGTAGCCATATTATCGATCTTATAACGATCAGGTTATTTAGGATCATTGGACTATTGATGGCCTAAGTAGGTACTCTGGTTTTTGAGGGTTCTAATAATCGATATACATGAAAGCAACGCCAATGCATAGCGAAAGATCCATTCTTATATTATTATGAAATAGGTCTCTTTTCATTTAGGCATTGGTCAGCGCGCTAGATTGTACTTTGCAATTTTCGGTACTCTGTGGGCCCATTGACCGATATCATGCGTGCTAACTTAGCCATGCATATAGTTTGTGGAATGAATGATTATATAATTAGGCTATGTGTTAGCTCGATTTTGAGCTTTTTGCAAGTCATATATTTTGCTACATTCAACTGCCAGGCTGAATACGTGCAACTGGAAAGTAGTTCAATGACCTTAACCACAAATCTTTGCGGCAAGACCCCCGCTTATTCCACGGTCACGCACTTCGCAAGGTTTCTTGGCTTATCTATCGGCTGGCCGAGCTTGTTTGCAGTGTAATAGGATAGCAATTGCACAACTACAGTACAAAGCATAGCCGATATAGCCGGCCGGGTTTCCGGGAGCGTTATGACAACATTTGCAACCTTACCGATGTCTGGATCACCCTCTGAAGCAAGGGCGATCACATCCGCTCCCCTTGCCCTGACCTCCTTTATGTTTGACTGAATCTTCTTGCCACAAGTAGCTAGTGCCACAACAGGAGTCCTATCGGTTATCAATGCGAGCGGTCCATGCTTCAGCTCTCCTCCTGCATAGCCCTCTGACGGTATATATGCGATCTCCTTCATCTTCAGGGCACCCTCAAGCGCAATTGGATAAAGGAAATCACGACCTAGGAAGAAGTAGCAGCCTGCGCTCGCATACATCTCAGCAACCTCCTTTATCTTCTCACGCTTTTCAAGGACGCTCTGCACAAGCCCTGGAAGCCTTGTAAGCTCTATAAGCATCTTCCTGGCCCGGTCCGGAGACAAGTAGCCTCTCGCTCTGCCCAGGCGTATTGCCAACAGGAAGAGCGCCAGGAGCTGACTCGAGAATGTCTTGGTTGCAGCTACACCGATCTCAGGTCCACAACGTGTATAGATTGTTCCATCAACTAGCTGTGTGACAGTGCTTCCAACGACATTTGTTATGGCAAGGCTCCGAACTCCGCAGGTCTTCGCCTTTTTAAGCGCTATAAGCGTGTCGGCTGTCTCACCCGACTGGGTTATGCCCAAAACGAGGGTTTTAGGTCTTATCTGAAGATGCTGGAACTCTGAAGCAACCTCAACATCTACAGGGAGGCCTGCAGCACGCGGAAACAGATATTTTGCGAAAAGGCCAGCATGATATGAGGTCCCGCAGGCGATGATAGTGACCCTCTCCAAAGTCTGCATCTCTTCATCGCTCATTCCCAGGTCGAGCCTAACATCCCCGTCTATCTCGGAGATCCTGCCTGCCAGCGTCTCACGAAGCCCGCGCGGCTGCTCATGGATCTCCTTGAGCATGAAGTGAGGATAGCCACCCTTCTCCGCAGCATCCATATCCCAGTTGATCTTCTCTACGTTGGGTGTGTGTGACCTTCCTGCCAGATCGCTTAGCTCTACCCTGTCTTCATAAAGCCTTGCAATCTCTCCGTCCTTCATTCTGACAACATCTCGGGTGTAAGGCAGTAGCGCTGGCACATCCGATGCAACGTAGACGGCATCTTTGCCAATGCCTATAACCAATGGGCTGTCCTTACGGGCGCAGACAAGGTAAGGCGAGCTGGATGCGAGAACTGCCATTGCATAAGAGCCCTCTACCTTTGAAAGGGCTTTTACAACAGCATCTGCCAGATCTCCCTTATAATACATATTTATGAGGTGGGCAAGTACCTCGCTATCTGTTTCAGACTGAAATTCAAAACCCATCTCAGTCAATAGTTCTCTCAGCTCAAGATAATTCTCGATTATGCCATTGTGCACTATCGCGATCTCGCCCGATGTAAAAGGATGCGCATTCCTATCGCTGGGCTTACCATGTGTGGCCCACCTTGTATGCCCTATGCCCATGCTCTCACCTGGAGAGCCGAGTCCGACATAGGCTTTCTCAAGATCACTAATTCGGCCTGCTGATTTGATGACCTCTATCTCGCCATCGGTCTTGATCGCTATGCCTGCGGAATCATAGCCTCGATATTCCAACCTCTTGAGGGTGTCGAAGAGCACAGGCCCGGCCTTTCCCTCACCAATGTATGCGACTATTCCGCACATCTTAGATCACCCTGCTGCCCCGCTCTATCCATCCTTGCACAACAGCGCCTGATCCAATTCTGGCATCGGTCTCAAGAACTGTGCCCGGATGCATCATCGCCCTGCTGCCAGCTAAAACATTATCTGCAATTATTGAGCCGAACTCTGCCCTATGAAATTCATCCTCGACTTCAACTATGGCATCTCCCGACTCTACGATGGTCTGATCGCCTATAACGCAGCTTGCGCCCACAACGGAATCGGAGATTACGACGACAGACCCTATTCTTGTGCCATTCATGATTATACTGTTGCGTATCTCAGAGCTTGAACCAATCCTCACAGAATCGCCTATGGAGGTTGCAGGAAGTATCGTCGCATTAGGGCCTATATCGCAGTCCCTGCCTATTGAAATCGGTCCAACTAGATAAGAGCCCGATCTCACAACAGTTCCAGGGCCAATTTCAACTGCCCCACGAACCCGTGCACCTTCCTCGATCTCGCCTGAAACCTTCGGTGTCCTGATATCCATGGCAAGGCTGTTGGCGTTCAGAAGATCCCATGCATATATGGCATCTGCCCAGATGCCCTTTGTGAGTACAGATTTTATTTCCAAGCCATCTTTGATCATCTGCGATAGCGTCTGGGTCAGCTCATAGGACCCGCGCTCCGAGATGGGCGTCTTTGGCAGCTCATCGAAGATATTGGTGCCGAACTTGTAGGCTCCAGTGTTTAATATTCCTGCACAGGGCCTTCCCGGCTTTTCCCTTATCGACATCACCCTATCCTGCTCTACTGTAAGGACGCCATAATCTCCAGTATGCTCTCGCAGGGCTGCGAGTATGACATAATCTCCGACAGACGTGACAAGATCACGAATCGCCTTGTCATCAAGAAGGTTATCGCCATTGACAACAAGAAACTCTCCATCCATATATGGCTCGGCTTGGGCCAACGCGTGGGCTGTTCCAAGAAGCTCCTTCTGCTCGACGTAGGTTATCTCGATGCCGTATTTAATTCCGTCCTCAAAATGATCCATTATCCGCTCTTTCTGATAGCCGACTACAATGCAAAGCTCCTTGACACCATTTGCAGCCAGCGCTCTTATCACATGCTCCATAAAGGGCCTATTGCCCACGGGAAGCATGACCTTGGATCTTGTCTGGGTGAGCGGCCTGCACCTACGGCCCTCTCCTGCTGCCAATATAACTGCCTTCAACTTAATCACTGCCGGGATAGCTCAAATAGATACGTAAAGCCAAAACTTGCTTTATATCTTTCGGTCCGACATAAACTATGGCCTTAATAGTTATGAGAATTTAAGCGGACTCAGGTTTTTTATAGATGCAAAGCCCATTGCTCTTCGATTAAGAAAGCCGAGAAATAAGCAGGGTTAAAAACCAAACCATAAAAAAGGTTATCTCAAAAGATGAAGATACTAGTAATACCAACCACAGATTGGATCAGGCACCCCTTTCCAAATAGGTTGAACTTCATATTTGACATTTTGGCAGAGAAACATGAAGTCTATGTGTTGCATTTCAACCTCAAGAAGTTCAGGGGCCAGGAGCCAAGGGACACTAAGTGCAAGCTGGTGGATGCGGGAGGAATAGACGAGGAAGATCCTTCACGTTATTATTTGCTGAACGCCCCCATTCATCTTTGGAAGATAAAAGAAATTATCAATAAAGAAAGAATAGATGTTATACTATCAGCCAATATCCTCCCTTCCTTTATGGCAAATTTCTCAGGTGTGCCGATAGTCTTTGATTATTTGGATCACCTTGAGGAGTCAGCTTCTATATACTATCCGGGCTCAGCCTTTGGCAAGCTGGTCAAAAAAGGCGTCAGTTTTATTGTTAGATATAATATCAGACACGCGCGCTCCATTATTACAGTCACAGAAGAGTTTAAAAATTTCCTTGGCTCCATAGGGGGAAGGGAGATCACCGTTATACCAAATGGTGTCGACTCAAAGCTTTTAAAACCGCTTTCTAAGGAGGAGTCTAAAAGAAAGCTCGGCCTCGAGGGAAATATCCTAGGGTATGTAGGGTCGTTGGAGCATTGGGTGGACCTGGAGACTGTAATCGAGGCACTTCCTAGATTGGATGCTAAGCTTCTGATAATCGGACCGGGGCTTTTCACAGACTATGACGATAAAATAAAGCAGCTGGCGAAAGATCTTGGAGTTAGCGATAAAGTGATATTCACTGGTGTAGTCAAGTATCAGGATCTAAGTCCATATATATCCGCCATGGATATAGGCTTGAATCCTCTCAAGAAGATGAAGAAGAACGAAGAGACCGTGGGAGGCAAGGTCTTCAACTACTTGGCCTGCGGGCGACCGGTACTCTCAAGCCGCATGATCTCTTTGGAGAGGCTGCTTGGGAATGAAATAAACTATTACGATGATGTAGAGAGCTTCATCCATCAAACTGAACATATTCTAAGCATGGCCTCAGATGAGCAGAGATATCGAACGGTCGCAAAGGAATACGATTGGAGAAAGATCGCAGACAGATACGAAAAGGTCCTGGAAAAGGCCGTTTGAAGTTCGATAAATGCGGTTTTCCATGCTTCAAAGAAGCTCCTCTATCCTTTTTGCAAGCTTTTCAACCATAATTTCCGAAGAGAAACTCTTGATGAAATCGGAATTCGCTTTTTTGACAGCGCCATTACTATAATCTATCAGCGCCCTTTTCAATTCCTGATACATGGCTTCCTGTTCATAGGGCAGAATGTAACCGCAATTGCCTTCTTTGATCACTCGGGCTGCCATGCTATCCTCTGGAACAATGCCTAAAACGGATAAGTTGAACTTCAAGTACTCCCAGATCTTGCTATTTAAAATAAGCTTATAAGACTTGGGCCCAAGGATAATTCCGAAATCCAGAAGACGCATCAACCCAAGGGCTGTGGAGTAATTGACCCTGCTTATGGGCAAGAAGTTCTTTAAGTTCTGCCTTTCAGCGCATCTGGAGAACAGGCCTGAGGAATCGCCGAGGCTGATTAGGGCGAAGTCAAAACCGTTTTCTTCTAGAATCTTTAGAGACTTCACTAGGATGTCCACTGTATAATCATATCCATAATATACAGAGCCCACGAAGCCGATAACTGGTTTCCTTGAAAACTCTATGGGAACGTCTTTTATGACATTGAAGTATTCCTCCTCGTATCCCATGCCCAGAGGTTCTATTTTATCAGAATCCACGTGGAAACCATCAATCAAATAGTCTCTATGCATAGCGGTATCCACCACTATGAGGTCAGCCTTAACCAAGATCTCGCTCATCAGTCTTCGGGTTCGATTCAGCTCTCGATTATACCACCAATTCCAAGAGTTATCTTTCATGTAATTCCAAGCGATCACGTTATCGATCCAAGGATCTCTAAACTCTGCCACCCATGGAAGGTCAAATTCTCGCTTCAGCATCATGGCTGCAAGATGAGCGGCACCTATACCATGAACAGAATATAAAAACTCCAGTTTATTTTCTTCTATGGCTCTCTTGCCCACCCTATAAAGAGGCCCATACCTTTTGAATACCAAAGGATTCTCTGGAAACCTCATCCGTCTCCTGGCCTCTCTTACATACATATCTCTCTTAGAAGGCCAGGAAACCTGTCGTATATCAAGGCCCTTTGGAATTTGCTTCGCCAGGTAATCATCCCTAGAGTAAGGATAATCATCCGGAGCAGTTACAATTGTCGGCTGAAATCCCTTGTAATACAACCGCCTGATAATGCTTAGATTATGTCTAGGTTCAGGGCCGCCAAGAGGCGGAAAGAAGAAGGATATGTAAAGGAATTTATGTCTGAGATCCATGATATCACTCTCTTTCGCATTAGGCATGGCCCTTATTTCGTTCATCAGCTCAGATCCAAACTCTACAAAGCGATAACCTAATATTAAATCTCTTTTGTTAAGTTATTTCATATTTGGGATAATTCGTAGTATGCTTTGAATAGGCATTAGTATAGTCTTATTGGCTTTTGCTAACATGTAATAATATGCTAATGAAGTTATTGCCTCGCCCAAGAATAGTATTTGAGGGCTTAAGTTGAAGATCAATTTGCCAGATAAGATAGGTATCAGGAGCAGAAGAGAATATGCCAGATACTTTAATGAACGTTTGGAAACCTTGCCCACAGATGCCTTCGCTTTAGCCATGATCCAGATGAGCAGAATTATATAAACAATAACACCAGTGATAGAGAAAAGAGCTATTGCTATACGAGCATTCCCCAAAAGTCCACCTATAACCAAAGCACCTACGCGTACTGGAAGAAGGATTATGTTGAAGATCAGAGAAGACCCTTGCTTTTCAAGAACGCTGAAGAGAGTGCTTATAGGTGAAGTAATGAAGGAGAAGAAGATCCATACAGCCAGGATCTGAGCAAAGACTCCTGCCTCAGCCCATCTTGCTCCAAAGACTACAACGAATGTTTCCTTTCCTGCTACGGAAAGTAATAATGCCGGAAAGATCGACAGCTTTGCTAAATTCAATACCGTATCTTCAACTAGAGGTGCGAGGTTTCCTTCAAACTTAGCTACGGATACACGCTGAAAGAAAACTTGCCCTATTGCTCCGCCTATGAGGTTCACCGGTAGCTGAAGAACCATTAGTCCTAGGCCATAATAGCCAACAATTGTCGAGGTGAAGTAATAAGAGAGAAGAAACGGTGGCAACTGCCAGCAAAAGGTATTCAATAGTGCTGACCACGTATCGAAGATTGGAAATTTCTTATATCGCTTTACTCCGGCAGAAATCTGCTGGAGGCTAATGCTTTTTTGCAGAAGTCTTCTATTTTCATGCCATATCAGCACGCCCAGTACAATGGCAGAAATTGCAGATCCAACTATTGCAGCCGTGATCAGGCTACCGCCAGTTGCATGGCCTGCGAGCCCAGCACCAAGCTGAATGCTTACCATAACGACTGCACTTACAACCCTTGCAATAGATAAGCGACCAAACTGTCTTGTTCGAGAGTTCCAATAATTGAAGGCAAGAAAAGCCCCGTTAGCTGATACTGCAATTGGGAGAAGCCACAGATAATTTCCGAGAATGGGTGAATTTAGCATCCCTGTTAGAGCAGGCCCACACAGCCAGATTATGGGTATTAGCAATATGCTGATCAAGGATATGGATATGAAGCTCGCCGCAAGAAGATTTGCTGCTTCTTCATCCTTTTTAGGCAGCATTATCGCAAGCTCATATCGAAGGCAAATTATAACACCAATTATAACTAGAATAGAATTGAAAAGCACTGACAACCCATAGGCATCAGGTCCGTATAATCTTGTCACAATTGGTGTGGCCAGAATGGATAGTGCTTGAGCAAGGGTTGTACCACCAACGATCTTAGCAACATCTCTTATAAAGCTAACATCATTTTTGATCTTGTTATCCTTTGAAACACTGGCCAAATCATCCATGTTATTTAATTGCCTTATGCCCTTTATCATTTTAAACCTTTCATCCACTCTTTCCGGGTCTTTAAGCTTATGAGGATATAAGTTCAATATAACGTGCCATAAAAAAACGAGCCAAAAATCCAAATAATTCCATCTTCTCCCTAAGTCCGATATTGGAGCTAATGAGTCCCTTTAAGAATGCTATATGAGACTCTGATATTAAATACCACATTGAACGCTTCAAGCTGCTGGCAGCATTAGACGGATCCATGCGATATATCATGCTTTTTACGTGGGCATCTCCCACTTCCGGCGGCCGATTCCTCCTGCGAAAAAATAGCGGTTCATCGATCTGGGCGATCGTCCCTAACAGGGATAACTCTGATATGAAGACCTTATCAGCAAAATATAGATTCCTGTAATTTCCTGTGCGGGCTATGGCATCTCTTCTTATTAATCCATAAACCATGTTTCCCCAGCCCATAAATTTAACTATCTGTTTATAGCGCTGAACTATAGCCATGTTGCGCGTGTCTATTCGGTCCGGAAAGGTCATCAAGGCATGACCATCAACATCTATCAAGATTGTCCTTGGGTAAGCCAGAACCACTTGTGGGTCCTCTTCCAATGTTGAAACGAGCTTAGATATAAAAGTTGGATGCCACATATCGTGGTCACCAGCCCACATAAAGTATTTGCCATTTGATAGATTAAAAACGCGGTTGAAATTCTTAACTATTCCAAGGTTTTGCTCATTTTTATAGCAACGGATTCTCCTATCCTCGGCCATGTAATCTTTACAAATTGCGGGAGTATTATCAGTTGAAGCATTGTCAGATATGATAAGCTCGAAATTCTCATAATCCTGACTCAATAGTGACTCTAAAGCTTGACCAATAAAGCGCTCGCCGTTGTAAACCGGCATGCCAATGCTGACTAGCGGCTCGATATTTATCATTTTCAAATAGATTTTGCTCTTATTGTGCGACCCTTCAACAGAACTAACCTTCTCATATAAAGACGTTTATCACAGCCTTCTGAGCCATGAAACGGGCCAATGCGTTATATTCTTACTAAGTGTACTTTCGTTAAATGGCCAGGACGGTTGTTCAATTACAAATTCTGGGTGGTTCCGAACAAAATCATTTACTGCGGATTGAGGGTTATCCCACACCCATTCGGATTTGCCTCGCGGAACATCCCGAAGGTCTTTCATTATGCCGTCTGTGGCCACAATATAGGAGCCCGGGGTGATAAGATTCGAATAAGCCTCTAACTCTTCCGATACATGCTTCTTAGTGTGGCAAGAATCCAAGATTACAATTACGACCTCACCGGAATTCACTAAAGATTTAACGCGTTCTACTACTTCCGGAGAAGTCGAATCACCTTCTACCAACGAGATTAAGGGAAATAGCTCATGTGTTTCTATCGCCTTGCGATTATGAGGTCTGATCTCAATATCAATCCCAATCACCCGACCTTTTCCCATCGCCTTGCACAGGCTTGCGTAATAAATCAAAGAGCCGCCATGGGCAATTCCCGTCTCTATGATCACGTCTGGCTTTACCCGATAAATCGCCTCCTGTATTCTAATCAAATCCTCGGGCAATTGAATAATTGGGCGTCCCATCCAGCTAAATGTATAAACATATTTTTGATTCCACCCGACCTTCAACCACAGTTGAGATAGCAGCTCGAAGCTTTCATCAGTGTAAAGCTCTTTGGCGAATATTTCACCATCATTCTCGCAGATAAGCGTTTTAGCTGAAGTATCGACTGTTATTATCATCTTACTTGATCTCCTTTTGATAACTAAATTTTGATTTCGCTTTTGCCCGCTTCCGTTAATTGGTTTTTCCACCAATTTATTGTCTCTTCTAATCCTCGATCCAAGTCATATTTTGGATGCCAGTTTAATTCATTCTCTAGACGGCTTACATTCGCAACCAGCAGTGAAGGATCATCTTTAGGAACCGGCAGAACACCAAGCTGAATTAAGTCTTGCATATTCAATTTATCGGCAATTTTATAAATTACATCCTTTAAGCGAACAGGGTTTCCTGATGCAATGTTGATAGGACCAGAGACATCGCTTTCCACCAGAGTGATAAATGCATCTGCTACATCCTTTACATAAAGGAGATCTCTTATTTGGTTACCGTGAGTGCAAAGGGCTACTTCACCTTTCAACAAAGATAAAATTACAGATGGTACTAACCTGCTCAAAGGTTCGTGAGGCCCATATATATAAAATAGACGGCCCCATGCAGCACTTATACCGTTTTGCTCGGCCGAAGCATTTAGTATAATTTGCAGAGAATGTTTGCAAGCTCCATATAATGTTGTGGGATTTAAAGGTGTAACCTCTTCCGAGCAACACCCATATCTCCAGTCGTATTCTGCGCATGTTCCAGCCATTACAACTCGCCGTCCGCCGTATAACATAAACGAGCGAAGCATTTCAAGGCTGCTCTGAACCCAACGAATATTTTCGAGAGTCGTCCAGTACTTTCCTGGAGATACGTACCAAGCTAAATGCAGCAAGTGGGTGGGGCGTAACACTTTTATTAAGTCAGAACTCTTCTTCGGGTCTAGCAGATCTACTTTATGCCAGTATACCCCATTATTTTCCCCATTGGATATTATTCTTGAAGAGACCGCGTGTACCTCGAAATCTTTCTCTTGAAGTAACATCAAACAGTGGCGGCCTATAAATCCCGTAGCGCCTGTAACTAAGATTTTCTTCATAGTAGGAAATCTTTGTATTTTTGATCATTCTTGGATATTATTCTATCATCTCGCGGCCATTTTATTCCGAATTTGGGATCATCCCATCTTACTCCTCTCGCATATTCCGGATAGTAAAATTCGGACATCTGATAAAATACCTCCGTGTTATCCTCCAGGGTCTGAAATCCATGTGCAAATCCTTCAGGAGCATATATCATTTTATGGTTTTTGGCTGTCAATTCAGCAGTCATCCATCTTCCGAAAGTGGGGGATGTCTGCCTTAGATCAATTATGACATCGTATATGGCTCCACTAGTGCATCGGACCAACTTCGCCTCTTCGTGTGGTGTAATCTGATAGTGCATCCCCCTCAGAGTGCCTTTCTTTCGATTAAAGGATATATTGCATTGCGCAACTTTTGTATTAAGGCCATGATCCTCAAACTCTTTCTGGCAAAAAGTCCTGGCAAAGAAGCCTCGTTCATCCTCACTCTTCTCAGGTTCTATGATGAAAGCGCCCTTAAGCTTTGATTCTATGAAGATCAATCTGCTACTCCACGTAAGTTCAGACAACCTTTGCCTCAGGTATGGGAATTATAAACTTGCCCCCCCTACGCCTATATTCCTCTTGCTGGGCAAGAATCTCATCTGCAAAGTTCCAGGCTAGGAGCAGGACATAATCGGGCATCTGCTCGATCAGCTTATCCGGAGAATATATAGGAAGATGAACACCAGGCATATAGAGACCTTGCTTAACTGTGCTGCGATCAACCACAAAGTCCAAAATATCACCACCTATTCCGAAATAGTTTAGGAGGGTGCTTCCTTTTGCGGCTGCACCATAAGCGGCTATATGCATTCCTTTAAATTTTAAGCTAGACAAGAGACCAACCAAGGATGCTTTGAGATCAGCGACTTTTTTGGCAAAATTATAATAGAAATCAATGCGATCCATTCCAAGACCAATCTCCTCATCCATTAGGCGTATCACAGCTTCCGACTCCAACTTGCCTCCTGAAGGGGCTTTGCCTACAAAGAGCCTCAATGACCCCCCATGAATTGGCACGCTTTCAACGTTCTGAACCCACATGCTATGCCGTTTAAAGAGCACATTGAGCGACATCAGCGAAAAGTAACATAGATGCTCGTGGTAGATTGTATCAAACTCACAATGATTTATCAGATCTCGCAGATAAGGAACTTCCAATACTGCCACACCTTCATCCTTTAATAGCAGGCGGATTCCTTCAACAAAGCCATTGAGATCTGCTACGTGAGCTAGCACGTTATGAGCATGAATTATATCTGCTCTCTTTCCCGCATTTGCCAGTTTCTCGGCCAGCTCGATGCCAAAGAACTCGCAAATTGTAGGAATGCCTCGCTCCTCCGCAACTTTGGCGATGTTTGTGGCAGGCTCGATGCCCAGGACGGAAACGCCCTTTCTCTTATAATATTGCAGTAGATAACCATCATTGCTTGCAATCTCTACGACTGTGCTTTTATCTCCCAGGTTGCGAAAAGCTATTAGTCGCTCTACAAGTTCCTTGGAATGTCTAAGCATAGTATCTGAGAAGGATGAGAAGTAAAGATATTCCCTGAATAACCTCTCAGGAGAAACAGTTTCTGTAATCTGAACAAGCTTACAGTGCGGACAAAATACCAAATCAAGGGGATAAGTTGGCTCCAGCCGATTCAGCTCTTCAGCCCTTAATAATGAGTTCGCCAGGGGAGTCCGTCCGAGAGATAAAATTGTAATCAATCCAGATTGACCACATGATCTACATACAGGCTCGTTTTGATTTTGCATCAAGGGCACCTCAGAAATTCCTCATACCAATGTATGGTTCGCATCATCCCCTCATCAAGGGTGAACAGCGGCTTCCAGTTCAACATCTGTCTTGCTTTGGCAGAACTTAGGTACTGATGTCTTATCTCATTGGTGGCTTCATTACGTACATCAGGTTCAAGATCCGATTTCATAAGCCTGATAATCTTATCCACCAATTCTAATACAGTTATCTGAGATTCATTGGAGAAGTTAAAGGCTTCTCCCCGCAAGCTGGAATTGCTGGCCAGCCGTTCCGCAAGGAGCATATATGCTGCTGCACCATCTTCAACATAAAAATAATCTCGAATGTATTGACCGTCTGATCGGATGACTGGTCTATATCCCCGAAGGATCGATCTGATAGTTCCAGGGATAATCCTGTTCCAGTTCAGATCGCCACCGCCATAGAAGTTACCGCAACGGGTAATAGCTACAGGGAGACCGTATGTAACCGAATATGTGTGGGCAATTAAATCTGCACAAGATTTGCTTACATCATAAGGATGGGTGCCCCTCAAAGGTAAGTTTTCATCGTAAGGCAATTTTTTATGTTCTCCGTATGCCTTATCTGATGAAGCAAAGACAATTTGCTTGACGGTAGGGCTTCTTCTGCATGCCTCAAGTAATGCCCATGTTCCGCCGATATTAGTCTCGAATGTTGAAATAGGATTACGATTAGCAATCGTCACAATCGTCTGAGCTGCTAAATGGATTACCGTATCGATCTCGTATTCTCCCAGAGCACGCTCCAGCAGTGTCTGATCTCTAACATCACCACGCACGACTTTGACCTTCTCAATCAAATTGGATCTCACTAGCTCACTTTGCGGAACCCAATCTCTGATCAGGCATGAAACGTCTGCCCCTGCCTCGACGAGACGTCTAACCAGCCAGACGCCTACTAGTCCAGTTGCGCCAGTAACAAATATAGGTCTGTCCAGCCAGAAATCATTCATTTCCATACTACCCATGGGGCTTTCCTTTCTTGCCATAAGTTTTCGAGATATCTTTTATCTCGCAGTGTATCCATGCACTGCCAAAACAGATCATGTCGATAGGCTGCAAGCTGATGGTCATCAGCGAGGCGCTCGAGGGCATCAGTCTCTAAGCTGCTTTTATCACCCTCTAGGTAATCGAAGACCTCTGGCTTGAAGACAAGAAAGCCTCCATTTATCCAGCCTTCGCCTATTTGTGGCTTTTCTGTAAAATCAGCCACAAGATCTCCATCGAAGATCAATCCTCCAAACCGTGCTGGCGGTCTCACTGCTGTAACTGTAGCGATGCGCCCATGGCTCTCGTGAAATCTGAGTAATTTTTGTAGATCAACATCGCATACGCCATCGCCATAGGTAACCATAAATATGCCATCACTTAGCCATGGCTCTAACCGCTTAATACGGCCTCCTGTATTCGTGTCTATGCCAGTATCTATCAGATGCACTATCCAATCCTCACAATCCTTATTGTGAATATCAACTGTGCCTTTTGCAAGATCAATAGTCATGCTTCCGCTCAAGGTACAGTAATCTAAGAAATAGCGTTTGATAATATCTCCTTTATAACCTAGAGCAATATAGAATTCCTTAAACCCATAGTAAGCATAATGCTTCATTATATGCCACAAGATTGGTCTACCGCCGATCTCTACCATAGGCTTAGGTTTAATATCGGTCTCTTCAGCCAGCCGAGTCCCTAAACCTCCGGCAAGTATCGCTACCTTCATTGGATAATCTCCTTAACCCAAATTCAAATATTTTCCTACTTATAGTAATCGGTACACTCTTATTTTGCTAGAATATGCAGCCCTTCAAACTCGATTTTAGCTTACAAGTATCTCTTTTGTACCGGCAATGACCAACTCCACATCCTGCAGAGTCATCTTGGGATAAAGCGGAAATGAGACTTCATGCTCGTAGACCCATTCCGCATTGGGGTAGTCTCCCTTAGAGAACCCCATCCTTCTATAAAACGGATGCAAATGTAAAGGAATAAAGTGAACGCTGCAGCCTATTCCCTTTTTGTGCATATCCTCAATGAACTCATTGCGGTTATGCTTCAGTAGCAGGAGCGGATAAAGATGATATATGTGCTTTGCCCTGGGATCCTCGAAGGGCGTAATCACACCATCTATGTCCCTTAAACTGCTATTATAAATATTAGCATACTCCCTGCGTATATCTATAAACGAGTCTAGCTTCTTTATTTGATGTATACCAAGGGCTGCCTGGATGTCGGTCATGTTGTACTTCCAACCAGCATCTTCAATCTCATAATACCATTTTCCCTTTTCGGAGTACCTGTTCCAAGCATCCTTACTGATGCCATGTAATCGAATTGTCCTGAGCTTGTCTGCTAGTTCATCATCTTCTGTAGTTATGGCGCCACCTTCGCCTGTAGTCATATTTTTTGTGGCATAGAAGCTGAAGCATGTAGTTGTGCCGAAAGTTCCAATCTTTTGGCAATCGTATTCTGCGCCAATTGCATGAGCTGCATCCTCGATCACGAAAAGGCCATGATCCTCAGCAATGTCAAGTATTGCCTTAATATCACACGACTGGCCGGCGTAATGGACGGGAATTATTGCCTTTGTGGCAGATGTTATAGCATCCTCAATCTTCTCAGGGTCGATATTGTAAGTATCCTTTTTGATGTCGATGAATACCGGCTTTGCACCCGTATGTATTATCGTATTGCCCGTTGCTGCAAAGGTATAAGGTGTAGTTATGACCTCATCGCCACATCCAACACCTAGTGCAATTAAAGAAAGATGTAATGCACCTGTGCAAGAGTTTACGGCAACTGTATGTCTTGCTCCAGTATATTTCGAGATGAGACGCTCAAACTCCTGAGTCTTGGGGCCCATCGTAAGCCATCCAGATCTCAAAGTATCTACTACTTCATTTATCTCATCCTCTTCAATGGAGGGAAGATTATAGGGTAAAAATTCTCTCGCCATATACTCATCCGGGCTTAGCCCACTCCTCAAACTTATAGTTCTTATACCACTCGATGAACTTTTGGAGTCCATCCTCAATACTATATCTAGGCTCCCAACCAATCTCCCTTGCCTTTGAGATATCTGCGATCAGTCTCTGTACCTCACCAGGCCTTGGCTCAATATGCACAGGCGCTATAACTCCTTCTTTATTTGATAGCTTTATAATTAAGTTAGCGAGATCTATTATCTTGATCTCATTTCCTGTGCCAAAGTTGATGGGGTTTGTCAAGGGTTTGTTATAGTTCAAGATCAGATCGTAGGCTGCAACTATATCCTCGACATAGGTATAATCGCGCGTCTGTTCACCGTTTCCATATATTATCGGAGGTAAGTTGCTCAGGACGCGTTTGGTAAATAGTGAGATCGCTCCACCATATCCTGAGTCCTTCTGTCTTGGGCCGTATATATTAAATGGTCTCATGATGCATATATTCATTCCATAGGTCTGAATATAGGCATGGCACATTCTATCAGCTGCAATCTTGCTTGCTCCATAGGGATGTGGTGCGCTCAGAGGGTGCTGCTCGTCCATGGGAGCATATAAAGCAGATCCGTAGACCTCGCTCGTAGATGCATGGATGACCTTGTTTACATCGAACATCCTTGCGGCTTCCAAAATATTCTGCGTCCCCAGCACATTTATTTCGTAGGTCATCCTGGGCTCAATTATAGATCGATCCACATGAATCTGTGCAGCGAGATGAAATATGGCATCGACATCTCTTGTAATCTTCTCTAAAAGATCAAAGTCTCTAATATCCCCGTTAATTAGCTTGAAGTTACGGCTGCTTAATAGATGCCGTATATTCATTAAATTTCCATTTATAAAATTATCCAGGCAAAGAACTTTATGGCCTTCTTTAACGTATTTATCGCAAAGATGACTGCCTATGAATCCAGCGCCGCCAGTAACTATTATCTTCATTCTGATTGCCCCCGACTAGATCTTCATAAATACGACCCATCTTCTCCATTTCCTTGTAGTAATCGGCCCGCTCTTCGACTATAGATCTATTGGCTGCACCAAATCTTCTCAGAACATCTTTATTCTGCAGCAAATAGATGATCCTTTCAGCGAGCATTTTTGAATCACCTATAGGCACTACGAACCCATTCTCGCCATCCTTTATCCATTTTCTGTTATCGCCCACATCAGTCACTACTGGAGCCAATCCAGACGCCATGGCTTCTAGAGTGCTAACTGCTATGCCTCCATCAGAGATGGACGTCGAGACATAGACATCCGACGATGCAATATAGCTCGGAAGCTCCTCATGATTTATTACTCCTGTAAAAATTACGCTGTTCAAAATGCCCAGTGAGCCTGCCAATTTTATTAAGAATTCTTTATCGGAGCCATCCCCTACTATTATGAACTTTGCATCTGGAATCTCTTTCAAGACCAAAGGCATCGACCTTATAAATGAACCAACATCATAAACGGGCCTTAAGTGTCTGATGCTGATTGCCGATGGGTGCCCTGATAAGCCAAGTTCGACCCTTATGTTCTCATTTCTCGTTCCGGGATAGAACCTGTTGGTATCTATACCATGGGAGATTATTTTTATCTTCCCGTCAGGTATCCCCAGATGTATCATTGCCTCCTTTGAATTATCTCCATCGCAGGTTATCAAATCCGCGCCGTTGAGTGCATATCTGGTTAGGGCTCGCAAGGACTTCGACCTCTTCGGCACCTCCAGGACGTCTGACCCCCAAGCAGATATCACAAAAGGATGAAAACCGCTCATTGCCCCGTAAGAGCCGTAATCAAGAACAAAATGAGAATGAAGTATATCAGGAGCCACCTTTTTAATAATGCTCTTAACTTGAGGCAGGATAACCAGCAGGTTCACGGCCGAAAAGGCTTCGGATTCATTCAGCCTTTTGAGATGATGCTGCTTTATACCCTTTAGCTGGGCACAGGGGTTCTTAGAAATTAAATGAACCTGATGCCCCTGATCCGCAAAATACTGAACCCACCTCTGAGTGTGAATGCTCTCTGCATCTGCCAAATAACAAATCTTCATCCTATTGAAGCTACCTCACTGTGAACGATGACCGTTTCGTATATCTAAACCTTTTCTGTTGTCCCAATAATTTTCTTTTTAATTTGTTTGGTTATGGCGTAGAATGATAGGACAAGGCATCTCAAATAATTAAATGCAAAATAAGAACTGCTTAAGCACAGCGAAAATGAGCTGATATCAGTAAGCGAACTGTGATGATTACGGCCCAGGATAAATTATATCTATATTCTCCATTCCCAGGATCAGCTTCCTCAGCTCCTCACAATTTATAGGCCGCTTGAACTCGCTGCACATTTTAACGCGCTCAGCCAAATCACAAAGTTCGTTCTCCTTAAGATGATATCCCATGCGTTCAGTGATATACTTCAGCGCCTTTGCGCCAGTATGCTTGCCTATGATTATATGCCTAGCTGCGCCCACAATCTCAGGCGAATAGAGCTCATATGTCCTGGGCTCCTCAAGGACTGCAGCAACATGAATTCCCGACTCGTGGGCAAAGGCATTTGCGCCAACAACGGCCTTGTTCTTGGCAACAGATATGCCTGAATATGATTCGACAAGCTTAGAGATATCTTTCAGTTTTGAGAGATCATAGCGATCGATGCCATGATGCAGCCTCAAAGCAACAAGCAGCTCCTCCAGTGGAGTGTTGCCGCTGCGTTCACCAATCCCATTGACAGTGGTATGTAGCTGCTTTGCGCCTGCCTCAGCACCCGCAAGCGTGTTTGCAAGCGCCATGCCAAGATCGTCGTGGCAATGCATGCATATCGGGATGTTCACAACTTTTTTTATTTCGCTGATCATGAAGTAAGTAGTGCGCGGATTCATTATGCCTACGGTATCGGCCATACTGATGTAGTCCGCATGATATTCCTCGGCCTTTTTATAGAGCTTCTTTAGGATATCGAAGTCTGTACGCGTTGCATCTTCAGCAGAAAATCTGACTATCAAGCCATGATCCTTGGCATACTCTACAGTGTCGAGCGCACAGCGAATGGCCTCAGGACAGCTCATATGGAGCTTATGCCTTAAATGAAGCTCTGACGCCGCTATAAATACACTTATCATGTCCACGCCGCAATCTAAGGCAGCATCTACATCGCCCTTGACTGACCTTGATAGTGCAGATACTTTCGCATTCAATCCCAGATCACAAACCTCTTTAACGGCGTTTTTCTCGGCGGCTGAGACGACGGGAAAGCCAGCCTCGATAACCTCAACGCCAATCTCATCCAGCCGCAGAGCTATGTCCAGCTTCTCATCTGCACGGAAGACTACACCCGGCATCTGCTCGCCATCGCGAAGGGTGACATCGCATATCTCGATATCGAGCGGAGGTGTCCCGGCCAGCGCCAGAAATTGGTTCAGAGAGTAGTCTTGCATCGCAAGTAAATGATGATTCATTACATAAATCGGTTTCGAAGGAAGGGTACTTCCGGCTGACCATATCAGAAATGCTTATTTAAAATCGATAAACTTTTTTAAAACCCACCTGTTCCTCACCTCTGGGTGGAATATTATGCCATAAATGGGCCTTGTGCTATGTCTGAAGGCGTCTATGCTGTCGGGCATTCCAGCGACCATCTGAAATTCATCCGGCAATGTTACGCCATAATTATGAAGGTGATAGCCCTCGATTTCTCTAGGTTTTCCCAGCAGAGGAGTTTCCAATATAATATTTATCTTCTCAAGCCCTATAGCTGGCCTCGGAATTATGCGGCCTCCAAAGATTGAGCCTATGACCTGCATGCCTGCGCAGATTCCTAAGACAGGCCTTTCCCATTGCTTTATCCAAGAAAAAGACTCGAGATAATCGACATAAGTATTATCCTTCAGAGCAGTGCCACATAGTATCGTTTTATCTGAGCTTGCCAGCATATCGTCAGAGACCACAGTGAAATGGACTATTTTGGGCTGCGCTCCAGCACGTTTAAGCGTATCAGCAATAGGATATACGAACTCATATTTGGAGAGAGAATCCACTTCGTGGCACAGATCGACGAGCAATACCTTTTGGGTCATTTATTTACCAGTCGTGCCTCCTCAATGATATATTGCCCTCGATAACCCTCATAGGTTTTCGAAGCCCTCAATATCTCTATACGCTTACTAAACATAGGTCCATCAAGAACAAAGGTCTCAAGCTCGCCACCTTCACCTGTTGGGTTTATCTTATATTTCCCCTGAAGCTGCTCCAGCATCTGTATGCGCGCCTCAGTTATCATAGCTCCGACCCATGATGCATCGAAGGGATAGGCGAAGACGCCTGAGATTATGATCTCAAAGCCTTTTGATAACAATAATCGCAAATAGTCTATCTGGTTTATCTGCCATAGAGGATTTAGGCACCATAAATCCATGTCGCGGCATATCCTCTGCACCCGCGATGCCTGGTAGACTGATTCAATTGCGCCAGTGACAATGCCCTCGATTTGGAATCTGTCCATGGCAGATGCAATTGCAGATTCCAGATCAACAAGCTCCGTCTCTTTTTGGCCGCCGGTATGCCATGAGAGCAATGGTATACCCATAGCTTCTGCCTGAATATTCGTATGCCTGATGTTTGGAGTGTGGAACATATAGCTCTCTTCATTCTCGGATATTATGGTGATTAGGCATGCTACTGAGTTCTTTTCCATGGCGCGATAGCATGCGAAGCTCGAGTCTTTGCCTCCCGAGAAGAGCACGCCTAGCCTCATAGAGGGAACAGAAAGGTCGAGGTTTAAAAAGATTTTGCAGAATAACCTATAGATAAATATGCATATGCTAATTTTATAGGCGTTTACTGAAGTAAATATGTATTCCAAAATTTTAAATAGAATGCATGAGTAGTATTGAATATGAAACTGAAGCTAGTATTGTTAGTAGTAGTCGGTTTATTGGCGTATCATTGGATTAAAAAGCAGTGCCCTATGTGCCGATAAATGAAAATGTAATTTACAATATCACTTAAACAGCCCTAGACGGTTTTTCTGTCTTGGGACTTGTCTTTTATTTAAGTCCAAAATAGGCTCACTGTGCAGCACTTCCTAGTACTCTGATTTGAAACAAAATTAAAAGTTAGGAGTATCCATGAGCGAAGAAGAGAGAAGGAATCAAGCAAAATTTATCATCCACGCTGCTGCAGCTGCGTCTGCAGGCACAGCCGCAGTCCTATCCAAAAAGAGCCTTTTTGGCGCCTTTTTGAAAGCTGATACACCTATTCTAACGGCAATTGCTGTAGGTATGGTTATAGCTTTGGGAAAGCTCTTTGATCCAGATATGGGTAGTTCGACAGCAGTTACCTTATTGAGCAAATATATTGGGTCAGGTGCGGAGATAGCTGGCGCAAAAAGTCTTGTTGGCTGGATTCCACTCATTGGAAATGCAGCCAATGCCACAATCACATTCGGGTTTATGGAAACGCTGGGATGGAAAATATATAGCCACTTTGATGAAACATATGAAGATAAAGCCGCTGAACCAACTATGGCACCCAAATTTTGGGACATCCCTGTTACCAAAAAGATCCTAATTACAGAAGATGCGCCAACACCGGTTGCTAAAAAGATTCCAGTAACTTGACTGAAATGGCATAGAATATTTAAAATCTATAAGCATAAACCTCCATTAAACTTGATCAAAGATAATGTTATATGTAAATAACGAATGCATGTTGAATCCATGCCAGGCAAAGTATCCAACAGCTATGCGTTTCAGGGCTCTGAAAAACCACTCATTGGAAAGACAATTGGAGAAACGTTTGACGAAATATCAGAGAAATACCCTGACAACGATGCAATTGTATCAATTCACCAGAACATTCGATATACATATCGTGAGCTGGAAGATGCCGTCAACAGCGTAGCTAAAGGTTTTATCGGGATTGGGCTGAAGAAGGGTGACCGATTGGCAATCTGGGCGACGAATATTGCCGAATGGATTATCACACAGATTGCATCAGCAAAGGTGGGCATCATTCTTGTTAATATCAATCCTGCTTACAGGACACATGAGCTTGAGTATGCCCTGCGTCAATCAGAGTCGCAGGCATTGCTACTTATAGATAAGTTCAAAACCTCGGATTATATTCAAATGCTCAATGAGGTCTGCCCTGAGATTAAAACAAGCAAGCCAGGCCAGATCCATTCCGAGAAATTGCCCTTCCTGAGAACTGCGATCTTAATTCGCGGCGAGAAGCAGCCAGGCATGTACTCCTGGGATGAGGTTCTGAAGATCGGCGATGAGATTGATGATGATTTGCTAACTGAACGAAAGGATGCATTGGATTTCGATGACCCCATCAACATCCAGTACACTTCGGGCACTACGGGCTTTCCCAAAGGGGTCGTCCTGACACATCACAATCTCGTGAATAACGGCTATTTCATTGGGGAGTATATGAAGTTCAGCGAAAAAGATCGGCTTTGCATACCGGTGCCATTCTATCACTGCTTCGGCATGGTGCTATCAAATATGGCATGTCTGACTCACGGTTCTACGATGGTTATCCCTGCGGAGTACTTCGATCCCGTATCAACCATGGCGGCAGTCGAGAAAGAACGCTGCACTGCTCTACATGGCGTGCCCACAATGTTCATAGCAGAGCTTGAGCATCCGGAGTTCAAAAAATTCGATTTTAGCTCGCTACGCACAGGCATTATGGCAGGCTCTCCATGCCCAATTGAGTTCATGAAGAAGGTCAGCACCCTCATGAATATGCGGGAGGTCGTCATAGTCTACGGCCAAACTGAGGCATCCCCGGGCATCACTATGTCCTCCACAGATGACCCCATAGAGCGCAGGGTCTCTACAGTGGGCAAGCCGATGCCTCACACCGAAATGAAGATTGTTGACCCCAAGGGCGGCAAAATTGTTCCTCGAGGCGAAACCGGGGAGATATGTGCCAGAGGATATGCCATCATGCGCTGCTACTACAACAATCCTGTTGCAACAGATCAAACGGTAGATAAAGAGGGATGGCTTCATACGGGCGATCTAGGCGTCCTGGATGAAGAAGATTACTGCAAGATAACAGGCAGGCTGAAGGATATGGTGATCAGGGGAGGCGAGAATGTTTACCCCAGGGAGATCGAGGAGTTTCTTTACACTCATCCGGCAATAAGCGACGTACAGGTCATAGGAGTCCCTGATTTAAAATACGGCGAAGAGCTGATGGCATGGGTCAAGCTTAAGGAGGGCCAGAGCGTGAATCCTGATGAGATTAAGGCCTTCTGCAAGGGAAAGATTGCATACTACAAGATCCCTAAGTACATCAAGTTCGTCGATTCCTTCCCAATGACCGTTACAGGCAAGATCCAGAAATACAAGATGAGGGAAGAATCCATCAAAGAGCTGGGCTTGGAACAAGTGGCCAAGATGAAAACGGCTTGATGATGGATTGATTCTGTTGGATCATGGCCATTCTATATCTAAAGGCCTTTGATCTTTTTCAGTATTTTTACCCTTTCAGATTTATTACAAAAGATATGGCAGAAAAACCACTTGCTTTATCAGACTCCATATCAGATTTCCAGACTCTGAGATCCAAGGGAAAGCGCGCGTTACAAGCAGATGGGCCGTAGAAGTATCTGCAGAGAGAGAATTTTGCATAAAGAGAACTGCTAAAGTCATCAAATAGCCAACGTTTCAGCCTTGATTGAGTAACTGGACAGGCCCTTCATTCTTCCCCTAGACTTAGGATAGCGCATATTGATTGATTAATCTTTATGCCATTGTGCTTTCCATATTTGAATAAGATAGTATTATTAAGTAGCATGCGAACTCAAACAAACATTTTAAATAAAATGCGATGAGAGATAAATTCATGGCAATGGACGATACTGAGAGAAGATTGAAAGAGCTTTTATCGAAGGGTGCCTCTGAGGAGGAGATGTTGAATCAGCTTAAGCTGGCTGAAGGCTGTGGCCTCAAGGTTTGGTGCCAGGAGCAGATCGTCCCGGCATCAGGCAAGAAGATCCACCGCTGGTGCGGCTATGTTAAGCGGTGCGATGACCCTGCGGAGAACATCACAGAGCCGACATATGGCGCATGGATAGACGGGGAGTGCCCTGGGAAATGATTAAAAGCTTTATTATTAGTTATAAAATCAGGTTAAGGTAGCATTAATAATAAATTACCATAAACTGATTAATCTACCTTAGTAGCTATTCCAGCCAAGCCGATTAAACATGCAAGGCAAGCTAACAGATTGATCAGACTGCCTGTCACAATCGCCGCAATAAAGTTCAATGCCGCTGCAATTAGTATTGACCATATTGCCCAGTGAATATTTTGTATCGGATTATGCGCGTTACCCATGCCCAGCTTCATTATCCCCACCTGACCTCCGTTATTCTCATATTGGCTGCGCCCCAACCTTAATATAATTATCCACGTGAAATCAGAGCCCTATGCGGATATGCTTGATCTCCAGGTAGCTTTCCAGACCAAAATGTCCAAGCTCCCGTCCAAAGCCGCTCTGCTTCCAGCCTCCAAAGGGCGCTTGAAGATCTATAACGCTGTTCACGTTCACCCCTATGCCGCCTGCCGCTAGCCTCTCGCTCGCGTAGATTGCAGCCTTCAGGCTGCTTGTGAATATGTAAGCTGCAAGGCCGAATTCGGTATCGTTTGCGAGGCCGATTGCCTCGTCCAGAGTCTCGAATCTCATTATAGGCGCAACAGGACCGAAAGTCTCCTCGCGCATCACTTTCATGCTGTGATTAGCATTCGACAAAACGGTGGGCAGGAAAAAGAAGCCCTTCTCATATTCCTCACCTTCAGGCTCATGGCCGCCACAGAGCAGCTTTCCCCCTTTTGAAAGTGCATCTGCAATATGATCCATTGTCTTTTGCCTCTGAGCCGCACTTGCCATAGGGCCAAGATCTGTGCTAGGATCTAGGCCACTACCAACTTTTAGTTTTATAGTTCGCTCAACAAGCTTTGAGGTGAACTCCTCTGCTATATTCTCCGCCACATATATTCGGTTCACGCGAATGCAGGTCTGACCCATGTTGGAGAAAGCTCTCTGGACACAGGATGCTGCTGCCTTATCCAGATCAGCATCCTCGCAGACTATGAAAGGAGATTGTCCACCGAGTTCTAGGGAGATGTGCTTGATGTGCTTTGCTGCTCGCTCCATAATCCATCTTCCAGTCTTCGTCTCGCCTGTGAACGCGATCTTACGGCTGATTGGATTCTCTACAAGCTCTGCCCCAACCTCGCTGCCCGGTCCATGAACGACGTTTACAACGCCCGCTGGAGCGCCTGCATCATTCACAGCCTTCACAAGCTCTGTTGCAGCCAGGGGCGCAATGCTCGGGGGCTTTGCGACGATCGTGCAGCCCGCCGCAAGAGCCGGCCCGACCTTCCAGGAAAGGAGATCAACAGGAAAGTTCCATGGAGTGATGAGCGCAGCAACGCCAATAGGCTGACGGATGATGATGCTCCGGCTGCTTGAAGATGCTGTCCACTTGCCAAAGTTGCGCTTACCTTCTTCGGCATAGTAGTCCAGGACATCTGCTGAGTGCAGGACCTCTCGCCTTGCATCTTTCATTGGCTTGCCCATTTCCAGGGTCAAAAGACGGGCGATCTCCTCTACACGCTGGCGAACCAGGCCTGCACTTGAATGCAAAATCTCACCGCGCTTCTGGGGCGATGTCTCTGACCAGACGGGAAAAGCCTTCTGGGCAGCATCCAGCGCTAGTCTTGCATCCTCGCGTGAGCCAACGGATACCTCTGCGACAGGCTCCTGGTTTGCTGGATTGCGAATGATATCAATTTTGCCGGAGAGCGCATCCCTAAGCTCTCCGTTGATGAGCATTTTTGAGCGCAGCATAATAACACCTCAATTCAATATTCATTATAGAAAGAGGTGATGCCTTAAGACTTTGATAAGCCATCTTTTCGAAATGAAACGTAAGGTTAAAATCTCACCTGACAATAGGCATTCCCGATTGCTGCCATGCTGAAATGCCGTCCAGGAGCACATATGCCTCGCGATCGCCGAAAACGTTCAGAGCCATGGCTCCAAAGGCGGCATCGGTATTTGTAGTGCCGTAGACTGCGACTCTCTTACCTGCCGGTATTGTGCTGCCCATCATCGAGATGAGATTGTTAATAGGCACGTTTACGGCACCCTGTATATGGCCCCCAGCATACACGTTCACAGGCCTGATATCCAATATTACCCAGTTGGCATCGATCTTTGTCCTATTGATAAATTCAGGAACGGTTACTGCATAATAATTACTCGCGTCAACCTCGTTCAGGATATCGTTAGCTTTAGCCATATAGTCCGGAAACCCGTTTTTAAAGGTTTGATCGCCAGAGACAGATGATGATGCCTGTGGTTTATCGCTCGTGCTCGGATACGCATTTTCGAACCCTTCAAGGGATTGCTGCATTTCCTTTATTGCCGGATCGGTGTAGACTATGCTTGGACTGTTCGGATCAGGTTGTGAGTTTGCTTGAATAAATAGACAAATTAACATTATTGCACACAATAGCATTTTTCTGAATACCATTTGATCACCTTTAGCATTTCATTTGCCCGGACTCTTAAGTCGTCCATTATTACTACGACTACATTATTTCAGCGTAATTCAGCTGATTGTAGTTAGTCATTGCGGTAAAATAAAGATAAGGCAATCGCCCTTGGCTATATTTTAATCAATTTATCTTATCATTCCTTTAGCCCCTTATCTCCCATAGGTCGCCATTGCAACGCCCTGTTGAACAATATGTCCTAGCATTGCCTTCTCAAGATCAGTTCTATTTGAGCCTGGTCTCAGATCAAGCATGCTGTCCAGGCCATAGACTCTGAGGAAGTATCTGTGAGGCTTGCCTTGTGGAGGACAGGGCCCCATGTACCCTATCTCCCTTGCGGTATTCATGCCTTGAACAGCTTCTATTGGCTTCGTTACATTTGCAGTATTTGGAATGCTTCCTGGTATGACCTCTGTAGGCTTAATATTCCATATCACCCAATGTGTGAACGTGCCAGATGGCGCATCCGGATCTTCCAGTATCATAGCAATCGAATTTGCATTCAGGCCGGATAGCTCGATCTTTGGTGATGCATCCTTACCATCACAGGTATATTCAGCCGGAAACTGGCTGAACCCAAGCTTTACTTCAAGAGTTTTCGTGCTCATGTTATTCGATGCTCCTTGCGCTATAATTAAAGTCAGGATAAATGCTGCAAAAGCCGCCACTATAAGGAGCTTCATATGTTATTATCTTTCTCCAAGATTATTAACGATTTGCTCATCAATTGCAAGGCTGTTCAGAGCTGCAATGAAAGGCATTCGCGGAAGGACTGCTTTTTAGGAAAAATTTAAATAACGGCGTGCCTTAATTATAATCGATGGAAGAAATTAAATGTATTTTTTGTAATAAATCAAGTGACAATGTTATCATAGAAGAAAATGGTTTTAAGGGCCGAAAATGCCCCGAATGTAATCTAATATTTATATCTCCTCGCCCAAATCAAACAGAAATTTTAAATATATATAATAAGAATATAACGTATGCCAAATCCCACATAAGCAATGATTATGCTAGCAGACTGGTTGCCAGAAATAATCTAGAAATAATTAAAAAATTCAAAAAAAGCGGCCTTTTGCTGGAGATGGGAGCGGGCTCTGGTTATTTTCTAGATGAAGCTAGAAAAGCAGGTTTTGATGTATGCGGCATAGAGCTGAATAAGTATGAAGCCGAGTTTATTAATAATACTTTAGGCATACCATGTGAGAGTTCGCCTTTAAGCGATAGCTCATTTGGAGATAAGAAATTCGATATCATCTATCACCGTGATGTCCTCAGTCATCTATACGATCCCATATCTGTTTTTTCCATCATAAACCGTAAGCTGGATGACAATGGGCTTGTGGTATTTGAAACAGGAAATCTCGGAGATGCTGATTTAAAGTATCTTAAATATTTCAATTACTTTGAGTACCCCGGTCACCTTTTCTTCTTGAGCAGAGTGAGCCTGGATAAGCTCCTTAGCAGGACGGGATTTGAGCTACAAGGATTGTTTACCTACTCCCTGATCCCAAAACTGTTCTTTAGAAAATTTGCCGACCCTATATCAAATAGAGCGAAAGATAGAGCAAATGCAGATAATGGCTCTATTGAGTCACCATCCTCTGATATTGCTTCCAATGATTCAGGGCTGTTTAATATTGCGAAGAAGATATACCTATATATGGATTACTTCACCTGCTATAAGATAGGGAAGATAGTCCCCAAAGAGAGACGGCCGCAGACATGTATCATAGTGGCGCGAAAATGCAGGGAGACGTAAAATATCAGATTACTAAAGGCCATATAGTCCTCAAGCGCGTCCTTTTCCAAATACTTTTTTGAATATGCCCCCGCCTCCTTTTTCATTGGCCTTGGGGCTCTTGAGACTTGGCTCAGGCTTCAGACCTTTTCTTGGTGTCTTTGCCGTGGACACTGCATTTTTGGACACAATCTGGGTGCTTACTCCTCCGTGCCTTGACTTCCTGGGCCGGATATTCACTGTGATCGGCCGTTCTATCTCATTGCTTACAATCATCGCAACACCAGACGGCAACCTTTTTATCTCCTCCTCGAGCTCAGAAGTCATGCCCTCTAGTCCCTTGCTTAGCGCCTTGAGGTCATTGGGATTTGTGACTCTCATGATGATCTGAGTATTGCACTGAGAGATAACGTTCTTATCGACACGCGCAGGCCTCTGGCTTATTACCATCAGACCAAGGCCAAACTTTCTGCCTTCAGCTGCTATTGTCCTGATGATATCAGTGCTTGCTGCGCTGCCCGATCCCCGTTCTGGAATATAGTTGTGTGCTTCCTCTATCACGACCATTCCAGGAGCTATCTGCCGGCGTTTTCTCGCCTCGAAGATCTCTGTAAGAAGCCTTGATACAATCATTGCCTGAAGTTCAGGCACAATTCCTGTCATGTCTACAACTGATGCCTTGCCTGGTCGAAGGAGATCCTCTATTTGAGTAGCAGTGCCGGAGAAAAGCCCAATCTCCAGCAAAGATTCAAGCTGGCCTACGAGATTCCACTTCACCTTTGATGTGCTCTTAACAACTTGATCGATTATGTCCTCAAGGGTGTAAACATCAGTCTCAGCCTGAAGTGCGCTGATGGCCTCGTAGAGAAGGCCGATCTGGCCGCTGGTTGACTCATGCGGAATCATCTTCGCAACTTCACGGGCTCCAAGGTTAAGGCTGTTGAACCTGAACGGCCTGTCTGCTCTGGGGTTGACTGCCATCTCTGCCGGAGTATATACTACGATATTATAGCCGCGTGGCTTCACTTTATACTTGCCAAAATCGCCGACCTTATTTGGCTCCCTCATTGAGGCATACTCGCCATGGGGATCGATAATTAGCAAAGCTACGTTCTTCTCAAGAAGCTCCTCAAGAATAACCGCTGCAGTATAGGATTTTCCACTTCCTGTTTTTGCAAGCACGCTGCAATGCTTTTGCACGAGAGTGTTGGCGTCTAGCTCAACTCGGATATCATAGCCTCTCATCAGTCCAATATACATCTCGCCTTTCGATAGACCCAGAGTGGATTTTATCAGCTTTTCATCTGCCACAAACACAGGATCTCCAGGTCTTGCGGGGCTCATTGGCAAATGCAGCTTGCCATTGTTCACGATCCCTATAACCCGCGTCTCGGCAATCATAAGCTCCTTGGATTCATAGTCTTTGGGACCACCATTAAGCTGGCTCATGCTATAGGCTGTATTGGATCTCTTCACATCATCGATCTGTGCTAAGATCCAGTCCCTGCCTTCCGCCTTCACTTTGATGTAAGTACCCCTTCCAACATCTCCGCTAATTAAGAACTTGAAGGCAAGAGGCGTAGTTTCTCCTACAATGGTGCCGACAGTGCCTTTAATTACAGATCTCAATGGTGATCACCGCTGAGGCAGGCTGACCTGCTGCTCAATTATAGGTTTTTTATTCTCCTCTAAATAGGAGTTATGCACCAATACGGTATATCTCTCTATAATTCCCCATCGCCCTTCCTGCTACATCTTTAATCTTTTATTTGGATCTAGAAGTATAAAAAGATTATCCATCGCCACATAGCTTCATCCTATCCGACTTTATTTTGTAAATCTATAAATGGAAATATTCCCAAAATGATAACATAACACATAAATATGAAACAGCAAGAAGGCTTAACTCGCAGGAGAGAACGAAGCGGGAAGTCCCGGCCTTCAGGCCGTGGGATGAAAGCGGAGTCCCCCCTTTACTTTCGCTCTGCACACAATTTATATAAGTGCTAAGCGAAACGTAGTGATTCGAAAATGACCAGCTACAAGTATCCCATATCTCCAGATAGTAATTCAGAACCCGGTCGCTTAAGGTGAAGCATGATAAAAAATTACGAGGCGGCATACGACATAAGCGTAATGCTGGGCGAAGATGATGCCGCATACCCGGGCGACGTACCCTATTCAAGGGAGATGGCCTCAACAATTACAGCCGGAGCCAATTATAACCTATCAACGCTCAAGCTTAGCGCCCATTCAGGCACCCATATAGATGCTCCTGCCCATTACATAAATGGTGCAAAAACGCTTGATTTGTATCCCTTAGAAAGATTTATTCTCACTGCCAATGTCATATTTATTGAGGATGATGAATCCATTAAATCAGATACGTTGAAGCATGCTGAAATCAAAGAGGACGAGGCCGTTCTTTTTAAGACACATAACTCAGCTAGCGGCCTTTGTAGGAACCGCATATTTTCAGAGAGGTTTGTTTATTTATCCAAAGAGGCTGCAGAACTCTGTGTTGATATGGGCGTAAGCCTCGTTGGAATAGATTATGTTTCCATCGAGAGATACGGAGATGACGAAAGCCCAGTGCACCACATGCTTCTTAAGAACGATGTGCTTATCCTCGAGGGCATAGACTTAAGTAAGGTCATCACTGGAAAATATACGCTCGCCGCACTGCCGCTGAGGATTAAAGACGTAGAAGCTGCACCTGCAAGGGCAATACTACTGCGATGAATACCATGAGGATATGAAGAGGAGCCCATGAACCTCGATCTTGCATATAGATCGATCCTAGATTGCATGGATGAGGCCGTTTGCGTACTGGATTTGCAATCGAAGATCTTATACATGAATCCTGCAGCCAAAAAGTTGGGTGGACGCGGGAATTTGGAGCCTTTCGGAAAGCCATTCAATGAGGTCTTCTGCGCTGAGAGCCTCAATGTTTCCACCACGCCATTGTACGAGGAAGGGAAACAAGTTGGATCGATCGTATTCCTGAAGAATGCCTCTTTATCAAGCGCTAATTGCGAAAAAACTTCTTCCGAAGATCGGGCAGATATTGCTCAGGATACTGCTGCCCAGATTTTGAGAAACGCAGATGCCGAAGAGGTGAAGAGGAGAGACAGGTTCCTAACAGGCGTTGCCCTAGCCACGAATCTGTTGCTTACAAATAAGGATGACGATCTGATAATCAACCAAGCCTTAGAGCTTTTAGGCTATTCTGCTGATGTTGATAGAGCTTACATTTTTGAAAATTATGACGAGAACGGAGAGCATTTTCATAGATTGCGATATGAGTGGTCACGAGATGAAATTAAATCTCAGATGAGCGATTCTGAATCGCGTTGCAACTCCTACAGCACGTTTCCAGATTGGTACGAAACTCTCGCCAGCGGAATGCCGATAAAAGGTTTAACTCGTGATCTCCCAGATGCTGCAAGAGAATTTTACAGTGGCCTTGGAACTCTTTCATTTTTAGTAGTGCCATTATTCATGAGGGAGACTCTCTGGGGATTCATAGGCTTCCATGATTGTCGCTCTGAAAGGAGATGGACCTGGGGCGAAGTATCAATCCTTCTGACAATGGCAGGAACTATTGGCGGAATATTGCTTCAAAGACAAGCAGAAAAGGCACTAAAGAAAGAAGAAAAAAATTACAGAGAGCTTGTCGAGGGAGCCAACAGCATCATAATGCGAAGAGATATCTCAGGGAAAATAACCTTTCTAAACAACTTTGCTCTGAAATTTTTTGGGTACCTTGAAGACGAGATCATAGGCAAGAATGTTGTAGGCACTATTGTTCCCGCTATTGATTCAGAGGGGCGTGATCTCAGGAAGATGATAGAAGATATTGGAAGGCAGCCTGAGAACTATGCAATAAACATCAATGAGAACATGCGATCTAATGGTGATCGTGCCTGGATCGCCTGGGCAAATAGGCCAATACTGAACGAAAAAGGCGACGTAGTTGAGATTCTATGTATAGGAAATGATATAACCGACAGAAAGATCGCAGAGGAAAAACTAAAGGCCGAACATGAGCAACTTCTTGAAATTATAGAGTTCCTGCCTGATGCGACGTTTGTCATAGATAGGGACAAGAAAGTCATCGCCTGGAATAGGGCCATCGAGGAGATGACCGGCATAGGCAAAGAGTACTTAATCGGCAAGGGCGACTATATTTATGGTCTGCCGTTTTATGGTGAACGGAGGCCTATGCTCATAGACCTAATAGACATCGAAGATAAGGAAACAGAATCAAAATATATATACGTCGATAGGAAAGATGGCCGGCTCTTCGCCGAGGCGTTTGTGCCATCTTTGAACTCTAGCAAGGGAGCTTACGTCCGTGCTACTGCCTCACCTCTCTATAATGATAAAGGCAATGTTATCGGTTCAATTGAATCTATCCGAGACATCACACAACAGAAGTTGTCAGCGGATGAGATAAAACGCAGAGATATCCTGCTGGCAGGCATTGCCGCATCTTCCAACGCTCTGCTGGTCGCCCAGGATAAAAAATCTGATATTATCCAGGCATTGGAAGTACTTGGACTATCTGCAAATGCTGATAGGATATACATTTGCGAAAACAATGATCCTGAAAAGAATCGTGTCATGAGTCGGATCTTTGAGTGGTGTAGAGATGGCATACCACATCAAATAGATAATCCAAATACCAAGAATATCTTATATAGCCAGTATTTTCAAAGCTGGTATGACACTCTGAACAATGGCAAGACCATAAGCGGTTCCATCAGAGATCTTACAGATTCTGCCAAGGGCCTTACAGAGCCTGAGATATCGCTGATAAAATTTCAGGGGATACTTTCTCTATTGATGGTGCCGATAATCGTTGAAGGCGAGCTTTGGGGCTACGTAGGCTTTGATGATTGCCACACTGAACGGATTTGGACGCAGAGCGAGATATCGATACTTAGCATGGCAGCCGCAAGCATTGGGCAAATGATGGCCCGCAGATCTGCAGAAAAAGCACTTCAGAGGTCTGAGGAGAACTATCGCGCCCTTGTGGAGAACATAAACGATGTGATATTCAAGCTGGACACTCAGGGCTGTATCACTTACATGAGCCCCGTGATGGAGCAGATATCAGGCTATGAAATGAACGATATCATCGGGCAGCCCTTTACAGGATTTATTCATCCGGATGACCTGCCTGGACTTCAGGAAAGCTTCAAGCGTCTTATGTCAGGCCACCTCGAGCCTTATGAGTTCAGAATAAGAGATAAGAGAGGTAAATACCGTCATGTACGGACATCTAGTCGTATATTGATGGAAAATGGACGACCTGCAGGATTCATAGGAGTATTAACCGATGTAACCACTCGCAAACAGGCCGAGGAGAAGCTGCGTGAGACACGTGATTACCTGGAGAACCTTATAGATTATGCCAATGCACCCATTATAGTCTGGGATCCAACTTTCCGCATAACCAGGATTAATCATGCATTCGAACGCCTTACGGGGCTTAATGCTGCCCAAGTACTAGGCAAACCTCTGGATATTTTGTTCCCTGATAAGAGCAGGAATGAATCTATTGCCCATATCCAACGGACGCTCTCAGGAGAGCGCTGGGAGACTGTTGAAATACCAATAAAGAGAAAAGATGGAGATGTACGTATTGCTCAGTGGAACTCGGCGAACATCTACGATAAAGATGGAACAACAGTCATAGCCACAATAGCTCAGGGACAAGATATAACTGAACAGAAGCAGGCACAGGAGCAGATCAGATTCCAGGCATCACTGCTAGATCAGGTTCATAATGCTGTGATAGCCACAGATCTGAATGGGAAGATAATATACTGGAATAAGTTTGCTGAAACTTTGTATCAGTGGAAGGCCGAGGAGGTCAGCGGCAGGAATCTCTCCGATACAATAGTGCCTAAGGATAAGATTTCTACCGTGTATGATGTCGTCTCCAGGATTGACGGTACAGATTACTCAAATGATGAGTTTCAGGCGAGAAGGAAAGATGGCAGCACATTTCCTGCATATTATACATTCAGCGTTGTTAAGGATATTAACGATAGGAAGATCGGTTACTTGGGTGTAAGCATTGATATTACAGAGCGCAAGCACGCCGAAGAGGAGCTGCGAAATGCAAAGGAGGTTGCGGAATCTGCTACTCGGGCAAAGTCAGACTTCTTGGCAAACATGAGTCATGAGATACGAACACCCATGAATGCTGTGATCGGCCTGACTGGACTAATGCTTAATACAAAGCTTACACCTGATCAGAGGGACTACGTAGAGACTATTCGCAACAGCGGAGAAACACTTCTTGCTCTTATAAACGATATTCTCGACTTCTCCAAGATTGAGGGCGGCAAACTGGAGCTGGAGGCTATGCCGTTCGATTTGATAGACTGCATTGAGGCATCAATGGATCTTGTGGCCCAAGCTGCCGCTAAAAAGGGGCTGAGCTTATCATATGCCATAGAGGAGAGTGTGCCAAATAACATAATAAGCGATGTAACTAGACTGCGCCAGATCCTGGCCAACTTGCTGAGCAATGCAGTCAAGTTCACCAATAAGGGAGAAATATCCATAATCGTTTCATCAAAGAAAGAAGGCGACAGCAAGTTTATTCAATTCGCTGTAAGGGATACGGGCATAGGTATTCCAAAAGATCGCATGGATCGACTCTTCCAATCCTTCAGCCAGATAGATACATCTATGACACGCAAATACGGGGGCACGGGACTCGGTCTTGCAATAAGCAAAAGGCTTGTCGAGCTTATGGATGGACGCATTCGGGTCGAGAGCGAAGAAGGCAAGGGCTCTACATTCTTTTTCACAATCAAGGCTAAGGAAGCCCCCTTTATATCTGTATCAGAACTGAAGGGAAGAAAGATTCTGGTCATCACTGATGACGGAAACATAACGAACGTTGTCGCCAGCAATCTTGAATCCTGGTCAATGCTACCTAAAGTAGTGGCGTCCGACAAGGAGGCCCTGGAGGCAGTCACCTCAGATAAGTTCGACATGGCCATTTTGGATATGCAGATGAATGGAATCGAGGGCTTGATCAAGGATCTGCATGATAATAGACATACACCTATTGTTGCCCTAGGCGTGCCGAGGCGGAATGAAGATCTGTTTGCGGCCTTTGTTTCGAGACCCATTCTGCCCTCACGGCTTTGCGATGCCCTGTCCAAAGCTGCTAGGAAGGCGGATATTGTGAGACGTATGCCTGCTTCGGATATGGATAGGTTACCATTGCGCATATTGCTTGCAGAGGATAACATTGTAAACCAGAAGGTTGGACTACGCATGCTTGAGCGCCTGGGTTACCATGCAGATGTTGCCGCCAATGGTCTCGAAGTGCTGCAGGCATTGGAACGCCAATACTATGATGTGATTCTGATGGATATTCAGATGCCTGAGATGGATGGCCTTGAGGCTTCTAGACGTATACGAATGCTTCCCGAAGTTAGTCAGATTTATATCATAGCTATAACCGCCCATGCTTTGAAGGGCGATAGAGAAACGTGCTTCAATGCCGGAATGAACGACTATATCAGCAAACCAGTTAGGATAGAGGACCTGCGGGATGCACTGGAGCACAGCAAAGCCCGCAAGGAAAGCAAGGCTGCTCTTGAAGAGAAGAAGTTGAAGGATTAATCTTTGCTAATTTTAATTTACAGATCACGAGGATCTGAAATGCCTGAAGCAAAATAAGCCAGCAGTGCCTCAAGCTGTATTCTCTCGTTAGCACCTTCCGTCATCCTGAAGTCCGCCTCACCAATGCGATCGATAAGTCTGGCCTTATCCTTATCGGGCAGATTCATTTCCACCAACGCTCTGTGAATCTGCACGACTACATCATCCCCTGACAGCCCCTTGGATAAAAGAAGATCATCCAGCATGCCTCTAGCTTTGGCAAAATCGCCCGATAGAGAAGTTTTTATAAACTCCCTAATCTCTTCAGGCTTAGCTGTGGAAGTTATCTGGTAGATCGTCTCCTCATCCACCTTATCGCTAATAAGTGCTGCCGCTTGAAGAGCGTTTATTGCCCGTCTCATATCCCCGCCGGCAACATATTCGATAGCTGATAAGCCCTCATCTGTTACCTTCAAGCCCTCCTGCTCTGCTATGTATCTTATCCTCTTAGAAACAGCCTCAGTTGAAAGAGGCTTGAATCGATAAACTGCACAGCGGGACTGAATTGGCTCTATTATCTTAGATGAATAGTTGCAGGATAGTATAAACCGGGTTGTTGCACTGTAGCGCTCCATAGTCCTACGTAGCGCATTCTGGGCATCATTTGTAAGTGCATCTGCCTCATCAAGGAAAATTACCTTAAAATCAGCGTCTCCTAAAGGAGCCATCCTTGCAAAATCTTTGACCTTATGGCGAATGATATCTATGCCGCGTTCATCTGAAGCGTTCAGCTCTATGAAGTTGTTTCTCCAGCTCTCTCCGAAGATCTCCTTGACTATGGCTATAGCTGCAGCTGTTTTACCCACGCCCGGCGGACCTGAGAACAGCAGATGGGGCAGGTTCCTGCTTCTAACGTATGAGCTCAAACGCCTGATGATCTCATCCTGGCCGACGATCTCGTCGAGCCTCTCAGGCCGATACTTCTCGATCCAGATCTCCTCTTTGATCAGTTTCACGCTCCCTTTTAGGCTGTCAATACGTCACATCGATATATCAATATTCCTCAAAGGGCATTGCTCTTCCTAAGGTCATAAAGACTAAATAGAGAATGGGCATATGGAGGCATTCGTTTTTCGGAGGATTGTACGTGATCGTTGAGGTGGCAGGACAGTATAATGCGCATGAACTAGAAGATCAGATCAGAGAGCTTTGGGAGAGGTCCGATACCTACCATAAGGTAAGGGAACTCCGGGCTAAAGGATTGAAGTTCTTCTTCGTTGATGGGCCACCTTACACTACAGGAAGGATTCACCTGGGAACCGCCTGGAACAAGGTGATCAAGGATTCAATCCTCCGCTACAGGTCGATGAACGGTGATAGCGTAAAGGACCGCGCAGGCTGGGATATGCATGGCCTTCCAATCGAGGTCAAGGTGGAGGAGTCGTTCGGCTTTAAAAGCAAGAAGGACATTGAGGCTTATGGCGTATCCAAATTCATAGACCGCTGCAAGGAATTCGCACTCCGCCAAAAGGACGATATGACTGCGCAGTTCAAGGCCCTGGGGGTCTGGATGGACTGGGATAACCCCTACATGACCCTCAGAAATGAGTATATGGAGGCCGCTTGGTGGACTTTAAAAAAAGCTCACGAGCACGGACTGCTTGAGCGGGGCTTACGTGTCGTCAACTGGTGTCCAAGATGTGAGACGGCTATTGCCGATTCTGAGGTTGAATACTGGGAGGAGACAGATTACTCGATCTACGTAAAGTTTCCAGTTGAGGGCGAGCCAAATACCTATATCGTTATCTGGACGACAACTCCCTGGACAATACCTGCAAACGTAGCAGTGGCCGTCCATCCGGAGTTCGAATACTCAAAGGTCAGGGCATGGAAAGGAGAGGGGCAGGTCGATATCCTGATCATGGCATCGGATCTTGTAGAATCTGTCCTGAGAGAGGGACGCTACAAGGATTATGAGGTCATTGAGAAGCTCTATCCTAAAGATCTTACTGATCTGAAATACAAACATCCTCTATTAGATCTTGTTCCAAAGCAGGCGGATATAACTCATAAAATTTATACTGCAGATTTCGTTACAGCAGAGAACACAGGATGCGTTCATATTGCTCCTGGCCATGGTATCGAGGACTTTGAGCTTGGAATGGATAACGATCTTGATATCTTCTGTCCAGTTGGCGAAAATGGGCGATACACAGAGGAAGCTGGGCTGAAGTACGACGGAAAATACGTCAAAGAGGCCGATGGTGAGGTAATCCTTGACTTGGAAGATCGTGGACTTCTGCTTGCACAGGGAAGGCTGGCTCACAGGTATGGACATTGCTGGCGCTGCAAGACTCCAATTATCTTCATAGCTACAAGCCAGTGGTTCCTCAGAATCTCCGATCTTAAAGACAAAATGCTTCAAGAGGTAAGCAAGGTAACGTGGTATCCCGAGTGGGCTGGTTCCGCAAGGTTTAGCGATTGGATCAGCAATGCGAGAGACTGGTGCATCTCCAGGCAGAGGTACTGGGGAATTCCGCTACCTATCTGGACCTGCCAGAAATGTGGGCGGCTGGAGGTCATCGGCACAGCAAAGGAGCTTGAAGAGCGCAGCGGTCAGAAGGTTCCCGAGCTCCATAGGCCTGATGTAGATCGCATCGTCCTAAAGTGCCCATGCGGCGGCGGGATGTTGCGCTCGCCTGATGTTTTCGATGTCTGGTTCGATAGCGCTGTAGCATCCTGGGCAACGCTTCGCTTCCCGGGTGATCAAAAGGCGTTTGATGAGTGGTGGCCTGCCGATTTCATCACAGAGGGGCACGATCAGACCCGCGGCTGGTTCTATTCCCAGCTGGGCGCAAGCATGGTTTCCTTCGGCAAGGCCCCCTATAAAAGCGTCCTTATGCATGGCTTCACGCTGGACGAGCAGGGTAGAAAGATGTCCAAAAGCATAGGGAATGTAGTCCAGCCTGAAGAGGTGCTCAAGAAATATGGAGCCGATACCCTCAGACTTTATGTCCTGGGAGCAAATGCACCCTGGGAGGATCTGCACTTCTCCTGGGATGCTGTCGAAAACGTCGATAGGATGCTGAACATCTTCTGGAATGCCTACAGGTTTGCGCTGCCCTATATGATACTCGATGGATTCGATGCAACAAAAGCCGATCTGTCAAAATACGAAAACAATCTGAGGCCAGAGGATCGCTGGATTCTCTCAAGGGTCAACACACTCGCTCTAGAAATAGAGGAGAGCATGGCGCAGTATCAGCTTCATAGGATCGCTAGATCGCTGTCGGATTTCATCTTGGAGGATCTATCGAGGTGGTATATCCAGCTTGTCCGGCCCAGGACCTGGATTGAGCAGGATGATCCTGATAAGCTGGCAGCCTATGCAACGATCTATAAGGTTCTTGTGACCCTTTCCAAGCTCATGGCGCCCTTTACACCTTTCCTGGCAGAGTCGATCTACCAGAATATGGTCCGCGGCCTCGACCCAGATGCTCCCAAGTCTGTCCACATGTGTGACTGGCCGACTGCATTGAAGGAGATGATCGATCGAAAGCTTGAAGATGGTATGTCCGCCGTGCGAGAGATCTCCGAGGCCGCCCTAAATGCACGCCAGAAGGGAGGTCGAAAGCTGAGGTGGCCAGTTTCTGAGATCGTTATCTCTCCAACTGATGAAACATTGGACCTAAGCGGCCTTGAAGGTGTTCTTAAAGGCCAGACAAACGCCAAGAAGATAACAGTGCTTGGACCAGGGGAGAAGCCCAAGATGAACCTTGAGATGTCTCCTGTCCATAAGAATATAGGTCCTGTCTACAAGGGAGAAGCCAAGAAGGTCATTGAGGCCTTGAAAGCTGTAGATCCATTTGAGATAAAAGGACAGCTGGACGTGAAAAGTGAGGCGACAGTCTCCTGGGAAGGCAAGAGCTATCCGGTGAACAAGGAAATGGTAGAGTTCAAGGAGATACCGCCTGAGAACCTTTCAGCCGCCGATTTCTCCAAGGGCTTTGTTTACGTTGATGTAACGCTTACCCCGGATCTCGAATCAGAGGGCTATGCCCGAGAGATCATAAGAAGAATACAGGACATGCGCAAAGAGCTTGACCTACGTGTTGAGGACCAGATTAGGGCTGCTGTTGATATCGAAGATAAATCTGTGCTTGATCTGGTCATGAAGCAGAAGAATTACATAGCGGGCGAGGTCAGGGCATCACAGATGGAAATCGGCTCAGGATTAGATGTCACTGGAAAGTTATCCAAGGACTGGGATATAGAGAACCTGAGGATTGTGATAGGCATAGACAAGGTTTAGTCGCCGGAGATTTATAAGATGAGCACGCAACATGAACCTATGGAGATGCCGGTTCCTGTAAAGGTAAAGGGCGTTTACATTGCGGAAGCTACAGGCAGTTCGCCCGCTCCAGTGGTTCTTCTGGAAGATGATAAGTCTAGAATAGTGCCCATATTTGTGGGGCTCTCCGAGGCAATCTCCATCCATCATGCCCTTTTAGGGGAGCTTTCTCCGAGGCCAATGACCCACGACCTCTTTATCTCTGTTCTTGAAACCCTTCAGGCAAGCATACTTAAGGTGCTCATTGACGATCTTGATGGCGGCATTTACTATGCCCGACTCTCAATAAAAAATGATTCAAAAGAGAGCGAGATAGATGCGAGACCTAGCGATTGCCTTGCCCTGGCTTTAAGGGCAAAGGCTCCTATCGAGATACAGGAGAAGGTAATAATAGAATCCAGCATAAGCAAAAGCGATATGGAGAAGCTGATGAGTATAGAGAACTTCCTGCAGTAACTCATTGGATTCTAATTCTTCTGGATTGCTTGACCACCTCTCCTTCGGACTTTTCCTCGGGCCCGGATAAGCACTTTAGGACATTAGCGCCCTCGACATCGATCAGCCACCTTGTGCTAGCCCAGTGGCTAGGGACATCTACATTTGCCCTTAAGAAGCAGGTAGCATCCTGAGGGACATGAAGCCCGACATCCTTCAGCGTATCGTTCAGCCAATCGGGAACTCTTCTATCCACAGCCATCCTTGTAAGTACAATTCGACCAATATCCAGCAGCCTCTGGTGTACAAAGAACTGGTGGCCGAGAAAGTCGAGCGTATCGGAAACGGTCACATCACTGCCATACACTTCCTGTAAGCGTTTGTGAAGCTCCGAAACAGCATCATAAACTGAAGAGGATACGGGTAAATATGCTTCTGCCATCTTTATATCGCTCCCTTATTTTATCCAGAAAATCTTTTTTATTAATTTGCCTTTCTAACTTAAAGAAATCTCAAAGTAGATATATCTGATGATCGCGGGATAGGAGCCATGGCCGCCTCAGCAAACCAATATGGGCAGCAGAAAGCAGGCAGCATAAGCACTAACAGCAATAAGAAATTATTTACGATTCTTATTATATCCTCTATGTACTCCGTCCGATATTATTATAATTGTTGAAGTCCTTAAATAAAGCATAGCTGTATTTTGGTATTCTGGTCCGTAAACACAGCTTTCAGTGAAGCATAGCGTCTCCCATAGGCTTATGTGCACACGAAACTATAATCTCCAAGATAAAAATGATATCAAATGATGAGTTCCAGAAAATGCCCTTTGAAGCTAAGGTATCCTACCTCACAGATAATCTTAGAAATTTGCCAGATGAGATTGCCCAGAAAGGGATAGACATCCTGGTCCAGGCAGGCGAGACTGAGTATGCTGTAATCCTTGCCAGAGATAAGGGATTGATTCAGAAGGCCATAGAGATACTGGTGGATGCTGGAGATTATCTTTGGGCAGCCATGATAGCAAAGAATGCCGGGTTAGATCAGGAATCCGAGCGGCTTTACAGCGAGGGCCTTGACTACTACGTGGACATGGAGATGTTTGGCAGGGCGGTCTCTGCTGCAACAGCTCTGAAGATGCCTTCAAATGAAATCGATGAGCTATTTAGGAGAGGCGTAGAGGCGGAGAGCAGAGGCATGGATATGAGCCAGGCTAGGGCCATGATCGAAAATGCAATGGGTTCCCTGGAGATAGCGATAACGGGTAGAGAGGATGAGATTTCCAAGGACCTAATGAATGCCATAACGTCCGAGAGAAAAAGGAGGGATGAGCAGAGCAGGGATGACGATAAGAGCGAAGATAAATAAGGCTTGATATCTGTAAGGCAGAGTTTATTGATTATATCTGCCTAAATTCCGTCTGCTTTAACTTTATCTGCCTAAACTCTTATCAGCTTTAAATCACATATCTCTTAGCTTTAGTTCTATCTTCATGAGATCATCAGCAATAATGGTCTCCTCAAAAAATCGCCTAGCATCCGCAAGAAGGGGCGAGATATTTTCTGAATAACGGGAGCTGATATGGGTAAGCACAAGCTTTCTAACGTTGGCACGCTTGGCAAGCTGTGCAGCCTCACCAGCCGTGCTGTGCTTAGTCTCACGTGCCCAATCTGCCATATCCTCTGCAAGGGCTCCATCATGAATCAATAGATCTGCGTTATTGCTCGCAAGCTCGACTG
This sequence comes from Methanotrichaceae archaeon, assembly GCA_963789575.1. Taxonomy (GTDB): domain Archaea; phylum Halobacteriota; class Methanosarcinia; order Methanotrichales; family Methanotrichaceae; genus CAWBKV01. The sequence goes on along the minus strand of CAWBKV010000001.1, from coordinate 1,505,466 downwards.
ATTTGCAGGGCCTTGTATCGCCTGTATAAACGATCTTTCGCCCAGGCCTGGGCTCGCCCATTACCTGATCCGGACGGATTATTTTGCCGTCTACCTCTACAGTCTGACCATGCTGGAGCCTTCCGAATAATGGGCCGGTTGGGACGCCTAATGCCATCGCAGCCTCACGATTGAACCTGCCCAGCCTTTCGTCTTCCTTCATGCAGTAGCCCAGGCTTGGCACGCTGTGGTGTGTCTCTATTGCCTCCACCTGATAGCCGTCCATCTTAACTTCATCGCCAGGATCAAGCTCCATGGCTCTGACCTCGAAGTCTCTTGCAAAGTAGCAGATTGAGCTGAAGGCTTGGATAAGACGGATTGTGTTTTTAGGGCCTGCGATGGTCAGCGGCTGCTCTCTGCCCTGGAAGGCCATTGTCTCCAGGAGGCCGGGTATGCCCAGGATATGATCCGCGTGCAGGTGAGTCAGAAAAATATAGCCCAGGCGCATCATGCCTGTGCGTGCGCGCATCATCTGCCTTTGCGTGCCTTCGCCGCAGTCAAAAAGCATCATCTCGCCTTCTCTGTTCACGAGCACTGAAGAGGTGTTTCTCTCAGGCGTGGGTAGTGAGCCGGCAGTTCCAAGGAAGATCACACTAAGCATCTCAGACCTCAGTAAATTCCGCCGATGATGAGAGCCTCTACAATATCATACTTTGCATCGATCGGCTAAAAATGGAAAAGAAGGCTATTAAGCCCTTTAGCCGTAGATAATAATGCTGCTAATATTATCTATTATTAGCTATCTTAACCAGCATTAACCTTCATCAACCATCGATTTGGAAAAGGACGCTGCAAAGTTCGATTCTGTCGCATTTGCCATCTTTGAATGCAATTTATCCAGGGCGAGGTGCAGATGAATTTATAATAGAAGACTTCCATACTTATATTCTGCTGAGGAGTTATAATGGCAACTGGAACTGTAAAGTTTTTCAACAGCACTAAGGGATTTGGGCTTATAAAAGGCGATGATGGAAGAGAATATTCAGTTCATTCTTCAGGTGTGGAGGCAGGCGCTAGTATACATGAAGGCGATAAAGTCCGTTTCGAGATAGTGGGTGGCGAGAGAGGCAATAGAGCAAACAAGGTAGAGAAGGTGTAAAGCTTATGCTATTTGGAATAGCTGAAGATTGGTATTCAAAAATTGGCTTTTAACATTAGACCTGCTGGCGCTTCAGCCATACTTTTATTTATAAAATTAAGGGGAAAAATAGTTGCTAAACACGGACATTTTAAGTATGATATTTACAATTTATAAACTATCTTACGGATTCATAAAAGTATACTAAACTTAATTAATTATTCTAAGAATCTGAATTAAATACATTACCAAAAAATCGCTATTTATTATGACAGGATATACGATAGAATGCTGCCATAGCGCTTTGGAATATTGGCCTTCGCGAGCGCATCTTACAGGATGTGCTTCTTAACGCTCCTCCTTTTATTTCGTTATTGTCATATTGATCATGTATCGAAAACTTACCTAGTATTTATGGACACTGGAATAAATTCTCTATTACTTCTTACTTATACGTATTTTTTTAATAACGAGGCTCATATAGCCTTCTCAATAGTCTTTTTTGATACACCATACCCATAATCTGTGTTATATACACTATTACCCTCTGCCGCCCTAATAAATGAATCGATATCCGGTGATTCCAATAGGGGCACAAACACCTTTATTTTTTCAATTGGCCAATCCCACCAGCTTATCCTTTTAAGGGCTTCTATCTTATCTCTAGAGAATCTGTATCTAATATGTCTGACAGGATTACCAGCCACGACTTCATAATCCCCGATATCGTGCGATATTACGCTGTCCACCCCTATAACCGCTCCATCTCCAATTGTGAGGCCTGATAGAATAGTGGCATTCATGCCGATCCATACATCGTTGCCAATATGGATATCGCCCTTGGCGGTATAGTAGACGGAATTCTTCTGAAAACCATCTATTTCACATCCAAATGGATAGGTGGTTATCCAATCGGTTCTATGTTCACCTCCGATTATCATTTTCACGTCGTCTGCAATTGAGCAGAACTTGCCTATATATACATGGTATTTTTTCCTGCCCAGATAAATATGAGGATATCCATAGGTGAATTCGCCAATATGGACATTTTCATCTTCTATCAAATATGTAGTGAAATGCATAATTTGCACCTTCTATTACGATTCCAATATCATTGGAAGCAGCGGGTGATTTATGTTATCGCTAGGAGTGCGGTCCTTGTGCGATAACCTGCTAACTTATTAAAAGGCGTCATAGTTTTACAAGTATAAATGCTTTTGTATATAGGCCAGATCATGTACCCAAAGGGGCTATCTAGTAGATGCCATCAGCAATTGTCTTTTCATTGAACGGAGACAATCCTTTTTTCTTTAGCATTTCCATTGAGTTGCTCTAATCTCGGAGACTCTTTGGGAAAGGTTGTCAACAGTCATATCTACGAGAATTTAGGGAGAGGCCCTTCATAAGCTTTACCAATAAAATTATGCTCCGGTTGGGATTTGAACCCAAGTCGAAGGAGTGAGAGTCCTTCATGATTGGCCGAGCTACACTACCGGAGCCCGGGAATTGGGGTAGTTTCTTCTATCATTTAAGGCTTGTGGCCTGCAGATAATAGTCGCATATAGGCCGCAGGCTACATTGATCATGTTTAGGATCCCGTGCCTTGCAGATAAGCCTGCCATGTCTGATCAGGTTCAAGTGTAATGTTAGATATTTGTCAGGTGGCGTTATCTCCTCAAGAATGCGCTCTGCCTTCTCAATGCTTGCATCCTCAGGCACAAGTCCAAGCCGCCGTGAGACGCGATTAACATGTGTATCAACCGGCATAAATGGTATGCCGAAGGAGAAGAGAAGGACTACTGCAGCAGTCTTAGGGCCGATGCCAGGGATCAATAGGAGATAATTTCTTGCAGAATCCTTATCCATGCCTTTGAGAAAACCAAGATCTATTGATCCGGCGTCTTTCTTTATTTTCAGCAATGCGCCCTTGATCCTGTGTGCTTTGATATCCGGAAGACCCCCTATACGAATGTGCTCGGAGATCTCGTCTTCAGGCGCTTTAAGAAGCAACTCATAATCCGGATAAGCGGATTTAAGCCTGCCGAAAGCCCTGATGCTGTTCACATCGCTTGTGTTCTGGGATAGAATAGTCTCCACTAATAGGTCGACAGGATCAATGACTGAAGCCTCTGGAGTTCCATAAAGCTCTTCAAGAATACGGATACATTTCGTCACCTTATCCGGCTCCGTCCTACTCTGCTCATTGGGCATTAGCTTAATTCTATGATACAATTTTAAAAGGATTGGCTAGCAAAAATTATTATCCAAGAGAGCAAGTTAATCGGTGATGGATTTCACCGACATATATCCTTTCGTAATCTCTCTTCTTATAGGCGCTCTCATAGGAACCGAGCGGCAGCGAAGGATAGCTGAGGAGAAAATCCGCGGAGTTGCGGGACTGCGCACCTTCATGCTCATCGCCCTTCTGGGCACTCTCTCTGCAGTTCTATCAGATCACTACGGCCAGATGTTTGCAATTGTTGCCTTTGCGAGCTTTACAATCATCATCGGCATAGGTTACGTTGCCTCAGCCAGCTCTCTTGGAAGGATCGATTTCACTGCTGCCGTAGCCGCGGTTATTACCTTCAGCCTAGGAATGCTCGCTAGCTTTCAGGAGAGCATACTGCTAGCAGTCTCATTGGCAGTAATTACAACCTGGATTTTGGCAACACGAACACTTACTCATCACTATGTTGAGGCACTCAGTGAGACAGATCTCCTCGATACCCTGAAGATGGGTATAATTGCTCTTGTAATCTATCCTCTGCTACCTGATCAGCCGCTAGACCCATTTGGGGTGCTCAATCCAAGGCAGATTTGGCTCTTTATTGTGCTTGTCAGCCTCATAGGCTATATCGGCTATGTTCTCATCCGCATCCTCGGCACTGAACGTGGGCTAAGCTTGACTGGAGTTCTTGGAGGCCTTGTATCCAGTACAGCAGTCATGACTTCTATGGCCTCTGAGGTCAAGGTGAACAAGGAGATAATGCCCTCTGCAGTGTTCGCCACAACTATTGCAAGCTGCACAATGTTTCCTAGGATTCTTTTTATAGTGCTTGTGGTCAACAAGGATCTTTTTCTTCCGCTTCTGCCTCAGATGCTCGGCATGACTGCCACAGGTATTGCCTTAGCATATGTTCGCATGAGAAACATGGAGCATGTGGAGAGAAAGGTAGAGGTCAGGGACCCCTTTAGGATACTTCCAGCACTGAAGTTTGGGGCTTTCTTTGCGTTTGTTCTCCTTGTATCGAAGTTAGCAAGCATTTATTTTGGGAGCACAGGAACTTACGCAGCCAGCATAATGGCAGGGCTTGCGGATGTAGATGCCATAACTTTATCAATGGCGACACTGGCGAAGTCGGGCATTGCGCAAAATACAGCCGTTATATCCATCACACTTGCTGCGATTACGAATACGCTCGTTAAGCTCTTCATAGCCTACATACTGGGCAACAGAGACTTCGGAAACAGAGTGGCGGTAGTGTTTATACCAATGGTAATAATAGGTATAATAATAATGATATTGAAATAAGTAAATACAAATGAACCAGACAACACTACTCACAGAATAGGAAAAAACCGAGAGCCATGGGCCCGACGCGATTCGAACGCGTGATCCCCGCCGTGTAAGGGCGATGTCATAACCACCTAGACCACGGGCCCTGCTCTCTCCACTATCTCTTCGTGATATTAGATCTTATCGCTTAGATACCTCCACACAACTATGTTTGGCTGTGAGAGGCTTTTTAAGTTGGACACTCCTAGTTAGCAAGGATGAGCGAGCAATTATCCCAGATGGGCAGCGATCTCAAGGAACTATGCGATTCTATTGCGAATGCCGTCTTGGAATCCATCCATGAGATGATAGGCAAGCCTGCAGGCGGCGTCGTAATCGGGATGGGTGCAGATGGCACACCGACAAAGAGCATCGATAAGGTTGCGGAAGATTCCGTGCTTTCTCAACTGTCGCTGTCTGGAAAGAGTTTCAAAGTACTGAGCGAGGAGATAGGTGAGGTGGCGATAGGTGAAAATCGTGAAAATCCCGATTATTTTATTCATCTAGATCCTCTTGACGGCACGTTCAATGCGATAAACGGCATACCGTTCTATTCGCTCTCAATTTATCTAAGAAAGGATGATTGCCATTTCGGCTATGTATACGATCTTGCGTACTGCAAAAAGTATTACGCCGAGGCTGGAAAAGGCGCATATGCCGAGAGCGATTGCAATGCCCCGATCAAGCTAAGGGTTTCAAAGACTTCCGATCTCAAGGACTTCAGCATCTCTGCCTATACAATAAGGCCCAATACTGCAAAAATAGTGGGAATCGGGGACAAAGTCAGGCGGATCCGAACACTTGGAAGCACATCAACTGAGATGGCTTTTGTAGCCGCAGGAAGACTGGATGCATTTGTCGATCTGAGGGGAATGCTGCGCGTCGTGGATGTAGCGGCAGGCAAACTCATAATTGAAGAGGCAGGCGGAGTCATTACAGATGCAAACGGCAGGAAACTGCATCTGGAAGGTCACATGAAAGGGCATATGTGGCAGAGGACTGATTTGATAGGATCGAACGGTCTACTACACAAAGAGCTTCTCCAGCTCATAGGCGGTGGTAGCCATTAAGATTGGCTTTGTGTCCAGGCATGAGACCGAATCAGTTGAACTTGTGAGAGCGCTCATAAACCATTTTAACTCCCGGGCAGAGATATTTGTAGAACCCGGCTTAGCAGAACAGCTCGGCATGAAAGGAACGCCTGTTGAGGGGATGGAGAATTTAGGAGTAAACTTCATAGTCTCAGTAGGCGGCGATGGGACAATTCTTCGAACTATCCACAGGATGAGGAATCCTCTGCCTATATTGGGGATAAACATGGGCACGATTGGATTTCTTGTCGATGTCGAGCCCAGGGAAGCAGTCCAGACGATAGAGCATCTTCTTAGCGGCTTTGAAGTCGATGAAAGGACGAGGCTTAAGGTAACTTTGGACGAAAAGGACCTGATCCCGGCTACAAACGAAGTTACTCTGATCACCGCGAGTCCAGCCAAAATGATCGATTTTGATGTGATCAGTAATGGTGCACTCATGGAAAGGCTGCGCGCTGACGGCGTCATAATTGCGACATCCACCGGCTCTACCGCCTACGCAATGTCTGCCGGAGGGCCAATCGTCGATCCAAGGGTTGATGCGATTGTGCTCGTGCCGATGGCTCCCTTCAAGCTCTCCTCAAGGCCATGGGTCGTGCCTGGCGACAGCATCGTCGAGCTCAGGCTTAAGCTGCCTGAGAAGGAGGCACTTGTAGTTGTGGATGGAACAAATGTTGCTACTATGACCAGCAGGGATACGCTTGTGATCAGCAAAGCCGAGACGCCGGCGAGGTTTGTGAAGGCCAGCAGAGACGGGTTCTACGAGAAGGTTAAGAATAAGCTGGCTTGATAACAGTCAAATAAATGCATTACGCCGCAAGCTGCGGAGGATTAGATAATATCACTTTTTTTTAGTTTGAATTTTCGTTGTTTATTTATCCACATAACGCAACATGATATAGGAATTATAAATGAACAAAGATCGTGAGTGTGTTCATGCGACGGAAAATACCTGAAATTATCCTCACTATAGTATCGACCGCTAAGTGTAGGTGTGTATAATTAAGCGCAAAACTTGTAAGCACTTATATGAAGAAAAATCTGATTTACGCAAATGGGCGCGGATACACGTTAGGATATGGATATGAGAACAAGATCATTCTGCCGACCACCCATGCCCAATTATTGATTTTAATTGAATATTATCTAGCTCTCTGAACCCTCGATGAAGCTTAGTGAGTATGACCGAGTAGTTTCTGCAGATGTATAGCATGTTGACACGCTGCAAGTCTAGGAGCGGTTTGGACACGGACGAACAAATCCCTCAGGGCTATCCTACCTAAGCTCCTCATCGTTTAGGCAAATGAAAGTTGAAAATAAGGCTACAACTATCGTTTTTCTCTGGAAATAAGTGGTGCCTATTGGGCATCATGAATCGATATGCAACGACTTTATATGCCTAAAAAATGGGGAGATTAGGATCCTAGCATTGAATGTTCTAGATCTGCGGGAGCCCGTGGATCGGAGTTCACAATTCATTATTCAATATATGGCATTTCGAGATCACCAGTTGCCGTGGAAGTCCTCGTCTGTTAATCTTAAGGGCCATCCTCTTGAGATCTGACCTAATGTAATAGGTGCCAGAAATCAGAGATTTGGAATATTGGTGTCCCGAGTACCCAGTTGAGATAGCTGCCGATCTGTATAATATCTGCTGAAATGCTGGCGAAGTCTCTTAAATTCAATTTCTTCTTCTTTTGAATATCTTCTAGGATTTGTTGTGCCTTTTTATCGGTGGAGCGGCTTTGAAGGATGAGGGTCTCAATAAGTTGGAGCAAATCTTTTCTCATCTGTTCTATCCTTTCGACCTCAGCCGACCCGTTCTCATCTAAAGTAGTGCTAATCTGCCTAAGGCTTTGGCCTTGGCTATCGATTTTATCCTGGAAGTCCCTAAGGTTCCCAATTTCCTGCTGTAACTGGAGTATAATCTGCTTAGTATCATAGGAGTGTATTTTAAGCTTAATGGTGTTGGATTCGATATCTTTTAGTCTATCAAGGATCTTTATAAGTGACCTTATGTTTTCATTCTCCAGTTCTTTCCTTCGCTTTACTTCATTTTCGTTCTGGACCAGGGCAGCTTGCATGATATCCCTTGTGGTTTCTAACTTTTGTTCAAACTCATCAGATTCATTAAATTCTATTTTTTTATTATAATAGCTCTGAGATGTTTCTGGTAGCAACTCGCAGATAGCCTCTAGCAATGGAATTATCTTCTTATCGAAATAAATCTCTGCAGCTCTCGGAGAGTTCTTCTGTTTCAAGCCCTTAGTTATCTCATAGGCGGACCTAGCGATATGCTCCTGTGGTGTTCCCCTCGAACTCTTACAGAAGCTCCCTGCAGCCTTCTCTACCTCCTTGAACATTGCTTTGATCTTATCATCAAGAATTGGAATGCCTTTTTCAATCAATACCGTGTCAATGATACTGGAGGCAAAAGGTGCTGTTTCTCGAACCTCCTTTATACAATCGGCAGCTTTGAAGCAATATTTAGCGTAGGTCTTGAACTCCTGCTTTCTGGCAGCTATATCCTCCAGGGTGTAGGACCTTACCTCCTTCAACGCATTGGAGAGATTCACCACTGCTTCCAGCATTTTTTCTTTGCTTTTCGATTCCTCCGTCGCATCTCTGGCCTCGGACAGGTATCTTTGGATTTCCGCATCTTCTGATTTGGTAGTGAAGAGAAGAATATGCAGAGACCTATAAAAGGGCAGACAGAATGCTGCCGGGTTTGCATATTCCGACATATTAGAAGCCCGATCGAAAAACTCAATGGCTTTTTCTATGTTATCTTTAAAACTTTTGCTATTTTTTGCGTTTATGGCCTTGAAGATAGATACACGACCCAAAGCATATACAGCATTCGACCGCGTCTCCCAGTCTTCATCTTTAGCTAGCTTATGTAGGTCTACCCATGTAGTCTTCTTGTTGGGTATATAAGGAAAGGCTTGGCCCAAAGCGTCTGATGCTGTCGATCTAACTACACATTCTTCATCCTTAGCTAGTTTATGCAGGTCTATCCATGCGGTCTTCTTGTTGGGTATATATGGAAAGGCTTGACCTAGGGCGTATGCGACACTTAATCGTATGTACATGTCTCCGTCAGTAGCAAATTTATGCAGGTCTTTCCAGGCGATCTGCCTGTCATGAATGTGTGGAAAGACATCGCCTAGAGCTTCAATAGCATTCCCACGTACGGCAAAGACTTCATCGTTAATTAAATTATGCAGATCTAACCATGCGGTCTCCTTGTCAGGAATGAGTGAAAAGGCTTGACCTATAGCGATTGGAATAGTATATCGCACGTTCCAGTCTTCATCCTTTGTTAATATATGCAGGGCAATCCAGGCGATCTGCTTATCGGGCATGAATGGAAAGGCTTGCCCCAAGGCATCTGCAGCCCTCGATCGCACATTCCCGTTCTCGTCCTTAGCTAGTTTCTGTAAGTCCATCCATGCGATCTGTTTATCGGGCATGAATGGAAATGCACAACCTAAAGCATCTGCGGCTCCCCATCCCCTACTGCAATTTTCGTCTTTAGTTAGGTTGATCAGGTCGTTCCAGGCTGCCTGCTTATCAGGAATGAGTAAAAATACTCGACTTAGAGCCTCTATAGCCATATCTTGTACACAGCAGTCTTCATCCTTGATTAGTTTGACCAGGTCATTCCAGGCAGTCTGTTTGTCAGGAATAAATGAAAAGGCTTGACCTATAGCGATTGCAGCTCTCCATCGCACGTTATATTTCTCATCCTTGATTAAAGTGATCAAATCACTCCAAGCGTTCTGCTTATCTTCAATCCGTAGTATATTTTCTCCTAAGAACCTTGCCGCTTGTGCTCTCATGCTAGCTTTATCTGATATTGTCTTATTGTGGATCTCTTTTAGAGATGACAAGCCCAGCACCTGGAAAACATACTACAAAAAGAGCTAATAAGTTTGTGGTTATATATTATATGCCTGTCTTTTCCTCATCTTTGCATCCACCTTCTCTAACACTCAATAAATCAAATGGCAGTGGCACATATGCGCAGAAAGCTGCGATATGCAAGATGCCACCGAATAAAGGCGCAAACAATTTAGTGGATCAACCTTAAATTGGATTACTTTCACTTTATCCCCGCTGCAAGGTGAGGGTAATTATTTAATAAATTGGCCTGATAGCAGCCAATCAATTCTTTGAATCCCCCTAAGACCTACATCTCAACCTTGGAATGAACATAGGTACCTTCTGCCTGTATGTTCTATATTGTTCTCCAAACTCCCCAAGCAGAGATGTTTCCTCATGGACTGCGCCCACATAGAAGTATACAGTCGCCAGCACATTGAAGGTCAGAAGGCTCAGAGTCATGTATGGAAAGAGCCACAGGAAGATCATGCCAAATAAAAATAAGGGATTTCTGAGGTGACAAAAAAATCCAGTCGTGACAAGGCTGCCTTCCCCCATCTTTCCTTGAAGCTGATCCAGCCCAAAGAAATAAGCTATATTGGTCTGCGCCAAAGCTATCAAAGCTCCAAGAGCGGCCAGCACCTGTCCTGCCACCATCAGCCATTTCCAGGGAGCACGGACTGCATAGAGAATTCTGTCAGGCAGAAAGGCCAGGATGTAAATGAAAGGCATCACCATGATCAGTGCCAGGATTATATAGGCAAGTCTGTACCAGCGATCGGCGTCTCCGCCGAAGATACGCCTTGCAAGTGTTTTGGGCCTGGAATCGGCTAGAATGCTATGGACGGCACCGAAAAGCACGAAGTATACTGCCATAATCAGAAAAGATGCCATAGTTTTACCTCAATAGGTTTTATCAGGCTTCCGGAGCCACTGATTAGCATTATCAATACTATCGCCTTACCCAAAACAATCGGTATAGTCCATATCTTCATCCCACTCCACCCTTTCGAAAGCTCTTAGCCCCGCCTGCTAACCGGCATATAGAATATAACACCATCGGAAATGCTGCTTAAAACCAGGCCGCGTTCCTTTAGACGTTCGCAAACCATATCGATAAGCGATTCCAACGGCTTATTTCGCATTTCCACAGATATGCCCTTAAACGCAGAAAAGCTGCCTGTGATCATGCCATCCTCGAACTCCGCATCAGGCAGCTCAACATCTACATCTGTCATATCATCGAGGCTGACTCCCTCCTCCGCAGCTGCAGAGCTGAAGAGCTCGAAATATTCATCGGAGCTCCAAACGCATATCATGTCTCCCTTATTGCCTTCGGCCTTGGACAAAGTGTAGATCTGATATCTGCCCACATCGATATCTTCCAGGCGGCGTCCACTGGCGATCTGCTCTGCAGCAGCCTCCATGACCTCTATCATCTCTTCCAGGTGCTCCATCGCACGCTCAGCTACGTTACCCAGCCGCGCATCCAAGTCCATAACGTCGGCGCAAGGGAAACCCTCTTTTTTGGGGAGGAATTGCGCCCTACACACCTCCACTAATCAATAAAGTATTTATCTTCGCAGTGGTATATAACAATTTGTGTTTGCTCAAAGAACCTTGCAGATAGTTATTGAGCACGATGAATCTCTCATCAAAACGCTCTGTAGCTTTACCGAGATATGCAATAACATATCCAAGACGGCATGGAACTTTGGCGAACCTCTTAAAGCTCTTGATCTGCATCGAAGAGTCTACGATGATATCAAAGGACAGATATCTAGTCAGCTTACTTGCACAAGCATTAGGCTTACGGCTGGTGCTTATGCAGCCGCCAAGAAAAATGGTCATGACTTGGAGCATTCTTTCAACTGGCATCGGCATTTTGCTCTTTTCCTTATTGGAAAAAGGGGAAGAGATGCCAGCTTTACAAAAGAAGGACTCCTGAGCATTTCCACGATCAATGGCAGGAAGCATCTCAAGTACACTGTTCCTGAGACATTCAAAGAAGAATTCTGCAATGCTACTGAGATCGATAGCATCATAGTCAAGAATATTGGAACCAAGCTCATTGGCTATGTAGCCTATACAATTGAACTTCCCGATGTTAAAGGAGTTCACCCCGTTGGAGTTGATCTTAACGAAACCAATATTATCGTGGCGGTTGATGCAGATGGCAACGAGCTTTTCATAAGCGGCCTGGATCGAAGAATCAAGAACAAGCGCACTTCTAAGACGATCAAGCGACTCCAGATAAAGCTTGCTCAAAGAAAGGCAGAGGGGAAGAATACTCGAAGCATCGTTCGAGCCCTCAAACGGCTTAGAGTGAAGCGATCTCGTAGAACTAAGGATTTCTGTAATTGCGCTTCTAAGGAGCTTGTCGAATGGTCTCCCAAGAACTGTGTTCTCGTATTCGAGGATCTTAATTTCGGACAAGGGAAGCATGGAAGCAAAGCCTGGAAAAGACGGTTCTCTGTCTGGCCTTATGGTATGCTCTTTGGCATGATCAGCTATAAGATCCAGGGAACGGGAACTATTGCTATGGTCGACCCTAGAAATACTTCTAGGACCTGTTCTCGATGTGGTCTTCCTGGCATCAGGAATCGACATTCTTTCTCTTGTCCTCATTGTAGTTTCTCGACTCATGCAGACCTCAATGCCGCTTTCAACATTCGGAACAGATTTACTGCTCTTCGGGGCAGTGAGGATCAGTCGGTATCCTCTGAAGCCTCGATATAATCAGGAGGCAAGCCCGTCCCATTTAGGGGGCAGGTAACTGACACTATCTCCTGAAGCATATTAATTTTGAAATTGCCTTAGATAAATATTCTGCGATATTCTGTACCTGCCCTTAGTATTTTTGGCAATTGCCAAACTATTAATATATCCCTTTTCTTCTTAGCCTCGATCCTATAAGATGAACAGCAGTTCGGTTAAATCAAATATTCTTCAGAAAAAGGAGCTTGATTTCTGGGAGGAACTGAGGAAAAGCGGCGAGGAAACAGACCTCAAATACGCTCGTGACCTGCCGGATGATACTCCAAAGTTCATATTAAGAATGCTTTCTGAGTTCGAGGGTGACGTGGCCGAGTTCTGCTTTGAAGGTGCTGATGGTGCTGTTCTGGATGCAGGCTGCGGAAACGGAAACCTCCTGATGAGATCTCTTAGCTCTATTAGCCAGCCTACACAGAAGATGCGAAAGTACGCTGGCCTGGATTTTTCGAGGAATATGCTTGGTAGAGCCGCTGTAAGAGCGCAGCACTTGCCGAACTCATTTTTCCTTCAGGGATGTGTAAACCATCTGCCGTTCAGAGACCAATCCTTTGATAGAGTTATAAGCAGCGGTGTTCTGACTTGCCTTCCAACTGCTAAAGAAGCTGAGGAGGCTCTGAACGAGTTCAACAGGGTTCTGAAGCCCAATGGAGTTCTTGTGGTAGACTTCTTCAACAGTGTCTCTCATTTCACTATTTTGCGAAAACACCTTCTCAGAGAGAATATTAGGACGCCTGAATACATTTCTCCCAATGAGTTCAGATCCCACCTAAAGTCCGCAGGCTTTGAAGTCCTAGATTATCGAGGATTTGATTTCAAGCCGTATCAGGGGTACCTATTCATGAGCAGATGGAGGCAAATCCTCGATCCGTGCTTCATCCAAGAGAGGTTCACGCGAATCATAGAAGCCAAAATGGTGCCGAAGCATCCAGGATTAAGCCTGCTTGGGTATAGGATTTATGTGAAATGCATGAAGACTCATCGCCTAAATTTTCCCGTCTATAAGTCTTATTGATGCTTATCCGGGAGGGGGCAGTTCAGGAAAGCGCTATTTCCCAAAAGGTGTGTGGGTGTAAGACTATGAGTCACCCTTTGCCTATCTTCTTCATCCAGTCGTGTGCAAAGATTTCAGCTTCTCCACTAACTATACCATCGAGTATCTTTTGTGCTACGTACTCTGCGGTATCTGCAGGAAAGGGACCTGTGCCTTCTTGATCCTTATCATCATCTTCTGCATATTTGATCGTGTTTTTCTCGAAATCGGTAAGCGTAGTGTATGGATACACCACACTGACAGTGATATTATCTCCCTTTAGCTCTTCCCGCGCAGTCAGGCTAATATCTGCCAGCGCCCTTTTTATTGATGCATACGCACTCATATTCGGCAAATGCATCAGTGCTGTACCAGAGCTAATATTGATAATTGCTCCTTCACCCTGCCTTCTCATGAGCGGGATAACCTGCTGCATAGCAACGACCGGGCCTACCACGTCTAGATCGAAAATGTAATGAAATATATTGACGTCTATTTTTTCAACTGGAGCATCATACCCTTGGCCAGCGTTATTGATTAGAATATCAATACTCCCGAAATGCGTCTTAGCTTGCTCAATCATACTTTTGATATCAATTATCTTTGTCATATCTGCAGGGACTGCCAAGGAATTGGGAATCTCCCGTGATAGCTTCTCTAACTTTTCTTTTGAGCGGGAAACAAGGGCGAGCTTTGCGCCGTGGTTTGAAAGAAGCTTTGCGGTCGCAAGGCCGATCCCTGAAGATGAGCCAGTGACAATAACGGTTTTGTTCCTAACATCCATAAAATCACTTCTTATTATCAGTAACAATCTTCATATTTATCTATCCGATCATTCTAGCCCAGGATACTTCTATAATTTATATTGGCTCTATACTTTCTTTCATTATTGCCGATATGCTCTATGCTTAAATAAAATTTAAATCTTTGGTCGCTTAGTTAGATTGCGGAACCAGTATTCTAAGTATAGACATCTCTGTGAATATACAGCTCCTCTCTGAAGAGGACATGTCTTACAACCGGTGGGGAAAGAGAGAGCTGGCATAAGCTGATTAGCGTGTTCCTGCAAGTTATAGTCGTGAAGATCATCGAAGCTGTCAAACATTGATGAAATATGTATTGATGAGACAAAAGGCATTTGTGTAAGGAAAAGTTCACCCTCTCGGCCAATACATAATGACCACCACACCGATCAAAGCAATGAGACCCCCTATTATATCAAGTTTGTCGGGTGCTATCTTATCAATCTGCCAGCCCCAAAGAATCGAAAGAACTATGAACACCCCGCCATAAGCAGCATAAACCCTGCCGAAGTTAGAAGGCTGAAATGTTGGTATTATCCCATAAATGATCAGCGTAAATGCACCAAATAGGCCGAAGAGAATCCCTCTGTCATCCCGGATCCATAACCACATCAGGTATCCTCCACCAATCTCACAGAGTCCAGCCAGGACAAAGAAGAACAAAGATCTAGCTATATCCATCGTTTGCAACATGAGGCAATCAACCTTATTCTCTTTTCTATGACAACTTCATTGATATGACAACTTTATTGATAAAGGCACGATCGCCTTAGGGATGCTGCAGTCGCTTTCGAAGGTACACTTGCATAAGCCGATCTTTCCTAGGAACTCCATTACCCGGCCTAATCGATTTTAACCGAGGCATGCTTAAGCTTCGCCCCACACTGATCGCAATATTTCGCACCTATCTTGACAGCTTGGCCGCAGTTGGGGCAGGCTGTTCCCTCTGGGGTAGCAGTGGAAGACGTATCTGAAACAACCCTATTAGGACTGAGATCGCCTGAGGATTGGACCTGGATGCGCGTTGTTCTTGTGGGTCCTTGATGCTCTTTTAAGTATTGCTCTATAACCTCGAACACCCTATCAGGGAGCTGGCTCTGCTTCCATGTCCCGTAGGCTGCTGTTATCAGCAAAGGATGTATTATAAATGCGCCAACCGCCCCCACTGCTATCTTGTCTGCCCACCTGCCTGCCTCCGCCTCCACCATAAGATCGCTACCCTTTGTGCCAAATGTAATATTCAGCGCACTTGACATGCCGAGTATGGAGCGCCACGATTCCGGCTGACGTGCTTGGACTGCTATCCTCCCGTCTGGAAGATCTACGAGCTGTGACTCAAAGTCGTGGATCTTAAGCCAGCTTGATACCATTCTTGCCAGATCCTTTTGGTCTATGCCGATTGCGTAAAACGTCCTCGTCTCAACCATAGATTGAACTCACCTATATTTCTGTAGTACATTACTGAGTGGCTTGACCAAAAATAGATTTGGATAGATATGTATATATCGCCGTGGGATAAAAGTGCATCAATGGTTTCGCTAATAAAGTTGGTTAAAGGTATAGTTTTCACAGCACTTCTCAGCAAGGCGGTAAGGGGGCCACTCATGTCTACACTGATGAAATCATTGAGCAGGATCTTGCGACTATCAACGATTATAACAGTAGGTGCATTTATCGCTGCTCTTTTAAACCGAAGTAAGAGTGCCGATCAGCCTGCCAATAGGCCAAAAAACTTTCAAACCTTGCTTGAGAGTACACTGGCATCCATGCTGATGAAGTCAACAAAAGGAAGCGGAGTTACATTTACTGAAGCGGAGGCCACCTCAACCATTAATGCAATCCTGTCCATATTGATGAGATCAATTGAAGGATTTCAGTCTGTTGGTCGCCAGAGCAATACGAACCGGGTCATAGAGAGCAACGATTACAAGGTCGTTTATGAGAAATGATCAAGTAAATAGTTGCTTTAGCTTTATACTTTAGCCCATTTCTATTTCTTTAGCTCATAAACCGGGTTGTTTCACGATGTGGATTGTATTAAGCATGCTTGATGTGCCGTTCCCCCATGGATAGGTAGAGGCTATTAAGCACTCAACTTTCCCAGATCCCTTGATATCGTCTAGCAGATATTGCGCAACATACCCTTGGGTGCTATTTTTGCACTCGCCGCTGGTAGTAAGATAACCCTGATGACCATCTATAACGCGCTCTGTCGTCGCAACTTCCTTGCACCCGCCGTTATCAGACAGCAGCCTCTTTGTCGTACTATCTTCGGATCCGAGGTTAATTGGGCGCTTATACTGCATGATAACTACAGTTACAAGACTATGCGGCGGCTCGACCTGCAACACCTGTGCGCCATAGCCTGTATAAAGAATTCCACTAAATGTTGCAGAGTAATACGGCTTTGCGATAACGACCTTGTGTTCGTCTGTTGTGTTTAGATCGAATCTCACAGTGTACGATCCCAGAGTGAAGCTCACCGGCTCTGCGGCTGCAGATAAAATTGTGGCCATCAGGATTAATATCAGAAAGACTGCTATAATGGTTGGATGCAATTTATCTTTTATCGTTTCTTCGCCACCAGCCTCGCTTACAATATCTCAAGTATAGTCCCAACGCCACGACAAGAGTAAAAAAGGATACAGCATTCGAGATTATCAGGCTCTTGTCGTGGAGATGCACTCCGTAGAGCAACCATAGAAAGATGCCCATGAAGAACTGGATAATCATGGGCAGGCTGACATCGGCCACCGATTCTGTGCGGTAGATCTTGAGGATCTGAGGCACAAAGCCGAACATTGTCAGGAAACCTGCTGCAAGCCCGACCAGCTCCCAATCGATCTGCATCACCATTAGGGTTTATGAGGATATATTTGAGATGATCGCAAAATCGATTGAGTCCTAAATCCTTTTAAGAATCATAAGCTTAATATAAATAATTTTAAGCGGGCTTATATCCCGCCCAAATTGCCATAAGTATCTGAGGTACCTGATCCAGAAATTGTTGGGAGGTTATCCGGAACATGTCCCGTCATTGCGATATAGGAATCCAGATCATAACCGTAGTAATTGCCCTGGCTCTCAAGATCGGGATTTATCGTCCTGCTTTGGTTGAAGCTGCTATCTATAGCATGGATGGGCTTGAATGAAACATTTTGAGCACCATAATTGATGCCCTGGACAGAGCCGTATGGCTGCAGCCAGAACATATTTATGGCAGTCTGATTATTTTCGAAGATTGTGACCAAGCCCTGGTTAAAACTATCAACCAGATTGTTATAATTTCCAGCTGCTGCAGGGTCGTAGGGAGCTGCGCCAAGCAATCTACCCATCCACATCCCTGCCTTCACGCCATCCATCCACCCCTTTTGATAGTCCGTTAGCTCAGCCATGGCGGGCATAGCTACCATCGATAGCAAAGCAATAACGACTAATGCCTTTAGGAATTTCATTATTTAAACCTCCGTAAGTAATTCTTATTTGATCAGAATCTAAGCCCATGGATCATTTGAATTGAAGGCCAGCGGTAAGGTTGGTTCGTAATAAGGCTCTGCAACGACCGAACCGTTATTATAAAGCGGCGTTCCTACATAGGGATTGATATATGTATCCCCGAGCCAGTTGACCGTACTATTACTATTTGTCGCCAATGTCGTGCCGTTTTGTATGGGCACGAGCTCGCCGTTCACCAGCATATAGCCCAATGGAACTCCGCCCCAGCTCCAGAGATCTCCACTTTTATTCTCAGCACGCTGCGGGTTCTGCGCAAGGAAGCCGTTTAGCCAGGAACGCGCAAAATCACCGTTCACGCTCTGGAACTCCGCTGTGGGCTGAGCATAACATGCGGCCAACAAAAGACCGTATACTAATGCTAATATTAGGAGTCTGCATTTCATTGAACACCCCACTCATCCAATGATAATGATCCCAGCGATAAAAGTCTTTCGCGCCTAATCGATCGCGCCTACTCGGCGCATCTATTCGATCTTCCTTGCCGCCACCTCAATGGCCCTGATGACGCTATCCTTCGGTATTATTGTGGCTACTGGAATCGACAGAATCTTTTCCACAGTCGGGCTGACTATGGGAGCACATACCAAAGCCGAAGCCCCGTCACGCTCGGCACGAATGGCTGCGATCATTGCCTCCTCGATGGTCGTTGCAGCGTACTCTCTCAATGTCAGCATCTTATCTCCGATCTTCATTTTCTTCTCGCTAATCTTATCGAGTACAGGTCTCGCGGCAATGATGGCTATAAAATTTCCCTCTGAGCCTTCAAGCTGCCTAACTGTCTTCACTATCTGACGCATCGTGGTAATATTGGGCTCCCTGTGGCCTGATAGAATTTTATAAAGCGTGCTCTGGGGTATCCCGGAAGCCTTGCTAAACTCACGGGCGCTTAGCCCAAGCTCCGAAAGAACCTCTTTTAATGTATCCCTCAGGTTCTCATCAGATTGGAATGCTGCTCTCATAACCCTATCAGCATTTAGCATAATTGTGATGATATCGCTCCGGTATTTCTACTTTTGGGAGAAGACCTTAGTAAAAGTAAATGATTAATATCCTCATTTGCTCTTAAAACTGGCCAGAAGTATTATTCCTTTGGAGTCCTTGTACAATTAGGATAAGAATTGGCCCTAAACAGAAAACGTTATATCTTCCCCTTTTGAGGTTAATATTATGGGCGAGTATGTAGTCAGATGTGTAGGCTGTGGAGAGGTTCAGCCAGATTATGCTCTGACCTGCAGCTGCCCAAACAACTGCTCGCTTTTGCGCGCCTATTATGCCTCGAAGAGGTTTATCCTGCGAGATCATCCAGGAATATGGAAATTCTATGAATGGCTCCCAGTCAAGGGTATATCCAAAGCTGGCGATAGCTCTGTAACTTATAAAAGCGTTGGATTGGCCAAGGAGCTGGGGTTGAAGAACCTCTACATTAGCTTCAGCGGCTACTGGCCTGAGAGAAATGCGTTCATGAAGACCTGCAGCTTCAAGGATCTCGAGGCCCCGCCGACGATGCAGAGACTAGCGGAGCACGGAAAAGGCCTGACGCTAGTTGTAGCATCCGCGGGAAACACCGCTCGGGCATTTGCCCAGGTCGCATCCATTACAGGCCAGCCTCTTTTGGTGTTCGTGCCTGAAAATGCCCTGCACAGGATGTGGCTGACCACGGAAAAGGGACCCGTAACCCTAATAGCAGTCAGAGGAGACTACCTCGATGCGATAGTAGCAGCAGAGAAGGTACAATCGCAGAAGGGCTTCATGCCTGAAGGCGGAGCAAGAAATATTGCTCGCAGAGACGGTATGGGAACGGTCATGCTTGAGGCGGTTTTGAGGATAGGGGCGATCCCGCAGCATTACTTCCAGGCTGTAGGCAGCGGAACCGGCGGAATCTCTGCCTGGGAAGCAGCGATCAGGCTCATCGATGATGGGAGATTCGGTCAAAAGCTCCCAAAGCTTCACCTTGCACAGAATGTGCCCAATGCACCCATCTATTATGCATGGACCGGCAAAGATGCGAGGGCGTTGCAAGAAAAAGAGCAGCCAGAGCAGCTGGTATCCCCTGCTGGTATGTATGATGATGTTCTCTTCAACCGCAGGCCTCCATATAGTATCAGGGGTGGCGTAAAGGATGCCCTGGCGGCAACGAACGGCGAGGTCTACGGTATTTCCAATAATGAGGCTGACAATGCAAAGCGGCTCTTTGAGGAGTCTGAAGGAATAGATATCCTGAATGCCCCTGTTGTGGCTGTGGCTGCGCTAATTCAGGCCATAGAATCGGCAGCTGTTGAACCTAAAGATATTATACTTCTCAATATAACAGGCGGAGGAGTTTCCAGGCTCAAGGAGGACTTCACCTTGAACCTTCTCCAGCCTGATGCTACGATATCCAGACCAGAGGAAGCTATAGAACTTCTAGAAGGCAGACGATGACACTCAAATTGACTATCATAGGCGGAGTGGATAAAGACGGTAAGCCTGACGAGATAAATGAGATTGAGATCGAGCCAGGTGAGATCATAGGAATAGTGGGGCCAACAGGCTCTGGCAAGAGCACGCTCATAGGCGATATCGAGCAGCTTGCCCAAGGAGATACGCCCTCTGGACGAAAGGTTCTGATCAACGGAGCCAAGCCCGATTCTCAGCTTCGAACAGATCCGAGGAAGAAGCTGGTCGCTCAGGTATCCCAGAATATGCACTTTCTGGCAGACATGTCTGTTGTTGATTTTCTGAGAATGCATGCGAAGAGCCGCGGCAAGGACCCGGCCCTGGCCGAGAGCGTCATCGAGCTTGCAAACACATTGACGGGGGAGCCGGTGGACCCGAAGCATCCTCTCACCATTTTGAGTGGAGGGCAATCCAGAGCTTTAATGACCGCAGATATTGCGGTCATAAGCGACTCGCCTATCGTCCTCATAGATGAGATAGAGAATGCCGGGATCAAGAAGCAGGAGGCATTGAAGCTTCTGGCCGGAGAGGGCAAGATCGTAATAGTAGTAACCCACGATCCCATGCTCGCACTGATGGCATCACGCAGAATAGTGATGAAAAACGGAGGCATGATAAAGGTCATCAGCACCAGCAGCGAAGAGCGCAAGGTCTTCCAGGACATTGAACGTGTGGACTGCTGGCTCACCTCCCTCCGTGAGACCATCAGGCAGGGAGAAGTAGTAGCTTAAATGGGTATTGGCTTAAGAGGTAATGGCTTGAAGCTCGTAGTAGTTGCAGGCACTCCTGGATCTGGGAAGACCTCTGTACTGATGCATGCAGTTGGGGACCTCAAGAAAGTCGGCCTCCGTCCTGCGCTGGTCAAGATAGACTGCATATGGACCGAAGACGATCAAAGATTCAAGCGTTATGACGTGCCCGTTTCCGTCGGCCTATCAAAAGATATGTGCCCAGATCATTATGCCATCTACAACATAGATGAGATGCTTGAGTGGGCTAAGGCTCAAGGCGCGGATATTTTGCTAAACGAAACTGCGGGCCTTTGTCTGCGCTGTGCTCCTTACCCTGATAGGGCACTGGCAGTCTGCGTCATCGATGTCACAACAGGCCCGAATACTCCTTTGAAGGTAGGGCCGCTCCTGACAACTGCCGATGTTGTAGTAATGACAAAAGGCGATCTAGTTTCCCAGGCTGAGCGGGAGGTGTTCCGGGAGCGGGTCCTCGAAGCAAATCCGAGCTGTAGAATAATCGAGGCAAATGGTCTTACCGGCAAGGGCTCATCTGAGCTTGTTGAGCTGATCAAGAGCTGGCCTGAAATTTCGGGTGAGATGGTCCTGAGGCATAACCCGCCTCTGGCGATATGCACTCTCTGCACCGGCGAGCTGAGAACCTCAAAGGAGCATCATAGAGGCGTTCTGCGGCACCTGGACGGCTTCATGGAATATTCTGGAGAATGAAATTGGAAAGAATCGAGAGGCTTTTGCCAGGCTACAACTGCGGCGAATGCGGACTTCGAAGCTGCCGGGAGTTTGCCGATGCCCTTGTTGATATCGAGAGCCTGAAGAGATGTCCTGTACTGCAGCAAGAGAAGTTCAAAGACAGATCTGAGCGAATAGCCCAACTTCTGTCCACCGGCTCGGCATTGGAGAAGCAGGAGGAGATCATTGGAGTCCTGGACGGCCTGAGAGCAGATTTCGCCCTGGCTCCGCTGCCTGGCGAGCCGTCCTGCCGTGAGTTCCTGCATCCCTTCAACCCAGATGCCCATCCCAAAGAAGGGGAAATATTGCGATACAGGCCGTTAGGCTGTCCGATAACTCACTTTGCCAAGATCCTGAAATACGAGCAGGGGATAGCCACGGTACACCTTGTCGGCCCTGTGCATCTGCTGAACAATCAGCCGGCGCCTAGAGATATTGGGATCTGCATGGTGGCGGCCTTCGAGGGAAGGATAAGCCGGGGACGCAGGCCCGATGTGGGCGAGACTGTGCGCTTTTTGCCTGAGCACTGCATGATGCAGAAGGTGCACTCGGGGGTTGTGGTGCACTCGGAGGGGAACAGGGTGAGGATCGAGGGGATTGATCTGAAGGTGTGGTAGTCGATGCTACTGATTCGGCGCATATAAAAATGATTGTATAATAGCCATTTCATGGATTTCACTCGCTTGATGGGGTGCAGAAATTATTTTCTGCGCAGATCAGGTGAGGGAATCACAACTTTCCCAAGACAAAGAACGCTTTGCACTTGATATTGCTTACGACCAACAGCGAATCTCAAAGCTTGAGACAAAAGAACTACAGCCCCTCCAGAGGGATAGAAGTGAGGTCCTAAGAGCACTTCTGGTGGCAAACAATGGGAAAATGCTGGCAAAGGATGCAAGAAAGAAGATGCATCTAAGTAAATCCCAATTTTCTGAATTGGTTGCTACGATGAAGGATGAAATCGACAGCAGACCTTACTATCTGAACAAGAACTGGAGGTTCTGAGTCTCAAATAAAGGTTCCGCGGAACCTGGAACCATGATGCCATAAACTCCTTATTATATCAAGAACGGCACGAACATGGTATGATTTTATCATGTCGATTGATATCTTTTACGTTGAGAAAGAAAAAGAAAATAATTAGATATATTAAAATGCTTCCAATTGGATGAAATAAAATTCTAGGTTCCAAGTTCCATGGAACTAATTTGACTTTTCTCTGTCGTTGGTAAGCGAGGATTGAACATCTAGAAAGATTGAAATAAGGCAAAATCACCCAGATCGATAAAGAATAATCCTATATATCCTTGTAAATCCATCACCCCATCCATAAGTATCCCACTTCCATTCGTTCAAATTCGTATATTCTGATAATGTTTTAGTGAAGATTAGTCTATCATTTTCTTCTTTAAATCGGTAAACCTCTTTTCTAAATTCGTTAGGAAAATAAGCATTTGGTAATCTATTCATCATTTCATATAATTTTTCCCAATATTTATCGCTCGATTTATCGTATTCATTATTAAATGCTAAATCTAGATTATAGACTTCTTTAAAATGGTTAATTACAACTTCTTTGAGAATATCCGAAATTTTATATAGTAAATAATATAATCCCTTTAAGAGGAAGTTATATGAAATCCCAGTATTTTGCCCATGAAATCGTGGATGAATCTCCTCATCTGGACCAACACCTCCCTCATTATCAACACCCTCTATGTAGAATCCCATGATACTGGGCTTATTGTTATAGAAGTTTATAGGTTGGATCACATTACTTGTATGTTTTAATTTATTATTAATCTTTCTGAATACTTCTATTTCGTCCTTAGTCTTTTCTTTCATTTCATCAGCAGCACCATATTTATTATCCTTTAGCCATCTCCATAGAAATACTTTGGGTTTATTTTTATGTTGCTTGCTGCATCCTATCACGATTTCGGCGCATGAGTCATAAAATTTTATAAAATCATGGATTAATATCCTGAACTTTTTGGCTAAAGCATAAAATTTCTTAGTATCATCTTTGTTATAATTATTCTGACCATCCTCAAGTTCCTGTAATAACTCAATGAAATCTTCTACGACACAGCGGGTTGCTATACTAAAAACTGCTCCAGGATGTCTAAAATTATAATATTTATAGGAATATCCGAATTCTTCAATGCTAGCCAAGTATCCAACTATTTCAGGTACAAATCCGAGATTCTTCTTTTTTTCAATTATTAAATCATCCATATGCCGATGCATAAATAATCAAGCATAAAGCGTTTTCCTTAGCGCATGCAAACCTAGCAGTAATGGCTACTTACGATGCGGCAAAAGAAAGAAGAATAGATAGCATCTAACCTTTTATCTGTTTCTTCGCTATTTGCAATTACCTTATTGTTTTCCTGGCTAAGACTACTAGGAATGATGCCATGAGAAGCCATCCTGCGATCCGTTCTACAATGCTCCAGAATCTGCAAGGACCTGTTAAATTACCTATTTGAGTAGTCGTAGTAAGTATTACCACACTTAGGTCTAATGCTTCTATAACGGAATGCACTTGTTTTCCATACAAAAAAATGCCAGCGAAAACAAAAAATAAGCCAATCATTAGTATAAGTGGATAATAATAACGTGTGCCATAGCCATATGGTATCCACGCGATCAAATCGAGAAGGTACTCAAATCCATTTAAGTGATTTTTTCTTCTTAAAGTCCTATATTGATAATAACAGCTATCTGCATCTGAAAATAATCCTATATTATTATAATTTTTGGCAAGTCCTAAATATACTGCATCATTATATTCAAGGCTGTTTTTAATAGATTCCCAAGAGATATCCATTCGAGTAAACATCGCATCTTTTAGGTTAATAGTTCTATCAAAATTTGCATTTGCAAAATTTGCATCGATATAAAACCGCGCACTAGCGAAATTGGCTCTTTCACAAAACTTAGCTCCACTGAAGTTGGCATTATCGTTAAAAACCGCCCAATGGAAGGATGCAACTGGTGTAAAACTAGATTTAACGAAGTTAGCATAATTATTGAATTGCATTGCATCAAAGGCGGTAAATTCATAGAACTCAGTTTCTTTAAAATTGCCATATCCATCCAGTCTAGCATCAACGAAGGTAGCTGAAAATAATTTCGCGCCTTTAAAATTTACTTCATGGGTAAAATGTGCTTCTTGGAAATTAACTCCTTGCTGAAATTGAGCCATTGAAAAATTTACTTTATTGCCAAACGTGGTTTTGCTGAAATCAACTTCTTCATCGTCATCGTTTTTGAATTCCGTGTTAGAGAAATTGATAGCTCCCTCGATAAGCGAATTGGTTATTTTTATTGTAGATGCAGTAGAAAACTTCTCACCAAATTTTATACCAAGCTCGACAATATCAAGGTTCCCCATGATGATAACATTATCAAGCTTTATTGGCTCACTCGTCTTGATCTTGGCAAGTATCTCGCTTGCAGGAACCTTCGTCAATTTAGTCGTTTCTAGTGAGCTATCTACCATTCAGTTTTATTCCCTTCACCACAACTAGTATCAGCACTTTACTTTGGCTACTTCCTTCATCAAGCATAGGGATTGAACCCCTACGAATGGACAACGAGTTAAGCAATAAGATCCCTTGGAGGGTATTTCAAGCCTCTTTGAGCTTCTTGAACTCCATTAATAAAGTGGCCATTGCTTCATCGCGGGTCGAGATCTTCATTTTCTCCTGGTATTCCTTGAGGACTAAAAAAGCATCATCAGGGATTACTATTGAAAGACGCTTCATATCATTCATTCTTAAATCTACCTCCATTTAACCTTATTCTTAGTATACGTATATTACCTTGAGGGCGTAATCTGTTTATACCTTATGATGTTAGATTCTATGAGGTGAAAGAATATGCCGGGCGCTGTGAAAATAAACGGTAAAATCCTGAACATCCAGGTAGCGACTGAAAGGTTGAATAACATGGGCTTAGCTGTTGGCAAATTCTCCGAGGCCATGCACGTAATTAACCTGGAATTTCCATTCGTTGTCGCCATAATAAGCGGCGATAGCTGCGAAGGCTCTATCCGAGGCTCCTCTCAGGAGATCGCAGAAGCAGAGGCGGTCTAAATGGCTGCCCCAAACCATTCTGAAAACGCTGTTCTGACTGCCACCGATTCAATAACCACAGACACGTTATCAGGGCTGAGCATAACACTGGATGAGCTTTATCCTCTAGCTTCAAAGATTGCCGATCTGAAAAAGGAAACCCTGGAGAGAGAGGCAGCTGTCTTGAAAGCTATCCTGGAGAAGATCACGCCTCTGGTCCCTCTGCTAAGTGATGACTGCGAGCAATGTTACCGCCGTGAGATTATCATCCTGACCAGAGAAGAAAGAATACAGCTTGAGAGGGGCTTGGGCTTCTTCAGCGAGTACAGGCTGATTCTCTATGAGAACGGACTGCTGGTAAGGACACATCGCTATGGCGAATTATCGGAAGGTCTGCACCTGGGATGGGAGAATACAGCTGAGGATGTGCTTACACCTGAGGCGGCAATAATTACATTCGGTTTCACGGCCATTTCGAAGGGCTTGATAAAGGTTCTTGGTGATGCATCCTCGATGGTTATCCTCAAGGAGAGGCTTGAAGGCGATCTAGCGGCTTTAACTAAGGCACTGGAGGCTCTACAATAAAGTAGCTGCAGGCCTGCTAGCAGGAATGTAGCAAGCGAGTGCTCGATAATGGCGATGCAGATATCGATTCAAAATTTATGGAAGGGCTAGCAAATCCTGTCATATTCAACCCTATGGCATATGTTTTCCAAAACCTTCCCCCGTAGAGGGGTTCGGGGTAGCCTGCGCGGCGACTGAGCGCGCTAGAAAAGCCGTTAGTGTTAGCCCCAAAAAGTAAATGCAGCTCTTGAATTATGTTGATCAGACACAAATGCAAAGTTAGGGTGGCTCTGCAATGTATGCTCATGAATTTCAGTTTAATAGAGCTAATTGAATCTCGTTCGTTAGGGGATAGTCAAAAAGGCGCACCCTGTAACAAGCTTCGGGATAATCACTTAAAAATAAATGTCCAGACAAGCAATTGAAGTCAACTGGAAAATCAGTACAAATTAGACATAGATCCGATTTTAAAAAAAAATTAAAATTATTTAATAGCATGTTTACATATCATAAGCATAGTCGTGATGATCAAAATTCACGAACCAAATTTCGTTGCCTACAATTTTATAAATAATAACCCAATTTCCGACATGGCAGCCGCGATAACCGGCTAAGTTCTAGGTTAAAGTCTCTCCGATTTCAGGATTATTAAGGATCTCTCGAATCTTCCTGAGAGTCCTATCCTAAAGAACGCGTTCTTTTTTGTTAATCGCCTAAAGTTTTTATCATAAAGAGGCGATGAGCGCGGTATATACGCCAGGTAGCTCTACAGTTTTTCTAGGTACTCTATGCACTCATCAACATCCTTGAATGTCTTTCCCAGACCGGCCCTTATTTCAGCTTCCCCTTTCAAAGTTCCGGCCACGATTCGTTCATCATCTTCGAGGGCCACTACCTTCTTTTTGGGCTTCTTAGCAGCTTTTGCCTTCATCCATGAACCCTTTGGTTTCCTATGTTAAGCATTTTTCGGTAAGTACCGGCAATATTTTATGCTATAACATAGGGCAGCATAAACGACCTCATAAATGTTCGTAGCTCGACGATCTCAGCTTCAGACGTAGTTTACTCATGGCCTTGGTGCCGAATAATATCCACGAACTGATAGGTAGATAATCTTGAAGACACTAGCTTTGAGTAAAAAGTGGATAATTCAGGAATAGCTATGGTACACCTTGTCGGCCCTATGCATTTGCTGAACAATCAGCCTACGCCCAGAGATATTGGAATCTGCATGGTGGCGGCCTTCGAGGGAACGGTGAGCCGAGGACGAAGGCCCGATGTGGGCGAGACTGTGCGCTTTTTGCCTGAGCACTGCATGATGCAAAAGGTGCATTCGGGCGTGTGGTGAGATAAAAGGAGAGATACGCGAGGAGAAAATGGTAGTTTTGGTAGGAGAGATTTTTATTAATTCTTATAAGGCCCCATAATTCATAGGAAATTAAGTTAAAGATTGCTTTTTTCTCTTTATATTTTTCTCTTTATATAATAGTGAATAAAAATGACAATGATTGGAATTGATGTAACAAAATAAAATATCCATGTAGAAACTCCTGGGTACATTAAAAGTAAAACAAGTGCTGTTAAAAACAAAATGACAGCAATTAACACAAAAATATTAAATTTGCTTAACTTTTTATTTCCCGAAGCTTTTTCAATATCTGTGCCAACTACCGCTATCGCTATCATAATATATCCTCTTTAAACGTCAGGCTATAATATTGCTTACTCATATATTAAATTCTCTTTGGATTTCCGCGAGGAATTATCCAGATGGAATCACGGCCCAGACAAGGTCTTAGTGATGTGGATTGGGGAACTGAACCGAAGGTTTGGTAATAGATAGCGAAAGGGTATATAGCAATCCTAGATTTTCGGAGATTCATAACGTAGTAAGACGCAGTGTTTTCTACATGGATCATATAGGGGAAATAAGCGCCATCATTCAAGTAAGTTATAGGAAATCGCCGCCAAAACAAGATATAGATCCAGTTTTAAGTAAATATATGAATCTCCTAAATTTTAAAATTTGATCCATGATTCCATGAAGAAATCAGAGAGATTGAAGACAACCTTTATGCTTGAACAACCGCACTTATCAGAATCGGTAACAGAAAGCTCCCCGAAATCACGCCTAAAATCCAAGCGAACTTACTAAGGAACCTTTATAAATGTAGGATTGATCTTAAATGGATCAAGCAACGATGTTCACACAGGAGGGAAATCTATTAGAGGACTTACCGCATTATGTTATAGTCTAGCAATAATTTTTGTAATTGTCTCGATGGCAGCTATCCCATGCCTGGCCACCGACCAGACAGTTTCAGCGAAGGATCTGACCTATATTACTGAGCAGTACCCGCCCTTCAACTTCCAGGAGAATGGCAAGCTGCAAGGTATCTCGGTAGATCTGCTCGAAAAGATTTGGGAGAAAATGGGTGTAAACCTGAACAGAAGCGCCATCCAGCTTCTGCCCTGGACAGACGGCTATGAGAAAACTTTGAAGGAAAATAATACTGTTCTCTTTACGGCTTTCCGAATCCCGGAAAGGGAGCAGCTGTTCAAGTGGGTAGGACCAGTCGCAACCGGCAGAGATGCGCTCCTGGCAAAGAGTGATAAAAACATCAACATCACATCGCTCCAAGACCTGAAAAAATATAAGATAGGCGGTCTTGAGGATGACATAGCGGTCCAAAGGCTTCTCAATGACGGCGTAAAGAAGGAGGATTTAGTTCTTGAGAAAACTTCAGCGCCAATTATAGAGATGCTGAAGAACGGATCTATCGATGCGTGGGCATATGACGACTTGGCGGGCCTCTGGCTGATCCAGCACTCAGGCGCAAACATGAGCGATTACAAAGTGGCTTATGTGCTGGCCCAGGGCGAAGGCTACTATGTATTCAACAATAAGACACCTGATTCCCTAGTGCAGTCTTTCCAGCAAGCCCTGGATTCTATTAAGAGCAACAAAGATGCAAGTGGTGTAAGCGATTACGAAAAGATTCTAACTACGTATATCCCCGCGACGTATATCGCCAGTATTTCGAAACAAAATGAAACCAAAGCCTTTTTGGATGAGGCAGTAGCCTATCTAAAAGATAATGGCCAGGAAAAGGCTTTTCAAGAGTTCAACAACCGCTCGGGACCATTTGTCCGAGGAGATCTTTACATCTTTGGCTATGACTTGAATGGAACCTGTATCGTCCATCCAATTAATCCTGCCTTAATTGGACAGAAGGGCCTGTCGGATGCTAACGGCGTAGATATTGTCGGCCGCGAGATTGCATTGGCCCGTAGAGGCGGCGGGACCATGTATATTGTGTTCCCGAATCCGGCCCATGGAGGTAAACAGGAGTTGAAGCAGCTCTATATTGAGACTGTGAATAATAGCTTCTATCTGGGCTCTGGATTGTACCTCTCTAACATCTCTGCATCATTTAATAAATCGGATAGAGATGAGCTTGTGGCCTATGTGAATGATGCACTTCAGTTCGCCAAAAAGAACGGCAAGCAGAACGCTCTCGCAGTCTTCAACGATCAAAAAGGCAACTTCACGAGAGATGGACGTTACATCTTCGCGTATGATTACGATGGAAAAAATTTGGCACTTCCTTACCAGCCTGATCTGATAGGCACAAACCGCATCGGTGTCCGAGATCCCAATGGGGTCGATTTCGTCAGGCAGGCCATCGACCTGGCCAGAATGGGGAATGGTTTCCATTACTACATCTATCCCGACCCATCCAGGAACATGACTCCGGAGCTGAAGCTCAGCTATGTGACGAATGTCGATGGTACTTGGTTCCTCGGCGCAGGGATCTATGCTAAGGGGTGAGGAAGCAAGCTGATTGAGTGAAGGTAGGCATTAAGGTCGCTCTAAAAGTACGGAGGGATAATAGACAAATGCAGAGTAAAATTTAGAAAACCGTATTCAGCTTTGCATCAGCAGCGATTGCAGCCGCTCACTTTGTGCCGCAATCGCTGCTTCAGGCCAGCCTTGATCTATCTCTCTTTGAGGGCCAAGATAGATCTGGCTATCCTTGATATCAATAAATCGTTTCTGATAAATAAAAACGGGGGGAAATATCAGGTAAACCTGGATGCCGTCCTTGACTTTTCCCCTCCTGAGCATACCGTTTCAAACCACACAGTGCTGCTATTTGGCCCTGTTCCTAGGTCGTTTGAAGCCTGAACCTGCCAGAAGAAGTCGATATCGCTGAATGGAAGAATTATCGGCGACCTTGCATAGCATTTATCGCCCTGAGTCACATCTTCCGCTGGATACCATTCATCAAATACAGGTTCAGTTTCATTTTCCACCATCAAATGGTATTCGGTAGCGCTTGGCGATGCAGTCCATACGAAGACTGGAGTGCGCGTTTGAATGAGGCCATCTGGCGATATTGGGCTCACTTTACCTGGTAGCGTAGGGTTTACCGTGAAGCTAAGGAAATTGCTCCATGAACCATTTCCCAGGCAGTTTCCTGCTTGAACCCACCATCTATAGCTGCCCTTGATAAGGGGAATATCCGGTTTTGCAACGCATCCATGATTGGATGTCACATCCGCTGCATCATACCATTGATCTATCACAGGATGGCTGAGGTCAGTTGTATTCGCCACCTTTAGGTGATATCGCATGGCATCCGGTACAGGGTTCCAGATATAAACAGGAACGCTCGTTCCTATAGTCCCCTTTGGTGATATCAGAAGCGGCTTTCCAGGCAATGATTTGGAGGTACAGACAGTAAAGGGATTTACATCGCTCAAGGTAGTACCACTGCTGCTCCAGGTTTCAATCTGCCATGTGTAATCACCAGGTGCAAGGGTTATTGGTGGTGTTGCGCTTAATCTCGATTTTCTGTCCGGCTTAAGGTCTTCTGCCTTATACCATTGATTGATAACTGTGTTATCATATGAATCAAATACCATCAAATTATAAAATTGGGTGGTTTTAACCTTTGACCAAATATAAGTCGGCTTCCCAGTATTTATGAAACCTAGGGGCAGATAAAGAGTGGCCTTGCCAGGACCTGCACCTACAGTTAGATTTACGCTATCGCTACTGATGTTAGTTAAATTGCTATCACTGCTGTTAACTAAATTGCTGTCACTGTTATTTATCGCTCCTAGAGTATTATCCCCCACCTGAGGCGGCTCGCTGGCGGAAGCCGCATCTATTGCTAATGATAGCAAAAGTATTCCTATAAACATGACCAACATAAATTTTTTATACTTTAATTCCCCTTCGCCCATGACATCTACTCCTTTTACCATAATTATAGATTGTATACAGTAAATATATATTTTTCCATTCAAGGGTCTGCATCAGTGGTATTTAGCAAAGCAGCAAAGTTGGTTGCTATGCTGCCTTATTGAGGTTAAATAAAAGAGAGTTTATGTTTAGATTTTATGTTTACGTTTCTGGCCCTACTAGATAAAGCAAATCCGAACTTAATCTGCGATAAGTGTATTTACCAGTGCTCTTAGATCAGGCTCTTCCTTAAATTCATGAATGCTCTCAATATCATCCAGAGAGTAGTATGCCGGGTGGTTTACCTTAGGATTCAGAAGGATGTATAGGCCATCATCATAGGGTTCCATATATCGTTTGTAGAGCACACCTTTGATCAGCTCTGACTTATCTCTCAATTTTACTAATATGGTCTTACGCCTGTTCCGATTGCAGAAGTGACAGAAGGCATCTAGGCTACCACCATTATACCAGCTGGAGATCAACATCACATCACGCCCCTTAGGCCATCAGACGGATCTGCTCCGCACCGTCTGGCGTCCCTTCGAGGCCACTCTGCCTTCGCGAAATATAAAGATGTTGTATATATTTGGATTTGCATAAAAAACTGTTTTTCTTTTATGAAACTGATTAACTGTATTATCACTTATGGCGATTTCATCAAACTTGAATATAATTAAAGTTCACTAACCAATGTAACTAGCATCTAAAAACTCATATTAGTGCTAAAATAGTTAAAATTTATCCTGACGAATTTGAAAGACTCTTGATATGCATGTTGATTACATGTGTTATTTTATAAGATTTGACAGATACGCTATTTAGTAGATGTATAGAGTTCAGATATAGAGTAATGTTTCTACATAAAGGCCGTACCTAAACTCAAGACCATTTTATGTTGGAGAGATAAGATAGAGCAATCGATATAGGATGATTATAAAATGATATATCAATATCACATAGAACAAATTCTATAAACGAAGGATCAAGCATTTCGTAGCAGCAATTATAACATCCAATAACAGCCAATGTCAAAGGGAAATATGGGTCCAAGTCAAGCGGTTTATCTAGGCCTGAAGCACGTGGGAATAGATTTTGTAGCATCAGTGCCCTGCATAAATTTATGCGAGCTTCTGAAACTCGTAGATTCTGATTCAGGGATTATTCACATCCCTGTCACTCGCGAAGAGGAGGGCGTAGGATTATGCGCTGGCGCCTGGATGGGTGGAAAACGCACCAGTCTGCTCATGCAGAACTCTGGTCTTGGAAACAGCATCAATGCCCTAGCATCGCTTGATTTCCTCTACGAAATTCCTCTGCTCATGATAATAAGCCATCGCGGTAGCGTTGGTGAAACCATCGCGGGCCAGATTCCCATGGGCCAGCTTACGCCAAAGCTTTTAGACGCAATGGAGATTCCTCGCTTTTCCCCTATACCAGCAGATGCCGAAGAGACAGTAGCCCAGGCATGGAGACTTTCATCCGAGCAGCGGCGGCCGGTTGCCGTTCTCCTCGATATTAAGTTCTGGAGGGGTGCATGAAGAGGATTGATGCTATTGCCGCTGTTGCCTCTAAGGCAGATGATGCTCTTATAATCTGCAACATTGGCTTTCCAAGCAGAGAGCTTTATGCCGTAAAAGACCGCCCTGAAAACTTTTACATGCTCGGCTCAATGGGCATGGCATCGTCCATAGGTCTTGGCCTTGCATTGTCTCAAAGGCGCCGCGTCATAGTTTTGGATGGTGACGGCTCGGTGCTGATGAACCTCGGAACCCTGACGACGATAGCAAACTACGCGCCCGATAACTATCTCCTGCTGATTTTGGACAATTGCTGCTACGGATCTACCGGTTCCCAGCCTACATGCACCTCCTGCAGAACAGATCTTGCGGCAATTGCGAAGGCTGCTGGTATGGGCAATGTTATGTCTGTGAAAACTCTAGAGGAACTGCGGAATGCTATCGGCAACAGTGGAGTAGTAGTGGTAAAGGTAGATCCCGGAAATGCTGATGTGCCTATTATCGATCTTTCGCCCGAGCAGATAATCGAGCGTTTTAAGGGTATATGCGCTCGACAGGCTGAGCAATCTTGAAGTCTCCTTCGAGCACCTGCCGCTTCAGCTCTTCAGCCAGCCTCAGCGCCCTGAGCCGGTCCGATTGGCGCAGAACTACTGGAACAACCTTGTCACAAACTTTGATCTGGCCCATATTGCATTTGAAGGCCCCCGAAGGGCATTCGCCGACACAAAGGCCGCAATGGAAGCATTTAGATTCGTCCCTGGCGGCATGGCCACTGAAGCTTACAGCCTTCATCGGGCAGATCTGCTCAACCAAGCACCGCACGCAGCCCTTGCACTTTTCCGAATCGAACTCAACCGTCAGATCAACGCCCTCCCAAACATCTCCATAGTCGGCTGAGCCAAGAGGCGTCCTTGTGACCACATCCATAATCGGCAAGCAGATATCTTTGTCTAGCCTGGCAATCTCCCTTAAGATGGTACTTGTGGTAACAGGGATCGGCACCGCCCATGAGCAGATGCACTCAGGCCCCGCCGACGTAACAAAGCCGCCCATGTACTCAGGGTCCATCTGGTGCATATCCCCGAATCCCGCAAGGTTCGGCCGATCTGAGCAGCTCCGCGTTCCAGTGCCCATCACAAAGCCCTCTCCACCGTTGAGCAATATTCGCGTTCCTGCGCCGATGGATTCCAATAGAGGATCATTCTTGATGGGATTTATCTGGCCACAGCCTGAGAACGTCGCCCCTCCACAGCGGGGCTCAAAGCCCCTGGCATGGAAGATTGTCGAGATGGGCTCATTACTGCGATTTACAAATGCCGAGTAGTTCTTGAATGCATGGCGCGACCCGAACAGCCTTGCGTGAGGCATCTCATCCAGTCCGACTTCTACCGTGAAGCGCCTTCCTTTATCAGTCTCCACATCTGCCGAAACAGGTTTTCTTTCGACCAGATTTCTGAATAGATGGCCTCCGCCATACTCAGGATTATCACGGCTGTGGGCCGTCCCAAAGACTACAACGTCTAAAACACCAAGATTCTCATTTGGGCAAGGCCCGACCTGCGCAGGGACGCCATTCATCCAGACGTTCTTTGCCCTCAGGAATGTATGCGGCTCAGCTACAGGAAAGGAGAGGACTGCATAAGTTCCGCTCATGACCGCTCGCGTAGCTGTGGTGACTACATCTACATCCTTAAGCTCTTCAGGCTCGCCAACGCTTACAAGCTCGCAGACCTCCTGCGAGGTCATGATAATTGCTTCACCGCGCTCTACTCGCTCGATGATCTCTGAGAAAGGCCGCATAGATGATAGTAAAAAGCATTGGTAACTTGTATTAATCTATCGTTCTGCATAATTGTCCTCTGCTAAATAGGAATTTGTACATTTAGGATAAATAGTCACGATAAATACTCATTATAGATTAAGAGCTATGCCTTGATGGTTGGAGCTAATGCAACCGACTTTTAGGGAGCTGGCTCGTTAAAACCAGAATCATAATTTATGTGCTACAAACTTTATTCATGGCTATTAGCATAATCCGTTTCGAGTTTTATCCCTTTTGGAGAAATATACTGCTACCATAGGGAAAATATATACGAACATCTCTTCAAGGGTGAAACAAGTCTTCACAGGTGATTACGGTGAGGAAACTAGCGCTTATGGCAATACTGGCCGCAGTCGTTGTGATATGCCTGGGATGCATCTCTTCTCCCCCGAAGAATCCGCCCACCCAAAATGTCACAACACTGCGGATAGGATATCAGCCCAGTACCCATCAGATTGCAGAGATGGCAGCATCTGAGCTGGGATGGTGGGCGAGGGATCTGAAACCATTTGGAGTTCAGAAGATTGAGGAGAAGGAGTTCCCATCTGGACCGCCTGAAATGCAGGCAATGCTTGCTGGGGATTTGGATATTGCCTATGTTGGCACAGCTCCGCCAATAACTGCAATAGCTGCTGGCCTGCCAGCGAAGATAGTTGCAGCTGCCAACATCAATGGATCTGATCTGGTCCTCAGACCGAGTGTATCATATAGCGGGCCCAAATCTCTCGAAGGGCTTGGCATTGGCACATTCCCACCTGGTTCCATTCAGGACATAGTCATGAAGAAATGGCTGACGGATAATAACGTGAATATCTCAAAGATCAAGATATACCCCATGGGACCAGGAGATGCAGTTACTGCTATTGAAGCCGGTAAGGTAGATGGAGTATTCCTGCCTCATCCGTCCCCATCAACGATAGTACTAGATAAGAAAGGCTATATAGCTATTTCTTCAGGCGAGATGTGGCCCAACCACGCATGTTGCAGCGTTCTCGTCAGCGAGACGCTGATTAAAGAGCATCCAGACCTGGTGGAACAAATAGTAAAGACTCATATCAACGCAACCAATTACATCAACGCCAACCCCGAGGAAGCAGCGAAGATATACGCGAATAGGGTAAAAGGCCAGAACTTAACCGTAGCTGAATATTCCATAAAGAACTGGGATGGAAAATGGGTCAGCGATCCAAACATACAGATTCCTTCAACACTTGAGTACGCCAAGATCGACAAAACTCTGGGCTACATCAACAAGACCTTGACACAGGACGACCTCTTCGATACCAGCTTCTATGAAAAGGCGAAGGCTTAGGGACTAAAGACATGGCCAAAAGCTTGCAATCTATAATCAGCAGGCAGGGAATTGAGGCCATCTCTATACTATGCCTGATAGTCCTCTGGCAAATTGCTGCAGCGGCAGTGAACGACACACTGCTGCTGCCCAGTTTTCTTCAGGTAGTCTCTGCCTTTTTCAACATCTGGCAAACGGTTTTAGTTGAGGACCTTCCAACCAGCCTGCTGCATTTCCTTATAGGCTTATTGGGAGGGCTAGCTGTCGCCCTGCCTATAGGCATGGCAATGGGCTGGTTCAGAGCTGTGGATAGGATAGCTGATCCAATAGTAGAGATCTTCAGGCCGATTCCTCCCTTAGCATGGATTCCATTTGCAATCGTCTGGTTCGGCTTAACGGATCAGGCTGCAGGATTCATAATTTTCATTGGTGCCGTCTTTCCAATACTCATAAACACATATGTAGGCTTCAGGAGCCTGCCAAAAGTATATGTGGAATCAGCAAAGGTATTGGGTGCAACGAGAGATATCGACCTCGTGAGGTATATCGCCATTCCTTTCGCTCTTCCCTCTATTGCAGGCGGCGTGAGGATCGCTATGGGGATTGCCTGGATGTGCCTTGTAGCTGCCGAGGAGTTCGGAGTAAGCACCAGCGGACTTGGCTATAAGATCTGGTCCTACTACTATTTGCACGAGATGGACTATGTGCTGCTCTATATGATAATATTAGGTCTACTGGGATTGTTGATAGATCGCACCTTCCGCTACATTGTTGAGGATAAAATGCTAAAATGGCGTGTTGGTCTGATGCAGTAGAAGAAAAGCCAAAATAGCATGCAATTTAATTTTTATGAATCACGAACCTGGATGATGATTCTATAAAGATAAATTCATCACATGATTTTCTCTGACTTTATGCTAATATCCCAGTTCCTTCGCCTTTGTGAATGCTGCATCAGCCTCCGCAGTTCTACCGAGCTTGCTTAAAGCAATACCTTTAGTGTACCAAGTAAGTGCATTATCCGGGTTCAGCATCAAAGATATCTCGGAGCATTCTACTGCAACATTATACATTTCCAATGAACATAATATATCCGCTTTAGCAGCCCAGGCTTCCCAATCATTAAGATTCTTTTTCAGCTGCCTTCCAATCGCAGCCAATCTATGATCTGCACCATCGAAATCCATAATAACCATTCCATTCAATCTGAGAGCTAATTAATCATATCA
The DNA here is from genome assembly GCA_963789575.1 of Methanotrichaceae archaeon. Classification (GTDB taxonomy): domain Archaea; phylum Halobacteriota; class Methanosarcinia; order Methanotrichales; family Methanotrichaceae; genus CAWBKV01. Next base: position 1,468,020 of record CAWBKV010000001.1, on the reverse strand, counting down.
ATTGAAGCTACTACGCAGTTATCTATGCCAAGCCTAATCCATTTAAGTTCACACCATTATTTATCGTATAATACTAGAATTAAGCAATTCATAGGCCGGATTATCGCTATAGCGCACATGTTCCTACTTTATAACTGTTATGATACACAATCCCTAGCTATAGGCAAGGCTTCTTGCATATAAATTTATCGCCCCATGGTGATTTTGCTCGATTTCAGAATGAAATTTAGTCTAATCAATTACATCTGCTCTGTGAGCATTTTAGTTTGTCGATCCATCCAGAATCATAAAATCATAATCTGGTTTAGATGCTATTCTTTTGCAGAAAAAAATTATCGGGACTTATATCCATTGAACGGGAACTCGAAAGCATGGTAGATCCTACAGAGACAAAAATACAATCTATGTGCCCTTCCGTCGTATCAAGCGTCCTATGCATCTGCTTTACATTAAAGGAATCTGAATATCCACATATATGGCAACTGTAAAAACTGCGTTACAGAATTTGCGACTGCGAAGCTAAAGCTATAAAGCCTGTTTGAAAGAGCTTTTACTAGAATACATTCGATAAAAATTGGAATATAGTATGCATTTCAGAGGCGAGAACTATAGGCAAAACCGCATAAGTTCCAGTTTTCTTAAAGAGGGTTGAGCCAATTTTCAAGGCAATTCTATTGTTCCCACCACTCTGAGCTTCCCGCCTTCTGGATATGTTATAATCGCCTTTGCACCTGGCTTATAAATGAGCATTTTATCCAGCTTCAAGGTCATCTCCGGATTATGCCAATCTTTTTCGGCCGATACAGCCTCAACCCTGGCAGGCACGAACTGCATCCATAGGCCCAAATGAAGCACCATGCCTTCTTTTATCGGAGACGGCCAGTATTTGACGACCTCAGCCTTCGCAGTGAAAGATGATATGTGCTTGATCAGCTTATCGTTTGTAAGTATAGTTCCCCTGTCTAGCTCCTCTACATCTACACCTTTCAGAGCCATACCAGTTCTGTCGCCCACGCCCGCGCAATCGAAATCCTCATCATGCTTCTGGATGGATCTGACCTGTGCGGTCTTATCACCAGGTAGAACCTTGAGCTCGTCATGCTTTTTGATCGCGCCCTCTACAACACATCCTAAAACGACTGTTCCCACACCGCGTACATTAAAGAAATGGTCTACAGGCATGGTTCCGACATCAGAATCGCAGCTAGTCTCAATCTTGGCCGCCTCATCCAATAGCTTCTCACGAAGCGCGTTCTTGTCGTCCTCCATAAACTCATATCCCTCGATAACCGTGCCCTTAACAAAAGGCATGAGCTGTTCGCGCGTGATGTAATTCCGTGTGATAACGATGCCGTTCCTCATCCTAGCACATTGGAGCATCACAACGCACTCACCAAAGACCGGGTTTATCTGGTCAACAATCAGTATTGCTTTGCTTGCAAGAGAGACTGTGTAAAATAGCGGCGCTAGCCGCTCAGGATATCTTGTAGGCTCTATGATAGTGACTGTATTCTCTCCTCTCTTCAGGTTGTAAAATGTGAGATCGCTGGTTGTGCCTTTCTTCCCAAGGTCCTTAGCAAAATCCAGCGCTCCCAGAATCGCTACATTCAAATTGGACATATATTGTCCTTCCATTGTGCCCAGGATAATAGGTTTTGCGGTGATGTTCTGGCAGCCTATTTATAGAGGCGTTCCCTATTTATTAAGCATGTGCGGAGCTGATCTGCCCGATCTAGAGCAAAACGATCTGAAGCGGAAGATCGAAAAGCAAAATGCAGATAATGAGGACAGCAGATGTGGGAATGCTGACAAGGCAAAGAAAAGTTGATGCTGGCGTGTCCGCCTAAACAGGGCTTTGAAAAATATCTATCTCTGTGAATTTGAAGAGATTTTTATGAGAAAGTTAATAGTAATAAGAATAGTACATGCTCCATCAGACATGGGCTCTATGAAGGAGGGCTTAGAAAAGGAGGGCATATCTAAGATAGGAAGGCAGCGCTGGGAGGAGAATCAGCGAAAAATATCGAAGTTCTGGGACGAGGTTGAGAGGGACGTGAATGCTATCGCTGTTGATCCTAAAATGCTGAGGATATACCAGGACGGTTTGCCGTGCGCAGATGCTATTGGAGAGAAAATTGTGAGAGAGACTGCCGAGCGCGGCAGCAGGAATTATCAAATTATTATGAACTTAATGATGAGAGGCGCTAAAATAGAGGCGACTGAGAGCCCAGAACTATTAAGGAGGGAGTACGATTATATCAAAGCAATTATCGATGCCAAGACAGATGCTGAGAGGGCCGATGCAGCTTCTAAGTACGATAAGATAAAAGACAGGCTCTTGGAGGATAGAGATGCCTTCATTTCTCAATCGATCAACTCGACTCTGAAGGATGATGAAACAGGCATACTCTTCATAGGCGCATCACATAACGTTCTGCCAAAGATTGCGAAGGATATTAACGTGGAATGCCTGGATTGATAGGCATTATAAATCAATGGCGAAGATTCATCAATTCAGCGCTTCGAACTGTCGAGATCTGGTTCCAACTGTTTGGCCTTATCATAACAATGTACAGCATCGTTACGATTGCCCAATTGTCGTAGTGCATTGCCTTTAGTATTCCAAGTAAAAGCATTTTTAGGGTTCTGCTTCAAAGACATATCGCAACACCGTATTGCATTATCGTACATTCCTGCAGAATACAGCAGGTCGGCCTTGGCAGCCCAGGCCTCCCAATCCATCGGGTCCCTTTCAAGCATCCTTTCTACAGCAAGCAGAGCATGATCGATGTCCGTATGATCCATAACAGGGATTATGCCTTATAATAAGATAACCTTTAGGAAAAAGTAGTTCATAGATAAAATATGAATTTTACATCTGCATCGAGACAGAGACCAAATTGGAGGATGTTGCCTTCTCAAATGCATCTCTGAATTTCTCGACATCTGATATACAGATCCTAGCAGCCTCACCTTGACAGATTAAGTCGAGTTCAGTCACCCCATTCCGCGATGTAACGATATTTAAAGCGTTTATCTCTGTAAGATAAGACGCAAAGAGCATCTCGGAGAAATCTTTCCTCCATAGAAACATCCTCCTATTCGTAACATGCCAGACCCCTGGAACCCAGTTACTGATTATCCCCTTGCTCTGCCAGATATAGCCAAATGACTTGAATAGGATTTTCTCACTCTCCAATAGGAGGACTGTGCTTCTCTTGTTTGCATACCATTCTCTTGTGGCCCTATCCCAATCCTCCATTATGCCATATTCGAGCATAGTCTCCATGCTGGCCAGCACAGCCCTAAGACTCAGGCCTATCATGGGAATGCCTGCGACAGTTATTATCAAATCGGCATTTAGTACAAGACCTTTGTTCAGGAGTCGATCTACAATATTAACAAGACTGCTATCTTGCTCCGGCTTCATTTTGCCTCAGAGATATTGACAAAGCTGAATGGTGCCCAAGGGCCTGTGAATCTCACTGCAAAGCCGTCCATGTTGTTGATCTCATCCAGGACATCTCCCAAAGGAGGGACATTATCCTCACTGACCAAACAAGCGAACGAGGTCATCATACTTTTACCTCGAAATCTATCGAGCTCGGATGCTTTCCTCTTCTCTACTTTAACGTCATCCGATAATGCCAATATCCTCGCCCCGAACTCATCAGAGAGTCTAATAATCTCATTGGTGACTTTGTCATTTATCTTAATGTTCAGCTTCTTCTGGAGAAGATAGGCCTTACCCTTGCCTACCTTATCAATTTCCTTGACATCTTGATCTTTATTCAAATATTCGGATGCGAGCTTTGCCCGATCATAAAAAATTTGGATTGAGTATTCGGACTTGCCTTTCACCCGGTCGAGCTCAGATTTTATGCCATCATAATTTCTGGAGAGCCACTGCTCTATCGCATTATCATCTCCGCGGATGATCACATCGAACGAGAATGGAAGGACTGTGCCGAACCTTTTTGTAGCCTGGTCTATGACGTAGCTATGTTCCAGTATCCATCCTTCGGCAAGCATTTTATCCTCAGTGCTGTAGGGCCTGGACTCGCATGAGTGGACGATTGCGGCTATATCCCTGTAAGGTATGGTATAGACTAGACTTTCTTCAAGCCCTATCCTTCCCATCTCAACCTTTTCTGCACAGCTTGCTACAGAATAGAGGTATTTTGCCTCGTCAATCATCCTGCACGCCCTCGAGCCTCATCTGCCCAACGTTCAGGGTTGATGAGTTTATCTAGGAGATCGTCAGCCACATCGTCCAGACCGTCTCTGATAGATCGTACGTCCTTCTCAATATCGTTATCTTCCTTAATTTTTTCCAGAGCCTCGTTCAGCTCGCAGAGCGCCTCTCCAAGCCGCTCCATCTCTTCATCGTTAAGGTTTCCGCTCTCTATCCTCCTGATCGCTTGGCGTTCGAGCAGCTCCTGGATTATCTCAACAAGGGCAACGACCAAACCTAATAGTCCTTTTTTTAGATTGCCCTCATCTATAGTGATCGTCATTGTGTGGCCTTTTTATTTGATCCCTCGTTCCAGCTTCAGCTGTAGTATGCCATTCTTGTAGCTCTTTTCAAGGATAGATTTGGCAGGCGATGGCAAGGTTATCTTTTTGCTGAAGTGATCAGCATTAATATCAAGCGATTGCCCATCCAATTTGATCGACAGATCATTTTCTGAGATGCCGGGAAGCTCGGCGATGACAGTGATGCCGTCTTTTTCATCGAGGACATCCACTACAGGCTCTCGTACAGGTCCAGTCGTTGGCATTTTGACGCTTTCCGCTCTAGGAGCAGTCTGCCTGGGTCCGTGTGCCAGCGGCCTTGTTGAAAAGTGATAGTCAACGACAGGCTTACTGGACCAGCCAACATCTATCCTGTGCCTGACCTCAGCATCCGTATTTGCAATCCTCTGCCTAAACTCAGGCGAAGACTGCTCGAGTGCCTTAATTATACCTCCAAGGCCGGGGATGAACTGCCCGATAACATTATCAACAATTCCGCCGACCTGAATATTCGCGCTAGAGCTAATTTTGCCATCTAGATCAGCATCCGGCTTCGCAGAAGTTTTCTCCAGCTCTTCGATCCTTTTCTCAAGACGGGCTATCTTCTCCTCATATTTTTCCTTATCAACAGAATCTTTGGATCCTTTCTTCATGATCTCATCCTATTTTATAGTTCATTCGTAATTATGTGGGCCGTGCCCCGTCAAGGGTATTCCTTGGCAAGGGCTTAACCATCCGCAAATTGGGCAGCCTTCCTTTATTAGCAATGATTCTTCTCTTCTGTTTCCACACTCAGGGCAGGCTGCTTTTGGCATGTCGTTCTCTTTCCAGCCTTTAGCATTCAGGTTTGTACCTGAGGGAAATTCGAGGCCGTACCTAGCTGCAGTCTCGAAGGATGCAAGTGCTGCTCTAATCTTTATTCCCAGCAATTCGGTGCCCGCTAGTGATACGGCTATATCTGCATTAATTACCAGTCCCTTGTCCAAAATCCTGTCAACTATATCTGCTAGATTCATGCTGCCACTGGGCTCAAGTCCGGTCATATCCATCCCTTAATCCTTATCTTCGCTTGGCAAGCTCTTGCTTTAGCCTTCTCTTGTGAGCTATAACCTTCACCTTATGAGCTAGCTTCTGATTCCTCTGAAGGCCCTGAACCCTCATCTTTTGGTTATGCCATGTGAGCCTGATCTTGAGATTGCTCTCCTGTGACTTATACCACCAGGCTCTCTTGACCGCCCTAAGCTGTGGATTTACCTCATCCCGAATCTTTCTCTTATGAGCTGTCACTGCTGCGTGCTGTCTTCTCCTATTTTCCAGGACCTTATGTGTTAAATAAGCCATTCATTATTCTCCGGTAGAAAACATTTCAGCAAAATTTATCCCCCAATCCGATCCTGATCGCGCAGCTGTAAACTGCACTTGAGAAGAATGGGCCATCAAGTTCCCCAAAAACGACAGTCTCTTTTTCTCCCTTATCTTCCATCTCCTTCAAGAGTTGTAAGATTGGATAGACTCCCTGAAATGGCACTTCTTTCAAGGCGGCACGTCTTTTAGTCATATTTATCCCAGAATGTCAATTCTCATGCTCAGGTTCATATCTTCCGCTTTCTCCGCCAGCTTAAGTTTGCGCATAAGCTCAGAGTTCTTCTTTTCATAATCCTCTCTTGTCAGCTCCCCAAACTCATAAAGAAGACGATTCTCCTTAAGCTGGTTTTTGATCTTCTCAGGATTGTACAGTTCTTTGCGTGCGAACTTCTGAATCTGCTCTACCGTCCATATCAAATCCAGCCCTGGCACAGATATTCCTAGTGACCTAAGGAGAAGGTCATCTACAAAGAACATCTATCTGAACCCCTTTCGCTTCCTTCCCAGAATATGGATATCTACGAAGTTGTATGCCGGCCAGGGACCTGAATACTGCACCATCAATTCTCCGTATCTCGATGAGAGCTCGCCTACTTGCTCAGAGAATCTCTCCACACCTGACCTTTCCACCAGGAATGCTGAATTGAGTATCATGCGATCGCTGAAGAGCTTGAGTTCCTTTGAATCTGCTGCACAGTCTTTTAAGCTTAGAATAAAATCCGATCTAAAGTCCCTCCTTCTCGCCTCATCCCATCCCTCTGCATCCTTCGGGAGAATTACCTTGATTCCCAGCTCGACCTTACCATCGATCACCGTAAAGGCCTTTTTCATGGCCGTGTAGCCCGCGCTCATCGCTAATTGGAGTAGCCTTCTGTTCTTGAAGGCCATGCCATAAGCCACAGGCAGTACGCTGTACTCTTGCATGACATGGCCCAACACCCTCTTATGAACCTCCACATCCTCCTCGCTCACAGCATATTCCCTGAAAGCTACATCGCTGATTACCGGTGACAAGCTTCTGTAATCCATAGTATAGACTTCTTCACCTTCAAATCCCAGTTTGCCGAAGCTTATTTTTTCTGCAGGCGAATTTATGACACAGTAGACGTACCATCCCCTCTCATTCTGGGCCTGCTGTCGTGACCTCAGAATCTGCCTGGTCAAGAAGTCACACCTCTTCCTCGGCAGTCTCGTTGTCAGATCTGCGGTGTACCATCACCCTTTTATAGCCCATGAGTTCGCCCTCCTCATCGAACTTCATCTCATACCTTCCGAGAATATCCTGAGTATCGGGAATAGACTTTCTCTCTAAAACCTCCACCTCGGCCACCCAGCCCACTTCATCTCTATTCAGACCAATGATGCTATCAACACTTTTTTTAAGCAAGCTCTCGGCAATTGAGTTAGCTTTGCCGTAAATCTCCTGGATCTTGGGCTTGTCAGTCATGAAAAAACCATCCTACGGAACGTAGATTGCCATATCGCTATCTACAGGAACGGCCTCCACATTCAATCCTTTCAGTTCGCCAACTCTATTCTTTAATTTATAAACGCTTGCATCTTCGGCTATCTTGTAATACCTGAGGAATGCTGCCAGTCTGTGCCTCCTAAACTTAGCTGCATCAGCCCCAAGGATCTCCTCCTCAAAGGTGCCGTCGGGCTTAAGGCTGAAATAGAATATGGACTTGAACTTCCGTCCATCATCCGATCTGGCCATCACCACAAGCGCATCTGTCTCGTTGAATCTTAGCCCTCGTGGCTTTGCGCGGAATAAATCGCTTATTTTATATACATCCGCACTTTCAATCACTGCCCTGATTCGTTCCATATCGATCTACGCCAGCTGGGATATCGATCCCAAGACCAGATTTGTCTTTTCTTCCATATCTTTTGGTGAGCTGGTCTTGTTTGCTATGACATCGATGCAAAGCTGTTCAAAGTTTATGGTGCCGTGGCCATTCAGCATCTTCAGACCCTTTGCGATCATTATGCAAGCCCTCGTACCTGGCTTCTGGGAATCGGGCAACTTCTCTCTTATTGATCTGACAACGCTCACTATCCTGAACGCTTGTTCCTGTGAAACGCCAGTGTGCTCAACAACAATCTTGGCCTCCGTATCATATCCATAATAATCGGTATATATTCCAACCATTCTGTCAAGCAGAGCATCTTGGGGCCTATGGACTCCAGCATATTCTATAGAGTTGCTTGTTAAGATGGCATTGAAATCAGGGTGAACCTTAACGTATCTTTCCTCTCCGAACTTTGTTGGCAGCTCTAGAATCCCCTCTTCAAAGACGGATAACAGAATGTTGTTTGATGCTGGTTTTGTTCTGGAGAACTCGTTGTAAATGAGGGTATAACCATATTTGCATGCCAAGGATAGCGGGTTATCCACCCATTCGATCTTCATAACATCTTTGCTCTTGAAGACGTTATGGATGTACTTATCCCGGACGCTTTCGCTCTGGATCTGGGAATACCCGCCGATTAAATCCGTCGTGGTTATCGACTCATCGCCGTTTATCCAGACAACTGGCCTTCCAAGCTCACTGGCGACGTGGGTGGCCAGGCTTGTCTTTCCACAGCCTGTAGGCCCAATAAGATGAACAGGATAGCCTGCCTGAAGCCACAGCTTCATTCTCCCCTCAATCTCAGTAACTTCAGGGGTCCTTATGAAGTGGTTAACCGCAGGCATGAGGTATGACTCCTCAATTGCCTTGCGTCTGGCATCTTCAATGGATTGGTCGCTATGATTGCTATCCATATATGATGGCGATTTGATACTCACCTGGATATCCGGCTCCATAGATCCTATAGCAGCCTTGCGAGCGAGATCAGAGGCCCTCTTTTCAGAAGCAGTTTGATGAACCGCCTCTCCCCGTACCCTTCTGGGGTGTGCAACAGCATATCGCATTACCTGGCACCTTCTTAAAATCAATAATAAAAATATCTACTAGGGTTTACCCGTAGTAGAAATCTCGAGTGTAGTTCTTTAGATCCTGCTCCTGATACCTGTGGATCTCATCATGGAAGGCCTTTGCCCTTCCCTGAAGATCCCTGGCAGCTGTATCGATTCTAGAGATGGCATCCCGGTTGGATTTCACCTGGGAATTGACATCGCTTCTGAACTGGCTCAGGCCATTTTGCAGATTCCTAAAGCCGTCCTCTCTAATATCTTTGCCAGCCTTTTGGAAATCTTTTGCCATCTGATCAGTGGCAGATTTTATCTCTCTGGCGCCTGAATTGAACTTGGAAATAGATTCACTATTTTCCTTTATTTGCAAATTCAGGTCGTTCCTGAAGGCCGCTTGGCCTGCATTGAATCTTTGCAGACCATCCTCCCGCATCTTTTTGGCATCGCTTGCAATGTTCCTTAGACCAGTTGCCATATTCCTTGACATAGTATCTGTAGCTGAATGGAACTCTCTGATGCCCTTATTCATCTCGCGGATGCCTTCCTCTCTGATCTGCCTTCCAGCCGTCTGAAACTCGCCGGATTTATTATTGATAGCAAAAACCTTGGCCATGACGCCGTTCTTCGCAGGCTGCGTTGTGCTTCCTGTGGAGATCTTTGGCTTCTCGACCATTTGAACCTCCTTGGGCATCTCCTGTTTTGCTGGCTTTGGAGATTCCTTCTGCTTCTTGATGGCCTCCAGGATTGCCTCGGCCAATTGTGATTTTGTCCCGCCAAGGTTTTCCGCCCCGCATTTCAGAGCTATCTCCTCGAGCTCTCGACGGGTATGCTTGGTCACCAGCTCTTCGAAGGTTTCGTCCATAGCTCCTCCAAAAATAAATTAGGAGGTGCCTGCTTTATGCAGGAACTCCAGGGGTCGTGCCTATTGCTGCCTGCTCGATCTTTGCCATCTCCTCAGAGTAATGGAGGAATGTATCGACCGAGGCTACGACAACCCTAGACTCGACTGTCAGAATCTCAATACCAACCAGGCTGACCCTGGCCCAAACATCGACTACTATTCCCTTGTCTAGAATCCTGTCAAGGACCTCTGCAAGGCTTGATGAATTTGGAGTTGCTGTTACCATAATTTACCATCCCCGCTATTGAAGTTTAAGCTGGCACCTTTGGTGCTGTTCCTATAGCTGCCTGCTCGATCTTTGCCATCTCCTCAGAGTAGTGGAGGTATGTATCGACCGAGGCTACGACAACCCTAGACTCGACTGTCAGAATCTCGATACCAACCAGGCTGACCCTGGCCCAAACATCAACTACGACTCCCTTGTCTAGTATCCTATCAAGGACCTCAGCGAGGCTTGACGAATTTGGAGTTGCTGTTACCATATTATTCCCTACCTATTTTAATTCAATTTTTATTTTGATTTTGTGTTCATTTAAGCCCGGATTTCGGGCGCTGTTCCTATAGCTGCCTGCTCGATCTTTGCCATCTCCTCAGAGTAGTGGAGGTATGTATCGACCGAGGCTATGACAACCCTAGACTCGACCGTCAGAATCTCGATACCAACCAGGCTGACCCTGGCCCAAACATCGACTACGATTCCCTTGTCCAGTATCCTGTCAAGGACCTCAGCAAGGCTTGACGAATTTGGAGTTGCTGTTACCATCTAATTTTCACCTCCTATGCATTCTTTCCCCAGAAATTGAGGACTATGATTTTTTTGGGCGCGACAAATCTAGGGCTTTACAAGGCCATTATCTCGGAGGAAAGGGTGGTGCTGCAGATATACACCTACAGCACTGCCCGGGTCCCACGTGTCGCGTAGATTCATCATTATTATTCTGTTAATGTAGTATACCAAACTGTATATATTTCTTTACACATTCAATTGTGTTCTATATTTTAGGGGGGTCAGGAGGGCCATTTGGGGAGGCCAACCCACTCGCCGCTCCTTATCCCTTGTCTGATGTATCGGCTACAGACTCTTATAGCGATCCGCTAATATGGCAAATCTGCAGAGGTTATTATACAATAAAAAGGGTAATTGCGACCTTAAATAATCTTTCATCTCTCTTAAGTTAGTTCTAAACTGGTTTCAAACCTTGTTTCAAAAGGTGAGAGTTAACAACACTTAAAATCAAAGATGTATATAGATGGATTACTTAATTTTAAAGTTTATAAGTGGAATAGATTATATTAATACAAAAATGGAGAGCAAAATGAGAATTCTCATTGTAGATGACGCAGAATGCATGCTCAAAGCATTCAGGGATATTTTAGAAGCTCATGGATACAATGTACATGAAGCGATAAATGGGGAGGATGCGATAACCAAGTATGCGGAAACGAAGCCAGACATAGTTCTTATGGATATACTAATGCCAAAGCTTGATGGAATTTCCGCCACAAAGAAGATTCTTGAAGAGCACCCTAGTGCAAAAATAATTGTGATATCTGCTGTAGGAAAGAGCGGATTAGAGAAGGAAAGTCTAAAGGCCGGAGCTAAAAAATTTATCAAGAAGCCCTTCAAGATAAAGGACCTAATCGCTTCGATCAACTCGCTGGTGAAAGATTGAAAGGAATAGAATCTGTAAATGGGTATTATGAGGATATAATAGAGACCATCCCTAGCACAATCATAGTTGTAAATAGGAATTTGGAGATACTTTACGCCAATCGAAATTATTACGCGAAATCATGGGGGAGGGACGTCATAGGAAAGAGGTTGTCAAGGGTGTTTCCCCAAATGTTGATCGAAAAGACGAAGATAGATGATAAGATAAAGGAGGTGTTTTTAACAGGTATGCCCTTTGAGGGAGATCAGCTAAGATATCCAGGAGGTATGTTTTATTTTTATAAAATACATCCATTAAAAGATAATGAAGAGTCAATAAGCAAGGCAGTCATATTCATGGAGAACATAACCGACTTGACAAGGCTGAAGGAGGAGCTGAAAGACTCTTATGTAAAATTGGAGACTGCCTATGAAGAGCTTAAAGAAAACGATGCGATGAAATCGGAATTCATTTCCACTGCATCCCATGAGCTCAGGACGCCACTTACTGTGATAAATAGCTACATCGAGATGTTCGAAGAAGGATTGCTGGGCGATCTAAGCAATACACAGCTTGAGAAGATCAAGGTGATACGTTCTCAGACAGACCAGATGATAAGGCTCGTAGAGGATATGCTTGATACCTCCCGGCTTGAGTCCAAGAAGCTCAAGATCCATATGGATGATATGAAGCTGGATGAAATTGCAAAGGAATCCTTGGAGGATCTGAGCAGACTTTCTGGGCTTAAAGAGCATGTTATGTGCTTAAATATAGAGGGAGATCTCCCTATGGTTAAAGGAGATGAGAGGCGAATCCGGCAGGTATTCGATAACCTTTTGACAAACGCTATCAAATACACGCCAAATAAGGGCAAAATAGATGTAAGAATAATAAATGAACCACAGCAGGTAAGAATATCAATCGCTGACAATGGCGTAGGGATTGCAAGCAAAGATCATGACAAGATCTTCGAAAAATTTTTCACTGGGAGTGGAAGCTCTTTTACAAAAGAGTCTGGTAGAATGGGCCTTGGACTTGCCATAGCTAAAAGCATAGTCGACGCTCATAACGGCCGCATATGGGTTGAGAGCGTGCTTGGAAAGGGGAGCACATTCACATTTACCCTCCCAAAGGCATGATCAAATCACTTATCGAATGGGCAAAAGGAAGGCCAAAAGTCCTGCCTGCAACCGAGCCCGTCAGTCATTTGGTCAGCTGCGATCTGGCTCGAGGATCCTGCTATCTCGTGAAGGAGCCGAAGGCCGAGTTTAGCTTTGAAATCTTTTCGTCTTTGATCAAGGGTAGGTGCGCAAACTGCAGCTACCATGAGGCATTTCCATGTGAAAGCATAGGATGCGAGAGCTGCACAGTGCTCTGTAACTGTAAGGCATGTAAATCTGTTAGGGCTCAAGGATTATGCTTTACTATGCATTCTCCAATGGATCTCAGGTTAAGGTACACCCTTCAGATAACGCCTATCTTCTGGATTAGCAATCACGGTCATGAAAGCATCAGCCCAACAAGCCTTGAGATTATGGCAGATATGATAAACAGGTTTTTAAAACAGAGCAAAAGTCCAATCATTCTGCTGGATGGAATTGAATATCTGATATTTGCTAACGGCTCAGCTCCTGTTATAAGGTTCCTTCGCGACATAGAAGAGTGGTTAATACTGCAAAACTCAATACTTATTCTGCCCGTAAATCCTACCGCAATAAATGAGAGGGATATGGCCTTGATTGAGCGGGATATGAAAGAGATCACGAGCAAAAAAAGATGAATTGATATATTATATTTTCATGGATAACTAATATTTTTTTTAACATTTTTTCTATTTAAACTAAATCATGGAATCAGTGATAAGGTTCTTATATAAGGATCATAAATTTTAATGATATAAGGAGGGATTAGTTGCTGGCTATTGGAGGATCTGCAAGGACCGTTGATTCAGCCGAATCTCAGGAAGAGGATTATAAGCAGATCATTGATAAGATGATAAAGATAAATCGTGAGATCTTTATATTATCAGTTCTTTCAGAAAGGCCAATGTGCGGATACGATCTTATCAAAGAGATCTTCCATAGATGTGACGTCTTTCTTAGCCAGGGATCTGTTTATCCTATTTTATACTCTCTCGAGGAGGAGGGGATACTTCGTGCTGAGTTTAGCAAGGGGGATATGAGAACTAAGAAGTACTCATTTACTCCCAAGGGAAGGGAGATAACGCAGAAGAAGATGGACGAGTTTACCAAGGCTATGGAAACGGTATTAGCTTTGATCAAGGGATGAGGAATACGTTCAAAGATACGATAACAGGTCTTGAAAAGGTTTTTGATTCAGATATCCCAAAAGGCTCTGTAGTGCTCGTTGTCGGTACGGAAGGCACACTAAAATCAACCCTTGTTTTAAACATGTTATCTAATTATCTGATAAATAGAGCAGAGCACGGTCTTTACATTACTTTGGAACAGGCCAAGGATAGTCACCTTAAGAACATGGAAGGCATAGGTATTAGAAGAGCTGATTCTCTGGAAATATTTGATTATAGAGATCTACGCAGGGAATGGGAAGACTTTGAGCCTGATATGGTCAGGATGACAGAAGAGATCCTGAAATTCTATGAAGATAAATATCGCAACCTTACAGTCTTTGCTCTAGATTCGCTAAATGCTCTTCATGCACTCTCAGAAGTAGAGAACTCAAGACGTAGTATGTATCATTTCTTTTCAAGGCTCAGAGAAAAGGGGTTGACATCTTTTCTGATTGTGGAGGGGATTCACCGAAACCGTCCTGAACCCGTTTATGACCAAAACCATCCAGAGTTCTTCCTTGCGGATGGGCTGATCGAGCTCGGAGTAATCGAAAGCGCTGAAGATGTGAAAAGGTATATACAAATCAGAAAGATGAGATCAACAAAACATGTTATGGAGAAGCATCAGCTCGTTATAGGTCATAATGGGCTGGAGATATTAGGGAGAATATATTAACACTGATACGATTATTAGTCGCTTTTAAATTTTTGCCTCTCTACAATATTAATGAAATCCATCTGGATGTGTTTTTTTGTTAGACATTAGCGCTGGGAGATAAACAACTCTAGGCGTCGATCTCTTAAGCTGCATCTCCACTGCTAACCTCTTATTATGCCAGGCTCTAACGAAGAGAGGTTCAATCTCGATAGCCCTGCTATAGCAATCGATGGCCTCTTGATATCTGCTTAATTTATATAATGCGTTTCCTTTTGTATTCCATGCTAGCGCATTTTCGGGGTTGAATTTTAGAGCTATTTCGCTGCATTTGAGCGCAGATCCATACATACCTTGAAGGTACAGGATATCTGCCTTGGCAGCCCACGCTTCCCAGCTATCGGGATCTCTTTCGAGCTCCCTCTCAACAACCATCATAGCGCCATCAAGTCCGCCATTGGAGAGAAGAGAAACCGCCTTCCTCAGGGCATTACTCTCTGAACCCGTCACTGCCATAAATTGAACTCCTGCACGCTGTTGATTAGCTAACCTTTATTTCAGTTGAAAGCATATTATAACTCCAAATGAGGGATCTATGGATATCAAATCTCTATCTGGCAAATTGTCTCAATCGGACAACGGTCTTTAGGCCACTCATAATCCAGAATTGTTATATAGCAAACATGCTACGACATAACGCTGCCCTCTTACTACTGGCTTTACTTTATTAGCTGCTCTGTCAGGATATATTGTTTGCGAATTTAAAATTCTCACAGAAACTTCGATATCTTTAAACAATATCATTTTCTTAGCCGAAAACTTATACAACACGCAAACAGAAATCGTAGGAGTGTTTTGCAGATTTGCTCAAAAGATATTTATCGTACAATTGCATAGATCTAGATAATAGGATCACAATTACTAAGGCGATCCTCATCATTGGAGGCGATATAATTGGCGAAGGATTTAGCGAAGGATGACAGCATCGGAAAGGTAATTGAGGAGATTGGCACAGGAAAAGTCTGCTTCACTCAGGGAAATATTGATGATCTAAGTAACGCTCTGCTGAAGGGTGGCTGGGATGCTGCAGAGGCAAAGGCCGCGCAGTTTGCAGGGACTGATGGCTATACTGATCTTCTGGGCATAGTAGCGATTATGAGGAAGCACAACCTTAGCCCTGAAGCTGGGGCGGATGTTCTCAAAAATATATTCCAAATAAAAGCTGGGCACTGGTAGCTCTTGAGTCTTTTTAGAGCTTAACGCTTCTAAATTTTTTATGATACATCAGCTTCTGTTGTACCTACGCTGCCAGCCGTACTATTTATATTTATGGCTAATGGCCCCGTCTCAGTTGTGCCGCTTCCAAGCTGGATTACGCCTGTGTTGCTGATATTGCTAGAGTGACCATTGAGATTGTTATGTATGACCACCCAGCCGGGTGTGTCAATGGTCACTCTAGCAACGAGAATTGAGTTGCTAGTAATGGTCTGACCGTAAACTACTACCGAAGGAACGATATTAGCTGTTATTCCTGTCCCGGTTATATTGCTTTGCACTCCCTGAATATTCTGGCTTTGGCTAGAATTGTTAACCATTTGGCTACAGGATGTTCCCAATAAGAACATTAATATTATCCATGATATAACTATGCTTAGCTTGCCCATATCTAAGTATGTCTCCTCTTATGGTTTTCAAGGTTTAAACAGTTTATATTATTTAATACTCTATTAGCTATATAGTTTCCGAAAATTGAGCATAGCTTTGATGCGCAAGACTTATATATGATGTACTAATCAATACACCATAGTACAAGTTTATACATTAAAGCTGGTGATTATGATTGAGTTATCTTCAGAAGATCGTGGAGGGACATGACCTCAGTGCTGATGAAGCTGAGGCTCTTCTAGGTGAAATCTTCAATGGTGCGACCGATGCTCAGATAGGCGCCCTTCTCATTGCCATGAGGATGAAGGGCGAGACTGTATCTGAGATTGCTGGCCTTGCCAGAAAGATGAGAAGCTCTGCCATCCGAATTCGTCCAAATGTTGAAGGCCCCCTTGTTGATACCTGCGGCACCGGCGGAGATGCCTCAAACACCATAAACGTCAGCACAGCGGCAGCAATAGTCGCAGCATCCTGCGGTGTGCCCATCGCCAAGCATGGAAACTATGCGATCAGCTCTAGATGCGGAAGCGCCAATGTGCTATCTGAGCTGGGCGTAAATATCTCTCCAGAGCCTGATGAGGTCAGAAAGGCGATCGAAAAGCTGGGAATAGGATTCATGCTCGCGCCTCTGTTTCATCCTGCCATGAAGAGGGTCGGGCAGATAAGACGTGATCTTGGCACGCGTACAATCTTCAATATCCTCGGGCCGCTGACAAATCCAGCAGGTGCAAAGGCGCAAGTGATGGGCGTTTATGATCCCAACCTTTGTGAAAAGCTTGCAAGTGTCCTGATGCTCCTTGGGTCTGTTAGGGCAATGGTTGTCCATGGCCAGGGCATGGATGAGATAACGAACACCGGCGAGACCTTCGTTTCAGAGCTAAAGGACGGATCTGTAAGAAGCTATCGCTTACATCCCGAAGATATTGGCTATCCACTATCAAGGGCTGAGGATATAGCAGGAGGCACGCCTTATGAGAATGCCCTGAAGCTTATGAATGTAATGAAAGGCAAGAAGTCTCCTGCCAGGGACATAATCGCCATAAACTCTGCTGCAGCCCTTTACGTGTCAGGCAAGGCATCATCACTGCAGGAGGGCTCGAAGATGGCAGAGGAAGCTCTTGATTCAGGCAGAGCCCTGGAAAAGCTGAAGGCAATGGTGAAGATGAACGGCGAGCCCGAGAAGCTGGGGCGGTTCCTTTGACAAGGGTTAAGGTCTGTGGTATAATGAGCATATCAGATCTTGCATCTGCCATAACAGGTGGAGCTGATGCAGTAGGCTTCATAGTTGAGATTGATGGGTCGCGTCATCGGATCTCTGCCGAGGATGCCAGAGAGTTGATAACGAAAGTGCCTGTGTTCGTCAAAAGTGTAGCAGTGATTGCTCCTAATAGTGTTGATGAGGCGGCAATGCTTGCTCATAAAACAGGTGCTGATCTTCTTCAGATACACAGTACTTTAGGCCCAAAAGACCTCATAGCTCTAAAGTCAAGGGTCTCTCAGAAGATTATCGCGGCCGTGCCTTCGAGATCAAATAATATCCATGATATCTGCGGCCTGAGCACGGCAGCCGATGCAGTTCTTCTTGATACCTTCAAGGATGGACAGCTTGGCGGCACTGGCACAACACATGATTGGAACATGAGTGCTAGCATTGCCAGAGATCTCAAGGCCCCAGTCATACTCGCAGGAGGCCTGAATCCTTCCAATGTGGTAGAAGCGATAAAGATTGTCAGGCCTTATGCAGTCGATGTATCAAGCGGCGTAGAGACTGAAGGCCTGAAGGACCCCGAAAAAGTAGCAGCTTTTGTGAAGGTGGTGAAAGCATGCCTCTAGAGCCGGTTCTGGTAGACGTAACAGATAAGGTCAGCGTAGATGCGCCTTTATCGCTCTACCTGGCATTGAGATCCAGAAGATATCCGTATCTGCTGGAGTCGGTTGAGAAATCGGGCAACAGAGCACGCTTCTCATTTGTCGGCGCAGATCCTTCCGCCCTTGTCACCATAAAGAACCGATATCTAACAATGGAGTTCTTCAATGGCGGAATAGAGAAGATGCAAGAGCGCCTGTCAATGTGCATTGAAGCTGAGAGAAATGGCTCCCTAATTGAAGGCCAGATTAAGGAAGCCTATGATCTCTTCGATGCTCTGAGGGCTGCCATACCATGTCAGAGGTGCTACGAGCCAAACTCCTTCGGCCGCCAGATGTTCGCGGGCGGAGGCATAGGCTATCTTGCCTACGATCTTATCAAGGAGCGCCTGGGCAAAAGCTCGATCTCAAATAAGCCTGATGCTCAGTTCGCTATATCCGAGAGCACATTCATCTTCGATCATCTCACAAGGAGGGTCTATTTTACAGTAGCTCCGATCTTCCCAGGGGCCAAGACCGATCTAATAGAGATCATAGAGGGATTTGATTCCGAGGATGTCGATGCAGAGGATATGGATGGAGGCACTTTAAGCATCGGAGACAAAGATAGATACCAGGAGGCAGTTCTACGATCGAAGACGCACATAAAAGATGGCGATATATTCCAAGTGGTTCTTGCGAGGTCAGCCAGAGTGAGATGCTCTAACCCTATCGGACTTTACAGAAGGCTTCGCAGCATCAACCCGAGCCCCTACACATACTTGTTCGAGTTCGGCGAACTATCGATAATCGGCGCCTCACCTGAGACTCTTTTCAGCGCATATGCGGGCAGGCTCAAGGTAAATCCAATAGCAGGCACATGCCCTCGCGGAAAAACGTCTGACGAGGACGATGAGCTGGCGAAGACCATGCTGAACGATGATAAGGAGAGGGCTGAGCACGTCATGCTCGTCGATTTGGGGAGAAACGATGTGAGATCAGTCTGCAAATCAGGGACTATCAAAGTTGAAGACTTCATGTCAGTCCTGAAATACTCCCATGTGCAGCATATCGAGACAACTGTAGTTGGAGACCTAAGGGATGAGTGCGACCAATTCGATGCCGCTCGTGCAGTCTTTCCGGCAGGGACACTCTCGGGGGCTCCCAAGCTCAGGGCAATGGAGATCATTGATGACCTTGAGACTGAGCCGCGAGGAATCTACGGCGGAGGCATAGGCTATTTCTCAGTAGATGGCTGTGCGGATTTTGCAATTGCCATACGCAGCATTCTAATTCAGGATGGCGTTGCCACTGTCCAGGCTGGGGCCGGAATAGTGGCTGATTCAGATCCATATCGTGAGTACCTGGAGACTGAGAGGAAGATGGCAGCCATGAAGCATGCCCTGGGGGCTGCATGAGGCCGATCCTTTTCGTGGACAACCAGGACTCCTTTGTTTGGAATCTCGTTGATTACGTCTCACAGTTCTATGAAGACACAGTGGTTAGGCCAAATACGGTCAAGCTCTCAGAAGTTGAGGCAATGAATCCTCTGGGGATAGTGATATCTCCTGGGCCAGGACATCCTGCGAACGCGAGAGACATAGGCAGCTGCCTGGATATAATAAGGCATTTCGGCAAAACTCCTATTCTGGGAGTATGCCTTGGCCATCAGGCCATGAACCTTGCCTACGGAGGCACAATAGCGCATACAAGGCCGCTGCACGGCAAAACATCACAGATAAAGCATGACGGCAGAGGCATCTTCCGCGGCATAAAGAGTCCTCTGATAGGTGGACGCTACCATTCACTTGCAATTGAGACGCTTGCATCGCCGCTGGAGATATCGGCCGTTACACAGGATGGCGTGATCATGGGAATAAGGCATAAAACACTGCCGGCCAACGGCCTTCAGTTCCACCCTGAGTCTGTGCTTACGCCACAGGGAAAGAGGATCATATCCAACTGGATTGAGGATGTTGCAGGATGCACACACTGATCGATGAGATCCTGAAATCTTCCCGAGAGCGCGGCTTTAGCCCTTCAGGCTGGATGCCGGGAGAGCGCCGGGATCTCATCAGCTCAGCCAGGGCACTCAAATCCAGAGGCTTTATTCCTATCATAGCGGAGATCAAGCCGAAGGTTCTTGGCAGGTCGCTGTCTCCTGAAGAGGTGGCTGCCTATTCCAAGGCCTATTCCGATAACAACGCCTGCGCTATATCAGTTCTGACAGAGCCGACTCACTTCAAGGGATCTTTGGAAAACGTTGTGATATCAAGAAAGTCAGGCCTGCCGATTCTAAGAAAGGACTTCATATTCGACGAAAGACAGCTTCAGGAGGTGCAGGCTGACCTGGTGCTGCTGATAGCCTCTCTGGGCATTGATCTGGATAGATTTGTGGATCTTGCTAGAGGCTATGGAATGGAGCCGCTGGTGGAGGTTCATACTAAAGAAGAGCTGGATAAATCTTTGGAGACCGATGCTCGGATTATTGGGATCAACAATCGCAACCTGAATACGCTGGAGGTTGATCTGGGCACGTTCGAACGATTGGCGCCAACGGCCAGAGACGCAGGAATGTTTCTGGTGGCTGAGAGCGGGGTTCACACCAGAGAGGATGCCAAAAAGATGATAGAAGCAGGAGCGGATGCACTGCTGGTGGGGACGGCCTTGATGGAGAGGCCGGAGAGACTGAGGGAACTCAACCGTTTATAGCAATTTGTTTGTAGATCACAGCAGAACTTTTCGAAGAGTCATTAAGTCATTAATCTGCAACTTCTACCCGAATCCTACCTATGAAAAGACTCTCCTCTGTCGGAGCCATAACTTTGTCTTCTTTCAAGGCCAGAAGATGGGTTTCGATGGCCTCCTTAGTATTTCGCATGGTCTCATCTATGGTTTCCCCTTGAGAATAACAGCCCGGGAGAGCCGGAACTTCAGACCAGAAGCCGCCTTCTTCAGCCTGATGTATCAGAATTGTATAATCCATAATCAATCACCCTTCAATAGATTCAGGAATTCCTCGTCATCCAATCCCGCTTTCCTTATTGCCGATTTGAGAAGGCCGATCTTGAGATCCCCGGAAATGGGAATGGTTATGAGCTGGCCGTTTGGCATCTTGATATTTACATGGTCGCCTTTGCCCCGGCGCACAGTGCCACCAGCCCTGATAAATGCCTTAACTGCATCCTTGCCGCTCACACTTCGGACGTGATTTAATCAGCTTTGAGTTTAGATGGACAACGACTAATCTGAATAGATAAGGCCATATACAAAAAAACAGGAATCATTTTGGATGAAGAAGCTTACGGCTATCGTTTCGGGTAAAGTCCAAGAGGTAGGCTATCGAAACCGTGTAGTCGAAATAGCCAGTGCTTTCGGCCTCAAGGGTATGGTCATGAACTTGAATGACGGCCGGGTAAGGATTATCGCCGAAGGAGACGATGAGAAACTCAAATGGTTTGAGTATGCTATCAACATAAAGGATACCTTGATTCAAGTCTCATCTCTAGAGATAAAATACTCCGAAGCCTCTGGGGAGTTCAATGGCTTCGGGAAAATTATCAAGAAGGGCGAGGAGGTCTCTTGGCTGGAGGAGGTTGAGATCTGGAAAGAGATGCTACAGGCCATTAAGGATGTCAATAAAACTCTGATTGAAATGAACGCTAACTTGGGCGGCAAAATGGACCGGATGCTTCAAAAACAGATGATCTCTCAGTAAGAGTTAGAACCAATGTATCTTTCGAAGAACGATATCTGTTAAGCCACCAAAAGGTGTTAATATCCCGCCGACTAAATAGATTGGCGGATAAGGTGAATTAAAAGTGGCTTGCTCCAAAGATGAAAGTATCCTCATTAAGGATGAGGCGGAAGAGAATACTATTGTTGCCCTCATCAAAGGCCTGGAAGAGTTTAAGAAAGGCCGTTACAAGAGCTTCAAAAGTGCAGACGATCTGGCAGAATACCTGAGAAAACTCTGAGTGGCCTGCCATGGCGTTTACGCCCATCGCCCTCCATCAATTTGATAAAAAATTTAAGAAATATATAAAGAAAGATTCCGCACTGCGGGAACGGGTAATCAAAAGGATCATAGAAATAGCTGAGAACCCAGAGATAGGCAAGCCCAAACGCCATGAGCTAAAAGGTTATAGATCTTTACACGTCGATCCCTTTGTGATCTTTTATGTAATTATTGGGGATAAGGTCGTGCTGACCTATTTTGAGCATCATGATAAAGTATACAAAGATGCCCTTGAGTTTGCTCCGCAGCTTTTAACAGAGCTGAGGACCAGATTGGCTTTAGAAGATACAGGTATATCTCCGGATAGCTTCAATGATTTCCTGGAAGAACTAAAAAAGCGAAAGAGATAAATTCATGGTTAAAAAGAATTTGAAAACAGATGTCTTTCAGGCGGGTACAGGAGGATATTAAGGCTATAATGGAACGGTCAGGCATGTCCTGAAGCTACATGTGCAAGTAATTAGAAGGCAAGCCTTAAGTCTCCTTGAGCTTCTTCCGCTCCTCTTTTCTTCTCTCGACCCTATAATCGCGGAGCATTCCCTCCAACCAGTCGGCCTTCCGTTCAGCCTGGCGAAGCTTCATCTTATCCTGCCATTTTGCCAATGCAACCTCAACATCATAGGGCTTGACAAAGGCAACGCCATCTACCTTGTGGATCTGAACCTCCTTGCTTGAAAAGACGGGTATTCCCTTCTCATAGAAGTATTCCCTAACGGCATGAGCCATATCACTGTCCGTTATCACTGCCTCAATACCTCTCTCTATCAGAAGGTCGGCTGTGTTCGGCCCACCACCGCTCGCATCCTCAAGCATCACTACATCACCCTTCTCTATGCCCCAACGATCCGAAGCAGCAACAATAGCCTCCTTTGAAAACGTCTCCAATACCTTAAGCCTCTGGTAGCCCTTCAGCTCCTCAATCTTCTCGGCCTTCTTCAGCTTATTCCGGTCCTGCTTCAGCTTGCGAATGTATTTGCGCTCTCCACGGAGGAGAGCTCGTAAGCGCTCGATCTCTTTGTCCCTTATCTTGATCTCTTGGTCTCGCTTGATCTCCCTTGCGGCCTTATCCCTCATCCTATCCATCTTGCCTTCCAACCTGTTCAGGATTTCATCCCTCTCAGCCAGATCAGAATTCAGCTCATCCACATAAGCCCTCAATGTTTTGATCTGCTCAACAAGCTGCTGGTTTTGACTTCTTAAGGCGGCCACATCCGGTGCCACTACTGCCTCTGAAGGCGAAGTCGGCTTGGCCTCCGGAGCAGGTTGGGCTGTAAGCTCTGCTATGGCATTCTCTATGGAATAGCCCTTGACAACCAGCGCCTTGACCTCATCAGGATCTACTTCGGGAGGGACCTTTTTATCGACCTGCATGAATTTGTTTTTATATTTTTTATAAGCGCTTATGGCTGCAGCTAACGAGTCGCGCTCATGATCATTCCTGTATCCGAACTCTTTTGCAAGGGCTATTTTTTCCTCTGCAGGTACATCTGCACCGGGAGAATAAAGAACTGCGTTGAAGGCCCTCTTGACCTTCTCAACCGCACCTGGCGTTGGAAAGACATCCGTTGCCACTATTAATGGCCTTCCTCTTGCAGCGATCCACTCGATGACATCAGAGGAGGACATCTCCCTGGCACTTATGACTTCGATCAGGTCTCCGCTCAGTTTAAGAGCAGCGATGCCGGTCGTTGTCCCGGGATCAAGGCCGATGATAGTTAGCTCGCGTCTCTGTGCAAGTGGCTTGAACTGGAGCTGAGGCCTCTCTATTCCCTGTACTTTCACCTGAGCATCACAATAGTAGCCTGGGCTCACATGCACCTTCTCGCGGGGCGCATCCACAACGAACTCCGCCCTGGTGTATCCACCTAAGCCTTCGGCTGCCCTGCTTGTGAAATCTAAGCCCGCTTCCCTGAGCTGACTCTCAACCTCACGGGCCAGGCCCTTCACTGCACCATGGATCTTCCGCGAGTATCTGTTCTGGCTCCAGCCGCCTCTTCCAGGGCTGCGCCTTCTGCTTACTTTAATCCATGTTCTATCCTCGAAGGCCGATAGAACCTGGCCAATGCCCTTGGCAGCAAGGCGGGCGCACGCCTCAGCTTCCTCGAGAGGATTCAATCTGTCGAACGTTATGCCGTGCCATTTTGCGATCTTAGTCAGAGCCTCCGGCCTATCCCCTCCTGTAACCTGTACGAGCTTTGTAGAAGGCGGAAGGCGTCTGAGAAGTGATATGAGCTCCGTCCTATCGGACGCAAGTTCATGAACGTTATCCATTGCCACTATTTCAGGCTGCTTCTCTCTTATCAGCCGGATCAGCTTGTGCCTGCTGATCATGTGATATGTCGAAATGCTCTCTCCATCCAAGATAACCAATGAGTAGCTCGGTGGGCGGCGGCTGTTTGGAGAACCGCTGGCGATATCAACGCCGAATATCATGCGACCTCCTTATTTGTAGCTTTCACAATAGTCAGGGCATCCTCTAGAGGCATATCTATCCTGTATCTGCGCTCGAAGAACCTTAAGATGTTGCCAACATCCCGCTCCAGAAGCTCAGTCGCACTTGGGTGATTGATGTCAACCGCCTGTGGCCAATCGATTATCTTAAGATCATCTTCCATTACGATTACGTTGAACTCGCTCAGATCAGCATGGACGATGCCTTTCTCATAGGTTTTTCTGATCTCATCGAGGATAATCTCTAAACACTCCCGCGGATCACTGATGATCACCCGGTTAAGTTGGTCTCCGGATAGAAACTCCATCGCCAGCGCATGTCTACTGATTGCCACAGGCTTTGGAATGGATACATCGAGATAAAGCCGCTTCATAATCTGGAACTCATGGCGTGCAGCCAGAGATGCTGCATAAAGCCAGGGGACTCTAGGCATATCTTTGAGATGGTCGCGAGCCCTGCGCACGTGCTTGAAGCTTGTCCGCCCCTGGCGGTGAAATTTTATCACAAGAGGAATTTCGCCAAGGGCATCAAATATGACAGATTCCTTGCCAACCCCGATCCTGCCCCCGATACATTTTACAAAATCGCGCTCTACTAGATCGGACAACGCTAAGAGATCATATGCATCAAAATCAATCTGATAGCCCTCGTAATGTATTGTTGTTCTAGTGACAAGCTTCGCTTCAGAAAGGATATGCAACCTGTATTCAGCCTTGCGAAGGCTGATACCGGATAGACGCGAAATCTCAGGGAGAGGGACCCAACTGTAATCCCTCATCCCTGCCTCAATTGAGCTGAGGACGGATAGGTCTTCTTTGCTCAGCCTTAGAAACGTCTCTGCGAGGTTGTCCACGTATTCTAGTTTGTTTTATTTAACTAAATCTTTACCTCTGATATCCAGCCCATCTGCTCTCCAGGTCGGCTGATCTGAGTGTCTCCATCACATAATTCGCGAACTGCGCGCCCGTAGCACCATCTGGCCTTCCGGTAATTGCAACCTTCTTCTCAAATTGCCCGCAGATATCAAGGGCCATCTCCATTCTCTTGGCCATCTCAATGAACCCGATGTGCCTGAGCAGCATCACAGCAGCCCTCATTATGCTCGAAGGATCAGCATATTCTGCTCTACCCTCCTGTACCATCCTCGGAGCGGATCCGTGAATGGCTTCGAACATTGCGTACCTCTTTCCAATATTCGCACTTCCGGCAGTTCCCACGCCGCCCTGGAATTCTGCTGCTTCATCTGTGAGGATGTCGCCATATAGGTTCGGCAGCACTATAACCTTGAACTGAGTCCTCCTCTTTGGATCGATAAGCTTGGCTGCCATGATATCTACGAACCAGTCATCGAACTGAACCTGAGGATATTCGCGGGCAATCTTTCTGGCAGTCTCAAGGAATTTGCCATCAGTGGTTTTGACTACATTGGCTTTGGTCACTGCGGATACGCGGTCAATACCGTTGTTCTTGGCATAATCGAAGGCCAGGCGGATGATCCTTTCCGACCCGGGGGTGGTTATGACTTTAAAGTCCACTGCCAGATCATCGGTCACGTTGAATCCCTTGCTTCCCAGGATGTACTCGCCTTCTGTATTCTCCCTGAAGAATATCCAATCTATTCCCTGTTCAGGAACCTTGACAGGGCGTACATTGGCAAACAGGTCGAGCTCACGGCGCATGGCTACGTTGGCGCTCTCAAGATTTGGCCATGGATCGCCCTTCTTAGGCGTGGTTAGAGGCCCTTTCAAGAGGACATGACATTTCTTTAACTCCTCAAGTGCCTTATCAGGCAGGGCCTTCATGGCCTTTGCACGTTCCTCGATGGTCAAACCATCAATCTGCCTCAGCTCGATAAGCCCTTTCGCGAGTTCATCCTTAAGCAGATACTCGAGAACCCGTACTGCCTCGCGAGTGATAAAAGGCCCGATTCCATCTCCTCCAACCACTCCTATTACAATCGGTTTTACCTTCGAGTAGTCTACCCAGTCGGCACCAGCCTTCATTTCTTCAACATATCGGAGCTGTTGTTCAATGAGCTTGCCGAAATGCTCTTTTGCCTTCTCCACAACCTCGGGTTGAATCATGCAATGGGATGATACATCCCAAGCACATCAATCTTTGGGAGAGCAGCAAAGATATATGCAAGAATGGCCACGACCTAAGCTACATGGAGACAGGTGCTATCGTATTCTATGCAGTATTATTCCTCTTGGCATTCATGATCGCCAGGATTATCATGAGAATCATAAGAGGCTACTAAAAGTAATCATCTTGAATCAGTCTCGGGCGATAGGCTTAATATTATTCGATGGTTACAGCATAGCATGTTTCCCCATGTCCTTGCCACAGTCGGAGGCTCAGGGACTCGTCTATATCCACTCACCCTGGAGCAGCCAAAACCACTTGTGGAGTTATGCGATACAGCAATCATAGCTATACTTTTCAGAGTCTTAGCAATACAGGGCTGTAGAAAATTCATTCTCGGCAGCAAGGGTGCAAATAATACGCTGAACCTCAGCAACTACTTCAAAGCGGGAGAAGGCTTTTTCAGGAGGCTGGGGATTGATGATCACGAGGACTTCAGCTATCAGCCGTTATACGACGATAAGGGCAGCGCCGATTCGATGAAATATTGCATAAATTATTTTGATATCAATGATGACTTGTTGGTTGTATCTGGAGATAATCTCATCGATATAGATCTCAACAAATTCGTCGATTTTCATCATGAGCACAAGCCCATACTTACTGTTGCCCTAAAAGAGCTTGGCCCAGAGGAAAATGTTTCTCAATATGGAGTCGCTAAAATCGATGAGGATATGCGCATTAAAGGCTTTGTAGAAAAGCCCAGGGATGGCACAGAGCCAAGCAGAATGATCAACACGGCATTTTACTTGTTTTCACCTGAAATTCGCGATGTTCTCAACGAGATGGGCGAGTCTGCAAAAGATATTGGCGGTGACCTTATACCATATCTTACCGAGAACGGCTATCCAGTTTACGGCTACCCTATCAGTGGCTACTGGATAGATATTGGCACGCCGGATAGACTTCATCAGGCTGCCATGGATTGCTTGGGAGGCAGGGTCAGACATTTCGACAGGAAATATCAATATGGTCCTAATCAGTGGGTACATCCAAGCACATTGGAGAGGATCAGGGAGTACCTGGACACTGGAGAGATAAAATTGAAAGGAAATGTGTCCATCGGAAGGAACTGCCTCATAGAGCGCGGCACGGTTATAGAAAATTCACATATCGGCCACACTAGCCTCATAGGACGGAATACGGAAATAAGGAACAGCCTCATAATGAGCTTCTGCAACATAAAGCGCGGAGTCGTTATGAACCGCACCATTGTCGGAAGGCACTCAATAATTGAGGCTAACAGCATTCTTAGTGGAAATGGTGGAGAAAATAGCAAAGTGCCTGTGGTAGGCGAAAACGTGATTTTGCCTGCAGAGTCGGTTGTCGGCGCAGGAACTAGGATTGCCCCTCTAAAACATAGCCATAGCATTCTCGCCACAGGCAGATTTGCAGAACTTGGAATCGATGATAAAAATATTTACTTCACAGAAAGGACTCACAAATAATTATATAAATTATTTTAGGGCGCGCTATCAGGCTACCAGTAGCGCTCCCATGAACCATCTATTTTGCGAATCTTATATTTCTTGGCATTTGCCATAAGAAACCTGTTGAGATCCGGGGCATCTTTAAAGAAGCGCTTATCTCTAAGGTTGTTATAGATATCCTCAGTTGTAAAGCCCTTCAAATTACCTCGGCTATAAACGATCCTCTCTATAGTGTAGTAGATATCATCGAACTTCCTTAAGGGATACGTCATCTCTGCGAATCTCATCTGCGCCACCTTTGAGCTGAAACGGTTTTGGCAAATAAGAACCTTTCGTTACTTCTTGTTGGAAAGTTTTTTCATACCCAAGAGACTACATACTAAGGTGAGTCTTGAAGATCTAAGTAGAAGAATCGTTTCCTGTCAGCTTTGCAGGCTATCTGAGAGCCGCACAAGCGCTGTTCCTGGCGAGGGGCCAAGAGACGCAAAGATTATGCTTATTGGGGAGGCTCCAGGAGCACAGGAGGATTTGACTGGCAGGCCGTTTGTCGGCAGAGCAGGGCGACTGCTGAACAAGCTTCTGGCCGAGGCCGGAATCGAAAGGTCTCAAGTATTTATAACCAGCGTCGTTAAATGTCGCCCACCGGCCAATAGAAAGCCCAAAAGCGATGAGACGGGAACTTGCGTCAAAACTTATCTGCGCCCCCAGATAGATGTGATCAGTCCCAGAGTAGTGTGCCTAATGGGTAATGTCGCATCACAGGCGGTAATAGGCAGGCAGGGAGTGACATCGATTCATGGGCAGGTCTTTGATGATCGAATCCTCGTAACATTTCATCCTGCTGCAGTCCTAAGAAATATGAATCTTAGGGAGGCATTCATATCTGACCTGAAGGCAGCCAGCCATCTCGCTGGAACGAAAAAGGCCTTAAATGAGCTTAGCTCAAGATGACTTTGCAATGTATAATATCTCCTACGACCTTTGGAATGATATCATCGATGATTGTATAGAGGCTCACGTGCCTCTTTTTGAGGCCATGCGTCAGACAGCAGATAAGATTCAGTTATCTAAAGCTCAGCTTGAAGAGCTTAAACAGAAAGGCTTCAATGAGATATATAATGAGCCCTGGCATTTCCTTCTCAAGATAGAGCTTTACGACGACAAAATTGAAGGTTTCGCGATCACCCTCTTGGCCGCGGAGATGATGGATGTATTCGATCAGATCAAGATAAATGCCGCTAATGCTCGTGGGATATCGGAGGAGGAACTGCAGGGCTTTGAAGCTGAACACGGACTCGATATTGATGAAGAGATTTTTAAAGGGATGGATGAGGGATTTGATATTGCTGCTGAGCCCGCTGAGAACGGAGTATTATTTGAACTAACAGTATTCGATAGCGAGGATATAGATAATAGTGGTATCATCGATAGATGGTAGGCATTAAATTATGCTCCAACGAACGCAATCAATGTTGAATTTCATTCCTCAGACAAGGCGATGCTGTTGAGCCGTCTTAGAAGATAGCTCGCATCCTCAGGCGCAAGACCATATCTATTCATCACATCGAGTACGGAAGCCATTGCTAGGATTGTGTAATCCTTCTCTATATTTGGCAGTGATAATATATGCGCTTTGGCCTCATCATATCCGCTTAACACAGATGCTGCTGCCGTATTGATAATCTCAGTGCCAAAGCGTGGAAAGTTCTGGAGCATGTACCAGCTTATGAAATCGGTAGTATTCGCCATCTTTGATTGCACCATCCATATAATGAAAAGAGTTCTATGGCAGTCTCACGATCAATGATCATAATCGGAGCACTGTCCCTCACGAAACTTGTAGATAAAGTAATCACCAAAAGGTATCTCCTTGTTATCTATCGACAGGAGCTCGCTTCTATCGACATCTGCAACAGCTGCATCAATCAGCGCATTTATATCGCCACACTTGCTGACTATGCTCAGAAGCGCATCGTTGAGGACGTCCGTCTCAATATCCTCATCCATAATGGTACAGAGCCTATCTACCATCTGAGCATCGGATGCGGAAAGATTAGCGGCCTTTCCTATGAAGACTGAGTCAAGGTCACTTAGGTTGTGCTCAAAATAACCACGGATTCCAGCATCTATCTCCCCATCTGTGCCAACAAGCCAGAGCATTCTATTCGCCTGAAATGTCGCCAGATTATTTATCCTGGTTGTGCAGATCGATATCTCCTTTGGATCTATTCTGAGATAGTCTGCAAGCGCCTGCTTCCGGTGCTCAAAATCCATCTCCTCCTTTATCTCTGCCTCCGTATTAACGCTTTTCACTCTGAATCACCCAAGTATGATGAGCCTAATTTTGGCTACAATCATATATAACAAATTACACAAGACATGAATTTGTAATTAACGGCTGTGAAAGCAAATATAAACTAACCTATTTCTACTTCCAGATCATCAAAACACCTATGCTTATCCATGAATCAGAGTTCAAGAAGAATCTCAGCAAATACAATGATATATTATACCTTTGCCACCGCAATGCGGATCCCGATGCCATTGGTAGTGCCTTTGCCCTACAGCAGGCATTCGGAGGTACTATCGGCGCAGTCGATGATCTAAGCAAATCGGGCAAGGCACTGACTGATGCTCTGAACGCAGAGATTTTGATAAATCCACTTATCCTAAACTTCGAGCTGGCAGTCATAGTAGACGCATCTGTAAAGCTTCAGTTGGGGAACGCCAGATTCGGAAAGTATGCAGTCGTGGATCATCATCTGGACGATGGGCTTCTTTCACAGGCCGAATTCTATATCCAACGTCCTGCCAATTCAACTGCGGAAATTGTTTGGAAAATACTTCTGGAGAGCGGTGTCGAGGTCAGGAAAGAGATGGCGCTGGGCCTTCTCGTGGGCATCATCTCCGATACAGGCAGATTTAGGCGCGGATCGCCAGAATCCTTTAAGGCTGCTGGAGAGCTTCTGGAAATATGCGGTACTGGATATGATGAAGTCCTAAGTGTTCTGTCAACTCCCACAGACGTCTCCCAAAGAATCGCAGTACTTAAGGCCGCCTCAAGGGCGACGATAGATCGATTTGGAAGCTGGCTGATTGCCACAACGGAGATAAATGCCTTCGAGGGGTCTGCAGCAATGGCGCTTGTAGATTTGGGTGCAGATATTGCATTTGCAGTCAGCAGGCGTGATGAAGTCTCAAGGGTGAGCGGCAGGGCCAGTCGCGCTGCGATATGGGCTGGCATCAACCTTGCTGATCTCATGGGTTTAGTTGCCAGGATATATGGGGGCGAAGGAGGAGGCCATAGGGCCGCTGCAGCCCTTGAAGCAGATAAAGAGCCAGCTACCCTTCTTACAGAATGCAAAAAAAGAGCAATCGAAAGCCTGAAAATACGAGTATGAGTTATTAGTTTAGGCCTTTCTCTGCCTCTGAGCTGCCTTTTTCAGGGCTTCTATACCTGGCATAGCATCGCCCGATAGATAGGTTATGCTCGCGCCGCCTCCGATGCTTACGTGTGAGAACTTTGGCTCAAGGCCAAGCTGCTCCACAGCCGCAACTGTATGCCCTCCGCCTGCAATGGAATAATTCGATTCTGCAGAAGCTTTAAGCGTCGAGGCCGTGCCGAGCTTGAACTTTTCCTGCTCAAAGATTCCTGTTGGCCCATTGAAGATGGTAACCTTTGCATTCCTCAGCTCACTCGCATATTCTTCAATTGTCTTCTGTCCTATGTCAGCAATCGGCAGGTCCTCTGGGATCTTATCAGCGCTTACCTCAATCCTTTCACCGCTCTTGTTTACGGCAACATCCACGGGTATGACGATCTTTCCAGGATAATCCTTCATTAGCTTTGCAGCAATTGGTATCTGTCCCAGATACTCTTGATCCTCAACGAACTTTCTATTTGCTTCACCCACATTTACTCCAGCTGCCATCATGAAAACAATAGCTACTACACCCGATGTTAGGATGCTGTCGGCTCCGCCCCTGGCAAGAACGTTCTGGGCCACCTTTATTGAATCGTCCGCCTTTGTGCCGCCAAGCGCAAAGATTGTCGGATGCTCATGTCCCTTCAGGCCTTTATCAAGAGCTGTAACTTCCTTATCGATAAGAGGTCCAGCTATACTTGGCAAGACCTCTGTAAAACCTACAACTGAAAGATGTGATCTGTGGCAAACCGCAAAGGCATCGTTTATGAAAAGATCGAAGAGAGGCGCGAGCTGTTTGACCATTATGCTCTTTGCGTGCTCAGCAGGAGTTCTAGTCAGGTTCTCCTCTGAGAAAAATCGCGTGTTTTCAAGGAGCAATATCTCTCCCGGCTCAAGCGACTTAATGGCCTCGCGTGCATGAGAGCAGAATATATCATCGCAATATACGACTTCCTTTCGCAGAAGCCGTGAAGCAAGCTTGGCATGTGCCTCAAGCGTCGTGAAATCTTTCTTACCTGCTCTACTCTGATGTGCCATGAGAACAACTCTGCAATCCTCAAGGGCTCGAAGTGTGTCAAGGTGGCTTCTGACCCTTTTATCGTCTAGAATATTGCCGTTCGGGCCCATGGGTGAGTTGAAGTCCACCCTTACAAGAACCCGCTTATTATCTAGTACAACATCATCCAATGTGAGATAATCCTTCAACTCTGTTCCTCCCGGTATGTTAAAGGTTGACACAAGGGCTATATAGCCGTTGCTAATTCTTAAAGTGTGGTTACAAACATCTCCGAATATAGAGAAGTTCGGGCAGACGAGATCCTAGCAAGGATTGAAGAAGGAAAATCCGCAGAGTATGATCACATCCGTGTGCTCGGCGACCTTGATCTGGGTGAGGTCAAGCTTACTACTATTGATAAAAAGAAATCAGTCGGCCCAAGAATAAGGATTGCCTCCTCTGAGGTTCAGGGTTTCTTAGGCTTCGCCGATTCGATCTTCCAGTCTCCCGTGAGCTTCAAGGAGACTACCTTCAAAGGAGATGTCGATTTTTGGGAGGCTCATTTCATTAAGGGCGCAGATTTTTGGGAAGCAAAATTCTGTGGTGACGCTAACTTTTGGGGCGTGCATTTCGGAGACGTAGCTAACTTTACCGAGGCCGAGTTCTCAAAGAAGGCTGATTTTATCACGGCAAGGCTTGATCTGGGCGCAGAACTGTGGAAGGCATTATTTAAAGGCGATGCTAACTTTTGGGGCGTCTGTTTCAAAGGAACGGCTAACTTTTGGAAGGCCCGATTCTGTGGATATGCAGATTTCAGGGTATCCTCGTTCGATGAGGATGCCAACTTCGCAGATGCAGTTTTCATAAAAAACGCTGATTTTCTTATGGCCAAGTTCATCGGTGATGCTAGTTTTGCTGGAGCGGAGTTCTGCGAGACAGCGGATTTTAGGAAAGCTGAGTTCAGCAGTGCCACAAGGTTCCGAGATGCAATCTTCAAAGGGAATCTTGATCTTATGAGGGCAAAGATGCCTGGCTATAGATGATCTCCTACTTGTGATAACTTTTATAGTTCTACATCCTCAAAAGGCCAAACACGGCAAACGTCGAGATAAGTCCTTATATTTGTTCGCCGATCTGCCTCGTGAGGATCTTATGATAATAGCAACGCAGCACTCGGTGATATGATGCTGAATTCAAAATTGATTCTGATAATTGTAATGATGGCGGCACTGCTCTCTATAGGTGCCGCAAGCGGAGCGGATTGGGGAAAGGTACGCCCCATAGCAATCACCGCTGGAGATCAGCAGGAACAGCCTGCAATTGATGGCCATATCATAGCCTGGGCCGATAACCAGAGCGGAAACTGGGACATATTCATGTACGATCTGGAGACAGGCATCGAAAAGTGGGTATGCATAAACCCGCTCTTCCAGATTAACCCTGCTGTCTCTGGAGAGCGCATAGTCTGGCAGGATATGCGCGCTGGCAAAGCAGACGTCTACATGTATGATGTGATAAATAGAACTGAGATTCCCATTGCGATTTCTCCTGGAAACCATACCCAGCCTGCAATAAGCGGCGATAGAATAGTCTGGGCTGATGATAGGGATAACAAATCCAGCATCTATATGTATGACCTGAATGTGAAAAAGGAGATGCTCATATCCACAGGATCTGGAAGCAAGATATCTCCCAAGATCAGCGGTGATAGAATAGTCTGGATGGACAAAAGCACTGGAAAGTGGCAGATAATGCTCTATGATTTAAATAGCGGCATAGCATCGCCCGTATCCCCAGGTGCTAGAGACCAGACGCTTCCGACCATCAGCGGCAATATTGTCGCCTGGGCAGACAACAGTACTGGCAACTCAGATATCGCATTCTACGACCTATCGACTCAGAAGCTTACGCACCTGGCGAAGCCAGGCAACCAGACTGCTCCTGCAGCATATGGGGATTATATCGCCTACGAGAACAACAACACAGAGGTCTGGCTCCATGATATCAAAGCAGGAAGCGATTTCCAGATAGCTCCCGGCTCTATCAAGATGGAGCCTGCCATATGTGAGCGAGGCGTTGTCTGGACCGACTACAGAGAAGGTGCAAAGTACCCAGCTATCTACATGTACGACTTCAAGATGCTGGCAGATATACCTATTACATCAGGGAATTATAACCATACGAATCCTTCGATCTCAGGAGATAATATTGTCTGGACGGACAACAGAAATGGCAATTTTAATGTATATCTATTCAATACAGAAACGAATCAGGAGAAGAACATCACAGATGATAAGATAGATCACAGTAGCCCAGATATCAGCGACAATAATATCATCTGGACTGACAAAAGCAAGGGCAACCTCAACATCTTCCTCTATGATCTGTTGACAGGCAAAACGAAGCAGGTGACGACTGATGCATCCGATCACCGCTATTCAATGATAGATGGAAATAGCATCGTCTGGGTCGATAACAGAACAGGAAGCGATCAGGTCTATCTGTATAATATCGCAACTGGAAAAGAACGGCCGATCACTAATCAAAAATCGATGAAGTTATCGCCTGTTGTAAGCGATGATAAGATAGTATGGATCGATGACAGAAATCAGTATTGGCAGGTCTTCCTCTATAACATGACCTCCGGATCGGTGGTTCAAATAACCACGGATCCACATAGGCACGCTCAGCCCTGGATTTACGGAAATACTATCGTATGGGCTGACGGCAGGAACGGGAACTGGGATATATATTCCTATAACTTGACTACTAAGACGGAGAGGCCTATTGTCACAGACCCCTCCAACCAGGGATCTCCATGTGTTTATGGGAAATACGTGGCCTGGCTTGACGAACGCACTGGAAATCCGTCCATATATCTTTACGACATTGAAAAGGAAGTAGAGGTGCCGATAGCCACTAACCCAACTATCCAGACACCCAACGATGGCAAGGGGGATCCTTACAGGACCAAGCCATATTCGTCCTCAAAGATACTGAGCGGAGATAAGATAGTCTGGATGGACCAAAGCGGAACATCGTCTCAGATAATGATGAGATATATCATCACAGACCCTATGCTGCTCCTCTCCACCGATTTTCCGAGCACTAATGGCAGCCTGACGGTCTGGAGCGACAACCGACGTAGCACAATGAATGGCGGCGATCTCTGGAACATCTATGGATTTGATTCATACACAAGATCTGAAAAGCCCATCTCGAAGTCTGATGCAGATGAACTCTACCCGCGCGTATCTGGCGATAAAGTGGTCTGGTCGGATTACAGGGGCGGCAACGCTCAGATCTACATGAAGAATCTGACTACAGGCATTGAATCGGCCATAACCTCTGGCATTGGTGACAAGCTCTGGCCATCAATATCTGGAGACAGGATCGTCTGGATGGATAACTCAAGCGGCAATTGGGATATTTACCTTCGTGATCTCTTGGCCAATGTGACTAAGCCGGTCTACAAGGGCCCAGGCCAGCAGATGTACCCCGTGATAAGCGGAGATCTTATCGTCTGGCAGGATAATCGCAATGGCAACTGGGATATCTATGCCTATGATCTGAAAAATAATAAAGAGACTAAGCTGACAACAGATCCTGGGGATCACGTATATCCAGATGTATCAGGCAATATCATAGCCTGGGAAGATAAGACGACCGGGCATATATCCTATTACTTCTGGGATATGAAAAAGAGCAGGACATATACGCGACCGGGTGTGCAGTCGAGTCCAGTGGTCTCCGGCAATTATATCGCATACGTGGATGGAACAGGCGCCAACACATCCATACGTAGGCTGGATATCAGCAACTTGAAAGATGAGTTAGTTTCTGCTGGACCTGGGCAGGTCAAGCCAAGTATAGACAAGAAGCTGGTCTGGCTCGATGCCCTGACTGGCAAGCCACGATCTATGACTGTTGCCCCAGGCCAGATCAGCGTGATATGCGATGCACCAGGAGATCAGAGCCATCCCACGGTAGGGGGCAACGACCAGGTTGGATACTACGTGGCTTGGATGGATAACCGCACAGGAAATCCGCAGGTCTATGTCTATAGTCTGACTCAGGAGTTAGAGATACCTTTAGCGGCAAGTCCCTTCCCACAGATGTATCCCGATGTACATGGAGGGATCATCAGTTGGATAGCTTTTGACCCGCTCAAGAATTACTGGGCAATCCAGACATTCGATATTGCCAGAGTCAACAGATCGGAGCTGGTCTGGGGGGTGTATGATCCTGCGCCCATATCCCAGAGCGATCAGTACCTGACGTATGTAAACAAGCCTGTAGAAAGCTTTGGCTGGATGGTCTACAAGAAGCTGCTCTACGGCACGGAAACGTCTCCGGCCATACCTCCGGGCGGCGAAAATCCACGCGCTGGAGGAAGCATTGTTGTTTATCAGGACAGCCAAAACGGTAAATGGGATATCTGGCTATGGGCACAGGGCAGGGACCCAGTGCGGCTCACCAGCGGACCTGGCGACAAGATCAACCCTGCAACCGATGGACAAACTGTGGTGTGGCAGGATAATCGCAATGGAAAGTGGGATATCTATGCTCTTGACCTCAGCACCAATAAAGAGACGCGGATAACCAAAGGCGGAGCGGATCATACCAACCCCGACGTCGAGAACGGAATCGTAGTCTGGCAGGACAAACGCAACGGCAACTGGGACATATACTCTTACGACCTTAACACAGGTCAGGAGAGACCTATATGTGTTGCACCAGGAGATCAGACAGAGCCGCGGATAGGAGGAAACGGCAGAATCGTCTGGACCGACAATCGGAGCGGAAACAAGGATATCTACATCTACGAGAACTACTAAAAGGGCGGCAGTTTCCGCCTTTCTTTTCTTTCTCAAGCTTTAGATTGTATAGCATATCGATCTGCCGCGGGGCAAAGTTTATTTATCTAAGGGGCATTAGCTCGACATTTAAGATATGTTTGGGGCAATCTATGGAGCTTGAAAACCTTCGATTCGGTACGGAACTGCTCAAACGCGGTTTCGCAAAGATGCAAAAAGGTGGCGTCATAATGGACGTCACCAATCCCGAACAGGCGGTCATAGCCGAGGAGGCTGGAGCAGTTGCAGTCATGGCTCTACATGCTGTGCCTGCAGATATAAGAAAGATGGGCGGCGTGGCCAGGATGGCAGACCCTGCGATCATCGAGGCAATCATAGATGCTGTAACCATTCCAGTAATGGCCAAGGCGAGAATTGGCCATTTCGTCGAAGCTCAGATTCTCGAGGCTATAGGTGTGGATATGGTGGATGAGTCAGAGGTGCTTACGCCTGCAGATGAGTTCCATATAGATAAAACAAAGTTTACGATACCATTTGTCTGCGGTGCACGCAACTTAGGAGAGGCATGTAGGCGTATTACTGAAGGTGCTGCCATGATCAGAACCAAGGGCGAAGCAGGGACCGGCGATGTGAGCCAGGCTGTGTTGCATATGAGGTTGATCA
Source organism: Methanotrichaceae archaeon (assembly GCA_963789575.1). Taxonomy (GTDB): domain Archaea; phylum Halobacteriota; class Methanosarcinia; order Methanotrichales; family Methanotrichaceae; genus CAWBKV01. Next base: position 1,430,247 of record CAWBKV010000001.1, on the reverse strand, counting down.
TGGGCCAGATAAGAAGCCTCAAAGGCATGGATGAGCAGCAGATAATGAGTGTGGCCCGAGAGATTGAGGCGGACTGTGATCTTGTCGTCGAATGTTCTGAGCTCCAAAGGCTGCCTGTAGTCAACTTTGCCGCAGGTGGCATTGCAACACCTGCAGATGCTGCACTAATGATGCAGCTGGGCGCCGACGGTGTATTTGTAGGTTCAGGAATTTTCAAGTCTGAGAATCCGAGCGCAATGGCCTCGGCCATTGTTCAGGCTGTGCATAACTATGATAACCCTCAGCTTCTCGCTAACATCTCGAAAGGCCTTGGTGCTGCAATGAAGGGACTGGATGCTAGCGCCATTCCTGAGTCAGAAGCGCTTCAGACAAGAGGCTGGTAGTGACAAAAATAGGTATAATTGCCTTTCAAGGTGACGTCTCCGAGCATGTAAAGGCGATGGAGAGGGCTTTAGAGGGCAAGGGCTCGGTAGTTCCTGTGAGGCACGTTGGCGTAATTCCTGAATGTGACGGCATTGTTCTGCCTGGTGGCGAGAGCACGGCCATATCAAAGCAGCTTGATTCCTCGGGCATGAGAAAGGAGGTATTGGCAGCAGCGGAATCGGGCATGCCCATTCTTGCTACATGCGCCGGCCTGGTGCTCGTATCTAGGGAAATTGAGGGTGACTGCAGAGTTGTGCCTCTGGGACTGATGGATATCAAGATCGGCAGAAATGCCTTCGGATCTCAAAGGGAATCGTTCGAGGCTGATCTGGATATAAAAGGCTTTGACAAGCCGTATCATGCAGTCTTTATACGTGCGCCTGCAATAGTGGATGCCGGAAAAGATGTGGATATTTTGGCGCGTTTCGATAGATTCATAGTAGCAGCCAGACAGAGAAATGTGATTTGTTTGGCGTTTCATCCAGAGCTGATTGATGATATGAGATTTCATAAGACGTTCTTGAATATGATGGAGGCGTGAGAATGATCTCTGAGAATGATCTCGTTACCAGAAGCGTTGAGGATATGTCCCTGGAAGTCAAGGATCTTTTGGCGGAATCTGTTAGGCTAAGGGCCGAACATGATGAGTCTCTTCAAAGAGAGGAGGCTCTTCGAAGGGAATCTGTGGAGTCTAGAGCTGAGAACCCCGCTCTTGCAGAAACTCTATGGCTGGAGGCGGAACAACTTCGTACGGATTACCAAGAGCTTTTGCGCCAATCTGTAGAGAAGCGACTTCGCGCCGCCGAGATCCAACATAGAATAGATATCAGATCCCAGATTGAATCAATAGATAGCTATGAGGAGATCTGGGAGAAGGCTTCTAAGGCCGGAAGGATCTGATGTAACAGGATCTGCGGTAATAGAAGGATTAAGGTAATCTGCTACACTTAATTCTACTTTCCTTGATCGTCGAATTGAATCTTCTTTTGAGTCTGGAACGAGCCTGTGTACTGCTGATCGGCCTTCATCTTCTGGTAGAACTGCGAGTATTGAGTCTGTATATTCCAGTTGCCGTCAAATGCCTGATCGGTGCTGAACACAAGAGTATTATAAGTGTAATTAGTGGTTCTCACCATATCGGTTTCGCTCCTGTCTACATGGCTTAAGTTGAACCTCTCTGTAACACTAGCGCCCATGCCGCCATCAAACGAGGGGGACTCAAGACTCTTCTGGCCTTTGAGTATACCGCCTGTGAATACGAGATCCCTTCTCTCGGTAAAGTTGGTGCCCGGTCTGCTCTTTTCTATACGCTTCTCAGACTCAAGGTTTATGGATCCATTGCCAATCATTCTCTCATTATAACCAACGGCAGAATCATCGAGATTATCCTTTATCGAGACATCACCCTTGCCATTCACTACTGTGGATTCCACAATGAGAACACCCTTTCCTGAAGACGCTATTGCTTTCACGGACTGTGGCATATTGTCCGATCTGACTGTGCTCCAGTGGAGCATGTAAGGTCCATCCTCTGCCGATGTACTTCCATCTGCGAAAGCAACGGATAGCACCATATATGTTCCCCCAGACCTTCCAGGTATTGTACAGCCCCAGTATCCGTCCATGCTATTCCCTGATTCAAGCGTCATAGGCATGATGTGGGTCATGTCCATGTCCATCATATCCTGCTTTGTGAGGGGAACATCTGAGATGCCCCACTTGGCTTTGGCTGATCTTACGGCATTTGCACTCTTGGCATGCACAGAGATCTTTACCGGTTGTCCTGCAGCAGGTTGAGATGGCGATGCGCTGATATCTAAAATAGAAATGGCACCATGCTCTGAGCCTCTGATGCTAGCTATGCTCAGCTCATAATCCCTTGATGCATTCGTTGCCTCGCGGATATCAGTAGAACTTGAAATCTCATTGCTTGAATCATAGTTGGTTTCACTATAAGCAGATGTGTTATCGTTACTTATGTTATCTTCACTTGTGTTATCTATATTATCTATATCAGCATTACCGATATCAGCACTTGTATTAAGTCCTATTGAATTATAATTTGAGCGTACTTCATCTCCTGTATGTCCCAGCATTCTCTTAACAGAGAGTATCATGCCCTCTATGTCGCTAAAGAGATCATTTCCTGAATTTGCAGCTGTGCTGTTGATAGCAGATTTGATGCTGCTTCTCTTAGGCACATCTGTTGATGAGATATGCTCAGGATTACCTGTATATTCATTATCTATTCCAGACAAAATTCCTGACCCTGAGGACTGTACACTTTCAGAAGTTGGATATTGCTTAGGCTCAGATATAAGGAGCCGGCACGAAGTATTGACCGCCTGTTTATCAAATGTGAATGCTTCTATCGATATCAGATCATCCACATCGGAGTTGACCGTTCTCTCTGCAGTAACAAATCTCTGGCCATTTGGCGGAAGGTAATCTATTGTCCCAAGCTGCCCAAATGTCTTGCTTAAAACAAGGGTATTATAGAGCGCTACATTCCCAAGGTTAGTCACTTTACACGTTATGGATGCTGTCTCTCCTGACATAGTAGCGCTTGCTGAGCCCCATATCCCTGACGTACCTATGATCACATTAAATGGCACTGAGTCAGACCAGATCCGGCCCTTAGAATCCTTACCCTCTGCTCTAAACTCAAAAGTAGCGTTTGTATCTGCTATAAGCCGGGTCGATGTCGCCCTGAACTCACCTGGGGCCAGATAATCAACGGTTGCCAGAACTACGTCATCCTGTCGCAGCACGACATTCGTCAGAGGATCGTCTCCAGTGTTGGTTACAAGACAGCTCAAATCAAACGTCTCTCCTTTGAATGCCTCGATCTCGGGAGGCATGACCGTCAGGCAGATTCCAGGCGAGATTGTCTTAATAAGGACGCTTCCCATGCTGTCGACTGTATACCCTTTCGGATCATATCCTTCTGCAGTCACATTAATCGTGGAGGTATTTTCTTTTACATAGACGCCCTCTATTTTCGCAGAGCTGCCTGGCAATAACTCATTAAGCCTGCATCTCTCTTCGCCGCTTCCCAGAGTTATATTTTTCAGGCTCTCCTCACCAGTATTTTTCAGCGTCCAGGTGATATTGACGGGTTGATTGGAATAACTTGTGACCTCCGATTGATCTGCAGAAATATTCAGACCGGATGTGAAGACATTTAGATCAGTCCTCTGTGAGGCGTAAACTTTCGTACCTAAGGAATCTAGCCCAATGACTTGGGCCTCATACTGCATGCTCTTATTAAGGCTGATGTTTCGCGCAAGTCTGTAAGATTCTCCAGGTTGAAGAAGAGGTATCCTGCCAAGCTCACCGAAGGTATCCGTGATTAAGAGATTAGTAAGTCTATTCTTGCCGATATTTGCCATATCTACAGCCAGGCTAACGCTCTGGCCTCGGTGGACCTTATTCGGAGAAGTGATGTTCAACTTGAGCTCGGGATAAATCATCCAGACCTTTGTAGAGGCATTGCTCGTCCAAAGCTTGCCGCTGACATCTTGGCCCTGAACCCCGGCTTTGATATTCATATTATCATTTATTACAAGAGTTCCTTTTAGGCTGATCTCTTTTCCTGGGATGAGATATGTAGTCGATGTCATCTTTCCTGCACAGTACAGTCTAACATCGGATAGAGTATCATTGCAAACGTTCACAGCTCTACAATCGTACTCTAATACATCGCCCTGATACCCAGAGGATTTATTTGTGATAATAGAAATATTAAACCTTGAGAGTGTGTCTTGGTTAATCGGATTGCTATCTGCGGGCTTAGGCGGCTCCTCTACAGTCTGAATGCTGAGGTGCGCTTCTGAAGAACCCCCAGAAGGCGATGGGCCTTCGGAAAAGCTGGGCTCCGTGTGGGGTTCGGGCTGCTTGACATAATCTGATTGATTGATATCCGATTGATTGACATCAGACTCCTTCACATAGCGGACATCTCCCGATACCTCCCTGTCAGATGGATCTATGGCAGTGACCACCACATCATTCAGATCGCCATTTGTAGCCAGAATCGTCTTTTCATCTGGTGCAAGTTGTGATAGAATCCCCAGGACTTTTCCGCCATCAGCCATGACTTTAACTTGCCTGAATTGGGAAGAGCCTGCATTCTCAACTTGAACTTTTGTCATGGCCTCGCCTTGAGAAAAGCTCACAGTCGCGATAAGATCGGAATCTGCGGTCGCAACCTTAAGCATGCCCGGGTCCTGCTGGCTAAAATTAAAAGATGAACTTGTGGTTGATGCAACCGGAAACCATGGCAGGATATGCAGGATGAAGGAAGAAGCTATTATTACAGAAAGAAAAGCTAGGCCAACCAAAGCCGGGGCTATATAGTTATTATAACGATTACTGCTATATCTACCCCGAGGTAGTCTACGCTTAAAGCTACCTCTTTTCATCTACTCCCTTCCATCCCCTCGAATTTTCCCTTCTAAATTATGAGAACTATTGTATTAAGCCTAAATCCCTTTATGCTTTTTTTATTTTCCCGCCTATATATGCGTTTCGGACAAATCCAGAAATATTTATTAAGTAATAACTAAATTTTTATAGCTGTTATTTGGTATCTGCCTTTATGGATCCATTATAAGCCTTCATGATATCGGTAATTCTTGTCAGCATTCTCATACCTAAGCTTGATTTTTTTAAGGTTCGTGATATCTTCAGTACTTTATGGGTTCATTACTGGAATGAGCGCGGAGCTTATGACCTACATATCGCTATGAGCCATTTTAACGACAGCATACATCTCCTCCGGGTCCGTTGAGAAATGCAAATGGCTGGGGCAGCGGCAGTCCGTGCATCCAAAGCCGGGAATAGGAGTAAGCTCTGCGCCTATTTTTTGGGCAATGACGCATTCCAGATCCTGCATAGTGTAAGTTATCACAACATCCTCAAAGGATGTGTTGGGCAAAAGATAATCTATATGCCATCGTCTAGCAGTATTTAGGCCGCTTGAAACATCCATGTGCCTCTTCACTCTAATGATTCCGCCCGGGCCTCTGGCAGAGCCTGTGTAGGCGAAGTAGCCTTTCATAAAGGGTATCCTCCCTAATGAGCCCACATGAATCTCCCGTTCTTTGTCCAGCCTGAGGATTAGGGTATAGATGCCAGGGTCCATATTGTGATGATCCATTTTGCGATCCTTAAGCGAAGATATTTGAGCCTATTGCCTTACACAAGGATAATACGAGACCTATATTAGAGCAAGTCTTTTCTATAAAGAGTGCCAAGATTCACCGGGTGAAAATTGAGTGAGATTATTATTAGCAATGGCAACAGTGCTGATGCTGTCTTCGTTAGGTTTAGCAGCCCATGAGACCTCTCAGCTTGGACCATATACGGCATCGTTCGATATGAATACAAGTCTTAAATATCAGGTTCAAACGTTGAGCCCAATAAATCTTCCCGCATTTTCAGCCTATGGTGTGCTCGTATCTACTGATAATGCAACTAGAGCGCAAATAAGTGTAACCGAATATAAGAACCTCACAGATTCGACTCCTGCAATATATAAGCAACTGATGATTTTAGACTTGGCTACAGTCGGCTTCAATATGACTAGCATCAATGATATGTTGATAGATGGCAAGAATGGCTTTGTGGTATCCGCCACACCACTTCCAGGAAACAGTGTACTGCCGGCTGGATCTAAGCTCTTCAGGGCCATCTACTGGCTCGACAGCAAAGATTGTGAATGCGGACCTGTCTCGGTGGGCACAACAAGCGTGGATGTAACTTCAACCTATCCACAGGATGTAACTCAGGGCCTGCTGAACAGCCTGCATGTCGTAAAGGGCTAGACGCCTGCCGAAGAGATGCAATCTTTGCAAGCGATAATAATACAAATGCCTCAGCAGACATCCCTCTGCTGAAGCTTCTTTATTCTTTTTTCAACTTAGGGAAACTATTTATCCATCGTATCCTATTCCGCTTGGATTATCCGCGGGGTTTGCCAAGCTGGCCAAAGGCGCAGGACTTAAGATCCTGTCTCGCAGGAGTTCGCGGGTTCGAATCCCGTACCCCGCATCTCTGGATATCGATTTTTGCTTAGTAAGGACTATTTTCATGCTCAATTTAGCTTCTATTTTATAGCTAGGTCATAGCGTAAGGAATGCCATCTCCCTTAGCTCCTATACCCCAATTCCAGCCCCCATACGCCTGCCTCTCCGGCTCCAATTCTTCACATAAAGATATCTTATGTTGCCAGGTCCAAAGCTTACCATCAAGCATATATACTATATCAGCTCCCGATATATCGTCAGACGATAGTCGAAGTGGATAGAATGGAAGATAAGATGGATAGTGAGATCAGGCGCGTATTACTCAAGTTTATCGTGCTGAAGACCATTAAAGATCGGCCCACTCATGGCTATGACATCATCCACCACATAAAGGGGATTACTGGCGGCCGATGGACGCCAAGCGCCGGTTCGATCTACCCTATCCTGGAGGGCCTGGAATCGAATGGGTACATCCAGAGCGAGGAGATCGAGCGTAAGAAGGTATACTCCATCACCCCGAAGGGAGTGAAGGCGCTGGATCAAATGATTCAGAAGAAGATGGAATTCCTGAGGGAGATGGCCATAGTTATCAACAGAGTGATCGGAGAAGACACCAAGATGGAAACCATCGATCCCAGAAGCCCGGAGTTACAGGCGGAAGCCGATGGCAGCATGGGGGAACATCAAAACGATATCAAAAGGTAGTACTGTTACTGAGAAAAGCAATGTTAAGAACAATGCAGGCGAGTCGACGCCCAAAAAGGGCATCGCTTACAAGTGGATCGCGCTGTCGAATGTGACCCTTGCTTCGTTGATGGGCATGATCAACGGCAGCATTATCTTGATCTCGCTGCCAGCCATCTTCAAGGGCATTCAGATTAACTCTATGGCCCCCGACTCGTTCCAGTATTTATTGTGGATTCTCATGGGCTATGGCCTGGTCACAGCGACGCTCCTCCTGAGCATAGGTCGACTATCCGATATGTATGGCCGGGTAAAACTGTTCCGACTGGGCTTCTTGTTCTTCACCATAGGCTCAATACTACTGTACTTGACGCCTGGAACTGGCAATACTGGCGCGCTGGAACTGATCATCTTCCGGCTGATACAGGCAGTGGGCGGTGCGTTCACCATGGCCAACGGCGCGGCCATCATCACCGACTCCTTCCCGGCCAGCGAGCGGGGTAAGGCCCTTGGCATCGCTTGCGGCGACTCTTGGCGCCATCCCGCCGACAGGTGCGCTATTCTCGGCGTTCCTGGGCTACAATCCAATGGATGCTATCCTCGGCGCCCTGCCGGCATCGGTACTTAGCGCCATACCCCAAAACGTCGTGACCATATTGCAGAGCCATGACTGGTTCCCAAAGACGCTGGCCGGTGCATTCATGCCATCGCTGCGGTTGTCATTCATCATAGGAGCAGTGCTCTCAGGTATCGCTGCTGTTCTATCGGCGATGCGGGGCGAAAGATACGTCCATGAGATCCATGGACTCAATAATAGCGTGATACAGGCAACGGCCATCGTTCTGGAGAAGCAGAAGACGTAAAGTAGACGAGAGGGTTGTGCAAGGGATCAAGCCGGCTGGTGTACAAATGGCATGCGGCTCTTGCACCACTTTGATGCCAAGTCAAAAGCATGGCGAAAGTGAGAATTCCTTATTATTGCGGGTATCCTGTTCAGACATGCCCGCAAAAGCTCTGAAAACGGTATCTAGAGGATTACCGCAAAACCCGCAACTGGTCATGATGCATGGAGATAAATGAGCAATTTGGACCTATCCGCAACTTTCAGGATAGTCCTTCGATTCACTAATTGCATCCGCAGAGCGCAAACGCCATCTCCGCTCATGCCTTCTGCATCAGCTTCCCATAGTATTCATCATCTCCACCAATGCCGAAAACACCGCCGCTTCCAGAGGATCATCCAGGGAGGCGAATTTTAGATTTTTCGGTGCACCGGTTGTCGTTTACCTCTGCAGGGATAAGTCCCTAACAACCTGGTCGGTATTTGATTTGGGATCGCTATCTCAGAGCATTATGCTGGCGGCTCAGGAGTATAATTTGGGGTCTGCTGTGGCAGCAATGCTGGTGATATATCCTGACTTAATTCGAGAAACGCTTGGTATTTCAAAAGACCTTTCAATCGTAATTGGAATAGCCCTTGGATATCGTGATATGCAAAGCCCACAAAATAAGTTCAAAAGCTCCAGAAGATCCATCCAGGATGTTATTCACTTTAGCACCTCCTGACTATAGAGTCATAGATTACAGAATTTAGGGCCACGGCGAAAGATTGGCTAAAGTGAGAATCCATTATTGCTGCGGGTTTTGCGGGGATTCTACCGATATTAGTTTTGGCCTTTTTGCGGGTATGTTTGTGGATAAGTTTTTAATTGCACTGTGGCAAAGACTCAAAAGAGGATGGAATGAGCGTAGAATATAATTCATATTATTCATGGTTCCACAGTTATGTGAATCAATTTTGTTCTCCAGGAGCAGATAAGCAAAACAACATTGAACTTAAGTTTGATCATACTTTACGAGTTTGTAATAATATAACTGCAATTGCACAGGCTCTAAACCTAGACTTAGAAAAGCTTTTTTTAGCAAAGTTAATAGCACTTTTCCATGACATAGGACGGTTTGAGCAATTTGAGAAGTATAGGACATTCTCTGATCCTGTATCATTGAATCATGCAACTCTAGGTTTGAGGATATTAAATAGACACAGAGTCCTAAGCAGTTTAACGAAAACTGAGCGATATATTATTTGTAGGGCAATCTGGCAGCATAATAAATATAAAATTCAAGAAACTGCGGATTTTAGCTCCGTTTTATTATCAAGGCTAATAAGAGATGCAGATAAATTGGACATTCTTTATATTATGACCAGCTACTACAAAAATAGGGCAAGCCAATTTAATCCGGCATTGGATCTAGGGCTTTTAGATAAACCGGGATTTTCGGAAGAGGCTGTTCAGGATATCTTAAACTATAGAATGGTAAAGATTTCTGATTTAAGAAATCTCAATGATCTGAAGTTGATGCACTTAAGTTGGATTTACGATATCAATTTCCCTTTAACCAAATCATTGATTATGCGAGGACAATATTTGGACGAATTAATACATTCATTGCCTGAAGGCCGGATAAGGAATGAAATAGATAGTCGCATAAGAAATTACCTTAAAGAAAAATGGTTGATTTAAATCATTGATATATTTGATGAAGATAGATTCATCTCAAACCTAGCGAAGCCTAAATAAGCATGTAGAGGCTAGAAACCCTTTAATGAGCTATATTAGATATCCGATACTAATATTATTTCTACTAGTTGTCACGGCTGCTCTGACCTACAGTCAGGTGCCCGTTAAACTAAACGGTTCAGAGGGCTTGGCCTTACTAAATAGCCTGACCGAAAGCCATCTGAATCAGACCAATGAATCTCTAAACGGGAGCTACAACACGACAAACCTGACCAGAAGCAAAGACACATCCTCCGACTTCTGGTCCTGGGGAACTAGGCCCAAGAATTACTCTGATTATAGCAGCAGCACTGGGACCGATTATCTTAGCGACCCAATAACTAACTTGTAACTACTTTACTCAAGCGATGTGGTTTGGCATGTAAGCAATAGAACACGATGCCAGAGAGCCGCCACCCTTATAATCCCTTAAAGGCTAGTGGGATAATGATGAGACTGCTTGCTGTGTGTGGATTGCTTCTCCTGGCATTATCTCTTAATTGCACGGCAGTTGCACCAGTGCAGATCGGCGGAGAACATGGCCAAGATGCTCTGTCGATGATAGCATTCAACCCATTCACGCGTAATATGCAAGGCAGTGGCGATCTCTGGAGCTGGGGCGGCAGTCCCATGGGTTACGGACAACTATTTCCAGGCCAGGGACCTTCTAGCGATTTTGGGGTCTGGGCTCCTTTCGGCGAGACCCCGCTGAGTTATGCATTGAATGAAACTTCAAATGGGTACATAATAAATGAGACCCGACAGCTGATTTCGGGCCAAGGCCAATCTTGGAGCACCACAATTGGAGTTAATCCAGCCGAGGATGCGCAAAATGAACGACCCAGCAAGTTGTTCTCAAGCCAAGGGTTTTTTAGTGGCTATGGCGATTGGGACCCACCTATCTGACAACACGATGATGCAATTGGCACAATTGCTTTGTTAGATCTCGATAATACCTTGAATGATTTCAGCGGCACTAATGCTTAAATAACCCTATTTCATGACTTTTATAACTCGTTATTTATCAGTATGTTTAGAATTCTGATTTGAAATAAGAATATTTATTAAGGTGGACCGCAGGGCTCATCAGGTTGATTATAAATTCAGCTCTTAGTTATACGCTATCGATAGGCAAGTCACAAGCTGGGAGAGAACTTATGATATCTTCAAAAGCCGATTCAAGATCTGAAGAAATTACAGAGCATAAACTGGCAGAAGAAGCTCTAAGAGCAGAGAGGGATCGGGCAGAGAAATACCTTAATATTGTAGAAGTCATTATTGTCGCCCTTGATACCCAGGCCAGAATAACCCTCCTAAACCGGAAAGGCCATCAAGTGCTCGGATACGAGGAAGGCGAGCTTATTGGCAAAGATTGGATTCATACATGTCTCCGTCCCCAAGATCATAGAAGCGTTCATGAGGTCAATAGAAAAATCAATGCAGGTGAGATTCAAGCTTTTGAATATTATGAGAATTATGTTCTTACTAAAAAAGGCGAAGAGCGCTTCATAGCCTGGCATACTACGATCCTAAAAGATGATAACAGTCGCATTATCGGAACCCTTAGCTCCGGCGAAGATATCACCGAACGCAAACTGGCAGAGGAGAATGCAAAAGAAAGTGAAGAAAAGTATCGCCAACTAGTAGAAAATTCCCTGATGGGAATCGGTCTATCAAAGGGAAACCAAGTAATTTTCGCCAATTCAGCCCTCCTGCGCATATTCGGTTACGACAGCTTGGAAGAATTTCTAAAAAATCCTTTGATAGATCCAGTCGCACCTGAATCTCGGGAGCTGATTGCTACACGGAAGAGGGAAATTAGCGAAGGCAAATCGATGCCTTCCGTCTTTGAGTACACAATTCTGCGCAAAGATGGAACAACCAGAATCCTCCGGACATCATCATCTAGCATCACTCTTGGCGGCAAGATCTATAAGCAAACTACCTTTCAAGATATAACTGAGCAAAAGCAGGCTGAGGAAGCCCTACGGGAATCAGAGAATAAGTACAGGGCTATTTTCGAGAATACAGGAACTGCGACTGTAATTGTTGAGGATGATACTACAATATCGCTGGCGAATTCAGAGTTCGGAAGGCTTACTGGCTACAGCAGAGAGGAGATTGAAGGTAAGATGAGCTGGACAGAATTCGTTGTAAAAGAGGATCTCGAAAAGATGCTGAGGCAGCATAAATTGAGAAGAACAGACCAAGCTGCCGCCCTTAAAAGCTACGAGTTTCGAATCAAGGATAGAAATGGTAACATTAAGGACATACTATTGAATATCGATATTATCCCCGGTACAAAAAAGAGCATTGCATCTCTGTTGGATATAACTGAGCGCAAGCGAGCAGAAGAGGAGCTTAAAAGGACTCAGTCAAGCATACGGATTGCAATGGATCTGGTAAAACTGGTGCGATGGGAATACGACGTCGAAACTGACTTGTTCACCTTTGACGACCAGTTCTATGCGCTATACGGAACGACAGCCGAAAGAGAAGGCGGGCCCCTGATGTCCTCTCAGGATTATGCCCGAAAGTTTATTCCCGCGGAAGAGGCCTCGCTTGTGGCCGAAGAGATCAGCAAGGCATTGGCGACTACAGACCCGAATTTTACTAACCAAGTAGAACATCGGATTATTCGTGCGGATGGAACCGAGGGCTTCATAGCTGTTCGGTTTGCGGTCGTCAAGGATGATAAAGGCCGCACCATTAAGACCTATGGCGCAAACCAGGACATCACCGAGCGCAAGCTGGCAGAGAAAGCACTAAAAGATTCAGAGAGAACTCTACAAGAACAATTGAATTTCCTACAACAGTTGATAGATTCAATACCTAACCCGATCTTTTACAAAGACACAAAGGGTGTCTACCTTGGCTGCAACGCGGCCTTTGAAACAATTACTGGCTACTGCAAAGATAAGATAGTGGGACATACGGTCTACGAACTATACCCTAAAGAATTTGCCGACGTATATTACGAGGCTGATAACAAACTCTTCCAAAATCCGGGCGTACAGATTTACGAGGCCTCAATGGCTCATACTGATGGAAGCAGGCACGATGTCATGTTCAACAAAGCCACGTACTTTGACACTGAAGGTCGACTGGCTGGTCTTGTAGGTATTATTTTGGACATTACTGAAAGGAAGCACATGGAGATTGCTCTGAAAGAGTCCGAGAGGCGATTAGCGGATATCATCAATTTCCTGCCCGATGCCACATTGGTAATAGATAAAGAGGGGAAGGTCATAGCCTGGAACAAGGCTATAGAGGCCATGACCGGGATCAAAGCCCAGGACATTCTTGGCAAAGGGGACTATGAGTATGCTCTGCCATTCTACGGCCAAAGAGGGCCCATGCTTGTAGACATAGTGCTCGAACCACAGCCCGAGATCGAGAAAAGATACTCTGACCTAAAGTGGGTTGATGGCACACTTATAGGATATGCATTCACGCCCAACTTGAAAGGGGTTGGAGCCTATGTTTGGGGTGTAGCCTCTCCGATATATGACTCCGAGGGAAAGATCGTTGGAGCAATCGAATCCGTCAAGGACATCACTGAACAAAAGAAGATGGAGAAAGCTCTGCAAGATTCGATGGACTATTTGGACAAGATAATCAATTCCATTGGCGACCCATTATTTGTCAAGGATAGACAGCATAGGATGACTCTGGTAAATGATGCCGCTTGTAAGCTCTTTGGTCGCCCTAGAGAGGAGATCATAGGCAAGACCGCTGATGATCTATTCCCATCAAAAGAGATGGCTGAGGTTTCTAGGATGAAGGATGAGGAGGTTTTCAATACGAGCATTGAGGTAACTAACGAGGAGACAAATACCTATGCCGATAAGACCCTTACAGTTCTTGTCAAGAAGACTCCTTATACCGATAATGCAGGAAACCAGTTCTTGGTAGGCATAACCAGGGATATCACAGATAGAAAGCAAGCTGAGGACAAGATCATAGCCTCTCTTAAAGAGAAGGAAGTCCTTCTAAAAGAGGTTCACCATCGTGTCAAAAACAATTTACAGGTAATATCAGCCCTTCTTTACCTGCAGTCATCTAACCTTGAGGATGAGAATATCATAAAAATCTTCAGGGATAGTCAGGATCGCATCAAATCCATGGCACTGATTCATGAAAATTTGTATAAATCCAAAGATTTGGGAAAGGTCAACTTCAATGAATACATAAACCAATTGATCTCCTATTTATCTCAATCCTACGGCGATATCTCGTGCAAGATTAACTTTAAAGTAAATTCAGAAAATGTTTTCTTGAATATAAACACAGCTATTCCCTGCGGCATGATTATAAACGAGCTGGTTTCCAACTCCATTAAGCATGCCTTTAAAAATGGGAGAAGCGGTGAGATCTGTATAGATATTAGTTCTGAGGACGACGGCTTCAAGCTGGATGTAAGTGATAACGGGGTAGGGATCAAGGGCGACATAAATATCGAAAATTCTAAGACTTTAGGGTTCCGATTGATAGATACCCTTGTTAAGCAGATCGATGGAAAGATGAGCCTCGATACTATCAATGGATTCAAATGTGAGATTCATTTCAAAGGGTTAAAGTGAGGGTAGATAATTTTAGTTTCAAAGATATTTCCTATAAGCAAAATTTAAGGATGTGCGTTCAAGATACCAAATCAGCATTGCAAACTATCTCCTCGAAGCCAAAAGGTGATTAATATACTCACGCCTCTTTGATTATTCCGTCAAAACAATCTCAGATTCTTTTAATAAAATAACTTATGATAGATCGTATTGTACAAAAAAGTTTTTATAATATCTCGAAATACTTAACACTGTGGAGGAATAATGCTAATGTGGCCGGACTCGCTAGTCGGTAACAAGATAATAACTCTCAGGAGAGCCGCTATCCTAGCGGTCTCAATTGTGCTCATCCGTTTGGCACTACTGGCCATTATCAGCGATAAAAGAACGTTTCTCCCTATAGATGATTCACTTTTAACTTTGGCCAGCGGGCTGGCTACTATCGGCATGCTGTATGCATCCTTGCATTCCGAGGGGAAGTCAAGGATTGCCTGGTTGGTCTTAGCGGTCGCCCAGCTCGCATATACCTTTGGAGAGGCTGCATGGACAGTTATCGAGGTTGTTCTACATCAAAACCCGTTCCTATCAGTGGCAGATATTGGGTACTTCATGTTTTACCCCATATTCGCTTTAAGCATCCTTATTCTGCCTTCGGTGCCTCTCTCATCTCGTGAGCGGCTTAAGATCCTCCTAGATATAGGAATCGCTGTATCGGCATTCACATTGATATTCTGGGCATTTGTAATCGCTCCTATTATCGCATCAAGCGATGCATTTACCCTCAAGCTAGCCATTTCTGTGGCCTATCCAGTGATGGATGTTCTCCTTTTTGTTGCATTGATGGAGTTGATCTTCAGAAAACTAAGTTCCACTAGTACTACATCATTTTCCGTGCTGGCTATTGGCTTAATTATACTCTTGATCACAGATGTAATATTCTCAATACAAACACACGCGGGAACTTATATCTCAGGTGGCCTCCTAGATACCGGTTGGCTGATAAGCTACATGTTATTTTGGCTGGCGGGAGTGCTGCAGGCAAGCTCTATACCATTTGATGCATTGGCTGCTTTAAGTAATAGTTATGATAGGAGGACAACAGGGGCTCAATATTTGTCATATCTAGGAATAGGTGCTACATTCTCTTTCCTCGACTGGGGTTACCAAAATTCACGCTTCATCGACAAATCTATCGTCTCTGTGGCAATATGTGTCATCTTTTTGCTTATGTTTATCCGACAGAAGGTAACGTTAGACGAAAGTAATCAACTGCTCGCAATAACCCAATCAGCGATTATAGAACGCAATCAGGCGGATGAAGCATTTCGGAAGAGCGAAGATCGCTACAGAGCCATTTTTGAGAATACTGGCACTGCGACTGTAATTGTTGAGGATAATACTATCATATCGTTGGCCAACTCGGAATTTGGGAAGCTTACTGGCTACAGCAAAGAGGAGATTGAGGGAAGGATTAGCTGGACGGAATTTGTCGTAAAAGAAGATCTCAAAAGGATGCTAGAGCAGCATAAATTGAGAAGGGTAGATCCCGATACAGCCTTGAGGAGCTATGAATTTAGAGCCAGAGATAGAAACGGCCAAATTAAGGATATATTATTGCATATTGATATTATCCCCGGGACAAAGAAGAGCGTTGCATCTTGGACGGATATAACAGAACACAAGCGCTCTGAAGAAATGCTTAAAGCATCTCTTGATGAGAAAAAGCTGCTGCTAAAAGAGGTTCACCACCGTGTCAAGAACAATTTACAGGTGATCTCTGCTCTTCTTTACCTGCAGTCATCTAACCTTACTGATGATAATATAATAAAAATTTTTAGAGATACTCAAAATCGCATCAAATCTATGGCGCTGATTCATGAGAATCTATATAAATCCAAGGATTTGGGAAAGGTCGACTTCAATGAATATATAAAGCAGCTGATCTCCCATTTATCTCAGTCCTATAGTGATCCCTCACACAAAATCAACTTTAAAATAAATTCGAATAATGTGTATTTGAACATAAACACAGCTATTCCATGCGGCATGATTATAAATGAGCTGATCTCCAACTCTCTCAAGTATGCCTTTCCAGATGGCAAGAATGGCGATGTTTGCATAGACCTTAATTCTGAAGGCGATAACTTTAAACTGATTGTAAGTGATAATGGGGTAGGAATCAAGGGTGACCTGAATATCAAAGATTCGAAGACCTTAGGATTCCGACTAATTGATACCCTTGTTAAGCAGATCGACGGCAAGATGTGTCTAGATACAACCAATGGAACTAGATGCGAGATTCATTTCAAAGGATTAAAGTGAGGGATGGAGAATGACATCTGCAAATAGATTAGCTTTAGATAGAATCCATAACACAAAAAGTTTTTATATAGAGAAATGTTAAAGAGTGCGGAGGAATAATGCTAAGGTGGCCGGACTTGCTAGATGGTGGCAAGATCATATCCTTAAGGAGATTAGTCATCCTAGCGGTCTCGATCGTCCTCATTCGTTTGGCATTACTGGCCATTATCGAGGATAAGGATATATTTCTCCCTATAAATGATGCGCTTTTAACCTTGGCTGGCGGGCTCGCTACTATTGGCATGATGTACGCAGCACGGCATTTCGAGGTGAGGTCCAGGAATGCCTGGTTGATCTTAGCCGCGCAGTTTAAGATCCTCTTAGATGCAGGAATAGTAGTGTTAGCATTCCCATTGATATTCTGGGCTTTCACGATCACTCCAATTGTTGCATCCAACAAAGCAGTAATATTGCTTGCGATAACCCAATCAGCGATCAGGGAACGCAATCAGGCGGATAAAACATTTCAGGAGAGCGAAGATCGTTACCATTCTGTTGTGGAGCAGGCTTCGGACATCATTTTTCTTTATGATCTTGAGACTAGGAGGCTTTTGGAAGGAAATCTCGCATTTCATAGACTTCTAGGATATTCCATTGAGGATATCGCTGGGTTGAGCATTTACGATATTGTAGCCCATGATAAAGTTAGCATCGACAGTAACATCGAAAAGATAAAGAAAAAGAAACAATACTATGTAGGTCGAAGAAAGTATCGCAAAAAAGATGGCTCTCTGTTGGATGTGGAAGTATACGTCAATCTCATCTCCTACGAAGGTAAGGGCATCCTCTGCTCGATAGCTCGGGATATCACTGAGAGAAAGCTTGCTGAGGAAGCCCTGCACAAATCTGAGCAGGAGAAGGCGGCAATTCTGGACGGCCTGAAGAATGTGTCTGTCGAATACCTTGATCCCCAGATGCGCATTGTATGGTTAAACAGTGCTGTTCAAAAGCACCTCAACCTTTCTGAGGATGAAATAAAGGGTAAGCGCTGCTTTGAGATTATTCAAGGCCTTGAATCGCCCTGTCCAGGCTGCACAGCCTTGAAAGCTCTTCAGACTACCCGATCTCAGGAAGGAGAGCTGATTACCCCCGATGGCAAGGTCTGGATATCTCACAGCAACATTATCATGAACACAAATGGAGACCTTGCAGGGGTAGTACACGTTGCAGTAAATATCAGCGATCGCAAAAGGGCAGAAAAGGCGCTTGCGGAATCGGAGAACAGGTATAGAGCCATTTTCGAGAATACCGGCACTGCTACAATGATTATTGAGGATAATACTATCGTCTCACTGGCCAATTCGGAAATGGAAAGGCTTTCCGGCTATAGCAAAGAGGAGATTGAGGGTAAGATTAGCTGGACAGAGTTCGTTGTAAAAGAGGATCTCGAAAGAATGCTTGAGCAGCATAAATTGAGAAGGACTGATCCTAATGCGGCCCTGAATAACTATGAGTTTCGAGCCACCAACAAAAATGGCGATGTCAAGGATATACTATTGCGCGTTGATGCTATCCCTGGGACAAAGAAGAGCGTTGCATCTATGTTGGATATAACTGAGCGCAAGCTTGCTGAGAAGGCGTTGCAGGAATCGGAAAATAAGTACAGGGCCATTTTCGAGATTACCGGTACTGCGATGGTAATTGATGAGGATAATACTATCATATCGCTGGCCAATTCGGAGTTTGGAAGGCTTACTGGCTATAGCAGAGAGGAAATCGAGGGCAAGAAAAGTTGGACAGAGTTTGTCGTAAAAGAAGATATCGAAAGGATGCTCGAGCAGCATAAATTAAGAAGGACTGATCCTGATGCAGCCCTGAGAAGCTACGAGTTTCGAATCAAGGATCGAAATGGCAATACCAGGGACATACTATTGAATAGTGATATTATCCCCGGGACAAAGAAGAGCGTTGCATCTATGTTGGATATAACTGAGCAAAAGCGTGCTGCGATTGCGCTTCGAGAGAATTTGCATTTCCTCCAGCATATGATGGATACAATTCCAAATCCAATTTTCTACAAAGATGGAAAAGGATTCTACCAGGGCTGCAATAAGGCCTTCGAGAATTTTTTGGGTTTAAGCAAAGAGGAGATAGTCGGAAAATCGGTATTTGATCTATACCCTCGCAATCTTGCTGATAAATACTCTGAGATGGATCAGGCTCTATTCGACCACCCTGGTGTTCAGGTCTATGAATCTCCCTTATTATACGCTGATGGCACAAGGCGTGATGTTATTTTCAATAAAGCCACATATAATGATGCAAACGGCAGGCTATCCGGTCTTGTAGGAGTCATCCTCGATATAACCGAGCGAAAGCTTATGGATGAAGCACTGCGTTCATCTCATCAAATCCTCAATGGAATTATCAACGCAATACCCGTAAGGGTATTCTGGAAGGATAAAGATCTCGTTTACTTGGGCTGTAACACGATGTTTGCCCAAGATGCAGGCTTTGCCGATCCGAAGGACATAAAAGGCAAAGATGATTACCAAATGGGATGGCGTGACCAGATTGAATTATATCGTGCCGATGACCGTCAGGTCATCGAGAGCGGCCTGCCAAAATTACTCATCGAAGAACCTCAGACCACCCCTGAAGGGAACACCATCACTCTTCTTACGAGCAAGATACCTCTGCGCAATTCTGAGGGGAAGATCATAGGTGTGCTCGGAACGTATATGGATATCACTGAACGTAAACGTGATGAGGAAATGCTTAGGGCATCTCTTGCTGAAAAAGAATTGCTGCTAAAAGAGGTTCACCACCGAGTCAAGAATAACCTGCAGATTATCTCTGCCCTCCTTTCTCTGCAGTCATCGTACCTTAATGATGAGGATATCATTAAAATCTTCAGGGATAGCCAAAACCGTATCAAATCCATGGCGCTGGTTCATGAGAATCTGTACAGATCCAAAGATTTAGGCAACGTTGATTTCAATGAGTACATGAATCAGCTGGTCTCCCATTTGTCTCAGTCCTACGGTGATCTCTCACACAAAATCAACTTTAAAATAAATTCAAATAATATGTATTTGAACATAAATACAGCTATTCCATGTGGCATGATTATAAACGAGCTGATCTCCAACTCTCTCAAGTATGCCTTTCCAGATGGCAGGAGCGGCGAGATCTGCATAGACCTTAGTTCTGAGGACGACAGCTTTAAGCTGATTGTAAGTGATAACGGGGTAGGTATCAAGGGTGACCTGAAGATCAAAGATTCGAAGACCTTAGGATTCCGACTGATTGATACCCTTGTTAAGCAGATCGATGGCAAGATGAGCCTTGATACTATCAATGGAACTAGATGTGAGATTCATTTCAAAGGATTAAAGTGAGGGGTAGAGAAATGACAGACGAGAGGGTCTTAATAGTAGAGGATGAGGGCATATTAGCAATCGAACTAAAGGAAAAGCTTGAGAAACTAGGTTATAATGTGCCTGCTACAGCTTCAACAGGCGCGGAGGCTATTGAACTGGCTGCCAATCACAGGCCCGATCTGATCTTAATGGATATTGTGCTAAAGGGAGATATGGATGGTATAGAGGCTGCTGGCAAAATCCATAGCACTTTAAAGGTTCCTATCATTTATCTAACTGCCTATGCTGATGATGGTACAGTGAAACGGGCAAAGGTAACCGAGCCTTTTGGGTACCTTGTCAAACCTTACAATGAGAAAGAGCTTCAGATTGCTCTGGAAATGGCACTTTACAGGCATACGATGGAGAAACTGAGGGAAAGCCACCACTGGTTAGAGACTGTTCTGAAAAGCATGGGCGATTGCGTGATAGCTACAGATAATGATGGCCATATTACATTCGTAAACCCCTCTGCAGAGAAGCTCACTGGTCTGGAGCATGATGATGCCGTAGGAAAGAGTTTGGACGATGTCATAAAAATTATCGATGAAGAAACCATGACTCCAGTTAACAGTCTGATCAATACGGCTTTAAACAAAAATTCTGCAGTAACCTCAACAGGGAGCAACCTGCTCAGCACAGCAAACGGAAAGGATGTGCCCATAGATTATATCGCATCCCCCATAGCCGATGTTCAAGGAGTTGTGATGGGTGTAGTGCTGATACTTAAAGACCAGACATCACAAAGGGTGGCAGAGATAGAGTCGAAGATCAGAGATACAGCCATGGCCTCTTCCATCAATGCTCTCTGCATAACCGACATAAATGGAACGATTAAGTATGTTAATGCTCCTTTTTATGAGCTTTGGGGCTTTAAAGAGGACGAGGTCATCGGCAAATTAGCCTCAGAGATCTGTCGGAGGGATGCAAAGTTTTCTGAGATTGAGATCGCCCTGCACAATAAAGGGAGATGGACTGGAGAGCCAGCAGCGGTAAGAAAGGACGGCACAAATTTTTTCGCAAAGTTATCAGTCAATAATATCTATGATCATTTGGGAAGACCGATATACATAGTATATTCCTTTGTCGACATCACTAATCTTAAAAAAGCCCAAGAGGAGCTCAAGAAATATATAACCAAGCTCCAAAAGACTGATGTTAGAACAGATGAACTAGCAGAGGAATTATCAAGGAATTTCAAGTTAAGCTATGAGTTGATGTTGAAGCTTTATACACTTCTTTCAAATGATCCTGCCTATAAATATGGCGAGATAGCTAAATGCTTAGCCGAGACAAAAGAGTCCATCGATATGGTAGGCAACTTGGTAGAAGAGCTTGAACTGTGCAGCCTGCCGTATTCCTTATATCTATCTCTGATAGCGCTTTACCAGCTAAAAGTTGAGGATTTTGGAAAAAAGAAAGAGATTTAAAAGTCGATAATTATGAGGCGAGATAAGCTCAAAATATTGGCAGGCATACTGGAAATCTGCAATGGCGATGGGGCCAACAAGACCAAAATAGTTTATGGGTCTAACATAAACTTTAAGGTTGCAGACGTGTACCTTGATATGCTGATTAAAGAAGGTCTAATGGATATAATTGGCCCAGGATCAAGGGGAAAATACCATACTACCGAGAAGGGAAAGGAGATACTTGGATCCATCAAAGAGGTTTATGACCACATGGTGCAGTACTCTCTGGAGTAAAATCGATTGAATCAATCTGAAACGCCATGTTTCATGCCTTATAGATTTCTGCGCTTTCTGGGGATAGCCCATTCCATTTCACTTTATATCCAAGAGCCTTGAGAGCCAGGCTGTGAGCTTTTATTCCATATTTGTCAAAGATCTTAAGAGCATCATCGTGCTTCCTTGCACAGCTTAATTCACCTTCGATTGTTTGAAGGATTTGATTGCTAACGAGCTGATCTCCAAAAAGCAAGTAATCGATTTTATTCCTGCCTTTGATCACTTCTTTTAGTGCCTCCAAACTAACGCCGTATCTTCCGGCCAGCTCATCCAAGCCAATTACGCTTATATTGCTGTCAATTGATATTTCTATCTCTTCCATCTTTGAAATCTCTTCCATTAGCTGCTTCTCATCATATTTCCTCAATATCTTGATTATCTCCAAGTGGGGGATTTTCCTGTCATAGAAAATAAGGTTTTCAGTTTTGAACTCAGAGCCCGAGCATGCGAGGTTCCTATCGATTAGGAGGATTATGCTCTCTTTTTCGTTCAGCTGGTTTACCTTCTTAATCTTATTTTTGAGATATTCGGGCGTCCAGAAGCCCACGATCTCAACATAGATCTTAGTGCCATTCTTCTCCAATGAAAAATCTGGGATAAATGCATATTTGCCGGCTTTCAGTACTGTTGGCTCTCTCCCGACTATCCAGCCATTAAAGTTAAGATTGTAGAAATCCTTTTCGATAGCACTATCGAAATCAACATGCCCATCGATTCCAAGCTCTGCATCGAAGATCTGTTTCTTAGTATGATCGAGGGCGAAATCATAAATTCTTTTTCCCTGCGGTGTTTTCCTAAGTATGGCAGCCTTCAGGCTCCATCTGGTCGATAACATAACTGTCGGCAGCAGTTTTGCAAGGGATGTGCCGTATTTCTCTGTTAGCTTAAACAGGGAAATAGGTCCGTCCAGGTATATCTTGCCATCGTGCACAGAGTACATGAGGCCAAGCTGTTTGATCCTCCTGAAGATCTGCTGGTAGTTATCCTCTATCTGGATCTCCATTCCCGTAGCCTTGAACAGCAAAGTCTGAGCAAGGGAGAGATTATACTGCTTCAGAAGTTCCTCTTGAGTTATTGTTTGGAATTCTTTTACAACCAGATTTTCTTCGAGGTCTGCCCAGAGGGCCTTTTCGAGTTCATCCGGTTTGATTGATAGCATCTCGGCAGCCCTGTTTAGAACCTTGGTTCTCTCTTCCTCGTTAGCGACAAGTCCTCGAGCATCCCTAAAAACTGCCTTCCTGGAAGCAATTGGATCAATAACAGAATCCTTATCGATTATGCATCTTCTCTCAAGGATCTGGGATAGCCCCCTGACAAAACGATAGTTGATTTCCTCGAGGCCGACTAATTCTTCAATGAGTTCACCATAGGTTCTTCCTACATGCCTTTGAAAGACATCTATGACTGAGCTGGCAATATCCAGGTTTTCCTGATCTAGGTTCGCATAAACAGGCTCTATCTTTCCGCTATGAATTCTTGTAATAAGCAGATCGCTTGTTAGCATTTCCTTTTCCTATTGCTTTCTATTGCTTATATTGCTTAAATGATCTCTTTCTTTTCCTTGAGGTGTTGGTCTCGCTTGTCTCTGCAGATATGATCTCGTATAGGACTGCCTTCTTTCCCTCTTTCTTTCGGAGGATTCTCCCCAGTCTCTGTATGAAGGCTCTTTCGCTTCCCGTCCCGCTTAAAACTATGCCAACATCAGCATCAGGAACATCTATGCCCTCATCAAGAACCTTCGAGGTAACAACCGCTCTATATGTGCCCGATCGGAATTCATCCAGAATCTCGCCTCGCTCTTTGTCAGGGGTTTTATAAGTTATAGAGGGTATAAGGAATTCCTTTGATATCCTGTGAACCAACTTATTATGTTCGGTAAAGATGAATATTCTGCCTTCATTATGCCTTTTCAGGATCTCTGAGAGCTTTTCTATCTTCGAGGTGCTGTTGAAGGCAATGTCTCTCGCCCTATTTCTAGCCAGCAGTGCTTTCCTGGCTCCAGGGTCTCTTCCACTCCTCATAACCAACTTCTTGAAGTCTTCGGGATTCCTCATTGTGATGTTGCTTCTTACTAGATAGTCTAAGAAGATTTTCTGGTTTAAGGCATACTCATCTTTCTCTTCTTCGGTTAGCTCAACTACAATCTTCTCAAGCTTAAAGGGCGAGAGATAGTATCCAGCGAGGTCTACAACTCTTTTCTCGAAGACCTTTCCGCCAACAAGCCGATTAAGCTCTTTGTGTAAGCCATCCTCCCTCTCAAATGTGGCTGTTAAGCCCATCCGAAAAGGAGAGGCGAACATCTCGGCTATGTTTCTGTAGCCCTCAGCAGGCAAATGATGGACTTCATCAAAGATTATTAGTCCAAACTTATTCCCGAGCTTATCTGCGTGGATGTATGCGGAATCATAGGTTGATACTGTTAGGGCCTTTATCTCCTGTTCTCCTCCACCTAAGACTCCTACTTCTATTTTGAACTCTTCCTCAAGCTTAGAGCGCCATTGATCCACAAGATCGAGGGTTGGAGCCACAATTATAGTTGGTGTATTCAGTAGCGAAATGGCTTTAATGCCGATAATTGTTTTGCCGCTTCCTGTTGGGAGTACTACTACACCGCATTTGCCATTTGCAGTCCATGCTTCCAATGCTTGTTTCTGGTAATCCCTCAATGTAATATTGCTTTGAAGTTCAGGGCAGGGTATGAGATTGAGAACATAATCATTATAGTCAAAGCTGGACATTGTTAGAAAATCGATAATATCCTTATAATGCAAGGCCATTGCCCTGAAGGCTCCTGATCGCTCATCCCAGGCGGAGTTCGGGACTCGGATATTCCCGCTAATTAGGATAGTGCCTCGATCGAAGGTAAGCTTCATAGTCCAGATGCTTCCGGTTGATTATCGATCTTCACCTAATTTGCCCCCTACTTTCCGGCCTCTGCCCCAAAGTTACCTGATCCCTCCACGGGCATTTCGCGGCTTTGCAAAAATGCCATTTCCGAGTTATAGCTCCATATATTCACAAGCAACAATAGTATGGGTGAAGATTAAATAATATTTCGTTCTAAAATAGTAAGAGATGATATAAAGTGAGCGATAAGTTGGCGGCCTGGGATACTCCTTTGGCTACTCTGACTTCGAGGCGGTGTTCCTATCGAATCATCTGATGGCAGCATGTATGAATCCAGGAATAGAGTAACCCTCTGCCGCTGCGGAAAGTCTATATTCAGAAGATAAGACCATTGGCTGAAGCAGATTAATTAGTATATTACAATAGTATTAATAAAAAATTAATTTAAATTTAGGTCACCACAGTGTATGTCGCGGCAGTTAAGCCTACTAGAATCTTAAGAAATGATGCGGAAAATGATCAGGCGGATCATCTTGGAGAAGGCGGGCAGTTACAGGGGCGATGCAGACATAGATACAGAGAGTCCTGTAGTCCATTTTTGCACCTCAACAATATTATGGAAGTTAATACTATTTCAACTTATTTGTGATGATGTGAGCAATCGTGCGTATAGAAATTGAGGTATCGATTTTAAATTTTAAGGCTTAGAAAGCCATGCTTCTAAGATTCTTGGGGCACAGAAATTCTATTCCAATTGATACTAATGCCATATTCATTTATTAGCGCATTCATCAGATTTGATCCGTCAAGTGAACCTAAACCTGTACAGGCATCCCACCCTTTGATTGCTTGATATGCTCCATTGTTTCCCAAAGTTATATCATTGAATACGCTGGACTTGGCATTTGCGTAAAGCGATGGATTCAGAAACCCTACAGGGCTATTTAATCTCTGGTTAATCAGGGCTGTTAGTCCGGCCCAGAGGGGAGCTACTGCGCTAGTACCGCCGAAAATAACAGGCTTTCCACGGAACAGAAGAAGATATCCGGTGTAAGGGTCTGCGTTTCCTGCAATATCCGGAACCCCTCGCCCAATATGTCCTCCAGGATTCGCTGATGCAGGTATGCCGGCATTACGCTGCCAGATAGGCATAGGAAAATAATCGCTTATGCCGCCACCAGTCGAACTGTTAGGCCCTTCATTCCATACAACTTCTCCTGTAGGGTCGAATTTAGTTCCTCCGCAGCCTGTAACATAACTGCTTGAGGCAGGGAAGTCCGCATGAGATAGGTTGTCACTCACTCCATCACTTGAACCATTATCTCCAGATGCACAGAAGACCGTTACACCCATAACAGCTGCTGACTGGAATGCTTGATCCATAGCATCCATAAAACTAGGCGTACACCAGCATTCTGGAGATCCCCAGGAGATTGATATTACAGAAGGCTTGTTAATGGCATCGTGAACTGCAGCATTTACTGCATCTATAAATCCTTGGTCCGTATTAGGGGCCCTATAGATGGCAATCTTTGCCTCTGGTGCTACACCTCCTGCCATATCAATATCTAGTAGAACCTCGCCATCATCATCGGTGCCTGGAAGGCCTAAAGCTCCGTCAATTGGAACTACTTTGATTTCAGGAGGACGCATTTTGAGCCACTTGAAATAGCTTTCAATATCTTCTATATTGTAGCCTCCGCCTAGCTCTATGAGGGCTATGCATTGCCCTGTTCCATCTAGTCCGTCAGGAAAATCATAGAACCTTGCTATTTGTTGGGGCGTATAGGTTATACCAGATGATTTTTCGGAGCTGATAAAATAGGGATGTGCTATTGTACGATTATCCAGACCAAACACACCCAGAATTAACGGTGCAAGCTCAGAAGGCACATTTAGGTCGCCGATATATCCCCGATAGGTACCTTTGGGGCTATTATAAAGCATCAATTTGGTGCCAAACGCATTACTAAGCGCCTTAGGGGAGCCGGATAGAACAATGCTGTTGCTGTCTGGTCTGATTTGATCTACGGTTAGACCCCGGCTTAGAGCAAAATTCTTTATTTTGGTGATGGCATCCTGACTTGGGGTGTTGGCTTCAGCGAATTCTTGCCGACTCAAATATTTATGCTCTATAGTCGATTTGTAGTTTGAATCATTTGCATTTTCTATTGCCGTAAACTGTTCACCCACAGTCTTAGAGCGCATTATAAGCGTTACCTCTATGCGCTCATTTACATTATTGAGTGATCCAATAGCCTTAGATCCCCTCAAGGGTTCTATCCTGCTTCCTGTTAGAGGTTTCAAATTATCTGGAGTTGATGCTCTTCCGATTTGAATGTCCTTTAATTGAATGGGATTTTCTGCTGCAAATAGGTCATCGGCACTACTGGATGAATTAAGGGCATCATTGATAGAACTGCTCTGATCAGAAGGCGCACTGTCATTTTCTGAATAAATCTCAGCCTTTTCCTGGCTAAATGGATCCCAGTAAATATTTTCCTGAGCAAATGATATAGATGATAATATGATTAGAACAGTCAGGGGCACAAAAGCCAAGATTAAATACCATTTCATTGCGGTCTCCCTCGTAGACATACCTAAAAGAGCTTATAAGCCTTATCTTCTAGATTAAAAGGTGCTCGTGGAGAGCAGGAAGTCATTAATAGCGATCTATAGTACGATTAGTACACTTCTCACTAACTTTAGTTACTATATTGTTTCTTCTGTGTGGGGTAAAATAGCAGAAATGTGTACCAAGTGTACTATGAAGTATATAAGCGCGCGATGTAATAACGCCGCTGAAAATCCTTTAATATTTCATGAACATCATTGCGAGTAATGAACAGGAACTTGAGGGCATTTAAGAGCTTCCTGTCGAATTACGTACGAAACGATTTCGACAATCCGTTTTATGCATCTTTCAAAGTGACTCACCGCTGCAACTTACGTTGCGGTTTTTGCAATGTATGGGCTAACAAGATCCCGGACCTGAAAACCGAGCAGATTAACAAGATAATTGATAATTTATCTACGTCAAGTATTTTTACCATTAGCTTCGAAGGAGGAGAACCGCTACTGCGAAAAGATATAGGCGAAATTCTAAAACATGCTCACGATCTCTCTAACTATATCTTGTTCACCACAAATGGCCTTCTCATTGGCAAGAGTCCGTTCAAGGAGTACGCCAAATACTTCGATTTCCTGGAGCTATCGATTGACGAAAGCCACCAGAACGTGCACCTTTTTGACAAACTGGGTTATTTTAATGATTTGGGTATTAAAACCACCATTCAGACAGTAGTAACAAGGTACGACCTGGATAAGATAGAAGAAAAAGTGGAGAAGGCTAGCAAGTTCGAACACAAGATCCTTATCATGCCTGCATTTGCCTTTCAAGGGACCGAGGACTTAACGCCTGATCTAGTCAAGCTTCGTGAAATACTCTTGCGGCTGAAGGAGGAATACGGAAACGTCTTGACTACCAGCCGAGCATATATCGACAGCTTCGACAAACCTTATATTTGCAGGACTCTATCGATTATGGTTGAGCCAAATGGCGATATAATTTATCCGTGCATGGAAATCGGCACTAAGCTAGGAAATCTCCTCGAAAGCGATCTTTGTGAGCTGATGAGGTCCCGCGGAGCTAAAGAATCCCGGCAGAAGATGCTAAAATGCCAAAAACATTGCCTGATTTATTGCCATGCTGAATCTTCTCATCTAATGTTTCCGAAAAACCTTATGCCATATGCTGCTAACATGGTGTGGTTTAGATTTTTTGGGTAGAATGCGCTGTGTTGAGCAATCTTCTTGAAATTTGATCGTTGGATATCGATTTTAGGCTTTCCTTGCTATTATGGGTGGTTTGCAGCGTACCGGTTCCAAATTCATTCATTACAACAGCAGAAATATAATACAAATCTGAGGATATACTTTAATATAGAATATACTCAGCCCATATAGCTATTGATTATATTTGGGAAACGGTCATATATCTTCTTGTGCATACGTGTTTTTGCCAGGTAACCCTGGACTACCTACGGGCAATCGGCGAAGGGATCAGGAGGGACTCTCCTCGCCGCATCATGATCAATACCGTATCTCAAGGGCGAAGGGATAATGCTCCGTCGGCTCTGCTCTAAAATTAATCCCTTCGCTCATCAGCCATCGCAATGACTTCAAGATATAACCAATATAGTTCCTGAGGCATATAGGCTATATTCCCATTCTCTCTTTTACTTTGTTCTCTTTACTTTTCTTTTCGGCATTCTATCGAAGGGCTTTTAACCGCAGACTCTAAACAGAACCCTTATGAGAATTAGTATAATCACACAAGCGATTTTAGTTCTCACCATATCCACTGCCTTTATTTGCCTGAGTCACGCGAGTTGTTCAGGATCTTGCTCAATCAGTAGCGGCGGCACGTCTTATGACTTCTTGGGCGACCCATCATTCGATCCGAACATGGACACGTTAAATGATTTTGTCAGCAATAACCTTGGTCAACCCTCTTTATCTGTGCAATCGATCTCGCCGGAAGCTCAATCAACAAACTCATCCCTTAATCAAACCAATAACGGTAATGTTAGTCTGAACAGCACTACCGCCTACAATGTAACAGCTAATCCAGGAAAAGGGACATCCAATAACACAACGGTGAAATTGGGAGGCTTAGCCACACAGGACGTGAAACAATCAACTATTGCTTCCATGATTTTCGAGAATAATAACAATATGTTTTAGCATGGCCAGTATCCACGAGTGATCATTACCTTGCTCACTTGTCATTCAAGAGCTTTCTTAGCCTCTGTTAGGGCTGATGGCAAAAATGTCAGGCAATGTGTACGGGTAAAATGCGACGTAATGGTTGATTGTAATTCTGAGTAGATTTATCTTTCGTTTGGCTACACCTATTTATATCATTAGAAATAAAGAGAGTTCCAAGACGATTCAGCCTAAACACTAGAGTCGATCTTCAATGGAGGTATTGTTCAATGAGATATACTAACTTCTTAATGGCGTTGGCGGTTGCATGTATCCTCATTATGCCAGCCTTTTCGATGCCAAATAATGTACAGAACGATAAGCAGAACCAGTGGGATGGCCAGAAGCCCATGATGCAAGATGGACAGCAGAATCAATGCAATTGCCAGAATTCCATGGGACAGGACAATGATAAGCAAAGCAAGTGGGATGGAAAGGAGAAAGATCAGTGTGGATGCCAGAACTCTATTAAGTCCATGATGGGAAATGATGACAAGCAAAAGGGTCAGTGCGGATGCGAGAATTCCATGGGACAAAATGGTAAGCAGATGTCAAATAGACCGATCAAATCCATGATGGGAAAGATGGGACAATTTGGCGGGCAGATGTGCCATAGGCCCATTAAGTCCATGATGGGCAACCATGGTGGCATTAAGGCAATT
The DNA here is from genome assembly GCA_963789575.1 of Methanotrichaceae archaeon. Classification (GTDB taxonomy): domain Archaea; phylum Halobacteriota; class Methanosarcinia; order Methanotrichales; family Methanotrichaceae; genus CAWBKV01. Next base: position 1,400,241 of record CAWBKV010000001.1, on the reverse strand, counting down.
ATCGTCATCGTAAAGATTATCGAGTAAGGTGACATAACATAATATCTGCCTTAGGATATTATGAAAAAGGAACAACAAGTACGGTCAGGATGTTATTCTCCTGATCATTTACTTTTGAAAACTCGTCAATCATTCGCTCGTAAATCTGGTCTTCCTTCTTCAGTGCCCTTGAAGCCTTCTGCCACATAGCCAAATGGAAAGTGAAAATCAGTACTTATAGGGGATATAGATCATACGGACCATTCCTGCCATATCTGATATAAGTAATCATCTCCTTCTATTCGCTAGGTAGAAAGAAATAAGGAGCCAGTTCTAAGTCTGGCTCAGGCAGTTACCTTGGTATTGGCTATGTACTTGATCAAATCCGAGCCAATCTTGGCATTCTTCTTGATCTGAGCGGCTACATCATCAGCGGACAGGCCGCTAGCTGCAAGGGTGCGAATCTCTCCCACGGTATCGTCCTCAACTGTGTAGTACTCGTCGAGATCCTTTCTGTGACCCCAAACATCGCCTTCAAGAAGCTCAATGCCTTGCATATCCAGGAACACACCAATGGCGTTGGACATAGTCTTACGATAGGATGTTGGTGTCTGTATCGCTCGAAGCCTTGGACATCTCTGCATCAAGTTGAGGAAATCTACATTGGAAGCCCTGAAGGCCAGATGGATCATCTTCTCATTGGGATTAAGATTGGGTATCTCATTTCTTTCGCTTACAACTCTAATTCTCATTATAATCTCCAAACTATACAACGCAGTCATATTATTAATAGACACTTGCACTATACACTTCTGTATAAAACGGTAGCAGGATGTCTGAACACAAGAAAATATTATTTTAACATCGTAACCTAGAATCGCTTCCAATAGGCGGTAATTCAAAGTGCAACACTATTTATTAATTTGGCCGACCTATCTAAGCGAAGTAGAAATAAACAATATAACCAATATTTTATCGTGCTAGTATTCAGGAACATAAATTTTGCACATTAAGATAATGCCCTCTGAGCGTATCTCTTGCCTTCTCTTTAGAGAATTCCCACCAGACTGTGACTCTTCTTATTTTGCTCTTGTTCCCATACGCTAACCTCATAAGCCAGAATCAACAAGCCGACAACCATAAATCCTGGTGAAAAAACAACGAAATGTGAGTATTGCCAATTGATACTTAGCAATCTATGCCCTCGCACCCTACATTCTCCTGTTCTGGCACAGGGTTGTCGTGGAACTTGATCTGATTCTCCACCTCGAACGCCCCTGTGAAGGATTGATGCGACTTTACGTCCTTGGACATGAATTTATGCATAGTTGAATCCGTTGTCCATGTTCCGTTGAAGGAGTTCTTCGTGCTCATTCCCACAGCTTGTACTGGGCTTGTGGCAAGCATATCGGCGATCTTCTTTGGATCTGTGATATAGCTCGCTGGGTTCGTCGAAGCGAAGTATGTATTCTCCTCTCTATCCATCTGCGTCACTGAGAAGCTCTCTGTGATCTCCGCGCCTATGCCACCCCAGAATGCATCGGATTTAATGTGCTTAAATCCAACAAGAGGAGTCGTTCCTGAGTAGGTTAATCTGTTGCCCTCGACGAGGTTGAGAGGTACAGCTGAGTCATTTACTTTTCCTGTAGCTCCAGGAATCTTGGCAGCCTTCTCTGCCTCGGCAGTTGTAGTATCCATCTCGAGATCGCCATCGCCCTGCATATAGCTATCGTAATCCAGGGCTAATTGCTTATCTTTTACAGATACTCCAACCTCGAAGCTGCCTGTTCCTGTCACCTTTAGCTTATTGCAGAAATCCCCGTCCTGGACCGGCTCTTTGAGTGCTGGTGTGCCTGTTGTTATGCCGCAGACCAGAAGAGAGAAAAGCAACAAAGCTATTGGCGCCGCTATTGCCGCTCCCTTCGTCCTTCTACCCCGTACAATGATAGTACAAGTCTAATTACAACCTTCTAGATAAAAAAGTTATTGGGGCCAGGGCAGTATTCATCATCGTAATATTCTAAGCATAGGATATCTATCGATGTTCTTGCCGCCTGGGATCGGATAGACTGAGCTGCAGGTCCCATCTTCTTTATTATTACAGATGAAATCGCTATAATAGTTGCCAATTGAGCCATTGTCCCAGTGGTTCGACCCGTCATCGTAGGCATTCTGCCCATAGTTATCTACAAAAGTATTTGCATAAATTGTATTATTCAAGGACCCTTCCAGCCTGATCCCGAATCCTAGATTGTCTTTCACAATGTTATTGAATATCGTATTGTTGTTGGAATGGGAAAGGTATACCCCGTTGAAGTTATTGCTCACATTATTATCTTCTATTATGTTATTATTTGATAGAACCTTAATGCCAGCTTCAGTCTCTTCGCGCACACTCCCCTGCATACTGCTTTGCATAATCCCCGAGTTTATTATCCTAAAGCCCTCAAACCGCACTCCATCAGCGGTAATAGTGACTCCACTGCCGCTGGCTGTAGCATCCAGAACAGGCATGCCTATGCCCCTAAGTGTAATGGGCTTATCAATCTTCAGGTGGTCATAATAGGTCCCCCCCTTGACATCTATGATATCGCCGGGATGAGCAGCATAAATGGCGATCTGGATGCTATCGCCTGGGCCGACGCTTAATATAGCGCCCTGAGACAAAGCTATAAACAACATTAGGATGACCACGAGCTTGCAGATCATAAAGACTAAAACAAATTTTTTTGTTCATAGCCTTTTTGCTATCTTTTCGATATATGAGATCTTACTGTCAGTTTTAAATAATAATCGCGGTTAAATATCTATGGAAGATATCCTCAAAGAGGGAATGGAGGTATACACCGTCATAAAGGCTACGAATGTTATGATCGCGATTGATTGAATGGCAATCATAATAATCGCGAATCCACCGATAGTTTGATCTCTATCTTTTGTCCACTTAATATCGATGCAAAAGCTAGCAGTAGTTTTCGATTCCGCTGGCACAATATTAAGAACTTATCGCGTGGCAAAGGATATACGCCGCGGCATTCTGCTGAAGGATATTCTTACATCCGATCTTATTATGGAGAAGTGCGGACGTGCTCTTATCGTTCCGCAGTTCGATGCTAATTTGATCCTATCCTGCAGCCCGGATACGCCTATCAGATCTCTCCTGGATGAGAATTCCATAGAGATAAGCTGTGCAAGCGCTCCCATCTCCCGGGAGAAAGCAATTGAAATCCTCAATAACTCAGAAACCAAAATGGCGGATGTTCAAGAGACCTATAGCGCAGTCAAGGCCAAATGCCCTGATACCTACAGCAGTGCCGGCATGATAATCGATGTCGAACTCGGTGAGGTGGCCTATGCCATAAGCACTGGAGGCACTCCTTTTCCGGGCCTAACTAGCGTCCTAAATCAGTTGAAGAATCTCGAAGCCGAGATATATGTGGCATCTGGAGATAGCATGCGCAGCCTAATACATCTCGAAGACTTTGGCATCAAGCCAGATCACATCTACCCGACTGCAAATCCTAAGCGCAAACGTGAGATAGTATATAAGCTGAAGGAGAGATACAGAAAAGTTGTAATGGTCGGCGACGGACTGAACGATATCTATGCCCTGGAGGCAGCAGATCTGGGAGTTCTAACGACCCAGCAGAATAGCTCTCCTCCAATAAATCTCATCAGGGTAGCCGATAGAGTGATAGATGACATATTGGAACTACCGGATTTCCTAAAGTGTATTGCCGCCTGATCTAGAGACGTTATCGTTATATCGTTATACCGATCTACTCGAAACTGATTATTATATTATCCTAAGACAAAACACTGATTTACTCTGCCAAAGGCGCCATTTTCAAACAATACTAAGAAAAGTATTTATACTAAGATGATACAGTCATTTCCGTCAATCTTTTGAATACCTTCGAAACTAGAAAGGATTAGAAGGCGTCAGGAGTAGCTTACAGATGTTCGAGGAGCTTTTAGAGCTATACAAAACAAAGGCTGCAGAAATAGAAAAGCAAAGGAAAGAAACGCAAGGGATGATCGCTCTCATAACTGCAATGGACAAGATATCTACAGAACTTGGCTCCAAGCAGAATGACGTCGAACTCTTAGGCAGATTAATAGATCAGGTAGATCATCTGTCAAAGGACGTTGCCGATCTGAAGAGCCAGCTCAAGGCAAGGCAGGGACGGGTCGTTCCTGCCCAAGAGCAGAGCGCAAGCGAAAGCAAGGCTCTTGATAACCATGCCAGGACACTAATAGATATCATCACCGAAAGACCTGGACGATATACAACCAGCGAACTCGTTGATATGCTTGGCCTGAATAAGACGACGGTTATAAGCGTTATGAAGCGAGCTGTGGATCTGGACCCGAAGCATGTCAAGATCTCCCAAGGAAAGAGAAGAAAGCTTTATCTGGCGTATGTGCCCGAAGAGGATGGACAGGCGACAGAGGCTGATCCTGCCTCGGGTGAATCAGACAGAATGAAGCTTGAATTGATGGCCATGACATGAAGCCGTCAATGCCGTGTAACACTGTGTAAATTACCAATCTGTTAAAGGTCGCGCATAGTGCTGAGTATCATCAGCATCAGTGTGCGATCCCTCTTTTTGTATTTCATAGTGCGATTATCATAATATCAGTATATTTATTCTGCGCGGCTTCTCACATTTGATTGTCTTATACCATATCGACAGATCTCCCGGCTACACTCCTTTGGTTCATCCACGCGGGGATCCCCATATTATAGATGATTAAAACTGATCCAAACAGGTACAAAAAATAAACGCAGAGGAGGAGAACACACTTCAGTTCTTCTGTCTCTTTCTATAGAAGTAGCCGCCCGCAGCAACAATGAGCACAAGAGCTGCAATGCCCGGCATGAGCAAAGACCCTGACTCGGGTTTGACCTGGACAGGTATCGCCATGCTCTCTGATATCACAGTATCGCCGTTGATATCTGTGTACTTGATTTCGCTGTTGATGCCATAATTCTTGGGAGTTGCATCCGAATCGGTATCAACCCTGAATACGACAGTTTTCTCCTCGCCGGGAGCCAGATCGCCGATGTATGCCTGATCGTCCGTTGATGAGAAGGGCTCGAATATGCTAAGCCTTGCCACAGCATCGGTGATGGGGTCCTCGCCTACGTTCCTGTATGTGACCTCTACAGGCCCCATTTTCTCGCCTGCAGTCAGATTGCCGTTAGCCTGAGTTATCTCGAAGTCTGCCGCCTTTTTGACATACACTTCTATGGGGATCGTCTGGTTGGCATGCTGATACCAGTATGATGTCTGGTAGCCGGAAAGCTGGCCTGTCTGTGGATCGATACTGTTGGCGTATACCTCTACGTTGTACTGATAATCATAATTCAGTTTAAGCTGCAGAGGATACATGCCAGCCGGGGCATGCTTCGCGATCTTTATTGTAAACGTCAGCGGTGCTCCGGCCTTTTGGCCGGATTGCAAAGATTGAATTACCTGATCTCCCGACTGGACATCAATCTGAGATGTGTTTGATATCAGAGTTCCCGTTATTCCGAGAGCGGTAGTCCTTGCGGCCTCAAGCTTTTGCTCCTGATTGGCAAGGGCATACTCAGTGGGCGTATTTGCCACCTTATCCTGCTTGAATCCCATGATTTTTCCATTGTTCGTCAAACCCACGTAAAGCGTGACTGTATCCCCGCGGGAGAACTCGTTTGTGCCGGTGATATCTGCAGTGAACAGGGGTCCTCCATAAGTGTACCAGTAGTTATCAAGCGCCACTGGGGGTATGTAGTTGTTCGCAGTCTCTTCAGGCGACTGGTAGGTCGTATCTGCCTGTACAGCCGTCAATGATACTACTAACAGGCAAAGGCAAAAAGCAAGCTTGAGCTTCATTTTTAATCTCCTCTTGCGTTCATGAGTTTGAATGTTTTCAGTACCTCATACTTTGCATTCTCAAAGATCTCACGTCTTATCTCCATGCGCAGCATGAGTACAACAAACACCGTGAAGGTCGTGAGCAAGGCAAAGATTACCGCCATGACGGTAACCAATCCGAAGTTGCTGGTTAAGAGAAACGGAGATGCCATTAGAGCCCCGAAACCGAACACTGTTGTCATACCAGATGCGATCAATGCTGATCCTATGCGGCGTGAGGCAACTCCAAGCGCCTCCATAGGATCTCCAATTTTCCCCAACTCCTCGTAGAAGCGCTCCATCATTAGAATGGCATACTCTGAGCCAACTCCAAGGACGAGGGCGCCAAGGGTTGCCGTTAGGGGTGTGTACTTTAGGTTTGCCAAATACATTACCCCGCCCATCCAGCCAATAACTACCATCATGGGTAATACAGGCAGAAGGGCCTTTATCAGATCTCGGTAAATGACCAGAAGAACAATAAAGATCAGCACGAGCCCAAGCAGTGTCATCTGCGTTCTCCCCGTAGTTAAAGCTGCGATGACAGTGGTCATCACTACTGAACTTCCGGTCTCTCTGACGGACACATCTGGCGGGGGCGGATACCAGGCGATGTCCTTATTGATCTCTTTGATGAGCCGATCTGTGCCCTCGGCACCTAGTTGTGATAATGTCTGACCTACATTTAAATTGATAACGGCTGTATCATGGCCATCCAGATATCTGTCTCGTGTTGCAGCAGGCAGGCTATCTATCAAATTTCGAGCCGTTGTTTGATCCTGGGGCATCAAGCCGCCGTTTGCTTGCTTGATAAAGGTTGCGATGCTTGAGGCACCTTCAACTTGGCTTCGTGAGCTCACGATATATGTACTGAAATCATCCATCCACTTAAGAGTATTAGGATCTGTTAGATCATTGCCCTGGACAATGAGGTTAACTGTATCCGTCCCTCCGAAGATATCGCTCATATGTCTGAAATCTATCAGAGTCGGCATGTCCGAGGGCAAATAGTTCTTGAAATCTGTATCCACAAGAACTTGGGTATCTGCATAGGTTCCTAAGAGTGCCAGCAGGAGCGCAAGCGCCAGCACGAACTGCCATCTTTGGATACAGAACATTGCGATCTTCTCTATAGTCAGCCCGATAGCGGTCTCCTTTGGTACATTAAGTCCCGCTTCATTCTTCGTGTCTCTCTTCCTGGGAGATCCTCTCCTCTCGATTATATGAAGGAAGGTTACTCCCACAAAGAGTGCTGAGAGGTAACAAAGAAAGAGCCCGATAAGACATGTCAGCCCAAAGTCACGGGTCATGGGCACAGATGAAGTCATAAGTGAGACGAAACCCATTGCAGTTATGATCAGAGCTATCATGACAGGAATCGAGACATGATTGACAGTCTCTACTACTGCTTTAACAGGAGTCTGGCCTTTTGAGAACTCCTCATCTATTCTATTGTGGAATTGAATAGCATAATCTATGCCGATTCCAATAAGCACAGGGAACGCTGACATGGATACCATTGTGAAGGGTATGTGTAACAATCCCATGGCGCCAAATGTCCAGATTATCCCCAGGAACACAACAGGTATAGGCAGAAGTGGCCATTTCACATGCCTGAAGGTGAGCAGCAGAGCCAAGACCATTAAAACTCCTGCTAAACCAAGAACTGGACCGTTGCTGCTATTTATGTCGCTCATGATAGATGTCATGAGAGCAGCTTGGCCTGTGACGGTGACTCCGATATCAGGCGGAAAATCAGCCATTTTTACCTGCTTGTTGGTTTCTGCATTAATTTCATTTAGTTGAGTATCTGTAATGGACACAGGCAGCTCAATTGAGAGCATTGTGTGCCTTTTATCAGGCATAATGGCATTTACGATTCCAGCATTTTCGGGACTGGAAAGAATCTCGTCTATCCTTTCCTGGGAAGGAATATCCCTGACACCAGTCTGGCTTTCCTCCGAGTTGGCCACAATATCGGCAATGCTTTGCACTCCGATAACTTCAGTTGGCTCCTTCATCTTATCTGAGAATCGCAGCATAGCCTTCAGGGTTTCAGGCTTTGTTATGCCGTCTCCTTCGATGAGAACTGCGATGGCCTCAGTTCCAAATTTCTCGGCATAGAGGTGATCGTAAAGCTGATAGAGGGGCGAATCCTTTCCTACCATGCTTTCCGTTGTCATTCCTTGTGCTTCTATCTGCTGTGCATAATGGATGGAAGCGAATGTAAGAAGCACTGCAGCTGCTATGATTATTATTGGGTTGCCGGCAATCCACTCTCCAAGCCTTTCCATACTTTTCATGAGGTCACCTTGCAATGCTTCCGTTCGGATCTTATCGGACGTTCGAGATCATCGAAAAGTAGATAAAACTTGTGGTCTATCTCTGAGCGATGAACTGGGACGACAGAGAGGCCTTGAAGAGACATATCGTGAATGCATGCGTTAGGGCTGCCAATGCAAAAGGACTTAGCGACGCATCTGGTGTTCTAAGGGGCACACTCTTTCTGGCACTTGAACCGGTGTCCATGGATCAGCTTGTAGAGGAGACCGGTTATAGCAAATCCACCGTCAGTGCAAACATGAGCCTTTTAGAAAACTTGGGAGTGGCGAAACGCATCGTCATACCAGGCGATAAAAGGTATCATTACGTTCCAGTCACTGATACTGACTGCCTTAGAACAGTTATGCTTGCAAATTTAAAAGTCGAGATCCAGCTGATACTTGATGCGCTTGATTTAACAGAGAGGGACCTAAAGGAGCATGAGCCAGATGCACAGAGTCTCAGAGAGAGATTAAGCAACATAAGACATTTTTATAAGCAAACACTGAAGCTTATAGATCTGATGTCCATGCACACGATGGACGAGTTGATCGAGCTTCTAGAAAAAAAGAGCAAGTCTGCTTAGCTTTCTTCTTCAGTTATCAGAAATATCTCGAAGTACGGTACCCACAATAAGGCCCTTTAAAAGTGATAAAAGAAGAAAAACGTATGCTGGCAAAGCCGTCAATATCTAGGCCGAAGCATTCAGGCGGCCTACAATGGCCTCTGTCACATCTTGAGTCTTGAAGCTGCCTCCCAAGTCTGGGGTAAGCATACCTTCATCCAGTGACCAGTTTACCGCCGCCTCTATTCTCTGGGCTTTATCCGGAAAGCCAAGCCAGCTCATCATCATTGCCGCGCTTCTGATTGCACCAATAGGATTGGCAATCCCTTTTCCAGCAATATCAGGCGCACTTCCGTGAATGGGCTCGAATAGCGCCATGCTGTCGCCAATATTTGCACTGGCACAAAGTCCAAGGCTTCCAGCTATTCCCGCAGCCTCATCGCTCAGAATGTCTCCGAATAGGTTTGTCGTCACAATAACATCGAACCTTTCAGGTCTCACAACTAGGTTATATGCTACAGCATCGACATACATATCATCATATGAAATACCGCGATCCTCTGCTACATTCGCGCATGTCTCCAGGAAAAGACGGTCGCTCCTCAGAACATTGGATTTATGGACGATAGTGAGCTTCTGCCGGTTTGCAGCAATATCACAGGCCTTCTCCGCAATCCGTCTAGATCCGAAACGGGTTATGACCCTGGCCGTTCTCGACTCATCCTCTCCAATCTCCTCTATGCCAGAGTAGAGTCCCTCGGTATTCTCTCTTACTATTACCATATCCAGGCACTTGCTGTTAAAGGGCCTTATGTTTGCGTAGAGATCCAGTCCCTTCCTGATCCTCAGAAGGACGCTCCTGTAACTCGGGTCCGGCGGAGTTGTTATAGCCCCGAAAAGGATGCAGCTGCATTCTTTTATCGTTTCCAGATCATCATCGGCCATTGCAACGCCTGTACGCTTCCATCTGCCAAAACCGATCTCTATAGGAACCTCTTCTATTTCGGCTTCAACTGCGTGAAGAACAGCCAAAGCGCTCTCTACCACTTCGGGACCTATGCCGTCTCCTCTTACAATTGCTACTCTTCTTTTCTTACAGCACTCACTAGACATCGTACTGCCTCTGCTATTGCCCAGGGGCCGTCACCCCAATGCACAACAATCCCCAGAAATCCGTTCTTTTTAATCAATCCTCGTCTCTCCGAGCGGCAGCATCTTGTTATAAAAGGTCCTTCAGGCTCAAGGCTGCTGAGAGGACAGATATTTACAAAATCGTAATCCCTACGCTCTGATGTTGCCTTAAAGATCTCCCTTGAGACATCGCACCCGACGATCCTTGGATGATCGTGTACAACCTTATCATAATCCAGAGATCTGCCAAGGCCGGAAGCACGGCATGGATAGTAAACGGAGTCGCAATTGAACATTCGCAAGTCAAGAACCCTTCTGCTGAACTTTACTGTTAGATCTCCCAGGACTCCGCAACGCTCTAATTTATCGATTACATGTACGAGCCAGGGCGGATCAGGCGGAAGCACATCCAGGATTTCAATGGTCAGGATCTCGCTTAAATCAGGCTCATGTACGAAGGTTGTGTGCTCATCCGGCCCCTGGAATATCACAGTATTCACAATGCCACTACAGATACTGCTTGCAAGTTCTATCAATCTTGCTCGGTCTCTCGTATCCACCTTCGTTGGATATTCGATTATTTGAGGGCCTGAGGCAATCAGCTCCATCTCTTCAACAGTCCGCATGAACCCTTTGCCATTGCTGCTTACGCTGTAGAGCTTGGGGCCATCCGTAAATAGCATATACTGCGTTGAGAAGTAGATCTGCTCACAAGGCCGCTCTTTATCCTTAACACCTATTAGCTTATAATCCTCGGGGAAGATCATGGCTAATTCTGCCTTTATGTCTGATCCTGCATTTGCTTTCTTCTATGAGCCACCAGCCCCCCATCCTGAAGTATTTTTAGCAGAAAATCAGGAAGCTTTGTTCCCTGAATGGTTGTACCTCCAACTCGGACTGTTCCTGTTGCGAGGTCTACTTCAATCTCATCTCCTTCTGAACAACTCACGTTAGCCTCGATAAGCGGCAGGCCAATGTTTATGGCGTTTCTATAAAAAATCCTTGCGAACGATTTTGCAACTACTGCGGAAACGCCAGCCTCCTTGAGAGCTAGAGGCGCCTGCTCTCGTGATGATCCGCAGCCGAAGTTGCGTCCGGCCACTATCACATCACCCTTTTTAACCTTTGAGGCAAACTGAGGGGCCAGTCCTTCCATGACATGCTCTGCTAAAGTTGAGAGATCCTTGGTTCTCAGGTATTTGCCAGGAATTATGACATCAGTATCTACATCGTCTCCAAAAACCCATGCCCGACCCTTGATCATGTTTGGGAACTTCGCTGCCTCGTTATTTGGATCTTCCGCTCCCAAAAGTATATTATATTTCCAGGACCGATCATAACTGTTATTGGAGGTGATGTGGCTGCTGGAGATTGAGGATCTGACAGTTAGCATCGGGGGAAAACAAGTTCTCAAAGATGTCAATTTAAGAATAGGCCGAGGCGAGACCCATGCGCTCTTCGGGCCAAACGGCACGGGCAAGACGACTCTTCTAAACGCGATTGCCGGCATCCCTAGGTATGTCGTTGATAGCGGAAGGATTGTTTTCAAGGGAGTGGATATAACCCGGATGTCTATGGATGAGAGGGCGAGGCTTGGCATTGGCATGGCTTTTCAGCGCCCTCCTGCGATACGCGGCCTAAAACTTAAGGATTTTATTAAAATCATCAATCCCAAAGCCGATTCAAAAGCCATTCTAAAAGAGATGGATTTTGAGTCGTTCGCAGACCGCGATGTCAACCGCGGCTTCTCAGGTGGAGAAGTGAAAAGGTCCGAGATGGTCCAGCTTCTAGCGCAGCAGCCTGATTTCGTTATGCTTGATGAACCAGACTCAGGCGTTGATCTGGAGAATATTAAGCTCATTGGCGAGGCCATTGATCAGCTGACTCAGAAAGATCAGAGGCCGAGCTTGAGGGCCAAATCAGGGATTATCATAACGCACTTTGGCCATATCCTAGACTACACGAAGACAGATAGGGCACACGTAATGCTTGGTGGAACAATAGTTTGCAGTGGAAACCCGACTGAGATTTTACAGCAGATAAAGAAGAGTGGATATGAGGGGTGTGTAGCATGCCTGTGTCCGACATAGAGGAGAGGGCGCAGAAGGCGCGCGATAAGAAAGCGATGTATGGGCCCGATGTATCTCTGGAAAGCTACGAATCCGAGGCAAAGCCTCACGCAGTTGTTGAGGGTCCTGAGGATCTTCCATCTGAGGTTAAGAAGGCTGCTCTGGATGTGGGCGTCAAACTTGATGCCGAAGAATCGGGAGCATATGTTCAGATGGACCAGACGCCTGTTATCGCCAAATCCCTCTTCGAGGGTGTAGAGATTCTGGATACTGCGACTGCATTAAAAAAATATGATGATCTAAAAGATTACTGGTGGAAGCTTGTAGCACCCGATGCTGACAAGTATGTTGCAGACGTGGCAAAGTCGCCGCCTGCCGGGTACTTCATCAGAGCTAAAAAGGGCACCAAAACAGTTTTTCCAGTCAAGAGCTGTCTGTACTTGGGTACCACCAACCTGAACCAGCGCGTCCATAACATCATCATAGCAGAGGAAGGCTCAGAGCTGCATATTATAACCGGCTGTACAACGCCATCACATGTCCAGAGGGGCTTACATATCGGAGTCTCGGAGTTCTTCATCAAGAAGGGAGCACACGTAAGCTTTACAATGATCCATAGCTGGGGAAAGGAGGTCGAGGTTAGGCCGAGAACGGGAATATACATTGAGGAGGGCGGCTCACTTTCGAATAACTACATTTGCCTGAGACCCGTGAAGACTCTTCAGACATTTCCGACAGCCACACTTGCCGGACGGGGAGCTGTGGCCAGCTTTAACACTGTGATCTACTCCAGCATGGGAAATATCGACGTAGGAAGCAATGTCATCCTTAACGCACCTGAGACAAGCTCCGAATCCATCTCTCGTGTCGTCTCAGTTGGCGGCGAAGTAATAGCTCGAGGCAGGATGACAGGCATGGTCCCTGGCGCAAGGGCACATCTGGAGTGCATTGGATTGCTTTTGTCTGAAAAGGGCCGCATTTACTCTATACCAGAGCTTGATGGAAGATCCAAGGATCTGGATATGTCCCATGAGGCAGCTGTCGGCAGGATCTCCGAGGAGGAGCTTGAGTATCTCATGGCAAGAGGGCTTTCGTCTGAGGAGGCAACCAGTGTAATAGTCAGAGGTTTCCTGGATGTTGAGATTAAGGGCCTTCCGGAGGAGCTGAAGCAGGAGATCAAGAATATTACTCAAAGGGAGGATCTGCGAGGAGCATAATCCTTTCATTTCAATTTCTTTTATAGCTTTAAGTAACGTCCAAAAGATGAAAAGGAGCTTCGCGTGAGGACAAGATCATCGGCTATTTACTATCTGCTATTCGTTATGGCAATCGTAGCAACCGCTGCTGGTAGTGTGGTTATAAATGAAATGGAGCTGAACCCACCTGATGGCGGATCTGATTGGGTTGAGCTTTATAATAGCGGCAACAATGGCGTAGACATAAGCAATTGGAGTGCTACAATAACCGATGGCGGTTGGGTCGGCAAGATGTCGGTACCCAAAGGGACGATAATTTCTCCAAAAGGGTTTTACGTTCTGAACGGGAATCCCCAATGGAATCATGATAACGGCGGCTTTGTAACCCTTTACTCGGAATCTGGGGTTGTTATTGATAAGACCCCATATAGGACGGACCCTCTCCATAATGACTTAACGTGGGGGAGACATCCTGATGGGCATAACACAAACACCGATGGCGATTGGGGATTTGCCTATGCAACCAAAGGCAGATCGAATCAGATTTAAGCAAAGATCCGTTTCATCAAAAGTCCGCTTTAGCAAAGATCTATATCTGCTAAGCCATAGCAAGAAATATCGATATACAAAAGGAGTGGAATCTATATGAGTTCAATCATCAAAAAGGTGCTTCTGGCATCGCTTGCTGTACTTTTGGCGGGCGGCCTTGGATTAGGTGCTGTGGTTATTAATGAAGTCGAGCTGAGCCCTCCAGATAACGGCACTAAGTGGGTAGAGCTTTATAACACAGGCAATGAGGCAGTGGACCTCACAGGCTGGACGGCTACAATCGTAGATGGGGCCTGGACAGGGCCGATCGGACTAAAGGGATCGATTGAGCCCAAGGGATTCTACGTCGCTGAGGGTGATCCGAGATGGGTCCAAGGCACCAATGGAACTGTATCCCTCACGGATAGTGCAGGCAATGTAGTTGATAAGACGCCTTTCTTGAGCGATTCAAGCCATAACGACTTTACATGGTCCAGGATTCCAGACGGCAAGAATACCGGCACTGCTACCGACTTCGCATTTGTAATGGGCACTAAGGGCAGATCCAATGGAGGAGCAGGCGGAACAATTGTCCTGGGGTAGGTTTATCGAGGCCAACTAGTTGGGCGAAAAAATTTTTAGAAATCAAACTTTTTTTGTGGTGCTCCCGAGGGCCTAAAACGGAGCTGTCGCGCAATTTGCCGTGACGGGCTACTTTCCGGGGGATTACGTGGTTTTATCCTGTCGCTTCATCTTTGGCACATCTGCTCTTGGCTAATGATTCTGTCGCGATAGAACCTCTCGATAAAAGACCGAGGCTGTCATGACATCCCCAAGTCCGACGGTTATCTCGGGATATATCACAGATTGAGATGGAACTATGCAGATATCCTCATCAGTTGATTGTAAATACGCTCCTCGGTCTGACCGCTTTGCACCCGAGCGGCAGAACTCTTCTACAATGGACGCCCCAATGGGATTAATTTCGCGGAATAACGGCTTCATGATTCTTCCGGTGGCGGCAAGTGTTGCAGCTACATTAGCCCCGTAGGCTAGAGCCGCTACTTCCTCATCAGGACTGATTATATCGTGAATTACGCTCAGTATGTAATCCCTGGTATGGACGCAGATCCTCGCAAATCTGAGCTTTGAGCGCAGATCCTGTACGGCGCCAAGAATGCCCCTCCAGCCTGGCTCGAAGCTACAGAGCGTCGCCAGCTCATCCTCATTCATTCCCACGCTATCGGCCTTTAGGCGTTCGAGCAGATACATCATCACCTCAGGCCTCTGGAAGTTCCCCATTTCTGCATGGATGAATAAATCGGGCCTGTTCTCCTTCCAAGAGCCGATTTGATCGATTCTTCTATCAAGAAGCTTCTTATAATCCGAAAAAGGCACGAGGTGGAAGCCTCCCACTAAGGCTCCCTCCACGTTATCAAGATTCTCTCTACAGTAAGCATCAAAGTCAGGATCGGTATAGATCCTTCCATTCAGCTCATCGTAGGTCGCTATAAGCCTGTTCTCCCTTGGGGCGGCGATCTTCTCGCTAGAAACGCTAGCAACTGCACCCTTTTCGAACTGAAGAACGAAGTGAACAGGTCCCTCCTCATCTCTAACTGCCTGGGCTGGTGATGCAAGCTCGCCTTTCTTCGGAACTTTGATATTAGGATCGAGCAGTAATGCCAGCTTTTTTGTGAGCGCAGGCACATTTAGAACAGGTTCAGCTCCCTGGGAAGCCATTGCATTTGCCATGTTGCCTGCATTTCCTCCTAGCCTATCAGTCCAAGAGAACAAGCCTTTGATTGTGCCTGCAACATCAGGATTATTGATGAGCAGCTCAGTTCCCGATCCTGTCTTCATACAGAAAAGAAGCCCCGAGAGAAAATCATCAATGCTCGATATTGTCTCTGGAAGCTTTAGTCTTGGCTTTATGCCCAGACGGCTGACAAGCTCAGATATCTCATTCCCGTTTATGTTGTGTACGGCATCTAAGTTCACATTATATGCGCAGATTACCCTCAACCGGATCTCACCGTTGAAATTAAATTATATTTCGCAATGTTCAAAGTCTTTTTGGATAAGAGAGATTTAATTGCATAGCCTAGAGAGTCTAATAAGAGTATCCTTTTGTCGAGATTAATGTTCACTGTTGCAAATTCAAGCTATTGAGCATGTTCCGATAACTTATACAGATTAATGTAATATCGAGTCTTCTTTTTGTCCATTTGTGTCCATCCTAAACCAGATTTCAAGTAAAGAGGGAGAGATTCTGGTTTGGGATCTACCGTTATGTACCTGCATCCTACAGATTTACAGACTATATCAGTTATGAGACCAACAGCCCAATTGAGAATATAGGTCCCAATACCTCTGCGTTCACATCTCTCAACCACTGCCAATCGGCCTATTAGGACACATGGAAGGATTGGATATATTGGTTTATACCGCTGCATCCTCCTCACTCAAGATCATGCCCAATCTAAGTGGCTTTGCCATTATACCTCATTGTTATGTGAAAAACATATCTGTTTCAAGGATATAAATAGTTACTCGTGAAGCTCGAACTATGTATAAGCAATACTTCATGGATAAAAAAGTAATTATCTTCCGCCCAAATTTCAGATTCACATCGTTTCTAATGCAGGTATTCCGAGCGTCTCGAGCGTTGCCCTAAGGGCATTCCTGGCAGCCCTGACAAGTGCAAGCCTCGATGCCTTCAAATCCTCAGGCGCATCGATGACTGGGCTGAATCTATAGAAGAGGTTGAATATCTCGGCAAGCTCGCGAGCGTAAGTTGCGAGCTGGTGTGGCTTCAGCTCCTTCGCTGATGTATCTATCACAATATCGAACTCGGAGATCTTCTTTATAAGCGCTATCTCATTCTCGCCTGTAAGAATATCCGGGTTGTACTTCACAAAGTCCCCAGCCTTGCGCAATATGCTGCAGGCGCGAGCATGGGAATATTGAATGAACGGCGCAGAGAGCTTCTCAAAGTCAAGTGCCTGCTTCCAGTCGAACATTGTGGCCTTGTCGGCGGAGACTCTGACCACATCATACCTGACTGCGCCGACTGCCACCTGCTTAGAAACGTCGCGACGGAATTCTTCAGGTTCCTCCGGCCTGCGGTTTGTGACCTCTATGAACGCCTGCTTCTCAACCTCGTCTAAAAGCTCATCTGCAGAGATGAACTTGCCCTTGCGAGTGGACATCGAGCCTGTGGGAAGCGATACAAACTCAAATATGACAATCTCAGGCTCCCTTATTCCCAGAATTCGAAGGGCTGTCCGGAGCTGGGAGGATATGAGCTTATGATCCGATCCGAGAATGTCTACGGCGCGGTCCGAATTTAATGCCTTCCAGCGGTGGTAGGCCAGATCGCGTGTAATGTAAAGGGATGTTCCATCAGCCCTTCTCAGAACCATCTTCTTCTCAAAGCCGTAAGCGCTAAGATCGAGCTGAAATGCCCCTTCATCCCATTCTGTCAGGCCTGTTTTTTCAAGATTCTTTATGATCTCAGCCACATCCCCGTTTCTGACGAACTCTGACTCCCAGTGGTAGCTGTCATGGCATATGTTCATCCTATGGAGCGTATCCTCGATTCCCTTGAGGGCATATTTAACAGCCATCTTTACCTTATTCTCGGTTTCGGGATCGTCCGCCTCATACATCTCTATAACCACATCAGCCTCTTTTCTGATGTTTGGATTTGACTCCATCTCCCTGTTGGCAGCAATGTAGACCTTGGCAATGGCATGATCGGGCTTGGAGCCGTCGAGCTGGAAGTGATTGCACCCTACGACCACCATCGCCTCCTGCCTGCCCATATCGTTTATGTAGTACTGGGCATCTACAGCGCATCCTGCTCTGCGAAGTATCCTTACGAGGGTATCTCCTATGACTGAGTTCCTAATGTGACCCACGTGTAACGGCCCATCTGGGTTGGCTGAGGTATGCTCGACTATGACTTTGTAGCCCATATGGCCGTTCCAGCAATCATCGGCAACCGCCTGATCTAAAATCGTGTTCAGAAAATGTCGGTTCATAAAGAAGTTGAGATATGGGCCGACTAGCTCAACTCTATCAACATATTCGTGCTCATTGGGAATTGCCCTGTAAATTTCCTCTGCTATCAAGGCCGGCTTTTTCTTGAGCACCGGCGCGAGCCTGAAGGATACAGATGATGCCAAATCTGCATGGGGACTGCTCGCGAGCGCCAGGTTATTCACACCTGGCTCAGTCTTGAACCCACAGCATTCGAGAGCCTTTGTCAGCAATGACTCTACCTCGCTCATGAAATCGAGAAACATTGAAACACCAGTGTAATCAGATTCTATTTCTCAATTGAACACGGCAATATAAGCATTGCGATGTTGTTTTATGTCTGGAGCTAATTGTTTGTCGGTGACAATCATAGATTAAAACCGGCGCCAAACAGTCTCCCATGGAGCTAAACATATATCGATCCGGTTTATGACCCAAGCGGGAGCATTTTTCAGATTAGAGCTAATACGACTATAGAAGAGGAATTAGTTGGTTTCCAAATTACTCATGGTTTGTACGGCAAACAGCGTTAGTCCTATATTTAATACTTCTAAACACCTAGCTGGCGCTATAATATTCTCAGGTTAAATATATACAGATTCAGGTCTACTCGACCTGAACCCTCTGTGCATTTACAACTACTAGCTTTGGAAGATGTACCTCTAATATGCCATTCTGATAACTGGCCTTTACAGCCTCCGGCTTTATCTCTGCAGGCAGCTTAATCTCTCTCTTGAATCCGTTCGGGCTCATATCCCTACGCAGATATTTTCCCTCTCTTGGCATAGCCTTGGCATCTATAGATAGAGTCTCCTCTGTAGTTCTCAGGTCGATCTTATCTTTGGAAACTCCTGGAAGAGCGATAAAGGCGACGATCTCTTCGTTGGTATCAATGAGATCTATGGCAGGCGTATCATAACCCTTTGTCTCTGCAGCCTCGCTCGTCATCTCACCTATAATTCTTTTTGCAACTTGGCTGGCCTGGCTGGCCGTCCTGGCAGCTTCAACTGCTGCCTTTCCAAGCACTCTTTCAAAATCTTTCGCCCCTGTAGACTGATCTGTCATAAAATAAATTAATGCACTGTTCCGATAAAGCTTTTTGCATTAATGAACCGGCCGTGTCCAGGATGCACTTCGACCTCTCCTTCGAAAACAACTGTACCTCGAACAAGGGTCATTTGGGGAAATATTCCATCTTTGCCCTCGTAAGGTGTCCAGTCGGCCCTGCTGTGGAGCTTATCAGCTTTGATCTCGGTGATTGCCTTTGGATCAATAATCACGAGGTCAGCATCTCTCCCAGCCTCAATTTTGCCTTTGGATCTGAGACCGAAAATCTCGGCTGGCTTGGATGATATCGCATCCACAAGTCGCTCCAGGCTAAGAAAGTTTCTGCGCACTGCGATAAGCATAAGCGGTAGGAGAGTCTCAACGCCCGGCACACCTGGTGGAGCCTCCCAAATGTCCTCCTTTTTCTCCTCTGGAAGATGGGGCGCATGGTCTGAGGCAAGTAGATCTACCGAGCCGTCCCTCAAGCCCGCCCAGAGGGCATCACAATCGCTCTGTCTTCTTAGCGGTGGATTCGTCTTGAGGAAAGGTCCCTTGTTTTTGTAATCCTTCACATTGAATAAAAGATGATGAGGAGCAACCTCGCAGCTCACCTTTTTGCCTTCCCTTCTGGCAGATTTCACGAGGTCGAGGCCTTGGTTTGTGCTGATGTGGCAGATATGTGCTCTCTTAGTCCACGACAAGATCTTCTCAATCGCTGCTGCTTCCGCAATGGGTGGCCTGGCTTTGGAGTAGATTTCAGGCTCATGAAGGTCTCTTAAGGATTCAGTATGTTCCCTTATTACCTCTCCATCCTCTGCATGGATAGTAGGAAGAGCTCCGTATTTGTTCACTTCATACAGTATCCTCCAGAGCTTATCATCGCTATGCTCATAAGTGAATATCTCGCCAATAGCAGACGCTCCTATCTTCAAGAGTTCTTCGATCTTTCCAGGCCCGCCATTGATACAAAAATCAACCACGGATTTATGCCTGGCTTCATCCAGCTTAAGATTGAAGGAATTGGCATCGATGGTTTTCGGATCTGTGTTAGGCTGGTCTATGACAGTAGTCACGCCTCCAGCAGCCGCAGAAATAGAGCCGCTCTCCCAGTCCTCTTTATAGGTATATCCAGGATCGCGAAAATGAACGTGTGCATCCACTGCGCCGGGAAGGACGATCATGCCATGTGCATCGATGCTCTCATCAGCCTTATGAGGTCCGCCTAATACAGATACCAGTCCATCCTTGATCCATACGTCGATGGTTTTAAGGCCGCCGCTTACGTATACCCGGCCGTTTTTTACAGCTAAATCATAGTTTATAGCCGAACCTCCTCAGCAGCTTGCGCCGCTCCTGCATCTTGGACGCATCCTCAACGCCTTTTGGCGGATAGCCATCGATTACTCCCATGATGCCTCTACCTTGATCGGTCTCCGCGACCACAACCTCAACAGGGTTTGCAGTTGCGCAGAATATGTTGCAGACCTCTTGCACATTCTTGATTGTATTAAGGATATTTATTGGGAAAGCTCCCTTTAAAAGTACCACAAACGTATGGCTGCACCCTAACGCTATGGAATTCTGTGATGCAGCCTCAACAAGCCCCGGATCATTGCCCTCCAATCTAATTAGGCAGTCACCGCTGGCCTCAGAAAATGCTAGTCCAAACTTCGCAGAGGACGATGTGCCTGCTATAGCCTCGTAAAGATCCTCAGCTGTCTTTATGAAATGTGTCTGGCCTAGGATTAGGTTCGCGCCCTCAGGAATGTTCATCTTTATGATTTTGAAATCCATATTCCTTCCTCAGAAGAGGATAGAGAAAAGAGGAACTTATAGTTTGGCCTTAATCCAGAAAAATTAAGGCAGGATCTTTAAAACTTACGCCTGCCCTTAGGGCCTTTTGCCTTGCTTCTCGCTACATCAACAGCACTTTTTCGCACCATTATGATGGTTGTGAAGTAATATATGCACATGAAGAGTATGGCTGAATAAAGTGAGGTTTCGAGCGCCTTCATGATCTCGAGGCCCTCAATGAAGTGGGCATAGGTGCCATAGACTGCGAGAAATAATAATCCAATTATAACGGCCTGCTCGAATGGCACACGCTGCCTGAAGCGAACTATTAACTCACCGGGTTCCATAGAGGTTACCACTCACGTCTTCCTTATATAGCATCTTTCCTGTCCTGCTCATGTAAAGCCTTGTCCACCAGACTGTAGAAAGCGGTGTCAATATTAGTAGGTCCACAAGCTCTGTGAGAAGTGAGAGGGGCTGGATAGTAGTATTGCTACCTACAGTTACTGAGCTTCCGATCATTTGCAGGCCGATCGATATAGCTACTACTACAATCCATAATACAAATACATCGAATTTATTGTAACTGAAAAACCTTATGCTGGTTTTGATCGCGTCAACAGGGCCAAGATTTTCTATCACCAGAGCATATGGGGCTACCGCCAGAATTATAGATAAAATAATAGCGTAGACGATCAGAATAAAAACTCCTAAGGCCAGCATGCCGATTGTCTGAGGCTCGGGGGAGAAGTTCTGAATAGTAATTGGCCTCGGCAGCATAAGTATGCCTGGAAGAAGGAACACAAACCCTGCTATGGTTATAAGGCCCGTTAAAAAAGACAGTAGGAACATGCTCAGCAAGTTCTTCCTTCCAGATGCCCACATGGATCCAATTTTTGCCTTCCCATCTTCCGTTGCCTGCTTAGCCATGCTTATTGCCCCTGCCTGAAAGAAGGCGCTAATAACTGTCAATAGCAGAATAGTTACAAGGAAAGCTGAGATTAAGCTAGGGAGAGATTCCATTGTTTTGGAGATGAGCTGTTCATAGGAAGATGATTCAATATTCGTTATCCCTAGGGTTGCTATAACTGCTGCAATCATAGGAATTACAGCCAGAGCTGAGAATATAACACTGAGCAAGAAAGGTATACATAGATTTAGATTGTTCCTCCATGTGCTGAACCCTTCGCCGATCAGCCGCCCTATATCTTCATACATGTTGATACCCCTCAGCCCAATGGTTAATATTGTTTTCCAGTCAGCGCTTACTCAAGGTCCTTCCAGATCTGATCACCCACATAATGTAGCGATTTCACTGCCTTACCCGTTCCCTTCATCTCGGTCCCTGGTATCAACGCCCTGCCTATAGCTAGAGGTTTCTTATGTTTCTCCTCTAGTATTACTACCAGATCTCCTGTTGCTATCTCGGGATCTGCAGAGACTATGCCGGGGCTCATCACATCTGCCCCATTCACTATGAACCGCACTGCACCTGCGTCTACTATTACTAGCTTTTTTTTAGGCGACAGTTCAATTGCGCCAAGGACTGTAAAGAATGGCTTCCCATCTAGAAGCATTATCAACGGCTTGCCATTTACGAAGATCAGATTTATGCCGTCGTCTGTCTCGGCCTCTTCAAAAGATGCCTTTTGTAGGACAGATGCATCATCGAGATAAGGCGCCAATACGTTGGCGATATTCTTGGCAAAGCTACCCCTAAGATGGTGCCTGGATTTTATCCTCATGATCAATAAGTATCCCGATAGGTTTAAATACGCAACGTGCAAGTCTAATTTTGAAGCCTTTTGCGGTTATATCGCTGGAGAGAGGTTTAATGGGTCAGAGACCGCTTGATATTCTAAATGAATCACTGAATGGACCAGTCATTGTCAAGCTCAAGGATGGAAGGGCCTTCAGGGGAGAGTTGCAGGGTTATGATATTCATATGAACCTCGTGCTGGATAACACTGAGGAAATTGCAGAAGGAGCGGTCGCACGTAAGATCGGGACCGTGATCGTACGAGGAGATAACGTAGTATATATTTCACCATGAGGTGTTTCTAAATGACCAAGGGTACTCCATCAATGGGCAGGCGCCACAAGAGAACTCATGTCAGATGCAGGCGTTGTGGCAGTATCTCGTACAACTTTAAAAGGAAGATATGCGTAAAATGCGGCTTTGGAAAGACTACAAAGCTTAGAAGCTATAAATGGATGAGAAAGGCCGGCTACTAGGTGTTGGAAGTTGCACGATGCCTGTGGCGTAGTTGGGATATCACTCCGGAATCCCGATGACAACAACGTTGCGAAATCGATATATTATGCCCTTTATGCGTTACAGCACCGTGGGCAGGAGGCTGCCGGCATATCTGTCCACGATGGAAAATCGATACGCACTCACAGGGGCATGGGGCTTGTTTCTGAGGTCTTTGACGATGCCCAGATAAACCTTCTAAGAGGCTCCGTGGGCATAGGTCATGTACGCTATCCTACCACCGGCAGATCGTGCATAGAGAACAGCCAGCCCCTTCTTGTCAAATATAAAGAAGGGGCCATAGCAGTAGCACATAATGGCAATTTAATCAACTCCGCCCAGCTCAGAGATCAGCTGGAACTGGCAGGAGATATATTTTATTCAACATCAGATACAGAGGTCATAGCTCATCTCTTTGTGAAGGAGCTTCTCAGGCACGACATTCAGGATGCAATAAGAGCAGTCATGCGCACTATAATCGGCTCATATTCTCTAGTCTTTTTGTTTGGAGAAACGGTTCTGGCGGTGCGTGACCCTCTCGGTATCAAGCCGCTCTGCATAGGTGAGCTTGAGTCAGGATTTGTGGTGGCCTCTGAGAGCGTTGCAATCGATACGCTGAACGGCAAACTGGTCCGTGATGTGAAGCCTGGGGAGCTTGTGATCCTTCACCACGGGGAAATGAAAAGCTATCAGATTGTAAATAACTCAAATCCAGCACACTGCGTCTTTGAATATATTTACTTTGCAAGGCCCGATAGCATAATGGATGGGCACCTGATATATGACGTAAGGGTAAACATAGGCGCTAACCTCGCAGAAGAGCATCCGGTTGATGCAGATACAATTACCCCAATACCTGATTCTGGAATAACCCTGGCTATAGGCTATCATCAGCGCTCTGGTATAAGCTACCGCGAATGCCTGATGAAGAACAGGTATATTGGCAGGACCTTCATCATGCCGGACCAGAATATGCGAGAGACAGCCGTGCGCCTGAAGATGAATATTATCAGACCTAACATTGAAGGCCATAAGCTGGTCCTTGTGGACGACAGCATAGTTCGAGGCACAACAAGCCGCAGGATTGTGAATATGGTCAGAAAGGCTGGAGCCGAGGCTGTACATGTACGCATCGGGAGCCCGCCAATACTTGCGCCATGCTATCTTGGCATAGATATGGCCAGCCGCGAGGAATTGATAGCAGCCTATAAGACTGTAGCAGGAGTCGAGGCTGTGATCCAGGCTGACTCTTTAGGGTACGTGAGCCACGAGGGCCTTGTTAAGGCAATAGGCATACCTGCAGATCATCTCTGCATGGGCTGTCTCACAGGCGTATACCCTCTGGAGATACCTGGTGAGAAATGCGTAGCTGCTCAGACTAAACTGACAGAATACCTATCCCAAGTCTGTTAGAATTTTTAATGTTATCTTCTTAATTAAAAATAAAAGAAAAAAAATCAAAAATTGATTTAAGTTGTTGCTTTAGCGTCCACAGGCTTCTCAGAAGGCTTTTCAATGGACACTGGAGGCTTCAGCAGCACGAAAGCGATGATGATTCCAACTATCGCCATTACAGCTACAATTGGGAATGCTCCATACCAGCTTCCAGTCAAATCAAAGAGCCTTGATGACATCACGTTTCCAATTATGGCTCCAAGTCCATAGGCAGTGAAGATAAACCCGTAGTTACAGGCATAGTCCTTCATTCCGAAGTAGGCACCTGTACAGGATGGCGCAATTGCCAGCCACCCGCCCAGGCATCCCCAGAGCAATATGAAGGCAACGGTGTATATTGCTACGCTTGGCGTTCCAATGTATCCAGCCATCATTATGGAAGCAATGAAGATCAGAACGAATGATACAAACGCTGTACTCCTCGGTCCGATCTTATCAACCAAAGCACCGAAGATCGGCCTTCCAAAGCCGTTGGCTACTGCGAAGGGAATAACAAGACCGGTAATCGTAGCAGTGGCTGCTGCTCCAGTTACGCCTGAATCCTTTAGAACCTGCGTGCCGACTTGTGATGCAATTCCGATAGCCATGAGTCCTGCTGAAGCACCTATGACATAGCAAAGCCAGAGACCCCAGCAGGTTGTTGTCTTGATCATATCTTTTCTGTAGAAGTCGCATGCTACTGCAGCGCCAGGCTTGGGAGCTGGCGGTGCCCATCCGGCAGGCTTCCATCCAGGTGCCGGGAATTTGAGCAGCTGTGCTAAAACCACGACAATGATCAGGAACGCAATACCGAATATTTTCATTGCGGTTAGTATTCCGTAGCTCTCCCTCAAATACAGGGATATAGGCCCAATTAAAGCCGAAGAGAAACCGAAGCCCAGCACTGTGAGGCCTACTGCAAGGCCGCGTCTGTCAGGGAACCATCTGCCTGAGACTGTGATGGGACAGTTATAGGCCACTCCAACACCAATGCCACCTATTATGCCATATAATATATCGAGCATTAAGGGCGAAGATGCATACGATGCAAGGAACCACCCCAGGCCGACAAGAACACCTCCAACTGTGGCCACTTTTTTCGGCCCATACTGCTCAATATATTTGCCCATTAATGGCATAGTAATTGCAAAGAATGCCAGAAATACTATGAAAGGCAGTTGCATATCTAGAGCCGAAACCGTCAAACCCAGACCACCCTTCGAGACTGGGTCGGTATAATACGTCTTCAAAGCCCCAGAGAATAAACTATACGCGTAGATAGCTCCCAAACAGAGCATAATGATCAGGCCGCTGCCGACTAGTGCCCATCGGCCTCCTGATTCTTTTGCTTCCTCAGCCATAAGTTCAACCCTCCTTCAAATCAAGATTTATGTGTTCCTATTCAATACATGAAATAAATATAATCTTATATAAACTTCACAAGTATTATGACCTTTTGTATAGACCCTCCTCTTTGCTCCCATTACCTTTTAATGATTATGGGATTAACGGGTTATAGCTATGCCTCACACCTATTTAAATTTGGCGGCAATTATCGCAATTATACATTATAATATTAAGCAGATTGCTTCCGCAATCATTTGGATAAATATTTCTACCATTCTATACATAGCGGTTTCAACAGCTGGGACGAGAGTATATATCACTATTTTCTGCAACATATGAGGATGATCTATAATAGAAATAAACCATAATGGCAACCTCCTTCAAATGGAATAATTCGTGACAAGAGAGGTATATGAAATAATGATGCTGCCTAGAATATCTTTCATCAATATCGGATGCCTTCGCGTGGCCTTAAACGCTACTTTTGCAAATGATCGACGTCAGCCGATATTGGAGATACGCACAGACAATCCTATCTGGATCGCCCCTTGTTTCCCAGGCGACCCTGAGAAGAAAATATATACACCTCAGCTCCTATCGGCCCACCTAGTTTAGGTGATTTGATGGCCAAGATCAAAGCAGGCGTTCTGGGCGCAACCGGCGCCGTAGGACAGCGTTTCATTGAGGGACTAAAGAAGCATCCTTGGTTTGAGCTTACGAGCCTTGCGGCCTCTGAGAAGAGCGCGGGAAAGAAATATAGCGAGGCTGCAAGATGGCGCCTTGAGAGCGAGCTTCCTCCTGATATAGGAGAAATGACCGTAGTTAATGTAGATCCTAAAGAGGTGGACGCAGATATAGTCTTCTCGGCGCTTCCGGCTGATGAGGCCAAGACTGCTGAGCCCGCCTTTGCTGCTGCGGGCTTTGCAGTTGCAAGCAATACCAGCTCTTATCGCATGGTTGCCGATGTGCCGCTTCTTATACCGGAGTGTAACCATGAGCACCTAGATCTAATTAAAGTGCAGCAGGAGAAGAGGGGCTGGGATGGTTACCTCACAACCAATCCAAACTGTACGACCGTCATGTTTACCCTGGCTTTAAAGCCGCTCATGAAGTTCGGGATTCAAACAGTACATGTCGCATCCATGCAGGCTGTAAGCGGCGCAGGTTATGAGGGAGTACCTTCAATGGCCATCCTCGGAAACGTAATCCCCTATATTGGAGGCGAGGAGGAGAAGGTGGAGATGGAACCACAGAAGATTCTGGGTGCCTTTGACGGCGAGAAGATCGTTCCGGCTGATTTCACAGTCAGTGCAAGCTGCCATCGTGTGCCTGTCATGGACGGCCATACTGAAGCTGTCTGGGTGACTATGATAGATAACCCAACTCCCGAGGAGGTCAGGAAGGCAATGCTTGACTTCGATCCCAAGCTCGGCGATCTGCCGACTTCACCTGAGAAGGCGCTTATTGTAAAGGATGAGATCGACAGACCTCAGCCGCGCCTTGATCGCAATCGAGGAAATGGCATGTCGGTATCAGTGGGACGCATCAGGTCGGGAATCAGGTTCATAGCAATGGGCCACAACACCGTTCGCGGGGCTGCCGGAGCAAGCATACTCAACGCAGAGCTACTCCATAAGAAAGGCTACCTCTGATGCTGATAATAGCCTGGGAGACTACATCTGCCTGTAATCTGCAGTGCAGCTATTGCAGAGCTTCAGCAAAGATCACGCCAGAGCCTGATGAGCTTAGCACAAGCGAAGCATTAGCCTTCATTGACGAAATTGCCCCGTTAAAGCCCATGCTTATACTGAGCGGAGGCGAGCCGTTGCTGCGCCCTGACATCTTTATGCTGGCGAAGAATGCCTCCGATAAGGGCCTCCGCACTTCGCTCGCAACAAATGGAACATTGCTTGCTCCTGATGTCGTGGATAAGATCGAGGCCTCAGGAATAAAGCGCGTGAGCATAAGCATTGATGGGGCATCTCCTAAAACGCATGATGCAACTCGCGGTTTGGGCTGCTTCACGCAAACGATGAATGGAATAGATAACCTCCGTGGCAAGATCGATTTCCAGATCAATACAACTATCACTAGAAGAAATAAAGATGATATCCTATCCATGTTCGATCTTGCCGAAAAACTTGGTGCAAAGGCCCTTCACTTCTTCTTCTTAGTCCCTACAGGCAGAGGAAGAGAGGAGGATCTAATATCCCCAACACAGCAAGAGGAGATTCTCCGCATGATAGATAAGGAAAGCTCCAGAAGGCCTATCGAGATCCAGGTCACATGCGCCCCTCAATACGCCAGGATATCAAAGGCGAAGGAAGGGCGAAGACGTAAGGGGGGATGTCTTGCAGGAAGGAGTTTCGTCTTCATCTCCAGACGTGGGCAGGTCTATCCATGCGGCTACCTGCCTATTCTGGCTGGCAATATCCGTGAGCAGAGTTTTCTTGAGATTTGGGAAAGCTCCCCCATATTTAAGTCATTGAAGGATCGAGAGCTTAAGGGAAAATGCGGCGAGTGTAGCTATACGAAGATCTGCGGCGGCTGTAGAGCAAGGGCCTACGCAAAGACGGGCGACTATCTGCAGTCCGATCCACAATGTCCGGAGACTGCCTGATGGATGAGACTGACCTTAAGCTTCTGGCAATGGTCCAGGAAGGATTCCCTCTTGTGAAAAGGCCATTTCAAACTTTGGGTGAAGTCCTGGGGATAAGCGAGGCAGAGGCGATCGTTAGGCTGGATAGGCTCAAATGTGATGGCCTTATTAGAAGAATTGGGCCAATAATGGATTTGAGAAAATTGGGGTACAGCGGCGTCCTTGTTGCACTAAAAGTTCCGGAGGAGAAGGCTTATGAGGTTGCCGAGATTGTGAACGAATACGAAGAGGTTTCACACAATTACCTGAGGCCGAATGAGACTGGCTATAACCTATGGTTCACTATATCCGCAAAGGAGCAAAGGATCCTTGAAGCCCTTGGTGAGATAAAATCAAAGACTGGCTTAAAACAGCTTGTTCTGCCTACAGTTAGGATATTTAAGATTGGCGTGAAGTTCGATATAGCTTGATATAGTAGGAAGGTCAAATCTAATTTGTTAAGGCTCAAGGATTTCATGAGGTGATATATTTTGGCCAAACCCGTTCTTATGGACTTTTATGCAGATTGGTGCGGGCCCTGCCGAATGCAGTCCCCAATAATGGACGCTCTTAAAGAGGAGTTCAAGGATAAAGCTGAGTTCAAGAAGATAAATGTAGATAAAGAAGGGGAGCTAGCATCACAGAAGGGCATCTTCGTAGTTCCTACGCTCATCCTCGAGAAGGACGGCGTTGAGCTGAAGAAGTGGATGGGCGTTACATCCAAAGATGAACTCTCCAAAGCCATAAACGATGCTTTGAAGTGAGACTATGGATCTGGGCGTGGAGCCGGTAAGAAGGCTTAATAGCCGTGGTGGTTCCGCACCCCACTTTTCCATAAAATTCGATTCTCATCTTTTTTCCATAGATACAAGCCGAGCACCAAAATATGCCGCACAGCCTGATGCATATCTCATCACTCACGCCCATAGCGATCATTATGGGAAATCTGCCATGCTTTCAGAGCTGGCTGTCGCATCCGTTGAGACTGCACGCGCCCTGGAGATACGCTACGGTCGCAAATATAAAGGCCGGAGATTTAGAGTAGGCGAGAGCGTAATGGTCGGGGATGTGGAAGTCAAAACATACCCAACTGGTCATACCATCGGCTCCTGTGCCTTCGGATGGGAGACCGAGGTCGGAACATGCATTCTCGTAACCGGAGATGTAAAGGACTATAGCGCCCTTCCACTCTGCGATTACCTGGTATCCGAAGCGAACTACGGCGATCCCTGGGATCCCTCATGCATTTTCGATGATGATATCGGAGGCTTTTATGAGGCCCTTCTATCGGGAGCAAGCTTTGGCGCCTATGCCTTTGGAAAAGCTCAGAGGGCGGTTGCCTTGATCAGGGCAATGGGCTACGATGGCGAGATAGGAATGGATGAGCAAAGCCTTGCTTTAACGAAGGAGCTCATGCCGGACTCTGAGCCGCTGTCCCCAGTAAGCGGCGAAGGAACGAACGTGGTCACGCCCTGGAATCTGGGGCAGATACCTGGAAGGAATAAGTATTTTCTGACAGGCAGGCGAGATACATCCTACCCAACAATCAGATTGAGCGATCACCTGGATTTCAGAGGACTTATGCGAATGATTGAGCACATCTCACCTCAAGAGGTTCTGATATATCATCCAGAAGGGAATAGGGCAAATCTGCTTGCAAACCATCTTCAGCAGTGTGGGCTTGAGGCAATGGCGCTGGATGAGATAGGGAAGTTCACGAGATAAATATGATGCTATTAATAATCGTATTAGCAGAAATGACTCGAGACGCTTATTGTTATTGGACGGCAGCTTCGGAGAGCTACCTGTTCAGCGGGTATGAGAAAATAGTAATCAATTTTAATTAACGCTATGGCATAAAAACGCGGAGATTTATTGTTTATGACTGATCGCACTAGAGATGACGACAAAGAGATTTTTAAGGATGGCCCCACGCATAACGAATATATATGCTTCATAGACGGTCTACCTTGTGAAGTCGTAACCCACATGGACTTTTTAGAAATTACGCCAGCAGTTAGGAGCGTTTTAGAACAATACCTTCCGTGTGAGTACTGTAGAGGTGCAGAGCATTGTGCTAATATGCTGAAAGGCGTTAAACTTGGAATGCAAGATCGATATGTACTTTTAGGGCCATCTAAAAAGGAAACTGACGCAATACTAAGGCCAATTAAGGGAAATTATTCATCTAGTTCAAAATTATTGCGAAGCATCCGAAAATTGCTTTATGCTGGTTTAATATGGATGGCAGTCGACGGATCACTAAGATCAAAAGTGTATTTTTATGGGAAAAATAAGCCCAAAACGATATATTTAAATAAAATTGATATAATCAATCCTTTATGGAATAAAACAGAAAGATATACTTGGAAACGTAGAAAAAAGAATGATCAAATCTCTATTGGGCTTTCTCCTCTCGGAGAAGCTATTGTAACTAAGTTGCATTCAATTTTAGAATCAAAAAAACAAATTGCTTGGTCTAAATATATTCAAGACTTAATTGCAGAAGTGCAAAAAAATCCGGCTGATTTACTCGCGATAATTAAATTTAATTTGGAAAAAGAGCACAAATTTTTGACTACTGACATAGAAAAAAAGACAAATATCGACAAAAAATTTGATAAATTTATGATAAGTAGGCTAATAATAATAGATCGTATACTTAATTCTATTAAACTATAACAAAGTGTGCTAGTGTTGTCCGATAAAAGCTATAGCGCGGCCTAGAGATAATGAATAATCAGCGGCAGCATCAGCACCCCCATGGCATGCGTCTTGTGGATTCCGGCGATGGGCGCGATAAGACCAACTATCGTAGAAAGGAAGAATATGAAAAGCCCGAACCATCCTGTGAATACAATACACATGGCCGTAAGTCCAACTAAAACACAGAGGCAAAGAATCCTGTAGTTCAGTCGTGGTATCACCCGAGCAGCAAAGCGCGCTGAGGCTATAACTGCTATGTAAGATATAGCTGCGACTACTACTATCATTATCATCATCTGCAGCAAGATGCTCTGATCCACGGTTATCAATTTTTGAATTGCCACCACTGCTCCACTTCGCGGCCTGCCGACAGCATAAAGCGCCACCAGTGAGAAAAGCGCATTGGATGTGTTTACACCAGCAATGGATACCAAGAACTCCTCTGCTGAGGAGGTCGCGCCAAATCGCATGGTCATAGTCGCCACTGCCGGAGATATGCCCGGTATCCATGCCACAACAGAGCCGCCGAAGCCTCCTGCAATGACCGATTTAGTCAGAGCATTTAGGGTAATTTTTATCTTGGTCTCAGTTTGCTCAGGGATCTTAGATTCGGAATAAAGGCTTAAGATTAGAAAAGATGCCCCGAAAATCCCCGAGAGCAGAGGCAGTAGGGCCTGTGGCTCAAAACCAAGGGGCGATTGAAACAGGTCCTGATGACCAAGGGCGAACACGCCTAGAAAACCGCTCGTAGCAAAGAGAAGAGACGCTAATGCTTTGTATTTCAGATGCACAAGAGAACCTTGGCCTTCTATTTGCGGACCCATCTCACTCTTTATCATCAGCAGCGCTATTCCCAGTAAGAAAACTCCGATATACTTCGTAAGGTAGCTATAGCAAGAAGAGATGATCGCGGATAATGGATAGACCAGAAGAAGCGCGAATGTAATAGAGCCCACGCTACCTAATGCTGAAAGACGAACCGCCTCAACGGCACGCCCTTCTAGAACAAGGCTGTGTCCTGGCAGGACCGATAGAGCAGTATCCGCATCAGGAGCTCCAATGAGTATCGCCGGTATAGTATCGAAAAATGTCTGCGATATGCTCGCCGCCAAAATCATCGAGGCTATGTGGTACGGTAGAAGTCCTTTATCCATCATCAAGGGTGAAAGCGCAAGCAGCATGGATGCGAAGTTGTTGACGTGCAGTCCGGGCGTAAGACCACTAATCGCTCCTAAAAGGAACCCTATAGCTATACAGGGTACTATTATAAGATCGATCATTCAGTTCAACGTTGGCAGGTATGTCTAGTAAGGGCATTAATACCTTACTATGGGATCTGATCTCAAACATGTTCGCCCTTCAAGAGGCAATCCTGGGATCTACCACACAACACAAATGGAAAACCCTTAAATACTGGTGAGAAGACGATCTATTTATCCCGCACATGGGCTAGCATGCCCTGGGCGCATGGACCTATCGGTTCGAACGCGGGTTATCGCGTGAGTCGGTCTCAATCGAGACCTTGCGGAGAATTACGATGAAGAATATTGAAAAAACTAATCCGAGAGTGGTTCGCCTTATCAGCAATCTTAAGGCTGCCTCTCGCAATAACGATGTCGCCATCTGGCGTGATATAGCAAGACGACTGGAAAAGCCAAGACGCAACTATGCTGCTGTGAATCTTAGCAAGATCAACAGGCACACCAAGCCCAATGATACCGTGCTCATAGCAGGAAAGGTTCTATCCTCTGGGGATCTTGATCATAGTGTTACTATAGCAGCCCTCGACTTCAGCGGCCAGGCTATGTCTAAGATAGCATCGGCAGGCGGTAAATGCCTGGATATTGAAAAGCTCATTTTAGAGCAGCCAAAAGGTACCGGCATAAAAATTTTGAGGTGAGCTGATGATAGTAGATGCAACTGGACTGGTTCTGGGACGGCTGGCAAGCCTTACAGCCTCGCGCCTTCTTGCTGGAGAGGAGATTCAGATTATCAATGCTGATAAGGCTATAATAACCGGCAGCCGTGATAGCATTTATGATAAATACTTGGCACGCAGGCATAGGGGGACCAAGGAAAGAGGGCCCTATTACCCCAGACGCCCTGAAATGATATTCCTCCGGACTGTGCGCGGAATGCTTCCATATAAGCTAAGGCGTGGGAGAGATGCTATGTCGAGGCTGCGGGTTTATATCGGAGTCCCAAAGGAGCTCAGAGATAAACAGTTTGAGCAGCCTGAGGCGGCGAAGATGAGAGAGACAAGTACAATCAACTTTATCGAGCTTGGAGACCTAAGCAAGAGGCTCGGTTCAAACTTCTGATGGGGTCGATATGAAATTAATCAATACATCAGGCAAGAAGAAGACTGCAACTGCAAGGGCTGCCTTAAAAGATGGAAAGGGCAGAGTCAGGATCAACAAGGTGCCCCTTGAGATCTATGAGCCGAAGCTTGCTAGGCTTAAGATCATGGATTCGGTGCTGCTGGCGGGTGACTTTGTTAAAGGAATCGATATCGATGTATCTGTTGGCGGCGGCGGAACCATAGGCCAGGCTGATGCCATCAGGACTGCTATCGCCAAAGGTATTGTCGAGTGGACGGGTGACACAGGCCTGAAAGAGGCTTACTCCGAGTATGACAGAAACCTTCTTGTCAGCGATCACAGACAGAAGGAGAAGAAAAAGTTCGGCGGACGTGGTGCTAGAGCCAAGTACCAGAAGTCCTATAGGTGAAAGGGCTTGATTCCAGTCAGATGTTTCTCTTGCGGAAAAGTTATCTCTCACGTCTGGGAGGAGTACCGGGAGCGCATAAAGACTGAGCCAGCTGGCAAAGTCCTCGATGACCTGGGCATAGAGCGATACTGCTGCAGGCGCATGCTGCTCTCCCACGTGGAGATAGTGGACACGCTCAGGCGGTACCAGTAAAAGGGATAAGGGGGTTGTAGGGTAGCCTGGTCCATCCTACAGCGTTCGGGACGCTGTGACCTGAGTTCGAATCTCAGCAACCCCATCATGCTCTTCCTTTTGAGGTGGCTATTTGAAGGGTAAGAAATATACCAGATATGAACGTGCTAGAATAGTCGGAGCACGGGCTTTACAGATTTTCATGGGCGCCCCTATATTCATCGATACTAAATCCATTGACCCTCTCGAAATAGCGCTAGAAGAGATGAAGTTGGGCGTAATACCCATCACCGTAAAACGCGGGTAGACAATCAGGTAGGTGAATTAGTTGGAAGAAGACGAGGTGATAAAGGTAGAGGGAGAATACGAGACTCTCATACCCATTGATGAGTATCTTGCAGCAGGCGTGCATATTGGTACTCAGCAGAAAACGAATGATATGATGCCCTACATCTACAGGGTGAGAACCGATGGCCTTTACGTCCTGGATGTTCAATCCACGGACAAGAGAATCCGTTTAGCTGCCAAATTTCTTGCAAAATATGAGCCGTCAAAGATATTAGTAGTATCTGCAAGGCAGTATGGACAAAGGCCAGCAACAATGTTCGCCAAAGCCATAGGAGCCATTGCAAACGTCGGAAGGTTCATTCCCAATACGCTGACAAATCCTAACTTCGAAGGCTTCATTGAGCCCGATACTTTAATAGCAACCGATCCGAGCGGCGATGCTCAGGCAGTCAATGAGGCAGTGGATGCGGGTATTCCCGTCATCGCCCTCTGTGATACTAACAACATGACGTCGAATGTTGATTTAGTGATACCAACAAATAATAAAGGCAGAAAAGCATTAACGCTCATTTACTGGCTCTTGGCCCGCCAGGTGCTGCGCGAGCGTGGCGAGGAGAGCAGGTTCAAGTATACGATCTCAGATTTCGAGATGGAGTTTTGATCTATGAGGTCTCCGGCTGTAGCCGGCCAGTTTTATCCTGGAAGTGCTGCTTCGCTAAAGCACCAGCTAGACGAGCTGTTCAAAGGTGTAAGCCATGAGGAGTTGCCGGTCCTAGGGGCAGTAGTCCCTCATGCAGGCTATGTTTACTCAGGCGCCGTGGCTGCTGAAGTCTATGCGCGCCTGCCAAAAAGAGAGACTTACATAATCCTTGGACCTAATCACCATGGATTAGGCGCTCCAATTGCTTTGTCGCGGGATTCGTGGAGAACGCCCTTGGGAGATGTGGAAGTTGATCAGGAGATGGCCGATGCTATTGCAGGCAGCATAATAGATTACGATGAGACTGCACACATGCAAGAGCATTCCATTGAAGTGCAGATACCATTTCTCCAGAGCCGTTTCCAAGGGTTCAAGATATTGCCGATAGCTATGGGCCTTCAAGATGAAGAGACCGCAGTCGAGGTAGGCGAAATTCTGGCCAAGATCATCAAGGATCTCAAGCGCAATTGCACAATTATAGCCAGCAGCGACTTCACCCATTACGAGCCTCAAGAAATAGCAAGACGGACGGATGCAAAGCTCATAGAGGCAATTCTCAACATGGATATACCTGAGTTATATAGCCGCATCTATAAATATAGCGCTACAGCCTGCGGATATGGCCCTATTGCAGCTACAATCACTGCCTCACGTGAGCTTGGTGCTACCAGCGGCAAGCTTCTGCGATATGGAACGAGTGGCGATGTAATAGGCGATTTCAGCCAAGTTGTCGGATACGGGGCGATAGTCTTTACCTGAGGGGGCCTTCTTCTGACTGTAGCATCTGCTCCCGGCAAGATTATACTCTTCGGAGAGCATGCTGTCGTCTCAGGCTTGCCAGCACTCGGCTCTGCAATTGACCTTCGTGCCAAAGTTACCCTGGAAAGTACGCCGGGCAGGACGGAGGTAGAGGCATGCAATCTTTCGCTTAAAGGCTTTTCTGTTGATCTTCTCACCGGCAGAATCTGCTCTAAAGAAGCGCTACAAGCAGTCAGATACGTCTCCGCCGTTCTAAACGAGTTCGGCTCAAAGGATCTTAAGGTTAAGGTTGACTCCGAGATCCCACCTGCTGCGGGTCTGGGGTCATCGGCTGCAATAGTTGTGGCTACGCTCGCAGCCCTGAATCAGCATATGAATATCGGACTATCCAAGGATGATATCGCACTTCAGGCGTATAAAATTGAGAAGCGCGTGCAGCAAGGCATGGCAAGCCCAATGGATACTGCACTTGCCACTCACGGAGGATATTTACAGGTCTCTGACAGGATCCAGAAGATAGATCTGCCCGAAATAGTTATAGTAGTAGGATACACAGAGAGACCGCATGACACAAGATCAGAGGTGCAGAAGGTTCAGAGCTTACTGCAGCGCTATCCAGATATTGTCAAGCCTATATTCAATGCTATTGGAACCATATCCGTTAAGGCAATTCCTTTGCTAAGAGAAAAGGATCTTGTGGAATTGGGGCAGCTAATGAATATGAACCACGGACTCTTAGAGGCCATAAATGTCAGTACACGTGAGCTGAGCGATCTGGTGTATGCCGCCCGTGGAGCTGGTG
Source organism: Methanotrichaceae archaeon (assembly GCA_963789575.1). GTDB lineage: Archaea > Halobacteriota > Methanosarcinia > Methanotrichales > Methanotrichaceae > CAWBKV01. Next base: position 1,363,840 of record CAWBKV010000001.1, on the reverse strand, counting down.
GAGCACTAGGAGCAAAGCTTACAGGCGCAGGAGGCGGAGGATGTATAATAGCTCTGCCTTCAGAGATGAACTCATCTTCCATAACTACTGCCATACATCAGGCCCACGGAAAGGCATTTTCAGTTAGGACAGGCTGTGAGGGTGTAAGGCTGGAGTGATGAAAAGTGATCAAGGTTCTGAAAATCGGCGGAAGTATACTAACCGATAAGACACAAACTGCCTGCGCTCGCACAAATGAAATTGAGCGTGTTGCTGCTGAGATCGCACAGTCTCCTAAGGATCTCATTTTCATCCATGGAGCAGGCTCCTTTGGACATTCTCCGGCTAAGAGATACGGTTTACCAGAAGAGTTTGATCCAGAAGGACTAAGAATTACTCACTCATGCGTTGCAAAGCTGAATAGCCTCATGGTAGATGCACTATCCAATGCAGGCACAGATCCAATGCCAGTTCATCCCTTTTCATCATTGATTCTCCAAAACGGCAGGATTAAGAACTTTTTCGTTGAACCAATAGCTGAGATGGTAAAAATAGGTCTCTTGCCCGTACTCCATGGAGACGTTGCCATAGATGACTCTAATGGTGCTGGGATAGTTTCAGGGGACCAGATTGTATCTTATCTGGCAAAGGCTCTCAAGGCAGAGGTTATAGCTGTTGGCACTGATAGAGACGGCGTGATATTTGAAGGATCTGTGCTGAAGGAGATAACCAGAGAGAGAATGCCTGAATTGGGCAGTGCTCTAGGTGGAAGCTCAGCAGTAGATGTCACAGGCGGAATGAAAGGCAAGCTTCTGGAGCTCCTAGATCTTGCAGATACGGGCTCAGATTCGGTAATATTCAACGCTTCAAAAGAGGGATTGATTACACGTGCGTTAAGGGGCGAACCTGTGGGCACCACAGTGCGGAGATCGGCGTGACAACATCTGAGCGAAAGATGGATCATATCAGGATCTGTCTTGAGAAGGATGTCGAGTCCAAGCGTAGGCCATTCGACGATGTAGTATTGATTCATAAGGCTCTGCCTGAGATCAGCGAGTCTGAGATCAATATGAGCTGCGACTTCCTCGGAAAGAAAATAAATGCTCCCCTCATGATCAGCGCCATGACAGGCGGCCACCCGGACACGAAAGAGATCAACCTAAACCTGGCAAGGGCTGCACAAGAGATGGGAATAGCCATGGGCGTAGGCTCCCAGAGGGCTGCAATCGAGGATCCCCGGCAAGTTGATACTTTCTCAGCAGTCAGGGACGCTGCCCCTGATATTCCAATTGTTGGAAATATAGGCGCTGTACAGCTTCGAAGATCTGGCCCTGAAGTCATTGAGCACCTTGCCGAGATGATTGACGCCGATGCAATAGCGATTCATTTAAATTTCCTTCAGGAGAGCATCCAGCCGGAGGGCGATAAAGATGCTTCCGGAGTTTTGGAGGCTATAAGATCAGCTGCAATTGGCCATATTCCAATAATCGTAAAAGAGACAGGCGCAGGCATATCCAGGGAGACTGCAACAGAGCTTGTCAGGGCCAAAGTTAAGATCATTGATGTCTCAGGCGTCGGAGGTACGAGCTGGTCGGGGGTTGAAGCATATAGGGCAGAGGAAATGGAAGATTTCGAATCCGAGCAGATGGGAAGGCTATTCTGGAGTTGGGGAATACCAACGCCCGTGAGTATAGTCGAATGCAAACGCTCAAGAGCTGATGTGATCTCATCTGGTGGAATCAGAAGTGGTTTAGATGTAGCCAAAAGTTTGGCTCTTGGAGCAAGCCTTGCTGGAACTGCCCTTCCAATGCTCGCACCTGCAACTAGAGGTTCTCGATTTGTCTTGGATAGCATGAAGGCATATCTAAGAGCGCTAAAAATCTCTATGTTTCTTACAGGCTGTAAAGACCTAGCGGATCTAGAGAAGATACCCTTCGTAGTTTTTGGAAGGACTAAGGAATGGTTGGATCTACGTGACTACGATGCAAGAAATTTTTCTGTTTATAGAGAGTTGTCAAAATGAACGATATAGCAGTTATAGCGGTTGGCGGCTACGACGAAATTGGCCGCAACATGACCGCTATTAGAATAGGTAATGATATCATAATCATGGATATGGGCATTAGGCTCGACCGTGTCCAGATCCATGAGGATACTGATGTTGAGACGCTTCATTCATCGGACCTGATCGCCATGGGGGCTATACCCGATGACAGCATAATGCAAAACGTGAACGGCAAAGTTAGGGCGATCGCCTGTACTCATGGTCACCTGGATCATATAGGCGCGATCTCCAAGCTGGCGCATAAATATAAGGCGCCAATCATTGCCACGCCATTCACATCCGATCTCATTACTCAAGAGATCAAGTCCGAGAAGATCTTCGGAGTGAATAATCCTGTCATAACTATGGAGGCGGGCAAGAGCCATCAGGTCACAGAAGATATCGAACTCGAGTTCATCAGAGTGCAGCATAGCATAGTTGATTGCATTTTTGCAGCCATTCACACCTCCAAGGGAACTATACTTTACGCCAATGATTTTAAGATCGATAGGTCCCCGACTCTCGGTGAGCCTCCAGATTTCGCACGGCTGCGCGCTATCGGAAAGAATGGAGTGCTTGCACTCATAACTGAGACAACGAATGCTGGAATATCCGGCAAGACGCCATCCGAACAGATAGCCAAGGACCTGGTCTGGGATGTGCTCATCGGGACAGAGGAATCGAAATCTGGCATATTGGTCACTACATTCTCATCACATATAGCCAGAATTAGGGCCATAATCGAAGCTGCCAGTAAAATGGGCAGAAAGCCGGTGCTTCTTGGCAGATCGATGGAGAAATACTGGAACACCGCTGTAAGAACAGGTTATGCTGAGAGAACTGATGACCTCCTGGTCTACGGTCGCAGGAAGACTATTGACAAGGCAATGAAGAGAATCATGAACGATGGAAAGGAGAAATATCTGCCTATAATGACAGGCCATCAGGGTGAGCCCGGAGCAATTATGAGCAGGGTGGCAAATGGAGAGACTGATTACTTGGTGGAATCCGGCGACAAAGTCGTCTTCAGTGCTGGTATAATACCTCAGCCCCTGAATATATCTAACCGCTACACAGTCGAGACAAAGCTCAAGATGCGAGGCGCTCGAATCTACGATAATATCCATGTCTCCGGCCATGCTTGCCGCGAGGATCATTGGGAGCTCTTAAGGATGATAAACCCTGAGCATGTAATACCCAGCCATGGAACTTTGGCGACGCATGGGCAGTATCTCATGATGGCCGAGGAGACAGGTTACAGCTTGGGCTCAAGTGTTCATTTGGTCAGAAATGGCCAAGAGTTACTGATTGATTAAGGCTGAAATGATGATCGATAAAGAGCTGGAGAGGCGTGCTGCCCCTATATCCGATGCGATAGAAAAGCTTCTGCCGATAGCGCATCCAGAAGAGCTATATAAAGCCAGCAGACATCTAGTTGATGCGGGCGGAAAGAGGCTCAGGCCTTCAATGCTCTTGATCGCTTCCGAAGCAACAGGTGGAGATCCCGTTGTGCTTATGCCTGCAGCTGTTTCAATTGAGCTTGTGCATAACTTCACCCTTATCCATGATGATATAATGGATAATGCAAACATTCGCAGAGGTCGTCCCGCTGTACATACGCGCTGGGGAGCATCAGGCGCAATTCTTGCGGGCGATACGCTCTATTCCAAGGCATTTCAAATATTGGGCATGACACCCGTTGATCCGAAGCTAATTCTCGCTTCAATGGATAAGCTTTCAAGAACCTGCACAGCCATATGCGAAGGCCAGTGGCTGGATCTGGAGTTTGAGAATAGAGATCGTGTAACAGAGCCTGAATACATGGAAATGATCGAGAAGAAGACAGGGGTGCTTTATGGCGCAGCTGCGAGCATTGGTGCCATCCTCTCAGGCGCTTCTTCTGAGATAGTCCATGGATTAGACGAGTTCGGGAGGCTCACTGGAATGGGTTTCCAGATTCAGGACGATGTCCTTGATTTGACATCCTCTGAGAAGGTTCTAGGAAAGAAAAGAGGCGGAGATTTAATAGAAGGCAAGAAGACCCTGATAATAATTCATGCCTTTGATCACGGAGTCGAATTGGATGTGTTCGGTAGGAAGAACGCCGGGCCGGATGAGATTGAAGCTGCACTTTCCGTTCTTGAGAGGAGCGGATCTATAGATTATGCCCGGTTTAGGGCTGTAGATCTGGTTGAGAAAGGCAAACGTGCCCTTGATGTGCTTCCTGACTCGTCTGCAAAAAGCCTTTTGCTAAGCCTCGCTGATTATATGATCGGCAGAAGGTACTGAAAGCTAGAAGGTATTGAGGTTATTAGGCGGTGTAATAAAATTGAAGAGAGAAGAGGCTGAGCATTTATTGGAGCACTGGATTGAGCATAATGAGAGCCACAGCAAATCATTCAGAGAGAGAGCCAGGCAGGTCGAAGAGATAAGCAAAAAAGCTGCATCGGATATAGTGGAAGCGGCCGAGCTTATTGATCGGTGCACTGAGCAGCTGAAGAAGGCGAAAGAAGAACTTTCAGGTGATTGAATAATGGAACTGGTTTACTTTTACAGCATGGAAAACGAGAAAGCCATGAAGACAGTTTTAGACGACGGACTCTTCGATGAGATCGTACCAACGGTCATGGAATGCAAGTTCATGGGCATAGATAAGGACGGCTTTTGCATGTATATCAAAGCCCGGGATGATCTGGCCCAAAGGGCTAAGAAACTGCTTTCTGAATCGCCTGCCAAAGAGATGACGGGTGCTGAAGGAGAGGCAGTAATGAAGGCATTCAGGGAGCAGTCGGAAGCCGCTGAGGCAGGGATGGGGACGCTGTTTGGATAAACTTTAAAATTTTCTATTTTAATCCCTGGTAGCGCTATCTTTTCTTTTGGTTATACAATTAACCAAACTCTACCTTCCAAAAGGCAAATAAACTTGTATTGCATTCGAGACCGATCATGGCCAAGTTTATCGTAGTCCTAGGCACTACCTCCCACTCCGGCAAGAGCACGCTCGTAGCTGCACTATGCCGATTGCTATCCAACCGCGGCCTGAAGGTCGCCCCTTTTAAATCGCAGAATATGAGCCTGAACTCATGGGTAACTGCAAACGGCAGCGAGATTGGTATCGCTCAGGCAGTGCAGGCATGGGCTGCGAGGATCGAACCCAACGAGTTTATGAACCCAATTCTCCTCAAACCTAAAGGGGATAGAACATCTCAGGTTATAGTTCTAGGGACGCCCGTGGCCGATAAATCTGCTGAGGAGTACTATCGAGCTATTGATGGGCTGAAGGAGACCGTAGATAGATCTATCCATGAGCTTGAGAAGGACTATGATTACATCATCGTTGAAGGTGCTGGCGGTGCCGCTGAGATAAATCTATACGATAGAGATATTGCAAACATCTACGTTGCCAGGCGTCTGTTGGCACCCATAATTCTTGTAGGCGATATAGAACGCGGAGGAGTCTTCGCAAGCCTCTTTGGAACAATTCAACTAATGCCCGAGGATATCAGGCAGCTTGTGAAGGGCCTGGTGATAAACAAGTTCCGCGGTGATCCGGCTATCCTAGGATCCGGGTTGAAATCGCTGGAGGATATGACGGGCGTTCCCGTCTTAGGTGTTCTGCCTTATCTGGAATTGACAATTCCTTCAGAAGATTCTGTCTCGTTGGGAGATAAAAAGCATAAAAGTAAGGACATAAAGGACGCCGTAGAGATCGCCGTCATAAAACTTCCTCGGATATCCAACTTCACAGATTTCGAACCATTGGAGTCCTATGCACAAGTAAGATACATCGGCCTAGGAGAACAGCTTGGAAAGCCAGATGCCGTCATAATACCCGGCACCAAGAACACAGTTTCCGATCTAGAAGACATGAAGAACGCGGGAATGGATAGGCAAATATTAGAGCTGAAAAATACTCCAATTCTCGGTATCTGCGGAGGCTACCAGATCTTAGGAAAGGAGATCGTGGACTCCGGGATAGAAAATACAACCGGCACTATTCCAGGGCTGGGTCTTTTGAATGCAGTCACTCGCTTTGATCTCTACGAAAAGAAGACCGTTCAGGTCAAGAAGAAGGTAACCGGCAGCGGACCGATTCTAAATGCGATTAGGGGTCAGGAGATTTCTGGATACGAAATCCACATGGGCGTGACAAAGCATTCAGATGAAGCTGCTTTCGGAGATGATGGCGCTGTCGCAGGAAATGGCCTTGTGATCGGAACATATCTACATGGGATCTTTGAGAATGAGAACTTTAGGGTTGCATTTTTAGATTATCTCTACAGCCGCAGAAACCTTGTCAGGGACAATAGTAATAGTATCGCTCCTCGAAATAATGGCTTTGATGAGCTTGCGAATGCCGTTGAGGCTAACCTGGATGTTGAGAAGATTTGGCAGATGCTGGAACTCAGAATATAGCTTTTGGGATAATGGCTATATGTACTCTCGTCAAATCATACAGGGGCTCTCTATCCTAAAGTGATACTATAGTGCTCTTTTCAGCCTTAAAAGTAACTTGGGGCATAATCTTTATATGTGTTTCCGTCGAATGTCATTTATGTTATTATGCCGCTAACAGCCATTGATAAAACGGTCTCATCTATTTGTCCAGTCTGCTTCAAAGTCATACCTGCCTTCATATTCCGGGAAGATGGAAAAGTCTTCATGTGGAAGAGATGCCCGGGGCATGGTGAGTTCAAGGACATCTATTGGTCCGATGCGGCACTTTATAAAAGGTTCAGAAGTTATTGGTATGATGGAGCAGGCATCGATAACTCGAGCAACTCCACTGGAAAAGGCTGTCCTTATGACTGTGGTATCTGCCAGAATCACAAGACCAGCACGCTTCTTGGAAATATCGATATAACTAATAGATGTAATTTGGCCTGCCCTATTTGCTTTGCCAATGCAGGCGGACGGATCTATGAGCCTACTCTAGAGCAGATTCAATTCATGATGCTCAACCTTCGTTCAGAGAAACCTGCACCCTGTCCTGCAATCCAGTTTTCAGGAGGCGAACCGACTATGCGTGATGACCTGCCTGAAATTTTAGATATGGCAAGGATGGCAGGTTTTGCCCAGGTTCAGATAGCCACCAATGGCCTGCGGCTGGCATCGAGCGTGGAGTATTGTAAATGTCTTGTGCAAAATGGCTTAAACACAGTTTACCTGCAGTTCGATGGAGTAACGCCTGAGCCTTATAAAACTGTTCGTGGCCGTGACCTTCTTCACATAAAGCAGAAGGCTATCGAGAATCTAAAAATAGCAGGGCAGAATAGCGTAGTTCTGGTTCCAACACTCGCCAAGGGTGTCAACGATGATCAAGTGGGAGATATCGTCAGGTTTGCATCAGGCAGGCTGGATATAGTCAAAGGCATAAACTTTCAGCCTGTAGCATTTACTGGAAGAGTCGATCAGCGGGAAAGAGCATCCAAGAGAATAACAATACCCGACTTCATTAAGCTTCTAGAAGATCAAACCGATAATGAGATTACCAAAGATGATTTCTATCCCGTACCTTTCGTGGCTCCCATATCCAAGCTCATAGCAGCAGAGACGGGCTGGCCGCAGCCGACGTTTACAGTACATCCCTGCTGCGGCGCTGCAACATATGTATACAGATTCAACGGAAGACTGATCCCAATAACACGTTTCCTCGATGTTGAAGGCCTCCTTGAAAAGATCCGAAAAGAGGTTGAGGGTTTTAGTGCGTCCAGTGGATCGAGCCTGAGCAAGCTAAAAATGAAAGGCATGATCCTTAAAGACCTGCCAAGATTCGTGGACGAGACACAAGTTCCAACAGATCTGAATATAACTAAAATGCTGCTAAGTGTCTTTGTGACAGGTACACGAGAGTCTTTAATTGAGTTTCACAACAAGACGCTTTTCCTTGGGGCCATGCATTTCCAGGACGCTTACAATATGGATCTAGAGCGGCTACAGCGATGCGGAGTCCATTATGCCACACCTGATGGCAGAATTATTCCATTCTGCTCATATAATACAATTCACCGTAAGGATGTAGAGGCACGCTTTTCGAGTCCACAGGAGCTAGCCAGCACTCGCCCTATTATCGCGCAGCATTAAGACAATATATTACGCTTTTCTGAATTATTGATGAAATCAATTAGTTTCAGGGATGCCGGAAGGCTTAGTCGTAAACAGTAGAAGACTAAACTACCTATCAATCCTACCGACATGTTTATTTGCCCCTTTGTCAACCTCCATGTAGCTCGGGCAGGTAGATCAGCTGGAAGATCGCTACCTTGGCATGGTAGAGGCCTCGGGTTCAAATCCCGACCTGTCCACTTCTGGGTTTTGGATGGTTTTTTGTTGCGAAGACTTATCTGCCGTGCATACAAAGGTTGGACAGAAAATGTACGAGATAATCGAGCTTCTTATCACTTCATTTGTTATTGGCCTTACAGGAGCTCTTGCGCCCGGACCTACGCTTGTTGCAACAATTGACTCCTCGCTCAAGACTGGCTGGACTGCAGGCCCCAAGGTATTTATGGGACATGCTTTGATTGAGCTGTTAATCTTTCTGCTGATCATCCTTGGGCTTGCAACGGCCGCCAACCATTATTCACGCATCATCGCAATCGCTGGTGGTATAGCCTTGATAGCCTTTGGACTGCTAACTGTAAAGGGCAGCAGAACCGCAACAATAGCCACCTCCTCTGAGAATAAAATAGGCAGCCCTTATGTCGCGGGAATACTAACAAGTGCCGCAAACCCATACTTCTGGATATGGTGGTTAAGCATTGGAAGTGCCTTTGTGATAGATGGCCTGAGAGGTGGCATTATCATGGCCAGCCTTTTCATGATCGGTCACTGGTGTGCGGATTTCGGGTGGTACACTTGCGTCTCGACTAGCCTCGACAGAAGCAGGACGATCCTATCCGATACTAATTATCAAAGGATTCTGACGGTTTGCGGCGGCTTCCTTATGCTCTTTGGGCTATACTATCTAGCAGGAGCAAGATAGGCATAAAGTGCATAAAACGATGGTGAACGTGCAAACATACCTTCAGCTGCTCAAAAACTCCTCGTTTATCTTTGCCATATCCATTTGTGATGAACTATATTCTTCTTTCAGGCTTAATATTACTGCTATCATATACGCTTCCAGAGGATAATCTAAGGTACGGCCTCGTCGTCATGGCTGCGGTTCCGCCTGCAATAGCCGTTATGCCGCTCACAAGGCTCTTGGAAGGAGAAGTGAAGCTATCTTTATACGGCGTTGTATTATGCTATGCGGCAGGTATCATTCTCATTCCAGGGCTTATCTTCATATTTGCGAGCAAGAGCGGGGTCGACCTGCTGTATGTGTTTGAGATAGCCCTGCTAATGATACTCCTGCCTATTCTCATATCCAGGTTGGGACCAATCAAGGATCTTAAGATCGATCCAGTGCTGCCTATAAATGCAGGATTCTTTCTTATCAACTATACTGTCGTGGGTTTGAACAGCGATGCCATATTCGGGTATATACGGCCATTGGCGGTAGTCGCGTTTGCAAGGACTTTTCTCATAGGCACAGCCGTATATCTCTTGGCGAAGTTCAAGGGAGTTGATTACCCTAAAAGGATATCCTATACCCTTTTCAGTTCTTACAAAAACCTCGGTCTGGCTGCAGCCATCTCGATTGCGCTCTTTGGACATGAGGCGGGAATACCAATTGCAGTCTGCATACTTGGCGAAACACTCTTTTATATATTTTTATCCTTAGCCCGGAACCGCGCCATCCTTATATAAATGCCAGGGCAGGATAGATTAGATTGGAGATATTCAATTGTCTTTCAAGGATGATATAGCATACCTGAGATCGATTCGCGTCTACATAGGGCTATCGGTGCTCATCTTTGCGGTCACAATCGTGATGGGTTATTATGCTGCGCAGTTAAACTCCGATCTAGCAACAAGCATGCTGAAAGAGTTCGAGATGCTGAAATGGATCACGCAGCTCCCGTTACCCCTCTTAATGGTGGTAATATTCCTTAAAAACCTTCTTTCCTGCATTATGTCTGTTCTTCTTGGGCTTGGGATGGGCATAGTACCACTAATAGTCGATACCTCTAATGGCTTCCTGCTCGGCGTTGTGCTCTATAATGTACTCCAGAAAGAGGGCCTTCTCTATTTCCTTGCAGGCGTTGTTCCCCACGGTATAATCGAGCTGCCCACAGTGCTTATGAGCATAGGCATAGGCTTTAGGCTAGGTTATCTTCTCGCATTGACAGTGTTCGGAGAGAAGGCCAACTTGGCACAAGAGATAAGAATTGCAATCCATTTCCTAGTAAGATGGGTTGCGCCACTGCTGCTTCTGGCCGCGGCCATCGAGACATTCATAACACCTATCGTTATATCGGTGGTTAAATGACCGACACCAAAACAATTTCCAAAACAACTGATTCCAAAACGACGGAATCCAAGGCTGAAAGCAAAAAGCTTCCTCCCAAAGAGGATTTCAGCGAATGGTATCATGAGCTTCTAATGGTTGCAGAGATCATTGATAACCGCTATCCAGTGAAGGGAATGTCTGTCTGGTTCCCGTTCGGCTATGCCATAAGAAAGAACGTCTATGGGATAATTCGCCAGCTTTTGGACGTGGATCACCAGGAAGCTGAGTTTCCTCTCCTGATCCCTGAGAATGAGTTCATGAAGGAGGCACAGCACATAAAGGGCTTCGAGGACGAAGTCTATTGGGTGACGCGCGGCGGGACTTCTCCTCTGGACGTGAATCTCGCTCTTCGGCCCACGAGCGAGACCGCGATCTACCCCATGTTCAAGCTCTGGATCAGGTCTCATGCAGATTTGCCGCTGAAGCTCTATCAGATTGTCAACACTTTCAGGTATGAGACAAAGCATACAAGGCCTCTGATCCGCGATAGAGAGATATCCTCATTCAAGGAGGCGCATACAGCACATGCCACCTGGGAGGAGGCAGCTGAACAGGTCGAGGTCGCGATACAGAGATACTCCAAGTTCTACAACCGCCTTGCCATACCCTTCTTAGTCAGCCGCAGGCCGAGCTGGGATAAGTTCCCTGGCGCTGATTATACGACTGCCATAGATGTTGTGATGCCTGATGGGAAAACACTGCAGGTTGGAACTGCGCATCATCTTGGCTCAACCTTTGCCAAGACTTACGAGATCACTTATGAGGACGAGAATGGGGAGCAGAAGCTCGTCAACCAGACCTGTTACGGAATATCTGAACGCTGCATTGCCGCTCTGGTATCAGTTCATGGCGACGATAAGGGCTTAGTGCTGCCCTGGGAGGTCGCGCCCACTCAGGTTGTAATAGTGCCCATACTATTGGGCGATAAGGAGAAGGTGCTGGAGACTGCCGAGAACCTAAGTCAAGCGCTCGCCGAGGCATGCGTGAGGGTCAAGCTGGATACGACCGACGAGCGACCGGGTGCCAAGTTCTATAAGTGGGAGATGAAGGGCGTGCCCATCCGTTTGGAGGTTGGGCCGAGGGATATACAGAAGGGCGTTGTAACTTTGGCCCGCCGAGATGGCGTAAAGAAGGCAGTGCCCATGAATGATCTGCTTTCGGCCGTCGCCAGCGAGGCGAATGAGCTTCAGATCGCGCTTTATGATAAGGCGGAGCAATTCATGAAGAACAAGGTCCGTGAGGTAGCAAGCATCGATGAGGCGAAGGAACAGACAGGAGCGGGCGTTGCTATTGTACCCTGGTGCGGCTCTGAGGACTGCGGCCATCAGCTTGAGGATCAGGTAGAAGCGAATATGCTCGGCGAGCCTCAATACCAGACATTCCCAGAGAAGGCCTGCGCTGTCTGCGGCACGAAGACGACAAAGCGGACTTACATGGCGAGACAGTATTAAAGTGTGATCTTATCTCAAATCGCTCATATCGTAAAGGCTCTTTGCGTCTTTGTGGTTGGATTAAAGCATTGCACTCACCACAAAGGCACAAAGACACAAAGAAAATTACATGCGTTAAAAGTGGCAATAAAACTACCGTTGAGGATCTTAGATGAACATACTGGTAGCTGAGTACGCATCAGCAATTGGTATGGGCGGCACATGCGAGATCGAAGGCAGGGCGATGCTCTCGAAGCTCGTGTCAAGCTTCCAGAGATGTGGCCATGATGTTATTTATCCAACTTCAGGGCCTGAGATAGATGCAGGCCAGCCTATTCTTATAAACGGCTCTGGAGAATTCGAGGATTTTCTTAGATCAGCCAAGGCTGATGCAGGGCTATTAATTGCTCCAGATTATATGCAGCCACGTTTTCTGGAAATCCTGGAAAAGAATACAGTGAACCTTGGCTCTACCCCCGAAGCAGCAAAGCTTTGCGCAGACAAGCTTGCATGTACAAAGATGCTGAAGGAAAGCGGCGTTCCGGTGGCAGAGATTGCCGAGGGGCCTGAGCCCTGCGCTTGCGGATGCCGCCAATATGTCATAAAGCCCCGCTACGGCTGCGGCTCTGAGGGAGTGCATATTTCGTCAAGCTCGCGGGCTCCAGAGGGCTACATTGCAACACGCTATTATGAGGGCATGCATTTGAGTGCCAGCTTCATCGTTGGCCGCGAGGGATTCTTGCCGCTTACTATTAACAGGCAGCTGATTGAGTTTCATGGAAATGAGATCAGCTATAATGGTAGCCAGGTTCCTTACCGCACGCCACGCGCAGCTGAGATCTGGGAGACTGCGGAGAATGCATCAAAGGCGTTGGGATTGAAGGGATACGCAGGGATTGATTTTGTTGTCGGGGATTTACCTAGGGCTGTGGATGTGAATGCGAGGCCGACGACATCGATAATTGGTATAGCTAAGGTGATGCGGGAGGAGCTGGGGGAGCTGATTTTGAGGGCGAGGTTTGGTGGACTGTCGGAGAAGGTGATAGTGGAAGGGGAGTGGATGTTCAGGAAGGATGAACTTTATTATAAAAAGCCAGGAAACTTTTAAAAATACGTGCTTTTTACAACCATATATTTATATTATCATCTGCTCATACGTGGGGAATCCTACCATCTAGCCAAAGTTCCAAAGATGCTCGGATAATCTTTTGAGTCTCAAGTTCTTTTATCGGGTTTGGATATTTCCACTTAATTCGAAATTGCGGTTTATCGATTTCAAGTAGCTCAAACCCGTTCTGCCTATCAACATACTGCATAACATGAAAAGTTGGAGCATCGTTTACTGTTCCTATACGAATGTATGAGAAATCTAAAGGCATATGAAGATCATTTCTAATGAACGACCATGTTTCTGCTCCATATCTGTTTACTACATCTAGGGGAATCCTATCTGAGATAAAGTGCCATAGAGCTACATGATCAAATCCATATCTGTGGAGCGCTAAAGCTTGCCCGATGCCCTCATAGAAGCACATTCTGAAGCCAAATTCAGCTGGTGTAAATGATTTGACTTCCACGGCATTTAGTTCTCCCGAAGTATCTTTAAAGACCATGTCTATGTCTAGTTCGGGTTGAAGTATGGGTACATATCCTAATCTTTCCTTAACGCAATTTCTAAAAGGCTCAGAAGCCGAGGGTTTTCTATGAATATATATTTTATCAAATTTATCTGCAAGTTTTTCACTTAACTTCTTGACGAGATGCCTTTCAGGTTGATTCATTAGACCTCCCTTTTACAGAGCTTTGTCTAAATGTGATAGATTAATATAACGCCATAGTGTGCTATTCTTCCTATTTCTTTTCGATATCGCTACAATCCCAGCAATATTTCCTCGAAGAATATGGGCATTCAACAAGGCCTCATTATAGTAGCCACAGTTACTTATCCTTAAAAGATTAACTAGGTCATAATGCAGCGCGAAAAACATAAAGCATCTTTGAAATCAGCATCCTCAAAATCCAGGGCTAAGCCATCCCTGGAAGAGATTAAGCAGATGCTTTGCGAACAACTGCCTCGCCTGCGCAAGGAATATGGCGTCGGCACACTTTGGCTATTTGGCTCCTACGTTCAAGGCGAGCAGCATAAACGCAGCGATCTCGACGTTCTGGTTGAGTTCAATGAGGTTCCTAATTTGCCGGAGTTCATAGAGCTGGAAAACTACCTTGGCGATATCACAGGAATTAAAGTGGACTTAGTCTCTATTCGCTCTTTAAAAGGAGATATCGGTAAACGTATCTTGAGCGAAAAGGTGCCAGTGTGAAAGATGAGCGAAGGTATCTCGATTTCTTGCAAGATATCCTTGATAACCTTGAGAAATCAGAACGTTTTACCGAAGGATTGAGCTTCGAAGAGTTCCTGCTGGATGAAAAGACTTGCTACTCTGTAATCTGCGCACTAGATAGTAGGAGAGGCTGTGAAGAACATGCCGCCTGCAGTAAGACGCAGGCATCCTCAGGTGTCTTGGAAAAGCATGGCTGGAATGAGGGACCGATTAATCCATGGCTACTTTGGCGTTGATAAGGAGATAGTGTGGAAGACGGCCAGAGAATTTGCTCCAGAAATGCGCATGCAAATTAAAACCGTTTTAGACTACGAGCGCTCAATGGGAAAAGAGCAAGGTTAGCTAAAAAATACTCCAAAACTTTGAAGCCTGAATATTTCCTTAGCTTCAAAAGCTACTTTGAAGATGCTTTATTTCCACCCAGATGCTCGTTGCTGCACTTCAGCTGAGGGATTCTCATCCTTCCGATCCTACAGCCGCCTTCCCATCGAACTTGAACTTATCTGCCTTTCTCTTGCTGGCATGGAGCACAGTTAAGCCTATTATTTCTCCTTTTTCGAATCTTATTATTATGTCCTCGTCAGTTAATTCAGAGTCGTCGACATGGCTTGGCTTCTTGAAATTGATGTAAAGAACATCTGCTTCTTCATCGTAGTCTATCCATACTCTCTTATGGGAAAGCTCTAAAATCTTGGGGATTAATGCTAACATTTTTTCTGTTCTGATGCATGCATTCATCTCATCTAACACTCAGTTTCACGCTTTATTAAAATGTTCATAATCATAATATTAATCTATTGTTCAAATAAAACTATCTTTCTTTATATCAAACGATCGTTCGATAAATCGAAAGGATAAAAATCTGCGAATACTACTCTCAGGGCTTCAGCCTCTTGATCTCCAGATACTTCACGCCATCCTCGGGATAGGCGAATACCATCTGCTTCCTGACAGAGTGCGCCAGCCTGACCGCGCGCGATAGCACAGGCGGCAGAAATACATGATCGACTGGAACTGTATGCACCAGGTACTCCGAATGAGGAACCTTACTCGGTCCTTCTACATACTTGTAAACTCTGAAATGAGTCCCGAATTTGAAGCCGGTCTTTACAACCAGCTTATTCTCTCTTAGATCTCTGTAGACCTTATATTTCAGGTCAAAATCGCTTTCGATCTGACGCGCCCGCTCCTTCAGCCCTTCTAGGTTCAAAGTTTCCCCAGAGCGATCTACGAGCTGAATCATTCCTTTCTCCAAAAGGTAAGCCGATTCGACAAGCGATAGCTGTAATCGCTCTCCAACAGGTTTGCCGTAAAATCCATGCTCATGCAATCGTTTAGACGCTGCCGTATCCCAGAGCACAACTCTGTCCTCCAATAGAGTCGCCATGCCGCCCGACTCTTCCTCGTCCTCCAATCCTTTCAAGGACTTCTCCTTTGCCTCGTAAAATGTGATATCGCTTTCTTCATCAACGATTGCAAGCATCAGCTTTTTTCTCATCTGGCCCGCTAAGCGAACAGGCTCGATGATATCCTTTAGAGGCAGAGGCATGCGCTCTGAGATGACAAGCACATAAAATTCGGCGGGCGTCTTTCCTGGATGCCCTCCGCGTGGATATACGCGAAAGTCGGGCCTTCCAGGCTGGACATAATAGCCGCGCTCGCGTAGATCCTTGTACACGACGTACCTGAACTCAAAGCCTTTCTCTAAAGACGAGGCCGCTTGGAAAAAAGCTATGAAATCAAGCTCATTTTTATCTGAAACTGCGTTTGAAGATACCGTTATGTCTGAAGATACCTTTAATCTCGATCTATCGAGGAGATAAGCAGCTTCAACGAGCGAAAGCTCAAGACCTTTTCCAGAAGGTCGTCCAAAATAGCCTTGCTCATAAAGCAGTGGCACAGCTTCAGGGCCAAGCTTTACAATGCTCCCCTGAAGCCTGCCTGAAAGGGTCTCCTCTGACATAAAGATAATTCAGCTGTTCAGCTGCTAAGCTTGTCCGGCCAGATACCATGCAGCACGCCAAGCGTTTTATCTACGAGGCTATGGACATCGGCTGCAGGATAGCCTACGCTTAAGAGATAGGATTCTACGTGGTTAGGGACGGCAATGGACATCTGCTCGACCATGGAGACGGTCTGAAGGATGGTGTAATCTCCGAGCTTGAAGGGTATGATCGCATCAGAGACTAGGAGCTCGAATATTTCAGGACTTATCGGCCTCTCAACACCTGATAGGAATGCTTCCAGGATTTCGCTCGTCCACTCATGTTTTCTTCCTTCATCTTGGTAGGGCATCACCACTACCTCTCTCGTCTTGGCAAACTGGTCTATGAGCTGTGCTGGCTTCACGTCTCCCTTGAATACCAGGTTCAGGAAGTTCGTATGAGGCACTGTTGTCGGAACTTTGCTCGCTCGAACGGCGAACTTCACGTCCTTGAAGACTGTTCCGGCATCTGTTCCCTGATGGCCTGCTCCTTTTCCGAACTGAACGGCACTTGGAGATGCCTTGACAACGGTATGCGGATCTCCATGCCTGCGATCGATATTGCCGAGCACAGCCGTCAAGCCCAGTGGCCTAGCTGCCAAAGCCAGCCTTGAAAGGCCGGTGGTGTTGCAGCTTGTACATTGCACCAGCTTTGGTTTTGCTTTTAAAAACATCTCATAATTCTCAAGGCCGAAGAAGAATTCGCGGGCAAAATCGGCCTTAAGCTCATCTGAGATTTTCATCTTCGTCTCTTGTAAAGCTTTCAAAATGGCTGGCCTATCAGCGCCACCCATCAGTGACACGAAGCAATCTTGTGCCAATGCAGCTTCTACGTAGGGAGTTTCCTCATCTCCTGGAGTTCCAACCATTACAAAATCGGAGGCATCAAAGAAATCATTATATCCTCCTGCGATCTTCACTCCAGCCTTCTCCCACTTCTCCTTATCAGCATTATCGCTAACGAATGCCTTAACATCGAAAAGGCGGTCGAACTTTGACATCATCGACCTTGCCCTGCCATGAGGCTTTCTGAGCAATATATTTAGGTCTCCATCGATCTTCGCCGCCTCTTTGACCTTTTGAAGCGCAAGGATTGTTCTCTTATTTTCAGTTCCGTCAAAACCTATAAAGCCTGCATTAGACCTCAAGCATCTTCACTTCCTGAATGGGAGTCTAAGTGACCATATTTTAATCTTTCCGGATGTACGGATTGAAAAGCTATCATATGTAATCAAATCGGTTATTATCTAAACCATCATTTTGCTCAAATAGCTTGATAATTTTATCAGCTATATACTGCGCACTCCTGTCTGAGCTCATCTCCGCTGAGTCCACGGATATCTCAGGCGTGAGAGGTTCTTCATAGGCGATGTTCACGCCAGGAACTGTTGCCCCTTTTTCAGTCGCTTTTCTGTAGATATCCTTGGGTGCGAACTCTGCCCTCCGCCTCGATTCGCGGGCAATACATACATCGAGAGGCGCTCTGATATAGACCTCCGCGAAATCGGATACTAAGCTTCTGGCAAGATCACGGTAACGACGCTTGTTCGCCGTAGCATCTATGATCACGTTTATCCCTGATTCCGCAAGCAGCTTAGCCATGTAAGCAAGGCTTGCATATACTACATCTCTTTCCGCCTCCGTGTAGGTGGGGCTCGGCGTAATCACCTTACGTATCTCATCAAGCTGAAGCACCTTCACAGATATTCCGTTTCCGGACAGCATTGCCTTCACACGCTGCACAATTGTGGTTTTACCGCAGCCGGGAAGGCCAGTGAACCACACAACCCAGGCCATAATAGTTCAAAGATTTAGCATAGATAAATACCCAATCCTTCCTGACGGTAATGTATTTTCTGTCGAGTTCATAAGCGAGTTTATATAAACTGTTGCTAAATTCTGGAAGCGAACAAAAGATTAATATAAGTGGATACGATATATAGACGTGCGTCGAGGTCTATGATCCTCTGCACGTGGGTATTGGGAGGTATAAAATATGGTAGAAAAAAGAAATTTCGCATTGCGTGATGCACAAGGTAATGAGGTCGGCGTCTTCTGCGGCAAGCAACCCAGGCAAGCGGCACTTAAGGCAGCAAATCGCGGCTATACTGATA
This sequence comes from Methanotrichaceae archaeon, assembly GCA_963789575.1. Taxonomy (GTDB): domain Archaea; phylum Halobacteriota; class Methanosarcinia; order Methanotrichales; family Methanotrichaceae; genus CAWBKV01. Next base: position 1,345,549 of record CAWBKV010000001.1, on the reverse strand, counting down.
TTAGGCTTCGCGAGAGAGGAACAAAAAAGGTGCATATTTTCCAAGGTGAGCGCAAACAGGTTCCAAAGCCGACAAACGCTCCCGAGTGGATGCCCTCGATGATATGGAAACCGAATGTCAAGAAGGTTGGAATAGAGAAGATCGAGGAAATTTAGAGTTATTTTTATGTAAGCGAAGGCCGCTCATTGCCATCTAAATTATACTCAAAAGAAGCATTTAGTGGCCTCATCATAGATTTTTTAAATAACTTAGAAATTCATCTGAAAAATAGAGAACGGCTGAGGGGTTCAGCCGAAAAGTGCTCCAAGCCCCTCGACTCCGGCCTCCTCTGCCTCTTCCTTCTTTTCTTCGCTCTTCTCTTCCTTGGCTGGGGCGCCAGCTGCTTTAGGCGCTGCTCCAGCAGCGGCTGCTGCTGGTGCGGCTGCTACCGGCATAGCTGCGGCCTGTGATAGGATCTTGCTTACATCCACACCTTCAAGGGCTGCCACAAGAGCCTTGATCCTGATTTCATCAGGCGTAACACCTGCTGCCTCTACGATCTTCTTTACTCCATCCTCACTGATTTCTTTGCCTGCGCTATGAAGCAATAATGCTGCGTATACATATTCCATTTAAATCAACCTTTTATCCGAATAATGCACCGAGGCCTTCGACTCCGGCCTCCTCTTCCTTCTTATCCTCTTTCTTCTCTTCCTCTGCCACAGCTTTCGGGGCCGCCGGGGCCGCTTGCGCTGGAGCAGGGGCAGATCCACCACTGACTAGATTTTCAATTGCCTTTGCATTGGCAACTGCCTTTGCTAAAACAATATCCATCATGCCCGGCACTGGAATTCCAGTCTCTGCTACGAGGTTTCTAGCCTTGGCTTGTGCTCTCTGTAGAATAGGGCCAATTGTATCTGGAGTGATATAGCCTATTTCTACGGCAAAGCTGAACGCTCTTGAAGATGCAGAACTGAACTGTGAAATCAAACTATCTACATCTATAGCCAGATCCTTAGTCTGGAATACAAGGCCGTCCTCATAGACCGCTCTGAGTTCAATGCCTACATTCTTAGGGAAGATCTCCATCGTCTTCAGGATATCGGCAGTCTTGGCAGATACTACCTCGCCCTCTTTTGCAAGCGTAATCCTCTGATTGATAACCACCTTTCCGCCCTTGATGGCTGCTGGAATTCCTGCTGCCTGGAGCTTGCCGACCATCGGCCCAGGCGAGAATGATGTCTCCCCGGCTTCAACCACAATATCCTTGGGTGCACGTGCCCCTGGCTTTATGGGCATGGGACGCTTTTCTTTCTCAACCGTTGCGAAGAGCTTGAAGGGATTCTCATCGCTGAAGATGAGGGCCGTCTGATCTTCGATATAGTCCGCAAGCGGCCTGATCTCAGGGGCTGAAGCCTCTAGAGCCTCGGCGTGCAATGCTGTTCCGGACCATTCTGACCTCTACCGTGCCCCTAAGGCGTTTCCTCATTTGCTGCAGATCGCTTGCAGGTATTTCGCGCATTCCTACGATGCCGATAACCCTGCTTTCGCCGATCTTCTCTTTAAGCTCATCTACGTCCTTGACCTTCCATTCCGGCAGGTGAGCAGTTCGCTTAACCTCTGCTGCCATTTTAGATCACCTTTACTGCTGGTCCCATCGTGGTCTTGACATAGACAGACTTCAGGTTCTGCTTTCCATCTTTCAGCGTCTGCTCAAGTTTTGTGATGACAGCATCGACGTTCTCTGTGAGATCCTTTACGTCCATGTTTCTATTTCCAACTGTCAGGTGAAATGTCGGCCTGTCTCTGGATCTGACCCTGACCATGTTTCTTAGCCTGTTGATCTGGGGCGTGACATCCTGAGTAGGTGGCAGCGGAGTAGGCATCTTGCCCCTCTTTCCTAAAATCGGTCCAAGGCTCTTGCCTATTACGGGCATGAACTGAGTTTCTGCTATGAAGAACTTGTATTCATCGGCCAGCTTTCTCGCTGCCCTTTTATCCCCGCCGAGTTCCTTGATCTCGTCTGCGGATATGACCCTGTCTGCGCCAGCATTCTTTGCACGCATTGCGGTCTCTCCTGTAGCGAAGACTGCGATTTTGGCTGGTTTACCCAGTCCATGGGGGAGGATGACCTCAGCATCGATCCTATTCCCTGGCAAGGAAAGATCAATGTTGTGAAGGTTTATGGCCAGGTCAACGCTCTCAGTGAACTTCCTGGCAGGTGCCTCAGTGATTGCCTTTTTAATAGCTTCGTCTATATTGCTCATTTCAATCCTCCGTAGTCTAACGACTTATAGTCTACTACGGCTTCTCAAAAGAGAATCGAATTTTTGGTTTACTAACTACTATTTTAAGCCTTTGCCTCTAATATCTCATCATACTTGCCGCTAGTTACAGCCATTTGGGCTTCCTTTGCCGGCATTCCATCAATGGTCGCGCCTAAGGATTCTGCGGTACCAATGATCTCTTTAGCCGCACTCTTAAGGTTCTTGGAGAGAAGACCTTTCTTCTTGATATCCGCGATTTTAACGACCTGCGCCATTGTCAGGTTTCCAACGATGGTTTTATCTCCAGTACCCTTTTCAATGCCCAATTCTTTCAGAATCAGCGCAGATGTAGGGGGTGTGCCGACCTCGACATCAAAATCGGTCCTAGATCTTACTTTGACTTTGACTGGGACCTGCATTCCGTTTAGATCGCGGGTTAGTTCATTAATCTTGGCAACAACTTGCGCCACGTTGACGCCCAAAGGCCCTAGAGCTGGACCAAGAGGCGGTCCGGCACTGGCCTTTCCACCAGGCACCAATGCTTCAACTACATTAGCCACAGTATATCACCTCTAAGGTTTTTCTTTGCTGAGTACACGCACGTGATCGCCCCTTACAGTTATGGGTATCGGCACCATAGCCTCGAAGAGACTCCACTGTGATCTCCTCTTTAGCAGCATCCACGCGCTTTACCCTAGCCTTCTCGCCCTTAAAAGGCCCGGATATAAGTTCAACTATAGCACCCTCGTTTATTCCAGTTACGACTGGCTTGGGGGCGAGAAAATGCTCTACCTCCTCGATGCTCGATGCGCCTTTAATTACCGATCGTGCGTGGGGTATTCCCTGAATAGCCTGGTCTACGATCTCTGGAGCGGGCGCTTCAACAAGAACGTAGCCTTTAAGCACGTCGGGTACCAGCAGTGCTCTTATATCATATTTATCCTTCCGTGCTATCTGGGAAATCATATTGGCCACTGAACGCTCCTGGTTTGCAGTGGTCTTCACAACGTATATGCTGGTATCAGACATTCCGCCTCTTTAGAGGAGGCCCGCATATAAAAAGGTTTGCGGTACAATGGAAATCTCTTTATAGTATAAACGAAGGAGTTCTCTGATGGGTGAGTATCTTAAATGAGTGGTAGGACAGATCAGCTGCGTGATCTTGTTCTTAAGATGGGCGCCAGCACAAAGGTTGTTGAAAAGCAGGCATCGCAGCACGGTGCATTGAGAGGGAGTTCTGATATCGAACGTGCTCTTTTAGGCGTCGTCAAAGAGATGATCAAGCACTATAATATCCAAACCAAATTGACCCCTGAGCAACTCGCCACTGTAATACGGCTATTTTATAAGGGCTTAAGTGACACGGAGACCGCAGAGCAGCTCGGGGACAGGGCACTCAACAAAACTGTCAGCAGGGCAAGGATCAAGCTCCATCTTTTCAGAGAGTCTGACCTTAAGCCACCCTTTGATAAAAACGAGTTCATCCGCCTATCAGGTACCGGCAAGTCGGTCAAGGAGATGGCTGAAGCCTTGGGCGTTGCCCCCTCGACTATAAGTGAATATAGGAATATATTCGAGAGCCAAAAGGCGGCTGAAAAAGACGGCTACACAAAGCGTTTCCTGGAGATTCTCTCGGATCAGGATGTATCTGAGCGCATGGTAACATCTCATATCAAAGATGGGCTACAGGATACGATGGATACGGATTATGAGGCTGCAGAGGCCTGAGGATCAGGCCAGAAATCCGCAGCCTTTCAGAAGCAGCAGTACGATGCTGAAGTTCAGCCATTCCCCATCTATTAATAGGTCCATCGCTAGTGGTTGCGTTATCTTGGTGAAGTAAAGAATGTAGAAATAGCCATAGAGTACTAATGATGTCGCGAGGAGCTTTGCATTACCCAATATGAATACTTGTGCTAACAAAAGGAGTATGCTGTTCATTATTAGAAGGAGATGGATAGTTCTATTTTGACCTACTATCACAGGAATCGTTTTTACTCCTTTTTCACTATCTCCCTTGATATCTCTTACATCATAGAGTACAGTATTTATGAAGGCTTTTCCAAACATGAAGCAAAAGACGACGGCGATAGCTAAAATGGCGCCCATCATATGCGCTGCAGGCAGAAACGTTGTAGATACAGCCCAAGATGATGCTACGACTATGTTCTTCATGACGGGGATATCCTTTAGCCGCGGTAAACCTGGAAGAACTCTTGAGCCATAGAGAATATTGGCGATGAGTGGAAAGAGAACTATTGCAGCAGATGATGGTTTATCTAAGAATGCTAGATAAATACTAAGTAAATAGGCCAAGATAGAGTAGGATATGATGAGATATTTACGGCCCTTTAGAAAATTAAGCCTGTCAGGTGTATTAATGGAATCCTCTTTGAGGTCTGTTAGCTTATTTAAGCTATAAAGACTAAATGCCATTAAAGAGATCGCCAGACATACGTCAACTGATGGAGTACTCCCCAGAAGAATATACATTATGTATGTCGCAAAAAAACCAGATATCCCGACAGAAATAGAGCTGACTGATAGAAATCTGATTACGTTCCTTAGACTATCCTCTATGTTATCTGCTATAACAAAATTATACTGTTTTGTTATTTGCTCATATATTACTTCGGAATTACTTTCCATAGTATAGCCTCTGATTGTAACTATATCAGAATTGAGATTTATAAAGATACTTATCATAGTTTACAGCTTTAAAAAAAATATTAAGATTATCTGTAGCAGATAAGCAAATATGCTATTCAATCAAGCAATTTATCCACGGATGTATAAATGTCAATTTCAATATAATAATAAAAAAAAACAATCGTTTGTATCAACCATTGTCCAGAACGTAAACGATATCGTAGAATATACTGTACTCTCCAACTTTTTTATAGCTTTATATTTATAGCTATATTTTCTTTTCCCATTAAAATTAATTCTTGATACAAAATAGATTTATTTATTAAAGCATTTTACTATGTTATGATCAAATTAGTTAAGACTCCGTTACAGTTAGAGCCATTTCTAAAAGGATTTAAAGATTTATTCACCATGCCAAGCTATAATTCTTTCCGTGATATGATTTCAGCACTAAGCGTATGTGATAAATCTAAGACCATCTCACACCTTAGTGACACTATGGCAAAGGATCGAGAAGGTACGAAATCACGCTCTTCCTATAATTGGTTCTTTAGTGATGCAATCTGGGATGAGAACAAAGTGGCTCAGCGCAGTGCGGATCTATTTATAGAAGCTCTTCAGTTAAGTGCAAGCGACAAAATATTATTAATTATAGACGATACATATAATGAAAAGGAAGGGAAATGTACTGATGGCGTGGGCAAGTTTTACGATCATTGCAAAGATGATTATATCATGGGTAACAATTTTGTTACTTCAGTCCTCCAATCTAGAGGTATATTTATACCACATAAAGCGAAAATGTATACTAAAGAAATAGACAGCAGTGAAGATTTCATGACTAAGATAGAAATCGCTTATAAAGATATCATCGAGCCCTTAAAAATACCAAAAGGCTTGAGTCTTTATGTTGTTTTCGATAGCTGGTGGTTTTCTGCGGATTTTATAACTAAATGCCTGAACTTAGGGCATCAAGTCGTTTGTGAAATTAAGTCTGATAAAAAGGTATGGATAAATAAAGATATATCCTTCCAGGTCAGGGACATGGCAAATCAGATTGATGAAATTTATTATAGAAGAACTACAGTTCAAGTTCGCGGCAAGAAGAAGGTATATTATGCAATCGAAAAAGAAGTCATCTTAGATAAGATTGGCAAAGTAAAGCTAGTCATCTCAAAGAAAAAGAAAAATGGTGACGCCAACTACTTTATTAGCACAAATTGTTCACTATCTTTGGTAGAAATCCTTTCTATTTACGAGGATAGGTGGGATATTGAGACTGCTCATAGAGAGTCAAATCAAAAATTGGGATTCAAGGATTATCAATTAAGAGGAAAACGCTCAATTGAAAGATTTATTCAGATGGTTTTCTCAGTCTGGACAGCCATCGTTTTATATGAACTCAAAAACCCACCAGTTGAAAGAAATCAACAAAATAGAACGATTGGAGATATGATTGATAGTATAAAGGCTCAAGCATTCATTGATGCCTTTATATATGTATTACAATTCTTTAATTTGCCAGTTCCTGATAGTGGTTTACTCTATCTAATCAAAGAACAGGGATATAAGATATAACTTGATATAGAATGGAGATTATAAATTGGTGAGAAACTTGGAGAGTACAGAATATAGATGATTAATATAATATATTTTTTATTCTTAAATGAATACACTGCTGCTTACTGCGGGGTGTGCTGTCGCAGTTTGACTCCGAAAGCTTTAATTGCGATATATGGGTTATCAATCGATAAATTCATGAGGGGTGACAATGAAACCGAACAATGATCGGTATATCTTAGTCATAGCTATTATCCTTGTAAGTTGCTTGACTATAGCGATAATAGCTATTTCGGTTGCTGATTCAGTCATAAAGCCTTCAGCAAAAAATTCCGCGACAGTGGCTATAAAAGGCAATGGAAATGCTAGTTCAGTCTTCGATTTTCCTGCTGATCATCTGCTGCATCGGCCTTCATCAGTGGTAGCAAACACCAGCGATTTCATAGAGTGGCTGTACTGGACGGGGTCTTTAAGGGAGATCAAGACAGGTAACCTTTATGGATTCCAGTATACCCTTTTCCATCAGAATCTAGGGCCGGGGATTATGGGCTACGTCGACCACGTGGCCGTCAGCGATGTTTTCAACAGCCAGCATCCCCGCAACAGATATTTTGTTCTACCCAACCAGACCGAGATCACCAACGGCACTGATGCCAAGAAAGGCGATTACTGGCGCTATAAGGATTCTCAGACGACCCTTACCTATTGGAAGGCCTTAGATGCCTGGAATATTGTAAGCAACGGGAATGTATCTAACGATGGTGGACATGGGCATAATATCTCCATGAATTTAACCCTGACAAACGATAAGTACGGTTATTTCCTGGAATGGCCCAATGGAACCGGCAGCATGGGTGCCTGCGCCAGTATCGACCCCAAGAGCATGGTAGGAAAAAGCTATTACTACTCCCATCCCGCAATGAACACCACCGGGACGCTGAGCATCGACGGCCGTGAGGTAAAAGTCTGGGGAGATAGCTGGTTCGATCACCAGTGGGGAGGCTTCAACAATTGCTATCCTGCCTGGGACTGGTTCAGCATGCGCCTTGATAATGGAAGCTTCTTGATGCTGTTTAACTTCAAGGACGACACCCACAACGACCTCCCGGATCAGCGCAGCCTGACTTACGTCGATTCAGAAGGCAATGTCAGATGGTGGCACGGTAAGGATGCAGCCAACTTAACCTTCACAAGGTTGTGGACCTCGGATCGCTTTGGCTTCACATATCCTTTGGATTGGATCTTAAGCACACCTATGGGCAATTACGCGGTAGAACCTTACTTCGATGAGCAGACCATGAACACGGCCAATGGCGAGCCAAAGTATTGGGAAGGCATTGTGCGCATCAGAGCGGGGAATCACACCGGAAAACAAATAGGTCTAGGCTATATGGAGCTAGCAGGCTATGCGCCTATCTTTAGCTAAGGGCCTATATTAAAATTTTTTAAGTTATTCTTTTAACGAGTACCTCCAAGCTTGCAGCGGGTGCGACGTCGCAGTTTGATTTATAGAATAATAAGAAATTTATAAGCAATATGTATTATAGCTGTATTTAATCTCCTAAGACCTCAGAAGCGTTTATGGGTCGAGAAAGATTCTTATAATAATCGAATAACTCTCTGCCCCAGGCAGTAGCATCCTCTCCTATGCAGATTAGTTCGCCACTTGCTAAATCGATCGTTCCATTTAAACCCCATAATCCTAAAGCTAGAAGAGACTCGGTAACTGTAAACCCGATATTAATATCCCTTCCTAACTGATATAGCTTAAAGTTAGGATATTCCAATAAATCACGCCTCATTAAGCTACTATCTTTTGATATTTTTGCAATAAGTGTATTAGTGAGTATTATTTCAACATTCGAACCTCCCCTAACGCAGCTGCTGATCAACTCTGGGAATCCAGGAGCAATAAAAGATGAAACGCCACGTATATCCTTTGATTTTGATAGCTCTGACATAAAGTTTTCTAGGCTTTTAAGAGGCGCTGTTGGGTCCGAAGTTATCCTCTGTGAGTAGGCTAACATGCCTATCTTGGCCAGAAGCTCCTCAGGTATTCCGCTTAGATCGTGATTTAGCCAGTAATCCTCGTGTTGTTCCAATAGAACTATGGCGCCTATTAGCCTATCAAGTAGAAGTACCTGAATTCTTCCTACATTTGTCAATAAATAGGCCCCATCCTTTTTTGTTATCAGTCCTGAATTGATGAGCTCTTTCATAGAATGAAGGATCGTTGTCGAACGAATACCCATTTTTTCTTCGAGATCCCCTGAAGTAGCCATAGTGTCTTTCAAGAGGAGCATTATCTTCGTCCTAACTTCCGATCGAGTGAAGGCTTTTAGCTGATCCTCCGCTAGGTCGTAATAGTCCCATGTTTCCATATAATTTCCTTCTATTCTATTTTCTTGTAGCTTCAAATGATCCTGAAAATGCGTTCATATCGCTATCCTGGACATAATAAGTGCCTTTTATAGTATTTGTGTCTACAATACGACTATCTGTAAAGGTTTAGGACTTACGCAGTTGAGCCTATAGACCGTAGGAAATCAGGACATTCTCTGTATGTGCTTATAGCATTTCGAATAATTCTACGCTTGCTTTCAAACCAACTTATTCCCTTGATAAGTCGTATTAGCTCCAATCTGAGAAATGCTCTTAGAGAGAATAATATATGTGCTCTCTGAGATTGGCTCTTTCTTGCTTGACAGCGCTCAGCTCCGCAGAATTGTTTAATTCCTCTGTGATATTCCTCGATTTTCCAAGAATGCTTACTTAATACTTTCCGCCTTGTTTCTTTCATTTCCAGTGAATCAGTCGCCCAGTATTCAATGTCGCCATCATCGGAAACAATCTTGAATACTTTTATAAAGCCGTAAGCCTTCAAATGCACAATTCTGCCTTTTGGCGGGATCTCTATCTCCTCAATTGGTACATTCTTAGTATCATCAGGATTTACTAATCTATTTTTCTTCAATCTAGTAAGCCAATGCCATCCAAGTTTCCTTAATGCTTTGAGATTATCTATTCCTGAGTACCAGCTATCAAAGAGGACAAAATAAGGCTTGAATCCCCGTTCGTTTGCCTTATTCAACATATCGCGAAAATGATTGTTCTTTGATTTACCATCAGTATCTTTATCATAGACTCGAAAATCAACTGGAATTATCGGAGTCCCATCTGTCCAGAGCAATGTAGTAATATTTATTCCTTCTACTACTCTATGATGCTTCCCGCTCCATTGAGGATAGACTAAATCCATCTTTTTTGCATAGGGTTTGTCTAATGTTGTATCGTCGAGAATTAAGAAACACTCTTGGGGTCGGATGAATATCTTAACCTCATCCCATAACGCTTCCGTATCAGGAGGCTGTCTTTGTAAGAGACGAGTAAATGCATCATGTGATGGATTATTTTTCCGTGATACCTGACATCTAGCAGCTTCAGTGCAGGAAAAAACATCCATTGATGCAATTAGAAAGTGAATATAATCAAGGTCGTCACATTTAGCCGGATTCAAAGCATCTTTCTCCAGCTCATTTCTCATTTAATATAACACATATATTATAAGAAAGTTCCGCCAAGTGCGTAAGTCCTAAAGGTTATAACCACCTGGGGATCTTTATTCTCTGATGCTCTTACAGATAAGTAATTTGACTTTACTTGATCGCCATTAATAGTTCCGAAGATTACTCCGGAATAAGAGCTACCTACGGAAGGTTTGACCGAGAATGATCCAATGATATTCTCCCCTATCTGCTTAATATTCGCGGTCATAACCTCTTCAACAGAGTCAAAACTATATTTGGAAATCCAAGTTCCAGTTATGTCAGTCGCCGATGCAAAGCTGACCGACTGAGCCAGGAGGCAGAGTATAATTATTAATCTCAGTACATGCATGTACTTTCCCCCTATTGTAAATATTTCTCTACTTCCATTATATTGGTTAATTTAAGCACATAATTGTTACTATATAAATCATATGATTTGTCAGTAACATTGTTGTGCTCTCTAGGTTAATTTATAAAAGCAGTATTTCTTCTAAAACGTCAGATCGCTATGCCTTATATGGAATGTAGTTCGATCTGCTCTAAGTCCCTCAGCAGTATTGCGCGATGAAAGCATTTTAGCCGGGTAATTAGGATAAATTTAGGGTGCCTTTACTTACTGCAGATAAATATATGCCTTATAAGGCTTCTATGAACTCTTTCTTCGTGTATTTCAATTACATTGAAGTCCGCATCCTTCAAGTAGCCATCGATTGGCCTATCTGCTACGATTGCCATTTTCTTATTGGGCTTCAACACTCTATTAAGCTCCGCAAGACTATCTTTCAGCAGCTCATCCTTAGATTCAGCTCGGATTAATGCTGATCTGCCATAGGGAATATCAAGCACTGCTGAATCAGTCGATGCATCTCGAAAGGGCAGGCGCTTAGCATCTCCTAAAACAAGATTGCAATTCAGGCCAGTGATATTTGCTGTAGCCCCACGGATAAGCGATCTTTGAACGTCTACTCCTATACATGGTATTCCGATAAGGCATGCCTCGACTAGAATACCTCCTGTGCCGGCGAAAGGATCAAGCAGACGCTCTCCTGGTCGCGCCTGAACAATGTTAACAAGAGCGCGGGCAATCCTGGGCATAAGCACTCCGGGATGGAAAAAGGGCTTAAGATGCGGTCGTCTATCCTCAAAGCCGCTTCTATCAGGATGTGCAATCTCAACGCCAAAAATGAGTTTTTCTTCGGTTATCAGTGCCTTCAGATCGACCTCAGGATTCTTGAGGTCAGCCCTGTAGCCTCTCCTGAGAAGCCATTTGCCCACCTCACGTTCGACCTGGTCAGCCTTCATATCAGCATGCTTGATTCTCTTAGCCCTTATTCTATAGGGTTTGCTGGGAAGCTCGGCGTCTTTTACGGCCTTCGCCAAGGCATCAATGCTCGCATCACAGACAGCAAGAACTTCGATTACACTATGAGTCATGCCAAGGCGCAATTCGAGAGCCTTGGCATCGAGATCTTCAGCCTCAGCCAAGAGGCACTGGTCTAGGAGGCGAATCTCCTTGAACCTTGAGGAACAAATCTCCAGAAGTGCCAGAGCTTCACTTCTAGGAAGTGTCTCATGCTCTCCCGAAAGGTGGAAAGCGTAGAGCTTCATGTCAGGTAGCTATTTACATCCCTATAGTTGAAGCTCTCAGAGCCCAATACGTTCTCAAGGAAATTAAAGAGAGATCTCCTGACATCATCCGAAATTAGGGGGTACCATGTTGGGCTTGCCACGACCAGTGCCCTGAATGCGAAGAAAGGTGCAAGCACCTCAAGTATTTCCTCGTCTCCGCTCTTATCGATGTAATTTTCGAAGAACAGCTCAAAGAGGTCCTTTAGATCGCCCGAAAGCCTTAGGCTTTTCTGGACTGAGTAAAAGATGTAGTTCATAGCCATAGCAGTTATATCATCTGCAGCCTCTCCCCACTCGCCTCTGCTGCGATCTAGAACCGTAAAGTCTGTCCCTTCCCTGAACATTACATTCCAAGGATGGAAATCGCCATGTACCTGGCATAATCTGTTGACCTTTTCTCGAAGCTTCCAGCGCCATTCTACACATAGCTTTTCAATATCGCAGAGCTCTCCTGGATCAAGGAAAGTGGGATTGTCAGGATAATCATCCAAGATTCCGAAGATGCATTCACCGTCCCCTACCATCTCGCGTATCTTGCGCAGGTAGAGAGGCGGACAATCTCTCTTGGCTGAGTGGATCTCTGCCAGATAATTTGTCAGGGCGATCACCCTGTCATAGTCGAGATCGTTCGCACCATGATCCTTCACTCTATCAAGATCATAGAAGTACTCCCGCCCCTCAATCCTCTTCATCATCAGGAAGTATTCTTTGGCAGCTCCCGCTGATATGAGCTTTCCATCCCCAGTGAAGTATCCGACATCAAGGGATTGAACATGCTTTGGAAGCTTGTTGAACGTCGCATTTTGCCAGATGAGAATCTTCGCTCTATCGGAGAAGTGGTCATGGCCGAATCCGTGCTGTACTCTCATTGTAGAAAGCACTGCTGAGCCCTTCTCTCCGTCGCTTAGATATTCCAGAAGCAGAGGGGCCCCATAGCCGAATCCTTTGACATCATCTGTCGTGGGAATCGTCTCGCCCATTCTGCGCATGCTTACTAGCTTGATATTCTTATCATTGAAGAGGCTGCGCAAGTATACTTCAACGCTCTCCCTTTTTAGGTCCAAGATCTACACCTCAAGTTCCCATCTGCCAGCTGTGGAGATATTTATACTGCTCAGGTGTGAGCTTCTCAGTCCTCAGTCCCATCGAGGCGAGCTTCAGCTCTGCTACCCGACGATCGATCTCTCCCGGCACTTTATAGACGCACCTCTCAAGATTCCGCCCATTCTCCACAATGTACTTCACAGCCAGGGCCTGATTCGCGAAGGACATATCCATGACCTCTGGGGGATGGCCGAATGCTGCTGCGAGATTGATGAGACGGCCCTCTGCCAGAAGGTACAGTCTTCGCCCGTCCTTCAGCCTGTACTCTGTTATGTTCTCCTTGACCTCTGTCTTTGCGGAGGCCATCTTTTCGAGAGCAGGTATATCGATCTCAACATTGAAGTGGCCGCTGTTAGCGAGAATGGCCTGGTCCTTCATAAGCTCAAAGTGCTCGCTTCTTATTACGTTTATGTCGCCCGTGAGCGTGACAAAGAGATCCCCCAACGGCGCTGCCTCGATCATTGGCATGACACGGTAGCCGTCCATGGCGGCCTCAAGAGCCTTTCGAGGCTCGATCTCTACCACTATTATGTTCGCGCCCAGGCCGCGAGCGCGCATGGCAAAGCCTCGACCGCACCAGCCATAGCCCACAACCACCACTGTCTTTCCGGCGAAAAGGAAGTTGGTTGCATTCATTATCCCATGGGCGGTGCTCTGACCCGTGCCGTAGCGGTTATCGAACATCATCTTTGTTTCGGCATCATTCACCGCAATTACGGGATAAAGCAAAGCGCCATCATCTGCCATGGCTCTTAAGCGAACTACGCCCGTCGTAGTCTCCTCGCAGCCTCCGAACATCTGCTTTGCAAGCTCTGGCATCTCCTTATGGACTATGGCGATGGTATCTGCTCCATCATCCAAAGTTACATTCGGCTTAAGCTCAAGGGCTTTCTTAATACATTCATAATATTCCTTTTCGTTCTCTCCCCTAAAGGCGTAGACGTGCAGACCGCGCGCTGCCAGGGCAGCAGCAACATCATCCTGTGTTGAGAGCGGATTTGAGCCCGCGAGTGCGACCTCTGCTCCGCCAGCAACAAGGGCCGTTATCAGGTTGGCAGTCTCGACTGTAACATGAAGACAGGCTGTAATTCTTGCGCCCTTAAGGGGCAATGTTTCCTCGAACTCCTCCTTGATGGACTGGAGGACAGGCATGTGCCTCCTTGCCCACTCGATGCGCTTTTCTCCCGCCTTGGCCAACCCGATATCCTTGACGACGCTCTTTTGCAAAATTATCACCCTATAATTTTCAGGTCAAATCGTGGAAAGAGATCATTTGCAGATACTTAAACCCAACCCCGACCTTCCCCAAGAGGAAATGCCCATCAAGAAAGTTCGATTATCATTCGAACCTAAGCTTGGTATCCAGCTTTCTTGATAGGTTCTCTAGATCCTGCACCACATAAAAGAAGGCCATCCAGGACCATTTGCCCCACCGGCGCAGGCCCTCCTTTTTAATTCCTTCTATTGCTTTCCTCCGGTCCTTGGGCTCTTCGCTATATAATAGCTTTCCGAAAACATCAACGGACCATGCGTCGATTGGAAAGCCGCCGTGAGGATTTATTATATCGGCAGAATAATCGCCTATGCCCGGCAACTCAAGCAGTCTTCTCTTGGCCGCGCTGGGTTCGACCCTCTCCAGATCTTCCATCGTCGGGAACGCTTCATCATCGAGCTTCCTAGCCAGATTCACAAGATGCCTAGCCCTGTAGCCGAGCTTGCAGGCCCGTGCAAGCTCCTGGGGATCGAGCCTGGCTATCCTCCCAGGCAGAGGCCAGACAGAGATGCCTTTTCTGTCAAACTCCGCAGTCTCGCCGTATTTGCTGATGAAGCAGCTCATCATCTCGTCGCTCCGCTTGAGGGGCGCCATCTGCAGTAGAATTGCCAGAGCCGCCTCAGGGAATATAGTGTCCGGTCCTGTGCTGTGCATGCCGTATAGATCCTTGATCACGTGCTTCAGAATGCTATCCTCCAAAGCGAGATCATAGAACTCAGTCAGATCACTATCGGCACCGATGCTGTGAGCCAGAGACTTCTTGATCGCATCCAGTTTTTCAGGAGGCTGGCTGCTCTCCAAAAAGATGGTCGCTGCGATCCTAGGGCGCTCTGTCGTCCCTCTTGAGGTGAGCCTGATGCCGACTAGATGGCCCTGGATGTGGGTTGCCGTCCAGAGGGTGCGCTTCTCGTAGATCTCGAATGGCGTGAAGAGGGGCCAGCCCGCGGGCTTCCTGATGGTTAGCCTGAAGCTATAGGGAGGGATTGGCTCCATCACAAAGGCAAAGGAGTTGAGCAGCTTCACCATGATACTAAATTGCTTTGAAAAGATCTAAATTTCTTTCCATCCTTACCGTTCACTACTAGGAGGTATTTCACCGGCACTGTCAATTGCTCGGCCGTCGAGACTACCAATGAAGAGGTCCTAAATATCCCACACAAATATCCAGTGGCAGGCTCAGGTTAAACTATAGGGTCTGGAGGCTGCAAAGTTCGAAGGACGATTGCAATCATGAATATCATTATTACTATAGCGTCCGAATCGTAACAGCATGAGTCTCAAGGTCACTCTTTTAGGTACGGGCGTTGGCATCCCCCAGCCCCAGCGCTCGCAGTCTGCGCTGCTGATCGAGGGCAGAGAAAAGTTACTTTTCGATTGCGGAGCAGGCACTTTGTTGCGCCTGGATCAAGCCAGCGTGAACATCGAGGAGCTGGGCACGGTGGTTCTCACTCACTTGCACCTGGACCACGTCTCCGATCTGCTGGCCTTGGCCAACGCGCGCTATCTCTTAGAGCTGCCTGGCCTGGAGATCTACGGACCTGAGGGAACTGCGCAGTATTTCAGGACAATGCACAGCGCCTATCCCTACCTGGAGAAGATGGAGGTTTCTGTGCAGGAGCTAAAGCCTGGCGAAACCTTTTCCCTGAAGGGCTTTGAGATTTCCACTGCTGAGGCTAAACACAGTGTTACTTCGCTAGGTTACAGAATAGAGTCAGGCTCTAAGGTTGTGGCCTACTCAGGAGATACCGAGCCATCGCCTGAAATTGCGAGCCTTGCCGAAGGCGCAGATCTCCTCATTCACGAATGCTCATTCCCTGAGCCGTTTGAGGTTACAAACCATACTACGCCCAAGAAGCTTGGCAGTATGATAAGCGGCGTGAAAAGGGTTGTGCTGACTCACTTTTATCCTGAGACGCGAGGGCATGAGGTGGAGATGGCGAGAGACGTGATGGCTGAAGCACAGACCCCGGTAGAAACAGGATATGATTTGCAAACTATAATGTTTGATATAATTTGAAAATAATGATAAAAAATTTATGCGATCTTCTTACCCGCCGCCGGTCCCCACATTGCGTTGTAGATCTCCTCAATCTTCACGATCACCGCAGCTTTGGCAGGAAGCTTGGAATTGATCCCGTGCACCCACGCAATCATATCGTCGTGGACCTTGTCCTTCATATGGACCTCTGCCCGCCCCTTGATCTGGAAGGACTTCTTAGTCTCCGAGCTGTAGCAGAGAAGAGATACTTGAGGGTTCTCCTTCAGGTTGGCTGCAGTCTTATAGAAGAAGTTGTCCGCGATCAATATTGTTTCGTCGTCCAGTATCTTCATGGCTCCGATGAATACTACATTCGGAACTCCTGCCTTGCTTGCGGTTGCTATCGGCACAGGCTTCTGCTTCTCCAGTGTCTGTCTTACCTCGGGTGGCATCTTCACCATTTACATCACCTTTATTCCAATGGAGTAGCAATTTATTTAGACCTTCCGATTTTTGCAGGCTTTGATGAACTCCGATGGAAAGCCTCTGTAGGATGCGCCGTGGATATGGGAGTAGCTGGCGATCATGTTTCCATCGATGATGCCGTCAAGGCCGTCTTTTATCCCTGTGCCGCGGTCGAGCTTCACAGCATACTCGACATCCTCATCCATTACCATCTCTGAATGATGAAATTCATGGCCCAAAAAATGCGACCCTGCTGACCCTAGTACGCAATCACGCACAAGGCTGCCGCTCACGTAGCTTACCACGCGGATTGTCCCTTTTCTTGAATTTCCAGGAACAAGACCAACCATCTCGTGGCTCTCATTTTCCCACTCGATCTCCCTTGCAAGGTACATCAGACCGCCGCACTCAGCATAGATCGGGAGCCCTTTTTCGTGCGCTTGAACAATAGATCGCCTCATCCTTACATTCTCGGATAGCTCCTTTGAATAAAGCTCCGGATAGCCGCCACCAATATAGATGCCATCCACATTGGGCACGGCTGAATCATGAACAGGGCTGAAAGGTACGACTGTGACCCCCGTGAGTTCCATTAGCTCGATGTTGTCGCGATAGTAGAAGTTGAATGCCTCATCCAATGCTACTCCGATCTTCAGCCCTTTTCCCAGCTCATTTGGCTTGTAAAGATCTGGTTCGACATCTTGTAACGGCTCTGCGTCCCTCGCTATCTCGATGATTCTATCTATATCCAGTCCGTCCTCTACGATCCGACGTATCTTATCCAGCCGCTCCACAAAACCATCATGCCTCGTTTTTCCCTCCAGGACGGGCACAAGGCCGAGGTGCCGCATAGCTAAGTGCATCGAGTCGTCTCTGGGAATCTCGCCAACTACCTCAACGCCGGCATAGCGTTCAATCTCCTTTCTCGCTTTTTGAGCATGCCGCTCACTTCCGACCTTGTTGAGTATGACACCTTTTATCTTGACATCAGGATCAAAATCCATATAGCCTTTGACAAGTGCGGCTGCGCTTCGCGTTATGCTTCTAGCATCCACTACAAATATCACTGGGACAGGAAGCATCTTGGCTATCTGGGCTGTGCTGCCAAGGTCTCCATCATAGCCCTCATACAGTCCTCGCACACCCTCAATGACAGATATGTCGGCACCAATAGACGCGTGAGCATAGATTTCACGTATATTTCTCTCAGGCATTAGATAGCCGTCGAGGTTGCGACAGTATCTTCCCGTTATCCACGTATGGTAGCTGGGATCTATGTAGTCCATAGCAACCTTAAACGGCTGCACCCTCAGGCCGCGGCGGGAAAGTGCTGAGAGCAGACCTGCGACTATCGTTGTCTTGCCACTCGAGCTTCTATCTCCTGCCAGAAGGACTCGTGCTTCAGTCATACAATAGACAGCTCCCTGAGCCTATCATCGCTCAGCGGCTCCGGAATCCTTCCCTCGAAGTCGGACATTACCTCTCTTGCCAGGGCACGGTAGACTTGAGCGACCTCAGAATCCGGCGCGCCTTCTATAACAGTTACACCCCTGCGCTCGCACTCCTGGACTATAGGAACCTTTGGTATAAAGGCAACGAGTCTGCTCCCAAGCTCTTTTGCGAAGTTCTCCACTATCTCGCGCTCACCCGTTGCCTCTCGTGAGTTGCAAATTACTCCAGCTAATGGCGTTGCGAGACGCTTTAGTCCACGGCAGATATTATTACCAGCATAAAGCGGCATATATTCTCCTGATGTGATGATATACGCCTGGCTTACGAGCCCCTTCCTGATGGGCGCAGAAAATCCTCCGCAAACGATATCTCCTGGAACATCGTACAGCACCAGATCAACCTCATCCATCGCCTTGGAAACCTTGCGCAGAAAATCGATCGCTACTATAATTCCCCGGCCTGCACAGCCCACCCCAGGCTCGGGCCCGCCAACCTCAATGCACCTTACGCCCTTATATCCATTGAATATCACATCAATCTCTGCAATTTCACCGCCGCGCTGGATGAGGTCCATCATGGTAGGTATCCTCCTGCCTACGAGGGTTATGGTCGAATCGCTCTTGGGATCGCAGCCGATCATCAGCACTCTCTTCCCATCTTCAGCACAGGCGGCTGCAATGTTTGAGGCGGTGCAAGACTTGCCTATCCCGCCCTTCCCATATATCGCAACGTGTTTAACAGGTGACATCACTTGACTCCGCAGATGTTAAGATCGGCCATAGAATATACAGGTTATCTCTGCAAGCATCAAAGGGAAAGAAGTTCAAGAATATCCCAGAGATTAAGAGAACAGATGATCCAAGGGAGAGCGAGGCATGAAGTTTAGGATATATTTTTGTCTGAGTCTTTTCATTTTGAGCTTAATTCTGATTGGCTTATCCTCTGCCCAGCAACCGGTAGAAACTGCTTCCGTTCGAGGTCAGTTCAGCGAAGGCAATGGCACCTGGAAGGCTGAGGACTTTGGCTGGTTTTACTACGATATTGATAAAGGCGTTGGAGGCGAGCAGCTTTCTGTAGATACAAATGGAAGGCTGGCAGAGAAGGGACAGATCATATACTCAAGCCATGTCTGGCCTGAAGAGTTCGAGTATACCCCGTGGGGCAGCTATAACGCAGTTGCATTTTTGGGCAAGCCGTATCTTGCAGGTTATCCCGCCAGCTCCCTAACAGATGAGGTCAGCCCTCTCGGAAATGGCGAATTAAGAGAAATACTCATTGACAGCAATGAAACTCATACCTTGAGCTATAACAGCTCTATGCCCCTACTAAATGGCTATGTTCTGGCTTTGAGGGAGATTTCTCAGGACGGCAATGTAGCAAACCTCGTACTCTTCAAGAACCAAAAGCCTGTACACATGGCAGCAGTCCGCGGCGGAGATACATACGTTTTTAAGATCCAAAATATCCCGATAATTCTTGTACACCTGAGCAAGGTTATGCGTGGAAACGGCACCGGCATCGTTGAGGTGGATGGAGTATTTCAGGCAAGCGATGCCCCGGATATCAAACTCATAGTGGGCACTAAGCTTGGAAATATGGAGCTAACAGATCTTTCTGAGAGCCTCATAGAGTTCAGGAATGATAGGGATCTCACTCTGACCCAAAACAGCGTACTTCCTCTGCTGGATGGTCTAGAGCTGGTAGTGCTGGATGAGCCGAATTTGATCTACTATCCTCAGGGGGATATATCCGATTACGGCGTTCAAGAGATACGGGGGCCAGTCTTCACTGGCAACTCTACTATTCCCCTACATAGTTCTTCAGGAGCGGTTGTGGGTAATATCAGTGCAAGATGGGACTATGCTAACTTCTCGGGATTATTTTTCGATCCTGAAGAAGCTTTGGGAAGGGAAACGCTGAGCGTCGGGAAGCTTTCAGACAATACCATTGACCTCGCAGAACCGGTCATCAAGAATAATACATTCTTAGGAATATCAGGCGGACTGCAATATAACACAATTGTGGAGCAGACACAGTTCAAGTTCAAGCCATGGGGATATTATGATATGATCGGATTCCTTGGCCTTCCTTGGTTTGCTGGATATGATTCAGAGACCAGCAGTGAGATCGGAAATGTAAGTACCATACAACAGTATAGAGTTATTCAGATTATTCAGGATTCAGACGAAAACGTACCCCTGAACGCTGGCAGGGCCTTGACTTTGGGTGAAGGTTATGTGTTCGACCTTGTATCTGTGAATGAAGATAAAGCTGCTGTGGCGCTGTTCAATAACGGCTTGCTGATAGAAACTGCTATTCTGAAATCCAACTCAACCTACATTTATAAGAAGAACGCCGATGATGTGAATGACCTGCCCATAATCGCAATACACGTTCAAAATGTCTTTAACGATGGCAATAATGAAACTATTATAATCAATGGTCTCTTCCAGATTTCAGAAAAAAATTATCTGCCTGTAGACTTCGGCAGGAAGTTCGGAGACCTTGTGATACTTCCAACCCCTCCAGGATACGTCTCCATGGCAAACCTTGAAGACAGCATAGATCTGGGTCGCAATAAATCAGCCTCCATCTGGCCAGGAATGTACATCAGGAGTGCAGATAATGATACCCTTAGGTACTACCCCTACACTTTGCAGTATGTGGTACCGGCACCCAAATTTGCAAGAGATATCGGATATACCCCGAATGTGCCGCCTGGAGGCAATGCCAACTTTAGCATGATTGTTCAGGCGGGAGCGATAGAACAAGTGACTGCTGAGATAGAGGATTCATCCAACAGGACGGTTTATTTCAGAGATCTGACCGATATTGGTCAAGGATCTGAGGATCTTTGGGGCTATTTCTGGACCTGGAATGCCACAGTCTTGAAAATGATCGACGACGGCAGCACAATATTGGATGTCAATGGACCAATACCAGGAGAGCTCTTTATCAATCGTTCAAGCACGCCTTTGCAGGTTAATGTTGGATTCGATAGCTCAGGAAGGATCGCCAGCATCGCTGATAGAAATACCATATATTACCTATCGCCTACAGGCTACAAGATAACCAACTCGTCCCAAAGTTACTCCGAGATGCTTGCCAATAACACAGCTCGCAGCGAGTTCATAAAAATTGAGCCTGGAAGCAGCATTCTGAAGCTATTCGATATAATAAGTGGGACTACTAAGCCAACCGGCTCCAATCATACACTTACAGGGCCGATCGAGGCACTCGAACCCCATGCTATTCGCGTCGGCGCCCCACCAGGCAGGTACGAGCTTCGGGTCAGAGTACAAAATGCTGTCAATGCGATCAGGGCTTCGGGCATATACTTCAATGTGACTGCATCCAATGCAACCACCTACCTGAATATAACAAAGGTTGAAGGCTTCCGACCTGCAAAAATTATCAACGGATCGCTCACCGTAAAGGCTGAAACCAAAAAGAGTAGCGCTCCAACCTTTGCAGCCGCGCTTGCCGCATTAATCGTCATAGCCATTGGCAGGCGTAAGGGATGATTGTACTTGTGAATACATTTTTAATCCTCCGCTGTCCAATCTTCAATTGCATTTTTGAGTGCCCTGCCCACTGCCGCACTCATAGCCTCGATCTTAGATCTATCATCCTCTCCCTCTGCCTTGATATGTAACGTGAAACGGCCGTTGTAGGCCAATGCCCTAAGAAAGTGCCCAATGTTCTCAAGGCTCATGCCATCCAGCTTTTGAGCCTTGAATTTGAAATCGCCTTTATATCCAGGCTCGCCCAGGCGTATCGCGGCCATTGCAAGGCACTCGCCTGTTGGAACCGTCGAGCTACCGATCCCATTGTTGGCCAGTTTCGCAAGAACGCTTCCCATGGTTATTCCAACATCCTCAGTAGTATGATGATCTCCAGTCTCTAGGTCTCCAGCTGCCTTAACTGTAAGATCGAAGCTTGCCGCCTCTGCAAAGGTGCGCAGCATCTCGTCAAGAAGCTTTATTCCTGTGTCGGTTTCGCAGATTGCCGAGCCACCTGTGCTCAGCGAGACCTCAATTCTGGTCTCTTTTGTCTCCCTCTTTAGTGAGCCTTTCATAATCTGTTCATCCAAATATGTCCATATAACCCTAAGGCTTATCTACCTGTATCCCGACCTTGCAGTTTCAAGGTGTGTAAAGGTTATCGATATGATTCCGAAGGAAGATATTTTAGAGATCTTGAGGGGATACGATAGTGATGATCTCACCATAGCAACCATCTGCTCCCATAGCAGCCTGCAGATATTTCACGGCGCACGCCAGGAAGGCTTCAAAACCCTTGGGATCTGCATCGGACAGCCACCAAAGTTCTATGATGCCTTTCCCCTCGCAAAGCCGGACAAGTTCGTGTGCATCGAGAGCTACAAGGCATTGCTGGATTATGCAGATGATATCACAAATGAAAATGCAATCATTATCCCTCACGGCTCCCTTGTTGAGTATCTCGGCATAGAAAAGTTCGAATCTCTGGCTGTTCCGACCTTCGGCAACAGAAGAGTTCTCGCATGGGAAAGCGATCGAGAAATGGAGCGTGATTGGCTCCTGCGAGCGGGCGTCAACGTTCCAATGCGCTTTGAGAAAGCTGACGATATAGACAGGCCGGTGATTGTAAAGTATCATGGCGCCAAGGGAGGCCGAGGCTTCTTTATAGCTAAAAATAAGGATGAGTTCCAGTCAAAGATGGGGCTCCAGCAGCAGAAATATACAATCCAGGAGTTCATTTTAGGAACAAGATATTACCTTCACTTTTTCTATTCGCCCATAAGAACTGAGGGGTACAGGCTGAAGAAGGGAACACTGGACATGCTCGGCATAGACCGCCGCGTCGAGTCCAATGCAGACGAAATATTCCGCATCGGCTCAATGAATGAACTTGCGGAGGCGGGCATCTATCCGAGCTTCGTTGTAACTGGAAACCTGCCGCTCGTCTTACGCGAGTCCCTCCTTCCAAGGGCATTTGAGCTTGGCGAAAGAGTTGTCGAAACATCGATTGAGCTTTTCGGCGGAATGCTTGGGCCGTTCAGTCTTGAAACGATAGTTACAGATGATCTTGAGTTCAAGGTATTCGAGATCTCAGCCAGAATCGTCGCAGGAACAAACCTCTACATAGGCGGATCGCCCTACTCAGACCTTATAGAACGCAACCTTTCGAATGGAAGGCGCATTGCCCAAGAGATCAAGCTTGCTCGCGACTGTGGCCTCATGCAGGAGATCATCAGTTAAGGGCTGGAAAGGCTTATCTGTTGGACCCTTCACCGTGATCATCATGTCAGGCCTGATAGAAACCTTCCGCGATGCTACGCTGCTCCAATGTGGTTTCCTGGAGAAGCTGCTTGATCTGGAGATGGCAGATGTGGCTGCCTTCTCTGATTCAATGGTGGAGTTCCTCAGCCCTTCGCCCGAAAATAAGTTCGTTTATGGCCTCGCAGCGGGAAGAAGCGCCCTTGCCCTCTATAGCTTTTTACAGCTCATCCAGAACCATTTCGAGAATGTTTTTCCCTTCACGCTTGAAGACCCTGTCCAGAGGCATTACCGGAAGGGCAAGAATCTAGGAATAGCTATATCGGGCTCGGGAGAAACTCCTGCAGTTAACAAATATATCATGGACATGATAACGCGCGGAGGAGAATTAAAGCTCATAACCGCAAACGAAAACGGCACTGCCTACAGGCTTGTCAGCGAATACGATAAGGGCTCAATACTAATCATCAAGGGCAGAACTAAGTATGCAACAGATAAGGAAAGCCGTGCTAGGCTCTCACCTCTGGGAACAGAGTTTGAACTTGAGGTCTTGGCATTTTTAAATGCGGTCTTCGCTGATATTCGGTCAAGGCTGAAGGGCGTTTGCGAGCCGTCGTGTCCTGAGTATCGCACGGCAATATTGGACTTTGAGGATAATGCAAGGCTCCTAACGGAAATGGACTCCGATCATCTGGAGCACTGGTTCAACAAGCTCTTCCCGCGCAGCGGCCGCTACATGATCGGCGGCGTGGGCAGATCGGGCCTGGTTGCACGTGCTTTTGAGATGAGGTTCACACATTTGAATAAGATCAGCTACTGGGAGAGGGATTTTAACACTCCGAGCTTCCAGATAGGAGATGTTTACATTCCCATCAGCGGCATAGGAAACACCTATGAAGCTCTTGAAGGCACGATGAGTGCCTTGAGCAAAGGAGCCGACGTCATGCCCATAACTGCAAACAAATCCTCTCAGCTTTTTGCATTGATGAAAAAGTATGGCAGAACTGATGATATTGTATTCATACCCACCAAGTCTGAGTACGCTGAAATCTTCCGTGGAGATACTATAACAACGACGTGGCTTATGTCAGATTACACAAAGTTCAGGTATCCCATCTTCGAGATCAATGCATCAATCTTCACAAACAGCGTAGTGGCTGTTGGAGCAGAGTTCCTGGGAATAGTTGAAGCAGGTATGAGGAGGATGCACGTATAACACGAATTATCGCCATGTCGGATACTCATCTTGAAGGCGACCTTCCTGAAATGTTAATTGAGGCTATGAAAGGCGCAGATATTATAATTCATGCTGGGGATTTTATCTCCCTGAAGGTTTACAAATCTCTCGCAGATCTTGGAAGAGTCGAGGCAGTATTCGGTAATGCCGACTCGCATGAACTGAAACGGCTGCTGCCAAAAAGAAAGGTCATAGAGGTCGATGGCGTAAAAATCGGCCTGATTCATATGGCTTCTCATTCCGCAGATTTAACAGGCGCAGACATGATGGCAAGAGAGATGGATGTTAAAGTGCTCATTTTCGGCCATATTCACAGGCCGATAATCGAGAGCGGCAAAAGGCTCCTTATTTGCCCTGGAAGCCCTACTGTTCCAAGAATGTCACCTCCAACAATAGCCGAGCTTGAAATCGTTGGTGATAATATCAGTGGTAATATAATCCCACTTGGTGCGCCGGTCTGCGATTACCTTAAGTTTGCGGCATCACTAGATGAAAAATAATGAGGATCCAACGGTTCTGAATATAGGCAGCCAAACGTATATTAGCCCTTATACCCGATCGCTTCTGCTATCTCTTTCAATACCGCCGTCTCATCAGCAGTTACCCTTTTGCCTCCAATACCCAGGAAGCCGCCCTCTTTTGAGGCCCCTGCCACCTTTTGAGCTATCGTTACCACCCAGAGTCTGTACTCATCAGCGTCTTGCCCAGGCATTCTATCCACGGCAGCTCGAGCCCGTCGTATTGTTTCTAGAATGTCACTTGGAGTTAATGGCTTATCTTGTGTTGCCTGCCCTTTGTCGGGAATAATATCGTAACGTTCGGTTCCTAGCTTTTCTTCAAGGATTTCCTTGATTAATGGGTTTGAGTAGAAGTCTTCCGCAGCATTACGGACCTCTTTCGACATCGCCTTCAAATCTTCCAGCATATGGAATGGATGGGGTTCTCCGTAAGAAACGTAAAGGCCAGATGCTATAGGCGCATTTAAAAGGTCGTTCCACTCATCGGCAGAAAACATATCTTTAAGGCTCATGAAGCGTTACTGAGAATTCTATGTATTAATTGTTGACCCCTGTTTGGGTCCATCAATAGCACTGAATTGCAGGTCGATACATCTCAAGCTGTCCGATAGATGAAGCAATAGCCTGGAATCATCCTTTGCTTGCATTTTCTTTATCTTATAATCTATTATGATGTTCCTGGATGTCGCTCTCCAAATCGACTATTTCTTTTTAGTGAAATCTCCTTCAGAGCAGAGCTCCATAGCCCTTACCAGATCCTCTCTGGAGACGATTCCAATTAGACTGTTGTTCTCTAAAACAAGGATTCTATTAACACCTCGTTCTGCCATCATCTTCGCCGCGGTTGATGCCTCTTCATCAGGTCCAATTATAATCAGATTTCTGCTCATGACTTGGCCTATAATCGTCGAATCGCGCTGCGCATCAGGGACCCTATGTACATCGGTCAATGTAATGATCCCTTCAATATGCCCATGGTCAACTACTGGATAGCCTCTGTGCTTCTCTCTGACCATGAGATCTACGAGGTCTCTGAGGTTTTTGTCCGGCGTAATGGTGTGAACATCTGAGGACATTATGTTCCTGACCTTTACGCCTTCAAGGCAGATATTAACTGTCGTCGCCCTCTCCTCTTCGGAGGCTCCTATATAGATGAAGACGGCTACCAAGAGAAGCAGTAAATTGAATGAGAATATACCCGCTACAACCATCAGGATTGCAAACATCTTGCCTATGTCAGCTCTCCAAAAATGTAAAGCGTTATGCTCTGAATTCCAATTTTATAATGCCTGGCAACATAGGAGTGCCCCAGCTCGTGTATAGCCACGCAGAGGAAGAGAAGTATGGCGAAGACAAAAGAGGAGGCCCATTTGATTGATGCCGGCTCGACCGCTCCAAAGCCATAAGTCTTGCCGAGCAAGGTAATAGGGGGAATAGCCCCAAAGGCTATAGCCACCCAGAATATGCCCACTATGAATGTCCAGTGTAACCTGATAGGTATGTCTCAGATCTTCCCTATCTGAAATGAGGAATTCATAGTGATCAAACCTACTTCGACTTTGGCTGTCCGCTACTTGTAGTGTAGCAGGTATCTAGCAATGAGCCCTTTCTGCGAGCAACTCTGGGATCGCCGGGTTTGATAGGCTCGACCTTTTCGCCTGACTCTTCCTTCTTTTCTTCCTTTACATCATGGTGTGTCATTTCCGTTACCTCGATTTGCCATTCCTGCTAATCTTAATTACGCTTTCGCGTGTTGTGTTCTGTTTTATATCACTCTGAGCTTGACCGGTCATTTTTTCCTTCCACAATTTAGGATAAAACAATGCTTAGAGTGGTGGAAACCACGGAGATCTTCAGCTTTTGCCCTATGGACCACCAAGCCTTAATGTGTTTGCTCTATATATGTCTTTTATGACACATGTTGAGAAGTATAGCACAAATCGAGAAGTATATTATCAATGAGGCTATGTATAGCGAAGAGTACTAAATAACCATATCTAAAGGATAACTTATAGATAATAGAACATGATTATTCGTTTCAGCTAGATCCGGGATAGAAATGACTGCTGACAACCTTTCCCAAACGGTATCCAAGCTTTCCGAGCGTTTAGAGGAACTCCAGGCAAAGTGCGTGAGCAATCCAGCAGATGCGCTCGAAATCCTATCCGATGCCTTAGAAAGTCTCCAGGCCAGCCTCGAAGTGATATCGTCGGCGGATGAAGAGCTTATGCAACAGAACGAGGAGCTGCTAGAGGCTACTGAGGAAAACGGGAGATTACTAGCTGCTGTTCAAGAGGAGCACGATAAATTATCGGCGCTGGTAAACAGCATCAGTGATGAGATCTGGTTTGTTGATACGCAGCGGAAATTTACTCTGACAAATCCCTCAGCTCTCCGGGAGTTCAGCCTTGCCTCCGGTGATGTAGATGTAAAAAAGCTCGCAGCAAGCCTTGAGGTGTTTCGTCCTGATGGCAGCCCACGACCTGTTGAGGAGGCTCCGCCTTTGCGAGCCCTCCAGGGAGATATAGTGAGAAATCAGGAGGAGATAATCCGAACTCCCGCAACCAATGAGCTGCGGTATCGTCAAGTCAATTCATCGCCAGTTAAAGACGCCAAGGGTAATACCATTGGGTCAGTTTCAGTTGTGCGTGATATTACCGAACGAAAGCAGATGGAAGTTGAGTTGGACCGGCTAGCGTCCTTCCCCAAAATCAATCCGAACCCGATTATTGAAGTTGACCTGGAAGGCTATGTGCACTTCATTAACCCTGCAGCTAAGAAGCTGTTTCCCGGCCTCCAGGAACGTGGACCCAATCATCCCTGGTTGACTGACTGGGGCCAGATGATGCAGATCTTTCGTAAGAGTGGAGCGAGCACCTATGTTAGAGATCTGCTCATAGATGATAAATGGTACCAGCAGTCAATGTATTTCGTTCCTGATATCCAGCGCATCCGCATATACGGCCTGGATATCACCGGGCATAAGAAGGCCGAGATAGCGCTGCAGGAAGCAAATGAAGAGCTTGAAGCCACAGGCGAGGAACTGCGCCAGCAGAACGACGAAATCATGCGTGCTCAGTCTGCTCTGCAGGAAAGCGAAGAGAAGTATCGGACTATCGTTGAGACTGCCAATGAGGGTATATGGGTCGTGGATTCAGAGACCCAAACGACTTACGTCAACAAAAGAATGGCAGAGATGCTGGGATACAGCCCAGAAGAGATGATTGGTAAAAAATCGTCCGAGTTTATGGACGAAGAATACAAGGCCTACCTTGAGTTAATGCTTGAACGCAGGCGTCAGCTCATCGAGGAGAGCATTGAGGTCAAATTCTTCCGTAAGGATGGCTCATTTTTATGGGCTCTATCGAACGCTTCGTCGCTTCGGGATAGAGATGGCAAGTTTGCTGGTTCCATGGGCATGCTTACGGATATTACGGAACGCAAGCGAACTGAGGATGCGCTTCAAGAAGCGAAAGACCAGTTGGAAATGCGAGTCAAGGAAAGGACGTCTGAGCTGGAGCAGGCCAACTTCAGGCAGCAGGAGGAGATCGCTGAGCGCAAAAAAGCAGAAGAAGCGCTTCATACAGCATGGGCTTATAACAGGAGCTTGATCGAAGCCAGCCTAGATCCCTTGGTGACAATCGGCCCTGATGGAAAGATCACAGATGTGAACGTTGCCACAAAAAGTGTGACAGGTTATCGCTTTGAAGAACTTGTGGGCACGGATTTCTCTGACTATTTCACTGAACCGGAGAATGCCCGCGCTGGTTATGAAAAGGTCTTTAAAGAAGGCTATGTGCGTGATTACCCTCTTACAATAAGACACAGAGATGGAAGGCTAACGGATGTTCTCTACAACGCCAGCATATACAAAGATATCCAGGGCAACGTCCTAGGCGTATTCGCTGCAGCCCGCGATATCACTGAGCGCAGGCGGGCTGAAGTCGAGCTGGACAAATATCGCAGTCACCTCGAAGATTTGGTTATAGAGAGAACCTTCAAGCTGGAAGCCGCCAATGCCCAACTCCTGGCGGAGATTACCGAGAGGAAGCGTATGGAGGAGGAGTTACGAAAATCCAAAGACGAACTAGAGCAGAAGGTCAACGAAAGGACCGAGGATCTATTTAAAGCAAATGAGAAACTCCAGGTTGAGATCGCAGAGCATCAAAAGGCCAGAAAGGCAGCTGAAGCTGCAGCAGAGGCCAAGGCAGCATTCCTTGCAAATATGAGCCATGAACTTAGAACACCTCTGAATGCTGTTATTGGTTTCTCAAGCTTGCTCTTGGATGATAACCTCACACAGACTCAGAAGGAATATATCGATAGCATCAGGAACGGCGGACAAGCTCTTTTATCTATTATAAGCGATATATTAGAATTATCCAAAGCTGAGAAGGAGAAGATAACGCTAGAGCGCCAGCCTTTCAGCCTCAAGCACTGCATCGAGGAAGCTATGGATTTGGTAGCACTTCAGGCTGAGCAGAAGGGTCTGAGCATGGTCTCCGCCATCAGCTATGGCACACCAGATACTATAATTAGTGATCACGGCAGGCTCAGACAGGTTTTAGTCAATTTGCTGTCCAATGCAGTTAAGTTTACGGATACGGGAGACATATCGATATCCGTATCTTCAAAAGTCCTCGAAGGCAACAAGCGGCAGATAACCTTTGCAGTCAAGGACGCAGGTATTGGCATGCCTCAGGACAAGATGGATAGGCTCTTCAAGCCTTTCAGCCAATTGGAATACGTAATAAGCCGTAAGCGTGATGGCGCTGGCCTAGGCCTGGCAATATGCAAGAAGCATGTCGGGCTCTTGGGCGGGGAGATCTGGGCCGAAAGTGAGGAGGGCATTGGCTCGACATTTAGATTCACTATCCAGGCAGAAGCTATCCCGGGCAAGCAATTGGATTTAAAGGAAATGAATAGAGCTGCTGCATATGAGAGTCTATCAGGCAAAAAGCCTCTGGCGATCCTTGTTGCCGACGATATTCCTTCAAATCAGAAGGTGCTTGTTGAAATGCTTAAAGGCATAGGCTATCGGGCGGATGCTGTAGCAGATGGCATCGAAGTACTCCATGCTCTTCAAATCCGGCCTTACGACTTGATCCTCATGGATATCAGAATGCCCAAGATGGATGGGCTTACTGCCACCAAGGAGATACGCAGGCTCTGGCCTAATAATGGACCGAAGGTAATAGCTATAACCGCATTTGCTATGGAAGGCGATAAAGAGAAGTTTTTAGAAGCTGGTATGGATGGTTATATCGCAAAGCCTGTGAAAGTTGATGACCTAGTCACGCTGCTATGTAGTATTACCTCCTCCTAAGCCTAAAATAAAGAATAAGAATAAATTCATTTATAGAATTAAATAAAAAAATTCACTTTTCAGTTAGCTCTTTGATTTAGAGGATTTTCCTGTCAGTTCATCTTTAAAAGTCTTGATAATTTCCCCTGCACAAACCTTGCAGACTCCTTTTTTCCCAATTTCCTTCTCAGCAGGCTTGCCGCAAAATGTACATATTGCCATAATAATCTCCCATTTATACGTTGACCGTTTTTATTTACGTTCTCTACCTTTTTATCGATATCTTTTCCTCACATTTCCATGTTCGCGGGCAAGGTGAGCCTTGGCGAACTCTGCAACCTCTTCCTTGGCCTATAATTTAAACCTCCAACAACTAACTTACCATTTTCCTGAAGACATGTGGCTCAGATTGTCCAGAACTTTGACTGCAGCTTCTGGTCCGAGTTTATACCTCTTGAGGATGGTCAGAATTCTCAACAATTCGGTGTTATCATCTGTTCCAGTAAGCTTTGCAGCGTAAGCTCCTGCGCCCTCATAGCCTTTTTCAATTAGGGATTTCTTAGCACCTTCTATTACAGACGCTGTCATACAGGTGTTAACCTGGCCGATGGCCTTAATAGCCCCGTCCAGATTCTCCAATTCCATATCCGTCAACAATTTATCCACCCCTTATCTTTACAAATTCGCATTGAACTGGTTATAATTAATTACGCCTTAATATCGTCCCGGTATTGCTTATGCATACAACTTAGATGGTGGCATAGCTCCTGACTAGCTCATGGCTAAACCGACCGGATAAACAGACCACCCCCAGACGGCGAAATGTATATTTGGTCAGATTGTAGCACCATCGAGAGGCTGGGCGGCAAGCTTATATGCCCTATGCCCTTATCATTGATCTCATATTTCAATAAGAAAGAGCCTGATATATCGTCATAGAGCTCTTCAGCCGCGCTTATCTCCTGCTTTGGAGCTTTAGCACTTTGCTCTTTTCTCTTGGCAGGGCTCTTTCTTCTCTTTTGATTATCATTGGATCTCATTATTCAATCCTCCAGTTCAGCTTGGAACGCCACAAGATAGAACAATATTCTAGAGGTTGGAACCACGGAGATATTCAATTATTGCCCTATCTCACCAAGCCATAATACATTTGCCGAATATATGTCTTTTATGACACATGCTGCGAAATATAGCACGAATTGAGAAATATAGTACAAAATAAGAAATATTGCACAAACCGAGAAGTATAATACTAATGAGGCTACGAATGGCAGGCTCTAAAGAAAGTTCATAGACCATTCTTGGATGGCTGATACTTGCTTAGGATCCCTGCCAGGTTATCTATAGCAACCGGCTTTGCGATATAATCATCCATGCCTGCCCCCAGGCACCTCTCCTTGTCTCCAGCCATGGCATAAGCAGTAACCGCTATTATCTTTGATCCACTATGGGGCCAGCGTTTGCGTATCTCGTGGGTAGCTTTGATCCCATCCATCAAAGGCATCTTGATATCCATGAAGATTAGGTCATAAGGCTGGATTTCGAGGGCTTGGAGGACCTCTGTGCCATCAGCCACGGCATCAGCCATGTAACCCATCTTTCTGAGCATCTCCAAGAGGACTTTTTGGTTGTAAGGATCATCCTCAGCCACCAAGATACGTAAAGGATGTCGTTCGGCTAAATTTTCAATTGGCTTGTTAGAATTCTCAAGTTCAGCGGACCTACGTTGGACAGCCTCGGTCTCGATGGTGAAGTAAACGGTTGAGCCAGTGCCTACCTCGCTTTCTGCCCAGATGGTTCCTCCCATGATCTCTACAAGGCGCTTACTTATGGACAATCCTAAACCAGCGCCTTCGTTTGTACCGCTGACATCCATCTCCGCCTGATCAAAAGGCTGGAAGACGTGAGCCATTTTGTCCTTAGGTATACCTATACCGGTATCTTTGATGGCCAAAGAGATTTGGCATTTGTTATCGCCAAGAGCTTTAGATGAGACTGATACATCGATCTCTCCAGCGTCCGTGAACTTAACTGCATTGGACAGCAAATTAACCAAAACCTGTCTGAGCCTTCCGTGATCCCCAACGATTGTATCAGGTGTGCCGTACTTGATAGCGAAGACTAGGTTCAAGCCCTTTTTATCGGCTTGAGCAGATACGATTTCCAATGACTCCTCGATGCAACCCCTAAGGCTGAACGGCTGATGCTCCAATACCACCGCATCTTTATCAGCCTTGGAGAGATCGAAGATATCGTTGATAAGGACCATCATGGCCTCGCCGCTTTTCCTTATGGTCTCAATGTAATCCTTCTGCTCAGGGGTGATGTCCTCTTCTAAAAGGAGGCTGGTCATGCCCATAATGGTATTCATGGGTGTACGAACTCCGTGACTTACATCGGCCACGAACTTTTTATATGTGGCCATGAGTTCGATGATGCTCTTTTCATCATTTACATAATAGTTTTTCTCTCTGCCCGATCTCTGATGAAACAATATCTCCTGATCCTCCAGTAGGTTAATGTATTTTGAGGCAGAAGAGTTACCTATTGATAACTTATCCGCTATTTGGGTAGATGTTAATCCAGGGGCCTCTATTAAAGCGAGGATTATGTCTCGGTAGTGCTTCTGCTGTAGTATAGGTATCAGCATCTTCTCATGAGGCTTTAGCTTATCTGAGAGGAAATATACCTTCAAATTGTTTTGCTTTTGGCAAATGATCTCTCCTTTCTTTTCCAGGTATTCGAGGTGATACCTCAAAGTACTCAAGCTTATATCAAGATCCCTTGCAATTTTCCTCAAATGGGAGCCAGGGTTATCAGATATATAGCTGAGAATAAATTTTCGATTCTCTACCTGGATCTCTTTTGGCATATCATTCTGTTCTTTCTAGCTCCGAGAATATACGCTTTTCTCATCTCGATCTGGTGAGAACGAGTTCAATGCAAATTCTTATACTCATTTATAGAAACGTCTTAAGAGTCCTTTCAAATATTTGCTCGTATCTGCTATCTTAAAAGCGTTCTTTGCGTTATGAAACTTCTTAATAGCAAAGTTTAATAAATCATGAATATAATATTTAGCATACCCTGCTATACATCGGATAACTTATAACATACTTCTCGATTTGTACTATATTTCTCACTTTGTGCTATATTTCTCGTTTTGTTCCACATTTCGCAATGTGTGTCATAAAACCTATATATATATACATAACAAACATATTAACGCTCAGTTGGATAAAGCACTTAATATCAACGTTATTTCAAGCATCCATCCTCTAAGTATTGCTCTATCTTACGATGTTCCAAGATAAACGGGAGGATTGAATAATGAGATCTGCCAAGAGACAAGCTAAAAGTGCTAAAGCTCCAAAGCATTGGGACGATAATCAAGGTGTAATTAGCTATTACCAATTGAATGCAGTTTTATGGAGATAAGGGGGTGGATAAATTGTTAACGGATATGGAATTGGAGAATTTAGATAGGGCCATCAAGGACATCGGCCAAGCCAACATATGTGTTACGGCACCCGTAATAGTAGGAATCAAGGATGCCTCTACTTAGAATACCCAAGATTATCAGTTTTCAACTGGTGAATACAATAGGATTGGGAAGACGGACCGATGATAGAATCATCTATTTAATCCTTAATATATGCCAAGATGGCGCGCTTAAAACAAATATAATTCAGCAAGCAAAGTTCAATGATTGGAGTGACGCCACACGTATCTGAACTCTCTTAGGCCCAGGCCAAGATGGGCCATGAAGTGCATGTCTTCACCAGGAGGGGTGATTTTTATTCCTATGATAAAATCAACGGCGTTCATTACCAGAGGGCGAACTTCGATTGCTCGGAAGAAACTGGCCCAAGGATGCTCCAGGGTAGAAAGGGAGTTCAGTAATTGGTTTATGAAGTCGTTAGCAATATGCGTATTTTGGTAGCCCGAGGATAATGAATCGCATCGGAAGGTAACCAAGATTATGCTAACTCGATTGGGCTATGAATCTGAAGTAGCATCCAATTCATATGAGGCTATCCGGGCAGTAAAGCGAAGTCTCTATAATCTAGTGCTTATGGATATAGACATGCCAGAAATGGATGGCCTGCAAGCCGCTAGGGAATATCCTATTTCTACTAGGAACTTTTAAATTGTCCTAAGAAATCACATATATTATGCTCTCTCAGCTCAAACGTTCACTTCCAGAAGGTCTTGAGGTGCTTTATGAACTTGCGTTAGACCTCCGATGGAATGAGCGTTGTACAGCAGATTTGATCTGGGAGAGATTGGATCCCGAAGCGTGGGAGAGGACCAATAATCCCTACATGATTTTAGAGAATATTTCAGAGGAGAGGCTTGAAGAGGTCTCCAAGGACGAAGAGCTCAAGAAGGAGCTTCAGTTTTGGACTAACAGCAGAAAAAAAGATCAAGCTGAGACGTGCTGGTTTGACCAGCGTGGCTATTGCTACCAAATGGGAAAAATTGCCTATTTCAGCATGGAGTTCGGCCTATCCGAAGCTCTGCCGATCTACTCTGGCGGTCTGGGTATACTGGCAGGAGACCATCTTAAGACGGCCAGCGATCTGGGAGTCCCTTTGGTTGGTATAGGCCTGTTGTATCAACAGGGCTATTTCCATCAGGTACTTGCCAATGATGGTTCTCAGACTGAAACATTTCCTTATAACGATCCCTTAATTCTGCCCATCGTTCCTGTACGTAACAATGATGGCAGCCGTCTTAGGATCAAGCTCCCCTTGCCAGGAAGAGACTTATACCTAATGGTCTGGAAAGCTCGAGTGGGCAGGGTGGATCTTTACCTCCTGGATTCCAATGACCCACTGAATAGCCCCTGGGATAGAGCTACCACTTCAGACCTCTACGACCCTGGAAAGGAAAAGCGGCTGCTTCAAGAGCTTGTCTTAGGAGCTGGGGGATGGCTAGCATTGGAGGCCATGGATATAAAGGTTGATGTGTGCCACATAAATGAGGGACATGCTTCTTTCCTAGTTCTGGCTCGGGCCATATCATTCATGAGGAAACACGAAGTTTCATTTTCTGAGGCACTTTGGGCTACCAGAGCTGGTAATGTCTTTACTACACATACCTCAGTGGCCGCAGGTCTTGACAGCTTCGATAAATCCTTGATTGAAAAGTATGCCCGCTGGGCGGCGCATTCAGTGGGCGTTACTGCGTTGGACTTAGTAAAGTTGGGCCAAATGAATAAAGAAGACGAGAACAGCTCGTTTATTATGGCCTTGCTGGCTGCACGAGGATGTGCTCACATAAACGGGGTGAGCCATCTTCATAAAGATGTCAGCCGAAGAATCCTGCAGCCTCTTTTTAATCGCTGGCCCCATGCAGAAGTTCCTGTAGATTCTATCACAAATGGAGTCCACATTTCATCCTGGCAGTCACCTGCATCAATGAGAATATGGAACAAAGCATGTGGCTATGATCATAAGAACTTGGCCAACGCCGAGATTGCTCAAGAGATCTCGAGAATTAGCGATGCTGAGCTATGGCGTTTCCGTATAGAGGAGCGCATAAGCCTTATAGATTATGTCCGGCGCAGACTGATACGCCAACTTCAGGAACATGGTGATAGCGCAGAAAAACTTCAAGGGGCTCAACAAGTTCTAGATCCCAATGCGCTAACTATGGGATTTGCCCGAAGGTTCACGGCTTACAAGAGGCCCGCTCTTCTGTTGCATGATGCTGATCGTCTAGCTCGCCTGCTCAAAAACTCTGAACGTCCGGTTCAGCTTATTGTGGCTGGAAAGGCCCATCCCAACGACTATGAGGGAAAGAATATGGTCAGGGAAATGGCCCAGTTTGCCTCAAGGCCGGATTTGCTGGATCGAGTTGTTTTCTTGGAGGATTATGACATAGCTCTGGCCCAGAAGCTCCTGTCTGGAGTTGATTTGTGGATCAATGTACCGCAGCGTCCTTATGAGGCCTCTGGAACCAGCGGAATGAAGATCCTGGCAAATGGCGGCTTGAACCTATCAGTTCTAGATGGCTGGTGGGCAGAGGCTTACAGCTCCAAAGCAGGCTGGAGCATAGGCGATGGTATCGATTACAGAGGTCCTCAGCAGGATGATAGCGATGCTGAACAGCTCTATAGGTTATTAGAAGAACAGATTGTCCCTGAGTTTTATTCCCGAGACGAGAATGGAATTCCCAGATCCTGGATCAGCCGGGTTAGAGAAAGCATGTCAAACCTGACCCCAAAGTTCAGCAGCGACCGCATGATGCGTGAATATGTAGAGAAGATGTATCTCCCTGCAGCCGAGGCTTACCGACGGCGAGAAGCGGATAATGGCAAGCTGGCCAAGGAGCTGGACCTATGGGCCAGGAAGCTGGCCGAGAACTGGGGGAGCTTGCGATTCTTGGGAACTAAAGTATCTAGAGATGGCGAATATTGGAAGTTTGAGGTTCAGATCTTCTTAGATGAGATTGATCCAGGTATGATCAAAGTGGAAATCTATGCTGATGGCGAGGATGGTGAGCCACCCTTGAGAATTGCAATGGCCAAGCAAGAGCCAATCTCTGAAATGGCCAATGAGTATAGGTATATCTATGAAGCAAAAGTGCCAGCCACACGTCCCTCAGAACATTATACGCCAAGAATAGTTCCTTACCATCCGGATGCATTCATACCTCTTGAGGAGTCTCACATCTTATGGGAGCATTAAAGACGATCACTGGATAGCGATATCGAGATAAGGGAATATCAGCCTCAAATACGGGCTGTAACTGCGAAAGGATATGAGGGTCAAACGACGGCCGCATACCCACTGAAAGCTGCGAGGCATTCATTTAAAAATAAATATACATTGAATCTATATTGATTCATTCAAGTTTAGCGCCTGAGCTTATATATACAAAATCGGAATATATATCTTAGGAGACGTATACGTTTTACGATGATTAGGAGATGGCAACTTTATGGATGAAATCAAGTTTCCCGACCTCCCGGAGAGGATCTCAGGTCTGAGAGTGTTAGCCTATAACCTCTGGTGGGCTTGGAATCCT
Source organism: Methanotrichaceae archaeon (assembly GCA_963789575.1). Lineage (GTDB taxonomy): Archaea > Halobacteriota > Methanosarcinia > Methanotrichales > Methanotrichaceae > CAWBKV01. The sequence goes on along the minus strand of CAWBKV010000001.1, from coordinate 1,308,289 downwards.
GAGGGCAGAAACCTCTTCAAGCTCCTTAGCCGTACTGGATGGTATTTGAGCAACAGCAATCCCGTTAAAATGCTCAACCGCATGGAAAAGTCGGCTCTTGATACAGCTTCAAAGGATCCACATTTTTTGAGACATTACGACGCCGTCATGGCGAGGTTCGAGAGCTATATGGATATATCCAGCGGCTGGTTCTATTCAAATATCGCCGATCCAAGCAGATATGCCATAGCCTACTTTTCTGCTGAATATGGACTACACCATGCCCTGCCGTTTTATGCAGGAGGCCTCGGCTTTTTGGCAGGCGATTTTCTGAAGGAGTGCAGCGACCTTGGCATTCCCACAATAGGAGTCGGTTTCATGTATCCTCAGGGATATCTGCGGCAGAAGCTTTCTCCCGACGGATGGCAGGTCGGAGCGTGTGAGATCCTGGACAGGGAGAATGCGCCTATCCAGAGGGTCCTGGATGAGAAAGGTGAGCCCATCTCCGTAAAAGTGCCAATCATAGATCCTCCGATATATCTTGAGGTTTGGAAGGTCCAGGTTGGCAAGACCAATCTTTATCTAATTGATACCTCCAGCGAGGCCAACGACCCCTGGAACAGATGCATATCCGATCGCCTATACACAGGCGACCCTGAGCAAAGACTCAGACAGGAGATAATCCTAGGCGTTGGCGGTATAAGAGTCCTGAAAGCTTTGGGACTACATTATTCCATACTCCATCTAAACGAAGGCCACCCAGCATTTGCAGTCCTTGAGCGCATTCGAGAGAAGGTCGAGGCAGGCGAGAGCTACCGCGATGCTTTTGAGGCTGTCAAAGCCACTACAGTCTTCACAACTCATACTCCTGTTCCTGCCGGCCATGATGTCTTCGCATTCCAGCTCATGGATAAGTACTTCGGGCCATATCTTCCCACGCTTGAGATGAGCCGTGATGCCTTCTTCGAGCTTGGGATCAATCCTGCAAGCCCGAACGGATTCAACATGACCGTTTTTGCCCTTAGATCAGCAGCTTATCGTAATGCTGTGAGCCGCAAGCATCAGGAGGTAACGCTTAAGATGTGGCATCATCTCTGGCCGGATCTTCCTGAGAACGAGGTGCCTATAGATTACGTCACCAATGGCGTGCATGTTCCCACATGGATCGATAAAAGGCTTGGAGATGTTATTTTAAACAGATATCTAGGAAGGAATTGGCTTGATGAGCATGACAAGCCCCGTATCTGGGAGCTGATAGATGAAATCCCTGACGAAGTTATCTGGAGACATCACTTGGCCATGAAGAACGTCCTCATAACCAGGATCCGGGAGAGAGCGAGGCAGAAGTGGATGGATTCGGGAATGGCAGATCCGCGACTTGTCATGGCATCAGGCGTTCTGCTTGATGCGCCTGTTTTAACTCTTGGATTTGCGCGCAGGTTTGCATCATACAAGAGACCGACCTTGCTTTTGCAGGATATGGAGAGGCTGAAGAGAATAGTGAATGACCCCTGGCGGCCTGTTCAGATAATATTCGCAGGAAAAGCACATCAAGACGACCAGCGGAGCAAGCAGCTGCTTCAGGAGGTATTCAATGCTGCAAAGGACCAGGCATTCGGAGGGCGAATAGCCTTCGTTGAGGATTATGATGAGCTCTTGGCCCAGTATCTAGTGCACGGAGTGGATATCTGGGTAAATAACCCACTTCCGCCAATGGAGGCGTCGGGCACGAGCGGGATGAAGGCTGCAATAAATGGCGTTCCTCAATTATCCATCCTTGACGGCTGGTGGATCGAGGGCTATGATGGAAAGAACGGCTGGGCCTTCGAGGGCGCAGAGGGTCCTGACAAAGATGCCAAAGATGCTACAGCGATTTACGACATACTCGAGAGGGAGGCTGTTCCCATCTACTACGATGTCGATGAGGAAGGCGTGCCGCATCTTTGGGTGGAGATAATGAAGGAGGCCATGAAGATGGGAGGGCCAAACTTCTGCGCCCGCAGAATGGCGAAGGAGTACACGGAGAAGTTCTATCGTAAGGCAATAGATGCATCAAGGAGGTCAGAGTACAGGAAGGAGGGCAGAGGCGCTGAGGCGGACTTGTTCAGCAGGATCTAGGGCCAGTTTCTGAAATTCTTAATACTGGATTTAAATGTATCCTATAAAATTGGCACTTGGAGAAGTTATATATGCAAATAGTAGTAATAAAAAGTTTAAAAAGCGGAGTTCGTTTGATTTCGATATTCATCTACTTAATTTAGCTTGCTATCAGCTCTACCCTTCCTGCGCCATCCTCTCGTAGATCTTCTCCACAACAGGCATCGGCGATACCGAATTCATGTTTAACCCCAGCTCATCAGGCCCGAGGCCAAGGGCAATGCCCACGAGTTGAGTCACATAGAGCACAGGAATTCCAATCTTCTCCCCACGCCTGATCTCCAGAGCCTTTTGCTTGGCATCGAGCATTAGGTGGCATAGCGGGCACAATGTGACGATGACCTCAGCTCCGGTCTTTTTGGCCTCTATCAGAATCTTGTAGGCCACATCCTCGGCAGCTTCGCTTTGGGGCATAAATATAGGGCCTCCACAGCAAAACGTTTTCAGCCTGAAGTCTAATGGATCTGCCCCAAGAAGCTTTATAAGTTTCTCAAGAATAGTCGGGAACTCAGGGCTTTCAACTCCTTTTGGCCTCGTCATAAGGCAGCCATAATAGGGCGCTACCTTCAGATCCCTCAGCGGCACTGCTATTACGTCACTATTTTTTTGCAGGACTTCCAGGATCACATCCAGGGCATGCCTTACCTCTGCGCCCGTATATTTTTCCGTCAGAACTGCATTTACCTTCGCCCGTACTTGCGGGTCTTCCATCCTCTGTACAGCGCTTCTAAGATTGCTATAGCATATGGCGCAAGCAGTCATTATCGGCAGATCAGTCTGGGCAAGGTTGCGAGCAGCAAGGCCTGTTGCCACAAGCTCACTTGGCACATGCGTTGCGCCGCAGCAGTTCCAGTCCTCCAGCTCCTGTAGCGCAATTCCTAACGCTTCGCAGACAGCCCTTGTCGAGAGATCCATCTCCTTTCCCGTCGACTTGGAGACGCAGCCCGGATAGTAGGCGAGCTTCATCTGCGCCGTCATTTGCTCAGCTCCTCGACGATTCTTTTTACTTCCTCGGGCCTCTTAACCTTCTCCTTCTCAAAGCTAATCTTGCCCTTAGGAGCCATCTCAAGGCCCATCTCCATCGCCTGGACCGCTGCTTTGGGCTCGATAAGAATGTATTCTCCTGTGAGCGGAAGCTCTGATATCCGCCCACATTCCTTTATCTGGCGCTGGAATGCCTCGTCATAGGCCTGGTCCTTGCCTTTGATGCCCTCTTTTTCAGCAATTTCCTTCAGCGCGCCAACAACGGCCTTAGGCCTGATTCCTCTGGGGCAGCGCACTGTACAGAGCTGGCAGGATGTGCACAGCCATATGCTATTGCTGCTGAGAGCCTCATCCTTTTTCCCCTCAAGAACAAGCTTCATAAGCCTGCGTATGCTCGGCTTCATGAGATGCGCAGTCGGACAGCTTGCTGAACATGTTCCACATTGTATGCAGGTCAGCACCTCTGGCCCTGCAAGCCTTATAACCTCCCGCTTGAACTCCTTATCAGCCATCTCATTTCGCCCCCACCGCTGCTTCCTTCAAGCCTTCTTCCTTCAAGCCGTCTTCTTTCGAACCTTCCTCTTTCGAGCTTTCTTCCTTTGAGCCTTTTCTCTTCAGCCCTTCCTTCTTCAGCCGCTGCATAATCTTGGCACTTGCCTCCTCAGGATTTTCGCGCTCCATGATCTGCCGGACTTTTGGCTTTTTCAATATTGGCTCTAGGGAGGAGATAGCTTCATCGACAAGTTTCAGAAGCTCAGGCTCTATCCTCGGCTTTTCAGGCACGGGCAGCGGCGGCCTCTCAATTGCAGGAGGTTCTACTGCCTTGCTCACATCAGGCCGCTGCCGCTCGCCTGTGATAATAGATGAGATCGCCTCCTTCCATTCAGCTGCCCAGGGGGTTTCTGCAATTGCTGTGTGAAGGACTTTAGATCTGCTCACATCTATTGCATCGACTGGGCATGCCTTTGCACAGGCTCCGCATAGGATGCACTGCTCCTTTACAGGTGCCGCCTTTCCGCGGCTATCTACATACCAGCACTTTGCAGGACAGACGTTAAAACATGCCTGGCAGCCCTGTGGATCGCATTTGACCAGGCGCTTCTCAATCATTTTGATCTCGCCCTCGAAGGGCTTCTTCACATCCATCGCTTCGTATGGGCAGACCAGGGCACAGCGCCCGCAGCCTATGCACAGATCTTTATCGATCTCTATCCTGCCCTCGAACTTCAGCTCTTCCTCCAGAGGTTTTCCCTCGACTTTTATGGCTTCCTCCGGACAGAGTGAAGCGCAAAGGCCGCAATAATCGCACAGCTCTTCATCAACTAGCAGTTGATCGTAAGGAACAAGCTCCCTCGGCTCCTTTTTCCGTTCCTTCTCGCCCTTCTCCAAAAGCAAAAATGCTTTGCAGAATCTGGCACATCTGCCGCAAAGGTTGCATTTTTCCCTGTCGATTTCTATCTTGCCCTTTAAACTTTCGCGAAGCGGGCCGAAGTCTTCTCTCGTTTTATTGAACACGACCTTTATCGCTTTTGTTGGGCATACCGGCTCACAGAGTATGCAGGGCAGGCACTTCTCGTTCGGCACAGCCTCTGCTATCAGCTTCGGATATTGCTCAAGCTCTCTGAAACTCTTAACTTTGTCTGCCATTATTGTCAGTCATTTCCCGTAGCCGCAGTTTCAGGCTGTTTCTCCTCGATGGTCATTCTAAAAGCACGTAAAGGGCAGAAGTTCGCACACATTCCACAAAAAACGCATGAATCCAGATCTATCAACACTGGAGGCGCATCCATGCCTTTGGCGATCTCCTTCAGGGGCCCTTCGGAGAGGGCCTTCTTGGGGCAGAGGTCAATACATATGGAGCATCCTGCGCATCTTTTGTAATCATAATCCAATTCCTTTTCCGATTCCTTTGTCTTCTGCTTGCAGCGGATGACCGAGCCTTCGACCTCCATATCCTTCTCTATATCCATCACTCTTGGGGCGCCTCCTTGTTCTTAAGCTCAGTTCCGACCGGCCCCATTGCCCTCAGCTCATCGACAAACTGCTTTAGCTGGCGTGCGAAGATCTCACCTTCGCTTGCTGCACACCATATTATCTTCACACGCCCGGGATTAATGCCTATCTTTTCCAAAACACCTTTTAGCACATTCACCCTCTGAAGCGCCTGATAATTTCCCTTCTGGTAATGGCACTCTCCAAGGCGGCAGCCTGCGACCAGTACTCCGTCCGCACCCCGCTTCAGGGCCTCAAGAATAAAGCTCGGATCAACGCGGCCTGCGCACATGACGCGGATATTTCGGGCGTTTGTTGGATACTGTATTCTGGATGTGCCTGCCAGATCCGCTGCTCCATAGCTGCACCAGTTGCACAAGAACGCAACGATCAGTGGAAATTCGCTCTTATCCTCAGTTGCGGCACGTACTTGGGCTAAAATCTGCTCATCGGAAAAAAGCCGCATATCTATAGCATTCACCGGGCAAGCCGCAGCACAGGAGCCACAACCTTTGCAGGCGGCCTCATCAACGTATGCAGGGCTCTTCACAGCTATCGCCCTCTTTGGACAGACATCGACACAGAGCTTACATTTTGTGCATATATCCTGATTTACGTAGGCTGCGGTCGGCTCAAGCTGCAGCTCGCCCTTCTGCAGAAGCTTGATGGCCTTTGCGGCTGCAGCCCCGCCCTGGGCAATCGATGCCTGTATTTCTTTCGGGCCTGATGCACAGCCTGCGATAAAGACTCCATCGATATGAGCTTCAACAGGCCTCATCTTTGGATGTGCAATCTCGAAGAATCTGTCAGGCCTTCGGGATAGGCCGAGAAGATTGCCAATAACGCTCGCATTCTGGTCCGGCTCGAGGCCGATAGAAAGAACGGCCATATCGTACCTTATTCTCTTGATTTCACCAGTGTTTGTATCTTCGAAGATAACGTAGATATCGCCGTTTTCCTGGTCTATCCTTGATACTCTGGCACGCACAAAGTTAATCCCCAGCTTCTGCGCGCGAATATAAAACTCCTCATAGCCCTCACCGCAGGCCCTGAGATCCATATAATAAATAGTAATATCAGTATCAGGATACTTCTCCTTCACAAGCTGAGCGTTCTTAAGAGATGCCATGCAACAGATGCGGGAGCAGTAAACATTGCCCACCGTTGCATCCCTTGAGCCCACACACTGGAGGAACGCTATTGATTCTGCTATCTTTCCAGTTGATGGCCTGACAACCTCGCCCTTGGTCGGGCCTGATGCATTCAGCATCCTCTCAAGCTGAAGTGTAGTTATAACATCCCTATACCTGCCGTAGCCGTACTCCTCCTTCCTAGCAGCATCGAAGGGCTGCCATCCTGTGGCTACAATTATCGCACCAACATTGATCTTGAACTCCTGAGGCTCCTGCTCGAACTTGACGGCCTTTGCAGGGCATGCCTCGGCGCAGCGAGCGCAGCCGATGCATGCCTTTGGATCTACACATGCAACTAGCGGAACCGCCTGGGGGTAGGGAACGTAAATCGCCTTTCTCTTGCCTATGCCGAAGTCATACTCGTTTGGAACTTCTACTGGACACACTTCAGCGCATTCATTTATACAGCCCTTGCAGAGCTTCTCATCGACAAACCTGGCTCGCCTCGTGCCTGTCACAATAAAGTTGCCAACGCTGCCCTCGATATTGAGAATCTCGGCATAAGTGATGAGGGTGATATTGGGGTGATTGAAAACCTCAGACATCTTCGGCGCAAGGACGCAAATAGAGCAATCGTTTGTGGGAAATACATCCGTTAGCAGAGCCATGTATCCACCGATTGTGGGCCTGCGCTCGATAAGATAAACATGAAGCCCGGCATCTGCAAGATCCAAAGCAGCGGCGATTCCAGCCACTCCCCCGCCGATCACAAGAACATCCTTGCTGACAGGGATGCTTTCGACCTCCAGAGGCTTGAGAAGCGCGGCCTTTGCCACTGCCATGCGAATTAGATCCTTGGCCTTCTGCGTGGCTAAAGCAGGCTGATCCATATGAACCCATGAACATTGCTCTCTGATGTTGGCCATCTCGAGCATATATGGGTTCAATCCAGCCTTAGCGATAGCCCTCCTGAACGTGGGCTCATGCAGCCTCGGAGAACATGCTGCCACAACAACGCGGTCTAGCTTGTATTCGGAAATGTCCTTCTGAATCTGCTCCTGGCCGATATCTGAGCATGAAAACGGGATGTCCCTGGCCACAACTACGTCTGGCAGCTTCTCAGCAAAGCTTCTCAGCTCAACAATGTTCAGGACGCCTGCGATATTCAGGCCGCAGTGACAGATATAGACACCAATGGGCATAGGACTCCAATTTATTAGACGGGCTTATTCACTTAAACTTATGCAATTTTGATTTATCGTATTTTATTTTGACCAGTATACACATAATTCTCAATTATATTAGCAATACTTGTCATATTATATCTTGTATGCGATATGCTAATCTGCTTATTTGACATTACTAACCAATAGTTAGTAATCATAATATTTAAACATCTCGGATGATTACCTACTGATAGCTGGATGTAACGATAGCATATAACCCGCAAGGACCTTATATATTATGACAGACATAATCTTAAATCATTGAATCATAGTTCAACCATGGATGATTTAAATGGCCGCTACCGTCATCGATGATCCTAAGTTTAGGAACAAATCTTTTGTATTTGAGGACAGGGGTGATGCAGGGCTGCGTCTCGCCAAAATGCTTGAGCAGTTTCGCGGAAAAAATGCAGTAGTTCTGGCAATACCATCAGGGGGCGTGCCCGTAGGACTGGCTGTATCATCATACTTAGACCTTCCATTCGATCTTCTAATAATAAGAAAGATACCAATACCCGGCGACACAGAGGCCGGCTTTGGAGCTGTTAGCCTTGAGGGCGATATGCTTCTGAACGATTCAATGGTCAAAATGCTTAGGCTATCGGATAAAGAGATAATGGAGCTTGCAAAGCCCGTTAAGGCGGAGCTTGAAGCAAGGAACAACATTTTTCGACGGGGCAGACCGATGCCTGATCTCGAAGGCAAGACAGTAATATTGGCGGACGATGGTCTCGCATCAGGCTATACGATGATGGCTGCGGCACGCCTGGTTCGCAGGCGAAAGCCAGCAATGATTGTCGTAGCGGTTCCGACAGCATCTTTGAATACAATTGAAGTGCTATCGGATTATGTTGACATGGTAGTCTGCCTAAACATCAGGTCGGGATACAGCTTTGCAGTAGCAGATGCCTACAGAAATTGGTACGACCTCTCCCGTGAAGAGGTTGTGAGCATGCTGAGGAAGCATAATGCAGTAAATAATAGATTTTAATGGATTTATAGCCCCTAATAAGTATTTGTTGATAATGTGTTAATATATTTACTGGCTGCTAATATTTTTTTAGAGCAATTTCCAGATCCTTTATGCGCATAGGTTTGGTAATACAATCATCCATGCCTGCTTCCAGGCACATCTCTCTAATGCCGGGAACAACGTAGGCGGTAATTCCTATTATTTTTAGCCCATTTAGCCCTAGCTTCCGCATTTCCAGAGCGGCCTCCAGGCCATCCATCTCTGGCATTACTATATCCATGAGCACAATGTCATAATGGTTATGGCTAACAGCTTTGATTGCCTCACGTCCATTTGAGACTGCATCGTATTCATAGCCGAGACGGGATAGCATGAGCATAGCTACTTTTCGATTTGATTCATTATCATCGGCAAGCAAGATGCGCATATTGTTAATGCTGTCTTTAGCCATTCACTAAACCCCAAATCTATAAGCGATGATAACTTATATAAATCTTATTCTAAACTCACATATTAAAAATAAATTGCGGATTAATATTTAGCGGAACTTTTGACGTATGAAATAAGAAAGTTATGAACTGGCACCCATTGATAGATATTTTATTCTGTGTTAAGAATGACCTAGAACTAACTACGTCGATGTTAGCACTTTTATCCCGAGCAGTAACAAATAACTTTTTGAAGCCTGATGGCGTTAATAGGGGGCAATGATCACCAGGGTATATATTTCTCACAGCGAGCGCGATGAGGGGATGGCATTAGAGCTTTCGCAGGCATTCTGGAGAGTCGGCCTGGAGAGCTATGTAAACATGAATAACATCTGCCCAGGCATATCCCATGCAGAGCGCACCTCCTTCGGCATACGTAACTCTGAATGTCTTGTTGCACTGCTAACCGAAGAAGGCTGCAGATCCACGACCGTCAACCAGGAGATCGGCTTTGCTAAAGGGATCGATCTCTTGATAATTCCGCTGCTGGAGAAGAACACAAAGCTACCCTTTCTGATAGACCATTTAAGACCTATAAGCTTTACCCCGAGCGATTACAAGGATGCCATCGGTCTTCTGATAAAGACAATAAGAGATCTGAGCACACTGGAATGGCTGAAAGTCTCCTGCCCAAAGTGCTGTGAGGAGATGACGCAGTACCTCACGCCGCAGGATGAAGTGGATGATGCTCTAAGAAAGGGCTCATACCTTGAGACCATCTGCAGCTATTGCCAAAATAAGATCTCTCTTGATCCGAGGACGTTTGAGCCGCTGAGGGAGCCATGATTGAAACGGTTGGATCGAATGATGGAGACGATTGATGGGCCAAAAGGCACCTCTAACAACAAGTCGGAATATCGAACGTCCTGGTCGCTTCCGTCTACAAACCTTTTTATATAGGTAACTTCCTTCCAAATTGGACATCTGATGACAGGTCGCGGCGAAAGGGCCCTCCTTATCCCGTCCTCCCTGACCATGGAGACGCGGGACATGCGTATACGCACATTCAAGGTCGGCCTGATCGCAAGGGCAGCCGCAGTCTTCCGCATGAACAGGATCATCATCTATAAAGATCCCGAATTCGATGATTCCAGGTTCATAAGCATGGTGCTGCAGTACATGGATACACCGCAATACCTGCGTAAGCTCCTCATCCCCAGAAGAGAGGAGCTAAGACATGTTGGAATACTGCCGCCGCTTCGAACACCTCATCATCCCGTTGACTCAAAGACGTCAGCGCTCAAAGTCGGCGAGTATCGAGTCGGAGCAGTCGTTGAAGGCGTCGGATCTGATAAAGGCGTATGGGTGGAAATCGGTGTCGATCGCCCAATTCCCCTCCAAACGAAGAAGAATTACAAGGTAGGGCAGCGCCTGAACATCAGGATCTTTTCGCTGAACCCCCTCGCCGCTGAGCCTGTAGATCTGAAGGATATCCCTGTGTACTGGGGGTACGAAACAGAGATAGTGAAGAGCCTAGAGGACTGCCTTAAACCAATGGCTGCCTTAGTGCTGCTCACCTCCAGAAAGGGACGGCTCCTGACTCCGGAGATCCTACAGAAGATCTGTGGAGAAATAGGCCAGAAGCGTGATCTTGCAGTGGTATTCGGCTCCCCTGCACGAGGCGTTGATGCGTTCTTGAGCAAAGAAGCAATGGATGGGTATTGCATGATTAACACCATTCCGCATCAGGGAACTGAGACAGTTAGGTTAGAGGAGGCAGTCTTCGCTACATTAGCTCTGCTCAACCTGGTGCCTGGTGGAGGACTAAATGGCACATATACACCGACCTAGACGAGGTTCGCTGGCCTTCAGCCCGAGGAAACGGGCGAAAAGCGAGGTCCCCAGGATAAGATGCTGGTCTGAAGGAGATAAATCCAGAGTTGCAGGCTTTGCTGGCTACAAGGCAGGCATGACTCACGTCGTGATGATCGATGACAGACCCAGGAGCCTCACAGAGGGCATGGAAATCAGCATTCCTGTGACTGTTCTTGAGGTGCCGCCCATGAATATACTGGCGGTACGTGTTTATGAAAATTATAATGGCGGGCTGCGGCCTGCAGGCGAGTCGTGGGCAGAGAACCTGTCCACTGATCTAATGCGCGCCCTTACAGTGCCAAAGAAGACCCATGGCAGCCCCATTGGAGATCTTCAGGCGCTGGGCGATGATATCGCTGATGTCAGGGTTCTGGCACACACCAATCCTGCCCTTGTAACAGGTATTCCAAAAAAAGTGCCTGAGCTTATGGAGATGCCCATAACAGGCAGAGGCATATCGGAGCGCATTCAGTTCGCAGAGAGCATTCTCGGCCAGCAGATTCCGATCACTAGTGTCTTCCAAACGGGAGATGTGCTGGATGTTACAGCAGTCACAAAGGGAAAGGGTACCCAAGGACCAGTAAAACGCTGGGGTATTGCAATCGCTAAGAGAAAGCATGCCAGAACAGGAAAGAAGCGGCATGTAGGCAACCTCGGACCCTGGCACCCGGCGCATATAAGCTGGAGAGTTCCACAGCTCGGACAGATGGGCTACCATCAAAGGACTGAGTTCAATAAGCGTCTGATGGCTATAGGCACAGATGGCACAGAGATTACACCTGCAGGTGGATTCCCAGGATACGGCCTTGTAAGAAACCAATACGTGTTGATAAAGGGAAGCCTGCCGGGACCTATCAAGAGGCTTGTTCGGATGAGAAGCGCAATCAGGCCAGGAGGAAGCTTTGTGAAAGCACCGCAGTTCCTCTATGTGAGCCAAGAGTCTAAGCAGGGATTGTGATGAAGGCGAACGTTATTGATTTATCCGGAAATACAGTCGGCGAGGTCGAGCTTCCATCCACCTTTGAGGAAGAGTTCAGACCAGACCTGATCAAAAGGGCCGTTCTCTCTGCCCAAGCCAACAGGCTCCAGCCCTATGGTCCTCACTTCTATGCCGGAATGAACACATCAGCCCGCTCATGGGGGCCGGGACATGGCGTCTCCAGAGTTCCGAGAGTTGTGAATGGAAGAAGGGCTGCAGGTATACCCCAGGCAAAGGGCGGAAGAAGATCGCATGCACCCCAGCCGGCAGCAGATAAAACCGAGAAGATAAACATAAAAGAAAGACGTAAAGCTATTCGCTCTGCGATAGCAGCAACTGCCTCCAAGGAGATAGTCGCTGCCAGAGGACATGCCTTCGAGCGCGAGCTGCCTGTAGTAGCTCAGAATGATATCGAGGCCCTCACAAAGACCGCTGATGTCAGAAAGTTCCTTATAGCGGCAGGCCTCTGGGGCGATGTTGAGAGAGCCAAGCTCGGCAGGAACATACGAGCAGGCCGCGGAAAGATGAGAGGAAGGAAATACAAGAACAGAAAGAGCTTGCTAATAGTCGCAGCCCAGGATCAGGGCTTGGGGCGAGCTGCAAGAAACCTTCCTGGCGTAGATTTTGTTACTGTAGAGAAGCTGAATGCAGAGCTGCTCGCACCTGGAACAAAAGCTGGCAGGCTCACAATCTGGACAGAGGCATCCTTGCAGAGATTAAACGAGGAGACAAATAAATGATTATTAAAAGTCCTTATATCACTGAGAAGGTCACCGGCATGATCGACTCCGAGAACACTCTGGAGTTTCTGGTGGACATGAAAGCCACAAAGCCGGAGATCAAGAAGGCTCTCGAGGAACTTTATGAAATTCAGGTCGCCTCTGTCAGGACAATGATCACTTCCCGTGGCGATAAGAAGGCAGTTGTAAAATTGGCCAAAGAGGGCAGTGCGAATGAGCTTGCGACTAGGTTAGGATTGCTGTAGGTGGGTTTTATGGGACATCGACTTATATCTCAGAATAGAGGAAGAGGAACGCCCACATACAGGGCACCCTCTCACAGGTACAGAGCAGACATCGTTCACATCAAGGTTGATGAGAAGCAGACCATCAAGGGCATTGTGCTGGATATAGTGCGCGACCCTGCCAGGAGCGCGCCCGTAGCCCTCGTCGCTCTGGACAATGACGAGGAGAGGTACATCCTCGTTCCAGAGGGTATGTACATTGGACAGGAGATCGCCTGCGGCATATCCGCTCCAATCGAGCCCGGCAACACTCTGCCTCTTGCTGAGATTCCTGAGGGTGTGCCGATCTGCAACGTCGAGTCGCAGCCTGGACACGGCGGCCAGTTCGCTCGATCATCAGGAGTGTGTGCAATTCTCGTGGCACATGATGCCAGAGCCACAGTTGTTCAGCTCCCAAGCGGAGAGATGAAATGGTTAAGTCCGAAATGCATGGCGACAATAGGGGTTGTCTCCGGTGGCGGGAGGCTGGATAAGCCCCTGGTCAAGGCAGGAAAGAGCTTCTACAAGTTCCAATCAAAGGCCAAGAAGTGGCCCATCGTCAGAGGTGTTGCAATGAACGCCGTAGACCACCCATTCGGTGGCGGCGGGCGTCAGCACCCCGGCAGGCCAAAGACCTGCAGCAGGAACACGCCCCCAGGGCGAAAGGTAGGATCGATAGCCGCGAGGAGAACCGGCAAGCGCTAGGTGGTAGGTTTGGCTAAGAAATCAGGATCCAAGCTTCCGAAGAGGAAGGAAGAGTTCTTATACAGAGGCAGGAAGGTATCCGACCTCTCAAAGCTGAGCATAGAGGAGCTTGCCGAGCTGCTTCCGGCACGGCAACGCAGAACGATAAAGAGAGGAATATCCAAGGATCACAAGAAGCTCCTGACTGATACACGGATGAAGGAGTCAGTTAGAACGCATCTCAGGGACATGCTTGTGTTGCCTGAGATGGTTGGAAAAAGCGTTGAGGTACATAACGGCAAGGCATTCGAGAAGGTCGAGCTAATTCCCGAGATGATAGGGCATTACCTTGGCGAGTTTGCGCTCACTAGAGGCAGAGTCCAGCATGGAGCTGCCGGTGTTGGTGCAACCAGATCGAGCAAATATGTGCCGCTGCGCTGAAGTGAGGTGTGAAAGTGGGAAGACTAAACTATTCGCTTACGCCTGCAGGACGCTCTTCGAGGGCAATGGGTATGGAGCTTCACATCTCACCCAAAGCAACCCGTGAGATCTGCAAGAGCTTGAGAGGCATGCGCGTCAAGAACGCCCAGGCCTTTCTGGAGGATGTGATCGCCTTGAAAAGGGCTGTTCCCTTTAGGCGATATCGGAGAAACGTTGCCCATAGGCATGGTTTAGTGGGAGCAGATGCTGGTCGATATCCGCAGAAGTCTGCCAAGGCAGTGCTCGAGGTTCTCAAGAATGCCATGGCAAACGCAGAATATAAGGGCCTTGAATCAGAGAATCTCAAGATCTACCATGCAGGCTCTTTGAAAGGCAGGACAATCCGAGGGTGGATGCCGAGGGCAATGGGACGTGCCACACCCAAGAATACTGAAACGGTATCGGTAGAAATGATCCTGACCGAGGTGAAGAGCTGATGTCAGTCGAGAAAAAGTTCGTGCAGGAGGGAATCACCAAGGCCCTTGTCCACGAGTACCTGGCAGAGGAGCTTGAGAGGGCAGGATATGGCGGCATGGTGATGAATAGAACTCCCATGGGCACGCAAATAACCGTCTATGCAGAGAAGCCGGGAATGGTCATCGGAAAAGGCGGCAAGCTGATCAGAAAGATAACTAGAGACCTTGATCGCAAGTTCCACCTCGATAATCCCCAGATAGACGTGCAAGATGTCGGCAAGGGAGACCTGAACGGTCAAGTCGTCGCCAACAGGCTCGCAAGCTCCCTCGAGCGCGGCTGGTACTTCCGCAAGGCGGGACAGTCCATGCTGCGCAGGGTTATGGATGCTGGAGCCTTAGGCTGTGAGATAATAATAAGCGGCAAGCTGACAGGCCCTAGATCACGCTCTGAAAAGTTCATCGCAGGATACATTAAGCACTCAGGAAAGCCCGCAGATGATATCGTGGATAAGGGCTATTCAGTTGCCATCAAGAAGCTGGGTGTGATCGGATGCCAAGTTAGGATAATACCCCCTGATACGAGGCCGCCTGATCAGTTCCAGATCGTACCGCCCCAGGCACCACCTGAATTACAGGAGAAGCCCGTAGGAGCTGCTGCTACAATAGCCCCTGAAACTGTACCTGAGGCTGCACCAGCGCCCGCTACAGCTGTGCCTGAGAAGAAGAGCGAGCTCGACCAGCTTTTGGAAGCGGAACCTACTGCCGAGAGTGCAGTCGTTGAGGAACCTCCAAAGGCAGAAGAGAACGCAGCAGAATCAACTCCCTCTGATAAGTCGGAAGAGAGCAAACCCGTGGAGTGATCTTAAATGGCGATATTCAGGATCGATGAAATCAGGAATATGAGCGAGGAGGAGATTGCCGAGGAACTCCGCAGGCTAGAGAGCGATCTTGTCCGGGAGAGAGGCATAGTCGTAGCAGGAGGTGCTCCTGAGAAGCCCGGAAGGATCAAGGATATTCGGAGGACGATTGCCAGGATTAAAACTGTCCAGATGGAGCGCAAAAAGTGAGCATAAGTCCGGAGAATATAGCAAGGCACGAGCTAATCGGCCTTAGGGTTACTATAACAGATAGTTCGGACCCTGGCCTGGCTGGCCTCTCCGGCCGCATTGTAGATGAGACCAGGAACACGTTCCTTTTGGAGACTATGCAAGGCATCAAGCGCATCCCGAAGATGAACACGAGCCTGATCTTCGACTTGCCCGAGGGGCAGAGGCTGAAGATCATGGGCTCGATCTTGATCTCACAGCCCGAGAACAGAATAAACAAGAGAATTCAGAGAATGAGGTGGAAGTTATGAGGGATATCGGACTGGACGTTAAAGCGCCGGATAAGGACTGCAACGATCCGAATTGTCCCTTCCACGGGCGCCTCCCTGTCCGCGGCCAGGTCTTCGATTGCAAAGTGGTCAGCGATAAGATGGAGAGCACCGTGGTAGTACAACGCGAGTTCGAGAAGAAAGCTACAAAGTTTGAGCGATTTGAAAAGAGACGATCCAAGATTCACGCACATAACCCGCCATGTATAGATGCTAAAGTGGGGGATCAGGTCAAAATAGCGGAGTGTAGGCCGCTCAGCAAGACCAAAGCATATGTTGTTGTAGAGGTGCTGAGATGAGAGGACATAAGGCCAAGATTCCAAGGGCGATCAACACTGGCGCATACCTGGATTGTGTTGACAATACAGGTGCACGAAAGCTATTCGTCATAGCGGTAACAAAATACCGCGGCGTAAAGAACCGAATGCCCTGTGCGGGAATCGGAGATATGGTAGTAGTATCAGTGAAGAAGGGAACCCCAGAGCTGCGCAAGCAGATGTTCAAGGCAGTGATCATCCGCCAGAAGAAGGAGTTCCGCAGGCCCGATGGCCTAAGAGTGAGCTTTGAGGATAATGCCGCAGTTATCGTAGATGACGAGGGCGTACCCAAAGGCACTGAGGTAAAGGGACCTGTGGCTCGTGAGGTGGCTGAGCGCTTTGGAAAGATTGCATCTGCTGCGTCCATGATAGTGTGATGATCATTATGAATAGTAAACAGCCACGCAAACAGCGCAAAGAGCGATATAATGCGCCTTTGCATCTAAGGCAGAAGTATATGCGTGCTCCCCTGAGCAAGGATTTACGCGAGGAACTCAAGAAACGGAATGCTCAGGTGCGCAAAGGCGATACAGTCAAGGTCTTACGCGGAGATAATGCAGGCACTGAGGGCGAGGTAGAGGAAGTTAACTTGAAAAGGTGCACCATCAAAGTCCACGGAGTGAGCAACTTCCGTGCAGACGGCACAGAGGTCCCAAGGCCAATCCATCCCTCCAATGTGGTGATAACGAAACTGGACCTAGAGGACGAGGAGCGGGAAAAGATCTTTGCGAGGCGATCGCAATGAGCAGGCATCAGAAAAGAGTGACAGTTCCAAGAAGCTGGCCGATACATAGGAAAATTCATCAGTGGGTGGCAAAAAGCAGCCCAGGCCCGCACTGCGCCGAGGATAGCATGCCCCTCCTGACGGTTATCAGGGATATGCTCAAGATTACCGATAATGCGCGTGAGGCTAAGAGAATCCTCTATGAGGGCAATGTGCTTGTGGACGGAAATGTAAAGAAGGACTATAAACTGCCCGTCGGAATGTTCGATATTATATCCGTTCCGCTGTTAAACCAGCAGTATAGGGTACTGAAGGATACCCGAGGCATGTTCTACTTTAGCCCCATTGAGCAAAGCGATGCTAAGAAGCTGGTTAAGATCGTAGACAAGACCATGCTGAAGGGCAATAAGCAGCAGCTCAATCTATCCGATGGATCAAATAAGCTGGCCGAGGGCGAGTTCAAGGGAAGCGATTCATTGATCCTATCCATACCTGAGAGAAACATCGAGGACAGAATCGAGTTCAAGGTCGGAAATACAGCAATGGTTATCGGCGGAAAGCACACAGGCCGGATCGGAAAGATCAAAGACATAATAATCATGAAGAGCTCCCAGCCCAATAGAATTGTGATATCGGGGGATGGGGAGAAGGAGTTCGAGACGATTATCGATTATGTCTATATGATCGGCAGGGATGAGCCTATGATGAAGCTGGGGGCAGTTAGATGAATGTAATGCTTGAGCCACGTATAGATAAAGTGGTAGTTCATGTGGGCGTTGGAGAAAGCGGTCAGCGGCTCGTCAACGCTGAGACCATTCTCAAGCAGATAACCCACCAGTCGCCAGTTCGTTCGATCGCCAAAAAGACCCTTCCCACCTTCGGAATAAAGAAGAACGAGCCAATAGGGACAAAGCTCACGCTTCGCGGAAAGGCAGCTGAGGATTTTCTCTCCTTAGCTTTGAAAGCCGCAGGAAGCAGCCTGAAAAAGGGCCAGTTCGATGAACAGGGAAACTTCTCTTTTGGGATAGAGGAGCATACGGATTTCCCAGGGATGAGGTACGATCCTGAGATAGGCATCTTCGGAATGGATGTATCGGTTGCCATGAGGAGGGCAGGCTACAGGATTGCCAGAAGACGCATCGCCCAGAAGAAGCTTCCTCTCAGGCAAAGGCTCAGCAAAACCGAGACGATGGAGTTTATTCAGAAGAAGTTCGGCGTAACGATCTTGGAGGCAGCAGCATGAGGAAAGGCAAGAAGCTCTTTGGAAGGGGCGCAAATAGCTGCAGACGCTGTGGCCGTAGAAACGGACTTGTCAGGAAATATGGAATATACCTCTGCAGGCAGTGCTTCAGAGAGGTCGCCCCTGAGATGGGCTTCGAGAAATATTCGTAGGTGATCAAATTGTTGTTGGATCCGCTGGCCGATGCTATGTCTGTGATAAAGAATGCAGAGAGCGTAGGCAAGCCCGAATGTATTATTCACCCGGCCTCCAAGCTAGTTGGCAGGACTCTGAAAGTGATAGCCGATAGGGGATACATCGGCGAGTTCGAGTTCATAGATGATGGAAAGTCGGGGATGTTTAAGGTAAAGCTACTTGGCAGGATTAACCGATGCGGCGTTATAAAGCCCAGGTTCGCCACCAAGGTGACTGAGTTAGAGAAATGGGAGAAGCGATATCTTCCGGCCAGAAACTTCGGCCTTCTGATACTGAGCACCAATAAGGGCGTCATGGCCCATACTGATGCCAGGACTCAATCATTAGGTGGGCAGTTGCTGGCCTACGTTTATTAGGTGGTCTCATGGTTAAAGAGATAGCACGATCGATAGAGATCCCTGAAGGTGTGGATATCGCCGTTGATCGCTATACTGTGACGGTAAAGGGCCCAAAGGGACAGATATCCAGAAGGCTCTATTATCCTCATACAGAGATAAAAAAGGTTGATTCCAACATTATAGTGAATTCCAGGGTTGATCGAAAGCAGCAGAGGGCAATGGTGGGAACCCTTGAGGCGCACATCACAAACATGATTGTAGGCGTCACGAAGGGTTATGAGTACAGGATGAAGGCAGTCTATTCGCACTTTCCCATACAGATCAAAGCAAATCCGGGAGAGGTTGCTATAAACAACTTCCTTGGCGAGAGAAATGCCCGATCAGCAAAAATCCTGGACGGAGTCAAGGTCGAGATCAATAAGGATGAGCTAGTGGTCACTGGAATCAATAAAGAAAATGTCGGCCAGACCATGGCAAACATTGAGCAGGCGACGAGAGTGCGTGGGTTCGATATCCGGGTATTCCAAGACGGTGTATACCTGGTGGAGAAAAGGTGAAGGTGATATCAGTGGCAGAGAAGATGCTTAAGATCAGGGCCAGACAGAAGGCAAAAAAACCTGATTTCAACCGTCATGATTCACATAAGAAGAAGAGGCTCCCCATAAGCTGGCGTAAGCCAGTGGGCCTACACAATAAGCTTAGATCAGGGATTGCCGCCAAAGGACGACTCGTCCGACCGGGATATGGAAGCCCAAAATCTGTCAGGGGTTTTCATCCTTCCGGCTTCAGGGAAATATTGGTAAGCAATATTAAAGATTTAGAGAAAGCTGAAGGATATGCAGTTCGCATATCTTCAGCAGTTGGAATGAAGAAGCGCCTGGAAATACAGGCTAAGGCTGCAGAGATGAGCCTGAAGATTTTGAACCTTAAGGAAGGTGCCTGAGATGGCAGACTTCACTACACAGCGAAGGCTCGCTGCATCTGAGCTGAAAGTTGGCGAAAGCCGTGTCTGGATCAATCCCGATTCAGAGATTGCAGGCGATATAGCTGATGCCATAACCAGGGAGGATATCCGCGCCCAGATCGAGGCCGGAAACATCAAATCCAAGCCGAAGAAGGGCAACAGTCGCGCCCGTTTTAGAGCACGTGCAGAAGCACGCGCCTATGGTCACAGAAAAGGGCATGGTCATCGGAAAGGGGCCAAGGGAGCACGATCTCCGCGCAAAGAGCAGTGGATGGCTAAAATCCGCGCTTTGCGGAAGAGGCTCACTGAGCTTCGCGAAACTGATCAAATCGATAGGCATACCTACAGGATGCTTTATCGAAAGTCCAAGGGCGGAGAATACAGAAGCACGGCGCATCTCAATGCCTATATCAAAACAAAAGGGCTAGCTAGGGGTGAGTAATTTGGCAACAGGACCCAGATATAAGGTGGCCTTCAGAAGGCGGAGAGAGGGCAGAACTAATTATCACGTAAGATACAAACTTATACTATCAAAGAAACCTAGGGTAGTGGTCAGGAAAAGCAACGCTAATACAATGATTCAGCTTGTGATTGCTGAAGCATTGGGCGATAAAACCATACTGACAGTGAACTCCAGGGAGCTTAAGAACTTCGGATATACCCTTGCAACAGGCAACCTGCCCGCAGCATACCTCACAGGCCTTCTCTTTGGAAAAAAGATGTTGGCCTTGGGGCAGAGCGAGGGTGTTGCAGACATTGGCCTTCATGCATCCACAAAAGGCGGAAGGATTTATGCCGCCATCAAGGGGATCGTGGATGCCGGAATAGATCTTCCCCATAGCCCAGAGATATTCCCGGAGGACGACAGAATCCGCGGAGAGCACATAAAGGAGTACACGGGTAAGGACATCGTGGCCCAATTCGAGGCCGCCAGGGAGAAGATATTGGGGTGAGGCCATGGTTCAGAAACGACAGAGAGATAATAAGCAGAAGCGCGATTATTACCAAGAGGAATGGGTCCCCAAGACTAGACTTGGCAAGCTCGTATTTGATGGACAGGTGACTACCTTTGATGAGGCACTAAAGTCAGGGCTACCTGTGAAGGAGTCAGGACTTATCGATGTGCTTGTTCCGGGATTGGAGGACGAAGTTCTGGACATCAACATGGTACAAAGGATGACCGACTCCGGAAGAAGGGTCAAGTTCAGAACCACAGTGATTGTAGGCAACAAAGACGGCTATATTGGACTTGGCGAGGGTAAGGACGTCCAGGTCGGAGCGGCCATCAAGAAGGGCATAGATAATGCCAAGCTGAATCTGCTCAAGATAAAGCGAGGATGCGGCTCATGGGAGTGCGGCTGCGGTCAGCCTCATACAGTTCCTTACGAGGTCGTGGGAGAGGCAGGGTCCGTCAGGATATACTTACTTCCGGCACCACGCGGGCTTGGTATCGCAGCTGGCGACACAGCCAAGAAGGTCATGGATATGGCCGGCATAAGAGATGTGTGGACAAGGACAGAAGGTTCCACAAGGACTACACTTAACTTTGCCAAAGCTACCTATAACGCATTGCTTAATACCATAATAGTGAGGGCCTGACCATGTTTGCCATAGTGAGGCTCAGAGGCGAGGTAAATACCAGGCCGGAGATAAGGGATACTCTGGATATGTTGCGAATCAGCAGGGTCAATCACTGTGTTGTTGTGAAGGAAGATCCTCATTACCGCGGCATGATACAGAGGGTAAAGGATTATGTGGCCTGGGGCAAGATCGATGAGGAAACCCTTGCAATGCTTCTGGAAAGGCGCGGAAGGCTTAGCGGAAATAGACGCCTGACTGAGCAATTCCTGAAAGAGAAGGGCTACGCTTCAGTAAAGGAGCTTGCGGAGGCCGTAAATATAGGCACAGTCAGCCTTAAGGATCTAGGCATAAAGCCAGTCTTTCGGCTGCACCCGGCCAGAAAAGGTCTGAAGAGCACAAAGAAGACTGCACGACAAGGCGGAGATCTGGGTTTCCGCGACGACATAGCGGATCTTATCGTTAAGATGAGGTAACATAAATGGTTAGACCAAAGACTAAAGAAAAGAGGGGACAAAGGACCTACCACGGAAAGCACAAGAATGCTCGGGGCGGCGGAAACAGAGGCGGCCGCGGAGATGTGGGCAAATGCAAGCACCACTTCATGCGTTCGATACTCCTCGGAACACAGATGGGCAAGCATGGTTTCACTCGCCAGCCTGTCTGCGGGAAGATCGATGTCACTAACGTGGATATCCTGGATCAGATGGCCACCTTAGACGGAAATATCGATCTGGGGAAGATGAAGGTGCTTGGCCGTGGCAAAGTTACAAAGAAGCTTACAGTCAAAGCTGCTGGTTTCTCAGCATCGGCCAAAGATAAGATCGAGGCTGCTGGTGGTCAGGCAGTATTGGCATGAACCAGCATAGCTTCTTTTATGCAATAGAGCCCTTTGTGCGCAGGCTCCCGGCTGTGGAGCGCCCAACAGGGCACGTTCATTTCAAGAGAAAGCTCAGCTGGACTCTCGGGATACTGCTGCTGTACTTCGCCCTGGGAAACGTACCCCTCTTCGGGCTATCGAAGAATTCTATAGACCTTTTCAGCGCCTACAGGGCATTCTTCGCAGGATCCTTCGGATCTATAATGCTCCTCGGCATAGGGCCTATAGTTACAGCTTCAATTGTACTTCAGTTGCTTGTGGGTGCTGACATCATCAAACTGGATCTAAGCGATCCCAGAGATCAGGCTGTCTTCCAGGGCACTCAGAAGGCTCTGGTCTTCGTGATGGTTGCAGTTGAGGCATTGCCTCAGGTTCTGGGCGGATATCTCCAACCTGATCCGAACTTGGCCGCCACCTTAGGCGTACCTCTTGGCGCAATATCTCTGATAATATTCATACAAGTCTTCATAGGCGGCGTACTCATTCTATTCATGGATGAAGTCGTATCCAAGTGGGGCGTTGGCTCTGGCGTCGGGCTATTCATAGTTGCAGGCATAAGCCAGCAGCTCGTTACAGGTTTAATCAACTGGGCTCCAGGAGATGCAGGTCTGCCTGTAGGCATAATCCCCAAGTGGTTTGATATCTTCCGCTTAGGCCTATTAAGCGTGAACCAGATATTTACATCACAAGGCCTTAATTATATATTCGTTACAGGCGGAATTCTGGCGCTCATCTCAACAGCACTAATAATACTATTAGTAGTATTTGTTGAGTCCACGAGGATAGAGATTCCATTAGCCCACAGCCGTGTGCGTGGAGCCCGTGGAAGATTCCCAGTGAAGCTCGTCTACGCGAGCGTTCTTCCCATGATCCTTGTGAGGGCAATACAGGCTAACATAGGACTGATCGGTGCACTACTTGCTGCCAAAATAGGCGCTGTAACAACAGCCACAGTAACGGGCAACGGAGTTACAACGATCTATACAGGCTACACCAGCCTCATGGGCAACTTTGTTTCATCTGCACAGTATGAAACTGCTACAGGCGCAACCGTCAGTGCTACATCGCCAACGCCTGTATCGGGACTTATGTTTTACCTGACTCCAGTCCACGGACCGAGCGATTGGATACCGAGCCTGGCAGCTCAGAGCGTCCCGGGAATAGCTGAGCTGGGCTTCTCATCAATAACAATCTGGCAGATGGCCCTGCATGTGCTCACAGATTCGGCATTCCTGATCATCGGAGGCATAATCTTCGCCATATTCTGGATCGAGACCACAGGAATGGGCGCAAAGAGCGTCGCAGAGAAGATCCATAATTCTGGCCTGCAAGTACCCGGCTACAGGAGAAATCCAGCAAGCATCGAGAAGCTGATGGAGCGGTACATACCCAAGGTTACTGTCATCGGCGGAATTATCATAGGCCTTCTGACGTTGATCGCGAGCCTGCTTGGAACGCTGGGAAGCTCCTCCGGAACAGGTCTTCTCCTGGCAGTGAGCATAGTTTACAGGCTCTATGAGCAGATAGCCAGCGAGCAGATCCAAGAGATGTATCCGATGATGCAGAAGTTCTTCGGAGCTGCTACATGAACCAGAAGCTGTCCAGGTCGCTAGATAATCTAGCCCTGGCAGTGGGCTTTTTCTTATTTTTCGGGATAATGGTCTTCCCAAATTTGAGGCAAATCCTGGGAATGGCCATGAACCATATTTTGGGGTGGCTGCCTGCATTCCTGCCCTTTAATGTTGTGCTATTCATACTCGCGGCCATGACCGGCCTTTATGCAAGCCTGATTCAGAAGTATACTATGGACTGGGAGTTCCTCCGAAAGCAGCAGGAGAATATGAAGAGAGTACAGCGCGAGATGAAAGAGGCCCAGCTGTCAGGTGATGATGCAAGGCTGCAGAAGCTTCAAGCTGAGCAGATGAAGATGATCTCAGAGCAGGGCAAGATGATGCAGATGCAGTTCCGTCCTATGCTCTACATAGGCATCGTTTCCATACCGCTCTTTATGTGGGCTTACTGGTACATAACTCCAAGCCTCTCAGGTTTGCCAATACCTGTCGTGGACTTTCCATTCTGGGGCAAGCAGGCAGTTACCCACGTCGTTTTAGGGCCAATAGCATATTGGTATTACTGGTACTTTGTATGCTCAATACCCATATCGCAGGTGATACGGAAAGCCCTGAATATAGGGAGCATGAGCTGAAGCATGATAATTACCATAAGCGGAGCACCGGGGACAGGAACAACTACGCTCGCACGCAAGCTTTCATCTGAGCTTGGAATAAGGTGGATAAACTCTGGCGAGCTGTTCAGAAAGATTGCAGGTGATAAGAACGTCTCTGTCAAGGAGCTGAATAGGCTCGCTGAACGAGGGCCCGAGATCGATTACATGATAGATGACGCCCAAAGGGCACTTGCTAAGGAAGGTCCAGGCATCTTTGAGGGGAGGCTGTCTGGACATCTCCTTAACTCCGATTTGAAGATACTTCTCAAGACCGATCAGAAGGTCAGGGCTGAGCGCATATCGCAGCGCGAGTCGAAGCTCTTCGAAGATGCACTTCAGGAGACGAGGATAAGGGAGGAAAGCGAGGCTCGGCGATATCGCAAATACTACAACATCGATATCAACAATCTAAGCGTATACGATCTTATTGTGGATACAGGGAAGTTCGATGAAGAGGGCACATTCAGCATAGTCATGGCAGCAGTATCGGCGTGCCAGAGATTACAATTATGACTATGAGCGCTAATGATAGCACCAATAATTTTAGAGATGTTAATGCCTGCAAAACAGACGGCAAAGATAGCAAAGGCAGCAAAAACCTTCTTCCTTCCGACAAAGTAAGGTCGGTCCTTGTCAAGAGAACTGCAAAGACAGATCCCGCCTTCGGCATGCCACCTGAGAAAAGAAGCATTGATGTGCATCTGAGACTCGGCGCCATAAACCTGGATAAGCCATCAGGGCCGACAAGCCATGAGGTTGTATCCTGGGTCAAAAGGATTCTGAACATCGACAAGGCGGGTCACAGCGGAACACTGGACCCGAAGGTCTCAGGTATTCTACCAGTTCTTTTAGGCGATGCCACAAGGGTGATGGATACACTCCTTCTCGCAGGCAAGGAGTACATCTGCATCATGCGCATACATAAGCCTCAGCCGAGGAAGCGCATACTTGAGGTCTGCGGCGAGTTCGTCGGCCCAATATTCCAGAAGCCTCCCTTGAAATCTTCAGTTGTAAAGCAGCTTCGAACCAGGGAGATCTATTACCTCGAAGTTCTGGAGATCGAGGATCAGCGCGTGCTCATGCGTGTCGGCTGCGAGGCAGGGACATACATAAGAAAGCTCTGCTACGATATCGGCCTTGCCTTAGGCACAGGCGCAAACATGGAAGAGCTGCGAAGAAGTAAAGCTGGGCCTTTCAGGGAAGATGAAACACTCGTCACCCTTCACCAGGTCAAGGATGCCTATGAGGTCTGGAAGGAGACGGGAGATGAGAGCCAGCTTCGCCGAGTAGTCCTGCCGGTCGAGGCAGCGCTTAAGCACCTTCCGAGGCTGGTCATCGCAGATAATGCAGTGGATGCGGTATGCCACGGCGCGCCACTAGCTGCTCCGGGGCTTCTCAGCCTTGAGACGGATATAATTAAAGGCGATGCAGTTGCCCTGTTCACCCTCAAGGGAGAGGGTGTGGCGATTGCAATTGCTGATATGACGAGCCAGGAGATGCTCAAGTCGGAGAATGGGATCGTGGCCAGGACCGAAAGGGTAATAATGGAGCCGGGCACCTATCCAAGGGCGTGGAAGCTGGCTGAGAGACAGGGTCAAAGCCAGGGTCACACGAGGGAAGCAAAATCAAAGTAAAGTAAAACAAACGAAATCAAAAAGGGCCGAGGTCGTCTAGCGGTATGGCGCCAGCCTGGAGTGCTCCCTCCTAGATAGCTGGTGACTCGCAAGGGTCTCGTGAGTTCGAATCTCACCCTCGGCGTCTAATTATACTTTTATACGTTCCATTAGTATTTTGAATTAATATTTATATCTTATTTAAGAAATGATTCAGTAGGTATTTAAGTAATACTGATTTATTGCTCTACAAGATCGATGAATGAGCAAAATCAAAGTATTATTCCTTGCGGCAAATCCTAGTGATTTAGATAGCCTGGCACTTGAGGAGGAAATTAGAGAAATCACTTCAAAAATTAGAGCTACAGAATTCCGTGATTCTATAGATTTAAGATCTGGCTGGGCTGTTAGGCCAGATGATTTACTTCAATTACTTAATCAGAATAAGCCCCAAATCGTTCACTTTAGCGGCCATGGCCTTGCCTCCGGAGAGATAGTTCTTGCTAATAATAATGGCGATTCCAAAACATTAAGCTGTGATGCTATTAAAGCATTATTTAGAACTCTTAAAGATAATATCAAGGTAGTTTTTTTTAACTTGTGCTACTCAAAACTGCAAGCCAAGGCTATTACCGAAGTTATTGATTGTGCAATAGGAATGAATAAAGCCATAGGAGATAAAGCTGCCATAGTCTTTGCTGCAAGCTTCTATCGAGCCATTGGCTTTGGTCGATCTATTAAAGATGCATTTGATCAAGGTATCGTTGCTCTGCAACTAGAAGGAATACATGAAGAAGATACACCAGAGCTATTAGTGAGAAGTGGTGTAGACCCATCTCAGATTGTTCTAATAGATACGCCATTAGAATACTCAGGAACTGAGAAATCGACCAATGAAATCATTGATTATAGCCTTTATACTAAAATGGTCCTCAATGAGATCATTGAGGAAATAAAAACATCAATTGGCTATTATATCCCCATATATCTTAAGGAAAAGCCTTTAAAACATCTAAAAGATTCTGAAAGTAGTGACAATAGTAAGTCAATAATGGCTGAACAAGTCTGGCTAAACCATAACCACTTAATAATCCTGGGCGAGCCTGGATCAGGTAAATCCTGCATGCTAAATCAATTGGCAGGAGAGATCATAACTAAGTCATCTTTTATTCCTATAATAATAAAGGCTAAATTTTGGGGATTTAGGTTTAACACAATAATTCAAGCCATTGAGTATGTATTAAGTTCTCATAAAGTTAATATATACTGCGAAACTATTAGAAATGAATTAAACGCAAACAAGTATATAATCCTAATAGACGGATATGATGAAATCAGGAACTCAAAGGAATTCTTTGAAAGCGAAATTATCTCAATTGCTCAAAGCTATACAAGTAGACTAATTCTAACTTCCCGTACCGCTAATTACCATGGAGAATTGCCTGGATTCAATAGATTCGAGATAGATAAATTGAGCGATGATCAAATTGATGAATATGCTAAACATACTATCTCCTATAGTTTCTTCTCATCTTATTTATATGAACTAAAATTACTTGAGCTAGCACGTTTGCCGTTGTATCTTTTCATGCTATGCAATATAGCACAAGACATTAAGAAACTGGCTAAAAACAAATCAATGCTACAGGATAAATTTGCTTCCTATTTATTAGAAGATTACCTAATTAAGCGTATTCCAGGCTACCAGATAAAGTACCCATTGCAGTTAAAGCTCCGATTTTTATCAAAATTGGCAGAGAAGAAAACTGCTGATCCTTTATATGATAACTACCTTCAGTGCTCGAAAGAGTTAGAATTAATTGATGATCCATATACATTAATGAAAGAAATTCTAGAATCAGGTGTGTTAAAAGGCAATTATTCATCTTTCGACTTTATCCATCCTACAGTCAGGGAATTTTTTTACGCAAGGCAGCTGCTAGGCAGTGTACTGATTCTGCTGTAATTGTAGTACATCACGGCGGTACTTGGAGATGCTATAACTAGAGCATCAACATAGTTACCAACCAGATTTATAATAAGCCCTGTATCCGACCTTAAGATATTGGGAATACCAAGGAGGATACAAGGCAATGGATACCAATAACCTACTGACGGATTATCTTGCCGATCCAAGTGATGGTCTGAAGCAACTATTCATCTGGTTCCTGAACATGGTGATGCAACTAGAGGCAAATCAACAAGCTTGTGCCGGTCCATATGAGCGCAGTGACCAGAGGAAAGCTCATAGAAATGGTACTCGATCACGCACTCTCAAGACTCGCGTAGGTGAACTGACTCTCGATAAGCCTCAGTTCCGGGAGTTCCCATTTGAGACTAAGGTGTTTGAGAGATATTCTCGTGTTGAACAGGCATTGTTGATGGCAATAGCCGAATCCTATATCCAGGGTGTTTCAACAAGAAGAATGGAGAAAATCGTCAAGAACTTCGGCCTAGACCGCTTATCTCCCTCAGAAGTCTCTAGAATCTGCGATATATTGGATGAAAAGGTCGAGGAATTTCTCAAGAGGCCAATCGAAAACAAGATCCGTTACCTCTTTGTGGATGCAAGCTACTTCAAGGTCAGATTTGGGGCCCAATACAAGACCAGGGCACTTCTGATCGTCACAGGAATCAGGGATGATGGCTATAGGGAGGTTCTGGGAGCCAGTATAACTGAATCAGAGGATAGCGGCTTTTGGTCGGCGCTGTTCCGGGATCTCAAGGATCGGGGCCTGGATGGAGTTCAAATGGTCATATCAGATGCCCATAAAGGAATTCAAAAGGCAGTAGAATCATCGTTTGTAGGGGCATCCTGGCAGTTTTGTCATGTCCATTTTGACCGGGCTGTTCTGGAGACTATATCCAATACATGTGTCTTCGGTTAAGAGATAATTCTTAGGTTAATCGTTATAGATGTGACTAAATCCTTCTGCGCAAATAGTTCATTTAATAAGATTTATATGGAATATGTGATGCCATATCCAATTAAGGGAATAGCATGCGAAAAGGGGCATCACAATTTGGGAAAGATATAGTGGAAAAAGAACTAACCACGATGTTTGATTCCAAGTGGCTTAGAGAAACTGCAAGAGAAAGTGGATTGGTTGAACGAGAGAGGAAAATTGATCCAGTAATAATGTTCTGGACTCTGGCGATTGGCTATGGCACTCAGCTATGCAGAACCCTTGCAGAGTTGAAACGCGAGTACGAAGTGCACGGAAAAGTATCGATATCAGATAGCAGTTGGCACGATCGTTTCACTCCAGAGCTAGTAAAATTTCTCAAAGGGTGTGTAATTCATGGCATTGAGCATATGGCTCAAGAACCAAGCAGAATCTTGGGCAAACGTCTAAACAGCTTTCGTGATGTGATGATCCAGGATAGCACCATTATTCGTCTTCATGAAAGCCTTGCCAGCAAATGGCCTGCTGCTCGCTCCAAGACAGTGGCAGCAGGAGTAAAAGTGGCATATTTGACAAGCGCAATAGCCAATAGCCCTAAGAGCATTTCGATCTTACCTGAGAATACCAACGACCTAAAGACATTAAAGATTGGCCCTTGGGTAAAAGATATAATATTACTCATTGATCTTGGATTTTACAAATATCAACTATTTGATCGAATAGCGGAAAATGGGGGATCCTTTGTTTCACGCCTTAAGAGCAACTCAAATCCCGTAATAGTAGGCGTAAATCAAGTATGCAATTGCCGTGGAATTGATTTAATTGGAAAGCATTTGAAAGATATCGTATTGGAAAAATCTGATGAGATATTCGACGTTAATGTTGAAGTATCTTTCAATCGAAGGTCTTATCGCGGCAAGAGCAAAAAAGATAATGGGATATTTAGATTAGTCGCAGTATATAATACTGAGGCAGAAGAACATCATTTTTATATGACAAATATTTCTCCAGATACGTTATCTGCTTCTGAGATTGCCGCCACCTATGCCGCAAGATGGGAAGTTGAACTTATCTTCAAAGAATTGAAAAGCAGATATGCTTTGGATCAGATAACAACGAAGAGCCCGAGTGCGATTGAAGCCTTAATTTGGATCTCAATTCTGACACTTTTGGTCAGTAGAAAAGTGTATTATGTCGTTAGAAAATTGAATCCTGATAACCAGATGGTTCGATTTACTCAGCTCAGATGGAGCAATATCTTTATCGAAAATTCTTCGCGACTCTTGTCTGCTATATTTGATTATCTTGGAATTGAACAAGATTTCTTCACAGTCTTAAATGTATATTCAAGTGAAGCACTTGATCCGCATGTCAATAGAGAACGACTTAGGGATGGGTTGTGGTCTTAACCGAAGACGAATGATATCCAATAAGGATAAGCACGAGATCGCAGAGAAGCTAAAGGATGCCACAGATGACGAGATAAAAATGCAAAACTTAGCCTCAGAGCTTGACAATCGTGGATATAAACAGGCGGCAGATACCATTGATAGGTTCAGATTTGATCTGTGGAACTATAAGGCATTTCCTAAGGCTCACTGGAAAAAGATTCGGACGACAAACATTATTGAAAGGATCAACAAAGAGCTGAAACGAAGGAGTAAGCCTGTTGGGGCATTTCCTAGTGATAAATCTCTTATGAGATTGATTGGTTGTGTCCTGATCAATATGAACGAGGATTGGATTACAGGTAATAGGTATTTATCTATGGACGAGAAGTGAAAGGTTCTGGATACAGGGCGCCTACGAATTTACAGCAATTGTGGTACACTACCGAAGGAAGTATAGCGCCATTGACATATTCTTATCGAACTTGAAACAATTAGCCGTAAATATGCCTTGGCCTATTCAGAGATTATATATCCAATTTGGCCTATCCGTCTCCTCCTACCTAAGCCTTCTAGCTGGTTCTATCCATCTAGCCCTAACTAGGGGCTTGGAATCGTAATCTCTAATTAGAACTATAGCATGTCTTGCGTTGCGGAGCTAGAGGGATGTTACACGTTTTTGTGGATGAATCGGGTATACCAGGCGATACCTTGAATTTCGTAATAGGGTTCGCTTTCTTTTCCGATACAGACTACAAAACTTGCGTAGATAACATCAAACTTAAAATTAAGATTCTAAAAGGCAAAGAGCCCAAGGAGTTGCATTTTCACGATATGACCCCCGAGTTGAGGGAGAAGTTCTTAGGAGGACTGGTCGATGTCGGGGGTAAATTTGGCTATATCCATGCGCAAAAGGATAGAATCAACGAAGAATTTAGGGATCATCCTAACAATAATTTGATGTATAATTTGATATTGTTCTATTTGATAGAGAATATAGTGAAAAGCGGTTATTCTGAGGATCATATCACTGTATATGTGGATCAACGAGGTGATAGTAAAACTATCAAGCGCGGTTTAGCTACTTACCTTCCAAGGAAGATTAATCCTCTACTCAACGGTTATCGTTTATATGTGCGGTGGGAAAAATCACACAACAGCAGAGGTATACAATGTGCGGATTCGATATGTGGTAGCGTCTATAGAAAATTTACTAAGAATGATTATCGATATTATGATATAATTAAACGCAATTTGGTGATAGAAAGAGCGAATCTCTTTGGATAATTATAAGATCACTCCCATCGGTCATTTATGCGCCAAGCGCATATCGCAACGGGTAACTAAAGATATGTGAGGTAGCAACATATAAATAAGTTGCGTTTTTTGAAAGCTTTTAACAGTGAGGGAGTGCGTAGTTATACGTATTTTACCTGATGGTTGCCATAGCAATTTATCCAACTTGCAGAGCTTCACAAAATTAAGCTAACAAGTATTCTAGCTGACTCGTTATTCCAGAGACTATGGAATAAAACCTACATCCCGCACTTTAACTTCTTAAATTGAGTATCATTCTAGATAGCGATTCTTCAAATATAATTATAAATTGGCGATGGAAGTGGCGCAATGACATGCTGAAGCGAAAGATCCGAATGCTTCAATGCATTGGGCTGGTAGCATTCCACCTCTTCCTGGACTGCCATAGGGACAAATAGCGCCGAGAAATCCATGAGAGTGTCCAGCGCTTCCAGCTCTGCGAGATGGATAAGAGGACCTGCATCCAAAACGGCTTCACTCATCTCCGTGAAGTCCCCATTCGACATCCTCCCGAATGAAACGCTCCATCAGTTCATCTCGATGAGTTTCCAGATAGCGCCGCAGGGCCTCGATGACCAGACTGTTGATATCTGGAAACCATCCCGCCTGTATCTGTTCCTGGGCTTGTTTGGCCAAACCTGATGGCAGGGATATCGTTGTCTTTACTTCAGACATGCTATTGTATTCGATGTTTTATTAGTTGAATTTTT
This sequence comes from Methanotrichaceae archaeon, assembly GCA_963789575.1. Taxonomy (GTDB): domain Archaea; phylum Halobacteriota; class Methanosarcinia; order Methanotrichales; family Methanotrichaceae; genus CAWBKV01. The sequence continues at coordinate 1,276,208 of CAWBKV010000001.1, read as the reverse complement.
TGATGGACTGTGAAAATGCTTGCGGCCATTATGCCCGGCTAATGATATCGATTTATGATAGACCGCCTTTTATTGTGTTAAAGGCTCTAAATTTAAACCTTCGCGAGTCCTTTCCTTTGTATATGTCGTTCGACATTATTCTTGTCCGCTATTTCGACCAGAATCTTTTCTATTTATACATCAGGGATATTGAACTGTTTTAGGAAAACTAAATATTCTTCCAGATTGAAGTATTCCTTGACATTTAGTACACCCGTACGAAATGTCAGTTAAGCAGCAACAGGGTGACTTTCCGCGTTTCCCTGTTGTTCGCTTATCTTCTGACTTCTTCTTTCATCAATTGCGTTAAGGCATATGCAATTGCATGGCTGCGCGTAGCAAACCTATTTTCTTCGATTTCTTTATCCATCCACTTTAATTGATCATCATCTACTGTGATGGATATCTGGACTTTCTTTTTCGCAGTCATATTGCATCTCTATAAATGATATAGCATAAATACTTTGCTTATTGGATAAGTATTTATAGGATAGGATCCTATGGGATGATGGGTGTACTAAATGTATGGAAAAGCAACCTTTGAGCATAAGCTAGAATCCCTAGCAGCAGAGCTAATTGAGCGCAATACAATGGGCTTTTTAAGTGCGGTTGAATTCTGTTCTCCCGTGAGCACTCAAGCCAAAGCTGCAGAGGCGATCTAAGTGCCCGCCCCCAACCTCTCCGAAAACACAGTACTGATAGCAACCGATTCAGTAACCGCAGGCATGTTATCAGGGCTGAGCACGGCGCTGGATGAGCTTCATCCCACGGCTGCCAATATTGCCGACCTGAAAAAAGAAACCCTTGAAAGAGAAGCGGCTATCCTGAAAGCGATCCTGGAGAAGGTCACACTACTGGTGCCCTGCTAAGCGAAAACTATGAGCAATGTTACCGCCGTGAGATTGTCATTCTGACCAGTGAAGAAAGGATACAGCTTGAGGGTTTGGGCTTTTTCAGCGAATACAGGCTAATCCTCTATGAGAACGGCCTCTTAGTGAGAACGCACCGCTATGGCGAATGGTCGGAAGGTCCGCGCCCGGGATGGGAGAATATAGACGAGGATGAGCTTACACCCGAGGCTGCTATAACCGCATTCGGTCTCACGGCCATTTCAGATGGCTTGATAAAGGTTCTCGGCCAAGCCTCATCAATAGTTATCCTTAAAGAGAAGCTTGAAGGAAGGCTTTCAGCTTTAACCAAGATCCTCGAGGCTCTACTGTGAGGCCGCGGCAAATGCTGCCAACGAATAGATGGGCGGTAAAATTCCTCTTCAACGTTAGACGAAATCGTTCATCTTGTCTACATCAACCTTATGGCCTATCTTTTTCCAAAGCCTTCCCCCAGCGAGGGGTTAGGGGCAGCCCGCGCGGCGACTGAGCGTGCTAGAATGCAGTAAGTTGTGGCCCCCAAAGTCAGTGCAAGGTCCTTGAGTTAGAATAGCAGGTCCTAATGCTGAATCAATTATGCCTTACTATGAAAACCTCATAGAGCATATCGGTTGTTCATACTTAGGGTGCAACCTCTCTGAAAACACAGTTCACAAATTCTCCGGGGCCGTAACATCCGAAGCCTTGATCTATTCAAAAGGCGAAATTACTGTGAATGTATCAGAGCGACCTCCTAAAATCCAGGCGTGAGGAGATCCTGCAGATAGCCGCCAAGCACGGTGCCCATAACTTACGCATCTTCGGCTCCGTAGCCCGAGGCGAAGCCGACTCCAATAGCGATGTAGATCTTCTGGTGGAGTTTAAAAGAGGTACTACTTTGCTCGGCCATGCTGCTCTAGAGCAGGAACTGGAGGAGCTTTTGGGCATTAAAGTGGACGTAGTTAGCGAGCGTGGTCTGCGAGATAAGATCAGGGAACGCGTCCTTCGCGAGGCGGTAGCCATTTGAGGGATGATCGACTTTGGCTATTGGATATACTAGAAGCCATAGAAAAGATTGAGAAGTATGCGGCCAAAGGCAGACAGGCGTTTTATGAAGAAGAACTTATTCAGGTATGGATCATCTATTATATCCAAGTTATAGGTGAGGCTGCAAATCAACTTTCACCCTCCTTTAGACAAAGCTATAGCGAGATTCCTTGGAGTAATGTTACAGCAATGCGAAACGTTTTAGTGCATCATTACTTTGGGCTGGATTTGGACGAGATATGGGGTACGGTTTGCATTGATTTGCCTGCTCTCAAAGCCATGATAAAAAAGATCATCGCTGAAACTTAATCGGCTTTAATTGTAGATAGAGAAGGAAATGAATAATCTGGCTCTGGAAGATATCAGAAATCCTTTATATGCTTCAATGCTATTAGGGCTGATGGCATTCCACCTCTTCCTGGACTGCCATAGGGCCAAATAGCGCCGAGAAATCAATAAGAGTGTCCAGCGTTTCCAGCTCTGCGAGATGGATAAGAGGCCCTGCATCATATTTACGCAAAAAGCAAGGACAGTGGCTCCTTAAGCATGGGTACAACGAGGCCGGAGAGTGGCCAATGGAGTTCTGCTTGGCTGAATAGTCTTTGCTGCATATATCTTTGGGCAAGGGTGAAGATGAAAGCTCCTCACATCATTTAGATGTTGGTCAATAGTCCATAATTATTATTTCCAGAACTAATGGCTTATCTTAGCTTTAGCATCCTCTCGGACAAAGGATTTGAAAGACTAATCCTGCAAATTTCCTTGGTATCTTGATGCTATCGTAAAAAAGGTATCTATTCTTTTTCAGAATGGCATCTTTGATGCATCTTTTTCATGAACAATAGGAGGGCTAGCAAACCAATTGCCAATATTTTTATTTTTATGAGCTTCTTTATAAGTTTAAACATAAGCTATTTCACCTATGTAATATAGGTATTAAAACTATAAAACTATATCCTTTGCCACCTTGCCGCTTGAACCAAAATATGAATCATTCTCAAGGCCTGGTGCCCGTCCCAAAGCAGGAATGAATGATACATGGCCATCACCGCCTCCGATTATACGATTATTTTAATCATAAGCAATGGCAGTGACGCTAACATATTGAAGCTCTTTTGGCCATGAGAGAGGACTTGAAAGGATCAGCGCTGCCTATCCACCCTCGTTCTACATGCACCTGAAGGATCCTCATGACTTTTGGGAGATGCTTAGAACATTATTAAATAGAATCAGTGGGTATCGAGTCAAAGGGCTGCAGGGCCGATCCATGAAATATCAATGTAAAGGTCGAAGATGAGCGCATATCATAATGAAAAGCAGATTATTTCTTTCCGCAGTGCTTTGATACTGGCAGCTCTTATAGCTCTGGCGTATACGGCAAATAGCGTCCTGGTAACCAACCAGGAGCTTCGGATGGCTATAAGCGACGTTGCTACAGTCTTGATCGGTTTGCTTGTAACCCTTGGCCTGTTGAATGCAGCAAACAGGTCTGCCATCTACGGAAGGCAGGTCCGTCTGGCCTGGACTGTTCTGGCCCTGGCCCAATTCTCCCAGGCTATTGGAGATATTATCTGGGCAATTGAGGAAGTCGTTCTGCACCAGTCACCTTTCCCCTCGCTGGCGGACGTACCGTACCTGGCCTATTATCCGATCTTTGCCTTAGGCATCCTTCTCTTGCCAAGAGTGCCCCTGACTTCCAGCGAGAAGCTCAAGGTATTCCTGGATACGGGTATTGTGATGATCGCCTCAAGCATACTGTTTTGGGTATTGCTGATCGCCCCGACAATTCAATCTAGCGTAGGAGCTGACAACCTCACCACGACTCTGGCAGTGGCCTATCCGGTCATGGATCTTGTGTTGCTCTTTGGCCTAACCGAGATGCTGTTCCGAAGAATAAAGTCAACCGGCCTTGGTCCAATGATGCTCCTGCTTATTGGCACATCAGTTTTGATTGCCACCGATTGCATTTTCATGAGCCAATCATTAAATAATTCTTATGTTTCCGGAGGACTTCTGGACACGGGCTGGATTGTTTCATACTTGCTCGTTGGACTGGCCAGCGTATTGCAGGCCGATTCACTGAAATTCGATTCTTCATTTCAAGCTATTGATCCTAAGGATATTCAGTTCACTTGGCCTCTATATTTGCCGTATCTCTTGGCAGGAGCAACTTTTATTCTTCTCGTTTGGAGTTACAATCACCCCTCCCAATCAGTCTCTCAGTTTTATCATGGGGAGTAGGTGGCATCATCGGCTTGATAATCGTTCGCCAAATCGTGGCTTTGAAAGAGAACGAACGGTTGTATAAGGCGACTGTTCAGGAAATAGCGGAACGCAAACATGCCGAGAATGAGATCAGAAACCTGAACGAGGGACTCGAAGATCGGGTCGTCGAACGCACGAAACAGCTTGAGTCTGCCAACAAGGAGCTGCAGAAGGCCAAGGAAGAAGCTGAGGCTGCAACTATGGCCAAGTCAGAGTTTCTGGCGAACATGAGCCACGAGATCCGAACTCCTATGAACGCAGTCGTGGGATTGACTGGTCTACTCCTTGGAACAGATTTAACCAGAGAACAACGCGATTATGTTGAGACCATCAGAAGCAGCGGAGACGCTTTGTTATCGGTTATCAACGATATTCTGGACTTTTCAAAGATCGATAACGGCAAAATGGAGTTGGAGATCCAGCCCTTCAATATAAAAAGCTGCATAGAGGATTCCATTGATCTGTTATCTTCAAGCGCGTCTCAGAAAGGCTTGAAGATGGCCTATACTATCGACAACAGCACACCAGAAACAATCATGGGCGATCCCACCAGGCTACGCCAAATCTTGGCCAATTTGATCAGCAACGCAGTTAAATTCACGAATTTTGGCAAGGTTGAGATCTCGATTTCGAGCAAGAATCTCCAAGGCAGCGATTATGAAATCCACTTTAAGGTTAGAGACACAGGAATTGGAATTCCAAAAGATAAGATTAGCTGCCTGTTTCAATCCTTCAGTCAGGTCGACATCTCAACTTCACGAAAGTACGGAGGCACCGGCCTCGGCCTGGCCATAAGCAAGAGGCTTGTTGAGCTGATGGGTGGAATTATTTGGGTCGAATCCGAGTTGGGCAAGGGTTCGACCTTTCATTTTACGATATTGGCAGAAGCAACTTCCATCAAGCACGGAGTTAGCAGGGAACAGGCCTTGCGGCCAGAGATCTACGTCCACAAAACCCAGGATCGCGCTATTCGCATACTGCTAGCCGAGGACAATATAGTCAACCAGAAGGTAATCCTGCGGATGCTAAACAAGCTGGGATACCGCGCGGACGTATCCGCCAATGGGCTGGAGGTCTTAGCTGCCTTAGAACGTCAGCCTTACGATGTAGTTCTCATGGATGTCCAGATGCCGGAGATGGACGGCATCGAGGCAGCCAAGAAGATTCACGAGAGATGGTCGGCAAGACCGAGAATTATCGCTATTACGGCCTATGCCCTACAGGGTGATCGGGAGAAATGCATTGCTGCAGGCATGGATGACTATATTACCAAACCGGTGAAGCTGGAAGAGTTGCGGGCAGCATTGGAATCTCACGGCTAGTTTCAGGGATGATCAGCGAAACCTAAAGTTTACCGGAAAACTTGGGTGGCCGGAGATCCAAACTTTCCCAGGGAGATCTCATTGCAAGTCTGGTAATGAGGGGTGAGGCTCCCTCATTTGAACTATAACCAATATACTAAGAATCTATGCACTAGTATCCTAAGCCGACTAACCATTGTCTATTACGCATTTTAACGTCTTCCGTATCTTCCAGGCGTCTTAGCAGGCCTATGCTTCTCGTAGCAATCGCTGCAATATACTGCCCTGGATTCATCAGGCTTGAATGGGACCTGACATTGCTTTCCGCACTCTGCACAGGTTGCATCGTGCATCTCTCTAGGGGCTCTGCCTTGTGGGGCGGCCACTCTTGGGGGTGGTACAAAATTATCTCTAAGTCCATAAACTCGCATTTTAATTCACTTACCTTGTTACCGATCAAAGAATCGATTAAGCCACAAAAACATCTCAACAATCAAAACCGAATCAACGCAATGCAGCTTTAATATATTATAAGTGTATATCTTCATTTAAATACCTTTCGGCCCGTTTCATTGAGTGCTGTTCAGTCCTTTTCCTGTTATGCTTCCATTAAAGCACGCAAGATTTATGGAAAGCATATAACAAGGCAGATCCTATGCTCATGTGGGCAAGCCTTATAGCCTCTGCCGTAAATCTCATGCTGCCAAGAACGCCAGCCATGTGAATTAGGAGGGTATGGAGTGATGAGGCTTGAAGGCTGGCCAAGCTTGCAGCTCCCCTTTTCGAAATCAAAGATCTTTGATATTCTCCATTTGGGCTATCTCCTTGAATATGCTTACTGCATTCCAGTCATAGCAATATCTATCATCAAGACAGCGATTTTAATCTATTTGTCTGGGCCGAAAACTATATATCTCGGCTATTGTCGTATATAGTATAGGCAAAGGTCGATGATCTATTTTCCCCTCCTACACCAAAAACTTTTGCCCCCCCTCCTTTAAATTGTTCGAATTATTCTTATAAGCCTTCATGATTTCAGGGTTAGCCTGGGATTTGCTCTTCGGCATATTCTGCCATATCATCATAAAAGAACTTTGATACTAATCATAAGATTACTATTAATAATTCTATATCGTGGATATTACTATGACGACTATTCCTAGCGATTAATTAGGCCAATGCATAATTAATTAAATTTAAATAGTTTAAAATCCTGTTAGCTTATTGAGAGCCTCGATGTATTCCCCCCCTGACTTCGAAGGCTCTACTCCTTTCAGTCAATATTATTTATAGATTTAGGATTGTAAGAGCATTTACTTATACTGCCTCTAACCAAGCCATAGTCGACATATTTATAAAAAAACCTTAAATAGCTTTGATTTCGGATATATGTTCACAGGCCTGATCTGCAGGACCTTCTCTTATGGAAATCCCTCATCCCTCCAATGGATTCCTTAGTCTTAGATAGATCAGGCCTGCTTTGTACTTTGCCTATTTGGGAAATGATTATACGCTATGATATAAACTCCAAACAAAAGGAATTCAGTCATGTGCCCACATTGTTTCGCCACCATAGGATATTCTGCGAATGCGGTGATATGGAATGAACGTCGTTCCCTGCTCGGACTCTATCTCCATGCCGCCCTGCTCAAGCTTCAGTATGCGCGTTCCCTGAACCGTAGATCTATCGCCAGGAGCGCCTCGGTTAACATACTCCACGCTCGCCTTGCTGAAGTCGTACTGGGGATCGTGGCGCAGCCGCAGGAGAATTGCATGGCTTGTTCTCATAGCATATAAATAGTAGTGATAGTTGCCTATATGAACTTTCTAACTATCCATTTTCTAGCTCTCCTCGTCCGCCCTGATCCCAGCTTCTGCGAGCTCTGCCTTTATCAGATCATCCAGCAGATTAGCTCTGACCTCCTGGGCATAGTTCCAAAGCTCGGGCCCACATTTGGGGCAGTCTCTGGATGCCTCTTCCATGACTTTCACTAAATCGAGCAGCGATCTGTACATCAGAGGTGCAGCATTTCTGAGCTTCTGCTCAAATGGACCTAAAGCAGCAGTTCTGGAAATAATCAGCCTGCAGCCTTCATCGCTCCAGGCCATACAGCCTTCGGCGATGCATAATCTATCCACAAAGGGGCATACTTTGCGGGATACGTCTGCCATCACTCATACCTTCTGCGTTATTTCCAATATTTTCAATATATTACTACTTATTACTATGGCTCTTTTAATGAATGTCTCTGTCGATGCGATTTCAAAGCTGTAACATGAACTCTTTGCCCAATTTCAGTTCTGTATACGCAAAGATTTTAAGTTAGCCGTAGGTAATATCCTGAATTAAATCGGTTGATCAATCAATCGTATCAATGATGTTACAAATTTTGTTTCCACTGGAAGCGTTTATGGCCGGAAGAGCAGAAACACCTTACAAAGTGCTGGAGAGCATTGGGAGCGGCATAGAGATACGTGAGTATCCTTCACAGGTCTGGGCACGAACCATGGGAGACCAGAAAGAGGCATTCCAGGCTTTGTATGAGTACATCTCGGGATATAACAAAACTATGGAGAAGATCGTCATGGCGGCTCCAGTCATTATATTCAACAGCAACGAGGGGAGAGTCATGGCATTTATCATGCCACATGGCAGAAACCTGAGAAGCCTGCCGAAGTCGCTCACTGAAAGAGTAAAGCTGGAAGCGGTAGCACCCAGAAAAGTAGCAGCAATCGCCTTCTCCGGCATAGTGACTCCAGACAGCTTCGATAGAGGTTTGAGATTGATCCAGGAAACGCTTAAAAAGCGAGGAACCGGCTGGATTGAGCCGGCATATCTCTTACAGTACGATGACCCAAATACACCTCCATTTTTGCGCAGGAACGAGGTGGCTGTACAGCTGAAATCATGATCCTCGAAATAGGATTAAACTTTGAATTACATCCTTCGTGGTTAGCATTCGGTGCCAATCAACCACAAAGTCATAAAGAGAAGCACTATAAACGATGCCCTAGGCGATAGCCTTTCCTTTTGCATCCATCGCTTTATGCCAGTTCTCGCGTTCCCATAGGTCAAGGGCTTCAGTCTCATAATCAAGGTAGCTCCTCATCCTTTCGATAAGCTGTGACCAATCAACCTTATGGCCATCAAATTCAGGTCCATCGACACATCCGAACTTGACCTTGCCATCGACTGAGCACCTGCAGGCTCCACACATGCCTGTTCCGTCCACCATAATGGGCATGAGGCTGACGCGAGTTTGTATTCCGAAGGGCTCGGTGATCCTGGAGATTTCCATCATCATGAATGTGCAGCCAATTGCATATACTCGATCTATCTTCTCTGAAGCGAGTATCTGCTCTAATGGCATGCTTGCATTGCAGTCCTTGGCGCTTCCATCGCCACAGGTAACGATTAGCTTGTCGGAAAACCTCTCAAGCCTGTCCAGCCAGAACAGCCAATCGCGGTTTCTGGCCTCGATGATATAAACTACCCTGTTGCCGGCCTTCTTCAAAGCCCTTGCCAAGGCAAATCCGGGGCCTGTCCCGAAACAGCCGCTTACTACTGCAACGGTTCCATAGTTTTCTATCTTAGACGGTTTTCCGAGTGGCCCTGCCAGATTGAGAATGAAGTCGCCCTTTTCGATGGCGGAAAGCTTGCGGGTGGAGACGCCTACATCCTGGATCAGAACCGTTAAAGAGTTATCATCCCAATCTGCAATGCTCAGCGGAATGCGCTCTCCAACCTCATCCGCTCTTACTATTACGAACTGGCCGGGCTTTACTTTCTTGGCGACCTCAGGCGCTTTTATCCTCAGGAGCACAAGGCCCGGAGCGATGATCTCTTTTTGTAATATCTCAAACATCCATTATCACCTTAGCACCTGATGCCTTGCCTTCCTCTCCCGAAACCCTCACTACGCCTTCCGGCAGTCTAGCCGATATTTTGGCTCTGGCCCTGATAGTAACATCGCCTGCCTGTATGCAGATGAACTCTCCTTTCGAGACGCCTAACCTTCTTGCATCAGCCGGATGAATCTCCGCGTATTTTTTTTCCGCGAGGTAACGCAGATCGGATACCTTTGAAGTCCTTGTTCCGCTGCCGAACTTGAAGATGCCAGGGCCTTTTATGAGCAGAAAAGATTCGACGACTGGTGGCTTTTCTAAAATTAAAGGTTCAGATTTTGGCGCAGCCAAAGCGGTCGAGACGAGATCGAAGTGAGACTTCATCTCCGCCAGAACCTGATCTGAGCTTGAGAACTCAAACCCACACAAGCCCATCCTCCTTCCGAGCTCTGCCAAAATCTGCCAATCGGGTTTTCCGCCTTTTGGAGGCAATGCCTGCCTAACTGCGAGGCACCTGCCATCTGATCCTGTGTAAGTTCCATCTGTCTCTGCGAATGAGGCGGCGGGCAGAACTACATCCGCCAGCTTTGCGGTCTCTGTCAGGAAAAGATCCTGGACAACCAGGAAGTCCAGTTTAGATAATGGCTCCTTGAGATCAGGCGCTTCTCTTGTCGGGTTAGAGCCCATAATGTAAACAGCCTTTAGACTGCCATCTCTTAGGGCCTTCATTGTTTCATCATATCCCTGATTCAGCCCGAGCATTGCAGCACCATGAGAATTGCAGTTTCTGCCCAAAACACAAAGCTTTCCCTTTGCAGCCGATGCTAGACTTTTTGCGGCGTTGATTATATCTGCGCTGCAATCCGGCCCGACGACGATTGAAGCTCCCATAAGCGATTTAGCAGCATTTTCTATCTCTTCGGCCGAGATGCCTGCGTTCACGTTTTCAATACTTTCACCCTTCAAGGCGTTAGCCAGTGCTGTGAGCACAAAAGGTTCGCATCCCGGCATGGGCCTCAGCCAGATCGATGACTCCTTAGCAAGCATCGTCTTTAATGGAGAGATAACAATTGGCCTTGAGGATCTGAGCGTCAGCTCAATAGCAGGGTTCGTCTCTGCGAGATCACCTACTGCTATTATCTGTCCCTTAAGTATGTCATCGAGGCTGAATTCAGAAGCAACATCAGGAGCCACTGCTCTACTCAACATAGCATCTTCGGCGAATTTTCGAGCTATGTACAGCGCCTCATTCGTCAGGGCTCCTGATGTGATGAATGCAAAATCCTTGCCTACATGTTTGGCCAATTTTCCGGCAACATAGTCGAGAGCCTCATCCCAAGCAGTCTCTGTCAGCTTTCCAGTCCTTCGTATCAGTGGCCTCTTCAGTCTGTCTCTCTCAACGAACTCAAGCCCAAAGCGTCCGCGTACACAGAGATGGCTTCCTTCCGGCCTCGCCCTGAGAAGCCTTCCATTCCCAACCTCAAGCCCGATTTGACAATTGGCGCTGCAGTATGGGCATGTTGTTGTTACCACCCTCTCCGCAGGGCCAGTCCATCTATTCCCGCGCTCAACTAAAGCACCTGTGGGACAAACATCAACGCATGCTCCGCAGAATCTGCAGCCCGAATCTTCCAAGGGCTTTTCAAAAGCAGTTCCAATCCCGGCATCAAATCCCCGGAAGATGAACGAGATTACACCAAGCCCTCGATCCCCACATACTCGAACGCACCGTCCGCATAGGATGCACAGGTTGGGGTCGCGGTCGAAAAACGGGCTCCTGACGATCTCCTTTTCAGGGCTGATGTGTGCCATCTCAACCTTCTTAAGACCAATCATCTCCACAGTTTCCTGAAGCTCGCACCTCTTGTCTTTGGGGCAGTAGCGACATCCCATCGTTTGAGGAACCTTCCTCATGGCCTCTCGAATCTCATCGCACCTGCCAGCACGCTCACAAGTGAGACAGATGCTGGGATGTTCCGATAGCAACATCTCAAGAATTCCCATCCTCAAGTTCATCAATGCAGGCGTATCAGTCTTCACTGCCATGCCTTCTGCCGCAGGCAATGTGCAGGATGAAGGATAGCCTCGAACGCCCTCGATCTCAACAAGGCACAGCCGGCATCCGCCATAGGGCTTTAGCTCAGGGTGATCGCAAAGCCCTGGAATCTTTATGCCTGCAGCCTTTGAAGCCTCCTTAACTGTTGTTCCTGCAGGCACTTCAACCTCATTGCCATCGATCTTCAGGCGCATTCAGTCACCCTGGTCTCTTTAGTGATTGCCCTGAACTTCTCAGGACAGGCCGCAGAACAGGCGCCGCATTTTATGCAGGCGCTTTTGTCTATCACATGCGCCTTCTTGGTCTCGCCTGAAATTGCGCCCACTGGGCAGCTCTCCAAGCATAACCCGCAACCCTTACATTTTTCAGGATCTATCGAGAATGTGATCAACTCGCGGCAGACAAGAGAGGGACATCTCTTCTGCAAAATGTGCTCGTTATACTCATCTCTGAAATATTTGATAGTAGTAAGAACCGGGTTCGGAGCACCGGCACCGAGACCGCATAGTGCGCCGTTCCTTACAACATTGGCCATCCTCTCGAGCCTTGCCAGATCGTCTAGTCCCGCCTCGCCTCTGGTGATCTTCTCTAGTATTGCAAGCATTTGTCTTGTTCCGATCCTGCACGGAGTACATTTGCCGCAGGATTCAGATTGAGTAAACGTGAGGAAGAATCTTGCAAGGTCCACGATACAAGTGTCATCGTCAATTATGATCATGCTCCCCGAGCCCATTATCGAGCCCTCTTTCGTCAGCGATTCGTAATCAACAGGGATATCGAGATGGTCTGCCGGTATGCATCCTCCGGATGGCCCGCCTGTAAGCACCCCTTTGCAGGCTTTATCGCCCTGTATTCCGCCTCCAATTCCAAAGATGATATCGCGCAGAGTCATTCCCATAGGAACTTCAATAAGACCTGCTCTCTTGACGGCCCCTGCGAGAGAGAGAGTCTTGGTTCCACGGCTGCGGCCGATGCCAAAGGAAGAATGCCATTTTCCTCCACGGTTGATAATCTCGGCAAGATCTGCCAGAGTCTCGACGTTATTTATGTTCGTGGGTTTGCCCCAGAGTCCGGCATTTGCCGGAAATGGCGGCCTTGTTCTTGGCATTCCGCGTCTGCCCTCAATTGATGCCATGAGCGCAGTCTCCTCGCCGCAGACAAATGCCCCAGCACCCTCCTTTATTGATATATCGAAATTCATGCCTGAGCCAAGCACATTTTCGCCAAGGATTCCAAGTTCGCGTGCCTGCCTCAAAGCTATGTCCAATCTCTTCAGGGCCAAAGGATACTCGGCACGGCAGTAAATGTATCCTCGGGTAGAGCCGATTGCATGAGCTGCGATCAGCATGCCCTCTATGACTGAATGCGGATCTCCTTCCAGGACAGATCTGTCCATGAAGGCTCCTGGATCTCCCTCATCAGCATTGCAGATCAGGTACTTCTCCGTCCCCTTCGACTTGCGGCAGAACTCCCATTTGGTGCCAGTCGGGAACCCTGCGCCCCCACGGCCGCGTAGGCCCGAGGACTTTACCTCCTCAGTCACTGCTTCAGGCGTCATCTGCAGGGCCTTCTCAAGAGCACTGTAGCCGCCTCTGGCGATGTAATGCTTTATATTCTCAGGATCAATTATGCCGCAGTTGCGCAGCGCAATCCTTACCTGAGGCTTGAGCATTGGATGATCCCAGATCGATGGAAGATTAGGCAATGGCTGGCTCTTTATTTCGGGAAGTTCGACTGTTCCAAGGGCTCGCTTATTATAACCATCATAATTATTATTAAAATTAATATTATCATGAATCGCTTCATCCACCAGTGATGAAACTGCCTCTGGAGCAGCATACCCATAGCATATCATTGGCTGTCCGGGAAGTTTGATGTAAACCAGCGGCTCTGCATAGCATAGCCCCAGGCACCCGACGTTCATGCTATTTGCATGTAGGCCCCGCTCATCAAGCTCGGCTTCAAGAGCCGCCTGTGTCTCACAGGCTCTGGCAGAAATTCCACATGTGGATATGCCTGTGCATATCAGCGGAACTTCTCCAACGAATAGCCCAAGCCAAGACTGTTTGGCCTCTGCGCGTATATCTGCCAGAACTTCCGAATCTGATGAGTTTTTCATAATGACCTAAAATGACCTAAGCCTTTGACCTCAAGCGAGATAGTATTGAATCGGCCTGCGAGAGAGATAGATCTCCGTAAATTATGCCATCTACCGACATCACGGGCGATTTAGAGCAACACCCAAGGCAGGCGACGGTCTCAAGGCTGAATTTACCGTCTTTTGTAGTGCTGCCTGCCCTGATACCGAGTCTCCTCGTCAAATGGTCTAGAAGTCTGCGGCCACCTTTGAGATAGCAAGAGGTGCCCATACAGACCTTGATATTGTGCTCTCCAGGGCGGAAAAGCTTGAACTCGGCGTAAAATGTGGCAACGCCATATACCTCGCTCTCTGATATCTCCAGAGCCCCGGAGATCTCCTCAACGGCCTCCGGCGAGATGTATCCCAGGCTGGATTGCGCCTTTTGTAGAAGGGGGATAAGCGCTCCCTCTTTTTCGGCAATACTCTTCACTGGTTTTTGCTTATCTGAGGATTCTCTCATGGGTCTCATTGTCATCGCAATTGTTGACCTATTCAAATATAGATCTTCAGACTAGAATTTCTGTTTCCGGCATTCTTCTTAATAAATCACACGGTTAACTTGTTACTATTATTCCAGCTATCATTTCGATGGCTCTCGCGTTCGTGGAAAGATTAATAGCCTGGAAGACACGAGGGATTCACTATAATCCTATAATCATACATCCTATAATCATACGGGCTCGTAGGGTAGCGGATATCCTAGCGGGCTTCGGAGACCTTTCGAAGAAACCCGCTGACCTGGGTTCGAGTCCCAGCGAGTCCGTCCTATTGCTCATATCCTTCATCTAAGTTATCGAGGTCGATAGCTTAGATCTCCATAACATTAGTATGCGATTAGTATACGATAAATATTTATGACGAATTGCTATCGAAATTTATTTTTCTACCTCCGCAGAATTATGTTCGGAGGGTAGTCCTTTGGATCTCTTCGGCAGAAAGAAACAGGAGGAACAAGTTGGGGAGCTTGAGCACAAGCTATCGGTGCTGCAGAAGGAAAAAGAGGATCTGGCGAAGATCCTTGAGAAACGCGATGAGAAGATTCGCAAGCTAACGAGCGCATATCAGGAGTCATGCATAGCCCTCAAAACGGCTGAGCAGAAGGCTCTCTCTCAGGTGCATACGGCATCCGATAATGCTTCAACGGCCTCAGCATCCGAGCCTCAGGGAACTAGGCTAAATCCAAGGGATATGGAGCGATTTCTTAGGAAGCTTCAGGTATTTAGATCTCCGGATGATGACTCTTTTACAGGATACATCCAAAACGTTAGTGATCTCCCGCCTAATCTTGCGGAATCCATTAAACCTATTAAATCTGACAGGGGTTTTATTGTAATCCACTCTCCGCAGCTGTTTACCCTGGTGTTAATTCCGCCGTTTCCTATTAAGGAGAAAACCATTGGCTTAGGTGGCGCATTCCAACTAGGTCCAATGAGGGAGATGATGGAAACTCCTGTGGTTGTCGCCTCTATTCACGCAGGGGATACATTTCTGGGCATGGCTCTGAGCAAGGATGGATTTGAGGAGCAGGAGATAATAGAGAGCCAGGTTAAGGAGAAGCACTCCAAGGGGGGCTGGAGCCAGAAAAGGTTTGAACGGCTTCGGGAAGAGGACATAAAAGTTCATATCGATGCCGTGAACGAGAAACTATACGATTTGAGCAAAAAGTATGGCTCAGTTGCCAAATTCGCTGTTTTGGGTGGCGATGCATCCCTTATGAAGCAGGTTATGCCGGCTGTAAGTATTCCAGTCGTAGAGCGGCGGTTGGAAAGACATGATGATAAAAACCCGAATAAACTGCTTGACGAAGTATATGGTTTCATATGCTACTATATCTCGGACTAAGAAATCACGGACTAAGAAGAAGGATATAATGCAAAACGGCTGAATACAAAATGGCTGAAAAAGAAAAAGATCTGGTAGAGCTTGCAAATTCATGGGATTGGCACGACAGACGGAAGGTGGCATGGGACCCACGCACGCAAGAGGATCTTCTAAGCGTCCTATCAAGGGATAGAGTTCAGTGGGTTCGTGAGGCGGTTGCAGGAAATCAGCGAACCCCTGAGGATATTCTGATCAGGCTTGCATACGATACGGACGGCTTTGTCCGCTCCGCTGTCGCCCTGAACATCAGAGCTCCTCCTGAGGCTTTGGCTGATCTAGCAACAGATGAGATGATCGATTATGATTACACTATCAACATGAACCGCTACCTTGTCAAAGAATCTGCCGCGAAAAACCCAAACATACCGCTTGAGGTGCTGGAGGCTCTGGCGCGAGATCACGATGAACACGTCCGTGCATCGGCAGCACATAATCCTAAATTAACCGCTGAAACCCTGTCAAAGCTATCCAAAGACGTGAGCTGGCTAGTAAGAGATAATGTTGCAAAAAACCCTTCAACTCTGGCGAGCATTCTATCATACCTTTCTGCAGATAGAATAACCGATGTCAGGGCTTCTGTTGCCTTGAACCCAAGGACACCCATAGGCGCATTGGCTAATCTGGCATCGGATAGAGAATGGGAAGTAAAGCGATCTGTAGCACAGAACGCTGGAGCAGATGAATCAATACTTGAAAAACTCTCGGAAAGCAGAGCATGGATGGTAAGAGAGGCGGTAGCCCTCAACCGCAAAACGCCCAAAAACATCCTCCAAAAGCTTTCCAAAGATCCTGACCAGAGCGTTCAGGCGGCGGCTCAGCGTGCCCTCGCTAGAGAGCCTGTTTGAACTGCTGATCCAGATGAGCCTGTATTTCATCTACAGCTTGCCTTAATGTAATATCGTTGTCGTAATTATCTAGAATCCCTCGAAGCTCCTCCATCGGAGCTTCCCGAAGCTGGCGAAGTGTTGATATTATATTCGGCACGGCCCTGACGATATTATCGACAATTGTGATCGTCGCCATTCTTCCGGTTCTTGAAAGGGGATTGAGATCAATTGCTATGACTTTTTTGCCCATCGCTATAAGAGCCTCACAGCGGTCTCCATCCTCCAGAGGAATAAGCACAACGTCTGCATCATAAATTCCACCAATTGTTGCTTTAGCCCTGGAATGATCCAGCCCCGGGATCATCGTATCCGGGTTCTCGCCCAAGACCCGGGCTGCACCAAGATTGCGAAGCAGGTCTGCAATCCTCTTCACCCTCTCCTCCGTCCTGTGGAACAGGTTTACCTCCAGTGGCGCATGAATATCACCGGCCAGCTGGACCATACCTTCAGGGATAAGCGCAGCAACGTTGCCGTTGATGCTTAGAACAGGATGCTTCGCAAGAAGCAGCATAGCAGCAGCGGCTCTTGTAGCTGCTGCGGCTGAAGGATTTGTCTTTTCGCCCATTAGGTAATCGAATGCCTCGCCCCGTCCCTGTGCGATCATACCCTGTGTGCTTGTCAGCCCTTTTTTAACTCCATCTGCGATTCGTTCGCGGGAGAGAAGCGATGCATATCTTGGGTGAGACTTCGGTATCTCAGTCAAGGTTTGCGCCTCTATGCGATACAAATGTCGAGCCAACCTTTCCGAACTCCGATAGTGCCTCGTCTCCGCCTATGGCGAAGACTGAATCTCCAAGCATTATCATGCTCGCCATTCCGCCTGCTGCCTCAACCGTCTCGATTGCATCGAGTGCCCAATTGCTCGTGAGACCAATCTTGGATGTAAAGCGCCTTGAGAGCCGCATGAACTCCTCTAGCGTCGGCTTAGCCAAAAGCTCCTTTAAACATGCCTTGCCAGCACTGTTGATATCATTCATGGCCTTCTCGTCAGACAGAACTTCGCGCGTCGATATCGGCCCTCTGACGACGAAATTCACATTAATGGCTGGGACAGGTATGCGATCGACGCGGCCTATTCCGGGCGCCCCTGCCTCAAGGCGTACAACAAGGCCGCCGGTGTTCTGGGCAATCACATCTCCGAGACCTGTTCTGTTCACAACCTCTGCAGAGTGAGCTACAGCAGCAACTTGGTTCGCCATCATGCCCAGATCGAAGTGAGCATTCAGAGCGTAGGCGCATCCGAGTGCACCGGCACCGCTTGCGCCAAAGCCTGAGCCAAGTGGCATATCAAGCTTCGTCCTAACATTTACTGGCGTTTTTGCAAGCCTATCGATGACGTATCTGCTCACTGGCGCATCGGATAGTTCTCCATTCAGGAATATCTGCATCTTATCAGATGGCTCGACGATCGTTGTCGCGCCGAGGGCCAGGTTGAGACCGCATCCTATCGAGCCAGAAAGAAGGGGGTTCTCCTGTCGCTTTGCAGCAAAAAAACCAGTAATGTGAGATGGAACAAAGGCCTTCATCTCAATACCTCAGATAGCTTATCGATTATGCTCCTTGCTATTGCCATCTTCTTGCCTTCAACCCAAGTTTTGTTGCCTTTTCTATCGATTATCATGACTTTGTTCTCATCCGTGCCCATGCCCTTGGAGCCAATCTCGTTTGCAACGACAATATCAAGCCTTGATGCATACATGGACTGCTCTGCACGCTTTGCCAGCTCATCCTCGGGGACATTCGTCTCAGCCTTGAAGCCGACGATCTTGAGGTTTGGATATGCATCCCTGACTGTCCGAATGATCTTCTTGGTGGGCTTGAGCCTCAAAACGAGCTCCTGGCCGGACTTAATCTTTTCTGAGCTCGGATCAAGTGTGTAATCTGCAACTGCTGCAGCACTTATCATAGCATCATAACCTTTTGAAAGCTCATCCATAACGGCATCGAGCATCTCCATAGCGCTCTCTGCATATATCTCACGGAATGGCAGGCCCTGATTGAAGCGATGAACTATCGCAACGTCCGCGCCTCTGCGGTATGCCTCCAGAGCAACTTCGGCACCCGTTTTTCCCGAGGCGCGATTGGTAAGTATGCGAATTGGATCAATGCGCTCTGCATTCGAGCCGCTTGTGATCAAGATTCTTTTGCCCGACAGGTCATTTTTGCCGAGAAGCCTTTCGACCTCGAGCACGATCCTTGAATTGTCTGCTATCTTGGCCTTGTCTTCTTCGACTCTGGGATCTATTACTATTACACCCATAGAGCGAAGAGCATCTATGTTTTTCATGACAGCCGGATGGCAGTACATGGCCTCATGCATCGCAGGAACAACCATCACAGGCTTTCCGCTCCCTATAGCCGTGGTCGCAAAGGTAGTAACGGGCGTGTCATCTATCCCACAGGCGATCTTGCCGATTGTGTTTGCAGTTGCCGGAGCAATTAGAAAGAGGTCTGCCTTTCCTCCGATGCCGCAGAATTCAACATGCTCTACTTTGCCTGTTATCTCAGTTATAACTGGACTAGCGCTCGCATATTCAAGCGCAAACGGATGGAGGATCTGCCGTGCGGCAGGGCTCATGATACAGTGTACATCCGCCCCACGACGGATCAGATCGCGGATCAGGTCAATTACTCGAACGGCTGCAATGCTGCCGGTTACTCCTACTGCAATTATCTTGCCAGAAAGCGAATCGCTCACCACACCAGAGATATCCGAAGGCATAACTGTTCATGAGAGATGTGATATATCCCTTAAAAAGGTTATTTCCGAGCATAGAGAGGAGCACAAACCTTATTTAACAAATCATCATCTGAGGAAGAATGCCATGCCGGGGTGGCCTAGCTGGTTAGGGCGCGAGACTCATAGGGTTCAACACAAGAGTGCGCTCGCCTGAGGCATCTCGAAGTCGCGGGCTCGAATCCCGTCCCCGGCACCTACTTACCAGTAAAGTTTAAATAGCATGGGGCCTATTTTTTCATTCAGGTAGACCCGTTTGGTCAAGCCTGACAAATCCCGTTATGTCTATCTCTACCTTCCTTCCAAAGCCGATAAGGAGAGATGGGAAATTCTCGCAGAAAAGGCAAAAACGCCCCTATCTGCATTTGTGATTAACATCGTAGAGAATACCCTGTCCGAAGATTCCGATTACAAGCCACGCGGAGAGCTTATGAAGGAGATCTCAGCCCTGAGGCAGGAGACTAAAGAACTTCGCGATGATCTTCGAATGAAAAACGTGGTCATCGAGCGGTATGAGGAGGAGCTGAAGAGATACCGCAGTGTCGCATTTATTGAGGAAGGATATGAAGGGGTGCGGAAATACTACAAGGAACTTGTCGATTTGCTCAAGCGAGGCGGGACCTATGATAGCTACAGGATTCTTGAATCTCTCGGAGTGAAACCCACAGAATCAGAGCTGGTTAAGGCCGTATCCAGGCAGTTGGAAGACCTCGAAGCATATGGCCTGATAGAGGCAACAGGTAAGGGCTGGAAGTGGAAGAAATGAACAAAGCTGCAGCCACAGAAGCGCCAACTGTTATACCTCCGAACCGGCTTATAGAGAGATTCGCAGATGATTGTGAGCTGCGAGGCATGTCTCCTTCAACAGTCGAAAGGTATGTCTCCTCAATCAAGGATTTCCGCGGCTACATAGAATCCAGAGGGCATAGCTTTCTGGCGGCCGCTAATAGAGAAATTTTGAGAGACTTCCTGGACTACCTACGAAGAGACCGAGGATTATCGCAAAAAACCGTTGAGAATTCTTTCACAGCGCTATCCAGCTTGTATGAATATATGGAATACGAGGGCTATGTTGATAAGAACCCGGTTGGATCAGTGAGGAAACGTTATATCAGGCGTTACAAAGATAGTGATGATGGACAGATGAGGAAGCTTATCAGCGTCGAGGAAATGTCGAAGCTAATCAATTCAGCACTGGATATCAGAGACAAGGCCATTATAACTCTCCTGGCAAAGACAGGAATACGGCGAAAGGAACTCATTGCACTGGATGTCTCCGATGTGAACTTTGAAGAGCAGATAATAAGGCTAAAACCGACTCCAAAGAGAACCAACCGGATAATATTCTTTGATGATGAAACTGCCGTAATCCTTCGTCGGTGGTTAAGGACTAGAGAAGGTCGAAATACAAAGGGTTCCCCAGCATTATTCATTAATTCAACAGGAGAGCGACTGCAGCGCCATGGCGTATATGAGGCTGTGTCCTATGCGGCGGCACGTGTGGGCCTGCACGACGCGAGTTCAGAGAAAATGGAAGATCACTTCAGCCCTCATTGCTGCAGGCACTGGTTTACAACTCACTTGAGGCGGGCTGGAATGCCAAGGGAGTTCATCCAGGAGCTCCGAGGAGATGCCAGGCGAGAGGCCATCGACATTTATGATCATATCGATTTGAAGGAATTGAAAGAGGCTTATCTGGCCAGTATTCCACAGTTAGGGATCTGACTACCCCCTTTTCCCAATGGATTTTGTGAAGCGGGCAAATTCCTCTTGCGTGATGCCAGCGTTCTCTAGTGTTTCAATGGTCCTAGGATCGCTTAAAAGGGTATCCAGAATTTGAGGGGTTATGTCATAAGCCTTATCATGTTCATCCAAGTTGATCAATAAGACTGCATCCTTGATAATTGCGTAGATAATAACGAATGGATCGAGATGTACACTGCGGAAACCTTTGAGTGCATAACGTTTAGGCTTTCCGATCTCAGGATTGTTGCTAATCTCTTGGAGAGTACTGATAACTCGCTTTTTTAATAAGCCATCCTTCTTGGTTAGCTTTTTGAACTTTTTATCAAAATAATATGTCGCTAAGGTCTGAAAGGCCATAACGATCTATAGGTTGTTAAAATGTTCTTCAATTTCTTTGGCGTTTTTAAGGCGTGTAAACCGTCCTTCTTTGAAGTCTTGTAGGCCTTTGATAATGCCTGTGGCAATATCATCCTCTTCGGGTTCTGGATGGGCAGTCTTGCGCCTTGAAGCTTTCATGGCAGAGGACATGATTGGTACTAATCTTTCAGAGGGGAAATAGGTTTCGTTGTACTAGGATAGGTAAGGAATGAACAATGGAAAAATATGTATCTATAAAAATGTTTAAAAGCAAATAAGAGGGCCTAGATATTATCGCTCATTAGAAAGATGTGAAGTGTTTGGCTTTGCATCAATAACTGTGAAGAGATCTTCAAATTCCATCCGATGAATCTTATTCTCTCCTCTCTTATTAGCAATCTCATTTATTCTCGGAACAACGATTCTATTCCAATCATCGGTGTCATATCCTGCCCTATCTTGGTCTGTCTCGAAGAGATTCTTTAAAACATTTATCTGTGGCCCTAACGATTTCACTAATTCAACCTCTTCAGGCTTAGGCGGGAACATGAGTTTAGTTGTGTACACGGTGCGTCTTTCACCTCCACTAGGATCTGGGTCTATTTGAAGCGATTTGAATCTATAGACTGCCCAGGGCTTTCCATTCCTATCGAACTCTATTGGTGCAAAATCAACTATCGCGGCTATTTTCTTCAATAAATTGATGCAAGATTTAGCATGCTGCAACGTAACTATCGCTTTGGTTTGTGATTCTGGTAAGGTTTCCAATACCTCTGTCAACCCATCTATCGAGTCTAATTGCTTCTTAGCATATTGTCTTAGAGTATAATCGATGTATTTTTTTCTCTTCGCGTCTTCTAGCCCCAACTTACGCTCATCAATCATTTTTCGTTGATTCTCAGTAAGCATGCCGAATGCTTGGTTAGATAAATATATAACTCTTTTGCCAGTAAGACAGATATGAGTCCTACCAAAACATTCTAATATTATGAAAATACCTAACAATGTTAAATGAAGGTTGGGAAAAATGTCTAAAAGACGTCTATGCGATGGGATAACAGTGAAGCTTACCCCAGCAATGCGAGAAGGAATAGAGAAAATAGCAGGGATAAAGGAACTCACATTAAGCGAACTGACGAGAACCTACATAATGAATGGTCTTACCCGCGATGGTATAAATTGCTGATAACTGAAATATTGCGCTCCAGGCAGTGGTTGCAACACTGCCCAGAGCAATCGAACACAACCCATCACGTCGAATGTGTGAGGTGTTCTAGATGAAATGGGATTGCCCTACATATAAACTTATTTTAGCCTCCGAATGTCTATTCCAAATAGAAGGCCGAGCGAATCGCATAATCAATCATTATTTAGCTGATACCATAAATCCAGGAGAATTCTGCCTCCATCAGAGGAGACGGCTATGACTCTTCACGAGCCCTATCGCATGACTGAGCTTGATGAAGTTCTTGGCCCGCTGCATGCTCTTGATGAGACCGATAATGGCTTAGTGGCCTTGATAGGCAAGATCCATGTTCTTCTCCCTAGGGAGATGAGCCCGAGGCTTCAGGAGATGATGGGACAGCGAATCGGCATCCTTCGCTATGAAGGCTATCGTCTCAGGGTACTGGAGTGAGCGCTGCATGATTTGCCCTGAGAACTTCCCTCCAGAGATCAAGGCAACAAATCAATGGGCTATGTGGAGGAAAGAACTCAGAGACGGAAAGCTCGCAAAAGTGCCATATCAACCAGATGGGCGCAAGGCCAGATCAAACGATCCTGGGACTTGGTGCTCGTTCAATGTGGCCATTACCGCATTTCAGGATATTGAAGGCTTTGATGGCATCTGCTGGATGATGCCTGTGAAGCCGGAGGGCATCATTTTCATCGATATAGATCACTGCATAAAAGAGGGAATCATCGAGCAATGGGCCCTTGAGATAATCAAGCGATTCGATAGCTATACCGAAAGATCCCAGAGCGGCAAAGGGCTTCACATACTTGTCAAAGGATTCAAGCCTTCAAAGCGATGCCGGAGGGCAGGCAGCCCTTTTGAGATCTATGATTCTTTAAGGCCCTGCTACCTAACAGGCGATCTGGTGGTGATCTGATGATATCCAGGATCGAGCCAAGACAGGATCAGATCAACCAGCTCTTTGAGGAGATCTTTTACGAAGACTCAAATCGACCCAAAGATGTCCAGAAGGCCAGGCCTGTTTTTAAGGGTGCTCAGGAGATGTCAGATGATTCACTGATCCTTAAGGCAAAGACAGCAAAGAATGGCAACGATTTTGATGCTCTTTGGAATGGTTCAACCCTCGGATATAATGGCGATGAATCCGCAGCAGATATGGCACTTATGGATATGCTGGCCTTCTGGACGGGCGGAAATTATGACCAAATGGAGCGGCTGTTCTCCAGGTCCGGCCTGGGACAGCGAGATAAGTGGCGCAAAAGGCCGGATTATAGGGATAGAACCATTCGAAAGGCGATCTCTGAGTGCCCAGTGTTCTATAATCCTCCCGAGCCAATACGGGCAGATAATGCATTAAGGACTGAATCTCGGCAGCTGGTTCCTGCCAATGTCTCGAAGACTCCTGATATGAGAGGAGGAGATATTCCTACTATCTCTGAAGAAGAGCTGAAGGCTATAAGGGTCCCAGAGAACCCGAGGTTCAGGAATTATCTCGAGCCTGATAACTTCATTCAAGAGCACATAAGATACGGTGAGATGGTAACCGATAGCTATCCTGATTACTGGTTTGGAGGCGGTCTATTTTGCCTATCGGTTGCCGTGAATAGAAACACTGTAATAAAGCTTCGGCAGGGCAACATCTATCCTAATGTATGGATAAATGAGCTTGGTTTATCCTCCCTTTCTAGAAAGAGCACTTCCATAGACAAGACTGATTCAGCTATCTTGGCCGCAAATATCAATCCTGATTGTAAGATGCCTGATGAATTCTCTCCTGAGGCTATGATCGAAAGGCTGGATAATCACCCAAGGGCTTATATGATTAAGGATGAAAGCGCCGGGCTCCTAGCCGTAATGAAGAAGGACTACATGAGGGGCTTGAAGGACGCCCTTATGCAACTGTATGATGGCAAGGGCATCAATAGGGAACTCCGGACTTCAAGCAGGAAAGGAGATAAGAAGAAATTCCGAGTAAAGGATCCCTATCTTTGTCTACTGCTTGCAACCACTCCCGGGTCTTTTGCAGCTAACACAGAGACGCTAGATGTCACCTCTGGATGGCTGCCAAGATTCTTGCACTTTTTCCCAAATCATCCCAAAGATAGGTGGCTTCCCCTGGAGGAAGGAGGTCCTGAGAATGATCTCCTAAGCGCTGGCTGTCATGCAAGGCTTATCAAGGTCCGCCAGGAGTTCTATGATCTGCCAGAGCCAAGGGTAATGCACCTCTCAAAAGAAGCGTCTGCTTATTTTGCTGCATGGCAAAAGGTTAGAGAGGAAGAGCTGGTTGAAGCCAAGGACGATAGACAGGCGCAGTTCTACAGCAGGCTAGCTGTCTATGCTTTGAAGATGGGAATGCTGTTCACAATCGGCCGAATGGATTACATTGACGGCACAGAGATCTCCCTAGAACATATCAAAGAGGCATGCAGGCTGATCGATGAATATTTCATGCCTATAGCCCTGATCGTAGCGGATCTAGTAGGTAAGTCCGCCGAAAAGAATCTGATGGATAAGATAATCGCTATCCTGACCTCACGCGGCGGGAAGCTGACGCGCAGAGAGCTAATGAGGATTATTCATCAGAGGAAGAAGGACCTTGATGATGCCTTAGAGGCGCTTGAAGAGTCCGGTGAGATAAGGCTTGCGACAATATCAAACATGAAAGGACGATCTACTCTATGGATTACATTGGCTATTGATAACGATAATTCCAATAATGTCCATAATGTCGATAATGTCTATTCGTCTATATTGTCGCAAAGGAAGAAGTTTGAGGGAGATGGGGAAGGTTATGAGACTAATGGGACATTATCGACAAATGAGACAATAGGGACAAAATGCGACAATATGCCAGTGAATGTTGGTTCTACATCAGCAACCAATCCACTGACTTCGGACAAAGATAACCCAGAGATAAAGACTGCTGTTTTAGGACCTCATCCTCGAAGATTCGAGCCAACGCCAGCTAGAAAGAAGCAGGATGGAGAGGAAATCAGGAGAAAACCGAAATTGTACTCGGATATGGCCGAGCTAGTTCCCATCGATAAATCGAGCCCCGATGCTGAGAAGATCTGCAATGCCATTCGGTTGATGCTTTTGAAGGGCGATGCTCCGAGGATCAGTTCAGTCTACGGCCATAACTTGATGGAACTGACTGGGATTGATGAGCCAACTATTCGCCAGTACATGGAAGGATGGAGCTGGCTGAGACGGGAGGAAGTGGCCAGCGGAGAGGTCTGGCTGCCTAGAAGTGGTTAGATGATACCAATTATGGTGAGATATCATCGTATCCATTCGATGGCAAAGCATTTGGAAAAAATGGGAACGGTAATTCTATGATGGAAATGGCAAGGAGGTGTACATGGGAAGAACTTGCACTGTATGCGACCATCCGAAGATAGATGAAATCAATAACAGGCTTCTTAATAATGAAACATATCGAACTATAGCGGACGATACCGGACTATCGGAAACCGCACTTAAGCGTCATAAGAATGGCGACGGCAAAAATCCAGGCCATATCCCTGCAGTGCTTGCCAAAGCCCAAGAGGCGCATGAAGTAGCCCGGGCGGATAATCTTTTGGAGGAACTCCTCAAGGTCAGAGCGAAGACATTTGAGCTTCTGGATAAAGCGGAGGAGGCAAAAGAGGTCAAAGCCTGGCCAGGCTTCCTTCGGGAGCTGAGGGAACAGATCAAGCTAATGGCAGAGCTCGAGGGCAGGCTTGCAGCTCAGCCTCAAATCAGCATTCTAGTAAACCCTCAGTGGATTGAGCTTCGAACTATGATCATCAAAGCCCTGGAGTCATACCCAGAAGCGAGGGAGGCTGTAATTGAAGCCATTCATAAGCGATGATCTCATCTATGCCCTGAAGCCATCCATCTGGGCGTCCGAAGCCCTGGGTTTCTATTCTGATTCATGGCAGGCTGAGGTTCTGGATAGCAGCGCCAAGAAGATAATTCTGTGCTGCTCCAGGCAGAGCGGCAAGTCTTCGATCTCATCGATCCTTGCGTTACATACTGCACTCTTTCAGCCAGGCGCTCTGGTGCTGATGGTCTCGCCGAGCCTGAGACAAAGCTCTGAGCTGTTCAAAAAGTTCTCAGGATATCTGGACCATCTCGACCAGAAGCCAGCCAGGATAGAGGACACCAAGCTCTCTCTTCGATTGGAGAACAGTTCTCGTGTCGTATCCCTTCCAAGCTCTGAGATAACCATCAGAGGCTTCTCCGCTGTCACTTTGCTCATTGTAGATGAGGGCGCCAGAGTACATGATGATCTTTACTACTCTGTAAGGCCAATGCTGGCAGTTTCAAGAGGCAGGCTATTGGCATTATCCACTCCCTTCGGTAAACGCGGCTGGTTCTTCAATGAATGGTCGGAGGGCACAGGTTGGCAAAAGCATGCTGTAACTGCATTTGAGTGTCCTCGGATCTCGAAAGAATTCCTTGAGGAGGAAAGAAGATCCATGCCTGCAGCATGGTTTGATGCGGAGTATATGTGTGAGTTTACAGAGTCTATAGATAACGTATTCAGCTATGAGCAAATCATGGCTGCAGTTTCAGAAGATGTAGAACCTTTGAATTTGGGAGGCGAAGAATGAACAAATATTTTGTAGGCATTGACCTGGGCCAGTCTCAGGACTATACAGCCATAAGCATATTGGAGCGCACGAAAAGGAATAAGGAAACCATATACCGCGTTCGCCACTTAGAGCGCGTTCGAGGTGAGCCATATCCATCTGTCGTTAACAAGATAGTCAAAATAATGCAATCGAAAGGATTGAAAGGCCATACCTCATTGGTGGTAGATCAGACCGGTGTAGGAGCGCCTGTGGTCGATCTCTTTAAAGAAGCAGGGCTTGAGCCGATCGGAGTGCACATACATGGAGGCGATACGGCAACGCCCGAAAGAGGGAATTGGAGAGTCCCCAAGAGAGATCTAGTTGGAGTAATGCAGGTGATCCTTCAGACAGAACGGCTAAAGGTTGCAAGCAAACTCAAGCTAGGGCCCGTTCTTTTGCAGGAGTTGCAAAACTTCAAGGTGAAGATTGATCCTGAGACAGCGCATGATTCATATTCCGCCTGGCGGGAGAAGGATCATGATGATTTAGTTCTATCGACTGCATTAGCGGCATGGTATGGAGAAAGCGCGATGCAGGAGGAGCCTATTCGCAAGCCCGGGATTACGAAGAGAAAATCGCAGTGGAGAAGGAAATATTAATTATTTAAGTCCACTTACTCGAAGCTAAATAGGGATGATAATGAGAAAAACGAGGCTCAAAGATAGGAATACAGCGATCAAACCGCTAGTTACCGAAGCTCAATTCAAAGAAGAATTGAGAGGATGCGTTGAGAGTTCGAAGTTTAATCCTTTAGGTGCAAAGAAAATCTGGAAAGGATGAACTTCATTAATTCCAATGTTACTGGAGCTGCATTAAACTAGGGATTGAGCACCTGCGGGCGAGCCTTGGAGCTCAGGCTCGTCCTCGGTGCGGCTTCCCTAATTATTACTACAAATAACACTTCTTCTGGGGTGACCGCGAGGCGCTGCGGCGCCCGCGTTAGGGTTTTCTAGCGCACTCAATCGCCGTGCGGGCTACCCTCAATCCCTCTCCGGGGAAGGGATCACGCCAGTAGGCATCATCTGGATAATTGCAGATAGGTAGCCATGAGTTCTAGCGCATGGACAACAGGGCTGGACTAGACATTCTTCAGGGCTGTAGATAGACAGGCATGTGATCTGGGGGCATAGGCATATTCTGCCACTCATCCGGGGGCATGAAACTCATGAGAGCCTGTTATCATTCAAGGCGAAATTCGCCTTGACCCTTTAGGTGGGGTCGAGCGCGACCCCACTCTTGCTGCTTACGCGCCATCAGACCGGCGGGTGCTACTATCAGGGGTGGGCAGACCAGCAAGCCCACCCCCAAGCTGTAACACTTTCGGATAGGGGAAACCCTACGAGCGGTTTCCCCTCCGAGCCAACCCCATCCGAAATGACGACGACAGGAGTTCTCTCAGCACTGGCCGATCGATTTAGGCTAATTGATGCTTCGATAAGCCGTGCCAAAAATGTAATGAAGCCATCTTCCGGATAGCTCATAATTAACGGCCATAATGCCTAACCTAGTGACTGATCATTCACTTTTCAATCGCTCACTGTTGGCTCCCACAAGATTGATCTATGTCATTTTAGAAAAGTACTTATACTATGACATATATGTATACATGAGGGCTGAGGGAATGACGAGCAAAACAGCGGCTATGGAGCGTGTGAAGGAGCTTAGAGCTGAGGCCCGCCAGGCGCAGCAGGGCCTGAAGGCAGCACGGAAGCTGGCAAACGCAGGCATTGATGTCAATGAGATCTTAGAGAGCTTGAGGGATAAGCAAGGAAGAGCCTTGGAGGAAGCCAAGGAGCTGAAGCCTTTGGCGAGGCTCGAAGATCTCAGTGTTTATAAGGTCGAGAAGAAAGGCAAGAAGGGAAAAACCAATGAGTACTGGCATGCGACCTGGAGGAATGACCACAAAGTTTGCAACTTCTACTTGGGCAGCTGCAAGAAACTAGCCAGAGAGCAGGCGCTACAGAAGGCTATGAAGCTGAAGTCAGAGGATTTGGGTATCGGGCACAAATCTATGGCATCTGGCTAACGGTCTTGAAAAATGACATAGATCAAAAGCGGCCGTGGTATGTTGCCGAAAGCTGGAGAAGGATAACGAGGCCGCATTTCTTCATAATATCTAGGACTCTGTTTTATGGACTGATCTTTAACATTCATCCTTTATCAAATATCTCTATGGGGAGTTATATCACATCCTGTGCAGGGCAGACACATAGTCTCGGCCTTGTCTGCCCTTAGACCCTGTTCATCCAGAGCCTGGCGAACATACTGCGAAAGCCTAAGCAGCCTTTCTGCAGAAGGCCTCTGGACCTTGACTTCGCCAGCTCTCAATGGATGCGGCGATATCGGCCTAAGGATCGGTATAACGCCCATCTTTGTCAGCCTGTCTACGCCTGATGTGACGCATTCGTCACTCTCGCCAAGGCCGATGATAAAATTCGATGCAACCCTATTTCTGCCGAAGATCTTAACAGCTTTCTCCAGCGATTCCAGTATAAAAGCCAGCGATAGTCCGGGGCAGTACTGCGCAAAGATTTCAGGATCCATAGTCTCGACGTTATATTTTATTTCGGAAGCTCCGGCATCGAAAAGCTCCTCCGATGATGTATCTGTAGGATAAACCGAAACGCCAATTGGCAGATCATATCGCTCATGTAGTGTCTTCACTATTTCGACAGCCTTTCTTACCTCATCTTCAGCTGACTCAGCAACACCGCTTGTAAGAGAGATGGCACGGAGAGTTCCAGTCTGTTTTGCTTCTTCCACCATCTGCAGGATTGTCTCTATGCTTTTGATTTCGCCATTGAGCCTTGGCACAGGGCAGAATTTGCAATCATAAATGCATCTCCCGCTTATAGTCAGATATGCCTGCTCAGGGCAATGGCTAAGCGCAGGCTCAAGTTTGCCTGTAACAATAACCTGTCCATCCCTGATGACTGCTACGTCTGAACAGCAACTTACTACCTTTAGCGGTGAGTTCTTGTTTATTGATAGCCTCACTCTGTGGCCGCCGGATTTTATAAAGAAGGACTCTAGACCAGCGCCTGGACCCGCACTGGGAATTGTCGTCCTGGCAGCTTCTCTTAATAGACCTTCGTCGATACTTGCGCTGCCTACACTTATCAGCAACGCCTTGATCTCGGCATTCATCTCCATGTTTATGCCTCAAAATAGCCCTAATGGATCGGAAGTAGGCTATCCTTATTGATCAGGTAATAACTGGATCATTGCCAGTCTGATATTTAGCCAGAGCCTAGATCGAATCAGACTGACCTGTATTGCTCTCTAGCAACCTTAGTGGCCTTTTTGCTCGAATTCACAATTGTTAACAGGTCTTTAAGGTGAATTTTGTATATAAAATTTGGGAATGCGGCAATGGACAACGGACATATTCGGGATAGATTAGCTGAATTATATAATACTATATGCGTTGGCCTATTTATACTCTGTGAGCTTCTTTTCAATTTCTGCTCTCATTTGTTCCAACAGGTTCTTTTCCATGTTGGCCTTATCACAATGCGATGCTACCTTGGGATTGCAGAATAATAATGCATCCATGGCTTTATTTGCTATCGATTGGCAGCCTGAATCCTCCATCTCAGATAAAAACAAAGACATTCCGCTAGCAAATTCCCTGCATTTCTCGTAGTTGCCTATAGCTTCATCGTGTAGCTCACAAAGCTGTCCAATCTTCCCGTTAGTTTCTACCCAATTTTGTCTATCCATGGTCGTAGTGCCACGGCTCTACAGAATCCGTGATTCCTATGAAGCGGCGTATACACGCAGAATGCGTATAAGGTTTCCCATAATCCCGGTAATTTTTCATTATTGATTAGATACGAAGTGCCGACAATTATTGCCGCTATCCACAGATATTTGTGTACCTTTACTCATAGCTAATAGACAGATGCCGGGGTGACTGACCGGTTAAGTGCGCGGCTGCAGACCGCGAGAATTGGGTTCGACTCCCAATCCCGGCCTTATGATGATTCAGAGCACCCTCTCGGGTATTAAAGAGCCTTTTGAACCAATTCACAAAAACCGTATCAACATTTTCGTTTGCGGCCCGACCGTTTACGATGATTCCCATATCGGTCATGCCAGGACTTACATAGCCTTTGATGTAGTTGCTCGCTATTTCAAATACAAAGGCTTAAGCGTATTCTACCTGCAAAACATAACCGATGTGGATGACAAGATCATCCAGAGAGCTGCAGAGATGCAAGTTTCGCCCATATCGCTCGCGCGCAAATTCGAGGAAAGATATCTTGTGGATATGAGGGCATTGGGAGTAACCTATGTCAATTTTTATGCCCGAGCAACTGAGCATATCCCTGAGATCATCGGCCAGATAGAACGGCTGATAGGGAATGGCTATGCCTATGAAACTGAGACGGGCGTTTACTTTGACGAATCCAAATTTGAGGATTTCGGAAAGCTGTCGCACCAAACTGCTGAGGATCTGGAGAGGCATAGGTTGGAGCCCGATCCGACCAAGAGGAATCCAGGAGACTTCTCCCTCTGGAAGAAAAGGCAGGATGGAGATGAAGTCACCTGGGATTCGCCCTGGGGCAAAGGCCGGCCTGGCTGGCACATAGAGGACACGGCTATTACCGAGACCTACTTCGGCCCTCAGTATGATATCCATGGCGGAGCAATGGATCTGATATTCCCTCATCATGAGGCTGAGATCGCCCAGATGGAGGCGACGTCCGGCAAAGAGCCGCTGGTCAGATGCTGGATGCATACAGGCTTTTTGAACGTGAGAGGCGAGAAGATGTCCAAATCGCTTGGAAATTTCATCACCATAAGAGAGATGCTCCAGCGGTATGATGCCGAATCATTCAGGTTCTTCGTCCTCTCCGCACATTATCGAAGCCCCATTGATTTCTCCGAAGCAGCTCTCGAGCAGTCTAGCAAAAGCCTGGAGAGGATTCGCCAGCTTGCCAAGATCATAAACGAGCAAATCGGGACGAATAAAGAGACTAATGAAGAGACGACAGCTCTATCATCGGAAACCGAAGAGATCGATGCAAGTGTGGCCGAGGCAAAGACAAAATTTTTGGAGCATATGGATAACGATTTCAATACGCCTTATTCTCTTCGTGTTATCTTCGAGCTTGTCAGAGATGTGAATCGACGCATAAATGAGAAGTCAATTTCTGGAAAGGCGCTTTACGATGTTAAGGCCTTTCTGGAAGAGGCTGGAGAAATCTTCGGCATAAGCTTCTCTGGGCTGGAGTCTGAGGCTATCGGCGCTACAGAGGATTTGACTGGAAACTTGATCGAGCTGTTGATCGATATACGGCAGAAGCTCCGTGAGAAAAAGGACTGGCAGATTGCAGATGAGATTAGATCGGAGATGAATAAACTGGAGATAGTATTGGAGGATGCAAATACGGGAGGGTATAGGTATTCCATCAAAAGAGCTTGAAGAGAGCTTGGATAAAGTTCCATTATCGAAAAGATGTTGCTGAAATGAGTAGTTTCTGGCATTTAGAGAAGCCAGCTTAAAACCCTAGCCCATTTTGCATTAAAAATAGCCTCTGCATAATTGTAATACCATTAAAGTTTTAACTGACGTACTTCTCAGGATTCATATCAAACCTCTTCTTGCAGGATTCGCAGCAGAAATAGTAGGTCTTGTCCTTGTACTCTGACTTATAAGCAGCCCATTTATCTTCTATCTCCACCTTACATGCGGGATCTACGACCTTCATATAATTACCTCCATCGTGCTGGATTTCTCTAAATAGTTATAATTATCCTATTCGCAAATTATCGGATAGGTATGCCGAGGAAAATTTGCGCTATCCTTTCTGCGGAAATTGCTTATTTCGGTCAGGCAGCAGTCGTTTCCTTGCATCTCACATGCAGAATCACCTGAATGAACACAAGCGAGTTGTTCAGATCCAGATAATGCGTTGATATAGCAGGTTCCGTAGCTTATTGTCATAAACGCTATTAATGATAAAACCATAATGCGATAGTCCAACGCTTTAGCCTCCCAGCTTTCCACTATGCTAGATTTAAAATTAATAAAGCAGGTGGCCCTGCTTTGACTCTTAGTTTGCTTCTTTGAGCGTTCAGCTATGCACAGCAGCCAGCGCAGTTGTTGCCGCAGCAAGCCTGGCAACCACCAGCTGTTGCGCAGTTCCCTGTGGGGCAATGATTACCGCATGTTGGTGCTACAGGTGTACTCTGAGTATTAGAGCCTCCACAGCAACCAGCGCAGTTGGCTCCGCATCCGCAGCAAGTAGCGCAGTTATTGCCGCAGCAAGCCTGGCATCCGCCAGCTGTTGCACAGTCTCCCTTGGGGCAATGAGTTCCGCATGTTGATGCTGCAAGAGCACCATGGGTATCTGAGTTCCCGCAGCAGGTAGCGCAGTTAGCTCCGCAGCAAGCCTGGCATCCGCCAGCTGTTGCGCAGTCTCCCTTGGGACAATGATTACCGCATGCTGATGCTTGTCCGAATGTCAATCCAATTCCAGCAAACAGCAGTATTATGGATATTATTGCTGCCAATTTTTTCATTCGATTCTCACCTCACAATTTTATGAACAGTGCACTATTCACAACATGAAGGTAGGGCTCTTTCCCATATGACGATTTGTGTTTTGGCAAACGTCGGTGGCCAAGTGCGTAGTTTTTCAGAAATATTTGTAAAATAAACCAGAATTGATTTGCATTTGTGTAGCGATTAATCTACAATACGCCGATGTAGACGTGCCTGATCGCTTTTCCAGACTTCCAGAGTCAAGTGCGATCTGCAATTTAGCCCCACAAAGCAGTCAAATGATATAATGTTTTAGTTCAGGCGATAATGCATTGCATATTCAGATAGCTTTTTATACATTGATAACAATTTATTCCCCTATAAAGTTCACGATTGTGAACTCTAGAAAAAAGAAACAGAGGTGGGTGAGATGAAGATTATAAAATTGCTTGTAGTTTTAGCAACCCTCAGCCTTCTTGGAGCCCCCGCCCTCTCAGTGCCCACTGGAAAAACCTGCACATGTATGTCCGGATGTTGTGGCGGCTCAAATGGGACGAGCTGTTGCAGCACAACCCCAGATAGTAACTGCGCTTCCCAAATATGCGCCTGCTTAGGCCAGAGTTCATCGTCCTCCAGCATAGATATCTATGATCTGGGCTATTCTTACCTAGGCAAGGGCAGCACTCGTCCAG
Organism: Methanotrichaceae archaeon; assembly: GCA_963789575.1. Lineage (GTDB taxonomy): Archaea > Halobacteriota > Methanosarcinia > Methanotrichales > Methanotrichaceae > CAWBKV01. The sequence goes on along the minus strand of CAWBKV010000001.1, from coordinate 1,242,041 downwards.
CGGGCAAAGAAGACGCCTGGGCAGTTTCTCCATCCACTGGCAAGAGAAGCACATATCTCAGTGCTTATTCAGCCTATTCCGATGATATAGGCCCGCCAGATTTGGATGTGGTAGAGTATTTACCCCCTTCTGCACGGCTAGTCTTCAATGTCCTGGCATCCAATGGCCCTCTGACGCAGAAGGATCTCATAACCAAGACAGACCTTCCCCGGAGAACCGTCAGATACGCCTTGGACAGGCTTAAAGATGAAAGCGTGATCAAGGAGTGCTTTCACTTTGCTGATGCACGTCAGAGCCTATATGGCCTGAATATAACAGGCTCTAAGACTATACAGGTCTAAAACAATTATTTTCAAAATAAGAGAATCTTAAATTCTTTTTAAGATTTAAGCTCTTTGTGCAATCTCTGCTGTCTTTCAAAGCGATCCCAGTTCCATGGCTCATCAAGTACTTTTCCTTCTGTGCGTTTGATGCCGTTCAATCCCTCTATACGACGTTTGACCTGCTTACGATCGAATCGGGCCTAACAAAAAATCGGCAAATTATGTATAGATCCACTTGCCGTTACAAAAAGGTACATATATTGCCTTAGTTAACAATTGTTATTGGTGAGATAAAATGAGGGATCGTCTTTGCTAACGCTGTAACAGAACAGCCAAGTTCGAATCTAAGCAACCTAAATCAATTGCCGCCATCTGCCAAGCTGGTTTTCAAGGTACTCGAATCAGATGGCCTTTTGACGCAAAAGGATATCATCGCTAAGACCTATCTTCCTGCGAGGACAGTAAGGTATGCCCTGAATCGACTGAAGGAACAGCATATTCTTCAGGAGCGATTCTATTTCCAGGATGCACGCCAGAGCCTCTATGGATTAAACCCTGAGACCATGGAGGTGATGGCAGACTAAATGGCAATGCGGTCGTTAAATAGGTCTAAACAGTCATGTTCAGCCAATAATGCTTGAATGAAGCACTAGAAGATCGGGCTAAATTTAGGCCCGATCTTTGGCCTCCTCAGCAAAGATCAGGTGCTTGATCCCAATACTAATGCTCAGCCATTGGGTCTCCTCGCTTAATCACGGATCTTATGGTCCTTCTTGTTAGCAACCCAGTCTCCAAGGGACTGCACCCCTTGAACGAAGATTACCATTGCGATCACTGTAATAATCATCACATCAGTTTCATAACGATAATACCCGTAATTGATCGCCAGAAATCCTACTCCTCCTCCACCTACAACCCCGGCCATTGCAGAGTATCCAATGAGACTGACGGCGGTTACTGTGAATCCTCGCAGAAGACCGGAAAATCCCTCGGGAAGAAGGACATATCGAATAACATGCCAATGGGTAGCTCCACAGGCCAAGGCTGCTTCGATCACACCACGATCTACTTCTGCCAATGCAACCTGCACAAGTCGGGCATAAAAGGCGATTGCTGCGATGGCCAATGGCACAGAGGCCGCGAATGGACCCGTGCTTCTGCCAGTTAAAAGGGTTGCAAGGGGCAGCATTAGAATTAAAAGGATCACAAATGGGAGTGAACGAATGAAATTCACGAGCAGATTGCCCCCAAATGCCATAAGGCGATTTTCCCATAATAGCCCCTTGCCTGTCAGAAATAGAATTAAACCTATGGGCAGACCAAGCAATAATGATAGGCTTAGACCTATCCCAATCATCTGTGCTGTTTCAACCGACGCTTTGAGCAAATCCTGAAGAAGATCTGATATCGCAACATCATTAAACATGGATAATCTCCAATTTGGCCACATGTTGTTGTAGATATTCGCGAGCACTATCCCTTGCAGTGGCATCACCCCTGATATTTGCCACAAAGGTCCCGATAGGCGCTTCGTCGATGTATTCGATATTTCCATGCAGGATATTGATCGTGACTGGAAAGCGGCGTAAGGTCTCAGCGATCACTGGCTCTTCTGCTGGTTCTCCTCGATAGTGAATTTTCACCAGGTCGCCAGGTAGATTCTTCAGTAGCCTCTCCGGCAGATTAAGATTTTGTATTCTATTTACCAAGTCAGCAGTAAACGGATGCTTAGGCTCGGCAAAGATTTCATACACAGTCCCGCTTTCAATTACCTCTCCGTCTTTCATGACAGCCATCCGATTGCAGACCTTCTTTATCACCTGCATCTCATGGGAGATCAAAACCATGGTAATGCCCATTTTGAGGTTAATGGTCTTCAGCAGTTCGAGAATTGCGCTGGAAGTCTCAAGATCTAGCGCGGAAGTCGGTTCATCGCAAAGCAGTACCTGCGGGTGATTGGCCAAAGCCCGTGCAATCCCCACGCGCTGCTTCTGTCCACCGGAAAGGCGCGAGGGGAGTACATCTTTCTTGGGTGTCAATTCAACCAGTTCCAGCAGTTCGTTCACGCGCTGTTCTGTTTCTCTTCTGCCGACGCCTGCTATCTTCAGGGGTAATGCGACATTCTCAAAGACTGTCTTGGATTCGAGAAGGTTGTAATGCTGGAAGATCATTCCAATCTGCAAGCGCGCTCGCCGCAACTCCTCAGGCTTAAGCGTCCCAAGTTCCTGATCAGCCACGATCACACATCCGGAACTGGGCTGTTCCAAATAATTTATTGTACGGAGCAATGTACTCTTGCCCGCGCCACTCGTTCCAACGATCCCGAAGAAATCTCCACGGCGAATCTGAAGGCTCACATCCCGTACTGCATGAACTACAGGTGCCTCTCGAGTATGAAAGCAAACATTAACTTTTTCTAAAACGATCATATCTAGTCTCTTGCTTCTGGGTTCCATAAAATTGGTCTCTTGGCGCATTTGCATCATGCATCGGCGCCAGAGACCTTTATGCTCCAATCGTCTTATTTCGCCTCAGATTTTGTCGATGCTCCCCACTTTTTGACATACCAGTCTGGCTTCTGGAAACTGGAGAAGAGATCCGAATTTTCAATTGCCTTATGGAATCCTTCCGACTCCACAACATCTTTGATGTCTTTCACGTATTGTTGATTCAGATCTTCAGTGCGAACTGCCACTACGATCTTCAGGTTATCGTCTAATTGCTCCAATACTATCGCATCAGACAGCTTAATTCCGGCAGCAATAGCATAGTTGCCATTGATTACAGCAATCGCGACAGTGTCAAGCGTCCTTGGAATCTGGGCGGCATCCAGCGGCGTGATTACCAAACCAATAGGATTCTCTATTATATCCTTCTCTGAGGCTTTAGCGGCGTCAATATTGGGATTTATCTTGATCAGCCCCACTTTTTGTAGGAATCGCAACGCTCGTGCCAGATTGGTCGGATCATTCGCCAGCGTCACCTCGTCGCCCTTTTTGAGTTCCGACAAGTTTTTGATCTTATGGGAATAGATCCCGAGGCCCGCCGTAGGCACGCTAATAACCGGACTCAGGTTCAAGTTGTGGTCCTTTGAAAACTGTTGCAAATACGGTACATGTTGGAAAAGGTTTGCTCTCGTTTCTTTATTAGCCAGGGCAAGATCAGGCTGAACATAATCCTGGAATTGAACTAGAGTCACTGTGTAGCCTTTTTCCTCGAGGCCTGGTTTGATCGCCTGAGTGATCAGGTCTCCGTAAGGCCCTGGAGCTATACCAAAGGATATTTCCTTGTCGTTCTGACTTGCTGCCAGACTTCCTGGAATCAGCAAGAAACCCAATGACAACAGAACAGCTGCTGTCACTGCATATTTAATGCTTTTAATCATGTTTTTCGATCGCTCCCTTGTTTTGGTTATGTCAAGTTGATGGCAACCCTATTATCCAAAAATTGCCAACAAAACGTCCCAATCAAGTTATTTAAAGATGGAGATTGAGGCAAATTATGCACCTTTGTGCAAAACTTTTGCTGGGTCAATGTGACGTATTCATAGCCTTTTCCTTGGCCAAGCAGCGGAAAAATAAAATTTAAGATAAATTCACATATAATTATAATATATATTTTTTAAAAAATAACTGCAGCCTTCACTAAAGCGGCCCGCAGTATTTGCTTACAATGTCCTCCATTAGTGCCAAACCGCCACGATATCCGGCGTAGTTGCGATCGAGGATGAGCCGGTCGTAGGATGGGAAGGAAACCGTGAGATGTATTGCGGCTCCAAGCTCGGATGCGATAGGATTTTCCAGAGAGCTCGCCAGCAATACAAGGGCGTTCCCTTCTTTCAGCTTCTGGCGGATAAGATGAGAGTCTGCCTCGAAGACAACTTCTGGTTTGACGATGCTCTCCAGATCATCTGCAAGAGCGCGAACGATCTCCCCTCGGCTCTCATCAGGCGGATTGTCGACGATGACCACCTTGTCGGGAACGTATCCGACCTCTTCAGCCAGGAATTTTGTAATGCCTATTGCCGTCCCGCTGTCTCCCACTACCGAAAAGTAGGGATGGGGAAGACCCAGGATCATCACGTCTCCCAGATATTCGAAAAACCTGTAGGCGTTCTGCTCTTCCTTTTCAATCACGCCTTCGACAAGTGAATCTGGAAGCTTTAGGGCTTTTCCAACTGCTCGGAGGAGATTTGTGGTCTGCTTGGGGCCGACTGGAACGCCAGGCAAGGTTATGAAGGGCGTGCCGAATTTCTCCTGGAGTTTCGATGCCGTCTTGTGGCCATTCCAGGGAGAAAGGACGATGTTCAGCTCTGCAGCTGGGATATTGATCAGATTCTTGAAGCCATCTGACTCGGTGAAGATCACATTTGCCTCCAGACCGAGCTTTTGAAGCGTCTCTTTAATTATCCTCACATCTCCCTTCCACCAGATGTGCTGATAGGGAACAATGCCAAAGACATTAACAAGGCCTTTTTTGACCGGCAATTTGGCCAGAAGCTGGTCGATCAATGCCTCAAAGAACAGCTCATAGCCGTCATAGGAGTTCCCGAGGAACCCGGCAGTCTTGACATATATGATTGGAGTATCATTGCGGAACTCCTTTACAACGGATTCGATGTCATCTCCTGTAAGCGATGGAACGCAGCCCGAGAGCACAGCATAAAGGTCTCCCTGCATAAGCTCTATACTCGACTTGATCAATCTGCGCAGCTTGTCTTCTCCGCCGAAAATGACATGCTCCTCCACCAGACCTGAGCACGGAGTACTGGTGCCGCCCTGTGGGCCTCCCGCATTCTGGCCTCCGGCGTAAAACTGACCGAAGAGCTGGCCAATTCCGCATCCTAGACCCGAATGAAGGATAGGCACGGCTCCGTATATGCCTATGGTCGTGGAATAGGCACCGGCCAATGCGCAAGAATAGCGCGGAGCCTCCATGACCTCAGGGTAGACGACATCCTGGACTGCTATATCAGCATCAACAGTTTCAGCCATTCTTTTCATGCCTCCTTCTTGAGGTAGTACAGCGGATTCGGCTGCTCGTACCACCAGTCTTTGTAGCTGTCACGGGTCTTGGCCTTCATTGTGCGCTGGAAGGCGTTGCTCTTCAATGACTGCAATAGGAAACTGGCACAGGCAACAGCCCCGGCATAGCCGCTCTGGGCGCTTCTAGGCAGGGCGTCGGCCCTCAGGGAATGAATTCTGGTCAAACCCTTCTGCCTCTTGTACGAGCATCCCTGGAAGGGACAGGTGAGGGCCAGATCAGGATCAAGCTGCCTGGTAATATTCGCCTGTTCTGCTGCCTGGAATGTGTTTACCAGGATCTTGAAGTCGCCGACAGTGCTGATCAGATCTTCAACCTCATCCAGGACCAGATTATCAAAGTCCTGGGCCATGGCGGCGGGCGAGGTCAGCCCGATCTCATCGAAGAACGGCAACTGTGCCAGCAGCCTGCCCTGTCCTAGAGAACCGAGAACTTTTACCTTCTCGCCATTGCCTTTGATCTTCAGGAACTCCTCTCTGATAGCATCAAGCTTGGGTTGCCACCTCTTGTGCTCCTCTTCGATCAACTTTTCCACGTCTCTTTCTTTGCCGGTGTGCTCTCCGATTTTGCGAAGCCATTCGTCTGTGTTTCTGATACCCATGGGCGATGGGTAGAGGAAGTAAGGTACGCCGTATTCCTGTTCCAGGCCTTTGGAGAGATAGTCGGTGTAGGTCGGGCAGAGTGGTGCCGTGACCGCCGCTTCAGAGAGTTGCTCGAACTGCTCGACTGTGGCAAACTCAGGGATGAAGTTGGGACGAAGCCCGACTTTGCCCAGTATCCTCTTGATCTCCAGCCGGTCCTGCCAGGTGTAAGAGAGCATGCTGGCTACGTTGATCAGATCCTTCTGTTTCTTCTCCGGCTTTCTGACCAGATATTTCAAAACTCCATGCCAGAAGGCATCGTAGCCTGTCTGCACCAATCGCGATCGTACGCCCTCGCAGTGAACTGGGACAATCCTGGCTTTGATGTACGGTTGGACCTCATTAACAGCGCCCTCGATGTCCTCGCCGATGACTCCTGAGGTGCATGAAGTGAGGATGAATATGGCTTTGGGAGAATATCTGCGCTCAGCCTCCCGAATGGCATATCGCAGCTTGTTTCCCGCTCCATAAACCACATCATTCTCCTGGATATTGGTGGTGATCCAGTGTAAATCATAGTGCTCCGGCCTGCCGAGGCTAACTGGTACATGCCTGTAAAGCTCTCTGTATCCTAGTGAAGAGCTGGAGCATCCCACAGGCGCATGGTAAATTATGGCAGCGTCTCTAATAGTGTTGACTCTGACTGCAAGATAGAAGTTAAGAGCACAGCCGGAGGTCTGCTGGAAGTCGCGGTCCTTTGCCTGCAGCTTTCCTTCTTTGGCATCTTTCAGGAGCTGGGATGCCTGGCCATAATAGACGTTAATTCCATGAGCACGTTGCTCTCGATTAGGGCAAGTGATAGCGTTGAGATTGATTCCCGGCTCAACCAAGTCAGGCTTATCTTTAGATGCCATCTCAAATCACCTTGGCATTGGATGTGTCTGGTTTCAGGTCGTAGTACTTGAGATCATTTTTCAAAGGTTCCGACACTTGGTTGTTCTGCTGCTTATTGTGCTCCAGCATTCTGTCATACCAGCTCTCCGCCCAGGCTTTCAGCTCGTCAGTGCCCAAGGGGGCTGGCACATATCTGTCCTCGTTTTTGAAAATATTTTTAGCAAGATTACGGTACAATTCCGCTTGCTCAGAATCCGGATCAGCCTCGATAGTGGTCTTTCCCTGAAGCTCCGCTTTGGCTACAGTCAAGGAACGCGGCACGAAACCGGCAATTGTAGCCTTAGTATTGGCAACAAAGTCCTGTACGATCTCTTCGTGGATTGGCAGATTTATTGAGTTGCCGACGACTCCGCTGAACAAAGCGCCGCCGCTCTTCGCATACTTCTTAATGCCCTTGAATAGGTTGTTGGAGGCGTAAAGGGACATGAAGTCCGAGGAGCTGACCGTGTAAACCTGCTCCGCCACACCCTCCCTTATCGGCATGGCAAAGCCTCCGCAGACAACGTCGCCCAGCACGTCGTAAATTATTACATCCGGCGAGAACTCCTCGATGATCTTCTTCTGCTTTAAGAGTTCGATTGCCGTTATTATACCCCTGCCTGCGCATCCCACTCCAGGCTCGGGTCCGCCGGTCTCAACGCATAAGATGCCATTGAAGCCCTCGTGGACTATCTCGTTTGTTTCAATTCTTTTGCCGCTACGGAGTTTGTCTAATACTGTCGGAACGAACCTTCCACCTCGAAGAGTATTTGTGGAATCGCTCTTGGGGTCGCATCCTATTTGCATTATCTTGAGGCCCTGTTCAGACAGCGCTGCGCTGATGTTGGAAGAGGTAGTGGACTTTCCAATACCTCCTTTTCCATATATTGCGATGTTCCTTATCCTTGTCAATAAAACACCTCGAAATCAAACATGTTTGTGCTATAGTCTTGCTTTCTCCGCAGTGCTTCAACTATGGCAGACTTTCGTCCTTCTCTGCCAAATTGGGCTCAGTGTTAACATTGTATTTATTGGTGCAGAAACCTGCAAGGATTGCTTCAATAGAAAGATTTATTAGAGATTTTTAATTCAGGATCCGGAACTGGAAGATCGTATAAATTAATTTGTGATATCTAATATATTTCATTAGATTTATATAGATGCCAAAATTGCCGCAAAGAATAGCTTAATAATGGATTATACAGTAGTCTTGGCCGGTGAAAAAACAAATGAGGGATCTACTTTGCTGAAACCAAAAATGAACCGACCTGCACAAAAATAGAGCGCTTGCCGCCATCGGCAAAACTTGTCTTTAAAGTGCTGGAATCAGGAAACCTTCTTACCCAGAAAGATATCGTTGCTGAAACGTATCTCCCTGTGAGAACTGTGAGGTATGCCCTGAACAGACTGAAAGAAGAGCATGTCCTTCAGGAGCGCTTCTGTTTCCAGGATGCACGCCAGAGCCTTTATGGATTGAATCCTGAAACCATGGGGGTGATGGCAGACTAAATGGCAATGCGACTTTTGTATAGGTCAAGGCAGTCATGTTCGGCCAACGGCGCTTGATGATCGAGCACCTGAAGATCGGGCTAACTGGAAGCCCGATCTTGGCCTCCTCGCGGAGAACAATTTCACGGTTTTAAAATACCAATCCATAATGATAGGGCTTCAGGTCGCAAAGAGATATGATTCATTCGAAGGTACAGCTGACAAAGAAGCATCCTGATGGATATGTGATTTCTCTTGGGCCAGTGAATCTTGTCAACGTAGTTACAGATATAGGAATGGTGGGCTGCGGGGCTTTTGATGTTTCAGCCCTGAATAACTTCGGCTATCCTGCAGCCAAGGTCAGAGCGGCTAAAGGCGGCTCAATTGTCACCATCGATGACCTTCTAAAAGGGATTGTCAGAGAAGTAAATCCTGCGGCAGAGAAACTGGGATTGAAGGTTGGCATCACCGGAAGAGAAGCGCTCGAATTGCTTTAACCCAAAATATTTTGCCTAAAGCCTACCAAGTTTTGCCTCTATACTAATCTTTAAAGAGTTTCCTATATCAGTTTGAAATGGTGACTGTAAATGAGGGATCTACTTTGTTAAGGAGGATTTGACATCTTCGAATATAGCGATAATGCATAGCTCGATCAATTCTCCAGATTCTTGGAACGCCATCGGCCTTGGGCCTGAGAGCCCCGGCATCTCGTCTGCAAAGCCATATAATTTTAAACGTAATACCCCGCAGCTTGCTGCGACTGGGATAAAGTGCATACGTATTCAACTTAGGTTTGTATCAGATGGACATGTTTCCGATATAATGCGGCAGCGCCTTGGATGCCCCGCCGCTTGCGGCGCGGGTGCGCTGCCGCCGTTTCACTGGTCTCCAGCTTTTCGACCATGCGCCACAAATATGCTGATCTTCGCTTGTTCTCTTCCGCATGAAGATTTTGCGCAGCAGTTTTCTCCTACGCAATCAACGACAATATCCTTAAGGCCAGCCTCCTCAAACCATCTCCTTATATCGTCCCTCTTGAATCCCATCCAGCGATCGTTATGTTCCTGCCTTAAGAACTCAAAGTCATGTTGATCAAGGTCAGTCGCTACAAGCTTGCCCCCTGGCTTCAAGATTCTCGCCATTTCCTTGATCGCCTTATCGGGAGCTTCGACGTGATGCAGGTACATATTGGCAAAGGCATAGTCCAAGATCCCATCCTCGATCGGCAGTATTCTGGACTCGCCAAATCTGTAATCTATTGAATCAATATCGGCAAACTTCAGCTTCATTTCTGAGATCATAGACTGCGATCCATCGACTGCTATAACTTTAAGCTCTCTATGAATTAGCCCTTCCGTAATGAAGCCTGTTCCGCATCCGATATCTGCTGCAATCTTACCTGGAGTTACACCTGCAACATGGAGTGCTTTTTCTCTCACTGCTTCTGAATAAAAGCTCTCCCGCATCTTATCCCATTTGGGGGCTACTTTTTCGAAATATCCATTGCAATCCATTATTTATCCTTCTATTTCTTAGCCATCCTCGCTTTCAGCAGCTCCATTTGCTTTTTAACTTTTTCTAATGCTTTACGTTCCTTTTCATCCCCCGGTTCAGACCACGGCTGAGTGACCCGCCAGGTTATCCTGCCGCTGAGAGGCGGCTCCGGGTAGGCACCGGGATCGTATAAAGAACGACCATAGAAATCCACTGGTTCTTCCTGATAACACGCCCATACTGCTTTCCTAATTGTGTCTGGATCTTCCTTAAATTGAAGATCTATCAGCGTAACCTGTCTTCTAAAACGCTCGATGAATTCCATCGGCAAATTGAATAGGAATGGATGGGGCGCATTCGTTCCAATAATGCGCTTTTTTCCATCCACTCCATTTGAAACAAAAGCCTTCAGAGCATCTCCGGTTAAGTGCGCTTCGGATTCCGGCCCGCCGAGAACTAAGTAACGTATATTTGTATTAGCGACAATATTGCAAACAATCTTCTCAAATCCGATGTTCTCGGTTTGCACCGTTCCAGAAAGTGCTGCGCCGCTTTCTATCCCGGCTCTTACAAGCCGTTCGATTTCAGGCGGGATCTTATCTGCATCAGTGTTCAAGATAATGGCCACGGCAACAGGGGAATAATCATTTCCTCTAAGATATCTGCCATCCTCCGGAGGATAATCCGGATGCGGGTTTACCTTCAGCATTATTCTGCCTCCATTCGGATAAATGCTTAAATATTGTAAATATATCATTTTTTATTCATTAAATTCGCCAAATTGATCATTTCTATGATTGCTCCATCGGATAATCTGTAATGACACCACTTTCCACTTTTTCGTTCTTTTATCAGACCTGCGTCTTCCAATATCGATAGATTATGCGATATTGATGATTGCGGTTTTTTTAAGGCGATCATTATATCACAGATGCAGAGTTCGCCTCCAGTTAAAAGCTTCAGAATCTTGAGTCTAGTAGGATCCGCAACTGCCTTAAATATCTTGATCTCGTTATTCAGTTCTTCTTCATCGATTTTGTCCATGAGATTACAAATTCGGAGGCATCGCTCTCTCGTTTTTTCTTGATCTCCTATCAGCCTCATCAGGCTCTTCTCAGCTTCGCAGCATGCATCGGAGCATTTGCATGTTTTATCGTCTGATGACATTTTTCTCCATCTCCCATTGCCTCCGCTTTTCAGCTGCTGTCTCTCCTATACCCTTTTGCAGATTACATCAATTATTCATATATAAGCATTTCTGGATTTACTCAATCGCACTGATGCGCTGAAAATATATGACGTCTCCAATGCAATTTAGCTCTATTTCATTAATCCAATTAACTATTCTGAGTCTTAATCTTAAAGTTAGCGGCAAAATACGCCTGATTGGATAGTCATATATGCAAATAAATTGATACATGTGTTCAATTAAATACTGCAGCCTACTTTTGGCACGAGACTGCAGTTGTTTCCTCACTTTGTGTCAAAGGAGGTAATGGGATTCATGCCAAAGATGATGGGTATGATGGCTAACGATGTGAAAGGGGAAGGGTCTATGGGGGCTGTCATATATAAGCACCAAGGTTGTGATTGCTCAAATTCCGCCAGCAACCACTGCTTATTCCGGCAGAAGGCGACTCGGCATATGGTCGTATGCCTTTTGCTATGGATGTTCGGGGTCTATCTGGTAGTGTCAGTCTTACTGGAATAGAATCAGATGTGATGGCTCTGGAAGCTTCGCAGATCATTGTTGCCTGTCCATATTGTTTCCATGCCTTTAAGCAATACTTGCCTCATCTAAAATAGAGTATGAGGGCTAGCTTATCGCCAGCACTCTTCCCTGCGAGAACGATTGCCCGACAGCTGGAAGGCTCTCGTTATCAGAGACCAGAAGCGACCAGGTATCAAGGACGTATTTCTGTTCACGAATATCTTCCAACAGCAGGATCAACTCCTTCTTATCCAAAGCTTCCAATATTAAAAAGAAATCGAATTCACCAAATAGATGGTAAATCTCTTTTATGCCCACAGCATGCCTCAAGGCATCATAGCATACATTCTCTTTGCCCGGCACGACCTTGAGCATTGTTATCCCGATTACCATTTAATTTATCCTCCGCGAGTTATGCGCCTTCATGCAACATATGGCACGGCGCTTGATCCAATCAATCCTGCTTTCTATCCGGCAGAAATCAATATGCTTCTGCGAACATGAATGAACTTCTTTCTCAGCTCTTCTGCCGGATCCGCTATCAGCTCAACTTCAATCTCGTCGATAATTGAGCTCTTATTTCCGATGCGATTCATAGCTCTCTCATTAATGAGAATCGACCTCATTGTGATTGAGCTTAGCTCCTGACCTGAACATATGTCTTGCATAGATCTTAACAAGCTGCAATGGTATATACGTCTGTAGAAACTCGCAACTATTGCCCTGAGAACAAAATTTATATCCGGAATTGTAATCTTGCTGCGACCCAAACAAAGAAGAATAAATGGTTAGATATAAGCAGCATATGGTCCAAACTTTCTGAACGTGGCTTTTGGGGTCTGCGCCTGTTGAACCTATTAGAGTCCGATGGTACGGCCGGACCTCATCCGCCTGCAATAGGCGGAAGAATTGCCACTTCATCGCCATTGGACAGCTCAGTATCCAGTGCCTCTGGGGTATCGATATTCTTTCGGTTCTTCATCAGGATTACATATTCCCTGAGCCTGCCCGAATCATCAAAGACAAGGGGCTTTAGCCTCTCCTTAGTGGAGATGAGCTCTTCCAATAGATCCTTGATAGTGGAGCCATCTTTTAGTTCAACAAACAATTCTTTTCCGAGAATCACCCTGAAATTCGCAAATGGCCTTACATGCACAATCATTGTTTTATACCCCAATCTCTTGGATAGCCACTTTGAGCAGATTATAAAGAAATTATCGGTATCCAGGGATTTCCCTGGACCGATAATTATTTTCCACTGTCCCCGGCCCCTTTTTATCTCACCGCTTTGGCGAGAGCCTGATCCAGATCAGCGATGATATCCTCGACATCCTCTATTCCAACAGATATACGGATGAAGTCCGCGGTGACTCCTGTTTCAGCCTGCTCTTCGGGAGTTAACTGCTGGTGTGTAGTTGATGCAGGATGAATGACCAGGCTCTTAGAGTCCCCAATGTTTGCAAGATGCGATAACAGCTGCACAGATTCGATGAACTTCTTGGCAGATTCAAGTCCACCCTTAATGCCGAATCCCAGGATGGCATTATATTTACCTTGCAGGTACTTTTCCGCCAGGGCATGGCTGGGATGATCTTCCAGGCCAGGGTAGTTTACCCAGGCGACAGACAGATGACTCTTGAGGAACTTGGCAACCTTTAGAGCATTCTCAGAATGCTTTTCCTGACGAAGAGCCAGAGTCTCAAGACCCTGCAGGAAGAGGAAGGCATTGAATGGACTCAGAGCAGGCCCGAGGTCACGGAGGAGCTGCACCCTTACCTTGATTATAAATGCAACATTCCCAAGGCCTGGGAAGTTTCCGAAGACATCCCAATACTTCAGGCCATGGTAGCTGGGATCAGGCTCAGTGAATTCAGGGAATTTGCCATTCGACCAGTTGAACTTTCCAGAGTCTACTATAACCCCTCCGATTGAGTTGCCGTGGCCATCGATGAACTTGGTGGCGGAGTCTACGATTATGTCCACACCATATTCGATCGGCTTGACTATGCCGATTCCCACGGTATTGTCCACAATTAAAGGAAGGCCAGCATTATGGGCGATCTTGGCTATCTTCTCGAAGTCAGGCACATCCAGCTTGGGATTGCCGATTGTCTCAGCATATATTGCGCGTGTCTTTGGCGTGATTGCTTTATCGAACTCCTCAGGCTTTGTGGAGTCCACGAATATCACCTTTCTTCCGAGCTTCGGGAAGGTGTAATGGAAGAGCTCATATGTGCCGCCATATAGGTTGTTGGCAGATACAATCTCATCTCCTACTCGGGTGATGGCCAGAAGTGCAAGTGAGATGGCAGCCTGGCCTGAAGCCACAGCTAATGCTCCGACGCCTCCTTCCAAGGCTGCGATGCGCTTTTCAAAGACATCATTGGTAGGATTCATGATTCGAGAATAGATGTTGCCGAACTCCTTCAGGGCAAATAGATTTGCCGCGTGCTCTGTGCTCTTGAAGACATACGATGAGGTTTGGTAGATGGGAACTACCCTTGACCCTGTCGTTGGATCTGGCGTCTCCTGACCTGCATGCACTGCCAGTGTGCCTAGTCCAAGTTTCTTTTCGCTCATTTAATTCCTCTTAACTTTTTAACGAGTATATTTGATCATTGAGATGTTTTTCTCAAGGTATTGTGGGATGGTTAACCTATTATGTAAAATCGTACATTGAGGCAAAAATAGCCTTAAGCAAGATTCTTGCAGAACTTGCTTAAGCCAATCCTTTCAGCGAATAACAATTCATGCCAAGCTGTCATAGAAGCTTGTATCGAAGAGGTCCTGCTGAGTTAATAGCTTCTTGGTGTAATTAAGCTCATAGTTGGCACGGGCAAACTCTAATACCGACGGTATCTCGACCTTTGGGTCCGTAATGAATTTGCCGTCCCATGTCTTGAAGGAGTATTTCACCTGAGTAACATTTTGACCGATCTTATTCGAGTAGATTTCTGCGGCCTCATCTAGATGATCATTGACGTATTTTGTTGCATTGATGTGAGTCTTTATGATCTGCTTTACAAGGGCAGGATTCTCTCTGATCAGCTTGCCGCTCACAAGAATGCAGTTTGCAGCAGCATTTGGCCACATCTGACTTGTGGCAACTACTGATTTGCCTTTGCCATCCAGCTCTATTATGGCCGGATAGGGTTGGGGCAGGAATACAGCGTCTACTTTGCCAGCTTCAATCGCTGTAGTCGCATCTCCAGGTCCCTGGTTTACAATTTTGATCTTGGAAATGTCCACGTTATTCTCCTTCAGCCACTTTTTCAAGGTGACGTCCTGGATTGAGCCGAGCGGCAAGGTTGCTACGGTCAATCCTATAAGGGATTGAGGGCCTGTGTATGATAAGCCCATCCTGAAGACGAGATTCGAGCCGTCGAGGTTAACTGCTGCTACTATTTTGGCGTCCAAGCCCTGCGCTATTGCAGTTATTGGCGGGGAGACTCCCACATAGGCAACGTCCAGTTTTCCAGCGAGCATTGCCGCCATCTCAGGAGCACCGGCCGGGAATTGATACTCTTTTACCTCAGCTATTCCGAGAGGTTTTAGATCCTGCTGCCACCAGCCTTTCTGATCCGCTACTATCTCTGCTATGTGAAGAGTGGTAGGCTGGTAACCGATATTAATCACATTGTTCTGTGCAAAGGCCGGGTAGCTGATGCATAGCATCAGCATCGAGAACATGACCGTCATAACGATTTTTCTCATGAGCTATCACTTCCATTTGGGTTTGATTTATAACCCTATTAACAATTGTTAACAAAGGATATACTATTAAACGTTTTCCAATGCGGCAAATAATTTATCCCTTTTGTGAAAAATATCGAACTTTGATCTCCAAGGCCAGCATAAATTGAAGATGCATTGGATACCATTGAGGTTAAGCATGAACGGATTTTATTATCTCGATATTATGCCAATTAACCCACAATATTTATACGATAACAATTGTTAACTACTAAATAGGATATTCGCTACCTATGGCCAGTAATTACCGCGATTATCGCAGAAAAGCATGCTCGTCTAGGGTAATGAAACTTCTCGGCCAAAAAGCGCACGCTGAGCATTATATGGACAGAGATATGAGACACGGATTAGGCTGGAAGCATAAATCGCTCCTGTTAGGTTTATCCCTGGCACTGGGGTTTCTTTGGTTTTCAGGCATCAAGAGCGAACTGGTATTGATTCTTCTTCAAATTACCTTGATGCTCATTTTTGCTTCCATTTTAGGCGACGTCGTTAAGAGGCTGCATCAGCCTCCCGTTCTAGGGGAAATCCTCGGCGGCATTGTACTTGGACCTACCATAATGGGCACCATATTTCCTGGAATTCAAGCCCAGCTTTTTCCGAGCACAGGAGAATCATACCAAATCCTCCATAGCGTCGCCTATCTGGGACTGATAGCTTTTATCTTCACTGCAGGCCTAGAGATCGATCTGACCTATGTAAGACGGAATAGCAGAAGCACTTTAATTACCAGCATATCCGGCATCATTCTTCCTTTCATCTCAGGTCTTGGAATGGTTTTTTTTATGCCTGGTCTATGGAGAATCCCTAACGGTGACCTAAGTATCTTTGCAATATTCATGGGAACAGCACTTTCCATATCCGCGCTCCCCGTCATCGCCAGGATTCTAATAGATCTTGATCTCCTGAAGAAAGAACTGGGCGGGATAATAACTGGCGCTGCGACTATCGACGATATTGTTGGCTGGTCTATCTTTGCTTTGATTCTTAGCAGCCTGAACATGAATATTAACCTCAGCTTAAATCTGGGGCTTACCATCGGCGTGCTGTTCGTGACTGCCTGCATACTTTATATTACTGGATCAAACAGATCATGGCTGAAGTCTCCAATTTTTGGAGCACTCATCGATCTCTCAGCAACGGTAATGCTGGCGGCTGCGGTGGTATCCGAGTTCATAGGTGCCCATGGCATCTCAGGCGCATTTCTTGCAGGTGTGATTCTATCGGAGCGTGTCTCTCTAAGAGATCTCATACTGAAAAAGACCTATCTTCCGGTCATGATAGTGTTGTCTCCGATTTATTTCACATCTATCGGGCTCAAAACCAACTTTGTATCCAACTTCGACCTAGTGATGGTTATGCTGGTATTTACTGTGGCATGTGCGGGAAAGATCTTAGGGGCCGGTCTAGGAGCAATGGCTGCCGGGATGCCCAGAAGAATGGCTATGGCCGTCGGATCTGGTCTGAACGCTCGCGGAGCCATGGAAATCGTCCTCGCATCAGCTGCGCTGGATTATGGTTTGATAGATGGCCATGTATTTGTAGCTCTAGTCATCATGGCACTGGCAACAACCGTGATCACCGGCATAACCCTGCCCCGTTTGATGAAGACCAGGCCCATAAGCATGAGAGCATGGGACCCACTGCCTCTTCATGAGCAGATGGGCAGTTATAACTATCTGGAAAGCTAGATAATAATTGTGAGAAAGCCTAATCAATCAAGGAGTATTATATGTCAGAAATTATTGCAGATGCCGAGCTAGACTGCGTAGGCCTATTCTGCCCCATGCCGATCGCCAGAACCAAAGAGGAGATAGAGAATATCGAAGTTGGACAGGTGCTGAAGGTGGACGCAGATGATCCGGCTGCTGAAGAGGATATTGCCAGGTGGGCAAAGCGAGCAGGCCACCAAGTTTTGAAGTTTGAAAAATCAGGAAATGTATTGACCTTTTGGATAAAAAGAAAGAAGTAAAGGAGTGAAAAGAATTGAGCACAATACTTTATGTGCAGACTAGCGGCGTTGACACGCCCGAGAGAACCTATGCTCCATTCATCTTGGGTATGACCGCCAAGGCCATGGATATCGAGGCAGAGATATTTTTTATGATCAAAGGCATAACGATTCTTAAGAAAGGCGAGGCTGAGAAAGTGAAGATCGGGAGCTTTCCGAGCCTCAAGGAGGTCATCGACCAGGCAGTTAAGGCCGGAGTAAAGCTGTACCTCTGTGAGCAAAGCACCCAGCTCTTTGGTATGGCGAGAGGCGACTTCATCTCTGAGGCCAAGATAGCTGGAGCGGGAACCTTGAACGACCTGGCTCTTGATGCTGATTCGGTAATTACTTTCTAAGAATGATTAGAAGGCGTATAAAGGGCTGAGATATAAAGGAGCTCAAGAGGTAGAGGTTAAATGAGCGGAATAAATCTGGACTATCAGTCAGCTATGCCCGTGGACCCAAGGGTGATTGAATTTGCTGAGAAGCACCTCAGTAAAGAGTTTGGGAACCCATCGGCGCTTCATTCTGTCGGTCTGACGGCCAAATCCGCAGTTGAAGAGGCCAGGGCTAAAGTGGCAGAGCTTATCAATGCCGAGGCTCCATCAAATATTATTTTTACTGGCAGCGCCACCGAGGCCAACAACCTGGCCATCAGAGGAACAGCCTTAAGGAATGCTGCTAAAGGAAAGAGAATCATCGCAAGCGCAATTGAGCACATCTCCGTCCTCAATGCCGTGAAGGATCTGCAGAAAGGAGGCTTTCAGCTAACTTTATCACCAGTCGATTCAACGGGTATCGTTGATCTGGCAGCTCTCGAAAAAATGCTCTCCAAAGACACCCTCATAACATCTGTTATGTACGCTAACAGCGAGATCGGCACAATAGAGCCAATCGTTGAGATCAGCCGATTAGTCCACGATAAAGGAATGTACCTGCATGTGGACGCTGTGGCCGCTCAGGGACGAATTCCCATAGATGTTCAGAAAGACGGCATAGACCTGCTCACTATCTCATCCAACGATATGTACGGGCCTCAGGGGGCCGGGGCTCTTTATGCAAGCCCTAATTTAAAACTCCAGCCCACCCTTGTAGGCGGTGGTCAGGAGCGCGGTCTACGGCCCGGAACAGAAAATCTGTTCGCCATCACAGGTATGGGAGAATCTGCCCATCTGGCAAAATTGGAGATGAACCAGGAGAGAGAAAGGCTGCAGCCTATCAGAGACGGCCTGATCAAAGAAATCCTGAAGATTGAGGATGCCTACCTTACAGGTCATCCAACCATTAGACTGCCTAACCATGCCAGCTTCAGGTTCAGCCGGATAGAAGGCGAGAGCATCCTCCTGACCATGGACGCGATGTTCAATATCCAGGTCTCCACCGGATCGGCCTGCTCATCAAGGACTCTGGAGCCTAGCCACGTTCTCCTGGCAATCGGCCTCAAGCACGAGCAGGCTCACGGATCTATGGTGATGACTCTCGGAAGGTACAACAAGCAAGATCAGATACCTGAGATAACAAATGCTGTAAGTCAGACGGTGCAGAGGTTGAGGGCGCTGTCTCCATTATAGGCAGAATTGATCCAAAATTGAATTGAGGCTTAAATGATATCAAATCAAGGTGACCAGTGAATGGCGCAAATAGGCTACAGCAAGAAGGTGATGGAGCACTTCATGAACCCCAGGAACGTTGGGGTGATCGAGAATCCGGACGGATATGGCAAGGTCGGCAACCCCGTTTGCGGTGACCTGATGGAGATCTTCATCAAGGTTAAGGACGACAAAATAGACGGTATCAAGTTTCGGACCTTTGGCTGTGGATCGGCAATTGCGGTCAGCAGCATGGTCACTGAGATGGCCAAGGGAAAGCCCCTGGAAGAGGCCATGAAGATCACCCGGAAAGACGTTGCCGATGAGCTTGAGGGGCTGCCTCCTCAGAAGATGCACTGCTCCAACCTGGGCGCGGATGCCCTGCATGAGGCCATCAAAAATTATTGGGTAAAGACCGGGAAGATCAAACCTGAAGAGACGAAGCCTGAGGAAGGCGTTGAAGGGGAGACATGCCCGACGGAATAAAAAATTTTAATTTTTTTCTTCTATTATTCTAGCACACTCCTAAGGCTTTGAGGAGCTTATCCAAGTCTGCCTTAGAGCTTTCGACGAAGACTCCCCTTTGGCCGGAGATTATGACTGTCCAATCGCCCCCACTGTACATCCAATTATGCTGAGGTACCCAGTTCATCTTGTATAGATCTGTGTAGGCGCTGGCCAGGGCGTCGAACATCATGTTCACAGCTCCGCAGAACTTTGCTGTCATCTGGGCCATCTCTTTGGGCATACCTGCTTTGGACTTGTAATCTACAAGCTTTCCTTCAGGGCTGAATATACCTGCTGCCGTTACACCCTCGAACTTCAGAAGGTCATCCAACGAAAGATTGCACTCAGCTTTGTTCATAATCTAACCTCCATTAAATTTAGTATATATATGTTAACGATTGTTATTTAAATTTATCTAGATCAATGTCAATTTCGTCCGTTTATCTTATAACTTAATATTACATGAAAGTTCAACCTACATGACAGCGGATATGAAAATCGGTTATCTTACAACGCTGTATCATACCAGCTTCATCCTTAGAACATCCGGGAAAATGGCTGACCTTGGAATTAAGGCATCATGGAAGCTATTTCCAAACGGACCAGCAATAGTAGAAGCCTTCGAAAAAAAAGAAATTGACATAGGATATATTGGCCTTCCCCCTGCAATGATTGGCATCGGAAGAGGTCTAAAAATCAAATGCATAGCAGGCGGACATGTCGAAGGCACTGTACTCATTGGCAGTAGCGGCTATCAGATTTGCGAAACTGCAAAGGATGCTTTATCCCAGCTCAAAGGAAGAACCATTGGCACTCCAAGAAGCGGGTCGATTCACGATGTGATCCTAAGAAAGCTCATAAGCGATTCTGGACTTGACGATGAGATTGCGGTTAAGAACTACGATTGGGCAGATTTCATCCTTGATGCCATGCAAGATGGCGAAGTCGATGGCGCCTGCGGCACGCCTCCATTGGCGGTCTTGGCCCGGCGCCAGATGGGAGCAGAGATCATTCTTCCACCATCAAAGACATGGCCATACAATCCCAGCTACGGCGTTGTAGCTACCGAAGACTGGATCAACGATTCGTCAGTCATAGAAGAGTTTCTGAGGCTACACGAGGATGCATGCAATCTGATAAGGGAGCGTCCGAAGGAAGCGGCTAAACTCGTGCACAGTATTGTGAAAATAATCGAAGAAGATTTTGCTCTGGAGGTTTTCAATGTATCTCCCAAATATTGCGCCAGCCTCCCAGAAGAGTATATAGACTCGACTATGGCCTTCATGCCAGAGCTTCTGAAGATGGGATATATTTCCAAGGGGCTAATTAAAGAAGATGTATTTGAAACCAAATTTATAGAAAAGGTCCACTCTATGAAGGCTCATTATGACGATCCCTGGAAATTGAAATGCAATCAGTGAACTTAAAGAACGATTGGCAGATTCTTGAAGAAAAATAAAAAGTAGCAGAACCAGCTACAAGCTCCATGCGTCCAAAAAACTATTAAAAATTTTAATTATTTAATGAATCTGATAGTATTGCCATGCATTACGGCAGATTTTGCCGCAATCTAAAGATTCAATAATTCAAGGCCATCCGCTAATGACTTCGAGAGGCTACAAATGAAAGAGGCTGGATCTGCACCCCATATCGACTACACCGCCCTCAAATCCGGCGGCTTAATCATGCAGAAGGACGACGACTTTTTTTCCGTCCGCCTGAAGCTGCCTGGAGGCTGCATCTCCGCCGACCAGCTTCCAAAGATCGCAATGATTGCCAAAAAGTATGGCAGGGGAACTGTTCGCCTCACCGCACGGCAAGGATTGGAGATTCCCTGGGTTCCTTTTGAGAAGATCGAAGCCATCAGAAAAGAGCTATCCCAGTCGGGTCTCGATTTAGGCTACTGCGGACCGCGATTTCGCGCGGTGACGGCCTGTTCCGGTCATCCCATCTGCCGTTATGCAATTGCGGACAGCCAAAGGCTTGCAAAAAAGATCGATAAATTATTCGGCGGCCAGCAGTTGCCTTACAAATTCAAGGCCACTGTCTCCGGCTGCCCCAATGCCTGCTCGAAGCCTCTGGAAAACGATATCGGCATATGCGGTGTTGTTCAACCGCGACTGGAAAGCGAAGCTTGCATAGGCTGCGGTCTATGCGTGAATATCTGCAAAGAGAATGCTTTGATGCTTCTTGACGGGAAACCAGTGCTAGATTTGAGTCGATGCGTGCATTGTGGAGACTGCATCCAGAGCTGCCCGACTGATGCTTGGAAAGAGGATAGGAAAGGCTATACAGTCTTCGCTGGGGGAAAGATGGGAAGACATCCCCGCCTTGGGGAGAAAATCGCCGACTTTGTTGATGAAGAACGCGGAATAGAATTAATCAAACGCTGTTTGGATTTCTATCTGCAGAATGGCAATAAAAGAGAGCGTTTTGGCGATTTGTTGCATCGGTTCGGAATTGAAAGATTCAAAGCTGTGGCCTTCCAGCAAGAGGCGCAAAGGATAGATTTGTGATTAAGAAATTTACCGATGATCAGATTAAGCGTTACTCGCGCCAGATAATCCTCCCCGAAGTTGGAGGCATTGGACAGCGCAAGCTTTTGAGCTCGAAGGTTCTTGTTCTTGGAGCCGGAGGGCTTGGATCTGCTGCCATTGCCTACCTGGCAGCGGCAGGCGTTGGAACTCTGGGGATAATAGATAACGATTTTGTGGAAATAAGCAATCTGCAGAGGCAGATAATACACGGCGGAAATATTGGCATGTCGAAGGCAAGATCTGCTGAGATCTTTGCTCGCACCCTCAACAGCGATGTAGACATCGTTACTTACGAGGAGCGCTTCTCTGCAGATAACGCCAGAAAAATTGTGAGAGACTACGATTTCGTCATCGATGGAAGCGACAATTTTCCCACTCATTATCTGATCAATGACAGCTGCGTCTTGGAGAAGAAGCCCTGCTCCCACGGCAGCATTTTGAGATACGAAGGATATGCTACAACAGTCATCCCAATGAAAGGAGCCTGCTACCGCTGCATATTCAATAAACCTCCACCTCCGGGTCTCATCCCGAACTGCCAGGAAGCTGGCGTCTTCGGCGTATTGCCGGGAATTATCGGTTCCATTCAGGCGTCGGAAGCTCTGAAATTTATCTTGGGAATAGGAGAGCTGCTGGAGGGCAGGCTTCTGTGCATCAATGCCTTTGATATGAGCTTTTATGAGGCCGCTGCCGGGAGAAGAATAAATTGCGATGTCTGTGGAGATCATCCTGATATCAGGGATATCGATCAGAGGAACTATACTGAGATGACGGCGACAGGATGCAATTTGGAATCGCTATGAGCGATGAACTTGATTTAAGGGGAGAGGTCTGTCCGTATACTTTTGTCAAGACCAAACTCAGGCTGGAGGAGATGGCCAGTGGGGAGGATTTGACTATTTTGCTGGACGACCCAGATGCAACGGCAAATGTTTCTAGGAGCCTGAGAAACGAGGGACACAAGATCCTTGGACTGAAGAGCATCTCAGACGGAGTTTGGCAGATAACAGTCAAGAAAGGTTACCAATGAAAGCTATAATACTTCTTTCGGGAGGCTTGGACAGCACAATAGCCGCAGAGCTGATGAACAGAGATGGTCTCGAGCTTTTTGCCGTTAACTTCAAGACGCCCTTCTGCCTATGCGACCGCAGATCATCTGATGTGGGATGTGCAAGCAACGCCCGCAGAGTTGCAGATGCTTTGGGAATTGACCTCAAAATAATAAATGCCTCAAAGGATTTCCTGGAGGTTCTCAAGAACCCAAAGCACGGCTATGGGGCCAATATGAACCCTTGCATCGACTGCAGAATTCTCTTCTTCCAGAAGAGCAGGCAGCTGATGGAGGAGATCGGAGCTTCGTTCATCATTACCGGAGAAGTTCTTGGTCAGCGTCCCATGAGTCAGTTTAAGAGGCAGATGGATTTAATCGAGAAAGAGGCTGGTTTGGAAGGCCTTGTGGTGCGCCCTCTTTCTGCCAAGCTGCTATCTCCCTCGACTCCTGAGAAGATGGGATGGGTCAGTCGAGAGAGAATGCTGGACATAGCTGGCCGTTCCAGAAAACCCCAGATCGCCCTTGCAAAGGAATTGGGAATCAATGATTATCCCTGTGCAGCAGGCGGATGCCTCCTGACTGAACCTGAATATGCCAGGAAAATAAAGGATCTCATCAAACATGACGAGCTTGATATGGCCAATATCGCTCTGCTGAGGATTGGAAGACATTTTAGACTCTCAGCGGACGCAAAATTAATCGTAGGCAGAAATGAAAATGAAAATAAAATTCTTGCCACGCTGGCAAAGGACGGCGATTATGTTTTTGGACCGGCAACCATCAATGGGCCGATCGCAGTTGGTAAAGGTGAATTTACGCGCGACTATGCTGAAACTGCATGCAGAATAGTAGCTCGCTATTGTGATCGAAACGGAGAGACTGAAATCGATATCTTCTTCAAAAAGCTTCCTGATGATGAGAAGATGATCATTAAAACGGTCCCATGGAATGATGCTCAACTTGCTGAGCTGCGTGTATGAAACCTATCGCCAATCAAGTTGCCGCAATGCATAATTATTAATTCAAGCCGCAATTCTAGGGCTGTTTTAATAATTGCGTTTTAGAAATGTTTGAGGTAATTCATGGAACTTGAGAATCTGAGATTTGGTACAGAGCTGCTTAAGCGCGGTTTCGCAAAGATGCAGAAAGGCGGCGTCATAATGGATGTCACCACTCCGGAACAGGCTGTCATAGCCGAAGAGGCCGGGGCAGTTGCAGTCATGGCTCTGCATGCTGTCCCAGCGGATATAAGAAAGATGGGCGGCGTCGCACGAATGGCTGATCCAACCATAATTGAGGAGATAATAAACGCTGTAACAATACCCGTCATGGCAAAGGCGAGGATTGGACACTTCGTTGAGGCCCAGATCCTGGAAGCCATCGGAGTAGATATGGTCGATGAGTCTGAGGTTCTGACGCCTGCTGATGAGTTTCACATAGAGAAGACGAGGTTCACTATACCATTTGTCTGCGGCGCTCGAAATCTAGGAGAGGCCCTGCGCCGAATTAAAGAAGGCGCGGCAATGATAAGAACCAAGGGCGAGGCGGGGACTGGCGATGTTAGCCAGGCTGTTTTGCATATGAGAATGATCCAGGGGCAGATAAAGAGTCTCAAGGGAGTAGACGAACTTCAACTGACGAAGGCAGCAAGAGAGATCGAAGCCGATTATGATCTTGTTGCAGAATGCGCGAGGCTGCAGCGTCTTCCTGTGGTCAACTTTGCTGCAGGAGGCGTGGCTACACCTGCAGATGCTGCACTGATGATGCAGCTCGGAGCTGATGGTGTATTCGTTGGCTCTGGCATCTTCAAGTCCGAGAACCCAAGGGCCATGGCTTCGGCTATAGTCCAGGCAGTGCATAACTTCGATAACCCGCAGATCTTGGCACAGGTATCCAAGGGCCTTGGAAATGCAATGAAAGGGCTGGATGCGGCAACTATTCCAAAAGAAGAAGCTCTGCAAGCAAGGG
Source organism: Methanotrichaceae archaeon (assembly GCA_963789575.1). Lineage (GTDB taxonomy): Archaea > Halobacteriota > Methanosarcinia > Methanotrichales > Methanotrichaceae > CAWBKV01. The sequence continues at coordinate 1,217,073 of CAWBKV010000001.1, read as the reverse complement.
GATGGTGAATGTTTGAAGATAGGGGTCCTTGGACTGCAGGGAGACGTCTCTGAGCATGCCTCGGCAATGAGTCGTGCTTTGAACGGCCTGGGAGATGTGGCCATCGTAAGAAAAGCAGGAGTTATCCCTGATTGCGATGGGCTTGTCATTCCGGGGGGTGAGAGCACGACCATCTCCAGACTAGTGACTAGATTGGGAATCCGCGAGGAGATTAAAAAAGCGGCATCAACAGGAATTTCCATCATGGCAACCTGTGCAGGCCTGGTCTTAGTCTCCAAGAATATCATTGGAGACACAAAGGTGAAGCCACTTGGCTTGATGGATACAACCATCGGCAGAAACATCTTCGGCTCTCAGAGGGAGTCCTTCGAGACTGATCTAGATGTGAGCGGTTTTGATCTTCCGTATAGAGCAGTGTTCATCAGGGCTCCGGCTATAATCGATACCAGTGACGGAGTGCAGGTACTGGCCAAAATAGATAAGAACATCGTGGCAGCACGCCAGAAGAATGTGCTGGCCCTTGCTTTCCATCCTGAGCTGACAGAAGATCAGAGGTTCCATCAACTTTTCCTGAATATGATATCAAACACGATGTGATTGAAATGACACATACCATGGAGATGCTCGGAAGGACGAAAGTGAAAGTCAAAGACGAAAATGTAGTGGAGGTAGGCGAGCCCAAGATCAAATATTGTCCCCTCTTCGATAAGGTACGAGGAATAAAGGAGTTGACACCTGAGGCTGCAGCAGGCAATATGAAGTTTAGAATAGAAAAACATGGCATGTTCTCGCCTCGAAGAAAGCTTGAGATGGGCATTTTTGTGGGCTTTGGAGCCTCAGAATCGATGATGACGGGGATATTGTGCGGGATCATCGATGGAGCCGTTACTGTTTGCGATGGTGCTGGAACAGTTATCACCGACAACCCTCAACTTATCCAGGGCATGGGCGGATATATATCCGGGCTCGCAGAGACCGACCCAATTCCTGAGGTCATTGAGGGCATAAAGTCAATAAATGGACACGTGCTATCACAGCAGGATGCCAGGATAGATCAATTGGAAGGCGCTAAGTGGGCTTCGTCCAACGGCTACGCCAAGTTCGCTGTCACAGTCGCAGATGCAAACACTGCAGGAAAGCTGCGTGAGCTGGAAAAAGATGCGGGCGTGAGGATAATGATAATTGGAGTTCATCTCACAGGAATAAGCCCTGAAGATGCCGGGCGGCTCTTGGCTCTAGCCGATATTGTGACAGGCTGCGCTTCACGACATATCCGAGAGCAGGTAAAGCCGCTTATTCAGGTAGGCACGGCAGTTCCTTTGTTCGGCCTTACAAGATGGGGCAAAGAGCTGCTGGTAGAGCGCGCCAAGGAAGTCGAGTTGCCCTTATTGATAAATACAATGCCTCTACCCGTTCTTCCTGAACATAAGCAGCCAAGGCCATTGGTTTGAGACTTCAAGCAACTCAACAATCAATAATCGGTTTAGAACTAATGCTTGAAGGCAAATCTATCAGGCGACCAAGTAGTGCATTGTTAGCATGGTTCGCGATACAGGTATGCAGCGTTCTGCAACTGCCGCACCCACGGCTATGATCTCCTTATACTTTATATCTAAAGCGCCGGGGCTATAGTAGTGCTTTTTCAGCTCTTTAAGTCCTTCGCAAATGAATGGAGCTTGCAGATTGAGGCGCTCTTTGTTTTGCGATCTTCGAATCAAAATATCTTCTGCTTTTTGAGGGACAGTCAAATGATCAGCCATACGAGATCCCTCTCTGTATCGCAAATATTTGAAGGATTATATTCGGACAAATATTATCCTTTAATTCGCTAAGACCCGGATAAGGGCGATATAACTAAGGTCGTCTCTTAAATCAGCGGGACTGAATCAAGTATGCTTCTGAGAGTTAGTGTCAAGAATTCATCGTCATCAAATCGGTTATAAAGCTCTCCAAATAATCGTATTACTAAGTCCCTCACCATCTCACCGGCCAGATGATCAGCATCCTCCTTGGAAAAGAACATCAATATCAACTCCACAGGCTCAGTGCCTTGAAAGGGTGGAAGAACATATCTCACGCCTTGCAGCTCTTTCATACCCAGGCTTCTGTAGAATCTCAGCCGCTTTCTTTTCGTTTCGTCGTCATCCAAATATGGATTTTCGATCTCGATAATGATGTAACTAGGTTGGATATCCTCAGTTCCGTTGAGGATATGCCTCAGGAACGCCCTGCCCATTCCTGTGCTCCTATACTCCTTGGCCGTTGCCAGGTAATCAACAAGTAAAAAAGACGTACCCTTTAGAGGATATAGCAGCGACATCATGACGATGTCGTTCTCTCTTTTGCCGACCATCAAGCAACTTCTGCCCATCTTTATCATCTCTTTAATCGCAGCTATGGGACGACGCTCATTCTCCGGAAACGATTCGACATAAATCTTAATAGCTTCTTCGAACTCGATAGAAGACGTATCTGCGATTTTATAGAAATTCACAGAATGGCATTCGTAAGCTAAATTAAGTAATTCTTTATTTGCTCGCGACATTTGATCCTTCAACCGATTTATCTCCTTGAATTGAGGTTGACGATGAAAGTACATTATACCTCAGATGTGGGCAATTGGCAAACTCTGCCTTTAGAAGTTGATTAATAACTGCAGACTGATTGTTAATATTGGCTAAAAGAAAGATCATAACATAAAATAATAATAAACTATAATGCGCCAAAAATTGCCGCTATAATGACCTTTATCTTTTCGAAAGAGGTTAACAAAAATGATGCAAAAATTGATGCAAATAGAATTGTCTAAAGAGGTTGATTTATGGGAAAGATCTATGCAGATCTAACCAAAACCATCGGCAACACGCCTTTGGTTAGATTGAATAGAGTGACGAAAGGATTGGATGCTACCGTATTGGTGAAGCTCGAATCCTTCAATCCGCTAAGCAGCGTGAAAGATCGTATCGGCGTTTCTATGATCGAGGCGGCAGAAAATGCCGGGCACATCAAAAACGATACAATAATCCTTGAGCCTACCAGCGGCAACACAGGTATCGCTCTTGCATTCGTTTGCGCCGCCAAGGGATATAAGCTTGTCCTGGTGATGCCGGAGACGATGTCGATCGAGCGGAGGAAACTGCTCAAGGCCCTGGGGGCTGATCTAGTGCTGACCCCAGGAAGTCAGGGCATGAAAGGCGCCGTGAGCACTGCTGAGGAGATGCTGGCTAAGGACCCCCGTTATTATTACATTCCCCAGCAGTTCAGGAATCCGTCCAATCCAGAGATTCATCGCAAGACCACTGCAGAGGAGATCTGGAGGGATACAGACGGCAACGTCGATTTCGTGATATCGGGAGTGGGCACAGGGGGAACAATCACAGGCATAGCCGATGTCATCAAGTCCCGCAAGCCCGGCTTCAAGGCCATCGCTGTGGAGCCGGCGGCGTCGCCTGTTCTTTCAGGAGGCAAGCCCGGGCCGCATAAGATCCAGGGAATAGGTGCCGGCTTTGTGCCTGATGTGCTCAGGCGTGATTTGGTTGATGAGATTATCAAGGTTGAATACGAGGACGCTGTAAAAACTGCTCGCAGTCTCGCCAAGGATGAGGGCATCCTTGTGGGAATATCATCCGGCGCTGCGGCCTGGGCTGGACTCCAGGTGGCTGCGAGGCCGGAGAACAAGGGCAAGCAAATAGTGGTAATATTGCCCGATACCGGTGAGCGATATCTGAGCACAGAGCTCTTTGAGTTTTAGAGGCTGCCTAAAATGAGCATAAAAGAGGATATCCAGACAGTCTTTGCGAAGGATCCGGCTGCAAGGACGACTCTGGAGGTCATCCTCTGCTATCCGGGCCTCCATGCTATCTGGATGCACCGGATATCTCATTATCTTTGGAAGCATAATTTATTCTTCCTTGCCCGCTTCACATCTCATCTGGCTCGCTTCCTGACAGGTATCGAGATTCACCCCGGCGCGAGGATTGGCCGCAGGTTCTTCATCGATCACGGCATGGGAGTAGTGATAGGAGAGACTGCCGAGGTGGGAGACGATGTACTGATGTACATGGGCACAGTCCTTGGTGGAACCAGTCTTGCGAAAAAGAAGCGCCATCCCACAATTGGGGATGGCGTGGTCATAGGAGCCGGATCAATCGTTCTCGGACCCGTGACAGTTGGAAAGGGAGCAAAAATTGGGGCTGGATCGGTAGTTGTAAGGAATGTTCCACCTGGAGCCACCGTTGTTGGAGTTCCCGCAAGATTTGCAGAATCTGAGCGTCCGTCTATAAGAACTAGTCTTGACCATGGCAACCTTCCTGATCCAATGCTGCTATTGGTAAGCAGATTGCTTTATAAGCACAACCAAATGGAAGCGCGGTTGAAATGCATAGAGAGCGCTCTGCTACTGCCCGAAGGTCAGAAGATTCTCTCCGACCTGATAAAAGAAGGGGAGGTTAAAAAGGCGCTAAAAGATATCCTCGGTTCTGATGCGGGAATTGACACGGATGATCTGGGACTAGTCAAAGACATTTTTGTGAGCGACAGACAGGCAAATGTCGATATGCGTCTGGCAGCCACATATCCTGCTGCGTCTTATCTTGGTGAAGGCATTTGATGGGGATCAGGAGCATGAAGGCCAATATTGATGCAGCCAAGGAAATTTTTAAATCATGGTCGAGAATATGAAAAGCAAAAATCCCTTGGAGATTTTTCAGGCCGAAGCGCCTGATGTAGCAAAAGCATTTGACGATCTGATCAAAGCTATAGTAGCCTCAAAAGGGTTGGATGAAAAGACCAAACAATTGATCTACATTGCAATAAAGGCGTCTAACGGCGACGTTTTAGCAGTTAATGCCCATGTTCCTATGGCCAAGAAACTGGGAGCAACTAAGGAGGAGGTAGTGGATGCCATTCTAGTGACGCTCACAGTTTCGGGCATAAAGGGCGTAGTGAGCTGCCTGCCGGAAGCGATAAAGTATTTCGAAGAATAACCGAGTCGACTTTGGGTATGATTTAAAGTTGATATCGCTTTTGATTTGAGTCATGCCTATCTGTTTTACTTTTGGGTCAAGACCTCTCAAGCCGAAGATAGAATCTCATTGAGCGGCTGATTTTTAGTGCAATTGGAGTATGATACACGTCTTCATGTCCTAAAAAGGATACTTTTTCCCTATTCATGGAAAATACTATATACTGGATAATGGCCATAGTCCTTCGTATGCAACCTTCATCAAAGCACGAACGAAATTGAAGATGAATAAGGTCAGATTTTTTGTAAAACAGTGAATAATCTTTAAGAATTGATAAAAGGAAGAATCTATGGCTGAGATATCCAAAATGTTGCCGGGGTATAACTGCGGACAGTGTGGACACAGGCAGTGCAGGGATTATGCAGAAGAGATTGTAGAGATAGGAGATCTCAGCAAATGCCCGTACCTTGAGCTGGAAAGATTTTCAAATATCAAAGCGGATATCGAGGAATATCTCTCCACTCATACGATAGTTGAGCATATTGTCTCCAAGAATATGGTGCCCGAGCACTTCATTGATGAGAAGGGCATCGAAGATCATCCCGTCCATTGCCAGGGGTGTGGAGATGGAGCTCTCCCCTTCAAGAGCAATTATAAGGCAGATTTCAGTCTGGGTGGATTTCCGGGCGAGCCTTCCTGCAGAGAGGATCTGTATCCTTTTGCCAGGCCCCGCGATATTAAGCCTGGAGATATCCTAAGGTACAGGCCTTTAGGGTGCCCGGTAATACATTTTGCTGAAGTTATGAAGTTCAATAATGGCATTGCAACGGTGCACCTGGCCGGGCCGCATCAGCTTATGGGTGCTGTAGATTTTAAGTATAAAGACCTGGGAATCTGTATGGTCACAGGCTTCGAGGGATCGGTGAATAATGGTCGAGTTCCCAATGTGGGCGAGACTGTCAAATTCCTGCCCAGCCACTGCCGGATGCATCAGATTCACTCGGGAGTCGTAGTCCACTCCGAGGGAAAAATGTTGAGGATTGAAGGGATCGACTTGAAGGTTTGGCGATAGCACACTTGCATCAAGTCGGTCTCAAAGCAGACATTTTTCTGAGCCTGATTACTGACTCTTCAATCGCCTGGCCGACAAAATCGATATCGTCCCGTGTATTATTTCTTCCAAGGGTGATCCGCAGTGATCCGTGACATTCCTCCGGCGCAAGTCCGATTGCAATAAGAACGTGGCTAGCTGTAAGCTTCTTCGAAGAGCAGGCCGATCCGGTGGAAGCGGCTATTCCTTTTGAATCCAGATAAAGAATTAGAGATTCGCCTTCAATATATCTAAATCCAAAGTTGAGATTCGAAGGTAGTCTCAGATTGGGATGCCCATTGAGCCAGGAATCATCTATTCTGCCGAGGACGAAATCTTTGAGACGGTCTCTTAAGGCTGTGAGTCTCTTTGATTCGATCGACATCGTCTCATTTGCCAAGTCAGCCGCCTTGCCTAGACCCACAATACCGGGAACGTTCTCAGTTCCTGATCTAAGGCCCCCTTCATGGCCTCCGCCTTGTTGTATGCTCTCAATCTTGGCACATTTTCTAACAAAGAGGGCTCCTATGCCCTTGGGCCCATAGAGCTTATGCCCTGATATGGAGAGCGCATCGATACCCAGAGCCTTTACGTCCACAGGTATCTTACCAACTGTCTGGACACCGTCTGAATGAAAATATATATTTTTCTCATTAGCGATTTTCCCGATCTCCTTCAGTGGCTGAATGGTGCCTATCTCATTGTTGGCATGCATAATTGAGATCAGGATTGTATCTTTGCGAATTGCTGCTCTCAATGTTTCGGTTTCGACTAGGCCATCTCTGGTAACTGGTAGATAGGTCACCTCAAAGCCCTGTTTTGCCAGCGCTTTGCAGGTTTCCAGTACTGCAGGATGTTCAAAATTGGAAGTAATTATATGGTTACCTCTAGTTTTATTTCTCAGGGCGATCCCTTTCAAAGCCAGGTTATCTGATTCTGTGCCGCCGCTGGTAAAATAGATCTCAGAAGGTTCAGCATTGATAAGCCTTGCAACTTTTGACCTTGCATCTTCTATTGCAACCTTCGCTTCCCGACCGAAACTGTGGAGGCTCGAAGCATTTCCATATAATTCATTGAAATAGGGGATCATTGCTTCAAGCACCTCAGGAGCAACTGGGGTGGTCGCAGCATGATCCAAATAAATTCGTCTCATGGAAATTATTCCTCTAAAGCGATTTTGTTATTTTCTGCAATTCACCGTAATATGGCAGAACTGAGGATCCGCTTAATCTTTCAGCTTGATCACCCAGATAAGAGCTAAATAACAATTGTTATCATATAAAAAGATTGGTTAATCGGCAAAAGGAATGATCAATCTATCAATATCCAAATATCCAAATAGCCAAACTGCCAATATTGCCTCAATACAAGCCTTTATTCGATACTGCGACGCAGGCGTGAGCAAAACCATGTTTATTGAAGTTGAACCGGAAGTTAGATTATTCGTACAGGATTGGGGCAGAGGGACACCGATTGTATTCATTCACGGCTGGCCGTTAAGTCACAGGATATTCGAGCCCCAGATGATATCTATAATGAGGTCAGGCCACCGGACAATTGGCATTGACCTTAGGGGGTTTGGACAGTCAGACAAGCCATGGTTAGGAAACGACTATGAAACATGGGCAGAGGATATCCAAAGAGTTATTGAGACGCTCGATTTGCACGATGTGCTACTTGCTGGATTCTCAATGGGCGGTGCTATCGCCATGCATTATGCAGCCACAAAAAGCGATCCCAGAGTGACCAAACTGGCGCTCATGGGAGCTGCAGGGCCCTTGTTCTCTAAACAACTCGATAATCCAAACGGTGTGCCACTTGTTGAGATAGAAGCCTCACTCAATGCTGCCCTCACTGATCGGCCTAAGTTTGTACGTGATCTAGGGGTGGTAAATTTTTATAAGCCAGCCAGCCCCGAGTACTATCGCTGGCTTGAAAACATTCGGCTGGAAGCATCACTCCATGCGACTATATGTGGACTCATGGAGCTGAGAGATAGGGACCTTCGATCGGAGCTGAAAGCTATTCGAATTCCTACACGGATCTTTCATGGCGTACATGATCAGGTAGTATCGTTTCAACTGGCAGAAGAGCAGCACCGGCTAATTAAGAACTCGCTAATTATACCGTTCCATAACAGTGGTCACGGGCTATTCTATGATGAAAGGGATAAACTAAGCGAGGAACTGGATCTATTTATCAACCATTAGCGCATCAATACAGCATCTCTGAGAAAAAAGAAGGGTTATCCGCCCGCCACAGGAGGAAGTATGGCCACTTCATCGCCATCCGTTAGCCCTATCTCTAAGCCGCCGAGGGACTCGATATTCTTTCTGTTCTTCATTATTATGACATACTCTCTGACCTGCCCAGAGTCGTCAAATATGGCCGATCTAAGCGCATGATGCGAAGCACTTAAATTATCAATTAAGGCCTTGACAGTAGCACCTTCCTTCATATTCACTTTCAAATCTTTTCCCAGTATATCCTTAAAGTTTGCAAATGCTCTAACTCTGACGATCATTTTATCCTCAAATTCCAAGGTGCAAAAGCTCTTCGACATATATACGATTAATACGATTATTGCAGTGCGGGCAGAGGATATCATCCTGTTTCTTTTCATCAAGGCTGATGCTCAAGCACTGTTCCGCCATGGGATGGCCTTTGGACGATAGAATCTTCATCTGCAGATCCCTATCAGTCTGCTTATGCCGTCTCCAGTTACCATTCCTATAACCTTTTGATCCTTATCTACCACAGGCAGAGCAGAGATATTATTCTCATTCATCTTCTTGGCAGCTCGTTCGATAGGATCGTTCAGAGCAGAGGTGATAACCTCACGAGTCATTATCTCTTCAAGGCGGGTATATTTCAGGGCCACTGCCTTGGATACATCCCATGCGGTCACTATTCCTTCTAGAGTCCTGTCATCAGTAATCACTGGCAAGTGAGTTACACCTTCCGTCATCATGATTCGAGCTGCATCTTCGACATTTGCGCCAAGGCCAATGGTCACAACTTCTTTGATCATCACATCGCCTACGCAGCTACGTGATAGGAAGCTGCTTATGTTATAATTCATCTGCCCTGACTCTAAGAGGAAGGCATCGTGGCCATAATTGGATTTGATCTCACGATGTCGGACGTCTATATTATTGGCACTAAGGCTGTCAATTATCTCTCTGGATTGGTAAGGAGGATAGAGCCAGTCTGAGCTGATAGATATAACCAGGAACTTTGCCTTCACACCTTTGAACGCCTCTATTAAGGATAGAGTGCCTTTTTCAGTCAGATCAAAGTAGTCTATAGCCTTGGTAATATAGAGATATGAATTGGCATCGAACCTCTCTACGAAGGTATCACCGTGATAGCGCAGGTAGCTCTCGACTTGGAAATCCAATAAGGAGAAATCGAAACTGTAATCGCTCTTGTCCTGTAGCCGTCGCCCAAACTTCTGATGCATTGACTCATCGCTCAAGTATGTGATGGTTCCAATCATCCTGGCCAGGGAAAGGCCACGTGCAGGGGGAGACTGCCCGTAATATTTTCCGTTATTCCAGTCAGGATCCGAAGTTATGGCTCTGCGCCCCACCTCGTTGAAAGCTATCTGCTGGGGGGAAGAGTAAGCGCTGGTGGCTATGGGTATGGCCATTCGCACCATCTCAGGGTAAGAGATCGCCCATTGTAGGACCTGCATGCCGCCAAATGACCCGCCGATAATAGCGAAAAGTTTACTGATGCCCAGAAGGTCTAGCAGTTTCCTCTGGACGTCCACCATATCTTTTACTGTAATTACTGGAAAATCCAAGCCGTAGGGTTTTCCTGTAGCTAGGTTTAAGGATGAAGGTCCTGTGGTCCCTTTGCATCCGCCAAGAACATTCGAGCAAATAACAAAATACTTATCAGTATCCAGGGCCTTCCCAGGCCCGACGATTATATCCCACCAGCCAGGCTTCTCCTTGCCTTTGTGCCAGCCTGCGGCGTGGGCATCTCCTGAAAGCGCATGGCAGATCAGGATTGCATTGCTCCTTTCCATATTCAATTTGCCATAAGTCTCGTAGGCCACACATACTCCGCTAAGGCTATCGCCATGCTCTAGAACGATATCCTCTGGCAGTTGAAAGCATTGGGTTTCAACTAATCCAACTGATTCCCTTTTCATTTAACCTTCAAGGCCTCCACGACTAAGACTTGGACTTACGCCAATCAAATTCACAATTGTGAATAACGACTTAACAATTGTTATCACATATAAAGCTTTTCAATTGGGTAATATCGACGATTAATTAGATTTATATACTCAAACAAACAACTTAACAATTGTGATCTGGCTTTCCGCTTCGGTTATTTAAGCAAAGATACACTTCAATAAAGGCTTGGTGAAAGATGAAATCGCCCTGTGAATTAGTAGTATGGGATGTTCTGCCTAGTATTAGGGCTGCAGTCGCAGAAGAGCTAGTCAAACGCGGCCTCTCTCAAAAGGATATATCAAAATTACTAGGAATTACTCCCCCTGCAGTTTCACAATATGTCTCAAAGAAAAGAGGTTACAATATCGAGTTTAGAGAAGATATCAAAGCATCTATATCCAAGCTCGCCGACGACCTCTTAGAAAAAAAGCTCGATAATCCTACAGATAGGATTTGCGATATATGCAGGATGACGCGTACTGATGAGGTAACCTGCAATTCTAGTGAGTGCAGATAGATCTTTGACAGATTTCTCTGGGTTCCATTATCATATCTTTCTGCACAAACTTGGTAATATGATAAAGATAACACATGCAAAAGCTGCCTCTCATGGATTCTTTTTCAATTGAGGATTGAATGAAATATCTAGATAAGCTTGCTGATATAAAGCGAAAAATTTTAGAAAAGGAAAAGCTCCTTATAGCTTATTCTGGAGGAGTGGATAGCAGTCTTTTAGCAAAAATTGCCTTTGATGTCCTCGGAGAAAGATCTCTCGCTGTGATTTTGGATAGCGAAACAATGCCTAGAAGCGAGTTAAGTTATGCGGAAGATTTAGCGAAATCTCTAGGCTTGAACTATATGGTGGAGAAATACACTCCGCTGGCAGAGCAGGAATTCGCGCAAAATCCGCCCAACCGATGCTATTACTGTAAAAAAGCATCCTTTGCTTTGCTCAGGAATATCGCCGCTGAGCGGGGAATAGCCTGCATAGCGGATGGAATGAATCTCTCTGATTATGATGATTATCGGCCAGGTATTGCCGCATGTAACGAGATGGGAATTTGGCATCCGTTTGTGGATGCCGGTATATCAAAGAAAGAGATTCGAGAAATAGCTAAAATTATGGGGCTATCTGTTTGGGACAAGCCCTCTTCTGCCTGTCTTTCCTCTAGGATACCTTATGGTGAAAGAATTACAGTTGAGAATCTTAGGATGGTAGAATTGGCAGAGGGTTTCCTGAAAAGCCTAGACTTTCAGCAGGTAAGGGTTAGAATGCATGAAAAGCTAGCAAGGATTGAATTGCTAGATGAGGACATCGAAAGAGCATTGAACTCAAGGGATGATATTTCTAAAAAACTCAAGTCTATAGGATTCCTGTATACTACGATTGATCTGGACGGATTTCGGAGCGGTAGTATGAATGATATGTTAATGGTAAAGAAAAGATAATTGTCTTATCTATTCCATTAGTAGCATTTCTGCAATCTTGCCAGTGAACCCATATGGATTTCCCATACCCCTATCAGAGCCTAATTAAGACAGAATGATATTTTTACCGGTAATTTATTCGACGCTGTAAGCAGCGGATATTCAATAATAAGATCATTAGTGCTAGTCCATATACACCTATTTTCTACATACACCTTAAAAATCCTCATGCCCAGGAGATATGATCGAAGCTTTGGAGGAGTGTAACTAAGCGGAAGAGTGCAGCTTCAGAGCCATATGTATAGTCCTAGAAATCTGCGCGATATCAAACCAAGATATGTCGTCGTTGCGAATAATCTGGTGCAGATTGCTCGAAATCTCAGATGGCTAAACTTTCGCGAGGTGTCCCGCGATAGGAATGACGCTATGGACTAAGGCAAAAAGCCGCGATTCTCTAGCCTATTGACATCATATTCTTGTACTATCCACGAATAATCAAATTTATATTTAGTTAGAAATTAATACAATTAGCTGTTATAGATAGATTTATTACCATCTATTCTGCAATATCAAATTTAATTACACAAACCAAATAGACAGATTTACCAGTAAAAAGGCGCTTAGTTCCCGTCCCCGGCACCTATTTACTAGTAAGGTTTAAATAGATAAGGGTTTATTTTATCTTTCTGGTAAGAACTATGGTAATGCCGGATAAGTCCCGATACATCTACCTCTACCTTCCTTCCAAAGCAGATAAAGAGAGATGGGAGAAAATGGCTGAGGAAGCTCACATGCCCCTTTCTAAGTTTGTTATCGAGATCGTAGAGAGTACATTGGCTGAGAAAGAGGAATTCAAGCCACGCCATGAGATGACAAAGGAGTTAGAAGCTCTTAGAAAAGAGAACAAACAATTAGCAGAAACACTCAAGCTTAAATCTATAGTCCTTGAGCGTTATGAGGAAGAGCTTAAGCGATATCGCAGTGAAGCTTTTCTAAATGAAGGATTCGAGGGCATAAGAAAATATCATCGCGAGCTCATTGATCTCTTTAAGAAAGGTGAGACTCACAATAGCTATTCGTTATTTGAAGCTCTTGGGATCAATCCCAAAGACACCGATCTTGTAAAGGCGCTCTCTAATCAGCTTGAAGAGCTGGAGACCTGGGGGCTGATTGAAGCCGCGCCAAGAGGGTGGAGGTGGAAGAAGTGAAGGTATCTGCTATCACCCAAACTTCCACAAGCCCTATCATGTTCATAGAGAGATTTGCAGACGATTGCGAACTCAGGGGGATGTCTCCTCGGACTATTGAACGCTACATCTCATCCATACGAGCCTTTGAGAAGTATATCACATCTGAAGGATATGATTTTGGGTTAGCCGCAGATCGTGAGGTTTTAAGGGGATTTCTGGATCATATACGCAGGGAAAAGGGATTATGTCAGAAGACTATTGAGAATAGCTTTACGGCCATTTCGAGTTTCTATGAGTTCTTCGTTTACGAAAAAATAGTCGATGCCAATCCTGTTTTAGCGGTGAGAAAGCGATACCTCAGGAGTTATAAGGATAATGATGATGGACATGTCAGAAAACTAATCTCTATCGAAGAGATGGCCCGCCTAATCAATTCCGCGGTAGATATCAGGGATAAGGCGATAATAACTTTGCTTGCAAAGACAGGCATCCGGCGCAATGAACTCATAAGCCTAGATATCACAGATGCAGATCTCACAGAACAGGCGATAAGGCTTAAACATACGGCCAAAAGAACTAACCGAACCGTGTTCTTTGATAACGAAGCTGCCTTTATTTTGAGGCGATGGATTAAGATCCGTGAAGGCAGGAATATTAAGAACTCCAAAGCGCTCTTCCTTAACGCGGATGGCGATAGGCTTGAACGCCATGGGATCTATGATGTAGTAGTAAAGGCTGCTTTAGAGGCGGGTCTCCACGATCCTAATTCAGAGCGATTAGAAGATCACTTCTCACCGCATTGCTGTAGGCACTGGTTCACAACCCACCTAAGAAGAGCGGGAATGAGGAGAGAATTTATCCAGGAACTTCGAGGGGATTCAAGGAGAGAGGCCATTTATATTTATGATCACATAGACCTGAAAGAGCTAAGAGAGAGCTATCTGGCACATATACCGCAATTGGGAATCTGATCCTACATAGGCAGCAGCATTGCTTTTTAGATTTAGTTCAAATTTAAATATCAGAACACAAAAGGTTTATTGGAGATATAATTCTCCTTTTCCATCCGCAATATGCTTGATATCAGGCGAATTTGAATCTGCAAATCCCCAGATTATTGGCACCACCTGTCCTGATGTAAAAATCTTGTTATATTTATCGCCTGCGTTCATTCTCCTTTTAAATTCGATTATTGTGTAACCGTTCTCCTGTTTCCCGCCATACTCAAGGATACTATTTGTACCTCCGAGCTGCGTAATCGGAATATGCGGCCCGTAATTGCCTGTAGAGTACTGGTCCTCGACAGTGACAGATCCATTACTTACATAGCCCATTACTATTTCTGCATCTTTCATCCAATCTGTTGGCTCAAAGCCCAATGCGATCCAGCCAGTAGTATTGGCTTTCATGGCCATATATAGATACTCTGCATCATTCTTCCAATAAATCTCGAAGGTTCTGCCATTGCCGCCTACCTCGGACATAACTTGACTCCGCGAATATTCGCCGTTTCCGATGATGCCGTCCGGTTTCCATGGTTGAGAGATTGTATGCTCAACAAAATTTGGCGATTTTGTTTGAGGTTGTATGCATCCGGAAATAAGAATAATGCCCGCAAGAATAAAAACCTTCAACTTTATTCTGGAATTGAACGTATCTTCCATATTAGACCACAGACCATCTGGACTGATTTTAGTATTGATTTCTGTTCTGATTAACTTATCGGATAAGATGTGAAAGGCGGTATCCTTAACTCAGTGAGTTTATCAAAGAGCTAAGAGGCGATGTGCGGAAGGAAGCTATCGATATCTATGATCATATTGATAAGAAGGAGTTAAGGGAGAGCTATCTGGCACATATACCGCAATTGGGAGTCTAACTCCTTCCTAAAGGCGTGTTACTGATCAGTGCTAATATTTGTAAATATTTTTTGATTTAAATGATAATCAAATATCTTTTTATATTTTATAGATCTACTATTGGGTTACAGGGAGAAATTCATGGCCTCTGAGGACTTGACAAGCAAGAAAATGGACGAAATTAAATTTATCTATAATACTCCTGAAAATTATAATCCCCAATTCATCAATGGAGTGATAGGTGGCCCTTCAACACGTGGAGAAATTATTTTGAATTTCTTTTTCGAACACAGTTCGCTTCCTAAGGAAGAAGTAAATAAAATAGACGCAAAAGGAATAACAGAAAGAGAGTTGCCTATTCCCATGGTATTGCGTGATATCAAAGTAGGTATTATTATGTCGCCTTCTGTTGCCGAAAGCATAAGAGGATTTCTTGAAGAAATAATAAAACAAGTTGCTATACGCGAGAAGGAAATGGCAACGTCAAAGGCACTACAAGACGAAACGAAAAATATTACTTTTCAATAAACCAGATAAACAAATGCGATTATTTGAAGATTTCTTAAAAAACGTAACATTGCTTTCCTTTTCACAGCCAACTGCGGATATTGCATCTGAAATTTATGCAGATTTG
The DNA here is from genome assembly GCA_963789575.1 of Methanotrichaceae archaeon. Classification (GTDB taxonomy): domain Archaea; phylum Halobacteriota; class Methanosarcinia; order Methanotrichales; family Methanotrichaceae; genus CAWBKV01. The sequence continues at coordinate 1,201,718 of CAWBKV010000001.1, read as the reverse complement.
TCAAATAAAGGGAAACCAATAAGCTCATGTGATGTATTGATTGGCGCAACTGCTATAGAAAATAAATTGCCAATTGTCGCAGAGGATAAGCATTTCAAGCATATAGATGACTTGAGGTGTGGCTTAAAGCGTAAGAAATGGGTTATGGCTTAACTTTATCGCCTACTTCTTAATAATAATTTCATCCATTTATTTTCTCTACTAACACCAATTCCCGCTGCTTCTGCTGGTGTCCTTCCCTTAAGTCCCATATGTGGCCTAAATGATGTCACTTAGAACCTTAACTCCGCGAATATGGGGAATAAATTGGACTTTTAAGTGGTTATTTTGGCTCTAGATTCTTATTTGAGCGAAAGCTTAATTAACCTTTATTCCCCATATGGTGAATATGGAGACTTGGGCTAAAGAGTGGTTAGAGGATCAAAGAAATAAAGGAGTTAAATGCCTTGAAATAAAACAGCATGGCGCTAAGCATTATGTTTACCATTCTACGACACATTGGGATAAAACTCAAAATAAAGCGATAAAGACATCAAAGTATATCGGTAAACTTGATCAAGAGCGCGGTTTAATAAGGTCCCATGAAGAAGATAGTCAAAATGTAAAGATTGAAAAGTCAACAAAGGTTAGAAGCATTACCGAGTACGGCAATGCCCTTTTGCTTCATGAAGCCATGAAAGACATAAAACCGCTATTAACGGAAGGTTTTCCTAACAATTGGTCGGAAATTTATTCGCTTTCTATGTTGAGAGTTATGGGATATGTCCCTTTAAAAAGAGCTGAAAGCGCATGGCAAAAGCTCTATAATGTGGAATCCATTGAACCTAATCTCAAGTCTCAACATCTCTCTAAAGTAATGCAAGATATTGGCAGCAATCGCAAAGGTCAGAGCATATTATTTAAGGGCCTTCTCGATCAAAGTGAACAGCTTGTATACGATTTAAGTTATATATTTTCACGTTCTGTAAGCATACGTCAAGCAGAAAAGGGCTATAATAAAGATAAAATTCAATTACCTCAAATTAACATAGTGCTACTTTGTAACGCCGAAACTGGGCTGCCGACTATGATAAGATCTCTTCCAGGCAGTGTCAAAGACATAGCAACCCTGAGAAAATCCCTTTCTGAATTTGATATCCAAAACAAGATGCTCATATTGGATAGAGGTTTCTCCTCAGAAGATGTCTTTTCGGATTTAAATGAACTTGATATCTCCTACCTTATTCCGGCGAAAAGAAATAGCCATTATTATGATATGCGCATTCACCTAAATAGTCACTTTCGCTACCATAAGCGGCTAATTCGATGTGGTAGCAGAATGTGCAAAGACAAGTATCTCTATCTATTTGAAGATCAAGAACTCTTGCTTGAAGAGCGTAATACCCTTTACGATAAACTTGATAAAGGTGAGATTGATAAAAATCAGTTTGATAAAAATTTTAAAAAAGCTGGAAGGATTTTAATTCTGTCAAATCGAAAGATGTCTGAGCAGGAAGCTTATGAATTCTACAAGAAAAGGGACGTTGTCGAGAAATTATTCGATACCTATAAATCAACTTTGTATACAGATAGATTATACCTACATAGCGATGAAAGCGTTTTCGGACATGTATTTATTGGATTTTTATCTCTCTACGCATATTGTAAAATCGAATCTCTATTAAAGAAAGCCAATCTAAATAAAACTATGACACCAATGGATTTACTATTTGAGTTTAGCAAAATATATCATATTGACTTTGGTGAAGAGGACGCTATTATGGAAATTCCTAAGAAAGTTCGTGATCTAGATGTAAGGCTTAAACTAAATCTATTCCCCACGTAATGCGGAGTTAAGGTTACAAAGTGCCATTCCCTGTAGAACAAGATATCGATGAAGGTGGGGAACTGCCAACCGAGCTGCTCGAAGGCATCAAAGCCGAGATCAAACGCATGGAAGCTGTCTTACGGACAGGTATCGATGACAGAAGGAAGCCGCTTGATCAGGTTAGGCGAAACTACTTCGAACGTGAAGTGCAAGAATTTAATCCCGATGACTATCCAGAAGCAATTCCGCAAGTTGTATCGGATTTAGAGTGCAGCATTTTCGGCCACGTATGTCCGGTTGTTTTTGTAGGTGAATCTATCACTGAGACGACGGAAACCCGCAGACGTGGCAGATATATTCCATTTCAGACCAAGATGAGAGTCGTGCGAAGAGATAACTACACCTGCCAGCGATGCGGCAAGCATTTACAAGATGATGAGGTTGAGTTCGATCACATAATACCTCATGCAAAGGGAGGAAGTTGCGAGGAGAACAACATAAGACTCACTTGCTACGATTGCAATCGGAATAAATCGGACGGTTTTGAACTGTAACGTCCCATAACCGCTCAGCGATGCGTTACACTAGATCGCTCACGCTCCTGGTGAACTTCGTGTTCACGAGGCGTGCAGACGCAGCTTATGAATGGCAGAAAGAATGAAAATATGGACGAGAATCTAACAGCTTACTGCGGACTCTGTTGCGCCGACTGCATACCTTCACGTGAGGAGCTTTTCGCGCTAGTGGACAGACTCGACCAGATCCTAGAACAATTACAGTTCGATCAATACGCGGAACTCAAATCTGCACAAAATAAGGAATTCGAAGATTATCCCACGTTCTTATCAGTCTTGTGTCAGATTAAGGAGCTTCGCTGTCCAGCTCCGTGCCGCCAAGGCGGTGGGAAATCCCATTGTGAAGTTAGAGAATGTGTCCAGAGCAAGGAATTGAATGGATGCTGGGAATGCAAAGACCGTCGGAAGTGTACACACCTCGATCGACTGCGTCGTATTCATCCGAATCTGGACTATCACCTCGACCTCATCGCTGAAATGGGACCTGCTCAGTGGTTCGAGAAGAGAAGGGAGCATTATGTATGGCAGCGCAAAGGAGACGCCGAATCAGTCGCTCAAGTGGACTCGTTGCCAGCCCAGCGGAAACGGCGCTTAGAAGATTGTTTGGAAATCTTCATAGTTCAAGCAACTCCCGATGATGCCGATGAAATTCTCGCATTGCAGAAGACAGCATACCAGAGTGAAGCAGAACTAAATGATGACTGGACTATCCCGCCGCTCACCCAGACCCTTCCTGAGATTATGTCCGAGTTTGAAACCAAGATCTTTCTGAAGACGGTGTGTGAGAATAAAATCATCGGCTCAGTGAGAGCTTCACTCGACCCCGGTTCTGGCACCTGCGAGGTTGGCAGGCTTATCGTTCACCCTGATTACCAGGGAAAAGGGATCGGTACCTTGCTCATGGATAGGATTGAAACAACCTTTCCCGAGGCAGAACGATTTGAATTGTTCACGGGCGTCAAAAGCATTAACAATATCCGGCTCTACCAGAGGCTCGGATATCGAGAGTACCGTGAGGAGGATTTATCGCCCAATGTCCGACTCGTGTTTATGGAGAAACGGCGATGAGAATATGAACGAGCAAGAAATAAAAAAAGACATAATAGCAGCATCAACCTACTATTTTATTGATGCTAACCAATAGCAGATCCATTTACAGCGGGTTTTGAAGGCGACAATCAGAACCATTGGCTCATCTTCATTAGCAGGGATAAGTCTCCCTCAGCACTGCACTTCCCTTCCATGAACATCTGCACGGGGTTAGCCTTTCCCGAGATTATATCCATCCACAGCTCAAAAGGAGCCCTAACTATGACGTTCGGTTGGGAGGCTTCCCCCATGCCGGTCCGTATCGCCCCGTTATCGATGACGATGTGGCAGTCACCCCCAGTCTCCCCAGACTCGCCCGTGAACTCGAATTGCACCACAGCGTTAGTATCACCGGCGCCTTTGGCTGAAAAGGCCAGCTGCATTAAGGTCAGATAATCGTCCAGGGAATGGGGACGCGGGACTCTCACCCTTTCGCCGAAGGCTTTGGGATTGACGCCTTCATCTATGCATGTCCTCCAGAACATATTTGCAGCCTTGGCAATAGTATCCAGGTCTCCAAGGGGCCTCTGTATTTTGGCTAAAGTCTCCGGAAGGACGCAGCTATTCAAGACCAGTTCTCTTCCAGCTTGCTCTGTTGCTTCAAGAATATCTGCTATCTTCTCCGGGCCAAGGCTTGTCATGAACATTGCACTAGGCCGATAGATCTCCGCAACCAGCTTTCCTCTTCTGCCCCAGAGGAAGTTGGCGTAATGGGAGAGTGACTCAAAGATCCAGCTCTCGGCAAAACCGGCTACAGACAGAACAACTGCCTTTGGGGACTCGTGGCGTTTTGGATGAACCCATCTGCCATCCTCTGCCTGCACAAAGAAGGGCTCCATCACCGGCCATGTGCGCTCTATGAAGGCCTTCATTGGGGCATTCAATGTCCAGTGGAAGAGGGGAGTGGCGTAGATGCAAAGGTCACTGGCAAGCCACTTGGGATAAAGCTTCTGGGTCATGTCGTCCTGGATGATACATCGGCCGGGCGTTATGGTATCGCAGGAGAAGCAGCCCATGCAATAGTGGATCGTCTTATCACGAAGGTTAACGACCTCGACCTCGGCTCCGGCTTCACGCATGCCTTTTACCAGGTGACTCAGCATCAGCTCAGTTCTGCTCTCGCCATCCTGGCGAAGGCTGCTATTGAGAGCTAAGACTTTCATTTTATTCCTCATTTATGGGCTATTGAATTTATACATCTCATTTTTACACGGCTATTGCTAAAATGTGTAGATTCTGTTTCCATCTAACATTATGTCCTCCAGCAGTCTCTCATAAAAATCAATCGGCATGGTTGGTATTACCTCAGGTTGAACGCCTCTTGCCTCCAGATCCTCCTTGCAGGCAAAGATCCGCTCCCTCGGCAGGGATTTGATGGCATCGCCTAACAAATTATAAACTCCGTCTCCTGCAAGGTACAGAATAGCATTTTCCGACCGAGCTATTAGTCGCATGCATATCCTGGCTCGATCGCTTTTTGGGGGCTCAGTCAGGAGGAAAAGATCCATTTGTGAGCTGTGAGAACCGTTGAGAAGTTCGCTATTATCCACTCCAATCGCCTCATAATAATATAATAGAATCCGATGCCAAGATTTCCTCTAAGAAATTCTCCTCATCGACGAGTTCCACTCTCTCAACCAATTCCTGGTCGAAAAGACCTCGCTCTACCAGCGAAGGCTCATGAGCCAGGACCTCGATCTCAGGGTAAGCGTAAATTATGTCTGAGAGGTTGGGAACTCCTAGAGCTTTGCTGTTCTGGCCTGCCAGAGCAAGATAAACTCCATCAGCATATAGACCTACAGCTACATCCATCTTGATGCTCACTACAGCTGCATTAAGCAAACCAAATGCCTTTTCACTGCCGTAAGGAGCCACGTCCAAAAGGTAGAAGATCGACCTCATCTTGATAGAGCCACCACTTTGTCGGTCTCTAGAAGCATCTGCGCTAAATTATAAAGGCTGGTGATCTTAATTCCCGGCAGATAGTCTTCGCATACACCTTCTGCTGCGTGATAGCCGCGTGCATTGGCGCATCTGGGGCAAGCCTCGATCCTGGCCCCGTCCCTTGCTAGCTCCTGGAAGAGTTCTCCTACGTTGGCGAAGAACGCGGGACTCTGGCCAATCTTTGGGATGTGTACTGCATCCAGGTAGAGGAAGATATTCACCTGATACTTCTTCAGTGCAGCCTTTGCGATCTTGTAGGCCATCTCTGCGTATTCGGAGATATATGGACCATCCGTGAGGATGATAGTAATAGTCTTCATCCTCAGATGTACTCCAGCAATACCCTCAGATGCTCAAGGTTGGTAGCATACTTGGGCTCCAACAGCGGAGTACATTTGTCCAGTGTGATCTCCCTGCCCATCAGCCTTATCGCAAAGGTGTAACAGCTCTGATCTCCACAGATCTTGCAGTTGGTCTTAGGCAGATACTCGTAGATCTCTGCATGGTCTACCTTGATCGTCTCTCGGGGCACAGGAGTGACGCCTTTGGCTATAGCTTCATTGATCGTTCTCTTCAGATCTTCCAGGATCTGCTTCGCCTCATTTTCGCTGCTGATCATGGTCATGGTGACGTTCCCAGTTGAATAGGCTGTGATCAAGATATTCCCCCGCTGGATTATCAGCGCCCCTATCTTCTCAGAATATCTGACCCTGGGAAACAGCGGCTCCAGAAGCTTAAGGGCTCCGCCTAATGGCGGCTCTACACGGGCGATAATCCTGAACTTCGTTTTATCGGCTATGCAGGGCAGAAGCTGCCTGACCTCGACGATCTCGATGGGCTTTGTGCCTGCAAGATCTACCTTTGGCTCTATGGGTTTTTCAGCCTTTGATTCCATGAAGTTTCTGCCGAAGTCCGTAATTGATACAATTCCATCCTTTACTAAGACCAATCCAGCCTGCTGCAGCATCTGCAAATGGTAGTCAAGCATTGAGGCTCCGGCGGCCTTTTCAATCTCCTCGCGCTTTCTATCTCCTTTCCCAAGCATGGCCATGATCTTTCTTCTCGTGATATTGGCCATGGCATTGCTCACGAGCTTGACTTCAGCGGATGATCCGGGCATTTATCTCAACTTCCTACGTCAGTTTTACAAAATATCTTTTCGGGTGCACCAGGGTAATACCTGTCCCTCAGCTTCAAATGCAACGTTAACGAGGGATATGAGAACTGGAACCTCAATGAGAGGTCCAATTACAGCAGCAAATGCCTCCTGTGAGGCGATGCCGAAGACTGCCACCGCTACGGCTATCGCCAGCTCGAAGTTGTTGCTGGCAGCGGTGAAAGATAGTGCAGCCGTATTCTCGTAGTTCACTCCCAGCTTGTATGACATATAGAAGCTGGCAGAGAACATGATCAAGAAGTAGATTACCAAGGGGATGGCAACTCTTACTACATCGAGCGGCAGCTCCACGATGTACCCTCCTTTGAGGGAGAACATCACAACGATTGTGAAGAGCAGGGCGATGAGTGTAAGGGGCGATATTCTGGGAATGAATCGTGTTTCATACCAACCCTTGCCCTTCGCTCTCATCAGCGCGTACCTTGTAATAATACCTGCCAGGAAGGGAATCCCCAGGTAAATGAAGACGCTTTCCGCGATCTGAGCTATTGTGACGTTAACGGCTGTGCCTGTCGCCACACCAATCCAAGCTGGCAAGATTGTGATGAATATATACGCGTAGACTGAGTACAGAAATACCTGGAATACTGAGTTCAGTCCCACAAGGCCTGCACAGTACTCAGTACATCCACAGGCAAGCTCGTTCCAGACTATGACCATGGCTATGCATCGAGCAAGACCAATCAGGATCAGGCCGTACATCAGATGGGGGTAATCACGCAGGAATATTACTGCCAGAGCAAACATAAGCAGTGGGCCTACAATCCAATTTTGAGTTAGGGAGAGAGCTAGGATCTTCTTATCTCCAAAAACGGTGCCCAGATCCTCGTACTTCACCTTGGCAAGAGGCGGGTACATCATCAGTATCAGTCCGATAGCTATGGGAATTGATGTTGTGCCTATCTGAAGGCCCAGTATGAATTTTGTTACGCCAGGAGCAAAATAGCCTATCCCAACGCCTAGAATCATCGCTGCGAAGATCCACACAGTTAAAAATCTGGATAAGAAGTCTAGACCTTTGCTTATCCCATCCGTCATTGTATACTCCCCTCTTCTGATCTATCTATATTCTTATTACTTGATATTCTTATGGCCCTAATTGATTATCCTTAGCTCTAGCGCATCTCTGAAGGTTTTGGATGTACCCGGATGCCGAGGCGATCAAAGTCACGCTATAAACTCCTTTAGGGACGCTGGCGGTCCAGATTCCTGCGTACTCGTCTCCAGAAACCTGCCGCATCTTAACCTCGCCTACCTCTTTGCCGACTGAGTTCATAATAGTCGCAGTGCAATTGAGAGCATTATCTGATGCTTTTCTATAGGTATCGCCGATCTAGGCTATTCCGTCCGATGTGTCAGGCTTGGGAAAGCCTCCGAACCCGCAGTTTGCACATCCCTTGGTTGTAAGCTTCACTTCGTTGGGCACAATCGAGTTAGTTAGTGATGTTGGCAGGGCACATAGTATCACGTAATTTATATGAAATGAGATATATGCACTCTGTGCGACCCAACAATGACAGAAATACAATTAAGCCTGATAAATTTTCCGCATCGTGAATTCCTCTCAACGATCTTGAGTGATTTCTCGAACGACTTTAAGTTTACTGCCAATGGCATTTTTCGCAGAATATCGCCACCACTGTGTCCTGAATGCGGATCACCCATGAGACAGAAGAGCGGCAGGGATTATAAAGCCTGGATTAAGGAGGCGAAGCATGCATTTCAGGACTTCGTTCACAATTTGGAGTTGAAACGCAGAAGAGAAGATGGAAAATTGGAACAGAGAAGTTATCACGATGCTTTAAATAATTTCAAATGCTTGATGAAGGAACTCGACTCTTTCGAGATGGCTGTAAGAAAGAGACTAATGAAAATCGAGGAGCTATGGCCAAATCGTACAGCGTTCTACTTTGTCGATAACGCTCCAGCTACAAACAATCCCATAGAAAATTATTATTCAACGAGCCTCAAGACACATAGAAAGAAGCAATTACAAGAGCCTGGAATTGAAGACCAGATGAAACTCTCAGCATTGAAAAGGTCTGGATTTTTTGCAAGACCTGAAAGAACGTTACTCGAAGTAATAATCCCCTCGATAAAGCGAGCTATCTGGTGCTCGCTCATATCATTCCCAAATACACCGGAACTGCTATCAATATCGTGGGCACAGCCACAACTGCCCAGACGATATGGCTGCTGCGCCATACCTTCGCACCATCCAATGGGCCGAAGGGCAATAGGTTGAAGGCTGCCAGCGTCAGGTTGATGAAGAGCGCAAAATTTACGGCGCCAAACCATAGTCCGCTCGTTGCAGCGCCGCTCATGATCAGCGCGAAGAATATTATTACTAATACGATGTTCGTCATAGGACCAGCCAGGGATATCCACAGCTCCTCTTTTCTTTCCCTTTCAACCTCTGGTTGTCCTGGCGATCCCGACGACACGCCCGCCCAGTAGGCATCCTCTGGCCTCGGATGTGCCTTGTAGATCATCACAGCTCCAGGGGCTGCGAGTATGAATCCAAGAAACGCCATGACGATGATGAGGATCAGGCCGGGCCGATTCGCCCTGTACTCTGCCCAGTAGCCGTATCTCTGGGCGACGAACTTATGCGCCAGCTCATGCAGCAGGAAGCCTGTGCCTGTGCCAATTGCGGATACAAAGAGCACATCTACGCTTGGCATGCGCCGCTCGCCTAAGATTGCAAAGCCAACGGTAAGCGCTATCAGAGATAAGAGCAGATCGACCAGCTCTGTATTTCCGATCCTGCTTGAGTTGCTCATATACGACAACAAAACTGCCATCTATATCAGTCTATTGATGCTAATTTTGGACAACAAGAGCAATAGAACAGCGATTGAACGTGGAATTGATTAGATATTGGATAATCGAGTGTTGAACGCGGATAGAATAAGACCTTCTAGCTTGACATTGCTAGATTGCTGAAGAGGAGCATCCGAACCGCATCATTAGCATTCGGCTCAGTACCTCATCAGCTTTTTTGGGCATCATGCATGTGCTCTGGCCTGTGAAGCAGTTCCTGGAGACCTGCTCCTTCGATGCCTGGCTACATGGCGGGTGCGTTTTTCCAATACATCTGATATCTTTACCCACTCGCCCGTTTCTTCATCCTTCTTGTACTCCTCCTTCACAGCAGACCATGCTGCCTCATGGGAGTCCTTCTCGCGGGCGAGATCGTCCTCAGAATCAGCATACTCATCCCAGGCGCTGTTGAAGGCCTTCATATAGATCGTCTTGGCACGGCTAGGAAGGTTGCGAACGCTCTTCGGCAACTCGTTTATGTTCTCGTACGGCATCTATACACCTCCTGCGTTTGTTGTGTGCAGGTAACCTAATAACTATGGAGAAGGTAGTTTAAAGGTTTTCTGGTTGCTATGTCTTAGTGTGTCACAGCATATTGATCAAACCAAATTCAACCACTCAATAAAGTTGAACTCTTTAAAACAAAAGGCGAGAAAGGAACTGATTCTAGAATTAAGAGGGAACGGTGATCAACAAAATTCCTAAAAATAAAAGGCTCAGATAGCCTATGTCATGCGTAACCGGCTGTTCCGGGCTCAACATAGATTATCTTAGGTACGCCGCTCTGGAAGTATATGCTCTTTGGATAATTGAATTGGCCATCAAAGACCCTGATATCGTGGTACATATTGCCCTTCACATTGAAGCTGAAGCTCCCATCGCCACTTGTTTCACTGCCTATGTATGCTCCATCCAGAAAGACCTGATAACCTCTCATACCGTTGGATTTAATCGTTACAGGCACATCCCCTGATGTGGGAACAGGTGTCGTTGCAGGTACTGGTCCGGGCACTTGGAGATACTGCTGGCTATCCTGCTGCTGATTGTATTGTTGGCCGTATTCCTGAGTATGCTGCTGGCTGTAAGTCTGAGTGTATTGATTCGATCCCTGATAGGTAGGTCCTTGTGTCTGGATTGGGATCTGTTGCGGACTTGGCGCTGGAATCACATCGACTATTATGGCATTGCTGGGCTGGCCGTTGGCGATGAACAGCAAGATATGTCTTCCGATATTGTCTGCAGCAAAATACATGTTATTATAGGAGGTATAGAGCGAATATTGCCTGCTCGTAACGTTCATTGCTGTATTTGGGAAAGTCGTTTGGAATATCTCATATAGCTCAGCTTGGCCGCCTGTGGGAGTAAAAGCCATTAGCTGAAGTCCAGTTCCAACAGGGCATACGACATATTGGGACCAATCCGATGCTCCCTGTATCCAGAGCTCATTTCCTCTGCTGGATGCTAACGCAGACGTATACTGCGAATATGCCATCTTGTGGCCGCTTACGTAAATCTCCGAAGGCATCTTATGAGTAATGTCCACTCTGGTAGGAATGCTCACTATGCCCATTACGGGCATAGGCGTGCCGGTATAGTACTCCCTGAAGAACGAATATGCTTGGCTGAAGTTATAGGATGACATGGTATTTACGGTATTGAACTGGAAGTCAAATCCCGGCATATCAGCTCCGAATCCGGGAACTGTAAAGTTAAAAAGACCCCCATCACCCAGTCCGCTGGTCAGGCCGTTGGATTGCTGCATAGAGAATCCGCCCTGTGCAGATGCATATCCCGCAGAGAGTGCCAGCAAGAGTAAATATATAACTCTAAATTTCATCAATCACACCTCGACCGGGAGTCTACCATATCGTATATAGCTTTAAGTTTCCTGTGAACCTCATCTAGAGATCACGGGAACTGTGATAGCGATTTCGAACGTCTCATATGACTTGTAAAAGGATACATTATTTCTCAATTCCTCCGACAACAATCTTAACAGCTTTATATCAGACCCCATGAATGCCCGCGAGATTGAACTAAACTGGAGACTATACAGAAATTTTTAATAAGCTCAAATTAGCTAATATTCTTGCGCTTTTGAAAATTAGCTCAAAAGGGGGTAACCAGTATATATAGATTCAATAGCTTGCGGAGTAAAGCATAATTGCCTGAAAGCATACAATGTTATTCCTTAGATTCACTGGCAGCAATTAGAGCCTCAATAGGTCTAAGGCGTTCAAGAAACGCTAGCCCTTTATTAGTTGTTCTATACAGGGTGAGTGGCCCATCTACTGTTTCTAAAAATCCATTGTTGACTAAACCATCTAAGTAATGGTTTGTAACCTTAAAATTAAGATTACAGGCGTAGACAATTCTAGTTTTGGCTGCCCCTTCACCTCTGCAGACTTCCAGGATTTTAAAAGAGATCTGTTCCTTGCTCCTTCTTCGATTCATCTTAATATAATGAGGCTCTAATACATATAAAAGTATCTGAATCGGATTTCTTATCGAACTTCGTAGGCGAAACTATAGATATACCTATGGATCTGAATACTATCCGGCAAGCTGAAGCTGCAAGAATAATAAAGGACTACAACCCACTTTATAATGAGGGCGGCAGCCATTCTGCAACAGATCTTGGCATTACACTTCCGGAAAGCACAGGGTCTGATGTACCTGATGCAGTTAATATGCCAGAAGATGCTGCACAAAAAGTAAACGTCAGGTGATGTCGCAGGCTCAGCTCCTGTTGGCATCTTGGTGCCGGCTCCATAACATAACACAACTCTTGGAGAATTGCCCTATCATTAGCGTTCGTTAAACATAATAACTTACAATAATTCATAGAATCAGCATTCATGCAAAACCTCTTTAACCCTAACATGCCAATATCCAGGGCCAGCAGGCTGTGTAAAGGATGAGAGAGGTAATTCTGGACTCAAAAGAGGACAAGACGCAGGTTTACCTGCCCGAGAAATGCATCGGCTGTGGAACATGTGTCCAGGTCTGTCCCAAGGGCGAGCTTGTGATAGGCTCTGTCGGCGCTGTGGCTCGCGACTTGATTGATAAAGATTACATAGAAAAACGACGCGAAACTTGCGTCTTTTGCGGGCTTTGCGCTAGGGTCTGCCCTACAGGGGCACTGGAGATGCGAGTCGCAGGTAAGGCTGTGAAGGATGATTCTTACCTGCATGTAGCCCTAAAACCGACACAGGTGGGCGAGAAGTGCATTCACTGTGGCCTGTGCGTTGAGGTCTGCCCTCAAAGCTGTATTGAGATCAAAGACCGTAAGCTGGCGGAAGATGGAAACCTGAGAATGGAGGGCAAGACCATAATCGATCTTAACGCTTGCATTCACTGCGGATGGTGCGCCATCACCTGTCCGACGGGAGCCATCTCCTTTGAGAAGCCTTTTTCAGGCGAGTTCTTCAGGGACGATAATGTCTGTCAGGCATGTCGAACCTGTGTTCACACCTGCCCGGCTAATGCCCTCTTTAATAAAGAGTGGGATCAGGGCGAGATCGTAGAGAAAGTAACCCACCGCAAAGACGCCTGCATTTACTGCGGTGCCTGTGCCCAGGCATGCCCTGTGAGGGCCATCACAGTTAGAAAGACTGGGATAATACCGGAGATGAAAGGCAAGAAAGCTTTCGAGAAGATGCTCTCTGACATGGCGCCCTGGCCGACTCTGACCTCAATTTTGAAAACAGACGAAGATGCTTGTCTTGGCTGCGGCAACTGTGTCATCGCCTGTCCTGTAAATGCCTTATCCGATCCATATTTGGCCGCAGGCCATCTGAACGAGCTGGATAGAAAGCCCCTGCTGGAAGTGTCGAACGGCACTGTTAAGGTAGTAGATCAGGAGGTTTGCGGCTCCTGCGCCACCTGCAGCATGATCTGTCCTGTAGAGGCCATTTGGCTTGAGCGACGGAAGGTGATCTGATGCTAGCAAAAAATGCTATTATCATCAGGAACGGTTACGTCTTCGATCCTTTGAATGAGATCGATGGTGAAGTCAAAGATATCTTCATCAGAGATGGAAAAGTGGTGGCTGATCTCTCCGGTGCCGAGATGAGGGATGCTAAAATAATCGATGCCTCAGGCAAGACTGTCATGCCAGGGGGTGTGGACTCACACGCCCATGTGGCCGGTGCAAAGGTTAACGCTGGCCGTCTTATGAGGCCGGAGGACCACTACAAGTCTGTGCGGCCCAAGACTGCTCTGACCCACTCCGGCAGCGGCTACACAATCCCTTCAGTTTACAAGCAGGGCTACGATTACGCAAGTATGGGTTACACTACGGTCTTCGAGGCAGCCATGCCACCCCTTGAAGCCCGTCATACACACGAGGAAATGAGGGCCACACCAGTCGTGGACATGGGCGCTTACCTGGTCTTCGGAAACAACTGGTTCATCATGCGCTACCTGAAAGATGGAGACATCAGGAAAGCTGCGGCCTATATTGCCTGGATGCTTCGTACCCACAAGGGGTATGGTATCAAGTGCGTCAATCCCGCAGGCGTAGAGAACTGGGGTTGGGCCCAGAATGTGCACAGCCTGGACGAGCCAAACATCCATTTCGAGGTAACTCCTAGGGAGATCATCCGGGGCCTGGCCGAGGCAAACGAGCTCCTTGGACTACCCATCTCCCTCCATCTGCATGCCAACAATATGGGCCATCCTGGAAACTGGGAGATCACAAGGAACTCGCTGCAAATCCTGGAGGGCATTGAGCCCAGAAATAAGACTGATGTACAATGGGCCGAGACTAAGATGGATGCCAGGCGGAGGCAGACGGTATATTTGGCCCATGCCCAGTTCAACTCTTTTGGTGGGACTTCCTGGCGAGATTTCTGCTCGGGTGTGAAAGGCCTGACAGACTATGTAAACCAGGTCGACCACGTCGTAATAGACAACGGGGCGGTTCCCTTCGGCCCCGGCACAGCCATGACCGGCGACGGCCCTGCCATACATGATCTATATATGCTCTCCGGTCAGAAGTGGTCTAACACTGACGTTGAACTGGAATGCGGCTCAGGAGTGATCCCCTATACATACCTCAAGAGCAGCCCCATCAACAGCGTTCAGTGGGCCATGGGACTCGAGCTTCTTCTTCTTATCAATGATCCCTGGAAGACCATTATGACCACAGATCACCCCAACGGTGGAGTCTTCACCCAGTATCCTGATGTCATCGCCTGGCTGATGTCTCGTAAAGCGCGTGATGACACCTTTAAGGAGTGCCATAAATGGGCTGCTGATAGGTCCAGCCTAGCAGCAATCGAGCGAGAGATGGACCTCTACGAGATAGCAATAGTCACCAGAGCCAATCAGGCCCGAACCATCGGCATAGCCAACCGAAAAGGCAGCTTGGGCATAGGTGCAGATGGTGATGTGACAATCTATGACCTAAATCCCAATAAGCTAGATACGAATGACTACGCACAGATCAAGCGCGCCTTTGCCAGGGCTGAATACACTATAAAGGACGGACAGATCGTTGTCCGCCAGGGCGAGGTTTTAAGCATTCCAGAAAGCCGGAGGTTCTACAGCACTCCTTATGTGGATGAAGCATTGGAGAAGGATATGTTGGCCGATGTCAAAGAGTGGTTCAAATATTATACGCTAGGCTTTGGCAACTACCCTGTGCCTGATAAGTATCTAAAGAATCCTACACCAATAGCTGTAAATCGTCCTTTGGAAGCTGTGACGAGGAGGTGATGGGGCTGACTGAAATAATTCTCAAAACAAAGGGCAAGATCGGCATAATGATTGAAGCAGAAGCCATCCGGCCAGACGTCGTGTTTGAGAAGAAGAAAGAGGAGATCGAGAATCTGACAGTCTGGCAAGGACCGGAACGAATGCCTCTTGGCGATTTCTTTGATGTAGAGGTACTCGGAAGCGGACCGCTTGAGGAGACTTCGATCATTATCCAGGGCGATGTCTCAAGAGTTAAGCGCATTGGCCAGGGCATGAAGGTGGGAAAGATAGAGATTTGGGGCTCGGCTGGCATGCACGTAGGAGCGGGGATGACTGGAGGCAACATTCTGGTCCACGAGGATGTAGGCTCCTGGGCGGGCATGGAGATGAAAGGCGGCCTGCTTCGTGTTCTTGGAAACTCTGGTGATCACGTTGGATCTGCCTATCGGGGAAGCTGGAGCGGCATGTCTGGAGGCAAGATTGTCATCCAAGGCAACGCCCGAAGCCAGCTTGGAGGCGGCTTGACCGGTGGTGAGATAGCAGTAGCCGGCAATGTGGAAAACTTTGTTGGCATTCGCCAATCAGGCGGCTTGATACTTGTGAAAGGATACGCTGTCCGGGGCGCAGGCGCTGAGATGACTGGAGGCACTTTAGCTGTATGCGGAATGATTAAGCAATTCTCTCCCGGATTCATGGAAGTAGGTCGTGAGGAGAACCCAAAGCTGGGCGAGACGCGAGCGGAAGGAAGATTCGTCAAGTTCTCGGGAGATTATGCCATCAGCAAAAATCCGAAGGGATCGCTGTACGTTAAGGAGGGCTGATGCCAATGGAGGCCATGCTCAACCTCTTTGCGACCACGAAGGAAGATGAGAAGATGATTGTAGAGTTTCTGCTAAACACTGGAAGCACTATCGAGGAGGGCAGGCTGGCCAAAGGCGGCAGCAAGCTCACTGAAGACTATACGGAGGAATGTGCAGTCTGCGATATGAACCCTGAGGACTATTTAAGTCTGGGGTCACCGCAGAAGGTCAAGATAACATCCAGAGATGGAAGGCATGGCATAGCCGTCTATGCCTATTCTGATGATTCTGTTAGTCGGGGTCATATCTTCATGCCCCGAGCCATCTGGTCCAATGTGATCGTTGATCCCGAGACGTTCTCAACTGGATCACCGCTGTATAAGGGCTCTCGTGTTCTTGTTGAGCCCACCCAGGAGAAAGTGATGAACGCTAAAGAGCTTGTAGCAACGCTCTACGTCAGGCATAGAGGATGAGGTGGATAAGATGACCTTCAAGAACATCATATGTCCCGTCTGTGGGGCTTCATGTGACGACATCCAGGTGGATCTGACGGGAGATAGCCTGACGGTTAAGAATGCCTGCAAGATGGGCAATGCCAAGTTTCAGGAGATTGTGAGCACCCACAGGATACGTGAGCCCATGCTGAAGGATGGAGGCGATTTCCGAAAGGCTGCTTGGGATGAAGCTATACAGCGAACAGCCGAGATCCTTGCTCACGCAAAGCGCCCTTTGATCTTCATGGGCAGCGAGACCTCCTGTGAAGCCATGGAGGTGGGACTTCATTTAGGCGAGTACCTTGGTGCCGTTGTAGACTCCAACTCCACTGTCTGCCACGGCCCCACTGCTATGGGCATTCAGGAAGCTGGTCGTGTCGGTGCTACTGCTGGCCAGAGCAAAAACAGGGCGGATCTGGCAGTATATTGGGGCTCGAATCCGCTGGAATCCATGCCCAGGCATATGTCGAGGTATGCCATTTATCCAAGGGGCTACTGGACAAGGCGAGGCAGGTTTGACCGCAAAGTGATAACAGTGGACCCAAGAAAGTCTGTCACTGCCAGAAACTCCGATCTTCACATCCAGCTCAAACCAAACACCGATTATGAGTTCATATCGTCCTTGCTCACACTGCTGCATGGCAAAAAGCCTCATCCCTCTGTCGAGAGTATCACGGGCGTTAAAATCTCCGAAATGGAAGAGATGCTGGAGATGATGAAGAGCTGCAACTTTGGCACTATTTATGTCGGCCTGGGGATTGCCTCCTCTTTCGGCAAGCACCGCAATGCGGAAGCAGCGTTCAACCTCGTAAAGGAGCTGAACAATCACACAAAGTTCGTAATAGGAGCTTTACGAGGACACTGCAATGTCGCCGGTTTTAACCAGATCGCTTCATATCTCTATGGCTACCCATTTGGTTTGGACTTCGCCCGGGGTTATCCTCGCTATAATCCTGGAGAGTTCACAGCCGTAGATGTTCTGCGGGAGAAGGATGTTGATGCTGCATTGATAGTCTCCGCGGATCTAGTCTCGCACTTCCCTGCAGCCTGTGCCGAAACGTTGGCTGATATCCCTGTGGCCTGCATTGACATTGCACCATGTCCAACTACTATGATCTCTGACGTTGTTATACCTGGAGTCATCGATGCCATGGAATGCGATGGTACCTTCTACCGTCTGGATGATGTGCCAGTCTACTTCCAGCCTTTTGCCGACTCGCCATTCCAGTTCACGAAAAGCAATGAGGATACAATGATGCAGATCTTCGAGAGGGTAAAGGCAATCAAGGGCAGTTAATAAAGAAAGAGATTACTTTTAATTTTAAGAGGCTAATTTGAAGCTAAAGAACAAAAAAGGCAGATTAAGTTTCTTTATTTTTTCCTTTGTTTCTTTGTTATCTTTGTGGTTGAATTTCGTTCGTTACGCAGAGCTGGCAAGGCATGCGAGGCGCCGCCGCATAAAGACGGAAGCAGGTTAATTGATCAATCCCTAAACTAGATCTATATGCTCTTTATCCCCACAGCAGAGCTGGAGTATTACGATAAAATAAATGACATACATGATCCATAATCGAAATTTAGACGAAAAAGCTTTTGGTTGAGTTAGGGATTTCAGGAAGCCTCATTTGGCTTTACTTTCTCCGCAGTTATTCTAACTAGTTCACCTGGCTTGAGACCCAATGCCTTAAGCATTGGGCGAGTAAAACGTATTCTGCCTTTTTCATCTAATTCCGCAATGAACGTCTCTCCCATATTCGATATTATCGGGGTTGGATTTATTAATAGCTTATCCATAATTGCCAATATTAATCCCGATTCTATTTATACATTGAGTCTAAAAGTGGGATAAATTATATATAGATTTACCACAAAATGGGTGGTATAGAGGTGCGACGTATGAGCGGCATGGTTCATGTTGGCGGAAAACTCCTGAGTATCCAAGAAGCGGCTGAGAAGTTGAATAACATGGGCTTGGATGCTAGTGATTTCTCCGAGGCTATGCACGTCTTTAATTTGGAATTTCCCTTCGAAGTTGCCATAATGAGCGGCGATGGCTGCGAATGCTCTATCCGATACTCCTCTCAGGAGATAACAGAAGCAGAGGCGGCCTAAATGGCCGCCCCAAACCATTCCGAAAACACTGTTCTGATAGCAGCCGATTCAGTAAAGACAGGCACGTTATCAGAGCTGAGCACAGCATTGGATGAGCTTCAGCCTCTTGCCTCCAGGATTGCCGATCTAAAAAAGGAAACTCTGAAAAGAGAGGCGGCAGTCTTGAAAGCGATACTGGAGAAGGCCACGCCTCTGGTGTCTCTGCTAAGTGAAGATTGTGAGCAGCATTACCGCCGTGAGATTGTGATCCTTACCAGAGAAGAAAGAGTACAGCTTGAGAGGGGTTTCGGCTTTTTCAGCGAGTACAGGCTGATTCTCTATGAGAACGGCCTTTTAGTAAGGACTCACCGCTATGGCGAATTATCGGAAGGTCTGCACCTGGGATGGGAGAATACAGATGAGGTTGTGCTTACACCTGAGGCTGCTGTAATTACATTCGGTTTCACGGAAATTTCTAAGGGCTTGATAAAGGTTCTTGGTGATGCATCATCGATGGTTACCCTCAAAGAGACACTTGAAGACGATCTAGCGACTTTAACTAAGGCACTGGAGGCTCTATGATAAATAAGGTAGCGACGGGCCTGCTAGCAGGAATGTAGCAAGCGACTGCATGAGATTTTCGATGCGATTAAAGAGGAATAATGCATTCAAGTTGTATTTTATGAAGGTTGAGATAGCGCGTCAAGTTGGATCCAAAATTCCAAAACATTCCACCGAAGAGGGGTTAGGGGTAGCCCTCACGGCGGCTGAGCGCGCTATAACACCGCTAGTAGTCCCAAACGTGCGTATTGTTTTTAATCTCGATATTCAGAAATCCTTAGGCTGTGTGGTTACTTTATGCCCTTTATATCTTAATCCAGTCAGCTATAACCCGCTCCTAGAAGTCCCACTGCGAGAATACTTATATTATTGATCCTTAAAATATCGGATCGTGAAATGCATGGAGAGCTCAAAACTTGAAGAGATCTATGAAGAAGTCATCATCATAAGGAAGAAGATCGAGGCTCTGGAGGATTTGATAATCCCTAAGGAGGAGGTCTCTGATAAAGAGGCCGAGGAGATCAATGCTCTGTTGGAGGAATCGCTAAGAGGGGAGAATGTGGATTGGAATGAGCTGAAGAGGAAGCTTGACATATAGGATCGTAATCCAAAAGAAAGCTGCCAAGGTGCTTCAATCCCTGCCGAGTTCTCACCTAAGGAAGTTCTCCGAGCTTCTGGAGATCCTTAAAGTCAATCCAATCCCCTGGAAATCTTTTGACGTGAGAAAGATAAAAGGCATTGAAGACACCTATAGAGTGAGAATTGGTGATTACAGAGTCATATACTTCATCGATAAAGCAAGCAAGACTATACATATTTTGAAATTCGACATTAGAGGTAACGTATACTAATCTAGATCACCAATGGCGGATCTCTCTGCCTTCTATATGATTCACGACCCATCCAGCTCTTTTAAATGCTGCTACATGTTTATCTCCGCTAGCTCGTAGAAGCTTGCGCGTACGATTTGCCCGTCAGATCTATGGATATGTCGAGCTTGCGGTCGAAGTCTGGTATCTTGAGCTTTTCTCCTGCAGCCTTCAACCTTGATTTTAGGCATCCGATGATGGCTTCATTTATGTTTTCTAAAGCCTCATCCAGCGTTTCTCCTTCAGAGAGGCAGCCCGGAAGATCTGGACACTCGGCTACGTACCTTCCATCCTCATCCCTTTCAATAGTAATCTTAAACTTCATCATTATGGTTCTCTTGATTTTTTTCATCGGAAATAGCTAGAAGCCGTAAAATAGAATCACTAGCTAAACCTTTTAAATCAATCTTTCCGCCCCGACATAGACATAAAGGTTCGGGCTCCTTGCAAAGGCCACCAGAGTCATCCCAATCTTTCCCGCCAGCTCCACGCCTGAGTTCATAGGCGCGCTTCTGCTCACCAATATTGGAAACCCAGAACGCGCAGCTTTGGCAACCATGACTCCCGATAGTCGTCCGCTGGTAATCAGAGCACACTTAGATAGATTCGTCCCGGCAAGAAGAGCCGCTCCTACGGTCTTGTCCACGGAGCTTGATCTGCTGACATCTTCGCAGGAGGCAAGGATAATTCCATCGCTATCGCAAATTATTGAAGTATGTGTAGCTCCAGTTCTTCGCCAAATCTTAGCTCGCTCATTGAGCTGATCCACAGCTCCCAAGAGCGCATCGACCTTTATCCTGGTTTCAGAAGTGATTGGCTTTAGATCCTGTATAGATGAG
This sequence comes from Methanotrichaceae archaeon, assembly GCA_963789575.1. Classification (GTDB taxonomy): domain Archaea; phylum Halobacteriota; class Methanosarcinia; order Methanotrichales; family Methanotrichaceae; genus CAWBKV01. The sequence goes on along the minus strand of CAWBKV010000001.1, from coordinate 1,180,949 downwards.
CTTCCGACACTGCAGCATTGATGCCCCTTCCAGGGCGCTGCTTTGCCATCCCGCGTTTCACAGATCAAAGCCCCTTTCTCCTCTTTGACGGAGACGATATCCTGAAAGCTCTCTACAATTCCCTCGCCGACTAGGAAACCCACTGCCATTTCCTTAAGCTGATCCGGCAGAGCAGGAATAGCGGTTATACAGCTGCCATTCAGGATTATGTTCACAACTTCTTCTACTGCCACATCCACTTCAATCTCGGATCTCTTTGGTCCTGAGATCTCCAAACAGCTTCTTGAGCGAAAAGTAGGATGAGGGTTTAGCTGCTCTTCCTTCCAGTTGGTCTCCGGCTCAGTTATCCTCTTCACATGCCAGCTCTCTCTCATTTTTGGGCCCCCCTTCAAAAGCGTTAGGACAGAGTTTCTATCCTGCAGGCTGCAACCTTATACTCCGGTATTTTAGCGACAGGATCCAGAGCATCCGAAGTGATGATATTCGTACCCTGCCAGTGGAAGGGCATGAAGGCCACTCCTGATTGCACTTTGTCGGATACCCTTGCCCTGGCCTCGGTCTCGCCGCGCTTTGTTTTTACAGATACTATGTCCCCATGGCGAATATTCAGCTTAGCGGCATCTTCTATATTGATCTCAATGTAAAGCTCGGGGTCTCGCTCCATAAGAGACGGGCTCCGTTTGGTCATCGATCCGCCGTTATAGTGGAGGACAATTCGTCCGGTGGTGAGCAAGATGGGATACTCTTGGCTCGTCACTTCCGCTGGGGCTTTATTCTCCACTGTGGCAATCCTGGCCTTCCCATCAGGGGTCGAAAATCTTTCTTTGTGAAGGATATCTGTTCCGGGATGCTTCTCGTCTGGACAGGGCCACCGAAGTCCGCCAATTTTTGAGATTCTCTCCCTTGTCATGCCTCCATAGGCAGGAACTAAACGGTTGATCTCCAATAGAACCTCTGCAGCATCTGTGTAGTTGAAATTAAGCCCCAACCGCTTGGCAATCTGGTTGATTATCCATAGCCCCTCCTTTGCCTCTCCAACAGGTGGAACTGCTCTATCGATCCACTGTACACGACGTTCCATGGATGTGTAGCTGCCGTCCTTCTCAGCCCAGGCTGCTGCAGGCAGTACGACATTTGCGAGCCTGGCTGTGGCCGTCATGAATATCTCCTGCACCACCAGAAAATCCAGGATCTCCAGTGCGGCCTTGGTCTTGGTGATATTGGCATCACATATTACCGGGTCTTCGCCGATTATGTACATGGCTTTGAGAGAGCCATTCAGCGCCGCATCTGTCATCTCCGTCGAGGTGAGCCCGGGTCCGAGCGGCAGCTCCGGCATATTCCAGGCGGATTTGAAATATTCAATCGTTTGAGGATCGGAGGCCCTTTTATATCCGGGATAGAATTCGGGCATGCCACCCATATCGCAGTTACCCTGGACGTTGTTCTGACCTCGCATGGGCCAGACACCTGCTCCAGGGCGTCCGATCTGGCCGCAGAGCAGAGCCAGAGTTGCACAAGCTTTGACGTTGTCTGTGCCGCATACATGTTGGGTAATGCCCATGGAATAGAGAATGGCAGAGGCAGAAGACTTGGCGAAGGCTCTAGCTGCACGGATTATATCTCCTTCAGGCACTCCCGTTTTCTCAGACGCCTCCTTTAAGGTAAATCCCTTGAGGCTTTTTTGCAGGCTATCAAAGCCCTCAGTACGCGAGGCAATGAAATCGCTATCTGCCAGTCCTTCATCCACTATGACCTTCATCATTCCCCGGATAAGGTCAATATCCGAGCCTGGTTTGATGCGCAGATGAATATCCGACATCCAGGAGGTCGATGTAATCCTGGGGTCGGCAACTATTACAATCGCACCCTTATCCTTCGCCTTTTGTGCCCATCGGGATACAATAGGATGTGCCTCTGTGAAGTTTGTGCCGATTGCAAAGATGCACTTTGAGTTCTCCAGGTCTAGGAGATTGTTGGTCATAGCGCCGGTTCCTAGCACTGCGCCAAGGCCTACAACTGTCGGAGAGTGGCAGAGCCTGGCGCAGTTATCTACGTTGGGAGAGCCCAAAGCACGAGCCATTTTCTCCATTAGGTAATTTTCCTCGTTGTTGCACCTGGATGATGCCAAAAACCCAAGGCTTTTCGGGCCATGTTTTTTGATATTCCGGGCTATTCCTGCAGCAACGAGATCGAGGGCCTCATCCCATGAGATACGTACGAAATCCTCCCCAACCCGCTTCATCGGGTAACGCAACCGCTCCTCATGGTTCAGGACTTCAAGAACAGCGTTGCCCTTGGGGCAGAGTGCACCTTCGCAGGTGGGATGTTCAGTCATATACTCAATGCCTACAGCCCTGTCCTTCTCCACCGCCAGGTAGAGACCGCAGCCAACTGCACAGTAGGGACACACGGAGGGAACTAACTTTGTGGACATTCAAGACTCCTTTCTAGAAGGGATTTGCTTTCTATCGATTTGCTTTCTGACCAGGTCTTATCGCTATCTGGTTTATGCGTCTCAGAGCATGCCTGGCAGAGACACTCTTCTTCTCTCTGGATGAAGCTTTCACCGCATTCCCTACAGAGAGCTATCTGCTTCCTGGGCTTCTCTGGAACTTCCAGCTCCAGAAGCTCCCAAGTGTAGACGCTTTCTCCAGCCGCCAGAAGAAGGGAGATGGCTTCGGGGTGAGGTACTTTACAGGTCTTCATGAACCAAGCATGCAACCTCGGGTATCGAGCAGTCTTGGCCGGATCCAGCGTTATCCTTACGGCTTTTACACGGCTGCCCAAAGGTCCACGCTTGCTGATGGTGGCTGCCATCTTTCCATGGTCCTTGATTTTCATTCCCTTGTTGCCTATTGTGCAGCCAGCTAAAATCTGAAAAGGATCGGGCAGGCAGTTGTAAGTCTCACACGTTATAAAAAGCCTATCTCCATCCTTTATATCCAGAAGCCCTTTGGCTATGTTGAGCATCTGGATGCCCACAAAGGCCCCTGTGCTCAAATAACCATGGAAGGGTGCGACCTTCTCAATCTGAGAACGCATCATTGGATCAGCGATTTTCTCTAGAATATCCTCCATGTAAAGTCCTCTTGGCCTGGTCTATGCTACCGTATGGGTTAAGAATTTTTGCATAGCCACTAACTTAAAGCGCGAAAGGTATGGACTTATGCTAACTTGAAAAGAAAGTCAGAAAAAGAGCGGTTAAAAACCGTTCTTCCTCAGCTTTATTTTGCCTACTTTTTCGATGGCACTGATATTTATGCCATCCCAGGCTTCGATGAATCCTATCTCTTCAGCTATCTTGAACAAACCCATGCCTTCAGGAGTTCTTATGATGACTGTACTCATTCCTGGTGCGCTTCCAATGTTGCCAACGGATACGTCCGATAGCTTCGCTGTAAAGTCATCGCATGTCTTACAGCCGGGCTTAACGCAATCTCCGAGTTCTGCCAGAGGAATGATCTTTTGATCCCCGTCACGTAAGGTTACAACCATCTCGCCCTCGGCGGCAACCATCTTATCGATACGCCATGATGGGACACCAAGGCGTCTGGTAATCTCAGATATTAATGAATCGTCAAATGCTTCGAAGCAAAAAAGACCAATAAGGAACCGTACTTTTTGCGCAAGCTTTATAGCATACTCATTGGAGGATTTCCTGAGAAGTCCTACCGACCTGATGGTGCAGGGCGTTCCAACAAGCGCGATATTCTTCGCCTTAGAGTCCTTGATAGCCTCCAGAATTGAATTGCATGTGTACTTGCTTCCGGCACACTTTATCAGTCCGTCCACGTCGCAGACAACGCGCGAGTGCGCCTTCTGAGTCCATCGATCAACGCCCATGACCAGCGCAGAGTCCACCAGTTCCTCATCCAGCGCCGCGGTCAACAATGCTGTAACTGCACCACCGTTTTGGAAGCGTCCGTTGCTCATCTTAGACCTCACGTTCTTAATATCGAGGTTATGCCCGACGATCTCTGATGAGACTATATTCTTTATGTTCGCAGGCATGCGGGGACATGCATCAAGGCACGCCTTGCAGTCCACACAGGGCGTGACCTGAGTTGGTCTATTCAGCTTCGAGTCGTATGTAAGCGCATCGGCCGGACACACAGCGATACAGCCCCTGCAGCCTGCACAAATATTCTTCAGCCATACATTCTCCTCGAGCTCCTGATAAGGCAGAAGCACGAGTTCAACTGTATCATTTTCAAGCTTAAGCATTTGAAGCACCGCTAATCATCATTTAAATAGTTATGACTGCAGTCCTGTGACTCTATTTCGGCAATGAAACGCCTTTTGACATCTTGCAGCGGATCCATCTCTACGCCTCGCTCTCCCCAGTAGATGGAATAGCACTCCAGCTCATAACATCCTCAGCTTTGCCTGAGAGAGCAATCTTACCCATCTCCAGCAGACATGCCCTATCTCCTATGCAGGCTACGTCTCTCAGATCATGAGTGACGATGATGCTAGGAACTCCACAGGTATGAATCCTCTCCCGGAGTTCTCTTCTCATGGCGGCCTGCTTTCTGACATCCAGAGCGGACAGCGGCTCATCCAGCAGGAGGAGGTCGGGCTCGATTATGAGCGCTCTGGCCAGCGCCACTCGCTGCTTCTGGCCTCCAGAGATATTCAGGGCTTTGGCATTCCTGATCTCCCACAGCCCAGCAGCCGTAAGGTGATCCTTCACTAGATAATCGATCTCTTTCCGAGGGATTTTACGAGTGCGAAGGCCGAATGCCACGTTGTCATAGACGCTCATATGGGGAAAAAGTGCATAGCTCTGAAACACATATCCTATATTTCTCCTCTCTGAGGTGACGTCTATTTTGAGACTTGAGTTAAAGAGCGGTCTTCCATCTAGCGCTATTATCCCCTCATCGGGCTTGAGAAGGCCTGCTATAAGGTTCAGAAGGGTGGTCTTTCCGCAACCGTTATCCCCCACCAGCATGAGTATCTCCCCTTCTGCAACACTGAGATTTACCTCAAGGTCGAAATCTCTCAGCCTTTTCTTGACATCAATTTCCAACATTCTTGTACATCCGACGCGTAAGAGTCTTCACCAGTGCTATGACTAGAAAGGAGATGACGACCAATATTAAAGCCAGACATAGAGACACGTCTAGATCGCCCTGCATGGCGGTATAAATGGCTAACGGCATGGTCTGCGTCCTTCCCTCAAAGTTGCCCGCAAACATGATTGTGGCCCCGAACTCGCCGAGAGAGCGGGCAAAGGCCATGATTGCACCTGATATGAGGCCGTTTCCGGCTATTGGAAGGATCACATAAAAGAACGTGTAGATTCTGGAAGCACCGAGAGTGCGTGCAGCATTTTCGAAGGCTGGATCAACATCCTCGAAGCTGGTCCTTGCCTGGCGAATGTAAAATGGCGATGAAACGAAAACCTGTGCGATAATCACTGCCATTGTGGTGAAGGCGATGCTTATGCCGAAGGCATTTAGGTAATGCCCCAAAATGCCCATCCGTCCGAATGCCATAAGAAGTGCAATGCCTGCTACGGCTGGAGGCATGATCACCGGCAGATCGATCAGGGAATCAGCTACTTCTTTGCCGAAGTAATGGAAACGGGCGTTGACATAGGCTACAGGCGTGCCTATCAGAACCACTATCGTTATGGTCAGGGTCGAGGTCATCAAGCTGAGCTTCAGAGCATCCATCACCATTGGGTCATGCAAAGATCGAAGCGTTGTATCTAAGGGGCTCTTGATGAAAAGCGAGGCTATTGGCAGGGCTATGAAGGCTGTAGCTATGATCAGCAAGAAAGCCAGGCCTAACTTCAATGCCGTATTTTTAACCTTGGCAGAAGTGCTGGCTGTATCTTGATTTCGCGCTTGAAGCTGTTTCGGGATACCAATGAGATGGTTTATTTTAGCTTGATTCGATGCCATAACTCCTTAAAGATTAAAGTTCAACTGTGGTTCAATTTCGGTGGTTTCTGAGGGATGAAGGCCGGAGACTTATCCCCGGCCTTACAGGCAAATGCTGAAGAATTGGCTTAAGCAACCGCTCTGGATGCCGTAGCATTAGATGTTACCTTTGTCGGTGCAGCATTGCTTCCGACTGGCGAAAAGCCGTACTTCTCCAGGATGGCTGTGCCGTTGTTTGACTTCACCAGATCAATGAATTTCTTTGCCTCAGCAGGATACTTGGACTGCTCTAATATGCCTATCGGATACTCGGCAATGACATTATACTTGTCAGGGATCTCAATCTTGTCGACCTTGGCAGACAGGTTTTCAGTTATATCGGACACATAGGCAAAGCCCACATCCGCCTCTCCTAAAGCCACTTTAGTCACTACATAATTCACATTGGTCTCTTGAGAGATTATGTTGGCCATAACCTTTTTCTTATAATCCGGTCCGTATGCCGAATCATTTCCTAGCTTATTTATGATCTGCATGGCATAGTCGCCCACCGGCACATCTTTCGTACCTATTACGATCTTGATTCCAGGCTTGGCCAAATCGGTGAGGTTATGGATATTCGCCGGATTGTCCTGAGGGATGATCAGTGCCAGCTTATTCCTGGTGAAGATGGAAATGCTGCTGTTATTCATGAGCCCCTCGGCTTTTAAGGCATTCATCTGTTTGGTATTGGCAGAGACGAAGACATCTGCATAAGCTCCATTCTCGATCTGAGTACGCAGCACCTGTGAGCCGTCAAAATTGAAGACGGCATTGATATTTGTCTCGCCCCTATACATCTGTCCTATCTCGCCAAAAGCGCCCGTCAAAGATGAAGCCGTAAAGATAGTAAGCTCTTTTGGCTCTTCAGAAAAGCCCACAGATGTAGCCAGATATATGGCTACCAGGACCATCGTAAGTACACGCTTATAGACCACGTTTTACCTCCTTGTTCGCTTATTCCGTCTGAGAGTAAGCATGAGTGCTTACTTCATAGTCGTTATGTTAACGAATATGTTAAACTTATTAATCTTTGCGCCTGAGAAGGGAAGAGGGCCAGATCAGATCTCAACGGCAAACACGGCCCAGTCGAGCTGCCTGATGGCTCCCCAAACATCAAAAGACATTTTCATCAGACCGTATTTGCGATAAAGAAGATGGCTGACTCGGATCTCGCCATCTCCGTCCACACGGATCGCCTTGCCTTTGATCGGCAATCCTTGAGGCCTTCCCAACGCATCCGAGGGAGTTACCTTGACATTAGGATTGTTGCGCATGCGCTTGACCTTTCCACTGTTGGCATAAGACCTAATGAATATCTTATCATCATCTATTACGAACCAGACGGGTGTGGAAACTCCCTTGCCTGACCTCTTGAAAGTCTCGAGCCTTATGTACTCCTTATTCAGGAACTGATCCATCTTGTAAGAAGGACTCATCTTCTCGATCCCTCTTCCAGGAGAGCGTTGGTTAATGCGTCAAGCAACCTTCCAGCACCTTCGTATCCTATAGTCAGCTGGCGGCCCGTGCCCACACGATCGGAGCTCGGAAGTCCCACTCTGACCAAGGGTATCTTCTCAGCCTTTGAGATCTGGCGGCCATTGGAAGTTCCGATCAGAATATCGATCTCAGACTTCTTCACCTCTGAATGTATATCTGAGAAGTCAACGCCTCTCAGGGCTCTCGACCCGGGAGAGATAGATCTCACAGCCTCGACAAACCCAGGGCTGTGGGAGCCAGTGGCAACTATTGCAGGCACTACTCCTACCTCGCACAGTAGCTTTGTGAGGCCAACGGCTATCTCAGTGTCCCCGAAGATCGCAGCTCTTGCCTCTGCCAGATACTTGTGGACATCAACCATAGTGTCCAGCAGCCTTCCCCTCTCCAGCTCGTACTCCCTGGGAAGGGCAATGCCAGTCAGCCTCTCCATCTCGAAAACGAACTGATCTGTGTTTTCAAGGCCAATTGGCAGGGACAGCGCTATGTTCGGCACTCCAAAGGTCTCCTCAAGGTAGGTGCCTGCAGATGATTCCTGAAACCTTCCTCCCAGAGTTATCGTCTGCCTGGAAAGGCCCATCCTGACCACATCCCCCAGAGGAGTCCCTCCTTCAGGCATCCCTGTGCGATCTGGGGAAAGAGGGGCATCGAAGGTCTCGGAGATGTCAGGCAGGATTGTTACGTCGCAACAGCATCCCCAGGCGTTAAGTAAGTCCTTCAGATAGCGAACATCAGCTGGAGAGACTACTGAGCCCAGTATCAGGTTCAGCTTGCTGCTGTTTAACCTGCTTCTATTCAACCTGCTGCTGTTCCGCTTCCCGACATCTGCGGCCATTTGCTGAACTATTGCCAGCAGGGCCTCAGCATAGCCTTCCTCGTGCGATCCTGAGTAGCTGGGTGTGGAGACGTGGATTATGGGCAAGTTCCTGGCCAAGGGCTCTTCTTGCTGGAACTCCCTGATTATCTGGCCTACATCATCACCTATAGTCTCTGCCAGGCAGGTGGTGGCTACCCCAATTGCCTTGGGACCGTAGCCTTGGATCACGTTTTTCAAGCCCGTTTTAAGGTTGGCAGATCCACCATATACCGCCCCTTTTTCGCTGAGAGCTGATGATGCAATATCCACAGGCTCTCTGAAATGGTGGGCGAGGTATAGCCTCATGTAGGTGCTGCAGCCCTGAGATCCGTGGAAGATCGGCATGCAGCTTTCAAGCCCTCTGAAAGCCAGGACCGTGCCCATAGGCATGCACATGTGACATGGATTGACGTTCGAGTAACTATCAGACATTAGCCCTGGCCTCCTGTGGTCGGGTTTCTTGGACTCTATCTTTTGCAGCGGTTTTTCGCCAAGGACTTGCCCTCAATAACGGGAGCTTCCAGACAGGACTGTTGACGCTGATATCAACTTCCCTGGCGAAGTTGACCATTCCGCCGAATCCCTCGAAGCTCACAGTGCGGTCATGGTTAAAGTCGCAGAAGGCAATTCCGAGCTTGTAGGCCAGGAACCGCTCTTTAACTCCTGCCACAAGTAAATTTGCTCGCTGCTTTATCAGAAGCTCTTTCAGCTCCAGAGGGTTGGCGTCGTCTATTATCACACATCCGTCCTTGACTATGCGAGCGATCTTCTTGTAGTCGTCCCGATCTCCTGTCTGGGTGCCTATGATGACCACGTCCATGCCAAGCTCCTCAAAACCTTTGACCAGAGAAACTGCTTTGGCAGCACCTCCCATATAGATGGCAGCCTTTTTGCCCTCTAACCTTGAGCGATGTGCCCCGATCTCAGGCCTGACCCTGCCAGTCTCCCTCTCGATTATCTCTTCGGCCTTTGAGACCATCTCAGGGACGTTAAAGAACACAGCAGCAGTCCTGAGAGCAGAGGCCATGTCGTGCAGTCCGAAGAAGCTCACCCTTAGGTAGGGAATGCCGTACTTCTCTTCGACCATCTTGGCCAGGTGAGTCATGGAGCCGCTGCACTGAACCAGGTTAAGCTTCGCCGCATGTGACCTCTGAATATCTCTTACCCTGGAGTCGCCTGTGAAAGAGGCCACGATCTCCAGCCCCATCTCCTCTAAGAAGGGCTTGATCATCCAGAGATCTCCTGCAACGTTGTACTCTCCCAGCAAATTAATTGCATAGCGCCCCTTCGGGACGTATTCCTCTGTGCCTATGAGCTCAAAGAGAGCGTTGCACGCAGCTTTGTAGCCCTCGTTCTTGTTTCCCCGAAACCCCTCCGACCGGACAGGTATTACAGGTATCCCAAGCTCCTCCGAGGCGGATTTGCATACTGCTTTAAGATCATCCCCTATCACCCCAACTATGCAGGTGGAGTAGACGAAGATTGCAGGCGGTCTGTATTTGGCTGCGAGCTGCCTGATGGCTTGAGCAAGCTTTTTTTCGCCTCCGAAGACCACATCCAGCTCGCCCATGTCCGTTGAGAAGCTGGTCTTATATAGATCTGGTCCAGAGGTGCAGCTTCCCCTGATGTCCCAGGTGTATGCAGCGCAGCCTATCGGTCCGTGTATCAGATGGAGAGCATCCGTCACAGGGTTCAGAACCACTCTAGCACCTGAGTAGACGCAGGCTCTCTGGCTTACCGCTCCTGCCAGGCTCTCATTGTTGCAGGATAGTTGTCCACAATCCTCGCCTTTCTGCAGGATATGGCCTTCCCTGCCATCGAATACTTTGATTAATCCCATAAATCCTCAAAGCACCATCTCGAAATTGGCATCGTCTGAGTCTCTGTCCCTGCGCTCCAGGAAAGTGTTTCCAATAATCTCCACCAGCCGGGCAGCTCCGGCATAGCCGACGATCGGGAAGTAGTGCAGATTGGCCCGATCGGTGATGGGGAACCCGACTCGGACAAGAGGTATATCCTCGGCCCTGGCTATCAGCTTGCCATATGTGTTGCCAATAAGCATGTCCACAGGATGATTCTTGATCTTCTGGTGTAGAAGGAATGTATCACCAATCAGTGCCTCGCACTCCGGCGCCAGCTTATGCACCTCTTCTTCGAACTTCTTGTCAGGTGTTCCCGTTAGGGCAAACACTGGGTTCATGCCCATCTCTGCCAGTAAGCTGAGCAGACCTATGACTGTGTCCGGGTCTCCAAAGACGGCCACGCTCTTGCCATGGAAATGGATGTGGGCATCGGTCATCATATCCACAAGTCGGCCTCGATCGTACTCGACTTCTCTCGGAATTGGAACGCCCATAATCTTTGAGACGTTCATCACAAAGGCGTCGGTGTTTCGAATGCCAATGGGCATGGGCCCTATTACTGCAGGGATGCCGAACTTGCCCTTCAGCACTATTGCTCCTGAGGCTCCAGCAGTCCTTCCTAGTGCAATCGTCCCATTGGAATTTCCTGCATCCACCAGATCCTGGACCTTTGTGCCTCCAGGCGGATAGATCCCTCCGGACTCCGGAGTGAGTGGAGAGTCGAAGACGTCAGTAGTATCGGGAAATACGATATAGGAAACACTCATCTTTGTCAGGATGCTCTTGATCTCCCTGATGTCCCCAGGATCTACGAACCCAGGTATGATATTCAGCTTGCCGTTTGGCTTGCTCTTTCTGGGGAAGCTCTGTGCCAGGGCTTTGACTGCATTGTCGTATCCAGTGATATGAGATCCCACATAGCTGGGAGTGTTTGTGATGACCACCCTGACCTTGGGATCGAAGAAATCCTCCTCTTTGATCTCTTCCATGAAGCTTGAGACGTCGTCTCCTATGGTCTCTGATGAGCAGGTGGTGTTTATGGCCAGGACATCGGGGTGGTAGATGTTGATGACGTTGTCCACCGCCTCCTTCAGGTTGTTCCTTCCCCCGAAGACCACTGAATCTTCAGTGAAAGAGCTGGTCGCCGCCAGGGTCGGTTCACGGTAGTGCCTGGCCAGGACCATACGAAGGTATGATGAGCATCCCTGGGAGCCGTGGGTGATGGGCATGCAGTTGTGGATGCCTTTGTAGGCCAATATGGCACCTATGGGCTGACAGATCTTGGCCGGGTTTATGACCAGAGTCTCTCTTTGGGACAGCTCTTTGGGGGTATAATCAAGCATTGGTGCTCTCCCTCCATGGCGGAGTTATGAACTTCCAGGTAGGGCTGTTGACAGACATATCTATGTCCTTGGCAAACTGTACAAATCCCTCGAATCCAGTGTATGGTCCGCTGTAGTCATATGAGTGCATCTGCCTTGAGGGGATGTGCATCTTCTGAAAGACGTACTTGTCCTTGATGCCTGAGCAGAAGAGGTCGATCCCCAAATCGTTCACCAGACGCTCGCATTCGTGATGGGTATAGTCGTCGATCATGACCTGACCGTCCTTCATGTGAGGGAGGAGCCCTTCGTAGCCCATCAGCCTTGGAATCTTCTCCTTCTTCTTCTGGATCGTCTCGTCGTCATAGGGCGACACAACGCCTGGATCGCGCTCGTAATGAATATCCTCAAGCACCTTTGATCTGCCTGAATGAACGATTGTAGATAGCACCTTCCTGCCCTCATAGTCGTCTCTGTGGCCGAACTCATAGCCAGCCACGACCACGTCCATGCCGAGCGTCTCGAACATGTTTCTGACGTGGTGAGCCCTAGAGCCTCCAACCAGAAGCATGACCCTCTTTCCCTGAAGCCTCTTCTTATACATCTCAATGATCGGCTGGACTTTAGCCATCTCCTCTGCGATCACCGCCTCGGTCTTTTTGGTCAAATCTGGATTGTCGAAGAAGGCTGCCATATCCCTTAGTGTCTTGATAGTGTCTTCTACACCGAGATAGTTCACCTTGAGCCATGGGATGCCATACTTCTCCTCCATCATCCGGTTGGTGTAGTTGATGGACCGGTGGCATAGCAGGATGTTGAGCTTGGCCCTGTGAGCCTTGGCTATGTCGTGGAAGCTGGCGTCTCCAGTGAATGGGCTGACCACTCGGTAGCCGATCTTCTCAAGCAGGTCCTTGACCACCCAGTAGTCACCGCCGATATTGTACTCGCCGAAGACGTTGATATCGAATGGCCCAGGGTCTTCCAGCTCCTCAGTGCCCACCAGGTGCTCCATAAGCGCGTTTGAGGCAATATGATGGCCTGCCGACTGGCTGACGCCCCTGTAGCCCTCGCATCTGACTGGAATGACCTTGATCTTCAGATCCGCCTCAGCCTTCTTGCACACCGATTCGATATCGTCTCCTATGAGCCCAATGGGGCAGGTGCAGAAGACCGATATGCACTGCGGCTTGAAGATGGCATAGGCCTCTCTGATGGCTGACGCCAGCTTCTTTTCTGCGCCAAAGACTATGTCCGTCTCCTTGACGTCAGTGGAAAGGCAATACCCGGCAAAGCAGTCTCTGCCCTCTTCTTTGCTCATGAGATTTCTTCTCGTTCCCCAGGTAAAGTAGGCGCAGCCTATGGGACCGTGGGTGATGTGCAGCATGTCCTTAACTGGACCAAAGACAACTCCTTTAGCCCCGGCATAAGCGCAGCCGCGGTTGGTCAGAACGCCTGGGATTGACCGCTCGTTGGCCTCGATCCTCTGTTCCACCTCACAGGCATCTTTGACTACAACGTGCTTCTTTCTGATCTCTCCAGTTTTCTTCGGAAGATCTTTTAGCATCTCCTCGACGACGTGCTTGCTGTCAGCGATCGTTACAGGTTCTCTCTCAGCTCCGCTCATGAGATTGCCTCGTTACCTCTTTCCCCAGTCCTTATCCTGACGGACTCTTCCACTGGACAAACGAAAATTCGGCCGTCGCCGAAGTTGCCAGTCCTGTTCACCTTGGTGATCACTGCAACTACTGCAGGCACGAACTCGTCTTCGACCATAATTGAGATCATTCTCTTCGGGATGTACTTCATGTTTTTTTGATCAGATTCCGGAAGCTTTGAAGGATGGGGGATGTTCAGACCTCGCTGTTTTCCTCGTCCGAATACTTTGTATGCGGTGATGGAGGGAATGCCGATGACATCTAGGGCATCTTTGGTGTCCTCCATCTTGTTCATCTGGATAATCGCCAGGACTTCTTTCATCATAGCCCCCTGGTCCCAGTTCTGATGGTGTAAGCCTCATCTACCGATGTGACGAATATCTTACCATCACCAATGTTACCGGTCCTGGCGCTCTCCTCGATTATCTTGACTGCCGTCTCGACCTTAACGTCCTCCACCACCATCAGGAGCATGGTCTTTGGAAGGTTGTCGTAGACCACATTTCCGACCTTGATTCCCTTCTGCTTGCCTCGACCAAAGACATCCATCCTTGTTAGCGCTACGAAGCCTCCTGCTTCGAGGGCATCGGCGACCTTGTCCGTGGTCTCAGGCCGAATTATGGCCCGGATCATCTTCATTCGACCACGCCCCATTCAGCCATTACCTGCTCTAGTTCCTCGTACTCCATGGGCCTCGGTATCACGAACTTCTCATTCTCATCCACGGCCTTGGCAAGGGATAAGTAGGCCTTTGCCTGGTTAGAGTCGGGAGCGTATTGTACCACCGTCTGCTTATGGATCTCAGACTGGTGGACGACGTTGTCTCTGGGGATGAACTGGATCATGTGGCTGCCCAGCTTCTCGGCGAAGTGGGAGACCAGCTCCTTTTCCCTATCGACATTTCGTGAGTTGCAGATGATTCCGCCCAGGCGTGTGCCTCCGGCCTCGGCAAACTTCTGTATGCCCTTGCATATGTTATTGGCTGCATATAGGGCCATCATCTCGCCTGAGGCGACGATGTAGATCTCTTGGGCCTTCCCTTCTCGGATGGGCATGGCGAATCCGCCGCAGACAACATCGCCCAGGACATCGTAGAAGACATAGTCCAGGTCGTCAGTGTATGCTCCCAGATTTTCCAGTAGGCCGATGGATGTTATAATTCCCCGGCCTGCACAGCCCACGCCGGGTTCAGGCCCGCCGGACTCGACGCATTTAATTCCGCCAAATCCGATCTTCAATACATCCTCAAGCTTCACATCGCCCTCTTTTCTTAGTGTATCGAGAACCGAGGGCTGCTTCTTGCCGTTCATGAGGAACTTCACCGAGTCGGCCTTGGGATCGCAGCCGATCTGCATGATCTTCTTGCCCATTGTGGATAGTGCTGCCGTCAGATTCTGAGTGGTGGTCGATTTGCCGATACCGCCCTTTCCATAGATTGCTACTTGCCTCATACTGCTAGTTACCTTTTTAATAATGTCAATTTTATTTATTTGGGATAGGCCGCACTTCCATACGACCTTTCAACAATTCCGGTAGGCCGGGGAAAATCCCCAGCGTCTTGAGGATAAAGCCCATGATGCCGCTCATGCAGTAGCGTTTTTCATTTCTCACCTCTTGAAGAAAGGAAGAAAAGGCGATATATTGAATTATTTGAGACTATAACTGATAAATTCGGACTTGCACGGAGCTTTTATGATAAAATATGAAGCATTCAGTTTCACATTATTTTGTACCTTGGTCCATCCCCGCCCTCAGGAACTTCCCACTTGATCAATTGACGTGGACACTTCAAACGGCATGTTTGGCAATGCAAACAGTTGGATGGGCTTAAAATAAGCTTGCCATCCTCGAACTTATACACCTCTGCCGGACAAAAAGAAGCACACGGGCGACATCCAAATTCATTGACGCAGCTCTCGTTCCGACAAGCTTCACGGAAGGTGATATGGGATGGCTCATCTTCCCTGTGCGTCGTTCCTGAAAGGCTTACAGCCGAAAGTCTATCGACGCCATCGACAGGTTGCCTTCTGAGGTGTACTCTTCGCATGCCTTCATAGCCGGGTTTGGTGCTGAGTTTACCAGGTATCCATGATTGGAAAAAGGATAAAGGTGCACCCAAATAATAGCCCAATCTTCCTGTTCTAGAAAAGATTTGTCGATAATTACGAGATGCATACAGCTCTTTCATCACGAAACTCTCGTTTAATATGTCATGATATTTCATCAGGGACCGTGCTCTGAAATCTTGTTTTTCAATCGCCTGGTAAATAGACTCCCCAGCAGCGATTCCTGACTTTACAGCATAACGAAGTCCCTTTCGCTTCTTTGCATTGGTCAGTCCAGCTGCGTCCCCTACGATTATAACTCCATCAGCTACTAGTTGTGGAACTGAATAAAAACCGCCTTCAGGAAATGTTTTAGCACCGTAAGCAACTACTTTCCCGCCTTTAAGGAAGTCCTGGATCATGCTGTGGGATTTGTAAATTTGCAGCTCCTGCTGAGGGCTCAGATCAGCATATCGCCAATCAAGTGACATCACTAAAGCCACTGCCACTAGATTATCCCTCATGCTGTAGATAGAACCGGCGCCATAAACATCTGATGGCAATGGATAACCCAGTGTGTGAATCACGCGGTTGGCTCCGAAAAGGTTATTTTCAGGCAGCTTAATTATCTCTTTTACTCCCATTGCATAAATTTGAGGATTTTTGTTTGCGCCTAGATTGAACTGCCTCACCACGTTTTCTGCCAGCAGTCCTGCAGATCCTTCACCTAAAACAGTTACCTTGGCTTCGAGCATCTCGCCGGGCACATAATTAGAGAACGGGTTTTTGTCTTTGTCTAAACCCTTATCCCCTAGCTTGACACCTTTAACTTTGTTATTTTCAATAATAATTTCTTTAGCCGCAAAACCAGTATATAGCTCAACACCAAGTTTGGTAGCGATCCCCGCCAGCCAGTTAACGAGTTCGCTGATGGATAAGGCATAAGCGTCTTTATTTTGCAAGGAGGGCGGAAGGAGGATGTCTGGAACTTTGAAAGCAAGATTCTTACCTTTAAGGAAATAAAATTCATCCTTCATTATTCGGCTAGCAAGTAATTGTTTGACGAACTTGTCTTCTTCATCGTTCTGCCATCCAGGCAATAGTTCATCTATCACCTGGGCTTCAATAATCGCTCCAGATAGATGGTGCTGGCCGATCCTATCAGCCTTTTCAATGACTACGACCGATTGATCTATGCCTTTTTGATTGAGCAATTGCTTTAATTTAATAGCTCCAGCTAGATTGGCCGGACCAGCACCGACAAAAAGCACATCTATCTTTTTCAGTTCATCCACGGTCATTGCTCCTTAGGAATTCAATATCTTTATGAGTTTAGGAATAACTTCATTGAAGTCGCCCACGATGCCGAGGTCCGCCGTCTTAAAAATATTGGCATTTGCATCCTTATTGATCGCCAGAACAATATCCGAGTTTTGCATTCCGCTGATATGCTGCACAGCTCCTGAAATGCCGACAGCGACATATAATTTAGGTTTTACCGTTTGACCGGTCTGTCCTACCTGATGACTCCGATCAATGAATCCTTTTTCTACTGCAAGACGTGATGCTCCCACCATCGCTTTTTCTCCAAACAGCTTGCTCAAGCCCTCGGCTAATGCGGGTATGCAATTCTCGAAGCCTTCTTTAGTCTTGCAGCCCCCGCCCCCTGCAACGATTATAGCAGCGTCTTTTAACTCCGATGTAGCCGGGGTTTCTTCGGTTGAAATAATTTTTACAGTGAAATCCGCTTCGGTAAGCTCCGGCTCATATTTGATTATTTCCCCAACTCTTCTTTCATCCGGCTCTATTACCTTCATCACGCCCGGCCTGACTGTAGACATTTGTACTTTCGAGTTCTGGGTGATTATGGAGGCCATGATGTTGCCCCCCAAAGCAGGTCGAGTTTGCCTTAAAATAGCTGTATAATCATCAATGCCTCTCCTGTAATCCATAATATCCAGGGCTGTACAGTCAGCAGTCAGCCCAGAGTTTGCCCTATAAGCGACTCTGGGAGCCAATTCTCTGCCTAAGGGCGTTGCACTGAATAACATTATCTGTGGTTTATACTTATCCAGGAGCTCGCAAACGACCCTTGAATACGGAACCGGCTGGAATTCATTAAGCTGGTCGCTTGTTATCATGTAAACTTTGTCTGCTCCGTAAGAAATCAGACTGCCGGTCAACTTCAGACCGTCTTGCCCGACGAGAACTGCTCCAACTTTTGTCCTGACTTGAGCTGCCAGCTCGCGTGCCTTCCCCAATAATTCAAAAGATGCCTGGCTGATTTCGCCATCCTCTCGTTCCGCGAATACCCATACGTCTCCAGTGTACGTCGGATTCTTGCCCGCCGGAAGTTGGTAAGCAGCTTTAACGGTCTCTTGGCTAACTGATTTTGATTTACTGATATACGCATCCTTTAATAGTCCGACCATTTTGGTTAAATCGGGCTCAAAGATGCATCTCCTGGCTCTCGAATCGTTTGGAGAAAATATTTTAAAAACCGTTGTGCGTGAGCCGGCGAGACCTATTCGTGAATCATCTCCGATTACATCCGTTGCGCTCCACTTGATAAGTTTCTGCGAATTCGCCCATCTTGTACGCTCAAAGGTGGCATTGGGGTGACGAGTCCAATTAGTGACCGTTATCATGCAGGGATACGTCCCCGGAGAGACTGTCTGAGTTCCCGGTCTTGAAATCCGTTTAATATGCAGGTGATTATTATCGATGCTAAAGGATGTGGCATATGCAATGTGTGCGATCCCTAGCTCTTCAGCAATTTGCGGCGGCACCTGGGCAGTGTCACCATCTACCGATTGCATTCCACTGATTATGATGTAGTTCCGGTTGCCCTTGAATATGTCTTTTTCGATTTTTCTAATAGCTTCCGCCAGAGGATAAGCGGTTGCAGCCGTATCGGCTCCACCTAGCTTTCTATCGGTTAGCAGTACGCCGATATCAGCACCAACAGACATGGTATATTTTAGAACTGCTTCGGCAAAAGGCGGCCCCATTGAAAGACTGACTATCTGTCCAGGCTGCATCTGACGCATGGATACAGCAAATGCGATCGCTTGTTTATCCAGCTCGTTGCAAACGTTTTCCAGAAGACCCCTTTTTAGAATTCCTTTCTCGAAGTCCCATGCATCCTCCGGAATATTTTTTATATCCGGCACCTGCTTCGCCAGTACGATATAGTTCATCTTCTCCCCTTTCTCATTATTTAACTCTCAGGTGCTGGAAGTCCCTGTGATATCAGTCTACATCAAGCGATCATTAATTATTTCAAAATAATATATTTCACTGATCATATAGGCTACTACCCTTAGTTCATTTCTCTTATCCCAATCTGCTATCATAGGAATTCGCTCTCACAATCGTATCTGCTCCAATGATCAAAAATGATCTGTGAGACACTGCTAGCGGTTTATTTGCCTTGAGCCTCATGAAGACCGCATTTTGCATCAGCACTTCCCTGTGCACAATTCTGTACATAGAAGTCTTAAATCCAGTTCCTACCGCAAAGGAGGCTGCATCTCCTTTCCGCCTTGGAGAAATATGCAGAGCCTGACATCGGTCTGAGGTTCAATTCACAACCTAGCAACTGAAATCGTCTATTCATCCTCCAGCACTATCTGGATTATGCACATTTTTGATCATTGAGGAGTGAATATTGGCAAATGATTTAAGTCTTTTGAATGAGGGATTCCTATAACCTTTCCTGTTGATCAGTCCTTCAATCCCGATATCTCAACCTTGCCTTCTTCTGCAAAGTCTATACTTGTGCCGAGCATCGAGTATAACATAATTCTGCCGTAACATAAGGCGATAAATTAATATTCCCTAAAGGCAGCCTCGCGGGAGCAGAGGAATTGCATGAGAAAGCTATCTATGTATTTTATCAGTGTGCTAGTAGTTATGCTAAATGCATCGTTAACGATAGCCATCGTCCAGGAGAACAGCAGCATGAAAGAAATTAGCAATATGACATCGAACAATACAATCCTGAATGACAACCTTTTGAATAACACAACCTCAGGTAACATAAGCCTAAACGCTCCGGCTGCGAATAACACATCTGTTAATATAACCAAGCCTAAGAATATCGAATCGATAAACAATACCAGCGCCAATACCTCTATCAATCTCTCAACAGTTCAGTCTAAGCAATCCAACGAGACCGTTTTCACAATTGGCAATAATGCCACGGACAATATATCAACCTATAAATTGGATGTCCCAACATTACCTGCAAAAAATGCAAGCAATATGTGGTATATCATACAAGCAAAGCCCCACGGTTATGTTTGAATGTATCCCTCGTGGCGGGATGGCACAACCAGTCTTATACATAACCCGGATAGGACGCAGAATACACCAAGCGATATCTCAGGAATTTATATAACCTGAACACTAATAAGCACGTAAAGGGCAAACGGGAAGAAGTTGCCTATGAAGGCGGTTGAATGAAGATAAGACTCATGACGATTATACTTATGGTGTTATGCCTTGCGATTTCTACTCAGCTAGTCATGTTATGCAGCGGCTCCGGGGGGGCTCAGAATGTAGGTGGCGACTTCGGAAGGGCTTGGTTAAGCAACTACCTGGCTCAGAACCCTAGACCTGCTGCTCCGGGGAACAATAGTACAGCTTCCAATAACACAACAGCTGATTGGGGAGGGAGCCCTAAAGGTACGACCGATCTAAGCAGCAACTTAGTAAAACCACAAAATACCACTGTAACTAATACTGATTGGCTTGGAAGCAGCACAATTACAGGGGACCAAACATCTCCAGTAAATACATCTAAAAATGGAGCTGCACAGCAACAGACGTACTTTGCCAGCGGGACTATAAGCCCAATTCATCAGATAGACGCAAGCTTCAATCAGTCCGCGGTAAATCCGCAGCCTGATTCTAATGGAATGATTGATGGATACCCGGCTGAATCATATTACTCCATTGGACCCGCACTCTTCAATTTCTAAAGATTTGTGGAAGAAAATCAGAATTCGCCGATGCGACTCAGGCGAATTCCGCTCACCTATTTCTGGCACGTAAATACAAGGGGATGCGACTTCTCTAGGCGCCTGCCTTCATCACTTCCATCCCGACCCTCAGCGCATCATCCAGCTTCGTCACATCCGGCCCTCCGCCTTGGGCAAGCTCAGGCTTTCCGCCACCCCCGCCGCCGAGAGCCTTGGAAGCTGCCTTGATGATGTTTCCTGCCTTGATGCCTTTCTCGATGCCCGACTTGCCGACAGCTGCGACAAGCTTTCCTGTTTCAGATCCGAGCAACGCCACATAATCCTGCTCAGCCAGAAGCGTCGCTGCCTTGAGAAGCTCGTCGATATCAGCGCTTCCCATCTTCTGCACAACGATCTTCAGGCCATCGAGATCTCGCGCCTCAGCAGTGAGCGACCTAAGCCGTGACTTGGCGAGATCCTCCTTCAGGCGCTCTATCTCCTTTTGCTGGTTTTTCCATTCCTCGAAGAACCTAGTGGCTGTTTTCGGCAGCTGTTCAGTAGGCACTCGCAAAATCCCTGCAGCCTCGCCGAGAATATCATCTCTTGCCTGCACTGCCCTTACTGCAGCCTCGCCTGCTGCGAACTCTACCCTTTCTACGCCGTCCTGGATGCGCTCGGTTCGTAGAATCTTGATAGGCCCAATCATGCCTGTGTTCGTGACGTGCGTACCTGCACATGCCTCTATATCGGTCCCTACCTTCACAACACGAATTGTGTTTCCGGGCGGCACGCCTCCCTGATAAAGCTCGAAGCCGAAGAGCTTCTCAGCCTCTGTTCTTGGCAAAAACTTCGTCTCAACTGGGATGATATCCATTACACGGCGGTTGGCCTCAAGCTCAATTGCCTTCAGCTCATCATCGCTGATGCGCTTGTAATGGGATATATCTAAGCGAGCACGGTCCTCGCTCTTCTGTGCGCCTGCCTGCCAGATGTGTTTTCCAAGAATGCGCTTAGCTGAGTCGTGGACTAGGTGAGTAGCAGTATGATGGCGGGCATGTGCCAGACGCCTGCGCATGTCTATCCTGCCCTTGACATGGTCGCCCTTCTGTAGGCCCTCAGGCTCAACCCTGTGGAGGACCGCATCTCCTGCCTTCTGGACATCGACGACCTTGAAGACTTGCCCTGCGCACTCAAGGTTTCCGTGATCCGCAGGCTGTCCTCCGCCCTCTGGATAAAACAGAGTCCTGTCCAGGATCACGCTGCCATCCAGAGTGCCGGTGACCTCAGCCTCAAATACCTGATCGAATGGGTGTTCGTAGAATAGAAGCTCGGTCTTTCCCTGAACCTTCAGAGGCTCTATCTCCTCTGCCTCTGCTTTTATGTGCGTCTTGGCGACAAGCGAATAGAAGTTATCGGGCAGCTCAACTGCAACACCGATCGCTTCAGCCGAATCTCGCGCAATCTCAGGAGGGATCCCATGGGTATCATAGAGCGATATCATCTCCTTCAGAGGAATTTTCCCCCGTATGCGATAGTAATCGGCGGTCTTCCTGATTAACCTCTGGCCTTTGTCAAGCGTCTCAGCGTATTTCTGCTCCTCCTGGGTAAGGATCTCCCTGATGGTTCGCATCCTCTCCTGCCAGTCGGAGTAATCCAGGCGAGAGATCTGCATTTCAACAAGATCTGCCAGTGGCATCTTCAAGTCAAGCTCCATCATGAGACGGAGCGTGCGCCGTATGACAAGCCGTGCAAGATATCCCGCCTTAACATTCGATGGGATTATACCGTCTCCAAGCATATATGCGAGGCACCGAGTGTGATCCACAACTGCGTAGACCTTCTCCATAGGAGCAATGGTTCTTTCCAGCTTTTCAGGGGAGATGCCGATGCTTGCCGCAATCCTTGCCCTCAGGTCGTGCATGCTGTAACTGTCGAGATCGACCATTCCTGCAAGACGAGCATTCTGTGCGAAGATCTCGGCATACTCCGGGTCGTTCAGATTGTGCTCGACGCCTGCCAGATCTGCGATCCTTCTCACTAGATCGGGGAAGATTGCATCATAGATCGTCGGGCTTCCCTTCGAGGCCCAAACGAATCTCTCAAGGCCGTAGCCGGTATCGACGATGTAGTTACTCATCTTTTCGTAGCGTTCGCCTTTAATCTCTATTGAGCCGCATGTTGTGGCTTTAAGGTCCATGAACACGAGCGTCGCAAGCTCCAGTCCGCCGACCATACACTCAACGCTCGGGCCAGCATTTCCACCGCCCGCCCATGGATTCTCCTTGTAGGTCACTGCCAGGGGATCGCAGCCCAAGCCCAGCAAAAGATCGTCGCAGAGCTGCACTGTCCTATCCTTCCAGTAGATCTCACGCTCTGAAGTATTGAAGACGTGGTGGGCCATCATCTCAAAGGTGGTGAGATGCCTGCCGCTTTTGCCTACGGAGTCCAGGTCATCTAACCTGATACACGGCTGGCTGATCGTCAGCGGGTTTGCAGGAGGCGGAACCTGGCCTGATGTCACAAAAGGCTGGAAGTCAGCGATGGAAGCTATAGTGAGATAGATATCATCGCGCCATCTTGCTACGACGGGATATCTGGGTATGCGCGTATGGCCACGTGCCTCAAAGTAGCTAAGGTAATGCTCGCGCATCTTATCTAAGGAGTGTTCGTTTGTGAAAATTGGCGTGCCTATGAAGGTATATGGATCGCAGGGAGGATCACCGCATGTCAATCTTTTCGTATCGCGGGTCCAGAAGAATTTGCCGCAGCTCACGCAAATCTTTCGCTGAAATCCTTCATCCACGAAGAAGTCCAGCCGGTATTCGTCTTCGGAGAACATGTCGATCAGCTATAATTTGAGGATGGGAGAGCAATGCTAAAAGGCTTTCTCAAGCAGAGAAGATAAAGAGAAGGCGAAAAACGCTAGTATAGCCTCCTCTGAACCGATCTCCCTTAGTTAACGCGTATCACCTTCAAAAGCGAAACCACAGGGACGCCAGCTATCTGATCCGTCCCCTTCTTATCTATCAGGACTGCAATGGCGTTAATCTTTGCACCATGCTCATCCAAATATTCTACCGTCTCCTCAAGCGTGCTTCCTGTCGTCACAACATCGTCTACGATTACGCACTCCTTGTCCTTGACATCTGAGAAGTTGGCACTTAGGTTTCCACGTACCCTTTTGCTTGCTTCTTGGGAGCCCATTTGCTTGCTTGGAGTATATACTGCCAGCTCAGAGCTGAGGTCATCTGCAATCATGCTTGCCAGAGGCAGACCGCTAAGGGCAATGCCGACTACAACATCGATGCCGGATTCTGTCAGGTCTAGGCTTTCGTAGATTATGTCAGATAATGCCTGGGAGATATGTCCTAGCCTATAGGCGCTTCTCCCGATCATTGACCAATCAACTGAGATATCCTTCGGGCCTTGGGTTGTGCCTGCCTTCTCAGCATGCGTAAGGAGCCATGTCACAGTATCGCTTGAGACGTTCAGCTCCTCAGATATTTGACCCTCTACCAGCCCCTCTGCCTTCAGTTCAGCAGCCTTCTTCATCAAACTTTCAATATTCTTCATCTTATCTTCCCCTTCTTTGGAGTACCGCAATCTGGACATGCCTCCCCTTCGAAGGACCTGCCGCATGCCCTGCATCTCTGTATGCGCCGCATCCTTTTCTTGATCAGCGGCTGTGCGACAGGTTCAACACGCAGGCCCAAGTGAAGTGCAACATTCTGCACTGCATAATCATCGGTTGCAAGGATCGCCCCGTATTCGACCGCCTTCGCAAGCACATCGAGGTCTGTCTGGGAGAGCACAGAGATATCACCAGTTGTTTTGGCAGCACTATATGCCCTCTTCAGAGCATCGATGGATGGGCTTTCTACACGCGCATTGAATATATAAAGCCGTGATTTAGAGCGTATGTCCTTCAGCTCTCTCTCAACAGATGGAACAGTGATAATCTCTCCTTCCAGCCTCTTTCCAAGTATAAACACGGATGCGTCTGCGACCACATAGGCTGCCATCTAGAAGTTCCTTAGAAGTTTTACTACTTGGATTTTGCCCAAGACCAAAAAGCTATTATCATACAATGCTCACCTCATTGGGATGGCCAGGAAAAAGGCGAGCAAAGCTGCAAAGTTGGATAAAGATATCAAAGAGGATGAGAGCAAAACTCCAGAGAAGCGCCCTGAGAAAGCCGCTCCTGTGATTAAGGCTAAACCCAAGACCGCGCTAGAGCGCAGAAAAGAGCAGATCGACGGTATAATCAAAACAGTGTACCCCGCTGCCCTGGGGGTTTTAATGGGCTTTGCATCCTACTACTTCATGGCCTTTATCAATCAATATAATTTTCCCTGGCATTTTGAATTATTAGTAGTAATATTGATAACTTACATCATTCAAAAGTTCACTTATCCATTCCTTGGCATAGATTCCACAGCCTTTCAGGGGAAGGATTGGTTTTATGTGGAGTTCATGGCAATCGATCTCTGGCTCGTCACCTGGACATTCCTTCTCAACTAAGAGGATTCGGATTTCATGAGAATTGCTGTTATAAACCGCGACAGGTGCCAGCCAAGGAAATGCGCTAAGGAGTGTGAATACTTCTGCCCGCCTGTGCGTACAGGCGATGAGACTATAGTATTTGAAGATAGCAAGCCGCTGATAACAGAAAGCCTCTGCGTCGGCTGCGGCATCTGCGTTCGCAAATGCCCCTTTGGAGCCATTACAATTACCAACCTGCCTGAAGAGCTGGAGAGCCCAGTACACCGCTATGGCCAGAATGGTTTTGCATTATATGGCCTGCCGATACCTATTGAAGGCAAGGTGACGGGCATCCTCGGCCGGAACGGGATAGGGAAGACCACTGCAGTATCAATACTCTCGGGAATACTGCGGCCCAACCTCAGCAGGAACGCCACTCAGGATGAGGTGCTCCAAAGATTTGCAGGATCTGCTTTGGGCGATTATCTCAAAAAGGTCGCCGATAAAGGCGTTAAGACTGCCTACAAGCCCCAATATGTTGATCGAATACCTAAAAGCTATTCAGGCCCTGTGAAAGGCCTCTTAGAGAAAACGGATGAACGAGGGGCTTTAAGCGATCTGGTAGATAGGCTCGGACTCACTAGGCTCATGAATAGGGATATTGATAGCCTGAGCGGCGGCGAGCTTCAGCGCGCTGCCATCGCAGGAGCGGCCGCGCGTGATGCGGACTTCTATTTCTTTGATGAAATTAGCCCCTACCTAGATATCTACCAGCGAATGAACGCCGCACGGATACTGCAGAGCCTGGCGGAAAGGAAGGCTGTGATGGTTGTCGAGCACGACCTTGCACTGCTGGACCTTCTGGCAGATAGCGTTCATCTCATATACGGAGGCCCTGGAGCCTACGGCATCATAACCCGCCCAAAGGGCGTGAGGGTGGGCATAAACCAGTACCTAAAGGGCAGCTTGCCTGAGGAGAACGTACGCATCAGAGATCAGGCGATTGAGTTCGAGGTGCACGCTCCAAGGATTGAAAAGGAGATCCCGGCGATGATTAAGTATAATGCCTTTACGAAAGAATATCCATCTTTTACTCTGAAGGCAGATGCAGGCATAATCCGCAAGGGCGAGGTAGTGGGAATACTGGGAGCGAATGGTATTGGAAAAAGCACTTACATCAAGATCCTAGCGGGCGTCGAGAAGCCTACAACCGGCAGCTTCGAGCATAGGCTGAGGGTCTCATACAAGCCCCAGTACCTCAAGGCAGATTCTGATGTGACAGTTCAGGGCCTCTTACGAGGCGTGACAAATGAGTTCGATAGCAGCTATTATCAGTCGGAGATACTCAGGCCAATGGGCCTGGAGAGCCTTCTCGATCAGGCGCTGACTGAGCTTTCAGGAGGTGAGCTTCAGCGTGCCGCAATAACCGCCTGTTTAAGCAGGGATGCCGATCTTTATCTTCTGGATGAGCCATCGGCCCATCTGGATGTCGAGCAGAGGATGCTTGCAGCCAAGGTGATGCGCAGATTCGCAGAGTCCACTGAAAGGACTGTTCTCGTCGTGGATCACGACATCTATCTGATCGATCTTCTTTCAGAGAGGCTGATAGTCTTCGAGGGCGAGCCAGGCGTTTTAGGCATAGCTCAACCGCCCTATGATATGCGTGATGGGATGAATGCATTTCTGAGGGGCATAGGCATAACATTCAGGCGTGATGAAGAGACCCATCGTCCCAGGGTTAATAAGCCAGGCTCACGCCTGGATAGGATGCAGAAAGAACAGGACGAATACTATTACGCAGTTGAAGATTAATAAAAATTTAACAGGGTTCTAACCCTGTTCTTCTTCACGGAAACGCTAGTATGAACTTTTTAAAATAAATCGAAGATTTATTCAAAAGTTCTTTCTGGGTGGCCTGTGCTTCTGGTAGCACTCGCTGCAATACACCGGCCTGCTCGGATCTGGGGTGAATGGTACCTGGGTTGGCTTTCCACATTCTGAACAAACTGCGTCGTGCATTTCTCTTGGGCCTCTGTTGAAGCCGCCACGTCTCTCTCTATCCATGCTTATTCACGTATCCTTTCGGATATGCTCTAAAAATCATCGATGGTATATATCAGTTTGGATGCCAATTGTCAGAATCCAGCTAATGGATTATCCTTCAAGCAAGCCTCGAATATTTTGTATAATCGGTTTGAGCAAAAGACTCGAAGCGCTTATATAGAAGTTCAAACACCAGAGAAAACCGTCTTGATTACTAGGAGGTAAATGAATGGCAGGACAATTAGGCGGAACGCCCGTACTTATACTTAAGGAAGGTAGCCAGAGAACTGCTGGCCGCGAGGCTCAGAGATCGAATATCATGGCTGCAAAAGCTGTTGCAGGTGCAGTTCGGACTACTCTCGGCCCAAAGGGCATGGATAAGATGCTGGTCGATACACTGGGCGATGTAGTAATAACGAATGATGGCGTCACAATTCTCAAAGAGATGGATATCGAGCACCCTGCTGCAAAGATGATGGTTGAGATCGCCAAGACCCAGGATGCCGAGGTAGGAGATGGAACCACTACAGCCGTGGTACTGGCTGGAGAACTCCTAAAGCAGGCCGAAGGGCTGCTTGATCAAGAGATTCATCCCACAGTAATTGCCGCAGGCTACAGGGCCGCAGCAGATAAGTCTATGGATATTCTGAAGACCGTGGCCGTAAAGGTTTCACCGGATGATATTGAGCTTCTGAAGAAGATAGCAGTCACAGCCATGACTGGCAAGGGCTCTGGCGTCGCCAGGGGCGATCTTGCATATCTGGCAGTTCAGGCAGTGAAATCCGTTATCGATGAGGATGGAAGCGTGGACATCGATAACATCACAGTTGAGAAGAAGGTCGGTGGAGGCATCACTGATTCCCAAATTGTCCGCGGTGTTGTCGTAGATAAGGATAGGCTTCATCCAAATATGCCCAAGAAGGTAGAGAACGCGAAGATTGCGCTCCTCAATGCGCCCATCGAGATAGAGAAGACTGAGGTCGATGCTAAGATCGAGATCACATCACCTGATCAACTCCAGGCGTTCCTAGACCAGGAGGAGACCATGCTCAGGGATATGGTCAAGCGCATCCAGGAAACAGGAGCAAACGTAGTCTTCTGTCAGAAGGGCATCGATGATCTGGCACAGCATTTCCTCGCCAAGGCAGGAATCTACACAGTGCGCCGTGTTAAGAAGAGCGATATGGAGAAGCTGGCACGCGCAACAGGCGGAAGAATTGTCACAAGCATCCACGACCTGATGGCCAGCGATCTCGGCAAGTCCTGCATCGTCGAGGAGAGGAAGATCGGCGATGAGAAGATGACCTTCGTCGAGGAGTGCGAGAACCCGAAGTCAGTGTCCATAATCCTCAGGGGGGGCACAGAGCACGTTGTTGATGAGCTGAACAGGGCGATGGAAGATGCTCTGAGGGTCGTGGGCGTTGCAGTCGAGGACAAGATGCTCGTTCCCGGCGGAGGCGCTCCTGAAGTCGAGCTGGCTCTGAGGCTCAGAGAATATGCAGCGACCGTAGGAGGCCGCGAGCAGCTCGCGATCGAGGCATTTGCCGATGCAATGGAAGCAGTTCCAAAGACGCTAGCAGAAAACGCAGGCCTGGATCAGATTGATACGCTCGTTGCTCTCAGAAGTGCTCATGAGAAGGGCATGAAGAGCGCAGGTCTCGATATAGATACAGGCAAGCCTGTTGATATGCTGAGCCTTGGTGTTGTCGAGCCTTTGAGGGTGAAGACCCAGGCGATCAACTCTGCAGCCGAGGCGGCAGTCATGATCCTCAGGATCGATGATGTCATAGCATCCAAGTCTGCGCCAGGCGGCGGAATGCCCCCAGGCGGCCCAGGCGGAATGCCAGGCGGCATGGGAGGAGAGGACTTCGATTAAATCCTCTTAATACTTTTTTATTTGTTTTGTTGCTGCCATTATGCTGCACGTTGTACGTACTTTCTCTTATAGTTTCCATCTCGATAAGAATGATGGTGCTCTCAGATATTCAGCCTTGAAATGACTGCGTTAGTTGTATATACTTTTTCTATAACTTACATATATTATTTTATACAACTGCTAGAGAAGTCTGAAATCAGCCTAAATGCCCTTCTGAGTTAACCCCTATTCCAGCCACTAAAGGAATGGCGATCGAGTATAATTGAGCAATCGCTGATAGCGATCGATTGAATCTACCGATATCTATTGCGGAGGATATATATTATCTGGAGCGCGAAGGCATGCCTTTGCAGATCGGAAGTGTATTTATAAAATAGTAATCCGGCTTTGAAGATCCGAAAAATGGAGGAAGGGGGCCACATGTTATACATACTTGTAGGTGACCTTGATGAAATAAAACTAGAAAAAATTATATCCTTGCACAAAGATCGCTGCGATATGTGAAGGAAATTGTAGAGGTGCATTATGCGAGGTTCGACACAACAAAGCTTAGATGAAATTGATAAGGGCCTTGTATATTTTTTTTATAAAACCTTAGACAAAACATATGGACTTTTATTAGCTTTTGCAGGGATTATAGCATCTGTGTTCTTAGGAAACAGCTCGATTTACAGAGGAGTACTTGCTTTATATATAATTATTAGTGCCATGCTTATACTAACTTTTTTTAGATCATCTCTTGAGTTATATGACGTAGTCTGTGACCTAAAAGATAAAAAACTTATTCCAAAAATTATTTCGGCCCAAATGCCTTATACTAGTAATCCTAATGCGAGGGTGTTGTGTCTTGTAGAACCATCAGAATTTTTTTCCTATGATACTATGGTTTCGTTCTATTACAAAATAGGAGATTTTGAGCGATTGATTGGCCTCGGAGAGGTTATTAACATTAATGAGGATAAATTTATTCAAATTGAGCTAAACAGGTTACTTGATGGCAATGATGCGATAGTTGAGAGATTGATAGAAAACAACGCTGAATGCTTGAGAAGAATACGCATAAAACCCTTTATTCCGAAGGGATATTTAAGTCAACTGAGTAGATAATAAGGAGTAATATTTATGTCACAAAATGCAGATGACCGGATCGCTACATTTCCTGCCACGGTTGCGGCTGTGATTGATATGTATAAGGTTGTCATCAATAGAGGATCGGAACATGGAGTAAAAGTAGGAGATAGATTTTTAATTTATAGAAGCACAAATGAGATAATTGATCCAGAAACAAAAAAATCGCTAGGGCGTTTGGAACTATCGAAAGGCAAAGGAAGCGTTATTTTTACTGATCCAAAAATGGCTTTAGTAGAATCTGATGAGTTTGAGAATCCGTTTGCAGTACCCACAGTCTTCTCAGCGCCTTCACCTAAAAAGCCCTTTGATAAACCAGAAATAGGAGATAAAGCAAAACCGATTTGATTGCAGCCCAGAATAGTCGTGCGGGGTTCTCATCCCCCGCACATATTGGCAGATACAAAAACATGCATCAATAGGTCAGGTCTTGAATAGTGTGTCCTGAAGGTTACCAGTAAGTCTATTCACTTTATTGTGGCCATTACGCCAATCTGTTGTACATACTTCCTGGAATACTTCCTCGTTCATGAAACCGAGGAGACAGGCAATCAATCAACCGCCTGTTGTCTCCTCGTGTGAACCGTCCCGGAGGGCGTTAGCCCGTCGCGGCGATTGAGCGACGCCCCGTAACAGCTAGCGCGGGAGCGAAGCGGCTCGCGGGCACTCCGGAATTAGAGCGGCATAAAGTTGACTAAGGCGTAGCTTATGGACAGATGGCAAAGTTTGATCATGGAGGAGTCCAAGCTTTTTGCGGCCTGAACTCAATTTGGGTAAACCACCCACATTAGTGCCGCAATAACAAAAAGATTATATCAGCTATCCCGAGATAAAGTGCCCGATGGATCGCAAGCTTTTGATGAAAGGCAAGGTGAAAGAGGCATATGATCTTGGAGACCGCATCGAGTTCAGGTTTACAGATAACATCTCAGTCTTCGACAAAATCATTCCAAGCTTGATACCTCATAAAGGTGAAACACTCTGCAGAGAGGGTATGTACTGGTTCGAGCGCGCGAGCCGGATGGGAATAAAAACACACTTCTTGGAGTACATTCCGCCAAATGGTATGCTGGTCAAAAAAGTGGATATAATTCAGCCTGAAGATATCACTGGACAATCAAAATGCTACCTTATCCCTCTGGAGTTCATCTGCCGCTGGTACGTTGCTGGCTCTCTATATGACCGCATACAGAACGGAAAAGTAACGGCTACATCATTGGGCTTCCCCTCAGGGCATAAGATCATTTACGGCGAGCCTTTGCCAGAACCGTTCATAGAGGTCTCGACTAAGCTTGAGAAGACCGATAGATTGCTGGATAAGGCTGAGGCTCTTCGGATCTCAGGGCTTTCAACAGAAGAGTTTGATGCTGCAAGAGATATAGTGCTCAGGATAGATGAAGATATCAACAAAAGCGTTGAAAAACGCGGTCTAATTCACGTTGATGGCAAAAAGGAGCTGGCCTTTGATGAAGACAGGAACATCATGGTCGTGGATGTTTATGGCACGGCAGACGAAGATCGCTTCTGGGATAAGGCGAAATACGATAATGGCGAGTTCGTGGATCTGAGCAAGGAGTTCGTTCGCCAATATTATCGTAAGATTGGCTATAAAGACCAGCTATACGATGCGAGGGGTTTGGGCGCAGAGGAGCCGCCCATACCAGCGTTACCTCAAGAGATCATTGATAAGACGAGCATGATTTATCTGAAGCTCTTCGAGATGATAACCGGAGAAAAATTTAAGCCTGCCACGAAGATCTGAACCGGTTCGCGAAGGACTCTTACTCTTCATGAGGGACAGTATGGCTATAAAGCTACTGGCGCGGGTAATAATATGCCTATCAGGAAAGAGCTTGGAGGACTCAAGAGACTTACAAAAAATGCCCTGACAAAAATCTTCATAAAGGCTGGGTATAACCTACTAGAGCAGGAGTAACTTAGAGATATCACGTATTCAAAATTATGATCTGGAGAAGATATAATGAAGAGATTATTGCTAGTTTTAGCGCTTATTGTGGTGGTTGTAGCACTCTCAGGCTGCCTGCAGAATCAGGGGCAAGGTGGACAGCCGAACGAAAGTGCGATCAAGGCTTCAATGATTAAAGCAACCGATAACTTAAGTTCGTATAACTTTACAGCCACTCATAACCAAACCGATACCGTCAATGAGTACGGCAATAATAATGCTGCAAACATGACAATACGTTCTGCCACTTCCAGTGTCTCGGCATCAATTGATCTGGCGAAGCTCAACGCAAAAGCAGATTTAATCACAGTGACATCTTTGAAAACGCCAGGAGAGGCAGCAACGATATCATCATCCAATGGCACTCAGTATAACATAGGTAATATAACTTATACAAAGATGGATGGGGAGAATTGGACTCAGCTCAAAGACCCAACACCGGAGAGTTTGCTGTGGGCATCCGGCCGCTATAATGCCCTTCAGTCTAGGGCACAATCTATCAATGATACTCAAATCAGTATACTCGGATCTGAAGTTGTGGATGGGCAGGATTGCTATAAGCTGAATCTGGTCACGAATGATACCGTTTACAATCAGACATTAAGTGATGCTGTGGGCTCAGTCATATACCCATTCGTCAGCAACTTGAACATGACTGATCTTAGAAAGAACAGCCAGGTTGAAGCTCTGGCCTGGATAGAGAAGGATAACAGCCTTATAAGGAGATATGAGTACCATCTAAAGCTCAGTGTGATTCCAGACCTCGTAGGAGTCATTAACCTAAGCAGCAATCAGATAATGATGTTCAACCAATCCGTAAAGGAGTCCATAAAACCCGTTGAGGTATCTATAGATGTCAGCAACGCAGAGCATTACTATGATTTCAATCAGCCCATGAACATAGCTCCACCTATGGAGGCACTGAACACAATGCCGATAGTACCAGTTGCGATACAAAATAGTACGGGATAGGCATAGGTTAAATATGGAGGGATCGTTGGAGCGTCTTCTCCTTCGTGAGAAGCCTTCCAGGGCGCTCCTGGCAATTGGGGAGATGGAACAGGCGTATGCTGCAATTGTGGCAAAGCAAATCGATTCCACCTTCCCACATACATCCTCAATTCTTTCTCAGCTCGAAGAGGGCGGCCTCATTAAATCCAGGCATGAGGGTAGGGTTAGGTATCTTGAACTGACTGACCGAGGCGAAAAGGTGGCTCATACCCTCAAGAATCTGATTGAGCTCCTAAGTGAGCCTGGAGCACAGTGGAGGCATATGGATATGATTAGGCATGCGGTTGACTTGAGTCACGGCCAAGATTATATCCTGAAGATTGGACCTTTAAGAAGAGATCTTGCAAAATTCAAGTTTTCAGAGGATATTGGGCTTGTCAAGGCTGCTGAAGAGCTTGATAAGCAAGTCATCTCTGCTATTAAGAGGTAGACTCTCAATCTTAAATTAATATGCCCATCATTAGAGTATTTTGGTTAGCATAGAGGGCTGTCTTTCAGATCACACATTATAAGCATTGATGGTATGTAAAATACATGATAGTAATCTTACGAAAGTTTTATCAGCATCTATTAAACATATTAACTATAAGCTGTTTTTTAATGGAGGAATAAAGATACAGCGTCGGACCAAGCTGGATATCATAACTTGCATTCTAAAAATTTGCAAAGCGAAGGGATCTAGCAAAACTAGAATAGTCTACCAGGCTAACCTCAATTTTAAAAACGCAGGGCTATATTTGGATTGGCTGATAAAGCACGGATTTCTTGATAGTGACAATAAAATCTACAAGACGACGCCAATGGGGCTGGATCTCCTAGCAAACCTTACAGATATAGCTTCTATGACCAGCGTGGATATAGATAGCGATCTGCCCTTCGATTCAGAATGATTTTAGTGCCCATGACTTCAGGACACAGTTCAAAGCAATCTCTTTTGTCTCTTGATGATATAGTCTGGAATCCAAGCCTAAGCTTTGTGCTGTTCGTTTTAAGCCTAGGAAAGCATTTATATTCCAGAAGAGATTGTAAACCCCAATCCACTGCCATTAGTTGACATTAGTGGGGCCCTGGACTCAGGCACTCCTCGGCCTGAGTCCATTTTATGATAAAAGGTTCGAGGTCTCTAGCCAGGGGATGGTTTAACATCCCCCTCCTCCTTTATAGTTTCCTGTAATAATCAGAGGATAAATATGAGATATAATCCAGTGAAAAGATTATGATAGCTTGTCAGGTTGATCGTTCAAGACATAAATATAATTCTAAACGTGTATTCCTGAAAACA
Source organism: Methanotrichaceae archaeon (assembly GCA_963789575.1). GTDB lineage: Archaea > Halobacteriota > Methanosarcinia > Methanotrichales > Methanotrichaceae > CAWBKV01. The sequence goes on along the minus strand of CAWBKV010000001.1, from coordinate 1,147,027 downwards.
AGCTGAAATGTAAGAATTCAGTTTCAAATTCTAGGGCCTTCGATTTTAACTAAAGGAAGGTTTATTGATAGCAGATATATTGATATAATGCCGTCTGTGACTAGATGGCTGATACCATAGCTCTCCTTTGTCTCGCAGGTATCTAATGCTTCCGTCAGATATGCATACTACAAACCCGCCTGGATATTGCACTAGTTCGGGAAGGTAGATAATAGTTGGGGCCAGGCCAGGATTTCCTTCAAAGATCAGACTATAGTTTTTGCTGTATGGATTGAAGGATTGAGATATGGGCGATCCAGCAAGCCGCCTGAGATAAGGACGGACATTCACCTCTAATCCTCTGGGTCGGCCATTATCATCAAGAAGAGAATAGTCCTCATCATTCCAGATGCTTCCGTTCTCTGCGCTGAAGTCCCAATATGCGTTATCGATGAACTCACCTTCGAAGGCCTCCATGGCCGTATTTACCTGTCTGTTCCGGCTGATTACTTCAAGGGGAGACCAGGGGGTGCCGAACTCTCCTATGAAGAGAGGCATGCCAAGCTCCTTTGCCTTATTTCTCTGAATATCCAAGAGAGCGGGAAAAGATGTATCCTTATTACTGGGATCAAACCATGCTCTCCAGGAGAAGCGCGGATATATATGTGATGCATAAACCAGGTGGCTGGTATTGAAGGAGCTGAGCTTCGAGTCATACAGGTCCATGATTGAGGGCTCAACGAAGCCTATGGCATCGGGATCAACCTCACGGATGGAGGCTATAGCCCCCTGGTAGAAAGGTTTCAAATAGCCATTTTCGAACTGGCCAGCATCATTTGGTATATCTCCTCCAAAGGGCTCATTCATTATATCGTAGCCTAAAATGTAGGGGTTTTTGCCCACTCTTCGTGCCACTTCTTGCCATGATCGATAGTAATGATCTTTTAGGTAGCTGGACTTAAAGAAGTTTGAGAAGCTGTCCCTGACATCGCCCGATAAGAAGTATGCCAGGAACCAGAAACGTCCTGAAATACCGGTGTTAAAATATGGATCAACATCGCTCGGCAGAGCCCAGTAGGGAGCACCATCCCCATGCAGCCATCTGCTGTACTCATCCTGGTGCATATCCAGGACTACGTATATGTCTCTCTTGGATGCCTCATTTACAAGCTCCTTTACATTACTTAGGTACTTTTGATCGTATACCCCGGGCTCTGGTTCGATGGCTTCCCAAAAGATTGTCAAGCGAACCATATTGTAGCCCCAGGATGAAAGCAAGTCCCACCATTTGGGATCTCGAAATGGCAAGAAGGGCGGAAGCTTGGCGTTGGAGGCCACGTTGATTCCCCTGAAAAAAACGAGCCTGCCCTGAGCGTCTCGGAAGCCGTCTTTATCGAGCGTAAGTTTAGGATCAGCTTCTGCAGAGAATTTATCAGTGGGCTCAACATCTGAGATGAGATAGGACGGAATGCAAATGGCCTCTGACTGGCCGAGATCTTTCTCAGTTGAGCAGAGAGCACCACCACTAAGGGATAAATTGCTATCAATATATGTGCAGCTTTGGTTTAGCCCGGAGCAGATGCCTGCAAGAATAAATAAAGTAATGAGGCAAAGTGCGATCTGTGTACCCATTCCCTAGTTATATTTACTCACATACTACTTTTAATTTTTGTCTTAAACCTAACTATTAGCTATAGTTTCATGGTAGGGGTCTATTTAACGGATTTGAACCTTGGGATCTATACAGCTCATCTTGACCCGAAGAAGCTGATATATATCGTAAATGAAAAGTTTGCTCTAGGCGGGCGCGAATATTCCCTGCCGGGATTTGACCTGCTGGACCAATTGGCTAAGGCAGATCTTCAGCGGCATGAACCCGGCCATATACCTTATTCTCAAAGAGTTGGGAGATTTTCCGATGACTTTTCTCTGATGAGAAGATAACAGTAACAAGAGTTTTTCAGGCTCTCAGCAGCTTTCTGGATGAGGAGAACATCTTTATCGCCGATCCGGGAGATGCCCTCTTTGGGTCCATAGAGATCAGCAGTGATTGCAAGTTTATCTCTCCTGCCTTATTATGCATCCCTCGGCTTTGCCGTTCCTGCCAGCATCGGTGCTCAGCTAGCCCGCCCGGATCTGAGACCAGTGGTCCTGGCAGGAGATGGCTCATTCCAGATGAACGGGGATGGAGCTGGCAGCCGCAGCAAGATACGGCTTGAGCCCAATTGTCATCGTTCTGAATAATCATGGTTATGGAACGGAGCGTCCTATGCTTGACGGTGCCTTCAACGATGTGCTGATTGGAGATAGAGTAAACTTCCTGAGGTCATGGGAACTGGACTCGGATTCTTGATCAAGACTGAAAGAGAGCTGAGTGAGGCGCTGACAGAGGCGAAGTCCTACGATGGGCCCTGTATTCTTGAGGTACTCCTGGATAAGAACGATATTTCAATTCCGCTTCAAAGGCTCACTAAAAACCTGGCGAAGAGGGTGTAGAATCAGATCAAGACGTTGATGCCAATAATTGTAGCAGAAAGACTTGTTGCCCTTCAACGCGGGCCTCGTTACCAAGTCTACCTTTTGGCCTGGAAGCACAGTCAAATCATCCTCTAGATCCATGAATTTGAAAATATCTGGTGTTTCAGAGAATTCGACCAGAAGATCTACATCGCTCGTACTTCTTGCCTCTCCTCGCACATAAGAGCCAAAAATACCAAGAAACTTGATCTTATGGCACTCGGTTAGATCGGGCATGTGTTCTCTCAGTGTCCCCATGATGTCTTCCAGGATGCGGACGTTTTCTGAAGGCGAATTTGCTTTTGAGAGACTGCTCTTGCGTTTTGGGATCATGGATGTGACCGTATTTCCCTTATCTCTACGAAAATATCTGCTTTTTGGATTGAGAATGTTATCCAGGTTAGCATCTTCACTGCTCCGCCAATGCAATGAAGAGAGAGTCTTAGAAAGTAGTCCCGGCTTCCACTGAGATCTAAGAGGCATCTCTTTTAATCCATCGATATCCTTGCAACCATAAACGGCCATCAAGAATAGCGAAATCCTTTAATTTACATTGAGGAGAGAGTCTTTTAATACATAGGCTCTCCTATTCTGTCTAGTTCACATCTAGCTATGGAGACATCATGTTTGATAGAAAAATGATAATAGAGAAGATTGAGTCCCTGCCAGAAGAGGATCTATTAGAGGTTGCAGATCTTTTAGACACATTAGAGAGGAGAGAGCCTAAGAGAAGCAAAGGAAACACACTGGCTGAAGTGATAGGAATTTGCGAAGGCCCACCTGATCTGGCTGATAAGCACGACAGCTATGCCGATTGACCGGTCGATATTCCTGGATAGCTGGGCATTTCTGGCCCTGGCAAATAGAAGAGATAATCACCATCAAGCAGCAACTAGAGGCTATCGAGAGATAGTAAGAAGAGATTACTTATTGGTGACCTCTTATTGGTGACCTCAGACTATATTCTCGATGAAGTTATCACATCTTTATTTAAGAGCGTCAATTTCAATGATGCTTCACGATTTATCGAAACTTTGCTTTTAGCTATTAAAATGGAGCAGCTTGAACTGCAATGGGTCGATGAGCCGAGGTTCAACTCCGCATGGTCGCTTAGAGGAAGATACGAAGATAAGCCTGATATCTCCTTTACAGATCTGACCACCTTTGTAATAATGAAAGAGCTGGGAATAAGTAAGACTTTCACAGGAGACCAGCATTTTGAGAGAGCCAATCTTGGGTTTGAGATCTGGCCTAAAGCCCTTGATGGCTGATATAGAGATATTGCCTTAATCTTAAAAGAGAACGTTTGAACCGAATTCTGAGTGCAGGAGTACTGGATAATTATTACATTCCCACACACACTACCTAACGGCTTGCCGGACAGCGTACCCTACTAGGCCCTCGGAGAGAAAAAGAGTAAATAGCTTCCGCTACTACATAGCAGCGCATTTTCAGCTCGCAACTGAAGTGCATGAACTTGAGCGAAAGCAGGTTCAGGGGCCCTTGGAGGATTTCAGCTTTCGCTTTTCATTGGAGTTATCTTTTCAACTGTTATCCGGATGAGGTCGCCACTATTGATATTCAAGGCCTCGATAATGGCCTTTGATAGTTGTACCCTCCCACGCGCGTCTACTTTCGCAACGATGGTTTCTCCCATATATACGTCGTTTGCTGTCATATTTATTTAAACATTCCGTCTATCTGATGTATTTAGATCCTATATGGACCAAATAGGGGAAAAGGTATAAATAGTTATGCCGAGTATAAAGGGCTGAGGTAATAGAGAGTACAGCAGTGATTCGACCTGTAAACAAATGAGCTTACTGGGCAGGCGTAATCCACCTTGGAGCCGCGGGTATCTGGCCAAAAGCAAGAGCGATCTGTTGATCCTAATACTGCTAATAGGGAGGCAAGAAATGATCACAAAAGAGGAAGTTGTGCGCAGAATTGAGAAGCTCGATGAAATCCGTACAATCTTGGACGATATCAGAAGAAGCGAGATGACCGAATTGGAGAGGATTGAAGATGCAATGAGTCTCGACTAAAACTTTTTCTTTAAGATAATAACGGCTTCATTAGGGAAGGTTAAGAAAGGTCAGTTCATCCTAGATTAGCTCCCCCGCTCCTTGATCTCCCGCCCGACCTCATCACAGCTAAGAAGAGGCTCTCCTGAAGCGATTATCTTTGAACGGATAGCCAGGGCTTATGGCTCATGGCTGTTTTGAGCTGATATGATAATTCTACTTTAGTTCTTTCTGGCATTTAGCTCACCAGGCTTGATAGCTCATCGCTTTCTACTATTATTATTCAAGGGCCTTATACTTACTTCTGGGGCTAAAACTAATGGTCATCCTAGCGCGCTCAGGCGCCGCGCGGGCTGCCCCTAACCCCTCGTCGGGGGAAGGACTTGGATAACGCATACTATAAGGTTGATGGGAATAAGATAAGGGACTTGGATAATATTAATAGCTGATAGGAAGAATTACATTCCTATTAGACAAGTGGTCATCTATCCCGGCGAAGACGGTTACTGGGTGGCGGAAGTTTCCAGATTGCCTGGATGTATCAGCCAGGGGAAAACCAAGGAAGAAGCAATTACCAATATTAAGGAGGCCATCAAAGCCTACATAGATGCTCTGAAGGAGGATTGTATCCCGGTTCCTGAAGATCACTTGGAAGACATGTTGGCGGTAGTATGAGCATATCTAACGACAAAAAAGAAAAGCAGACTACGAAGCCTAAAGGCAAAATGAAGCTGGACTGGCGGGGCGCTCTTGAGGATATGAAGGATCAATATTCATCGGTGGAGTTGCAGCATAAGATTCAGGAATGGCGAAGTGAGTGAAGCAGGCTGAGGAATGTTGTGAGCGTAACTGAACTAAAAGTAGAGCTAGAGAAGATCTTGAACAAACTAAGAAAAGACCCAAGCGTACGCCTTGTCCTGCTCTTCGGTTCTCTGGCAAGGGGAGATGCCAGCGAAAACAGCGATATAGACCTGATAGTAGTAAAGGAGACGGAGAAGAGATTCCTGGACCGACTTGATGAGTTCTACGATGATGCCAGGGAGGCCATGGATATTCTGGTCTATACGCCACAGGAGTTCGAGTATATGAAAGTGCGGCCATTTGTCAAGAGAGCGCTGCAGGAGGGGAAGATATTGTATGAAGCTTGAACCGAAAGAGGAGGGAATGCGCTGGCTACTCCAAGCGGAGCAGGATCTCGACGATGCCAGATATAGCTTTCAAGGAAAGCGGTTTAATCTGGCCTGCTTCCTATCTCAACAGTCTGCAGAAAAGGCAGTGAAGGCATTCATCTATGCCCAGGGAGAGGAAATTGTCCTGGGTCATTCTGTATCACAACTCTTGAAGCATGCGCTAAAGTATGATCCGAGGATGGAGGAGATTCTGAAGGCAGGTGGGCTGGATAAGTACTACATTCCCACACGCTATCCTAACGGCTTGCCGGGCGGCGTACCCTACTAGGCCTTTGATGAGGATGATGCGAAGAAGGCTATGGGGATGGCGGCGAAGGTTGTGGAGTGCATAGGATCGGCTATAGATAAGACACAAGACTAAGGATTCCTATAAACCTGCAGTTTCTTCTGGAATCGAGTCAAACTGTAGCGTACCCTACGAAGCTCTCGGAGAGAAAAAGAGTAAATAGCTTCCGCTACTTACTGTAAGATTGCATCCCGATGTGCGAGATCCGGATGCACGAGCTTAAGCGAGAGCGATTTCAGCGGCCCTTAGAGGGTTTCCGCTTTCGCTTTTTGCTATATCGATTTTCGGCATGGCTATTTTCTCAACAGTTATTCTCACCTTATCTCCCGGGTGAATGTCTAGAACTTCACGGAGTGCTCTGGAAAGCTGTACTCTTCCGCGAGCGTCTACTTCTCCCACTATTGTTTCTCCCATATTTACGTCGTTTGTCGTCGTGATTATTTAAGCATTTTCTTACTTTTGAACATATTTGTATCAAAATGTGACGTTAGTGGGAAACTATAAATACTTATGGACTATAGGAGACATTGTAAGTAGGATAGCAACAGCGATTCAGATCCTCGATCCAGAAGCATATTGAGCAGGCGTAATCCACCTGGGAGCCGCGAGTATCTGGCCAGAAGCAAGAGCGATCTGTTGGTCCGACCGCTGTCAATTAGGAGGCAAGAAATGACCCCAAAAGAGAAAGTTGTGCGCAGAATTGAGAAGCTCGATGAAATCCGTACAATCTTGGACGATATCAGAAGAAGCGAGATGGAAGAATTGGAGAAGATTGAAGATGCGATGGGCCTTGACTAAAACTTTTCTTTGAGAATTGGATATTTCTGGCATCCAGATCTCCTAGGCTCGATAGCTCATCGCTTTCACTATTATTATTCAAGGAGCGTATACTTACTTCTGGGGCTAAAACTAATGGTTTTCCTAGCGCGCTCAGTCGCCGCGCGGGCTGCCCCTAACCCCTCGCTGGGGGAAAGCTTTGGAAAACGTATGCTATAACCTTTAAGAGTCTGCTTTAAGCAAACATCGGAATTCTAAATAGCGTATGCTGCAAAGATAGTTTATCAAATTCTTTGCCAACAGCCTTGACTCAGGATCTTCTGAGTTGAGTGCATTCACTAATGTTATTTCAGCGCTTTTGCGCCAAATATGAATACGAGATTTATTTTTGGTCTTCCTTATGATTAAATCTAGGCATTTTAATGATTCGAGTGGCATATCCGAAGATAGTTTCGCTAGCTTTTCTGCTACAAGAAGACCAAGTCGAAAATCCTCAGTTAGGTTCAGTGCTTTTTCGAATTGGGCGAGTTTCCATGTATCATCAAATTTATCAGATAAAAACCACCAGCTAAAAGATCGCAATTCATTTGAATCACGATTTGATTCGCTCACAATCTTGTACCTGAATTCCCAGATATCTTTAAAGCGCTCTAACACTTGCGTGGGGATATCACCTTCAGTATGCTTAAGGCTAAAACCCATAAATTGTAAAGCATATTCTCTAAGACTTTCAGGCGCGTTATCCCAAAACCGCAAGATAAGACTATCATCAAGTCCAAGCTCTCCTATCCAATAAAGAACCATTAAGTGTTCTGCAAGGTTACATTCAATATGGTTATATTGATTCAAAAACTGGCTATGATCATCTGTGATTAACTTTAACCATTCAACGGCAATTGAATACTGATCTTTAAGTATTTTGGCGATTTTTATATGAGGCCTACAAAACTTAAGATATGTTCCCCATGCAACTTCAAATAAGGATTGTTTTGTTTTTTCAAGAGGGAAAATCGAGCTAAGGTTATTTAGTGTCCAGTTATAGTCAAGGTAGACGAGAAAAGGAAAATGCATACCATAAATCGCCCTAATGGCTAAAGAGGAGTTCATGCTAAAATCCAGATGTTTTTCAAGAACTCTACGCACCTCTGGAATGGTATCGAAATCGATGGTTGATTTCTCTATGAAATTAATAGGCGACCATTCACTATTGCTATTTACCCATAGAGCGTATTTAATTGCAGCTATTATAGCTTCTCCACGAATAGTCCTAATGGAGAAATCTGCCAAATTTCGGCTTGAATCTGAGCCACTAATATATTTTGCTTCTGTTTCTGGAGTAGGATCTGGGTCTTCACTTAGAATCTCTATTATCTGCCAAACTTTAGAGCGAAAGTAAATCGGGATTTCTCCTTTTCGGTCTTCTAGGCCAATTGATAACAACTCAACGATATAATGGCAAGTGGATTTCAAATCTGAGTTGTAGGTGTCACTTTCTATCGCTCTCTCAAAGCTAGCATATTTAGATATTACCCAACTACAAAGACTAATCACTAAAGACCAATCAAAAACTTTACCCATATCTATTGCATCCTTAAGTCCTAGGATTAGAGCGTTAATATAAATTGGGTCAAGGCTTTGGAACTCTACTGCATTTTTCGCGAATCTTTCTGGATCTTCTATTATAATCTCCTTTAACACACTGTAAATACCTTCTTTGGATGGTCCAAAGAAATCATCAGCAGCTTCCCATGATTTTAAAAATGCTATAACATCCTTTGTAGTCATTTCTTTTAATTCTTTAGCCTCGATTGGACTGGTTGAACCCATTCTGCAATAAGTCTCGCAAGAATCATCTTCAAGAGATCTCGGTTCGCCCATTTCTTTAACTAAATTATCGAAAATTTTTTTCAAGTTTGTAGGAAGGTCCCTCTCTATTAAAGCTAAGCGATCGCGCTGCCATCTTTTACGGTAAGCTGAAGCGTCTTCATCACTTGGACGTATTCCATTCAGTTTTTCTCTTGAATTCCTATACCTATCAAGATCTGGCCCCTCTTTGATCCATTCATGAATTATTTCTTGCTGACCTGAATTCAAGGTTTTATAGTTCTCTTTTAGCAAGAGGGTGCACTCATGTATCATGCCAATATCATTTAATATGTCAGTATTATTTAAATAAGCTACAATTAAATCATGCGTCGTTTTGGGATATTGTATCAAAATATGTATGCCAATTCGCTTAAACAAACCATAAGGTCTGGTATCAATTAATTGGACTAAAGTTGAAACCTGAGATTCGTTCTTTTCCGCTATTTGATTTATTGCTAATAGAACTACGTCTAATAGCATATCCTTAAGAGATTCCCGATTTGATGGGCGATCGATACGCGGACGCCAAAACACAGAGTAAGATATATCTCTTATGCCTTCATTAGGTTCTCTTTGAGATAATAAAATAGCCGATTCTAGCATATTACAAAGTAAATCGAAAGCCCTTATGCCCGCTACTTCAATTAGTTCAGGAAAGACTTCCCGAAGCATATCGTTAAAATCATTTTGATCAAATCTTGACTGCGGTTCTGGGCTCAATTGGTATTCTGCAGTATTTAAAGCATCATTAATTTTTGGATCGGGCATTATTTCCAACAATGTTTCAGCTAAGCGCAAAGCATATTCGATTTTGCTGGACTTAGCAAAATGAACAATTAGCATACCTAACTTTTTCGGCAAATAAAGTGGATATATCAGCTGCGACCATTCTATCATCTTATCAGTCATTTTACATGCGATTTCAGGAGGCATTTGTATAGCAGCATCGATAAAATCCTCTAAAACCCAAATATTCTTTATGCATGGAACTTCGTTCAGAAATATATCACATACTTCTTCAGGTTCGAATCGAGACATCAAGGAAAGATACTGTGATTCAGGCCACGCAAGGGCAACCACTGACCCAGTTTCATCGTTTAGAACTAATTGAGGCTCTATTTTAAAAAAGCCTTTAGATCTCAATGGTTTTAACCATCCGACTTCATTAAGTTTATTGAAAAAGTAGTTTCGAGTTAATAGATTATTTGGTATATTTTTTCGAAGTAAATCAATATCATTTTCAGTGGGGTTTGTTTTAGTTAAAAGCATATCTAGAAGCTCAATATATTTTAAATAGTGATTTTGCAGAGCCTGCAAAACGACATCAAAGAGATTTTCTTTTTTATTAAGAAGTTCTTTGAACTCGTCATCTATTTTTCTAGGAGCATCAAGATACCTTCGGTGAGCACGCCCTTGCAATTCTTCCAACCACGCCTTTATCACTTGGTCTGATTCTTGAATTTGTAAACTTTTCATAATTGACTGCACTTTTTCTCTTTTTGAGCTATATTTTTTGCTTTTTGAAAGCGAATTTAATTTGCCTTTAAGCAATCTTTCTACTTCGCCAACTATCTTATCAGTCACGATTTCAGAAAGTTTTTCATTATCATCTGGGATTAAGTCCGAAATCTCAATAAGATCTGTTTTTAGCTCAGTTAGATCAACAGAACTTGGCATCTCATCAGGAATAACACTTAGCGTCTCAAGCAGAAAACCCTCAATCTCACGCAATAGATGTGATACTATGTGGCTTGTAGTATTGAATTTTGTACCATCTTTCATCATCTTGCAAGCATCCAGATAAAATACTGCAGGCGCTGGGGCGATAAGTTCGTAAAGGTTACGATAAATTCGTTCCTGTCTAGGATCCTCAAATTTAAAAGATGTATACTCCGGAGTATCCGTTTCTTGCATTGATTAATGCAAAGGAACGTTTCTCTATTTATTGGTTACATAGATCGGATCTTCTAGACTACCCCCTTGCACAGCTCCCCACTCTCCAGATCCTCTTTAAAGAAATCCTTCGGCTTCCGCAACCCCAGCGCCATAGCCAATTTGCGCCTGGCATAAAATGGCGCTAATCTCATCGTCTCTCTGATGAACCACTTCGGATAAAATCTCTTGACTTTGTTATACCTGAACCACTCATAATCGTAATAGCGGGCATTCATCTCCCAGGTGATATACTGCACATCCTCAGCATTCAGATGCTTCGTCCTCAGATTTGCATGCAGCCCATCATACTTAGTAAAATCATTATTAGTAACAAGCCCCATCTCTTCAAGCTCCGCCCTCATCTGCGTCTTAGGATATGGCGTGCTGATGTAGAATATAGGCACATCCACCTTCAGCCTTCTAGCCAGCTTGAAATTCTCCCAGATATCCTCAGCATCATCATCGGGGTTCCCGCCGATGAGGCCGGTGGAGACTATAATATCATTATCATGCAAATACTGCACAGCCTTCTCGGCATCGTCCGACATCCTGCCCTTCCCCAAAAACTGCAGGTTCCTTTTGTTCACGCTCTCCACACCCAAAAAGACGCCATCGAACCCGGCCTCGCCCATCTTATCGACAAGCCGTTTGCTTGATGCGATGCCTGATGCCGATGCCTGAGTCTTATACCGCAGGTGTGTGAGTCCGGCATCGATTATGGCCTGGCAGAGCTGCTCCAGCCTCTTCACATCCAGCGTGATATTATCGTCCGGGAAGAAAACCGAGCCAGCACCGTGGGCCTCAGCATCTTGAATATCAGAAATGACCCGCTCGATTGGAAACTTACGGAACTTACGTCCGTACATAATGTTGATAGAACAGAACTTGCAGCCCTGTGTGCACCCGCGACTTGTCTCAACGGAATCAATAGGAATGCCAAGGCTGTCGAATCCTTTTGTGATCAGGCGAGCATCGCGATTGGGCATCTTGATCTCGCTCACATCCATCAGCGTCCGCGCGGGATTGTGGATCATTTTGTCCCCATCATGGTATGAGAGACCCAGCACATCCCCGAGATTGCTCCCCGCCAGCTTCGCCTGTACCAGCTCTCGGAATGTGGCCTCGCCCTCGCCCCTGATTATGTAATCTATCAGCTTTGCATCCGGCGATTCCGCAATCTCCTGATAAGCCAGCGTTGGATGATAGCCGCCAAAAACAGTCTCTGCGCCTGACTCTTTTGCGATCTTCGCCAGCTCCAGCGACTCCTGGTACTGGAAGCTCATTGCCGTCAGGCCGACGAGATCATAACCGTTCACTATCCTGCGAACGTAATCCCTGTGGTTCTTCATCCCGTGTATATCAGCCACATGAACTGTGCAGAGATCGTCCACATGCGCAGCCAGCGACGCTAATCCAAGATTTGGTAGTCGGGCTATCCTGTCGAAGTCCGGCTGGACGATAGGTGATGATAGTAATAGTATCTTCATGCTCGAATCTTCAGCTCATTTTGAACAGCCTTGGACCCTGGCTCCAATCGAACTTGTTCGCCCGGGAGATGTAAGCAGCGACCTCTTTCACTCCTGTGAGACCGCCATAGCGGTAGGCGTTTGCCCATACGCGCCCCGACGTGCGTATCGGCGTGCTCCATGAGTAGGTCCTCTTGAATGACCAGTCAAGGATCTTCGGAAACTCCTCTGGGGCAATACGCGGATGGTTCCAGACCATATGCTTTCCATCGTGGTTATGGTAATCATGATCCCAGATTCCGTACTTCTCCTCGATCTCCTTCCAGAGGGGCGTCTGTGGCAGGGGCGTGATCACGCAGATCTGAGTGATGTCCAGCTTCAGATCAGCCAGCTTGGGGATGTCCACCTTCAGGCTCTCTATGGTGTCGTCCTCAAAGCCGATCATGTAGTACCCGACTGTTCCGAAACCATGCTTCTGCAGCTTATGCACAGTCTCAAGTATGTCCTCAGTGCCCTCCTTCTTTTTGATTTCATCGAGGCGCTCCTGATGCAGGTTCTCGATGCCAATGGCTGCACCTCCGAAGCCGGCTACCTTTCGGCCGTTCTTTCGCCTCATCTCTGCCCACTCGTCTATCTTCTTCCTCAGATAATCCGCCCGGGCCATGCATCCCCAGACCATCTCGTACTTATCCAGCAGCTCGACAACCTGGTCTGCATGACGACGGTTGCAGCCAAAGTTCTCATCCTCGATCAGAACTACGTTTATGCCGTTTTCTTTGTAGTAAGCAAGAACCCGCTCAATGCTTTTCAGCGAAATTATGTTGGGCTTGCTACAAAAGACGGGAGTCTGGCAGAACTTGCAGCCCACAGGACAGCCGCGTGTGGTGAAGAGCACACCGTAAATGTTCAGCTTGATCCCGAAGGGAGTGTTCAGGTACTCGATGAGCGGAGGGTGAATTATGTCCCTGATCTGCCTGCCGAAATAAGGAGCAAGCTGATGCTCCGAGTAGCCCACGAAGATCCGATCAAACTTGTCTTGGATCGCTGTAGTCAGCGCGCCGTAGTTTCCGGCCCAGATCTCCCCTACGCCTGCAGCACGTGCGGCCTCGACCATTTCCAGAGCTTCATGGGTCTCGCTCAGGTAGAACGAGAGCCCTACCACATCCCAGCCCTCTTCCAGCTTCTTCTTGTACTCCTCCCATGTAGGAAACTCAAGGATCTCAAGCTCGGGAATGTTCTGCTTTAAAAAGCGCAGCCCAAAGGATTGAATCCTGGGCCAGTAGAAGCGGAACCACGATCTGGTGTTGGCTCCAATGTAGTCATAGGGCTCAGAGCTTTTCCTGTAGATTGTAGTGAACAGAACCCTGGGGGGCATATGATAGCCTTTCCTGGGCCATATAAGATTAAGCTTACGATTCCTTCATAATCACTTTTGAAATAGAACAGAAATTAGACATAACCGTCTGACTGCGGATATTTGCTTTCCTTCTCTGCTTTATCCTTTTCGAGCTTATCCATCTCCTTTTGGACAACATTGAAGACCTCTGATACGCCTGCATATCTTCCTGCAAACCAGCCGCATGCAAAGACCTCTGCAGTTTCGGGCGTTATCCCAAAGTCATCTATCAGCTCTTTTATCCAATCTGCAGGACTCTTGGACTTGGAGAACGACTTTCTGACGATCTTCGCAATTTCATCAGCCCTTTCCTTGGATATGCCCAGTATTTCGTACAAAGTAGCATCAGCCATAATTTGCCATCTGAATGATATTAGTTGTATTTGTATAAATATTTATAGTAGTATTAATAATCAATTCAAATATAGGCTCAACGCAGGATTGCTGATAGCTCATATGTCCTTCCCAATATTGGACATCTCCGCATCCGCCTTCTCTGTATTCACCCTGGCCAATAAGTCTTGGAACGCTTCAGTTGCGAGATCGCTCACATCTATTCCAAGCTCTCTCGCCACCAGCAGCACAACCGCATCTAGATCCACCAGCCGCTTCAGAGAGTCCTGCTTTTCGTTCGCCAGGGCAATGATCTCCTTTCTGCTCATACCTGTCTTGGATGTTATAAGCCTGATGCCTCTATCAAGAATACCTTCTTCAGAAGAGGGCTTGAACCCCATGGGTATATCCACACTTTCAGCCTCGAAATTTGCGTGAACCATCTCACCATCTAGCTTCACCATTCCCTCCGCATCGGCTTCCCTTAGAAGAGCGCGTACCTTCTCGGGCGGCCCCCATTTGAGGTCCAGGGATAGGGCAAAGATGAAATCGCTTATTTTGAGGCTCTTCTTGCCGCGCTTTTTAAAGGGCATAGCGATTAAATAGGCTTTCTCGCGATCCAAGGAACCACCTGTTTATAAATTAGAAGCTACAGCAACAGATATAAACTATCCCTGCATGGGTCTTACTATATTGGAATTTATCGCCTGGTAAATAAGGTTTTATATATTGAAAAATAACAGTAGAAAAATCTGGCATAAGCAATGCGTGATGGAAGATGAGGCCGATATACCTAATTGCCATCCTCTCACTCCTGATAGGAGCTGCGTATGGGCAGCTTTCCCCGGATAAAGAGAGGTTCGATGTAAAGCTTCACCCGGGTGAAGTTATTGAGAAGACACTTACACTGAAGAACGTTGGAGATACACCTATCCTTAAGATCACCGACACGCCAATAAGCGGTGATGCAAAGGATTTCGTGTTCTTGAATATACCTGATGGCAAGGTACTCAATCCTCAGGATACTGAGAAGATCAATATATTTTTTGCAGTTCCCCCTGAGGCCAAGCCTGGGAATTATACCGGCTCCATCTATCTTCTCGATAGCGCACCACCATCGATACCCACAGCGATAGAGTTCTACGTTTATGTGATTGAGCCCGAGAGCTACGATATAGACTTATCCATAAATGATGCCAAATCGGCCTCGACCTTCGCCAAAGCTGATGACACTGCAGACTTTGATCTTCTAGTCTCCAACCTTGGGAGATTCAGAGATGTAATATCAGTGGATATTCCTTCTCTACCTGATGGCTGGAGCGCAAGCCTTCTGGACGGGGATAATGAGGTTCCTATTCCATATGAAATTCCTCTAAACCCAGGCATAAGTCATCCATTGAAGCTCAAAATAGAGTCGGCCAACCCAGGAGAGAAAGGAGATGTAACCGTTGAGGCCAAATCGCTGGGCAACAGCTCCAAAAACGCTACGGTTGAGGCATCGGCCGAGTTCGGCATAGCTGTAAGAGGTTACAACGTCAAGACCGATCTGCCCGAGATAATGGTGCCTAATAGGACGTATGAAGGCTCCTTCAGCATAGCCATGCAGGTCAAAGAGAAGGTGACTGTGGGGATCCTCACGCCATCTGAGCTTCTGGTGATACCCGTAATTCAGGCTGCGCCAGTTACCCCAGATAGCCCTGGCGTTGCTAACTTCACCATGCTTGCCCTGAAGCCCGGAGAGTATCCTGTGGTCTTCAAGCTTGTTGATTCCAAGGGAGTCCATATGCCTGATGAGGTTGCAGCCGTAAATGTCGTCGAGCCAAACGGCACAGCCATATTGACAGGGGAGGATTTCCTATACAAGACTATAGCATCTTTATGCCCACCTGAGAATTCAAGCCTGCCAGTCATAACAGTTCCAGCAGGAAATCTGGATGAGGAATCCAAGGAGAGCCTTTTCGCCTATTCAAAGGTCGTGATATTTGGCAACGAATCAATAGTCTCGAAGGATGCCGAGAAGGAACTCAAAGGTACTGAACTAAAGAGGATTAAGGGGAACAGCCTCTGCGAGATGTCCTGGCAGCTCATCTCAGAGATATGGAAAAATGGAACATCTGAGGTGATACTATCAAGCCCGGAGGATACCCAGCTCTATAGAGCATATCGGGAGGCTAAGATGCTTAATGTGCCTTTGGCGATATGCGATACTAATATGACTATGACAAACACGACTAGATCAGTGATTGCAGATCTAACCAAGCGCAATACCAAGCTCACAAAAGTGCTGGTGATAGAGAATATTAGTGAAGATAGCAAAAAGGCACTGGAAAATATGGGAATCTCCGTTGAAGAGGTGAAACAGTGAGACTGTTCGTAGTTCTCCTAGCGCTTATATTTCTTTCCAACGCCGCAAATGCTCAGCTTGAGCGGGGCGTGAAAGGCAATGTAGATGATGTAATCTTAGTTGGTGCTGATGACTGGCATAGTTCTGTTGCGGCAACACCTCTGGCAATATGGTCCGAGGACAATCATACAGTTGCAAAAACTCTAATGATTCTCCCAAAGGATGTCCAATCTGGCGATCGCATGGGCTGGGTTGAGCAAAGCGATCTGGATACCTACGGAGCTGATTCGATTTTACGCGACTTCAAATCCGCCAATATCACAAGCATAACCATTCACGGAAGCGGGGAGGCTGTAAAGAACCTTGTCGATGCGGCCCATAAGGAGGGACTGAAGGCATATGTGACCGCATCGCTCGAGCTTCCTGAAAAATCTGATGGCAGTATAAATGAATTAGGCACAGTAGATCTGAGCAGCACAGAGACCGCATCGGTCGCCGAAAAGATGTTCCTGGGTGAGATTGGTCTCGATTCTCCGACTCTCGACGAATCCAAGATCGATCCTTCCTGGCTTCAGGTTGCGAGTCCCGGAACTGCTGGCAATAGCAGCTACTTCTGTCCAGTGAACCCGGATGCCCAAGAGTACCTATATAACCAGATTGAGACGTTGGTAGAAGATTATAAGGTCGACGGAGTTGTGCTCTATAATATCGGCTTCCAGAACGAGAACTACTGCTTCTGCGATTACTGTAAAGAGAAGTTCTATAAAGATACTGGAATAGACTTGACAAAGGTCTCAGCCAATAGCTACAACATGGAGAGATGGAGTCAATGGAAGCAGGACCAGATCATGGAGATCGTGAACGAATCCAGGAATATAACTACGGATCTTGGGCCTGTGAAGCTGGGCATAGCCATAGGTGATCCGTTTGATCGGAGCCAAGGATATAACTTTGCAGACATCTCAAATTCTGTGGATTTCACACTGATCTCACCTGTATCCGCCTCAGATGTAAAGGTGGCAGCGAGCATGACTGACAAGCCGATCTACATAAGGCTTAGCGACAGCTATGTGCAGTACGTCCTCTCTGCGCAGAACGTGGAAGGTACAATCAACTACATCGAGGATCTCAATCGGGCGGGTGCAAGTGGATTTGCCTTTGAGCACAATGTAGTCTATACTCCACTATGGTCAGAGCTTGAACCGCCATCGAACTCAGCAAGATGGCTGCTACAGCAGCTAGGCGGAAAAACTCTTGGAATAGGTAATATCTCGTGGAAGTGTGATTCGACTATCAAGGCAAACAATAGCGCGGATCTTGCGGAAAAATTGAGCGGATACTGGATAAATTCATCAGGAGCTGTGATCATTGGAGATAATTATACCGCTGGCCTCAGTGCAACATCCCTGGCATCATATCTGAATTGGCCTATACTTTTCACCGGCAAGGATTTGCCAGCTGAGACAGCTTCGGCACTAAAGCGTCTGAAGGCGAACAAGGTCGTGATATTCGGGCAGATATCGGAGCAAAGCAGAAAGAACCTCAGCGACTTAAACCTCACTTTGATAGAAGGAAATGATGGACTTCTTCTCAAAGAGATGGCAGCTAGGGGAGATAAGCCAGATATGATTGTGCTGACAAACTCACGCGATCTTTCTCTACTGCCTCCAGAGCCGACAGAGGATATCAAACGCGATCTTGTGGGAGATCTGCTTGTTCATATCGATACGAGCCCTGCCCAGGTGCCATCTGAGGAGCTTGGCGAAATCGTGAGGCTGAACATAACCCTAACCAACGCCAATTTAACGGAGATAAATAATATTCGCCTCATAGACATATTCCCAAGCGGCAAGATGCTCAGAGGGCCAAAGTCTACCCAGGGAACGGTCAATATCACAGATCCTTACACAGGCAAAGATGTAAATCCAGATAGTGCATTTGAGAACGGCTCACTGCTCAATTGGAAGCTGGATGACTTAGATCCAGGCCAGTCCGCCAGCTTGACAGTTGAAGCTGAGATCCTCTATCCAATGGATGCAGGTTGGAAGCAGCAACTTGACAGCGGAGCCATAATATCCTATGAGGGCCTTGCACTTAATAGAACGATAGTGAGAAAAGACGACTGGCCGATAACTAACATAACCTATCCTGCCATAATGTTCTCTGGTGTAGCAAACATATCCTGGAGCATAGATAGTCCCTCCAGCTATACCGCCATCAATATCTATAGCCCTGATAGCAGAACCGGAATCTTAAAGATAAAAAATACTTCGCAGGAAGATAGATATATTGCAAAGATACCCCTCATAACCCCGGGCAAATGGACGTTCAACATTGAGGCAGGCGACGGCTATGTCCATAGAACAGAGAATTATACAATAGAAGTTCTATCAAACGTTGAACCATTGAACATAACCGCTTTTAGCCATACAAAGGTTCCTAGGCTCTCGCTTGTGGCCGCCCAGTTCGCAGCATCCCATAAGGCTTTATTGGTGGATGTTGCTACGGCGCCCCAAGAGATTGATCCTTTAAATATTGAGGACTCACTCAAAGAAAAGGTAGATGATCTGAAGCTAACGCCTGAGTACCTAACTGTTGTGGGCGATCCAGGATCTCTGCCATTTATTGACACAGGCCTCAAGCAGAATGAAGTCTACCCCCTGATATTCGATATTTACAGGGATTATCAGATTCAGCCGGAGGATGATAACTACACAAGTACAGCAGTCGGCAGAATCATGGGTCTGAGCGTATACGATGCTTCTCAGCTGGTAGCACGAACGCTTGCCTATGACAAGCTCAGCGGTGCCTGGAAGAATAATGCCCTGGTCATATCCTCGCCGCCGCTCTCCTTCCCGCAGGCACCGGTCGCAATCAGCGTCGGTGATTATCTCAAGGAGGCGGGCATGAATGTCAAGGACCTGCTCCACGAGGAGGCAACGTATCAGCAGGTTGTTTCACAAATGAATAACGGCCAGAACATAGTTCACTTTGATAATCACGGCAACCAGGAGGTATGGGGACTCTCTGACTGGTCGATGATGGATACAGTTCTCGATGAGCCCAACGTAAAGCTTCTCACCCTCTCACCCCAGGTTACTACATCCACGGGCTGTTTGACGTCGAATCTCGAAGGATACTCCATAAATGTCAGCGGAACTGAAATGTATATCCCCAGGAAGCTTGATGATTCCATAGCTTTAGCCTTTATCAAGGCAGGCGCAGTCAGCTACGTGGGTGAGACTGCACTGTCATGGATCTTCATAGACGGAGATTACAGCAAGAGATTCTATCAAGCTTTAATCTTCGAGAACTCAACCGTTGGCCAGGCTGAACTTAAGGCAGATAACCTCTATAGGATGAAGATCAATGGCGCGGACAATATTAAGAAAAACCTGAGCGAATATGATGAGGCTTTGCCGGACTGGGACGTATCGGTTAAAGAGATGCTCAATCAGACAGCCATAATGACCTCAATTCTGGGAGACCCCAGCTTCAGACCTGCAATACCGAAGACTCCGCCTCTGCCGTATACTACAACAGAGGTCAACACCACTTCAAGCGAAACAAACAAAAATAAAACGAGCCTCCAGGTAACGCTTACGCCAATAAATGAGTCATCAACCGACTGGGTCTACTGGATCGAGACCGACACCACCGATGGCAAGCTGAAGCTCAACGCTCAGCCTGCGCTAATAGGAGAGGTTCTGCTTCCCAAAGACGCCGATAAGATAGTTGTAAAGGAGAATGGGCAGACTGTTTGGCACGACGAGGATACCTCCGAGAACCAAACGAAAGTAATGTGGCCTATCGTGATGCCCAGACTCGGAGAGAACAGAACCTTCAGCGTAGAATATGTTCTCATACCAGGACAAGTTCAAGTGATAAACGTGACTGCTGGGTGGAACGCGGTCTCTACATACTTGATGCCAAAGGATAAATCGATATCAAAGTATCTCAAGAATAAACCCTATAGAGGTATATTTTCATTGGACGGCGAGGACTGGACATTTGCCATGAAGGACTATGAAATGGAAAACATCACATCCTTAGAGCCTGGCGTTGGCTATTTCATAGATAGCTCAGGAAACTTCACAATTGAGCTTAAGGGAAAGCCAGTAGATCTACCCTACCGCCTGAATCTAAATAAGGGCTGGAATATGATAGGTCTGCCTGTAAACAGAACTATGGAGATAAGAAATATTACAGTGAACGCAGAGCACAGGAGATACAAGTACCCCGAGGCAGTCGATAAGGGCATCATCTCAGCATTCCTCTGGGAGTATGATGGGAACGATTGGAGCCATCTTGATGAGAACGAGACTCTAGAGCCAGGAAAGGCATACCTTGTCGAGGCAATGAGCGATTGCAGACTTGAGTTCTGAAAGTGAAAGCTTTTTGATTTTATGTAACGATTATCGCATAAAATCAAAAAGGTTTTATTTTTTGCGCCTATAGAGTTCACGCATGGATTCTCTATGTAAGGATGCCATGACGTCCCCCAGGATTCCTATAAGAAAAAGCTGAAGGCCTACTATGATCAATATGGCGGTGAGAATAGTCAGGGGTATATGTTCTATTCTGCCATTGAGCCAATCTCTCACAACATAAAGGCCAGTCAAAAAGCCTACCATCCCGAAGAGCGAACCTATCAGACCAAAATAGAACATAGGATTGTGAGTCTTAGCCATGCGATATATCGTGAGAACGATCTTTGGGCCATCTCTTATAGGTTTAAGCTTCGTACGCGTGCCTTCGGCTCGGGGGAGATATGTAATAGGCACCTCGATTATGCGCAAACCCTTCTTAACACTCTCGATTGTCATCTCTGATTCGATCTCAAATCCTGGCATCGAGAGATCAAGCACTTGTACGCTATCAGAGGTAAACGCTCTGTAGCCTGAGAGGATATCTTCGAGTGGGATGCCATATATCAAGACAAAGAAGTGATTGATTAGCTTATTTCCGACGAGGTTGAGACGCCGAAGTGCGCCGCCGCTTAAGTGTCCGAACCTGTTGCCAACGACATGATCTGCTCTGCCGTTCATAACTGGCTCAAGGAGAGAATCCGCCTCAGAGGGAAGATAAGTACCATCGCCATCTATCAATAATATATATTTATCTTTTATGAGATTGAATACCTCTTTAAGCGCTTGGCCCTTGCCCTTTCCAGATTGAATGACTACGCGAGCGCCAGCCGCCTCCGCCCTGGAGACAGTCTCATCAGTGCTATGACCATCAATCACGAGAATGTTCTCGAAGCCCAGGTCCTTGAACTCCTCTATAACCCGCCCTATGGATTCCTCCTCGTTGAGGGTCGGTATCAGAACGCAGACGTCTTCATAGCTCAAACTAGTTCAACCCTAGGGATGATTAAAGGAGAATGACCTTAAAATAGGTTTGCAGATTATGCCTTCATCGCCGCCTTTATCATATGCTCATACCTATCTCCAAGATCATTTAGGTCGCTCCCAGTGGTTTCGATGTATAAACGGAGAATTGGCTCGGTGTTGGAAGGCCTGATAAGTACGCTATAGCTATCGGTGGAGATCTTGAGGCCATCGAGGGTGTCCGGGTTCAAATCCGCAAGCTGTTCCTTTAGCCGGATCATTACGCCCGACGGGTCCTCTTTTATCCTGATGCTCCTTTGCACATAAGGATAATCGGGTATCTCATCGGCGATCTCCGAGAGCTTTTTATCTTCAGAGATTATCTCTCCGAGGGCCAGGCTCATTACGAATGGATCATCCGAATATTGAAACTCGGGGAGGAAGAAGTGTCCGCTGCGTTCAACGCCCAGAACTGCACCGGATTTTTTTACGGTGTTAGCGACGAAGACATCCCCCACACGTTCGCGCTTTACTTTTATGCCGTCAGGCTCAAGCTGTCGCTCGATGATCATAGAGCAGTCGAATCCGGCGATCACGAGATCCCCTGGATGATGCCTTCTTCTCGCTAGAATTATGGCAACCTTCTCCGGCGAGACTATGCGGCCAAGATCATCGATAACTATACCTCGATCAGCATCTGGATCAAAGCCTACGCCATAATCTGCCCTGCTGTTTCTAACCAACGCTGACGCGCGCTTAAGCGATTCCTCCGTAGGAGCCGGACCACGGCCTGAAAATGTGCCGTCCATTTTGTCGTTTAGGATTTTAGAGTCAAAGCCCATTTTATCGTAGAGTGGTCTCATAGTACAGGCCGAGCCATTGCCCATATCCAGAACGATCTTTAAGGGGCGCTTGATATTCAGCTTCTCTGAGACATACTTCGAGTACCTGTTGATCGCATCCTCAGATCGTCGCTCGACCAAGCGGCCTTTGCCCGACCGGAAATTGCCCTCGTTATAAAACTTTATGAACTCCGTCTCTTTATAGAGCATGCCGTAGCCATCGCCGGTCCTGAATCGGACTCCATTGTACTCAGGGGGATTATGTGAGGCAGAGATATAGGCCGCTGCCTTAAGGCCATCCGCACAGGTGATATAGCTCAGAACGGCAATCGGGATTATTCCGTAGCTGTAGACTTCGCATCCCGTGCTTAGAACGCCTTCCAGAAAGGCCTTTTCAAGAGATGGTCCGCTGTTACGTGTATCCCTTCCAAGCGATACTGGGCTGCCATTTGCATAAGAACCAAAGGCTGCGCCTACTCGCCTGGCTAGATCCTCAGTAATCTCTGTGCCGTAGATGCCTCTAATATCGTAAGCCTTGAACGCCGTCACAGTATGCGAATAGGATTCTCACATTTAAAATTGTTCCTGTAGCTTAAGCTCAAGATATCATCTGCAATAGCTTTGAAACACCGTCAACTACCACAACCTGAAGGATGTGGCTTGCGACTACGCAAAAAGTCGTGTCGCATTTGGCCGGTTGACCTTAGGGCGACGAACCCGCAGAGCTTCACAGATTTCTCTCAGCCCAATTCGACCTGTTTCACAGAGAGAGCTTACGTCGTTACAGGGAACGCAGATTCCCAACATCTCAATCAGTTGCCTGATTCATGCCCTGCGAAACGATTTTTCCACGTTCACCGTCTCTCTTCCGGTAGATCCTGAAGTGCCCTACCTGATTACTCAGGCGTGGAAAGGTGCCTTAGACATTATGCTAAGGGACCTGAAATTATTATCACTAATCGAATATATAGTTATCTCAGCAAAATGCGAGGGGCTCTACATCCCCCGCCTAAAGGCTGGGGTCTTTCGCCCCTCTGCACTCCCCACGAAGATAAAATGCATTATGGTCTTGGGTAGGAAGCGATTTAAAGAAAGGCTAGATCATTGCTTCATCAGCACAATCTCCATTGAGGATACGTTGATGTTCCGTCCCTGGTCATCTGGAATGCTCTCAGTCCCTATAGTTATCCCTTGTATCATCAGGTTGGGCATGAATCTGTTTCTGGTGATCTCTGCTGTATCTACGGCACGTGAGATTGACCTGCCCCTTGCCTTCAAAGTAACTGTGCTCACTGTTTTATTGAACTGAGTTAGAACCGCTAGCACGTAATTCATGACTGGCTTATCACCAATAAAGACCACAGCGTTATCTTCCATACCGTCACCCCGTCACTTAAGTTTTCTTTAACAGGTTATTAATCCTTTCTATTAAGTATATTTGCAAAGGCGAAGTTCTGCTTTACAGCACTTATTTTTATACGAGGCATTTCGCCAAGCTTGGCACCCTTGACAATCACAGCAAATCCATCAACCATTGCTATTCCATCGCCTGATTTGCCCATGGATTCTATCTGAACATCGCGAACATCGCCTACACGTACAGGGGCCGACAGAAGCTTCCTGGCGATGATATATATCTCAGCGCTCTCCTTTCTGGATGCCTGCGGCGAGTGCGCCTGTACGCGAGAGAATTCATGCCTGACATCCCTGAGATAATCATTGTACATGTCTCCCTGAAAGACCTTTACCAGGAAGCTGCCTCCCGGCTTCAGCAGCTTTTTAGCAATCATCAGGGCAGATCTTGCCAAATCTATGGACCGTGCATGATCTACATCCCAAGTGCCTGATAAATTAGGAGCTGCATCGCAGATCACCTCATCTGCGCTGTCGCCAATAGCGTCTTTTATCAGATTAACGGTTGATTCTTTAGTTATATCCGCCTTGAAGGTGATTACGCCAGGAATCGGCTCTATCTCCGCCAGATCAACTCCCACGACCTTTCCACCTGATAGCTGCCTAGCAACCTGCAGCCAGCCGCCTGGAGCCGCGCCAAGATCAACAACAGAGTCTCCCTTTTTGATTAGACGAAACCTCTGGTTTATTTGCAGCAGCTTATAAGCCGAGCGTGCGCGGTAGCCCTCTTCCTTTGCCTTCCAGTAGTAATGATCCCTCTGATCTCTGGCCATTGTTTTTAAATTAGGACGGCAAAGGGATAAGATGATTTCGAGAAACCAGAAGTACTGTTAATAGCGCTTCTAAGAGGAATACTATTGGACAATAACCTTCTTGAGGCTGCAATTGCTGGTGGAGATGTTCCAGTCATCAATGCAGTGGCTAAGGCAGAGGGGGTAGTACCCAATGTCATCCTGAGGCAGATAGCCAGGGGGCGCATCGTTATTATGCAGCGGGATGGAAAGCCACCGATAGGCATAGGGGAGGGCCTAAAGACAAAGATTAATGCTAACATTGGAACCTCTGCCGAGGTCTTTGACCTTGATAATGAGGTTGAGAAGGCCAGGACCGCCGAAAAATATGGCGCTGATACCATTACGGATCTCTCAATGGGCGGTCCTATCAACGAGATACGAAGGAGGATATCAGAGGAGACGATAACTCCTTTGACGACCGTGCCCATATACCAAACGGTTGTAGAGATGGGCTCATTTAAGGCCGCAGCAGAGCACGATTTTGTCCGAATGATAAAAAAGCATGTTAATGAGGGGATCTCATCCACAGTCGTCCATGCAGGCTTCACTCTAGATATGGTGGAGAAGCTCAGGAATGCGAAGAGAATAATGGGCATGGTATCTAAGGGCGGCTCCTTCACATCTGCATGGATGTTGCAGAATGACAGGGAGAATCCCTTCCTGACTCAATTCGATGAGATATGTGGAATCCTCGCTGAGAGGAATGTAGTGCTTTCCCTTGGGAACACGATGAGAAGTGGATGTATCCACGAC
The DNA here is from genome assembly GCA_963789575.1 of Methanotrichaceae archaeon. Classification (GTDB taxonomy): domain Archaea; phylum Halobacteriota; class Methanosarcinia; order Methanotrichales; family Methanotrichaceae; genus CAWBKV01. Next base: position 1,121,782 of record CAWBKV010000001.1, on the reverse strand, counting down.
CTCATGGACGGGCCCCAGGAGATGGAGATAAAGATGAATGCAGAGCTAGCCAGGAAAGCGAATGAGCTGGGCGTCCAGGTGATCATTGAGGGAATGGGCGGACATGTTAGCCCAGACAAGATACCTGACTATGTCACCCATTATAAGATGATGACGAACCATAGGCCTCTTTTCGTCGCGGGCCCCCTCCCTACAGATATAGGTGTGGGATACGACCACATCTCAGGTTGTGTCGGTGGTGCTCTTGCGGCTGGTGCCGGGGCGGATTACCTTTGTTACATCACCCCATCCGAACATTTGGCCCTTCCAAATGTGACCCAAGTCAGGGAAGGAGTAGTAGCCTTCAAGATAGCGGCCCACATTGGGGATACCCTGAAATATGGTCTGAGGCCCGAAGACCGGAAACTAGCTGAGTACAGGAGAGCTAGGGATTGGGAGGGCCAATTTAGAACTGCCATTGATGGTGATAGGGCTAGAGAAATCCACCCTCAGGATAAGACGAAGACCTGCTCAATGTGTGGAAAGTACTGCGCAATACTTATTATGGAAAATTATTTGAAATAATATTAATTTCGCTTTCATTCAAGCAAAGCTTTTATATATAGTTTTACAAATTTATTATGTACGAGAGAGGAAGGGCGGCTGCCGCTGGCCTCTTAGGGTCGGTGTGGAAAGTCCCCCCACCTCTGGACGCACAGACATCCCAAAGGATGTGGGGCGAGAGCTCCGGCTCTGGCACAGAAACGAGACCGCTCGGCGCTAATGCGATGATGCTGCAAGGCTGAGGTCACGTCGAAGCGGATGAAACGGCGAAACCCTGTGGGTGCAAGCCAAAATAGAGCAATATATTTGGATGTCCAGCCAAGCTCGGGTATGGCGCTAAGCTAAATGCCGTCGGAACAGAAGGGGGCTTACTCTCCTCACTCGTTAATTTTAGCAAATACCCTGCGGGGTATTCGCTAAAATTAACCTCTTAATTTCCTAACATTAAGAGCATCCATCGCGATTATTTCTCTATCTCATGAAGCGCCGCTCTGGCAGCTAACCGAGCAACGCGTATCGGCTCGGGAATCCTGCCGTCGAGGGTGAACTTATTGATCAGAACCCTGGCATCCACGGCACTAACGCCGAGGGTGCGCACATAGACCTCATATCCAGTCTTAAGCGTTATTTGCTGGCGAGATCCCAATCGTTCGTAGCTTCTAAGCTTCTCCTCCTGATCTGGGAAGTATTCTCGGAGATATTTCTCAAGGCCCGGAGACTCCTCGTATGTCAGACAGATCACAGGTTTTTCCGTTCTTTCGAAGACCTCTTGAATGTCAATAATGTTGAACCAGCTTATCACAGCGCCACTCAAGAGAATGGCATTCACATCTGCGCGATCAAGCTCCTTATATATCTTTAGAACAGCCTGAGTAGCATCATCGCCGCCAACTGTTGCACTTGCCAGAGCTAATCCATCGATTCTGAGGTCTGCCCGCATGACCACCCCAGCCAAGCGAGAGACGGGCATTATACGCACAAAGCTCTCTGCTATGCCGAGAACACGGAAGGCGGGCTTGTTAAGATGAAGCATCTGAGAATATCATTCATATTAGGGGGAAAAATAATTTATGATACTTCCTTTTCGATGACATCGATCAAAATCAGGTAGCCCACTTATTTATCCGAGCGAAGCCTAAAGATAATATATGCCTATTCTTCAAGATGAAAAAGATATTAAGCGTGTCCTACAAGAGTGTAAATGCATCGCAATCGTAGGTATCTCGCCGGATGAATCCCGCCCAAGCAACTTCGTTTCGCGCGTTCTGCAGAGCAAGGGCTTCAAGCTGTGCCTGGTCAACCCCTACTATGAAGGCCAGGAGATCCATGGAGAGCGAGTTTATGCATCCATCGTTGACATCCCAGACGAAATCGATATCGTGGATGTCTTCCGCAGGCCATCGGCACTGCCGGAGGTCGCCAAGGAGGCAAAACGAAAGGGCTTCAAGACCTTCTGGATGCAGCCAGGCACAGAGAACAAAAGCGTTATCAAAGAGCTGGATAAAGAGGGATACAACGTTGTCTTCGGGAGATGCGCCAAGGTGGAATCCTTGAGACTTTTATAAACCATTGGAAAAGAGAAATATTCATATCTGCAGAAGGAGATATATTTTGTAGCCGTTATCCAGCCAGACAACTCGATGCCAGCTTTAATGATATTAGTAATCATAGTATCAGTTTAAAATTTTGCATTCATAAGGCTCGAGTCTTTACGGCCAAAGGTGATGATGATGAATGATATGAAGCTGAAAGGCAAGAAGATAGCGATCCTGACCTCAGAGATGTACGAGGATCTTGAGTTCTGGTATCCCTACTTCCGCATGATGGAGGAGGGCGCTGAAATTGAGGTCGTAAGCATGATAGATAGTCCAGTCGAGATCCTGAGCAGACACTGCTATCCTCTGAAGACGGATAAGAGCGCGAAGGAGGCTAAGCCTGAGGATTATGATGCGCTCATCATCCCCGGAGGCTTTGCCCCTGAGATGCTCAGAAGAAACGAGGATGTTCTAAGGTTCGTCACTGCAATGTTTAATAGCAAAAAGCTTGTGGCCGCCAAATGCCATGGCCTGTTGGTGCTTGCCTCCGCAGAGCTTCTCAAAGGCAAAAAGGCAACAGCCAAAGAGGATCTCCAGCAGGAGATAGCCAGGCAGTCCCGTGTAGATCAGGGGATCAAGTGGCAGGATCATGATGTGTACGTCGACGGCAACTTGATCACCTCAAGGACGAAATGGGCTCTGCCGACGTTCTGCAAGGAGATCATAAAAGCCTTGACCAAGAAATGAAACCCAAAGAAGTACAAGGCTGACATTGAGATGGAGCTTGACGGCAAGAAGATAGCCATTCTTGTAGCAGACCTTTATGAGGACGTGGAGTTCTGGTATCCGTATTACCGCATGAAGGAGGCTGGAGCGGAGGTCATGATACTGGGGCCATGCCTCGGCTCCGAAGAGGTACATGGTAAGCACGGAGTCCCGGCCAAAATTGAGAAGAGAACACGTGATGTGAGCCCCGATGATTTCGACGCGGTCATTATTCCAGGCGGCTATGCGCCAGATCTGCTCAGGAGATGTCCCGATACTCTGAGATTTGTGAAGACCATCAACGATACAGGAAAAGTTACGGCGGCCATCTGCCACGCAGGCTGGGTGCTCATCTCGGCGGGAATCATGCGAGGCAAGCGAGCAACATCCTTCTTCTCCATTAAGGATGACATGATCAACGCAGGAGCAAACTGGGTCGACGAGGATGTTGTAGTCGATGGAAATATGATAACATCGCGTTCGCCTCAAGATTTGCCAGCATTCTGCAGAGGAATAATAAGGGCAATGATATCAATTGGCAAATAAAATGGCGAGCAATGTAAATTATCGACATCGATGTTGCCATATGCGTCATTAAAAAGATTTTAGAATGTAATATTTTATTAGCAAAAGCTAAATAGACTCCCGTCAGTACGCAATCGATGATTGATGGCTGGGACGAATATCACCTGATCAATAATGAGCTTGCCAATCTGGTGAAGGATCTGCCCAGGACCGACCTTGGAGAGGTGATAGACTATGTCCTCTCTAACCCTGGCAAAAGGGTGAGGCCGCTAATCCTTATCTTTTCATCGAGAGCATTTGGGTCCTCCAGCGAAAAGGCTATGAACGCCGCTCTTGCGATAGAGCTGGTGCATGCCGCCTCTCTTGTTCATGATGATATTCTGGATTATGGAATAGAGCGTCGTGGGTCTCCCAGCACATCTGAAAGGTATGGGTCGGATGCGGCGCTGCTCGCCGGCGATTATCTGATCTCCAAATCGATAGAGCTTATGTCCCCATATAGCCAGCTGGTGATCCGCAGCTTTGCTCGCGCCTGTTTGGATATGGCTGAGGGCGAGATGCTTGATCTTTCGATAAATTGCTCTCCGGATGAGTATTATCATTGCATATCAAAGAAAACAGCCTCGCTCTTTGCGGCATCTGCTAAGATTGGGTGCATTATCGGTGGTGCGCCAGAAGGAGACGTAGCCCGGTTCGAGAGATACGGAATGCATCTGGGCCTAGCATATCAGATTTTGGATGATTTGGAGGAGCACCTAGGTATGGATCAGGGAAAGGCGTCTAAAAAGGCATCCGTCACACTTCCAAGGATTTATAGAGAGCAGTACTCGGAAGAGATTACTCTCCAGATGTGCATCAAATCCATCAATGAGCATTGCTCTTCCGCCAAAAAAGCTCTAACAGGCACATCTGGCGATATTGAGATGGTAGCCTGCTTGGAAGAGCTTATCGATCGGATGACCATACGAGGACTTGAGAGATGCAAATTGCTGAGAAACCTCTGCTGAAGATAGAGGCATACTCAGATTCAGATAAAGGAATCACGCTCGTCCCCCATGGGCCTCTTGCTATTGCAGCAAAGCCTGTCATCAATAGGATAAACAAGATCTTTGCAGATGAGAAGCCTATAAGCTCTGGACCTGACAAATTCATCTTCTCGACATGGATACCTCCTGCGCCCGGCCTTGCTTTCGACCGAATGCTATCTGCACAGGTGGGCGCCCTGACGAGACGGAAAGTTCCCGATCAGCTATCGATCGCGATAATGCGAGCCTGCCCAAATGATTGCATCCACTGCAGTGCTCCCTCAAGGCAGGGAGATGTTCTCAATAACAGCATCATTAAAAAAGCGATAGAAGAAGGTCTTGAGCTTGGCTCCTATCTTATTACATTCGATGGAGGCGAGCCTATGCTTCGAAAGGAGCTGCCGGAGCTTGTTGCCCACGTAGACAAGAGGGCGATATCCACATCATTCAGCAGCGGCTATGGCATTACGTCCGACCTTGCACATAGGCTCAAACAGGCAGGACTTTACGCAATCAGGATCAGCATAGATAGTCCATATGAGAATGAGCATGATAGAGTCAGGGGACGGAAAGGGGCATTTGCTGACGCCATATGGGGAGTGAAAAATGCCCTTGATGCAGGTCTCCTTGTGGATCTTTTCATGGTTACATCACCATCAAATATAGATTCTCTTGATGATGCATTTTGCCTTGCATCGGATTTAAAAGTCCACGAGCTATCGCTCTACGAGATTGTTGCCGTAGGCAGATGGTCTTCCCACGAGGATGAGACTCTTTCACCTGAAGACATAAAGAGGCTTGAGATTTTTCATAAGGAGAAGAATAGATCTGAAGGCCCAAGAGTTACGGCGTTACCTTACCTTCTCAGCCCTAAGATGTTCGGATGCTTCGCAGGCAGAAGATGGATACATATCGATCCATCGGGTAACGCCCTGCCATGTGCCTACATGCCCATCCCCTTCGGCAACATAAATGATATGAGCCTGAGAGAGATCTGGAAGGATATGTCCAGGTATAAATGGTTTAAAGGGAGATGTCCCTGTCAGATGAAGGATTCCGCCTTCCGGGAAGCTCACCACGAGATGATCAAGCGCACATAACCATGGCATCAAGCAAAACTTAAATCAATTGTGGACGTTATTTTAACAGCCAGAGAACTTGATGAACGCCATGCTTTGCTGCAGGAGATATCTTCTTTCGCTGGATGAGGATGGATGAACGTTACTTCAGAAAAGTCTAGCACAGCTCAAAAGATTTCTGTAACGGATCACCTGAAGGATGACCCATTATGGTACAAGGATGCGGTCATCTACGAACTTCATGTGAGATCATTCTATGATAGCAACGGAGATGGAATAGGAGATCTTCAGGGAATCATAGAGAAGATGTCCTACCTCAAAGATCTAGGCATCACAGCAATATGGCTCCTGCCGTTCTATCCATCTCCTTTGAAGGACGACGGATACGATATCACAAACTACTTCGCAATTCATCCTGATTATGGGGATCTTCCAACATTTCGCAGACTTCTCAGAGAAGCACATAAGCACGGAATCAGGGTTATTACGGAGCTGGTGCTTAATCATACATCGGATCAGCACCCCTGGTTTCAGAGAGCCAGAAAATCAAAGCCTGGTTCCATCTGGAGAAACTTCTATGTCTGGAGCGATACGCCTCACAAATATGCCGATGCGAGGATTATCTTCAAGGACTTCGAGACCTCCAATTGGGCATGGGATCCAGTAGCCAATGCCTATTATTGGCATCGATTCTACTCTCACCAGCCTGACCTGAACTATGACAATCCTCGTGTTCAAACAGAGATGTTCAAGGCGATAGATTTCTGGCTGGAAATGGGCGTTGATGGCATGAGGCTGGATGCTGTTCCATATCTCTATGAACGTGAAGGAACAAACTGTGAGAACCTTCCAGAGACTCATGCATTTCTGAAGAGGCTGAGAGCGCACGTAGATAGTAAGTTCAAGAATAGAATGCTTTTGGCTGAGGCAAACCAGTGGCCAGAGGATGCAGTGACCTACTTTGGAAAAGGCGACGAATGCAGCATGGCATTTCACTTCCCACTCATGCCCAGGATGTTCATGGCGGTGCAGATGGAAGATAGGTTCCCCATAGTTGATATCCTGGCCCAGACGCCACCGATACCAGAGAGCTGTCAGTGGGCCCTATTCCTGCGCAACCACGATGAGCTGACGCTTGAGATGGTTACTGATGAGGAAAGAGACTACATGTACAGGGTCTATGCCACAGATCCCAGAGCCAAGCTCAACCTCGGCATACGTCGCAGGCTTTCACCATTACTGGGGAACAACAGGAGGCTAATAGAACTCATGAACGTCCTTCTCTTCTCGCTGCCTGGGACGCCAATCATATACTATGGTGATGAGATTGGCATGGGCGATAACTATTATCTCGGAGATAGAAATGGCGTTAGGACTCCCATGCAGTGGAGCGCCGAGAAGAACTCAGGCTTCTCAGAGGCTGATCCGAGAAAACTCTATCTACCTATCATTACCGAGCCAGAATACCATTACAAGGCTGTCAATGTTGCCAGAGAGGAAAGGGATCAGTTCTCGCTCCTATGGTGGATGAAGCATACCATATCCCTTAGGGGCAGATTCAAGGCATTCGGAAGAGGAGATCTCAAGCTTCTTAGGCCCGATAATCCAAAGATTATGGCATTCTTACGCAGGTATGAGAATGAAAATATTCTCGTGGTTGTGAACCTATCCAGATATACCCAATATACAGAGATAGATCTCTCAGAGTATGCCGATCTTGTGCCCTACGGTCTCTTCAGCGGAAATACCTTCCGTGCAATTCAAAAACAGCCCTATACAATCATTATAGGACCTTATGATTATTACTGGTTCTCTTTGAGGAAGGAAAAGACGGTATGTGTGACAGACCAAGGATCACTGACTTTCATAGAGGCCAGGGATTGGTCTAAGCTGCTGGAGGATATAGATCGTGGCAAGATCGAGGAGGAGATCTTGCCCAACTACCTAACATGCAGTTGGTTCGGCGGAAAAAGAACCATCCGTAGGGCCAGTATTTTAGAGGGGATACCCATTTCCAAAGGCTCTCTAACGTATTTACTCATATTGAGGGTGGAGTATACCGAAGGTCTACCGGAGCTGTACCTGCTTCCACTCTCATTTGCCGTCCATGATAAAGCCGATAGAATACGCGAGATGGCTCCACAAAGTCTCATTGCCTGGCTGAGAATAGGCGCTAAAAATGGCATTATTTACGATGGGTCCTATGAAGATGAATTCAGGCAGAACCTGCTGAATATGATCCTGCATAAGAGGAGGGCCAAAGGGGAATACGGCGAACTTGTATTTCGCTCGGAGAAGGCGCTGCCGAGGTATTACGACAACGGCAGCATAGCCTCGGAGATCCTCGGAAACACTCAGGGTGTTACCTACATCAAGCTGAATGATAAATTCTTCATGAAGCTCTACAGGCAGCTCGATGAGGGCGTCAACCATGGTCTTGATATGACAAGATTCCTGACAAAACAAGGCTTTGCCAATGTGCCTCCCTTCGAAGGCGAGATAGAATACAGGCGACATGGTCTTGAGCCCATATCCATCGCTATGCTCCAGGGCTTTATACCCAGTGAGGGCGATGCCTGGAACTATACTCTAGATGAGCTGGGTAGATATTTCGACAGAGTCCTGGCCAGAAAGGTTGCTCAGCCACCGGATATGCCTCCCTCTGTTATGAGCATGGATTCTGAAGCTATCCCAGATCTTATGAAAGATTTAATTGGTGGTGTGTATCTGGAAATGATACGGCTCTTGGGCAGAAGGACTGCAGAAATGCACCTGGCTCTGGCCTCATCTGATGAGCAGGACTTCAAGCCTGAGCCCTGTTCAGCCCTGTATCAGAGGTCAGTTTACCAATCGATGCGTATATCGGCCTATCGGGCACTACAATCTCTAGCCAAATCATTGGATAGCATGCCGGAAAGCCTGAAGCCATATGCCTCTAAAATCCTGCAGTCGGAAAAGGAGATCATGGATCAACTCAAAACTATCACAGAGCGAAGGATCGAGATTATGAGAACAAGGGTCCATGGGAACTACCTGCTAGGTAATCTCCTGTATGCAGGCAAGGATTTCTATGTTTTCAGCTTCGAGGATAGGGCAGGATATACCTTAGCAGAGCGTAAGGTGAAGCGCTCACCCATCAGAGATGTAGCCAGCATGATGGTATCTTTACGCTCTGCGGCTAGAACTGCACTTCGCAGACGCTCATCAACCAGACCTGAGGACTCGCTGATCTTGGACATCTGGTCTGAGCTCTGGTCTAGGTATGTCAGCTGCGCCTTCATAAGAGCCTATATCGATACCGTTGGCAACGCACCATTCATGCCATCAAACAGAGAAGATCTGAAGGAGCTGCTAAAGGTCTTTCTTTTGGACAGATCAATACATGAGCTTAGCGATACGCTTGAGGTTAAGCCTGGGTCAGCAGAGGTTCCCATCAGAGTGCTGAGCACGTTAATGGACGAGACCATAAAAAATGATAAACAAGGGCCTGCATCTTGATAGTAGATAGTTGTCTCAGATAAGAAGCCTCTAACCTGTAAAAGGCTTTGAAATATAACGCAATTAATATCTTCAAATTTAGTATTTGGATTACATAATAAATTATCACGTCTTATCGAAGTACTGGTGATGGATAATGTGTGCCATGAAATAGGCCGAGATATTATCGATGCCTTTCATATAATACAAAGCTGAGAGGCTTAATCATAAATTCATACTGGCAAAACAACTCACTGGGCGATGAAGGACCTGTGCCCAGCCATTCTCTATCTGATGAGTCCATCAGCTTGTTCCAGACATCATTTTTAGTCATATTATTATCGACTATAGTGATCTTCGAATTCTCTTTGCCAAAATTCATGACCACTAGAGCCTCACTCTGTCTCCACTGCCTTTTCATAGTAATTGTACTCTCATTCGCAGAAATCTCTAATCCTTCTTTGGTCAGCTTGGCCAGGGCAGGTATTCCTCTTCGAAGATGAATCAGTTCTTTATAGAAACCAAGCATGGTCCTATGCTCCGTGTGATAGCGTTTTTCCCAGGCTAACTTTGACTTCAAAAATGTCTTTAAGTTTTGTGGATCAGGAGTATTGTTTCCCATTTCCGCCTTACGTCCTTTCCATACGGCCTCTGCCAAACGGGAATCTGAATGGCTGATGAAATACAGGAAAGGCGTGTTCTCGACATACTCCTCTCCCATAAACAGCAGAGGGATATAGGGACTCAGAAGTACAACGCCTGCTGCAAGTTTTAGTGCCTCGAAGGATATGATGGATGATAACCTCTCGCCCATCTTCCTATTGCCGACATGATCATGGTTCTGGGAAAAGATTATGAATCTGCTTGGAGGCACATCCTTGGAGCTGCTTCCATAATGGCTCTTCCTATGTGCCGAGTATCTCCAGGAGTAGACATATCCATCATCCAGCGCCTTAGCCATATCCAGGAGATTCCCAAAATCCTGATAGTAGCTATGATTCTCCCCAGTAAGCAAAGTATGAAGAGCATGGTGAAAATCATCGTTCCATAAGGCATCTACGCCTACAAGATCACTGTTTGGCTTAACTAATCTTACATCATTCAACTCGCACTCTGCAATAACACATAACTTCTTTTTTAGCATATCAGAGAGGGTATTGGTGCTCTCACAAAGTTCATTAATAAATGGCTTGGCGCTGTTATCGTAAATTGCATGAATTGCGTCGAGCCGAAGACCATCTATATGACAATCTTTTAGCCAGTAGCTTGCATTTTCCAAAAAGAAGTTTCTGACCTCATCGCTATAAGGCCCATCGAAGTTCATGGCCTTTCCCCAGATAGTCTTGTATTTTTCTGTGAAGTAAGGCCCGTATTTCGGGAGGAAATTCCCCTCCGGGCCAAGATGATTGTAAACTACATCCAGAATTACAGCCATGCTCTGCTTATGACAAGCATCAACCAGCCGCCTCAAACCATCTAGCCCACCGTAGGAGTTCTGAACGGCAAAAGGAAAGACTCCATCATAACCCCAATTTCTTTCGCCTGGAAATTGAGCTACTGGCATGATCTCTAAAGAATTTATTCCCAGATCTAATAGCTCTCCCAGCCTTGGTGTGATGGCGTCAAAGGTTCCTTGAGGTGTAAAAGTCCCAACATGAATTTCGTAAATTATCGTATCATCCAAATGTAGACCTTTCCAGTCGCTATCCTGCCATGGAAAGTTTGGATCTATCACCTGAGAAGGTCCGTTTACACCCTCAGGCTGGCTGCGTGAGGCGGGATCAGGTATGTCTTCAGAGACATTCAGCCTAAAGAAATATTTTTGACCAGGAAATATACCTTCAGCCGTGATATGCCAGTAATCCCAATCGCCTTTTATCAGTGGAACTATTCCTTCCTGAGGAGATATTAGCTTTAAGGCTACTGAAGTACAGAAAGGCGCCCAGACCGAGAAGGCGCATCTATCCTTGCCGAGACAATGTGCTCCTACCTTTCTTTCAATATTTCTTGCACGCATATCCAGCCATATTGAATTAACGTTGAAGAGTGGAGTGGATGCTATTTAAATTTTTTATCGCTGCGGTGGCTATTATCTTATTCTTTTTGGGCTCCCATAGGGCATCGTCGTCTTTTACCTATAATAAATTAAAGGGGCCGATAATATATCAGCCCTTTGATTTGGATTGCCGCTTGGACATCCGATCCCAAGAAGATCTAACGGTTCGAAAAAATTCATATAATGCAACCCTCATTATATTATATTTACAGACATGACTAGATATATTTGCATTCACGGCCACTTTTATCAACCTCCCAGGGAGAATCCCTGGCTCGATGAGATAGAGCTTCAGGAGTCGGCCTATCCTTACCACGATTGGAACGAAAGGATAACTGCACAATGCTACGCTCCCAACACAGCATCGAGGATTTTGAGTCCGGAGATGAAAATCATAGATATAACCGATAATTATGATAAGATAAGCTTCAACTTCGGTCCTACGCTCCTTTCATGGTTGGATGTGGTGTCATCCGAGACTTTTAAGGCCATAATAGCCTCAGACAAAATTAATAAAGATAAGTTTTCAGGCCACTGTCCTGCAATAGCCCAGGCGTATAATCATATGATCATGCCCCTCGCAAACAGCAGAGATAAAAGAACCCAGGTGATCTGGGGCATAAGGGAGTTCGAGCGCAGATTTGGGAGGAAGCCTGAAGGGATGTGGCTTCCGGAAACCGCAGTAGATCTTGAGAGCCTTGACCTGATGGCCGAACAAGGGATTAAGTTTGTCATTCTCGGTCCACATCAGATAGGAAAGTTCAGGAAGATTGGCGATGAGGCCTGGCAGGAGGTCTCCAATGGCGATATGGCGCTTGCATACTGCCTCTACCATCTGGAATCCCTGGGTCTGGCCAAGATTACGATCTATGGAGAATACCTGGAGAAGCACCCTCCGACTCACGAAGTGGAAATAATCGAGAACACAGCTTGGTCATGCATTCATGGAATTGAGAGATGGAAGGCAGATTGTGGCTGCAATACAGGAACGCATCCGGGCTGGAACCAAAAATGGAGAAGGCCGCTACGCGATGCCATGAACTGGCTCAGGGATGCACTCATACCTATTTACGAAAGTGAAGCATCTCGGTATTTAAGAGATCCCTGGCAGGCCAGGGACGATTTTATCTATGTTATACTGGACTGGTCTGTCCCGAACGTCGATAAATTCCTGTCGGAACACGCTTCAAGGGAGCTGTCGATGGACGAGAAGATTAAAGTCTTGAAGCTCCTGGGATTGCAGCGTCAAGCAATGCTGATGTTCACGAGCTGCGGCTGGTTCTTCGATGAGATATCCGGCACTGAGACGACTCAGGTGATGAAGTATGCTAGCAGAGCGATGCAGCTCGCAAAGGATGTTGCTGGAGCGGATCTTGAGCCGGAGTACAAGAGAATTCTAAGCCAGGCCGTCAGCAATATTCCGGGATTCGGAAACGGTGCCAATATATACGATAACATGGTGAAGCCCGCCGCTGTAGACTTGAACAGAGTCACCGCCCACTATGCTATATCCTCTATATTCAAAGAATATCCTGAGACTGCCAGAATCTTCAGCTATACTGCCAAGAGAGAGGCATATGAAAGCAAAGAGGTAGGTACACAGAAGCTGGCCGTAGGAAAAGTCAGAGTTCGCTCCGACCTCACATGGGAGGAGGCGATAATGACCTTTGCTGTTGTTTATTTCGATGAACACTATATCAGCGGCGGTGTACAAAGATTCGAGGGTGATGATAAATACGAGGCAATGAAGAAGGATATCGAGGATGCATTTGCCAGGTCCGATATACCTGAGGTCATAAGGCAGATGGACAAGAACTTCGGGGATCACAACTACGGGATGTGGCATCTTTTCAAGGATGCCCAGAACCAGATATTCAAGCAGATCCTTAAGCCGCAACTCCAGGAGATCTCGACAGTGTTCAAGCAGATCTACGATCACCATTACCCCACTATGCAGATTATGAAAAATGTGGGAGCTGTCATGCCACCTGTTCTTATAGACGTAAGAAGGCATGTACTAAACGGCAAAGTTGAGAGGTCAATCGTTGATAAAGATGTAGGAAAGCTCCAGAAGCTTGTTGAGGAGGCAGGGAAATGGCCGATCGATTTTGATCCTGCATTAACCTTAATTGCAAGCCAACAGATCAATGGACTTATGGAAAAGCTTAGGGAGAAGCCTGATGATGTCGCACTTCTACAGACAGTTAGCCAGATTATCAAAGCTCTTAACGATATCCGCCTGGGATTAGATCTTTGGAAGTCTCAGAATATTCTGTTCTCGATAAGCAAGCAGCACCTGGGCGAAATGAAGGCCAGGGCAGAAAAAGGCGATGATGCAGTCAAGAAATGGATGGAGCTGTTTGAGAGCCTTGAAAACGATATGCATGTGAGGACCCATTAATGCGTTTGCCTGTTGCAACCTACAGGCTTCAATTCAACTCTTCATTCGGCTTCAGAAAGGCGTTGGAGATTGTGCCCTATTTGGCGGAGCTAGGGATATCGGACATTTACGCATCGCCCATATTCAAGGCAAAGAGAGGAAGTCTTCACGGCTATGATATTGTCGATCAAAATAGCCTGAATCCAGAGCTTGGAACTCCAGAGGATTTCGATGCGCTGATAAGAGAGCTGAAAACCTACGGAATGGGATGGATTCAGGATATAGTGCCGAATCATATGTCGTATAGCCATGAGAACTATATACTTTCTGATGTCCTTGAGAGGGGGAACAGATCTGAATACTTTCAGTTCTTCGATATCGAATGGGACCATCCCTGGGAGAGACTGAAAGGAAAGCTCCTTGCCCCATTTCTCGGAGATCTTTACGGCAAGGTCCTTGACCATGGCGAGATTAAGCTTATCTATGATAAAGCTGGCTTTGCCGCCAGCTATTATGGCACCAGAATGCCCTTGCGATTGGATTCATATGCAAAGATCCTGAGCCAGGGACTAGAGAGACTGGAAAAGCTCATTGGGGAGGATAATTCTGACATTACTGAAATCAAGGCGATAATCCTAGAGGCAGCTGGCGGTGATTCCGGCCAGGGACTGAAAAATAAGCTATGGGAGCTGTATTCCAGGAGCGATGAGATTAAGAGATTTGTTGATTCGAACATTGAGTCCTTCAATGGGAAAAAGGGCGATCCCGAGAGCTTCAATTCTCTTGATGATCTCCTATCCGAGCAGCGTTTCAGGCTAAGCTTCTGGAAGGTTGCATCAGATGACATAAACTATAGAAGGTTCTTTATCGTCAACGATCTTATATGCCTCAGGAATGAGAGCGGTAACGTTTTCGATTACATCCATTCGTTCATCTTCGACCTGATCAATAGCGGCAAGGTTACTGGGCTGAGGATAGATCATCTCGATGGGTTGTATGATCCAGCAGATTACGTAAAAACCATAAGGGATAAAATAAAAGATATATACCTTGTAGCCGAGAAAGTTCTGCTCCCTGGAGAGGACTTGCCTTCAGACTGGCAGATTCAGGGCACGACTGGCTACGATTTCTTAAACACCGTAAACGGAGTTCTATGTGACAAAAACCGAGAAGTGGAATTCGAGAAGGTGTACTCAAAGTTTACGGGGCTGGATCGATCCTATAACGACATAGTCTATGAAAAAAAGAAGCTAATAGCCGAAAGGCACATGAGCGGAGAGGTAGATAACCTAGCGCGCCTATTTAAAAATGCTATTGGCAAAGATAGATATGGAGAAGATATTACATTTACGGGAATTAAGAAGGCTCTGACAGAGCTTTTGGTGCAATTCCCTGTTTACAGAACCTATGTCAATTCGGACGCATTTAGCGAGGCGGACCGTGAAATAATAGCTGATACTGCGAGAAGGACCAAGGAAAGAAATCGAGATCTTTTCAACGAGATAGATTTCCTGGAACATTTCCTTATTGAGCCGGAGGATGAAAGAAGGGAAAGCTGGCTTGGAGCCATCATGAGATTTCAGCAGTTCACGGGCCCTCTTATGGCCAAGGGAGTTGAGGATACGGCATTGTATGTCTACTGCATGCTTCTCTCGCTCAACGATGTGGGTGGGGACCCAGGGAAATTCGGTTTAACCCTTGATGAGTTCCATAATTTCAATGAATCCAGGGCTATAAGCTGGCCTGATACAATGAACACTACATCCACTCACGACACGAAGCGCGGCGAGGATGCAAGATCGAGGATAAACGTGCTGTCAGAAATGCCGGAAGAGTGGGAAAGGCATATCAAGATATGGGGAAGCGTTGCCAAGAAAAAAAGGGTCAAAGGAATTAGAGTGCCGGATAGAAATGATGAATATTTCCTATATCAGTCACTGATAGGCGCAGTTCCGTTGGGCTTCGAGGCAGATTTCAGGGATCGGATTAAAAGCTATCTTGTGAAGGTCGTCAGAGAGGCGAAGGTCCATTCCGACTGGGTGAAGCCGGACACATCTTATGAGGTGGCATTTACCTCATTCCTTGATGGACTTTTGGATTCCAACGAATTTTTAAAAAGCTTCATCCCGTTTCAGAGAACAGTGGCATATTACGGCATTCTGAACTCGCTTGCTCAAACGCTTATCAAGATAACGAGTCCAGGAATTCCTGACTTCTATCAAGGGACTGAGATCTGGGACTTCAGTTTCGTTGACCCCGATAACCGTAGACCAGTTGACTTTGCTAAAAGGACTGCGTACTTGGCGGAGATTATGGAAAAGGAAAAAAAGGATATTATAGGCCTGATTGAAAACCTGATTGCTACAAAAGAGGATGGCAGGATTAAACTTTTTCTAATCCACAGGGCGCTTGAGTCGAGAAATAGGGAAGCTGAGCTTTTTGCGAGAGGAAGCTACACACGTCTGAATGTCAAGGGATGCCGCAAGGAAAATGTAATAGCCTTCGCACGCAATAGTAGGATTTCCTGGGCGCTTACAATCGCACCAAGGCTTACTACAGCTTTGGTAAAGGAGGATGAGATGCCTCTAGGCAGGAGGATATGGAACGACACCAGTCTTATCATTAACAAAGATATGCCGGTCTCCTGGATAAACGTGATAACTGATCAGTCTTTGAGGATAAATGATGAAATGTGTATTGGAGATGTGCTTGATCGCTTTCCTGTTGCTCTGCTCCTTGGAAGGAGTAAAGCATGAAGTTCAGAGGAAGCGGCATACTTCTTCACATAACATCGCTTCCATCGCCCTATGGCATAGGCGATCTAAGTCCCGAAGCCTATAGATTTGTGGACTTTTTATCGGAGAATAAGCAAAGCTTTTGGCAGATACTACCTCTCAGCATGACCGATCCTGCTTTCGGAAACACACCTTACAACAGCATATCTGCCTTTGCAGGGAACTCGCTGCTGATAAGCCCCGCACTTCTAATTGTAGAGGGGCTCTTACACAAAGAGGATGTTGAGCCCATGCCATCCTTCAAGGCCGATAGAATCGATTATCCTGCAGTCACCGCCTATAAAAACAAGATTATGAACATGGCTTATGAGCAGTTCAAGCAAAATGGAAAGGATAACGATTATGAAAAGTTCTGCTCTATAAACGCTTTCTGGCTCGATGATTTTGCACTCTTCAAATCCATCAAGGCCGAACAAGAAGGAAAGGTATGGTCCAGGTGGCCTAAGGGACTGAAGGACAGGCAGAAGGAAGAGATCGATAAGGCTAGCGATCGGCTCAGGGACTGGATTGAGAGAGAGAAGTTTCTTCAGTACATCTTCTTCAGACAATGGGGGGCCCTAAAGCATAGGTGTAATGATCACAACATAAAGGTCATCGGAGATATCCCGATATACGTCAATTATGATAGCGCCGATGTCTGGTCGAATCCGGGGATATTCAAGCTGGACCAGAATAAACAGCAGATATCATCTGCAGGAGTCCCTCCGGATTACTTCAGTGCTACTGGCCAGCTTTGGGGAAATCCCATCTACAACTGGGACGTTATCAGAGAATCCGGATATTCCTGGTGGATACAGCGCCTTTGCCATGTCCTCGGCCTTGTTGACGTATTGAGAATAGACCATTTCCGCGGACTTATCACCTATTGGGAAGTACCCGCCGGAGAGAAGACGGCTGTGAACGGTAAATGGCTCGAAGCACCAGCAGAGGACTTTCTTTCAACGATCTTCAGGCGTTTCAGCTGCATCTCTATAATAGCAGAGGATTTGGGAATTATAACTGCCGATGTGAGAGAGGTCATGGAAAAATTTGGGATTCCAGGGATGCGGGTACTCCTCTTCGCCTTTGGGGAGGGTCTGCCAAGAAATCCCTATGCTCCTCATAATAATATCAAGAACTGTGTCATATACACAGGAACTCACGACAACAACACATCAAAGGGATGGTTTGAGCATGAAGCCAAGCCTGGGGACATAGAGCGCCTCTCAAAATATGTGGGCCACGAGATTACTGCCGAAAACGTCTCCCGAGAACTGATAAGGCTTGCGATGATGTCTGTTGCGGATACAGCCATTATTCCCATGCAGGATATACTGAGCCTTGGTGAAGAGGCCAGAATGAACCATCCTAGTACAACTGAGGGCAACTACCAGTGGAGGATGCTACCTGAGCAGATGAAGGCAATTGGACTGCTCAAGGAGCTTACCGAATTATACGGCAGAACCTAAACTTGGACTTGCTCTCCATGAACGATGTCAACCTCTACAAGCTCAGCATAGATATCAGCAGTAAATCATTATCAGGCAGCTACAGGGCATTCGGCTCTGGCCCGGTACCTTGGACAGGAACCGTCACCGGCAGCCTGGCGTAAAGGTTTGAATTTATAATTTGCAAATTTTTTGTCAGCTCACAGATTATATGCTAAGCATTTCATTCTGAGGTAGACCCATTCTTTTATAGTCGAACAACACCCTAAAGATAAATCGATCAATGCAGATAAAAAGCATTAAGCTTTTATAGGTAGGATCTAATGGCGGTATAATGGCTTGGAGAGAATATCTTAATCAACGATCCAAGAGCATATAGACGGAGGTTCAGAGAAAATGAGAATTAAAATATCGACGTTACTATCATCCTTAGCCTTAGTCGCACTTCTTGCTACATTAGCCAATTCTGCCGATTGGAATAACTACGATTCTGGAGGCCTATCTGCGGATCAGTTGATAAGTGGCGGTGATCAAGGAACATATGAACCATATGGCACCGGCCCGGCAATGACACCTCAACAAGAACGTGCTACTGAGTGGGCCAACAAAACCGGCCCAGATTTCACGATGCCAAGCACGCTCTCGGACAACGCTATGAGCGCCAAGGACTCCAGAAATGAGGCTGAGTCAGCAACAACCGCCCAGGAATCCAATACTAACCAAACAACTGAGACTGCCCAAGTGACTCAGACAATGCAGGCATCCCCATCTTCAACCGCCGCGGGAAACGTATCTGGAAGCTGGTCGTTTGAGCTTAGCGATAATACAGTTAAAAATGTGGCCTTGACATTGTTCCAGTCTGGAGATTCTGTCTTCGGAACAGGAAGTATGAACGATGGAAACAGCACCCAAACTGTTGCTGCCTCAGGATCACTTGATGACAATAAACTGAATTTGGATCTGACGACGACTTCAGGGGCTATCAACCTTTACAGGCTCGCATTAACGCCCAGCGGCGATTCAGCTTCCGGCGATTACCAGGCATTCACAGCCAGTGGGAGCTCTTTGACTGGAAGCGCCAATGGTACGAGGTCATCCCAGTAGATAATTGGCCCTTAGGGCCCTGTTTTCTTTATTCCTATTTTTGGTGATAAATTCCGGCTGCAAGTTCTTAAAGGGCAACCTTTAAACCCTTTAAAAGATAATGCGGATCCTAATTAGGAGGATTGTGGAGATGGGATTTAAAAGTGTGGTATTAGCACTTGCTCTGATCGTATGCCTGGCAATTCCAGCATTTGCCGACATGCCACTTGGGCCTAAGAATATAGTGAACCAGAAGTTCCCGAATCAGAACATGTCGGGCTATCAGATAATGCAAGAGGTTACATATGGGTCTGGCACTTCACCAAACGAAAGCGACCTATCGTTCAGAAACGAGAGCCTCTTCCTCATCAACAAGAATACAGGCATGTCTCCAGGAGCGGCCGGGAAGGGCGTCAGGACACCTATCGCAGTGGGATTGCCCGTATCTATCGCAGGAGTCTGGTCATTTACCCTTACAGATATCGGCACAAGGTCACTAACGTTATCGCTGTTCCAATCCGGCGATGCTGTCTTCGGCTCTGGAAATCTAATATCAGGGAATAGCATAACTCAGGTCACAGCAGGAGGAACGCTTCTAGGCGATCAATTGGCAATGTATGTGATCCCTGCAGGATCTCCCAATAGCATGTATAGGTTCAGTCTGACAATCAGGCCCGGATCGATGGGCGGTGACTACATTTACAGCGCACCGGAGATAACCCAGCCCGGAGTAGCCTTTGGAAATATAGTATCTCCTCCGGGAGCTGCAGTACAGCCTGCCGTTCAACAAAATGTTCAGCAGTATTCAGGCTCGCAACTACAGAATAACTCTAATCAGTGATGTCAGGCGGACTGGCCAATCCTATCGGCTTTCCGTCCTGGATGCTACTATTTTTAATATCATCATAATCGTAAATGGAAGGGGTTAAGAATATGGGATTGATTAGACTGCCGCTATCAATTTTAGTTCTCGTCTTACTGGTAGCTCAGGCTTCATCGCAGGGTTATGCAGGGACGGTGACAACTGGAAAAGGAATAATTCCTTCGCTTAGAGTCGGATCAGGCGGAAATGCGACGGCCAGCTTTGGGTCCGGAAATCAGCCAAACTTTACGGGAATATGGTCCTTCGATCTGTTGGACCCTAATGCAAAACACATGAAGCTAGAGCTGGAGATTCAGCAGAGTAAAGATGCTCTCATAGGTTACGGAAACATGACCTCAGATGGGAATAGCCGCAGGGCCGAGGCCTCAGGGAATATCTCAGGAAGCAATATAGACCTATCCGTCTCGATCATCAATAGTTCTGAGATGTACGGGCTTGAGGTCACTCGTTCGGGCACATATCTTACAGGTAAATATGACGCATACTCGAGCGGCGCAATCATTCTATCAGGCACAGTAGCCGGAAGTATAAATCCCTCAGAAGCACTAGGCAAGAGAGCAACCATAATACTGGGCAATGAGCTGAGCCAAGCAGCTCCAGTAGATGTAACAAGATCAGCCACTACACAGGAATCGATATGGGGCGCTAGCTCAAACAATACCGGTCATCGAATAGAGAGAAGAAGTTTCTCAAGCACAAGCAATGGCGGCCAGGTCACGACATCTGATGTATCCGTTATAACCAATTATAGTTAGGGATGGAAGGGATGATATAATAGGAGCTTAAAGCTGTTCTGATGCTTGCTCTTTTATCCCTTTCTTGCCATTTCTGAGTGGCCCGATAAAAAACCATTCATGTAAATGCACAAGGCAGCCTAAAGTAACGTCACAGCCTTCTCTTTACATCTTGGCCGTCGGGCCGAACCGCTTCATGAGACGTTTCATATTCATCTTGCCCATGCCGCCCTTCATACCCTTTATTGCCTTCTGCATCGCCTGGTGGGACTTAAGAAGCTCTCGAACAACCTCGGGGGAACTTCCGCTTCCATAGGAGATACGCTTTATCCGAGAAACGGTTATAATCTTCGGATCCTCGAGCTCTGCGTCAGTCATTGAGTCCATGATTACCCTGTACTTATCTAAGCGATCCTTCGTAGCCTGAAACTCCTTATCTGATAGCTCAATGCCCAGACCGCCCATCGGCAGCATTTGCATTATCTGTTTCAGAGGCCCAAGCTTGTTCATAGCCTCCATCTGGTTGTACATATCCTTGAGGGTAAACTTACCCCGCATCATGGATTCAACATCCACTTCTTCTGTAGCCTGAATCTCCTGCGCCCGCTCAATGAGCGTTTTTATATCGCCCATTCCCAGTAGTCGTGAGATGAACCTATCGGCCTCAAAGCGTTCAAGATCATTCGGCGTCTCTCCAACGCCGATAAAAGCAATTGATGTCTTGGTCTCTGCGACTGCGCTTAGTGCGCCGCCGCCCTTGGCTGTTCCATCAAGCTTTGAGATAATGACGCCGGTTATGTTGACTGCATCATGGAAAGCCCTAGCCTGCTCGCTCGCCTGCTGTCCAATGGCAGCATCCATCACTAGAAGTTTCTGATCTGCATTTACTATTGCATGGATATCCTCCATCTCTTTGATCAGATCAGCCTCCAGTGCATGTCTGCCAGCTGTATCTATGATCCTGATATCATATTTCTTCGCGGCTTCAAGGCCGTTTCTAGCGACAGCTGGTGCATCAGGGTTGCCTTTCTCGCCATAAAAGAAGATGCCCTGCTTTTCGCAGAGGGCTTTGAGCTGATCGTATGCACCCGCCCTAAAAGTATCCGCACAAATAACAGCTGTACGTAGGCCCTTCCTTTGGAAGTATGTCGCCAGCTTTGCTGCTGTTGTTGTCTTTCCTGAGCCCTGCAGGCCCACGAGCATTATATCCTGCTTCTTTAGTGGGATGTCGGAGCCTTTTCCTACGAGATTTATAAGCTCCTGATAAACGATATTGATTACATGCTCTCGGGGATTCATGCCTGTGGGCGGCTTTTCATCCAGAGCCCTTTCTTTTATTTTATTGGAGAGCTGCATCACCAGCTTTACATTTACGTCAGCCTGCAAAAGAGCGCGCTGAATCTCCCTGACCGTCTCCTCAATTAGGGGTTTATCTATCTTATTCGCAGATGCAATTTTCCTTAGCGCACTTCGCAGTGATCCGCCTAAATTATCAAGCACCATAAGCCTATAAAAGAGAGCTATCTAACCATATAAAAATAATCCTCGGCAATGGCGTAAAAGAGATTATCCGACTAGGATTAATATTACTGGTAAGTTAGAGAAAAGTGAGAGACCTCTAGAGGCCCTCGCTTAATTCCTAAGCTATTGTTTGTGGCCAAAATCAATGACTATGATACGATTTTTGGCTCTAAATCGTTTATCTATTACCGATAATAAAGCGTCCCGACCGGGATTCGAACCCGGGTTGAAGGCTTTCTACGCGAAAGCTCCGCAGGCCTTCGGGATGTCCACTACCCCATCGGGACATTAAATGCGTCATGGCATGCTTCATGTAATTAAGCCTGTTGGCCCTGTGATGATATTCTTATCTGAGCGGTTCGTATCGCCCTTAGAAAATCAATCTTTCTGAATTCAGGCCAATATGGTGCGCAAAAATACGCTGCGCATTCGTTGCCGTTCGCCTGCCAGGGCAGGAAGTTAGAGGTACGAAACTCGCCGCCAGTCCTTATTATCACATCAACCTTGGGAACAGGAACGCCATTGTGAGGATAAAGGTATTTGGCTATAATGCTTTCATCTACAGACCCTGCGTTCAATTTGTGAGCTTCCACCTCACGTGCTAAAGCCTTAGCAGCATCAACTAGCTCACATTGCCCGCCATAGGCCAGCGCCACATTAAAATATAGCCCTGAGTAGCCCTTAGTAGCCTCTTCAACGTGCCGTATAGCCTCCTGAAGATCCTTGGGAAGGAGATCCACTCTGCCTATCGCTCTAACACGAACACGGTTATGATGGATACGCTCAGAGCTATACATCTCAATAAGCTTGCTCTTTATCAGATCGAATAGATATCTCTTTTCTTCTTCATCCCTCTTGAAGTTCTCTGTTGAAAATGCATAGACAGTAAGATGCTTGACTCCCAGCTCAAGACACCAATCAGAGACATTGCTCGTTGTCTCTGCGCCTCGATTATGGCCTATGAAGGCAGGCAGACCCCTGCGCCTCGCGTACCTTCTATTGCCATCCTGGATTACGGCAACATGTTTCACAGGAGGGCCTGCCAGTACATCACGCCTAAGAAATCGTTCGTATAAGGAATATACTGGGTTAGATAAATTCAAACTCATTCGAAGAGTTGATTTCGCGAATTGATATTTAAAATGTTGTGCTCAGGCTTAGGGAATAGAAAGGATGGACATGATCTGGGGTAAGATACTAATAACAAATGGCTTATTGCATCCTTTCGAGGGCCTGTGGTCTAGCTGGTTATGACATCGCCTTCACACGGCGGGGATCACGCGTTCGAATCGCGTCGGGCCCATAACCAAACCGTCACAACCTTTAACTATTTAAGATGGGTTCTATTCTTGAGGCGCCAAAGATGCTTTAGCTCGCGGAAGATCTATATGTGCGAGAGGAATTCAAAAGATTCCATTGATCTGAGGACCTCTTATCATTAGAGGTGGTAAGCTGTATAAGAGTAAGAGTAACAAGGAAGAAGAGGGCGTTGTAACCAGGGTACGTCTTCCGCATAGACAGGACAGAGAGGTGTTCGGCTTTGTAGAGGGTCTGCTTGGCTCAAACAGAATAAAAGTCAGGGGCCTCGATGGTGTAACTCGCATGGCCCGCATACCCGGCAAGATGAAGAAGAGAATTTGGATCAGAGAGGGCGACGTAGTGATAATCGTACCCTGGGAGTTTCAAGATGATAAGGCGGATGTGATCTGGAGATACACAGGGCCTCAGGTGGACTGGCTACAACGCAAAGGTTTCCTAAAAGGCGCTCCATGAGCAAGCGTAACAAAAACGAAGAAAAGTTCGATACACATATCGATATTCTTCGCACGAGGATCAAGGACTCCGATGACCTACAGGTTCAGGAGGCCGTATTTGATACTCGAACGCTTATGAACCTTTATAGTCTTGCGAGCAAGGGCATCATCGACACCCTTGGCGGTTCTATCAGCACCGGGAAAGAGGCAAATATCTTTTATGCAACTTGCGGCCAGAAGGATCTGGCCATCAAGATATACAGGATCACCACTAGCAACTTCAAGGCTATGCAGGATTATATGCATGGAGATCCCAGGTTTGGAAACATCAAGGGCACTAAAAGGGCGATTGTCACTGCTTGGGCAAAAAAAGAGTTTAGGAACCTTAAACGCGCTGAGGAGGTCGGCATTCGCACGCCCCACCCAATAGCCATGAGGGAGAATATTCTCATAATGGAGCTTATCGGTCAACAGGGGAGTCCAGCCCCGCAACTGAAAGATATTGAACTTGGCCCAGATGAGGCTAAGCGAGCCTTTGATAAGATTGTGGAGTACATCTCGTTGCTCTATAATAAGGCAGACCTTGTGCACTCGGATCTAAGCGAGTTCAATGTGCTCTACGATGGCGAGCCGGTCATCATAGACATGGGACAGTCAGTGACCCTAGACCACCCCATGGCCAGGAAATTCCTTGAGCGCGACATAAAGAATATCACACACTATTTCCAAAAGAGATATGGCATTGGCTCGGAAGAAGAGATTCGGGCTAAGCTAAAGCGTGATGCAGAAAGACACGACGAACAGTAAAGGAGGTATATCATTTTGCAGATCAAAATTCCTGAGGAACGCATCGGAGTGCTGGTAGGGCCGGGCGGATCTATGAAGAGCCTTATCGAGGAGAAGACAAAGACTACACTGGGGATAGACAGCGAGAGCGGTATGGTAACAGTAGAATCCTCCGAGGACCCGCTTTCTGCCATGAGAGTGGCCGATCTCGTACGTGCCATCGGCAGAGGGTTTTCGCCCGAGAGGGCACTGCCCATTCTTGATGATGAGATGATTATGCTCGATGTCTTAGACCTCTCGAAGATGGTGGGTACAAAGAGCGATATGGCGCGGATCAAAGGCAGAATAATTGGCAAGGATGGCAGAACTCGAGAGATCATGGAGAGACTCTCAGGCGCCAAAGTATCGGTATATGGAAAGACCGTCGCACTCCTAGGCTACCCTGAACAGACCAGAACAGCACGTGCGGCTATCGAAATGCTTCTTGAAGGCGCACCTCATGGCAATGTCTACAGCTTCCTCGAGAAGAAACACCAAGAGATGGCCAAGGAAGAGCTTAAAGACAAGGATGCCCTGTAGAAGGCTGCTATTATTATCATTTTAAGCATCAATTTTCCTACAGCAACATATGATGGGAATAAGGCTCAAGTTTTCTCCGTGAGTTTATATAGTGTAGGATAGAAAATATAGTGAGATATAGCGTGAAAACGAGCGAGGATAAAAGTTGAACATTCCTTTGCAACTAACCACCGATGACTGGCTGCTGATAGCAGCCTGTGCTATAGGCCTTTACTCGATTATTCTTTTGCCCATAAGAAACAGTGAGAGCTGGAAAAGGCGTGGAATCACTACATGGGGACCGATTCCAATAGCGATATTCATACGCACTAAGCGCGGGCTTGCCTTCCTTGATAAGCTAAGCAGGCCCAAGACGCTGTGGAGGATCATCGCAACTGCTGGAGTCCCACTTGTTGTACTAAGCATGGGCTATTTCCTAACACTCGTTCTGCTCATGGCCTACCTTATGATCAAATCGCCGCCGGAGCCAAGCAGCTACAACGCACCCAGGAATATTCTGCTGATCCCAGGCGTCAACCAGTACATACCATTTGTCTGGGGCTGGATTGCTCTCTTTGTGACTATGGTCGTGCACGAGTTCTCCCATGGAATACTCAGCCGTGTCGAAGGCGTCCGCGTTAAATCAATGGGGCTCGTAACGATCCTGATAGCTCCCATAGCAGCATTTGTCGAGCCCGATGATGAGGAACTATATGGGACAAAGGATAAGCCGCCTATAGTTAGCAAAGGGGCCAGGATAAGGATTATTTCTGCAGGCGTAATATCGAACTTCATAGTCGCCGCCATTGCCATAGCCCTTTTCTTTGGACCAGTCATAGGCACCATCGCCCCCGTGGATAGGGTAATGATCTCTGACATCCAGAGTGGTTCGGTTGCCGAGCAAGCCGGCCTGCAGAGCAAGATGATACTTCTGGATGTGAACTCAAAGGAAACGAATAACCTTACAGAGGTTTATAATGCACTGCAGCACAGGCATGCGTATATGGAGATGCTCTTCGATAACTATGAAAAAAATATTACGATTCAAGGCACTCCAGCCCAAGGGATCTTAGTCGCTTCTATCTTCGATGGGTCGCCTGCCGCAAAAGCTGGCCTTCCGGAAAGATCTGTCATAACAGAGATCAATGGAATTAAAATCGGTAACCTGGATGGCTTCAGAGGATACATGAATACAACTCATCCAGGGCAGAATATCACTATTACTACCGCAATCGGCCAAAGCTATAACATCAGCCTGGCACCGAAATTTGATGGCACAGGCCAGATAGGCATAGCGATCTCAGGAAATGCGATCTACATCGACGGCATGACACTGCAGGAGTTTCCTGCCAGACAGTTCCTGGATATACTGAAGAGGTTGCCCTATGCAGGAATTTCAGGATTCTTTGCGATATTCCTCACACTGCCCTTTACAGGCATATCAGGATTGATATCAGGAGGATTCCAAGGTTTTAGCGGATGGACTACTAACTTCTTTATGCCGACTGGATGGGCAGCGCCTCTTGGAGGTTACTTCTTCTGGATAGCCAATACACTTCTCTGGATAGGCTGGATCAACCTGTATGCAGGTCTGTTCAACTGCCTGCCTGCTGTACCTCTTGATGGTGGATATGTATTCAAAGATCTCGTCCAAGCTGGCTTTGAGAGGTTTGTCAGTGTAAAGGAAGCAGAGAGACTCACAAGGACCGTCGTAGCGATTCTGGCCTGGC
Source organism: Methanotrichaceae archaeon (assembly GCA_963789575.1). Classification (GTDB taxonomy): domain Archaea; phylum Halobacteriota; class Methanosarcinia; order Methanotrichales; family Methanotrichaceae; genus CAWBKV01. Next base: position 1,095,126 of record CAWBKV010000001.1, on the reverse strand, counting down.
TTGTGCTGACATCACTGATAATCTCAGTATTCGCACCATTTACCCACGGCCTATCCTAGTGACGCGCTCACTTGAAAGGGTGGTCATCTGCCTGCTTTTCTATAACTTTTCCGCGAGTAATCTTGCCACCGCATAGGCAGGGAAAATATCGGATAAATTTTTCCCATACATCTCAGAAAGCCTGATACAGCTCATGCCAAGACTGGTTGCCGCTCGGCTTACGATCCTCTCGCCGATACCTGCAGCGACTACCATCTTTAATTGGTGCGCTTTCGCTTGCCTTTGAATGGCGTTCGTGAGAAACCTATGCTGGCGATCTCGAACCTGTTCTGCAATAGCAAGCGCTCCTGCCTCACCGATCTCCTCAAAATCTGCGCAGACGGTTCGGGCGAGCCTGCGCAGAGAGGCATCATAGCTCTTTTCAGCACTGTCAGGCGTATCACAGATGTATCCATCCTGGTCGATCTCCCCTAGAGCGAGATATGCATCTGCTGTGATTGCAAATAGCTCTGATGAGAGGGGAACTGAATTTCCCTGAATTCTTACCGCATGAAGGAGAGAGCTAAGGCTTGTCCTGAGCATGCCAGTGTAGATCAGTTCGCCATTTATCAGACGCCTAAAATCTGTTGTCGCGGCCAGAGAAGTCTTTTTTATGGGTATCAGGTCAGTTGTCGTACTTCCCATATCCGCAAATATGCAATCGCCAATATCCTTCGCGATAAATTGGGCTGAGGCTGACCAGTTAGCCCCTGCCAAATCGATCGGATCTTGTGAATCAAATCCGGAGATGCCCCAGAAATAGATTGGGCAATCAAACGCAGCTTTGATTGCAGATTTTATGCTCTTTACCCCTGCAATCTTGCTTGAGTAGCAGTCTGCCAGTTCTCCAGTCATAACAACTGCTAATGCTTCAGGATCTAGTTCTGAGAGCCTCTTTAAAACCCGATCCAAAGGGGCATTTCGCCACAAAGGCAGGTAAACGATCTCAGCGAATTTGCCGTCTGAGCTCGCAGCCTTTGTGTTCGCTCCGCCGATATCCAGGCCCAGAATCATGCTTCCATGGAGAATCTGAACCATAAAAGCTTTAGGTCTGAAGTTCCTTAGTTGACCATCAAATTTTCGGAGACAATGGCTATGGCTGCCAAAGAGAAATATGCTGAACCTACTTATCTTGAATGCGGATTTGGAGAGCTGGAGCATAAGGTTATAACGCCCGAGATATGCTGCAGATGCGGTACTTGTGAAGCTATTTGCCCCAGGATTGAGCACAAGGAGAACAGGCCGGAGCTGAAGGAGTATGATCCCCTCTGCGGTCTGTGCTTCGCCTATTGTCCCAGGACATTCCTTGACCTTCCAGCCCTCGAGAGCAGGCTCTTCGGCAGGTCCAGAACCCAAGAAGAGGTACTTGGAATCTACAGGAAGGTGACCTCGGCCCAGGCGAAGCCCACGATAGATAAGGCACAGGATGGCGGCATTGCCTCTGTTCTTCTCTCTCATGCCATAAAAACGGGCATCATTGACTGCGCCATCGTAACTGACAGGGATGAGAATTGGGCGACTGTGCCACGTGTTGCAACAACCGCCGAGGAGATCGCCGCTGCTGCTGGCACGAAATATACAATCTCCAATAGCGTAATTGCGTTAAAAGACGCACTGGAAAGGGGATATAGCAAGATAGGATTTGTTGGAACACCCTGTCAGATCCAGGCTTTGCGAAAGATCCAGTTGCTTGAAGAGCCTTATGAGTTTGGCCAGGAGAAGATAGCTCTTCTAATAGGGCTGTTTTGCATGGAGAACTTCGAGTATGACTCGCTGATGAATGGCGTTGTCAGAGGATTCTTTGGGCTTGAGCCCAAGGATGTTAAGAAGTTCGAGATCAAAAAGGGAATGTTCCGAGTGATCTCCAATGATGGCAAGGTTCACGAGGTCAAGCTCGAAGAGACTGACAAATTTACATTCAAGGGATGTGAGACCTGCTTCGATCTGGTCTCTGAACTCGCAGATATCTCCGTTGGCAGCGTAGGGTCAGCCGAGGGATGGTCTACAGTAATGCTGCGGACTGATATAGGCGAGCAGCTCTACAATTCAGCCATCACTGCGGGCATCATCCAGGAGAAAGCGGTCTCTGAGAAGGGATTAAACCTCATCAAGAGGCTGGCTGGAGGCAAATCCAAGCGCTTCGAGGAGAAGGCCAAGGAGCTGGCGGAAAGCGGGACAGAGCTTAGCATCAAGCGGTAAGGCGAACGATCGATATGCTATCCATTGGACTAGCCGGAAAGCCAAATTCGGGCAAATCCACATTTTTCAAGGCCGCTACCCTTGTTGATGTGGCTATTGCGAACTATCCTTTCACAACGATCGATGCAAACCATGGAGTTTCCTATGTCAGAGTTTCCTGCCCGTGCAAGGAGCTGGGGCTGGCGCATGGCTGTGGAAAATGTGAAGGTGGCATCAGATTCGTGGCTATCGAATTGATAGATGTAGCTGGCCTCGTGCCGGACGCCCATCTTGGCAAGGGTCTTGGAAATGAGTTCCTAGATAGCCTCAGAGTGGCTGAATCGGTCATCCACGTTCTTGATGCATCAGGCTCGACAGATGCAGAGGGAAATCCCATAGGCTTAGGAAATCATGACCCTGTCAGCGACGTAAAGTTCCTTGAGTATGAGATAAGTATGTGGATCTACGGCATACTCAAGAGGAACTGGGAGAAGCTGATGCGCGGCTATAAGGCCCTTGGCGGAAAGCCAGAGCAGATAATATTCGAGCAGCTCGGCGGTGTGGGAGTTATGGATGCACATGTCAGAAGAGGGCTTGCAGAGATGAAGACCGATCCAGGAGGCTGGAACGATGATGATCTGAAAAGGTTTGCCGTCCTCTTGCGCAAATACAGCAAGCCAATGATTATAGCCGCCAATAAAACGGATATTGCTCCTAAGGAGTTCATTGATAGGCTTCTGGCCTTGAAGGGTGAGATTGTAATACCTGTGAGCGGTGCAGCCGAGATCGCCCTAAGGATGGCAGAGAAGGCAGGGATGATCAAGTACACGCCTGGAGATACGGACTTCGAGATCTTAGGCCAGCTAACTAAGGCTCAGGCTACAGGCCTTGAGAAGATAAGGACTGTCATGAAGCAGTATGGCGGCACAGGTATTCAGGAGTGCATCAACCGCGCTGTCTTCGATCTTCTGGATTATATTGTAGTTTATCCTGTTGAAGACGAGAATAAGTTTACCGATAAGAATGGCATAATTCTGCCGGATGCCTACCTAATGAAGCGAGGGAGTACTGCAAAGGATTTGGCCTATCGCATTCATTCGGATATCGGCGAAAGCTTCCTCTTTGCGATTGATGCAAAAAAGAAGATGAGGCTTGGAGAGAAGTACGAACTGAAGGATGGCGATGTGATAAAGATAGTATCTACGAAATAAAGTAGCCAATTGAGTTAAATCGTCATTTATTTCAGGTAAGGTATATAGTTAAGGTATATATCTTCCCTAGATTTTATTTGACAAGCAATACATTTAATAAGCAATTACGCGATCGTCATCGATGTGGTGGGGCAAAGACAATGAGACAGACTTTCCGGATCATTACTATCATTGGAATTATTGGAATTGCCGTTGTCGACATGGCCATCTTTGCCACTGCTGAAATGCCAGCCACTTTTTACCAGGCCATGAATAACATGAGAACTGAAGATACCCTATGCGTTAAGAATTACGATGCGGGCGCAAGTATAACCGAATCATATACAGACTTCGAATACCTGCAAAAAGATACTCAAGTCGTGAGCAGATCAAGAAGGAATAGTACAGATAATGCCATGCTTGAGGCCAACATAAACTCAGAGGTGATCGGCAACGCACACATTGCCTGGCAATCGGTCAATCCAGCTGCGAACTTCTGGGGCCGTCACATAGTGCTGAGCAGAAGCGCTGAGGATCTGACGGGAGTCTTCTCAATTGCTAAATTCTTGCAGCTTTGGTCCAATAGCACCGTCGAAGGGACGAGTATAGACTGGCTGCCATGTAGCTGAAAGTCACTGCACCCTAAACATATGTTCTTGTTTAAACTTACATTGGCTATAAATACAATACAGTATGAATTAATTTAAGTTTGATAACTTTAGCTGATCGATTCTTGTTTCATCGAAATAAAATTGGGAGCGTTTGCAATGAAAGGCTCGCTAATATTTATAACCCAGATTATTCTAGCACTTATCAGCAATTTATATTGAATAATTCATACATCCCTTCGCCGTAATAAGTTGTGATAACTAATGATTCCTCTGACCGGAAAATTGGTAACTATACGTTTAATGCCGTATATAGAAAAATTTATATACGTTGAATGTCGAATAGTTATGCTGGCAAAAGTCTAATCTGTTTTTTCTCCCTCCTACACCCAGGACTTTTGCCAACCTCCTTTACATCTTTATATGAGATCCTTTCAAAATTATTAACGCTAAAGGATTTTGCCCTGTGTAACCTGTAGCTAATTGCTTCCACTTTACATTATTTGAGAAACACCGCAGATTAGATAATCGAAACCATACCTGATGGGTCCAGATTCATATACAAAACAACACCAAAGGGAAAGGAACTGCAAGAAAAGCTTGGGCAATTTAATACCATGATGGATCATCTATATTCACAACATGATCAAAAAATGCTCATATCGAGTAATCGAAACGGATAAAACATACAATAAAAAATTTAAATCTTTTTTATATATGTAAGCATTAATCTAATTACTCATTTATATGCGTTTATATTAAGGTTAGTACATCTTTATATTATTGATCATCCATTGCTGTCTCTGTTGCCGGTAGAAGGTAATAATAATGAGAGAGCAGATAAAGATATTTGTGCTTCGACTGGATCTTAATCGAATATTTAAATTTTGGACGGCTAAGAAGAGCCGGAAGAAATTTGATCAGATAGATAAGCAATCTCAGTCTGATCTTGCCGTTAAACCTCTGGTCCCGCAAATCACTAATGAGATCATCGTTCAGGATTCATCTAGCAAGACAGAGAAAGAACCTAAGGATATTTAGCATGTCAATGGCTGAGGCTTCAGTCCTTCGTTGATTTTGTCAACATAGTGATTACTTGTTAATCTCCTGCGGCCATTGCAAGACAATAATATAATTTTAATTATAGGACAATTGCAATTTGTTAAATTAAGAGCTAATCTGGAAATTAAGTATAGGTGTTTTTATACTAGTAATAAGTTAATACATTACCGATGTTTTCGTAACCATTTCTTTGGATGGCGATCAAGGAGGTTTGATCTATTGCGACGAGGGAACTATAATAGGTTATTGGCATCGCTTATCATTCTGGGCATGATTGCAATGCCCGCTCTGGGATTATCGGTGAGCTACACCACAGGAGGTAGCCAAGGTTCTGTCTCATTCTCATCAATCTACAATCTAGATGATTCCAGTTCGCTACAGCAGCAGGCCGTTCTGGCTGAGGGCGGGATCGCGCAGACATCCCAGGCTAGCGGCAGTGGCAATAATACCATAGAAGGCTCAGTTGGAGGCAATGGATACTCTGTGAACAATGAAGTCGATAGCTCTGGATCTATGGGTGTATCCACCACAGCTGCAGGCACAGGAAGCGGTGCAGGCATCAGCCAGAGCACTGTCCTATCTGGAAAATCGGGTAGCTTAAGCTTTGTAGCATCATCCGGGGAAAACACGATGGCTGTAGACAGCAGTTTCTCTGGAACAAGCAGCATGAACACAGATCTGAACGCAGTTGCAGCAGATAGAGCCACCATGACTGGCACTGCAACAGTTGCTGGTGTGCCTGTTCTTGAGAGCGGCGACCTTGAGCAGGTTGCCTCTGGTGAAACCGGCATGTCCGTAGATGGACTATATGCCCAGCCTTCAGGCAACCTTGGACAACTCCGCCTGAATGCAGTCAACGTTAAAAATACACCTGCCAGTGGGTCTTCGAACTATCAGCTAACAGGGCCTGCATATACATCGACTGGTGGCAACAAGAACGCATATTTCTTAACAGGCTGGAGATGGAATACAATAAACCCGCAGATCACATGGTATCTCAAGAGCAATTCTGTACCCAGTAATCTAAATGTTCAGAAAGTGGCTTCTGCAGTAACGAATGCCGCAAATTTATGGAACGGTGCAAGCAACCAGAAGCTCTACAACCCCACAGTTTACTCTACCCCAAATGTTAACATAGACACATACGACCATAAGAATGTAGTAGCCTGGAAGTATCTATCCGATGCGCCTACTGCCCTGGCCTATTCGAGGACATGGTATAGTTACAGCAAGGTGGGCGGATACTACTCAGCAGTTGAGTCCGATATCAGCCTCAACACACGTTACCCCTGGTCTACATCGCTTAAAGATGGAACGCCCTATACTTCTGGCAGCTCCATAGATGTTCAGACTGTCCTCACGCATGAGATGGGCCACACATTGGGCCTGGGAGACGTCTACGGCACAAAGTACGCAAGTGATTCCAGTGAAATAATGAACGCTTACTCAAAAGTAAAAGACGAACTAGGAAATGGCGATAAGACAGGGATCTGGACACTATACCACTGAATCCAGACCCCTTTTTTTCAAACCAAGAAAATTATTTTTTAAAATAATGCGCCGATCGGGATTCGAACCCGAGTCGAGGCGTTGGCAACGCCTAGTGATAACCGCTACACTATCGGCGCGACTTACGTGCGAAGCATCCCCACTAATTACCTTCTAGTCTAAAAACATTGCGGGTTGATTGCGGCTTCGAAGCGATGCCCATAAGGTTCGCTGTAGTTAACTGCAGTTCGCATTGCATGCCTTTTATCTACATACCTTTTATCTATGTTGAGCTGGCCACTATTTAATGGTGAATCTGATTGCATGATATCATCATTGTGGGAGCTGGCCCTGCAGGGTTAACCGCTGGCATGTATTGTGCAAGGGGCGGAAGGAAGACGTTGATCCTGGGGAATATCTATGGCTCTCAGCAGTCCATGGGAGGGCTATACGAGAATTATCCCGGCTTTCCCGATGGCATACAGGGTATAGAGCTATCTGAGAGTATGCTTGCCCAGGCGCAGAAGTTTGGCGCAGAATATCAGGCCGAGATGGTTGAGAAGATAGTCCACCTTGAAGACATCTTCCGTATAAAGACTGAGAACTGGCAGTATGAATGCAAAGCTCTGATTCTTGCTATGGGAGCAAGCCACCGAAAGCTTGGGGTTCCAGGTGAGACGGAGTACACAGGCCGAGGAGTGTCTTACTGCGTTCATTGCGATGGCGCCCTCTTTAGAAACAAGACTGTAGCAGTTGTAGGCTATGGCAATGGCGCTGCCAGGGCAGTCCTTTATCTTGCTAACATCTGCAGCAAAGTTCATCTTATTGTGCCGCGCGAAAAGCTGGTCGCTGAATCAACTTACCTCGAACGTATGAAGAGCTTGAGCAATTTAAGCACTATTAATGGGGCTGAGGTAAAGGAGATACTTGGCGATGAGCTGGTGAGAAGTATCGAGTTTGTGGTCGGCGGAATGCCGAGATCTTTAAAAGTCGATGGCGTCTTTGTTGAGATGGGCATGAAGCCGAATGTCGAGCTTGCTTCTGCCCTTGGTCTTGAAATAACTCAGGGCGGGTTCGTCAAAGTAAACAGACTCAACCAAGAGACAAGCATGCCTGGCGTCTTTGCAGCAGGAGACGCCACTGGCGGAAGGATGCAGGTTACGACAGCAGTCGGCTCAGGTGCATCTGCAGGCATAAGCGCTTTACAGTATTTAGGGTAATCTAGGATAGATCATGGCCTTGAAAACTGGTACCTTGAAAAATGATAAATATCACGATCCCAGGAGACCTGTTGCGATTTGGAAGTCAGAGGATCTTCTGGGCGATAAAAGTGTGGCCTCCCTGACGGTTATACTCCGCACTATTGGATGTAGGTGGAATAGATGCACAATGTGCGGTTATGCATCTGAGGGAGCGCCAGCTACCGTTGATGATTTACTTATGCAGTTCGCCCAGGCCCTACAGAGGGTATCTCCGGATGATAAGATCATCAAGATATACACGAGTGGAAGCTTCCTAGATCCAAGGGAAGTGCCAGAGGCTGCCAGGAATCGAATCCTGGATACAATCAGGGAGAAAGGCATTGAAAGGCTGGTGATAGAATCAAGGCCCGAGCATATCACGCCAGAGCGCGTAAATGATTGCCTCTCAAAGGTTGAGACGGAGTTCGCGATAGGCCTCGAAACATCAAGCGACCTTATTCGAGAGAACATTATTCGGAAAGGCTTTTCTTTCAGTGATTTCACCGCTGCGTCTGAAATGATTCATGATCACGGCGGAAGGGTCAAAGCATATCTATTGCTGAAGCCGCCGATGCTCTCCGAGGGCGGGGCTTTGTTGGATGCAATATCATCTGCAAGGGCAGCAAGACCATACGCAGATACACTTTCGCTTAACCTCTGCAATATACAGCGCGGGACTTACGTCGAGCGCCTTTGGGAGCGAGGTGAATATAGGCCTCCATGGCTTTGGTCTGCTGTAGAGATTTTAAAAAGCGTTGATGGGCCGATCATCTGCGATCCTGTAGGTGCAGGCACAAAGCGTGGACCGCATAACTGCGGCAAATGTGATGCATCCATTTCGGAGGCGATAAGGAAACATGCCATAACCCAAGAGTCTAACGCATTTGATGGCTTGGACTGTAAGTGCAGGAAGACCTGGCAGAAGGTCATGGATCTGGAGGAGCACTCCTTCGGCACTGTCCTGGACTAACTTTTTAATATACTATTAATAGATTCATTGTAGGTCCCATTATTGTTGATAAATTATCAATATGACTATATCATTAATACCATCGTTAGCATTATTGCTGATTTACAGTGTCTGAGTTCAATAGGCAAAGATACCTTGAATACTGGCAGGATTGGAAGCATAACCTATGAAGTTGCGAATACTTCGGATAGGCCAGTGCTTGTGATAAGGATGAGGCCCATATTTGCTGTTCCCGCAACATAGGTCTCGCGCAGATATCCTATCGTCCTTTCGGCTTTGGGTAAATATACAACCGAAAGCAATTTGCGGAAAAGCTAAAATTTATTTATAATTATTAATACCTTCTATTTTTGGTACGTGTTTACCGACTTCCGTAGATAAATTGAAATATTAAGAAATTGAAATTGATAAGAACTAGGTGACTATTAAATGTTTGAAAAGGTTTTAGTCCCTGTCGACTTCTCAAGATATTCTCAAAAAGTCTTGGAATGTGTCGGCGAGATCCCTGGATCAAAGGAAATTGTGTTGTCGCATGTTGTAGCGAGGGGTCCTATAGCGAGGATTTGGGATCCTGTGGCAGAGGTAAAGAATGCTGAGAGAAAGCTTGCAGAAGAGGCGAAGCGTATCAAGCTTCCGAATGTCGCCGTTAAAACACGAGCTACGTTCGCCATAGGCGGCGCTGGCGACGTAGTGGGAAGCGCAATCAATCGGATGGCAGATGAAGAGAATGCGGATCTAGTTATAATGGGCGCTCGTGGAAGGAGCCTCATTGGCAGTGATATTCTTGGAAGTTCATCAAGGGGTGTTCTGCAGTTCGGAGACAGGAATCTCCTGATAATGCGCTATAAGCTGCTTGGCGATATGGAGAAGGGATCTCTGGAGAAATACTGTACACGTATATTCTCAAAGGTTCTTGTTCCCACAGACCTCTCGGAGCCCTCTGAGGCCGCAATCTCTCTCGTCAAAAGCATTCCAGGAATTGGCGAGATATTCCTGCTCTATGTTGTATCCAAGGGTGAGACGAAGGGCGAGATAGATGCGGCGGTTTCAAGCGCAACTGAAAAGCTGAACGAGATGGCATCTTCCTGGAAGCAGAGCAATGTGACTGCGACGCCCAAGGTTGTCGTAGGGAACGCCATAGAGGAGATACGCCGTGCGGCCGATGAGCAGGATGTATCTCTGATAGCTATGAGCGCCCAGGGTGCGACAGCTCTCAAAACCGGCAGGATAGGGAGCACGGCTTACGATGTGGCGAACGCATCAAACAGACCGGTTTTGATCCTCCGTCCAAACAGTACTATTTCAAGTTAGGACGCCGTTTTTCCTTTTTATTTTGAATTTAAAGACCAATTACGGTTATTAGCTTGATAGAAGCTTAATGATAACGTAATTTCAATTTTTTACGATAACAATACATGTTTTTTAGAATTATACCTTTAAGTGTTTGTCTGTTTTCCATTTAAGTCATTTGTTACCATTCCTACTCGGAGAAAATATTGTTTTGCCCGTTTATGCTACTATAGATTCTCTCCTAGCATTCTAAGCAAAAACCAAAAGCATTTAATAAAGGAAGATTTATCCGTCTACAAACTCTCCGGCGGGGAGAGCTAAAGGATGTAGGATTAAGAAAAGAGGTGGTCTTATGGTAGAGGTAGCGGGCCAAGTAGTTACCGCAGTAGATATTGGTTTAACTTTGATATTCCTTATAGTATTGGCTGCACCTTTCAAGGTGAAGCTGGCAGAAAAGAACCTTGAGGCATTTCTATTCGTTATGGGCGCATTAGCCGCCACTATAACCTACGGTGTCACCACGAGTACTGGCGTTCACGGCTGGCGTATGGCTTTAATCATAACGGCTGCTGAAGAGCCAATAATAAAAGGCATAGTTCCAGCAGTACTGATTGCAGGTCTCATATTCTTCTACGGAAAGGGCGCCTTTAAGGGCGTCATGAACGGTCTGGTAAAATCAGTTCCAATGCCTGTGCTGGTCTTCGTGATTGTCTTTATCTGTGGAATGATCTCAAGCGTTATCACCGCCATTGTCACATCGCTATTCCTTGTAGAGATCGTCAATCTGATGCCCATGGAGCGCATGAATAAGATCAACCTGGTTATTCTTGCCTGTTTCTCCATTGGTCTTGGAGCAGTTCTTACCCCATTGGGTGAGCCTCTGTCCACAATCGCCATCACCAAGCTGCAGGGCCCGCCATATTATGCAACCTTCTGGTATCTATTCAACCAACTCGGCGTGCTTATTGTCCTGGGCTGTGCTATATGCTCCGCCTTCGCAGCATTCTATGTGGGCAAGGCCGGCAAGGCAGAGGTCAAGGAGATTACCGATGAGGGAGGCCTCAGAGAGGTCATTGTCAGAGCGGTCAAGGTTTACGTATTCGTAGCAGCCCTGTTCCTGCTCGGCGATGGAATGAACGTTCTCATCGATAAGTATTTCACCCATATCCCCTCAATGGTTCTATACTGGGTGAACATCGTCTCGGCTATCCTGGATAACGCCACACTGACTGCAGCAGAGTTATCCCCAGCCATGGGCCAAGCTCAGATCAACGCTGCACTGATGGGCCTGCTCATCTTCGGCGGCTGCTTGATCCCAGGCAACATTCCCAACATTATATCCGCTGGGAAGCTGGGCATCACAAGCAGCGAATACGCCAAGCTTGGAGTTCCATTTGGGCTCATTCTGGGCGCGTTCTTCTTCGTGCTGATTTACTTCGTGCACTTCAGCCCAACCCTGAACCTCTAGAGCGGTGCAAAAGCATCGCTTCATTTCTCTCTTTCTTTCTTTTTCCTTGGCTGTTCTTTCTTGGTAATCTACAACAAACGAGTTGATCAATCCCAGGTGGTCTTCCTCAAAAGATCAATATCAGGATGTAGGTGGTTTTTTGTTATGATCTTTATATTCATCAACTCAGCATAGGTAGACAACCTTCTTTCTTTAACCTCCATTTATTCGAGTAGTTGAACCTTACACTAATTTAACAATTTTCCCTTTTTCCATTAATACTATTTAACCTTTTACTCTTCATGCCAAAAAGGTAAAATAGGCGAATAGTGGAGGAGTAAGAAAAGAGGTGGTATCATGGTAGAAATCGCGGGCCAAGTAGTTACCGCTATAGATATTGGTTTAGCATTGATATTCCTGATAGTATTAGCTGCACCTTTCAAGGTGAAGTTAGCTGAAAAGAACCTTGAGGCATTCCTGTTCGTTATGGGCGCAGCGGCCGTCACTATAACCACAGGCGTCGTCACGAATTCTGGGCTTCACGGCTGGCGTATGGACCTGATCGTACTGGCTGCATCTGAGCCGATATTAAAAGGCATAGTTCCGGCAGTGCTGATTGCAGGCCTTATATTCTTCTATGGAAAGGGCGCCTTTAAGGGCGTCATGAACAGCCTGGTAAAGTCGGTTCCAATGCCTGCGCTGGTCTTCTTGATTGTCTTTATCTGTGGAATGATCTCAAGCGTTATCACAGCCATCATCACATCGCTGTTCCTTGTAGAGATCGTCAATCTGATGCCTATGGAGCGCATTAACAAGATCAACCTGGTCATTCTCGCTTGTTTCTCAATCGGCCTTGGAGCAGTTCTCACACCCTTGGGTGAGCCTCTGTCCACCATCGCCATTACAAAGCTGCAGGGTGCACCATATCATGCAACCTTCTGGTACCTCTTCGACCAGCTAGGCATACTGATCATCCTGGGCTGTGCCATAGTCGCCGCCTTCTCAGCATTCTATGTTGGCAAGGCCGGCAAGGCAGAGGTCAAGGAAATTACCGATGAGGGAGGCCTCAGAGAGGTCGTTGTCAGAGCGGTCAAGGTTTACGTATTCGTAGCAGCCCTGTTCCTTCTCGGCGACGGAATGAACGTTCTCATCGATAAGTACTTCACCCATATCCCCTCAATGGTTCTGTACTGGGTGAACATGGTCTCGGCCATTCTGGACAACGCCACCCTAACTGCAGCCGAGCTATCTCCAGCCATGGGCCAAGATCAGATCAATGCTGCATTGATGGGTCTGCTCATTTTCGGCGGAATGCTGATCCCCGGCAACATCCCGAACATCATATCCGCAGGAAAGCTGGGCATCACAAGCGGCGAATACGCCAAGCTCGGAGTTCCATTCGGCCTCGTCTTAGGCGCATTCTACTTCGTGCTGATCTATATCCTGCATTTCACCCCGAAGGTGGGACTCTAAAGCGGTGCGAAAGCATCGCTTTTCATTCTCTTTTTGAGATCGAGAACATCTACTAATATTAAGTTACAGCAATTTATATTATGACCCGTCCGTTTATCAGCGTTTCTCGACATTCGATCGCCTGATGCCCGGCGTGGTAATGTACCACCTTCCCGCCCTGCCCTTCAGGAACTCAATGGCCTCAGGATAGCTCTCAAAATAATAGATCTCTCCCGAATCCATGTTCAGGACAGAGATCTTCTCGATCGCATACCCCTTTTGTTTCAGAAGATCTTCGATCTCCTGCCGATTCTTGCTCCTCTTAACGAGCGTATCCTCTGCCATTTAGATCCTAGCTGGCTTCGCCTTGCCAAGCGCCCATTTTATGTAGTCTCCAGCCGGAAACTCATGAACAGATGTGGCAACGATCATTCCCTCACCATACTTCCCAGCGACGAGAATGGCTCTATCCTTTGAATCTTTTAGAATTATATCGAAGCTTTCATCTGGGACAAAGTAGCCGTCGCATTCTGGCGTTGAAGTACAGAGCATGCAGGAGCACTCATCTTCAGATGGCCCTACTGTATGAGCTCCATACTCGCAGATGTATTTCAACTTAAGCGGCAGCCATTCGTAATTATGTTCCACCATAGGCCCGAAGACTGTGAGAACTCCGCCTTTTCGCACAAACTCGGCTATATTTGATTTTGTCCTCTGCAGTGCAGGAAGAGCCTTGGAGTACTGTGGGTGGGCAAAACCCGTAGGTATCAAAACCATCCTGTATTGAGGCAAAAATGGGCTTCCCAGAATGCTAGGCTGTAGAAACTGGTAGCTTACCCCTAGATCTTGGAAGAGCTTCTCAAACAGGAAATTGCGATCGCTTATGACTGCGATATCCGGCATACTACAATTACTATCGATCGCTAGGGGAAATTCTTTATGGTATCTACTTTAAGGCAGCGAATATTTCAGAAATTTTCCCACTAAGCTTATTACTACGTAACACTTGAATAACGATCCCGATGATATATGGAACAGGAACTTATGAGAATCGGCGTCTCACTGCCAGAGAAGCTTCTGAGCAGATTTGATGAGATAATACTTCAGCGCGGCTACTCCTCACGCTCAGAGGGCATAAGAGATGCAATTAGAAACTACATCGTACACTACGAGTGGATGAGCGATGTCCAGGGAGAGCGTGTCGGGGTTATAACTCTTGTCTATGCCCACTCACAGCGCGGCCTGGTCGATAACTTGACTGAGATACAGCACGAGTTCGGAACCATAATCCAGTCGAGCCTGCACGTTCATCTGGATCACGACAACTGCCTCGAGGTCGTAGTGCTCAGGGGTGAGGGGCAGGATGTGAGAAAGGCCGCCGAAAGAATGATGTCCCTCAAGGGCGTAAAGCATGTAAAGCTCACAACTACATCTGTAGGAAAAGAGCTGTAAGCAATGGTCGAGGAGATCTATCCCGGCATCTATGAAATAGACCTCGGTGGTCAGCGAAGGGTCGCGACATTGCCGACAAGGCCGGTGCCCGTTTATGGCGAACGCATATGGCAAGGCTATAGGATATGGGACCCCACTAGGTCAAAGTTCGCTGTGCTGTTGCTGAAACTAAAGAGCCGACCAAATCTGAACCTTTTGAAGGACTCCAAGGCCCTCTACCTTGGCGCTGCTACAGGCACCACTGTTAGCCATGTGAGCGATATAGTAAGCGATGGTCTCGTATATGCAGTTGAGTTCTCCTCGCGCTCTATGCGCGACCTTCTCAGATTATGCGAAGCACGAGAGAATATAGTGCCCATACTAGCGGATGCTGCTAGGCCGGAGATGTATTGCGCTCTTGTGGAGCCTGTTGATATGATTTACCAGGATGTAGCGCAGCGCAATCAGGCTGAGATCGCAACTCTTAATGCTGCTAGGTACCTTAAACCGGGAGGCTGCCTGGTTCTTATGATGAAGACCAGATCAATAGACGTGACGGCTTCCCCAAAAGATGTTTACAAATCTGAAATAAAAGAGTTGAAAGGCATGGAGGTGCAGTATGCAATTGATCTCCTGCCTTACCACCAGGACCACTGGGCTGTAATAGCAAAAAAGGTCTAAGACCTTCCCAGTATCTTATTAATCTCGTCGCCTATTATGTTCGGCAGAAGCCTGATGTATCCGACTATCGGAATTCTGACTCTTGCAACACCAATTACCCAGTCTTTTTCAACAGGCGTAAAGTAGCTTATGCCGTCTCCTACATAAGTTCCGTTCTTCAGGCCTAGGACGCTGAGGCCGACTGGCGGGCTCTGGTAGATTATCAAACCCGTATTTTTGTCCATATAGATCCCATCGCTGACCTCTGTAATCTGGTTACTATGCAACCTTAGGTATGTGGCATTGGCCATCCCAAAGATGCTTCCAGCCTCCTGGTCTGTTTCATTGTTATGATCCCCTTTTGTTATATATCCCGAAAGGGGTGCTGCGGGACCTCCGGTCCACATGGGAGTTCCCTTTTCCACATAGCTCAGCGCGCGGTGAATTATTGGTGTGGCCTTATCAGGCGGATAACCCATCCCCAGAAGTGCCGTTATCTGGTCTATCAAGTTCAGGCTTTCCTTGCCAAAGGGTCGGTAAAGTATAACATCTCCCGGATTATTGAATGCTTTATAGCCGGTCTTTTCGGCATCATCCCATGTTATAATATCTGTCCTGGATGCTCCCTGCACCACTATTATATCGCCTATGTTCAGATTGGGAACCATGCTGCCGGATTCAACTGCAACCATTGGTGTCCATAGGCCCAAGGCTATCTGCGATACAATGGAGATGACTCCCACAACCACCGCTACAAATATTATATCTTTTACAAACCCTGGGAGTGGGAGATTATCGAACCGTTCTCGGATGCTCATCAGCCATATTTATCAGCTTGTACGCTCTTATACCCCTTTCGATGCTTGAGATAGTGCAGAGATTTGCCGAACAGGGCTATCAACTTGATCCAGATGCTCTGGAGATCATAAAATCCTATGCTGGAACCAGAGAGGATCTTATTAGGCGCATCCTTACCTGCCTTGATGGCTCCGTTGCGGTTATCAGTGCATCTCAAGTCTCTGCAATAGTATCAGATAGCATACAATCACCGCAAACTGCCTCCAGCAGTCGCGCTATGGTCGAACTGCAGCACGAAATGCGCCCTAAAGCACCGCCGCAAGAGCTGTCCATCGAGCCAAAGGCAGAACTGAACTGCGATATAACAGGAAGATCCACGTGCGTAGGGGAGTACGAGGACTTCATCCGGTATTTTCGTGATAGATACTCCAAGATAAGGGAGATGCTGTCCAGAAGGCTGAACTCAAGGCCAATAGAAAGCCTGGGCAGAAGCACATCTGGCAGAGAGGTATCGCTGATCGGAATGGTAATGGATATCAGGACCACCGCCAAAGGCAATCGAGTTCTGGAATTGGAGGACCCAACAGGCATGGTGACAGCCATCATCCAGAAAGATTCAGAGATCTTTGAGCAGTCCGCGTTCATACTGCACGATGAAGTGTTAGGCATGACCGGCGTATCAGATGGGAACGGCCGCATATTTGTCAAATCTCTGCTGTGGCCCGATATGCCGAATCAATGCAGCCCGCTTGAGGGGGGAACAGGCTATGCCCTCCTGACTTCAGATCTCCATGCCGGAAGCAAGTACTTTCTAGAGGATGCTTGGCAAAGGTTTGTCAGTTGGGTAAATTGTGAGACGAATGATCCATCCGGCATGGCAGCTCAGGTGAAATATATAGTCATAGCAGGAGACCTGGCCGATGGCATAGGTGTTTATCCCGGCCAGGAGGAGGACCTTTCAATAAAGGATATTTATGAGCAGTATGAGAAGGCTGCGGAATGCCTCAACAGCATTCGCGAAGGCATTAGCATTATCATAGCGCCCGGAAACCATGACATAGTCAGGCAGGCGGAACCTCAGCCTTCTTTGCCAGAATCTGTTCAAAAGTTTTTTAAAGGCGATAAGCTCTTTGTGGGCAACCCTGCATGGGTCACTCTAGGAGGTACGTCCATTCTAATCTATCATGGCAGAAGTATTGATGATCTAGTCCTCAGAATCCCGGGGCTCTCATATGGAGAGCCTGAGAAGGCTATGATCGAGATGCTTAGGAGAAGGCATCTTTGTCCTATATACGGAGGAAGGGTCTCAATAGCCCCTGAGCATGAGGATCATTATGTAATATCCAGGCCGCCAGCGATATTACATTGCGGCCATGTACATACGGTAGGCATAGCCAGGTACAAGGGCGTGGCAGTCATAAACAGCGGCACATGGCAATCTCAGACTGAATTTCAGAAGAAGATGAATATTCAGCCCGAGCCTGCTGCAGTTCCAATAGTTGATCTCGCTTCGATGAAAGTGCGAAAGCTCTTGTTTGCTTAGGATAACTGCGAATCCTTTTCTGAGTTTATTACGAACTGTATGATTTATACTATACTGTTTAGCATCATAATAATTATAATGATATATCTGTTCCCTCGGCATTCGCGCATATTTTTCCACCACACTGTAACTGATGACTTGTAAACTCAGATATTATTATGTAGAATAGATCTCATATTAATCTAAAGCTAATTCGAAAACATTCACTTAGTAGATCATGATTTTAACAATATTAAGCGTTGCCATCATTATCTTCGAATACGGATACCTTTAATAGAATGTCAATAAGCGTAATTTCTGGGATCATATATCTTACCAAAAAATATAAGTACAACTAGAGTTAACATAAGCTTATATTAAAGGATGTATGAGGTGAGAATTATGCAGAAAATAGGGATAGTAATCGTATTGGCTGCCGCATTGTTCGTGGTACCAGCACTAGTGCTGGCTGATGAGAATCACGCTAATGGTGGCGCATTTCGATCGGATAGTACAGAATTAAGCATCCCAGATATGACCAATGTGAATTTCGATGGCGTCACAACTGGGAGTGACAGTGCTCTAGCATTTGGACCCGAATGGGGTTTTAAGAGCAGCATTCCACCAAAAGCCGAAAACAACCTAGAAATCATGAAGAATCAGCAATCTGGAATGTCCGGAACTAATACAACATCTCCTGGGCAAATTGGGTATGGGGCCTATAACATAACTAACCCAACCATCAATATAGAGCAGATCAAGTTAGGCAACAGACAGGCCCTCGCGTTCGGCTCAGCAATTGCGACAAATAACATTAAGATAGATGCAGTTCAGAATGGTGTCTCTATATAAACAAAAAATATCTCTGGATGCAAAGGACACAAGGGACATATAATGAGTGCTATTCAGAAGCCCACCAGACGGATGCTGGTGGGTATAGCCTTTCTTTTGATCTATCTCTGCACCCAGATAGTGATGGCATTGCCTTCCAGCCCCAGCAATCCAGAATCACTCAATAAGATCAAAGAATTTCATGATAATTTCGTAAATAATGAAATTTATGATAAACAGAATTCCGATATAGGTCAGTTAAAGCTTCCTAGCGGCACAATTATCTTCCCCTGGGCACCAAGTCAAGTCTCAGGGTTAAAATCGCAAACAAGTTTTGCATCGACCTGCCCGCAAAAAGAAAAAATAATCTTGAGTGGTTCTCAACCCGAAGAGAACGTGCAGGATCTTAAGGCAATGAATGCCGTCAAACAGAGAGATATATTTTATAATGAATCTCAGCAAAATAACTTAGAATCTGAGAATTCAACAAATTTAATGGATGTACGTGTCCTGGGGAATCCAAATAATGAAGATCAAAATTATGACCCAGATGCAATAGTAGATAATACACTAATTCCCGATGGCCAGAATGCTATCGATGCAAAATATAGCCATAGTAATTACATGAACATAGAAGTCAGCGGCATAACAGTGAACGCAATAAATACTGTTGAGGATGGAAGCGCAGTTGCGACCTCCAACATAATCATAAAGCCTGTGCAGGTAATAGACAGCTCATCTCAAGCGAGCGAAAAGGTACAATGAAATAGTGATATTCTCCTCCTAGATTTCATATATTGCAGAAGTTCTTCCTATTTAGCCATAAAAACATCCCTTTTAAAGTCGTCGATCTGAACAGGTTTTTGGTTATATCATATATTTTAAAACTCTGCACAAGCATTGTGGTTCTATTATTTATGCAGCATATCACGTGTGAAATTTCTCTGCAAAAATATCTACAGATATCTACCAAAACTGTTAAAAAATCACCAAAAGGTATAAATATAAAAGCGATTTATTATTGAAATAAACAAAGAGAATTACGGGGTGAGACTATTAGAAGAGTAGCAGTATTCTTTGTGCTGGCTATGGCTGTGGCTGCCTTTGCAGCTCCTGCTTTAGCACAGAGCATGGCTTCCGCCGGCACCGGCGGTGTAGATATCCTTGGACAGGGAATATTTGAGACTGGGGGCAGCGCATTCCATGTCCCAGCCAATTCGCATACAAACTTCGATTCAGTTGATATCGGTAATGACAACGCTTTGGCAATTGGCGGTGCCGTTCAATTTGGTGGTCCCTTTGGAGCCAACCAAGCAGCGGTTACAGCGCAGAATAACCTGAAGATCAAGAAGAACCAGGACTCAGGCGAATGCCAGTGCTGCCAGGCAGTTGATTCTAGCGGCCCATGCCAGGATTGTTGTGTCAGGTACAACGTTGAGCAGATAAAGGCCGGGAGCAGAAGTGCCACCGCAATTGGGCTTTCTGTACAGGGACCATTCCCATTCGGCTATAACACAAACTCTGCCTTGGCTCAGAATAACGTAGAAGTAACAACCAACCAGCAGTAAATTCAGGGTTCTCTTCAGCCCTGGGTGGTAAAGTATGAAGAAGATCTTTGGACCCATCGGCATAATGCTGATGGGGACAATTTTTATTTGCCTATTAATCGGATTATCTACAGCAGAAAATACCGCAGATCCCCTTAGCAAGATCAAGGAGTTCCACTCAGACTTTGTAAACCATAAGCAAGATACTACATCAGGCGAATTAGTGCTTTCCGGAGATACTATGTATTTCCCATGGGCATCGCAGCAGCCAGTAACCTTCGATGACTCGTTTGTCATGCCGCGCTCCAAGCCCACAAAGGAAACAATTTGTATGAACTGCACTAACTCAGAGGCACAACTGAGTGATCTTAAGGCTATGAACTCGGTGAAGCAGAGGGATGTAACTTACGAGGATTACCAAAGAAAGGACCAAAACTCGAAGAGCTTGGTTAACTCAATGAATGCAAACGTTTTCGGCGGAAAGGGCAAAAAGGAAGCGCATAGTTACGATCTTGATAATAACAGCCTTGAAAAACATATAGATGATGCTGTTGCGTCCGCCATGAATAAGGCTTATGGAACAGGCGCTGATGGAGATTCAGGCAAAAGCCACCCTGGAAACTACATGAACATAGATGTCAGCGGCATAACAGTGAGCGCAATAAACACTGTTGCAGGTGGAAGCGCAGTTGCAACCTCCAACATAATCATAAAGCCTGTGCAAGTCATCATCTACCCATCAGAGGTCGACGAGAAGCTCAAATAAGAGTCTTCTCTTATATTTTGAAAGCAAGAACCCATATTATCATAATCGTGAGTGCGATCAGCATTAAAAGTCCTGAGCTGCTCTGTATCAAAGTTTGGACGATAGATATGAATACAAGCAAAAATCCTATAGCGACTAAAAGCACTCCAATGTCACGTCTCATTTCTCTACATTCACATGCATAAACTATAAGGGCATTTTGAGATAATCTTTCAGCGATATGACCATCCAGAGACCTAGGGGTACCAGGGATTTCCTTCCTGACGATGCCTGGCGAAGGAGCACAGTCAGGAAGGCGATGCAGAAGGTGCTGGAGCGCTGGGGATACCAGGAGATTGCCACGCCGACGTTCGAGCATCTTGAGCTTTTCACAATAAAATCCGGCGGATCTGTGCTCGACGAGATCTATAGCTTTAAGGACAAGGGCGGCCGCGATCTTGCTCTGCGGCCAGAGATCACGGCTCCTGTTATGCGCATGTACGTAAACGAGCTTCAGAATGCAGCAAAGCCCCTGAGGCTCTATTACTATGGAAGCTGTTTTCGTTACGAGCGCCCTCAGCGCGGGCGTTTCAGAGAGTTCTGGCAGTTCGGAGCCGAACTCATAGGGGGAAGCACGCCTGACTCTGAGGCAGAGGTGATTGCGCTCGCCGATCAGATGCTGAAGAGTGTAAATATTCGCGGTGATATACATGTGGGCTATCTGGGGCTAATAAGATCCATACTAAAAAAGATAGAGCCAGAGTATCGATCTGAGATCATGAGGATGATCGATAAGAAGGAACGCGAGAATCTTGGTGCATATTTGCAGAGGATAGGAGCAGAGGAAATCGGTCTCATGGACCTAATTGATCTCAAGGGAAGAGATGCCCTGGATAAGGCTGTGGATATTTCTCAAACTATTGTGGACATCGAGGACAAATCTGCTTCTAACTTCGATTCAAAATCTAAACAAGCTTCCCCACAGGCGTCTGCTGAGGGCAGAACATCAGCCCGAACTGGAAGGGATGTGAAGGCCGAAGGTGAGCTCGAAGATTTCCAGAGGACCATTGATCTTCTGGATTCATATGGTGTTGATGCCGTCATAGACTTCGAGATCGTTCGCGGCCTTGAGTATTACTCAGGAACAGTCTTCGAGATCTATGCCGAGGGCTTAGGTTCACAGAGCCAGATCTGCGGCGGCGGAACCTATAAGCTGGCAGGCCTCTTCGGCGGGGCTGAGACTTCATCGACCGGCTTCGGCCTTGGCTTTGATAGGATAATGGAGATAGTACAGATCGACGATTTCAGACGTGCTCCTGTAGTCCTTGCTTATACACCTGATGTCAAGTCTGAAGCCGTCGGACTCGCAAAAAGGCTTCGCGAGCAAATGCCGATAGTACTGGATGTCATGGGCAGAAGCCTTGGCGCACAGCTTAAAGCAGCTGGCGGGTCCGGGGCAAAGCATGTGATAATAGTAGGAGAGAACGAACTGAAATCAGGAAAGCTCACGCTCAGAAATATGGAAACCGGCATGCAGGTGAGCCTGCCTCTTGAGGAGATTGCAGAGCGGCTGGCGGGAGAGTATCCTTGCGCTTGAGGTAGTAGTACTAGTGTAGGGCTAATTATCGCCCGTTCTTCATGAAAAAGTTTCAAAACAATAAGCACGAGAGAAGGGAGGCCGAAAACGCTCAAATATCCATCGTGGCTGGAGGCGATGTCCATAAACACCAATGCGCCGCGAGATGGCATATCAGATTTCAGATAAGAGCATACACGTATGTCGTGAGATTTTGAAAAAATAAAATAGAAAGAGGGTCAGAGCAGCCCCATATTTTCGAGTTGCTGCCTGACTATCCTAACGCCCTCTTCACATTCCTCAGGCGATTTTCCGCCTGTTACAACCAGCTTACCTGAGCTGAATATCAATACAACCACCTTTGGCTGCTTGATCCTGTAAACTAAGCCGGGGAACTGCTCGGGCTCGTACTCGATGTTCTCTAGACCAAGGCCCAAAGCTATTGCATTCAGATTTAGATCGGTCTTCAAATCTGCACTTGCCACTATGTTTTGGACATGAATCTCAGGCTCTAGATTTATGTTCTCAAAGCCGATGGATTTGAGAGTGCTCGCCATATTAGTTATAACCGTTCTCACATCCTCGACGTTCTTTGCACCTGTGCATACAACCTTTCCTGAAGTGAATATTAGAAAAGCAGCTCTAGGAGCCTTGACCCTGTAGACGAGGCCCGGAAACTTCTCCTTGTTATACTCTGCACCCTCAAGTTCAGCCTCGATCTTGTGCAGATCGAACGAGTCCGCCAACTTCGTAGATGCGACAACGTTCTCTATATTTATTGTGGACTCCATACGCAAATATCTCCAATCTATCCTTTATATACTGGGGGTATATAAAGCCTGGGTATTTAAACTTTATAAACGCTCATCGCAGAAAGTTTAAAGCCGCCGATGGGATTCGAACCCATGGACTGCTGATCTTTCGGGCATCTTACGAATCAGCCGCTTTAACCGGGCTAAGCCACGGCGGCCTAGTTATTGGTCCTTTTACCCTTTGATTTAAGCATTGCGATCGGCACAGCTTATGAGTTCAGCTCCCGACGTAAGCCTCTCAGCCTCCTCAGCGAGCTGAGGCAGAAATATGCCTATATCGGTCACAAGACCAATTGCCTGTGCGGATCCGCGGTCCATCAATTTTGTCACTGTAGCTGGGTTAATATCGACGCATATTGTTTTAACGTAACTGGGCAGAAGATTTCCTACAGCAATGGAGTGCAGCATTGTTCCCATCATAATCACCATATCCACGCCGGAAAGTGCCTTCTCCATCGCATCTTTGGCCTTAACAGTATCTGTGATGACCTCCGGAAGGGGACCGTCATCGCGAATAGAGCCTGCAAGTATGAATGTAGTCCCCTTTTTGATACACTCATAGATTATTCCGCCCTTGAGCTTGCCCTCATCTATGGCGTTCTTGATAGATCCGCTGGCCATTATCTCGCTTATGGCATATAGGTGATTGCGATGGCCGCCAGACGTCGCATTTCCTGAGCAGTCCATCCCTAGACTTGTTCCGAACAGCTGGCGTTCTATATCATGTACAGCAATAGCATTTCCTGCGAGGAGGACATCTATATATCCATTCCTGATGAGCTTTGCAAGCGATGGCGCAGCTCCCGTATGAACAACAGCTGGGCCGCAGACCACTGCAATCCTTCCTCCGTCCATCTTCGTCCTGATAATCTCAGAGGCAAGTTGCCTTACAAGTTCACCGCTCGGCCTCTCAGAGGAGACCTCGTTCGACATGAATCCAAAGAAGGTTTTCTCTCTGGGCCTCTCAGGCGGAACGACCTTCACGCCCGAAGTACCTATAACGACTCTATCCCCCTTCTTGATATGGCCAATAGGCGTGCATATTGCATGGCCGTCCTTGAGGACTATGAGTGCGTCCATATGGATGTTTTCTACCTCTACCCAAGCGCCATTATAACGCACGTAGGTTGGATGGTTAGTTGTCGAGTAGAAACCTCTTGGAACTACAATGTCGTTAGGGGCAACGCCCGTCTTCACATCCTCCATCTCGACGAGCCTGGCTCCAAGTGAATGGAGCTCAAGGAGAATTCTATCTAAGTGAGAGGCATCATCTCCAGTTACCGTTATATGGACATAGCTTGTATCGTCTTTCCTTTGACCGATAGTGAATTTTTTAATCTCGAACTCGCCTCCCATATCCATGATTTTATCAAGGACACGAGTAAGAATCAAAGAATCTATCAGATGGCCGTCCATCTCAATATCTGCTATCTCGCTCATATCTATCCTGCTTTTACCACGACTCGCCGTTTATGAGCGCCTGGGTCTTATCGTTTGTGCTCATGGTTAGCTTTGATATTCTTACAAGATATCCATCATCATCAGGCTCTGGGGGATCAAATATAGCACGCATCCCGCTTCTACGAAGGTGATACTCAAAATCACGCGCCGTCTGGAGGTTTTTTACCCTTATTTGGACCTGTTGCACTATCTGCTCACCGTTCAGCTTCTTCTTAACCGTATCTGCGAGCGGCAGAAGTATGCTCTCACCAAGACGCAAAGCCCGTTCCTTGCGTTCCTCATCAGATTCATCCCATTCAACCGTCTGAAAACCTTCCCTAACCGCTCTTGATACGAAGAAGTCAAGCGCATAATCATTGTAATATCTGAAGGCGGTCTCAAGATCACTGCAGTTGCTCTCCGAACTTGTATATTTCAGTGGGGCAACTTTATTATCTGGATCCTTCAATACAACGCCTTCGTGCCCTTTTCTCCCGAGCCTCTTAACGATTCTTTTTATCGGTTCGTACGCTTTGCTTGCTTTGAACTCGCCAAAAAACGGCGCCGAGCTGATATTATAATCCTCTGCGAACTCATGCGTTTTATAAACCCCCAGAGTCCCTTTTGAGTTCTTCGTTGAGAGGTCGAATAAATAGAAATCTATTGTATCCGTAGGATAGATATCCTTTGGAACATATGGATTTTCAGGTCCAATCATCTCGCCGCAAAGCACAATTTCCGGGCGATCCTCAAAGATCTGCATAGGTATCAGCCTTTTGGCGACCTCAGTAGAGTAGGGACAAATGAACCCCCCTCGTGTTAGAGCCACAACATCTCCCCCAATACTCGCCACCCTGATATTGTAGCCGTTCATCTTCTCCTCTACGGCCACTCGGTCCTGAAAATGTCTTTTGATTGATGGCTGAAGCATCATCGCTCGTCTGATTTTAGGATAGCCGTAGACAATTTCGCCATTATCGAAGATGACTGTACCTTCCTCGACCCCTGAGGCGGTCTTCTCAAACCTCAGCAGTCGAGGTTCAGGCCAGCTCGATCTCTTTACGACCGTTTGCTGGAGATCCTCCAGCCGATCAGTTGTTATGCCAAGCTTTTCTGCCAAACGCTGTAAGTTCATCTGGTCCTCGCCAGATAATCGATGAGGGACCTCCTGGTTATCATGCCTACTAGCTCGTCCTTCTCATTCAGTACGGGCAGTCCGCCTCTATTCTCTGTCAATATGATATTATTGACGTCATCAAGAGATGTATCCATCCGTACTGATTTTACATCACGTGTCATCACATCTGAGACTAGGAGGTTGTATATCCTGGCATATTGTTTACTGCTGGTCTCATTCAGGTCTCTGAAGGCACGGAGGGATTTTGCAATATCCCTTTCAGTGATTATACCTACGAGGCGCGCACAATCTACAACCGGCAGCCTCCCAACATCACGATCCAGCATCATCCTTCTGGCATGGACCAATCTATCGTCTGGGCTTACTGTTAGAGGTGGCCTCATGGCATCGCTTGCTTTGCCATTGAATTTTGTAACACGTAATATTTCACGTGGCCTGACCCATCCTAGGATCTCCTCTCCATCCATTACAACAAGGACTGAAGTTTTTGGCAGCAGAGTAATTGCGTCTTCGATGCTCATGTCAGGCAGGACTTTTATGATTGCCTCTAGCGTTGCAGCAGCCACATGGAGAGAAGATGCTGGCATTCCAAGGCGTTTCCTTGTGCCTAATACGCGGGCAATCTGCCTGGTAGTGATTATGCCCCCGAGCTTATCTTTATTTGTGACCAACAATCTCCTTAAGTCGTGCTTCTCCATCTTATCCAGCGCATGACCTATCTTCTCGGATTTATCGATGGTCACAGGCTCGGTCATTATCTCCTTTACCAGCATTACTTCCACCTCGCTACCTCGGCAACAATCTCATCTGCTGAAAAGTAACCAGCGATATCAGTCCCCTCAAGTACAGGCACGCCAATGACATGTTTTTCATCGAGCATCCGAGCAGCATCAGCAGCCTTCATATCTGGACTCACAGTTATAATGGGTGAGGTCATTATGTCTTCAGCTACAAGCGGAACCTGTCTTATATACCTGTATTGCTTCCTTCCTGCAGCGCTGTCCTTCCTGGTCATCTTTATTGTCTTCAGCTCGAGATCATCCTTGGGCCCCATCATCTCGGAAAACGTCAGGCCCGAGCGCGTTATGATTCCTACGGGAGTCATATTGTCCTCATAGACAAGAGCCCTGTTTATCCCTTGGACGTTCATCTGATCTAGAACATGAGTTATTGTATGATGCCTATGAACTGTGAGCAGATCCTTGCACATCAGATCTCCAACCCTCGCCTTGATATCCTGGGCGGCGAAGTATCTGATCATGTCCCGGGAGGTAATTACGCCAATGATGCCGCCATCCTTTTCGACCGGCAAGCCGCTCACTCCATTCTCCATCATGATCTCAGCCGCCTGGGACATGGTTGCATCTTGGTAAATTGTTACGGGATTCTCTGTCATGACTACTTGTATTGGAATTTTATCAATGGGGCGCCTGCGCCATTCGGGGGCTGCCTGAGCGAGCCGATTGGTTATATCATACTTGGTTACGATTCCCACAAGATTTCCATTATCCATCACAGGCAACCTGCCTATGCCGTATTTAAACATGAGATTCCTCGCCCTCTGCACGGGCTCGTTCTTCTCTATAATGTAGACAGGGGTACTCATGTAGTCCTTCACTTTTCCGTTCATTCCAGTATCCCCTTATTCTCGGCAAGTGCCCTCACGTAGTCCCTCTCCGTTAGGATCCCAGCAAGAGATCCTTTATCCATGACAGGAAGTGCGCCTATCCCGTTCTTTATCATCTTATCTGCCGCCCGACCAAGATCCATTTCCTTCTCAGTCGTGATAAGGCCACGCTTGATAAGCGTTTTTATTGGAGAGTTCATGACCTCTGCTATATCGCCAGTGACGACCTTTTTGAAGGCCTCGCCGCTTCCCAGGTATTTCATTATGTCTGTCGCAGTAACCATACCCATTAAAACGCTATCCTGGACAACTGGCATGCGACGGAATCCTTTCTGGATTATCATCCTTGTCATTTTCTCGATAGCCGTCTGGGCTGGTGCAGTGATAACGTTAGGGCTCATGTATGATTCGACAGACAGTCCCGTCTCAAGTCCGCAGGTCATTGCTACGAAGTCCTCTTCGGTTATTATTGCCTTGAGGCTGTTTTCATCATCTACAATTGGAAGGCCGCCAACATTATTCTCGTACATCAACTTCAGAGCATCATTCAATGAGGATTTATCGCTAGTATACATGAGCTTAGTGCTCATGATCTCATCAATGCCAGCGTTAATGGCAACGAAAATATTGCCCTTATACTTCTCCCGGAGAAGGTTATGTCTCAGGCCACCTCCCAAGAAATCGACTACGTCGACGCTAGTCACGAAGCCTATGAGCCTCCTTGTTCCAGCATCAGTTATTGGCAATCTGCTGAAGCCATAGTAGGTCATTGTCTTTATGGCACTTATGATAGTAGTAGTGGGTGGCGCAGTTACGACTGCAGGTGATGCCGCATTCATCACCTTGCCTGAACGCTTTGCAATCCTTGAATCAAACTGAAGAGGCCCTCGGTCTCTGGAACCTGGGGATATAGGCATTCTGTTGTCCCTCTGCGGAATTCTTGTGATCTCTTTCCCACTTGTCGGCTCTTTTATCATCTTCACTCACCAAGGTAGGTTTTGATTAGATCGTATCTATCTACTATCCCAACGAGCTTTCCTTCGCCATCTACTACAGATATTCTGCCTACATCGTAGCTCATCATCGTCTTCAACGCTGTGGACAGGCTATCCTCGGGCAATACCTTATAAAGAGGCGTGCTCATAAGCTTCTCCACGCGCATTTGTGTGGAATCAACAGGCCTTCTATCACCTTCCTTGCTTATCCTCGCCCATCCTCTTTTTAGTATATCGAATCTTGTTATCATGCCAATCGGTTTTCCAGCCTTGATTACGGGCAGGCCTGTGAAATCGGAATCTATCATTTTATTCCAGACCTTAGTTACAGCATCATCAGGGCTGGCAGTAACGACACCTACGCTCATTATCTCAGATATCCTCTTATCCGGCAATTTGCTAGAGTCAATGTTCATAAAGACATCAAGAAGACTGACAACGCCTATTAGAACAGGGTTCTCCTCGGACTGAATTACAGGCAGAAGGATGCTCTTATCATTGAGCATAAGTCTTGCAGCCTCAAGCATATCGGTCTGTCCCGTGACCAATGGTGCCTTGGTTGTAAACCCTGCCACAGTTACGTTTGATCTCGTCGAGGTCACACGAAGCATGTCCTGGGAAGTGATTATTCCTATTACATGCCTCTGGCTATTCACGACTGGCAGGCCGCGCACATGATTATCCCTGATCAGCTGGCGTGCCTTGGTCAAAAAAGTGGAATCCTCTACGTAGAGAGGATCTCTGGACATAATATCTTCTACCAACATAATCGTATTTCCCCGCCGTCCAGCGACTGCTTATCTATTCCCGTCTCTGCAGCTCCAGCAGAGAAGCTCGCCGTTCACGCTCTCCAGGGAATCAGAGAGCTGGCCGCAAACCTCGCAAATTCCACGCACCACCTCCCTGGACTCGGTGAAGTGGATGCTCTCTCGGTGCATATCAAGAAGATCGCTGAGAATATCGCTCAGACCAAGAGAGGATCCAGAGACCAGATCTGTATCCGTTATTATTCCCACGAGCATTTCATTCGATATCACTGGGAGCCTTTTTACTCCGGATTTTATCATAATAGCGGCGGCATCGCGGAGGCTGGCTTCTGGAGAGGTCGTAGCCAGTGGTGAACTCATTATCTCTCCCACCTTAACCGTCCTAGGATCGACAGCTTTGGCTACTATCTTTTTGACCAAATCTCTTTCTGTAAGTATCCCTATGGGCTTAACTCCTGAAACAATGACTAAGCTTCCGACGTTTGCAGTGCTCATGATCTGGGCTGCAGAATGGATGTCAATATTATCACCGGCAGTGATCACTGGACGGGTCATTATATCCCGAACTGGAATCTCTGTTTCCATCGCTATACTCTCCGTGATATCTACATAACCTTATCAGAATCTACAGATATAAAAGACTACTGCGACCTTATAAAGTAAATACGAATAATATTATATTATTCGCTATTCGAATATATGAGTGATGATGTGCTCTATCTCTGCAAGTACCAGATCTGTGCCCAGTCTGGCAGCATTTGGTGAGCCAGGCAAGCAAAAGACGGGCTTATTTTCTATCACTCCGGCGGAAGCGCGTGTTAGAATGGCTCGAGTGCCCACCTCCTGAAGACTTCGTAGCCGAAATATCTCCCCGAAGCCTGGAAGCGTCTTCCCGAATAATGGTTCTACTGCCTCAATCGTCAAGTCTAAATGAGTTAGGCCTGTTCCGCCACAGATAATTATTGAGTTTGCAGTGCTTTTCTGCACAGCTTCACGGATTGGCTCTATGCCATCCGGCATAAGCCGGTAATTTGCATCGTAGCCTGCCGCCTTGATCATCTCAAGTATAACCTTTCCTGAGAGGTCCTCGGCATCTTCAGGTTTAGCGGCAGATCCAAATCTTTTGAACCTGGAAGTGCTCGCGATAAAAACATCTATTATCATACCACTGGGATCTCCATAAAAGGATAAAATTCTTACCATTCCGTTTATTAACCTTCAAGATAAAATCCACTATATGCCTCTTCTAGCGATCGATGTCGGCGCCGGTACGCAGGATATCCTGTTCTATAGGGAAGATGTATCCATAGAGGGCTCGATAAAGATGATCCTTCCAAGCCAGACGGTTATAGTAGCAGGCAGAATAGATGATGCAAGGCAGCGCTGCCATGATGTGTTCCTTGAAGGGCCAACTATGGGCGGAGGTGCCTCGACCTCTGCTGTGATGCGTCACCTGGCTGCTCACCTGAAGGTCTATGCAACGCCATCTGCCGCTGCGACAATAAATGATAATTTGGAACGTGTAGAAAAGCTTGGGATAGTTATACAGGAGGAGGCTCCAGCCTCTGCAGAGGTGATCGAGACCGGTGACATCGACATTCCAGCGCTCTGTAACGCCTTTGGTCTCTTTGACATTGATCTCCCTGTAGAGATTGCTGTAGCAGTACAGGATCATGGGTACTCTCCTAATAGATCGAACAGACTGGTCAGATTTGAGCATATGGCGAATGCGATAGCGTCTGGCGGCACAATCGAAGCATTTGCATATCGCTTGCCGCCTGACAATATGACAAGAATGTTGGCGGTAAAGAATTATCTAGAAAAGGAAGGATTCGAGGCCATTTTGATGGATACGGGCCCAGCCGCAATCTTCGGCGCAGCAATGGATTCACACTGCATCGAGCCTGCTCTTATAATCAACTTCGGCAATGGTCATACAGTTGTCGCCTTATTGGATGACGGCAGGATTATTTCCTTGTTTGAGCACCATACATCCCAATTATCTCCTGAAAAGCTCAAGAGCTATCTGGATAGTCTCCGCTCCGGAAATCTAAAAAACTCTGATATTTTCAATGATGGCGGCCATGGGGCGTATATAGGAGAGAGTCCCGAAAAGATCGAATCCATGGTTGTAACAGGGCCGAGAAGGGATAGTTTCCTTAGATCTGGCGTATTGAAAGACGCCGTGGCCGCTGCCCCGGGCGGTGATATGATGATCACGGGCTGCATCGGTTTGCTTAAGGCACGGGAGATGAGGGAGTTGCTATGGAGATAGGAAGAGGTGCAGAGGCTGTTATCAGCTTAGAGGACGGCTATGTAAGAAAGCATCGGCTTCCTAAAAGTTACCGACTAGGGCAGTTGGATGAAGTTCTCAGGCAGGAGAGAACCTTGAGAGAGGCGCGCATAATCTCAGATGCACGTAGACATGGAGTTCCAACTCCCATAATATATAATATCCTAAAGTTCGAGCTGGACATGCAACATATCGATGGCAAGCGACTAAAGGATATTATAAACACGGAGCTTTCAGAAAAAGTAGGCGAGATGGTAGGCAAGCTTCATAAAGCGGGCATAATACATGGAGATCTTACAACGTCGAATATGATTCTATTTGAAGGCAGAGTTTATTTGATAGATTTTGGGCTTGCATTCTATGAGAATTCTATCGAGGCACAAGGAGTCGATGTCCATGTCTACTTCCAGACTCTTAAGAGCACTCACGATAAATCCGATGAACTCATTGATGCCTTCAAAAGAGGATATGCAAAGACGTATGAAGAAGCAGATGTTGTGTTCAATAGAGTAAATGAGATAAAGGCACGAGGTAGATATCTCTAATCATATCACCAGCTTTATGTAGTAAATAGTCGTTAATTCAAAATTAATTCCAGGGTGATAAGCCAATGGCAGAAGATGATGTTGTATTCGTCGGCAACAAACCAGTGATGAACTATGTGCTTGCAGTGGTTACGCAATTCAACAGTGGTGCAAAGGAGGTCAGGATAATGGCCAGGGGTCGAGCGATTTCGAGAGCAGTGGACGTAGCAGAAGTCTCAAGGTCAAGATTCCTGCCAGATGTATCAGTAAAAGGGATACAGATCTCAACTGAAACGCTGAATACGGATAGAGGAGAGACCAACGTATCTGCAATAGAGATTAGACTTGCCAAACCAACTGCCTGAGCCCTAGCGGATTATAGCTTCATAGCTTAGCCTAAGAATCCATGATTCTAAAATCCTAAAACAATATGCAGGTATGACCGGATTCCTCCTCTGCCGGGGTTATGAGTTTTGAGCAAGACAGAATTAACCACTATTATAGGCATCATATCCTCAGGACGGGGCGAGAATATCCGTTACATTATCGAGGCGATGCGCTCAGGATATCTGCCAGCATATATTGGGATAGTGCTGACTGAGGAGAAAGACGCAGGAGCTTTGAGGATTGCAAGCGAGTATGGCGTAAAGTCCCTTTTTCTAGATCCCTCAGGGCTGAGCCGAGAGGCATATGATAAGGCGATGATGGAACAGCTAGACTCTGCTGGCGTAGACTTGGTTATCCTTACAGGATATATGAGAATCTTGTCCGCATCCTTTGTTGAGCATTATAAAAATAGGATATTGAATATTCATCCCGCCCTCCTACCATCCTTCAGGGGCATGAATGCATTCCAGCAGGCTTTAGACTACGGAGTGAAATGGACCGGCACTACAATCCACATTGTAGATGAGGATGTGGATCATGGCCCAATCATTTATCAGGTTCCAGTAAGAATAAAGGAGAACGATACCTACGAGAGCCTGAAGGCCAGAGTGCAGAGGGCGGAGTATAAGGCTTATCCTAAGGCTATAAAAATGTTCATTGAAGGCAAGCCTAAAATCATTGGCCGTAAGTTAATTTTTGAAGATAAAGGGATGTGAGATTAGAATGGAGAACTTATGGGCGCCCTGGAGGATTGAGTATATTCTCAGTAAGAAGACTCCAGGATGTATATTTTGCGATAAGCCCCGGGAAAATAAGGATCAAGAAAATTTGATTCTATATCGGGGTAAACACCATTTTATAATTATGAATGCATTTCCCTACAACAACGGCCATATGATGATAGTTCCCTACAGGCATACATCTACACTAGCTGACTGGTCCTCAGAGGAACAAAAGGAGTTCATGGAGCTGGCTGATCTGGCTGTGAATTTGCTCAAGATTGCCATGAAACCTGATGGATTTAACCTGGGGATAAATATGGGCCAAGTTGCGGGCGCGGGAATAGCGGATCATATTCACCTGCATATAGTTCCTCGCTGGAACGGCGACACTAATTTCATGCCTGTGCTCTCTGACACGAGGGTCATCTCAGAACATTTAGAAGTAACTTACGAGAAGCTGAAGAGGATGCTAGAAGAAGTTAAAAAGGCACGAGCAGGACAGGAATCTTAGAATGTCTGACAACCTTCTCAGCTACGCTACCCAAGAGAAGCTTTCTCAGTCCACTTCGACCGATGCCGCCTATTACCAGCAAATCCATACCCGATTCCTGCGAGATCCTGAGAAGCTCTGAGCTTGGATCACCCTCTGCAACAATCTTATTTGAGGAGAGTCCTGCATCGGATGCCATCTTAGCTACCTCTGACGTAGCTGATTCTCCTTCCCGAAGCATCATATCAAGGAGCTTGTCTTTCAGGCCTGGAAGCGATGTATAGCCATGTAGGGCGTTCAGCCTCTGAGTATCAACTACATAGACAGCAGTAACCTCTGAACATGAGCCGCGTGCAATATCCAATCCAACCGCGACAGCCTTTTTGCTGGCATCAGATCCATCTGTTGCAATCATTATCTTCTTTAGTATATTATCACTATTAGTATTATTATCGAATGGATACAGGCGTTAAGGATACCTAGGCAGCAGGTACACATAGACTCCACGCTATTCAATATTTTCGCCACCTTTCAGTTGGAGATTCCTCTTCTCCGCATCACTCAATAAGCAGCCGCAGGAGTCATCTTTGGCCAGGGCGCAATTGCAGGGCTCTATGTGAATGGTAACAGTTGTGCCAGGATAACATTGTTTTATTGAACAGGTCATCATATCTGCGATCCTGTGAGACTCATCTATGGACATGTTGGCATCAACACGCACATGGAATTCCACAAACCTGTAAGGGCCCGACTTGCGAGTCCGCAGCCTATGGACGCCGCGAACTGTGGGAGCAAATGCCTTAATATGCCTCCGTATCGTGTCCTCCTCATCCGGAGGAAGGCTCACGTCCA
This sequence comes from Methanotrichaceae archaeon, assembly GCA_963789575.1. Taxonomy (GTDB): domain Archaea; phylum Halobacteriota; class Methanosarcinia; order Methanotrichales; family Methanotrichaceae; genus CAWBKV01. The sequence goes on along the minus strand of CAWBKV010000001.1, from coordinate 1,061,004 downwards.
GAAGATCACGTGCCGACTCAATTGCTAGATGGTATGCAGCCTTTATGATAAGAAGCGCTACGAATATCGCCACGAGAGGGTCGATCCACCGCAGATCCAGCCCAGGTGCTAGGATTCCTCCGAGCCAGACTATCCCAAGGCCGAACATCACACCGGCCGAAGTGTAGATATCGGTACGCAGGTGCCAAGCGTCTGCCTGCAGGGCAACAGAATCTGTCTCCTTTCCCACCAAAAAAAGCCTGCGTGAGACGAAGATGTTTGCTGCCACCGATAATAACATGACACCCACACCCCATCCGGCCTCATCTAAGGGCGTTGTATTCTGCAGCTTCTTTATCGCCTCGAAAATGATCCAGGCAGATGCTACGAATATCAGCAAAGCCTCCACAGTGCCCGAGATGTTCTCAAACTTGCCGTGCCCGAATGGATGATCCTCGTCTGCAGGTTTTCCAGATATTTTTACTGCAAGCATGGCTATCAAGGCTGCCAGGAGGTCAACGCTGGAGTGTATTGCCTCAGAGATCACTGATACAGATCCAATCATTAAGCCTACTATCAGTTTAAGCAGCACAAGGATGCTGTTTGATGCCACTGATAGCAACGCCGCTGATACTTTTCGTTTATTCGCTGTTTCCTGTTGTCCTTCCATGTCAAATATCCTTTTTAAAAAGTCTGACTGATTATCAGTCGATTTTATAATATATAGGTGTATCCCTGTTAACTTTCCGATACGTTCGAGCTAGTTCAAACAGATTTCATCTGTTAAATTTATCTAATTCCAAATATCTTTACGAGTATCTTCTCCAAAGCAGCATGCAGCCGCTCTCGTCTATCTGCATCGATATCCGGCTGGTGGAATAGGAATATTATGGCTGCAATCATGAACTCGGCGGTCTCCTCGGGGTAGTCTGTGCTCAGGAGCCCTTCGGAAACGCCGTCTTCCACGACCTCGGATATTGTTGGAGCCAGTCTGGCTATGATTCTTCTCTCCATCTTCTCATGCAGGATAGCATTGCTCTCCTCATGAACATGATCAATCAGACCTCTCTTGGCAGTCTGAAAATGAAGGATTACATTTGCCATCTCCTTGAGCTTAGCTGCTGCATCTCCCTCGCCGCAGGCGATGTGCATGACCTCCTTCTCCGGCTCGTCTATCTCTCGCTCTATCACAGCATCGAGGATGTCCTGCTTGGAGGCAAAATAGTAGTAGAAGGTACCCTGAGCAACTTTAACCTCTTTGACTATATCGCTGACTGTGGTATTCTCATACCCTCGCTCCAGAAAGAGCCGTTCTGCGGTATCGATCAGCTCGCTTTTTCTCTCTTCCGGGTCCTTTGTGACTCTTCTTGCAGACGCCATAATTATTCGACTGATACTCAGTCAATTTTAGGGATATATTAATCTATCGTCAAAACATTCACAGATCCAATTTCCAAAAATTATTGATTGTTGATCTTCTTGACGAACCAAGCAATATTCTCGCCCAGCTGACGCATAGTATCAATACCCTCTTCATCGTTTTCGACATCGCCGGGTCTGAGGCCCTTCGCGTTATTCCAATAACGAGATCCTGCAGAAAACATACCGCTTATACCGAAGTAATGGTTGATGGTATCAACAGCACATACAGCCCCTGATCGCCTCTCGGCTGCTATTCCTGCACCTAACTTGTGTCTGAAGAGGCGGCCGTTTGCTCCAGCGACAAAAAATGCTCTGTCCATGAACGCCTTGATCTCCGGGGTAACACCAGCAAAATACGTAGGGGTTGCGATTATGATTGCATCTGCTTCAACCATCTTTTTAATGCATTCATTCACCATATCATCGTCTTGCACACACTGACGATCGTTGTTTTCAAAACATTTTCCGCATGCTGTGCAAGGATGAACTTTTTTTCCGCCTATTTGGATAATCTCTGTGCTAATGCCGGCCGTTTCTATCTCATCCAACGTGTGACGGATCAAATGGTACGTGTTGCCCTCCTTATGGGGACTTCCATTGAATGCGATAACTTTCATTTTTAGTGCCTCATCAGGGTATGCTCCTTTGATAGTATATGGTGATTTTGTCTGATCGGTTTAGAAAGTCCCAATAAGTAGCTGATTGATTATATGCCGTAGCTGCTTATCGCTTTGTGCATAAGTAGGTTGCCTGAAAGCCTTTGCCGTATTCTGCAGTATCGATCTGGAACCCGCTCCTTCTGATCATTCCTTCCATAATCCAGTCATATGTACTGAACTCGTTCTTTACATGAATTATGGCTTCTTGTGCCAATCTTGCATCCGCCATTGCTTTGACGGCATTTATCCATTCATCTATTTCACATTGAAGGTTATTTGTGTCTGAAGGAAAAACAATATCAAACAAGAGGAACCAGGTGCAGCCGCCATATCGGATGGATCCCTCCACCTAGTAGGTACGACATGTATTAGCTTGAGAAGTTTTTGTTGGATTTCTAGATCTAAAGCCTGCAAGCCTTAAATTATCCACTAAAACAAAGATTTAGCAAAGCCCGACACCACCATTAGCTTTCACCACATGCCATTCAAGTGCCGCAGCTAGTATCCGCATAGGTCTTCTCGATGACCTCTCGCCCCGGCGCAACCTCAGCGAAGATCTGCGCCTCAAAGTGAAGGACCTCTGTATCCTCGTCCAGCCATGCATCAGCTGGGAGGCCAGCCTTCAGGCAGGTCTGATTCAGGAACCCCATAGAATCGAAGCCCCACTCAGGCGCCACCTGGGGCAATAGCAGCCCGGAATACATGCCCTTGGAAACTATCAAGCCATCCCTGCCGATTCTCACTACCTCGGGCAGCTTTTCCTTGGGCACATCATAGGGCTCAGGCTTTGTCAGGATTGTGACCTCAACCTCCACTCGCGGCAGCTCACTCGGCCTGACACAAGGGAACCTTGGATCTCGTGAGCAGGCATTGATTGCCGAGTCAACAATAGCTTTGCCTAAAGGCAGTACAGGCTGGGGATAACCAATGCAGCCCCTTAGTTCTCCTTCCTCATGGATTGTTACAAAAACTCCGCGCTTCTCGTCGAATACTGGCGGAAGTCCCTTTGGCTCAATTATTTTCTTATTTTGAATGTAATTTGTGAGAGCATCTCTAGCGAGCCTGACGGCAATCTTCCCTTCTTCCAAGGTGAGCATGATATTTACTGTGTACGTGAATTAATAAAACGTTGTCGAGCCTTTTCTTTTACCAGCTTTCATCTATTTGGATTTCTGAATTGAGGCTCATACTCGCATTTGAGGCTCTTTATCAGCTCCTTCAAACCCCGAGAGGGCATTGAAACATAAGGCGTTGGTTCTATAATTTTGAGCGCCGATTGCGGCATCTTTGATACGCATTCTGACACGTAATCCCGAATTCTGGGTATACGTTCCCTAGGCGAGATGCGTCTCCCCTGAGTTATCGCCTGCCTTAGCAAAGGAACTGCACTAAGATCGTTATGTAAGCCATCTTCCAAATATTCCTGAACATATTCTCCTTCCAGAATTAGAAGATCTTCCCTGTAGGTGCCTTTAGCATCTATAAGTCTGTAAACCTGCTTAACTCCCGGATAAGTAACCTTATCGCTGGAGAGCTTGATCACCGGTCGATCTTCGATTTGCGCCAGCTTGTAGACGCCTGACAATGCTGCCACTGGCTTCCCGGTGATAAGTTCAGTTCCCACGCCATAGCCATCTATTTTGGCACCATCTGCCACCAGCTTGCTTATCTTAAACTCGTTCAAATCGCTAGTCCCTATAATCTTTACATACTCCAGGCCATCCTGATCTAGAATGGCTCTCACACCTTCAGCTTGCTTTCCAAGGTCTCCTGAGTCTATCCTGACTGCATTTAGCCGGTGTCCCTTGGATTCCATCTCCTTAGCAACCACAACAGCGTTTTTTGCTCCCTGAAGGACGTCATAGGTATCGATCAGAAACGTAACATCATCTCGGAATGAATTCGCATAGGCGCGGAAGGCTTCTAGCTCGGATGGAAAGGCCATCACCCAGGAATGGGCCTGAGTGCCGCTAATAGGTATGCCGTATATTCTTCCGGCTTCAACATTGGATGTTCCCAAGCAGCCTCCTACGAAAGCTGCCCGGGCCCCTTTTAGCCCAGCCCCATAACCCTGAGCACGCCGGAGTCCAAAGTCCACTACCGTAGCACCTTCCGCAGCCCGGACTATTCTGTTGGCTTTGGTGGCGATCAGCGTTTGGAAGTTGACCATATTCAAGAGGGCCGTCTCTGCCATCTGCGCCTGGATCAGCGGAGCAGTGACGCGGATAATAGGAGTGTTGGCAGCTACTGGAGAGCCCTCAGGAACTGACCAGACATCTCCGGTAAATCGGAGATCTGCTAAAAATTCAATGAAATATTCTGGAAAGCCCTTAGCTCTCAGATAATCCAGGTCTTCAGGACGGATTGAAAAGTTTTCAATTAAAAAATCTATAGCATCCTCAACGCCATTAGCTAATAAAAATCCCCAGTGCTCAGGAAGGTCTCTTACAAATAAGTCAAAAGTAGCTGATTTATTCTCTATGCCGCTGTCGAGATAGCCCTTGGCCATGGTAAGCTCGTAGAGATCAGTAGCCAAAAGCGGATAATTTCCGAGCTGGTCATTCGGAGACATATTGGCTATAAATCGATCCGATGAATTTAAACTTACCTTAATGAATGAGCAAAACGTGCGCCGGATTGCAGAACTTAAATAGAAAAATTGTTATTTTAACTAATCACAGCAGTATTAGTATCATTGCTGGTTTGATCCAGACTATAACACCGCCATTGAGGCCCTTTTTATTGATATAGTACCTATCTCAAAATTAGAATATTTAATTTTTTCCCATCAAATGGAAAGGCATAAATATTTCAAGAGACCACTCTGCGTAGCGAGGGGAAACTAATGAAAAATAAACAAATATTTTGGATAGTATTAAGCATATTCCTCCTGTCCATCCCTGTTCTTGGGGGATTGGACCAATCAGGGACTACTGGCGCTAATAGCGCCGATAACTTGAGTATAAGTAATCTTGCTGCTTTGGGTTTGCAAGATGATATAACAAATGCTCCTATTGCGGATGGCGCGCCACAAATGGCGACCACCGAGCCGGTGAATACGGCCAGCTACACGAGTTTAATTCCAACAACGTCAAACCAAAGAACATTGATGCCATTCAATATCATGGCCAATCCGCCGACGTATATCTTCTACCGGGGCAACACCATCCAGTGGAATGGATTCCTTTCCACATTCCCCAGCAATACGGCAGGCATGTGGATTGAAAGAGCCACTGGCTGGGCCTGGTATGCCACTATGCCGTTGGGAAGCTGGGCTCGAGAGCTTTTATACGTGCCCGTTAAGACACCAGTGACAATGTATGAGGTCTACTCAGGTCAATTTATTATCAAGTATAATCTGGGAGTGGTCAATCCTGGCTACTACCTCATGTGGTACTATGCCGATATGCAGGGAAGACATTACAATGTATTTACTACAAACAGCGGCAACAGCAACACTGTTACTATAGATGTATATTCGGTAACATCTAAACCTGATCCAAAGGCGGAATGCCAGAAAAAATCCAACTGTTTCTGGGATAATGCTAAGGGCGAATGCGTTTGCACAGCTCCAAATCCTGTAGCCGAATGCGAAAAGAAGCCAGGATGCTTTTGGGCAGATGGACAATGTCAATGTCCACCAGGACCTGTGCCTAATCCCGCAGCCCAGTGCGAGTCGAACCCCAACTGTAATTATGTAAACGGCCAATGCCTTTGCCGAGGGATACCTAACCCGACTCCAGAACCAATTCCAGGACCTGTGCCCAATCCAACCCCAGATGATTCGGGAAATGACATGGCTGGTAGTACCCAGCAGTCTTCCTAGGTGCTGTTAAATGGATAAAATTGGTAGAATAAGGTGTTTAATAGGAGGGCATAAGAAATGAAATTCAGTTTATTGTGTGGCTTTATATTGGCATTTTTTATAACATTACAGGCTGTGAACGCTCAGACGGTTAATGCGCAAATAGGGGACTATTATTTCCCGACCGGTGATTGGTATAGGGGGAGCAACCAGGGAGGAGCCAACGTAGATATAACAAATACTGGTAACGTTGGCCATCAATTCTGGGTAAAGTACTCTGTCATGGATAGCAGAGGGCAATGGTATGATGCAGATCTCCAGTCTGTGTATCTGAATCCTGGCGAGGAAACCAATGGTATGATATGCCTAACATGGCTAATCCCGGACGATGCGGCTTATGGGTATTGTCAAGGAAGGTTCACTATATGGGGAGGCTATGATGATAATGCAGATAGCGTTTACAACTTACTGGATGAGCAGGATTTAGCTCGCGCGTTTAGAATTGTTGGATAATATAATCTGCATCCTATCCAAATAATTTTTGGTACATTTGATAAAAAAAAATCGCGCTGTTTTAAAGAAGGAGAACATGCTCAATACGTTGGATAAACCGCATTCTCGGCTAATTTGGAGAATCTAAGATGACCTTAAGGAAACCCATATTAATATGCCATTCTTCATGCCTGATAGAGGCAGTGGTCATTGCCTTCTTGCTGCTTTGCTCATCAGCTCTGGCCGAAAATCAGGAAAACAGCTCAATCTCTTCGCCATCAGCGATAACCTTTGAGGGTGGCCATCTCCACCAGATTGGCTCCCTTAAGGTGCTGGAGCTTCACGGAAGCTACAGAGAGATGGGTAGGCAATACGGCTACCTTCTCAGAGATGATCTGTTCAGGATCTACGATAACATGAGCCATGACTTTGGTAAATCTGAGGCGATCAGCCGCGATCGACTCCTCGACTATGGCAACAGATCCTTCCAGCTTTATCCTCAGAGGTATAAGGAATTAATTCTTGGAATGGCAGAGACTTCGGATCTTGGACTCGATGATCTCCTCATCATAAATTGTCTGCAGATCTACCTTCTCCATGCTCAGGGCTGCTCCGCACTTGCTGCCTGGGGCAATTACACATCCAATGGGCCGCTGGTCTTTGGGAGGAACTACGACTGGAGCGACAAGATGCGCCAGTACATAGTAGTAACGGTATTCAATCCCGATGATGGGAGCATCCCTGTAGCAAGCATCCATTATGCAGGATCGATCTATCTGAACACTGGCATGAATCAGAGAGGTATCTTCCTGGAGACCAACGGCGATACTTCGGAGAGCATCTACACCATAAATACTGTGACCACTCCTATTCTCCTTCTCACATTCCTTGAGGACTCAGCCAACCTGGAGGAAATCGAAGGGCGGATTCGCTCAACCAGGCCATCGGATGGATGCATTGTGAATGTGGCAGATAAAAGCGAGGCCAGATCCTACGAGTGGACGCCCTATGACCTGAAGAGGAGATCTCCTGACGAATACGGCCTACTCGTCTCAACCAACCACTTTATGAATCCCGAATGGGGCCTCGATATGCCTGTCCCAGGAATAAACGATCCCATTCATACCGAGGTGCGGCGAAGGATTCTCCTATACCTGGCTGAGATGCATAAGGGTAACCTGACGCCAAATGCTGTAATGGATATCATGAGCCGTCCACTGTCGAAGGGTGGACCTCTCCAGACGGAAGAGCTTCCCACAAGCTACCAGGTAGTGGCGGTGCCGAAGGATCTGAAGATCTGGGTAAGAATTCCAGGAGTGCAGAACTGGACGGAGGTGGACCTGGATCACTTCTTCCAGAATCATCTCAATTAGGGGAGGAGGGAAAGAGTTCCTTCAGATCTATTCCAGTCTAATTCTGATATTTTGGGATATTTATCCACAAGTTTAGCTTTAGGAGAATATAATTGATCAAATACATCTGGATGCCTTCCGCTGTCTGGCCATCATTCTTGATGCTGCTGACAAACAAATAGGTGACGAGAGAGCCATGTCTTTGCTTAATTAGCCCATGCCAGATGGTTCGGTTGCACCATCGCAGACCTGCCCTTTCCGTTCTTCCTCTTTATAATGGGAGCTATCGTACCTCTGAGCGTTGCAAGCCGGTTAGAGCAGGAGGGAGCCGGATTGGCTCCTCACTGTTGCATGCTTGAGTTGTTCATCTTGAAGGCCAAATACGGCGTGAAGATCAGCGTGCTCTTGTTGGTTGCTTTGTCCACAGGACCTTTCTTAAGGAAGAATTTCACCTTCATGCTTCTATCAGTCAAATCCAGGATGACATTCCAGATCGTATTGATTGGAAGAGGTTTCATGGCACCTTCGGCCTGGATAACTGTGTTGCCTTCGACTGAACTAAGGACATTGGCTGCATCCTCATCGGAAAACTTGCCATCGTGGCTGCTGATGATGTTATACAGTGTTATGTAGCGATTGAAGGTATCATATGGATCATCATACATGATCAGGTTCTTCTCTTCGGATAGGTCCTCCAAACCATACTTGGAGTATATGTACATTGGGTGATTGGTCATGATATTCGGCTTATTGCCGTTGCCGTCAGTGAAGTACAGGTTTCCATCAGATTTATTCCATTCTACTATCGCTGAATTCCCCTGACTATCGTAGACCATGTAATGGAATGCCCCAATGGGTAGGAACTCCTTGTTGGCCAGAAAAGCTACCTTCGCCTCCTCAACAGTTCTACATGTCTCGAGGACAAGCCGGGTTATCTGGCTGCCCATAATACCGCTGTTTCTATCCCCTGCCATGGGCATCTCTAAGGCAGGTTCCATCCCTTCGTCCTCTAATGCTGATATGCCCAAACCTTCGGAGTTCAAGCCATCTATCACTGAGTTGAGGTCCATTCCCGCAATAGCCATAGTCGAATATCCATGGTCGGGATAGATCTCTATCAAGAAGTTCCGGGTAAACATACTCTTGCCGGTCCCTTTATCAATCTTGCCGAGGTAGACATCTATGGGAACCAAGTACCATTCCATATTTCTTGAGGTTATTGCATGGCCGTTCAGTGTCGTCTCCGGAGGGAAGTACACCATGGAGCAGGCCAGAGATCCGACATCATAGGGCAAGGTGGTGGTATCGAAGGTTGCGTTGTCCTGAGATAAGCCATATGACATAGCAATACCCTTCATCCTATCTCTCATGGTAGGATAGTTCCTAGCCATGTACTCCTGGCGAGCTTTGCCATATATGGGATCAGCGTATTTCTTCAGAGATGTTACTCCGTAATCCTTCTGGGCGATCTCTCCAAGGGCCATGCCTATCTGAGTGTTGTTTCCCTTGAGGACAATATGCCGCCACTCCATCATTGTCCCGTTCTCCATGGGGATTATGATCTCATCCTTCACAATGGCCGGGTTTGATAACAGTGCCGCACTATTCACCGAATCGACGGCCTTCTCCGCATAGACTGTGGAGACAGCTAGAAAAGCCGCTAAAATAACCATCGATATTACTAATAGGGCTCTAGTAGACATTGCAACTCAATCTTAACAGAACTACTTAAAGATATCATTTTTGTGCCGAATATGAAATATGCGATATAATACTTTTAGACTATAATGGATATATATAGAACAATTCGTATAATCTTCTCTAGGCATAATGAAGAGGACGTCGTCTCATCATAACTGAGGGTACCTTCACATTCCTCATATCTATCTTTTCTCCAGGTCTCGAGCCCGGAATGTCCGGAACTATTCGCTGACCCAAAATTATAGCAAATATGCATATAGGAACATTGACAAAGAAGATCGATCTCCAGCTCAGGTAAGTTGTCAGATAGCCGCCAATGCCTGGCCCTAAGGCGATTCCCATCGCGGCGGCAATACTCAAGTAACCCATGCTGCGCCCACGAATTTCCTGCGGAAGGATTGCGGAAATCATGGCTGGTCCCACGGCTATAAACATGGCGGCGCCAATGGTAGGAAGGCATAGGCCTTCCAAGCATTCCGGCCTTCCCATTTCATTTCCAATTTAGCTTGTTCCAGTACTCGTACTCGTGTTCCCAGTCTTTTCCACGCATCTTGACGAGCGCTTGGAAGTATTTCCTGTTCTCCTCCTGCATCTCCCTTTGGCTAATATAGTCGCGCTTTGTCTTAATATCCTCTGCAAGAGCCTTACCTAGCTCGAAGGCTCTTTTCTCAGCATCCTCCATAGCCTTTGGTCCCCGACTCATAGCTGCTCCGGTGCTGCCGGTTACAAACGATCCAAAGTTCAGAAGCAGTGCATCGAGATAGCTTGTGACCTGCTCGTAATCGCTGCCGCCTGTTGCTATTGAGCAGCTGTATTTTCCCGTAAATAGCTGACAATGAACTGCATCAGCCATGCGGTCTATGATGGTCTTCATCTGCGCAGTACAGCTCCTGAAGTAGTTGGGGGCGCCCCAAACCATTCCATCGCTTGCAAGCATCTTCTCATAAAGCTCTTTGAAATCATCCTTCTTGGTGCACTCGCCTGTCTTGTAGCAGACCCCGCATGCATTGCAATATGCTATATTCAGCTTGCAGGCGTCCACCAGCTCAACATCAGCACCTGCAGACTTTGCACCATCAAGAACAGCCTTGACCAGCCCCAGCGTCTGGCTTTGGGAGCCCCTCGGGCTAGCACTTATTCCAAGTATCTTCATTTAATATCCCTCGGTCTTATAACATCCGACAACAATTTCAGCCTTTGGGTTGAGGAGCGGGGTTTGCCGTTCCGCGCGCAAGGGAGAATAGGATGCCTGCAGAACAAAGCATTGTGAGTATAATAAAGGCCGCATGCATCGCCATCAGGAAAAGGGGATAGTTGGAGGGAACGATCTGAGCATTGCCCACATATAGAGCCGAGACAAGCATGGCTATTCCCTGGCTGAACATCTGGCCTGTCAGCCTCATTGTCCCAACTGTTCCCGAGGCAACGCCGTAAAACCTTCTGGGCACTGCGCTCATGATCGCATTGGTATTCGGAGAAGAAAACAATGCAAAGCCCAGGCCTAATATCATGAGGCTGGCAATCACTACGCTAATGCCCGTTGATTCGCCGAGAAATACAAGGCTGAATATACCTAGAACTGTTATTGCCATTCCGGCAGATGCAACTATTCGGGGCTCCATCCTATCCGAGAGACGCCCAGCAAAGGGAGAGAAGACCGCCTGAACAGCCGGCTGGGCCAAGAGGATCAGTCCGGCGTTCTGAGGGCTGAAGCCATTGATATACTGCAGATAAAGGCTGAGGAAAAATGCAATCGCGTAGGTAGAGCTGTAGTTTAGGAAGGCCGCAAGGCTTGAAAATGTAAAGACCCTGTTATTCCTAAAAAGACGGATATCAAGTACAGGGCTTTCTGCCTTCGACTCCAGCATGACAAATGCTATGAGCACAACTATACCCACAAGGATAAACAACATGCCTGAGTTCGAAGGCAATAGTGAGATCCCGTAGATGGCCAAAGTAAGCCCAAGGCCGTAGATTACAGATCCCAGGATATCGAATTTTTCACCCTTTGCCTCGGCCCACTCGCCTTTCAATATCCATAGCACCAATATTATTATCAGGACACCCAGTGGCACATTAATTAGAAAGATGCTTCTCCAGCCAAAATGTTGAGTTAGAAGACCTCCCAGAAAAGGGCCCATCGATAAGCCGAAATAGGTTGCAGCTATGTTTATTCCGAGTGCTCTGCCCCTCTCGCCCGGAGGAAATACGGATGTTAGGATGGCTGCGCCTGTTCCAAAAAGCATCGCAGCACCGAGGCCCTCAACGAGCCTGAAGGCTATGAGCTCAATCTCGGTGTTCGAGCTGGCCAGCAAAACCGCTGCCAGAGTATAGACGGCCACTCCGTATGTATAAATTTTCTTTCTTCCGTATATATCCGCCAGCTTTCCAAAGGGCACGAGAAATATCGCTGCAGCCAGAAGGTATGCTGTGGCGATCCATGTCAGCGAGACTGCGCTCATCTTGAACTCAGTGCCGATTGCTGGGAGCGCCAGATTTACGGCAGAGCTCATGTAAGGCGTGAGGAAAGCTCCCAAAGTTGTGATAAAGAGAGCAACGTTCTTGCTTACGTTATCGCTTGGCTGCTTTCCGTTCAATTTAACGCTCCTAGAATATAATCAGCCTTCGATCAGATCCCACTAACCTTAAAGCTTTTGCAATCTTGCTCTCCAAGATCCCCACCTCTCGCCTCTTTAGCTCACTTCAGGGTATAGCATATCTAGCCATGGGACCATTCCTTAGGTGACTACAGTTTTCTTGAAGATCTGCCATGCAACTATGAACATAAACACTGCAAAAACCACAAGCGCCAGCAAGGAGATGGCCACATCCATTGTTGTGTATGTGTAGTGAGTTCCTACAGCATAAAAGTCCCTGCCTATTGCAAAATACCGTACACCATTGATCAGATACGTAAGAGGATTAAGACGGGTCAGATACCGTACTATTTCCGGAAAGGCATCTACGGGGTAAAGAGCGTTGCTTGCAAAGAAGAGGGGCAGAGTTAGGAGGGTGATCACGCCTTGCAGGCTTTCGGGGGTCTCCATGCTCATAGATATGGCTGAGGACAAGAATAGAAAGCCTATCGAGAAGATTCCTACAAAGAGGAGGATGCCTGCTATAGAGACAGCAGTCTGCATGGGCGTATATCCTGAGAAAAACTTGACTCCAATGAGAAGGCCGAAACCCATAATCACCAGCACCTGAATGATGGATTTGGTGACTCCGCTAAGACCAATACCTATGATTATGTGCTCTCTTGGCATGGGGCTTGCAAACAGCTCACGCATGAGCCCCCAGTTTTTATCGAATAATAGGGAGATTCCGCCGAAAAGGCTCGTAAAGAGGGTAGTCAAAGCTATCACCCCGGCACCGAGAAATGTGAGATAAGATACAACGAACGCTCCAGAGGGTACTGGTATTTCTGCGCTGAACCTGCTGAAGTTTGCTGACATGGCTGCTCCGTAAAGCGCGAGCCATAGGGCAGGCTGGAGCAGCGATGATACTAACAAAGCCCGGAATCTGAAGAACCTGAGCATATCTCGCCAATAAACTGTGGCGAATTCCATAGCCATTTTATCTCCTCCCATGGAACTTTTCAGCCCCGCCCTCCCTCAGCTCGCGGCCTGTATAATGTACGAAGACATCATCGAGGGTGGGCTTCTTTAGATTCACGCTTTTTATTTCAATCCCATTATCCTTCAGCTTACTCATAATGGTAGGCAGGCAATGGCTTCCGTCAGTAGTAATAGTGATAACAATGCCCTTTGAGGATTTCTTTGCATCCAATACCGCATCAAGATCCTTCAATGTTCTCGATGCTGACTCATCATCGCTCGTCTCAAGATAGATCATATCCCTGCCGAGGGCATTCTTGAGGTTCAGGGGCGTGCCTGAGGCGATTATCTTTCCATGGTCTACGATGTTAATCCAATCGCTGACCTGGTCAGCCTCGTCCATGTAATGAGTCGTCAGGAATATGGTTGTACCAGATTGATTAACATCCGTTATGTAATCCCATAGCCTGATGCGCGTCTGTGTATCAAGCCCAATGGTCGGCTCATCAAGGAAGAGCACCTTGGGACGAGTCATAAGTCCGCGTGCGATCTCCAGGCGGCGCTTCATGCCGCCGCTGAGTTTCCTAGTCCTAACGTCGCTCTTCTCCTCAAGCTCCACGAGCCTTATCATCTCCTCGATTCTCTCACGCCGCTCCTTTTTGGGAAGGGAATAGAGCCTGCCGTGGAACTCAAGGGTCTCCCAGACGGTCAGGTCCCGATCAAGCGTCTCATCCTGAAAGACTATACCTATCGATCGCCGCACAGCCTCAGGCTGCGCCGCGAGATCATAACCCGCAACGCTGGCGCAGCCCTTCTGCACAGGCAAAAGCGTTATCAGTATATTTATTACGGTGCTTTTCCCAGCCCCGTTCGGCCCCAGGAAGGAGAATATCTCACCCTCTTTAACCCTGAAGCTGACATTTTCTACGGCCTTGAAGCTGCCGTAGCTGTACTCTAGATCGTTGACCTCGATGATATTATCTGGCATCCTCAATTCATTTTGAGTTTATGGGATTTATAGATGATTAAAGCATCCAAAGAATTTATTGAAGAAGATAGAATAAGACGCTATCTTTTGGATGATATCCAATGCATTTGAATACTGCACTCGCTGCTACATCCAATAGCTAGAACCTGCATAATGGAATGACCGAAAAGGATATCTTCGCATGATGGAGACGGCTATTCATGAGGTTAGGAATAATCCTATTAGCCGCGATCCTACTATTGGTCGCAAATACAGCGATGGCCCTGGAGAATCTCTCCACTGCAAATGCATCCGAGCCGAACAGCTCTGCCTTGAAAGACTTGATTCTGAGTTCAACCGTCAAGCCAGAGACATATCTTTTCACGCTTGATGTGAACCAGATGATTGAGATAGCAAATATTACAGGGATCAATAAAACCAAGTCTCAAGCGATATCAACCAGATCCTTCGGTGTGGCTGCAATGAACTTGACAGCCATGGCTATGAAGATGGCATTGGCAACCCTAGCAGTGCCAGAGGGCCAGGAGGAGAATGCGAGTGTCTTAGCCACAGAGATATACCTTCTGAATGATACTATGTATACGAAGGTTGACGGCAATTGGACTAAGATTATCCTTGTGGGACCATCTCTTGAGACACTCTGGAAGCAGGAGAACGAGATAGAGCGGCAAAGGGAGGAGCTAAACAACTCCACAATTACACTTCTTGGCTATGAGAATGTAACTGGAATCAATTGCTATAAGATCAAGGTTATCCCCAACCTGAAGGCATATTCAGCCATTGAAGAAGCCGATAATATAGGCGTCCAAGGGAGCGAGACTGGTTCCTCGACAACATCTCATCTGAACCTTAGCAACCTGTTCAATAATACCAATATTTCAGAGATCATGTGGATCTCAAGAGAAACGCTTCTTCCAGTGAAGGCTGATATATCAATGAACACGACGCTATCTTCAGAGCAACTTGGAATACCCCCCAAAAAAACAGGAAATCTTGAGATGAAGATTGAGACTTCTGAGACAGTTATGTTCAGCGGCTTCAACCGGAGCATCAATATCACTCTGCCTGAGGATGCTAAAAATGCTAGCATCTTCCCATCATCCATATTGTTCTTGGGCAACTCAAGTTCAATGAAGTCCACCAGCAACAATGTAACGCAAATGTAGTAAAAGGCGATATCAGACTAAATTGAGTGTGCAGAGCAGGTGTTCTGTCTGCTGCATCCTTAAACGGAGGCGGCAGATCACTCTTTATTTGATCGCAGCCTTTTTAGCACTCTTTTAAACTCGGAGTTCACTTTGAGGTCGCCGTCATAATTCACATCGACTTGCATGTTGTCCCCCATCTCAGCCGAGCGCCAGGTTATCCCGAATTTTCCGTCTTTGCAATCGGTTGTATAGTAGGGATAGCTGAAAACACGCATGTATTCCTGTACTTTTGGGTGCCAATAGGTGCTGACAAGATCCTCGCATGTTTTGATATCTTTTAATCCTTCTTTAGGTATTACATACTCCTGCAAGCGATTAGTTTTTATAACGATTTTTAGCTCATCATCCGTCTCTATTCTCTTTACAAACTTCCATTGAGCAGGAGAAAATGTCGGAAGCGCAGTAAACCCTTTGTTTTCAGGTCTATCCGTGTAGTAAAGCTTCAAGATCGCCCTGGCTATGAAGTAAGCAACATAGGTCATCCCGAGCAGCGCAGATGTCTGCATATCGCTCAATGGAATATGGCCAGCCATAACAGCAGTCAGAAAAAGCACGCCTACAAAGAAGTAAACAATTAGATAGGGATTCACTGCGGTATCAAGGTTCAGCTTCGTATACTTCTTGGTTAGAGGATAGAATGGGCTCACTCCCCAGGTTGTGATGAAATCGCCGAATATGTGAGACATACCAGTCAGACACATTAGAATGAACAGCAACACATCTGCACCACCTGCAAAAACGGCAAGCAGGATATTGACAAGCGCAGATACTATCACAATGAATATTATCATGTGTGTTATCCCATGATGGCGAGTTATCGGAAGACTCTTCCATAGAGGATAAAGAAAAACATCGAAATCCGGGAGCCCGGCCATTAGAGTTCCAAATAAAACATAGCTGTTATGAAACGAGCCGCTTGCGAGCGATGAGATGATGAAGCCTACCATAAGATGAGTGAAGAAATCCATTAGAGCTAATATCCTACTTGCATTGATCTTTAGATTTGCGAGAGCTATCCTAAGACTATATCGAACCGCTTAGCGAAAATCAAAAATGATTTGCCATTTCCTCTCAAGCGTAGCTTCAAATGGTTCAGTGCCCTAGGTAACCCCCAGATCCCGCCTCAATCGGCCCAGCATCCTCATAGCCTTGACGCTGGCCCGTGCCAGCGAGGCGCGTCAGCTTCTCTGGGTAATAAAGAAGCCTTATGACATTCTCGGCATGCTCAGCAGTTCTTCTCTCTGCAAGCCAGGCGAGAGCTTTTTCATCCGGGGCCTCATCCTCATGAACAAATACCTCGATAATATGCTTATTTGTCATGAGCTGGGCCATTATCAGACCTGAGGATGCCTCATGAGCACACATTTTGTCCTTATCTGCGGCCCCAGGCATTCCGAGAGCCATGACTATATCGCAGCCCCTCTCCTCAAGAAGCCTCTTTGCGGCTACAGGCAAGTCTTTAATCCCTGGAACCGAGTATCTTACGATCTCCGCAGATGACTCACGTTTAAGCACGCTTATTGCTGTGCGGGCCATATCGCAGCGGGCAAATGTAGTATCCGCTATGCCGATCTTCATATTATTGGAATTGCAAAGGAAGTGTTTAGGGATATCGGTCTATTCAATCGATTCTGGGCTTAAAATACATGTCTTACAAAATGAGTGATTAAATACGAAATAAATTATGAGCATATAATAATATTTTCTCTTAGATGATTTTATTATTACTTAACGATTATCCGAAACATTTATAAGGTTTAGAAATAATTGGAGACTGAAGATAAGTCAAGCTTATCGAAAATAGTATTAATTTAGGTGCTATAAGTACCAGGCTAAAATAAGGGGCGGGGATGTATGGAGTCTGTGAATAGCTATAACACAGTAAATATTATTATAGCAGAGGATGACCCTTTGAACCAAAGGATCGCTATAAAAATGCTTAAAAAGCTTGGGTATCATGCAGATGTGGCATCCAATGGCACTGAGGTTCTGCAGGCATTGGAGAACCAGATCTATGATATTGTGCTTATGGATATACAAATGCCGGAGATGGACGGCATTGAGGCCATCAGGATAATAAGAAAGTGCTGGTCTCCTGGCCCTAAGATCATAGTCGCTACTGCTTTTGAATTGGATACATGTCGCGAGCTATGTTATGACGTGGGCGCCAATGATCTTCTCGCAAAGCCACTAAAAAAAGAGGAATTAAAGGCTGCTATTGAACGTAATATGTCTCAACCATCGGATACATTTCTGGGACCCGAGCCTATAGCTTCAGAACTATTAACGTAGTCTTTCAATATCTATCAATATAATCAACTCTATATTCGAGATGCAGAAGAGGCTACGGCAGTTTCATCCCCGCATCAGCTCATGCCTCAATCTTTTGTTTTGGCGATTTCTGCTAAGTAATCCTGTATAGAGTTCTTATAGCCATTCTGGTTCGCAAGCCTTTGGATGACTTTCATCATACCACTGCCGTACTGCATAGCCTTCTTCTCATAATTAGCTATAGAGGGCGGAAGATAACGTTCTGCCACCTTTCTCAAAGGTCGCTTCCGGACACCATCTCGCACTTTTTCATCAGGAGGAATAGCTCGCGCAGCTTGCACGACTCTTAAATCCATATAGGGCAGTGAAAAGTAGGTGCCATGAAGCGCAGCTACAGATTGGTCTCTGGCAAGCTGTACGGCCAGGCCATGAAAATCTCTCTCAAGATCCATGGCGAGGGTATCTGTTTGCAGGTATCGTGCATATCCGCCAAAGAGCTCGTCTGCGCCCTGACCTGCGAGTATACGCTTGTAACCATGACTTCCTGCCCACTCGGCAACAAAGTACAGAGTAGCTGCAATGGATGCATTAACGGGATCGGTCATTGGTATGACACGCAGCACCTGAGCCAATGCATCTTCTACTGCCTTTGGATCGATAATTACCGCCTCCAAGGAGAGAGCCAGCTCGCTCGCCACTTCCTGTGCGCGCCTCAGATCATGAGAGCCTTCGATCCCTACAGCAACGCATTCTCGCCCTGCCAATTTAGCAACCAGGGCAGAATCCACTCCGCCCGAAAGTGCAACAACACCTTCATCGCTTCTAAGCTGGACAGCGATCTCAATAGCTTCGCCTAGATCCATGAGCGGGTATGCCGGATCTACTTTCTTAATCTCCGCACCGCTGCAGACCACCGATCCTGCAGGGCAGTCTCCTGGCATAATCCCAAAGTGATCCCGTGCCTTACATCCATTCCATTTGAGGAGAAACTCGCCGCCGAATTTTGAGATTGCATCAGCGTTTTCGGCAAGGATGTTCTTCAGCTCGTTCTCAGAGATTCGCCTTCCTTGGAGCTCTATCCAGCCTTTAACTTCAATAGAAGAAACCATAGCTATCGCGATATTCTAGCCCGCAGGTAAAATAATTATTGTAAGGTCGGAGTTTGATAGCCTGAATCTTCTGGCCAATGGCATCTTCGGATCTTTCTCAATCACTGCACCCGATGGCTAGGGAGCTATTTTAGCATGGCAATTGTGATGGATCTATCACGTTATAATTGGGAGAACATCTGTTTTTGGGAGTTCCTCTTTTGTTCTATAATCCAATAGTCTTTCTTGCCCTTTTTTTATTTCCAGGTAAGTGTCATAGTTCCGGTCCTTGTTCTTGGGGATTATCCATGAGCCGAGGTTGATTGCCTTCTTCTTATCCTTTTCGTAATGGAAGGGCATATGTGTATGGCCAAATATCAATGGAATATTTTCTTTAAGAGATTTATTGAGAGAATCATTAAAGCTAGATTTAGCTTCAGGAGGTTGAATTCTTATTGCAAATGGTTTCTTGAGTTCCCTCATTTTATCTTTATTCGGAATATTAAATTCCTGGACTCCTGATGAGTTGCACCATTTGGGTCGAAATACAGATTCAATATGCTTCCCAAGGATTTCATCGGCTGTGTTTTCGAGAATCTTCAAACATTTATCAATACCAGCATCTCTAGCAGCAGCTATATTCGATAAAAGATCCCACAGCCAAGATTTTAGCTCGCCAGTCTCGTCGCTGGTGCTACTGAGGATTTCGAAGAAGCATTCGCTTTCTGACATGAGGCGCTCGAAGTCATAGCCGTGTTTGAACCAGTAGGTTTTGTCCCCCTCTGGGATGGTAAATCCCGTTCTCGGAGGATAATGTTTTAGCAAATCGAATTGGTAGTTGTACTTGCCCAAATTATAAACATGATAATCGTGATTTCCTGCCAAATAATGAACCTTTATCTTTTGTTGTTCTTGAAGGTTTTGTAACTTGTTGAGGATATCGAAATGTTCTATGGCCACTCCTGCCATGTCCCTTCTCCACATGTCCAAAAAGTCGCCACAAATGACGAAATCAGATATTTTATCGTTTTCTACCAAATTACCGCTTTCCATGTCACCAAGGAAGCTTACGAATTTTGCTTCATCTGAGCACTCCCCTGTATCTGGGTCCACATAGCCCAGATGGACGTCTGAAACAGCAATTATTGCCATAAGTATACCCTCCTTAAAAGATATAACAAAGATTAGATTAGATGGATAAAAAATTATCGATTTGAAAATTCACACAAGTAGCATGCTATCTAGGTTGGATCATAAGAGGGCAAGTAGCCAGTGATCCAAATTCACTTATGCTATATATTCTAATTAATTGTGATTCACATATATATGGTTTGCTGGGCTATTTGGTCAGGCTATGCGAGAGCCTCTATCAACATTATGGCACTAATTTGATATATATCATGCACTGCACAGCCTTAAGCACTTATCCGCAATACTTGCATCCAGGCACCGTCTCCTCGTTCTCCAAGTAAAGCACCTGGCTTCGGCTCCCGTACCTGAACACAGTCACGCCTTTGCATCCCAGATCATAGGCCAGATTGTAAACCTTCAATACATCTCCAGCAGTGGCGCTCTGCGGAAGGTTCACGGTCTTGGATACGCCGTTGTCCGTGTACTTCTGGAAGGCAGCCTGTATCTTCACATGCTGCTCCGGCGGTATGTCAAGCGCAGTTACGAAGACCTCCTTCATGTCCTTGGGCACCTCAGCGATATCCTGAACCGATCCCTTCTTAGAAACGTCAGTCATCAGGCTCTGGCTATAGATTCCACGCTGTCGTGCAGCTCTTTCAAAGAGAGGCGAAACCTCGAATAGCTTTGCGCCTTCGAGCACATGGCGAACGAATGAAACTGCGAACAGCGGCTCAATTCCGCTGCTCGTTCCTGCGAGGATGCTGATAGTGCCGGTAGGAGCAACCGTTGTAACGGTTGAATTGCGCATGGCACTCCAGCTCTTGAGCTTGGACTCCTCAAAAAGCGGGAAAGATCCGCGCTCCTCTCCCAATTTCGCAGACTCCTCCCTTCCGAGATCTGAGATATATTTCATCGTCTTCTCTGCGATCTGTATGGCTTCCTGAGAATTATAAGAGATGTTCATCTCGATCAGCATCTCTGCAAATCCCATAACCCCGAGGCCAATCTTACGCGTTCTCGCTGTCGCCTCCTCGATCTGCTTCAATGGAAGCTTATTCACCTCGATGACATCGTCCAGGAAGTGCACTCCCAGGCGCACAAGCTCGCCTAGCCGATCCCATTTGATTTCACCATTCTCGACCAGCCGTGAGAGGTTTATGGACCCAAGGTTGCAGGACTCATACGGCAAGAGCGGCTGCTCCCCACATGGGTTCGTGGCCTCTATGGTGCCGGGCACTGGATGAAGCTCATTCACCCTATCGATGAATATCATGCCCGGATCTCCGCCTCGCCAGGCAGAGTTTGCGATGAGATTCATCAGCTCCATGGCATCCAGGCTTCCAGTGATAGCACCACTTCGGGGATTAATGAGGCGGAGATCTCCACCGGAACGCGCCTGTCGCATAAAATTATCAGTCGCAGCCACGGAAATGTTGAAGTTCTCTAGAAAGCCAGGCTGCTGCTTAGCCTCGATAAACTCAAGGATATCGGGATGATCTATCCTGAGAACGCCCATGTTTGCGCCGCGGCGGCGGCCGCCCTGCTTTATAACATTCGTGGCAGCATCAAAAATGCTCATGAAGGAGACAGGGCCGCTTGCCACGCCGCCCGTGCTTCTCACAATATCGTTCTTTGGCCTGATCTTCGAAAAAGAGAATCCTGTTCCTCCTCCGCTCTGATGGATGAGCGCCATATGCTTCAGAGTATCAAAGATGCCTTCAAGAGAATCCTCAACCGGAAGGACAAAGCAGGCAGAGAGCTGGCCAAGCTCTAGACCTGCATTCATCAGCGTGGGCGAGTTAGGCAAAAACAGCAGGCTTTTCATCGCCTTCAGGAACCCCTGGCGGTATAGATCGGCATCTCCTCCGTACTTCGCCTCCGCCTTGGAGACAGACGTTGCTACGCGGTTGAACAGCTCTCCAGGCGTCTCAACAACATTCCCGTTTTCATCGCGCTGCAAGTATCTTTTCTTCAAAACTTCTATTGCATTAACGCTGAGCTTTAGATCATCAGCCACCCCCAGGTAACGCTTAGCGTCGCGTATTTCACTCCGCCTCTGCCTGTAGAGGATGTAGGCCTTGGCGACATCTGCATAACCTGCATCGATCAGAACCCTCTCGACTATATCCTGGAGATCCTCAACGCCCGGCACCGTATCGGGGAACTTTTCTTCTGCTATTCCGATAACGCGCCCCGCCAGCTCAGAAGGGGCCTTAGAATCCTCTATGCCGACAGCCTTGAAAGCCTTGCCAATTGCGACAGTGATCTTGGCTGGCTGGAAGTTCTCAATTCTTCCATCACGCTTTCTTATGCTCCCAATCATCCCGACACCCTAAACTATATTCGCACAGAACTAATATAAACACATGCTAAAATAAGATGAATTCGTTTTCAGAGGATTCTAGATGAAGATAGCAATCTCAGGAAAGGGCGGCGTTGGCAAGACAACACTGGCTGGAACACTTGCCAGGCTCTTTGCACGTGACGGCTACAACGTGCTCGCAATTGATGCAGATCCGAGCATGAACCTCGGCTCCGCCATAGGAATAAAGCAGCTGCCGAGGCCTGTCACCGAGCATAAGGATCTTGTCCAGGAGCGTGCAGGCATGCCTATGGGCATGTTCAAGCTTAATCCCAAGGTGGATGACGTGGTGCAGATGTGCGGCTGCACGGGTCCTGACAATGTCAAGCTCGTTGTCATGGGAACTGTCGATACCGGCGGCTCTGGGTGTATGTGCCCTGCTAATGCCTTCGTAAAAGCCCTCATCAGGCACGTGATTACCCGTGAAAAGGACCTGGTGATACTGGATATGGAGGCCGGCATTGAGCATCTTGGCAGAGCGACCGCCCGCGGGGTCGATGCGATGATAGCTGTTGTCGAGCCGGGCATGAGATCCATTGAGACCGTGGAGAGGATAATGCATTTAGGAAAGGAGATAGGCATCACGAGGTATCTTGCAGTCATAAACAAAGCCAGCGAGCCCGGGATTGTTGAAGAGAAGCTCAAGGAGTTGGGCATTCCAGTCATAGGCACAATACCCTATGATAAGAACCTCATTGAGGCTGACCTCAGCGGCCGTGCGCCCATAGATGTTGGCGGCCCTGCAGTTGAAGAGATAAAGAAGATAAAGAGTAAATTAGAAGAGATGTTCGGCGAGGTAGCAAAGGAGGAGGCCACGAAAAGCGCTGAGGCCAAGGGGCAATAGTGTTGCCCTTAAAGCTCAAGCTTCCCGGCTCTCAACCCCTCTTTTATTATCGAGCCTATAACCTTGGAGCCGGGTCCCATTATCTGGCAGGCGGCTTTGGCGTCCTCTTCGGGCACTACTACTACGAACCCCATGCCCATATTGAAGGTCCTGTACATCTCAGCATCATCCACATTTCCAAGCTCCTGAAGAAACTTGAAAATGGGCTGAGGCGAAAGAGGATCTGTTATCTCAAATCCCAAGTTCGTTATTCTGTGAAGCTTGAGTAGGCCCGACCCTGTTATATGCGCTAAACCGTGAACATCACACTTCCTAACAAGCTCAAGGATCTCGTAATAGATCCTCGTAGGTATAAGGAGCTCCTCGCCTATTGTCCTATCTGAGCCAGGCATCGGATCGTTGTAGGTATACTTCGATTCAGCGATGATTCTCCGGGCAAGTGTATAGCCGTTGCTGTGAAGGCCGTCGCTTGGAACGCCCACGAGAACGTCACCGACTTTTATTTTTTCGCCTGTTACGATCTTATCTTTGTCGACAACGCCTATGGCTGTTCCTGCCAGATCCAAGCCACGTATTATTTCGGGTAGTGTGGCAGTCTCGCCTCCAACGATCGTCATGTTGGAGAGCTCGGCCCCCTTCTGGAGACCGATGGCTATTTGCCCTGCCCTCTCAGGATCAACCTTCTCCACTGCCAGGTAATCGACGAAAGCTATCGGCTCGGCGCCAATTGCATAAAGATCGTTTACGTTCATTGCGATACAATCTATCCCGACAGTATCCCATTTCTTCATGGCATTTGCTATGAGAACCTTCGAGCCTACGCCATCTGTCGTCATCGCCAGAGCAAAGCTTCCCATATCCAAGAGGCCAGCATAATGGCCTATTTCAGTAAGCGGCGCTCCAAATCCCTTGCGCTTGGTCGTGAGCACCGCTTTCATCGCGTCAATGGATCTATTTTCAGCATGGATATCGACGCCGGATTCGGCATATGTGAGCCGCATTATGAAGCGCCTCCTAGGCAGAACTCGCTATGGAGCTCCCGCACAGCCTTCTCAGCATCTTTGCTTGCGACAACGAAGGAGATGTTGTGCTCACTTGAACCCTGGCTGATCATTATCACATTTATCCCGGCCTGCCCCATCGCCTTGAAGACGCGCGCGGCTACGCCCGGCGTCCCTGCCATTCCAGCGCCCACGACTGCAACAACACATACATCACGGTTATTTGAGATCTCCTTGACGAGATCCTTGGGGAACTCCGATCGAAGAGCACTCTCCGCCTTCTCAAGCTGCTTCTCCTCAATTACCATGGATATATTTGCCTCGGATGATGCCTGACTGATCATAACGATGTTTGCTCCTGATGTCGCCAAAGCTGTAAAGGCGCGCGCGGCTATGCCTGGAGTTCCTATCATTCCTGCTCCTGCGATATTCAGAAGGGCGACGTTTTTATTCAGCGTTATAGACTTGATGACATCTGCCTTCGGTACATCATCGTGAACTATCTGGGTTCCGGGGCTCCCTGGATCGAATGTGCATTTCACACGTACAGGGATCCCCTTCTTAATCGCAGGCTCGATGGCTCTTGGATGAAGAACTTTGGCGCCAAAATAAGACATCTCCATAGCCTCACGATAGGAGATCATCGGTATAGGCTTCGCATCTGGAACTATCTTCGGATCAGTGGTCATCACTCCAGAGGTCTCCTTCCAAAACCAGATTTCATCGGCATCTATTGCCGCGCCAATTAGCGAAGCAGAAAGATCCGAGCCCCCGCGGCCAAGGGTGGTAGTTATGCCCTTCTCATCCTTGGCTATGAAACCCGTAACCACGGGAATCCCTTTGAGAGGCAACAGCTTCTGAGGAATCAAGTTGTAAGTCCTAGCAAGGGGCCTTGAATCTCCGTAATTGCTATCCGTGACTATACCTGCCTCAGATCCAGTATAGGCCCTGGAGTCTATCTCCATATCCCTTAGAACTCCGGAGAGTATGGGCGCTGCGAGTTGCTCTCCATAGCTAGAAATATAATCCAGAGATCGGGGAGTAAGCTCGCCTAGGTAACAGATGCCGATATATGCCTTTTCCAGCTCATTAAGCCTTTGCGTAATTATCTTTTGGACCTCTTTTGCAATCTCGGAATCCTTTATAGCATCTTTTATAGCCTGAGCGTGCCGGTCTGTCAGCTTTTCAATAAACTCCAGCACTTCGGCCACGTTTCCATCATTTGCCGCCTTCTTAGCGCATTCAAGGAGAGAATCAGTGACTCCTTGAAGGGCAGAAGTTACAAGAACAATCTCATTGTCACGGTTGAAGCTCTTTACAAGCTCCCCAACGTGTCTTAGCCTGCTGCCATCCGCGACTGAGACTCCGCCAAACTTCATTACCAAGCGCGCCATTATGAAAACCTAAGGCTTGCTAGGGCCTCATCGATTTAAGCTTTACCTACAATATTATGATCCAGCATTTATTATAGTTCATCGCTCATGCATGGCAGAAGGCTTTATATAGCGTAACTGCATTTTAGTTAAGCGTTACTTAAGACTTCTATTCCAAGGCTCTGCCGATCTTGTCAATATTATCTCTATCTTACAATTGAGATCTGCCTCGATAAAACGATCATGAAATATTGATAATCGTGACCGAGATGGCCGAAGGCTTATATAGATTGAATTCGAGGATTCTGAGTCTTAATTTGGATTGTAACCTTTATCTTAAAATTCGCGAGGCGTATCATGACTAGGGCGGAAAAGATAGTTGAGCGCGGGAAGGCTCTGATGGATAAGCCTGAGATGATCAGGAATATTGGAATAGTGGCGCATATCGATCATGGCAAAACAACTCTTTCAGATAACATGGTCGCAGGCGCGGGCATGATATCCCTAGATAAGGCCGGCCATTTTGATCACGATCTCTTCATGGATTTCGACCCTCTGGAGCAGGCCAGAGGCATCACCATCGATGCAGCAAACGTATCCATGGTCCACGAAGTAGATGGCAAGGAATACCTCATCAATATGATAGATACTCCAGGCCATGTTGACTTCGGAGGCGACGTCACCAGGGCTATGCGTGCCGTCGATGGTGCAGTTGTAGTTGTTGATGCCGTAGAGGGCGCTATGCCCCAGACAGAGACTGTCCTTAGGCAGGCTATCCGGGAGGGCGTTCGGCCGGTTCTATTCATCAATAAAACAGATCGCTTGATCAATGAGCTCAAGGTAGAGAAGAAAGAGATGGCTGCCCGCATTAGCAAGCTCATAGCAAATATCAACAAATTAATTGAAGGAATGGACAAGGAAAAGTTCGATGCCGGTTGGAAGATTGATGCTGTCAAAGGAACTGTAGCTATCGGCTCTGCCCGTTATAATTGGGCAGTCAGCACGCCCATAATGGAAAAAACTGGCATCAATATCGAAAAGGTCTACGATTACTGCAGGGCAGGCAATATGAAGGAGCTGGCAGAGAAAGTCCCACTGTATAAAACAGTCAATGATATGGTGGTCCACTTCCTGCCGAGCCCAATTGCTGCCCAGAAGGATAGGATCAAGACCATATGGCACGGCGATTGGAACAGCCCCATAGGAAAGGCCATGGCAACTTGCGATCCCAACGGCCCTGTAGCCTTAATGATCACAAGGATCAAGGTCGACCCCCACGCGGGCGAAGTTGCCACAGGCAGACTCTTCTCAGGAACCCTGAAGCGAGGCTTGGAGCTTTACGTCTCTGGCGTAGCCGATACAAACCGCGTTATGCAGACAGGAGTGTTCATGGGACCAAGGCGCGTCGAAGTGGAGTCGATCCCTGCAGGAAATATCGCTGCGGTAACGGGCTTACGCGACGCCATCGTCGGCTCAACGGTGTCTTCAGTAGAAGGCATGACCGCCTTCGAGGCGATAAAGCATGTCTCAGAGCCTGTCATGACCGTCGCTGTTGAGGCTAAGAACATGCGCGACCTGCCTAAGGTTGTAGAGGTCCTGAGGCAAGTGGCCAAAGAGGATCCAACTCTGCAAGTTACCATCAATGAGGAGACAGGCGAGCACCTCCTGGCTGGTATGGGCGAATTACATCTGGATGTTACAGTTACCAGACTCCAGCGAGATAGAGGAGTAGAGCTGAAGACATCTCCGCCAATTGTAGTATACCGCGAGTCCATCGCAGGAAGGGCCGGACCTGTAGAAGGAAAGTCTCCCAACCACCACAACCGTTTCTATATTGAGTTCGAACCTCTAGAGCCTGGTGTTGCCGAGGCTCTAAAAGAGGGCAAGGTCAGCATGAAGATGGATGAGCTGGAAAGAAGAAAGCTCCTTATCGAAAAGGGTATGGATAAGGAGGAAGCAAGGAATATCGCCGGCTTCTATGGAACCAACGTTCTGCTCAACATGACCAAAGGCATCCAGTATCTCAAAGAAACTATGGAGCTAATACTGGAAGGTTTCGAGGAGGCACTTAAGAATGGACCCATCGCCCGTGAGCCTGCCCAGGGAATCAAGGCTAAGCTCGTTGATGTTAAGCTGCACGAGGACGCTGTACATCGTGGACCGGCACAGGTAATACCAGCTGTGCGGCAGGCAATCCAGGCAGGCATCCTGATGGCAAATCCCGTGCTGCTTGAACCCTTCCAGAATGTCTTTATACAAGTGCCTACGGAACAAATGGGCGGAGCCATGTCTGAGTTACAGGGACGCCGAGGCATTATATTGAACACGGATACAGAGGGCGATACGTACATCATTAAATCTAAAATGCCTGTTGCCCAGATGTTCGGGTTCGCAGGAACTATACGCTCTGCCACTGAAGGCCGTGCGCTCTGGTCCACAGAGTTTGCAGGCTTCGAGCCTTTGCCATCGAGCCTTCTGCTTGAGACCGTCAAGCAGATCAGAACAAGGAAGGGCCTCAAGCCTGAGATGCCGAAACCTAGCGATTATCTGAAGGTTATTTGAAGGCGTAAGACCAGCAGACGCCTTCGAAAAGATTTAAACCGGAAAAGCGGAAATACAGGAAAATATGAAGAATGTTTGGAGGAATGAATAATGGCAGAAGCAAAGCCACACCTCAATTTAGCATTCATTGGCCACGTTGATCACGGCAAGTCAACCACAGTAGGAAGACTGATGTTTGAGACTGGTGCAGTGGATGCGCACGTCATAGATGAGTACAGAAAGGAGGCGGCAGCGAAGGGCAAGTCTACCTTCGAGTTCGCTTGGGTTATGGACAGCCTGAAGGAAGAGCGCGAGAGGGGCGTGACCATTGACATCGCCCATCAGCGCTTCGATACCGACAAATACTACTTCACCGTCGTGGACTGCCCAGGACATAGGGACTTCGTCAAGAACATGATCACTGGAGCGAGCCAAGCAGATGCCGCAGTTCTAGTGGTATCTATTATAGATGGAGTCCAGGCCCAGACCAGAGAGCACGTATTCCTTGCCAGGACTCTAGGAGTAAGCCAGCTAATCATAGGCATGAACAAGGTTGATGCCACTACCCCGCCATTTGATGAGAAGAAATTCCTTGAGGCAAAGGAAGAGATAAGCAAGCTACTGAAGATGGTCGGATATAAGGTAGATGAGATACCCTTCATTCCAATGTCGGGATTGATGGGAGATAACCTTGCTAAGCCAAGCGATAATATGAAGTGGTGGAAGGGCCAGACACTTCTGCAAGCCCTGAACAACCTCAAGGTACCCCAAAAGCCAACGAACCTGCCACTGCGTGTACCCGTGCAGGATGTCTACACAATCTCAGGTGTAGGCACAGTGCCTGTAGGACGTGTGGAAACAGGCATCATGAAGAAGAACGACAAGATCATCTTCGAGCCTGCGAACGTAGGTGGCGAGGTCAAGTCAATAGAGATGCATCACGAAGAGGTTCCCGAGGCTCTCCCTGGCGATAACATCGGATGGAACGTGCGCGGAATAAGCAAGAAGGACATTCGCCGTGGAGACGTCTGCGGACATCCCGAGAAGCCTCCGACCGTAGCCAAGGAGTTCAAGGCCCAGATCGTTGTGTTGCAGCATCCAAGCGCAATATCCGCCGGATATACACCGGTCTTCCATTGCCACACGGCGCAGATTGCATGCACTATAACCCAAATCTTGGCCAAGCTTGACCCGAGGACAGGCGCTGTTAAAGAGGAGAACCCGGCCTTCATCAAAGCCGGCGATGCGGCCATCATTCTGGTCACGCCTTCAAAACCGATGGTTATAGAGCCAGTGAAGGAAATCCCGCAGATGGGAAGGTTCGCCATCCGAGACATGGGAACTACAGTCGCAGCTGGAATGTGTATGACTGTAACTCCTCGCTAAACATTTTTTGGTGTTAAAGCATGCAGAAAGCAAGGATAAGACTCTCGGGGACGAATCCCTTGATGCTGGATGATATATGCAACCAGGTCAAGGGGATCGCCCAGAGAACAGGCGTACACATGGCGGGGCCAATCCCCCTGCCCACGAAAAGGATGCAGGTTCCCTGCAGAAAGAGCCCTGATGGCGAGGGATCTGCAACCTGGGACCACTGGGAAATGCGGGTACATAAGCGTTTGATAGATCTGGATGCAGATGAGCGTGCTCTAAGGCAGCTGATGAGAATCCAGGTCCCAAAGAACGTAAACATAGAGATAGTGCTCGAAAGCTGAAAGGAGAGGTAGGTACACGGGGATAATCCCGTTGCCTATATATCCCATAGTTTTATTCAGAGAATTTTGTTCCACACTTGGACTCGTAGTATAGTCTGGATAGAATAGAGGCCTCCGGAGCCTCGGACCCGGGTTCGAATCCCGGCGGGTCCGCTATTATTTTCCCATCATTCGGGTATCCTCGGGATCTCATCCTACTGGGGTTTGATCATGTTTAGATTGCCGATGATCTCTGAAGCGACCTTAGGGGTAACCTTATAGCGCTCACAAATTGTCAGCACTCTGTGAAGTTCATCCCTCTCAGCAGAGGCTGTGTGCTGAGCAACGTATAACATTGCCCCTTGATAGCCCTCATTCAGCAGTATCTCTTGTATGGTATCCAAGAGATGCTCATCAATGTGCATCCCTGTTGCTCCAATTTTATCGATCACCTTTGCAATCTTTGGATCGTTGAAATCAACGTTTTCCTCGCGAGGGGTAGCGACCTCTTGGATGAAGTCCAATGCCTTCTTGGAGACACTACTCATTATAAGCTCAGATGCGAGCTTCTTTAGTGTCTTTCTCTGGAGGATGGCTTCAGCCTCGAGTGCTCTATATGCATCAGGCGTAATCTCTATTCTCGTATATCTATTGCTAGGCATTCGATCGCCGCGCCTCTTCTCCTGGCTTGATACGACTGTATGGATATTATGTGTATTAAAAGACTACGTTACTCTGTTCTGATAGTCCTTAAGTCCTCCATTAAGGTGTGGGAACGCCGTATGGAGAATCAGAGCAGATGATATCAACATTATGTACTATTCGATTCTTATTATAAGATGCTTAAAATAACGTTGCGCAAGAGAAAACTAACCTGTATGGCGGTAATATGCTGTTCCTTATTATTACCTTTAACGATACTACCTCTTTGGCTTTTTTCCGTTTTCGCCAAAAGGAATAAATACCAAATATCCTATTAAAGAAATAATCAAAATATTAAAGGTGGGAAAAGGGTTTGGTTAACTCAGCACGCGCAAATGTATTCCCCTATTGGATAGCGCTACTGGCATTATTCGTCGTAGCCCTGATCGCAATGGGATTAATGTAAACCAGAATTCGCTGACAGGTAATAAGACAAAAATGTGTGCCGTGTAGGTTATGCAGTAGCAAAAAATGTTGATATGTTTTGATAGCCCTATGCGGCCTAACATTTATTTACCTAAATTCTTGAGCATATCCTTCAGCAGCCATCTAGGTCGTTTCAATGATTGAGCTTCCCCATAAAACGTCTTCCAAGGATCTTGCTTCTGTTTTATCCTATCGAGCATTCTCTCCATATTATAATATCTAGAATCGATCTCTTTGTTATCAAGCTCACTCCATCCGATAGGTGCAGCCACTGGAGCGCCTTGTCTGGCCCGAACGGCATATGGAGCTACTGAGATTTGACCATATGAGGGAGCATAAACCCAGATATTTTTCTATAATAATCGATCAAATCCCTGTAGAGAATATGTTGATGTAATGCTTTGTGCGCTTTCTAAGATAGTCAAACTTATTTATAATATCAGTATATATAAGGCGCTCGCGGGGAAGCTGGGAAACGGTAAATCGAGTTACTAAGATTGCCAGTAATTACAGATCGGTATAAACTGCAAAAACTGGACAATAGTAGATCTCGCTGATGAATATGCTATTTGGCTATCGTTATTTAAACAAGGTACATCATGACATGCTAAAGCGCCTGATAACGAAAAGGAGGGAGGCAAAAGTCCAGATGTAGGAGTAAGATCAAAGAGGTGTATCGACTTTTGCCATGAGATATATACGCGGATTGCCGATATATAGGGTTTTCGCTTCCCAGGAAATCGATGAGCCACAGCACCCCTCCGCTCAAAGTAGCCAGTCACTGTAGTGAAGGCCGGTCCAACCCATTTGGTTAGAGATTGAGAAAGTAGAATCTTTGGTTGAAAGGATATAATACGGAAACGCAAAAAAAACGAAAAGCTGCAACGCGATTCAGCATTTGGCCTTAATTTTCGGCGGTCAGACACAATTGCGCAACTTAAGGGTTATTCGCGAAATTTAGATTACTCCAGCTTCTCGACACCTACCTTTTTGACCTTCGGTTTCCAGATCTTATCTGGCATCCAGGACGGGGCATTTGCTGGCTTCTTCACCTGCATACGCTCTCCTTTGAATATGTGCACCTTCTTTGTGCCCCTCTCTCGAAGTCTGATATCCGTAACGCCCCTATTGGCTGCTTTTAGGGCTGCTTGCCTGGGCGATGTTCCAGTGAAGACTCCGCTCTCATTGCCCTTTTTGTCCCTTAGGGCAAAGTTTCTAGATTTCTTCTCCTCTTTCTCGGCTATGGTGATTCCTCCCATACAAAGATAGGTGTCTTAGAGTGCTTGTGTAATATTAATTTAATCCAGAAATAGGTAATATGACGATTTAAGTATTGACTGAAAGCTTATGATTATTATCAAAGTTTTCAAGACTGAGAACTACGGGATAAGAAGATCGAATAAACAAGAACATTGCTCGCTGAATAGGAGGGAGGCAAAAGCCTTCAAAAATGGGAATGAAATCAGATTCGACTTTCGCCTTATACTATATACGACAATTGCTGAGATATATAGATTTCGATTGAGACAAAGAGGCCGACATTATAGAGAGTACCGAAGATTTTATTCAGGAAAGGTGGAGCTGTGAGCCTAAGCCCGCCCTCAGGCCCTATCGCCCCATTTTACCTCCTTTATTTTGACTGGCGTTCTTGACAGCATAAGATTACGACTATAGCAATAAGCCTTACCAGCTGGAAGAGATAATATTATCATACAATCTGAGCATCTGCCTAACTACACGTTTAATCATGTTTATATCAAGGTTAGTACATCTTTATATCAGAGATTACCCATTGCAATCTCTGCTTTGGATAGGTAGAATGATCAATAATGAGAGAACATATAGAGCTGTTCGTGCTTCATATTGATATTAACCGAGCGTATGGATTCCAGACGAATAATCAGAGTCGGAAGAAAATTAAGAGTATACATATACGCTCTCGAACAGATATCGCTATAAAACCTTTAGCCCTGCACTCTAAAGACTAGTGGAATGAATCATTTACAACTAAAATAGCTTCATTCGAGAAAATTAGACCTTATTTAGGGGGAACTGTTTTCTGCAGCTTAATATCATAATGCCCATACGTACCAGAAGCAGTATATCCATTATCGGGTGCTCTGCACCGCTTACAAGGTATTCGTCGGATCTACAAACTAGCGAGATAAGGCCCAACACAACCGATACATAGTGAATCTAATCCTTTTTACTTTCGCTTCACACACGTGCCTTATCCTTTAATCCCTGAAGTTATCTTTCCTTATTATGGACTTCGAGCTATATCCCATCATCATCCTCAGATCAAGGTCCTTCAAGGTGCTCTACGTCTTCGGAAACTATTCTTCAATCCGTAGCAGTCTGGATCGGAGGTTTGAAACATTAGAGGTTCGCCGAGCATTCATCATCATCCAGCTCATGATAATCCTTGAGGAGCTGATAAAGAACGCCGATAGAGCGTTCTACTTTGATGAAGGGCCGAGGGCTAAGGCGAGGGTTGTAGCAATGGCCATTCCGAAGACTTCGAAGAGCCAGATCACTCTGGAGGCATTTTCATGATCTTCTGGCATAGGCGCGATGCCAGACCCTTAGAGCTTGAGAAGAAGATCAACCTCAGGCGTCTAGAGCTTCAGGCTGCCAAGGAGATACTGGCCGAGATATTCCGTGTAAGGCCCGAGGATATTGAAGACCTGATCCATTGCAGGCTTGAGGAGAGGAGCTGGACTAGTGAGCAGGCGCCAATATCCGATGAATTATGGCCTGTATCGTTCTGCTTGGGTGAGTAGCTATGGGCAGGAGCTTTGAGAGCGTGAGGATGGACGTGAAGGAGGTCTCGGCAAGGTGGCTTAAGGCTTCAAAGGTGCGGAAGAAGGAGGACCAGATCTGCGGGCAGATGATTGCCGAAATGGCAAAGAAGCACTCAAGCGAGGCGTTCTATGCGCTGGGTGATCCTCTGGAGGCTACAGTGTTCTCAGTGCTGGTGGAGATGATACAGGATAAGGATTAAACATAGAGGCTGATGCTTGGCGGGAAATGAAGACAAGCTGCAGCGATCGTGAGAGTTTTATGTAGGAGGAGACAAGAAATTACGCTTTTGATGGAGAAAGCTTGGAAAGAAGCTGCATTTGTTTTTCATCAACAAGTTATGATTTAGCAATCCAAATCGCTAGGCTTAATAATGTGCTTTTCAAGCGCTGCTTCTAAATCCAGCGATGATATTTCGGACCATATATTCCTTGGAGGGGTAGAATAATATGCCCGGCAAAAGAAATCCAAACGTGGTTACTGCCCAGATCTTAGAGATATGTACAGATGGCGCAGGCAAAACTAGGATTATATATCAAGCCAATCTGAACTCCGCGACAGGGACGCAATATTTGGATAATCTGATGAAAAATGGTTTGATCGAGGCAATCCCTGACGGCTCTAGGTTCGTTTACAAAACAACACCAAAGGGAAGGGAGCTGCAAGAGAAACTTGGGCAATTTAGGAGCATGATGGACCATCTATATTCAAACGTATAATTTGATGCACTCATTCTTTGCACACAAGCCCGCTGATGTCACTGTAAACATTCCAACGCTGACCAATGCATGAAATGTAGATGGCGAAGGGATGATCGAGCCAAACTGAGATGTAGCACCCCAACGCCATTGAGATAGGATAATATTCATTGAGCGGCGAAGAATCCCTCCCATAATCTCTTCGATGCAATTCCATTATCAATCCGGTAGGCCTTTTCACGAGGGCCACAGCAATTAATGAATCTCATTTAGCCAGATCCAAGGCTTCGGAAATTTGCACTTCCTAGAAGGGCTTCTACCAACGCAAAAGGCTTTTATCGATTTAGATCCAATTACTGTGTGGAGGGGTTAGAATATGAAGCTTGCACTCGCATCAGTAGTATTACTGGTAGTATGCCTTTTAACGATGGTCTGCTATGCCCAGATCACATTTTCTTCTCAGTATGTAGGCGGCGAATTTGGCCGGAACTGGCTGAACAACTTCAATACCCAGAATCCCCAACCGCCAGGGCCGAAGCCCGAGAGCGGCCTCTGGTCATGGGGAGGTGCGCCCAAGGGGAGCATAGCCGTGAATGGAAGGCTGATACCCGATCCATATTATTTCTGGAAGTCGCTCAACTATACCAGCGGCTGGATGGGAAGGGCTTACGTAGATCCCTATACAGGATATCCTATCTACGCATATAGAGATCCCTACACAGGATGGATACTTTATTTTTATGTAGATCCCAACACAGGAAGGCCGGTCTATACTTATCCCTACAATGGCGCTCCAATCTATGGCAGCGGTTATCCCTTCTATTAATGCAATAGCTGGTAAGGCGGCCTGTGCCGCCAATATTCAATTTTAACAGTCTCCCTTTGCGTATTTTATATTGTTAATCCGGATTATTGGTACACACCTCCTCTTCATATCTCTAGTAAAAATTAACAATTCCTAGCGCGGATACAAATTATTTTTTCATATTGAGTTTACAAATTGAGAATGCATAAAATAGTTTCCACTCCATTTATCTATAATACGGACTTATGTGGTATTAGTCAAAAGATGCCCGTCTGGGCAAAATGTAACAAGTAATAAAAAGTATTGGGAGGATGGAGAAATGAAGATATTGGTATTAATGCTAGCAGCGATGGCTATGATCGGATTTGCTGCGGCTTGGGATACAACAGAGCAGATGCAGTATACATATCAGAAAACTGTCGATACGCAGGCAGACCAGCACCTTGATTGGCTAGATGGAACCTACAGCTCAGCCAGTTTCGGCTCGCAAACCGGCTATGGTCAATCATCTGGATATATGGACAACGGTGTAAGTGATCTTACTGCTGATCTACAGCCCGTTAATGGACTATTGCCTGATACGCATAATTCCCTTACTCAATCAGGCAGCGCTGTAGCAACGACAAGTGCGCCTAATCTAGAAGACCCATCTGGAATACAGTATTCAGGTCAGGCATCAACCAGCGAGGATATACATCTCAGCGGCAACTATGCTGATGCAAGTGCTCTCTTCAACCAGTATACTGGAACTGGCATGAACTCCTGGGGCTGCGGCAACAGCAACGAACTCTCAGTTTATGGCTATTCGAACCCATATAGTACCGGTTGGACAGGGCCATCTGTCGAGACTGATGGATGCAACGCCGGAAATACAAGATTTGTTGAGGCAGACCTGGGTCAATCCATGAGCATAGGCTACCAGCAGCTCAACGCCCCTGGTGCTGATCCAACCATGTCCGGCATGTCGGGAGCATGGGCTGGCTTCAGCGGTGCTTACACAACCAACGGCGCATCCTCAGCGGATATCCAGACCAATGCGGTTAACTCGGCTAACTTCGATATGTACAAGTACAATTGGGGATGTCCAATCTAGAGCCTACTGAAAACTTAGAGCCTGATGAAAGGTTGAGCGATAGGCTCAACCTATTCTCACAATTCAAATATTAAATTTCTAAGAGTGGTAGAATGATATGTCCGGCAAGAGAAATCCAAATTTAGTTACAGCCCAAATCCTAGAGATATGCGCAGATGGCGCAGGCAAGACCAGAGTCGTATACCAGGCCAATCTGAACTCCGTAACAGGGAAGCAATACTTGGATAATCTGATGAAAAATGGATTAATCGAAGCCATACCTGACGGGTCTAGGTTCATATACAAAACAACACCAAAGGGAAAGGAACTGCAAGAAAAGCTTGGGCAATTTAATACCATGATGGATCATCTATATTCACAAGCATGATCAAAGGCCTTTTTGATCAGAGCTAGAAGCTCCTTCCCGCTTCTGTGGTCTTATGCCTCAGCAAATTCACATCTATCATCGCAATTATCCATTTTTCAACAGATTCGCGAAGATTCTAGTTAATCCGATTGGGATAACGGAACAGCATAAAATACGATACATCTAGGTCCAATCCAACATATTTCCCTAAATATAGCCTATGGGTAAATAACTGCCAGAATTGGTATATACTTTGCCGTATCTTCCTAATACAGATGCTGGAGGAGAAGGGCAGACTGGCAGACATTGCAGAATTAATCAGGGATCATATCTCCATCAGTGATATAGATCAGTATTGCACAGAGACCGGCGTCCGTAAGGATGATTTTATAGAGATTAGGCCGCATG
The DNA here is from genome assembly GCA_963789575.1 of Methanotrichaceae archaeon. Classification (GTDB taxonomy): domain Archaea; phylum Halobacteriota; class Methanosarcinia; order Methanotrichales; family Methanotrichaceae; genus CAWBKV01. Next base: position 1,024,256 of record CAWBKV010000001.1, on the reverse strand, counting down.
ATTTTGAAGGTCGGATCTTCGCCGTGGATGGATCAAATATACGCATCTGCGATTGGTCGGTGGCGAGCCTGAATAAGATCTGCGCAGGCTATGCTGTTTATAGAGGCCGAGAATGGCAGAGAACTGTGATTACCTATGATGATATTTTCCTGGCCGATAGAGAGAACTATGCAGGCCAGTTTGAGAGCGATCTGAAAAGCTCCTTCGGATTAAATGACTTCGCTTTAAAGGAAACGGATCTGGATAGACTTACCACGTATTTCCGAGAGTTTCAAGAGTACATTGCCCTGAAAGATGCAATCTCTTCAGCCTGCACAGGAGATCTGATACTCTACGATGGCGGCTTTGATATTTACGAACCGCTAAGGAGCATCCTGGAAGGGATCATCGGAGATGCAGACGAGAAAGGCATCGATCTCCTGGGGATAAGCAAGTCCAGCGCCATATCATGGGGCGAAGGGGTCTCACGGCCCTTTGTTCAGCACACTAGCCACGCAGGTAGCATTTTCTTGCCCGGCTTGCCTTGGTATGTATCCCTGAAAGACAAAAACGTGAAGCCTTTGCCAAACTGGGATGGAATGACTTGCATTGTAAAGTTCGATGGCCGTTCAGGACGTGCCTTTAGGGTGGACGTGCCTGAATATTTAGCTGACCATATCAGCTCAACTTTAGGAGATCTGATCTCACACTCCTGTTCTGCAGAGTGCCTTGGATACCCTCATTCTCTCTTCAGAGCTCATCGGGATATAAGGATAAGACACCAGGAAGGGTCCCTCTTGAAGTTGGATCTGATGGATATGCTCAGCGAGATGGGCCTAAGCGATTCACAGATCAGAATACTGATGCAGGACTATCATGAGGTCATGGAGATGTAAACTCGAAAAGATAGCTGAAAATCTAAGAAGGCTGCTGAGAATCATGAAAGGGGGGTTATGGTGAGCGAAATAAACCCAGAAAGCATAAACAATTTGCCTAAAAGGAAGATCATAGAGAGAGGGGATACAAGCTACAGGATTATCTCTAAAAGTGTTACCGAATACCACTTCATCGTACCCTTCGACCTGCCTGACACAGAACGTGTCGAGGTGGGACAGATTTTTTCAATTAAGGATTATGATGATGCCAATAACAGGCGGATGATCTTCCTTGCTCGCGTCCTGGATATCCAGCATGCCTCAAACTATGATGGCAACTGGGACACAACAGTGAAAGGCACACAGTTCTTCGACCAGGATCAGATCTTCAACCGTGTCATCGCTGAGCCCTTGGGCTGTGTTCAGAATGAAGTTTTCAGGAAATCGCGTACCATACCAACAAAGTTCTCCAAAGTTTCCAGAGCTGAAAAGGATGAGTTCAAGTTTTTGAAACAGATCATGGGAGACATTCAGATCGGCTATCTGAGAAACGGCTCACGAGTGGTAGAAGAGATTCCGGTAGCCATTCATAGCGATGCTATGGACCACCATATGGGAGTCTTCGCCACGACCGGCATGGGGAAATCGAATTTCATGAAGGTCTTTGCTGCCTCATGCATGAAGCTAGCATCCAAGGGCGAGTCTAAATTCGGTCTGCTAATAGTAGATCCTCATGGCGAATACCTGAAGGGCAAGGGCCTGGTGAAAGGGCTTACGCATCTCAAGAAGTATGCTGATGGTCTCGCATGCTACTCGACAGATAGAGAGAATGCATCAGATCCCGGTGTCGAGGAGCTGGCCATCTCCACTGAAGAGGTGCGGCCAGATGATGTAGCACTGCTCTATGAATGGTCACCGCCGCAAAGGGATGCCCTGGATGCCATCTCCAGGATCTTCGATTCGAACAGCTGGCTGGATGATATCCAGAAGGCAGATGGCCTGGATAGGATGATGCAGGAGGGTTTCAGAGACACCACTGTCAAAGTCCTTGTTCGAAGGATAAAGAATGTCCTGGAGAGAAATAAGTATATTCAGAAGAGATCCAGCCTGCCCAATATCCTTGCCAACCTGCAGGACGGCAAGGTTGTCCTGGTAGATATACCAAGGATGAGCGATCGCGCCGAGCTGTTTTTGCTCTCAGTCCTCTCCCGTTACATTTTGGATGCTTACAAGGAAGAAGGAAAGCCGGATAGGAAAAACTGTCTTATTACGATTGAAGAGGCCCAGAGGGTCTTGGGATCAGGCAGCAACACATCTCGCTTCGAGACGATTGCCCGCGAAGGCAGGAAGTTCGGAGTCGGACTCTGCGCCATAACTCAGCAGCCCAAGCTTATAGATAAGCAGCTTCTTTCGCAGTTCAACACTCTAGTAGTCATGGGCCTGGGAGACAGGAATGACCGTTCACAGCTGGAAGAGTCTGCCAAGCAGGATCTGAGCTCACTGGATATTGAGATCCAAACCCTTGAGCCAGGAGAAGCCGTCATCAGCACCCTGAAAATACCTTTCCCTATTCCCGCCAGAATCCATAGATATGAGGACTATCTGCATAGATTGGAGAATGAGGACAGATCTGACGAGAGCCTTATAAGCAGAGGAAGATTCAAACCGGTATTAGAATAGAAAGCTGGTATAAAAGTAGAAAGCCTGTATTAAAGTAGAGGTGCCCTTGAAGATAATCCACATGGCTGATTCCCACTTAGGCTTCTCCAGCTACAGTCGAGTTGACAGGAACGGGAGAAACCTAGTGGAAGAGATGTTCTATACAGGCTTCGAGCATGCAGTGGATAAGATAATAGAACTGAAGCCTGATGCAGTAGTTCATGCAGGGGATGTCTTCCACCATGTCAGACCCAGAATCAGGCCCCTCTATATCTTTAAACAGGGCTTGGAAAAGATCAGGGATGCAGGCATTCCCATAATAATCATCAGCGGCAATCACGATGCACCCAAAGGCTATGCAGGAACAAGTCCATTCGTTATTTATGAAGGGACGAAGGGCGTCAATATCGCTCGTAAATACCAATATGAGCGCTTTGAGATCGGAGATCACATCTTTCATTGTATTCCTTTTTGTTTAGATCCGCAAGAATATATGGAGGAGTTCGGCAAGATCGAAATATCGGGCAGGGATGTGCTGGTCATGCACGGCCTGATAGAGTCCTTAAGTAACAAGAAATTAAGGACTGTAGGCGAGCACGAGCTTAAGGATAGCCTGCTTAAGAGAGATTTTGATTACATTGCTCTCGGCCACTACCATGCCCAAGTAAAGATCGCCGAGAATGCCTGGTATAGCGGCTCAATAGAGTACTTCAACTTCGGCGAGGCTGCTGATAACAAGGGCATGCTTCTGGTCGACCTGGAAAAGGGCGAGGCCGAGCCGGTGTGCGTGAGGCCGAAGTATATGATCGATTATCCGGCTTTGGACTGCTCAGGATTGTCCTCGGAGGAGATCGCTGAGGAGCTGATGAGCATCTGCGGTGATGGAGCGATTGAGGGAAAGATAGCGCGCATCAACCTCAAAAACGTGAACAAAGCTGCTTACAGGAATATCAGCCAAATCAGGCTCAATAGGCTTAGCGCTCCTGCCATTTACCTCAAGATAAAGGTGGAGTACGCTGATGAAAAGGAGTGCCATAGCACGCCTGTGGATTCCCTCAATCTGCACAAGGAGTTCACGAAGTTTCTGGAGGATGAGGCTGTGCGAAATGTAATCCCCAGAACAATAAAGGATGACGTCACAGCCTACGGAACTGGGCTAATAAAGAAGGTCGTGGCTGCACACAACACAGAGGCGCTGAATGCACCTGAATAGGCTAGTTTTGCGCAATTTCAAAAAATATCGGCGTGCCGAGATAGATTTTCAGGACGGCCTCACGGGAATCGTCGGCATGAACGGCACCGGAAAGAGCACCATTGTCGAGGCCATAGCATGGGCTCTTTACGGCAGCAAAGCATCTGCAATCAAGAGAGATCTCATAAAAAATTCCAGCGCTAAAGATACCGATTCTGTTGAGGTCTCCCTCAGTCTTAACCATGGAAAACAGGAGATTACCATCCTGCGGGCGATGAAGGGAAAAAGCCTGTCACCTGAGGCTGCGATCGATCTAGATGGCCATAGGGTAGCTATGGGATCAAGAGAGGTAGACCTGAAATTGGAGGAGATTTTAAAGATCGGCTACCAGGATTTCATGAGAACCTTTTATGCCCGACAAAAGGATCTCGATAACCTTCTGAAGGAGGGAGGCACGGGCAAGAGAGAATACCTGCTGAAACTTCTCGGTCTGGACGAGGTAAGAGAGAGATCAATGGATCTGATGAAGTCTGATCTGCGCAAGCTTGAGGATCAGTCGAACAGGCTCGGAGGCGCCCTTGCAGAGCTTGGCGACATCGATGCTAAGATCGAAGATACATTGAAAAACATCACCGCCGCTAGGGCTGAGCTATCCGGCTTCAGAAAAGTTGAGGTGAATCTTGCTGCAGAGGCCGAGAAAAGAAAGCGTGAATTGGATGTGCAAGTAGAGAAACAGCGATACAACGATCTTCTGGAGCAGAAGATATCGGATATAGAATCAAATGCCTCAGAAAAGAAGAAAGTAATCAACGCCGATCGGGCTAGGATCGATGAAATCGAAAGCTCGAAGAGAACTCTAGCTGAGCTTGAGCCAGATTTGAAGAGATCTGAGTTCATAAAGATCAGGCTAGAGGAGATCGAGCCAAAGCGAAAGGTGCATGATGGCCTGCTCCAGAGGATGATCAAAGCCCGAACTGAGATGGATATGGCTGGAAGGTCTCTTGCAGAGCAGGAAAAGAAACTTGAGGCACTTAAGCAGGACAGATCTGCTCTGGATAATATCAAGCCAGTGGAGGCTGAATACAAGGAGACTGCAGCGGCTTACGAACGGCTTGAAGCATTAAGGGATAGACATGTGGAGCTCCAAACGCGTCTAAATGGAGAGAAAATAAGGCTTGAATCCATCCAGGCAAATGCCGCCCGGGCTGAGGAGGCTGTCAGGAAGATTTTACTGGCAAAGGACCGCCTTACTGAAATACAGCCCTTAAAGGAGAGATGCGAGCTACTGCAAAAGGAGTTTATCCAAGCCGGGCGCCAGAAGGAGCTTCAAAAGGAGCTAGATTCCCTGAATGCCCAAAAGTCAAACCTGGAGGCCCGTATTCAAAAGCTGGAGAACCAAATGGCCGCTGTAAAAAAGGATCTTGCACTCCTGGGAGATCTTGCTCTGAGGGATGCTGAACTCAAGAAACAGGACACGGATCTCGACAGATTGGGAATGGATCTGAACAATGGGCTTGCAGATCTGAAGGGCAAACTGGCAATAGAGGAGGCCCAGAGGATTGATGCGTTGCAGAACCTTGCAAGGATGAAATCCCTTGGTAAGGACAGCAACTGCCCTACCTGCGAGAGGCCGCTTGGAGAGCAATATGTCAAGCTTGTTCAAAAGTACGAGCTTGCCTGCAGTAGTGCCAATGAGCGCTCGGCTGAATTGAAGAAGAGAATGCAATTACAAATCGAGAAGATTAATGGCGTGTCCTCGGCAAGAAGCAAACTTAAGATAGCCTTTGATGACTTGAACGCTAAAAAGAGCAGACGGGCAGAGCTTTTCGCCAGCATGCGAAGCATGGAATCACAGATCAACGAAGCTAGATCTGAGCTGAAAGAGATCGCAAAGGCAACTGCTAAACTTGGCGATGTAAGCTTTGATCCTGAGCAATTTAATGAGCTACAAAAATCGATTGAAAATCTTATTCCTTATGTTGAGGAATCCAGAAGCCTCACGTTTAGGCTCGAAGAGCTGCCAAAGAGAGAGATGGAGCTTGAGGGTATCAGAAATGAGAAAAACACTGCTATCCAGAAGCTCGAAGAGATCGGCAAAACAATCGAGACGCTGGGGTATGTAGAGTCTGATTACGTTTCTCAAAAAAAGCGCCTTGCGGATCTTGCGCCAGCCCATAACAAGTTTGAGTTTCTTACACGAAGTGTTCAGGAGATTCCCCGAGTTGAAGAAAAGATCAATGGCATGAAGGCTGAGCTCAAAAAGCTCGAGAGCACGATCGAAAGCATCCAAGGATCAATCGGAGATCTAGGCTTCGATCCTGCTGAGTACGATAGACTCTCGCAAGAGAGCAGAGCACTGGCAAAGGCCGAAGAGATGGCCCAGAGGATCAGGCTCAAGATCGCTTCCGAGAAGGAGATCAGGGAGAGGCTGGCGGATGCAGCAGAAGACCTAAGCAAGCTGGAATTTGAGCTAAGCGAAGCAAGGAACCAGATTTTTTCGCTAGGCTATAGCAAAGAATTACACAGAGCTATGAGAACGGCCTTAAATGATGCAGAAGCAAGTCTTGAGGCCGCTAGAAAGGAGACATCTAGCAGCGAAGTCCATCTCAGGGTATTAGAGAGCGATTTACAGAGGCTGGAGGAAAATGCCGAACGGGAGAGGGAATATGAGAAAGATCTGGCAGAGACTAACATAAAGCTGCAGGTGGTCGATGTCACTAGAAGTGTGGTCAATAGATTCATGGATCATATTTTAATTAGGATTAGGGATGATATAGCCTATACTGCCGGCCTGATCCTGGAGGAAGTAAGCGGCAAGTACAGCCTGCTCAAGATTGATGATGATTTTAATATCCTTGTGGAGGACGGCGGAGAGTACTATCCGATTTCACGTTACTCCGGCGGAGAGATCGATATGATTGCAGTCTCTGTGCGGGTGGCCATAAGCGAATATCTGATGCGCTTCTCCCCCAATGGCGAGAGCTATTCCTTCCTGATTTTGGATGAGATATTCGGAAGCCAGGATATAGAGCACAGGGAGAAGATGATCAATATGCTTCGATCCTTACAGGAGAGATTCCCGCAGATAATTGCCATCAGCCATATAAGCGATGTCCAGGGGCAGTTCGATAACACCATAAACGTTGTTGAGGACGATCTTGGGAACAGCAGAGTTGAGGTAAATTAGGCTCTGTCAGTAGAATAGCTATACTTAGGCTTCTTTAAGACAATCACAAAATTACTGAAGAACATGCCTCAACAATCCAGCTAACTTAAGCCCATCAAACCCCAGCTTAGGCAACATCTTGGCCATAAGCACGCTTGGTCTATCGATATCTCCGTGTTCCTCTATTGTCTTAATCAGGCCGGGCTTGCTTGCTAGATAGCCAATAACTTCATCCAGCTCTTTATCGCTCATCCTATTCAGGAGCCGGTTCACCCTCATTCCTACATCAAGCTCTCTGCCTATTGTTGCCCGCCATCGTTTATCGTATTCCATGAGCCGATCTGCCGAACAATCGCCCTCGTGAGCTGCTGCCGCAGCCACGGTTCCAGCAATTTTGGCGCAGACCAGCCCCGGATAAATTCCACCACCCGATGTTGGCTTTACTTGACCTGCTGCATCCCCCACAGCCAGAAAACCATCGGCTACTGTAGACGGCGGCGGGCCCATGGGAAGGCCGCCCACATTTATGGCGATGGGCGAGCCTAAAATCCTTTCCTTAATTATATCTCTCTGCAGAAATACCTTAAGAATCTTACACCCATTTTCTACAGCGCAGAGTCCCACCCTGGCAGATTTAGGCCCTATTGGAATAACCCAGGCGAAGAGTCCAGGTATGCCCAAATGAACCTCAACCTTCTCTGGATCATCCACAACGAAAGGCAGCTCTACCTGAGCGCCTGATAGGATCTTCTCGACTGGCCGGATGCCAACATTACGAGATAGAAGGGCTCTGACACCTTCGGCCAGGATTACCGCTTTTGCTGTTATCTGCTCTCCGCTGCCGAGGACAAGGATGTTGCCATTGCCATCGCTATCCTGTACCTTCAGTACATCTCTCACTTGAGAGCCGAGCCTCAGATCGACTCCGTTTCTTATGGCGTCCATTGCGAGGGATCTGTCAAAAAGCCTCCTATCAACGATCCAGGCTTTGAATGAATCCGCCTTGAAGGACACCTTCGATCCTCCTGGAGAGTAGATTGTTGCGCCCTTCAAACCGTGGAGTACGAAATCGCCAGGCACAAGCTCAGAAGCCTCAAGAGCCTTTGTCCCCAGCAGCCCTGCACACTGGACTGGCCAGCCTATGCTCGCATGCTCCTCCAGAAGAAGCACACTGGCTCCAGCTTTGGCCGCATACTTTGCAGCCATTGAGCCCGCTGGGCCTGCGCCGATGACTGCTACGTCGTATTGATCCATTTTATAGAACCGTTTTGCTCGGGCTTTTTCTCCATGCACCCTTCAAACGCAATAGCCGGTGGATTTGCGATGAGGAGAACTGTAGCTGAGGCTTTCCTACCCATGTGATAGTCCATTATAAGCCGATTATATTTTGGTTTCCCCAAAAAGATATAACTGCATTGTAGAGAGGGATTTCAGCATCCAAGGATATGAGATATTGCAATGGATTTAACCAGTCTTTCTGTGGGAGCTCACTGGACATATAATGTCGAAATCAATTTATATTCACATGACAAATAAAAGCTATAAACTTCTTAGACAAATAGTGAGCAACATGGTGATATTTCCGTTCAAAGAGAATTCCACCGTTGGCGATGGAACTCATTATTACTTAAGCGATATCGGCATTATCTAAATTGGAGGATTGCATCTGAGCGGAGATACAGGCCCCAATATCATTGCGCTAATTAACTATCTGAATTCCAGAGGGAAATACTTTAGAGTATCTGACCCCGACGGCGTGGTGAGACTAGCTAGGCGTTTCTCCATATCAGAAAAGGATGTGAAGGAGGTGCTTACCGTTCTTCATTTCGTCCTCGTGATCAGAATACCGGTTAGAGCTTACTGGATCAGGGAAGAAGTACTGCCTGCGGCCCGCGAAGGCTGAAATATTTGAGATTTTAACTGATAAATTTTAGGGAGCATGCAGCTATTGCCGTGCCCTCTGTGCGAGATCTTCTGTCCATCGGCAGATCTCTTCCCAGTCCCGGGTATCGATCAATCCAGGGCTTGTCTCCTTAAAACCTGCTTCCTCAAACTGCTTGATAAGGGGAGCTAGAGTTCGCCGGAAGATAAAACCCATCTTGTTTTTATCCATGACGCCGCCGAATAAGCCCAGAGCAATAGGATGCAGATTATACTTTAGTGCCCTGTCTTCTAGATATTGCTTCTTGAAGTTCTGCAAATTCTCTGTTTTGCCTTTGCGCTCGTATAGCGATTTTACGGCTGAAGAAACGAAGATTGCAACCTTCTTTTGGGTCAGATCTTTCTGGAAGCTCTTTAGAAAAGCATCGCTCTCGCCGGTCCACCTGCCCATCTTTAGGCCTCCACCGATGACGATAAGATCGAACTCTGAGATATCTTTAATCTTCTCCTTTTTGAGATCGACTACACTGACATCGAAATTATCTTGGCGGAGGATTTTAGCGATCTCTTCGGCAGTTCCTGCAGTGGCGCCATAGCGGGTAGAATAGGCGATCAGGGTTTTCGTTTTTCTCACATCCTTGAGATGGATAAATTAATTGGATAAATTAATGCCCATATTGACGTATTTATAGATCCATCGCCGAAATGGATATTTGCCTAAATTAATTTACTTCACCGGCCAGAAGATCTGAGTCCTGATTTTGGAAGGCTCCTCGTAAGGCATGCTCAGATAAGTCTCCCAGGAATTTCCCGCGATCTGGTATCCATTGTCTCTTATCCAGGATTCAACTGCCTTATACGCTTCTGCCAGCTTATCATAAGGTCCGATGTGCAGAGCTGTTGCAGTTTTGCCCCCGGGCAGCTTGCTGCTTTTCATCATTCCCTCGCCCTTTACAGATTCGCTGACTGGAAAACCGCATTCCATATCAACCATACCGCTGGTCATGTCGTGCCAGTAAGCAAAAGGAGGGCCAACTGGAGTTATTGCCTTTTTCTGCATGAACGCGTAGATCTCCGCAAATATCTCGCCCATCTTCTCGGGCATGGACGGCATGGATGCAGTTTCCCTTATGGAGAGCACAGGCTGCTCCTTGACCTCAACTACCTTGATATCCTGCAGCATGAGCGAATAGGAGTTGTTGGGAATATATCTGATTTTCCAATGTTCAATTCATTCACAGCTCTGATGGCCTAAAACAGCAGAAGCCGCTAGTCCAAAGGCTATTTTACCATGGCTGCTATTACAATTAATATCACTAGTATATGCGAGGATTACTATGGAGTTACTCTGGCTGTCCGAAGATGATGTTAAATCTGTTCTGAATATGGATGATGCTATTTCCGCGGTGGAAAATGCGTTTAGGGATCACGGCCTTGGAAGGACGCTGATGCCTCCAAAATCGTATCTTTACTTTACAAAATATGGCGGTGATCTGAGGACTATGCCCGCCTGTCTGGAGAACCTAGGTGCAGCAGGTGTGAAGATTGTCAACGTTCATCCAAAGAACCCCAGCAAGGGACTTCCAACAGTCATGGCCCTGCTGGTTCTGAACTCGCCTGAGACCGGCGCACCCATTGCAGTCATGGGCGCAACATACCTCACAAATATGAGGACAGGCGCTGCAGGTGCGATAGCCGCAAAGTATCTCGCCAGGCCGGAATCAAAGGTCGTGGGAATGATCGGTGCGGGTGCGCAGGCCAGGACGCAGCTTCTCGGCTTAAGCAGGATCTTCAATGTAGAGAAGGTAATAGTCTCCAATCGTTCCATAGAGAGCAGCAAAGCCTTTGTGAAAGATGTCCAGGCTTTCCTAAAATGCGATTACCATACGACAATCAACCGCCAAGAGGCGTGTGATTGCGACATACTTATCACTACCACCCCAGCACGCGCTCCAGTCGTAAAAAGCTCATGGGTGAAGCCGGGAACGCACATAAATGCAATCGGCGCAGATGCGAAAGGGAAGCAAGAGCTTGAAAGCGCACTCACAAAGCGCGCGAAAGTGGTTGTCGATGACATGACCCAGGCGGTCCACTCAGGCGAGGTAAATGTGCCGATATCTGAGGGCGCGCTGAAGCCTGAAGAAATCTATGCCCAGATAGGAGAAGTACTGACAGGAGCCAAGCCTGGCAGAACCAGCAATGATGAGATCACCATCTTCGATTCTACCGGCCTTGCGATCCAGGATGTATCTACGGGCACAACCGTCTATAAGCGTGCTTTGGAGCTGGGCAAGGGGTTAAGACTAGCGCTGATGTAATCGTAAAATAGTAGGAGACCCGATCGGCCTCCTAATTAAAATCCTTCATTTGCCCCTGTATAAGACCTGGTGGCAGACCATGTCCCACCAGGTGCATTCTCGGCAGTGTAAGTCCCACTATTTATGATGCCTTTAGTCACCGATCCAGAAGTCCAGGTGGTCTGTCCGCCGTCGGGCGAGACCCAGTTCATAGTGAAGGTTGTTCCATCGAACTGCCAGGTTCCAGACCTGGTAGCTCCAACATTAGCCCCTTCCGTCTCTGTCCAGCTTAAAGTGGAATCGCTATTGAGAACCAAGTCTGCCTTCCAATTGTTAAACCCTTCCTGGTGTCCGGACATCTTCCAAGCGCCGGCGAGCTGTAGACCCCCGTTATCTCCGTTCAGCGGTCCATCGAAGCAGATTACATAGGCGTTTTTTGTGCTTAGCCTGTACCAGACCTGAGATTCGGTTGGCCCCGGCGGATATGCCATGGCATTAATCATCTTTGGATCCTGCTCGCTCAGCACCCCATTTTCGACATCGAAAACGTAGAACTTGCCGCCCAGAAGATCAACCGGTCCATAAGTCTGCCAGCTATCCGGCTTCCCAATTTGGGTTCCAGTCCTTATGCCGTAATAGAATTTATAAGAGCCTGGGACGAGCAAGGGACCGGCATGAAATAGATCCGTTGCATCCCTAGGCGAAAAGTCTGCTGCGTCTACTGCACATGGCGGCAGTTCCGTCTCATTATTGCCAGTATTATTGTTTGCACCGTTATAATTTTTACCGCTCGCATTGAGGCCAACAACAGATACTACTCCGCTGTCACCACTCTCGCTGTTATAAGCCCAGGTTGAAGGATCGGAATCCATAACCTGGTACATTCCTGCAGGCAGATTTACTCCATTCGATAAGGTCACTACCCAATATGCATTTTGCACTCCGCCCTGGCCCGACTGGCCGAATGCCTGCCAGGGCCCATAAACCTTGCCGCTCTGATCTCGGAGCCCTATGGTGCCGGGAGTTGCCCCTGCGCCCTGATTCCAATGGTAAGTGCCTATTTTCGTGATTGTACACGGCGCATCTATTGTGAAAACTGTGGGAGTCGGCGGGTCGTTATCAACGCTGCCGCATACACTTTGTGCGAAGATACGGACTTCGCCAGTATCGGGAGAGGGCAAACAATAGCATTGACCTGCGCCGCTCTGGATTCCAATAAATGCTGTGAGCAGAACTATACACAATGGTGCTGCAATCAGTCTACTACGAGAGTTCATTTTGTATCACCAAATTTTGGCTAGTTGAGACGATCATTAATGGATGGTCTTTGTTGGGCAGGTCTATTTTGTCCTTCAGCTATTAAGGGTATCTGGCCTAGATTACGAAAGGCTGTCTAACCAAGTGTTCTATTAAGAAGCTATTTTTTTAAAAATGTGGAGAGAGATTGAATGCTGGTCTTGCTCTCGCTGCCCCTGCCAGTATAGGTTCTATGGGATTTTATAAAAATTTAACTATTCGAAAATGAACGAGACGCTTATCGGGAAAAAGTTAAATAGTAACTATGATAAGTACTCTGAATAAGTGCAGACACGCAATCCGTGTATCTGAATCCCGGCGAGGAAACTAACGGTATGATATGCCTGACATGGCTAATCCCGGACGATGCGGCTCTCGGGAATTGTCAGGGAAGGTTCACTGTTTGGGGAGGCTACGATGATAATGCCGACAGCGTTTACAACCTGCTGGATGAGCAAGACTTAGCTGGTGCGTTTAGAATTGTTGGGTGATATAGTTTATCCCTAATGCTAATAATTTTTAGCAAATGATGGGTCGGAATCCAAAAACTCGTAGGTCCCTGCAGGCAGATCTATTCCATTGGATAAGGTCACTACCCACAAGCATTGAGCGGAATCTACAATGCACGACTTGACTATGTAGTGGGTCGGCAAATAAAAGCAAACAAGACCTTTAGCTTTACAGTACTGACATACTTGTTGCATTAACTTTTTAATTTATTTATAATTTGAAGCGAAAATAACTGCTGTGACAAATATATGTATACGTCCGTTGATTTTGCTCTTGTAGCTGTTACCAGAATAAGTTCTATTTTGCCCAATTAGGCTTTATTTCGTCCCATAATATATCACTTAATTCAATTATTTGCTCACTTCTCGCACGAGATACCCAATTTGTTGTTGGTGGTATTAGACGTATAAACGATAATTTTAAATTGTAGTTTATTCCCGGGGCAGAAAAGCAAAACAATTTTGATTCATCTTTTCTGTTATCTGATGATATCATTTCCATTCTATTTCTTTCATTTTCCAAAAGATATTCCACTTGTGAATGTAACTTTTTAATGAGATCTCTATCTTTATCATCTGTGAAGAACAATGTCTCATAAGCATTGAAGATTTGTAGTCTATTTATAAAATCTACATCCTCAGTTGAATATAACTCAATTTTCTTCATATTATTTAAATTATAATAACGGCAATCATATAAAAATAATATCAAATACTTGTTTATAGGGCAAAAAATTTGCAAACCCGGAGATTGCAACCCAGTTACACTATATCCAGTATTATTAAAACATCCGTTATAAAATATCACAGGTTCATCACTAAAAATAAAATTATTATCCGTCCTATTTAATAAGATGCAACTTTCTAAATCGCTAATTAGCAGGGGTCCAAGGAGTATTTCATAACCCATTTTGAATTTATGGGCATTCCAAGTTATTTTAATATCTTCAATTTGGTCCTTTGTTATCTGAGTGTGGCCAGATTTAGAATCAAGACTTACTGCATATTTCAGCACTTCTGTTAATGAATTTACGTATATTTTGGAATTAAGCTTCTCTCTATTAGCTCTACTTCGTTGGAAAGTGACAAATGAAAGCAAGTCTATGAATTTCTCGTAAGGCAACTTATCTAGGTCTTGTAGCATTATTAATTCAGAGATAACATTTGAGTGTCTACTTTCCAACGTGCCATATAATTTTTCTAATTCCGTATCTTTAGAGTAAAAATATTCCTTTGCACATATCTTTCTGTAAGAACGTCGATATGTAGATCTTGTTTTTAGATTATATATTCCCAATGTTTTATTGGTCGAGAAGTTTTTAAGATAAAATTGTGGAATAAAGTGCTGATTTTTATTTTCTGGCATTGTATTATACCGTTTAAACTTCTTAATTCCTCATATATAATTCTTTCTTTCATGCACAAACCATTTTCATACAATTAACGATCTAACGATTTCGAATAATCTATTTGTTTGTGACCGGATTTATCCTCCTACTTAGGCCATTGATGAAACTAGGGACTTGTCCCTACAGATTCTTCATGTTTGGAATTGAGCCAAAAAGAAATGGATAAGCATTAACATGGTCAAATGAGAAACTCGAAAAATCGTTAGCATTAAAGTCTGTTTTTGCATGGAAAAGATATTGATTCCACCCACCCCTACAATAATAGATATATCCCATCCCCGCCTACAGATACAAAGACATGTACGCAATCATTGCCTGCGGCATCTTCCAGAAGGAGATTGAGGCCCTTAGAGATGAACTTAGCTTCCCGTTCGTTGCTCACTATCTCGAACCCGGTCTACACGTTGATTTCGACGAACTCAAAGATGCTCTGGAAAAGGAGCTTGAGAGCTGCAAAGGCTGTGATGGAATAATAGTAGTTTACGGTCAGTGCCATCCAAAAATTGATGACATCCTCAAGCCCTACAATGCAGTGATTATCGATTGCCAGAACTGCGTTGATGCCTTCATCACCAGGAAGGGCATGGAGGATAAGGCAAGGCAGGGCTTATACTTTTACCTCTCCCCAGGCTGGCTGGATGCCTGGCGAGAGATCTTCCGCAGGCTGAACTGGGGCCCGACAGAGGCACGCATGCAGATGGGCTCCTTCAAAGGCGTGGTCTACATGGATACTCTGAATGATGCCTCCCAGAAGGAGCTGGAGCTTCTGGAGTTCTTCGACTTCACAAATCTGCCCTTTGAGATAATGCCTGTTAATTTAAACCACTTCAAGTCCATTATCGCTAAAGCCAAAGAGAAGCTGGAGGCATGAATTTGGATGAGCTTGATGAGATCAGGAAAAAGAAAATGGAGAGAATGATGAACGAAATAAATAAGCCGCCACAAGGAGCGCCTGAACCCAAAGTTCAGTTGCCCGACAAGCCTGTTGTGATCAACGATGGCAGCATCGATTCTGCTGTAGGCCAATATCCTCTGTTCATTCTGGACTGCTGGGCAGAATGGTGCGGGCCGTGCAGAATGGTTGGACCTGTAATCGAAGAGCTGGCGCGGGAGATGAAGGGCAGCGTCGTCTTCGGAAAGCTGAACGTTGATGAGAATATGAAAACAGCAAACAAGTATCGGATCTCTGCGATACCGACGATACTCGTATTCAAGAACGGAAAGCTGATAGACAAGATTGTTGGCGCCTATCCCAAGGGAGCACTGGCCAGCAAAATTCAGAAATACCTCTGAGGCCCGGCCTCAGAGGGCTGGTTTTACTTTGATTTTACTTTGATAATTCAGCTTTGTTAGTTCAACCTTGTTAAATTTAGCCTTGCCAACACAGCCTTGTCAATTCAGTCCCTTTCAAGGAATTGGAGTGCCCATCTTTATCGGCGAGTAAGCTTCGATATTGTAGACTGGCGTCGTCGGAGATATGCTGGTATTATACATGGGCTTTGTTTGTCCAGTAGTATATACGATTGTGGGGCGAACTCCTTCGCGCTGGCTGACGTTAAATGTCGGCTGAACCGGATAGGCATTGCTGGTGTTGAGAAGAAGCGTGTTCTGTGAGTACTTCTCGATGTTGTAAACAGGCTTCGTTCCGTACACATCAAGGTTGTTGACAGGAGTTACATTCTGATAGCCAACGTGAAGCTCCGGCGTTGTGACATTATTCGTTATATTGGCAACATTCATGGTTGCATTAGCGTTCATGGTAACATTCTGACCGCCCTGGGCAAAAGATGGCGCAACTATCACAGCCATCAAAGCAACAAGGCATGTTAAGCAGATCATCATTTTTTTCATGATAAGCCTCCGATTAAAATGTATTAAATGTATTTACAGTATTTATAAATACATATCAACCTTGCGTACTCATCGCCAGGCTTTCCTCCGTCTAATGACTACAGCTGCTACCATTGCAACAAATGCTGCAGCCTCGGGCAGCGGACTCTTCTGCGGCACAGTTGAATTTGCAGGCACGATAATCGGCTTGGCCTCGATTATGCTCTCGCTCACGTCCTGCACATCACCCATATTTCCAAGGAGAACCACACTCAGCTGATAGATCCCAGGATTTAACGTTCTATTCCATGAGATCTCCACAGTCTCATCCTTGCCGGTGAGGAGCACTGGCGTCTTCGCCTCAACGGTCTGAAGCAAAGTGCCGTTCTGGGACAGGATGAACTCGAGCTTTCCGGCAAAAGGAACTCTGGAGTTGCCGAGGACTGTTGCGCTCGCTCCCGTCTCATCCTCATAGGTCTCTGTTATCATCGCATTATCCTTAGCGACAAAGGAGTTCATGAAAGCCCTTGTCAAGTTGCTATTGATCTCGACGATCTTGGCAAGGCCAGAGTACTCCTGGCCATCTTGCAGTATCTGGTGCCAGGGCCTATCGATCTCTAGAGGCATCCCGCTGGCTATAGAGACCGACTCATCCTTTGATATGTAAAGTGCTTTGTTTCCCGTTATGAGCATGTAATAGATATCCACAATTGTTGGGTCCGCAGACAATATGGATAGGTGTATGCCATTTGAGTCTGCATTGAAGTCTCTGACATCGAATCTAACAGGCGTCTGGCCGGCATAAAAGAAGTTATAGCACTTCTTTGATTGCACCTTTCCTCCGCTAAGAAGGCTGGCACAGACATCATATGACCCCTTTTCAGCCCCAGACGAGTTCCAGTCAGATACCCATGTGCCTGGTCCATCCAGGTTCAAGATCCTTGTCTGAAGAACCTGGCCGCCTGAGGAGAGGTCGAGACGGAGCTGATAGCCCGCGACGTCTCCGATGACTGATGTATCTGACAGCCCTATGCTGGAGAAGACATCGGTTATCTCCTGGGACTGGGCCGTGCATATTATGGCCATAAGGGCGGCCGCGAACAAGACTGGATGCATTCTCATGGGAATTACCTGCTGAAGCTAATTGACTCCTAAATGGGTTTAAAATTAACCCTGGAATCCGCCATGACAACGGGCCACTAACAGGCTACTGCCTTTGCTCGGAAAGATTAATCAAGCCGCGATGATTGGAAGTCATAGTTAATGTCAGCATTGAGGCAAGTATCGAGATCAGTGATAAGACGACTAGTGGTAAGGTTACCAATTCGAGGAAGATCAAAACTATGACCAATATTATAAGAGAGAAGGGATAGAGCTGCTCGCGCCTTTCATTGCCCTGCGGCACATCACTACTCGCAGAAGACAAACTGCCTTATCCGTATTGGCCATCGGACTTGCTGTAGCCATCTCTCTCACGTCTGTATCGCTTCAGGACGGATTTCAGGAGATGCTCTTCAATATCATCGTCGAGGATCTACCGCACGTGACGGTTTCACCAAAGGAAGGAGACGATTACATCTACCTTTATCAGAATCTCATAGATAAGGCGATGTCTATTCCGGGAGTTGCTGTAGTATCCCCGAGCTTAGGCACAACTGCTACATTCACGTATAAGGATAACGTCGAGAATGTAGTGATGGATGGCGTATTACCGTCCGACGTGATCAAGATCTATGTAAGCATAGGCAAAAACATAATCCGCGGCGACATCGAATCAATTCAGAGCGGAAACAATGTTGTGATGAGTCAGCAGCTGGCTGACAGGCTAAAGTTGAAGTTTGGATATACTGTCGATGCTAGCTTCCCTAATGCGAGACCTACAAGCCTCGTCGTCTCGGGAATCTACAATACGCCCGCAGGATGGCCGGATGATCTGACCTTCGTGTCGCTTCCAACCGCAAGGAACTTCCTGAACAAGGGCGACGTGGCATCCTCTGTCGACATAAAGCTTTATGATGTCTATCAGGCAGATGCTGTTACCAGGATTTTATCATCCTATGGATATAATGCCGAGAGCTGGCAGCAGCTTTACCCTGACATACTGAGAACACTCTCAGTGGAAAACTTCCAAAACAGACTGATAATGCTTCTAATAATGATAATTGCATCCTTCGGAATAGCTAGCGTAATGTACATGCTCGTGAATGAGAAGACAAGCGAGATAGGCATGCTCATGGCCCTCGGGGCTACGGGCAGGACTATAAGGAACATCTTTCTGGTCGAGAGCGGCATTCTGGGATTCATAGGAGGCACTGCTGGCGCTATCGTTGGCCTGATTATGTCACTATATCTAAAGAGCCTAGCGATCAGGGTTGAAGCTCCGGGGGGACAACAGATCACGCTGCCTATTGTAATCAATCCCTGGAACTATCTGATCATCGTTCTTTTGGCGGCAGCTTTGAGCGTTATTGCGGGCGCTTACCCTGCCTGGAAAGCATCTCGACTTGATCCTGTCGAGGCCATCAAGGGCTGAGCCGAGATGTACGAGTTCACAATAGCCTGGAGACATATCACAAGAAACCCCAAAATGGCCATGTTTACTGTTCTAGCCGTCACCCTGGCAGTAGCTGTAATAGTAGTTCTTATGGGGATCATGAGCGGCTTTCAGGCAGATGTGATAAAGACAACAGTAGAAAACAATCCGCACATCACCGTCCAGCCGAAGGAGAATGAGAAGTACATATATCTTTACAGAACGCTGTCAGACATAATCCGGAAATATCCCGGCGTTTATGCCGTGTCCGCAAGGCTTACTGGAAAGGCCGCCGCCCAGTATAAGGATAAGGTTAAAGGCGTTAACTTCATGGGTGTCAACCCTTCCGATGAAGATCGGCTGATGAATGTTCAAAGAGACACGATATACGGAAACTTCCAGGATCTGAAGTCAAGAAAGTACTCTGCATTCATAGGAACAAAGCTCGCCTCAGACCTGAAGCTGAAGGCAGAAGATGATTTTCTGCTGGTGCTTCAGAACAGCTCTGTGAAGCTCAGGGTTGCCGGCATCTTTGAGACTGGAACCGCGAACGACGAATCGCTTGTTTATCTGCCGCTCGCTACTGCGCAGCAGCTGCTAGGCATTGGAGATGTTGTTTCTGAGGTGGATGCCAAGGTATACGATATCTATCAGGCCCCATATATAACGGTGGACCTGAACTCAAGATTCGGCTATAAGGCCAAATCCTGGGAGGATATGAACGCCGATATATTGAACCTCATCCAGACACAGTCGTTCTTTTCATTCATATTCTACATACTCATCTTTGCAATTGCCGGCTTTGGCATAGCAAATACCATGATAATGATAATTACCAGACGCACAAAGGAGATAGGCATATTGATGGCTATGGGGGCACGGCGCATGTCAATACTCAAGATATTTCTGATAGAGAGCCTTATACTTGCTCCGCCTTCAGCCATCTTTGGAAGCGGGCTGGCTTATCTAACTGCACAGCTTATAATGTCTTATAACATTGAGCTTCCGAGCGAGATCTACAGGGTATCGAGGCTGACAGTAGCCATACAGCCCGAATCCTTTGCCATTGCTGTTGTGTTTGCAATCCTGGTGAACTTCGTCGCAGGGCTCTATCCAGCATGGAAGGCTTCGAGGATGGACCCTGTTGAGGCAATTGGGAGCATGTGAATATTCAAAAATAATATATGCGTTAGTGGCATATGTATTGTACAATGTCAGTGTCGAGCCTGGGAAGTTGGGCTGATATAGCACATATCTTCGTTTCCGAAAAGACTAATTATTTTTTGGACAGTATTAAGCCCAAATTAGGCATCCCAAGGATTGTCGATGAACATACGGATAAATGCAGCTCTTTAATGAACATCGGAAAGTACGCCAAAGCAGTGAGGTGTTATGATAAGGTCATTAAACTAGACCCAAGGAATGTAAATGCTTGGATCAATAAAGGCAATTCACTGCTAAATCTCAGAAATTATCATGAAGCTACAAAGTGCTACACCAAGGTGATAGAACTAGATCCAAAGAACGCGACCGCCTGGAACAACAAAGGCAAATGCTTTCAGGATTATGGAAGGCTCATAGAGGCTATATGGTATTACGACTATACCCTCGAGCTTGATCCAGAATACACGGAAGCTTGGTGTAATAAGGGCAATGTCCTCAAGCATCAGGGAAAATACAATGAGGCCGACAAATGTTATGACAAGGTCATTGAACTGAACCCTAAGAATATCGATGCGTGGAGCAGCAAACTGAATTTGTACGAAAGGGTAATTATGCTAAACCCTGCAAACGTGTCCGCATGGAACAATAAGGGCAATGCTTTAAGGGTTCTGAGGAGATATATAGAAGCAGTCAAAGCTTACGAAAGTGCTATAGAGCTTGATTCAAAATATGCAGCCGTCTGGTATAACAAAGGTATCGCCCTCTATGAGCTCAATAAGTGTGTTGAGGCCATCGAATGCTATGATAAAGCCACTAATCTGGACCCATTTTTCAGCAAGGCTTGGTATGCTAAAGGTATAGCCCTTTCTTCCCAGAACAGATATGATGAAGCTATTAAGGCTCTTGATACAGCAATTGAGATTAATCCACGATATGCTAAGGCTTGGAAGGCCAAAGGCACTGCTCTTAGTGCGCTCGGCTATGCATATGAGGCGGATATCGCTCTTGCTATGGTCAGCTCGCTGGAGTAAAGCCGAAAGTAGGGGACTTTGACATTATACATATCCATGCCACTTAAGCAGCTACTCAGTTCAAGGCGGAAACCTGTGCTCATCTTGTCTATCTTATTATTATCCGCGCCAGAGTCACCAGGAACAAAGCCATGAGCAGCCACCCTGAAACGTACTCCAGGATGACAAGGTACCTCCAGCGCCCAATAGCATGAAGGCCATACGGCGGCCGCGTGACAAACATCATCACGCTGAAGTACATTGACTCCTCAAGTGCAGACATCCAAGATCGCTCTTTGCCTCCGGTCTGCTTTGAGCCCTGCAGCTTTGGAGGCAGATCCACCCTCCACGAGATTATGCCGAAAAGTATCACGAGCACAATGCCAAAGGCAAATGCTTGCTGAGGCCGAACACCATACCCACATGTAGCCCAGGCCAGAATATCAAGTGCCTTTCCAACCCCAGAGGACTCATACGACTGCTTAAGCAATCTGTATTTGTAGTAGCAGTCATCGTATGCTTGGAAGTCTCCCAGTGCCCAGAGCCTCTGCAAAAATGCAAGGTATGCGGCATCGTTGTAAACCAGATGGCCGTCCACAGATTTCCAGTCCATGTCCGAATCAGGCATCTTCGTCCTATTCAGGGATAGAGGCCCCCTGAACGTTACACCGCTGAAGTAAGCGTAATCTTTGAACCTAGACTCATTGAAGTTGGCATACCCAAGGAACTTTGCGTCGTCGAAACGGGTCTCTTGGTAGAACTCCGATCTGAGAAAGTTCGCATAACCATCGAACTCTGTTCCAGTGAAGTAAGTGTAGCCTCTGAAGACGGCAGCCATGAAACCTGCGTATCCTTTGAAGCGAGTGTTGTCGAACTCGCTGGAGTAGTAGATGTTGAATGTTGTGCTATTGAAATTGGATTTTTTATAAAAAGTTGCTCCGATGCAGTCAATATCCGCGAAATCAGCAGAATAAAAATCGGCATCGCTCAGAAATTGTGCGCCATCGAAGTTTGCTTTTCCTGTAAAATCGCTTTCTGCAAAATCGGCATCCCCTATGAAAGTTGTGCCGGAGAAATCGACAGTGCTGGCGAACTGATAGCCCGCAAAGTTCACTTTATTTTCGAAAGTCGAATTGGTAATGCTTATCTTGGAGGCGATGACCTTATTTCCATAATTATTCGGAGTCAAGTTCAGCCTGCCTAGATCCAAGTCCCCAACTATGGACGCGTCCTTGTAGCTCACACTATTTCCGAGGGCGAGCTTCTCCAGGATATCGCTGGCGTTGACCTTTTTGATCTCAGGACCAGACCCATTTGCAGTAACTATTATTACGGCTATCAACAGAAAGAGAAGTGAAAACGTCTGTTTCATTAACCGTCTGTGCATCATGGCTTAAGTGTGCTGTGATGCAATATATTACTTGCCAATGCCTAAGTGGCAACCTGTGGGGCGTGAGCCTGCATGAGATATCCAGGGATAAAAGCTAATATTCAAGCGAAAGATAAAGCAAGGACCAGAAGGTAAAAGATAGCGAGTGAGGATGGGCAGGATAGTGATAATATTAATATGAATAATATAATCGTTATAAGTAATCTGACAAAGATCTATAAGGGCGGAGTCGATGTCATCGCCCTTAACGACATCAATCTCCAGATAAAAGGAGGCGAGTTCCTGGCAATTATGGGACCTAGCGGAAGCGGCAAGAGCACTCTGCTGAATATGATAGGCCTCTTGGATACACCCACAAGCGGCCAGATAATCCTGAAAGGGATAGATGTCACAGCCGCCAGCCCTAATGAGAGGGCAAAGCTCAGGAATAAGGAACTGGGCTTCGTCTTTCAGTATCATCATCTCATACCTGAGTTCAGCGCCCTTGAGAACGTCATGATACCTATGCTTATCGCAGGCAAGAGCAGGGAGGAGGCTCGCGAGAAGGCCAGGGAGCTTCTGGTGTCTGTAGACCTTGAAGATCGTCTGGACAACAGACCTAATCAACTCAGTGGTGGCCAGAATCAGCGTGTGGCCGTCGCCAGGGCCCTTGTTAATGGACCAACGATTGTTATCGGCGATGAGCTGACTGGCAACCTGGATACAAAGACCTCAGACAGAATCTACGAGCTTCTCAGAGAGCTGAATCGCAAGATGAACCAGACATTCATTCTGGTTACACATGATATGCGTATGGCCGAGAAAACTGACAGGATACTGCGAATCGTTGATGGCAAGATCGTCTGTGAGCTGATAAGGCAGGAAGACGGCTTTATCGAGAACAAAACATGCGATTTCGATAAAGAAGATGACATGATTAAACGTAAAACTTTGGCTGAATAGTTTGATATCCTTTTGGATATCCAATATACTCGAGGGATTGTATGCGTAATAGTTCGACAAAGGGCATCATTGCCTTAACGGTTGCTATATTATTAATATTATTGCTACCGGCAGCCGTTACGCAGGAAAATAATACAGCAATGAATAATACGACGTTAAAGAATATAACAGTATTGAATAAAACGAATAATATCTCAGGTATTGAAACTAAACGGTCTATGATTTTGCCTGAGAATTCATCCGTTCTCCATTTAGGCAAAGGCTTGAATGGAGGAGCCATCGGTATGAACAGCGTTAGCAATGGCAATACTGCATATCCGACCAAATTCCTAAGCATTCATGAAAGCATCAAGCCGGAGCGTATATTAGGTAGTCCGGTGAAGCCTGTAAGAGATCTCGAAAAGATTTTCTTTGTTTGTAATGTAGTTTGAATAATGGCCAATACCTGGCGGCAGCAGTCTCTAGGTATTTTTTAACTTTTCATTTTGAAACAAGATCAAATATTTAGAAAAACGGATGTTTTATCTCCTGGTTTTACGCCGTTCCCTCAACAATCGCGGCACTCCCAGATTCATCCGCTACGCTTGTCACACTGGCCATATCCAGCATCCATTGTAGCCCGGTCTCTGTCTCTATGACCAGGACGGCATCATCGAAGTCTATAAGCTTGCCAGTTATTGGCCTAAAGCCTCCGCCTTCCACCAATACCTTTATTGTCTTTCCTTTCCTATCTTGGAGAAAATCCCTGGCTATATTATAACATTCCATTCTGCTTGGCTAGTATGCCAACTCGACCCCAGGCTGAAAAATCATGGTATTTTGTGGTGAGATCGACAACATTAAGCAACGAAGGCATAAGGAAACGGATTTTTTACCGGAAGTTTGGGAAGATATTCTCTATAAGTCGGGCCGCAACCGAAAAACCTTTAATACAAACTAGCGAGGTATAATATAATGGCTCTCCTTCAAGCTCAGACCGGCTTCGATACCCTGATAAACAATATATGGGTTTTACTATTCGTACTGTTGTTTCTTGTTCCAATGATCCAGAGAAACCTACTGCAGATGGAGAGGAGGCGCGTCCTCACAAGGCTCGGCAAGAATAGGAGGTCACAGGTCATAACGCTGATTCATCGCCAGGAGGTCATAAGCTTCCTTGGAATACCCTTGGCAAGATATATCGATATCGATGATAGCGAGCAGGTCCTGAGGGCTATCAGAGCTGCCAGAAAGGACGTTCCAATAGACCTCATACTGCATACACCCGGAGGGCTGGCTCTCGCAGCCACGCAGATCGCTATGGCGCTGAAGGCCCATCCCTCGAAGAAGACGGTCCTAGTCCCTCATTACGCCATGAGCGGCGGGACTCTTGTTGCATTTGCAGCTGATCAGATCATCATGGACTCACATGCCGCCCTCGGGCCGGTCGATCCTCAGCTCGGAGATCAGCAGGGCGTTTACCCCGCTACGTCCATTCTCAAAGCCATAGAGAAGAAGAACAAGGATAGGGTAAACGATAAAATCCTAATCTATGCTGAAGAGGCAGCGAAAGCCCTGACCCAAATGGATGTGCTGTTGAGAAAGATACTTGCAGGCAAGTGTGGCGAGGATAGAATGGGAATAATAATAGAGGAGTTTGTATCAGGCAAATATACTCATGACCATCCTTTCATGGCAGATGATGCCAAGGCACTTCTGGGAGATTGCGTTAGCACTGATGTACCCCAAGAGGTATATGAGCTGATGAAGCTCTACAGGATGGAGATAGGCAGAAGCAGGCCTGGGGTTGAATATGTGCCGTTCGCGGGCAAGTAGTAATGATAATGAGGATAACCGATTCAAACCTCTACATCATTAGCCATAAATCGATGAGACGTTGCGTTTGTGTATTCAAGTATTAACAGGTCATACAAAACTTATTTATTTTCCGGTGCCCGATAAATTAACAAATTTTTGATCATAGATACGAATTGATCACAGAGGTATATGGGCATGAAAAAGTATATTTTGCCGGTCACAGTGGCGTTGTTGATATTATCGAGTATACAACCGTTATCTGCTGCTCAGGCAGATCTGACGAATGAGAACTCCCCACTGGCTGCTGGGTTCAACGGAACCCAATCGATCACCAAGCTTGCGCAGCCATCGGGCGCATTTAAGCCAACCATTGGAGTGAAAGTAGTCGCTGATGGGCTCATCGCACCAATGACCGCTGTCTCGCCGAACGATGGCACGGGCAGGCTCTTCATAGTGGATCAGGTTGGGACTATCAGAATACTGTATGCCAATGGCACTTTCCTGAAAGAGCCCTTCCTGGATGTCAGCAATAAGATGATCGAATTAAGCCCATCCTATGATGAGCGCGGGCTGCTCGGTCTTGCGTTTCATCCCGACTTTAAGAATAACGGCAGGGTATTTATCTACTACAGCATACCTCTGAGACCAGGCACGCCAAATAATTGGGATCATACGAACCAGCTATCAGAGTTCACTGTGTCTAAGAGCAACCCTAACAAGGTGGACATGAGCTCTGAGAAAGTGATAATGCAGGTGGACTTGCCTTATCTGAACCATAATGGCGGCCAGATTCGCTTTGGTCCAGATGGCTACCTGTATATTCCAACGGGGGATGGCGGCGGGGCCGATGACACAGGAACTGGCCATACCCCGAATATAGGCAATGCCCAGGACCTGACAAAGCCCTTAGGCAAGATCCTCAGGATCGACGTAAACAATGAAAGCTATGGAAAACCTTACAGCATACCCTCCGATAATCCATTCCTAAGCAACAAGACTGCTCAGCCTGAGATATATGCCTACGGTCTGAGAAATCCTGCGTTTGCTTCATTTGACCCTCAGAGCAGCCTTTTTTTTATAGGAAACGCAGGCCAGGACCTATTTGAGAGTGTATACATAATCGTCAAGGGAGGCGATTATGGCTGGAACATCAGAGAGGGCACTCACTGCTTTGATCCAAACCACTCAAGGCAACCGCCGGCCAGCTGCAAGACAAGAGGCTACAGTGGCGAACCACTGATAGGTCCAATAGTCGAGCTTGGGCACGATATTGGACAGACGGTCGTTGGAGGATTCGTTTACAGAGGCAAGGCATTGCCCGAGTTCCAGGGACGCTACATCTTCGGGGACTGGAGCTCCTACACTCCACTTGACAACGGCACTCTGCTTGTTGCTAGCCCGCCATCAGGGTGGAAGTGGAGAATGCCTGCAACAGCTGATGGTCTAACAGCATCAGACGTGCAGATGTGGCAAACTGAGGAGATCAAAGTGGCCAGCAGCTCCAGCGGCCGAATAGGTGCGTATGTGCGTGGCTTCGGAGAGGATTCTGACCACGAGGTTTACATCATGACAAGCCAGATGAGCGGGCCCGCGGGAACTACCGGCAAAGTATACAAGATAGTGCCGGCAAATGCCACTATATAAATTTGTCCGGTCCTGAAAATTTCATAGATGGCCTATTGGCCAATTTTCTTTACATCAACTGATACCGCTGGAATCACCTTATCAAGTATGTCTTGACGATAGCTGCCAGGATGAGAGAAATAAATATCGATCCGAGTATTCTTTCCATTATGGCTAAGTGCGAATGCCCCCCCGTCGTCTTAAAGTCTGTAAAAGGATAAAGAAAAGTTGTCCAACCGGATGTGAAGTTTGACAGGCTGAAGAGGAAAGGATCGATAAAAGAGAGTGGCACCTCTATCAGGGTTGTCTCGATTTGGGCCTCTAGGTATCCATCCTCAGATGGTATCATCTTTATAGTTTCCCTTCGAATGAATTTCCTTAAGCTTTTGACAAACCGGAATACAAGCCCTAGGGCCAATATGATAAAGACTGACCAACCAACTGGAATCTCAGGCTTCACACCGAAGCCGTAGAAGATCCAGGCGAGGTAATCTAAAATCTTCATTGTGCTTAATGGCTCATAATCTATGCTAAGTTTTCTATATAAGTAATAGCAATCATTAGAATCGCTGAACCAATTTAGGTCCTTATAGTTTTTGACCAAAGCTAAATAGGCGGCGCCATTGTACTGAACATGATCGCCTATATTTTTCCAAGGGGCCCTAAATATTGAGAAGTCTGTATCCTCAAGGATTATCTTCGATGCAGCGCCAAAAGTTGCATTCTCAAGAAGAACGTCATAGACCTGAGATGCTTTTAGGTTTAGCTTCTTCTCGAACATGGCATCCCTGAAGCTGAGAAGGCGCTCGAATTTTATGCCTCCAAAGATAGCATCACCTCTAAAGCTGGCATTGCTGAATGAAACAGCATCTTCGAAGCGAGCTAGAGTGAAGTCTGCCTCCCCTGCAAAGATTGAAGAATCAAAATCAGCAAGACGATGGTATCTAGTTGCACCAAACTGTGCCAGGCCCCCAAAGAAAGCATTGCTAAAACCGATTGAATCAAACTCGGATCGAATGAATCTGGCATCATGCGTAAAGTTGGCGAAAGTGAAGTCAGACGCCCCATCGAACTTGATATCCGAAAAAGAGGCGTTTCCAAAAAACTCAGCACCTGAAAAGTAGGAGTAATAGCTGAAGTGCGTATAGTTGAAGTAAGCATCTCCGAGGAAACGCACTGAATTAAAGAGCGTATCCTTCATGAACTGGGCATTCTCAAAGTTCACGCCGCTCTGAAACTCAGTGCCGTCGAAGATAACCGGCTGATTAAAGACGGATTCCGAGAAGCTGGTACGTTTCCAGGATGTGTTGCTGAAGTCTGCGGCACCGATAAATGTGGCTTTGTCGAAGCTTGTATTGCCGAATGCAGTACCCCAAAAGATCACGTCCTTCTCAAAGGTTACACCTGCGAAGTTGCTATTTGGTATACTGGAGTTGATGATCGTCAATGAACTATTCACTCTATCGAAGCCACTTAAATCCAGATTCCCGGAGACGTTAACACCGTCGTAGTATACAGGTGTTCCATCCCTAATTTGGCTAAGTATATCGCTGGCTCGAATCTCTTGATATGTATTGGGTGCAGGCAAACTAACAGCCGCAGCAATTGCTGAGAGAAATACCAACAAAACTCCTGCTATGATATAATTTGGCCTCGTTTGTCTCCCACCATCTGAATATTATACAATTTATTTGGATGGTACCAGCTTCGATGGCTCTAGGATTCATGGAGCTAGCTTTGCCTTTGTCCGGTTTTAGATTACTATCGAATACCTAAGAAACAATGCTCCTGTGGTATTAATGTTTCCGAGTTGAGAAGTCATTTCCAGAACGGTAACCAGGAAGGATCCAGTTAATCAATTTTATCTAAAGCAGCTCTCTTTTTATGTAATTCCTCTATTCCCTCACTGTAAAAATGCTTTGCTGCTATCATTTTCCGGCCAAACTACTTATCTTCACAGGTCCAATAGGCATACTATGGCAGGAGTTCTTGAGCAGTTAAAGAGGCCTCGGAGGCAACTGATAGGCTGTAATGCATCCATGCCCGGGATCAATCCCAAGGTCCTGCAGCTCCAGGCAGCTAAAGAGATCCTGGCCGAGGTCTTCGGCATCAGGACACCAGAAGTAGAGGAGATGCTCAAGCATCGGTGTAATGAAGTGGAGGAGTGGCCAATGGAGTTTTGCCTGGCTAGAATAGCTATCAAACTTTTTATGAGCTTCAGGGCATGCCCGTACGATCTTTTAGGGCTCTAATATCTGCTTGCATTTGCCTGAGCTGTTCTCCTAACCCTGGTTGGATTTTCTCTCGGAGCCCTTTGATTTCTTCAACGATTTGGGGAATAGGTTTCGTGTTATCGGCTATCTGAGAAATGAGCTTTGTGCTTTTTTGAATTTCCATAATGGTTGGAATATGAATTGACACATTTTGTATTTGAACTCTATTCCTGTAGCTCGTCTTTCGCCTTCATCTTACGTATATTCTCGCTGGTTGTGGCCCTCGTAATGGCCTTTGAGCATATGTGAGATATCTCAGAGTGCCAGAACCGAATCCAGGATGCATCAAATATCGAAAAAGTTGTTAGTTAGCCGAACCTTGATTGGACAGGTACATTAACATCGCCTAGAGCTTTTAAGCGGTAATCCTGGAGCAAGGTGGCCTTAAGCTTTCCGGGATAAATGCTCAAGGTGATCTCCTTTGTCCTGCCATATCTGCCTTTGCTAATAACGATGGTATGAAGTATGCCTAACATATCTAATTCGGCTATAAGATCAGTTATCCTTCTATGAGTCAAATAATCCGTCTCCAGCATAGGGCAGAGCTGCTTATACATATTGTAGACGGCGCTGGTTGTAATATTCCTTATACCCTGCTCCTCAAGAAGCACTATGCTATACAGCACCAGCTTTGACTGTGTTGGAAGAGTCTTAATCACTTCATCTACGCGATCTTGTTCGATCTTCTCTCTTGCAGAGCGAACATGATCCTCTGATACTACAGCGCTACGTGCTCTCTCCGCCAGCTCTCCAGAGATCCTGAGCAAATCCAAGGCCCTCCGTGCATCGCCATGCTCTTGTGCTGCAAGGGCAGAGCATAATGGTATAACATCCTCGTCAAGAACTCCAGGTTTGAAGGCCAGCTTTGCCCTTTGCCCAAGTATATCTTTAATTTGTTCAGCATTATATGGAGGAAAGATTATCTCATCTTCCCCAAGAGAACTCCTAACCCTGGGATCAAGGAACTCAGTGAACTTCAGGTCGTTAGATATGCCTATAAGGCTGACCCTGGAACGCAACAGATCGGAGTTCACTCTGGAAAGGTTGTAGAGCACATCATCTCCTTTCCGAACAAGCTTATCAACCTCATCCAGCATGATGACTACTACACGTTTCTCATCATCTAAGGAATTCCTGAACTCGGCATAGACCTGATCGGTCGGCCAGCCGGTCATAGGTATCTCCTTATCAAAATGCCTTGCTAGATGTGCAAGGATCCTGTATTGAGTATCAACTACCTCGCAGTTGATATAAATCACGGAGCATTTGGTATCAAAGCCTGCTTCTTCAAGTTCTTTGCCCACAAATTTGGCGACGGCTGTTTTACCTGTTCCTGTTTTGCCGTAAATGAGAACATTCGAAGGTGTTTCTCCCCTCAGAGCCGGCACTAAAACTGATGCTAAGCTGTTTATCTGTTCCTCTCTATGGGGCAGCTTGCTAGGTGTGTATGTCGACCTCAAGACGTCTCTATTCTGGAATATGCCCCCCTGCGCCAATAGATCGGCAAATAACCCTCCCGATGTAGACACAATAATTCCCCTCGAACAATTTTCCTTGGGTTAAGGTTGTATTAAGAGTTATCGTGACATTCCTCTGTTTCCAGTGGAAATGATACACTCCCACCCCATTATTTCTAATGGAAATGAAATAATTTTGCCTTTTAGTGTGATTGATTATGAAAATAATTTTAGTCGTTTATTGTTATACGATCGATTATACTTAAATCTTTCCATAGAGACGGTTAAATTTGGATGACGTGTCCTATAAATGGCAAAGGTCCATGGTTTTTTATTCTTTAACTCAGGTTGGCTCTAGCTGTTGCGATATTCATTCGCGACAACACTTCATATGCGAACCTTATATATTATCCTTAGGAGTTTGTACTAAATTCTTCTGTACTCTCCAAGTTTCTCACCAATTTATAATCTCCATTCTATATCAAGTTATATCTTACTGTACTCTCCAAGTTTCTCACCAATTTATAATCTCCATTCTATATCAAGTTATATCTTATATCCCTGTTCTTTGATTAGATAGAGTAAACCACTATCAGGAACTGGCAAATTAAAGAATTGTAATACATATATAAAGGCATCAATGAATGCTTGAGCCTTTATACTATCAATCATATCTCCAATCGTTCTATTTTGTTGATTTCTTTCAACTGGTGGGTTTTTGAGTTCATATAAAACGATGGCTGTCCAGACTGAGAAAACCATCTGAATAAATCTTTCAATTGAGCGTTTTCCTCTTAATTGATAATCCTTGAATCCCAATTTTTGATTTGACTCTCTATGAGCAGTCTCAATATCCCACCTATCCTCGTAAATAGAAAGGATTTCTACCAAAGATAGTGAACAATTTGTGCTAATAAAGTAGTTGGCGTCACCATTTTTCTTTTTCTTTGAGATGACTAGCTTTACTTTGCCAATCTTATCTAAGATGACTTCTTTTTCGATTGCATAATATACCTTCTTCTTGCCGCGAACTTGAACTGTAGTTCTTCTATAATAAATTTCATCAATCTGATTTGCCATGTCCCTGACCTGGAAGGATATATCTTTATTTATCCATACCTTTTTATCAGACTTAATTTCACAAACGACTTGATGCCCTAAGTTCAGGCATTTAGTTATAAAATCCGCAGAAAACCACCAGCTATCGAAAACAACATAAAGACTCAAGCCTTTTGGTATTTTTAAGGGCTCGATGATATCTTTATAAGCGATTTCTATCTTAGTCATGAAATCTTCACTGCTGTCTATTTCTTTAGTATACATTTTCGCTTTATGTGGTATAAATATACCTCTAGATTGGAGGACTGAAGTAACAAAATTGTTACCCATGATATAATCATCTTTGCAATGATCGTAAAACTTGCCCACGCCATCAGTACATTTCCCTTCCTTTTCATTATATGTATCGTCTATAATTAATAATATTTTGTCGCTTGCACTTAACTGAAGAGCTTCTATAAATAGATCCGCACTGCGCTGAGCCACTTTGTTCTCATCCCAGATTGCATCACTAAAGAACCAATTATAGGAAGAGCGTGATTTCGTACCTTCTCGATCCTTTGCCATAGTGTCACTAAGGTGTGAGATGGTCTTAGATTTATCACATACGCTTAGTGCTGAAATCATATCACGGAAAGAATTATAGCTTGGCATGGTGAATAAATCTTTAAATCCTTTTAGAAATGGCTCTAACTGTAACGGAGTCTTAACTAATTTGATCATAACATAGTAAAATGCTTTAATAAATAAATCTATTTTGTATCAAGAATTAATTTTAATGGGAAAAGAAAATATAGCTATAAATATAAAGCTATAAAAAAGTTGGAGAGTACAGTAAATTCTTAAAGGTTTTAATTGTATATCCTTTTTATTGGTAACATTGAATGGATTCTCAAATAATTGCTACTTTATATATGATATTAAGGAGGATGGCAAAAGACCCCATTATATCTTAGATAAAATAATACTTTTCATATCGTCTCCTCTATGATCTGTAATGTTGGTTTTGACATCGCATTATGTTTTATTCGTCAAATACACCTTTAGATGTACGACAACTTTTTATAAAACTATCGATATACATAGTAATGGTTTAATGCTCTGTTTATGCTAGGCATGTATAAAGAGTGTCTTTATTGGCTATGCGTATAATCCTATGAAATCATACATATTTATAATATATAATCTACTTGGCAAAGTGCCTATATCCAACTTTGTCTGGGTTCCAGTGGAAATTATACGGTCTCCCTCTCAGCCTTCAAGCTATAAAATCGGAGCTGGCTCTTAGGTCGACCCTCATCAATCATGCTTTATGGCATCTGGATAATTGATTCTGATGCAGATCGGTTTTGATACCGATAAGCATCTAACTAGGGGCTTATCCTACTGGTACTGTTTCAAGCTGGCTTGCTACGTTCCAGATAAGGGTCCTTGTATGAAGAGGTATATTTGGATCATTGCTTATTTCATCAAGTACGGATATGGCAGATGCGGCCTTGACCGCCTCGTTCACGTTTTTATCCTGTAGAATGGCTTTAACGTTCTCTGCAGAGCGTCTGATGTTCCTTGGGACGGCATCATCACCCATGATGCGTTCTAAGACCTCGACGCATTGCTTAATGGTTTCCTCAGCTGTCATGAAATCACCTTTACTAAGGGAAAAAGGTTAATGATAGTATTCGTTCTAGTTATGGAGTGATGTTATTGTTGTTGTATTTAAACGTATATGGTGATTAAAACATAAGATAGCTAAACGTATGAAGTAACTATATCGGTGATAGGCATGGATGAAGAGGAGATGCTTAAAAGGATAACGAGGTTTCTTGAACAAGGATGTACGATGCTTGCAACCCACCATAGCTGTGGCGCGCCGCTGTTTAGGTGTAGGGGCCAGGTAGTATGCCCTGTTTGTTCCTTTGGAGAAGGGAGTCGGCCGAAGATAGAGCATTAGAAATGAAAGAAGAGCCTTCTGGATTTGACCAGGGCAAGGTCGCTCAAGAAGAGAAAATGCCTTTAGAGGAGCCTTCTATAGATAAGGCCAGATCTGATATAGATACATCGGCACAAGAAGGGCTTAGTATCGAGGAGGCGGATCTGAGGAAGGCCATTCTCCACAAGCTGAGGGAATTGACAAGCGGCATAGAACGGGAGCAGGATCTGGATAAGCTAAAGAAACAATTCGATTGCATAGAGGCAGCTTTGAAAGTGCTGCGATCTATGGAAAGGTAAGGCTGGATTTGGTTGATGCCGATGCCGACCCGAATGTTCCACTGGAAATAAAGGGGTTGACCAAATGTCTCTTCGCTATTTTAGAAAGTGTGGAGTATACCTAGGGCTATTCCCGCTTATTCTGCTTCTATTATGTGTTACAGGCTGCATAGAGAGCGGAACGAACATGATCGGCAGCACTACGCAGCAGGCTGTGGAGAATGGCAGCCCCACTCACTTAGATGTCGATTTCGCCCCTGAGGTTAGTGATGATCTCTTTAGAACAGAGGGTGACATTATACTCTGGAATAATGCCTCTCTACCCTATCTCATGATAGACGCCGTACTTCAGAACGGAAGCCAAAGGATTGATGATATAAAGTATATGATGATGGATATAGAGCCATCTAAAGATCAGCATTTTGAGATATCTGCGAACAGAAAGATCTCTCAAGGCACCTATAACTGCACCTTAGAGATCTCAGGCCCTGAGGGATTGATTGAATCTCAAACAAGAAGGTGCATTGGGTCATTTGAAGGCTTAAATAAAGGTCAAGAGGTTCAATATATATTCGTATCCCAAGGCGAAAAAGAACCTCATGTCCTTTCTGATGAGAGCTTGAGAGGTTATTTGTCTAAGCAGGCTCCTTCAAATAATTTAACTCAGGCTCAAGAGCTCAACTCCAACTCACAAAGTAGCTTGTCTGAGGTTTTAAATGGTTCGAGTAGTGTGGCAGGAGAGCTCGTAGGAAGCAAAACTTCCAAAAAATATCACCGACCAGATTGTCCCTATGCGATAAAGATTAAGCCAGAAAATAAGGTCTACTTTGCAAATGCCGAGGAGGCTCAAAAGCAAGGATATCAACCCTGCAAGGCATGTAATCCTTAGAAAATCATGATGCTGTAGAGGCCTATTGCCTTCGGTGGCGCGGATGTCTTCCCCAGAATAATCTTTTCCTCAGGATATCCGAGATCTGCGAATATGGCAACATCCCTTGAGATGCCCTGGCTTTCGAGGTAGCGGCAAAGGCCCTCGATATCGGCCGAGTCATCGGTTAAAAGAAATACATTCCTGCCATTGCGTAAGCAAGAGGCAATGGCCTCTGGATCCATGCTTCTGCCGTGTATGGTTATAGGCACAACCTTTAGCTGGCTAACTTTCAGGCGAGCACAGGCTACCTGCATGCTGGATATGCCGGGGATTACCTTCCCTCTCAAATACCCGAGACCGCTGAGCATTGGATCGCCAGTTGAAAGAACAACGGCCTCATCGGGAAGCTCATGGAGCTTCTTATAATCCTCTATGATTTTTACTGAGCAGGAAGGGTCTATGTGCTCTCTGGCAAGATCGATCGATCTCTCAGATCCATATATCAGTTTTGCCTCATTGATAGCTTTTATCGCCTCAAGGGTGAGCATCCCGGGGCCCGCACCCACTCCTACTATTATCATCTGACATCCCTGACTATCTGATATCCCTGAGGATTTTTCCATCTCTTTGTAGAAGGACGACTCTCGTGAAAGGAAGTTTAGCTTTAGCTCTTTGTAGGGCAATCGAGATGTTTGGGTGTTCAGGCTCTCTCTCAATCATTTCCGTTATTGTATTGTATCCTGTTCCCTCCAGTACATCAGGCCATGCCCATTTCAGTATCAGTGCAGGCAGCCCGCATAATATGCTGTCCTGGTCCTTAACAAACTCCAGATGATGGAGCCGACTGCCAATGAGAACAGCTTTATGCTCTGGAAACAGGATCCTGCTGTACTTTAGGCCCGTCCTCCCGGTGGTCGCCAGAACCTTTTCTATACCCTTTAGTTCTTCAGTTCGGCTTTCAACCAAGTGCTCGTTCCACGGCTCAACAAAGCCAGTTGATCCGAGGATGGATATTCCCCCCCCAATTCCGAGCTTGGGATTAAGGGTTTTCAGAGCAACCTCAACGCCCTTTGGCACGCTTAGCTCGACCTTAACGCCTTTCAATCCTGTGCAGGCCAAGCCTTCTTCAATAGCCCCCATAATCTGCTTTCTGGCAGATTGGCTTATAGCTGTATGACCAACGGGAGCACAGAGCCCTCTCCCTAAAATTCTGCCTATGCCTTTTCCCGCTACCAGCTCAGTTTTCTCAGAATGGTTCGCAATAGCAATAATCTCTATGCAGCTGGTGACATCTAGCTGGTGGTCGCCACCCTCCTTGAAGACAGAACATATGCCTCCGCCTGAATTCACAGGCAAAGATACCCTAATTCCAGCTGGCGTCATCACATCTACCCCTTTTACATCCTTCGTGAGGGATAAGATAGCGCCCTTGCAGGCAGCGGCAGCAGTTGTTCCTGTCGTGAGCCCACGTCTTAGCATTCTTCCATCGGATAGAAGAACCCAGAGTCCGCTTCTTATCTTTTCCGGATCACCAGGTTTAGCATGTGATATCCAGGGCTCGGGAATCTCGAAACCTGTAACAGGATCAATGATTGGCATAGATGCTTATTATTTTATATTGGCGTAGATATTTATGATCTCATTCATGGCGGCAACTGCTATTGGAGTTCCGCCCCGAGTGCCCACTGTGGATATTGAGGGCACAGCTATCTCTCTTAACCTATCCTTGCTTTCGGCTGCATTTACAAAGCCCACTGGAACGCCTATAACTAACGCAGGCATTGCTTTGCTGGACTCCATAAGATCGCAAAGCGTAAGAAGGGCTGAGGGAGCATTCCCTATTACTATTATTGAGCCCGAAAGCTCACTCTGTAATGCCAGAACCCCAGCAGATGTTCGCGTGATCCCTCGTGTGTGGGCCAGATCGTCGCCGCTTCCTAAGAAGG
Source organism: Methanotrichaceae archaeon (assembly GCA_963789575.1). Lineage (GTDB taxonomy): Archaea > Halobacteriota > Methanosarcinia > Methanotrichales > Methanotrichaceae > CAWBKV01. Next base: position 987,890 of record CAWBKV010000001.1, on the reverse strand, counting down.
TTTTAATGGCGCTTTTGTGCATTTTTTTGACTACGCCTGCCTCCACCATCTTTATGTCTGCATATATCGGAGCCTCTTTTTCGAGGGCTTTCAGGCCAGCCTGAACAGGATCTAGCTTAAATCTTAGTATCTCAGCAACGCTCAGGTCTCCTGTGGCGATAACACACCGCTGTCTGATTCTATCCTCCTGAGATGAATCGCCCACAATCCTGGAGATGTAGCCTCTGCTCCTTCTGCTGATCTCCATGGCCTCCTCAGTAGTCGCGCCGATATCTGTGTATTTCTCATCCATCATCTCACGCTTCAATAGCTGTACCTGGTCTCATAGCCTCTTCGTGCTATTATTTTTCCATCTTTTATATATGAATTCGCGGATGCTATCAGGAGGGTGAACCTGAAACCGCTGGGTTTGGACTCCATAAGATCACCTGAGGTTAATACTATGATCTCCTCGCAGCTTCGTGCCGCATCCCTCGCAAGAACACATGGCCTATTTGGATCAATCCCTTGCAAAATCGACTCGATTTCAGCTCCCTGGACGTTGTAGATCGCTATTCCAAAACCTGCATTAGCAAGCGCTGCAATTTGCATAGGATCGTTCGGCCCTGTGAGAAGGATGAAATCGTTCACTAGAGGAGCACCGGCCTTAGCAGCAACGGCAGAAAAGGCGCTCACACCTGAGACGATACGCACACCAATGCCTTGGGCTTCATCGAGGATTCTCCAGGCTGAGCTGAATATGCTGGGATCACCTCCTGTCAGAATCGATGATGCAACCCCATTATCGGAGGCCGCTTTGGCATCTTTAAATCGCATGTACATCCTTTCGGCACATGATCCCTGGTGAGTAACCTCATCTCCTTTCGAGATGCCTCTAACAGGTTGAAGATATCTCTCAGGCCCGAAGATTTTCCTCGAGTTCGCCAGCAACTCTTTAGCCTCTAGAGTGATCATGTCGGAGCTGCCTGGACCTATTCCCACTATGTTTATCCTGGATTCACGTGTCACGCTGCCGCAGCTCACAGATCTGCCGCAGAGAATGACAAGTGTGAACATATCGATATTGTTTCTGAGATCATCCTTTTCCAGTAGATCTCCGGTCCTTGTCCACAGGATCTCCTCGCCCTCGCGGCCAACATTTTTTGCGATCAGCGTAACAGTGTCTCTGCCGTATATCTCAAGGGCTTTATTCAGCTGCCATTCACGCTTATGGCTCCTGGGATTGTAGAGCGCAATAGGCATGCCTAGCTCTGAAGCAAGTTTGAGGCGGCGCTCGATACTAGACCAAGGTGTGAGGAGATCGCTCAGGCTGATTACTGCGACTGATTTTCGGAAAATAATGCCGGCATCGCATGCAGCGGCAGTAAATGAAGTGACCCCAGGAATGATCTCTGTTCTATCGAGGCTCAAGCATCTGGAGGCAATCTCAAGCCCCAGCCCCGCCATGCCATAGATATTCGGATCTCCGCTGCTGACGAGCGCTACAGGGCCTTCGTCGACAAGGCTCACGGCAACCTTGGCCCTGTCTACCTCTTTTCCCATGCTGCTTGAGATTACTTCCTTTCCATCCAAAAGATCGCCGATCAGTTCAAGATATGGCCTGTAGCCCACAACAAACTTTGATTTCTTTATGGCATTGACAGCTTGAAGTGTCATCTGGCTTTGCTTGCCGGGACCTATGCCGATGATTGAAAGCTTATTCTCCGAGGGCAACTGTTACCCTCCCGTAGGCCTTTTTAGGCATGATGAGTCTTTTCGCAAGCGCCAGCACAGCTGACTCTGCCACACCGGAGAGACCGAGATCGTTTGCACGTGATGGCGTTGTTGGCTCTTGGGCATTCAGAACACTTTCCGGGAGATAGATTACATCTCTTCCAAGAGTTCTGGCAGCATCTGAGATTCCCTTTTCATCCTTCTTCAGCCATGCCGTGGCTATGATCCCTATCTCCTCCCTTCTTCTGCCGGATGTTTTCAGGGCAGAATCTATGGCATCAAGCACTTCCTCAGATCCGATGCCCCTCCTTGCGCCCAAACCAACAACTAATCCTTTCGACTTCAAAACTGCCACATCATCATCTACTACTACCACTTTGGGACCTTTCAGCCTTATTACAGGCACATCCTCCCTTAAAAACGCCAGGTTGACATTCTTTGAAGATTCGCGGTTAATGATTTCAGCGTTTAAGACCTTGGCTACGCTTTCTAGGTTCTGCCTGCCGGACGCCTCTGTTGCAGTGGTGATTGCAGGAAACATGCTCAATCGGTCTGCCAAAAAAAGGGCCAGCTCATTTGCCCCATGGTGCCCGCCGATTATAGGAACAGCGCAGCTCAGCGAGGAGCTGACTGCGACTACAGGCGTATCCTCCCATTTATTCTTCATATGGCCGCAGAGTTTTCTTATAATTATGCCGGCGGCCATTACTGCTACTACCAGGTCGAAGCTCTTCAGCGCCTCTTCGATGTTATCATCGTAGATTACAACTGACGGATTGTAGCCTTCGGCTAAAGCCTGTGCAATCATTTCCCCTTTATCTCTATCTCTAGAGAAGACGAGAATGGCTACCGATCTCTGTATAGATGCGACCTCCTGAAGCCCGACCGCTTTACAACTCCCCCTACGAGTATCAAGGCGCTGCGGTTGATGTCTGCAGCCTCAACCTTATCTGCAATATCCTCCAGAGTGCCGATCAAAATCTTCTGGTCTGGCCATGAGGCGTGGTAAACTACGGCTGCAGGAGTATTGTTTGGCAAATCCAAGGAGCAGATGACCTCTCTTATCTTATCTACGCCCAGAAATATTGCCATTGTACTTCTATGCCTCGAGAGAGATGTGATCTCATCCTTTTCAAGCGTCGTGCCTGCTGGCCTTGTCACCACCAGTGATTCTGACACGCCTTTAAGAGTAAGCTGCGTCTTCAGCGCAGCCGATGCCGCAAAGAGAGATGAGACTCCAGGGACAACCTCGACCTCTACATGAGCATCCTCAAGCGGCTTCATCTGCTCGAGGATGGCCCCATAGAGCGATGGATCGCCACTGTGAAGCCTAACAACTTTTTTATCTAATTTGAGAGCCTCAATGATCTTTGCGGTGGTAGCCTCAAGGGATAGGTCGCTGCTATCCACAAGCTCGGCCTTAAGGTCCTTTAGTAGGTCGGGATTTATCAGCGAGCCTGTGTAGACTACGAGGTCAGCCTCCTCAATCAACTTTCTCCCTTTGACTGTGATAAGCTCAGGATCCCCAGGACCAGCGCCCACAAAATAGACCTTCATACTATCGCCTCCGAGCTAAAAGAACGCTGAAATAATTGCTACTTTCAGGCATATCATCGCAAATTATCTTTTCATCCGGGGTGCAGAGCTTTACGCCGAGCAAGAACTCGTTGAAGCCATGCTTCCTTAGCTCATCGGCGATCCTTCTGGGCCTTGTGGCCTTCATCCTGATAACTGATGCGATTTCAGATCCATCTGAGACCTCGAATGATTCATCTAAGGCTATATCGAACCGCGAGGCTAGGGCAGGCACAATTCCAACTCCCGGTATAGTCTCAACCTCAACCCCGGGATGCCTCTGCTTCACAACCCTTTTGAGATGGCTGAATGTTGAGAATGTATTGACATCGCCGATACATGCGAATCCAGTTGGGCCATTTTCTGCATAGGCAGCCACAATGTCGGCATTCCTTGACCAAATCTCCTCCAACTTTCCGGCATCCTCTATCATTGGGAAATCAAGAACTTCCGGCAGACAATACGGCTTCGCAAGCTCTGCGGCCATCTCTCCTGGCACAAAAACCTTGATGCTGTTTTTCAAAGCATCTGCAGCTTTGAAGGTCAAAAGCATCGGATCACCGGGCCCAAGGCTGATGCCGATCAGCATCTCCCCACCACCATGAATATCGGATTTATGGGTTTTAGGGCGATGTCTCCTGCAAGGTCATAGCCGCGGGCGATCTGTATATGCAAAAGCTCAGAGAATATCCCTTGATCTTTCATCAGCTTAGCGACCTTTGAAGCCATGCCGATCCTCGCGAGATCTGCGACGATTATGCACCCTGGCGCTGCCTTCTTCATCAATGCCGGGAAGAATGTCTCGATATTTCTCGTTCCGCCGATGAAGCACCTATCCACATCCGGAAGATCAGAGACTATCTGTGATGCCTCTCCCTCGAAAAAGAATCCCGATGGCACCAGCGACTTCGATGATTCTACAGCCTCTGCTCTAATATCTATGCCGTATATCTTATCAGTGAAGCATGAGGCCGCTAGCGAGACCGCTCCCGAGCCGCAGCCTATATCCAGGAATATATTCCATTCCTGGATATTCAGCTTCCCCATGGCGATATGGATGTTCTCCTCCTGTGTCGCAGTGCCCGGAAGCTTCATGCTCAAAGGAACGCGGTCTGGAATAAAAGCTTAATGCAACTAAACTTGCCTGGAGTTAAGTAACTTGATTTTTAGCGTAACCTCTCACAAATCATTCCGGGAGAGTATCCGTCTCGATATCCTGATCCGGAGCTATATCGTAATATCCTGATATTCTGACTATATCGAGCTTTGTTATCTCGTAGGCTCCGCCCTTCCTCTCAAGTGCGGGATTGGCCTTAATTTCCTCAACCGTCAGGCCGGGTTTTCCAGACTCGAAGATCTCATGGACATATCCCCATGGTACAAAATGTGCAGTCCTGGCAATGCCTCCTCCTTGGCGCAGCTCCACAGCAAGTATACCAATCCTTCCCGAGCGTGTGATGAATTCGGTCTCTCTGGCGATCTGGTGGCTTCCACCCGCAGAGCTGAAGTGCTGTGTAAAGTAGAGTGACTTTGTCTTCCGGGCATCAAGGCTCTTGCATTCTATCGCCAGATAATACTCAGGGATGCTAGAATCCACGAGAATATCCACCAATTGGGAGGCGAAGCGCGATTGCTTTAGCCTGAATGCTATCGCGTTCAGGTTCTCCTTTTCAAAGAAAGAGTTCAAAGCATTTGTCAGAGCCCATTCAAAATCGCTCATCTAAATCCTAGATCGCACGCATTAACTAAAAACCCTTTTCATTCATTGATTCACTTTCGCTCCGCTCATATGCCCAGGTTTTATCTTCAGTCCAAGTGATCTCTCTGTTTGCGTTGTGCGATTGGTGAAAGAATGGTAGTAGGAAGGACTCTCTGGGATTTCATTATAGAGATGGCCATGACTCAAGGCATTGGAGCTATGCTTCTAGCAGTGTTTGTGCTGCTTGAGATTATCATAATAGTTGTATTATTAATATACAGTGGCATTCTTTCCATCAGGTTAAATTATGGAGTGTTGGACCTAGAGATGCATCACTTGACTATAGTAGTTTGGACAAAGGTCTGAAAATACTTAAGTACCTGTAATCAGAGTTTGTCTCATGGATCTAGAGGAGATTGCCAAGAAATACAGTATGAGCGATCTGCGGCCTATCGCCAAGAAATACGGTATACCGACGCGCTGCGTGAAAAAGATAGATATCATAAAGGCCCTTCCCCCTGAAGCGTTAGCAGAGATAGAGGGAACGAAAGCATAGCCGGTTTTAATTTTGATATCATGGCCAAAATTGGCAGGCTCATTCGCGGCAGGACGATCTCGGATGCATGGCATCGTGGGATCAATTTGATCTGGAGGCAAGGTGCAGAAATCACTGATGAGCGAGGGACCAGAATAAAGGAGCTTCTCGGTCTCCAGGTGATAGTTGAAGATCCTTACAATGATATGATTCCGAGCGAATATTCCTGGAACCGAGAGCGCCTTGATGAGTACGCATTACAGCTTTGTAGCGGAGAAAACCCGGGCTTCGAGTATACCTATGGAGAAAGGCTTCGAAGCTGGAGCCTACCCGGCGCTATAGAAGTCGATCAGATCGAGCAGGTGGTGCACAGGCTGAGGGCATCGGCATCCACCCGAAGGGCTATAGCCGTAACCTGGATTCCTCCTGTGGACACAGCCAAGGATGAGGTTCCGTGTATGATTGTTGACGATTTTAAGCTCCGTGATGGCCGGCTGAACCTGCAGGTCTTCTTTAGGAGCCACGATTTTGCCGGCGCGTATCCTGCAAACCTCTATGGTCTCTCAAAGCTACTGGTGAATGTGTCAAAGGAGGTGGGCGTTATACCAGGCTCCATCTCTACAGTAAGCGCTTCTGCACACATCTACGACCATGACTGGGACTGGGTCGGTGAGATGCTTATAGGGACAAATCGATCTGAAGTGTTCTAGTTGAGTTGAACATCAGACCGCAAGAGATATCTTATTTCGTCGATAATTGGTTCTGCTTATGCCGGACAGCCTGCTGATGATTAAAGCCGAGGAGATACTGGAGAAGATTGAGGATGGCAAGCCTGTTGAATATGAAAACGTAATAATCTTCGGCGACCTTGATCTTTACAGGATCGAACTGCCGGTTAATAAGGACAAAAGGAGAGTCATCAGCTCAATAATAAAGATTGAATATTCTGTGATCAAAGGCGATGTATTTTTCGATAGATCGAGCTTCTCCAGGCTCGTCGACTTTGACGGCACAGTCTTCACAAAGGCGACAAACTTCTCCGATTCACAGTTCTGTGAAGATGCGGGCTTCTCTGAGGCACATTTTCAGGGCGAGGCGAACTTCTCACGTGCCGAGTTCATGACAGAGGCAAACTTCTCGCGAGCCAGGTTCAATGGTGATGCCGGGTTCAGCGGCGCGAAATTCCACAAGAACCTGAACCTAGAGAGTGCAAAGACCTATACGGTCCATCTGTCCGATGCCGTATTTGACCAAGGATCTAGTATATATCTGAAGGATCTTGATTTCAACCGCATAGCTGTTCGCTGGGATACGATAAAGGACCACCTGCCCTACAACGGCTCTGTCTATCTGGCTTTGACGAAGAACTTCAGAAACCTTGAGCAGTTCGAGGATGGGGACGACTGCTACTACCAGTACAGAAAAGAGAAGCAGTCGCGAGCATCAGCTAAGATGCCAAAGCTATTGGATCGCCTGGCATGGGCATCCTGCGGTTATGGCGTTCGTCCATCGCACACAGTTTTGATGGCCATTACACTCATTATCCTCTTTACGTGCGTCTTCTGGTTGAGCGGTGCAGTGAAGTTCGATGGCACATCACTTGCGGCACATCAGACACAATGCTCTCTGAAGGATGCATTTTACTTCAGCACAATGGAGTTTCTTGGGCGAAGTCCCCAGAACCTGATTGTAGACGGATCCTACGAATACCTGACGGTGACGGAGACGCTCGTTGGATGGCTGCTGATGGCTTTGTTCCTCGTGACATTGAGCAAGACTATGCTTAGGTAAGGACTATGATTTCCTTGCTGTATCTAGGACTACGATCCACCACGACTATAGAAGCGGTGAAATAGACAAGCTGCCAGAGCCGGAATTTCCGAGGTAGAAACTCGCTCAGTTAAAATCATGTTAAAGTCTTCGAGAAAACTAGACAAAATCGCCAAATCATTGTTCCTGATGAGGCAAAATATTATTAACCTTTTGTATTATTAGTTTTACATCACTGATTTGCATTACCGACATTGAGGAGGGCAGCAGTATGATCAAACACATAGTCATGTTCAAGCTAAAGGACTCTGCGGAGGGCGGAAGTAAGGCCGAGAATATCCAAAGGCTAAAGTTGAAGCTTGAAGCGCTGGAGGAAATTATCGATGAAATAAAGTTCTTCGAGGTAGGGATCAACATCGGCAATTCCAATTCTACATATGACCTTGTCCTCTTCTCTGAGTTCGATACCAAGGAGGATCTTTATAGCTATCAGAAGCATCCTGAGCATCTGAAGGTTGTGGATTTTGTGGGCAAGGCATGTGAGAACAGAGTTGTTGTTGACTATACTATCTAATATTTTTAAAAAAAATTGGGAGTTACGCAGTTGAATCGCATATTGCAATTTCAATGAAACGAAATTGCCAACGAGTTTATGATGGGTGCAAAGTCATCATGGCTATCGTTATTCTGAGAGAGATTATCTTTCATTGAATCAACTGCGCAACTCCTAAATAGATCCGCTGAGATTAAGAATCATGGCAAAATTAAAAGAAACTCGGATAGAGGATTTGAACGAAACTCTTGTAGAGATCTCAGAAGAGCTGGGAAATATTAGCAATGAACTCGCTGAGTTAAATTCCAGTATGAGCATGATCGGTACTATGCTAACTATTAATATGCTTGTTGATAAGCAGCCGGAATTTAAAGATAAGGTCGCTCCACTAATGAATGAACTGATTAAAGGCCTGGAATTGTCTCTTTCTGAAATAGACGAAAAAGAAATCTCATAGACGCGAGTTAAAAATATCGAAGATCTTTGCGGAGAGAAGCCCTAAAACCAAGCTATTTTATTTTTCTCCTATCCGCAAACTTTAGCGCCGCTGAGTTCATGCAGTAGCGCTTACACGTTGGCGGCGGCCCATCATCGAAGACGTGCCCAAGGTGTGCGTCGCACCTGCTACAGAGCACCTCAGTTCTTATCATGAAGAGGCTTCTGTCCGCCTGAGTCCATATGTTCTTCTCAGATATGGGTTCCCAAAAGCTTGGCCAGCCTGTACCCGATTCGAACTTTGCTCTGGAATCGAACATATCAAATTGTCTTTATACAGGCAAGGCATGAGATCGCCAAGGCGATAGGAAATGAGGATCGGAGTATGCGGCATTGCCTGCGAGGCCTGCCCTCGCATAGTGCAGGGGAAATGTCCAAATGGAGATGAGGGCTGCAGGTCCAAGGAGAACAGGATGTGCAAAATAGCTACCTGCGCCTTTCATAAAGGCGTGGAGCTATGCTTTAAGTGCCCTGATTTTCCATGTGAGACCACAAAGACTGGGCCCATCAGCTACGGCTATTGCACATACCTTTCTGGAAAGGAATAGGCGGCCAGATAATAGCTAGTCAAATAATAGATAATAGTTGTAATATTACTATGAAATTGAAGATCAAGCCAGCTCCTCCTTTTGATCTCGACCTCAGCGCCCGAATATTCTCCGAGGGCGATGCGCGGTTCCGCAGGTACGAGGCAGGCGCGTTTTGGCAGGTCATAAGGCTCGGTGAGCGGCTAGCTCTCGTCACTTTGCGTTCCACAGGATCAGTCGATGCTCCTGTGCTGTCGGTTGAACTGGAGCCTAATGTGTTCTCGAGCGATGAAGCAGATGCGGCCGAGAAAATAGTTCGCAAGTTATTCAACCTAGATTTCAACCTCCTGCCCTTTTACGAGGCTGTGAAGGGTGATAGAGTGATGTCTAAACTGACCGATCGCCTCAGAGGGCTCCACAGCCCGACAACACAAACCATCTTCGAGGCACTTATCGATTCCATAATAGAGCAGCAGATATCTCTGAAGGTAGCATGGAGTCTACAGAGAAGGGTGATAGAGACCTTCGGAGATGTTTTAAGGATAAATGGCAAAGATTATTATGCGTTTCCTAGGCCAGATACTCTGGCGGGAGCAACTTTGGAGCAGCTCAGAAACTGCGGCCTGAGTATGCGAAAAACCGAATATGTCCGGGATTTTGCAAGGCTTGTGGTAAACGGCCTTGATCCGGAAAGCCTTCGAGATTACGATGATAGCAGCATAATCGAAGAGCTTAGCAAGATAAGAGGCGTTGGCGTCTGGACTGCTGAGCTTACAATGGTCCGAGGCATGGCTAGACTGGATGCCATACCTGCGGATGATCTGGGCATAAGAAGATGCATATCTCATTATTATTGTGGGGATAAGGAGATAACTGGCGCCGAGGCTCGAAGGATTGCTGAAGGCTGGAGAGGCTGGCGGGGCCTTGCAAGCTTCTACCTCCTCACAGCAGAACGGCTGGGGATTGAGGTTTGACTCCGACTTCAGTCGATTCGATTTTGATCGACTTAGTTTTGATTGACTTAGTATTCCGTTTTACGATAACTCTTCTTTCAATCCCTTAAGGAAATGCCCCGATGTTATGCCACCCAGAGATCTTCGCCTGGCCTCCTCCTTCAGGCTCTCAAGATCATTTCCAAGGGATGCTCCTCCCTTTTCCGTCAGCTCAATAGCCCTGATATAAAGTTCAGCCATCTCTTTTGTATACCTTTCAGTCCTTCCGCGGGCATCAACTGCAATGCCGTCAAGGCCGATCTCAAAGATCTTCGGCATATAATCTATGAGGCATGTCTCAACGGAGTTGAAGATGTGTGTCCTGGATTCATCGTCTATGCGAAGTGGAAATACCCGCTTGAAATCCTGAAGGCCCCAGAACTGTGCTTCGCCACGGGCAAGACAGAGCAGACAGTCTTCGGTTACCATCACCTCAAGGTTGCCCTGGACTATCAGTTCCAGCTCTGGGATGTTCCTTAGACGTGCTCCGGCCACTAGCTCAGAGAGCTGTTCTAGAGAAAGCTCCGGCGACAGCGTCAGACGCTTGAACTGAGATAGCTGCCATACAGTCAGATGGTTCCAAATATTCAGGCTCATTGAGCCAGATACAGGCCTCTGTGGCACTACAGAAAGGACGGCTTCAGCAGCGCCAACTCCCTCGACCATAATTCCATCAATAACTACATCTGCGCTGGACCGAGACAGAATCGGCACAGCGATCTTAAGATAGCTATCTTTGGTAACCCTGGGCCACTTCCAGATGAGCCGCGCGTTTACACATAGATCCTTCGCCTCCTTTAAAAGATCCAGTACGCCGTCTGCGTACTCCTTATTGCTGTACCCTCGCCCAAGATGCGGCTCAAAATAGATTCGTCTGCATCCGCTTTCAGCCGCGGACTTAACCGCATCAAGGCTATCTGTATATGCTGCCAAAGACGGGACTATGCTCGATGGGCGCCTTGCAGGAACTAATTCCATACCTTCTAACCTTTTCCTGGCGGCCTCGGCTTTCTCATATGACGGCCGTCTGAAGCTTAGCAGAGCAGTCTCGACCTTTGCCAGAATATCTCGTCTAAGCATGTTAAGGGCGCTAAGTGGCGCAAAAAGCCCACCAGGATATTTCATCTCAATTTTCCTTATGAGGAATGGAGTGCCCCCGGTCTTGCGGAGCTGAGCTTCAATCTGTTCTGATGTCAGGGGCCTTTTCAGCGCCTGCTCCATCCTGAAATCAGCTCTGAACTCGATGTGGCCGATTCCCTCCGGCCCATCAACGTAGACTACAGGCCTGCCGTCATCCCAGGTGATGCTCAGATCGATGGGAATCTGCATCGCAGAACGCTGCGTCGTAGGACTCTGCATCGCAGGACGGGTGATTATATCCTTAGCCCTTCTTGAGATAGCATTGCTGCTTGTTAGGTAGACCTTAGCTCCTGGCCTTACCCTCTCAGGTGTCTTAAGCTTGAGCAGACCATCCCTTAAGATAGGTTTATGCACAACCGTTCCCAGCTCCTGGCCTGGAGCCATGAAGACGAGACCGTCTCCCTGCTCAGGCACAAGGGATGTCATTAGCCTCATCGAGGCCTCGCCATGCTGAGCGTCGTATGAGACAGTAGTGCCTATGAGAAGCCCTCGATTATCCGACATCGTGCGTCCCATGAGATCCTTTGACCCCAGAAGATAGCCCTCTGTAAAATCGCGGTTGAACGCCAGTGCAAGATCCATCATATCTTGCTTTGAAGGAGACCAGGTTCCTTCGGCTATCCTGTCCAAAGCCTTGCGATAAATATCAGTCACTATGGCCACGTACTCAGGTGACTTCATTCTGCCTTCGATTTTAAGGGACTCAACAGACGATTTCACGATCTTATCCAGGCTGCTGTAGGCCGATAAGTCGCGGGTTGAGAGAAGAAAACGTTCCTTTACATCGGCAGCCGATAGATTTGTAGGGCGGCCATAAGCATCCACATCGCCTCTGAGGAGTACATAGGGTTTCCTGCAGGGCTGGGCGCACATTCCTCTGTTCCCGCTCCGGCCGCCAATAGCCGAAGAGAGGAGACACTGGCCCGAGTAGCAGTAGCATAGGGCGCCATGAATGAAGACCTCCAAACCGACTTTCGCCTCATGCGCCATCTTTTTGATCTCATCGAGGGAGACCTCTCTCGCAAGAACAACACGCTTCATTCCAAGCTTTGCTGCCCAGGCAGCGCCCTGGCTGTTGTGGATGGTCATCTGAGTAGATGCATGAATATTGAGGTCAGGAACTAGCTCGCGGGCCAGAGCTGCCAGGCCTATGTCCTGGACAAGAACTGCATCAGCGCCCATCTCATAGAGCTTGACAAGGTATCTGGCAGCATCAGGAAGCTCGCCATCCCTGATCAGCGTGTTCACTGTGACATACACCTTAACTCGATGGAGGTGTGCGTATTCTATGGCCTTCTCCAGTTCAGACTCATCGAAGTTCTGGGCGAATTTTCTTGCGCCAAATCTTCTGCCGCTGAGGTAGACGGCATCGGCTCCGGCAGCTACAGCAGCCTTCAGAGCATCGGGAGACCCTGCTGGTGCGAGGAGTTCAGGCAATTTTCTCATTTTTTTTGTGTGCTCCAATAAATGCGTTAATGACTGTATGGGCTGAGATATTATTTATACCACGACTGATACGCTGGCACATAAGATTTCTCTGATACTACCTCGGGGTTCGCTATGGCCAATTTATGAGTCATACTATTTTGGACCTGGGCTATTGGGGTTTTCTATGTGATCATGCGGGGGATGAGACCCCCGCACGTATTTACCGGTAAATTTATGTTGAGTTCATTGAAGCATGAAAACGGGAACTTATTTGCAGCTGTGCAGACTTCTTCCACCAGGCTTAAAGCATTGCTATTTTATTAGTTATGGTAAGCAGGAGGTTTAATATGAGCACTTTGATTGAGGTTGCCAGGACAGATGAGCTAAAAGAAGGCTCAATGAAAAAGGTCACGTTTCAGAGGCCTGAGATCTTGCTGACAAAGGTTGGCGGCAAGCATTATGCGAGCGATAATAAATGTCCACATTTGGGGGCGGATCTTTCTAAAGGCAAACTGGAAGGCATTGCTGTAGTTTGTCCCAGTCATCGGTCAAAGTTCGACCTTGCTGACGGACATGTTATTCGCTGGACCGATTGGACAGGAATAAAACTGAGCCTAGCCAGGTCGTGCGCTCTCCCAATCATCAAATTATCTTCTGACTAAATCTATATCCATTATTATCCCATCGTTTACCACACTATCGGAGTTGATTTGCTACCATGCCATTCTTATTATCTTTTTCACGATGAATATATGGGTGCGGTAAATGATTACTGCAAGTAGGCGGACTAATCCATGTTAGCTATATGGGCAGCGAAACACGGTTATTCTAGTAGCGCTGTTCAACAATTTAGATAATGAAAGGAGTAAACATTATGAATGAAGATAGCATGGCCGGCAGAGGCGCGTCGAACCGAGACTGGTGGCCGAACCAGTTGCGGCTCGATATCCTGCACCAGCATTCCTCCAAGTCCAATCCGATGGACGAGGATTTCAACTACGCTGAAGAGTTCAAGAGTCTCGATCTGGCGGCCGTGAAGAAGGATCTTCTAACGCTGATGACCGACTCGCAGGACTGGTGGCCGGCGGACTTCGGACACTACGGACCCCTGTTCATTCGCATGGCATGGCACAGCGCCGGCACGTACCGCAAAGGCGACGGTCGCGGCGGCGCAGGGGGCGGTAACCAGCGCTTTGCTCCCCTCAACAGTTGGCCCGACAATGTCAACCTCGACAAGGCGCGCAGGCTTCTTTGGCCGATCAAGCAGAAGTATGGCCGGAAAATTTCATGGGCCGACCTGATGATCCTCGCCGGGAACGTCGCTCTAGAATCGATGGGATTCAAGACGTTCGGTTTCGCCGGCGGGCGTGAGGACCTCTGGGAACCGGAACAAGACACTTATTGGGGCTCTGAAGATAAGTGGCTGGGTGACAAACGCTACTCCGGCGACCGGGATCTCGAAAATCCTCTAGCTGCCGTGCAGATGGGTCTGATTTACGTCAATCCGGAAGGTCCGAACGGCAATCCGGATCCGATCGCTGCAGCGCGGGATATCCGTGAGACCTTCGCTCGCATGTCAATGAATGACGAAGAGACGGTTGCGCTCATTGCGGGAGGCCATTCCTTCGGCAAGACCCACGGTGCCGGCGATGCGAAACATCTGGGGCCCGAGCCTGAAGCTGCCAGCATCGAGGAGCAGGGCCTCGGCTGGAAGAGCAGCTTTGGCACGGGCAAAGGTGCTGACACGATCACCAGCGGCCTGGAAGTCACTTGGACAAACACGCCAACGAAGTGGAGCAATAACTACTTCCGGATCCTGTTCGGCTACGAATGGGAACTGACGAATAGCCCGGCCGGTGCACACCAGTGGAAGCCGAAGGGTGACGCAGGTGCCGGCACCGTACCTGCTGCACACGACTCCTCAAAGCGTATTGCGCCTTCCATGCTGACCACCGACCTCTCCCTGCGGTTTGACCCCGTCTACGAAAAAATTTCGCGGCGTTTCATGGAGAACCCGGATCAGTTCGCGGACGCGTTCGCCAGAGCCTGGTTCAAGCTGACACACCGGGACATGGGCCCTCGCGCACGTTATCTAGGCCCGGAGGTTCCTGCTGAGGAGCTAATCTGGCAAGACCCAATTCCTGCCGTCAATCACAAACTGATTGATGAACAGGACATTGCATCCCTCAAGGGCAAGATCCTGACTTCGGGCTTGTCTGTGTCGGAACTGGTTTCAACGGCCTGGGCGGCGGCATCCACCTTCCGTGGCTCCGACAAGCGCGGCGGTGCGAACGGTGCCCGCATTCGTCTGGCACCGCAAAAGGATTGGGAAGTCAATCAGCCAGCTCAGTTGGCGAAGATCCTCAAGACCATAGAGGGTATCCAGAGCGCGTTCAACAGTGCCCAGTCTGGCGGGAAGAAGGTCTCCCTCGCTGACCTGATCGTTCTTGCCGGTTGCGCCGGCATCGAGCAAGCGGCGAAGAATGCCGGCCAAAATGTGACGGTTCCCTTCATGCCGGGACGCAATGACGCCTCGCAGGAGCAAACCGATGTGGAGTCCTTCGCCGTGCTCGAACCGGTCGCGGATGGGTTCCGCAACTACCTCAAAACCAAATTCTTGGTATCGGCCGAGGAGCTGCTGGTCGATCGGGCGCAATTGCTGACGCTGACTGCACCCGAGATGACAGTTCTTGTGGGCGGCATGCGCGTCCTGAATACCAACTTCGGACAGACCAAAGCCGGCGTCTTCACGAAGCGGCCGGAGGCTCTGACCAACGACTTCTTCGTGAACCTGCTCGACATGGGAACGACTTGGAAGGCGGTTTCGGTTGCCGGGGACGTGTTCGAAGGGCGTGATCGCAAGACGGGTGAACTGAAGTGGACCGCCACGCGTGTCGATCTGATCTTCGGTTCCAACTCCCAGCTCCGGGCCTTGGCGGAAGTCTACGGATGTGAGGACTCCCAGGAGAAGTTCCTGCATGACTTTGTAGCGGTGTGGAACAAAGTCATGAACCTTGACCGTTTCGACCTCGCCAGATCGTAGCATAAACGTTTTCGAGGGCTTATGACAGGGCGGCGAAAAAAAAACGGTCAGCTAACAACCGGTTCCAGCGGATGGCGTATCGCCGCCGCTGAATGGTGACCACAATATTGAGGCCGATGCTGCATTTGCCAAGGCCAAGGAGCTAGGATATACAGGCTGATCCAAGCTCCTATGAGTACGTATAACCTGTAGTTCGATCCCTTCATTTTTTAGGTCTTCAAAGCCAGAGCTTAAATTTATAAATATCTTCTTGCCCTGTAAAAGCCTGCCTTCACGCGCCTGATTATATGTTATTTGCATTCAATAGCGGTAAATTCAATTCGCCGATATCAGTAACCGCTCAAGAAAAGTTGATCCTTATTCCTACAGTGATTGGAATAAGGGTTAACTCAGAAATGTTTTTGGATCAATTTGTAGCACTTCTGCAAGTTGTATATTTCTATGCGGGCAACTACTAGATCAAGTACATGCAACCATCAACTAGTTCTATGACGTTATCGAAAGATTTGATCTTTTCATACTAATGCATCAAGACCATAGATAACACCGTGTTCGCAAACACCGCGAGCACAAAGAGCACCAAGAATACAAGGAATAGGGCTACAAAGAGTACCCGGAATAAGAGCACCGAGAGCATGAAGAACACAAAAGAGGCGAGCATAAAGAGCACAAAGAACACCGCTAGTATGCTACCTATGAACATCTGGACAGTTCATGTGTTCCTTTTAGATAAACTCGACGATAGATGAGCTTGAGAGTATTGTAAAAAGCGGGCGTTAATTAGCTCTACCTCAGACTGGCTCCTACCTACTCTCATGAATTGGCTCTCGGAGATTCTGATAAACAAGTAGGTAAAGTACATGTACAAAGTCCGTTCTATATTACTCATAGAAAAGCTTTCAACTCTTATGGCGTGGTGATCCCTTGGACATGATCAAAAGCCCCGATACTCTGAGGCAGAATAGAGTACCTCCCGGCCAGAGTGCTACCGATGGCTGGCCAGTGCTTCATTATGGTGGCGTCCCCAGGATAGATGTATCTGAGTGGAGGCTCAGATTATTCGGCATGGTCAAGAAGGAGCGCCACTTAAGCTTTCCGGAATTTCTCTCGCTTCCACAGGTCAGGGTTTTATCGGATATACATTGCGTTACCGGCTGGTCGAGGCTCGATAACATCTGGGAGGGCATGAGCGCCTCTGCCTTGAAGGATCTGGTAGAAATCCTTCCTGAGGCAGGTTATGCTATAGTCCATGCTCACGGCGGATTCACTACCAACCTCTCACTGGATGACCTATTTCAGGAGGATGTTCTCTTTGCAGTCAAGCATAACGATAGGCCGCTAACGCCTGATCACGGCTATCCGGTAAGGCTTGTGGTCCCAAGGTTGTACTTCTGGAAGAGCGCAAAATGGGTTACCGGCGTCGAGTTCACCAAGGATGATCGGCTTGGCTTCTGGGAATCGCATGGATACCACAACCGAGGAGATCCATGGAAGGAAGAACGATATGGTTAGAGGCTGTTTTGTCGCGTAGCTGAAGGCAAGCTTCTACACAGGTTATTTATTTAAGAAGGTTCAACCATCTTTTTGGTGAATGTGATGAGGTTATCTCCAATAGCCATCCTTTTGATATCGATAATAGTTCTCCCCTCAGCTCAGGCCCTTCAAGAATTTTCGGGACAGGTTGTCTCAATAGATTCTCCTATCAATGACGATGTCTTTGCTGTAGGCAGCGTTGTGAACATCAACGCACCCGTTGACTCTGCCGTTATTGCGGGTGGGACTCTGAATATCAATGCGCCTGTGAAAGGAGACGTCTTCGCGGCCGGTGGCCAGGTGAATATAAACTCTGATGTAGGCGGCAAAGTCGTGACTGCAGGCGGGAATGTTAACCTTGGAGGCAGCATTGGAACCAATCTGGTGGCAGCGGGCGGCAACGTTGATATTTTTCCAGGAATGGCTATCGGAAGAGATGCTCTTATCTCTGCAGGCAATGTAATCAATGCAGGCAAGGTCAGCGGTAATCTTACTGTTTATGCGAGCAACTTCCAGAACAATGGAAGTGCGGGCAGGGTTGAGTTCCATAGGACTGAGACTGAAAGAGCACGGCCAAGTGGTGGGTTCAACTTCTTCGGCGTGCTAATGGCCATCGGCTACCTCATACTCGGACTGATTATGCTCAGATATATCCCGGGTCTCTTTACGACCTTGGATAAAGAGATAAAGACCTCTTCTGTTATCAGGACTGTAATCGGGCTCGTGTCGATAGTAGTATCCATAATAATCATCTTCATAATTGCCGTAACAATCGTGGGCTTGCCTATTGCAGTAATAATGGCTCTGCTTTTCACCACCTCTCTACTGCTCACCGGAATCTTTGTGTCATTCAGTCTGGGAAGATGGGTCGGGGGCCGCATGAACCTGAAATACAGCGACACGATACTATTTGTGATTGGGTTTGTGGTACTGAATATTCTCTTCCTACTGCCATACATCGGAGGGCTGATAGGGCTGATCTCCATGAGCCTCGGCTATGGAGCCATCCTCTATGCAGTGCGAGGCTTCCTGCCGAGGGTAGCCAAGGCCAATGTGACTTCAGCCTAATTCCATTTTTACGTGATTCCTTTTTTAGGCTCAGCCGACCTAGAAAGCCCGCAAATATTATTTGCTATGCGATCCTCACTTTTGTAGATGAAGGGCTTAAAGCTGATAGTATTCTACAGCGGCGAATTCGGCCAGCGTGTTATCGGCAATCTAGTTAACTACTCAGGTTTTTGCATCTCATGTGGCGAGGCATGCAGCCAATGCCGTTCTGTGAGACCCGGCTATGCTGAGAACATAGTCTCATTGGTGGAGATGCCCAACCCGGAGTCGCTCGGAGATTTCATAGATGATGTAGAGCCCTATTTGCCCAAGGATATGCCGAAGGCAGACATCGCCATGATCATCAACATACATCCGGACATACTCTTCGGCTTCCTTCCTAAACTAAAGGATGCAGGGGTCAAGGGAATCATTGGATGTTCCGAAACTCCCCGTGAACTGCCTCTGGGCCAGAGAAAGCAGCTTGAGGAGAAGGCAGAGGAGCTGGGCATGGAGACTGCCTTTGCAAAGCCCTTTTGTGCTCTGCGCCCAGATCCTAACAAGCCCAATATTTCCGCTTTCCTTGAAGAGGCCGGCATAGGAGAGCCTTTGATAGATGTGACGGTTCAGAAAAGCAGGGAAGGCAAGGATACAATTGTAGCGGCGAATGTGGTAAGGAGCGCCCCCTGCGGCTCGACGTGGTTCGTCGCCAAAAGGCTTCTTGGCCTTGAGCCGGATCAACCTGATATTCGCGAGAGGATTTCAGAGGCGCATCATGCCTATCCATGTACCGCAAGCATGGAACGAGATAGCGAGTTAGGAGATACAATTCTGCACAAAGGTGGCTATATTATACGCGAGGCTGTGGAGGATTCATTCAAAAGGGCGAAGCGAGCTTCGGGTTAGTTTAGCCCCTGATTTATTTAGTTTCCTCGAAAACCTTTTTGCCTCTAAAATAAATCCTCAGTTTATGTACTTCAACTTCTCCTTAGGCTATACATTTCAGCATCTCATAATCCCTTTCACAAGCGAGATGAACTCTGCTACCTATTGGCTCAACAAAGGTAATGAGCTATGCAATTCAGGCGATTTAGAAGAGGCTCTCAAGGCATATGATCATGCGCTAACCATTAATGGCACACTTGTGGATGCCTGGAACAATAAGGGAATGCTACTTGCAAACATGGAGCGCTATGATGATGCCCTTAAATCCTTTGATGAGGCCCTTAAGCTCTCTCCGAAGCATGTTTACACACTGAGCAACCGAGGCATGGTCCTCGGCCAGCAGAAAAAATATAATGAGGCGCTGAGATGCTTTGATGCTGCGATAGAAGCAGATGCATATTTTGCGGGCGCATGGTATAATAAGGCTCTAGCCCTCCAGGCTCTCGGTAGAGGTCGTGAGGCAAAGGCAGCTATGAAAACTGCCATGGCCCTGGAGCCTGGGTATCGAGGATATCCAGGATGCGGCAGGCGTTAATGCATAGTGAGCACGAATCACTGCATCCTTTTTATCCCATGGATGCGCTTTCAACTTTTAAGCGCATATATCTACCAAAAAATATATATCACGCCAGCGCGTCATATTTAATTTGTAAAGTCGTTGGAAATGCAGAGGGCGTTCTTATACTGGAGTATGAGGGGAGAAGGGATTATGTAAACGCTGATAAAATATTAGCAGCATGGGAGCTCTAGCTTCTCTGACTCGCATCAAAAGCCGATTTGGAAGAATTATTACCATCTAATGTATTCTTCTGGCCCGATTTAATCTTCCAGCGAATATTCTTTATTATCCCCAACAAAGTCCTTACTTCACGTTCAGTCAGCTCTGCCCTGCCGAATACGCGTCGCAGCATGAGCACAGTATATTCGATCTTATGCTCGGGATAGCTTATCTCCTCAAGCATTGATCTGGCTTTATCCTGGAGCAGCAGCAGACTGTCACGGCTTGCCAGCTTAGTTTCCCCAGTCCCGACATGGCTCAGTTCATAAAAAAGGACTGCTGCCGCATGGGAGATGTTCATTATGGGATAATCGGCGCTTGTAGGTATGGATACAACTATATCGCAGACGGCCAGCTCCTCGTCAGTAAGCCCGCAATCCTCTCTTCCCAAAAGCAGTGCAATAGTTCCCTCCTTTCCATCGAGTTTCTCTGCAAGCTCCTTCGGAGAAAGGCAAGGCACTCTCATGTGCAGCCTCAGATGTCTTTGCTCATTGCCCATTCTTTTTCCGGTCGTTCCCACAACCAGGTCCGTATCATTCAGGGCTTCCTCTAATGCGCTGACCTTTTGTGCCTTCTCAAGAAGATCCTTGGCATGAGATGCCATTGCACGGCCGAAGTCATCGATGCTGCAGGGACTCACAAGAACAAGATCATCAAAGCTGAAGTTCTTCATGGCCCTGGCGACTGAGCCGATATTTCCATCATATTTTGGCTCCACCAAGACCACTCTTAGATTCATTATTGAAGCTCTCCCTATAATAGAGGTTTAACGATAACGATCTTGAACCTGATTATATGGACATCAGTCTTTGAGCATATTGCCTTCCAGCTCACCAGTAAACCTCGGTCTCTTAGATATAAGTCTTCTCGGTACAAGAGCAATTTCAAGTTGGCCTGAGGATGATTTTTCTATTATCGTTTGGCGTTAAAGGAAACTCACCAATTATACTTACGAAATTTAAGTAATTTCGGATAGTTCAAACGTCTCTTATATTATATATCGACCGTATGTCCTTAATTAAATTTCTACATATTTTATTAAATGGGAAAAATAATTTATTATTATCCTTTTATTGAAGTCTCACCTATTAGCAAATATCATTATGATTAATGATCAAGGAGGAAGGGTATGAGAACTCTCATATTGGTGGCTGCGATGTTTCTCTGGGCATATGCGGCTGCTGGAGCGGACTACTTATGTCGATAGAGTTCAGGATTTACTCAACTAGGCAACAGGAAGCCTTACCCCTTTAGGGGTAGGGAGGATGTCACCCTTTTGATACCCCTAATGGTATCAGCCTTGCAACCTTTGTGGCGATCCCCAGGTTGTGGACAACATTAACCACTTCATCAGACGGCTTATAGACCTGTGGCGCCTCCTCAGCAAGCATCGATGGGTGAGTCGCCTTCACCTTGATGCCAATGCGGGATAGTTCAGCTCGAACGTCCTGACCAGTAAAGGTCTTCAGTGCCTGGCTTCTGCTCATTACCCTTCCGGCGCCGTGGCAGGCAGATCCAAAGGTTAGGCCAAGTGCTTTATCTGTGCCACAGAGCACATAAGATGGCGTGCCCATACTTCCCGGTATGAGAACTGGCTGTCCTACATCCCTATAGATCTCAGGCACCTCTGATCTACTCGGGCCAAATGATCTTGTAGCGCCCTTTCTATGAACGTACAGCCTTTCTCTTACCCCATCTACTTCGTGCTCCTCGAGCTTGGCCACGTTATGGGCCACATCATAGACCAGATCAAGCACAGCTTCAGGGAAGTACTTCTCAAAGACCTCCCTTGTCCAGTGGGCGATTATATGGCGGTTTGCCCAGGCATAATTTGCAGCGCATACCATCGCACCGAAGTAGTGGTCTGCCTCAGGCGTACCTATGGGCGCACATGCAAGCTGCTTGTCAGGAATATCGATGCAATATTTATGAACTGCCCGGCTGAGTACCTCTAGGTGATCGGTGCAGATCTGATGGCCAGCCCCACGTGAGCCGCAGTGTATCATGACTGTAATCTGGCCCTTGAACAGGCCAAGGCGTTTGGCTATACGCTCATCGAAGATCTCGTCAACCCTCTGTATCTCAAGGAAATGATTTCCGCTTCCTAGCGTTCCTAACTGAGGGCGACCTCTTTTGCGAGCCTTAATGCTTACCTGTGATGGGTCAGCGCCCTTCATTGAGCCATTCTCTTCGCAGCGCACCAAATCGTCTTTGACGCCGTAGCCCTGATCAACCGCCCATTTTGCACCCTCCAGGAATGCCCCTGTAAGCTGTTGGTCTGTAACGTGAAGCCTTCCCGTTGCTCCGACTCCTGAAGGCACAGCATTGAATAAAGAATCTATTAGTGTTGAGATTAATGGCTGAACTGCTTCGTAGTTTAGATTCGATCTTAACAGCCGGACTCCGCAGTTTATGTCGAAGCCGACTCCTCCAGGGCTAATGATGCCGCCATCCTCTCGGAAGGCTGCCACACCTCCTATGGGAAATCCATAGCCTAGATGGGCATCTGGCATGGCCATGGAATACTTCACTATTCCTGAAAGTGTGGCCACGTTTGCGACCTGATCTATCGTCCCAGGCTCGATCATCGGAAGCAGCGTCTCTGAAACGAATATCCTTCCGGGCACTCTCATTCCCGGACGATGGCCCTGAGGGACCTCGTAAATATTCTCATCAACCTTATTAAGCGTCATAGATTATACATCCAGAACAGCCTGTAAGCACCAGATATCGTTCTTCTTAACCTCGAACTCGTGTAAGGTGACTGCCTTTACCTCGTTATCGAAAGTATGCCGGCTGAGATCGGTCCTCTCACCGCCTATCTGTGCTTCAAGCTTCCAATCTTCATTTCTCTTCAGTTTAACGTCAAATGTTGAGAAAACTGCAGACTCCGTCTCAAAGAGGAAGACGATCTCGGAGAGCCAATCATAGGCAAGCTGCTCTAGATCGGGAGCACTAAGCTCTGCCTTCCAGGTCTCTCTGGTTTGGATCTTGGATAAATCTGTCATTGTGCCGAAGAGCGCAACAGCAGCATTGCTCAGCATTTCCTCTGGAGTCCTGCCATACGCGCGAAACTTTACATCAGCGGTATGCTCCAGGTACTCGAAGGGCTTCATCCTATCTAGTTCTGACCCGCGGAGATTAATAGATTGTCAATCCCCTCATCAGGCCGGCATTCGCTGCCAGCCTGACTGCATCTCTATACTCCTTCAAGGTGATAGGTCTGTCGAGCTCAGGGAAGCTGCATGCATTGTACTCAGGGCGGTACTGGGCCATGAGGTTGAGATACGTATCCCCAGAGATTTCCTCTGTAAGAAACCTCACAACTTCCGCTGTGCCAGCAATGTCGTCCGGCAAAACTAGATGGCGGACTAGCAGGCCTTTTGTAGCTATGCAGTCACCATCAATTGTGAGATCTCCCACCTGGCGGTGCATCTCCTTGATGGAGGTTTTCATATAATGGGTATAGTGCGGGGCGTTAGAATACTTCAATGCTATCTCGTCCGATCCGTATTTTGCGTCTGGCATATAAATATCAAATATGCCATAAAGTAGCTTTATCGTCTCAACACGATCGTAGCCGCCGCTATTATAGACCAGCGGAACTGTAAGGCCCATATCTCTGGCTTTAACCAATGCCTCAAGGATCTGGGGCACGAAGTGCGACGGAGTCACGAAGTTTATGTTATGGCAGCCCAGATCTTGTAGGCGTACCATTATTTTTGCTAAATCTTCAGCATCGACCTCTTGTCCCTGGGACATTTGGCTGATCTCGTAGTTCTGGCAGAAGACGCAACCCATGTTGCAGCCGGAAAAGAAGATGGTGCCAGATCCACGATCGCCGACGAGAGGAGCCTCTTCTCCGAAGTGTGGGGCATAGCTGTAAATGCGCGCATATCGGCCCATACGGCAGAACCCTCGCTCATCTTCAAGACGGTTCACATGGCAGTGCCTAGGGCAGATCTCGCACGATTTCAGGCGCGAAATGGCCTCGTTGGCACGAGATTCCAGGACGCCAAGAGGCAAGAGGTTATAGCTGGCCAAAGTGATCACCGTATTACTTGCGCGCAGCTATTTCTTCTGCCTCCACAGGTTCGAGAACCAGCGGGATAAACTCCATGGCAGACTGTTCTCCATCCTCCGTTTTATGGCTTCTGGGCTGCTTTTCCTGTTAGACTGCTTCTTCATAAAATCACATCATTGCCATCTGTTCCCCGTTAATGCCCTGCGTCCCTGGTTTGTTAGACTCACGGCATATATGCCGTTTGGAAGGCAGTCGCTCGATGGATTTCCACTTTGAGTCTTGATATACCCCTCCATCTCCAGGACACCTAAGCGTGCGCCCAGCTCCTCTTGATCGATGTGAACTAGGGCGTTGATCCTATCAACTTTAGGGTTGGCTATCTTCAAATCTGATATTGCTTTGAGAATATTGAAGTCGGTAGTATCCATCAAAATCACCTCAAAATAATGGGACTGCAGGCTATTTCACAGTTGCTGTTGCTCAGATTGATTAGGGCATGGATGGCGTGATTGTTGAAGGGATCTGACCATCAGTTAGATCGCTATTTATGAAGCCTTTGCCTTGATCTCAGAGAGGGTGGCCTTTATCTCGGCGATCTCACGGGAGAGTTCGATATACTTATCCAGGATTGCGTCCATTGTATCTTTCTTAAGCTCAGATAATCCTGTATCGATAGACGAGGTATCCTCTTTAACCTTTTTCAGTATACCTATAGTCGCATCCTGCTTCTCAAGCATAGATGAGGTATCTTCTTTAACCTCTTTCAATACGACAACCAGTTCCTTCAACACCTCAATTCCATCATCAAGACGCTCCCCGATCTCATCGGGACCTGTGATCTTCTTGAAGCTTGAGTACTGTCCGGATCCTTGAGAATACTGCTGACTTACATTCTCAACATCGATTATGGCATTCCTGATCTGGAGTGCTGATGCGAATTTTTCTAAATCAATCTTGTCGCCCTCTGCAATTACTAGTACCTGGCCGTCAGGGCGGTTTTGAACAAACCCCACCAAACCCATCTCTTTGGCCAGAGATACTACCTTGGCGCGGTAACCCGCTCTCTGAACTCTACCCAAAATATATGCGGTTAACCTGATCATTATTAACCTACTTGGGTTTAATATGCGTTTTGAGTATTAATAGCGTATGGTGAATCTGTCGGGCCTGAAATAATCTATGGCTACTGAAATTTATTTCAGTATTATGGAGACAGTATCAACAAAGGAGATATATTAATACCAACAGTAAAAGCAATCCTTGAGATATATGGGGACAGATGATACCTGGAAGCGTCAGGGAAAGTATCTTTTCGCCAGCGGCAAGTATGATGATGCCATCAAGCTTCTCAATAGGGTCCTGCAGAAGAACCCGGAAGATGTGGATGCCTGGATGTTCAAAGGCAGGGCGCTGTATTATCAGCGCAAGTATGCAGATGCCCTGAGGTGCTATGAGTCTGCTCTTGGCATCGATCCCAAGAAGGAAGACTGCCTGAAGGAGAAAATAATGTGCTGCGATAAGCTCATCGGCATGAGCCCCAAAAATGTCGATACTTGGGATAAAAAGCTTGGTGCACTGATGACATTGGGCAGATATGAAGAGGCAGTCCAGATCTGCGATAGTGAATCTGGATTCTGTTTTAAGAACGCTCCAAGAGCATGGAATTTGAAGGGCGATGCCCTTCGAGCCAAGGATGCGTACGAAGATGCCCTCAAGTATTATAATAAAACTTTAAGACAGGACCCTAATAATGAGGATGCCTGGATGAATAAAGGCAGAGCGCTTTACTTTTTGGGTAAAATTGCCGAGTCCATTAAATGCTGCGATAAAGTCATTGAGCTGAATCCCAAAAACGCCAAGGTATGGGCTATTAAATCAGTTGCCTTCAAGGCTTTGCACAGGTATGATGAGGCCGAGGCTGCGATTATGAAGGCCAAAGAGCTTGGGTATCGGGAAATCACTCGAAAATAACTTTATTTTCTATGTAAAGCAGTGTAATGAGAGGATCGTCTTCCTTGCACTCGAAAGCTGCTGATTTAGCACAGTCGAGGTCTCCAAAGATATATGCGGCCAAAATTAAAGCCAGACGATAGCATAGGTTTTTTGCGCCTTAATCAACTTTACACCCTTCACATTCCGGAAGGCCCGCGAGTCGCTTCGCTCCCGCGCTAGCTGTTTATGGGGCGGTCGCTCAATCGCCGCGACGGGCTAACGCCCTCCGGGACGGTTCACATGAGGAGGGATAGGCAGGTTGATTGATTGCTTGCCTTATATGCACTAACGCGGGCACGTAAGATTCCTACAGTGCTACTATAGAGATTGCTTCAATATGGCTGGCAGTGTAATTTCTGATTTCCATTATAATCAGAAGTTTGGCTGGGGGTGTGCCACTGAAAGATTTTCATGAATCGAAAGCCAGTGTCACTTCCAGTTAAATTGACCTCAAATCATATCGGTCTACAATATCTATAAGATATATGGAATTGCGGGAATAGAAATACGATTGACCTTTCTGGATGTGACACTAACAGTCAATTTTCACAAAAATCTACATAGATCCAATTGTTAGCGGTTTTTCAGTGGCTTACATACATGAGCCAATTTGAAACATGAGTAGAAATGATTAAATATAACTATCTTTTATTATGTTTCATCCTTGAGAAGAGGATGGGTAAATTTGCTCAACACTAAAGCATGCGCGGCTTTAAGAGGGGCTGGATACTATCAAAATAATGAGGGGTATATTTAGCATAGTCTCATCCATAAGGAAATCCTTGCTTATATTGTTAGTAGGTATGGCATTGGCGGCACCGATTTTTGGGCAACAAACCGGTGCGGTGCAGCCTTCTACACCGACTCCTTACAATCCGGTACAGCCAGGGGTGGGGACGGACCCGAATACCCCAACTCCAACCCCTAACCCTTACCCCACCCCAAATCCAGCTCCATCTTCTGTATGTACCTCTGGATGCAACTATAAAATCTACCAAACAGAAAAGTTAATTGGAAGTAATGTTTTTGAGATAGCTGTTACATGGATCCCTCTTGCAGAACCAGCCAGAAAAACATGGTGCATAGTTACAAATACGCTTTATGAATTATCGGAGATTTGGTTTCATGAAGATGTTACCGAAGAATCTTGTGTTTCGTGTACATGGTGTGACAAAACTCACACTTGCTCATGCACTC
The DNA here is from genome assembly GCA_963789575.1 of Methanotrichaceae archaeon. GTDB lineage: Archaea > Halobacteriota > Methanosarcinia > Methanotrichales > Methanotrichaceae > CAWBKV01. The sequence continues at coordinate 960,904 of CAWBKV010000001.1, read as the reverse complement.
CAAGCGAATTGTATTTACGCTCATTTTATATTTCCAATGTGAATACATTTTATTGGGTTACTGGTAACACATATTGTTGTCCTAATTTACCTGATTTCGGTCCTGAGTTAAAATGGGTATGTCCAATAGATAACGTAGATCCTAATAACGTTTTAAGAATACAAAGTTCAACACAAGCGCTGATTAATAATTCAAATAAGAATCCCTTGGGCCCAACTGCATATGGTCATATAAATAACTCTTCTGTCCTAAAGTTTACTACAACTATTGGAAAGAATACCTCTGCCGCCTTATTTTTATTAGCCTGGACAAAGGCAGAAAGCAATTTGACATTGGAAGTCTATTCGCCGAGTGGAGAGAAGATAAAACCGCGATCAACATTATCAGTCTATTATGGAAAAAATAAAACCTTTGAATTGTACATTATAAGAACTCCCGACCCAGGGAACTGGAATACACGCGTTATTGCTAAGGATTTGCATAACGATGGTGAAAATTACTATGTTTATTTCAATTCAACTGGTTTCGTGGATCCGTTCGCTAAAATAGATCGTAGCAAGGCAAAACTCAACGGGTTGATTTCTAGTTATGGAACTGATGTTAATCATGATAAGCTAATTGATTATGTGACGGCGACAATTGGTATCGATGTATATGTACCTGGAACCTACTACGTAAAAGGAATATTATGTGATGCCAATAATAGTAATGACCGGTATATAGGTAACGGCACATTCTTGAATTTTGGTTCTAAAAAAATATCGATCAATATTTTCAATTTAAATGCATCTAAACAATATTATATTAAAGATCTGGAGTTGTATGACGAAAAAGGTAATATGCTAGACTATTCCGAGAGAAAAAATAAACTTGCGATATATAGAAATATTGGTCATAGTCTCCCTCCAGCTAGGCTTGCAAATAGCTACAAGGATTATGAAGCAGACGTTGACATCAACGGGTTATTTGAATATCTCCGTATAGATATTGGCGTTAATGTATCAATTCCAGGAAATTATAGTTTAATGGGCGATCTATATGATACTAATGGAACAGAAGTTGTTTGGTCAACAGATTACAAGCACTTAGACCCTGGAAACCATATTATGCATTTAGACTTCGATGGCAGGCAGCTAGTCAAACGTAAGGTCAATGGTCCATATTATCTTAAAAATCTTATCTTATTGATTGGATCTAGTACAGAAGGTATGACGCCTATAGATGAAGCTATAAATGCGTACAAGATTCCATATTACAGCTACACGGACTTCAGCAAAGGAATTTGACTTTAATGGATGCTGGCTTGTATGAGATCAAGTTGGATGGCTTGTCTAGGCTGGAGTAAACATCTGAAGAACTTGGTTGAGTATATAGGAGTTACGCAGTTGAATTTCATATTGCTGACCTATGGAAGCAAAATAGACAATGTTCATCTCCATTTTGATCATTTCCCTAAAGATAATTATCTTTCACTTCCTCAACTGCGTAACTCCTAGTATATATAACTTGCAAACGAGCCCTTGCATTTCCGGCAACGATCAAACATGAGGATATTATTATAAAGACCATTAAACCCTTCAACTCCATGCCTTTGCGCGCCAGATTTTGCTTCTTAATATTCGCTATGCTGCGGCCATGTTAGCCAATATCGGACGAGCTGGCTCATTCATACCTATCGTTTATGGAATGAAGGGCTAACTGGAACACTTGTTATCTCTAGTTTGCGGATCTCTGCAAGTTGTATAAGTTACCACATGTAAATGGAGAGTTGAGTATATGCAAACTACCATTCAATTCTATGGCATTTTTCTCATCTAAACCAAAAAATGCCATAGAACTGTTTTTGAGATTAAAGCGATGAAGATCGATAAAAGAGAGCTTTCCTGGTCGAGCATTCGGAAGCGGACAGTGCCGACGCTCCCCGCGGCACGATCGTCGTCGGCTCGGATGATGCAGCTGGAACTATTGTGCGCTCCACTTTGATTCGCGCGGCGTTTCTAGGATCTATAAGATGCGCCTAAGTAGCGGCGTCTGGGAGATGTGGAGAGACTTCCCAGGATTCTCGCAGCGCTTCGAAGGCACATTCAGCGAAGACGGAAACACTATCACGGCCCACCGGGAGATGTCGAGTGACGGTTCGAATTGGGAGCATGATTTTGACCTGACCTATACCAGGATCAAATAAGGGATAGTCGCTGCCGAAGTGACAGTCGCCAGCAGCTATTCTGAGTCCTCCAGCATAGACTCATATCAATCGTATATCCTTGTTCGCCTTCACTTTATCAAACAGTTTTTTATCCAATGTCAGAAGCGGGACTTTCTCTATCTCGGCAGCTGCCAGGAATAAAGAATCGTAAAACGTCGTCTTGTTCTCCACGGCGATCTTGAATGCCAAATCTGTAAGGTCAGATGATCTCAGAATAGTACATGATTTAATATAATCGATGCATTTAGAAAGAGATTCCTGACTTGCGTCTCTATCCTCGCCGAACAATACAACCCGTTTCCAGGCAGCATTTCCAGCCTCGGCGAACGCTAGATCAACAGTAATTGGATCATTCTCCGCTGCAACTTTTTTGGCTCGGCTTGATGCCTCTTCTTTGAAATAGACGGCAAAGATGATGCCTGTGTCGAGAACCACTCTATCGGGCATCTCGGTCCTCTCTGATCAGCTCTGATGCACTAATACCAATGTCCTTCGTTCTCTCTCGCACCTCGTCCGATTCGGTTAGTAACTTCTGCCTTTTCCTTGCTTTCACCATATCCACAACCGCTTGCCTGATATCAGATTGCCAGTTTACATCAGGCATCTCGTCCATCGCCTTTCGCACCTCTTCAGGGATGCGAATTGTATACACACAACTTGTAGTCATAAAAGAATGTATACCTAAATAGGTTATAGGTTTTTGTATCATGTTTGCAGGGATTCGATCTTTGCTATCTCTAAAAACATAAAGATATAAACAATTAATTTAGCATTGAATAGTGCTCGCGAAAAGATATGGGCAGGCTTACCTCCAGCCCGTCTCAGTTGATATGATCATTGGGTGACCCAGGCCATGCGCCAGCGATGCTCAAGGATATCCTCGAAGATATGCTTATAGCGTTCCTATTGGATGTATGAAAATATAGTTCAGTGCAAGTTCTAAAAAAATTAAGAATAAATCAACCCTGAAAGCGCTTCATAGCATCGCTGGGCGTCAGGACCTTCAGCTTAAAGTCCTCAGGTATATGATATTCATTGAGAATTCTGTCACTCGTGATGAAGTAATCAACATCGTAGGCCAAGGCGTATCCTAAATGAACAAGGTCCGAAGGGCTCATCCTGTCATCCCTCCAAGCATCGCTATACAGGTTATAACACGCCTCTGCCACAGACTGCCTGGGATGAAGGAATTCGAAATTATACCGGCTTAAGATATCAATAATCTCGTGCAGGTCGTCGATCGTGTGCTTTTCGCCCTTGAGACAAACAGCAGCGACCTCGCCCAAAACAGAGGTGGGTATGTATAGCACGACACCATCGCGGGTGCCTATGCACGATAGCAGTTTTTTATATCACCGGGAGAGGGGCCCCTCTTTCTAGCACGTTCCCCTATGGCATAAAAAAGCAAGTCGGCGTCAATTGTTATTTCAGTCATTTATTTTTCCCGAATGCCTTTCTCACCTTGGCCAGCGCCGCATCCTCTTCCTCTTTGGTGAATGCCTTTATGATGTTACCATGGATATCGGTAATGCCGCCGTAGGGCAAGGGGTTTTCGGATTCCGAATAAAGCATATGCATACTTCTTGCCTCAATATTTAAAACCTTAACCCTTTGAACCAGTGGGGAATACACTCAATCGAACTAACAAAGACATAAATTAGTAAGGAGCCAGAAAAGATATGGGCATGATCTCATCACGCCCTTCTCAACTGAGTACAAGCCTTACAGGAACTTGATCCCTTTTGGCATCTCCCCAAAGTGCTTCCTAAATGCATCCGGCCAGTTCTCAGGATTCAGTCCTTTCTCGCTTAGGAATGCACTCGCCCATCTTTCAAGCCCAACGCCGCTGCACCCTGACCACAGGGGATCGCCTGATTGGGACTTCACAGTAAATCCCTTTGGATACTTCTCGCCGTTTACGGATAGATTCTGAAACTCTATCCAGTTTCTGTTGTAGGGCAGCAATGCTTCATAATCCACGGTGCCGGCGCCCGCCATCTCCGCAAGGCCAGTTTTGCCCTCCTGGGCCATGAACCATGGAGTGACCCAGGCCATGCGCCAGCGCAGCTCAAGGATATCCTCGAAGATATGCTTATAGCGTTCCTTCAGCTTTTCAGCCTCTTCTAGAGTCTCCTCACGTGTTCCCAGCCAGACTATCTCTATCCTGTGGAATTCATCAACGCGCTCAATGCCATGTATTCCGCCGGATTCATATCTATGGCTTGTTCCCGATCTATCGAAAACCTTTATTGGCAGCTCATCGTTCGGCACTGTCGTCCCTTGCAAAAATCCCCAGAAGGTCGGACATTGGGCATAGCACATTCCACCAATTGGAACGTCTATCTTCTCTTTGACGAGCTCCAGAGGCACCTCGTGTGTGACCTTGTAGTAATCCATGACCTCTTCCCAGAACGCTGGATCGCGCGTCTTGGGAGGGCAGACGAAGTAAATCTCCGGGTAGACTCCCTGTGCATGTCCCGATTTCTTCCAGACATCCCATGTATCCAGTTTGGGAAAGATCATCTCGCGATAGCCTAAAGGCTGGATTATCTCATCCAACACGATCAGCTCAAAAGTGCGGAAAAGGTGTGTGGCCTCCGGGCCATAGATCCACTGGCCGCGGCTTGCGCCATGCTTGATCCAGCCTGCCTTTAGCATCTCGTCAGTCGGATCGCGATTGAACTTGGGCTCTCTTGCCGGGCTTTCCCACAAAAGCTCCCAATGCTCAGCTTTTCCGCCGTATGATTGGAGCTTCTCTTCAAGAAGGCTCACTATCCTATCGGGTATACGGTTCTCTATCTCTGATTGTCCTAGGCTTCCGGTGGGTCCAACATCAAGTTCGAGCTTAAGCACTCCATTTTCATGCTTAATCTCGCGAACATATGGTATCTTATGAGTTATCGACCGCTCAGACTCAACCTCTATCTCGAATTTGCTTATGTCTAGGCCGCGTACGCCAATATGATATTGCTTACCCAAAAGCTCGGCCAAGGGCTTTCTCAGTCTCAAAAGGGCGTCATGAGCGCGCACATATCTATCGCTCTCTATCACCAGGTCTATCTTGTTTCCAGCGAGTCTCCACTGGATTATTTTGGCGCCATGCCCAACAGGCGCGCCCTTTTGCAGTATCTTATCAGCTCCAGCGAAAAAATCAGCGATCGCACTTTCGGCTTTGCTCGCATCAGCGCTCAACCTGAAGCTAGCCTCCAAATGGAACTTCATCAATCCTCCGCAGAGACCAACGTCTCTTCAGCCACCTTTATATTCATCAGCAGATCATCGATCGTAGATAGAAGAGTGCCTATTCTTTCTACAGCAAACTCAAGGCAGAGGCAGTTCCCTTCTATCTTTAGACTCATGTTAGGCAGGTTATCCGGCTCGATGGCTTTGGCCAATTCTTTTGCATTTGGGCCGCAAAGCATAATCTTGGATTTTATCATGCTCCTTTAACCTCCGCGTGGCGAAGCTGCAGGCCAACGATCTCATCAACAACTGTAAGGAACTTATCCTCAGTGCCGGGAGGTATTGATGCACCGCTCGCAATGTTATGCCCTCCACCTACGCCGCCAACTGACTCCGCCCCCTTCCGCAGTGCAAGCGAAAGATCGAGGCCCTGGCTTACGAGGATCTTATTTCCTCGTGCTGATATCTTGACTATGTCGCCCTTATGGTTTAGAGTCAAAAGCGGCCTGTCGGTGAAAAGGTATCTTATGCCAAGGCCCGCCACAACAGATCCTGCTTCCATCTCCTTCAACATCAGATACCTGACATTTTTTAATTCCTTATGATGCTCCTTGAGAAGACCGATCTCTCGGAGGATATGCGCTTTGTACTCCGAGGCCAGCTTCCTGGCTTCGCTTAAGCCGGCATTATTGCGCAGGCACAGTGTCAATCCGAGGCCCGGAACATCCCTGTTTCCGCATGCGTTCAGCAGCTGCACTAGCTCCAGAGAATTCTCCACGACCTCCCTTTTGAGGCGGATTACCTCTCCAATGATCGAATCTGCTGCGAAACTGCCCTGCGTCAGGAGCTTTAAAGTTAAGGCCGTTGCCAGCCTTGAAAGCTCATTCTCATTCAAGCTTTGAATATCGCCATCTATTTTGAGACTGTCGAGAAAATTCTTAACCTGAGCTTGGTCTCCAGTGAAATCCAATAGTGGCTCGACTGAGCGCTCGAAGACCTCAACAACTGGTCCGTCCTCTGACATCTTCAGCCCCGCCCTTACTTCAACAGTGCCGGAAGCCATGGCTTCTTCAAGAATTGCGCGATTGGCTCCAATCATCGCCTGTCTATCCCCCATCGCTCCAACTAAAGCAAGGCTTGCCAAATCCGCATTATCTCCCATCTTACGTACAACCGAATACACAATGCCTGCTGCACTGATCTCGAAGGCACCATCTATACCAAAATGGTGTGGATTCAAATGCTTACAGCTCAAAGTTCCCACAGGCATGTGATGGTCGAGTACAAAGCACTCGCCTTTGACACGGGAGATTAACTCGGGCTTTCCGCTGCCCATGTCGCAAAATACGACCGGCCCTTCGAGTGAGGCTACAATTGTCTCATCCAGGCGGTTTAAGAGGGTGGCGTGAAAAGGTATGCCCGCCCTAATAAGGGCGTTGCAAATCAGCCCTGCTGAAGTTATCCCATCTGCATCATTATGCGAGATAACTCGCATGCTGTCACATCGCAAAATTGATTTTGCGATGTTTTCTGCAGCCTTCTCGAGCCTTTTCATGTGACGAGTATCTCAGCACCTTCAGGCGTGTACTCCCAACTCAATGCTAGCCTTCCTGAATCGTGGTAATACCTTACAAGCCTTCTGATCTTGCTCTCTATTAGCTGAAGCGACCTCTTGTTATGTACGTCCTTAACGTTTGCCTTGAGGTGCTTTCTTATGTGTATTGCCCTTCTCATCAGATTGCTCAGATCCTCTGGTATCTCCGGCAGGGCACCCTTTTCCTTTAGGTAGCGATTCATGTTCTTGCCAAGAATCAACTTAACGCTTGGCACTCCATACTGGTCACGCAAGGTGAGCCCTATCCTGCCGGATGTGATGCCGCTATCATGAAGCTTCAGTATAAGCTTTTCCAGCTCATCCTTTGAGATATCACACCATTCAGGCGCTTTGCTTACTGATGGGGGCCTAGATCTGGATGACCCCTTTTTCCTGCTATGCATTCTAGCCATTTCTAATCCTCATTAAATTCATAAGTGCGAAGGCATAAACATCACCGCAACAAGGGATAAAAACCTTCCGCCACGGGTAACGATTATAAACTGCGAGCCGAAAGTTTAGATTATGATCATCGAGTACATGGACCAGCTATTTTACTTTGTGGGAAAGGCAACTGTAGTGCTGGCTGCAGTCATCCTTGTTCTGTCGCTGTTCGGAGCACTGATGATCCTGTACTCCTTTAAGACAGGCCACTTTCTCGCGGCCAGGTTGATGCTCATAAGCATCAGCCTTCTTGAGAACGCGATAAAAGCTGTATTCTGGTTTGCGAGAGCAGATGACACAATAGTCGATGATGTAGGCATTCGTCTGAGAAACTATATCAACCGCAAGAAGTTCCTTCGAATACCTTATAATCAGAGATTTATATTCATGCCACAGTGCGTGCGCAGCACCGAGTGTCCTGCCAAGCTAACTCCTGAGGGCATCAGGTGTGTGAGCTGTGGACGATGCAATATCGGCAAAGCGAAGGAGATTGCAGAGGGCCTCGGCTACAGGTTTTTCGTTGTTCCTGGCTCTAGCTTCATAAAGAGAATTATAAAGAAATACAGGCCGAGCGCCATTGTGGGTGTAGGCTGCCAGATGGAGATAAAGGAGGGTCTTGTTCTTTGCCATAGCCACGACATACCTGCCATTGGCGTGCCGCTATCGCAGGCAGGATGTGTATCCACTACATTGAACTGGGATGAATTTTATGATATTATATCCGATAAGATCCGAAGTTAAAAAACTTTAAAAAACAGTAAGAAGCGCTTTACTCTACGCTGATAGCCTCAGATGGACAGTTCTCAACGCAAGTGCCACACTCGGTGCACTTTTCCTTGTCTACTGTAGGATTCTGGTTATCATCTAATGTTATGGCTTCCTCTGGGCAGTTCTCGGCGCATGTTCCACACTGCACACATTCCTCTTCATTAACTATTGCTGGCATTATTTAATCCTCCATTTGCCTTACGGGCAAATCCACCAGTAAGTATATCCAATATATACCTTTCGTTAGCCCTGGCTATATCAGATCGTTATAGCGTTTCCTATCCTTAAGTTCTTGTTTCTTTGCGTTATTCCAGCCGCTAACAGCCTGTAGGTAGCCTGTAATCCTGCTTATATGATCCACCTCAGAGGATTCACAGTTGGGGCAATTGTCCTTTAGTCCAGGCGAAACCTTGGCGCAGTTCAAGCAGACTGTCATGTCCTTGGTGAATGTGAAGTATCCTATCTGAGTAGTCTTTGCCAGACGCATGCCGAAATCCATCAATCCCTTTGGATCCGGCGTGGATTCGCCCATGAATATATGGAATATATTGCCGCCATCTACTATGGGGAAGAATACGTGCTCAAGCTTTGCCCTCTCAAATATGGAGATATCTGCACTTGGCGGTATGTGGGTGCCATTAGTATAATAAACTGGCAAATCGCGCGTCTTGTGCAGGTTCTTATTCATTGCAACAAGATCGCCTTTCACCACCTGCTCTGCACAGTCCCTGAACTCCTCATGGATCAAGTCAGAGACGGCAAATCTTTGGGCGGTCGTTTCTGCAGGCGTTCTTGCAAGAGCTATTGTCATATCATTACGTTTGCTCAACTCTTTTGCATAAAGCTCCATCTCAGTCATAGCACGCACGGCCAGCTTCCAGGCATCTTTTGATTCATGCATCTGCTTGCCAGTATGGAACTGAGCCATCTCATTGACTCCAACAACCCCAATGGTATAGACCAGGCCATCTAGATCAACTGCAATCGATCCCTTGCCATCTGCAACAGGATCGCGAGGACGTTGGGTAGCGAATGGCATCCTGTGACTTTTTACTATCTGGTTCATCCATTCTCTCTTGACCTGGAAGATCTCCACGGACACATCCATAAGTTCTCTTAAATATTCAAAGAGAAGATCGTCATCACCCCTAGCTAGATATGCAGCACGTGGACAGTTCAGCGAGACGACCTGCCAGGAGCCCATCGAGAAATGCATGCCATCTTTGAAGTATAGCTTCTGATCAAATGATGGATCTTTCTCATATGTTGTAGCAAATTGGTATGCGCAACACTGATAGCATGATATTCCTTTTCCTGCACCTCTATAGGCAGGAAGCTGATTGTCGAAATATGGTGTGCCATACTCTGCAGCCAGCTTAAAGGTTAGAAGGTATAGGTTCTGGTAGGTCGGAAGATCAGGATGCGCTTCGTTGAACTCCTCATCTTCATTCATGAAATCAGGCTCAATGCTTATCTCAGGCTTTGGGAAGTTGAAGGGCTTGCCCCAGTGGTCTCCTGCAAGCATGACCTCCATCAGCGCCTTGAATGCCAGGCGCACCTCTCGCTCGAACTGGCCATATGTTCGCCTTTCGGCCTGAACTCCATCCCAGACCTTGCCGGAATAGACCGCAGGCTTGTCCTTCCAGAGCGCTGGCACTCCGGGCGTGAGCTGGACGGAAGAGAAGACTAGCTGGCCTCCGCGGGCGACCATCATCTGCGTCATCTCGTAGACGAACATCTGCATGAGCTGTTTTATCTCTTCATATTCCAAGCCCTCGAAGTAGGGCGCAATGAATGTAAGAAAGTTGTAGAACCCCTGGCCTCCTGCGAAGTTTGTCTGGGCGCTGCCCAGGGCCTTCACTGCATGGAGGATTGCAACTTCGGGCTTTTTTGCAGGCCCGGCAACGCTTGCCTTTGTTCCGAGGCCGTCGGGCATGAGCCCATAGTAAAAGAAGTATCGGAGATCCCAATCTTGGCAGAAGGGCCTAGTCCCAAAATATTCGAGATCGTGGATATGCAAATCACCCGCCAGATGGCGGTCTGCAAGATAAGACGGCAATAAAAGCAGATACTGCTCCTTGCTGATCTTATCAGCCTTTTTTTTGTGGCTTGTTTCAGCATTCTCCTGTAAATTGGCGTTCTCTCGCGCCTCAAAGCCTGTGCCTATATCTATCAGGTGGGCATCGTAGACCGGTGTTCCAACGCGGGTACAGATGTTCCTCCATTCCGTATGGTGTCTCTCAAGCAGGACAACGTTCATGATCTCCCTGACAAGGGGACCGCTCAGGTATTTCACGTTCATCCATCTGATTCTGCGCTCTACCTCGCGGGCGATATCCCTTGCTTCATCTTCGGTTATGCTGGGGACTTTATAGAATTGTTCCGATAGTTTAGTTTCCTTCAAGAGCTGCTTTGCTATTGCATCTTTATCCCAATCAAGCAGATGTCCATCAGTAGTCCTGACCCTCGGCATTGTAGAAACGGACAGCCCTTCCAGTGTCTGCTGAACTATCCGGCTGCTCAAAGTGTATCCCCTCTAAAGCACAGAATCATAACGGCACCTCTCAATACTCAATCAATCGTCGCAGTATATCATCCTCTATTTATCGACTTTGCGCTCACGAGCATGTTAAATTTTTCAGTAAGTATCTCTTCTCATGGTAATAAAGTAAACGCCCGTATAATCTAACCTCAGAGTTATTAAACCAAGGCTATGTGGAGCGAAAGTAACGCATGCGCTATTTAATGGATCTAGATTGGGGTTACTCTACATCCCCACTTTGTTGCGCGATCTCAAGCAAGCCAAAAATACATTAGCGTTTGATGAATCAGCTCTTCAGATACTCTTTATCAAGAGGCTCAATCGCTTGTAGTTATATCCTTTGTCCTCTTCTTCAGAACCCATGCAGCCAGCGGCAATAGTACGGCTATTCCGGTTAGCCCAGTCACTCCTCCGAGCAGAGGATCGGCGTTAGGGAATATGAGCTGCCATACGCCGTAAAACTGAGAGTTGAACATGCCATGGGCGAACGCTGCCAGAATGGTGCTTCCTGAGGCAAGCCTAAGATAGCCCACATAAATTCCGAAAAGCATGACTATCGTTGTGAAGAGCAGCACGCCTTCGGCTCTGTGTGCTGGATAGTGAAATCCCAGCAGGATTACAAATGGTGCATGCCATAAACCCCAAATGATTCCAGATATCGTCAGCGCTCTGGTTTCACCCAAAGGCAGCAACTTGGGAAGTAGGAATCCCCTCCAGCCAAGCTCTTCTCCAAAGGCGGGTATTGTGTTGAAGATTGGCGCAATTGTAATGGTTGTAATAAAGACTGCCAGAAGTATCAGATCATGGTTCGTTGGCAGTGCTATTCCATACGTCTGGCTGAATATGCTGAGGGTGAAGTCCGGCCTGGTAAAAAGGATGGTTGTCAGCCCGTAGGCAGCGGTGAATATTGCAAGGATAATAACATATGCCTGAAGGTAGAGCCTCCGCGGGCCCCACGTTATCCCGGCATCTTCCAGTCCTTCTCCTCTTAATCTTCTGGCTATCAGGGATGAAATGCCGGGAAAGAACATAGCGCCAGCGATAGCCAGTTGCCCTTCGAGAGATGGGCCTGCCAGAGCTATCCCTTTGATCCACAGGATGACTGATACTGCTATGGTCGCGCCGAAGGTCAGGGCCAGGAATAGAAGTATACCTATGCCATCTATGCCCTCTATCCCATCTATCTTCCCTCTCATGCTGCAGTCGTGAGTTTATTGATTCTTTAAGCCTTCTGGCCTTTTAGCATGGCAGCATGATTTTGCAATAAATATAAAAATTGCGATCGTATATGCGATTAAAATCTACTTCAGTATCGCCTCAAGTCTCTTATCCACCTCATCCCAATTCACGATGTTCCAGAAAGCCTCCACGAACTTGGGCCTTTCATTCTTGTAATCCAGGTAATATGCGTGCTCCCATACATCGAGGACCATCATGATTTTGAAGTTAGGGTACACATTCACACTGTGCTTCTCGATCTGCATTATTAGCGGTCGGTTTGTCTGCCTGCAGTAGGCAAGCGCTCCCCAACCCGACCCTTCAGCGCTGGTCGCTGCTGCTGAAAAATCCTTCTTAAAGCGATCGAAGGAGCCGAACTCTTTCTTCAGCACATCGGCTATCGCTCCGCTTGGCTCTTTCGATGCCTTATTGGCAGGCATCATGTTTTTCCAGAACAGGCTGTGCAGGATATGGCCACCTATATTGAAGGACAGCTCTTTCAGCGTGGCCTTCATATCTAGATCGGTGCCATCTTGGTGGGCTTTATCCAGCTTCTCAAGTATTGTGTTCGCGCCTTTGACATAGGCCGCATGGTGCTTGTCATGATGGATCTTCAGCTGCGTCTCAGATATGTACGGCTCAAGGGCATTGTATGTATAGGGCAAATCCGGAAGTACGTAAAATTTCTTATCAGCCAAATCTTTCACCTCATATAAAACTTGGCCGACTTTATCTACTGCATTCTATTTAGCTTTTCGTGCTAGCAGGCGGAATGATACTAATACGACTACTAATATCAAACGAAACAGAGAAATTTTTATCGCGTGATGGTAACGATTGAATAAGTCTATTCTTTTCATCATTAAAAATTTTGGGCACATTGCGCATGATGCAAAATGATACGCATAAGAAGGCTATTGTCAGGCTCATTCAGAGGCTAATAGCTCATTTATGCTGCGACGTCCATTGAAGCTGAAATGAATAATTATAGTATGATTTACATTATCTACGAGGCAAAATATTACGATGTTGCAAAGGATATCCACTTGATACTGCTGTATCCCCAGGCATCTCCTCTCGAACAGTTATTATGTTGTTATCTCCTATTTTTCTCCGACATATCCTTCCAACAACACCGCCCTAATCTCCGCTCCTGCTTCACGGAGCGGAGCAATCGCTTGGTATTCGGGAGATGACAGCCACTCTCTGATGTGTGCCTCAGATGGAAACTCCAGGACGATCATCCTTTCAGGCATCCATTCGCCTCCTAGTAGCGTTGTAATTTTGCCGCCACGCACAAGATAACGTCCGCTATATTTCGCCACGATGCTCGGCACCTTGGAGATATATTGGCCGTACTTCTCGGGGTCTTTGACCTTGGACTCGATGATCATGTAAATAGGCATGTTTCTCTTTCACCTTTTGATATCTAGACTCGGAATAGACTCCCTCTTAGATAGACTCTTTCAGTATCATCCATACGATCGTCTGCCAAATATCAAGTGTTATATGAAAATACCTTTCATAATCATCATTGATTTTCATAGGCATTAGTTTAAGGTGAATGTCTTATCATTCGTTCTGTGTGTCTTTGTGCCTTTGTGCTGAGTTTCGTTTATCGCTCAGCTGCCGAACTGATGAAAAACAACCACAAAATCCTCATGATTCTGTGAACCGTGTCCTAAGCATGAAAACCGATAAGCTGAATGAGTTTTCATGGAACGCACAATTGATTAAGCATCTGGCTTGTTATTATAATTCAGGGAATATACTTCTTTTTGGGGGCTAATACTAACGGTTATACTAGCGCACTCAGTCGCCGTGCGGGCTACCCCTAACCCCTCTTCGGGGGAAGGGTTTGGAAAATGCATGCTATAAGGTTGAAGGGATAAGATGAGCGATTCCCGCTGTCTGATTTGCCAAAGCGTTTAAGGAGTACTTTCGCATTCATGAGCTTCTCTAACATCCAGACGGCGATGAAGGTTTGGTTGAAATGAATTTATTTATCCCTTGAGCAGAATGCGGCTAAGATCTGAGGAAAGAGTTATGGATTACAAACTTGTGCCAGTCTCAATGGAGGATGGAAAAGCGATAATTGATATCTTCAACCATTACGTGAAAAATAGCTTCGCTGCGTATCCTGAAGACGAGGTTCCTTACGAGCTCTTCCAGCTCTTTTTGGATATGGCCCATGGATATCCCTTCCTGGTGGCTAAAGATTGCTCCGGAAAAGTCTTGGGCTTTGGATTTCTGCATCCGCATGATCGCATGTCTATTTTCTCGCAGACAGCGGAGATAACCTATTTCATCGCTCCAGAGAATACCGGTCAGGGAATTGGCAGCCAGATTTTGGATAATCTACTGGATTGGGCCAGGGAAAAGGGCATTACCTCCATTCTGGCGAGCATCTCCTCCCTCAACCCTGGCAGCTTGGCATTCCACAAGAAGAATGGATTTGTGGAGTGCGGGCGCTTTGTAGGGATCGGGAGGAAGAAAGGGCAAGAGTTCGATGTGGTATGGATGCAGAAGATTGTTTAATAATCACAAATTTATTAATTCTGCGATTTCGAATCCTTTTCTGGTAGTTCCGAATATTTCTCGCTCATGCCCTCTATCCTTAATAAGACCAATTTTTTCCAGCTCTTCAATTGCTCCTTCCCATATTGCTTGCTCACGAGGACTGTTTCCGCTTACGAAATTTCTGCCATTCGATTGCAGATGCAATCCTTGATCATAATATAGTGATGTAATATCGCCATTAGGGTCTTGGCTTGCCTCCTTTAGAAGGATTTGGGCTTCTCTAGATAACTTTGGCATATTTGGAATAGTGCTTTCTATCGTTGGTTCTGCTCCGATCGGTGGTCGCGATATCTCAATGAATGGCGGATCTGTGTTTAATTTGAGTTGAAGTTGTCTGTAAAACTTAGACCTAAAGTCGTTGATGTCAGAATATGTTTCATACAAGCCCCTAGACTTGCAAGAATCTTTGAACTTCTTTAGTTCTGAGTACTGATCTGGGTCAACGCTGTCTGGATGAACTGGCGCTGAGGAGAAGTAGAGCATCACAGGCTTACCACCTTTGATATGTTCTTCAATTTCCTCTACTGTGCCGCTTGCATATTCGCCTGTCGCTGTTCCTATTCGTGTCCAGAAAACACCAACCAAGAGATCGCAATCTTTAGGCAATCGCTTGTTAATTATCGCCTGAGGCCGATCGCCCATTTCGGGGGAGGAATGAGTTTCCCATGCAACAGGAAGAAGAACAATTTTGCGCATATCCGAATTTACTGCATTCCATTCATATAGGACTTCACGTATTAGGCTCCTTTCGGAAGCAACATCACCCGGCGATGCAATCATGATTTTTAATACGGTTGCTTTGTATGACATGTCCCTTATCATGCTTTAATTATAGTGCCATATTATTCAATGGTAGCATAGCAGTGGCATTATATTTGATTATCTCTAATCAATCATTCTCTAAAAGTTCAAACCCCGGCTC
This sequence comes from Methanotrichaceae archaeon, assembly GCA_963789575.1. GTDB lineage: Archaea > Halobacteriota > Methanosarcinia > Methanotrichales > Methanotrichaceae > CAWBKV01. Next base: position 945,447 of record CAWBKV010000001.1, on the reverse strand, counting down.
TTCGGAAACCATTCTCAGTATCGTCTCAGCCATCACCATTTGCTCTGTGCTGCCATGTAGAGCCAGCCACACACTACCCTCTGCTCCGCCCACGCCGCCCGCTGCTATCAGCTCCGCCTCTGCGCCCGTTAATAGCTTGATGGCATCGATCTCCGTGAAGACTTCACCCGGCACTGGCAGCAGCCTCGGCCCATGATCTCTGGGCGCATTAAGCCTTATTGCCAGCTCCATAAGATCGCAATAAACGCGCTTCTCTAATCCTACAGGCAGAATTAGACGAACACTGCGCCCTACTACAGCCGGCAGAGCAGCGCCTATTGTGCCGCCTTTAGGATGGCCGATGAGAATGGCGGCCTGGCGACGTGGGAGGTCGAGCGCATTTGCACCCTTCAGTATGACATCGCCCTCCAACAGATCATCGACCACATCGAAGATCGTCTTGCCTTTTTGCCAGACGCCATTCACTATTATTACATCGCCAGGAAACTCGCTCTCATCCGTTAGCCGTCCGGCCTCAGTCGTTGGCCGCCAGGGTGGGAGGGTAATTCCACGGAAGAACCGCCTTCTGGAGAATCCATCTGCCTGGCATATGCTTTTCAGGATCTCCTCGGCAACATAGCCGTTAGTAGTTCCGGCAATGATGACGACAGTGCCGGACTTGAGCGCCGCTTGGATTGCGGAGTGAGTGACAAGGGCTTTGGCAATTAAGCGTTTGCCAGCCGCAGGGGTTATGACGAATTGTTTCATGGGAGCTTCTCATCTCCAAATTTCAGGAAGTGTCCTTTTACTCAGCGTTGAATGAAGTATTATTTAATATATTATGGCTAAGCAATCCCCGTCTGGAATGGATGAATGAATATTATGGCGAGAAGATAATCATCGATAGTAGCACGATCATGCTCGTTTGGCAGAGATCACACAGCGAAAGTCTTTGGTGGTGCAAAAATGGAAACTGAAGTCCTGAAGGCCATAAGGGAAGAGCTGGCGCAGAACGCTAACGAGAAGACGAGAGATAGCGCTCATCGCTTCTTCAAGGAGGAAGTGAAATTCTACGGGGTCAAGACTGCCGTTGTAAGAACTATAGCGAAGAAACACTTCCGAGATATAAAGGGCAAAGAGAAACAAGATATCTTTTCTTTATGCCAAAGGCTCCTGGAATCGGGTTTTGGCGAGGAGGCTGCCATCGCCTCTGAATGGTCCTATGCCCTCAGGAAAGATTACGAGCCAGCCGACTTCAAGATATTCGAGAGGTGGGTTCTGGACTACGTAGACAACTGGGCGAAATGCGATACCCTTTGCAACCACACCATCGGTTCATTCATCGAGCAATATCCTGAATATATAAAAAATCTAAAAAGTTGGGCCAGATCTGAGAACAGATGGCTTCGACGTGCCTCGGCGGTAACTCTGATCCTTCCTGCCAGAAAAGGAAAGTTCCTGGAAGATGTATTGGAGATCTCGGATATCCTGCTGAAGGACAAGGACGACATGGTGCAGAAGGGCTATGGCTGGATGCTGAAGGAGGCAAGCAAAAGTCATCAGGCGCGGGTCTATGACTACATAATGAAACGAAAGGGAGAAATGCCCAGAACTGCGTTCAGGTACGCCATAGAAAAGATGCCCGAGGACATGAGAAAGAAGGCGATGGTAAAATAAGATAATTCAATCATCCTCCAAGAACAAATCCAGCCTTCTCAAGCATCCAGGCAGAGTCAGGTTGTTGGTATGGTCTTTGATGCGATAGCAGCTACTGATCCTCATCAGGCTTCTTCTGTCGGGCAATCTGCTCTTTAGGCTTCGAGTACCACAGCGGCCCTCCTGACAGGAAAGCAGATACCCCTTTTCGATTAAGAGTACGCAGGTTCTTGAGATGAGCATCACCATGCCCAACGGACAGAAATTCGAGCTTCTGGCATCTCTGGAACTCTGCACATTGCCAGCAGCCATCAATGCCCTTTTTCCTACAGCAATTCCTGATCTCACAGTTTGGAGGCCCTCCGCCGTTGCGGCAGGTGAGCTTGCATCTCAGCTTTACCAAAGCGCCAAGCACTTCATAGCATGCCGGATAGCCTTTGAAGACATCAAAGAACGGAGTCTTGGAAAGAGCCTCAACCGATTTATCGAATCTAACCTCTCGAAGCTCTTTTCTAAGATCTCTCGCTAGGTCAGCTACTTTGCCTGCGTGGATAAAGCAGTTGCCGCAATACAAGCCGCAATAAGCAATGCTTTCTATGTCCTCATCCTGCTTTTGCATATATTCATCCCCTCGTTATAGCCGTATAATCCACGATATTATAAATATAGATTATAGATCAGAAATCTCTTTCCGCCTCCTCTTGTTTATCCTTCTTTCGAGCCTCCTCGCGCTGTCTCTCAAGCTCATCAACGAAGCCTGATGTCAATATGGCGGTAGGAAGGGCGAATGTCGCAACTCCTAATATTATTATCAGCGCACCAATCACCTTTCCTAGAGGAGTTACCGGATACACATTCTCTCCGATGGTGGTCATAGTTAGTACCGCCCACCACATAGTCGCAGGGATATCTGGAAAATTCTGAGGCTGGGCGTTATGCTCCAGGAAGTAGACTAGGGTAGATGACAGCACCATAAAGAATATTATCGCAGAGAAGCTCATCGCCAGCTGATCCTCCTGGGCTTTGACAACATCAATAATGGTTTGCAGCGACTTTGAATATCTGCTTACCTTGAGCAGCCTGAACGTCCACAAGACCCTCAAGCTTCTGAGGAATCTACTTTTTGGGAAGATGTAAACTGCATAAAAAGGCAGTATGACCATTAAATCTATCAGCATCAGCGGCGTTAGCGCGTATCTCAACCTTCCGATAAGTGGGCGGCTGTACCTCTTATCTGTGTTACATGCCCAGACTCTAAGAAGATACTCTACAGTGAATACGATTATGGAGAACTCACTGAACGATTGAAAGATATTTCTGTAAACGCGATCAATGCTTTCCACAGACTCAAGTATGACAGCGATTACATTGAGAACGACCAGCGCCAGCAGAAGGAAGTTTATGGTCTCAGTTGTCCTCTCCTCAGGATCGGAGAGTTCAAGGATATTGTAGATGCGCCGCTTATAGCTCTGATCCATTCAAACATGATGTGTCTATCTTGATATATACGAACTTGCCCTCTTTTTGGTATGGATGCCGCCTGCCTCCAGCTTAGAGTTGATCTTTGTCAGCGAGAGGATAATGCTAGAAGAGCACTTAAGCTGGCTGAATCGGCCATGGAGATGGGTGCCGAGATCCTTGTATTTCCAGAGCTTTTCCTGACAGGCTTTTGCTATGAGCGATTCGCGCATGATTCTCCGCCTTATCTTTTTCTTGAGCCTTTCAGAGCGCTTGCCCAAGAGCGAGGCTGCCTTATAATCGGCTCAATAATCAGCGGCGAATACAACCTCGGCTTCTGCCTGGATTCCGAGGGAATTCAGTTCAGGCCGAAGATACATCCATTCGATAAGGAAAAAGAGCATTTCCGAGGAGGAGATTTCATAGCCCCAGTTGCAACCGAGTGGGGAAAGATCGGTCTTGAAGTCTGCTACGATCTTCGCTTTCCGGAGGTGGCGCGCTCTCTTGCCATCCAGGGTGCGGATTTTCTTGTCACTGTTGCCCAGTTCCCTGCTGTTCGAAAGGCACATTGGCGTACTTTGTGTATTGCAAGGGCAATAGAGAATCAAATTCCTCATATCGCTTGCAACTGGTCTCAGGCTGGCAGCTCAATGATCATTGATGCGTGGGGAAATGTTCTGGCTGAGGCAGGGCAGAATGAGACGGCAATTGTAGGCAAGATCGATCTGGAAAGGCGTGACCAATTTAGGCAAGAGGTAACATGCTTTGCAGATAGAAGGCCGGAGATATGTTAAGATATGAAGATCTTGACTAGGAATTTCCTGATATCCAAATTCAGAGAATACTACCTTTCGACATCCTTGGACTTGCCACCAGGCTTCGAATCACGCGAATGGGGTTTCATACTATTCGATGATGTAGGCATGCGTCGCCATAAGTCGTATCTGAACAGGAGCGAGATTACTGATTATGTCAGGAGCATGGTTCCGGCACATCTTTACCATTCAGCAGCTTATTATAAGCGTCCTGCCGCGCCAACGATGAAGGAGAAGGAGTGGCAGGGGGCAGATTTGATCTTCGATCTTGATGCAGACCATCTGCGAAAAGCGCCAAAATCTTACAGCGAAATGCTCGACCTAGTTAAGAAAGAGACTCTGAAACTGTTGGCATTTCTTACAACGGATTTCGGGTTCTCAGAAAGAAATATCAGCGTTGTCTTCTCCGGAGGAAGAGGCTATCACATCCATGTTAGAGATCCAAAAGTCAAGACTCTGGGAAGCGATGAGCGAAGAGAGATCTTGGATTACCTCACTTTCAGGGGAGCAGATATTGATAGACTATTTATCAAAAAGGTAGTTAGTGGCGATATAGGCACGAAAAGAGCTATTGCTCTTAGATGTCCCCCAGAAGGCTCGCCTGGATGGGGCGGCAGGCTTAATCAAGCGATCATACAATTTGCTGAAAATATTCGCAATCTAGATGATGAAAGTGCGATAAAGAGACTTACTGAAATAAGGGGCATCGGCGATGTTCGAGCTGCTGAATTTCTAAAGTATTTTAAGGCTGACCAGACTCTAAACGACATCCGCGAGGGCAATCTTGATGCATTCAAATCCAGCTCTCGGTTAATGAGGCTTGCTATAGGCCATATTGTAGAATCCGCTGTACAAGGGTTGGGTGGCGAGACAGATGAGCCAGTAACAGCAGATATTCGCAGGCTGATTCGCTGCCCAGGGAGCCTTCACGGCGGCTCTGGATTCAGGGTAACGCCTTTGAATTTGAAAAGCCTGGAGAGCTTTGAACCTCTTATGGATGCAGTTATCTTCGGAGATGAGCCTGTTCAAGTTGAGATGATCAAGCCTTTCAGCACTGAGATTCGTGGCGAGAGCTACAAGCTTGGGGAGGGCAGAGCAGAGGTGCCTGCATGTGCAGCCGTCTTCTTGATGGCGCGTGGGGTGGCGGAGCTTGGGCAAAGCTTTTGATCATGATAACTCTATCTAGTATTTGATTGCTGATAATAATCCCGCTTTAAGGGCTACTGATGATTGAGGAGGGGAATGTGGATCTTGCAAATACTCTCCGTGAGGAGCGGAAGGGTGCGGAACTTCTAGAGCTCGATAAAAACTTCTACGAGCAGGTTGGCAATTATCTGACCAGCCTTGAACAGGAGCTCTCGAAGGTCGGGGACCCCTACAGCGTCGAGGCACAGATACTCCAGGACACCCTCAAAAGCGAGCGCAGCAGCTTAAACAAGCTGATCGACCAGAGGCTTAAGAAGATCGTTCGCAAGGTGGTGAGAAACGCCCGATCGGCCACCCAGGAAGTGACCTTAATGGGAATGACCCATGAAGAAGAACAGATTTACTCTCAAATGCTCTCTGCGGTCATCCAAGGCCGTGAGACAATTCTCGCCCACGTATCTCGCACCGAAAGGCCTTTAATAGGCAAGAAAGATAGAACTCCGGAATACGAGACCGTGAGGTTACTGGATAGTGTTCCTATGTTTGTAGGAGTGAACGGGAGAAACTATCTCCTCTCTAAGGATGATGTTGTCGCGCTCCCGGCAGTTCATGCCAGGAACCTGCGTAATAAAAATTTAGCTATACAAGTGAAGATCGAGCGATAATTCGGTAATCTTAAAATACAATTAAACCTATACGACGGCATCGTCTATGAAATAGATCCTCCTGGTCAGATCTTTATCAGGGGCCCAATCTCGTAACATCCGTGCTGGTTCGTTTCTTTGCGCCTTTATATTGTGTTTTAAAGCGAAGGGATAGAGATATATTACCTCTTAGAATAACAAGAGCTTCTATGAAGCTCGCTATTACTATCCTGATGTTTGTTGCGATGTGCATGTTGCCCGCTATGGGCGCATACACTGCGAACGATTGGGCGGCCAGAGGTGACCAGCTTTCCCAGAGCGGCAGCTACGATACGGCCGTTGCTAGCTACGATAGAGCCTTGGATCTGGACCAGAACAATTCCACGATATTGGTCAGTAAAGGGCTAGCCCTCGCACATCTCGGCAAATACGCCGATGCCGTCGACAGCTTCGATAAGGCCACTCTGTTAAATTCATCTAACGCGGACGCTTGGTACTATAAAGGCACTGCACTCTCTATGAACCTGGGAGAGTACGACGAGGGCATTACATGTCTTGATAAGGCACTAGAGCTTAATCCGAATAATTTTGATGCATTGATAATCAAAGGTATTGCATTGGACAATGCTAGCAGGCTTGATGAAGCTCTTGCAACCTTTGATAGCGCCATAAGATTGAATCCCCTAGATCCAAAAGGCTGGAATGACAAAGGAGTTGTTCTTAGGGATCAAGGAAAATACAATGATGCTTTGGATTGCTTTAATAAGGCAATCGAGCTGGATCCCAACTATGAGCCAGCTCAGACGAATAAAGAACTTGCTCTTCAGAATATCAACCAGGCACAACAAGATGATTTCTATGAGCTTGATCATATGTTAGACGCTTCTAGGGAGAGCCAAGGAACCAACATGATGTGATAGTTCAAAAAACCCTATTTTTATCTATCATAGATTGCAAAGATCACAAGATCAAATAATCATCAAAGCGTTTCCGGCTCAATCTCAACTTTGAAGGATAGCCTAATCTTGGCCCTATACTCCACGATCCTTTTGCCCTCTATCGTTGCATCAAGCTCTACTATCTCCGCAATCCTAATGTTCGTAAGCTTCTTCGAGGCTGTAGCAATTGCATTCTGGGCAGCCTCCTCCCAGCTATTCTGGGATGATCCAACAAGTTCTACTATATTGTATACGCTTCCTGCCATTATTCTCCTTGATAACTTAGTGTACCTTCAGATTGATATAATTTATTAAGGCTATCGATATCAGAGATTATCTCCCAGCAGATTCAAGGAGAGTTATAATCGGCTTAAAGCTAACCAAATATTGGCTGAGGTAAGATACAACTAAGCAATAACAAACTACCATTAAACTGGCTAATTATAAAACAAAGAGCCCCTTCTGGAATTTAAGCTCAGAAGGGAGTGCTTGCTCAATCTTTTTTCTCTTCAGCCTTCTCGCTTGTTTCTTCAGGCTTCTCCGCAGGCTCAGCTTTCTTCTCGACCTTCTTGGGTTTTATTACTCCCATAGACATCAGCGAGGCCTTTGCCTGTATTCGTGCAAGCGGATAATCATCCTTCGCAGCCTTCTCCAGGGCATCTATCGCTCTCTGGTCCTTTAGCTCTCCCAGAATCCAAGCGGCACCGGCACGGACATCAGGATCTTGATCGCTCAAAGCCGTAATCATTCTATCGAAGATCTGGCGGCCGAAGGATGATAGTGCAACCATTGCGTTGCTCTTTACAAGATAATCCTTATCTTTTAGTGCCTCTATCAAGGGCTCAATTGACTCTTGAAGCGGCTTCTTTGAGAGAAGCATAACAGCATTGGAACGGACGAGCATATGCTTATCCTTGAGGGCCTCCACAAGCTTTTCAGTAGGCCAGCTGGGATCGGGCAGGTTTGCAGGCATCGCTGTTTCATCCTCAACTCCACATGTGGCGCACGATGCCTCCTCAGTCATAGATCGCGTTATTATTGGCTTCTCTCCTTCTGTTTTCTTATCTTCTTCCTTCTGTTCTTCCAACTTCTTTCCTTCTTCCATAATTCACAAATAGATGCCTATTCTACTTCAGCCTTTCCTAAGCTGAAGGCATGTTTGTTGATATCCAGATACTTTGCTGGCACTACATCGCAAAGCGCATCAAGAAGCAGCTTCTCATCCAGCGGGATGTACTTCGAAAGAGCACCGAGCATAACGACGTTCATTGCCTGTGCCGTTCCCGCAGTCGTCGCAAGAGATGTCGCATCCATTGACTTTATCTCTTTGCAGATGCCGTAAAGGTGCTGCAGGATCTCATCTACGGTCGGGTAGCTTGCCTTGCCCGTGGTTACAGTTATGGGCAGCATCGCCCTCGTATTCACAAGGGCAACGCCATCAGGTGAAAGGTAATGAGCGAAACGCAAAGCCTCAGCAGGCTCAAGCGCCAGAAGTACATCAGCGCATCCTGAAGATATCATTGGACTAAATCTGCAGCCTATGCGTGTATGATTTATGACGCTGCCTCCGCGCTGCGCCATGCCGTGCGTCTCTGCTCCGCGAACGGCCTTGCCTGCAATGACTGCTGCCCGCCCAAGGACATCTGAGATAAGTATGACTCCCTGGCCGCCCACACCTACTATTACTAAGTCGCATTCAGATGTTCTCATCTCAACACCACCTCTATAGCAGCGCTAGGACATATCTGGGCGCAGACGCCGCAGCCTGTACATAAGGATGTAATCTTTGCCTTCTCGCAATCGAACTCTATAGCCGGACATCCGAACTCAACGCAGATCCTGCAGCCTGCGCAGTCCTGGCCCACAGCGAAGGCTTTGCGTTTGGCTCCAGATCGTCGTGCATTTATAACGCATGCCTGTCTTGCAACGATGACGGATAGTCCAGGATACTCTTTCGCTCTGTGGAATGCTTCTACTGCGTTTTCGATATCGTATGGATCGATAACCTCCACAAGGCCGGCTCCCAGAGCCTTTGCTATTGCCTCAATCGATACCTGGTTCGTCCGCTCTCCAGTGGCCGTAATTCCTGTGCCCGGGTGAGGCTGATGGCCTGTCATGGCTGTTGTCGAGTTGTCCAGAACTGTCACGGTTATTTTTGCATTATTATAGGCGGCATTCAGAAGGCCGGTAAGTCCACCGTGTAAAAACGTCGAATCCCCGATGCTTGCGCAGATATCCCCTGTTTCGCCCCCGAACCGTATGCCGCTTGCCAAAGTGATGCTTGCTCCCATACAGAGGCAGGTATCCACAGTTCCCATACCGACAGCCATTGTGTAGCAGCCGATATCGCTAGGGTAAATCGCGTTTTTGCCGAACGCCTTGCGCATTGCGTAATAGGTCGCACGGTGGCTGCAGCCAGGACACAGCGCAGGCGGCCTTGGTGGAATTATCTTCACTGCATCAATCTTCACTGCTGGCAGCTCAGCCAGACCTTCCATTCTCGCTATGGCATTTCTGACGGGCAGTAGATCAAGCTCGCCATCCCTTGGAATATAGCTACCCTTTCCTAGAATCTCAACATCGGGATTGACTTTCCTCGCGATCCTTTCTACTAGCTCCTCCAGAACAGGCTCAAGCTCCTCTACCACCATGACTTTGCTCACGTTCTTCAGGAGATTTTCAATCATAGCAGAGGGTGCAGGCAGCGTTCCAACCTTCAGGAACGACAGATCCAGATCAAGGTCTTGTATAGCTTCCTCAGCATAGAGCGCCGCTATACCTGAGACGATGATCCCATGACCACCCTTCAGGGTCAGCCTATTCCATGGCGCATCTTCAAGGGCTTTCTCAATCTCCGGCTGCTTCTTCAAAAGCTCAGTATGAAGAGGTCTGGCGTGGACAGGCAGCGCAACACGCCGTGAAGGGTCCTTGATAAAACGTGCATTATTTGCAACAAGGCCAGGCTGTTTGCGTTCAACTATTTCGACATCAGCCCTCGCATGCGAGACTCGCGTAGTAGGCCTGAGCATCACAGGTACATTGAATCTTTCGGAAAGATCGAAACCGAAGACCGCCATATCCTTTGCCTCCTGAGGATCTGCAGGATCGAGGCATGGTATGGATGCGAAGCTCGCATAGCGCCTTGAGTCCTGCTCATTCTGGGATGAGTGGCAATATGGATCATCTGCAGTTACTATAACCAGCCCGGCCCCGACTCCGAGGTATGCCGATGTCATGAATGGATCTGCCGCCACATTCAGGCCCACATGCTTCATCGTTGCTACGGACCTTGTGCCGCTCCATGAAGCCCCAATTGCCACCTCAAGTGCGACCTTCTCGTTCACAGACCATTCCACATGCATCGGAATATTGCCCTTAAGTCCGACAATGCTCTCTATGATCTCTGAGGAGGGAGTTCCAGGGTAGCCGGCCACAAGCCCGGCTCGCGCCTCGAGAATTCCCTTTGCAATAGCCGTGTTTCCCAGGAGATATTCTCTCACAGATAAACCTCATAATATATTTTTATTCAATATTCTATTCTGCGAGGATATCGCCGCTTCTATCTGATAACCGTTTTGATGCTTGGAACTGTGAATGAGGCAAAGCAGCCAAAAAAGGAAAAATTGATCAGCTTGGGAGATGCATTAATTGAGAATGGCCTGGTCTGAGGATTCCATAGGATCTTTTTATAACTACCTGCCAAAGGGCTGTGAAATTTGCAGAATAGGGGCGAGTCTTGTGCTCTTCGTAACGGGAAAGTGTGGGCGCAGCTGCTTCTACTGCCCGCTGTCAGAGGAGCGGAAAGGGAGAGATATAGTATTTGCAGATGAGCAGCCTGTGGAAGATATAGAGGATATTATTGAGGAGGCAAAGGCTATCGGCGCCCTGGGAACAGGGATCACTGGAGGCGAGCCTCTGCTTAAGCTTGACAAGGTCCTTGAGTACATAAGGGCCTTAAAGCGCACGTTTGGGCCTGAGCATCATGTCCATCTCTACACTGGCCTAATGCCTGGAAGAGATATCCTGATGAAGCTGAAAGAAGCGGGACTTGATGAGATAAGATTCCATCCACCTTATTCAGAATGGCCGGACCCAAAAGGTCTAAAGGCAGTGCTGGAGGAAGCGAAATCTCTGGGTCTTGAGGCTGGCGTAGAGATTCCTTCTATAGCGCCAGCGCCTGAGATAATAAAGGCAGTAAGAGACGCAGATGCATTTATGAACGTCAATGAGCTTGAGTTTTCGGACACTAATGCCAAAGAGCTGAAGTCACTTGGCCTCCGGCCGGAGGAGATTCACTGTGGAGCTATAGGCAGCGAGAAAATAGCTAGAGAGCACTTTATGCCGGATGATGTAAAGGTGCATTACTGCCCGTCAAGGTTCAAGGACGCGGTCCAACTTAGAGAAAGGCTTAATAGGCGCTGTGAGCGAGTTGCACGTCCATTTGATATTCCTACGGGAGATGGAACTCTTATCCATGGCACAATTTGTGGAAATATTGAAAAGGCTCTTAAGACTATAAAGGCACTTGAAGTGCCAGAGGAAATGTATTCTCTAAGAGGGGACAAGATAGATATCTCAGCTCCAATTCTGGAAGATATTTCGAAAAAGTTAAAAAGCATAGATTGCATTGTTTCACTAATTGAACGATATCCCTTAGAGGACGGGCTAGTTGTAGAGAGAATACCTTTATAATACTTAGATTCATTGCAGAGAGGCGGTGATTTTGCCGAATGGAGAGTGCTGAGAATCGAATCCAGGAAAGGCTCAGGAATTACCTAAAACGGGATGGCATAGGCATTAGAAAGGCCGTTTTGAAGCTGTTTTTGAGCGATGGGTCTTATACAACCGAGGATGTTTTTGCCTACCTGGAGAAGGAAGGCTTTGATGTGAGCTATCGTGGGGTGTCTGCGATGGTGGGGCTTATGAATACCCGCCTAGGAATCCTGAGCATAGATGTCTCAGGAGACCATAATGTGTATTCTCTAAAAAGCGATCATAAGGGTGCAGTGAGGTCTGTTCTGGAAAGCTATTAGCATATCAGTTCGGCGGCTCCCCTCGCTTCATCCTATTCATATACTTATTCATTGCAAGATCGGCGATTATATTGATGCTCGTTAGAGCGGCATGTACAGTTGGTCCTGCAGTCATACGCTCGCTATAAAAACTATGCAAACTCTTGAGATGTCTAAGGTTATACTCCAGGCATAGGCCGATAAGCTCCCAGTGCTCCGGCAGCGCATGGTCTCGGTCAAAGCCCTTTATTCCTCCCAGTTTCGTTTCTGACATAGGCGTGAAAAAGAGGGGCAGCATTAAACCTGTATAATCTTTGAGCGATTCCACAAGCTCTATCGTCTTCACGACATCCCCGGCATCCTCTCCCGGCAAACCTAAGACTAAACTTGCTACAGGCAGCCACGACTCCTCGCCGAAGAGGCGATAGCAGTCTCTTACGATCTCAGGCCATCTGGAAGTTTCCGAGGGAAGTGCCTTGCGAGACATATGCCTCTCAAGTATTCTGCAGCTTCCAGTCTCAATCCCTATCCAGGCCGACATATAGCTCTGATCCGAGCCTATGCCTACGATCTCAGAGACATCCCTAAGAAGATCCTGGCTCTGGTGAACTGTAGCTAGGCTAAGGTGAGACACATCAATGGTGCGCGGGCCGAGCTGCTTTACCATTTCTATAAGTCGCTTCACTTTTTCTTTATCCGGGACCATGCCTTTAGAGCCATAGGTAAAGACATCCTCAGAGTGCAGAAGCACATCTCTTTGGCCGTTTTGTAGATTTACTTTTACATCCGCCAATATTCTCTCGAGCGGCCTATGCCTCAATGTTCGCATTGTCGGCGAGCAGAAGGAGCAGCCACGCCAGCATCCTCTGCCGATCTCTACGATACCTGCTATTGTCGCTCCGCGATTAACTGGAATCCTCTCGCCGGGAACGATGCTTCCATGTATTACCCTCGGCACATCCTCTCTATCGATTATGCGCCTGCATATGTCAGGAAAATCTGCCTCGCCCTCGCCTAAATAGATATGATCTACGTCAACATTTTCACCAATCAGTTCCCAGGCGCCATTTCCCCCCACGACAATCTTCGGCCTATGTTCCTTTATAGTGGGGTTGTTAATAAGTGAAAGAAATTTAGATCTATTATGGGGCTCTCCGCGACCTATCATCTCCTCTATCTCTCGAACTGCGATCTTCCCCAAGGGATCATCATGTGTTATGCCAACGATCTCTGTATCGGGCCCGATGGACTTATCAAGATGCTGAGGATGTGCAACCACCACTTCAGCTCTATCAAAGCCAGACTCAAGGAGTGCGGCCTCTACTTTGCGCATTCCGCATGGAGCGAAGATTGCTGAGCCATCAGCGCCAGCAGCAACAGGCGGACAAAAAAGCCACTTAAAAATCCAATCAGGCATGACTTTCTTAGGCATTATGGAAGCAAAGCCCAGAAGCACCCCGCCATGATAGCTGCTCATCATAGTGATATCGCTGGTCAGGACAATCCTTTTTCCCCGCATTTACAATCGAGCTTTTTCTTCTGGGAGATAATGCTGTTCCTCCGGAGCCCCAATAGCTTTTTATCGGATCGGCCAAAAAGATTGCCTTTGTGCAAGAAAAGTCGCTCACTGAGATCAACGATCGCATACGAAATGGCAGCGCCCGCGTCGTTACAGCCGAGGAAATGCCCGACATCGTGGACGAAATTGGGACAGCCGGCGCAGTGCGCGAGGTGGATGTCGTAACAACAGGAACCTTTGGAGCAATGTGCTCCTCGGGTGTTTTTCTAAATCTTGGCCACAGCGACCCTCCTATAAAAATTCTGAGAGCCTGGCTTAACAAGGTTGAGGCATATGGAGGTGTGGCAGCAGTAGACCTATTTTTAGGGGCAACTCAGCCTTCTGAAGATCGTGATATAGAATACGGTGGGGCTCACGTTATAGAGGACCTTGTGGCAGGAAGGCAGGTAGAGGTCGAGGCGGAGGGTGCAGGGACAGATTGCTATCCACAGCTTGAGCTCGAGACGAGCCTGCGGCTGGAGGACTTTAACCAGGCCACAATGGTCAACCCCAGAAACGCGTATCAGAGATATAATGCAGCCGTCAACTCCTCAGATAGGACGATGCATACCTACATGGGCACGCTTCTCCCGCGCTATGGAAATGTCCACTATAGCGGTTCAGGCATCCTTTCGCCAATCTCCAATGATCCGAACTTCGATTATATTGGGGTAGGCACAAGGATATTTCTCGCAGGTGCTCAAGGATATGTCATCGGCTCAGGAACACAGCACAATCCTCAGAACAACTTTTCGACTCTGATGGTAACTGGCGACCTGAAAAAGATGAACTCGAGATATCTTCGCGCAGCAACATTTCACAGATATGGCCCAAGCCTATACTTAGGGATTGGAATTCCTATACCTGTGCTGAACGAGAGGATTGCGAAGAATACTGCAGTCAGAGATCGCGATATACCTGTGCCGATAGTGGACTATGGAATACAGCGCCGCGATAGGCCCACAGTCACCATCGTAAACTACGAGATGCTTAAGTCCGGCTCAGTGAAGCTGAACGGCATTGAGGTTCCGACATCATCGCTTTCAAGCTATTTTATGGCCAGAGAGATCGCAGAACTGCTGAAGAAGTCAATAGAGATGGGCGAGTTTCTGCCTACTCAGGCAGTCGAGCCTCTGCCGCGCATAGGCTCGAGCAAGCCGATGAAGCAGACAAAGGAGTTCCCGAATGTGGAGGATGTCATGAGTCGCGATGTAGTTACAGTTCGCGAGGACATCAATATAAACGAGGCTGCCAAACTGATTGTGGGAGGAAGCTTCGATCATCTGCCAGTAGTCTCCGAGAAAGGAACTCTGGCCGGAATAATAACTGCTTGGGACATATCTAAAGCCGTTGCCAACGGAAAGGTCTCGCAAATATCTGAGATAATGACGCGCAGGGTTTACTCAGCGAGACCTGATGAGCCGATCGAGCTTGCCGCCAGGACTCTTGATACTCGCGGGATTTCTGCTCTGCCTGTTGTAGATCGCGAGAACCGCGTCATAGGAATGATCACAAGCGATCACATCTCAAGGCTCTTAGCAAGGAGGCGATAGGGTTGAAGCTAATGTTGCACGTGGCGCCAGGCATAGTACGCCAGCCTCTCATAGCCTCCGTAATTTTGGAGACCTCTGCATTGGTCAATATAGAAAGGGCAAGCATAGATGCCGTTAGCGGTGAGATTGTCCTTGAAGTATCACAGGACAAATGCGAGGAGGTCAAAGAGGCGTTTGAGCGTAGGGGCGTAAAGGTGGTCCTCCTCGAGATACCTCTCATAAGAGATGAGGATGAGTGCATACACTGTGGAGCCTGTGTTTCGGTATGCCCAACTGGAACATTTAAGTTCGATGATTGGCGGGTTGTTGCCGACCCAGGCAAGTGTATACAATGTGGAGCTTGTGTCACAGGCTGCCCACAGCGTGCCCTGAAGCTGGTGTTGAAGTAGCCTCCTCCTAGATCTTCATATCAAGATGATATCAGCATGCAGCATTGGCTTTGATACAGATATGAATCTTACTAATATTAAATTCAGCCTGATATAATATATTATCCTGATAGATCGGAGATTTTATATGCTTGGACAGTTATTACTGATAGAATAAGTAGTAGATATATCCAAGCAACTAAGGAGGGGATGAAATAATGGTTGATAATAAGATCAACTTTAAGGGAGAAATTCATAGCTATTTGTTATCATTCAAGGCATCGTCAATATTCTCACCCAGTCATCTATATACTTCTATATACCATCTCCTGCCGAGCTGCATAGGCGGTGGGGGCGATGTCTGAAGATAGCGTTCTCTCGGGCTTGAGTGCATTTGCCGAAGTATTGGCGGATCCAAAAGGCTATGAGCCAGAGCAATTGAAGATTATCTCACATAATGCACCCGATCCACTTTCTTCATTCATTAAGGCGGCTCTATCTTCAGACGGCGCCCTCATGCATACAAAGCTCAAGGAATTAGCAGAGCATGCAGCAAGGCAGAAGAGCTTCCAGACCTGGTTTTCCTTAGGAGTTTTAGCCCACAAATTTTTCTTCAACCAGGCTGCGATCGAGTACTATGAGCAGAGTCTTATGTTGGCTGAGGCAGAGGGCAATGGAAGAAATGCTGCCAAGGCTTTGAATAACCTGGGAAGCATCTATTCAGAGGTTGAGGATTGGGGAAGCGCCTGTAAATGCTATAAACGCGAGCTGGATGCTCTATATGCAGCGGAGGACTCGTTATCTGCAGCATCTGTGTTGAATAACCTAGGAAACATCCATCTTCGCCTGGAGGAACTAGGGCAGGCATTCGGGTGCTATGAGAAGAGCTTGGATATACTCAAAGATGCAGGAGATAAAGCTGGTGTTGCAGATGTTCTTAGTAACCTTGGGAGGATATACCAGCTTAAGGGAGATCTAACATCTGCAGAGGAGTGCTATCAGCAAAGCTTGAATGAAATAGAACGCTGTGGGGATAAAGGAGGTGCAGCAAAGGTCTTGGCAAGCCTCGGCATGATTCGCCAGCTTAACGGAGAATGGGATCATGCCATTGATTATTACGAGATGGCACTCCATAACCTTGATAATCTCGGGGATAGCGCTGGCGTGGCTAGGACAGAAAGAACTCTTGGCAACATCTGCTTACAAGCAGGGAAATGGCACCTGGCATTGGAGTATTACGATAAGAGCCTGGCATCGCTCGAACGTATAGGCGATCTTGGGGAGATTGCCGCAGTGTTGAGTTCCATGGGCCTTGTGTACGTCGAGATGGAACATTGGAGTGACGCAATACCGCATTTCCAAAAGGCTTTGGATATACAGGAGGGCCTGGGAGATTCAAGCGGCGCTGCAGTTACGCTTTCCAATCTGGGTAGCATTCACTATAAGCTGCGTCAGTATACCGACGCAATCAAATGTTATCGTCGAAACCTTGAGATCCAAGAGCGGCTAAATGATTTGCACAGTATATCGGCGGTGCTGAATAATCTTGGGCTGATACATACCGATATTGGTGAGTGGGATAAGGCCGTTTCATGCTATCAGAGGTCCATAGAACTGCTGAGGGAATCGGGAGATGATTTGGGTGCAGCCAAGGCATTATCCGATCTTGGGAGTATCTATCAGCTAAAGGGAGATCTGCAGGAAGCCGAAGATCTCTACACCGAAACTCTCCAGATACAGGAAAAGTTTGGCGATAGGCCGGGAATTTCGAAGACCTTGAACAATCTCGGCCTTATCTGTCAGCTCAAAGGAGACTTCAGCCTCGCAGCAGAGCATCTGCAGAAGAGCCTTAAAATTAAAGAAGAGCTGGGCGATTCACAGGGCATTGCAACAGTTCAGGTAAATCTAGGCAACACATGCCAGCTCAAAGGAGACCTGGATGAGGCCGTTGCCCATTTCAAGACGGCAATGGAATCCTTCGAGGATCTTGGAGATTCTCAATGCTTATCCGCAGTTTTAAACAACCTTGGGAATATCTATGCAGATGTGGGAGACGATCTTCAGGCAATAAAATATTACACCCAGAGCATTGATGCAAAACGCAAACTCGGCGATAAACACGGCATTGCAACAACTATGGGCAACCTTGCGAGCATCTATTGCCAGAGCGGGGCGATCGAAAAGGCAGAGGGATGTTGCCTTGAGAGCCTTAAGGCCTTTCGAGAGCTAGGCGATAAGAAAGGAGAGGCAAATGCTCTGAAGGGCATGGGAATCATATTGGAAGATGCCGGAGATTTAGAGAGGGCCCTAGGTTATTTTGAGGAGTGCATAAGGCTGCAGAAATCGCTTGAAGATGTACGCGAGTTGATCTTATCCCTGAACAATTTTACAGAAATTTGCTATAAATTAGGCAAAAATCGCGAGGCGATCGATGAGTATTGTGATGCATTGGCAATATTTCGATCAAGGGAAGATCTCTACAGTGTTGCCATAGTGCTTTGTAATCTAGGCAATATCTATATGGAAGACGGGAGATGGAACGAGGCCATCTCCAGTTATAAAGAGAGCCTGGAGCTTTTGAATAAGCTTGGCGATGACTATAGTATGGCCGTTGCAGGAAACAACCTTGGAAACATGTACTATCGCCGAGGCGAATGGACTGATGCACTCGAGCAATATAATCACAGTCTCCAATGCTTTGAAAAGATCGGAGATGATAGCGGTACAGCCTCTGTTTTAAGCAACATTGCCAGCATTTACTATAAAAAGGGCGATTGGCCTAATGCCCTGGAATGCTATCAGAAGAGCCTGGATATATTCGAGGCCTTTGAAGATTCCGATGGGATTTCTAAGGTAATGAATAATTTAGGGACATTCTATTACCGCAGGGGTGAATGGGACCTTGCAATAGAACATTTCCAAAGGGGACTTGAAATACGCTTACATCAGGGAGACCCTATTGGCGCCGCAGAAATGCAGGCAGATATAGATATGATCAAATCGGGCCAGGGCGAGGTCAAGGCAAGCATCGATGTCTATCTGAAACAGCTAGAGGAGATGGACACTTTAGGCGATATGAGTGGCAAGGCTGAGGTGCTGGCGGCACTAGGCGGCGCCCATGCAGACAGGTACGAATGGGATGAGGCCATATCAAAGTATATGGAAAGCATGGCCCTCTTCAAGGAGTTGGATGATCTCTATGGGGCAGCCCAGACGATGCTCAACGTTGCCGCGGTTTATAGAGGCAAGGGCGATTGGTGCATGGCTGCAAAGATGCTTGAGCAGAGTCTTGATATCTTTGATAAGCTTAAGGCTGAGCCGTGCATAGGCCTTGTAAATATGAGCTTGAGCGCCATTCAGAGCTTGAGGGGCTGGGAGGAGAATGCAGAGGAGCTTCTACAGAGTTCGATGAAAACATTTGAAAGTTTAGGCGCGATGCCTGATCTCTGCGAATGCTATACTGCCATGGCAAGATTCAAGTTACATTCTCATAAGTCCCTTGAAGCCAAATTCTATCTATCCAAGGCGGAGACTTTGATTTATAGGCTAAACTATCAGCCGATGCGTATTCAGCTTTATAACGCCTGGGGTGAGTTCTACCAGGAAGAACAGCTGTATAATGAAGCTTTTAATAACTACCAAAAGGCTTTGGCATTATCAAGAAGCCTTGGCGATAGATATGAGGAGGCCAAAGCTTTGAGAAATATCGGCATCATCTCCACATGTAAAAAGGATTACCCCGAATCTGAGGCTAGACTTAAGGATGCATCAAAGATCTTCAGCAAGATTGGTGCTGTATTCGATCTTCTCTTGGTTTATGATGATATGGCTGCAGTTGCCATAGTCCAAAAGGATCTCACGAAGGCCGAGGAGATTGCTGTTTTATTAGAGCGCCATTCAAGGCTTATGGGCTACCTGGACTTAAACATCAGGGCACTGATTACGCTCGGAGATTGCGAGGCTCAAACAGGCCGCAACGACGCTAGCTTAAACGATTATAATCGTGCTCTGCATCTGGCGACGAGCCATAGCGATTCTGTTTATTTAAACACGGCCGGTCTGCTTATCTCCAGAATTGTAGAGTACTTTGAGGGGGCAAATCTTGCTCCGGAGGCACGAAGATTTTTGATCTCAATGAAGGCCAAGCTTCAAGAAAAGGATTACAAGGGTATTCTCGAGAATCTGCCCAATACGCTGGAGATCCTAAATTAAATGATATTAAATTAGATATCCGACCACATTACGCTTGGAAGAAAGCTCATCTGCACATCGAGTTCAGCAAGTGCATGCCTAATATCTCCTTCGCGCATAAGTGCATCAAGTTCATGGAGGCGGCCGACAACGTCCCATATTTTAGATGCCTTATGCTCGCTTCTAAATCTTACAGGTGAGTAATATATCTCTCCGTGGTTATTGTCCGCCTCAACGCCGAAATAATCTTTTGAATAGAATCCCTTGAATTGTGTTATTATGGGTTTATAGATGCTCTTGAGTGCTGGGACATATAAATCCTCAAGCATTCTCTGTACCGTTCTGTTATCGGTCTCAGCTATCTTGACCCTTATGTATCCCTGTCCATGTATGTAGCCTGAATAGAACACATTGTATCTTATCCGGGACCTGAGATCATTTCGCAGTCCGAGGGTAAATTCGCAGTTATCTTCAGATTCCGTGGGATCGAGATTTAGGAAATACCTTGCATAGATTATCAGCCCGTTATCAAAGACAATAGCTACTGAAGCCTCATCGGCTGCAGGGGTCCTGGCCACGACATCCTGAATGCCCCAGCCGAAAAGCTTTGAAGCATCTTCCTTTTGGCTGCCTCGATATCCAAACTCCCTGACCTTCTCCAGCAGATCTCCCATCGTTTCCATCTGTAGTAGTCTTCCGTCTTTGATCTGGATAAACGTTACCCTGGCATGGTCTGACAAACATCACCAAAGCAATATGAGCGAGGATATTCCTAAAACTAGGATTGATGCCCGACCTATGAGCCTGACGGCATCAGGTATATCTGATGTAGCTGCCTCTTTTCCCTTTTCTTGCAGCACGTAGAAGCCCGGCTTTTCAAGCTTAACGTCCAAACTGCCTGCTGATGCAGACATAGGCCAGCCGGAATTGGGGCTGGGCGTTTTAGAGTGGTCCCTCAGAGCAGATGTTATTGCTGCAGCAGCTCTTGATGGCCTCGCAAAGGCTATAAGGAGTATGCTGAGCCTTGCAGGAATATAATTGGCAATGTCATCCAGCTTTGCAGGAACATAGCCCAGCTCCTTCAGACCCTTTGTTTTGTAGCCCAGCATGCTGTCCATTGTGCTCATCGCCTTGAATGCAAGGGCCGCCTCAAGGCCGAGGCCGAAGGGCGAGAAGAGAATGAAATAGAATATCGGCGATATTATCGTGTCCACATAGTTCTCAGAGACAGATTCAATCACCGCCGATGCGGCCTGCGCAGATGTGAGATCTTTTGTCTCCCTGCCTACAAGGGCAGGAAGCATCCTTTTGGCCTCGTCGATATTGCTATCGATCATCCTTCCTATATCCTTCGATGTCTGGAGAAGGCATCTTATAGCGAATGTTGATTTCAGCAGATATGCAGCGGCCGCGGTGCTTAACAGCCCGCCGAGAATAGGAATACTGCCTAAAGCAACGACAATTGCATGTCCAGCTAAAACGGTTGCGATAATCACTATTATTGCGAGCATTAGGCCATCAGCCTTTGTTGGGCGAGCACGGTTCTTCAGAAAGGATATAAGCTTGCCTATCCAAACCACGGGATGTATTTTCGTCGGCGGCTCTCCGATTATCAGATCAAAAGCAACGGCTAATAGGAATACTAGAAACGCCTCACCGTTCATAATTGCTCCGCGATAATATTCCAAGCATCAGATAAGGCCTTGCCTCCCATAAGCGCATCCATGATGATGCGTGAGATTTCAGGAGAATGGATAATCACACAGTCATCGCAAGCCCAGATATCTCCCTTCATATGCCCTTTAGTCCTCTCATCCATGCAGGGATAGAAAGGACAAAAGCAGAAGGCACAATCCTGCTTGGGGAAGTGACATGGGTATCGCTCGCAGTTCAACCTGCGCATTTGATCACATGCTCCAGGGCTTCTATCAGCTTCTCATTCTCTTCTCTAGTTCTAACTGCCACTCTTATGTAGCTCTTTCCAAGGCCGAAAGATTGGCAGTCTCTGACAAGCACACCCTGTGCAATCATATATTTTGTAAGCTCATCAGAGCCGATGCCGGCTGGATGAATGTTTACCAAAATAAAGTTAACACTGCTCGTCAGCGGTTTGAGTCCCAAGTTCGATAGAGTAAGTGTAAGCCATTCCCGTTCTCTCTTGATAAGATTCCTTGAATCCTCAAGATAATCGGCATTATCGAGGAGATATGCTCCGGCTGCAGCTGCAATTGAGCTTATGGACCAGGGTATCCTGGATCTATCCATTATCTCTATAAATAGTGGGTTGGCGATTCCAAAGCCCAGCCTTAGCCCCGGCACGCCGAATGATTTTGTAAGAGATCTCATTACAAGCAGATACTCCATCTCAGGCGCGAGGTATGCTATGCTTTGATCAGGATCGGATAGTTCTATGAAAGCTTCATCAACCAGGAGGAATACTTCATTTCGCTCGCATCGCCTCGCAAGGGCAGTAATATCATCCCTAGATAGCAATACTCCTGTTGGGTTATTGGGATTGCATACAAAGAGGGCTTTAGCATCACGAAGGTCAGAATCGCTTATTATGGGCAATCCCTTCAAATCCGTTTCTATTCGCTTGATTTTGGCACCTGATAAGCGAGACTGGTTCTCATACTCCCCGAAGGTTGGAAAAGGTATCAGCGCCAGATCTTCCTCCTCCAGGACCATCTCCGCGAAGAGCCTGATGATCTCTGATGAACCGTTCCCCGGAACTACGTTCTCAGGCTTCACGCCCACAAAGCGAGCGATGGCATTCCTGAATTCGAGATATCCATTGTCTGGATAATAGCCTATATTTTCCAGTTCCTTTAAAACGACGGCTTCCAGTGGAAGAGTGCCATGAGGATTTATATTGGCGCTGAAATCCAGTGGGGGAGAAGCTTGCGTAGTCCCTTTTAAGACTGCTTCCCGAAACTTGCCTCCGTGATAGCATTCTCTGCCAGTCGCAAAGCTCTTCTTGATCCTGTCTAACATGAGCCAAATGCCCTCAATCGTATCCGCATTTCAAGTTGGCGGATAGAGAATATACATTAACAATCGTGATCGCATTCGCGCATCACCGCAAATAGGACCTATATAATAATTGTTCGATGAAAATATAGATGATCAGGGCTATTTTATATTAATCGGTATCCGAAAGTGTTTTATGTAATTTCAGCCAACGGGAGCGGCGTATATCAATGGAAAGAGGAGGCCAAGAACCCAATGGTAAAAACCGAGGGCAGTTTTGCTGTTGAGGACATGAAGAACGTCCAGATCAACATCGGAGCTGTCGTTAAGGAAGAGGAAGAGTGGGACCAACCTATGGGTCCTTTCCCCAAGCCCGGCGTAGCAACGCTCCGTGATTGGGACTTCAAGATAGCGAATAGATACAGAATCATGTATGCCCCAGCAGATGATACCTGCACGCTCTGTACTTATGGACCTTGTGACCTGACTGGTGATAAGCGTGGTGCCTGCGGTATGGATATGGCAGCCTACTCCGGTAGGATCGTCCTCATCGCTTGCCTGATGGGATGTTGCGCACATGCCGCCCACGGAAGACATCTGTACCACTGGTGCCTGGACAGGTTCGGAGATATGAAGTTCGATATGGGCGATGAGATCCTTGTGGATTCCCCGCTGTACCAGACCATCGTTGGCAGCAAGCCCAGGACACTCAAGGATTTTGGCGATGGCTTGAGCTACTTGGAGGAAGAAGTTGTTCAGCTGGTTGCCGCGACTCATACTGGCCAAGAGGGTTATTACAAGGACTTTGAATCAAAGGCGCTTCATGCCGGAATGCTGGATCTCCTGGGCATGGAGATATGCGATATGCTTCAGATCGTGGCATACGATATGCCGCGTGGTACTGCAGATGCCCCTCTCATCGAAGTCGGCATGGGCACACTGGATCAGAATAAGGGCGTTCTCATTGCCTATGGTCATAACCTGGCTGCAGGTGCCGAGGCCATGGTTTATGCAGAGGCAAACAATCTCTGGGATAAGGTGGACATCGGAGGAGTCTGTTGTACTGCTTTCGATCTGACGAGGATTGCGGAGGGCACTGGACACCCGAGCCTGGCGAAAAACCTTGGAACAAAAGCCAAGATCGCAGGAGCTATGGGCTGGTGGAGGAAGATGGTCCGCTCCGGAGTCATGGATACTGTAATGGTGGATGAGCAGTGCGTCTACTGTGATGTTCTTGAGGACTGTCAGAAACGCAAGATTCCTCTCATTGCTACCACTGATAAGATTATGCTCGGCCTGCAGGACAGGACTAATGATCCTGTAGATCAGATTGTGGATGATCTTGTGAACTTTAAAGTTCCAGGCGTTGCCATCCTTGATCCTACGAAGGCTGGAGCAGTTGGTATTAGGACTGCCATTGCAGTCAAGCCCAAGCGTGCTGATGCCAAGACGGCGGCCAAGCTGACTGAAGCGCAGTTCAAGGAGTACCTTGATAAGTGCACGGGATGCAACCAATGCGCATTCGTATGCCCGCCCCACACCAGAATCAGCGATCTCATCGATGAGGCCAAGAAAGGCAACCTTGAGGCATTCTCATCGATGTATGAGATATGCGTTGGCTGTGCCAGGTGCGAGACGGCATGCCCGCAAGGCATACCCATCATGGACCTCTACGAGTATGCCAATCGTGAATATGTTAAGAATCAGAAATTCCTGATGAGGGCAGGGCGTGGACCCGCTAGGGATACAGAGATCAGGGCTGTTGGGGCTCCAATCGTACTTGGAACAATCCCCGGAGTCATCGCTCTGGTCGGATGTAGTAACTATCCGAGGGGCACGAAGGAGTGCTACGACATTGCCAAGGAGTTCGTGGATAGGGGTTATATCGTCGTCACCTCCGGCTGCATGGCAATGGATATGTCCCTCTACAAGAACGAGGAGGGCAAGAGCATTTGGGAGCAGTATCCCGGTGGATTCGATGGCAGGAACATCTGTAACACCGGCTCCTGCGTCGCCAACGCCAACATCGCCGATGCTGCGATCAAGGTAGCGACCATATTCGCCCACAGGAACCACAGAGCAAACTTCGATGATATTGCAGACTACATCCTCTCCAAGGTTGGAGCCTGCGGCATTGCCTGGGGCGCATACTCTCAGAAGGCAGCATCAATCGCGACAGGCTGCAACCGCTTAGGTATTCCAGTAGTCGTTCAGCCCCACTCCGTCATGTACAGGAGGTCCTTCATGGGCAGGGCAGATAAGCCCGAGGACTGGATGGTCATAGATGCCCGAGACGGCAAGATGCAGCAGATTGAGCCAGCACCTGAGGCGATGCTCTACATAGCTGAGACCAAGGAGGAGGCAATGCTGGAGATGGCAAAGCTGTGCTTCAGGCCCTCGGATAACAGCATGGGTAGATCAATCAAGCTGAATCACTACTGCGATATCTCCATGAAGTACATGGGCAAGCTGCCTGATGACTGGCACATCTTCGTAAGGGATGCAAAGGACCTGCCCATCACCTATAAGGACGGCATGATGAAGGAGCTTGAGCAGAAGCACGGCTGGAAGATCGATTGGAAGAACAAGAAGATCCTGTCAGGTCCTCTCAGGCCCGCTGATGTGAGCTTTGATCCGACGAACATCCCGAGAAAGATAAGGGTTAAGAAGTGAGGAGGGAGTGATCAAAATGGCAGCTGAAGCAAAACCCAAGGGTATTGATACAACCAAAAATCCAGTTCCCTTTGAGATGGCCCAGATCCCTGGGCCCGAGATGGCCAAGACTTATTTGCCGAAGGTCATCGCAGCTATAATCAAGAAGTCGCAGAGGCCTCTGCTCGTTGTGGGAGCAGAGCTCTTCGATGACCCGGTGATGTTCGACAAGATGATTGAGATCGGCAAAACAGGCATACCGATCGCGGCTACAGCACACAGCGTGAAGGGCTTTGTGGACAGAGGCTACATGAATAACGTCTATCAGATTGGTCTTCATCCCCTCACCAGCTACCTCAGGTTCGAGGACTGGATGGGCCTGGATGGCAAAGGCCAGTATGATACCGTTATATTCATGGGCATCTTCTACAAATTCGCAAACGCCATGTTCTCCACGTTAAAGCACTTCAACAGGAACATAAAGCGCATCTCGATAGATAGATACTACCATGTCAATGCGAACATGACCTTTGGCAACATGGCATTCAATCCGGACGACTATCACGCAGCAGTCGACGAAGTAATCGAAGCACTGAAGAAATGAAGTTTTCATCTCATCATAAGAGGTGTATTAATGGCAGAAGTCAAGTTGGACATATCCCCAATGTATGAAGGGGAGCGTATCAGGAAAGAGGACCTATGGATAGAGCTTGCTGGCCCCAAGGCATACGGCTTCGAGCTATCCCTGGCCGCTCCAATGGATCAGATTCAGGATGGAAAGATAACCGTTATCGGCCCCGAGCCTTCAGAGATCAAGGAGGGCTCTACAATACCCTTCGGAATGATCTTCAAGGTTGGCGGCGAGAAGATCGAGAAGGATCTGGAGTCCATCATCGAGAGGAGAAACCACGCACTTTTATCCTATGTCTCAGGTCTTATGCACCTAAACCAGAGGTATGACATCTGGATGAGGATGGGCAAGGGACTGCAGAAGAAGGGTGTAACCAAGTGGGAGCAGATTTACAAGCCCATCATCGAGCTCTACAAGGCAGAGATGCCCTTCATCGAGAAGATGGAGATCACAATCATCACGGATCCTGCCAAGGTTAAGGAAGAGCTGGCCAAGGCGATGGAGATTTATAAGGCACGCGATGAGAGAGCAAAGGGTCTGCACGACGAAGATGTCGATGTCTTCTACGGATGCACACTATGCCAGGCATTCGCCCCAACAAGCGCATGCGTAGTCTCCCCAGACAGGCCATCCCTGTGCGGAGCCATCACCTGGTTCGACGGACGCGCTGCAGCGAAGGTAGATCCAGAGGGACCCCAGTTCCCCATACAGAAGACGGGCTTAAAGGACGCTATTACCGGCGAGTATGATACCATCAATGAGATGGCCGCGAAGAGATCCGGCGGCGAGTACAGCGTCATGAAGCTGTACACCTTCTTCGATGCTCCCCACACATCATGTGGATGCTTCGAGACCATAGGATTCTATATGCCTGAGGTCGACGGAATCGGCATAGCCGATCGTGATTTCAAGGGCGCTGCACCAAACGGGCTTCCCTTCTCGACAATGGCAGGCCAGACAGGCGGCGGAAAGCAGGTCGTAGGATTCCTGGGCATGGGCGTTCTGTACTACTTTTCCTCCAAGTTCCTGCAGGCAGACGGGGGCTGGAGAAGGATCGTATGGATGTCCAAGAAGCTCAAGGAGAGAGTCAAGGCGGGCATTTCCGAGGATATGTACCCCAAGATCGCCACTGAAGATGATGCTAAAGACATCGATTCGCTAAAGACGTTCCTGCTGAAGGTCGATCACCCAGTTGTCAATGGTGTCACAAGGTCCGTTGATAATAAGAAGATCACCGAGGGCTGGAAGCTCGAGGATATCTCCGATGAGATCAAGGAGAAGGTCATCAACTTCATCCAGGAGACCGGCGGAGATATCGATGTTCAGGCAGTCAAGGATAAGCTCGGCTTGTCTGAGGGCCAGTTTATGCAGGTCATAGAGGCTCTGCAGGCCGATGGCGTCCTTGAGTGAGGAGGTAGATAAAAATGGCAGGGAAGATACAGCTTAAATTAAAGCCCAAGACACCTGCGGCCGCAGCTGCTCCAGCAGCTGCCCCTGCAGCAGGCACAGCAGCTTCAGCAGCCCCGGCTTTCTCTATGTCCGGCAGCGCTGGCGGCATAAAGCTGATACTGAAAGACGCAAAGATATCAATAGATAAGGTGGTACTCGCCAAGTAGAGGCCGCCTTACCTCTATTTTGAGGAGACCGGCCTTTTATTATTACGAGCACTACTATAATATCATAATCTGAAGTGAGGAGGATGTCTTATGGCAGGAAAGATTCAGCTCAAGCTTAAGAAGAAGGAGGATGCTCCAGCCGCACCAGCTGCAGCCGCAGCACCAACAGCAGGAGCAGCGCCAGCCTTTGCCATGCCCGCAGCTTCGGGAGGCATAACGCTCGAGCTTCGGGGAGCGACAGTCCACGTGGCAGAGGTAATCATCAAGAAGAAGTAAGGAAGGCTGAACCGTGGGGAAAGTAATTGCGGTGACAGGCAAAGGCGGCACAGGTAAGACTGCTGTGACTGCCATGCTTATCAGATACCTTGTAAAAAGTTCAAGCAAAAAATATAAAATACTCGCCATCGATGCAGATCCTGATGCAAACCTCGCTGACGCTCTAGGTGTCAAGGTAGGAAAGACCATTGGCGACATGCGGGAGTTCATGCAGCAGGCTCGATATACTACGCCCCCAGATACCGATAAACAAAGGCTTTTTGAATCAAAGCTCTTTGAGATCCTCGTGGAGGTGGAGGGATACGACCTCCTTGTGATGGGCAAGCCGGAGGGTTCAGGATGTTACTGTTTTGTAAATAACCTTCTGCGCGGCATTATGGATAAAACCGTAAACAATTACGATTTGACCATCATAGATACTCCTGCGGGGCTTGAGCATTTCAGCAGACAGACAATACCCGACCTGGATGTGCTTATCGCCGTTACCGATGAATCCAGGAGAGGCCTTACGACCGCTGAACGTATACGCGATCTGGCTAGGGAGATCGAGCTCAAGTATAAGGAACTCTATGTCATCGTCAACAAGGTAACTCCTGATAGAAAGAATACTGTTCTTGAAACGGCGAAAGGCTTGGGCCTGAAGGTTATCGGCACTATTCCCTACGATGAAACGCTAGCCAAGTTTGACTTAGTGGGAGATCCACTGATGGGCCTTCCTGACGATTCGCCTGCTGTGATTGAGATGCGAGCGGTCGTCAAGGAGATAGGCCTATGAGGGTGATATAATGGCAGAGAAGATCACTTTATCTGATTTGAACAAGACCTTATCAGAAATGAACGTACAATCCCTTGAAGGTTTGAAGATCGAGGGAGATATAGAGATAGAAATAGATTCAGGTGCTGCGGGCTTTGGACCGCTATTCGCCTACTACTTTGGCCAAGAGGCAGCCAAGATTGCAATGCAGCTCATAAACTTCGCAAAGGCTGTAGGCTATCCAGTTGATGCATTGCTTCAACCGGTCGCAGTAGCTCAGGCAATATCCCCAGCGCCGAAGGAGCTTGCATCAGCAGCAGCCGCTGCAGCAGCAGCTGTTCCAGCCTGGAAGGTAGCAGGTTCCTTGAATGCAGCCAAGTTTGCCGTAGGAACAGACAAGACCTGGAAGACTCCAATTCAGGAGGTCACCATCGGAGCCACAAAGGCAGATGGAGGAAGCAGGGGCAATGTTGTGAAGCTCGGCGGCGAGAAGGCAATGCCTTTCTTCCCAGATGCAATGATGCCCAATGCGCCCAAGATCACAATGGATGTCTTCGATACGCCCATCGGCATGGCCAAGGCAGTTAAGATGCACTACGAAGATGTTATAAATGACCCTGCCTCGTGGGCCAAGAAGGCTGTAGATAAGTTCGGCGCCGATCTCGTGACTGTACACCTGATCAGCACAGATCCGCTGCTGAAGGATACCAAGCCCCAGGATGCAGTGAAGACAGTTGAGGACGTCCTGCAGGCTGTTAAGGTCCCAATATGCATCGGCGGCTCGGGCAACCCTGAGAAGGATCCGATAGTGCTCTCCAAGGCAGCTGAGGCGGCCCAGGGTGAGCGCGTTCTGATAGCCTCGGCTAACCTGAACATGGATTGGGAGAAGATAGGAAAGGCATGCAAGGATAATGGGCACGTATGTCTCGCCTGGACGCAGCTTGAGATCAACTCCCAGAAGGAGCTGAACAGGAAGCTCATGAAGGTCGTCGGAATGCCAAGGGAATCCATAGTAATGGACCCGACAACAGCTGCTCTGGCTTACGGCCTCGATTTCGCATACACCAATATGGAGAGAATCAGGCTCGGAGCCCTGAAGGGCGACGACGAGCTGACATTCCCAATGTCATCAGGAACGACAAATGCCTGGGGTGTCAGGGAGGCATGGATGGTAAGGTCCCCCAACAAGCAGGATTCGGATTGGGGAGACAGGATGTTGCGTGGCCCAGTCTGGGAGATTCTCACTGGATTTACTCTGGCAATGGCCGGTGTGGATATATTCATGATGATGCATCCGCTAGCTGTTGCATATGTGCATGAGATCACCCAGTCCCTGATGGGACTGATAGATGCTAAGACTCCTGATACAGCCAGCTGGCTTAAGATGGAGGCTTGAGATCCATGAAGGAAACTAGCCCACTTAACCTTTACAAGCAGCTTCCTCAGACCAACTGTAAGGAATGCGGCGAGCAGACTTGCATGGCGTTTGCAGCAGGTCTCATTGAGCGGAAAAAGAAGGTTGAGGACTGTCCGCCACTTGTGAAGGAAAAGAAGTATGCAAAGAAGCTCGAGGCCCTCAAATCGATCGTATCCCCTGAGTTGAAGATGGTCCTTGTAGGCACAGGCGAAAAACAGATCAAGGTTGGCGGAGAGGACATCATGTACCGCCACCAGATGACCTTCTTCAACAAGCCGCCCTTTGCCTATGATGTAACCGATAACATGGACGAGGCCAAGCTTGTCGAGCGTGTGAAGAAGATCTCCACCTGGAGGAAGTTCTACATCGGCAAGTGGGAACAAGTCGAGATGATCGCTGTCCGATCAGTGACCGATGATCCAGCAAAGTTTGCGGCATGCGTCAAGAAGGTAGTGGAGACCACAGACTATCCGCTTATCCTCTGCTCATTCAACCCCAAGGTTCTGAAGGCAGGACTTGATGTTGCAGCCAAGAACAGGCCGCTCATCTACGCTGCCACTAAGGATAACTGGAAGGAGGTCGCCCAGCTTGCACATGACTACAATGTGCCAGTAACTCTGAGCGTGCCATTCGATCTCGATGGCCTCAAGTCCATGGCAACAACTTTTGCCAGCATGGGCCTAACCGATCTGGTCCTTGATCCAGGAACAGCGCCCAATGGCAAGCTGCTGCAGCAGACACTCAAGAACTTCATCAACCTCAGAAGGGCTGCAGTTGAGGAGGCTCAGAGGGATATTGCCTATCCAGTAATGGCTCTGCCAATCAATGCCTGGCTAACAACACAAGATCCAGTCAGGGCTGCCTACTGGGAGTCCGTCCTCACGGCGGCTTTCACCATCCGCGGCAGTGCAATAATGATCAAGCACTCGACCGAGGCGCACAGCATGATGCCGGATATGCACCTCCGGTTCAACATCTACACCGATCCCAGAAAGCCCGTGCAGGTCAAGCCTGGTATATATAAGGTCGGCAATCCAGGACCTGAGTCACCTGTGTTCGTCACGACAAACTTCGCGCTGACGTACTACACAGTCGAGTCAGATATCGCCTCTAACGGCATCGATGCCTACATCATGTCCATAAATACAGATGGAATAGGAGTGCAGGCATCTGTCGCAGGCGGCCAGCTTTCGCCCACAAAGATAAAGGATTCCTTCGATGAGTCCGACTTCAAGTGGGAGGGCCAGAAGACTCCAGGCATGGTGCTGCCAGGAATGGCAGCCAAGTTCAGCGGCGAGCTCGAGGACCTCTTCGCAGGAAAGACCAAGATCATGGTTGGACCTGAAGACTCAGGACGAATCTCCGAGTGGATGAAGAGCTTCTGGCCGCCGAAGCCGAAGTAAAGGAAGATATATTGTGCCCTTAAGGGCACATAACCCTTTATTTTTTATAAAATCAGTTTCCAACCGGAGAGTGTGTTTATGTTTTCGAAAAAGATAATAATGGTATTGGCATTAGCAGCTCTATCAGTCTTACTCGTCTGTACTGCATATGCCCAGTGGATTCCAGCAAGCACTGAGGTTAATTTAGGAGACTTTAAGCTTACTAGCTCATTATCACAGGCAGGCACAGGAGTTTATAATATAGGCAGTGAGCCAGTGAATGGCCTCTCAACGAATAACTTGCCGATGAACAACTCATCAATGAATAATACATCCAGGGCCAGCACGCAGCCTGCAATGATTGATCTGACAAGTTATGCCGAGGACATGCTTAAAGGAAATCTCACAGGGTATACGAATATCATGTACCCGCTCTCGGCATCAAGAGGAACCACTGCGAGCACAAGTTCGAGCGCAGGTTGCGGATGCGGAGGATAAACTAATTGGTTTAACAAATTTTTGCATCTATTTGTTACATTATTTGATTTAGCTTACTCAATCTCAACCTCTTCCGCTTGTTCGCGAGGAGCGAGCATCAGCTCATTGAACAGCAGTACTTCTATCACCTGCGCGACATAACGCCTCTGCTGGTACCTCTGGATATCCTCGTTCATCCGAAGCTCGGCATCTACCTGAACGCGGATGAGAGCCAATCTAAGGTCTCTTTGCTCATCGCAGCCGAGATTTAACGCGCATATATCTTTGAGCAGCCATGGCAACCTCATTGGATTTCTAAGCGCGCGTGCTACCATTAGGATGTTAGAGTTCGGCGTTTCGCGAATAGAATCCTCTCCAGTGAGGAGTGAAAGGTCATGGGCAGAGAACTTTTCGCCCTCAATTGTAATTGATTCGTTATTATTCAACTAAGATCACCTAAGAGCATCCTCTCGCACAACTTCAGATCATCTGTCACGTTCACATTGACGGCCATCTCAAGCCTCTCAAGTATCAGATGATAATCTTCTTGCTCATGTCTTATATCTGCACCGTCAAGAATGTTTACCCCAGAAGGAACTATTAGCTGGCCGCAGTAGTTGAATAATGAGTCTGGCCTTCGACCTAGTCGGCTGTGTAAGTGAAGAGGCGTATGTGTAGATAGTGCAGGCTCTGGTCGCTCTTCGTAGATGTCTATTATTTGATCTATTAGATCAGGAGTTATCAGAGGCAGGTCTGCCATAATCACCATCACAGGGTCTATCACACCAATACGTTCAACGGCATAGACCATATCTGCCACAAAGCCAGTCCCTGGCGTATCTACTGCTATGAGACCGCGATCATTTGCCCAATCTTTAGTCATAGGCACGTGCTCAGTTGTCGCAATGAATATCCTTCCTACAGAGCTATCCTCAAGTGCAGAGGTCACATAATCGATGAGAGGTCTTCCCAGAAGTTTGACCAATGGCTTTTCGCCCATCTTAAGTCGTGTGCCTCTCCCGCCCGCCATTACCAAAGCGTCCAAGGAACTATGCCTCCAAAGATTATAGCAGCAGCGAGAGCAATGGCCCTGCATACCTCGTTTGTCGCGCCTATGCCATCGCCGGTTGCCCCTCCGAAGTTTCTCTCGGCCACTTGAGCCACATATATAGCAGCAATCTGCGAACCCATGAGCATAATTATGCCTAGAGGCCCCAATACTGCTGCACAGAACACGGCCGCAATTGTAAGACCTATAATGAACTCACGTCTGCCCGTCTTTTCGATCATTATCTGTCCGAAGCCTTTCTGCAGAGACTTGGAGAACGTGGCGAAGGCTATCATCGATTGCTTTGCTGAAATTTCGGATACAATTAGTGCTAATGGCAGCAGGCCCGTGGGCATATTGGATATGAGAGCAAATAAAGAAAGAAGCATAACAGAAATGAAGACCACGCCACCTGTGCCGATGTTCACATCCTTCATAGCCTGAATCTTCTTCTCAATAGTCCCGTGAGCTATCATGCCATCTCCGAAGTCTGCAAGGCCGTCTATATGGTTGATTCCGCAGAGCTTATAGATGATTATTATTATAATTATTGCAATTAGGCTTGTGGGTAGTGCTCTGCCGGCAATAAATGCGACCGCCCCGAAGATCGTTCCAAGCACAAGTCCAATAATGGGAAAGACGTAGACGTGCCTCATAAGAGCGTCTATGCCCTCCATTGAGATGCCAACGGGTATGGTTGATAGCCAGCCGAATCCCGATTTTAGCGCAAACAGCAGGTCTTTCAGTCAAACACCGTCCGTGTGTACATTTTAGCGGACACCCCGCCGATCAGGCCACCGATAACATAATCCATGAAAGGCCCCAGCTTTCCGAGAATACCGGGCTTCGCCTTATCATATCTGACGTAATCAAACTTTCCCTTGTAGCCTCCGATGTACTTAGCAATTGCGAAGTTATTTAATATACGTCCGAGAAATAACCGCTTTGTGACATCTCATGAAGATGGTGGCCAAAATTTTCGTAGATCATGATCACCTTGTAAGGGTCATAAATCTGCTTACCGAACTTGGGATAACTGGCTTTTACCTTATCGAATATCAGGGCATGGCTCCGAATACCTGGAAGGATTTCCGTCTCAGCGAGGACCCGAATATGGCTCTAAAGGCAATAAGAGACCAATCGGAGCCGGGCGTCATGGTGAATACGGTTATTGATTCCGAAAAGTATTGCAATATCGTTGATGGCCTCGAGGAAGCTTTAAGAGGTAAAAGATACACGATTATAGGGCACGAAATTACATCCATAAAAGTGAAAGGGGACTAGAGTATTATGCAAGATCTCAAGGACGACGTTGAGGCTGCCTTGGACAGGATTAGGACGGCGCTCCGCACTGAAGGCGGAGATGTCAAGCTTGTCGGCATAGATGACGGAATTGTCAAGGTAAAGCTACAGGGGAGCTGTGCTGGCTGCCCCTTCTCTCAGATGACCATAAAGAACTTCATCGAGAAAGAGCTTAAGAAAAGCGTTGCAGGCGTAAATGGTGTTGAGGCTGTATAGATTTATGCCGCATAAATCTACGCTTCAAAGACTTATGCTGTTTCGATTTATGCCCGATTTTGTTCATAGAGAACAGTCTTAAAACGCAAAACTTTGAAATATTATTCAGCTTAAATAACTAAGAGGTCAGATTTATGTTTCCAACCAAAAAGGTCCAGTCTTTAGTGGGCACAAAAATTCAGGTTGAGATGAAAGGATCGCCACGCTATGTTCTAGAAGGTGTTCTCAATAGCGTTGATGAGTATCTAAACCTTCATCTTCTGGAGACAGTGGAGCTCGTAGGCGGAGAGAAGACGCGCTCCCTTGGATCTGTGATATTGCGAGGGAATAATATAATTCTAATAAGTCCTATAGAGTAGAGCATAGTGTTAGTGTATAGAGTAGGGGTAAAAGATGTCTGCAGATGAGGCTCTTGAATATATAAAGTCCCATGAGAATGGAGTGCTCCAGAGTGATCTCTGGAAAGCGCTTCAGATAGATTCTCGCAAATGCTCTCGAATAGTCGCCAAGCTCCTGAAGGACAATCTCATAACGAGGGAGATGGAGACCGTCGAAGGCATTAGGACTTATAGGCTTCATTGCGCAGAAAAATCTAAGGGCAGACGATTTAAATCACTGATGGCTATAGACCTCTTTGAACCGTGTGCAGGCTGTATCGAGGAGTGTGAGCCTGAGCATTGTGCAAAGCTCAGCGAATGGATATTTGCCATAGTTATTGGCAATGAGGAGGAGATAGGGCTCGACGGTTCAGTGAATTATGATAAGAACAGCTGAGCTTTACTTCCGTTCATTTAAAATATTAGGATGCGATCGCTGACCTTGATTGGTTCTACGATTGCATTGGCCCGGATCTGATATTTTAGGCGCTTATATCTAGGTGCTTATCTGCTGGGCGCCGAACCCTCTCTTCACAAGGATCTCTTTTATCCGCTGAGTATGGTTGCCCTGGAGTTCTATTAGGCTGTCCTTTACGGTTCCGCCGCAGGCAAGCTTGGATTTAAGGTAAGTACAAAGTTCTTGTAGATCGATTTCATGTGGATCTATTCCCTGGATAACGGTTACCTCCTTTCCATATCTGCGCTTTTGAACCTTTACTGCAATCCTCTGCTGCTCCTTAGCAACCTCCTCACAGATGCAAAGCTCCATTGGAAGGCCGCAAATAGTGCACATTTGAGAACTCATTTAGTGCTAGTTACCTCCGCTGATATATGTTCAATAATACTGATATGCTATTAAAATCTGATGGTAAGATCATAAGGATTACCTCCTTCTGGATCGGCCACGCCTCTTTATCTCCCCAAGCTTTCTAGCCACAACTTCAGCAATAAATATAGATAAGGCCGCAAGTAGAAGAATATCTCTTCTGGATGACCTATCCTGGATAGTCCTCTGGGCGAGTCTGCTGGCCTCAGCCTCAAGACTCAGCCTTGCCTCAGCCTCAGTAAATATCTTGCCACCATTTGCCATAATTAGCCTGGGCAGATCGGGATTGAAGCCAATATCTCTATACTCCAGAGGATAGTTCACGGCGATGCCGTAATCCCCGACGTAGTATATGCCGGACTTATCAGGTGTAAGCGTTGCAATATATTCATTATCCCCAATCATCTCGATGCTTGCACCGTCTATGCTGGGTCTGGTATCGCTTGTAATATCAATCTGAAGTGGAGTGCCAAGCCAGCCATCCTCTGCATCTATGCGGTTCTCCTCTGGCCTTGGGTCACCTATTGCCCAGTTGACCGTCGCAGATATGAGCTTCGATGTCGGCGGAGAATAAATCGCCGATGCCCACGTATTTCCATCATCTGTGGATAAGCTCGCAACCCTGCCGAGGCCGTATCGCCAGGTTGTAAGCACAGGTTTTCCATCCGCCATGGCAACTAGCTTCTGTGCTCCGGGCTTCGGTGTGATATCATTGAATCCTGTAATAGTCGCGTTGATTTCAAGGTCTGAGGTTATGTAATGATCAGTGTTAACGACAGAGATCGGGAACCCCTTGAGCTGATTTGTCTCTTCAGACTTATTTGCCGGCTGACCTGCTATCTTCGTCGATATGGACTCGGGATAAGTGAATGCATAGTATTCAGCCCCTGTTTCTGCAGCCATCTCACCGAAAAGTCCTGTGGTATCTGGAAATGCTTGAACCTGAATAAGGCGTGTTGTAGCATTCATCTGCTTTATGAGCTGAACAGAA
Source organism: Methanotrichaceae archaeon (assembly GCA_963789575.1). Taxonomy (GTDB): domain Archaea; phylum Halobacteriota; class Methanosarcinia; order Methanotrichales; family Methanotrichaceae; genus CAWBKV01. The sequence continues at coordinate 909,194 of CAWBKV010000001.1, read as the reverse complement.
TGCTTTACTACATCGGGATAGTTCTGCAGGATGCCGTCCGATAGAACAATTAGCTCTCCTTTGCCCCCACTCTCATTGAGCATATTCCATGCGAGCTCAAGTCCTCCGTCAAGGTAGGTGTTCTCTGTTGATGAGGGAGAGAGGCTGGCAATCCTGTCCTCCAGGAAGCTCCTGCCGCTTGAGAGCGGCACAGGATCTGATACATCATACGCCTTTGTGCCGAAGACCACCAATCCCATCTTGTAATCCTGAAGATCTGGAGACTTGAGTAGCTCTATTGCCAGAGCCTTTTCATAATCAAGTAATGGCGTACCATCTTTTGTCTTGGTATCAGTAAGGCTGAATGAGATATCCATGACCATTACGGCAGTCTTTCCGCCCTCGAATATGCTTGGCGTCGATCTGACAGGAAGTATATCTTCGAGTGTAGAGTTGTAGTAGCCTCCGTACTCATAGGAAGCTGGGCCGCCTACTACGACCAGTCCGCCTCCGTCGCGCACATAGTTCGTCAGCTGATCAAGCTCCGGGCTGTACTTCTGATTGTCCAGCACAACTGCCTTGTAGCTGCTGAGATTCGCTGGAGTATCAGTGGCTAAGCTGAGCCCGTAAAGACCAGCGAGATCTGTTGCCAACGGGGATGGGGTGCTCGTTACAAGAAGTACATTCGGCTTGGGAACGACATAGACTGCCTTCTGGTATTCATCGTTCACTGCTTGCGAATCCGGAGCTATGGATGCTCTAAGAATATGTGTGCCAGTATCCCTAAACGTATGAGAGATCCCAATTGATATCGTCTTGTTGGCGACGATATTATCTGAATAGATGCTCACATCATCGGCATAGACAGATAACGGCCCCTCGTATCTATCCGAGGAATTGATGACAACTTTAAATGGGTAATCATCGCCGATAACTGCAGTATTCGTCCCTTGTATCACCACGCCGGAATCGCTTCTAATAGGTGAGATCTGTATCGCAAACACGCTTGTGTTCGATGCCTTTGCAAGGGCTAGCGCGTCCGATAGCGGTCTTCCTTTATTGCTCTGGCCATCCGAGACGAGGACGAGGGTCTCTCCAGGTGCAGAGTATTGGAGGATCTTGTCTCCCAAAGGAGTTGAGTCACCTGAGAACGATCTGATCTGCGCCCCATTTAATATCTGGGCTAGTCGAGCGGCAACATTCGGATCGAAGATACCCATCGAGCCTGTTTTATCATCAAGCAGGGTTATGCTAGGCTGCTCAGACCTGACAATCTGCGTCGTGACCGTGTATGGGTTTGCTGCTGCGATTATGATCAAAGAGAGAACTGCTAGCCTGGAAGCCACTAGAAGTCTGTTCTTGGCTCGAAGGAAAAGATAGATTAACCCTGGAACAAGCAGCACAGGAAGTAGCCATAAAAGCTGCGGAGTCGCAAAATAGAAGTTCTCTATCACGCTTCGCGCCTCCACCAGATGACTGCAAGTTCTGATAGTATCGCCAGGGCCGCCAGAATGATAACCCACTGGGATAGATCCTGCTCAACAATCGTCTCGCCGGTGCTGCCGGTTTTAAACTCGCCTGCCGGATAGCTCGCGCCTCCGCTGAGATCGGATTCGCGCTGATCATACAAATTTGCAGCAAGAGCCGTATCTTGGAAGCGATATATTCCTACTTCATCGAGAAGCAGGCTGGATGAGGTAATTGTTCCCTGGGGAGTATCGACGTTGACTGTTTCTCCCAGAGGAATAAACTCTCCCGTTTTGCGATTGGACTCGGAGATATCTGGAACACCTGTGAGCCAATTGATCATATCGTACCAGAAAATGGGATATTCAGGCCGCAAGTAGAAGTCGGAGTTCACCTCAAGGCCATCGTAAATGGCTGTTCCCGTGCCTAATCGCCAGTAAGCGAGAACTGGCGCTCCGTTCGCCTCTATCATCGAGACGGCACCACTGCGGGCAGAGGAATCCAGGTAGCTGAAGATGCCGATCTCATCGAAATGTATATTGCTTGCAAACACCGGGTTTCTAAACCAGAGGTTGACGGGTCCCGCGGAAGAGCCCGTTATCTTCACAGGCAGATAATCAGGGCTATCGTTCTGGCTATGGGCAATGTATATTGCTTTTCCGCCGTTATCGATGTAGCGGTTGAGTTCGCCGTCCTCAGAGGCGTTCTTGGCTATTACTACTAGGTCAAAGCTACTGTAGTCTCCGGACCTCGATACCTGAACGTTTGGAAGTGAACGCAAAGCAGAGAGCGCAGGGGTATCATCTCCAAGATACAGAACCTTCTTCTGGCCTTGATCAGGCACATAGATGTATGCCTTATTATCCCAGCTTATGGCATCGTTCAGGTCTAGAGAGATGTAATTCACGCCCGGAAAAGCTGTGAAGGAGAAATAGTAGTCTCCCCCTTGGTTCATAGCTACAGACCTGCTCGATGACCCTCCAGGCCCTCTGATGGTTATGGGCACAGTTCTGGCACTTCCGAAGTTATGCACCTGTGCAGTATGATTCACATAGCCGTTTTCTGGAACATCCCAGCCTCCGACGATTGCAACATTATCGCCCCCTTCCCTTGTGTTTGCAAAGACTATGCTTGTCTTGCCATCGGCTTCAAGGAGCTTTCGTGTGTCACTGGGGTCATCACCCTGCCAGCTTATGAAATCAGATACAACGAGAATATTCCCGCCTTCAGAGCCCAAGATTCCATCCGCAAGCGTCATGGCCGAGGAAATATCGGCAACTACAGCGCGTGGCGATACCTTTGAAAGAACATCTCTCGCCTCAGCGCTGCTGCCGGATTGGAGGGCAGACTCGGGAATGCTGCTTGCGAGGACTATGCTTACTCTGTCATATTGGTCCAGGTAAGGATCTATCATATTCAATGCTTGCGGAAAGCTGTTTTCCATGCTCGCAGAGACATCAAGGACCACAACGAGATGGCTCGATGGGGTTCCAACAGTCGTCGTATAAGGGCCTGCAGCAGCCACGGATATTGAGACAAGAACAATAAGTTGAATCCAGAAGAGAGGATCCTTTATCAGTCTGCTCAGGATTGCGGAGCGCTCTGCTTCGCCCTCTGTGAGAAATATCGTCGAGGAGAACGGTATAATCTTCGGCTTGGGTCTGATGAGGTATATTATTATGAGCGGCACGACACTGAGGAGTCCAAGTAGCGCCAGAGGGTTCGTAAACGGCATCGATGTTATTTGGGTATCGCGGGTATGAAAAGGTTTCCTGAAAGGCCTGGCAATATTCTTAATACGATCGAGCACATAAATCCATTAAGCCCCTCTCAGGGAGATGTCATGTAATGGTCAGCGCCATGGAACTTTACCAATTGTTGCCAAAGGATGCCTGTAAGGATTGCGGATATGCGAGCTGCATGGCTTTGGCAGTGGCCCTTCTCAATAGAGAGAAGAAGCTTGAGGATTGCCCGGCACTCTTTAATCCTAAATATGCGGAAAAGCTCAAGAAGCTCAAGGAAATCTTAGCGCCCCTGGAGAAGGCATCGGAGACGGGCCTTATAATCCACGGGGAGAAGTGTTTCGGCTGTGGAAACTGCGTAGTTGCCTGTCCCGTGAATGTGGCCAGTGACCCCACCGGAAGCGCCATTGGCCTTGGCCCGAAGAGCGATAAGGCGATACTGGTTGTTGAAGATGGCGTTGTAAAGTGCCTGAACGTAAAGGAGTGCAGGCGCTTTGGGCCGAACAGAGTTTTATGCAACGCCTGCACAGTGACATGTCCGAGCAAGGCAATTGAATTCGTATAGGTGGTCATCGTGGCGACATGTACTGGATGCTCCCTGCTCTGTGAGGATATCGAGCTTGTTTTGAAGACAGGAGCCATATCTCAGGCAAAGAACCTATGCCGAAAGGGCTATGCGCATTTCCAATCTCTTTTCACTGAAAGGACAACTCCATTGGTTGACGGCCAACAGGTATCAATTGATGAGGCAATAAAAAAGGCAGCCGAGATACTGAGGGCGTCAAAACATCCTCTGCTCTACGGCTGGTCGAACTCCACACTTGAGGCACAGAGCGCGGGAATTGAGCTTGCGAAGAAGCTTGGAGCTGTCATAGATGATACATCCTCATTCTGTCAGGGCCTGCTATTGGAGATGGTCTTGCGTGGAGAGCTTCCAACGTGTACTCTGGATGACGTAAGAAACTTCGCAGATGTATCCGTATTCTGGGGCGCAGATCCCTCGAACAGCCATCCCAGGCACCTATCACGGTTCGCATACTACCCTCGCGGCGAGAAAAGACAGAAGAGCTACGAGGAGGAGAGAACCTGCATAGTCGTTGATGTGCGAAAGTCTTCGACTGCAAAGCTCTGTGAGAACTACTTCCGCGTGGCTCCTGGCGAAGATGCAAGCTTCATAGAGTCGATCATGGCAGTTCTGGCAGGCAAGATCCCCAAGTATGGAGACAAAAAGAAAATGATTGAGCTTGGCACGATCTTGCGCAAGACAGAATTCGGTGTTATATTCCCGGGCCTCGGGATGATCTACTCACTGGGGCAGAATATCGGCCTTCTTAAATCTCTGGTCGCAAAGCTGAACGAGATCACCACATTCAAGGTCATACCGATGGTAGGGCACTACAACATGCGCGGCTTCAACGAGCTGCTTTTGGCCCAAACGGGCTATATAAACCAGGTATCATTCGAGGGCGGAGCTGCTAAGCATGGGCCAGAGTACAGCGTAGTCTCAATGGCAAAAACATGTGACGCAGCAATAGTGATAGGATCGGACCCATTATCTGCTCTTCCTTTTGGAACTGCTGGAAGCCTTGCAAAAACTCAGCTTATCGCGATAGACCCACGAAGATCGCTAACCACTGATGCTGCAAAGGTTGTGATACCGTCTGCCATGTATGGGCTTGAGGCTGGAGGGAGCGCAGTACGCATGGACGGCGTGAAGATTAAATTCGAACCCTTCTTCAAATCTGATCTGCCATCGGATGAGGAGATATTGAGGAGAATTAAGGAGGAGATCTGATGGATCTGGATGTTAAGATAGTCACCTTCAGAGATATATTCCAGTATGAGGCGGAGAAGAAGGGCCGATACTCGGAGGAGTACAGGAAGCTCAGCGCCCAGGTAATCCTGGACAAAGGGGATATGGCAAAGCTGGGAGTAAGCGATGGCCAGAATGTGAGCATCGCAAACGGTGTCAGCAGCGTAGTAGTAGCTGCCAAGATATCCGATGATGAGCCTCATCCGGGGCTTGCATTCATGACCAACAGCCCCTGGTCGAATCAGCTTGTGAGAGACGATACATGCGATATGGGCATACCTGAGTTCAAGGGCATAGTCGCAAAGGTTTCTCCCTCAGGCGAGAGGGTAACTGAGATATCTGAGCTGCTCCAGAGGATGAGATCCCAATAAACTCAAATGGAAACCAAACAAAATCCAAAAAACCCAAACGAAATTTAATGAAATTCAAACGAAACCCTAATGAAGCCCAAATGAAACTCAGATGAAATCCTAGGTGTCAGGTGTAAGCCCATGAATCTGATCTCCATCTCTGATCTCACGAAGAACCAGATATTCAGCATCTTGAACAGCGCCGAGGCGTTCAAGCAGGCACGAGGAAAGTCGAGGGATAGGCCACTCGCAGGAAAGAGCCTTGCGATGATCTTCGAGAAGCCCTCGACAAGAACCCGCGTCTCACTGGAGGTCGCCTTCGAGGAGCTGGGGGGGCACGCGCTTTACCTGAGCGCAGGCGAGCTGCAGCTTGGCCGCGGCGAGACAATAGCCGATACGTCCAGAGTGCTGTCGAGATACGTTCATGGAATAACCGCCCGTGTCTACTCGCAAAACACAGTTGTTCAGCTTGCGAGGCATTCGAGCATTCCTGTTATCAACGCATTATCGGATTGGGAGCATCCTCTGCAGGTTCTAGCGGACCTGATGACAATGCGCCAGCGCTTCGGATGGCTGGAGGAGCTGAAGGTAGCGTGGATCGGGGATGGGAACAACGTCTGCAATTCGATGATTTTAGCGGCTGCTGTCATCGGCATGCACATGAAAGTTGCATCGCCCAAAGGATACCAGCCAAAGGCCCAAATATTAGAAGAGGCGAAGAGGCTAGGTGGCCTGCCTGAGATCATGAGCGATAAAGCAGAGGCAGCTCGCGGCGCTGACGTCGTAATGACCGATACCTGGATCTCAATGGGAGACGAGAAGGAGGAGGCTGAAAGGCTCCGGGTCTTCGGAGGATATCAGGTGGACTCGGATCTGATGAGGCTCACTCATGAGAACGCCATAGTCATGCACTGCCTCCCGGCGCATCGCGGCCAGGAGATCACCGATGAGGTGATGGATGGGCGGCAGTCGGTGGTCTTCGATGAGGCGGAGAACAGGCTGCATACAAGCAAGGCGGTGCTGGCAAGGCTGATGGGCTAGTTCGTTATTCTATTTGCATCATCCTGGATAATGCCTTCTCAAGCCTTTTTCGAGTCTTGGCATCAGGATCCAGTAGTAAATCCAGATCTTTTTCAATCCTTCTAACGCTCTCCTCGGATGCTGGGCAGTCTTCATAGAACTCTATGCCATGTAGACCAATTTGGCCTGGGCTTAGGAAAGGGCTGCACCTGCACACCATCGGCCTGGCCTGATATATCTTGCATCCCTTTTTTATCTCATCATAGAATCTGCATGGCACGGTTTTCTTGAATGCTCGCAGATCAGGTTCAGTGGGATGAGGCATTGTGTACTCTTCGATTACTTCTTCCATTGAAATACCAAGATAACTTGCTAATCTTCGGATATCCTTAGGATAGATATCGATAGGATCGGCTACATGACAGCAAATGCCACATCGCTTGCACTGAAAATCGAGCTGGGCCTGGATGCGCACATAGTCATAGGGATCCAGTGGCATAATATCACGACGATTGAGTATTTCAAGGCCTGTTGGATTATAAACGATCTGCTCAAGGCGAAATAGGCTTAATCACCAAAACTCCATCCATCCTTCACAGGATCGCAAAGTTCTAGTACAGCCCTGTCCTCTAGTGAGGGTTAGCCCAAAAATATAGCATGGCGCATAGAGCAAGCGCGGGGGTTGCCAAGTGGTTAAAGGCGCAGGGCTTAGGACCCTGTCACGAAGGTGTTCGCGGGTTCGACTCCCGTCCCCCGCATTCATTAAGTCGGAGCATACTGATTTATAGAGATAACTTCCTAAAGTGCTTACCAGTAAATATGACCAAATTCTTTTCGGTCTTACAAGTGTCAGCTCATTACCATCTTTAGATAGAATCACTACTTGTGATAATAGAGCATTATCTGTCGCTTCACGAGGATGCCCAAGAGATGACTGAATACGTCTCCCAGGCCATGAGAGTGGCTTCGAATGAGGCGGCAGTGCTGCTATATGCTCCTGGGGCAGATCCCTACATCGAGGAGCTGGTCAAGAATGCCGAAGGGGTGTTCTACTTCGATGAAGGGCCAAGGGCCGAAGCGAGAATAGTCGCAAAAAGCCATTCCGAGGACTCAGAAGAGCCAGACAACGCTGGTGGCATTCTCATGATCTTGTGGCATAGGCGAGAGGCCAGGCCGCTTGAGCCCAAGAAGATAGTCAACCCTATGATCCTCGAGCTTCAGGCCGCCAAGGAGATCCTGGCTGAGATATTTCATGCCAGGCCTGAGGATGTTGAGAAGATGATCCAGAGCAGTGATCTAGTAGATGTTTTTGAAAGAGGTGATATAGGATAAATGCATAATAGACAAAGCGTGAGGAGGAGCGATAACGAAAAAACTACCATATAACCACCGGGATCGAATTCTCTGGATCTTGGCCCAGAAAGGCGGCTCTATAACTCGAACTGAGCTTCGCCGTTCGATGGAAATTAAACAAGAAAATATGGAGCGCATCTTGGGTGAGTTAGAGAAGGAGGGCAGAATCAAGAGGACTATTGATAAGCATGGCGAATTGATATCACTAGAAGGTTAATATGTCGTTATACGCATTACCCAAGCTTCTCAGCAGCCAAGCGAAACAAATCAAGCAATTTGATAACCTTCTCAAGCTCAACTGATACCAGGGCAGCGGGCTTAGGCGCCTTACGGCAAATGCCATCCGCCTTAGGCGCCTTGTAGCTTGAAAGAGGGCATAAGTTCACCTATCGCTTTGAGGTGCCACAATCCCTTTTGGGTGGTTATAAATAGCGCAACTTGCTCTGGCACAGTTTCCAGGGAGTCCATCGATGGAGCCACGCCTTCCTATGAGCGGCAAGCCTGCAGTTTTCCTCTGTGATCTACCATCTTACGATCTTTTTTGCCCCATGTGATTTAGGCGACAGGCTTGGAAGAAGATAAAATATATTTAAATTTAATGAAAACAGTTTCAACGAGCTGGTGAGAATAATGGAAAGAAATACGCTTATAGCAGGGTTGAAAGGGAAATACATAGATGTGATCTACACGGTTCCCACGATTAATCGCTTGATCGAATCTGGAGAACCAGGCGTATCCAGCGGAATACTCCGTGACGAGGACTCAGACTGCATAGTGTTGGAGACATCAAGCGGCATGACCGAATACCTGATGAAGACTGCCATCATCAGAATTGTGCCGAGAAATATACCGGAGCCTGATCAATCGCTCTCCACTCAGCCGGATATGCCTGAGCATTCTCGGGATCTTATGCCAGCTCATTGATTCACTTTTCTTACCTCTTCCCAGAGCGTATCATAATCCCGGCCACCTCATCTCTCTTCTGTTAGCAAGAGAGGGGGCAAACTTCAGACTTTGACTACTAGGCTTTGAGCACGTATGCTACTTTTTGACTGGGCAGAATATATACTTTGAGAACCTTTTCAGCTGGTTTGGATTGTGCCAACGTTGTTCAAACCCAATTCTTCAGGGTACTAAGATTTATATAACTTAATATATCTTGGTTCTTAGAAATCAAAATATGTATATACTATGAGGGACTAGTACATTATGTCGAGAGAGAACTCAGAGACTTGTATTGGAAAGTGCCCATAAACGGGATTTGCACCTAATGCTTATCAATTAATGGCAGGAACAATCAGACTCCATAAAGGGCCTGACATGAAATTGGAATTAAATAAAGGAGTTTTTTATTATGAGAAATCATCTAAAATATCAGAGCCGAAGATATCAAGGATACCAAGGCAGACGTGCGGGGTGGTATTTGCGAAGGGTAAGCAGTAGGTTCGGACTGCAGAAGTCCAATGGAGTCAATCTACGGGTTTACCTTGACAGGTTGTTTAAAGAGATAAAATAATTCATGTCAGGAATAAATACAATGCTAGCATTGGCTTTATAGCCGAACTCAAACGGCTGCGCCCTTCAAGCAGCAAGCTGTAAGGCATAAAAGTTGCACCGCGTAAAGAAGGCTATAAATCGACCGAACTCATCCCTAAGTTGGATTTGTATGTCCTTTATCCGTGTTGCAAGCAATGCGATACTATATAAAATAAATTAAGTGTGAAAGGAGATAATTGGAGGTGTTACTGTTGTACAGAGAAGATATGACCCAAGAAGAGCAAGACTTTGAGCTTCAGCGACTTCTAACTCAAATTGTGGCCAAAGGAGGATTACCACCCTCAAAATTGTCGATGTTCCTAAATAGAGATGTCGCACGATAAGTGGATGACATCGTGATTGATTTCATTTTTCGAGATCCCAGCCTGTTGGCAATGAAGGCAATTATGGCTATGTCAGCAGCACCAGAGCAGTTATATGATACGCTGGCACCTATACCACCAGTTGTGCGTGCATTGCTGCTTGGTTTTGGTGACCACTCGAGAGTCGATGTACAGTATGAGGTTGAAGAGAGTGATGGGTATTGACAAAGGAAATTGCATCTCCACAACCCGACCTTTAACCCATTTTCTGAACTTTAAAGTGATATAAGATCAGCAATGAGCAAAGCTTATGCCTGCTCATCGGGCTGCTTGGATCACATCTCTATAGACAAGCCACTGTAAAGCACAATTTCAACCGTTATATTATAAATAATCGACAAAAATTAACAACGGTTTATGCATTTGATCTGAATTCGATAAATGGAGGAGTCTAAATTAAGCAATCTATTATTCCAGAAATAAAAAAACTCGACGATATAGTCTCGGAGTTGAGGCTAAGAGGAAATGTAGTGCTGCTGAATCGCCCGACGCGATGGGGCTATGTTGTGGACGCTGTAATCCCCTCATCAAAGGTAGTCATTTTGAAGATGCCAGACCTGGTAAGGCAAGGCAAAGTGGCACTGAGCATGCTCATGGATTTTACCCATCGGCTTGAAGGTGATGGATATCGAGTCCTCATATTACCTAAAAGAAGCATGAGCACAGAGCAGATCAACGCCTTCTGCGATCAAGTCCTGGTTGAACCAGCTCTTGCTGCTGCATAAATAATCTGGAATTTATGTGGAGAAAGCTCGGGCATAGCTTGCCGAGTGGAGAGTTGGCAGAGATCCGGCTCCTGTGTTTTTCTAGCTTCTTGGAACAGAACAATTCTGATTATAACTGCATTCATCAGGTACTCTATTAGCAATTGATGGTGGGAACTGTGTAAATTACATCTGCGGATTTGCCGACCTGCCGCTCAACTACATTGACAGCATTCTCTTTTTCGGTGCAATGAGTCGCCAGCTCATCCTTCCCATATGGCGTGGGCCTTGTGTCAATCAAAAGCTAGGCACCGATTTCGGATAGTGTGCCCCGAAGTGGAAACCTATCAAGAAATCGAGTTTGCTAAGCAAATTAGTTCGATTCATCATCACAATCAGCAAACCTTGATCTTACGCCTTGTCCTTATATGCAGGCTCCATCTCTTTTCCAGACCATGAGACCGTTGTTGTTCTTAATCAGGCAGTAGCCTAGCTTTCTAAGTTCGATACGCACACGATCAGTTTTAAATCCCAAATTATCCGCGATAGTCCGAATCTCTCTGCGGTCAAATACGAAAAATTTGAATCTGTCATTCTTTGAAAGATATGTATTGAGATCTAATGAATGCTGGTTGTTTCGTCTAGCCATCGATTTCGCCCCTCTCTGATTTGCTTGACTGGTCACTACTCGATCTTCACATTACGTTTCTCGAAAAACTCTTTTAAGGCTTCCTCTACAACCTCGCTTTGAGCACGCATGCTATTCTTTGTCTGTGCAGTATACACCTTCAGGGCTTTAGCAATCGGTTCTGATAGCGTCAATGTAGTTTTAGGCATTTATTCATAAATTCATTAGACTCTGTGTATATATAGCTTTTGGTACTAAAAAATTTAGATACCAAAAGCTTTTTATTTATAGACATCGTGCTAGGAGTTAGTGGATGGCGGCACAGAATCAGTCAAAGATTCAAAGACTTTTGCCAGCGGTTTTGTCCTGCCTGGCCATCCCATTCATATTTTGAATATATACTCCAGATGAGGAGGGTATCAGATGAAGATTGTTGATTCAGGGCTTCGAGTTGATGGAGCGGTGCGGTACCTGCTGAGAGATGGAAATGGAAAAATCACAGTAGATGTAAAAGATAAGGAGATGACTGGATTCACACGTCATGGGTATGAAGGAGATGAGGATAAGGCACTGAAGAAGGCATTCAAGTTCCTGGAATCAAAGAGAGCACCCATGCCGCCTGCACAACGCTCCGGAGTTGTAGTATAACAGTCAAATAATCCCGCTTACGGGATCATTATGACTTTCCCTTCTCGTATGATGTAGCCATCTTTTTGATTGCGTGATTGTCAAATGCTGTGACCTCATACGTCAATACTATTTGCCGTGACAGATGCCATGATATAGACAATTCTCCGATATCCTTTGAATATTGGACCCGTACAAAACAGAAGGCTTAAAAGAATATATAAAATGTAAATCTTTTCGCAGAATCATGACAGTGGCCTCGGCTGCCTCTACAGCCATCACTGCCAGCTCATCTCGGGCGGATATTGAGGTATCTGATGAGAGGATCTCGACAGGAGTTGAGCGTTTCGATAACATGCTCTTCGTCAACTTTGAAGGATCTGAATAAAACCCTTGAGGCGATCAACGAACAGCTTCAGGCGGAGGTCTCAGAGCATGAGAAGACAGAGAAAGAGCTTTTGGACTCAAAGGAAGCTGCAGAAGCAGCAGTCAGGGCTAAGGCAGCGTTTTTGGCCAACATGTCCCATGAATTAAGAACGCTCATGAACTCGATAATCGGCTTTACAAGCCCCTGCTTGGGGAGCCTTTGTCGCCCGAGTATTAAGGATTGGTTTGAAACCATGAGGATCAACGGCGATGCGCTTCTCACTATAATCAACGATATCCTGAATTTCTCAATATATCACGGGATGAGTTCATTTTGTACTTGAAAGAAATGGAATGGGGATATAATAATAGAAATGGTACGTGTTTAGCTGGCTAGCAACGCGGTTAGCATTTGGAGACTATCCAGCCCATTCTGTCCCCATGTTTCCAGCGTCGTCATGATTCGCTCATGAATCGAGGTCCCTTTATCATTGCGCAACGTTCCCAAGATCTTTCTCAAAACGACTTGAGGCCGCAACGCTCTCTCTGCCCTATTATTGGTAGGCTCAACACCAGGATTGATAATAAACGTGAACCAGTACTCGAACCCGTTGCTGATCTTGCCAATGAATTTCAGGACTTTCTCCTCAGAGTAATCTTTGGCCATCCAATGCCGGAGCGCTTCTCGCGCCAAGTTCGATAGATACATTCGGACCTCTGGCGGCGGATCGCTTTCCAGAGCGTTGGTAAGTGAATCGTAAATCTCCTTGAGCGCATTGTGCAAAGGAATCGCTTCTTCGAACTTCTCGCTTAAATCCAGCGATTCACGAAGTAGATGCGCCCAGCACCGCTGCAAGCGATTTGTAAATTTAGAATATGGTTTCCACCCGTCACATACGATTATGCCCTTGAATCTTCGCGTCAAGACTTCCATCAGAACTTTGATGCCTCGGCTCTTTCGAATCACAAAAAACGTCTCGGAAGGTGTAGTAAATGCCCAGATCCAATGCGTTTCTCCCTGGACATGGATTGATGTTTCATCCACGTACAGGATCAGAGCACCACGAATCTTGCTTAAAATCGCATCGTATTCAGATCGAACCGCATCAGCAGCACGACGGGTTAAATCGAATATCGTAGCAGGACTCACTTTTAATCCGTACAGCCTTGTCAGCGTGTCTTGGATTTTTCTATGAGGCAGTCGATCTTCGTATTTTAGTATTGTTGCCAGAGCAATTGCATTTTTTCCGAATTTACCTTCATGTGGACAGCCTGAATCCCCTGCAACAACTTCTTTGTGGCAACTGGAACATCTGTAATGCGCAATTTTGTACTCAGTGACGATGATAGGCGGAGGCTGCGGAATTTCCTCGATAATCTTCGATTCTATTCGAAAAGGAGGACCAAGCTCGGTTCCGCAATCCGGGCATCGTTCTGCTGTTACGTCTACTTGCCTGGTCGGCGTGGTAAAAGGCCTCGTTACGCCTTTATGCCCATTTTTTTGGCCCGGCTTTCCTTTGATGCCTTCATTCTGATCTTTTCGGCGGTTGCGGCCACGTCTTAGACTTGGTGGAGTATGTGCATTCTCATATTGAGCCAGGCGGGCTTCAAGTTCCAGAATTTTTGCCTTGAGCAACTCATTCTCACGCTTTAATCGCCCATTCTGCCTTGTAAGACGTGGTAGTTATCAGTTTGTTCCAGGCAGCATCCGCAATATGCTTTGCAAGAGAGTGATTCTTGACCATGCCTTTGATGTCAAGGTCTTCCAAAGGCTATCAAGTCATAAGATTCTACCAACATTAGACTCAATTTTTGTACAAAATCATCTCTCTTGTTGGTAATTCTTTCATGAACCCTGTGAACTGCGTTCAATGTAGATTTTTGGATTATATAGATAGCGTATGCAAGGCGAAAGTAATATAATAGGTGCTCTTTACTAACCAAAGAAGGATGAGATGTGTGAGCTGCAAAGGCAGAGGCCTTTGCGGCAGACCAATTTGCCCGATTATCAAAAGATTTGAGAAAATATCAGCCTTGCCCAGAATTGGGAATAGCCTTGAGGGATATTCGCCTCCCGAGGTCTTCGTTGGCAGACATAACTATCCTCTTGTGCGTGCTGGGCCGATGATACCTGCCGTAGAGGTTGAGAAACCATCTCTTGATATGGATATCGGTGAGATAATAACCCTTAGGTCATCCATGATCAGATCTGAAGCCAGGGTGGGCGTGAACGAGGCGACTGCTCCAGGAAAGATTTTGGAAGCCTGTCAGCAGGTAGCAATGTCTTCTGTACCTGTAGGCACAGAGATCTCTTTTCTTAAACCACCGAAAAGTTGGCTTCAGTTTGATGGAGTTCTTGCTCCCTCAGGCCCAACCGGTGAGCTTAAAGGAATCGATATAACCACGAACCCGTTTGTGCCGAGAAAGGTAGATCAAATTGTTGAAGATAATCATACAGGTGCAGCCGCCTCTGTTGGTGAGCTTTACTCCTCCGGCATAGGAACGGATCATATCTCAAGGCTTCTTTCTCTGGGCCTTTTGGGACGTAAAAGAAAGCTTGTCCCGACTAGATGGTCGATTACAGCCTCCGATGATATCATAGGAAAACAGCTGAGGGACTCCATTTTGGACATGTCCACTGTATCTGATTACTTTCTATATTCAGGCGAGGGGCTCGGCAACCATTTCGAGATACTCCTTCTGCCAAGGGATTACAGCTTTGAGTTGATTGAGATATGGATGCAGAGGTCAGTTTGGTCGCAGGAAGGCTGGATCGGCTCAGATAGCGAAGATCAGTGTGGAAAAAAAGGGTATAGCCCGCTATCCGGCGGCTATTATGCAGCGCGTCTAGCGGTTTTGGAGCATCTTGCTAGACAGGGCAAACAGTCCGCAATTATAGCGATAAGAGAGATCTCTGAGAAGTACTGGGCTCCACTTGGCGTCTGGGTTGTAAGGGATGTAGCAAGAGCAGCAATGAATTCTGCTCCCCAAAGGTTCTCAACTTTGAATGAGGCTCTTGGTGAGATGAGTAAGAGATTAAAAACACCTTCTAACGAATGGAGAAGTTATTCAAAGCTGATATCAGGTACAGTTCAGTCAAGACTTTCGAATTTCTTCTAAATCATTTCAGCATCTTACCAAAAAAAGTATATCTAATCATATCATAATAATATGACACTATTAGGAGCACGATTTTAAATGTATGGTGAAGATGAGAGGTTTCCTACTCCAAGAACAAGAAGAGGATACTATCCTACATCCCGCGAGGATAGAAGCGATGAGGAATGGTTCAGAGGCGGCCTAGGGAATATGGTCAGGATGTTTGGTTCCGCCCTGCCGAAGGAGTTCGATAAGTTGGCGAGGATTGTAGGCACCAACCGCGATGTCAGAGAGCAGCGAGTGGGCCCCTTCGTCTACGGCTTCAGTTATACTTCTGAGCCTGGCAAGGAGCCGATATTTCAGGAATTTGGAAACATCAGGCCATCTGATCGCGGCCTAACGCCAGGTGTAGACAGAACTCCGATGATCGATGTCATGGATAAAGGAGATTTCTACGAGATGCAGGTTGAACTGACGGGGGTTGAGAAGAGCAATATCAACCTCGACTTCCATGAGGATAACTTTGTCGTAGTTACAAGAGGTGATAGGAGATACCGTGCGCGGACAATCTTAAGGGTGCCGGTAGATCCGAATACAGCAGATGCAACATATAAGGATGGAGTTCTGCATATACGGGTGGAGAAGGCTGAAGAGTATAAGCCCAGTAAGACTATCGGCACAAAGGTTCCGGTGGAATGACCACCATTACCAATAATTATATAGTTCCAATTAAAGTTTCTAAAAACAAGATAATAATGGTTGAATAATTGTAATTTGTCAAGGAGTGGTATAAATATGTCAGGAAGAAGACGCCCATCGATATTTGATATATTGGAGAACTTCTGGGGAGGATTTCCCTCCGGAAGGGAGGAACCTGAAGAGGATTGGTTTAGATCGCAATTTGAGGATATGATCCGAAGGTTCGAGGAATCAATGCCTCCTGAGTCAAATGAATCCGAAGAGGAGGAGACGCCCTCGGGAACAACCCGCAGATATGGTCCATTTGTATACGGTTTCAGCTATACTGCTGAGCCCGGCAAGGAGCCTGTTTTCCAGGAGTTCGGCAATATTCGCCCATCCTCTCGGGGCATAGAGCCAAGCGTTGGGCGCGAACCATTAGTGGATGTCATGGATGAGAAGGACAAGTACAAGATCTTCGTCGAGCTACCTGGTGTAGATAAGGAGAAGGTCAGGCTTGATGCCGCCGAAACCAGCATCCAGATCAGGACAGATGATGAGAAGAAGTTCTACAAGATGATTGATCTTGATTCTGAAATTGACCCAGATAGCGCAAAGGCGTCCTACAAAAACGGAGTCCTGACTGTAGAGGTTAATAAGAAGGAGACTAGGAAGGGCAAGGAGATCAATATCGAGTAAAACTGGCAATTAAATAACAGTCGCGCTGGCAATCGCCAGTGCACCCTATTGCCAGTAAATCGTTTTGTATCCATTCTTCTTGCTAGCTCGGTTTTATGAGGAGGAGATAATTATGAAGGCTATCAGAATCTATGAGTTTGGCGGTCCTGATGTTCTAAAATTTGAAGATATACCTATGCCACAGCTGACCTCGAGCGATATTAGGATCAGGGTTATCGCGGCCGGAGTCAACCCCGTCGATTGGAAGATGCGCGCAGGCTGGATGAAGATCCCATTGCCGATAACATTGGGTATGGATGTCGCTGGTGTTGTGGATGCTCTCGGAAAAGATGTGGATTCTTTCCTATTAGGTGAGCGCATATTTGCCAAGGCATCACTGCCTCATGGCGGGTACGCCGAGTATACCGTGGTCAAGGCGTCACAGGCTGCACAAATGCCAAGGAGCATCGGATTTGTCGAGGTTGCTGCTATCCCTACTGCAGGGCTTACCGCCTGGCAATCGATATTCGATGTCGCGGGACTGAAGGGTGGGCAGTCTATACTCATCCACGGCGCAGCAGGCGGCGTAGGGAGCTTTGCAGTCCAATTCGCCAAATGGAAGGACGCCTATATCATCGGCACAGCATCCAGCGGCAATGCGCAGTTCTTGAGAAGCATAGGTGCCGACGAGGTGATAGACTACAAGACTCAGCGGTTTGAGGATATCGTGCACGATGTGGATGTCGTTTTGGATACTGTCGGCGGAGATACATTTGAGAGATCCTGGAAAGTGCTGAAGCCAGGAGGATTCCTCGTCACCACAGTGGCCGAGGTTCCTGAGGGAGCGGCTGTTGCTCATGGCGTTGGCGCGAAACATATATTGAGCCAGGCCGACGGCCGTGAACTCGCCCAGATTGCAGCGCTCATGGATGAACAACGCATCAAGCCGATAGTGACAACAGTGCTTCCGCTGGCCGAAGCCCGAAAGGCACATGAGAGGAGCGAAAGCCGTCATGCTCGCGGAAAAATCGTTTTACGTGTTGCGGAGGACCCAAAAGCAAAGCCATGACTAATTTGCGATATGAGTGCTGAAGGCGAATGTTTTTTCAGGTTAAAATGAATATAAAATATATTTTAATCTAATGAAAATATAAAATTTCATGTATACACGACATTATAGTAGCCTGCTGGTGCTATAACTGGTCGATCAAGCTGTTGAGCTAAAATCCAAGGATCATCGGAAAGCGACATCGGTGTTAGCGGTGCTGGGTTAACTTCTCCTGGGTTATTTGGATTTTGGCCATAATACCCATACGGACTGGAACTATTAAAGTAAACTGGACTAGCTAGCGACAAATCTCCAAGCCAGTTAGCCGTATAGTTAACCGTAGTCGTGCCATTGGTCGAATCTACCAGCTTTCCATCCACAATCGTCTTGCCTTTTGGGTGTCCTCCCCAATCCCACAGATTACTGGTTAGGTTCTCTTTAGCAGTTTGTTGCTGGTTTTGGGCTTGGAAACTGCTTATCCAGGACTTCCCGAAGTCGCCGCCAACGCTCTGGAATTGATTTGTTAGCTGGGCGCTACAGGAGATCACTAAAAAGGATAATGTGAATACTATAATTAGCGCTATTGTGAATCGCATATATACCCCACCAGGCTTAATATTCTCCAGAATGATAAAAGCGTTTCCATCAAGCGAGGATCTTAAAAAGTTACATCCGTTGAGGGTAGGCAGCTAGCGCTCACAGCTAAAGCTCAGATAAACATGCCGACGATCTTCGGTATCATGTACAATATTCCTTCGCCTAGAGTTTGTGTTATCATTTTTGGCCTAACTACGCGAAGAATTATTGCTCCCAATAAAACAACTGTCAGGAGTGTCTTCAGACGCTTCATATAAACCTCCAAATAAGTTATTAACTATATCCGTCATTTACATACTATTTAAATTCTACTCCGATGTTTTCGGCTGGAAGATTCAGAATTGGGGAGGCCCTGTTGATTACTGGCTTGCATCCACAGGCGAGCAGGGGCAGCCAGGAATTGATGGAGCCATAAAACCAAGCGTATGGACCCAACAGCTACTACAGTCAATACTATTTCTGTTCCATCCTTGGATGATTTCATGGCAAAAGTGGCTGAGAAGGGCGGCAAGGTCATCACGCCCAGGGTGACTATACCAGGAATAGGATACTTCGCTTACTGCAAAGATACAGAGGGCAATACCTTCGGTATAATGCAGGAGGACAGCTCTGCTAAATGAGCCTCGAAATTTGAAGCCGATACAATCATCGCCAAAAAACAGGGCTGAGGTGCAAAGCCAATCCTTTTTTAGGCAGTATGCCATTGATTCTGTAAATTAATAAGTAGCCTGTATCCAATCAAGCCTTGAGAAACAATGGAAGGGATACAGAGCAATGGCATCAACAGGATTGCTACAAGATTATCCTATCGGTCAAGAGACGGGAGTAAAGGAGTTTTTGACCTGGTTCCTAAATTGAAATCTTGATTGTGAAATGTCACGCCATTGAAAGGTGAGATAGCTATGTATGCTTGATTATAGCACATGAAGGTATGGATTATGGTTGACGCTAATCAATCGGAGGTGATGGAAACAGCAATCATTATGCCGTATCAAGGTGTTTGGATAAGGTTCATTTCACTTCTGATAGATCCTACATCTCGCATTAACAGTTGATTGCAAGAAGATATTCTCACCTATTTATAGGCAACATTTTTAATGTGATAATTCATCTGAGTATCCAGAAGGGGTAGCAAATGGATATTGAGATGGTCCAGCTCGATCATCATGGCTTGTGGCAGGCGTTTTCGATCAACTTGGAATAGGCGAAGTAATAGACCAAAGAATCCTAAGCAAAAACATCACAAGTTGCCTCACTCTCTTGTTTTGAAAGCGATGGTTCTAAACGCTCTTGGTTTCGTAGGTAGAAGACTATACATGCTTCCTTCTTTCTTCGAAAAGCTGCCCGTGGATAGGTTGCTGGGAGAAGACGTGGTTCCCTCAGATCTTAATGACGATGTATTAGGAAGGACTCTCGATGCAATCTACAAATATGATGCTACAGATCTCTTCAACGAAATAGTTCTCAAGGTTATGGACCAACTTGATTTTGAAACTAAGAAAAAACCTAACCTTTGATACATCTGCCTACTACATCGCAGATTGTGCCTCATACACAGAGAGAATATTCAACGGCTTGGTGGCGAGATCAAGTGGATTACCAGAGTCCCTGCTAACCATCAATGAAGCTAAAGAACTTCTGGACAGCGATGTCAAGATGACGCCCTGCAAGGACTTACGATACGGGGTCATAAAAATTATAAATTTAGAAACCTGGAGTTCAACGCGATCCAAAATAGAGCCAATGGCAAACGAGGCAGACCCTCGAAAGATGTGGTCCTTGATACGTCTTACATTATCTGTGCCGAAATTGAGGTCAATGAGGAATCGATAAATAAGGTCAGAGAAAAGCTTGGCAGGTTCATATTGACCAGCAATGATCTCAAGATCAATGACGAAACCATGCTCCAGTACTATAAAGGTCAGCAATCTGTTGAGCGAGGGTTTAGGTTCTTAAAGGATAAAGTTTTAGAATCGCTCAGGTATATCTGAAAAAAGAAGAACGAATACAAGCATTGGCTATGATTATGGTAGTAACCCTTCTGGTTTACTCAATTGCAGAATGGTTGCTTCGAAAAAGGCTCAGGAAAACAGGACTCACAGTTCATAATCAGCTCAATAAACCTACTCAGAATCCAACTCTAAAATGGGTATTCTACCTGTTCGATGGAGTGGCCGAAGTTAAGGTCAACGTTATGGGATCTGTTCACAGAAAAATGATGTATCTGACTGACGAGCTAAAGTTGATCGCAAGATTGCTTGGGCCAGAGTGTGAAAAGTATTATAGTGAGAATTGTTAATGCAAAATATGGGATCCACTGATCCGATTTGACTGAAACGATAACCTGCCCATCTGGATCTGCACTTAGTTGGGAAATTTTCGCTTTGATTAATTGAAAAAGTACAATCCTCAGAAAAACTAAATGTGGATATTGCAACATGGTACGCGGAATAGCCGTAGTGTAAACCTAAAAGAGTAATAAAGAATTCAGTTTATGACGCCCGCAATATCTTTGCTAAAATATAGGCGCTAGCGGGCTTGAGCTAACGCTTTTTCTTCGCTCTGGAGAAGATCGGCCTCTAGAGCCTGACTATACAAAATCGGTAGATAACGGTCTATTGCCGCTATTTCATCGGCCGCCGCCGCAATAAGCTCCAAAAGCTCTTTGCGCCGTGATATGGCCATATCTAAATTGTTTTCCATGTTTGCCTACGACAATGTCGCTTAAAACCGACACCGAAATATTATCCTAATCAATGTAGCAGGGAGGATATGAACCCATCGCCCTTAAGTCTATCGAGAAGATACTTGATTTAATGATAAATCGCACAGATATGGGCATTCTCATATTGGCCATATCATCGGTTTTATAAACTTCACAAGGTTGTTTGATGCCTTCCATCTCATCACATTTGCCAGCTGCCCTCAGATCAATCTATATAGCCTAATGCTACCTTTCTCAAAGACAAAGGATAATATAGTCGGGATAACATCAGGTGGATATGTGTAAACGCTTTTATGGGCTAGAGGGTTGTATTACTACAGAAAGAACTAATGTAGGGATTACTGAAAGAGAATCTTTTTCAATTGATTCTTGGGTGATTTTTAACTATAGTTCTGATGTTTGGAGAGGCACCGCGAAGGCGAGACATGTAACCTCTTTGGGGGATGGAGAAGGGACCTTCCGGCGGCCTGGCGGAGAATACAATGGCAAAATAGTAATTGAAAGTGTATATTCAGATGGAGTGCAGGATGCGTCTGAAATACATTTTAGCGGAAAAGGCAAACTTGGACATATCTCCCACGTTTGATCTTTTCTACCTGGTGTGATTATTCCGTTCTCTAGGTCGCCTTTGCCAGCTCGTTAGGCTCATGTTTTCCCCGGCTTCAAGTCTTATATGGAGTATAGCGCTGATTCTAGAATAATATCTGTCATATAAGACTCAATGTTCTTTTAAAAGACTCAAGCTTCACTTACAGTTTCAAGGGCCTTCAATAATATCAGGTCTAACCTAGGATTTGCCCTCCAGTCTAATCATGCGATTTCATCATAAAGGAACAATGATACTAATCATAAGGTTACTATCAATAATTCTATGGTATTAACCAATCTTTAAAAAAGTCATAGAGCTATGCTGAAGAGCGCAACAATAGCGCCTCAGTTATGACAGCATAAGCACAAACCTTATACTTTTTCTACTTTCTCTGCCTTGGGGCCCCTCTCGCCCTCTACTACCTCGAAGCTGACCTTGTCACCTTCATCGATAGAAACCCCAGGCTTCAAACCTGAAGCGTGAACGAAATAATCCTTTCCGTCATCGCCAGCGATGAATCCGAAACTCTTAACTCTGTTGAAAAACTTTACTGTTCCATTTACCATTTCAGTTCCTCAGTAAGACGTAAGTATGGCTTTTCTCTATATAACTCTATTTGTAACCGTTATCTCAACACTTCAGCAACTCGTATTTGAGAGCGAAAAAATGCTGAAAAGCGAAGATCGTCTATACTCCAACCTCAACTTCAGGTCTGCGAGACGTTTTTTGAAGAGGTTATCCGCAGTCAATTGAAGCTAGGGTAGGCACAATATGCGATCACAGCCTGGCGGACACGAATCTTCTCAGCAAACTGCTCGACAGGAAGTAGGCGCGTGAAGAATAAATTCACAGAAGACATTTTGATATATGATATCCTAATTCGAGGAGGTTCACTACAATGCCTCATAAACAATTTCCGGCAAACGACCCACAGCGACTAAAGTGGCAGGATCCCGAAGAGATCCTTAACGAAATCGGCCTTGCGCCTGATATGACATTTGTAGATGTTGGCTGCGGTGATGGCTATTTCGCAATTCCTGCTGCCCGAATGGTTGGACCGAAAGGAAAGGTGATCGCATTTGATATCGATGATGGTGCTATCACGCGACTCAGGCAACAGGCAGCGGATGAGGGATTAAGTCAGCTAACAGCTGAAGTGGGGCCTGCGGAGGAGACTGTTGCCTGTGAGGGTTGCGCCAACTTTGTATTCTTCGGTATCAATCTTCATGATTTTGCCGACCCTGTGCAGGTGATCAGGAACGCTAAGAGGATGCTCCGACCGACAGGGCTCTTAATCGATCTCGATTGGAAGCCGGAGCCAATGCCATTTGGTCCTCCATTGAAAAAACGGTTCTCCATCGATAAAGCCCGGCAATTGATCGAATCAGAATGGTTCAATATCAAGTCGGTCGCGGAGGCAGGGCCTTATCATTATATTATCGTTGCTGGGATATAAGAAACGATGGAGAGAGACCAATATAATTGCATGATGCCTTTGGTGCACTTCTTTCTGCGCTGGTGATGTAGGTGGCTGTACATAGCGACATGTCACAGTTACCTACTATTATCAACAATTTTTGCGAAATCATAGGCGCTCTTCCAGACGCTCATCATCATATGTCAGTAATATAGCATCCACATGATCCAAAAGCGTTTATTTCGGCAATTAACAATATGTGTATTGGCGGAAGTCGACAGACGTAAATCCCTCCTACACCTTCGGCTCTCGCCCCCTCCTTTTCAGATTTTCATGGCTTCTGCTGTAATATCCAGAAAGGAATCCTACTAATTACCACAGAAACTTTCTGAAGTTATACATTTAATCGATAGGCATAATGAGGGGGATGGGACTTCAGCCCATATTTACGAGTAAATATTGAGTTTTGATGTTGGGGTTTAAAAAGGAGTCAGGATAATATCGCAATCATATAGTTGCATGCGCAGAATATAAAAACGTCGCCACATCCAATGCCATCTCTTTCGCCTCCCATACCCCAATCCCGCCTCCCCAGCCGCCTGCCTTCTTCGGCTCCAATCCCCCACCTGTTGGTGGGACCTCATGGAGTGGCTTATTTTATGTGGCAAGATCATCTACTTTCACAGGCTTTGCTATGTAACCATCCATGCCTGCTTCAAGGCACTTCTCTTGATCGCCATCTATTGCGAAGGCTGTGATAGCAATTACCTTCGGCCGTTGTCAGGCCAGAGCTTTCGTATCTCCCTAGTGGCAGTGAGACCATCCATCTCTGGCATTTTGATATCCATGAATTTCAGGTCATAAGGCCGGATCTGAATGGCTTGCAGCACTTCACACCCATCAGCAACGGCGTCGGACCTGTAGACCAGGCGTTTCAGCATCTCGACGAGCACTTTCTGGTTTGAAGGATTGTCTTCAGCCACAAGGATTGCCAGAGGCTTTTGGGCCGAGAGGTTCTCATATGCAGCATCTTTACCATTCTCGCTTAAGTCCAATTGCTTGCCTGGAAGAGTCTATTCATCTTATCCTTAGGCATGCCAATGCCAGTGTCCTTGACTGCAAACGTTATCTGGCGCTTATTGCCTTCAGTGACTTTGGAGGAGACGGATACAGATATATCTCCAACATCAGTGAACTTGACAGCATTGGAAAGCAAATTGACTAGAACCTGTCGAAGCCTTCCCAGAGTAGGCTTGAGAATCCTATAACTGCGTTTAGAGGGGTGCGTAGTTCGTGAGACTTATTGGCCAGAAAAGCTGCCTTGGCCTCGACTGCAGCTTCTTTGGCTGCTATAAGATCTTTCTCTGTCTTTTCGTGCTCTGAGATTTCGGTCTGAAGCTCTTCATTGATCGCTTCGAGGTTCTCTTTTGCATCAGATACCGAAAAAGGACATCCCTGTTGGCCCACGGATTGTGAGATTGAAGGCTGAAGTAAAAGGAAGCGATGGCAGGAGACATGCTACAGCATTGGATTTATGGCCTTTTGCCGTGGCAGAGGGCAAAGATCAGGCCACTAATATGGTCAACACACTGCCACCGACTTGGCCGCAGACGGTAAATCCACCAGCAGCAAGACAATTGTGTAAAGAAAGTCTATCCTGACGCATATATAGATAAATGGGGCCGAATATGTGGAAATACAGGAACAACAACTCTATCTTGTGTACTCACTCCAGACCATCCGCTTGATTGGGATAATTACCATTACCTATAGTATAACAACCCATGCCCGGACTATTATCCATACACAGTGCAGGACTATGTTGACTGAAGGCTCTCCTCAATCACATTTTTATTTGTGCTACTGTTTAATTACAAGAATTGCGCAAATAATAGCGGTTATAGCCTTAATTTTGATAATACTCTATATCAATGTGTGATATGGGATACAATATGGCCGGTGGAGTCAATCAAACACATATGTAACCTGCAATCATAGTCTACAGCCTTACCTATATTTGCGATTTAGATGGAGATATCTTCAGGCCGAACTCCCTTGAAGCATCCTCAATCTCTTCATAAGACAGGTATAGCTCGTCCTTCTGACGTTCAATCTGGGCCAACTTCGGCTCGGCAGAGAGCCATATCTGGAGAAGATCTCCTCGGACCATCTTGATGCAGGCCATCATATCAGCCTGAGAGAGCCGGTATACTATGTGGCTTCCAGTAGGGGTGTACCATCTGGAATATGCTCCTTTGAGCCGCTCCACATAATCATCCCACTTAAACTCCCTGGAAAGAGGCTCACCATCAGCTCGCACAGGCTGGAGATCTATGAAGAGGTTCAGATGGGCCCTGTCGCCTGAGATCTTCTGATTTATGCTGCCCATCACGTCCCTATATATTGAGCTGTTCTTATCCACCTGGAGACTTTGGCCTTGGAAGACTTCGCTTGCAACCTCCGGGAAGAAGGGCGAGAGCCTAATTCTCTCTGTGGGCGGCGTTGCCAGGGATACTCCTACGAAGAAGATAGCGCTGAGAGATAGCCCTATGAGAACACCATGCTCCGTTAACAGTGGCGATATGGTGTCCAGCGATCTGCCAAGCCAGAAGATCTCATATGAGATGAGTGATATCTGAGTGCCTCCTCCAACGATAAGAGCAGCAAGCGCACCCCATTTCGTAGCACGCCGCCAGTAGAGACCGCCGATGATAGGGAAGAAGTAGGAAGTAGTGCCTATGACTGTGGATATAATAACGGCATCCATGATGCTATCCATCTTCAGGGCTATGAAAGCGGAGGTGGCAATCATAGCTATGACAAGAACCCGTGCGATGATCATCATCTCTTTCATGGTGGCGCCGGGCTTGATATGCCTCTGTATGAGATCTCTAGAGATGCAAGAGGCGCCCGAGGTGGCAAATGTAGAGGTGCACGACATGCATGCTGCAAGGAATCCTATGGCAAGGAAAGCCAAGAGCATGGGGGAGACGTTATCGCTGATGAACTTTGGCAGAAGCATCTCAGCCTCCACTTCGCTTGTTGGCATGTGATATAGAGCACTAAGACCGAGGGCCGTCAGGAAGCAGCATAAATAAATTAATGCCATAAGAGCGGCTCCTAATATCAGTCCCCGGCGGGCGGATTTTTTATCGCGTGCGGCCCATATCTTCTGCCAGGGGTCCTGCTCGGCTATCCAGCCGGGCAAGAGGGCCATTTGAAACACCAATGCGCCCATGAATCCTCCCATGGCAAAGAGATTCCACCAATCCGGGCCCAGAGCAATGGCTGTAGTCGTAAGGGATATGCCCTCTCGGACTGGAAGCATCAAGGCCATGACGGCGACGGATACTGCAAGCCCCGCCAGCAATGCAAACTTCGGCAGATCTGTCCAGACTACGGCCTTAAAGCCCCCGATGCTGACAATGAAGGCCACTGAGACGGCCATGATAAGGACGGCATAGAAAGGCTGGACGCCAAAGAAGGCGCTCAGGACCAGTTTGAACCCTATGAAATCGGTAACCGAGAAGAGTATCATCATAATTGTAATGGCCACGGCAATAGGTGCCCTGACCAAAGGATCATATCTTATTTCCATAAGCTCTGGCTGGGTCAGGGCTGGGATATTTTTGATCCTTCCTGTGATGGCCGCTATTATGAGGAGGGCGGCGATATTGGGGAAGACCCAAACCCATATGGAGCCAACGCCGATAAGAAGGAATAAGCCTGTTGCCAGCAGCAGTGCGCTTGCATCGATCCAGGAGGCTGCTGTAGATAGGCCTAGGATTCCCGTACCTAACTCCCTTCCGGCAAGCCAGAAGTCAGTGACCGATTTCTGCCTGCGAGATGTGAAAAGGCTAATACCTACGAGCATCGCTATATACATTGCAAGGAAGACCAGGAATAGATGATAAGCGTCCAACTGACTCACCACGCTCGTTGGGCTGGGCATATTATTTAAGGTTGTTTAAAAAACCAGATTTACAAAAAGGAAAGCTAACTTGTTTTGGGCCTTTTGGTAAATAAGAGGGGTTTAGAAAATATCATTCCCTTTGGGGGTCAAGAGCTGATGGGAGTTTCAGAAAAGATTATGATATACAAGAAGCATTTATATAGTCGGCAAATGATATAATGAAAATTGGAGGGAAGTGAAATGATTAAAAAGGCGAAACCAATATTCATGATTCTTGTCATGACGTTGATTTGTTGTCCGTATTCGTTTGGGCAGTCGTCTATCGGTATTGGAGCCAGAGGATTAATTTCAAATGGAGTTCCTGGAACAATTGGAATAATCAATGATGGCGCCAGCGTTGGCGACATTAATCCTGCTGGCGAAATCAGCAATGCAAATGTCTATCTCGGCGGAACCAAGCCTGGCCTTAATTTAACGCTACGTGAATTTGTATGCGTCACAATGGCCTCCTGTGGAATATATCCTCCAGGAATAGTCAACAATTGTGATGGCGCAATGGCCTACATCGGCGGAGTAAAGAGTGGTGCAACTGTACCAGTAGCTAAGCAGTGAGGGTAGTTCAGCCTGGCTAAAAGGAATAGCCGATGATCAGGGTTAAAACTATACATTATAGAAGAATACAAAGGCATGTAGCCAGATTATAGTGTTTCCCTTAGCCTATTACTCGATAGAATCAGCACTGAAAGAACAGATAGCCGGAAAGATTTGGGCGAGATGTTAGGAGATTCACCATAATATAAGGCAAAAGGAG
This sequence comes from Methanotrichaceae archaeon, assembly GCA_963789575.1. Taxonomy (GTDB): domain Archaea; phylum Halobacteriota; class Methanosarcinia; order Methanotrichales; family Methanotrichaceae; genus CAWBKV01. The sequence continues at coordinate 881,671 of CAWBKV010000001.1, read as the reverse complement.
TTCATTATAATGAATTATAAAATAAAGAAGTTGCTATAAGATAAAAGGGGATACAATTTTGGCAATATGTGGATGTTTTGATCTGAATATATTGATTCTGATAAGTTAATCATGCCCACGCCACCTCTACTTCGTCTGTTCGATGTCCTGGCCGGACATGCGACATACCGATCGGTGTTGTCACTCCGCTCTTCAGCATTATCAGCCCAGTAAAAGCGATCATTGAGCCGTTATCACCCATGAACTTTCTATCCGGCAGATAGAACTTGGCTCCACGTTCATCGCACATTATGTTAAGCATCTGGCCTAACCTCTTGTTCGCCCCAACGCCCCCTACAAGCATTGCCTCCTTCTTCTCGGCATGGGCCATCGCCCTCTCTGTCACCTCAACAAGCATTGCGAAGGCGGTCTCCTGAAGGCTGTAGCAGACATCAGCCAAATCATATTTCTTCGCAGCCTCTGTGGCAGCTGTTGACAGGCCCGAGAAGGAGAGGTCCATGCCCTTCACAGTGTAAGGAAGAGGTACGTAGCGTTTAGCTCCCAACGCCAGCTCTTCTACCTTGGGTCCGCCTGGGTGAGAAAGTCCAACTGAGCGGGCGAACTTATCTATTGCATTTCCTATGCTGATATCAAGTGTCTCGCCGAAGATCCTGTATCGTCCCTTCCGCAGAGCAAGCACCTGTGAGTTCGCGCCACTGACATAGATCACCACAGGATCCTTTGCCCCGCTCTGCCATTTGCCAACCTCGATATGCGCTATGCAGTGGTTCACTCCCACTAAGGGCAGCCCGAACCTGAGAGAAAGAACACGCGCTGCCGTTGCCACGGTCCTAAGACACGGACCAAGCCCCGGACCCTGAGAGAAGGCGATAGCATTTATCTTCAAATTGTTCTCTCTGGCATTCTCCAGAACGGCGCCAACAACCTCAGCCATATGCTCCGCATGGTGCTGAGATGCCTCCCTAGGATGGATGCCTCCTTTGGCTGGCACATATGTTGCGCTCTTCTCGAAGATCACTTCTTTTTCATTCACAAGTGCAGCGCTGAGATTCCAGGCTGTGCCTTCAAGACCGAATACTATCATTACTATTATTACTCCATAATACTGCTCATCAGATAATCAGATATATCCAAGGCCGATGTCCTTTCTATAACGCATTCCGTTGAACCTGATCCTTTTGATGTTATCATAAGCCTTTGTTCTGGCATCGGCAAGAGTTTCACTACGTGAAACTAGTGTCAGCACACGCCCGCCGGTCGTGTAGAGTCTGCGTTTGCCCTGTGCATCAGTTCCCAAGGCAGTTCCATTATGATAAATCAGAATATCAGGATCGACTTTATCAAGGCCGGAGATGGGCATGTTCGTATAATGTTCTCCCGGATATCCTGGACGCTCCTCAGAGCCGCTTGATAATGGCTTGATAGCCCTTCCCGAAACTGCGCATACTCCAAGGCAATAATCTTTGGACCACTCCAAGTTCATCCTATCAAGCGTTCCATCGAGCATTGCCTCGGATAGCCGGTAGAAATCGGTCTTCAGCCTTGGAAGGATAACCTCCGCCTCAGGATCACCCAGTCTCACATTGATCTCCAGCACATATGGGTCCAACTCTGCAGATATCATTAGACCAAAGTATATCACGCCCACATACTCAGTACCAGTTGCTTCTTTGAATCCCTTTACTGTCGGTATCGCTATCCTGTTCATTATCTTCTCAGTCAGCTCATCGTCTAGCCAGGGGTGTGGCGAGAATCCACCCATTCCGCCTGTGTTTGGATTGTTATCAGAGTTCGGGTTGCCTGAAAGCTTATTAAAAAGACGTATTGCTACTCTTTCTTCCGGCGGAAAGGCTTGTTTGTAATCCAAAGCCGATTCCAAAGGAAGAACAGTTTGTCCATCGCAGAGGGCAAAGAACATCAGCTCGCGCCCGTACAGCTTCTGCTCAATTTCTATTCTATTTCCAGCAGTTCCAAAAAGCTTGGGGCTTACCATTATACGGTCTATCGTAGAAAGGGTTTCATTTAAAGACTCACAAACGACCGAGCCTTTTCCTGCCGCTAGGCCGTCAGCTTTCACAACAAGGCCGCTTTCAGGATTTTCGGCATAGGACTGTCGTGCATATTCCTTTGCCGCCTCAGGATCCGAAAAGTTCCGGCATGGCGGTACTGGAACATTCAAGCGTTTGAGAAGATCCTTTGTGTAGCACTTGCTGCCCTCCAGGATGGCAGCCTCACGTCTTGGGCCGACTATCCTCTGCCCGTCCTCATGGAAAGTATTTACTATCCCATCCGACAGATGGCCCTCAGGTCCTACAAATGTCAAATCTATACCCTCGCTTTTTGCGAAATTCAACAGCTCAGGGATTGACTTAAGCTGCCTGCCATCCTTCGCAGCTAGCTTACATTTTTCGATCATCTCACTGCCAGCATTGCCTGGAGCAACATACACTATTTCCACAATTTCGCTCCTGGCGAAGGCATGAGCTACAGCGTTCCCCCTGCCACCAGCATCGACCACCAGAACCTTTGCGCCGGACATATACGAGATCGAATGGATAACCTCTAGATAAGTATATTTGCTGTATATATTGCTAAACAACATTCAGCATCCTTAAATGGAGATCCCAGAACAGCGCGAATGAAGCCGGGTAGAAGATTGCGAGAGACCTAAACACCTTCGGATCTCGCGATCACCAATACCTTAAATCTTTTCTTAGGCGCGCATCAGACATTCCCCAGCTGGCACTTCTAATATAATGGCCCTCTGAATAGGCATCTACATCGGCTGCCCGAAATGTATATATCCAGCATCGACGTATGGCGTTCCGGGCCGGTAGCTTAGTCAGGCAGAGCGAAAGGCTCTTAACCTTTAGGTCGGGGGTTCAAATCCCTCTCGGCCCGCTTTAATTTGGGGCTGTGGCCTAGCCAGGTAGGGCGACGGGCTCCAGCGGTATATTTGATGATGAGCAACGGGTCTGCTGAGGCCTCTCGACGGGGAGGCTGTTGATGATCCGTTGGAGCACTGAAATGGGTTGTTATCAGCCACCGTTTTCCGGCTGTACACTTCAGTATCGGAGAGACCCGTCGATCGTGCGTTCGAATCGCACCAGCCCCACGTCTTCTTACGTCCGCAGAGCTTAAATATGCTCGAGCGTGCTCTTCTCCTATGAGTGCTGAGATGTATCGTGATATCCTAACTATGTGCTGGTCTATAAAAGAGGTCAACAAGAACCTCAGCGATAGGAGGTCCACAGTAGATTACTCGATAAAGTATCTGAAGAACGCCTGCTCAAACCTTGCAGGTATGCTTCGGCAAGTCGATAAGTCCACCCCGAACGAGGCTATTGATGTTGTAGGAAATAATGGACAGAAAATGACCTTCACGCTTAGGGAAGTCGCTGATATGCTTTATGATGCAAAAAAGATCATAGAGCTGAATTTGATAAATAATATTGACAGCTGGGCGAAGGTACACGTAGATTGGGAAGAGGTTAAGAGTCGGCCTGTGAACTAATTATAAAGCTACCTATTAGGTTAGCTGAACTCTCCCCTTGGCCATCATAGGCACTTTAACTGCTATTTTTTGGTAACGCCTCAGAACTCATAGGGCTCATCATAATTTCAGAGAGCTTTCATCATCATTGGCGTTATAACAAGTTACTACTTCAGGGTAATATTACATAACAAGTTTCTAAGGAATCTTCCTAGGATCCTTGAGAGGACCGTTGGTGATCGAAGGAATGATCTAGACAACATCACGCTTGTTGGAAAGACCAAGGGTTAGAATAACTTTTGAATTACGAGCATAAGGGCGTCTTTGGAGATAGGCTTGACGAGATATGTGCTTGCTCCCAAGTCATAGCTTTTTTGAATATCATCATCTATGTTTGAGCCTGTGAGCATAATAATGGGTATTTGACCGAAGCGCCAATCCTCCTTGATCTTTGTCAGAAGTTCTATGCCGCTTATATCTGGTAGATTGATATCTAGAAGTATGATATTCGGTAGCTTTTCTTCCATCGCCATGCGCTTCAAGGCACTCATAGCATCCTTGCCATCGATTGCGATAACTAGATCCTTATCAAGCCTGTTATATTTGAGAACCTTTTTTGTGAAGGCCACATCTACGGGGTTATCCTCCACCAACATGATCCTTATATCTTGAGGTTCCATTCATCCACCCAAACCCTAAATCTTGCCATTATAGCCAAGGATGCCCTACCCGCAAAAATAGTTTTCCCATTGATTTACGATCATCGACAGTGGACAACTTATCAGTTTTGCTATATTAAATAATCGCACTGCCATAATTCGAATTGTAATTACATAAGTCTATTTGGCACTTTGCCGCTGGATAGAAGCACGACTCTGCTGAGGGGGACTTCCCCAATCAGCTCATAGCCTATAGCACTAGCCAGCCTTTCTGCAAAACTGAGTATCTCAGAATGCTCTGGCATCGCGTCTCTGCTTAATCTGAGCCTGGATTTGCCAAGATGCATATATGCTTTAGCCTCGATGAAGTCTGGCTTACCTAACTCCAGGAGCTTCGCGTACCTCTCAGGATCTTGCATATTCATGCCTCTTGCCAGGGTCATTCTTATAACCGTCCTGCATTTATAATCCCCAATCATCGAGAGACTTTGGAGTATCTTACCCCAGAAATCACCTGTCGGATTGGATACCTTTCTATAAAGCTCCTCATCAGGCGCGTTTAGACTGAGATAGAGCTGTGTAGGCTCCAAATCCTCAAGGACTTCAGGCTTCGTGCCATTTGTAACAAGGAAGGAGGTCATACCCTTTTTCTTGATCTCGTTTATTAGCTCTTGGAGATAAGGATATAGCGTTGGCTCACCCATGAGCGATATTGCGACATGTGCAGGTCTACTGGCCTCTGCAAGCCTGGCCAGGTCAGTCGTTTTTGCGCCTTTATATCCCGAGAGAATCTTATTCTGCTCCTTGAGGACCCTATCCAGAAGATCCTTCGGCTCTATTGGAGCACATGTTGACAGGGGGCCATCTATCGGCCTCCAGCAATGAAGACAGAGATGATTACACTTCAGAGTAGGTGTCATCTGGACACATCGATGGCTCGATATTCCATAGAAATGATGCTTATAGCATTGGTCACCGCCACGAAGGCTGCGGTTCAGCCAGAGGCAAGGCTTGACTGCACCTCCGCCAACCAGATGATATCCCTGTTTAGATAATGCCTGTTCAGCAGTAAGCTGATCCATAATAGTGAAATAGTATTCTCGGGTAAATAGTTATTTCAATACAAAAAGATAAATCGTTGGGCGACACCCAGTAAGAGGATGGTCCAGACCTACAGGCTGCTCTGGTAAGTGGGATTTTATAGGCATTTGGCAATGCTTGAGGGCATACTCGGATGGTTCTTCCTCGGCCTTTTTGTCGTTGTGCTAAGTGGAGTATTGATACGATAGCATCACCTGGAAAGGTTGATATACGTGTTTGCTTCATGAAAAGCTTCGAGGGCGCGTGGCCTAGTCAGGATAAGGCGGCAGCCTCCTAAGCTGTAGATCGGGGGTTCGAATCCCTCCGCGCCCGTTTCTCTTGATGGCTTGTTCAATCAATTTCCATAATTGAACATGGAGTACCTACATCAATGCCCAAACTCTATATCAATAGCCTAAACACTCGTTTATCAATATTAGTGTGACCCTGCCGGTCTGCTTTTCATTCGCTAGTATCACGCACTTTCCGATCCAACTTGGAGCGCCTAGTGCTTTCTTGGCACGCGCATCCTCCAACGGGAAGGCATACTCCATTACTCTCTGCAGAGCATCAGAAAGCGTTGGAACTATCTTGTTCACGCCTGAAACGAGCACGAGGTGCTTGGCTGCAAAAGGCCAGGCTCCAACTCGACTCCCGGTTCCATCACATGATACAATCTCCCCTGTCATTGCTATGGCATTGACCCCTGAGAGAAAGTATTCGGCGCTGACCGATCTTCTTCTAAGCTCATTTCTCTTATCAACATCATTCTCTGATATTACAATCTCACGCAGATTCTTCCAGCTCGACGTTCCGCTATTCAATAGATCCATGTAGCCGATCTCTATCAGTGTTGTTGACGATCCATTCATAACCTCCGCGCCTTGAGGTATGATCTCCTTAATTTTAGCAAGTGCCGCATTTCCATCAGGGACGCGTATCACTTTTATGTTATCCTTTTCCTCGATTGTCTTGGCGGTCTCATTTATCTCGCTCTCGGAAGGGATACGGCTCCATCTTTTTGGATCGATCTTCAGTTCGGGCAAAAGATTGACCGCGCTGTATTTAGTGGCGTTTACCATTAAATCACCCTTTAACTATTACGAACTGCCTTAATAGTATAAACTATGGTTAAGATCAGTTATTGTCAAAACCTAAAGATTCAATGCTCGGAGAAAATGAAGGCAGAAGACGGGATCAGTTTGTTGTGCCGATCTTGACGATATACTTGGCCAAATCCGGGCTAACCTTAGTCTTCTTCTGAATCTGAGCTGCAACCTCGTCTATGCTTAAACCTTTAGAAGCCATAGAGCGAATTTCATCCAGGTTAATATCATCTACGGTGAAATATCCATCGAAATTATTCCTGCTGTCCCAATTATCCCAGATGTCTCCCTCTAACAGCTCTATACCCTGCATATCGAGGAATACTTGAAGCGCATTTGACATAGCCTTTCGATGGGATGGAGATACCTGAATCATTCTGAGCCTAGGGCATCTCTGCATGAGATTGAATATATCTACGTTCGTTGCTTTAAAGGCCAAATGGATCATATTCTCATCTGGATCGAGCTTAGGTATCTCAGTCCTTTCGCTAACTATTTTAAGTCTCATATTCACTCAGATTAATATAATGAATCAATCCCATTAATAGACACTTGAACTGGGAGCTTGTGTATAAATCGGCATAGGTAGAGCATAAACCTCGAAAGAAATAATCGCTTTGAACTAACTGTTGCTGCATGCATCATCATTGATATCTAACCGTAACGTAGCTTCCTCAGATAGCGTATGGTATGAGCTAGTTAGCTATTATATTACAGGCGAAGATAGCTAGACCAGTCACGAAGCATATTTTAGATAATAAAGAGAGAATTTATTCATCCCATAGAATCTTTAGGGAGCAATTATATATTATACCGCTTATAAATCCGTAAAAGTTATATTGCCAAACATACAAATAGTATCGCTAATCTCATGAAACGACCTCATAAGGACCCATCGATCATCCCATAGATGAACTGATTAAAAAGGTTTCCGGGTAGTTTGTTCCTTATCTTACACACCCGATGATAGTTGGTCACCATCAAGTTACCAGACATCTTGAGAAGATGCAAAAGGCGCCCCCTCGCAAGCACATGAAGCATGTTATACATGTCATGTAGAAAAGGTGACGAAGGCAGGCGAGAAGCGTGACTTTTGCGAAAGGAATGTCAGATCTTGCCAATTCCTTAGTGACTGATCCAATCCCAAAACGGATGCTTCAAAGGTCGATGATGCTAAATACTATTACTACAATTATTGGATGTTATGCAAGGGAATACTGTATTAACATTGTTGATGCTATCTCTGCTGGTACTATCCATTCAAGAGATGCCAACTCTCGCGGCTGTTGGTGGGAATTCATCCGAACAACTGGCGCCGGATTTAGTTGGACAGCTCAATCAATCCAATCAAACAGTGACTGCAAAAGAAGAGGGTTTATGGCTGCAAATGAGGACTTTGTGGCTGGAAAATGTGTTCTGGACCAGGATGGCTATGGTCAGCATAATCCAGGGCTGTGATGACAGAGCGTCGGTTCAGAACAGACTGATGAGGAATTATCAGGATATGGAAACGACGCTCAGTCCGTATCTGGGGAACGAAACGGCAACCAGATACGGAAACCTAATTGAAAAGAATACTCAGCTTACAATCGATCTTGCCACTGCCGCTGGGAATAAAAACCAGTCTGCATTCGAGAATACAAACAAAAGCTTGTTTGAAAATGCTAACAGCATTGCCTCGTTCGAGAACACAACTCTTGCCAAACTCTCCATCGATGACAGACTGGTTATGTGGCATGATTACCTGAATCTCACCAAAAACGAGACTACTGAGCTTGCTGATAAAGATTACAACGCCTCGATAGACACATTCGATCTGATGGAAGAGCAGACCAATATTATGGCTGACTCTCTGACCAATGGAATCATTCAGAATTCACCAGCAGGGTTCGAGTAACATGATCCTAAAACAAACGAAAATAGGTGGAAAAATGAAGAAGATTTTAACACTAGCAATTCTGATTGTGCTCTTCACAGTCAGCGCATTAGCTCAGCCTACTCCGCAGGCTAAACCCCCAAGCCCTGAGTCTTTAGGAATTCAGGCCCCAACACCCACATCCAGCACTCAAGCCCCGCCGACCTCTGAAAGCACACAAACTTTGATCGCTACAAGCGAATCATCAGCCCGTGCCGCAGGCTCCTCAACTAGATCTATATCAACGTCACCTTCACTAACTGCCATAATAGTTCCGCCTGGGACCACTTCACCCAACAAATTCTATGTTCCCTACACTCCATCTACTGTGGCCAGCTGTTATTTCGGTCAGTGGCTTCCCTTATGGCTAAACGTCCAGGGCACTGGACAGCTGTACAGTTATGAATGGTATCCTAACGGACGGTTGGTTAGCCAGTACCTGACTAATATACGGAGTCCAAGCTGGCAGAAGATGTGGTTCAATGGAGATGCAACCGGCTGGCACACACTGCAGTACTATTGCAGCGGCTGGAGCAATTACATATACATTTACGTCTATGGCTCTTACACTCCCACTCCAACCCCACCGTCGCCCTATCCGCCATCGCCATATCCGCCAACTTCAGGATGCAATGCCCAAGTAACAATCACATCCAGCTCGATAAGAGGATACTCAGTGTATGTGGATGATAACTATATTGGAGGAGATGGCATTGGCAACCCGCGCGATGGCACATACAGCTTCACTGTATCAGGGAATCAACAGCACTCCATAAAGGTATACAGTAATGGCTTCAGCTATTCTCAGACCAAGTTTTATAGCTGCGGAAATAGGTACACGCTCAAAGTATGATCGGATCGAAATGACCCGATCTTTTTTTTGGTCAATTGTGGAGTGGCAAAACAACATGAGCAATACGGGAGATAAGTTAATATTGCTGTATTTTCATTTAATGCTAATGTCTGGAGGGACTCAAATGAAGCTATTTGCGCTATCTTTGGCATTCGTCTATTTATTGCTAATATCATCATTGGCAAATGCATCGGCCATATCACACGATATAGGAAAGGACGCCTTGATTAATTTGGTTGAGAATATTCCATACAAGGTTGGAAATCCTCCATCTAACGATGATACTAATGGCACTGCTGAAAATCAGTCGTTTAGTATTGCAATACCTGCCCGTAATTTGAGCGGCGACTCTGCCTGGGATTTCCTCACGCTGAAAGTAATGAGCAACGCTACAGAAGGCACTATGGTTTCTGAGGTATCTGCCATAAGGGGATCTGATGGCAGCTTGCTCTGGCAGAAGAGATACGAAGATGCGATTGCCTACGCCTTCCCCGTGTATGATCTCAATGGAGATGACAGAAGCGATATTGTTGTTGATGTGGTTCTGGCAGGAATGACCTTCATACCTTATAGTGAGTTGCTTGTTCTAGATGGCCGTAATGGCACAGAGATTTGGAGTAAGCCAAATATTCTGGCGGCAACTATAGCGTATCCTCTGAATAAGACAGACCTTCTGGTGCATATCTTCAGCATAGATCCTATGAACAAATCTGCCGTGACCAAAATAAGCTCAATTCTCGCTGCAAATGGAACAGAGATCGATTCCAAGACATTCCAAGGTGCGATAGCAGTTGAGTACCCTGCAAAGAATCTTACGGGAAATGCGAGCGCCGATAGCATAATAGCGGCTTACAATATCGACGAGAGGAACAGTTCAGTATCTACGCATATAAGTGCTTTGAGCGGCTTAAACCACTCCACGCTATGGAACAAGACCTTCAACGATATGGCAATCGCGATTCCTAATGAAGACGTGACTGGAGATGGCCTTTCAGATATTGTTATCTATGAGTTGCACTCTGATGAGAACAGCACAGATACAAGCATTGCCCTTCTTAGGGGGACGGACGGAAAGGTTCTCTGGAATAGGCTCTATAATGGCTCAATAGCAGTCGCCTCCACAGTTCCCGATCTTACTGGCGATGGCATCAAGGACTTTATCATCTGCAAATTCGATGGATCTGGCAAGGAACCCGTCAGCTTTGAGGCAGTGAAAGGAGATGATGGATCGCTACTTTGGAGCAGGCCATCGATGATTCTGTTGCCGCAGTAAGCTGCGGCATATCTTTTATAATCCTCATGCGCGTAGTTGCATAGCCTTCATAGGCTTTGGCGTACAGCTGCTACGCACTTATAAATTCGCAACATGATAAAAAAGCCTAAATTATGCTTCAGATTCTAATTTATATATTATGATTTAAGTAGTGAAATTAAAAACCTTTGATTAAGCTATTATACTCTACTTACATTCAAAAATAAGCCCATTTCTTAGATCGTTTGCCGGGTGAAGCTTATTTTGCCCGATACTCTAATATAGTTCTGGATTCATTTTGCGAACGCTATGGATTAGACATGAGGGATGCTCATGCGGGGATTGGAATGGAAAATTTTCCTTCGCCTGCAAAGCTTTTTCTAATAAGGCTCTCAAGGCATGTCCCCAGTAACGTGCATCTCATATAAAATAAAGCGCCTGGAGGGGGGGGGTCGATATGGCGAGTGAGATCAAGAGGTGTCAAAAGGAAATGGCCCATATAGATACTACTGAGCAAGCTGTACAATGGTGTGCAGAGGAATCTGCTGATGTCGAGTTCTCCAACAATGTCGGCGTACGTAGGGTCTGGGTAAGGATCCCAGGTCACCCTGTTGTCGTCAGAGAGACCTTGATTGATGCAGTCAATGTTCTAAATGATATAGTCAGGAAGCGTAAATCAGACGAAAGTTTGTATATATGGTGATGAAGGGATTAACGGTCTTTGATATATTCATTTATGGGCCAGCAAGAGATGGCCCAAAGGGCGCAGTGCAGCTGGCGCATACGTGCCGGAGTACTGTATATTTCTAGTATTGAATATCTCTAGCCAACCTTTATCATAAATCTGCTATATTCTACGCAATAGCCATACATCTGAATTCCTTCATCGTTCAGCATCATCGCAAGCTGAGCACAACAGCGTGGGAAATTAGACTTCCGCTAGTTCCCTTTACAGACCCTACATAGTATACCTTTTAAGCACCTTCGCTAGCTCCCCAATCTGCATAGGTTTGCTGACATATTCATTCATTCCCGACTCTAAGCATCGCTCTCTATCTCCTTTAAGAGCATGAGCAGTGATGGCTATAATCTTTGGACCTCCGTCGGGCCAGCGTTTACGTATCTCTTTGGTGGCCTCTATGCCGTCCATCTCGGGCATTTGAACATCCATAAGGATGATATCATAAGGCTGGCGCTCTAGTGCCTGGAGGACCTCCTGGCCATCAGCCACAGGATCGGCTTTATATCCTAGCTTCTTAAGCATGAGAAGAGCCATCCTTTGATTTACTAGATTATCTTCCGCTAGTAGTATACGTAAGTCCTTGCCTGCCTTAGCTTCGCTTAAATATAAGACGGAAGGCTTCGCCTTCTTGGGAGGATTATCAGGCACATAAGTGGAAATAGTGAAGTGGAAGGTACTGCCTCTGCCTTCCTCGCTTTCTGCCCAGATTTTCCCGCCCATGAGTTCCACAAGTTTCTTACTTATTGCAAGCCCTAAGCCGGTCCCTCCGTACTTCCTGGATGTAGATGCATCTGCCTGGTAGAATGGCTGGAATAGTCTGCCAAGGATATCCTTAGATATGCCTATTCCCGTATCCTTCACAGAGAATAATATCTCATAGCTTTCGTCCGGAAGCTGAGCGGCCTGAACAGAGACCGCTATATCTCCCTTATCTGTAAACTTCACTGCGTTGCTGAGTAAATTAACTAAAACCTGGCGAATCCTTGATGCATCTCCCGCTATGATATCAGGGATTGGCCCTTCTGCTTTGAAAGAAAGTTCTAAGCACTTCCCAGATGCACATGGAGCGATCAGATCCAGAGACTCCTCAATGCAGGACTTCAGGCTAAAGGGCTCACACTCCAGTTCAATCTTTTCAACCTCTATTCTGGAGAAGTCAAGTATATCGTTTATTATAGCGAGCAAGGCTTGGCCGCTGTTCCTAATTGTCTCGACGAATTCTTTCTGCTCTTGATCCAAATTCGTCTCCATGAGAATGCTAGTCCTCCCTATAACTGCGTTCATGGGAGTCCTAATTTCGTGGCTCATGGTTGCCAAAAACTCAGACTTAGCCCGGCCTGCTGCCTCAGCGGATTCCTTGGCTTTGAGAAGTTCTGCCTCAGCCTTCATACGCTTCTTAATCTCCAGTACAAGCTTTAGATTGATTTTTTCTAAACGTTCATTGGCCTTTAATAAATCCTCCTCTGTTTTTTTTCGCTCTAAGGCTTCAGCCTGCAGGGTCCGATCTGCCTTATTGAGTTCATCTATCCTCTCTATGAGCTTCTGCTCTAAGGCATCCTTATCCCCTTTGAGCTCCTCCTTGGCTCGCTTATGCTTTGTGATATCAGTAAATACCAAGGCAAGCTGGCCGGGTGCAGGTCGATAGGCTGATATCTCGTAATCCCTATCGAGCACCAAGGAATGAATGTCAAAATGGATCGGCATACTAGCGAAAGATACTTGGTCGTATACCTTTGTCCAATATGGATCATTTTCTGGTAATATCTCACTCTTGAATCTGCCTACAACATCCTCACGCTTAAGACCGATAATTTGTTCGAAGGAGTAGTTAATGTCTAGGAAACGGTAATCACATGGCTCACCCTTTTCATTGCATATAACCTCGTGGAGGGCAAAGCCCTCAGCCATTTCGTTAAACAGAGACCTGTAGCATTCCTCGGAGTTCTTCAGTATCTCCATACGCTGGAATATTTCATCAATCCTCTGTTGAGAAATAGCATCAGTCATACTACGATCCTGGCATGAACCTCAGTTCTTAAAATATTATATTTAGTAGTATCTCTACTATTCATAGTTTACTACTATTATTTCGGGACTTATTGTTCTCTAAATGGAAAATCCTTGCACGAAAACCCGGCTGCTCCTCTATGGCCGCCTCCACCATATTTCTTTGCCAGCATAGCGCAGTTAACTTCAGGCTTATCGCTATAGAGGGTAACTCCCCAGAACTGACCGCGAATATAGCTGTAGGCTATCATGATGTCATGTTTAGCAGGATTATACATGCTCTCGAAGAACCTGGATGAGACATTGCCTACGTTCACTGCAAGCGCTCGGAGACCTTCAAATTGGATCTCATATGCATGAGAGTGCATATATCTGGCGCTTGTCTGGGCGACGTAAGAAAGGATTACTTGGCCTCGTACAATGACATTTTCATAAAAGGTATTATCCGCTCGGAAAAGATTACTCCAAAATTCCCAATTCGTCAATGGATCAGTGTTTTCTGGCTGAAGTCCGTATTGGAACGGCAGTATCTCATTATCCCATAATGCTTGGTCGCTATGGTCCCAAACATCATAACGGCTTAATAAATAGACAAACCTGGGCATCTCAACGTTTGGATATAGATACTCCCAAGTAAGCTCGCAGGCTCCTCTGCCCACCTCTCGTTTTCCAAGTATAGTCTCGCCTGATGCTTTATAAGCCTCAATAGCACTTATATGGTGATCGATCCAGACCAGCCTACAAGAGGCGTTGAGCCTGATCATCTGCTCAAACGGTTGCAGGCCGAAATCCACCATATAGACAGCATCTACTGGAGCGATAGTCGCCCATGAGAATGGTTGGTTATAATTAATTGGATTAAGCTCTGCATCTGGAAAACGGCGCTTGACTACGGCGCCCGAGCAGTGGCCATCTAAATCTGCTGAGTGATAGAAAACATGTTGGGTCATTCCTGTTCCTCACGATCGAAACATTTATTACGACTATTGACGTATATTATAAGTGGCAAAAGTCGATACTATTTACGCCTTGCCTCCTTATTGCTAGCTGTTATGCCAAGACGTAGGATAGTGCTATTGAAATAAATCCTCAGTTTACAGGAGCTTTGGCCGCTAAAGGCATTGCCCCCTTGTAGGCCTCGGCAAATATAATGATTCCTTAAAGGCGTTTGACATGGCTATAAAGCTAAATCCAAAATACGCCGAAGCTTGGTACAATAACAATGCTAGCATAATAACGGCTATTGGACAGTGGTTATAAATAATTTGGATTTGTAGTAATAATTATGTTCCCAAAAAGAGAACCTAGTCCAGGTCTGCCTAACCTCGGAGATAACCTGATCGTCCCCGAACGACCTGAGCTGCCTGAGATAAATCCGCCACAGCCATCTGTGAATTCCTTCAATCCTCTTCAAGCATCCCTCGATAGAATTGAGAGAAAGCTGCAGGAGATTGATAATAGGTTGAAGACTATTGAAAGCAAGCTCTAATCGCACGAGACTATTGATATTATCTCATATAATTAATATTAGATAGCCGCGGGAGATCAAATTATTTTATATCCTAGACACGCGTGCGCGAACCTTACATAGGCATACATATCGCTCCAACCCATTATAAGGCGGTGCTAAGCGTATGGGGCTGCTGATGCTGATCTACGCTCCTTTTAGTACTAAATCGAACTCAGAGTTTTTAATAGTTGAGCGCGATATACATAATATAGACTTATTTTATCATAATAATCTAGAATAAATAACGCTATAATAATACGAGAATTCATTTCGATGCAATCAATTAGATTCACCCCGGTATGCGTCGCTAGATACGTGTTTACAGATAGCATTCGGTCGCCTAATGGATGAGAATCTCCTAAAGTGCTTATCAAAGATATACCTTTTAATGCAAAAATCTTTTAATACAGAAAATCAATCCTTAGATAGGAGGGGTCAACATAGCTGATAAGGAGATTAGGAACTTTGCCCTCAGGGACGCTCAAGGCAACGAGATAGGCGTTTTTACTGGAAAATCGCCTAGGCAGGCAGCATTAAAGGCTGCAAATAGAGGCTATACGGACATAAGGCTCAGGGAGCGAGGCACGAAGAAGGTTCATCTGTTCGAGGGCGAGAGGGTCCAGGTTGACAAGCCCGCGGGTGCGCCTGCCTGGATGCCAGATAAAATCTGGAAGCCAAAAGTAAAGAAGGTGGGCATAGAAAAACTCTCTGAGGTTTGAAGTACTATAATTTACGCAACTGGATATGCCTATTGAGGCTAATGGAGTCTTCTTTGCCTCAAAACCCTTAGCCTCTTCTCGATTTTCCTGTTAGAGCTGGTCGTGCTTAAGATGCAGTTTATATTATAGAACACTACTGCAAAAGCTGATAATCATGCGATTATACCCGAAAGATCGTATGCTATTATTTCCCTTTTCTCCATAGCATGTAAGGGTTGAAAATGCCAGAAATAACTCTATCCAGGATTCCTCCACTCGACGTATCATATATTTCATTATGCCTCGCTCCATCAGGCTCATCATCTGCTAATGATGGCGATATTTGAGTCCCACCCAGCACCCTACGTCCCAGCGTGACGAGCACGGCGCCTCTCTTGGGAACCACTCTAGAGCCCATAGCGTTTGCATACACCCGTGTGAACTCTGCCCCTAAAAGAAGTATATTTGCAGAGTAAAAGATCCATAACAACAAGACCATAAGAGACCCTGCAACTCCATAAACGGATGCTATAGCACTATAGCCTAGATAAAGGCTCACTAAATACTTGCCTATAGTAAAGAGTATAGATGTTACTATTGCTCCTACCCAGCTATCCATCCAAGAGATATCAATATCAGGAACAATCTTGAAGACAACAGCGAAAATAAAGGCTATCGCCAGAAATGAGACGATGAAGTTAGCTGTTTGCAGTAGAGTATAACTTCTCAAAATGCCTTCAAAGTTAGAACTCAAAGTAGCCAGAACTGTGCTTAGAACCAACGAAACAAGAAGAAGAAAGCCCAACCCAAGAACCAGTATGAATGAAAAAATGCGGTCGTGGATGACGCCTATGATGCCCCGACCTGGCCTTGGTGCGACATCCCAGATAGTATTTAGCGCATCCTGAAGTTGGCCGAAGACCCCTGTTGTCCCGACGATTAGAGACCCAATACCTATAATCGTTACAAATGGACCTCCTCCAGATTTGCCGGCATTCTCTATTATGACCTGTATTGCCTGCGCACTCTGATCGCCAACAAGACCACGGATCTGAGCGACTATATGTCCTTTGGCTGCGTCTTGGCCAAAGGCTATTCCCGCGATACCTATTACTATCACAAGCAGTGGGGCAAGCGAGAATATCGTATAGTAAGCAAGGGCTGCAGCGAGTCTTAAGGCATTATCCTCGTTCCAATTTGAGAACGTATCCTTAAACATTCTCAAGATAAGCTTTAGATCCACGGTTAGAACTCCTTTGTTAAATGCGGCATGACATGTTATATAATTTGCCGAGTCACTCTAGACTCCTAGCTAGACATTTTATATAGAGATAAATTCAAGCTCAGATGTCTAATGGATCAGACTCTATGGTAGGCTCTTAAGCCTACAGTCCGGAAGTCTGAAGGGAGAATGATATATGACGGCCCAACTAGCAAAGGATTTGAAAAGCAGGGCATATGGCCCAGGGACCGCCTTGCGGAGATATGCGTATAATGCCAGCTCAATATACTTGTCAAAGTCACAACACCCATCTGTATGAGAGCACTCAAGAAAACAGTTTCTCTTTCAGCATTCATTATGAAGATGAAAGAACTCGAGCTAGATCAGGAATAATAAGAACTAGTCGCGGCAACATAGAGACTCCATATTTCGTGCCTGTCGCAACCCTGGCCTCAGTTCGCTCTCTTGGATCGGATGATTTAGATGCTCTTGGGGCGCAGTGTACCCTTGCGAACACGTATCATCTCCATTTGAAGCCTGGGGATGATGTTATAAGAAGGTTGGGCGGCCTGCACAAGTTTATGGGGTTTGATAGACCCATCTTCTCAGATTCAGGCGGATTTCAAGCATTCTCTCTCGGTTACGGAAGGGAACACAATTTAAACAAAATTGGAGGCGTATTTCCCAGTGGAAGAAACTCCGATGGGCCTAAAGAGAACCTGACAAAGATCACAGATGAAGGCATCTCCTTCAAATCTCTTTATGATGGAGGGTGGCATTTCTTGAATGCAAAGAGATCCATGGAAATTCAATCCAACTTGAGATCGGATATAATAATGGCCTTTGACGAATGTACTTCCCCCCTCTCGGACTATGATTATACTAAAAAGGCAATGGAGCGGACCCATGAATGGGCAAAATGCTCTCTCGCGTGCCACGATAATAGACAGGCAATTTACGGCATAATTCAGGGCGGCTGGTTCGAGGATTTGAGGTCTGAGAGCACCGATTTTATCAAATCTCTTCCCTTCGACGGCATTGCCATCGGCGGCTCTCTGGGCAACTGCAAGAGCGATATGCACCAGGTTCTGGATTGGGTGATTCCAGAACTTGATACAAGACCAAGACATCTCTTAGGGATAGGCGAGATTGATGATATCTTCGAGTGCATAGAGCGCGGTATAGATACCTTCGACTGTGTCTCGCCCACAAGGATCGCCAGGAGAGGAAGCCTGTATATATCCCCAGAGTCAGGCGGATGCATTGAAAATAAGTTCAGGATAGATATAAAGGCTAAAAGGCATAAAGAGGACTTGAAACCTATAGATCCCGCGTGCAAATGTCCCACATGTCAGAGATACTCCAGAGCATATCTAAGGCACCTTTATGCTGCCAAAGAGCTTACTTACTTCCGATTGGCGTCCATTCACAATCTCCATTTCATGTTCAAACTTATGGAGATGATAAGGGAGAGCATAAGGCAAGGCATGTTTATTGAACTTAAGAATAAATGGCTGAAAACAAATTTTTGATAAGCATAGCTCCTTAAGAGCCAACAATTCGGTCTATCATGTTGCCCTCTGCACCCAGATTTTATGCTGGCTTACGGAATTAGCATTTGATAACGTTTATGTGACTGTTGGATTAACAAGATGATTTCATTTACTAATTTAAAAAAGGAGATGGCGAAAAATCCTTACACGCATGGCAGCCAATCAACGCTGATTGCGCCGCATGTCGAGTTGCCCCAGAGCTGGATGAACTTCTCGATCGAGAAGACACCAGTCAGATCCTCAACGGACCTGCCATACTCTGCATGGCGTCCCTTGAGCGAATTCGGCAGATTCGGGGTTGGATCTCTGGAGAGCCATCCGATATGGGCAACGCCTATGACGTTGCTGTTCAGATTGGCCTCGAGAACACCTGTACAGCAGGCTGGGCAAGGTGCGACGCCCTGAACGTCGCCTGTTGCTGTATTAAGTGAATATCCTCTGGTCTTTACCTCAGTTGTCTTCTGCAGATGCTCCGCGTGGGTGTACATCTCTGTCAGCACTGCACCGATCCGGTAGTTCTGGACGCACAGCTTCTCAATCCACTTCTGGTCGAATTGGCCGGTCTGGTATGAGACTGGCATGTACTCGAACTCTGCTTCCTTGGTGAAGTTGATGTAATCCATTAGGCAGTTAGTGTTCGCATATCCGCATATTGTTGTGCCTGGTATTGCACCAGGATACAGTACCGCATAGCCAGGACCCAACTGTCTCTCGGCCTCCAGCTCAGTATTCTCTGTTATGACGTTGCCAGATCCAGACTCCTTCTCTACGAGCTTCTGGCCCTCAAATCCAACCTGTGTGGAAATGATCATCTCTACGTTCTTGTATCCGACGCCCTTTACTGACGCCTTTTCGTACATGTAGTTGGCCGCACCGGCCATGCCTACTATTGCAATAGCCAATACTGCCAGAATCAGTAATCGCTTCGTTCGATTCCCTCCGTATTATACTTGAATGCCCAATCCACTATTGGGATTACGGTTGAACTAGCCTATTATCATATTTGTATGATACTATTGCCTTAAGATGTCATAGAATTTACCGCGGAATAGGCTGCAGCATAGTTACAGCTAATGATTTCAAGCCTGAGAGCGAAGCTTATCTGATCGGTGATAAATTATATACTAAACCGCTCCCAGCGATAAGCTCAAAAGATCTGTCGGAAAGCAATTCGCTGCTTGACAGCAGCAATATCTCCTATACAATCTGGATCACATCGGCTACATACATTCCGATGATAATGAATGCAGAGATAAAATTCGCTCTGACTCCCGCCAGCCTGAAGGGCGGATCGGATAGCATGCCTTACTTCAGAATTGATGCTGCAACGAATGAGACAGTAGTGTTCAGTGATTTCAATGTGCCGGAGAAAATAGAGGAGCCTGCAGAGGCAAAGAGCCCACATTAAAAACACTGACTTTGTATTAGCGGCAGCACATGAGATGGCAGCCTATAATTTTCAGCCGAATGGAAACTCGCCGACGTTAGCACTATCGCTATATCCCCTTGATTCCCAATATCCCCTCTCCTCTTTATCAGTTACTTCGATCCAGGTTATCCATTTAGCCCATTTGTAGCCATATTTACTCTCGGCAACGAGCTGAAAGGGAAAGCCCCGCTCAGGAGGCAGGGTGATATCATTGATCCCATATGCCATAAGTATATTGTTATCTTTTAGGTAATCCAATGGAAGGTCTGAAGAATAATTATCCGCCGTGTGGAAGATAACATACTTTGCTTCTGGCCGAAGGCCTGAGTGATTCAATAGATCCATAACTCTGAACCCAGTCCATTTGGCATTGAAGCCCCAGCCTTCTACGCACGGCATATATGCAACTTCAGAGTATGCTTGAAGACCCAAGAGGTCATCATAGCTCCAGCTGATCTCCTTATTAACAAGCCCAGTAACATTCAATCGGTAGGTTGCACGGTCAATGAACTGCGTGCCTGCAATAGCGTTGTTTCCCTGTAAGCTCAAGGGCTCCAGAGAAATGCCCTGATACTCCTTTGCCTCTACTTCAGGCAGCTTACTTGAGGCTGGCACCTGAAAAGTGACATTGGGCGCGCTAGAATTGGACACACTAGGCTCCAGAGAGGCAATGCCTGAAAGCATCGCCAGCCCCATTATCAAAGCGATCAGTGCAAGCGATGCTGCGATGTAGCCAAGGCGGCAGTGCCGTGAGGATTTGCGCAGGATCATCCCATCTATGGAGATATAGCAGGATAGCAAGAGCGCAGAAAGGCCGATCCAAGAATGAACTGTATGAATATCAAAGGGATAAAACCGAATATTTCCTGCGGAAAGGTAACCGATCAGACCGAATAAAGCGAAAAGCACAATGGCAATGCCGATATACTTATGAAACTTCCTTGTGAATCCAAAGGCTATTAGAATTGTCAAGATAGCAGCGGTCGCTGATGGAATCCAGTGGAAAATTGAGAAGACCATTAGGAAATACTAGATTAGTATTAATATTAATAAGTTCACCTGAAGTAAGAGATCACTGCAACATATCTAAAATATAAGAAGCCCAGTGCTTAACCTGGGCTAGAAATGATTTTGCCCGTTCTTAGCTCTTGGCCGGGCTTGCTGTGGTATTGTTTTTCGTCTGATTCTTGGTGGTATTTGCGAGGCCCTGCGTCATCTTCGCAAGCCTTTTCCTCGTCTCATTTATGCTGTCACTTATCTGTTGGGCAACAGTGCTTTGGCCGCCAGTTATTCCATTTTTGACGCCGCTAAGCCTTTGCTTGGTCGCATTTATCTGATCCTGCAATGACATTACTGCCTTCGTGGTCTGATTCTTGGCGCCCTGAACAGACGTACCTCCTGATGGCGCAGAGGTTTGTGCCCCGGTTACACTCGGCCCCTGTGTCATGGCCGAAGTGGACACTGGAGTCACAAGGCTCGTGGGCTTCATCTCCGTCTGAAAATTTTGTGGCATCTGATTAAATTCTGGGACTTGATTAATTTGTGGCATTTGATTGAATTGTGGCATCTGAGTTGTTTGTGAAGCCTGAGTTGTTTGTGGTACCTGTGGAGTTTGTGGCGTCTGCGCAGTTTGTGATGTCTGTGCAGTTTGCGATGTCTGGGGCGCTGTAGTGCCGTAAATCTGAGCATCTGTCAGCTGACCCATATCCTTGTCAAGATCTATTGTGATCTGGTTATCAGTCGCATAATCATATACAAGCATTGACGGCCTGCTGAATGGCGATAGGCCGCCGAAGACTAGGCTGACCTTGATGGCCTTCATAGGCGCGATCTCCGTGGCTGTAAAGCCTTCCATTGTGTAATAGGGCCAGCCCCATTGATCAAGAAGGGTGAAGTTATCAGGGCTTACAGTAACGGGTGTTGTGCCGTTATTGGCTACACCTATCTCAAAGGCTATTGCCTGCTGGTCAGGCTGTGTTACCCAATCCACAACACCATAATATCTTAGAACTATATCGCCCTTAATACCTTTGGGCGTCTTCCACCAATTGATGTTAAATGGCTTACCTTCAGTCGGAGTAACCTTCAGGAGCTTGAAGAGCGCAGTCTCAGGAACAGAAAATATCAGCAACGTGCGCCCTGGCTGGAGATTTTTATAAACAGTGGGCTTATAGATATTATCCTTGCTATCTACAAGCTCATAAGTGGCATTGCGTGATCCTAGGAGGCCCACATCTAATTCGAGAGCCGCCTGGGTGTTGTTCGTGTCTTGCGATACGGGCGTCTTGATCAGGCCGAAGAGTGTGCACTTTACAGCATCACTTCCTCCTTGCAGAGGTATTGCCTGAGAAAGACCAAAGATCAAAGCTATAAACAGTATCAAAGCGAGTAGTCTCATCCTTACCCCCTCAACCATCGACTTATGATTAATTATCTTTAATACTGCAGCCAATATTTCCGATTCAATTATATACAGTTTATCCCTGAATATTTCGAGCATCTCTGCTTAGGAAATGTATATCTGCTTGTTATGCCATAGATCGTGGCGGTGTTCTCGTTGTCATCTCTCACCCTTGTAACCTGCGGTCTGCCTTATGCCAATGGGCCTTGTCATCTGGGCCACCTAAGAACCTACGTCCCTGCAGATATCTTCGTAAGGGGACTAAGAAAGATGGGACGTGATGTTTTGTTCGTCTGCGGCACCGATGCCCATGGAACTCCCATCGTGGTTAACGCCGAGGCGCAAGGTACGACTCCGAAGGCACTAGTAGCCAAATATCATCAGCATTTCGACGAGGTTTTCAAGGGTATGAACGTGGCCTTCGACTATTTCGGCGATACTGATAATCCCTCCAACTACGAGAGGACTCAGAATATTATGAAGGCCTTGATGGATGGCGGATACGTTTATCCAAAGGAGATAGAGCTTGCATACTGCCCTTCGTGCAAACGCTTCCTGCCGGATAGATATGTCGAGGGAATCTGTCCCTACTGCGGCGTATCCGCACGCGGAGATGAGTGTGATCAGGGATGCGGGAGGCATCTTGAGCCCGGAGAGATCAAGAGTGCAGTCTGTAAAGTCTGCGGAAACAGGGCCGAGTACAGGAAGCAGACACATTACTTCTTCAAGCTATCTGCATTCAAGGACTTTCTCCTGGACTACCTTCCGACACTGGGAGGGACTGTTGTTGCAAGAAATTACGCACTTGAATGGGTCCGTCAGGAGCTGAAGGACTGGTGCATCACCAGGAACATGAGCTGGGGCGTGCAGTTCCCAGGTCACAATAATCTCGTTGTGTACGTTTGGGTTGATGCTCCCATCGGTTATATCTCCTTCACAGAAGAGTGGTGCGCCCAAAATAATAGGGATTGGAAAGAGTATTGGAAGGATGACGCGAGAATAGTTCATTTCATCGGAGGAGATATCGTCTACCACCACTGTATCTTCTGGCCTGCAATGCTGAAGGGTGCCGACTATAGCCTACCGAGCGCCGTCGTTGCCAGCGGAATGCTGAAGGTTGATGACAAAAAGTTCTCCAAATCTCGTGGCTATGTTATCTGGGCAAAGGATGACTATCTCGACAAGGGCCTACATCCTGACCTGCTCAGGTATTACCTGGTAAGCTACACATCTCATACAAAAGAGGTTAACTTTGCCTGGAAGATCTTTGCAGAGAAGGTGAATACAGAGCTTGTTGGAGCCTTTGGCAACTTCTTGAATCGTGCGCTAACTTTTACAGTTAAAAACTTTGGGGGCAAAGTTCCACAGGGTGATATCGACTCAGATGTTACGGCTAAGATCGATGGAGCGCTAAAAGAGGTCATATCAGGCATCGAGGAGTATGAGTTCAAGAAGGCCGTAGATTCAATTATGGCCCTGGCAGATTTCGGCAATATCTACTTCCAGGCGCATGAGCCGTGGAAGCTCATCAAAAACGATAAGGATAAGGCCGGCTCAGTTCTGAGAAGCTGCCTTCAGATTGCTAAGGCATTGGTTATACTAATGGAGCCGGTCATGCCTTCGAAGATGGATGCTGCCTGGAGGCAGCTCGGCATGGATAACGTTAAAGGCTGCAGATTCGATGAGATTCTTATACCCATCGCTGAAGGCCATACCCTTGGCACACCCCAAATACTTTTTAGCAAGATGGAAGACCCGGCGGTCAAAGAATTAGATAAAATTTTCAAGGAAAGGATAAAGCAGGCTGAATCGATGGAGTTGGTAAAGAAAGTGGAGAAGGCAGAAAAGATATCTTTTGATCTTTTTAAGTCGATAGATCTGAGGGTTGGTAAGATAGTTGAGGCTCAACCGATAAAAGGATCAAATAAGCTCCTCAAGCTCATGGTTGACATAGGCGCTGAGACACGACAGGTGGTTGCAGGCATAGCCCAATGCTACAAACCTGAGGAACTGGTCGGAAGCCAGGTAGCAGTAGTAGCTAACCTTGAACCTGCGAAGCTCTTTGGCGTCGAGTCGCAGGCAATGCTTCTGGCGGCGGATGTGGATGGAAAGGCAGTGCTTCTCAGGCCTCGGGAAGATGTCGATCCGGGAACAAAGATAAAGTGAAAGCAAGGAGGTTTTAACTTGCTCAAGGTTGCAAATTTATGTAAGACTTATAAGCTAAAGAATGGGGATGTCTCCGCCCTGGAGGACATTAGCTTCTCTGCAAAGCCTGGAGAGATTTTGGGCTTTGTTGGGAAGAGCGGCGGAGGAAAGAGCACCCTTATGAAGATTCTACGGGGCATGGAGGGTTTCGATTCCGGCAGTATCACGATAGATGATCTTACAATAACCCCGGATTCAAGCGATAATATGATCAGAGAGCAGATGATGATCACTGCGATACATCTTCAACGAGACTTCGCCCTGTGGACTGAGTCTGCCCTAAATAACGTCGTCAGGCGCGTTTACTCCCGCACCACCGGCTATGAGGTGCTGCCTATCCCAGAGGTACTGGACTACGATGAGATATATGAAGAGGCGATGTATTATCTCAAGCTCGTGGGCCTAGAGAAGAAGGCGCTTCATTTAGCAACAATTCTCAGTGGCGGCGAGAAGCAGAGGCTTCTCATAGCTCGTCAGCTTGCGAAGAAGCCTAAAGTACTATTACTGGATGAGCCTGCGACGATGGCGTGTCCTGCAACAAAACAAGAGGTTCTGGATACAATCAAGAATGTAAACGAAGAGCTTGACGTAACTATATTGGTCGTATCCCACCTTCCCGAGATCCACGAGTACCTTGCAGATAGGCTGATCTGGCTTGATAAAGGGAAAATATTTGCTGAGGGTGAGCCTAAGGTTGTGCTTAATAAGTTCTTATCTGGTATAGGAGAGCTTGAACCTCTTTCATCCAAGCAGAGTACACATCCTCTGATAAAGATCAGAGAGCTTTTCAAGAGGAACTACCTTGTAGGACCTGGCGAGGTTTTAAAGATAGAAAACCTTAACTTCGATATAAATGAGGGAGAGATAACATCGCTAATAGGCAACAGCGGTGGCGGCAAGACCACAATACTAAAGATCATGCAGGGCGTAAGGATGCCTGACGCCGGCGTTGTTTACTACCGTTATGGCGATAAATGGGTGGATATGACGGCATACTCGCCTGAAAGGATGCACATTCGAAGAAGCCTGGGAATAATGTATCAGGAGTTCGCCCTATTCCCCGGAGAGATGATTATAGAGCAGATAGCCTATCAGCTTGGCATAAAAGGCCAAGATGTTATTGAACATGCGAGATCAATTGCAGGAGAGCTAGGGATAAGCGATAAGGTGCTCGATATCCTTTACACACTTACGGATATGTCGGAAGAAGACGCCAAGGCAGTTCTAGAATCTCTTGGTCTCACAAGGGATGTCTTCAAAGATCTCTTCCCGAGGTTCCCAACAACAGAGGCACGTGAGTTTGCAGAGCCTGTATTCAAGCTTATGGATCTGGACAGAAGCATTTTGTGGAAGCTTCCTGACCAGCTCAGCGGTGGGGAGAAGGTCAGGGCAGCGCTATCGATACTTCTGGCTGCAAGTCCTAAGATATTGATATTAGACGAGCCCTTTGGAGATATAGATCCCATCACCCTGAGAGAGGTATCTAATGCCATAAAGAAGATCAACTCTGAATACGAGACGACGATAATTCTTGTCAGCCATCATGTTGACTTCGTGAGGGAGGTCTCGCACAGGGCCATCCTCATAGATAAGGGCATTATAACCGCTGATGGCGATCCTAACTATGTTTGTGATATATTCCTAGAGAAATGTGGAGCCGCTTATCTGAGGCATTCCCCAGAACGCTGTCCAATCAACGGATGATTCTTATGGACCCCGAGCTTAAGGAGATCTTCGAGCAGGTATCCAGCCAAATTTCCCTGGATGAGTTCGAGAGCAGAGTCGAGGAGAAGATCTCGCTTATGGCCGGGCTCTGTGACAGAAGAACTGCAGCAATGCTCGTGGCGCGAGATCTGGGCGCAACAGAAGTCATTACAAAGATAGAAAGGATCAGGCCTGAGATAGGAATGGTCGTATTCACTGGCAAAGTCCTGTCCATATCAGATATTCGAGAGTTCAGCAGGAGCGATGGATCAACTGGGAGGGTGGCGAACCTAACTTTGGGGGATGAGACAGGCACAATTAGAGTTGCCCTGTGGGATGAGTACACTGATGTCGTGAAATCGGGCGACCTGAAGATAGGCATATGTCTAAAGGTGAAAGGTATGGCCAAAGAGGGCTATATAGGCACGGAGGTAAGCCTGGGCCGTGGCGGAAGCATAGAAGAGGTTGATATAGACATAAAGCCGCGGGTCGAGCCCTATAAAATATCTGAGATCAAGAGAGACATGGGCGAGGTGAACATTATTGCACAAATCATTGATCCTGGTGATGCAAGAGAGTTCACCAGAAGTGATGGTTCAATCGGGCTTGTCAGATCTCTTCTTCTTGGGGATGAAACAGGCAAAATCAGACTCACGCTTTGGAATGACCATGCCAAAATGGCTTTTTCCAAGGGAGAGACTCTTGAAATTATAAACGGATCTTCGCGCGAGAGATACGGCCAGGTGGAGATACAGACAGGCAGTTACACTGTTTTGAGGATAAGCAACCATAAGATAAGCTATTCTGAGAAGATCACTCACATTGCGGACCTTAAGCCAGGAATGATATGTAGCGTCTCGGGTTTTGTTACCGGACTTGGAGAGGTCCGCGAGTTTCAGAGAGAGGACGGCAAAGCCGGAAAGGTTGTGAATATTTACATCTCCGATGCAACGGGACGGATCAAGGTCGCCCTTTGGGGAGACCATGTTCGCCTTATTGAGGGCCTCGATCTAGGGTATAAGGCGGATCTGATCGATTGCCAGGTCAAAAGCGGCTGGAATGAGGATCTGGAGATCAGCTGCGGCTGGCGAACAAGGATTACTTTCGCCCCGCCTGAGAAAATCAATTAAATATGCTGTTTCAATGATAGCTTGAGGAAAATAATAGATGGCAATACTATTAGAAGATCTTCCAGGCGTGGGACCTGCCACCGCTGAAAAGCTCAGAGAGGCTGGGTTCAACTCAGTCGAGACTATTGCAGTTGCATCTCCGGGTGAGCTTGTGGCTGCTGCAGAGGTTGGCGAGGCAACCGCATCAAAGATAATTGCTGCTGCACGTGAGGCTGCGGACATCGGAGGATTTGAGACGGGAGATCAGATCCTTGAGAGGAGAAAGCATGTAGGCAAGGTTACAACTGGCAGCAAGAGCTTTAACGAACTTCTGGGCGGAGGCATGGAGACACAATCCATAGTCGAACTCTACGGCGAGTTCGGCTCAGGCAAGACCCAAGTGGCCCACCAGCTGGCTGTAAACATTCAGCTCCCGCAGGAGATGGGAGGGCTCAATGGCTCGGCAATAATCATCGATACCGAGAACACTTTCAGGCCGGAGAGGATCTACCAGATGGTCAATGGGCTGCCCCCCCATGAGGGTTATACATGGGATTTTGCAGAGTTTCTCAAGCATATAAATGTAGCAAGGGCTTTCAATTCCAACCATCAGATACTCCTGGCGGAGAGCGCAATGGAGCTTGCAGAGAACCTCAAGGACTCAGAGAAACCCGTTCGCCTTCTGATCGTTGATTCTGTTACAGCTCACTTCAGGGCAGAGTACGTGGGGCGCGGTACGCTGGCGGATAGGCAGCAGAAGCTGAACAAGCACCTGCACGACCTTATGCGATTTGCCGATCTTAATAATGCCCTGATACTTGTGACAAACCAGGTCATGGCAAAGCCTGATACATTCTTCGGCGATCCCACGAAGCCTGTCGGCGGGCATGTGCTGGGCCATACAGCTACATTCCGCTTGTACTTCCGCAAGTCCAAAGGCGAGAAGCGTATAGCCAGGCTTGTTGACTCTCCAAATCTGCCTGACGGTGAAGCGGTCTTCAATGTTACTACGGATGGCATAAAGGATTGAGCTGGAATACTGGGCTTGCACTGCTTGATATCTAATTAGCCTGCAGGAATCGGAGGCTTGCATCGGCGAACCTAAATAGAATACAGAGGAGTAAGTCCACTAAACCACTCCTAGGGATATTTCCATCTATCCATAGCTTTCCGATAAGGGTTTCTGTCGCCCTTTTTTTGCCTGGCCTTTAAAGAGAACTTTTTTATAGTTAGAGTCTGTTAAGCAAATGGCTTTTCCGGATTTGAGGCGTGGGGTATGTATACCCTGATAGCCACATGCACAGCTAAAATCTGGAGATGACTTCATGCTGGCAACTCCCGATCGCAGAAGCCTTTACGTAAGTCTCTGCATCCTGATCTTTATAGTTCTTTGGATGATGCCAGCTATGGCTGAAGATAGCAGCCCTCAGGTTCTTATTCTTAGCTCCTACTCGAAGGATCACTCCTGGACGAACGAAGAAATAGAGGGGTTCATGGATGTCTATCAGCGAGAGATTCCAGGAACCTTTTACCCCATGATCGAGTATATGGATTTCAACCGATATCCAGAAAAAGAGAATGAAAAACTCCTTCTTGATATTTATCGCTATAGATACTCGAGAAAAAAGTTGGATGCTGTCATTGCTCTTGATGCCCCTGCTCTGACCTTTGCACTTGAACACCGAGCAGAACTCTTTCCAGGAGCCTATCTGATCTTCGCTGGGATTAACAGCTTCAACAAATCGCTTAACTCCAGCAAGATCACGGGAGTTTTAGCGAAGCCGGATATATTCGGCACATTGATGGCTATGCTTCAGCTTGACCCGAATGCCAAACAAATTCTTGCGGTAATGGACTATACAGTCGCTGGAGATGCCTTCAGGCAAGAGCTGAGCCAGCAGATCCCGCCGTTTAAAGACAGGTTAAGCTTCCAGGTGCTGCAAGATGACAATTTAACCTTAGTACTGTCTAAAGTGAAGGCCCTTAACAATAGCAGCCTAGTCCTTCTTGGGCCATTCAACCGCGACCAGGACGGACGAATATTAAACTCTAGTGTTGTCACGACAGAGATCAGTTCTCATAGCCGATCGCCTGTTTATGGAGTCTGGGATTTTCAGCTTGGAAGCGGCATTGTGGGAGGCAAGCTAGTATCCGGTCGAGTGCAGGGCGAAAACGCGGCCACTCTTGCTGTTAAAGCATTGACTGGAGATAACCCCGCTATAGTCCAAAATAGCTCCGCCATCTTAGAATTTGATCTACAGCAGATGGATCGCTTTGGGATCTCACAGCAGTCATTGCCAAAAGGGAGCAAGGTGATCAATGTTCGGCCTTCGATCTATGAGCAATATAACTCCTTGATCCTGGCGCTAGCTACAGTGCTTCTTTCCATAATTCTGGGACTGGTCATAATCTCGGCTTTAAATATCAGACAACGATCTTCCATAGAAAAAGAGCTGAAAGATGGCGAGCGGAAGTACCGAGAGCTGGAAGTCCAGTTGCCCCAGACCGTGTTCGAGCTGGATTCATTAGGCAATATAGCATTCATTAATCGTTCTGGCTGCCAGATATTTGGATATGCTCCCGAAGATCTGTTAGCAGGCGTGAACATCCTCCAGGTTGTAGCAAAGGAGGATAAAGAAAAGGTTGATCGTGACATCAAGCTGGCACTTCACGGAACTGCACAGGTACATGAGTACCGATTGCAAAAGAAGGACGGCGGCACATTCCCGGTAATTGCTTATTTGACACCAATAGTTAGAAATGGTAAGACTGTGGGCCTCAGGGGAATCTTTCTTGATATCTCTGAGCGGAAACGAACTGAGGAGGAGCTGAAGAGCGCTATGGAGGCAGCTCAAGCAGCTGCACGGGCAAAATCGGATTTTCTAGCGAACATGAGTCATGAGATCCGAACGCCTATGAATGCAGTCATTGGGATGACTAGCCTCCTTTCGGAGACCGAACTGAGCAAAGATCAAAAGGATTACCTTGAAACAATCAAGACCAGTGGCCATGACTTACTTGCGATCATAAACGATATCCTTGATTTCTCCAAAATAGAGAGAGGAATGATAGAGCTGGAATACAAGCCCCTTCAGATACAGGCTTGCATTAAGGATGCTCTAAGCCTCATCTCCTCCCAAGCCTCGGAGAAAGGCTTGAAACTTGACTATAAGCCAGAAGGCTATATTCCAGAAACGGTAATGGGTGATGCCACACGGATTCGTCAGGTTCTCGTTAACTTGCTTTCGAATGCAGTGAAGTTTACCGAAAGGGGCAATATAGAGGTACATGCGTTTGTAAATGAGCTTTCGGATAATAGCTATGAGCTGCATATTTCAGTCAGAGATACTGGCATCGGCATTTCAGAGGAGACAAGCGCCAAGCTCTTCCAGCCCTTTTCGCAAGCTGATGCCTCTACTTCCAGAAAGTATGGTGGAACGGGCCTCGGGCTTGCCATAAGCAAGAGACTTGTGGAACTCATGGGTGGGAGGATTTGGTTTGAGAGTGAAGAAGGCAAGGGCAGTACTTTTCACTTCACTATTAAGGCTACTGTATCTGAGAGTCAGCCTGAGATAAAAAAGCCAACCTTGCAGGCCAAGGTTGAGCCAAAAGAAGCTAAAGATTTGCGCATTCTTCTGGCCGAGGATAATATTATCAACCAAAGGATAGCTATTCTAATGCTGAAAAAGCTGGGATACGTTGCTGATTTAGTAGCAAATGGACATGAGGTCATCGATGCTCTTAATAAACAAAAATACGATCTGATACTGATGGATGTCCAGATGCCCGAAATGGATGGCTTAGAAGCCACTAGAGAGATACGAAAGCGATGGCCACTCAATGGTCCCAGAATTGTGGCCCTGACAGCCCATGCCATTGAGGGCGATAGAGAGAAATGTCTTGAGGCTGGCATGGACGATTATTTATGTAAGCCAATAAGCTTAGAGAGTCTGAAGGCCGCTTTAGAGCGCTTACTATAAATATATCATTTTATAATTCCAAGTTTAGCTTCCAGTAAGACAACAATTAACGGAACAATAATAATGATGGTTACATATAATACCTCATAAATGCCGAAAGGCCATTCGCTAATTTGATCCAAGCTATTTTGAACCAATAACATATCCTTTATATGCAGTGCACTTTCACCAGAGGGACTACCAGCCGACTCATCCAAAGCTGCTCTCAGTTGGGATGAAAACATTTCCATCTTTTCTTTTTTAGTCGAGGCCATCATCTGATGAATACTGTACTGGGGCAGGATGAAGTATGCAAAGAGCAGGACTGCAAAGGCCAAAAACCATAATATAATTTGCAAAGGAGTGATTTGAGGAGGGACTATTATATAAAAGAACCCCCATATAAGGTAAACGCTGGCAGCTAAGATCGTGAACTTTAAGTAGAGCACCCCCATAGCGTGAAAATCTGAGTACAAAGCATTGACCTGCATCGAGAGCGCTCCTATTTTATGTATGGTTTGGGCAGTCATGGCCATGACGTATAAACCGATACCCTCAATGTAAACTGCAAAATAGTATCCGATCTCGAAAATAACATCGGAAATGCTAGAATTGAACGAGATAGTATGGTAATCAACGCCAGAGGCATGGACAACGGCGATAAATATGATTGTAAATATAATCATTTTCTTATCATTGAATATATCAGCCTTCTGCTCATTGTATGACTTAATTATCACCTGTTTCGGCAGATCAACAATGTCAATGAGGATATTCTCGAAAGATTCCAGCCTACTATGTGCCCAACTGATGGCCGTTCCTTCCAGAGCAATTATAGCTGAAGTGATTAAAAAAGCATCGATATGCAAGAATGACTTTTCAAATAGCATCAAAATAAGATAAGAAATTAATAAGAAAGCGACTGCAAAGAGGGGCCATCCAAGATAATACGGCACTGGAATTGGAGATATAATCTTCTCTAGATGTATCTTCTTGGATCGCTCTTTTGGAGTTGAAAAGGCTTCATCCTGGCTGCTGTCCTGCACGGCGGGTTTCATAGCGGCTTTCCGTTGGGTTCATTGTCTTGCTGAGATTATCACCATTTTTCGTTCTAAACTTTCAACGAAATTGCTTTAGGGTGGCTATATTATATAGTTTTTTCTCAGAGGTGCTCAAGAATTGATCCGCGCAATAGCTGTAGATATAGATGGAACCTTAACCGATAATAAGAGAGTTCTCTGTCCAGACGCAGTAGAGGCAATGAGGCATCTTAAACTTCCCGTTGTTCTCGTCACCGGAAACACCCATTGCTTCACCAGGGCGACATCAGTGCTTCTGGGCACGCCTCGCATATTCATAGCAGAAAATGGAGGCGTCGTCTCACATTCGGAGGATGATATAGAGATTCTGGCAGATCCCGTTGTCTGCCAAGAAGCATATCAAGAGCTTTCTAAGGTATTTCCTCTTGAGGTATACAACTCGTCCCACTACAGGTTCACAGATCTTGCTCTAAAACGAAACTTCGATTTGGCAGAAGCATCTCGGTATATTGTTGAGCACGGACTGCCTGTAGAGCTAATCGATACAACCTTTGCAGTACACATAAAAGATATAAAAGTGAATAAGGGCACCGGGCTACTCCGCATAGCAGGGCGCATGCATCTGGACCTAAAAGAGTTCGCTGCAATCGGCGACAGCTTGAGCGATATCCCAATGTTCAAGCTGGCAGGCTTCCGTGCAGCTGTGGGAAACGCCCGTCCCGAGCTGAAAGATATATCCGATTATGTAGCTGAGGCAAGCTACGGCTCGGGCTTCGCCGAGATAATAAAGTACATGGGCGAACACGGGATCTTCAGCCCTGACTCATGGACTGCATTTCGCTGAGAAGCATTGCCCAGTTGTTCTCGCAGATTATCCACCACCCAAGAGTAGCCTTGGCGACCCGGCGCGCTGCCGGGCAGAATGCATCCACTGCCAGATTGTACGGCATCTCCTTCAGCGGTGGATGAAGCGGATATTTGGTGCAGGTCTGTGGGCGGATGGCGTAAATCTGGCATTCCTTTTTTTCCATATCATAAAACGGGCAGGGCTGTTTCAACACCCAGGTCTTTAAATCTTTATCATATCTGCAAAGGGATTTGAGCTTCTTTTTTGACCCAAGAAGCTCTGCTATCTTCTCAAAGTCCTCCTTTTCCAGGTAAAGTCCGGCACCAGGGCTGTAGCAGCACCGTCCGCACTTCTGGCACTGGAACGTCTCCCAAAAGAGCTTTACTCCAGCATCCGACTCCGGCCTTCCTGGGTCTCTGGCTGGCAAGGGCAGGGATATGTCGAATGGGACTTTATCCCCAAGATCGATCCGCTTGAACTGCTCATCTCTTTTCAGGATCGACCAATGGGGCCTCTGCTTCAGGAGATTCTCATGTATGCCCTGACGCTTTTGATTCACACAGCTCTGTCCATAGAGCTTATGGCAGAGTCGTCGGGCCTTTGAAACAGAGTCATCCTCATCCGTCGGCCTCATATTATATGGTAATGATCCGCAGCTTCTATTTCCAGGTACTGCTTCAAGGTGGAGGTCATGGATGATATATTAAACGGCATGATTGAGGATTTGACCGACGGCACAACATTTAATGATGCTCAAAAAGAGGAGATGAGGGCAGCTCTGGATGAAATCATAGGACGAAGCATGAAGAACATCGATCAGCTTCCGGTCCTCGCCGCCTGAGCATGTGCATTTATCTTTTACCTTTTATGGCTTTCACTTCAACTTTGCTTAAAGTGACTGAAACTGGTATTGATAGTTTATTCAAGGAAATGGTGAGTCAGCTTGGTCACATCTCTGTAATTCACCACTCCTACCATCCTCTCATCATCATCCACGACCGGCAGAGCCCTGAAGTCGTATCTTAAGAACATGGTTGATGCATCTCCAAGAGTGTTCTCCTTCTTTAGAGATATGACGTTCTTGACCATGATATCCTTCAGTAGAGCCCTGTCATCTGCCTTGAGCAGTTCCTTAAGGTCGATCACACCAAGCAGCTTATCGTCTTCATCGGTGACGTAGAGATACATTATCTCATCTTTGCCCTTTGCAAGCTTGGGATATCCGTTCTGAACAGCCTCTACGGTCTCCTCAGGAGAAACCTTCAGGTATTTCTCCGTGGTGAGATTTTGGATGTTCTCCTGCTGCTTCTCCAGAATCGACTTTATCTTATCTAGGTTATCCTGATTCATTAATTTCATTATGGTGTTTTGATCCTCGAAGGTCAATACCGATAGCACATCCGCTGCCTGGCCTGGAGTCATCATATCTAACAGGCATGCCACTTTTTGTTTGTTCAAGGAGGATATTATCTCCCTCTGCATGTTCGGGTTTATCTCCTCCAGAGTGTCTGAGGCATGATCTGCATCCAGCTGGTTGATGACCATCACTCTTTGCTCATGATCCAGGTCCTCCAGCATTTCTGCTAGGTCTACCGGCGGAAGGTCGTTCAGCTTATCTTTCAGTACTTTTAGCTTTACATTGCCTTTGAAGCTGTCAATATCAGATGGTAAAGCCTGAACATAGAGCCATGGGATAAGTGGGTCCTCACTCTTTTCATGCTTCTTCTTGACCAGATGGGCAAAGGGGCTTTCACTTCTTTCAAAATGGTCTAGGCCAATCCGTCTTAGCCGAGCGTACATGGAAGGGTCCACATCGGTCACATAGAGTTTGTTTTTAGTGAGGACCATCTTGATATCGTATACCACTTCCACTTCGTTGTCTTCCATATCCAATATTTTCTTATCAAGAATATAGTCCTTAAGCAGGACTATTCCCTCTGGAACTTTACTTGCGAATTTCTCGATATCGTCACCTAGATCTACGTCAATCTCATTTTCATTAAAGGCGCGGACCTTTTCCCAGGGGATCATCAGAGTTGGGGAACCAAAGGGGCGTTTGACAATTAAGTTGGTGACCTCAGCAACCTTATCCTTGTCCAGAATAATCAAATCAGAGATCTTACCTATCTTTTTGCCCTTATGGAGGACTTTTTCATTCTGTATATCGCTCAAGAAGTAGGTTTTTTCCTTTAACTTATTTGCTTCATCCTTCTCCATCGTTTCCTCCTCCGGCTATTTGAAGCTCACCACTGTGTAGAATTTATAAATCAATATGATTACAAGAAAGATCAAATAAAGTCTCAGGACGATAAGCGATGCCTTAACCAAAGGCGATAACTCTAGACGATGCTTACTATACTTCTTATTGATCTCTTTTATTTTTGGAATCCAAAGATAAAACCGCGCCACTAGCAGGAATATTACAACCAGTACTAGAGGTAACTGCAAAGTGTTGTAATCGAACGCCATCAGACCATCTCCGGAAAGAGGACGCTAAGAGCGTACAGGGTTGATAGAATGACTATCACAATAATTATTGAGAAGCCTAAAATGTTATGTATCAACTTATTCTTGTATTTTCCCATAAGCTCTTCCTGATTGAGCAGTAGTATTAGAAACATCAGGGCTGCCGGAAGGAGTGTGACCGCAATTACCTGTACGAACAGCGTTATCAGGACCAAAGGTGCCCCGGGAATTAGTACTGCTATGCCCGCTCCAAGCAGGTCCAGGAAATAGAACCCATAGAATGTAGGCGCTTCCGTTATTTTGTTGTTGATGGAATGGGCCCAGCCGAACACCTCGCCCATGGCCCATGAGCTGGCAAGGGATATACACATGGCACCCAGCAGTCCGGCATCGAAAAGGCCTATGGCCAGAGCAGAGCCTACTAACGGATTGCTACCGATGATGGCTTGGGCCGCCTGGGCGGCGCTATCAATATTAATTCCGTTAGGTGGCTTGTATAGCAGCATTCCAGTAAGTACCATGATGAACATAGCCACCAATATAACAAAGAAGGATCCAATCGCAGTGTCAACCCTTGAGTATGGTATATCTTTCTCCGTCAATCCCTTATCTACAACTGAACTTTGATGGAAGAATATCATCCATGGTGCTATAGTCGTTCCTATATTGGCCATTAAAAAGAAAAATATGTCGGGTGTTATGCCATTAGGGAAACTGGGTATAAGCGAGCGTTGAATTGCACCGAAATCTGGGTGGAGCAGCAAAGCTGCAGGGATATAAATCAGATTTAACCCGCAGAAAAGAAGCACTACTTTTTCCCAAGTCCAATATCTCCCATGAAGGACTAGAGTCATCATCAGAGCAGAGACAGCTATCACTGTTACTATTGGTGGAATGCCGAAGACGCTCAAGGCAGCAGTCATTCCTACATATTCCGAGATCAATGTCAGGAAATCTAGGAAGGCCAGGTCTACCAACGAGAACCAGCCCCAGAAAGGCCCAAAAGCGTCGAATATGGCCTCGGCATGTCCTCGTTTGGTTACTGCGCCCAGCCTCACACACATCTCCTGAACTACGAAGGCTATTGGGCCAAGCAGTATTACGAACCAAATCAAGTTGAATCCAAACTTAGCTCCAGTCGCCGCATAGGTTGTAATCCCCCCAGCATCATTATCGGCCACCATCACGATGATACCTGGGCCAGCGGTGGCAAGGAATATGCTAAGCCATTTTATAAACCTTCGATATTTATAAAAGAAATAAGCCCCAAACTGCATATTTTTACGCCTCTAGATGCATCCTTGGAAATAATAGCTATGCCTTGTTCGACTCTTATTGTCAGACTATGAAATCCGTGGCCATTTTTATCCTTCACGCGAGATTCAAACGCCGACATAGTCTCCTCTTAATGTTTAGATGGCTGATCAAAGTAAGAACTAAGATCGATCACCCTTATATTTAATTTCCTATATGGCCCCATTTGCTTCATTCCATATTAAGTTTATGGGATAAGATATTCCCTTTTGATATTCGTTCAGCAAAATACAAAGAAATTTACCTTAAGCATTGTTAAAATCCAATATCATGTAAAATGGAATAATCTTATGTGCTCTACTGTAAAAACCACCAATAATCGATCTGAAATCAAGAATTCAAACAGATAACCATGGGAAATAGTGTGGATTTGGAGAACGCCGTCGTGACAAGGCCAGACCCGGATTTTCTGCTGGATATATACCTCTCCAGCCTGAGCAATCGGCTTAACGAGGTGATCAAGGTACTGACAGTTATATCAACGATATTCATACCATTAACATTCATATCTGGACTATTCGGCATGAATGTCCAGGGGATGATAGACTGGCTTCAGGTGCCATGGGCATTCTATGCTATCGTAGCCTCTATGTTGGCAGTAGCTTTTACAATGCTCGCATATTTCAGAAAGAAAGGATGGCTTTAAGAAGCTCTCAATCAGCTCAATATCCTCTCATACCTCTGTTTAATCCTCTCCAATATATCTATATCATAAGGCTGGTGTGTAGGCAGTAATATATCTGCCGTCAGTCCTGAACAATCTGATGCAACTGTCCTGCCATCTTCTTGGACTAACATCCTAAGGTCTCTTGCAATATCCTCAACGATTGGCGAAAGCGGCCTGATGGACCTGGCAATCTTTGCTCGTTCCCTATAGCTCTGAAGAAGGGCATCTATCTCTGCAGCTACTCCCTCGATATTGCCAGAACCGCATGCTGCACATATCTTCTCTGCACTTTCTTTGAGCTGCGATAGCGTGCCAACGCTTGCTTCAATTATCTTTCCGGAATAATGCCCTTTGACTTTGTCCAAATAGCCTCGTGCTATTACTAGAAGCTCGATATCATTCAGCTTTTCCAGATCGCTCTCATCAGGCTTGTAGGCATTCACTACCAGAAAATCCAGGCCGAGGCGTAGCGCCAGGCTCTCATACATCGGTGTGACGCCTATTGGCTTTTTATCCTTCATTATAACTCTTCTGACAGATTCCGGGCGATCTGATCTAAGGCCGAAGTAATCCGCAAATGCCTTCGTAGTTGTAATAACCTTTGTTCTTCCCTGCTTGACACGGCATATTAGCCCCATCTTCTCAAGATCTTTGACATGAGCATAGCTTTTATTGCCTCTGATCTCGGCAAGTATGCTCTGCTTTATGGGCTGTTTATAGGCTATTATCGCTAAAGTCCTTATGAGCGGTGCATCGATCTCCCTGGGGGCTACAGATATAACACTATGAACAAGAGCTGTCCTGACCTGCATGGCATATTCATCGCCAAATCTGATGATCTCCATGCCCCCGTTACGCAAGGCATATTCTTTCGCCAGCTCTTCGGCACGGGTACGAGCCTCATTCTCAGGTATGCCCGATAGATTGGATAGCTCCTGGATTGAGAGCATTTTGCCGCTTGCAAAAAGCGCGGCCTCAATAACAGCCTTCGGGTCGATATCCTGATCTGAGGAGTTCATGGCATTTGATCTGCATTTCCGAGTTTTAAACCCTTTTGACAGGGACGGCTTTCACTCAAAGTTTATTCTGCACCTAAAGTAGAGGCGAAGAGTCTAACAAAGGAGCAGTCCTTACGACCATCAGGAACGAAGGCAGGTAGTTTATTCTAAAGAAATGGTTGAAGAACCTGAAGATGCAAGAATTCATTACAGTTAGTGATGTATATGATGTATATGTCCCCTTCGTTATCAAGTCTCGCCTACTTTAGGGAATCTTACCAAGTCCGGATAGCCCAGCTGAACGAAGTGAGAAACAAAGGAACGAAAATTGTCGGGACATTCTGCCTCTTTGTCCCTGACGAGATAATCTTTGCAGCAGGTGCGGATCGTATCGTACTCTGCGGAGGGAAAACTGATACGATCCCCCTCGCAGAGCAATCCCTTCCGAGGAATATCTGTCCGTTAATCAAATCTTCGTTCGGAGCTGTCGTCGATGCGTGCTGCGGGGGGAAACTCTCCTGTCCACACGTCCAGCTGGTGGATGTCGTGGTTGCAGAAGCGACGTGTGATGGTAAAAAGAAGATGTACGAGATCCTCCCAGAATATGTGCCTACCTACGTCCTGGATCTTCCACAGAAACCGGGGAGCTCCGAGGCTCTGGACTACTTCGTTTCTGAACTGCGAAAATTTGGGGAGTTCATGGAGGGACTCACAGGGAACATCCTGAGTGATGATGCACTGAGGCGCGAGATCCGATCGTCGAATGAAACAAGGAAGCTCCTGCACCGACTTTTTGATCTGAGGAGACGGGACCCGCCACCGATTCTTGGATCCGAGATCCTAAGTGTAATGCAGAAACAGTTCTTCCTCTCTCCCGATCAGTTCCGGCAGGGGGTCAGCCGGCTCTGTGACGAGATGGAACATGTCACTCCGGGATCCCAGTCGGAACGGAGGATCATGATATCCGGCTGTCCGATGGCTGCAGGTAACACGAAGGTATCTGATATTATCGAACAAAAGGGCGGGGTTATCGTGGTGGAGGAGAGCTGCACAGGGACGAGGTCGTTCTGGGATCTCGTTGACGAGAGCAAGAATCCATGGACGGCGCTTGGGGAGCGGTACCTGGAGATCCCCTGTGCATGCATGACTCCAAATGATCGGCGGATTGCTCGCATCGTCGATCTAGCAAAGCGGTATAATGTTGATGGCGTGGTGTATTATACCTTGCAGTTCTGTCATGCCTACAATATCGAAAGGCTCCGTGTGCAGCAGGCCCTAAAGAAGGAGGAGATCCCGATGCTCGCAATCGAATCGGATTACGGGGATTCGGATATTGAGCAGATCGGGATTCGTGTTGATGCATTCCTGGAGATGATTTCATGATCACCGTCGGCATCGATGCCGGCGCCGCTACGACAAAGGCAGTGCTGCTCATAGACAGGGAGATCGCAGGTTACCGGATCGCCAGCACTGCATTCGACTTCCTCACTGTGGCCAAGAACCTTTTCGGCGAGCTCATCGATGCCTCGCATATCGATAAGAAGCAGGTAGAGAAGGTGTATGCAACTGGGTATGGGAGAAACACAATTACCTTTGCCAATAAGGTGATAAGCGAGATCACTGCGCATACAAAGGGCGTATATTTTCTCTTCCCGGAAGTGCAGGGAATCATCGATGTGGGTGGGCAGGATGCCAAGATCATCGTCGTGGAGGACGGGAACGTTGTGGACTTCCTCATGAACGACAAGTGCGCCGCAGGAACAGGCAAATTTCTGGAATACACCGCAAAAGCACTGGAAATCCCGATCAATGACTTGGGAGGCCTAGCACTCAGGTCAAATCACCCTGCGGGCATCACCAGCATGTGCACGGTTTTTGCAGAATCAGAGGTGATCTCTCTTAGGGCAAGAGGTGTTGGGAAGGAGGATATCGCAGCGGGCCTCATTGCGGGCATTGCACAGAGGATTGTAGTAATGGTAAAGCGGATGGGTCTGAGCCAGAATATCGCATTTGTTGGCGGAGTGGCGAAAAATGCAGGGATGAAGGCAGCACTGGAGGGGAAACTTGGTATTGAGCTCTTCGTTCCTTTCGAACCCCAGATTACTGGGGCATTGGGTGCAGCCCTCGTCGCCCACGGGGCCTGATTATGAAGGCCCCAGATCCGCGAGTTACTGTATTCGATTGATGTCGAAAGCTCCATAATCTCTAACAGCTATCCGGATTCTATGGAGGCCTCCTGATGTAGAGTTCCTGGAAGAACTCCTCTTGTTCGAGCCAGACCTGCCTGCGCTGAGCCATAAAAAGCAGAGAGACATAATCCATGACCCTCTCTTTGCTTTTAATATCTGTGAATGCCGCAATCTTGCTGCTTGAAAATAAATTATCCAGGATGGAGCCAAGCGCATTTATGCGATCCTCTATCCCCTCCTCATGGGAGAGGTCCATAGCCTTCTCGACAGGCGACTCAGGCCAGCGCTCCCTCATGGCCTTTCTCCTGCCGACCATCTCTGCCTTCCGGAGTTCCGAGATCAATTCCTCCAAAGTCACCGGCCTTTTTGTATGTCGTCTTATAGGCGGCTGGGGAAGTCCATCTATAGTCTCTTCAACCTCGAATTCTATCTCATCAGGAATGAGTTCTGGCTCCTCCTCTCTCGCGCCCTCTACAAAATCCGATTTCATTCTTAGAAGCATGGCGGCATAAAGCAAAGTCCTGGCCGGTATTCTCAGATCCTTCTTCTCAAGAGAATCTATATACTCAAGGAACCTCTGCGTAGTTTGAGCTATATCGATATCCCAGGGGTCTATCTCGCCCTTTTTTGCGAGTTCGACTAAAACCTCGGCTGGCTCTCCGAACTCGAACTCATTCATAAGCCCAACAGGGCTCTTCTCGGAAGCAGAGCCTTCCTCGGTCAAGGCAACATCAGCTCGTGCATATTCCTGTCACACTCGAGATATTGTTCTCCTGCATCGTCACACCCAAAGTATACTTTGATTGCTGTATCATGGGCTTCCTAAGGGATACAACTATGAACTGTGCCTCCTTAGAGATCCTCTTGATGAGCTTTGCCACACGCTCGACATTAACACCATCAAGGAACATATCGATCTCATCCATAGCATAGAAGGGAGCCGGCCTGAACATTTGTATGGCAAATATGAAAGAGAGAGCTGTCAAGCTTTTTTCGCCACCTGACATTGCCTCCAGTCTATGGAACGGCTTTCCCGCAGGCCTGGCCTTTATGGTCATGCCCGCAGTTAGAGGATCATCGGGATTCTCAAGGATTAGCTCTCCTTCTCCTCTCGAAAGCTCCCTGAAGATCGACTTAAAATTCTTGTTAATCTCATTGAAGGCCGAGAGAAACGACTCCTTCTTCATCTGGTCATATCTATCGAGCCTGTCAATTATGGCCTCACGCTCCCTGTGAAGCGTATTGCGTCTATCCTGAAGAACGCTGTTTCTCTTCTCAACGTGGTCATATTCCTCAATAGCAAGCATATTGACAGGCTCTAGATCCGCCATTTCCTGAGTAAGGGCCTTTATTCTATCGGCAACACATTCAATGCTTGGAGGCTCCTGATTAGAATCTACTCCACTTGCCTCTATCTCAGATCTCAAATTTTCAACATTGGACCTGGCCTCAGTTGCCGTAGTTGTAACGGCCGCTAAGCGGGTCTCGGCCCTATCCTGCTCCCTCTCAGCCTGATCCACATCCCTCTGCAGAGCAATTATTTGGTCAAAGATCTCTTTCCGATCTCCTTTTAGACCTTGAAGCTCAGATTCGATCTCCACCTCAAGATCGGAAGCAGCCTTCAGCTCCAGCTCAAATGCTGCAATGCTCTCTGAGGCAATGCGTTTCCTTTCCAGTGCCTCTGCTATTTGGGACTCTAAGGACTCGCGTCTTGTCTGAAGATCCTTTAGCTTTTCCGCGTTTGTCTCTTCGCGTATCTTGTCTTTCAGGATACTTGCCTCGATCTCCTTCAGCCTAGCCTCAAGGCGCTTGATCTCGGCCTCTGAAGCATCAGCCTGAGCTGAAAGCTCAGGAATCTCTGAGCCGGCCAGCCTGCCCTCGATCTGATTTATATTCGCATGGAGCTCTTCTAGAGATTTGTCGATGCTTTGTACGTCTTTCTCGATTGCGTCAAGCCGCTCCCTGTAGCTATGAGATTCATTCTCCAATTGAGCCAGTCGTTCCCGCTTTTCCTGCAAAGAGTTTTCAAGCTTGGGTTTCGTAGCTAGTAGGTCATCAAGCCTGAAGGTCTTTTTAGATATGGTTTTGTCAAGCTCTTCTACCTCTTGATTTATTCTTGAGATCTCCTCATCGATGGAATCGAGCTTATCGAGAAGAGAGCTACGGTTGCCCTCGGCTGAAGAGATCTTGCCTGAGAACTCAACAAGCTTATTGCCCTCCTCAGCTGCAAACTTGAGCCTCGATCTATAATGGCCGCCTGTCATTGCGCCTGACTTTTCGATGAGATCTCCATCTAGAGTTACCATACGGTATCTTCCCATTAGCTGCCTTGCATGAGAAAGCGTCTCCACAACAAGCGTATCTCTGAAGACATACCAGAAGGCTGAAAGAAACTTTGGGTTGAAGTCTACAAGGCTTAGAGCATAGCCAATCACGCCAGGCCTATCTGGCTTTGGCGGAATGTTCCCTGCTTCCAGCTTATTCAGCGGCAGAAATGTTGCCCTGCCTATCTGAGACCGTTTGAGGTAATCTATAGCATGGGCAGCATCCTCATCGCTGCTTGCCACGATGCTCTGTAAACGTGCTCCTGCAGCGACCTCCAGGGCAGCCGAATACCTGGGATTCACATCTCCAAGCTCAGCTATGATCCCATAGAGACCTGAGAGCATCTGCTTCTTTATTGCAGATCTTATCGATTCTACTGCGTGGCTGTAGCCGGATCTGTCCTCGGATGCCCTCAGCCTCGCATCTATCTTAGCATACTCGCTCTGAAGCCTTTGAAGCTCACGATCCGCCTCTGCAATCTCACGGCGTATTCTGAGCTTTGCGCCATCGAGATCATCCCTATCTTTCTCAAGATCGAGGGCCCTATTATTTAGAGATGCAAGATCTATCTTAAGCTCATCAATCTCCTGATTTGAGGAGGACAAAGCGCTTGATATTTCTTTTATGCTTGCAGTTATATCCTCCTTCTCAGCTGTTCCGCGCCTGACAGAATCCAGCAGTCTATCTTGCTCTCTGATAAGGTCTCCTAGTTTGGCTTTGACATTCTCTCTTTGCAACCTCTCCTTTTCAAGCGTATCTCTCAGCTCGGAGTACTGAGCATCCACCTGAGCGATCTTTCCTTTGGCATCTGAGAAAGCTTGCACATGGTCGTTCAGTTCGCCTCGAAGGCTAGCCTCTCTGAGGTTAGCATCCCTAATCCTTTCCGATAGCTCTAGGGTCTCCTGTTGAAGATTACCTATCTGAATGAAGCTGGCCCTCTGCTGCTCTTCTGTCTCAGCTGCCGCATTCTCCGCCATCTCTTTGCGAGAGACTTCACGTGCAATCCCTCCCTTCAGCTCCTCTATCTTACGCTTGACCTGAATCTGCTCATCCTCGCCTTTGTGATCTATCTCCGAGTTCAGGCCGCTCAGCTTAGAGTCAAGCTCATTCAGCATTGCCCTCTTTGATTCCGAGATCTGCTGAAGCTGAATGCCTTTTGCCTTAAGTCCATTGAGATCATTCTCAACGCCTGAAAGATAATCTGATGCCTCCTTTAGTTTCGCCAGAAGAAGGAAGGCTTCCTGCCTGCGAAGCTCGTCGCGGCTGGTCTGATATTTTATGGCCCGATCTCTTTCATCCTTCAGCTTAGCTAGCTGCGCTCTTACCTCCTCAAGGATGACATCAACCCTGCCGATCCGCTCTCGAACCACTTCCAGCTCTTCAAGCGCCTTCTTTTTCTTCTCATCGAACTCTGCAACGCCTGCTATCTCATCCACGATCCTGCGGCGTTCCACTGGAGCCATCTGAATGATATGAGTCACATCCCCCTGCATTACGACATTATAGCCCTCTGGGGTTATGCCTGCCTTTGCGAGCTTATCCTGAAGTTCACCTTGGCTGCAGGGTTTTCCATTAAAATAGTAAGACGAAGCGCATTTATCGTTGTTCACCTTGATCTTTCTTGAGATCTCTATGACATCCTCGTTAGTGGCGATCGTCCTTGAGGTGTTATCCAACTTAACAGTGACCTGAGCAAAATCAGGATTATGACCATTGTCGCCGCGATAGATCAGATCTGGCAGCCTCTCGGCGCGCATTGCCCGAGAACTCGACAGACAGAGAGCAAAGAGGAGGGCATCAACTATATTCGACTTCCCACTGCCGTTCGGACCAGTTATAGTCAGGAAGTCATTCCTTAGTGGTACCTCTACACGCTTGCCGAATGACTTGAAGTTCTTTAGCTCGACCTCTTTGATATACAAGGGCTACCTCCGCAAGCTCATGAGTATACCATCCTACAAGTCACCTCACGTCTCCCACTTCACGGCTAAATCTCTCTCTAAATATCCCTTAGCGCATGAGCACAGTAATTTCCATCCCTAACTTAAGCATGTATTCAAGGAGGTATATATCATTTTCCCTATATATCCTTGTGTTTTCTATGGCGGATTATCCATTTGAACAAAACTTGAAATCATAAAAAATATACTTATTTTAGAATTCTCATGGATAG
This sequence comes from Methanotrichaceae archaeon, assembly GCA_963789575.1. GTDB lineage: Archaea > Halobacteriota > Methanosarcinia > Methanotrichales > Methanotrichaceae > CAWBKV01. The sequence goes on along the minus strand of CAWBKV010000001.1, from coordinate 836,755 downwards.
AACTATTGTCAGTACCACTATTACAAGTCCCTTAAGTCTTTTGCGCTTCCATGGGTTTAGCCCTTAATGGCATATCCATTTTCAAATCAAAAACTTATTTACCCTCCAGAAGATCGAACACTACTATGGACATACTTGCCGATGTCGGCGGAAGGCCGGGCCTAGATTGCAAAGGCTTTTGCAGCTACTGTTATTTTAGGGGCGTTAAGGAAATAAAGCCATTCGGATGCAAATACTGCATGCCCTTTCAGAAGGGCTGCGACTATTGCTCTCGCGCTATAGTTGAGGGCTATCCCGGCTTCAAGCCCCAGGATATGGTGGTATTCGAGGTCGCACAGAAGTGCGTAGGCGTTGTCCCTGATAAGGTCACAATAAGCGGCGGAGGAGACCTGAGCTGCTATCCCGATCTGCTTCCTCTGGCTGAGATGGTTGGGCAGGGAATCGTGCCCATCAGCTTGGGCTACACAAGCGGAAAAGGCTTCACGAAAGGAGATGAGGCCAAAGCACTCATCGAGGCTGGTGTCAAAGATGTTTCATTCACTGTATTCTCCACAAGGCCTGAACTCCGGCGCAAATACATGGCAGATAAGCATCCAGAGGCTGCGCTTTCAAACCTCAGGCGGTTCTGTGAGAGCTGCGATGTCTACTGCGCCTCTGTGCTCATTCCGGGTGTGAACGATGGCCCAGAACTAGAGAAGACATGCAGCGACCTAGAGGAGATGGGCGCAAAAGGCCATATCCTCATGAGGTTCGCAAACACCCGTGAGCAGGGTTTGATACTCGGAAATGCACCCATAATTCCAGGGATAGTGCCACATACAGTCGAAGAGTTCAGACAGATAGTAACCAGGACGAGCGGGATGTACAGCTTTCGAGTAACAGGCACTCCCCTTTGGGATCCGGCAACTGGGGCTCCGTTTGCCTTGGCTATGCATAGAAGCGAGATTAGCAGGCTGCCGGCAGTAGAAAAAAGCGCTACTATTATCACTAGCTCAATCGCCCAGCCGCTGCTGTCAATCATATTTGAGGAGCTTGGCGGAAAGGTGAATGTGGTAGCAGTGAACAAGGATATAGGCTGCCTGATGACCATCGATGACCTTCAAAGGATTGACCTGAATGACGTGAAGGATACGGTCCTTGTTCCAGGAAGAGCATTGGCGCACGAGAGAGAGATAAAAAAGGTTCTGAGACGCGATGGAAAGGAGAGACTCGTACTGCGAGGGCCTGATCGCCTCACTGTCGATGGAGAGATGAGCATATCCATGGACACGAGGCAGGTTCTCGATATTGAGATCGAGGCATTCAAGGAGCTTATAGAGGAGATCAATGCACTGGGTGTTTAATTGTTTGATATTTCATTAATGTTATTTTTAAAATGAACGCTTGTGATCAATATTACAGCGTTCACGGCTATATAAATGAACAAATTAATATACGTGATACAATCAAATGGCTCTGTTCAATCCTATGCTTAAGGATCGATTGATATGATAACTACGAATATAGATGTCCTCCTCTCAGAACTCAGGGAGACTCATCAAGATCTCAAGCTAATCTCTACTGATATAATAGTAGCGTCGGATTGGGTGAGGTTCAAATGCAGATATGGTTGCAGGGCTTACGGAAAACACCTTTGCTGCCCGCCTTTTGCACCCACTGTAGATGAGACACGCAAAATGATTTCAGAATACCGCTATGCTATTCTGGTTAAGTTCGAGGCTGAGCCTCAACTCGAATTACTGCCACAGCACACCCATCATGCCCTCTGGGATTCCATCACCAAGATGCATAAAACCATTTACGAGCTGGAGAGGAAAGCATTCCTCAATGGATGCTACAAGGCCTTCGGTATGGGTGCTCTGCCATGCACTCTATGCGAGAGATGCATAATCGAGGAGAAACTAGAGCGCCATGAGAACATTGGCCATCTAGACGCACTGAGATGTAGGCATAGGGATATCATGAGACCTTCTATGGAAGCATGTGGGATTGATGTCTTCAAAACTTTGGAGAATGCAGGCTATGGCCCTAAGGTTCTCAAGGATTATTCTGAAAGAGTCGAACTATTCGGCTTGGTGTTGTTAGATTGAATCCAAAAATTATGCAGGCTCAACGAGGATTCCTGTTTTAAGCCTGTTAGTGATGCCAGCAATCTCGCTCTCCTCTAGCAGGCAAGAAAGCTGGAAAGGGAACGAAATACGAGAAAGCAGTAGCAAGAAGCCCATCTTTTGGATGAGTCGCTGCAGGTTGGATTTCCTTTCCTATGGCGTGACTATGTTGGCCTTTTGATCGGTAATATTCACTTCACCTAGCTTACCTTCAACTTCCTTAGACTCCCCAAAGATATTTTCTATCAACACCGTTCCCTTTTGAGGAAGGAGTCGCACCACTCCTTCCATCACCTTCTCGCGCTTTTCTCCCTTCATAGCATAGACGGTAAGTTCGCACATAGTACCTCAATTCCTTTGTTCCACTCAAGCACTGAAGAATTATTTTCTAATATTCACTGACTGTTTTTAGCATATTTTAGCCTAACTTTGGTTTCATCATTTGTATCTTATCGTCATGATGTTTTTCATCATGACAATGTTCGTGTGTATGCACTATTCCTGATTTCTCTAGTATCTTTATGTCTCGGCTCATCATTCTCGAAAGTTAATACGCACTCACGCAGTGTTTGACCTGGGCATCGTGCTAACTTTGATGTACTTACCGGAAAAAATCAGACGCTCCGTAGACTCTGCAAATTCGATCCATTTTTGAATAGGTAGTAGGCGCCTCCCAGGACCAGCCCGGCTATACCAGCGATCCATGCCTCCTTGGATATGAAGAAAAGGAATACCAGCAATCCAAGACACGATGCCGAACCCAAAATGGGCACGGTTTTCCCACGGATCTCCTTCTTGGACCTCAGCTTTAGATCAGAGATGTTGGCAAGTGAGTAATAAGCGAGCTGACCAAAAGTGCTAATCGCTACCACCCCGGTCAGGTTTATGGATAAGACCAGCAAGATCATTACGATGCCTGAGATCCAGATGGCATAATAGGGTGTATTGTATTTTGGGTGCAGCCTGCCTAGGGCGCCAGGTAGGGCGCTCCGCAGAGCCATGGCATAAGCCTGACGTGATACGCCCAGTATGGATGTTAACAGAACACTGGCAGTTGCCATCAGGCCTCCGATGGTGACTAGGTAGACTGCCGCTGAGCTTCCAGATGCGCTTATGGCCCTTGATAGGGGCGAGCTGGAACTGGAAAGCACATTTGCTCCGACCAGCCCTACAGCTACAACTCCTATTGCCAAATAAAAGATTGTGGATATCAGCAGTGATAGTAATATTGCTCTGGGAACTGTATGTTCTGCATCCTTCACTTCTTCAGCAACCACCGATGCCCTAGCAAAGCCTCCATAGGCAAAGAAGATGTAACAGGCTCCGAAGATCATGCCTCCGTAAGAGGGTACAAAGGGCCTGAAGTTCCCTAGATTTATGTAGCCCAACCCGAAGATGACGAAGAATGCCAATATGATAAGCTTGGAGCCAACCAGGAAGTTGTTCAGTAATGCACACTGCTTGATTCCGATGTAGTTGAGAATAGTGAAGGCCAGACAAAACAATGCTGCAATTAGCTTTGGATGAAGAACGGGAAAAAGCGTTGTGAAGTAGTAAGAGAAGCCTAGTGCGACTGCAGCGCCTCCAAAAGTGTTGCCTAAAATCCACATCCAACCTGCTATGAAGCCTGCAAAAGGAGAGATGAGCCTGTATGAGAACTCGTAAACGCTTCCTTCCCTCGGAAGCCAGGCGGTTAGCTCTGCAAAACTCAGTGCGGTGAAGAGGGAGACGATGGCAGCAATTATTATGGATATCACAAGTGCCGGGCCGGCCATGCCTGCAACTATACCGGTCACAACGAATATTCCGGCTCCGATGATGGCACCTATGTTTATGGCTGTGGCATCAAGTAATCCCAGCGTCGGCTTCAACTTTAGGTGTTTTTCATCCATGGTTTGGCCTGGGGAGAATCTTGTCTACTAGAAATGGTACTCGATTCCTCTAAATCATTTTGGAAGGTTTGTTACATATAGAGCTGTTGCTACAAATATGGTGGTCAATGAATAGTGGTTTTTCGGTACTGTTGCATACAATAGGGTGGTCCGGCAAAACCAATATCGTTCAATTATACCAAATGCCGCCATACCAATGCCGTAACACCATAGGATGCAACAGAACAGAAGCACCATCAAGTATGAATCAAGTCAAGTTGAACAAAAACATAATCTCTCTAAGCCGAGAAGATAAGATGCTCCCGAGATGGTAGTTCCGTAGAATACCACTCGTCTTTCATAGCGCAAAGCATTATCCATAAGGCCGTCTATTGTGCCGTTTACAAGGGTAGATCCCGTTATCAGTATCATCTGGCAGTTTTCGAACATTTGGGCTGATTCCATGCCGTCCAGCACTCTAACGCCATAACGCACCTTTCCGATCTCTGCCAAGTCCGAGACCATCACTCTATCAGCGCCCAAGGCATCCACTAGCGCTTCAAGAATGGCAGGCTGCAGGCCGACAAGACCGACTCTATCTGCACCCTGCTCATTTATCCACGATCCCATACGCAACGCGCACCCTTTTGGGCCGTCGTTCTTGCAATGTACAGTTTTCTCAACCAGGCCGAGATGTCGAAGAACTGCATTCATGGTCGAGATGAAAACTGCCCGTTCGAAGGGCTTCTTCAAAGGTAACTCCAGCACATCTTTGAGGCTGCCCTGAAAACTTCCTGAAGCAGCGGTGAATGCCTGTCCTGTAGAGCCCTCGTAAACGGCCTGCATCAGTACCTCCTTTCCTCTTAGGAGAGGAAAGTCGTCTCTTCCTGGATCTCCTATAACATCCCTAGAGCTTAGCGGGCTGCTTACTACCACTTCGGCATTTAAATATTTGCATCCGCGATCTCTTGACTCTAGTTCGGCGATGAAACGCCTTTTGGCCTTTTGTAGCAGATCTTGTCCATTCATCACAGCCCTCATCCACTATCCGTCTCTATGGTTCTACTTCGCCCGCGAAAGATATTGCACTCTCAAGGCTTCAATTTCCATAAAGTCGATTTCAAGCTACCTCATAGCCATGCTTTTCAAGGATGGACTTTCCCTTTGCAGATTTTACTAGATTTCCCTCGGTTGCTCTGCGCATTGGCCTGCAGACATAGCCAGAACGAAAGCTGCCAATAATATGGTGAATAGACGTCCATCTACCAATACCAAGATTTAGCCTCCTGATTTACTTAATCTATCTCAAAAGTAAACGTAAATGTTTACTTTTATCCCAATATGTTAACATTTATGTTAAACTTATTAATTCTTTACGCTTGGCGTTGAAGGTTAATCCCTTTACACGAGAGACGCAAAAGAGCATTGAAAGCACTATTATGCTACTTACTTGCATTCAACTCTCTTTCTCTCTTCAGTCAAGCCCTAAAGTTCGTAAACTAGCTGGACCATCAACGGCCATCAGGTTGCTGGTAATCTGGCCCAGTTACCATGGCACGATGTAAACCTGGTCGCCCTCCTTTCGTCCTTTGAGAAGCTAGCAGTGTCGCAGGATAGCAAACTGGTTCTCCAGCTCGATTGGCGAAAGCTTGAACTGATCCGTCAGCTCCGACTTGGTGGCCCTGCCCTTGGCCTTGATGTAATCGTAGATCTCCTTTTGCTGGTCGGTCAGCCCATCGGTCCCTCCAGTCCATTGCTTTCCCGGAAGATCATCTTGGACCGCTCACCCCAGGGGTCGCATACCCTGATCCGATGCCCATATCGATATAGCAGTCCTCGCAGAGAGTCTTTCCTTCTGTGGCAAAGACCTCGTCCTCAGGGATTTCTTTGCCGCAGTTCTGGCACTTAATGCCCCCCCCATCATTTCCTTATGCCTTCACTTTATGCGCCTTTGCATCGGTTAATCGTCCAGCAGGACCGCGGCGGTGTTGAACCCCGAGCCCATGCGCACCAGGCTGGCCACAGCTGCTGCCTCCAACATCTCCTGCCGACTGGCACCGGCGTTACGAGCAGTCTCCTTGTGCCTCTCGACGCAGTGCTCACATCTGATGGCTACAGAGCAAGCCAAGGCTATGAGTGTCTTGTCCTTCACAGAGAGATCTCCATCTCTCAGGATCCCGAACGCTAGTCTCTTGAAGGCAGAGTCCACTTCTTCGCCTAAGGCTTCCGAAAATCTATCCGCTCTTGGTTTTTCTCCTTCCATATCCAATCACCTCTAGCATCTCTGAAATCCCTCTCTCGAATGCGCATACATCAGCACGCTTGAAAGGGAAATAATGCTTATCTAGAATGTTTCCCTGACGTATCGCTCTATTCTCATTTGCTGGTAGCACTACCTTTACGGATTCGCACAATTTATCCGCAACTCTTTTCTTTGTTTTGCCAGGCGATCCGGGCATCGGGAATGCAGTCCATTTCGGCCGAGTACGGCTTGATGTCCAGCAGGATGGAGCCGTCCAGAGCGTCCATGCCCTTCACCTTTAGCCTGTTGCCCTTGGCTTCCAAAAGCTCTACGATGTCCAGGGCAATAGGGTTGGGTCTGCTGGGGGAACGAGTGGCGAAGACTCCGTGCTCCCAGCCGTCGTGCGGAGGCACCCCTATCAGCTTGCTTCTGTCCCCCAGGTGCAGCCAGAATAGAACGAATAGATGAGTGCACTGCTCGATGTCCTTGAGGCCTGGAAGGTACTCTGGAAAGACCTCAATCTCGCAAATCTCGGAGGACAGCCTGCCCTGTCGAGGGATATCCTCTAGCTTTTTGTAGGGGGTATGAATAACTCCGATGGGCCAGAGACTCATAAGACTTATTTCTTCTGCCAATATCACCATCACCTTAGTAATAGAACGTTTGATGAAGCCTTATATGCCGTTGTTAACACCGATATATTTTCTGCTCATTAGATTCTAACATCATTAAAATATGTATAATTTGTCTTTATCAAACATAGCAGAACATAGTATGTACACTCCCCCAACAAGCAAGTTATAAACATAAGATTGTGCAAATTTCAAAGCTCTTGCTACATTATCGAAAATATCCGCCCCCCCCAATTCGTCATTCAAACTAGAAGCAAAGTTTCTATCGTATGAGGCATTCGGTATCGATTTTTGGTGTCGTTTGCTATGGGATCAAATAGTTAAAGGTTTCTATTAGAGTTAGAGGCTTATAACACCGAACCATCGCTAAAGCATCTGCAGAATGGCTTCAACTATCTGATCAAAGGCTTTAGAGGCCAAAGTATCTCTTCCCGTGAAGGCCTGGCCCAGATCGCCTAATCTACCGATCTCTGGATCCAACGGTATTGCTCCCAGGAAGGGCACGTTAAGATCTTTCGCGGCTTTCTCACCACCCCCGGTTTTAAACACAGTTATCCGCACGCCGCAATGAGGGCAGATAAGGCCACTCATGTTCTCAATAATGCCCAACACTCGCACATTCATCATAAGAAACATGTTCACCGCCTTGCGTGAGTCCAGCAGCGCCACCTCCTGAGGAGTGGTTACGACAATGGCCCCATCCAGGTCTGGTATTAATTGTACTACACTGATAGGCTCATCGCTAGTCCCTGGAGGAAGATCCACCAGCAGAAAGTCCAGATCGCCCCAGTTCACTTCGGAGAGGAACTGCTTCAAGGCCGCCATTTTCATGGGTCCGCGCCACACAACGGCCGAGTCTTTGCTCTCCAACAACAAGGCCATTGATATAACCTTCACACCATCGGCGTCAACGGGCTCGATTCCTTCCTTACCAGACAGAACCTTTTTGTCCTCTACGCCTAGGAGCTTGGGGATGCATGGACCAGTGATATCCGCGTCCAATATACCAACTTTGTAACCCTTGCTTTGTAGAGCCACGGCCAAGTTTACGGTCACGGTACTCTTGCCCACCCCACCTTTCCCGCTTCCCACAACGATCTTGTGTTTTATCCTTTCCATGCGGGACGACGTCTCATCGTGTGCCCTGGGATCGGTGCATGTGCCGCGCTCGTCGCAGGATTCACAACTTCCATTGCAACTGCTTTCATTAGAACTGCTCATATTGTCATCACCAATTAATCATATATCGCCTATAAAAAGTAGCTTATGAGATCATGTATTTAAGAATTTCTCAAAAATAAAAGATAAGCTAAAATATAGAATTATCAGAGAGTGCGATCTAAGCAGCTGGGCTTAATGGAGCTTTACGGAAGATACATACATCAATCATGCTAATAACATTGTCTGGAAGTTATGACTCACTGAGATAGACATCGTATATGATTAGATAATCTCACTCTTGGCCGGTCTCCTTATTCTCGTCCGCTGGTGATTTCAGAGCAGTCATCTTAGTATTAAGGAGATCTAGCCTGGTTCTGAGAAGGTACAGCTCTCTCTCCATCAGACTTAGTTCTGATTCTTTTGCGGTTTGTTCACCCTGCTCTGGAGGTGCTTCTCCTTCCTCAGCACTTCTCAACATGTAGCTTCCTCCCTCGATCAGAATCCCTGCGCCGTAGACTAAGGCAGTAGCGATCTTCTTTCTGGCGATCACTAGGTCGTTCCAGAAGGCCTTTCGTGAGATGCCCATATAAGAGGCCGCCTCCTCCTGTTCCAGTTCCAGCAAATCTACTAAGCGCACCGCTTCTAGCTCTTCCAGAGTTAGGGCAACGTAGTTGGCTTCACGGGGGCAGCCCGCCTCCCTAGGGCAACCGCCTACGGGCATGAAACATCTTGTTGAAGGTATCTCTGATATCCATCGCTTTCCACGGCGTCTGCCTCTGCATGGGGACATAGTTATCGATGTGCTAAGATGATATTTGAATTTTTGGTTCATAGAAATGTTTAAATATATTCTCTCATAAGTTACTATTATTCACAGGATTTCCTGTGAGATTGAGAGGTGAATGTATGCCATGTGGAGACGGAACAGGACCCTGGTGGAGGGGTTCTGGAGAATATAGGTCCTCAGACTACGTAAATCCTGGGTGTAGAGGAAAGCGCTCTGGCCATTGGCGGCGCAGAATACTTTGCTCCTGGGTGCGATCCCTCTCATCAGCCCACGCCAGCTGAGGAGAGGAGCTACCTGGAGGAGGAAGCCAGGCGGTTGGAGTCAGACCTGAACGCCATAAGAGAGAGAATCGAGAAGCTGCGATCCACAACGTGATTCGCAGCTTTTAATTAATAAGGTAAAATGAATATATCCGTGGCTAGCGGCAAAGGAGGAACTGGCAAGACACTCGTAGCCACAAGCCTTGCCGCTTCCCTGGATAATGTCCAGCTGGTAGATTGCGATGTAGAGGAGCCTAATGCTTATCTTTTCTTTCCAGACAGAGAACTTTTAGAGAGATCCGAATGCAGGGTGACGGTTCCCGTAATAGATGAGGAGAAGTGCAACCGCTGTGGCACCTGCTCCCGCCTCTGCGCCCATCATGCCCTGGCTGTCCTTCCCCAGACGGTCTTGGTCTTTCCAGAGCTTTGCCACGGCTGCGGATTATGCGTCCTGGCATGTCCGGAAAAGGCCATCTCAGAGGATACTAGATCAATAGGAGAGATTTTCAGGGCAAAATCAGGCGGGACGGATCTGATCTGGGGTGAGCTGAATCTGGGTGAGGCCCGTACCACGCCACTCATCAGGGCAGTGAAGGAGAAGGCCAGAGGTGATTTAATAGTAGTAAACTCGCCCCCCGGAACCTCATGCTCTATGGTGGAGGCTGTGAGAGGAAGCGACTTCTGTCTGCTAGTTACCGAGCCGACCCCTTTTGGCCTCTATGATCTGGACATAGCCCTAAAAGTCCTTGAGATGATGAAAATCCCTCAGGGAATCCTGGCCAACAAGAGCGGACTCGGGGATGAGGGCGTCTACGATTATGCAAAGAAGATGAAGATCCCCATTCTAATGGAGATTCCCATGAGCCGGAAGATTGCAGGGCTTTATTCTCGAGGAATAATATTCGTTCTAGAGATGCCGCAGTGGCGGGAGCGCTTTATCAAGCTTTTCAAGGATATCTCGGAGATGGTAGCATAAAGCAGATCACAGTTATCAGCGGAAAAGGCGGCACAGGAAAAACCACGATTGTGGCCTCTCTGGCAGCCCTTGCCAAGGGGCGCGCTGTCATTGCTGACTGTGATGTCGATGCTCCCGATCTTCACCTCATACTCTATCCTGAGGTAAAGGAGCGCCGGGATTTTATTGGTATGAAAAGGGCCTTCATCGATCCATCCAATTGTACGAGCTGCGGAGAATGCCAGGAGCACTGCCGTTTTGGAGCCATCCGGAAGCAGGAGGTTGATCCTTTGGCCTGCGAAGGCTGCGGAGTCTGCCAGTTTGTGTGTCCAGTCGGTGCTGTCGCCATGGTGGATAGGCTTTCAGGCTATGCTTACATCTCCGAGACTCGCTTCGGACCAATGGTGCACGCTGAGCTGTTTCCGGGAGAGGAGGCATCAGGAAAGCTTGTGACAATGGTCAGAGAGATGGCAAGAGACGTGGCAGAGCGCCGAAACCTGGGGCTTGTGCTGATAGATGGGTCTCCAGGTATCGGATGTCCGGTGATTGCATCTCTGACAGGAACGGATCTGGCCCTGATCGTGACTGAGCCTACTGTCTCAGGTGCACATGACCTGGACAGGATACTGGGTATGGTGGAGCACTTTGGAATCAAGCCTCTGGTCTGCATAAATAAATTCGACCTAAATCTCGATACCGCCATAAAGATCGAGGAACATTGCCGCAGCAGAGATGTGAAGGTCGTTGGAAGGATTCCATTCGATAAGATTGCAGTTGAGGCCATGATCAGCGGTCGAGCTGTAGTTGAGATGAAGGGGCTAGTTGCAGATGCCATTAATGAGCTGTGGGAGAAGCTACAATCAGAGTTCTGAGCCTCTAATTTTGATGGTGTGAGGAAATATGAGAAAAAAAACCTGGGAGGAGTACATCGAGACCATATCGTCTTTAGAAGAGAGAGATGGCCGTGCTCAGACAGGAAAAATAGCCTCTGAGATGAATGTAAGGCCATCATCAGCCACCGAAATGCTGCAGAAGCTACAAGGAGAGGGCCTCTTAAGATATGAGATCTATTTTGGGGCGACTCTAACGCCCATCGGCAAAAAATTGGCCCGGGATCCAAAGAGAAAGCACGGCGTAATAGCAGATTTCCTGGAGATCATCGGTGTGGAGAAGAGCGTGGCCAATGCAGATGCATGCCAGATTAAGCATTATGTGGGCAGTGAAAGTATGGAGCAGCTAGAAAAGTTCGTGGAATTCGTTAAATGCTCGCATCATGACCCGAAAGGGATAGAGAATTTCAGAGAGTTCTGCGAGAGATAATCATGGGAGGAACTATGACAATTCGGGATCAGCTGTTCGAGGCCATAGCTGATCATCTTGCGTCTCTTTCCCAGCTGGGAAGGGTGCTGGATGTGGGCACTGGAAAGGGCTTGCTCCCTGTTAAAATCGCACAGCGGAATCAACTTCTGGAGGTCTATGGTGTGGATGTCTCGGAAAAAGCCATCGATGCCGCCAGGAAAAATTCGCTTGCATTGGGCCTTAAAAATCCTCCCCAATTCAAAATAGGCGACGTATCGAACCTACCCTTTGAGGATAATTACTTCGATGCTGTAGTTGCCACCTTCAGCCTTCACCACTGGCCAAAGCCTGTGAGCGGTTTAAATGAGATCTACAGAGTTCTAAAACCAGGAGGTGAGGCCCTGATTTACGACCACTCGCGAAATCCTTCCGCTGCTGCAAAAGAGCAGATGCGAAAGAAATATGGCTGGCTGCTAAGCTCTTATGCGCTGTTGCACTTGAAGTTCGTTTCATCATGTCTGACGGAAGATGATGCACAGGTTTTGCTGAATGACACCGCCCTTAAATTTCAAGAGAAAGAATTGAAACAGCACGGCATCTTCCTGTTACTGAGGCTTAAAAAGGCCGAAAATTGGCCAGAGGGATGGCTTGAAGCAAGAGATTACCTATTTAGGGATGGCTGATTCCATTCATCGGCTGACTGACCGAGCCCCTAGGAGCGATCGTTGCCATAGCACTGCTATACCCCTTCCTAAGCCCAATGGTATTGGCAGCATCATCTGCCCTTGTAGCAGGAATTATGGTCTTTATCTGCTTCGATGAGCTCATCCCAATTGCCAATGACTATGGCGATGAGCATCTGACCAATCTGGGAATAATTGGCGGATTCGTGATCATGATGGTAGGGTTGAGCCTGATAGAATAGCCGATGTTCGTCGGCCTCAAAGCAAAACGTTCTCTGTAGCCTCTACAAGACAAAATTATTCTCGAAAGTTTTGCACAAAATTTGAATATAATGTCTCATAATTACCTAATTATTCCATGAGGAAATAGCTGATAAAGTCCCTCTTGGAGTATATTGAATTGCAGCTTCGGGACTAGAATCGCATTGTGTGGGATTCTCGAGTGTCCCATGTGATCATGAAGTTTTAATGTTTAGGTGGAGAACAAACTATTGGGGGTTCAATCAGCATGATGGCAAAGATTTTGATGGCTTTGGCCTCAGTCGTGATCATAGGCATGACATCGCTGTTGCAGGGAGCGGCGCAGGCCGATCCCTTAGGAACGGGCTATACAATACCTGTAGATTTAAGAAAAACGAACACTTTGGGCAATGATAAGCCCACAGTTATCTTCGATCCACTGGCAGATCCATTGGGTATCGATCCGCTCATGCGGCCTTTGGATCCGGAGCACTCATCAGAGTACCTGGATAAGTTAAGCGGCCGCGAGTATCTCAGTCCTTACATTGCACCTGAAAGTGATGTGAGGGGCAGCTAGGACTTTAAGGCTGACAGGAGGCGTATCAGGCCAGGCGGATCTTACGATGCTCCAGGAGAGAAATATAGTTCTGGGCAGGGGAACCATGGCTTCAGGCGTCTCCGCCTTTACGGCCACTGCCAGCGGGCAGATCTATAATGACGTGCTCTATCTGGATCTGGTATCCCTGGAGGACCTCAAGCTCTACAGGTTAACTCTAACGATGGGCCAGGATAGCCTCTCTGGAAGCTATAACGCCTTCGACGGCCTTGGCAGGGTCTGGTCTGGATCAGCTAGCGGCAGCAGGTCGGCTTGATACGGCCAAAATGCCCAAAAACCTCCTATTTTTTAGAGAGCTGAATGCTTAAACCTTCTCAGGTAGAACTTCCTTCCTTCGTACTCGACCTCTGAGATTTCCCCTTGTTCAAGCAGCCTATTCACCAGGCTCCAGCTGGTGCATGCCTGATCCAGAAACCGCAATACAGCCTCCTCGCTCATGGGGTGAACGGCAGTGATCGCCAGGAGCTCTCTTTCAGCATCTCCCAGGAAGGCGAAGTCCTCTCCCTCGTATCCCACCAGGTATTCCACCCGATCCAGCCTGCGGCTAAACAACTGAAATGCCCTGTTCAGACAGGCTGTATCCGGTGGTCGGACATTCTCTGCAGGCGGCCGGGTGGGTATGGATAAATATGCCCTGGAGGGCCTCAACTCCGCCAGGAAATCTGCTACAGGTTTAATGCTCTCCTCAAAATCGTTGATGCCCTCGATCAGCATCGTCTCCGTAGCAAGCTCGCCTTTGAAACTTCGGGCGAACTCACACATGCCTTCCAGGATCTTCTCCAGGTATAAAGAGCGGTGAGGACGATTTATCCTTCGCCATGTCGCCTCATCTACTGCATCCACCTTCAAGGAGACAAAGTCTGCCTTTTTCAGGTCTTCCTGCACATCCGGACGCCAGATCAGTGAGGCGTTGGTTATTATCGCTATTTTGATTCCCAGAGGTTTCAGCATCTCGATCTCACGTCCAAGGTTGGCATCCAAAGTGGGCTCGCCATCCGGCACGAAGGTCAAGTAATCAATGGGCTTGCCAGCTTCCTGTGCCCTAGCCACCTTCTTTTCTACCACCTTCAAGATCTCTCCCGGCACGAAGAATGGGCGACGCTCAACCTCCATCTTCAGGGTTCTTCCCACCTGGCAGTAAAGACACGAGTAGGAACAGACCTTTGGGGGAATGTTATTTATTCCAAGGCTTCTGCCCAGTCGCCGGGAAGGAACTGGTCCAAAGGCTAACGCTATTGCATTGTCTGATTCGATAGTTTTTGCATTTCCAATTGCTTGAGAATGTGGAATCCTCGACCGCCACCTAGCGCTTTAATCCATTAAGCATATTCTCAATTATGTACTATATTAGATAAAAACCTAGTTGATACTTTCAAAAATTCAGCGAAGGTAGAAGCGACTTATTGCCCTGAGGTTCTTATCTATCTCATAAACCAGTGGAGTCCCATTTGGTACCTCAATCTCCTCTACATTTCCGTTTGGAATGTTGTCGATATGCTTGACCAGAGTTCTAAGGATGTTGCCATGAGATAAGATGAATACCTTTTTACCTTGCTGCAGGTCCGATGAGATCTCATGTTCCCATAAGGGTAGAAGGCGGTCGAGGGCTTCCTTGAGGGATTCTGCGCTTGGCAGTTCTTCCATCTTTAAATGGGCATAGCGAAGATCGTGCGAGGGATGCCGTTGATCAGTTGTCTTCAGGGCAGGCGGTCGGGTGTGATAGCCTCTGCACCAATCGTGAACCTGTCCCGCGCCATACTTTGCGATCAGCTCATCCTTGCTAGATCCCTGCAGCGCACCCAAACACATTTCATTGAGCCTCCAGCTATGGTGGACTGGAATCTGCAGCAGGTCCATCTCATCCATAACTATCCAGAGAGTTCTTATAGCACGCTTGAGAACTGAGGTATAGGCAGAGTCGAATGAGTATCCGCTCTTCTTGAGAAGCTTTCCTGCTTTATGCGCCTCTTGTATGCCTCTCTCGGAGAGATCGATATCAGCCCAGCCTGTGAACCTACTTTCCAGGTTCCAGATGGTCTGGCCGTGTCTAAGAAGAACCAGATTGGACATAACCTCTGCAACTTTATTTGGTTTGTTGATTCTGATTTGTTCCTCTCTGAATATCCGCGGTGGCATATAAAAGAACATCGTTCGAGGGTACAAAAGACATACTATTAATATCGAAGCTTTAAACAGGAGCCTTGAGATATTATGAGTAAAGTACCTCATATCTTTTACGCGGCAGTAAGTTCTTACTCTTAGACTCTTGAGTTTAAATTATGAATCGTGTATTCGATGGAACCATTGATTTAGAGATAGGCTCGCTTTATCAGGCGAGATCAGTCGAAGAGATTCCAAATGCGCAGGACGGAGGTGTGGTCAGTTGCCTTTTGGGATACGCCCTGGATAAAGGCATAATAAAAGGAGCGGTAGTTGTGGGGAAGGATGCCCATTGGAATACCTTTCCGGTGCTCGTGACCGATTCGAGAGAGCTGAAAAAATATGCAGGAAGCGTTTATTTTCCCATAAATAACAGAGAGCATAAGGCGATGATCAGAAGGGCAATAGATACTTACGGGGATATTGGAATCGTAGTCACGCCAGGTGAGATGAGGGTTCTTGGCATGGGCAGCAATATGGTAAGGCCCGATGAAGTTTATCTGAAAATAGGACTTTTTTGTCTTGGAAGCTTCAGCCCAGAGAGATTCTGGAATTATGTAGATGGGGAGATAAAAAGAGAAGACGTTAAGAGATTTGAAATCGATAAGGAGCTTAGACTCATCAATAAAGAAGGGATAGAGGTTTTCCAAAGGCCGGTCAAGGAAGCGCATGAATATTCAATTCATTGGTGCAAGAAGTGCCGTTACTTCATACCTGATACTGTTGACCTCTCCATCGGAGCAGGGCCAAAAAAGGGTACGAGCGCAGTGTATCTGCAAACAGCAAGAGGCTTGGAGATCTTTCTGAAGGCATATGAAAACGGGCTGCTGGTTTTAGCAGAGGTGCCGTTCAAATTTAGAGAACGGTTTGAAAAAACGGTGCACCAAAAGCGAGGATATGTCTAGATAGCATGAGCCAAGGATCATGCCCAAAAAGGAAATAGATATATTGGCTCAGTGGCAGCAATGGTGCTCGTGATGATGTTCTTCATCATGACAGTGCTCGTGAGAATGCACTACTCCTGATTCGTGTTTATGCTCATGCTCATGGTTATCGCTAGTATGACAACACATCTTCTTCACCTCCAATTAGAATTGCACATCTAGGATTATTAACTTCTATATGATCGTTATAATCTAAATATCTTTTGGCCGGTAATACTATGTGTGTAGTCCCGAAACCTTTGACTTTATATACCCACCAAAGGGGCATGGGAAAGAAGAATAATGTTGTAAAGCTAACACAAAGGAAGATCAGGTACATAATCCGAGCGAAAACCAATAACATCAGCACCAAAAGGATCGCTGCAGAGATGAAGGTCAGCGAGTCCACCGTTAAGCGAGTATGGATGCATTGGATGAAAACCAAGATGCTCTTAAACATTAACAAATTTGGACGTAAGAAAACGGAGTTGGATGAGGAATCAGAAAATCTGATACTAGAAGTCAACAAAGAGCAAAATTTGGGCGCAAGGCGTCTTGAAAGGATCATAGATTTCAAGTATGGAAAACATATCCCTCATAACGCCATTCACAAGGTTCTGCTGAATCATGGCTTGGCCAAAATGAACCGTAACAAAACAAAGCGCAGAAAGCCCTGGGTCAGATGGGAGCGTAAGCACAGTCTGACCCTGGTTCACCTGGACTGGCATACCTGTAAGCTCAATGGGAAGAGGGTGTGTGCAGTTCTTGATGATAGTTCGAGGCGAATTCTCGGGGGCGGAGAGTTCGATGCAGAGACAACTGAGAATAGCATCAAGCTCCTCCAGGAGGCGCTGGACAACTTTGCCTGGCTGACAGGAATCAGTCAGGTAATGACTGATCATGGAACTCAGTTCTATGCTAATAAACGGGATAAAAATGGAGAAGCTGATAGCAGATTTGAGAACTTTCTCAAGGATAATAAAATAGTGCATATTAAAACGAGGGTCAAACACCCTCAGACAAATGGCAAATTCGAGAAATGGAACGATACATACGAAAAGAATAGATCCAGGTTCGATAATTTTGACAATTTCATGAATTGGTATAACACGGTCAGGTTTCATGAATCACTCGATACAAAATGGTATCTACAGACGCCAGATAGTGCGTTCTGGTCCAGGCTGCCAGAAGGGTGCAAGCTGAAAATGTTCCTCGATCGCATGGAGACTGAATTAAATGTTAGAGATTGAATCTAAAAGTGGAAACCGAGTATATAAAGTCAAAACATTCGGGACTCTACAGCCGGTAATACTATGATCAATACTTGGCCCTGATGGCCGGGAGGCGTTCACCGCGAGGACACAAAAGTACAAAGCATATGAGCGGATAAAATTTCTATTGTCAAACGTGCATGAACAAGTTAGGGTATGGCTTCCACAAAACCGAGCCCACAATATGCAGGGTTGCTCTATATTCTCTGCTGCTAAACCTGTCTCTAGTATTCACTAAGCTTGTGCTCTCTATCGTCACAGGCAGCCTAGCGCTACGCGCAGATGCTATACACTCGTTAGTTGACGTTTTTGGATCACTAGCTCTGATAATGGGATTGGTCATATCCAGCAGGAAGAGCAGCAGCTTCCCGTATGGTCTTTATAAAGTAGAGAATATGGTCTCGATTGTTATATCTTTATTGCTCTTTTTGACGGCCTACGAGATCGTTCTTGAGGCATTAACTGTGGGGCGGTCCATCAATCCCTATGGCGAATGGGTTTTATTAGTTGCGGGTTTAATGATCCCAATCCCGCTTCTGTTCGGCCGCTTTGAGGTAAGGGCTGGACAGAAAGCAAACTCCCCAAGCCTGATTGCTGATGGCAGCCAGTTCAAAGTAGATGCCTTTACAGCGTCTATAGTTCTTTTCGCTTTGATTGGTCAGAGATATGGGATTCCACTGGACAAAATTGCAGCAATAGTTATCGCCATTTTTGTAGTCAAGGCGGGTTGGAGCATTCTGGTAAGCGGGATGCGGGTGCTCTTGGATGCATCCGTGGATGTACAAACCCTGGAGAAAATTCGGGCTGCGATCGAGGCTGAACCGGCAGTGAGTGCGGTAAAGGCAGTCACAGCTCGCAACTCAGGGCGATACCTGTTCGTTGAAGCTAATGTAGCACTGCGTATCACAAACCTAACGAAAGCGCACCAGGCGAGCGAGCGTATCGAGAATAAAATACGAGAAGCGGTACCCCATGTAGATCGCATTATAATACACTATGAGCCCCAAAGTAAGACCCAAATTCGCTATGTTATTCCTCTGGCCGACGCCACCGGAGAGATCAGCCTCCACTTTGGAGAGGCTCCCTTCTTTGCTCTGGTGGAGATCGATATGCAACAGAAGATAGTCTCTCGACAGGAGGTTCTAGCCAACCCATATAAGGATTTGGCAAAAGGTCGGGGGCTAAGGGTGGCGGAGTTCCTGCTCGGCAGTAAGCCAGATATAGTCCTGACCAGAGAAAACCTCTCCGGAAAAGGCCCGGGCTACGCTTTCGCCGAGGCGGGCGTGGAGACTATAACAACTGAGGTAGAGTCATTGGAAAACCTAACTAAGGACCTGCTGGCAGTACTCGAAACTAATTCTTCAACTTGAGTTAATTTTAAATATAAAGTCTCATATTGGCATAATTGTTTCCAAAGACTGTGAGGTATTAAATGAAGATATGCGTTACCGCAGGAGCCCTCGGCCTGGATTCGCCGGTTGATCCCAGGTTCGGTCGCTGTCCCTTTTTCGTTATCGTAGAGACAGAAGGCATGACCGCTGAGTCGGTGCCCAATACCGATGCAGGAACAACAGGCGGTGCAGGGATACAGGCAGCTCAGGCCGTTGTGAAGCTTGACGTAGCCGCTCTAATCACGGGAAATATCGGCCCTAATGCGCTACAGACGCTTTCTAAGGCAGGCATTGATGTTTATAAGAATCTTGGCGGCAGCGTCAGAGAGGCTGTAGAGCAATTCAAGCGTGAAGGCCTACAAAAAATCACTTCTCCTTCAGCGCCTCTCCATGCAGGCATGGGTCGAGGTCAGATGGGACAAGGACCCAGAGGCCAGGGAAAAGGTTCCGAAGGCAGAGGAGGACGGTGGTCGTAGGATGAAGGTATGCATCCCAACTATGGGCAACGGCGGCATGAAAGAGGCAATTTCTCAGCACTTCGGACGGGCTCCCACGTTCACGCTGGTGGATCTAGATACCAGAGAAGTGCAAATCTTAGCCAACAAGGGAGAACACATGGGCGGCAGCGTCCTGCCAACGGATACGCTCAAAGATCAGGGAGTTCAGGTTATGATCGTTGGCGGTCTAGGGCCCAAGGCCATCCAGGCCTTTGCTGAGCAATGCATCGAAGTTTTTGTCGGGGCGACAGGCACTGTCAAGCATGCCATCGAGGACTGGAGAGAAGGGCGCCTGACTAAAGCCAGCTCTGATAACGCCTGTCAGGAGCACAGACATTAGAAGGTAGGCTTACACTAGGGGTATGATAGCTTGGCGCCTTTTATAGAAATCCGGAACCTAACAGTTCGATTTGGAGAAGTTGAAGCCCTTCATGATATCAACCTAACTATAGAAGAGGGCGAGTCGGTGGGCATCCTGGGCAGGAGCGGCTCAGGCAAGAGCGTCCTATTGCATGTACTTAGAGGAACGGAAGCATTTCAGGATATCAGCGGAAACGTGATCTACCATGTGGCCAGGTGCAATGCATGCAGGCATGTCGAACCGCCGAGCCTGGTAGGTAAGACCTGTAGGTGTGGCGGCATTTTAGAGCCATTTGATGCTGATTTCGCTGCTCTGGATATCAATAATTCGCTGAGAAGAGATATAGCCAGAAGGATTGCAATAATGCTTCAGAGGACTTTTGCCCTTTACGGAGATGAGAGGGTCATAGTCAACGTAATGAGGGCAGTAGAGGAGTCTGGAGATGGAAATACCATGACTGTTCAAAGGGCTGCAGACCTGCTTGACGAGGTCGACATGTCTCACCGCATGATGCATGTGGCCCGCGAGCTTTCAGGCGGCGAGAAGCAGCGTGTGGTCTTAGCCAGGCAGCTGGCTAAGTCCCCGATGATCCTTCTGGCTGATGAGCCTACGGGAACGCTCGATCCAGCAACGGCTGAATTGGTCCATGAGTCCATAAGGCGAGCAGTCAAGGACTTTAGGATGACTTTGATCATCACCAGCCACTGGGAAGATGTGATGGTAAATCTTGCAGATAGGGCTGTACTTATGGATAAGGGGCAGATCAAATCCATAGGATCTCCCAGAGAAGTGGCTGCCGAGTTTATAGCCATGGCTGGGGAGCTGGGCAAGCGCGAGGCTGTAGAGGTTGGCGAGCCCATAATAAAAGGCAGTGGCCTATCTAAGCGCTATATAAGCATTGATCGAGGCGTTGTCAAGGCGGTAGATGGTGTAAATTTTGAGGTAAAAGAAGGCGAGATCTTCGGCATGGTAGGGGTCAGCGGTGGAGGAAAAACCACACTATCCAGGCTCATAAGCGGGCTCGTCACGCCGACTTTCGGAAATATATCTGTTAGAGTTGGAGATGAATGGGTAGATATGACAGTCCTCGGCTCCGGGGGCCGGGGAAGAGCTACAAAGTATATCGGAGTGCTTCACCAGGAGTATACGCTTTATCCCTCTAGGTCTGTTATAGAAAATCTGACAGAATCAATAGGTTTGTCGCTTCCATTCGAGCTTGCGGAGAGAAAGGCAATTCATACGCTAACTACAGTTGGCTTTACAGCGGAGCAGGCTGAGGCCGTGCTTGCCAAAATGCCGGACGAACTGAGCGAGGGTGAACGGCATAGAATTGCCATGGCCCAGGTGCTGATAAAAGAGCCTAGCATAATTGTTCTAGATGAGCCGACTGGAACCATGGATGCCATAACCAAGGTTGAGGTAACGAAGTCTATCCTCAACGCTCGTGAAGAGCTGAGTGAGACATTTGTTATAGTCAGCCACGATATGGACTTCGTGAAAAACGTATGCGATAGGGCTATGCTAATGCGTAACGGAAAGGTCGTGTTCACTGGCATGCCTGATGACGTTCTAGCCAAGATTACTGAAGATGAGCAGGAGCTGATGGATAGCTAATTTTTGAGAGTACATCGAACATACAGAGGCTCATTGGAATTTGGAGTTCGACCAAGTGGCCATGATATTCATCATCAACGTTATACAAGGCTATAATAGCTGATGAAGGCGATATTTTGATGTATCACCAAATTTGGTTACCAGCGGGCTAAGAGATAGGCTGGCGAATTACTGGCATGGGGTCGCCCCTGAAATATGCCTCCCAAGTGATACCTACGGAAGTAGGTAAATTAATAATGGATGATGGACGTTCATGCCAAAGTTTGAGTTAGAAATCGAGGAAGCTTCTATCGATTCTTCATTAAAGGATGATATAAAAGCCATATGTGAATATGTTTTAGAAATCTTCGCGGAGAAGATCTCTGACAAAACATTGATGGAAATTAATCAATTGGAATTAAAGAAATGTATACCAGGGGAGGGATGTCCATGGACCAATGTTGATGCTTTACCTCGCTGCTATCAGATCTACCTTAGTAGCGATTGGGCCATGAAAGATCCAGTTGGGAAAAACGAGTGCCAAGCGGAGGAAATTGTTTATGAGTTCTCTCATGAGATGATGCGCGCCTGCATGTTCCCTAAAGATACAAGACTCGTTATGCCTGATGGTTCCATTAAATATAATTATAATTGTTATAGTTGGTTTATAGAATCCAGCTGTTGTTCAATTGCCTTCATTTGTTTAAATGAAATAGCGAAAAAATGGAAAGAATCGCCGATAAATCTTAAACGGATTTACAGATGCCCCGATCGCAAATCCCCAGATTTCACTCAATTCCTACAGCGGCAAATGCCGGGATTGATTGATTCATGGGACCAAGCATACACCTGGATTGAATCAGACCTGTCTGGATTAGTCGCAACTAAACAGGTAAGATTACCAGGGCAACTTATCTGCGCTGCTGCAATTATGCAGATACTAGCTGAATATCCAGGCATGTGGGGCGCGCTCTGTGAGTTGGGAAATGTCACTAAGGTTAATGATATTCCCTGTAAGGGTATTGTACTCAATAGCAGTATCGATTATAATAAATGGCGCAATAACGTCCCAGAAGAGCAGAGTCCTTTAATAGATCGTTTAGAGATTGTATTTGGTCGCTATACACCGTCGAGGGCATGTCAAAAAGTACGGCCTTCATTTGACATATTGGATCAAAAGTGGCGCAGTTGGCCTTGATCTATTGAAATGTCCTGAAAAATATTTCCGCAGGAGGTTCTGTTGAATCTTATGGTGGTAGCTTGGATAAATCGATATCAATCAATCATCCCAAATTCCGTAACACCATAGGACACAACAGAATACTATTCACCTCGATATATCTCCCTCGATTATTACGTTCATGACATAATCGAATTCCAGCGCCTGGCACCATCCGGACTTCTCGAAGATAGACATAAAGCAGATACCTATGAGCTTTTTGTATTTCATCTTGGTTAGAAAATCTTTCATTTCTTCGGGTTTTACGCCTATCTTGGGCATGGCCATACCTCCTAGAATTACGACCACATCTGCATCGGCGCTGCTTCTCTCACCAAGTTCCAACCCATATTCCGTTGGGACTATTTTGCGCGCTTTTTCCTTATTTAGGCCAGGCACAAAAGCCAGCTCTTTTTCTCGGACTGGATAGCCCAGGAAGAGTGCAAAAGGCGTACAAAAGCCAGGAGACCCCACGAAGGTTATCTTCTTTTCATCTTTCACCAGATCTCTGAAACCATTCAGCATTCCGCCGAGACCTTTAACATCCTGAACCTTTTCCATAATGATCTGTTCAGACTACATCTCCTAGGGCATTAACTTTTGGTTACGGATAGAGAATCAAATGTGGTGCGAACATGGTATAAGAGTTCTGTTTTTCGTTCCTGGCTCATTAGGAAAGTACTATCCTCCAAAAAATATATGTCTTCTCCTTTGTCCTCAATACTTTTTAGCATAGCATCTCCTAAGCAGCAGTCAAGCGTAAGTGAGAAATGCCGATTCACACAATGCACCCATTGGAGATTATATGAACCTTAATGAAATATCAGATGTCTTGAAAACGTCCCTTGGGATCAAAGATAACCCAGTTGGCGTAGTCTTATTTAAGCGAGAGGAAGATATACCGAAAGAGATAATGGGCTCAGAGCGGCCTTTTAACTACTGCCAGATGATCCAAGGAGCCAGGCTGAATGGTGAGAGCTTCCTTGCACATGCCGATTATCATAAGTGCAAAGGTGGCGCAGCAGGCCTTGGCCTATTGGAGTGCCCTGAGAATATCTCCTCAGGAACGCTGTATTTCGAAAAGCTTCATAAATGCGCATCTAAGGAGGCCGGATCACAAATCTCTGCTGATATGCCTCGCCTGCCCGCAGGTTCAACTGTAGCGACATATGTAGCTCCTCTGGATAAGATGGTGGTCAGCCCAGATGTCGTCATAGTAGTGGGCACTCCGCTCGCGGCCAGAAGAATCACTCAGGCTGCGATGTATGCCGAAGGCGGAAGGGCGAACTTCAGCACCGCAGGAATCCAATCTTTCTGTGTCGATGCTACTGCCGCCCCATATCTTAAGGGTGAGGTCAATGTATCCCTTGGATGCGACGGATCGGCCAGGAACGCCAACCTTGAGGATGAAAGCGTAGTCATAGGCATACCCTTCGATGTGCTGGAACAGATTGCCCCAGTTCTCAAAGAACATTACAAGGGATGGGATGCCTTCATGAGGAGCAAGCCAAGCTAGTTAACTGGCGAGCCTGATTAGGTCTTAGCTGAGGTTATAGAAGAAGAGCATGAGCTGATGGATAGCTAATTTCGAGGAGATATATCGGATCAAACGGCGGCATCTTACCCATACAGCAGAGACGCAGAGGGTATGTAAGACGCCGCCGTGTTAATCCATAGCTAGATAACTCATCCTCTCTCTAAGTAGATACCGATGGTCTATATCGCATCTAATGCATAGCAGCATAGGTTAAAACCATACGAGCATGCCTATGCAGCCATTCTTTAGCATTTTTTAAATGCATAATCCGGCCACTTACATCCTGCCAAATAGTTTCTTTACTACTATCGTGAGGATTGGGCTGCTTGCATCCAAAATATTGGCCCCATAAAGCCAGCCCTCGAACTTTGGAAGAGAGCCGCTGACCATGAGAGCCTTTCCCTCGTACTCTTTAAGATCGATCGCATGCTGTCTTACTGCATCGCTCTCAGGTATGGCGGGATGCTCAACTTTAGTCAATTTTACAGAGCAACATCCTGCCGCTTCGGGTATAAGAACGGTAAATCTACCATTCTCTACAATGCCAAGGAAATTATTCGTATCCATTACTAAGATATAGGTCTTCTTAATATTAAAGCTTAAGCGAAATATCGGTTTATCGATCAGAAGGAGCTATGGCTCATCGTATTGACTGCAGCTTTTCAATCCTCTGCCTTATATTCTTCAGATCTTCTTTCATTCCCAAAAACTAGATATTTATATATGGTGCTTTATTATATGGGAATTATAAGTGTGAAAAACGTTATCTTTAAGTCTTTGATGCTGACATCGCTATCAGTACTCTTTGCAGAAGGTGTGGCAGGTCAGAGCGGTTACTACTATTGGTTGGGAACCCCTATAACCTATTATCCCACATATCCATTGGATGGCTACATAGGAAGCAGGATCATTTATCCTGATTGGCTCAGTCCCTCCATCCCGGTATTTGGGCCGAATATATATTTCAGGGGATTCTTGGAGTCGCCTGCTTATGACCTGACAGGTGTAGTAGTAGATCAGAATGGGAACGGTCTAGCTGGTGTCAGGATTGTCTCATTCAGTTCTGAGGGCGGCAGCTTCAGCATCGCTACAAACTCCTTTGGAAGCTACAGATTTGATCTGCCCACTGGATTTTACACTGTCACTGCTTGGCTCCCCGGTTACACATTCAACCAGTACAACATCAGGATCATCTCGGGCATACCATCTGCGGCACCAGTTATAACAGGTTATCCTTCATTCCAGTACTAGAGTTCTATCAGGTCTCCTGAGGCCAGAGGCTGACACCGGTCTCCTAGTGATTCCATAAGGCTGCAGATGGCCTTAGTGCCGGTACAATGCCCTGGCCTGATTATTTTAGGATTGAGCTTTACCATCTCTTTCGCCATCAAACCGATGTGTTCCTTATCAGCACCAACAAGATGGAAACCGCCTGTCACCGCATAAAGATCCTCAATGCCGGATATCTTTTGCGCATGCATTATGGTATTTATTATCCCTGCGTGAGCGCAGCCGGAGATAACTACGAGGCCTTTACTTTCGATGTTCACTATCACGGCTTGGTCATCCGGAATAAGATCCTGTATATATCTGTTATCATTAGTTGTACAGAAGCCAGCCGTCTTTTCAAAGGTTGTCTCCCGTATTATTTCACCCGTTGTCATGAATCCTTCAGCTATAGCGACGGGATTTCTGGCGTATTTCATGACTGCCCCCGATTCCTCCGCTTCTCCCTGGGAGAACGGAATGCCAATGAACTTCAGAAAAGGCTTTGATTTAAACTTGGGAGAAAAGATATCCGGATGGGCCAAAACTGGTATTCGCTTATTCACCCTTTTCAAGACCCCAATCAGGCCGCCAGTATGATCGTAATGCCCATGGCTTAGAAAGACGAGGTCAATATCATTTAGGTTGAGCTTTAGGGCATCCGCATTGTGAATAATGACTTCAGAGGATGATCCCGTATCCATCAGAACTTTCAGTTTCTCAGAGCCACCTAAATCCAGCTCCAGAAAAAGGCTGAGACCATGCTGCCCCCATACCAGAGGGTCTGTTGTAGATGCGGATTCATCCACCAACACTCTGATCTTTAGTCCTTTAACCATGGTAGTGAATTGTCCTCTTAGATTCTCGACAGACCTATTGCTCTGCAAGCCGATGCTAGAAGCTCAAAGCTAATCGCTTTTGCCGGTTAGTTTTTCAAAGCACTCTTTGCAGACAACCTCTCCGCAGGCGGTTCTGCCCTTTATCTCCATAAAGTTCTCACCGCACTCCTCGCATTTGAGCGATGGATAAATCCTGGCCATCTCTGGAGCAGGAATATCCACTTCCTCTATCGATAGCAAATCGTTATCAGGTGCATTTAACATGTACTGGAATAGCTGCTCTCTCAATCCCTCAAGCTCTTTTTGCTCTTCTTTCGTCAGCTGGCTTCTGGATAGCTTCTCCTGAAGCTGACCCATACGCGTAGGGATCCCACCTTTAAAGTATATCCTCAGAGCTTTGTTATTTCCCCTGCTGTAAAAGGTGAATGCCTGCTTTCCATAGTCTTTGAAGATCAGGTTGCCTTTCCCAAAGGTACAGCTGAGCATCTGCTGAATTGCATCAACGCTGCAAGAGTTATTATCAACAATGGCAACTAGCTCTTCGTCTTCGGCTTTACCATAGTGTTCCCTAACATATTTAGCTACTCTATAACCGATCGCCAGTCCAAGACACATATGTCCATGAAATTCTATAGCTTTTTGGAGGTCTTCATCCATATCAATCGCCGGATTAGATATCTTGAGCTTAAAGATAAGTATGTTCTGATCAATTCCCTTCATATTCACAAAATGCTGGCATACATCATTGCAGTATCATCATGGCATCAGGGAAAGCTTTATCAGCGCTAACTGGCTAATTGAAAATACTGATCATTAACCTGCTCCATATGGCATTCAAGTAAATCCAGATAAGCAATTAGGGTCATGTAGGCAGGTCATTTGAAGAATCTGTTTCGAGCCCTGTCAACAGATTCTCAATTAGCTTTTCCAATGAATCGATCTCGGTCTACACAGTCTCCATACCAGCCTCGGCAAAGCATAGCCAGGGTCTTTTCCGGAGGGGTTTAAAAAATAGCTTTTTTCATCCCTATCTTTGCCTAACCATTGACGCTATCAATAGTACTCTTGGCCTTATTGTACTTCGTCGTCATGACCCTGCAGCCACTCTACTTGCTCTTACTGTCCCTGAACCAGTTTTGGCTCCAGATCTGAATACATTATAAGGTGATCTCAAATATAGCCTGTTGATATCCAGTGATATGGCGTATAGTTCGGTTCCGCTCTCAGGAACTACATCCAGGGTCATTCTGCTGCCCGAGACTGCACCACTGGCTATTACCTTTTGTACTATCGGTGCGGAAGTCAGGCTACCGCTGCCAAAAATTCTCGCTCCAGACATATACAAATCCAAATCGATTGATTTGCCATCGGAAAGTTCCAAATGCCAGCGACCGGCAATATTTGTAGGGGATAAATTCGGCAAGGTTGCCGTGGTTTTGCCAGATATGGGTCTGGCTACTACTGATCCAAGAGCTACACTATTTCTGGACCTGTCCATGGAATTCTGCATCTCGTTTATAGCCGGATCTGACGATGTATAGCTGGGACTAGGCGAGTAAAAGATAGGATCTGTGAAGTATTGACCGATATCGCTGTAATCGCCACTCCCTACGTACCCTCCTCCCAGGTAATCCTGCCCGTGAGATACTATTATAAGAATTGCCAAAGGAGCCAGAGCGCCATAAACTTTAATCATAGTCTCACCATCAGGTTGTGATTAGGCAATAGACTTAAAGCTTGCCGTTATATGTCGGAGCCGATCATGCAATGATAAGGCGAAGTTCCGCTCTACAGTATTCCCATTGTCTTGCTTTAATTTATCAACAATACCTTATTCAAACGCCAGGAAGAGCGACAGGATTTCGATAATTTCGGAAAGTATTTCAACTCTAACTGAGAATATAATGTGTTATGGCCAAAGAAGAATATAAGCAATTTTCCTGTAGTGATATAGGCATGGCATGTGGATTTCAGGTACGTGCTAAGACTGAGGAGGAGGTCATGGAGCATGCGAAGATGCACGCCTCAAAAGCCCATGGCATGAAGGAGATACCTCCGGATTTGGCAAAGAAGATCAAGGCCAGTATTAAATCAGTGCCAGTCGATATATCGAAGACCTAGGCAGAATCTCGTTTAAACTTTCCCCTTTTTTATTGATGTTACCAAATCACTAAGTAAACTTTATCGCCTTCCTTTTTACCTTTCACTAGCTGGCAGTGCCTGAGTATTGCGAACTCATTCTCCAGCTCCCTAGGACTCAGCTTGAACTCGTTTCCTATTTCTTCCCTGGTAGCCTTTCCTTTAGCTTTAATGAACTCGTAGATGCCCTTCTGAAGATCCGTAAGGCCATCGGTTCCTGTTAGGCCATGGCTCTCTCTGAAGACCCTCTTCGATCTCTCTCCCCAGGGATCACATACCCTGATCCTATGTCCTATATCAATGTAACAATCCTCGCAGAGAGTCTGGCCCTCAGATACGAAGACATCCTCCTTAGGAACCTCTTTGCCGCAGCTTTGGCACATTATATTATTGGCCATGCTTAATCTCTCCTAATCCTCAAGAATGAATGAGGCAGTATTAAATCCAGAGCCCATGCGCACTAATCCTGCGACTGCTGCTGCTTCAAGGATTTCATCTCTGCTGGCTCCAGCATTTAAAGCACGTTCTTTGTGCATCTTGACGCAAGTTTCACATTTAACTGCAACAGCGCATGCCAATGCGATAATTGCTTTATCTTTCGATGAAAGAGCACCATCTTTCAGTATCTCTGACGACAACTTTTTGAAGGCAAGGTCTACTCCTTTACCTAACGCCTCTGTGAACATTTCTGCTCTAGGTTTTTGCTTTATCATTTCGAACTACCTCATAAAATTCGGATATCCTTCTTTCAAGGTACTATAACACTTCGCCACGTGAAGTATGAGTAATAATAGGTGGTACGGTTTACTTCTATCTTTCGCGGGATACATCAGCACAAAGGAGGTTCATTAAATGTTATGTTGACTCAAGTTTGTGGATGATCCATTAAACGATTGCATAGCAGATTCGTCCATATAAGGTACTGCAAGGTTCCATATACAAGGAAAATAACCATAAAGTTAATACAATTATAATGGTTATGAGTTATAGATTGCAATAAACGAACTTAGGAGCTAAATTTAGGAGTAATGACAAACGGCATAGCTAGTATTGCGGTTTCTTCAACGGCCCGTGCCCTCTTGAGACTAAAAGGCAGAAGATTGCCGAGTTATAAAAGGTTATGAATGCCCGTATTTCTGCCATCCAGTCTATTGCGGGATTACTGAAACATTGGAATTATCTGCACCTGTTCTCGTAATGAGTTAGATCGTGGCAAGGTAGAAAGCTCTCCTACACCTGACTTTAAAGAGATGCTCCAGTCCATAGATTACCTTTTTGGAGAATCCTCTCGAATAATAGAAGAAGAGAGAATTAGTAACGCGAGAATTGGCAGATCAATTATCGTTACCCATAAACATGATACCCATTCTTTAGCGCCTTTGAAGCCTTCAGCCACCTGGCCGAGACATCCTTCACGCCCATCCTAATGCTCTCGATTAAGAATCTCATTGTAGGTCAGGTCGGGGATCAAGGTGTTTCTATTGGAGCAGAACCACTGGCCTTTAGTAAAACTATCCCTGAAAGGGTTTATTTCCGAACGGTTAAAAAGTAGCAGGTAGGTAATTATGATCGAAATTTTGAAGATCATTAAGGAAAGGCACTCGTCAAGGTTTCCATTTGATAGGGAGCATCCTCTGGCCAAACATGATTTTGTTGCAGATCCTTGAGGTGGCGCGCTGGGCGTCCACTGCGCATAATATGCAAAACTTTGAAATAATCGTCGTTGATGACAAGATCCAACTTGAAAAGTTAGGAAATATTAAGTCCAGAATTTCCGAGGAGTTCCTTAGGGAGAACTATCAAATGCTTTCGTTCTCCGATGAGGAGCTAATCCAAAAGAAAACAGGAATACTCGGCACCATGTTCCCAACATCATGGAGGACTCTTGATGATTGGAGTAAGATTGCACGTGAAAGTGAGCCCAATCCCTTGAATCAAGCCATTAAAGGCAGCCCAACGCCGCTGATTATGACTTATGACCCCAGAAAGAGAGCTCCAGCATCTGTTGGTGATGTTTTAGGCTTCATAAGCCTAGATTGTGTGATGGAGAACATGTGGCTTATGTCCCGAGCTCTTGGAATTGGGTTTCAAGTAATGAGCGTTTTTTAGCAAAAACTCTGTGGAACAAAAGTGAAGAAAATTCTTGACATCCCAGAATATATTAGGATAGCCTGTGCGGTTCGTTTGGGGTATCCCATCTCTAAGTCATCAGAAATCCTAAGAGTGCGTCGGGACGTCGTTGAATTAGCCCACCACAATCGGTTTGGAAATAAGAGTTTAATCTGAAAGAAATCTAGTAGAATACACAATTAATACTTTATCTCCCTTCTACGTTTATTATCTCCACCAATACCGCTTTCAAGATCTCCTATCAGCTTCACCACGCTGCAGATAGCAATTTTGCCTGCTTCAGCTTCAATATCCCTCATCCCTCAGCTGCAACACGAGCATCCACCTTTTTGGGGAATCAGATTAAGATGCTCCTTTTCAAAGCAATTATGGCAGATCTTTATGCTCCCGCGAACTCTATGGTTTACTTTGAGAAAGGAGACCCCCTTCTCACCACAAATATCGCATTTCATAGGCTCTAAACCCATTTTTTTCTATTCTTGCAGTCAATGCAGCTGTGAATTTTCCGCCGTGATTCAGACAGCAGATTCAGCTATTCAGAGCCCATTTCCTCTTTCACCTTTTCAACAACAATCGAGCAATCCCTTTTATCGACTGAGATATCGTGGGACTTTTCAATTCCTAGTTCGGTAACAATAACCTGTATCGCTGGTTCAATCTCTGCGTGCTGTAAGGTCTTCGTAGCGCACTGTACAAGACAGCCATCTATTGCAATAACCAAGTCTGCCTCTTTCCCGGATTTGATCATTCCCTTGATATGTGCTCCAATTCTCGCCAGACAGAAGAATCCGCCCACCTTTGCTTTTGCCAGCTCTATTGCTGCCTGATTCGCTATCTGGCCGACATTTGAGGCTCCCGAACATGCCACAATGCGCACATCCGAATTGCTGCAAAGACATTTCTTTTTCTCTTCCATGAATAATCCTCACTTCTTTAGCATCTTCTTGATCTCTTCCACAGTCGCCGTTTTGCCGACCATCTTGGACTGGCCATCAATGTAAAGGGCAGGGGTCATCATAACCCCCCGGTTCATGATCTCCTGGATGCTGTCCACCTTCACGATTTCGGCTTTGATACCCAGCTCCGCAACTGCCTTCTCCACGTTCTTCGTCAGGCTTTTGCATTTGGCACAGCCTGTTCCGAGGATTTCTATCTTCATTACCTGTCACCCTAGTTTCAAATTTTAAACAATTCTATATCCTACGATCGCTCCATACAGCATTCCAACCAATGTCGAGATAATCACAACCAGGCTGATATAAGCACCTCCTTTTTTCGGGCCTATCACCCTCATGATCACTATCATGCTTGGCAAGCTTAGAGATGGTCCCGAAAGCAGTAGGGCCAGAGCCGGACCTGGAGCGGTTACTCCAGTGCTGTACCCAAAAAGCGTCCCGACTATGGGTATCTCCAAAAGTGTCGGCATGTAGAGTAGAGCTCCTACAACAGAGGCGATAAAGCATGCCAGGAAGCTGTTCGAGCCAAAGAGGGTCCTGAGCAGCTCGACGGGCATAAAGTAACCAATCACTCCCGTTATGAAGGTACCAACCACCAGCAGGGGGAATATCTTCTTGGTCAGAGACCAAGTCTCGTTGAAGAAGGCACTCTTCTCATCAGATGAGAAATATCTTGCCAGGACAAAAGCAGCAGCCGCTATGAATGCTGCTACTATCGCCCATTTCAGCACAAACTCAAGTTGTGAGGTGGCAGACAGCAGCACTCCAATTAAGAGCGCCAGGAATAAAACCGATATACGCTCAGTCTGACCACTTTTATGGAGTTCATCGGTTGCCTGGGCAGCCTGAGCTGGCATATTATTGCCTGGCTGAACCTCACATTTTTGGGGGCTTCTTTCGAATATGGCTGCCATTATCAGGCCGATGATCACAGACATAGAGATCGCCGCTACTGCCCTGGCGAGGCCAATATCCAAACCAAGCACCCTGGCGGTCAATACTATGGCTAGCAGGTTTATGGCCGGACCTGAGAAGAGAAAAGCAGTCGCAGGACCGATGCCTGCACCTTTCTTCTCTATTCCTGCGAACATGGGCAGGATGGTGCAGCTGCAGACCGCTAATATTGTTCCTGAAGTAGCGGCGACACTGTAACACAACCACTTTGGGGCATCTCTCCCGAAGTACTTCAGCACCACTTCCGTCTTGAGAAGTGCTGCTATGGCCCCAGCTATGAAGAATGCTGGCACCAGGCAAGTCAGAACGTGCGCTGAGAGGTATCCCAGCAGAGTTGTAATCCCGGCCTGAAGAGCAGGCATAAACATTTGAGTGTATGTAACCATAAGATCAGCTTCTTACTTACACAGGGCTTTTTCCAGAATCTTTCCTGCCTCAGTCAAGTTGGAGATCTGCCTCAGAGCTAAGGCATCCACCGCTTTGATAATCTCGAAAACTTGAGGATCTCTTATTCTGTAGAGAGTTTTCTTTCCATCTATCCGGCGATCGAGGATGCCTGTTTCGTAAAGGATATTCAGGTGTTTAGAGATGGTGGACTGAGACCGCTGAAAAGCCGGAATGATCTCGCAGACGCACCTCTCTCCAGGTCTGAGGTATTCGATTATCTCCAGACGGGTAGGGTCCGATAAGGCACTCAGGATCTTCACTCGCAAATCCGAGACTGATGTTTGAGCCATGGTTAATCTGATGTAGAGACGTATTCAAATATAAACATATCGCCATAAGACGATATTATGGGTGCTTTCCTATGTCTTAAAGCTGTTTACTATATCGTTCGAAGAATAGGGAAGAGCGAGTTATATATCAACTGGATTGAATGATCTAGGCAAAAGAAAGTCCTTGAAGATGCCAATATCAAGCTTACATCAGTCGTCTCAAAAGTTGATGGCGTATCCTCGATGAACATGATCCAGGCATTGCTGACTAAGGATAAGCTTACGCGAGAAGAGATTAAAGCCATGGTCCATGGAAAGCTCAGAAGCAAGATAGATCTGCTAGTGGAAGCTTTGAACGGGAAGCTAACCGATCACCATCGATTTCTTCTCAAGCTTCATCTGGAAAATATAGCATTCATAGCAGAGCAGATCCGGGAGCTTGATGAAGTGCTCCAAGAACGCATGATCCCTTTTCGAAAGGAAGCCAAACTAATTCAGACCATTCCAGGGATAAGCAGTAAACAGCAGAGGCGGTATTCAAGAGAAACTCGGCTGCCAGGCAAAAATCTGCCATCCGATTCTTGGAGCAATCGGGATACACTGTGACCAAGGCATCTGCTTAGATGGTGATACCCATTTACATACCAACTATCGTTAAGCTTGAAGTTATTAGATATTAAGTTAAGAGATGACTTATAATTACTGTCTATATCGCGAAAAGGTATTTATAGAACAGTTGCTTGCTTAAAGGTATAAAGTGGCTAAAACGTATTATGGTCATTCGATGCACTACATAGAATGACACCGGCATTGTAACTCACCACTACAATGTTCAGGCAGCAGTAGGAGGCTCATGAGAGTTTTCACTGCTGCTTGCGCCGGTTTCTGGAACGACTTTGCTTACTTTTATATGGACTATATCACCATCCTTTATTCCTAATGCCTCTCTTAGATCTTGTGGTAGAGTCACCCGGCCATGCAGCCGCACTTTTACGGTTGCATCGAGTTCTATGCTTTTTAGCATGTAATCTTATTCTGTATGTTTGGTTTATATAGGTTTTTATCACCAGCCAAAACCTATTAATAGATTGGTTAATATTGGTTCTAAGTGGTGAGTTACAATGGCTGGAAAGATAATTCTTGAGTCTAAGCTCCCGGTCTCTCAGACTGCGGAAGCACTTGCACAGTGGTTGATAGCGAGATACCCAACAGACTTTCTATCCGAAATTGAAGTTGGATGGCCTTATGGAATAGCGATCGGGGTTCCGGAGGGCGGCAATCTGGATACTCCAAGAGTAATTATCAAAGGCAGCTATCAGGAGATCAGAGCATTTGAGATTGTCTACCAGAGGGCGAAGGACGCACGCATATTATTCTCTTTTCCTGTGAGCGCTATGGCCATGGCAGAGGCGATCTAAATGACCTCCCCAAACCATTCCGAAAACGCTGTTCTGATAGCGACCGATTCAGTAACCACAAGCATGTTATCAGAGCTGAGCACAGCACTAGAGGAGCTTCAGCTTCTGGCCTCAAAGATTACCGATCTGAAAAAGGAAACCCTGGAGAGAGAGGCGGCTGTCCTGGAAGAGATCCTGGAGAAGATCACGCCCCTGGTGCCTCTGCTAAGTGAAGACTGTGAGCAGCATTACCGTCGTGAGATTGTGATCCTGACCAGAGAAGAAAGAGTACAGCTTAAAGAGGGTCTGGGCTTTTTCAGCGAGTACAAGCTGATTCTCTATGAGAACGGCCTGTTAGTAAGAACACATCGTTATGGTGGATGGGCGGAAGGTCCGCGCCTCGGATGGGAGAATACCGATGAGGATGTGCTTGCACCTCAGGCAGCTATAACAGCATTCGGTCTCACGGCCATTTCAGAGGGCTTGATAAAGGTTCTTGGTGCGGCCTCATCGATGGTTATCCTTAAAGAGGAGCTTGAACGCAGGCTCGCAGCTTTAACTAAGGCCCTGGGGGCTCTATTATGAGGTGACAAACGTCTCAGCAGGCTGGAACTCCTTTGAGTATGGTAACGGCATGTACTCCATAGGCCGCCTGAAAGTCCGGAGAGATGCCAGAGCACGCGGCTAGGTCCTGTGATAGATAGAGACGGGCCGCAATCCAGGCCAAATTTTTTATGAATCCTTAGAAGATCATAATTTAATCTCAAAAAGCCCGATAAGCAGATATCCTCATGACACAGGTATACTCTGTGGACTCATCTATTACCAGAGAAGGCCAAGATAAGCCTTCTACAACTAAACCGCCTTCAGCCAGTGCCAGGTCCTTGGCAGATATCAGGCAAATCTTGAATGCACACATGCCTGAGCTTGATGAGCGCCATAAGATCAAGTCACTGGGCATCTTCAGCTCTTACGTGTGGGTCAAGGCAAGGAGTACGAGCGATGTGGATCTTCTGGTCGAATTCTCTGAGACACCAGACATTTTCAAATTTATGAACCTAGAGGATGATATGACTGCGCTTCTGGGCCAGAAAAGTAAACCTTGTTACGAGGCATGCGCTAAAGGGAAACAGAGGAAATCGAATCCTTCGCGAGGTAGCTCCGGTTTGAAGGAAAACAGAGACCATATCGATTATTTGCAGGACATTCTAATAATGGACGCAGCTCTGAAAAGGTCTTCGTATAGACTCAACTAGGGTTGTGATTATATAGGCAATAGACTTAAAACTTCCCATTATATGTTGGAGCCGATCATACAATGATAAGGCGAAGTTCCGCTCTACAGTATTCCCATTGTCTTGTTCTAGTTCATCAACAGTACCTTATTCAAACGCCAGGGAGAGCGGCAGGATTTCGATAATTTCGGAAAGTATTTCAACTCTGAATAAGAATATTATATTATGGCCAAAGAAGAGTATAAGCAATTATCCTGTAGTGATATAGGCATGGCGTGTGGATTTCAGGTACGTGCTAAGACTGAGGAGGAGGTCATGGAGCATGCGAAGATGCACGCCTCAAAAGCCCATGGCATGAAGGAGATACCTCCGGATGTTGCAAAGAAGATCAAGGCCAGTATTAAATCAGTGCCAGTCGATATATCGAAGACCTAGGCAGAATCTCGTTTAAACTTTCCCCTTTTTTATTGATGTTACCAAATCACTAAGTAAACTTTATCGCCTTCCTTCTTACCTTTCACTAGCTGACAGTGCCTGAGTATTGCGAACTCGTTCTCTAGCTCCCTCGGACTCAGCTTGAACTCATTTCCTATTTCTTCCCTGGTTGCCTTTCCTCTAGCTTTAATGAATTCATAGATGCCTTTCTGCAGATCCGTAAGGCCATCTGTTCCCGTAAGGCCGTGGCTCTCTCTAAAGACCCGTTTCGATCTCTCTCCCCAGGGATCACATACCCTGATCCTATGTCCTATATCAATGTAACAATCCTCGCAGAGAGTCTGGCCCTCAGATACGAAGATCTCATCCTCAAGAACATCTCTGCCGCAGCTTTGACACTTTATGTAATTGGGCATGCTTAATCTCTCCTAATCCTCAAGAATAATCCTTGTCGAATACCGGGTCTTTATATCGGTTCAGGCTATAAATATTGATTTGATCTTCCAGATAGAGAGGTATACAGAATGCCGTATTATCATATGTATCCCTATATGGGATTTGGAGTGGGTTTAATTTGGCTGATAGTTATAGTTTTAATAGCATACTTTATCTACAAGTTGATCAAGAACGAGATAATTCTTGCTCCCAATAGACCAG
This sequence comes from Methanotrichaceae archaeon, assembly GCA_963789575.1. GTDB lineage: Archaea > Halobacteriota > Methanosarcinia > Methanotrichales > Methanotrichaceae > CAWBKV01. The sequence continues at coordinate 800,225 of CAWBKV010000001.1, read as the reverse complement.
TCATGAGAAGCGCAGAAGATATCCTTGCTGAGAGATATGCAAAGGGAGAGATAACTAGAGAGCAGTACACGCAGATGAAAGAGGATCTGAAGAGTCCGCCTAAGAGTACCTGATTTCATTTGTGCCGTACTATATCTTTTACCATAAAACGTCGAGTTGCAGTTATTAAATCTTAATATTTTGCAAAAAAGATTGCAATATCGCCTTATTTAAATCCGAAGTCCTGTCGAGCTTTGTGGATGCTCTCCTTAGGGGCGCTTTCAGGCACATCTACCGATACTGGCTTGATGTTCTCCTTGATCTTCCTTTCTGTTTCCGGCCAAATTTCTTTCATGCCATGCGCTTCAGTTGCGTGCTTCTTTGTAAGCTCCATGATCTCTTTTTCAGTCTTTGCCCGCACTTGGAATCCACACGGCATGCCTATATCCGCGCAGGATAGCTGCTTATACTCTTCTTGTGCCATATGCATATAATTTCATTTAAAGTTAATAAACATTACTAAAAAAGATTATAGGTTGGAAATACATCGATTGAAGTCTGCTCATTGAAAAGAGAGCTTGCAGAATCCCGCCTAGCAGAGTGATTATTTGGCAGCCTTGCTGCATACTTCTATATAGTGTTCGATATCCTGTTTTAGATTACCATACGGTCCCGGTTCGCATGGAAGATCTGATTCTTTTGCCATTTTCAATAGGCGTACTAAAAATTTTCTATCCAAAGGATATTCTTCATTCATAAGCGAGAGGGCTTATCGTAAACTTCTTCCGTCCTTTCGGCAATTTTATCCCATCTGAACTCTGCATCTACTCTTCTTTGCCCAGCTTGGCCTAACTTCTTCATCTCAGAAGGATTATCTAAAAGGCGGTTTATGCACCACGCAATAGATTCTGGCTGAATATAAGCCAACAGGCCATCTTCGAAGTTCTTAACGATGCTGATCGCCTCTGTTGCCACAACAGGTTTGCCAAAGTCCCAAGCTTCTAGAATGATAACGCCAAAAGGCTCGTTCCTACTGGGGACGCAGACAAGATCACAGGCGCTGATCAGTGTCTCCTTCTGTGGCCCTGGTATGTATCCCAGGAACCTGCATGCCTTTTGTACACCGATCTTCTGCGCCCGATGCTCACATGCTGACTTCATATCTCCTTCACCCATGAAGATGAACTTTGCATTTTTGTGTTTTTGAAGTACTAGCGGTATAGCCTCAACAAGAAGATCGGGCCCCTTCTGGTAGCTCATCCTTCCGCAAAAGAGAACTAAAGGATCGAGCGGATCTATGCCATACCTCTTCTTAACTATTCCAGGATCAAGAGATCTCTTCGCCTCTTTTCTAGAGATGCCATTCGGTATGATATTTATCTTGCCCTCAGGAATAGAGTAGATCTTCTGAATCTCATACAGCATCTGCTTTGTAGTAACGATAACCTGCGACGATTCATAACCTCCCAGCCATTCTCTATGAGATACCTCGTTGGAGGAGCCCGAATCGCTAAAGTTGTTGCCGTTTCTACCCCACTCGGTGCTATGTATGGTAAATATATAAGGAATTCTATACTCAGCCTTTATGCGGTTGGCAGCTAACACCGGGTGCCAGTCATGAGCATGGATTATATCGAATCTTCCGAAGATCTTCTGAACCCTTTCAAAACGCTCGAAAAGGGCCTCGCACATCGCATTCATTTGAGATATCATGTCTCCAGTATTGTCTGAGTCAACCCTCTGATAGTGAACCCCATTGATCTTATCATAAGCATCAAAATCACCATTGCGGGTAAATACATGTACCTCATGGCCCATGCCAGCAAACGCCTCAGAAAGTTGAGATACATGGGGCGCTATGCCACCAACTTTTATAGAGTACAGACTCTCCCAGGAGAGCATTCCTATACGCATCTCTTCACCTGAAATTCCACTTACCATCTATTATGTAATTTGCGTCTATTTAAGGTATCCAGAAAAATTCGTGCGCTGTTGAGGAACTATGATGACTCTGAAGACTGAATATTTTTGAATTGGCTTAAAAAAGAGAAAATTAGGTGTAGGCCTCAGGCCTACACTGCTGGCATGACCAGGGATCTCTCGCCTGCAGCGCGGAACTCGCGTGCTCCGCCCTTGCCGAATGCCTCGCGTACCTGATCCCAGGTGAAAACCATGCCTGGATTGGCGAAGGTTACCTTGATCAGCGGGTTGATGGCGAATGCATCCATGCGGCCAGCGTGAGCAGCAGAGGATATGCCTGCATACTCGCCCTGGTGGCCCACGTTCATCGCGTAGTTCGGATAGTTGGCGCCCCTCAGCTCCAGCGGGTTGCCCTCGTCGGACTGGTAGGAGAACACGTTTGTTGGACCGCATTGATCCTGCAGATCGTATCCGAAGAAGCCCAGTCTGCCCCAGCCTTCCTTATGCAGGAGCATGCTGAGATACCAGGCAGCAAGTCCAATCTGGCTGTGTCCTGAGGCGATTGCGCCAGTGATACCGGAGGCAGCTGCCAGGACGGAAGCCCTCTGGGATCCGCCGAAGTGATCCTCGAGCAGTGTCGGGAATGACTCATACTGCTCCATGCCGTAGAGGGTGACCTCAGTGCCGAGTTCCTTGGCCACATCCAGGGTCTTTGGTGCCTTGGCTAATCCGCCGTACTTATCGTTGGCGAAATCTACGCCGTAGTAGCAGAAGTCGTCCAGGACGTCGTTGGTGTAGGCGGCTGTTGCGTACTGTGTGAATCCGACACCGCCGGACATGTAGCTTCCGAGCCAGATCTGGTCATAGAGCATAGCGCCAGCGGCGACTACGTTCAGGGAGACCTTGACTGGGTCCTGTGGGTTAGTCCTTGATGTCTGGACCATGTCTGCCAGGAATCCGAAGGATAGACCGCCGGGGTTGTTGGGTCCGCGGGCCCTTCTGGCGGGCAGCATATCTGACATCTGCAGAACTGCAGCGTGCTTGGCGGCGAATGCCAGGTCAGCTACAGCGGCCTCACCGGCGCACATGTTGTATGCATCGATGAAGGTCATGCCGAGCTGCATTGCGCTCCACCTGGATGTGGTGCCGCCGTCGCAGGATCTGACTACGATTGTGGGCACGTGGATTGCCTGCCATGTGGTCTTGCCGATGGCTGCCTTGAGGGCCTCTGCCTGATCGGCCGGGAACGCCTTGTTGATGTTGATTACATACTGAGAATCGATCTCATCAGCCAGGGCATCATCGCCTGTGAATACACGGACGTTGCAGTCATCTACCAGGCCGGGGTGAGTCTCGCACATGTGCTCCTGAACCACGGCTGCACCGGGCATGGCGTGGTTGAGGATCTCGAGATAGTTGTTGATGGTCTCGGGTGTGACCTCTTTGCCGAGCCTCTTCTCCAGCACCTCGTGGGCCAGATCCAGGCCTACGATTATGGTCCTGCGGATATCGTCCCACATCTGCTGCATTGCAGGGTTGTTGACGAAATGCAGGTCATCGCCCTCTACCACATACTCAGTTCCTGAGAGCTTGTATGGGACGAGCTGCCTCTGACCCAGCGGTATTCCGCCTGCGTGTACATAGGGGTTGTAGAATGAGACGCCACGCTTGCCCTCAAGCTTCTTGGAGAACTCCATGAATTCTCTCTTTCGGGGGCTCTGATCGGGGCCGAGCCTCAGGTATCCAGTCTTCTGGTCCTGGAGGTTCTCTTCCATTATTCCCGCATTGGCGAGAATTTTCTTCTCGTTTGCGAACTTCTTATCGAGAGCCTTTATGAATAGCTTCTTGCTGTGTAACTTTGCCATTTTATATCACCCACCTTTTACTCTGGCCTGTATCCCCACTTGCTGCGCAGCTCCCACATATGATGTAGGGCGGTGATGGTTTCACCGTTCTGCTCTTTTCGGAGGGCGACGCCATCAAACCTGAATATGGTGGTTCTCTTCTTGGCCTCAGCCTCGCTCATGGGCTTTCCGAGGTTGATCTTTCTATCCAGTGGGATTCCGACCTGGTCCTTGACCTGGTAGACGTTTCCGTCCTTGCCCATCTCAGTCCTGGCCAGCATATCGAACATCATGCCGTTCTCTTCCAGCCTCAGGGAGTGGCCGTGCACAGTGCAGCCCCTCATGGAACAGAGGGAGACATCGGTCATCTCGCTGTCATACTGCTTCTTGGTGTATGCCTCTATATCCCTCTCCCTGGCCTCGATGATCTGTCTTCCGGACAGTGTGCCTGGGTCGCATCCTTTACAGTTGATGGCTCCCCAATAGGATCTCCAGTATGGGATGGATGGTGCGAAGTAGTATGAATCTGTCCACTGGGAGTACCTTACACGGTCACCAGCGGCTGCACCGGGTGTTGGGGTTACGGCCTGTCTTACTGGGCAGTCGGGCTCGCCCATCTCCTTCAGAGGTGGATGGGTGCTTGGATAATCGGCACCTGGCGCCCTGTGGCCCATTGTTGTTACTACATCAGCCTCGGGAATGTCTCTGAGCTTCTCGAGGTTGCCGGACATGTGCTTCCTCCTGTTAATGCCAACAGAGGTGCTTCCGGGATAATATTGTGGTGTGTATGCCATATTTTATCTCTCCTCATTGTCATCAATAGTCACTTGTTCTTCAGACAGAATTGAAAGCCTATCCTTCTTAGCCTTCGGATCTATCAGCCCTAAAATCCTCTTGTCTTCGACATTGCATCCGTACTTGGCATAATCGGAGACGGTCAGCCGGTCATGGAAGAATTTGCCTTTTTTGATCTGGCAGGAGAATGGCAGCGCTCGCTCACACGCCGCCTTTAAACCCTCTAGGTACTCCTCGCCCTCCAGCTCGAGCCTTATTCTTCCTACCTTAACCCTCAGCTCAAACGCCTGGTCTCCGATCTGGATGAGGACATCTCTGTTCTCCTCTATGGGAGAGCCCTTGCCCGGGCCGTAGGGAACCGCCCTGGGCATGTTGGGACCTTGAATAGAGATCCTCAAGATGCCTCCACTCTTATAGATCTCGTTGAGAAGGCGCTGAGCTGTTTCAGGCATCAGGAACCTGCTGGGAAATATCTCAACCTGGACTGATTTCGTGTCTGATTCAGTGACCATGTGTTCCGCCAAGTCTTACACAGCCTCCGCAACCGATACGATCGGCTCACGGAACTCCTTGATCTCGCCGTATATGGCACCGACCAGTCCAGATGTCATCTCAGGTGTGAACATCTGGGTTCCGGCGTCAAGAGCCACTGCAGCAGCCACGCAGGGGATTGCAAATCCTCTGGAGTGCCTGGTTACGACGTGGTTGCCGTTGAAGACTCCTGGCCCGCCGCCGCCATAGATGGAATGGCTGAAGAACGAGAATCCGACGGCAGTACCCATGACCCTTCCGAAGTCGCATCCGGGCAGAGCAGTCTCCTTCTCTACTAGATCGTTGAAGTACAGCAGTGTCGAGGACACAGCCTGGGCGCCCCGGAGAGAGCCGCAGTTGACCATCGTGGCCGCCAGTACGCCAGCGGCGGTGTAGGCGTTCCACTTGGATACATCGTTGGCTTCATACATGACATATCCGGATGGGAGCTTCTTTCCGGCCTTTATGACCTTGTCTTCAAGAGCCCTTTCGACTGTGCTCTGAACAACTGTGCCTATTGTCCCGGTCTTGCCGTTGGCCTTGACGCACCCGTAGACCATGTTGTCCGCGTTCAAGCCCTGGTATGCCATGCCCAAGAGCTGATGCCTCTCGAATATGCCAAAGGCATTGCCCATCTCGAACTCGCCGATCTGCTCATATATTGAGGCTAGAGCGGCTGCATTCATGGCGTTCCTCTTTGTGATTGCTGCAAGGTGGTTGGCCATGACGTTCCTTAGAGCGAAGCCCAGACCCTCGTCGTTCTGAGGGATGTTGAGAACAGATGCGACGTTTCCGCCGGCCATGCCTACTGTCTGTGGATACTCGCCCCAGACTGCTGCATGTACCATTGGTGCGTCAATCATGTTGGTCTTGAACTGCTGGACGAGTGCCTCAACTGTGGCTGCGGCTGCGCCGGTTAATCCTACGACGAACTCAGAGGCGGCATTCACACGTGCAGTTGGGACCTGGACAAGCAGCTGCTTTCCGCCGCCAAGTACACGAACCGCGGTGTCGTCGCCTGAAGAAACCTGCAAAAGCCCCTTTATCTTATCTGCGAGAACATTAGCATTCGCAACTACATCATAATTAAGCTCGCGACCCTTGATCTGCCTGCGTCCTCCTGCTACCTTTCCCGTCTTCAGGGCGCCTTCAATCCCAGCCAGATTGACTGCGACTGTTCGCTTAGTAAGGGAAATGAGTCTCTGCATGGCAGCGTTCTTAAGTGGGCTGACGGCGCTCAAATCGACGTCGCTCTTTATAAGAACTCCGCGGTCGCTATATAGGTCTATTTTGTCAGACACGTTCTTTATCCTCCTTTACCTTTTTAGCAGAAAAACTGTAACTTCGTCATATGCCGAAGCGACGATAAGATAGACTCCGCTATGGAATATCTTATCCAGCATATATACAACTCGTTTCAGTCTCCCGCAGCTTTCTTTACTGTCTCTTAGCTACTTAAACTTTTTGCGTGATTAAATTATAACAATCAAAATTATATCAATCTGTACCCATTGTGTTGATATTATAGGCCGAATTTTTAATATAAACTTTATTGTAATTAATGCCCGTAATATCGCAACCTGTAGGCCCACTAATTATATTGCAGTAATGCAATTCAGAAACGATAATATGACTTTTTTAATTTATACGCTGCCTGATAAGGATCCCTTAAAAAGGGAGTTTTATTGTAGAACGTTTATAGAATAAAATGTCTTTATAAAAAAGTTAGTCATCATGTCGAGATAGCTTAATCAAACAAAGTTCTATAACGAATGTGCAAAACCTGCTACAATGCGTGATTTCAATAATATACTGAGAAATATCACAATTAAAAATTGTTGATTAATCATGTTGATTGAATGTTTATAAAACCATTCGAATAGCTGGAATATCTTATATCCTTATATGTGCTATTAGCATGTATGCGCGATGAAATATCCTTGACTGCCATTGATAGATGCCTAAATCCTTCTGAAATCAATGGCATCTATTTTCTAACGAACTATTGAGATATGAGCACTACCGCCCATACATGTTTTCCGAAAAACTTATATCGACCATAAGAGTTGGCTGAAGAGAGATGCATCTTATCATCACAGAGAAGCACGATGCTGCAAAGAGGATCGCCCAGATACTTGCAGGTGCAAAGCCGAGTTCCAAGAGGACATCGGGAGTCGATACATATCATTTCGATAATAAGATCGTTCTCGGCTTAAGCGGCCATATAGTCGGAGTAGATTACCCTACAGGCTATAATAACTGGCAGAAGGTTGACTGCAAAGATTTGATCTGGGCCAAAATTATCACAACGCCACTTCAGCCGAAGATAATTTCTGCCCTGCGGAGCCTAGGGAAGCAAGCCGATAAGATAACGATTGCAACGGACTACGATAGGGAAGGAGAACTTATTGGTGTTGAGGCCTTGAAAATCGCCCAGGAAGAAAATCCTGAACTGTCGGCCGATAGAGTCAGATACAGCGCAATTACAAATAGTGAAATCTTGACCGCCTTCGAGAATCCGGGAAAGGTAGACTATGATCTTGCATCCTCAGGCGAGGCGAGACAGGTTATAGATCTCGTTTGGGGAGCTGCACTGACACGATTTATATCACTCACATCAGGGCGGCTTGGCAAGGAGTTTCTGTCGGTAGGCCGTGTCCAGTCACCTACGCTTGCACTTATCGTGGATCGGGAGAAGGAGATAGAGGCGTTTATACCGAAGCCCTATTGGGAAATATACGCCGACCTGGAGAAGAGCCTTAGAGTTCAGCATGCCAAGGGAAGAATTTGGGATAAGACCGAGGTCGATAAGATTATCGCCAATCTCGGACCTGAGGGAGTCGTAAGATCGATAGAAAATAAGGAGAGGCACGACAAGCCGCCTACGCCCTTCGATACAACGAGCTTCATCTCAGCGGCGAGCGGTATCGGTTTCTCTGCTGCAAACGCCATGCGAATTGCCGAATGGCTTTACATAAATGGCTTCATTTCATACCCAAGAACCGATAACACAGTTTATCTATCATCTATAAACCTCAAGTCTTTGATGGCACTGTTTACCAAGGGTGCATTTGCTAATGAAGCCAACCGGCTCCTCAAGGGAAAGATGATTCCAACACGTGGAAAGAGATCGACAACAGACCATCCTCCGATCTATCCCACGGCCATAGCAGAAAAGAAGGGTCTTAAAGAGGAACAATGGCGAATCTATGAGCTTGTCATCCGTCGCTTTTTTGCAACTCTTGCCGATGAGTGCATTTGGGCAATTTCAAGCATAAAGGTGGATATAGGAAAGGAACCGTTCAAGGCAAACGGCGCCAGATTAATTCAGCCTGGATGGCGTGACTATTACCCATACAGCAAGGCCGAAGAGAACATCCTGCCACATCTTCGTATAGGAGAGCATCTAAGAGTTCTTGGTCACGAGGTCCTGGCCAAGGAAACGCAGCCTCCTGCACGCTACGGTCAGGGAAAGCTCATCAAACTCATGGATGAACTGGGACTCGGCACAAAATCCACAAGACATGATATCATAAGCAAGCTATATGCGCGTGCATACGTCCAGGGCAATCCAATGAAGCCTACGAACACTGCATACGCCGTAGTGGATACGCTTGAAAAATATGCTCCGACGATCACAAAGCCTGAGATGACCCAGACACTCGAGAAAGATATGATTCAGATCTCCGAGCAGAAGATCAAGGAATCGGAGGTCATAGATGAATCGCGTGAGATGCTCTCGTCAGTCTTCAATGAGCTTATGGGCAATAAGGAGGAGATAGGCACATCATTGAAGGATGGCCTAAGAACCGATAAGATTGTGGGGACCTGCGAGAGATGCGGCTCAGAGCTGCTTGTAAGACGAGGAAGACGGGGAGCAAGATTCATTGGATGCTCAGGCTATCCTAACTGCAAGTTTACACTGCCCCTCCCAAGATCAGGCACACTTGTTGTAACTGATAAGCTCTGTGATAAACACCAAATGAACCATGTAAGGATCATCAACAAAGGCAAAAGGCCCTGGGATTTGGGCTGCCCGCACTGCAACTTCATCGAGTGGCAGGCAAAGAAGGCATCTGAGCCTAAGAAGGTCGAGCCGAAGGCCACTATGAACGGCTTGGCCGATGTTCAGGGAATAGGACCTAAGACTCTCAAAAAGCTGGCTGCTGCCGGCATAAAAACGGCCGAGGATCTTCTTAAAGCAGAATCTGCGAGCCTGGCCGAGAGGACCGGCTTAAGCCAGAAGAGGATTATGGCCTGGCAGAGTTCTGCCAGGTCGCAGTCTGTGTCAGGAAGCTCCTGATGCAAATCATCAACTAATTTTCAGTAAAAGAATTATTTTGCCGCAATGGGCCTGGCCGGATTTGAACCGGCGACCACCCGGTTATGAGCCGGGCGCTCTTGCCGGACTAAGCTACAGGCCCAAAATGGATGCGCCGCCAACAGGGCTCGAACCTGTGACATTCTGGTTGCTGCTTAACGACAATTAACAGCCAGACACTCTACCATCTGAGTTATGGCGGCCCGAACCCATCCCTTTACACGCAATGATTTAAGCCTTTTGATTAGATGTAAGTATTCATGCGCGTCCTGAAGAAAAACCTCCGCGGCGATGAAGGCGAAATCATCCTTCTGCCTGAATCGCTGGACGACCTCTGGCATCTCCAGCACCTGATAGAGCCCGGAGACCTGGTATTTGCACTAACCCACAGAAAGGTCCAGGCTGCGACGGATAAGGCCCGTCCTGAGAAGCTTGAGCGAAGGCCGGTACGCCTGGGCATTCAAGTAGAGGAGATAGAGTTCCACATTTACTCAAACTGGCTGAGACTGCATGGAGTGATAAGGTCGGGCATGGATATTGGCTCATACCATACGCTGAACATTGAGGTGGGGACTGACCTCTCGATAATCAAGCACCACTGGAGGCTTGATCAGTTTCAGAGGATTGAAGAGGCTGTGGCAGAATCACAGAGGCCGAAGGTTGTGCTTGCGCTCGTTGAAGAGGGCGAGGCTACTATCGGCGTGCTGCGGCAGTTCGGTGTGCAAACGGTCGCAGAACTTCGATCAGGCAGCGGCAAGGGCGCAGGCGAAGATTCACGGGAGATCTTCTTCAAGTCTGTCGCAGACGCCATGGTTCAGGCAGCTGGCGATGATGCCCAGGTGATTTTGGCAGGCCCCGGATTTGCCAAGGAGGACCTGAGGAAGATCATAGGCTCAAATTATCCGGATCTTGCTGAGAGGATTACAATGGATGAGGCATCGTCGATAGGCAGATCCGGCTTTCAGGAGGTCTTACGCCGCGGTGCAGTGAATACTGTTCTTGAGAACAGCCGCATAGCCATGGAGACGAAGCTGATCGATGATCTTTTCAGGGAGATTGCAACGGATGGAAAGGCGGCCTATGGCCTAAAGGAGGTCGAGACCGCCATGAGCTATGGCGCGATCGATTATCTTCTTGTGCTGGATGAGGTAGCAAGAAGGAGAACGCTGGAATCGTTGATGCGTTACGTGTCCAACGCACGCGGAAAAATCGTGATCTTCAGCTCCGAGTTTGAGCCCGGAGAAAGACTGAGGTCCTTGGGCGGCGTAGCAGCGCTTCTGCGGTTCAGAATCGTTAAATGACCGTACAACACCTTTAAAAGATGCAATGAAATGCGATAAATGCTCGGCAGCAGCTGTCATATATCAGAAGTACTCAGGGATGCACCTTTGCGCTGCGCATTTTCAAGAGGATGTTCACCGCAAGATCCGAGGGTCATTGCGTGAATCAGGGATCTTTGGCCATGGCGCAAAGATTGCCGTGGCTGTAAACGGCAGCGCAGACAGCTCCGTGCTGATCTATGTGCTGAAGAGCCTTTTCTCAAATAGGAAGAATATCGAGCTTGTGGCAATCATGATCGACGAGGGAATTGTTGGCTACAGGCATCAGTCCCTTGATTGCGCTATAAGGCTGGCCAATGAACTTCATGTTCCCTTTATAATAAGGCGCTTTAGGGATGCCTTCGGAGTCACGATCGATGATCTTCACGATATTAAAGAGCCGTGTTCCACATGTAAGTCGATGAGAAATGAGCTTCTAAATAGGACCGCCACAGAGGTTGGCGCAAATGTACTGGCTATTGCTCACAATCTGGATACAGAGGCGGCTGAGATCATGCTTAGATACCTTCGTGGAGACATTGAGGGCAGGTCAGATGCATCAAGTATGTTGGGCATATCTTCAGAGAAAATCCCTGTTATAAAGCCCCTACGGCGCATTCCTGCTGAGGAATCCAGGCTTTATGCGGAAACCCTCGGCATCTGCTTCTCTTCAACTTCTTGCCCATATGCCCGTGGACTATCGAGGGATGTAGAAAAAGAGCTTAAGGGTTTTGATGAAAGGCATCCTGGCACTAATTATTCGCTGTTGCGTTGCCGAGAGCGCATGGCAGAGCTTCGCCGATTGCGCGATGAAGAGGGGCAAAGCCTTTAAGAATAGACGAGAAAATAACCCATAGCGCGCCTCGGTAGCTCAGCTGGTTAAGAGCGATTGACTTGTAATCAATAGGTCGCGTGTTCGAATCACGCCCGGGGCTTAAAATTGTTCTAGGGGTTAACCGTTATGAATATGAGGGCATGCTTGGCTTTGCTCATAGTAATAGTTGTACTGGCATCGCCATCGTTCGCAAAGCCGTCTGCCTTTGAGCAGGATAATTCGGGCAAGGACCTCCAAGATCTGGAATCGATGCTGTCAGGAGAACATAGAGGCGCACAATACGCCCAAAATGAGCTGCCAAATCAGCCAAGCCCGATTGGCGCGCTTTATGATCCGCCTTATAAAAATGTATTTTTGAATGATACCTTCTTCGGAGATTTCCTACGGGAGTTTGACGCGGACCCCTCGTTATCTCGAGCAAACCTGACATGGCCGGAGAGACTCCTCACAGGGCTCCCCTATCAGAATACGAGCACAATTGCCAAGCCAGAAGGGACCAATCGCCATCATATAAAACCGATATTGGTGAAGGAACCGGATTTCTAAGCTATAGAATCCTCCTCTTATTTTTCATATCCAGTCTAGTCTTACACCTTGGGCATGCCTTAGGCTTGTTCACCCTTGTTTCCCATCCGTAATTACATTTAGGACATTTCATCTGTTTCATATAACTACGGTTGTAATAAGAGTATTAATAACTTTCCATTGATATGAATATCCCTACTACTCAGATAAACTCCGCGAAGAAGTTTTGAGAGATACTCCAAAACATTCGAGGCGTAAAACCTATAATTGAATTGCGGCAGTAAATACAGAATTTATGAACGAGATTTTGGAGATCCTTTCCGAGAACGCCAGGGCCACACCTACAGAGATCGCGGCACTCCTCGGCATGCCTGAGGATGAGGTCGCCAGAAGAATCAAGAACCTGGAGGACTCGGGCATCATAAGGAAGTACGTCACACTCATCGATTGGGAGAAGCTCGATGAGGACACCGTATTTGCAGTGCTTGAGCTGAAGGTCGCGCTGCAACGCAAGACGGGCTATGATGCAGTGGCTGAGAGGATCGCCAGATTCTCAGAGGTGGAGTCAGTCAGGCTGATCTCAGGGGATTATGATCTCTCAGCGATCGTAAAGGGCAAATCGATGAAGGACGTGGCATACTTTGTTGCAGAGAAGATCGCGCCCCTGGAGGGCATACAGTCAACGTGCACCCATTTCATATTGAAGAGCTATAAGGAGCATGGCGTAATATTGACCGAAAGGCCTAAGCCCAAGAGACTGGTGGTCACTCCATGAAACTGAGCCTGAAGAATATTTCTGCGTGGAATCCGCAGGCTCATCTTTCCAGGCAGGTGAAGGATATGCCGCCTTCAGGAATACGCAAGTTCTTCGACCTGGTAAGCGAGATGGAGGGCGCAATATCCCTAGGCGTTGGCGAGCCTGATTTTGTGACGCCGTGGCATGTTCGCGAGGCATGCATATATTCGCTTGAGTCGGGAAACACCTCGTATACATCCAATAAGGGAATGCCTGAATTGAGGGACTGCATCTCCGAGCAGATGAAGAATGATCTTGGGCTTGAGTATGACCCCGCTGAGGAGATACTTATCACCACAGGCGTAAGCGAGGCAGTTGATCTTGCATTCAGGGCCACTCTGAACTACGGGGACGAGGTGATTGTGCCTGAGCCGTGCTACGTTGCCTATGCGCCGGATGTTGTACTAGCAGGCGGAGTTCCACGGATGGTTCCAACAAGGCTAACAGAAGAGTTCAAGGTCAGGCCTGAAGATATATCCGCAGCTGTAACCGATAGGTCAAAGGCGCTGATGCTCAGCTATCCCAACAATCCGACAGGCGCAATTATGACCCGCCAGGATCTAGAGGAGATCGCCGATGTCGTTGTTGATAATGACCTCCTTGTGGTGTCTGACGAGGTTTACTGCAAGCTCAGCTACTCAGGAAAGCATGCCAGCTTTTCCCAGCTTGAGGGAATGCAGGATAGGACATTGATTCTCAACGGTCTTTCCAAGTCTCATGCCATGACCGGCTGGAGAATAGGCTTCGCTCTAGGCGATTCTGCGTTGATCGGCGCTATGACAAAAGTTCACCAGTATACGATGCTTTGTGCGCCGGTCATGGCACAGGTGGCGGCGCTCGAAGCCCTTCAGCGAGGCGAGGATGAGATGCTGCATATGAAACATGAGTACGATCTGCGCCGCAGGATGTTCGTATCAGGGCTGAACAGAATAGGCCTGAACTGCTTCGAGCCGAGAGGGGCATTCTACGCCTTCCCATCGGTGGAGAGCACTGGAATGAGTTCAGAGGAGTTCGCCGAACGCCTGCTTAAGGAGCAGAAGGTCGCAGTCGTGCCTGGAAATGTGTTCGGACCTAGCGGCGAAGGATTCTTGCGATGCTCTTATGCGACATCGCGTGAGGAGCTGATCGAGGCGCTGGACAGGATGGAGACATTCCTGAACAGGCTGTAAGGGTTAGAAGTATTACGAGGACTAAAAGGACGATAAGGATCACAGGGCTTACAATATAAAAAGGACTAAAGGATTAAACGATGTTCAAGGCGAGGCTGAGACCTGAGGACACGGACAGAATTCTGCAAAGCTTCGCTTCCTTTGGCCTTGGACCGAATACGTGGACAGCCCTTTCCATCATCCCGGGGTTTGCTGGCTTTGTCGCCCTAATATACCACAGCCTTGCAATCGGCCTAATACTTTTCGTGTTTTCAGGATTCATGGATATGATCGATGGGGCTGTTGCACGTGCCTCCAATAGCGCAACAGCCAAGGGAGCCTTCATAGATGGAGTTCTGGATAGATACGTCGAGCTTCTTCTCATCCTTGGGCTCACGATCTACGTTGGAAGAACAGATTTCCTGTCTGCCCCATCAGAGGCATGGATGGTCTTTCTGCTCTTTGGGGCTGTGATGACGAGCTTCGTCAGAGCATATGCAGACCACAGGGGGATCGTCAAGAATCCGGAGGAGCAGAAGCGGATGGGAGGGCTTCTGGAGAGGGCAGAGAGACTGATGCTGCTCTATATTGCAATGTTTCTGGGGCTGTTCAACTTAAGCTGGATGATGATTGTAATAGCAATAACTGCAGTGCTTGCGAACGCTACGGCGATACAGAGGATATTCTTCGCGTTACAAAGGAGGCCCTAGGATTTAAGATATGGTTTTAGAAGCGATCTAGAGAATTAGGATATTCCAATATCCGAGAAAATCTAGAATAACTTTAACTGAATATATTTACAAAATCCTTAATAACTTAGCTTGCTTAAAGTTGGGCTGAAGGGTTATGGATAGAGAGGAAGATTATAACAAATACGCAATTGAAAAGCTTTATCATCGCCAATGCAAAGCTGCCTCAAATACATATAAGCCTAATAAAGTTCTCCAAGATGATGGCTTCATAGATAAGTTTATAAAGTCTATATATTTTGGTCAGTTTAACCCTATTGAACTCAAAATCCATCTCATCAATACCCATAGAGAACGCAATGCAATAAAATTGCCAACTGATTTAGAAGACATCGCGTTCTATGCTGCTCTAGAGTTACTCAAGAATAAAATTAAATCCGTTGCTGCAGAATTAGGCTTACAAACTTCGTTTGATATCACATGGGGGACTATTCCATCTGGGGAGTCTAATGCATTTGTTGGGCCCGTCTTTAGCCAAGATGTTCCTGCAGAATGGCCTAAAAAATCAAATGACATGGCTCTAATTGCGGTCTATCAAGGGACTTTTACGCATATTTTAGCTCTATCTAAAGCAATATCATACTTCATCCCAGAGCCAGAAATATTAGACGTTTTTTCTGACGACGAGGATGCATTAGATAAAAAGATTAAATATAATAATAAAGGCCGTGACAGATTCTGTGAATGCATGTTAGATATCCTGTCGGGTGGAAATAGCAAAATATATACTCCATATTGGCACCCTGAAGACGCCGATAAGTGGATTTATGGACCAGCGCTATTCTTAATAAATTCAATATTATTTTTCATAATGTCCCACGAATATGCTCATATTTATTTAGGGCATACTTCACTTGCAGCATACGATAAGCAGTTGGAGTTTGATGCCGATAAATTTGCTTTAAAAATGGTCTCAAAATATATCCAAAACGAAATGCATGACCCTATGTTTCCGGACTTGGTGATAGATTATTCCATGATAGCAGCAAGTTTTTGGTTTGCATTCAAAGCCATTTTGGCAGAAAGGTGGTGTATGCGATCTATTGAACTGAAATCCTCCAAGTCATTAATTCCTTCATGGTCCAAATATGATCGGTAATCAATTCAACCATAGCAGGAGTCTGAAAAATCCATTTCTTAGGATTAGGGTTGAATCCTACTTCATCCATATCGAGATTCATCTCGATTTTTAAAGAATCGTGTGGCTTTACGAAGTTGTACCAAGCCTGAAAAAAGTCAATGGCATCGGTATGAGTTTGCCGATCTTTGCTGAAGTTCATGGTTTCTCGTATGAACCTTGCCATATGATTTCTGAAAGTGAGATTCATTCGTTCGACGTAGGCTGTATGTATATGTCCTTCCAACGTTGGGCAAAGCAGTTCAAGCACTTCTTTCGGGTCGCCATATACAATACGCTCAAATATGCCAACTACTTCATCGTTCCTTTTATTTTTCACAATTTGAGCATATTTGAGATCAGGAGGTGGAACAAGTACAGGATTTGGTTTTCTGCCGATTCCTTTGTATTCGGGCGTCTCCGTGATACCATAGACCTCAATGAGAGCGTTGGAAAAGGGGTCCCAATCATCGGAAACGAATACCGGAAGCGATGTATCTATCGCTCGCCTCTGTTCCAAGTCTCTAAATAAGGCAACTGCATCTTCTATAGTTCGGCCACCTTCATGATGGCAGATTAGTAACCTTGATTCAGCACTTATTGCTGTTAGACTATATACATCGCCGACGTCATTTGGGTCATAATCGCTTACATTTTTTTGTTTTTTTACAAAATGACCATATTTCGTCTATCTGTACTTGTGTAAGGTGAAGACTATTCAAAAAGTACTCATTAACTTCTTTGCACTGATCCGCAGCCCTTTTTAGCCATCGACAGATCGTATTTTTGTCGTGACCTGCAGATCTTGCAACACCTCGGATACTGCCTTTTTCTACAAGTTGGGCTAGAACATCAAGGACTTCCTTATCCGATGTGCTCAAGCCAAAAAATATTGTTCCATGGGTCTCACTGAAGCAATGACCACACGTCCTGCACTTCAAGAGCGCACGATTGTTTTTTCCGTAGCGTTCTTTTATCACTATGTTGCCCATATCTCTCTTTCCATAATCGGGACAACCTTCATGATAACACCAATAATCGGCCAAGTTAATATCAGACATCTATGATACATCTCTTTTAAAGAATGTATCATTATAAACATATAAGTATTTCATTAGGCCGCATACACCACCGGCAGAAAGCCGGAATATAAAATATCCAAATGGTCAGGCCCACCCAGTAGAGAGGTACGATAAGCTTGAAGATTATCTTAAAAGTGAACATGAATCGGCACAACACCTTAGAATGGGTAAGGGAATGCAGAACCTTCTAAAAAAATTATGGATAATACATAAACCGATTATAGAAAATGAAGTTTCAAAGCTCAAGCCTATCTAATTACGTTATCTTTCCAATCTAAGGTTTTAAGATAAACCCTAAACATCTGGTTCAGCCCTGAAATCCTGAGCTCAAAACAATTTTTATGTGTATATGTCGTGCCTGGTCCGCGACCTTCAGGTATTTCTAGCTGAGCTGATGCCAGAGATGAACAAGACAAAGTAGAAGAGAGATCAAGGGCTTTCTCGGCTGGTTAGAGAGCTACGTCGGCGCTAAAACAGAGGACCTCACGCCCAAGACCAAGATCCAGGACTACTACGATTATGATTTCGATGAGCTTCTGGCTGTTCTCAAGAAGAACAAAAAGAGGCTCAAGGTTGATCCCTCGCGCCGGGAGCCTGCGGAGCTTCTACGAACGGAGTTTCAAGCATCTGTGGGCAAACTTACGCCGCTAAGGGATAGGATCGAGAAGACTGACAGACTGATCGATCAAATTGTCTACAGGCTGTACGGGCTGACTGAGGAGGAGATCGGAATCGTGGAAGGAAAGACAATCGGGAAGGCATAATCTAATATCACGACACAATCCTTGGTGGTCTAGGATAAAGTTAAATGTCATTAAAAGAAAAGTAACTTTGATGT
Source organism: Methanotrichaceae archaeon (assembly GCA_963789575.1). Classification (GTDB taxonomy): domain Archaea; phylum Halobacteriota; class Methanosarcinia; order Methanotrichales; family Methanotrichaceae; genus CAWBKV01. Next base: position 782,426 of record CAWBKV010000001.1, on the reverse strand, counting down.
TCTCCGAGTATATTGCTGTGGCTTTGGAAAAAGCCCAGTACAAGAAGATAGAGGACGAATATCCTTACTTTGCTGAAGTGCCTGAGCTTGAAGGTGTCTGGGCCACGGGAAAAACCATCGAAGATTGTCGCAATGAACTAATTGAGGTAATCGAAGAGTGGATTGTTGCCAGACTACAAAGAGGATTATCCATTCCCCCTCTCAATGGCCAAACCATAGGAGCCCCTACCAGGGAGACGGTAGCCGTTGTCTAAATTGACCCCGGTTTCTAGAAAAGAGCTGATAAGACGTCTAGGGAAGTTGGGATTTGAGGGGCCGATTCCAGGAAAAAAGCACCAACATATGGCCAAGGGCGATTTTCTACTCATGCTGCCAAATCCCCATCATGGAGAAAAAATTAGTGTAGATCTGCTTACTGAGATCCTTAGAAAGGCAAAAATAAGCAGAGAGGAGTGGCTTTCGGCGGCTTAAAGCATTGCTAGTCACCTTTGTTCACGAAAACTCCTATCTCCACCTCCGAGCCCGAGCGGGTCCGATGTGGTCCACGACCTGCTGGCCATTCTGAAGAAGAGCAAGCGAAAACTTACCATCGATCCGGCTAGACGGGAGCCGCAGGAGTGACTGCGGTCCGAGTTCGATGCATCCATGGGCAAGCTGCAGCCGCTGATGGGGCGGATCGAAGAGACGGATGAGCTGATCGATCAAGTTGTCTACAAGCTGTACGGGCTGACTGATGAGGAGATCGGAATCGTGGAAGGAAAATAGGCTAAGAGGTTGTCCAGGTCTCCAGCGTTTTCTGAGGGCCAATGCCAGCCCAATCCCTCAACGCTAAAGCGATTCGTTCCATCGTCTTGGGGTGAGGCTTGAATTTATCAGTTGATTTGTAAACACCTTCGACTTCATCGAAGTACAGATATCCTTTCAGGGCGCCTTTCGCCAATCCGTCCATCTCCCGCTTAACGCTATCTTTTAGCCTTGACCTGGCCGGGATGCTTACGGTTTCAGAAAGCCGCTCCAGCCCTTCGTCCACAAGCTGCATCAGGCCCTTCCCGCTTGACCCGGGCTTAAAGATCTGCATCACCAAATCCAAAAGTCCTCTGCGTATCTCTAACGATCTCATTTCCGGAAGCAAGGTTATGGCAATCCCTGGAAGTCGTGTCAGATCCGTTCCGCGCGATTTTATGAGTTCCGATCTTAGCGATTTGTTTAAAACACAATCTTCTTTTATTACCTCGAATTGATCTTTTACAATTAACTGGCAATAATTTCCATCATCCACAAATGATAATCTGCTGCTGAGAACGTCTGGTTGCGCCTCATGGGTAAGCAACCCATATTGAGCTAGATATCTGGGATCTATTGACAGATATGATCGCAAATTCGGCTCTTTGGAACCTGGCTGGGTAGTAATTTCAATGACGAACCAACCTGATTCCCCGCTTCCAACAAGATCAGGAGTTCTATCTTCAGCACTCTTGGTGCAAAATGGACACTCGACCACGTAGATCATTCCCGCAGCCTTAAAAGGACCAACAAATTTTGGCCGGTTGTACGCATGAAAAAGTTGAATTGTATTTCGCCATAAGACGATTCTATCATCGTAATTCAGGCGAATATCTCCACCCCATCGTGATAAATCGAGGCTTTGCCTGAGTTATCCTCTCCTTGAATTACTGCTAGTCGGGGAGCCCCATTAACACAGCCCTTTCCTGGGATCGTGAGGTAGACAAAGTCCGGCCCTACATCCAGCATGACCCTATCCCAAGTATGGAGATCAACTCCTTTAAATCGCCGGAAGTCCGTCTCAGCTTCTAATTCTACTAACCAGAGGTTCATTCCGCCTTTACCTTTGACTACGGTATTGGAGAACGCATCCAGATCAATTTCTTGACTGAAATCTATCTCAAAAGCGGCCAAAGTCTTATCGCGTAGACTGGTTGCTTCCTTCAAAGAATCCGCGTAGCGATTCGCCATTTCCGCTATAGAGATTAGCACCTCATCCACATCGGTAGCGCGATTAATCGTAACCTTTCCTTCGCTGTACCACTCCGCTGATATGGTTATTGCTCCTGCAGATCTCTTCTGAAATCTTACGCTATAGATGGCAAATCTGTCCTGAGCCATTTGAAGTATCTGATCCAGTCCTTCAACGTAACGATTTGCACCATGCCATGCTTTCAAGCTGAAATTTCCTGCGCTCTCTTCGGCGGACAAACCATCCGAGAATCTGAGTCCTAATCCTCTGCGGCTCCATCCATTCAACTTTTCCCAATGCAAGAGATGTCCTCGGGACAACCAGCACCTATCAAGATTATTCGTGTTTTTGATCCAATTATCAACCATGAAATCAGATTCTGTAGCATCCAGCAAGCTATAGAGAATCCAAACGCGATCTCTGGTTGAATCCAAAAAGAGCGTATTGGGCGATTCAGCATCTATGTTCGAGTACCAGCCTGCAGGATCGATTTTTTTCCATGAGCCAAGTGGACTTCTGATGCTATCTGGACTAGACGTGTTGCTTTCGATAAGGTAAGCCTTTAGCTGAGCCGAATAAGTCTTCCCAAATGCTTCGAGGGAGTCTTCATTGCTTTCGAAGCCTGCTTGGAGCAATTCTTTGAAATCCCTGAGACTGTGAACTGGACGCATGGCTGGCATTTCCATTAACCAAAGTACTTTAATCAATAATGCCAGATATAGCTATTTAAGATTTGGTGAGAAAAACGGGGAATGTGGAGTCCTAAAAGCTTGGCATTTATATACTCGTCCACTCCAAGACTTACTTGGACGAAGCAACTTCGTCACGACCCAGGAGAGGTCAGACGTTGTCTACGACCTGCTGGCCATCCTAAGAAGAACAAACGCAAGCTTGCCGTCGTCGACCGACCTGGCGGGAGCCGCAGAAGAGACTGCTACTGGAGTTTTATGTATACGGCAAGCTGATCACTGATGCCAATTGGGCTTTAGAGGAGACTGGTTATGGATTTGGTTCATCGTTCACGTAGGGATTATGTTTACTCCAAGCTTTGCTTCCTCCCCTATTATGGACAGGGTTTTATGCTCATAATGGCCTATTGGTTATCTTCCATGAAATTGAAACAATTGCCTACGGATTTTATCGTCGAGGAAATCCCTAATATCAGAGTCACTCAGGAAAAAGATGATCAAGCCATATTTCTCCTGGAAAAAAAGGAGATTGATACGTATAATGCAATTCACTCAATAGCCAAAAAACTCCATATTCCACTATCTGAAATTGGATATGCAGGACTAAAAGACAAGCATGCTCTAACCAGACAGTACATTTCTATTCCAACACACTATAAGGTCCAGAATACAGAGATTGGCGCGTTGAACATTCAGCTTGCAGGTTACCACAAAAAGAAAATAAAAATTGGTGATCTAAAGGGAAACAAATTCACGATTGTTGTTCACGATGTCAAAAATAGCGAGTTGGATGATGTTTTCGAGATAGCAAAGACTATTTCCCGATCCGGCGTCCCGAATTATTTTGATTCCCAACGCTTTGGCAGTGTTATCAAAAAGGAATTCATTGCAAAACATGTAATAAAGAAGTATTACGAACATGCGGTTAAACTGTACCTCACTGCTTACTTCGAATCAGAACCAAGAAGGATTAAAGACGAAAAAAGGAAGATCCTTGTCCGATGGGATGACTTACGCAATGTGGCTGTTGGGGAGAGTGTCTTTGCAATAATAATAAAAGAGTATTTAAAAACAAACAGCTGGCTTGCTGCTTACAAAAAAATACCGGCAAGCTTGAGAGAGATGTTCGTAAATGCCTATCAGAGCTATATTTGGAATGAATGCATCAAAGAGGTATTGAAGATCTGTGTCGACGAGAAAAAATTATACCCGATCGATTATGCAGCAGGATCGCTGACCTTCTACGAAAATCTTTCAGAGAATGAAATACAGCAGATCCCCCCCACATTTAGAACCGTGAGTGATACGGCAATCTTTTCGGACTTTGAGAAGCAGATTATAGATTTTGTTCTCGTGAGACAAGGAATCAGACTTGCCGATCTGAATATTGAATCAGAGACGGGGAATTTCTTTAAATCGCATGCACGCCCCATAATCGTAATACCAGAGAATTTTTTAATCTCCGACCCTGTGAAGGATGAATTGAATGATACAAAGAGGTCATCAAAATTTGAGATTGAAGTGTCTTTCTCTTTACCAAAAGGAAGCTATGCGACTATTGTCACAAAACACCTTTTCGGGAAGTGACTACTCCCTCGACTGAAGTCGAGGGCATCTAGGCTTTTGCCACAGACTGTAGCCCCAGTCTGAGAATATTTAAGGCTGCGTTATGATCTCTATCCAAAGTCAGCCCACAGAAAGAGCATCTGTGGACTCTCTCGGACAGATCTTTCAGGATTACTTGACCATGCCTTTGATGTTCAGGTCTTCAAAGGCTATCAGGTCATAAGATTCCACCAACATCAGACTCAACTTTTGCACAAAATCGTCTCTCTTGTTGGTGATCCTTTCATGAACTCTATGAACCACCTTTAAAGCTTTGACTCTTTCAGGCGTTCCCTTTTCAGCCTTGGATAGCTTTCTTTGAGCTTTTGCAAGATCTTTTTCCTCATGAACAAAGAACCTGGGAGTGGACTTCCTTTAATTCAGGCATCTCTTCTTTCCATTGTGGCAAGAGCTTCTTGGTTTCATAGTAGGATACAGATCTGCCTTCCTGTTCATAGCCGTTCTTCCGGATAGCCAGTATTTCGTTATAGGCCCACCTGCAAAGCTCCAATGTATCTGCCATCTTGGTTCTCTGAGACTTTGTTGGATAGATCCGAGAGCGTTGTACCTTCAGCAAGTCACTTCACCCGTTATCATCATAGATTTTTGGATTATATAGGCAGCGTATGCAGGGCGAAAGTGATGTTATAGGTACGGGCTGTATCTCGCCAATGAATTGGCGGGGATTAGCCCTGCTTTCATCCTAAAAAATAATGCCAAAGCTCTGCCGGGAGATCCAGCCCTATGCCTGCCAGGCTCGTCAATATAAGCGTAAGGACTTAATATATTCCCCAATTACGCGAAGTTAAGGTTATAAATAAATGTTGAACTATCAACCACAAAATACTATAATTCATTCAATGGTCAGCTTTTTGAATTGTGCCCGAAGAATAGAATGAGCGCGCTAGTATAACCGCTAGTAGTAGCCCCAAAAGAAAGTGTAGGCAGTTCCACATTTGGCTACTGCTAGTCATCTGTGACAACTACCACCCCATTGGGTTCAATGGATCAGACCAATATGGCCCATATATCGGCTGGTTATAATTGGGATAGTAGGGCGAATTGGTGTAGTAAGGTGAATTGGGATAGTAGGGCGAGTTGGTGTAGTAAGGCGTATTGGGATAGTAAGGCGTATACGCATTGGACGGATTGTAGCCGTCATCACCATTAAGGAAATTGTAGGCTTCCTGATCCCATATCATCTGCTCATAGTAAGCCCTGCCTGGACATGTCCCATTAAAGAAAGACCATAAATCGCAATACGACCCATCAGGGAAGTAGCAGTAGCCGCCGCTAGGATAGCCCCCATGCTGTATGCAGTAAGCTTGAGCGGCATTTCCGGCCTGACATTCACCGGGGCCACAGGACCCGAAGCCTTGGGCGCATACAGGCTCAGCAATATAAGCTAGTCCGACAAGTACTAGCACCAGCAGTGCCCTTTTATCACACGTAAATATCCCTCCTTAGTAGCTATCCTGTCCACATAGTATCTATCTTATCCAATATAAGGTGATAGCACGACCGAGAGAGGAGAGCGCAGAGGGAAGTCATCCATAGCCTAAAGTGATCTACGATTATCCGGAAAATGCTCAACCGCATTTTACTACTGATAAAGCCTTTGCTTAAAAGCTATGGCATCTCTCTAAACGGCAAAACAAAAGAAGGTCTGGGCAAGAGCCCAGAGCGGTTTATTTTGGAAGAGTACTGTTAAGCGTTGTCGCGTTCCCTGCTGGGGTTGCTGGTGCGGTCGCATTGCTGGTTGTAACATTCTCCGCAGGCATCTTCTTGTTTGCAAAGTCGAGGCCCGTTGTATCCTTGGTCAGATTGACGGTATACTTGCCATCAGCAGGCGTAACCATAGACCAACCCGTGGGCAGAACCTCAGCGACTACATATGTTCCGGCGTTCAGGCGGTTGAAGGAATAACTTCCGCTGCCATTGGTTGTAGCATTGGCGATAACCATGCCAGCAGGCTGCTCGAGGTTGATCTTCCAATCGGCAAGGCCCATCTTGCTTGTATCATCTAACACCATGCCCATGATTGAGAACTTAGCTGGTGCGGGAGCTGGTTTTGGCGCGGGAGCCGATACATTTTGTGGAGCTGCCACGCTTGGTGCGGGGGTTGCGGGCGCTGGCTGAGTGGCGGGTGCTGCAGATGTTGCACTCTTAGCTAGAGAACCCAGAAGTTCTGTCTTAGGCGGTGTCAGTATGCCTTCAGGTGTTGAATTAGTTCCAGTGTCCAGCTTGAAGGAATATGGCGTTGCTGCTCCGATCTTTAATGAGTATGGCACCTTAGTAACCGTGACAGCCGTTGCCGGAGAAACTGGTCCCACGATCGAGCCTGGGGTAATGTTTTGGGCAGGGATTCCCGTCTTTATTGAATAATTGACTGGAGTCGACTTAATGGAGTAGGACTGGTTACCTCCTGTCGAGAGAGTGTACCCCATCGTAGGCGACAGAACAATTGCTGCTAGCATGATTGCTGCTATAATTGCCAAAACTTTTCTCATAGTAAATTGCCTCCTATTAATCTAGTATATCGCATTTATGACTATAGCTTGAGCATCCTCCCATTTGAGAAGAATTCAGTACTTGTCTAGTTATTCTCTATATATATAGACTTTCGTGGCGTAAGCCATTTAAAGTTAGGCTTTAGTCAAACGGCGGCGGCGCTACCCTACTACCAGCAGTGTGACACGCGAGGCGCAGCCTATTAAGCCACAGTTGGCTAACTGATCCATACCTAAGTTGAACATGGATTCTCTTTATCCCATCCGCAGCACGCTGCGGGGTGTTATGTCTAAAAATGGCGCATTTATATCGGTCGAATTAAATGAGACCCATCACATGATACTTTTCGCTGCTTTTTCAGCCCCTCCCTACATGCAGCAAAACTCATTCCTTCTCTAGTAACAGCCATCTCTACATCATGCATTATTCTCTGCCTCAGCTCCATTGGCAAGTAAAGGCTTCCTCCAATGCGCTCTCCCTTCTCAAATAGTGCCTTAAGAACCTCAGCTTCAATGGGAAAAGCAGTGTATAGCCTTTTCATACTATCGGGCTTGGCCTTATAAGTGGATGAGGTTATATGCTGGGCTCCGGCATTAAAAACCTCAGAAACAATATCATTTAGCTCCAAATCGTTTATGCCGGGTATGATTGGGTCTACCCTGACGGATACTGGTATTTCATTATCCCTCAGCTTTTTGATTGCCTGTATCCTCATGTAAGGCGTTGGCGCGCCAGGTTCAAGCATTCTGGATAAGGAGTCCTTTAGAGTAGTAATTGTAATATTGACAACAGATCTCATGCTTGAAAGCAGGTCGATATCTTTGCAAACGGTATCGGATTTCGTCACAACTTGAACTGCCATGCTTCCCGACCTCAGAACCTGAAGGCAGCAACTCGTAAGCCCAAGATCTTTTTCGATTGGCTGATAAGGGTCTGTGCTGCCTGATAAGGTTATTAGAGTTCCTGGCGCTACTTTAGAGACATCACGCTTTAGCTGCCTCAACAGATCCCTCTTAGGCCTGCAATCGGAAAACCTAGGTATATACGACGATGCATAGCAGTAAAGGCAGCCGTGTAAGCATCCAGTATATGGATTCAGGCTTAGCTTTGAGGGGCAGGTACAGAGTGGATTTCTCCATGGATCGAAGGGCTTGAGGACCATCAAATTATTTCCTCTGCAGCCGATATGCCCTCAAATGGAAATGCCTTTGGCGCCCCAAGCAGGGATATCATATGCTTCCGCCTCTCAGCATAACCACATTCTGTCAGATCTTCCCCATCGATATAGAACAGATCGAATACTATAAGCGCAGGGTTGATGCTGCTTCGCCTTGATAATTGCCTGCGGTTGATGTACCTGATGATATCGCGCTGATTCAGCATCCCGCCATCCTGAGAGCCTACAAGGACAGCCTCGGCAACGAAGTCGTGATTTATCTTCAGGTCCCTAAACAGGACCGCCAACGCTGGCGTTATGTTCTTCAAACGTGCTGTATAGGCGTAGAATTTATTCTCTATGCTGTGGATCTGTACCCTAAGCCCCGGATATCTTTGCAGATATGCCTCCTGGAATGTGGTATCATCCTTTCTCAATTGATTGAACTTTATAGGCCTTGGAGGTTCTATCGTTATATTATCCAGCCTTCGCTTTAAAGCGGCAAGAGCTATCATCCCAATATCGGGCATAAATGAATATGCCTTCTCGACAGTATCATTACTGTAACCGAATGCTTCTGAGATCGCAGAGGTCATAGTCCGGAGTCCAAGCCCTGCAACAGTGTTACCCATAACGGCACGTGAAATATATTTTCCTTCTATTGGTGAGGCCTCTAGAAGAAGCCCTCGCAAGATTGCAGCCTTTCTACAATCGGACCCAGGCCCTGCTTGATCTGAAATGCGCAGAAGATCTTTGTAAACGGACATTGTGTCCAATTCACAGAAGCGAAGGAGCTTCTGTGATTTACGCATTAATGCGGCTTCTGTAACCGACCCCATTTCGCCTGCATTTTCCATAAGCAGCTGAACGTCATCAAGAGAGATCTCAGCGAGAACATTGAGCATTATTTTTTGGCCGAGGCCCATCTCTCTTAGCTCCCAGTAAGGCCAGAGCCTGCCCACTAGCAGTCTAATAGAGGGGCAGAGGTCAGTCTCATCTAAATCTGCCAGGAATTTACAGGCGATATCAGCCTTTTCTCCCCTGACTGCGCGACCTATCTCCTCAAGAATGGATGCTAACCTTCCATAGAGAAGCATTTACCTCTCGATCTTTATCTTCTTAAGCTCAGTAGCGTCCTCCGCAATTTTCCCGATCATAGAATCGAGTTGATCTAGAAAGGGCCTTGTATGCTCCGTGGTCACCGCTCCCGGAGCTGATGCTGCAATAAGCCCCTCCTGCTCCAGCACTCTTAGAGAATAACGCACCTTATGGCTAGGAATTTTTGTGCCCTCTGCAAGCTTTAGTATTCCAATTGGCTCGTTCTCAACGACAAATTTCAGAACGATCAGATGCCTGCGCAGCATCTCCAGCTCCCCAATCACCTTCTCGGCAAGAATAGTATCACATCCGGTTAAGGGCTAACTGAATAATAACCGGATGTTGTCTTTTATAACTCCATCGATTGACACGGTGCATGCTAGCATGTGCCATAAATAGGCGACCAATAGAGGAATCATGCTAAGAATGTATCAAATGATAAAATAGCAAAAAAGAGCTGGGATGAAGATCTAAATATGAAAAGCCGACCCTAATAATGGCTTCTTCTCGGGAGGAAATCTATGCCGTGCTTCGATATGATTCGTTTATTCATATCCTTTCCGAGGATTTGAGGAGACGAGACACCCGTCACGACAAGCATAGTCCTCAGGCTATTCTCTAAATTAGGGTCAATCTGAGCACCCCAAATTATCCTAGCTTCGGGGTTGATCCTCTGATAAACCTCCTCTACGACGGTCTCTGCTTCTGTGACTGTCATATCTGGCCCGCCTACTACATTTACCAGAGCAGATGTCGCCCCTGAGACGTCCACATCCAGCAGAGGGCTCCTCAATGCCTTTGATACGGAGTCTTTCGCCTTCTCCCCACCATCTGCCTCACCCATACCTATCATGGCAACTCCGCCATTTGTCATGACTGTACGCACATCTGCGAAGTCGAGGTTGATCAGTCCAGGCCGTGTGATGAGCTCAGCTATTCCCTTCACTGAACGCATAAGCACATCATCTGCCACCCTGAAGGCCGCCTGCAGAGGCATATTTGGAGCAACATCCAGCAGCTTATCGTTCGGTACAACGATTACAGTATCCGCCACATCCCTGAGCCTTTTCAAGCCCGCTTCTGCATTAGCCATCCTTATCGTGCCCTCCGCGCTGAATGGCAAGGTAACTATTGCTATGGTCAGGGCTCCCGCCTCCTTCGCAGCCTCTGCGACAACTGGAGCTGCTCCTGTTCCTGTGCCGCCTCCAAGTCCACAGGTGATAAAGATCATATCTGCCCCAGTAACGGCAGCTTTGATCTCGTCTATGTTCTCCTGTGCGGCCTCTTCACCAATTGCCGGCAGACTTCCTGCCCCAAGGCCACGTGTTGTGCGCCTTCCTATCAAAAAGCGCCTATCAGCGTTTATATGCAGAAGGTGCTGTGCATCTGTGTTGATTGCATAAAGCTCAGCGCCCTGAATGCCACAGGCTGCAAGCCGGTCTATTGTATTGGAGCCCCCTCCTCCGCATCCTATGACCCTTATTACTGTAGTCAGTGTCTCTAGGACCTCAACGAGCTCTTCATCGCTTTGGACCATACTCGATGGCTTTATGCCCTCTGAATCAGGCCTGCCGAGCGCCTCATCGATGATGTATTTCATCTCCATCCCCTGACTTTTTTCTTTATGATTCCATCTTATTAGTATATAAATTTTTTCATAGTTGAACAATCATATTTAGTAGAATATTATATACATTAAATGGGCAATTCGCGGATGATGCTAGTCTAAGCCTGTTAATTTACCTCAATTAATATAGTTAGCAGATTGTTTATATCATTATCCAAGGATATCATCCATGTTGATGGGAAGCTGCTAAAGAAACGGAACCTCTGAGGAGGTGCCTCCGATGAGGCAGAGAATCATTGATTTCAATATATTTTAAGATTTTAGCGCCTTGAGCTTTTCTATCTGCCTCAGAATCATTTCGGATTCCTTAGCCTTTTCCCCCTCCAGGTAAGAGATTATGTCAGGCAGGCTTTTGTTCAGCCTGTAAATTCTATAGGGTCTTCCCTTTCCGGGATTCTTCTCATCCCTCTCGGAGATCCAGTCCAACTTCCGGATCTCTCTCATTGCTATGCTCACCTCTGGCTGCCTAAGATCCGATCCCATCTCGATCTCGCGAGATGTAGCCTCATCCACCCCTGCGAGATATGTGAGGACCCTAGCCACATTTCTTTTGAGGCCCACCTTCATCAATATTGATGCAAACTCGTCGCGCTCGATTTTGAAGCCTTGCGCTGCTATCCTATCCACAGCGGTCACCAAGCTGGATAACGCTCGGTTACATATATATAAGTTTCGTCAAAAATAATTGCCTTAAGCTTGAAATTCACAGAGTCTTTCAAATTATTTTTAATTATTGATGCGGAAGTTGTGACCCGACAAACTGATCTGTAGAGAGCTTATTCTACTTCCTATATGATACTGATATATTTATATGATAGCTATCAGAGAGACTTTCATGCAGCAATCCAGTCTGTATCCGGCGGCCGTATAAACCTGAACCAGACTGCTTTTTATCCACAATCCGGAGGCCAACCATCAGATGGGAAAGATGCTATAAATTCATGCGCAGCCATGCCGCATGCCACATCCTGAGCGCGGTGATCTTCCTTGAGACAAAAGCGAAGATAACTGTCAATCAGATAGATTTAGAGCGCTCACGCGTTGACTTCAGCCTTGAATCCTTCGATAAAGCAAAGATGATAAAGTCGGAGAATAAGGGGAAATCCAATAGACGAATGTACTTCTCGCTGGAGGGCGGAAATCCATGCACATAATGGAGCTTCTTGGCAAAACAAAGATCATAGTAAAGGACGGATGTATCACTGAAACCGGTGTACCGTTGATAAAATGGTGCCCTCTTTTCGATAAGGTAAGAGGCATAAAAGAGGTCACACCTGAAACTGCCGCCGGCAATATGCAGTTCAGGATGGACAGGTATGGCATGTTCTCGCCAAGGCGAAAGCTCAAGATGGACGTCTTCGTTGGCTTCGGCGCATCGGAATCAATGATGACAGGCGTCACCCGAGGAATTATAGATGCAGCCGTCACAGTCTGCGATGGCGCAGGCACTGTGATAACCGATAACCCTCAGCTCATTCAAGGCATGGGAGGCTATATCTCTGGTCTCACAGAAACAGAGCCGATACAGGAGGTCATAGAAAGCATTGAGGAGATGGGAGGGCATGTCCTTTTCCCCCACGATGCGAGGATTGACCAGATAGAAGGCGCGAGATGGGCTGCAGCAAATGGTTTCTCCAAATTCGCTGTCACTGTGGCGGATACTAGCACCGCAGAGGCACTTCGCAGCCTCGAAAAAGCAGCATATGTGAGGATAATGATAATAGGAGTGCATTTGACCGGCATAAGCCCAGAGGACGCCGTTAGGCTCCTAGCCGTCGCTGATATAGTCACAGGCTGTGCCTCGAAGAATATTCGAGAGCTTGTAAAACCACTTGTTCAGGTCGGGACAGCTGTGCCGTTATTCGGCATGACAAAATGGGGCAAGGAGCTTTTGATTGAGAGGGCGAAGGACGTTAGCCAGCCACTATTAATAAATACGATGCCCTTGCCGGTTCTGCCTGAGCACAAACAGCCAAGGCCATTGGTCTAAAATTTATACACATGCCCTTATGGGCACGGCAAGGTCATGATTGAAGCGTTGCCTGCCTCAATCGTCATCCACATATTTGTATTTCCTACATAGGTTCCGCCCATGATATATGCAGGAACAGCGTTTGGACCACTTTGTACTCTTGAGCCTATCTTGGCAGTTCCCTGGATCTCAGAATGAATGTCATAAACCGATACCTGATCTGTCTGAATAACGTCCGTATCCTTGACAAGATTACTTATATCAGAATAGCTCTCCGAGTAAACTGATCCTGTCGCATAGTTCTTGGCACAAAGGGCATTCCTCAGGTCGCTCTGGGTCAGAGGTGGAGTATAAGGCTTATTTTGATAAGATCCCCACTCGTTGTAGGAGAGCTCATCATTGCCATTGCCGCCGTAGACCCCAGCGCTTATGGTCCTTGAAACCATTCCGCTGCCTTGGGTGCCTGAAACAAGCTTCTGTCCATAGAACCCCGGTTCAGTCTGATAGATCCTCTGATCATTCATGTAGCCCTGGTTATAGATCCACGAATTCTCAGTGACATTCACGGGAACCGATACCTGAGCTGTCGAGGCTGCCATAGTAATAGTATAAATGGCGAACATAAGCAATAATTTGAGCAACCATCTCATGTAGATACCTCTTCCACCCTCACGATTTTACTTAAAAACGCGATAAGATATAAATCTGATCCCTAAATTATGGCTTCACCATTTTCACTCGCCCCAATTCTCTTATCTCCGCTAGACGCTTATCTAGAGATGCCTTCAGATCAGTCGAAGGACCTGCCCCATAATAATCCAGTCTGGAAGCAATCGCAAGCTTCCCGGCAAGAGCGCGCGCTATCTTTCCGTGAAGCCTTTTTGGCGCTCCTGAGATCGAAGGATGTCTATAGATCAGACCATGCTTAGGCGATGGAGCATTGCCTTTTAGGTGCTTGAATAGCGACTTTTCTGCACCCATCACCTGAATTGCACTTGATGGCATCTCTGAAAGATGTTTTAAGCTGCCAGCCCTTGAGATGAGCCTTGCAGCCAGAACTGGACCTGCCAGGTTCGAGAGGTTAGGGGCTATACAGGCGGTTTTCAGGGCAACCTCCTTCTCTAGACCTAGCCGAGATTCTCTCAGGCCGAGAATCGCACGCGCCATATCGCCCATGGTTTTATCATCCTTCAGAGCCTCTGCCAAGTCTTTTCCATGTACGATGTCTTCTCTATGCAGCCGCGACCATTCATAGAGCCTCTCGTCAAGCAGATTCACAGACTGATTTAGGTCATCGAGGGCCTCTACCGCCTGAAGAAGGTCCTGCTCAGCAGTTGTAAGTTCCTTCAGCTGCCTGCGAACGAGGCTTATGGCAAACTCTCTTAAAAGTCTGTTATATTCCACATCGCCGCCGACAAAGCCGAATGTCTTAGCGTGGGCGCGAAGATCAGGCTGATTCGAAGGGCAGGATAAAGCATCAACATCCAGCTTGCCGAACCATGCCAATAGTTCCATTTAATCCTTACTTGTGCATTGTTAGATAGATCACTTTCGCCCCGCACAGGTACCTCTTATATATAACACGATTCTTAGTTATGATCACCTCTTGGAAAATACAGGGGCAGATGTTATGAAGGAACTAATAGATCAGATATCAGCTCGTCTCAGGGATCAGAAGATCGACGTCCCTGATGAGGAGATCGAGGCTCGCCTAAGGAAGCTAATAGAGGAGTTCAGTGTTCCTGAGGGCGAAGCAAGGCGTTCTGTTCTGAACTACTTCTTCAAAGAGCACGGTGTCACCCCCGCTGTCAGAATGGGCTCCGAGAAGGCTAAGATTTCAGAGATAAATGGACCTGGAAGGTGGGTTGATCTAGAGGTCAAGGTGCTTGACCTTTGGGAGCCTGCAAGCGATTCTATATCACAGACTGGCTTGATAGGAGACGGCACAGGGTCCATAAAGTTTGTTAAATGGGCCAAGGCCAGCCTGCCGGACCTTGAGATTGGTAAAAGTTATCTTCTTAAAAAAGCGGTCACTGATGAGTTCCAGGGAAGGTTCAGCGTCAAACTTAACAGAACCAGCCAGATAGAGCCTATAGATAGAGAGATCGAAGCTAGAGGACCAATAGCAAAACCTGCACAGGAAATGAAAGTAATTGAAATCAATGAGCAGGGCAGATGGATCGATCTAAAAGTGAAGGTTACACAACTCTGGGACTCAAACAGCGATGCCATATCTCAGGCGGGGCTGATAGGCGATGAGACTGGTTCTATTAAGTTTGTTAAATGGGCAAAAGCGGATCTGCCAAACCTCATAGAGGGTAATAGCTACATTCTCAAGAACGTAGTTACAGATGAGTTTCAGGGAAGGTTCAGCATAAAATTGAATAGAACCAGCCTGATTCAGGAACTCAATGAGGATATAGCCGTTGGCTCCCAGGCGACGGAGTTTGCAGGCGCGCTCGTAGATGTGCAAAACGGATCTGGCCTTATCAAACGCTGCCCTATATGCAAGAGATCTCTTGCCAAGGGCATCTGTGGAGAGCATGGAAAGGTTGAGGGTGTCTATGATCTCAGGATCAAGGCAGTTCTTGATGATGGGCATAGAGTCCAGGATATCCTGATCAACCGCGAGACGACTGAAAGGCTTGTTGACCTCACTCTGGAGGATGCGAAGCACATGGCCATGGAAGCCCTTGACCATGAGGTTGTAAAAGGCCTGATAGAAAGCAAGCTTGTCGGAAGATACTATACTGTGACAGGGCCAAGAGTTGACCGATACATCCTTGTTGAAACGATAAATGAGATGCCGCCTGTTATTACGAAGGACGTAGATGAGCTATTAGGCCTTGTGGAGGCGAACTGAGATGGCCGGATTCTCAAGGGAAGTCGCCCGCAGGATATTCCTCGAAGAACTGAAGGGTTCGAATTATTCATTTAGGGATGGCGAGGACCAGCATCAATATGCGCCACAGTACCTCCTCACGCCAACAGGCGCGAAATGCAACCGCGTTTTCATTGTGGGCACCTTAACCGAGCGGGATGATATCGGGGGGGACACAGAGTACTGGCGTGGCAGAGTTGTCGATCCAACAGGAAGCATCCTGATCTATGCGGGCCAGTATCAGCCTGAGGCAGCGCAGATCCTTGCGAATTTAGAGCCTCCCGCCTTCGTCGCCGTGGTCGGCAAGCCCAGTCTGTATCAGACAGAGGATGGAAATACCATAATATCTGTCAGAGCAGAGGCCATACAACAGGTGGATGAATCAATAAGGAACCAATGGATACTGGATACTTCCCGCAGGACTGAAGAGCGATTGGAGGCGCTCAAGAGTACAAGCCCGACATCGCCTGGGTTCTCGACCGCTGATAAGGCCGCTTCACCTGCGATGGATGCAGACAGGGCGCTGCAGCATTATAACACAGATAGGGAGCAATATAAACAGATGGTGATTCGCGCTCTAAATTCCCTGAGGGCAGATCTTACCAAAAATGAGGAAGCTGCTTCAGCCAGAGCTGAAAAGAGTAAACTAGAAACGAAGCTAGAAACACCTAGGGGTGCAGAGCCCGGAATGCAGAAGCCAAAAGAGGAGGCTAAATCCGATAAATCTGATACCCCAAAGAAATCCAAGCAAAAGGCTAAGGGAACCATTACAGATTGGCCTGAATCTGATGACGTAGAGACCTTAGACTTCGGCAAGAGGAGCTGAAAAGTCTTATATAATGTGCTGAGGCATTATACAAAGGGTGAATAAAATGGTGATTGGAGTAACGATGGTGAAGGTAGTGCCGGGACAGGAGAAATCAGTCTACAATGCGCTTCAAGAGATCGAGGGCATCAAGGATGTCTATCATGTCTTCGGCGAGTTCGATTTTGTTGTCATCATTGAGGTCGAGGGCCTCAGTATGCTCAACAAGCTCGTGGATGTCATCAGAGAGATCGACAACGTCACCGCAACCCAAACCGTGGTCGGGGCCGAGCTTTAGGCCCCATTAATCCTTTTATGGAGATAGCTGAAGAGCTCGCAAAGCAGCAAAAGGCCATCTCAGTAGCAGAATTTTTTGAGAAGAACCGGCAGATACTAGGATTCGATTCTCCACCTCGAGCGCTCATCACCTGCGTGAAAGAGGCTGTTGATAACTCCCTGGATGCATGTGAGGATGCAGAGATACTGCCAGATATCTTCATCCAGGTTAAGCGTAGCGGCGAGTATTATACCATCACAGTGGAGGACAACGGCCCTGGGATTGTATCTGAGGAGATCCCGAAGGCATTTGCAAAGCTGCTCTACGGCTCAAGGTTTCATACCCTGAGGCAGAGCAGAGGACAGCAGGGAATAGGCATCTCCGCTGCTGTCCTCTATTCGCAGCTAACAAGCGGCAGACCTGCGAGGATCATATCCAAGATCGGCCCTGGAAGGCCCTCAAGGCGCTGCGAGCTTATGATAAATACAGCCAAGAACGAGCCTGAGGTATTAACATCGGAGGATACCGATTGGGAGAGGCCTCATGGCACGCGCATAGAGCTTGAGATGGAAGGATCATATGTTCGAAGCCGAAGACAATCTGTTTATGGCTACCTCAAGAACGTGGCAATAGTCAATCCTCATGCCCGGATAACCCTGGTTGAGCCCGATGGGAGCATTGAGACTTTTGAAAGGTCAACTGAAATGCTCCCAAAAAAGGCATATGCGATCCAGCCTCATCCAGAGGGTATCGAACTTGGAGAGCTGATAAAACTTCTAAGATATACCGAAAGGAAGAAGCTTAGAGTATTTTTGCGTGAGACATTTTCGAGCATCGGATCGATAACAGCTCAGGAGATCTGCGAACTGTCGAGCGTTGATCCGGAAAGATCCCCCAACAGCATTAATCATGATGAAGCGAAAAGGCTTCTAGCCGCCTTTAAACAAATTAAGGTTAAATCGCCTCCTATGGATTGCCTGTCTCCCATAGGCGAGGAATTGATCAAGGCCGGCCTCCAGAAGGAGTACAAGCTGGACTACATAGCTACTACAGTTCGGCCAGTCTCAGTCTACTCCGGCAATCCATTCCTCGTCGAAGTTGGCCTGGGCTATGGAGGAGATCTGGAGAAGGAGGGAAGAATAGAGATCCTCAGGTTTGCGAACCGTGTGCCTTTAGTCTACCAGCAGGGCGCATGTGCCATAACCCATGCTGTAGAGGGGATATCCTGGAAGAACTACGCTTTAGCCCAGCCTGCCGGCGGAGTTCCTGTAGGCTCAGCAGTTCTCATGATACATGTAGCTTCAACGAATATACCATTCACATCAGAATCGAAAGATGCAATAGCGGATGTTCCGGAGATCCTGGAAGAGGTAGACCTCGGCCTGAAGGAGGTCGGAAGAAAGCTCCGGAGATACTTAAGCAGGCAGAGCGTCCTAACAGAGCGAAGGGAGAAGGAGGAGATCATAAGAAAGATACTTCCAAGAATTGTGAAGAAGCTCTCAGACATATTAGACGAGGATGAGCCGGATATAGGGCCTGTCGTAGCCAAGATAATGGGCAACGTCCTGATAAAAAGGGCAATCGTTCAGGAGAATGGATCAACAAAGGTTCGCATAGATATCGAGAATCACAGCGAAGTTGTGAGAACCTTCAAGCTTCATGAGGTCATATCTCGGGAGGCATCAGATATATCTCCCGCTGCAAAGGCAATGCCGATTGGGGAGGGCTATGATTACCATTGGAAGCTGTCAATAAAGCCTGGGGAAAGGACATCCCTGAACTACAACGTTTGCTCCGAGGGAGTGAACTTTAAAGATCTTGTAGTCGAGGGCCTGGAGGCCGAAATAGTCACAGGCGCTAGGGTGATTTAATGGATAGAATCGATGTTGCCCAAGAAAGGCTCACGAATTTGGCAAGGGGGATTTACGACCAGTTCCAGCAAGGCATAGTTCCTCATATAGCCTTGCCGTCGAGGACTAAGAGCAACATCGAGTACAGCGATAAAGACGATGTCTGGGTCTATGGCGATCTTGAGACGACTAGATCAGTGAAGACAGCCAAAGGCGCTAAAACCATCCTCAAGACTGTATATCTGGCAGAGCTTCTCATTAAAGAGCACCTCAAGAACAATCGAAGCTCGACATTGAGGGAGATCTACTACATATCCGAGAACTGGGATATCGCCAAGTTTCCAGAGCAGGCAGAAAGCGATAGATTGATCGAGGATCTTGAGATTGTTACCAGTCTGCAAAGGGAGGACTTTCACATTAGGCCTGAGGAGGATGGCGCAGCCATATTCGGGCCGCTAAAGCTGAAAGAGCAGACAAAGCGCGGCGAGCGCACTATACACTGCCAGGAGGATGTTGGCGAGGCAGGGTACCAGATTCCCTTCAACGTTGATAATATTCAGTTCCTTGAGCACGATGCGAAGATGGTCATGGCAATAGAGAGCGGCGGAATGTACGCACGGCTAATCGAGAACGGCTTTGACGAGGAGTTTGGTGCAATGCTCGTGCATATCAAGGGCCAGCCTGCGAGATCGACACGCAGAATAATAAAAAAGATGAATGCTGAGCTGAATCTTCCTGTCGTCGTCTTCACTGATGGAGATCCATGGTCCTACAGGATATTTGCAAGCATTGCCTACGGGGCTATAAAGAGCGCACATCTATCGGAACACTTAGTCACACCATCTGCCAAATTTTTGGGGGTTCAGCCTAGCGATATCGTAGACTACAACCTTTCAACGGATAAGCTCACGGATAAGGATTTTCATGCGCTCAGAAGCGAGCTTTCAGATCCCAGGTTCAATACTCCATACTGGGATAAGCAGATCAAGCTCCAGATTGATCTAAAGAGGAAGGCTGAGCAGCAGGCATTTGCAGGCAAAGGCTTAGATTATGTTACAAAAACATATCTTCCTGAGAGGCTTTCTGATATGGGGATAATTTAGCGGGAATAGCAAGGAGAGTTTAGCAAGAACGTTCTTAGTCAATATAACTCATGAACTCATAGTACAACTCATCTCGCAGATATCGTTATACTGATATCGCTATGTAGGCTCATACTGTAGGCTTATATGATAATCGATTTTCATACTCACATCTACCCGGAAAATGTAGCAAACAAGATACTTCCGGCTGCCGAAAAGAAGCTGAACATAAAAGTGCCATGTACTGGCTCGCCTCAAGACCTTCGGTCTCGTATGCACAAATCCGGAATAGATATATCCATAGTTCTTCCACTGGCAAAAGGGCAGGAGGATGTATCATCGCTGAACGATTGGGTGCGCTCTGTCTCCGGTGCCGGGTTGACAACCTTTGGAGCAATCCATCCTCTTATGGATAACCTGGAGGATGAGCTTGACAGGCTCATCTCCAACGGCGTCAAGGGCGTCAAAATGATGCCGCTTTTGCAGATGGTTTATCCCGACGATCCGAGGTGCGATAGGCTCTATGAGGCTGTGATTCAGAGGGATATGATACTCGTCACGCATGCAGGCAGAGACCCTCTGGATCGTGATGAGGTGTTTGGGACTCCAGAACGCTTTGCTAAGGTTGTAGAGTCCTATCCAGAACTCAAGCTAATACTGGCACATCTTGGGGGCCTGAGGATGTGGGATAACGTGCGAAAGTATCTGCTGCCCGTAAAAGGAAATGTCCGTTTTGATACCTCATATGCCTACTTTTACATCCAAAGAAAAGAGATGACTGAGCTGATACATGACTTCGGCACTGATCGCGTCCTCTTCGGCAGCGATTATCCTTGGGAGGACCCCGGCAGGGCTGTAGATATCATAAAGAGCCTGGACCTATCTGAAAACGAGATAGATTCATTGCTTTGGAAGAATGGGGCAGAACTCCTGGGGGTCGAAAAATAGCTATTTTCTTGAATGTGCAGGCATTTTCATCTTTCCTGAAGTAAACCTCTTTAATTATTTCCGCTTATGCCATTAATAACTATCTAGATACAAAAGCTTATACTTCTCAGAAATATAGTCGGAAGCATGAAGAGAGATCTTCTTGATATCCTGGCATGTCCGCTCTGCAAAGGCGATCTGACTTTAGAGGTCTTTGAGGAGAACGAGAAAGAGATAGTCACCGGCAAACTCTGCTGCAAATCGTGTAAGGAATGCTATCCCATAGAAGAGGGCATACCAAATATGCTGCCGCCTGATCTGAGAGATTAGTCGGATATATCAGCGTAGTCCATACATCCGAAATATTTATACGATATTATTGCAGATCATTAAAAGGGGGGTTAGAGGTTGGACCACGTTGTTCACATCAATAACGGCTCTGAAAAGGCTGAGCCGCTTGTACTGCACCTCCTTCCCGGCGAGGAGATTAAGCTCGACCTGAAGGTTGTAAACCACGGAGCGCCATCGAATATCTCCTTAAAGGCGAGCAATGACATTGCGAACGCGGTTCGAACGGATAAGCCTGATCATTATTTAGCAGGGGAGGATATAATTCCAATCCTGGCCAGGATGCCTGATGTAAATAGACTTGAAGGAGAAATTCTTTTGACAGGCGTTGGGGGCCAGAGCAGAGTGCCGATCATATTTATCAAAGACTCCGAAGATTCATACGATAACGGCTCAGAGAAGGATGAGGAACTCACGTATACCGAAGAAGATGATGAAGAGACCAATCCAGATGGGGCTGATCCAGAGTCGGAGAGTTCCAATGACTCTGAGGAGTCTGAGGACACAAGCCGAATCAAGTTCTCCAGAGATAAAGACCTCCAAAGATATAGAGCATCCCGAACACGCAGGAGCAACACAGACTACAGAGAATCAGAAAATAGAGACACAGACAACAGAGACATAAACCATATGGATAGGAATACGGATAGAGACAGGGGCTACAGAGATCCAGAATATAGGGATATGGACTACAGTGCTACAGAAGTCAGGGATTCTGGGAGCGAGAGGCAAATAGAGAACGCATCAGACAATGCATCAAACTACGAAATCCCGGACTCAGCAGAAGGAAAAGAAGTCGCTGAAATCGCAGAAGAGAGCAGTAATGAATTGAAAACGAGATTATTTGAGCTCACCGGCGATAAAAGCGCCCTTCTTGCAGTGCCTGCTGCAATGCTCATAGCCCTGATAGCCCTTCTGATATTGACGTTTTACTCTGAGAGCATCCCTGAGTTTACCGGCGCGCTTGCGTCGGCGATGCTGATCGTTACCCTTATCATATACGGGGCTGCAACGCTCCTGAAGGCTTGATTATGAGATACATTGTGGTCACTGGCGGAGTAATGAGCGGGCTTGGGAAAGGCATAACCGCTGCATCGATAGGCAGGCTGCTCATGAATAGGGGCTATCGCGTCACGGCGATCAAGATAGACCCCTACATCAACATAGACGCAGGTCTCATGAGCCCCTTCCAGCATGGAGAGGTCTTCGTCCTGAAGGACGGAGGCGAGGTGGACCTCGACCTGGGGAACTACGAGCGGTTTTTGGATGTCGAGCTCACGCGCGACCACAATATCACCACCGGAAAGGTTTACAGCACTGTTATCGATAAGGAGCGCAGGGGCGAGTACCTCGGAAAGACGGTCCAGATAATACCGCACATCACAGATGAGATCAAGAAGCGCATTCGGCAGGTTTCCCGCGACGGCGGATGCGAGATCTGTCTTATTGAAGTCGGCGGAACAGTAGGCGATATCGAGTCGATGCCCTTCCTGGAGGCCATGAGGCAGCTGAAGTACGAGGAGTCCGGCAACATTTTCTTCGTGCACGTGACCCTTGCCCCCTCGACGATGGATGGAGAGCAGAAGACAAAGCCGACGCAGCACAGCGTGAAGGAGATGCGTGAGCTGGGCCTTCAGCCTGACATGATAGTAGTGAGGTGCGAGAAGCCACTGCTGCCTGAGACGAAGGTAAAGATCGCGCTCTTCTGCGATGTTCCAGTTGATGCAGTGATCAGCGCTCATAATGCCGGAGATATCTACAAGGTCCCACTACAGCTTGATGCAGAGGGCCTCACAAGGTATCTCATGAAAGCAATGAGGCTCTTCCCATTGGAGGAGAGAAAGGACTGGGACAAGTTCGTGAAAAAGATGGACGAGCCTCAGGAAAAGGTTACAGTTGCAATCGTTGGGAAGTACACAGTCGGCTCGCAATGCGCAGATCCGATGGAGGATGCCTACTTATCCATCCGCGAGTCTTTGAAGCACGCTGGAATCCAGGCAGGCGTCAGGCCTGAGATTATGTGGGTGGATGCAGAGGAGCTTGAGAGGGGCTCGCCTGACCTGATCCTCAGGGATGCCGATGGAATTCTCGTGCCCGGCGGCTTCGGCTCACGAGGCACTGAGGGAAAGATCAAAGCTGTGCAGTATGCTCGCGAGCACAAGATTCCATACCTCGGGTTGTGCTTTGGAATGCAGCTTGCGGTCATTGAGTTTGCGAGAAACGTCTGCGGCCTTGAGGGCGCAAGCTCGACTGAGTTTGGGGCAACACCTAATCCAGTTATCGCAATTCTTCCCGAGCAGGAGAAGATCAGGCAGATGGGGGCAACGATGCGCCTCGGCAATTATCCTGCGCATCTGAAAGACGGAAGCATGGCCAAGAAGATCTACGGGGCAGACGAGATCATCGAGAGGCACAGGCACAGATATGAGGTGAATCCCGGATATATCAAGCAGATCGAATCCAAGGGCATGATATTCTCGGGGACAAACGATGATCTGATGGAGATCTGCGAGATACCTGAGCATCCGTTCTTCTTTGGATCGCAGTTCCATCCTGAGATGAAGTCCAGACCTGAGAGGCCATCGCCGCCGTTCCTGGCGTTTGTGGAGGCGATGAAGGAGCGAAGAAAATAGAACGAATCGCCCAATTTAAGCAGCCAACAGGTCCATATTGGTATAAAAAGAACAATGCAGAGTCTGGCAGAAAGCGCCGTCACCGCGATATGTCAGACTGGGTGGACCTCACTAACGCCTACTAGTTTTGATCTTGCTCCAGATCTCATAGCCCTCGCTTAAATTTTACGCTCTCAGAACCGGTTTTGATTATCTTGTAACCCAAGAAATGCCCCACTGCCAATGATCATTTCATATCCTTGATTTCATTCTGGCTTGTTTACATTATAATCTCGGGGACGCAGCTAGTGCAAATTTTATTTTATTTGTTACACCAAAAAGTTTTTCGTTTGATCACATAATGGTTGAAGATGTTAGATGGGATGAGGTGGCTGAGTTGCAAACAATCTTCATCCAAGAATTGGAAATAGCTCCATTGGCTTCATTGCGGAGGAGAATTCGAACGAGCCATATGGAACAGATGAACTTGGCCTTTGCTCTTGTCAACCACTTAAGGTAGGGATGCAACCGTGAAAACCAGCATAGGATCTATGGAAGGCGACCAATGGGAGGAATACTGCCAGAGCCTTCTACGGCTACGCTACCGGGATGATTATCAGCAAGTCCCAGCCCGATTCCACGGGGATTTTGGAATCGAAGGCTTCACTTGTTCTGGGCTTACCTTTCAATGTTATTGTCCAGATGAAGATCCTTGTGGAATAGATCTTTACAATAAACAGCGTGATAAGATCACTAGTGATGTCAAAAAACTTATAAAAAATTCCGCGACAATATCGAGCCTTGGAGCTGGCATTATCCAGGAGTGGCATTTTCTAACTCCCTACTTTAACCACCATAAACTGTTATCCCATTGTCGATTAAAGGAATCCGAAGTGCTGAGCGAGAAACTCGAAAAGGTTCACAGGGAATTTAGAATCTACATCAAAACTGAGGATGATTACATACCTGAAAGGCAAATGTATATCGGAACAAGTGGCTACCGAGTTCAGCCTGCCCAAGAAGAGCCTCATCCAAGCGATCTTGAAAGGCTTCTCACTAGCGATAACGAGATAGTCCAAAACATCAAGATGAAACTTGAAAAATTGGATATTTCTCCTAATCAGCGAGCACGTCTGACGAAACAATTGGTAAGTGGATATATTGTTGGTCAAGGCGAACTTGATACTCTCAATGAAAAGTTTCCATCAACGTATCAGTCAGTCCTTAAGCTCAAATCCGCTAAGGAATCACAACTGGAAATACAAGCGCTACAAAATCCCGATAACAATGGAACCCTCCTTCCTGCGATTCTTCAAGATTATGAAGACAAGTTAAGCGCTGACTTCTCCAGAAGCTTGTCCAGCGCCCTAATCACTAGGCTATCTACAGAGGCTGTTTCCGACTGGTTAGGAAGGTGTCCTTTGAACTTTCCCCAACACGGAGCGCAATTATGAATGTAATTGATTTCCCATTTCAAGCAATTGAAAAACTAGTATTCAATCCAAGACCTCAGCCCTTACCTGCTAGCTTGCGCCCACTCTATAGGATTGCACTGATAACGCTTATCCTACGGATTAACTGCCGTGGTAACACTGCAACCCTTTTCACGCTTCAATTCTTCAATTGGCTGCTTAAAAGTTCTTCCCTGCAAGAGCTAATTGAGGAAAGATTGAATTATCAGAGCGTATTCACATTGGAGCTTATACACCTTGATCCAATGGTAAACTTGGCTCTAAATTATGCATTTGCCAGCAATCTCATATCCATTACAAGTAACTCTAAGAGTAACCCTAAGTATAAACTAACTGAGAAAGGCCATGAATTTGCCAACTTGATTATTCAAGATGATCAATCACCCCTAGCTGAGGAGAGAAAATTCCTTGAACGGATTGGCCTGAAAATATCGGAAGTAAAACTTAAGAGGGAGCTCCTATGAAACTACACATAAATGCATTTAGAATAACCCTGACAACGGACAAAGGACCATATGGAGCTATAGCTATTTTTGATAAAGGGCTCAATATCATTCGAGCCGAGAATACAAGTGGCAAGTCAGCTCTCATGAACGGGATGCTTTATGCACTTGGGTTAGAGATTCTCGTTGGTAAGAGAGGCAAAGAGGCAATCAAGCCTGTTCTCTGGAGCAAGGGTAAGTATGCAGGCCAAAAGTTTAATGTTCTCGATTCATTCGTCGAGATTGAAATTGCCAATGCTTTAGGTAAGGTAGTAACCATACGTCGATATGTGGCAGGGGATAAAAGCGACCGCCTCGTTGAGGTAATTCATGCCCCGGTTTTAACAGAGAGTCAAGGAAAACAAAAAGCTGAGGCATTCTATGTTGGCATCGAAGGTGCAGCCCAAAGAGAGAAAGGTTTTCACCATTTTTTGGCAGAATTCCTACAACTTGAGCTTCCTTATGTCAAGAGGTTCAAGGGAGATGATGTGCCGCTTTATGTCGAGTGTATTGCTCCGCTTATGTTCATTGAACAGATTCGTGGTTGGACTGGCATCCAGGCTACCTTGCCGCAAAACTTCGGAATACGGAACGTTGCCAAACTTGCCGTAGAATATATCTTAGGTTTGGATGTTATCGAGAACGAGAAACGACGCATCCAGATCTCTGAAGAGGCTAACCAGATACATGAAGACTGGCGTGTCTTGCGAGAGCGGATGTCACAGATTGCATTCGAAGTTGGCGGCAAATTAATGAATGTCCCTGCCAACCCCGTCGTTGCGCTTCCTAATGATCCCAAGATTGCCATTTTCAATAATGGTGAGGAAATGACTTTTCTCAACGATTTGCTAGTTGCGAAGAGAAGCCTGCTTGTTGAATGTTCTAATGAAGAGACCACATCGGGAGTTGGGCATGAGCAATTGGAAGCAAAGCTGAAAGAGCAAGAAAACGCATTATTTATTGCCCAGGCAGAGCTTTCACAGTTACGCATTGATATTCATGCAGAGGAAGACGAGCTTCAGAAGCTACGAAAAAGGTTAGATTTTATTAAGGCTGACATTCAGCGAAACAAGGATATAAAGCGTCTACGTGATTTTGGAGTAGAGACTGAGCTTTCGCTAATTAAGGATAAATGCCCAACATGCAATCAAACTATCCAGGATAGTCTCGTTCCCACAGAGTCTGCCGTGATGGGCATTGAGGAGAACATCAGTTTTCTTCAGACAGAGGCGGAGGCGGTTAAGTTACTTATTTCTTCTGAGGAGGAACGCATACCTCGCCTCCAGGGCATTGAGTCCATGAAATCTCAAGCGGTCTCAAATTTGCGTAATACTATCAAAGATTTGCGATCGGACTTGATGGAGAACCGCGACTTTTCTGTTGCAGAAATCCGAGAACAAGTTCAGATTCAAGAAGAAATTACTAAGCTAGAGCGACTACGTGATGAATTTGAGGAGCAACTCAGTAATGTAAAAGATATCGTTAAACGGTGGCAAGAGAATAGGACTAAGTATTTGGAACTTCCTGAGGACTATTTCTCTGAGGAAGATAAAAACAAACTTGCTGCACTTAGTTATCACTTTGCTAAAAACGTTGATCTTTTTGGATACCGCAGTACAGAAGTAGCAAGGCTTCGCATATCAGAAGATAATTACCGCCCTATTAGCGACGATTTTGAAGTTGCATACGGGGCTTCTGCTAGCGATAATATTAGGCTGATTTGGGCTTATACTCTGGCGTTACTTCAAGTTTCATTGAGTCACAGAGGGAAACATTGGGGCATTTTACTTTTTGATGAGCCCGAGCAACAGAGGATGAGCGATGTTAGCTCTGATGCCCTATATAGAGAAATCTCCAATATGCGACAAGAAGAATTTCAAACCTTAATTGCAACAAGTGCTCCTGTCGATGTGACAAATAAAAGAATCAAGAATATACCTCATAAGTTATTGGAGTTCGGCGATAGAGTAATCAGGCCAATTCAACCATAGAGGTCTGGAAAGATGATAGCCACGCAGATAGCTGGTGATAAAATAATACCAGTAATAGGGGCTTCAAAGCTCTCTGAAAAATCTATTGAGATCCTTGAGAATGAAGCAAAAAATAAATTTTTCCTCGTTGAAAATGAAATATATTATCATTTAAGCTCTATTGATCAGCCAGTTGGCTCAATTCTCAATTGGGGTTTAGGGAAAAAAGAGTGGGAAGTCCCAGAGAATTTGCTTGATACGGAAAGAAGATTTTATGATTTATGGAAGAATGAACCTAATGACGAAGCTATTTGTGCTAAACGATACAAAGATTGCTATAGGAAGTTTCGTAGCTATATCAGAGCTGTAAGAGAATTTATTCTGGAAGAGACGAGAAGAAATTACTTCCCCTTCTTGCCATCTAGGGGTTGTCATTTTGTATTTAAAAATTGTAATACAGAAACTTTTAACTTTTGGTATGATGAACTAAATAGGCCAGACTATCTCCTTAAATTGCGACTAAATGGCAACCTGTTTCATACAACGGAAGAGAATCTGCTGTTTGATACATTTTCACCGGACATTCTCCGGGAAAAAGCATTAGAATATTGGACAGGCGTACCAGGTGCGAACCCAATTCACGACGAGTATATTTTTGTAGGTAAATGTGAAGTGATAGATATTAAAATAGCTGAGGATATATTTCATATGCTAAATAAGCGATGGCAAAACTTCGATGTTTAAGCTTATAAACTATCATAATAAAACATAATGAGACATTGCATGCTCGTTATCAATATTAATCTTTGGGTGCTAAACTGCCTGCTTGCATCTATGAGTATTTCTGAGAATGGTGATAAGGATTTCAAAAACCTTCCCCCGAAGAGGGGTTAGGGGTAGCCCGCGCGGCGACTGAGCGCGCTAGAATAGCCGTTAGTGTTAGCCCCAGAAGGATGTTTAGCTTTTGACTTATGCAATCAGCCCAAAATGCAAATTAAGGGCGGTTCTACAATTGAGAAAAGAAGTTAAATAGCCAAGGCTACTTAGAATCTAATGCATTGTTCGCAGCAATGCAAACTCAAGCAGGAATGGGTTCAAGAGCCAGAATTTGCCCCACTTGAGGGTTTTGGCTCTTTTCCTCTATTTTCAGTATAACCGTTATCAGATCGCCTGGATTGATACCATATTTATCGCGTATTTTCTTAGGGATCATTACGCGACCCATCGAATCAACTGTTAGAGTCGTTGGTATTTCTTTCATATAACCATAATTCCTTTATATTGCTATATATTCCTTTTGCCATGTATTATCAATTTTTGGCAGTATAATACCAAAATATGGCGTTAAGTATTTATATTATGGCAAATACTATTAGGTGATTGGTAAATCGCACCAAAAGAGGAGATTCAAATGTGCGGCATGGTTCGTATTGGCGGAAAACTCTTGGGCATCCATGAAGCGGCTAAAAAGGTGAATGATATTGGCCTGGCAGCAGGTGATTTTTCCGAAGCCATACCCATCTTTAGCTTGGAATTTCCCTCTGAAGCCGCCATAACAAACGGCGATGTCTACGAATGCTCTATCCGATTCTCCTCTCAAGAGCTCTCAGAAACAGAGATCTCAAAAGCAGAGGCGATCTGAATGACCTCCCCAAACCATTCCGAAAACTCCGTTCCGATAGCGACCGATTCAATTGACACAATAGCCATCGATTCAGCAACCACAGGCACATTAGCGGAGCTGAGCACAGCACTAAACGAACTTCAGCCTCTGGCCTCCAGGATCGCCAATCTGAAAAAGGAAGCTCTGGAGAAAGAAGCGATAGTCCTGAAAGCGATCCTGGAGAAGATCGCGCCACTGGTGCCTCTACTAAGTGACGACTGCGAGCATCATTACCGCCGCGAAGTAGTCATCCTGGCCAGAGAAGAAAGAGTACAGCTCGAGGAGGGTCTAAGCTTTTTCAGCGAGCACAAGCTGATTCTCTACGAGAACGGCCTATTGGCAAGGACAAATCGCTATGGTGAATGGTCGGAAGGTTCACGACTCGGATGGGAGAACACAGATGAGGTTGTGCTTACACCAGAGGCGGCTATAATTATATTCGGTTTGACGGCCATTTCGAAGGGCTTGATAAAGGCTCTTGGTGAGGCATCCTCGATGGCTATCCTCAAAGAGAAGCTTGAAGGCGATCTGGTAGCTTTAACTAAGACCCTAGAAGCACTACGATAAAGGTATTAGTGGACTGCACCCCTCCAAGTAGACAATGAGTTAAGCAATGAGATCCTTGGAGGGTGGCAGATGACAAGAGTAAGGCGGCGGTACGATCGAGACTTCAAGATATCGATAGTATCCGAACTTGAGAGTGGCAAGCCACTGGCTCAAATAGCCCGCGAATATGGAGTTCATCCGAGTCTCCCATGCCGATGGAGAGATGAATTAGCCGAAAATCCGGAAACAGCATTTAGCGGCAACGGAAACGAGTACAAGGATAAGGCCCGAATAGCCGAACTTGAGAGGTTGCTGGGCCAGGCTCATGCTGAGAATGAACTTTTAAAAAAAGCCTTAGCCATGACATCGCAGAAGGTCCGAGAAGAGCGAAGAAAACCGAAGCTAAGGGGAGATATATGATAATCCAGGAAAGCCGCTCTGATGGCCTTCAACTGTCAATAATCCAATCATGTTACGCCCTGGAAGTAAGTCGCAGTGGCTATTACAAATGGATGAATCAACCACAATCAGTTCCATCTGTTGAAACGGATTTGAGGGATCAAATTCAGGAGATAGCTCTGGATTTTCCCCGTTACGGATATCGAAGAGTAACGGCTGAGCTGAGAAATCGTGGGTACGTAGTTAACAGTAAACGCGTGCTGAGACTTATGCGAGAGGACAATCTACTGTGCTTGAAAAAGAAGTTCAAGCCAGTTGCAACAGACTCACGCCATGGATTGCCAGTATATCCTAACCTCCTGAAAAATACCAAAATAACCAGGCTAAACCGGGCATGGGCCTCGGATATCACATACATCCAGTTGTTGCATGAGCATATCTACCTGGCAGTGATCATTGATCTCTTCAGCAGAAAGTGCATCGGCTGGGACCTGAGCAGGAATATGGGGGATCAGCTGACTTTGAACGCTCTTGACAGAGCGTTTAAAAATCGTGGGACGGAAACACTACAAGGACTCATTCATCATTCTGATCAGGGTGTCCAGTACGCATCCAAAGAGTATGTCGACTGTCTGAAAGAGCATGGCACCAGGATAAGCATGTCCAGAAAAGGAAATCCATACGATAATGCATTCGCGGAAAGCTTCATCAAGACTCTAAAATGGGAGGAGGTATATCTGAATGAGTACGAAACATTTGAGGATGCACTCGAAAACATTTGGCATTTTATTGAAAATGTCTACAACAGGAAAAGGCTCCACTCATCTCTAGGATACAAGTCCCCGGACCAATTCGAGATGGAGGCAGCTTTAAATACCGTTGCTTAACTACCTGTCCACTATAAGGGGTTCAGTCCAACTACAAGTCAGTACTTGAGATCATGAAGAGAACTAAGGGGGAAATCATAGCCAAGGTCTTAGAGATCTGCCTAACAGCGCCAAGTAAGACAAATGTTGTCTATGGAAGTATAGTGCTTCTCTCAGCTTATTACCTTATACTTTTCCTGCCTTAATCCCATGTTTTTCGTCGTTCTTGGAAGCTTGAAATTATTGGGCAATTAGTCAAAAGAATGACTATAATTTGAATTTTAGAACAATAAATCCCTACCTTGA
This sequence comes from Methanotrichaceae archaeon, assembly GCA_963789575.1. Taxonomy (GTDB): domain Archaea; phylum Halobacteriota; class Methanosarcinia; order Methanotrichales; family Methanotrichaceae; genus CAWBKV01. The sequence goes on along the minus strand of CAWBKV010000001.1, from coordinate 751,307 downwards.
TTCTCTAATAACGAATGGGCATATATTGCCGTTATCGATGAAGAAACACGAAAATATAAGACCACAGATAAAAGAAAAGAGTTATTAGCCATAATCAAGGAGGCTCATGAGCTTTTATAGCCATCTTGCTATCGACGGTTCCGCCTGCCAGCCCTCCTTAGTAGTACCATATTGCCTATCTAGTTCGCTATCATGCGGTACTACTTTTATGAACTCTTGTAATGACCTCTCCTGTCTTAGGAGCATTAAAGTTTGCAGCCGGAGTAATCTTTAGATTATATATAAATTCGACTGAATAGTATACAAGATTGTTGACGGGGATTATGCCCGCCATTCTTCTTATAAATCTATATCCATTATGAAGTCCTTAAAAGACTTATTGCATTTCTGCCTTTATCTCTTTGATCAAATCTAATAAATACATTCTATCATCATCCCATCCATTACTCTTTAAAATGACCACCAATCTATTATCGGTCAGCTCAGGGTTATCTTCTACCCATCCCTTGATTGCTTTCTTGTCATATGCTCTCTTATCCGTTATTTCTGGCATTATTTCATCCTCTGCTAGTTAATCTAATCTTTCTCTCATTTATTCGATCCCCTCATTGAGACAATATCTACAGTGTCCCTCTTCAGATAGATATTCAAGAAAAGCTTTTTACACTTATAATTATTATAGAGGGATAGCGAAGGGATAACTTGCATTTTGATAGAGAATATGCAGATATTTTTCTCCATGTTACCTTTCCCTTCGCCCCTCTCATTTCTCCTTCCCATCCTAGGCTATCTCCTGGCCTTCAAGCGATCTTATCCTGGGTCCTATTCTTTTTTTATCCATCCTGCTATGAGATCGTTGATCCTATGGCATTATAGAAAATAATTTTCTTGGGTTTATGAAAAATACTCGAGCTCTCTCCAGAATTGCCACCATTGGTTAGCCCTGGCTTCTTCCTCCGATGGTGGTAAATCTTTGGGCGGCCTTTCCTGAGTGGGCTAAGACGATGATAACATCCAGCAGGCCGATCAGAGAACTGATATCAAATTGAGCCAAAGAACACCAATTCTCTTTATACTTGTTATATTAAATAGCTACTGGAAAAAGCCAAAAGACTACGGTGAGACGATGGATAAACCCTCATCAATGTTAACGGATGCACAGAAGAAAGCTAAACGATCCGACTTTGTTCTGCTTTTCACAACAATGTATAACCAGGCCAGAGCTACCGGGAGAGACCCTAGCAAAGATACTATATTGGCCGAACTACTCAGGGATGCAAGGGCCCAAGGGATTCACGACATATCACGAATCGGTCGAGGCAAATTATTAATCAATGGTAAGATATTCGACTACTAGTATTGAATAGAAGTTGCTTCCATCTCTCGGTAGAAGTGATATTCTTCCTGATCTATTGCCAGCTTTCGCCAGTATATTTTTTGCCCTTTTGCAAGCCTCTTCTTGAAAGTTTGCAAATACAAAGATTGCCTCTCTGAATGTCAGCTGCTAATTGCCTGCTTCTCTTCATATAACTTCAATATCGATAAACCTATTAATGTAATTATCAAAACCATCAGCCATTCACCATACGAAAGGTTAATAATTATTAATTTTTCATATGATGGCGTGGGCCTATCAAACGGCTTTTCCCAGACTCCTGGAGCATATTTAGTAGTATATCCCAATATAGACCCCAAAAATCCTCCTATCGCGAAAACAAGCGATAATTTTTGTTTCCTTGCAGAATAGATTGAGTAACCTATGAGGATTAGGCTTAAAATTGCAGTAACAATAAAGAAAATTGATAATGAATCCATTTTACCTCACCGCCAGAACCGCAACCAACCCTTTTTCATGATCTTCTCTTTACCTAAATTAATGCTACGATATCTTTTGAGTCTATCCTAATCTGGCCTTCTCTTTCCAGCTCTTTAAGGATGGGGTCAATCTCTTGTATTCTTAATCCAGTACGCCGCCTAAGCTCACTTCTCTTCATCATTCGGCCGTGTTCATTTAGTGTCCACAGGATTTTATCACGCGGGCTCTGAGAGGATTCTATCATTTGTAGATCATATGGTTAACGCTTGTAGGATATAAGGCCGAGGCGAGCATAGGGCGAAGGTAATAAAATCTGCATTATCGGAGTCAGCAAAGCGGTTGTCGTCTATGGGAGCAATCTAAACTTCAGGACTGTGAACCCGAATCTTGATTCGCTATTGAAAATGGATTTATCGCAACAATAGATGGGAGTCCGCTGAAGTATAAGACCACATACAAGGGGAAGGAGTTTTTAAAGGCATTCAAGGAGATTCCTGAATTGCTATAATAATCTATAAGTTCTTTCCTTAATTTTTATATCTGCCGCTAGCGCTAATAAAACCTATTTGCAGCTTATGCGGACAGGTCCAGACATTTAATAGCAACGTCTGACCGAGAGTGCTTATCTACAAGCTTACTTTTCTTCTGGCTATTATTTGCCGCCCCAAATTTACATACTCGATTGAGATCTAGGCGAAGCACAAACATCTCTATGTGTTCTCTCATTATTGATCCTCCTATCCAACCATCGGCAAAATTAATGAAGATTCGTCTAACATGATGTCCTTAAATAAAAAGCTTTTGGTACTAAAATATTTCGATACCATAAGCTATATGAACTCAACGCTCAATAAATCAAGCTTTATGACTAAGACTACATTGACATTATCTGAACCGGTGGCAAAAGCTCTAAAGATTTATACCGTGCAAAACAAAAGTAGCATGCATGCTCAAAGCCAGGTGGTCGAAGAGGCCTTGAGAGAATTCTTCGAGATGCATGATGTTAAAATCGAAGGATAACTCCCTTCATCGGCCAGTCATCCCACAGCCTTTTAGATATCTGTGAGCATGGGCTATCCCATCAACCAGGGAGATCGTTGATCTTAGGGCATTTTAAAAATTTATAATTTGGCATCGATTAAATAATACTACTAATTTATAGCCAGGCTCGACTATTTTATTTTGCTTCTTCCTCCGCAATTGGGCCACGATCCACTAGCATCCCTCAAAAGGCTTCATCATTTGATCGTGGCCCCGCATAATTATTATTCCCAGAAGTTCCCCCCACATTTACCAGGTCGATCAAAACCGGCACTTCTATGAGAGGTCCAATTACAGCAGCAAATGCCTCCTGTGAAGCGATGCCGAAGACTGCCACCGCTACGGCTATAGCAAGCTCGAAGTTGTTGCTGGCAGCGGTGAAAGATAGTGCAGCCGTATTCTCGTAGTTCACTCCCAGCTTGTATGACAACCTGAAGGCTCAGTATGAATTCTGTTATGCCTGGAGCGAAATAGCCGATTCCTACGCCTAGAATCATCGCCGCAAAGATCCACACAGTTAAAACCTGGATAGGAAGTCTAGACCTTTGCTTCGACCGCTAGTCATCTGTTATACTCCTTTCCTTCATCCTTCAAGCTGTGGCATTCCCTGTCGAAGCCTGCGAAACGGCCTCGTTGTACCGCCAATTCTCATATGAATACGGCATGGCATCATAACCCATGAGCTTTAGGGCAAACCACACGACAGAACCCTGAGTGAGCTGCCCCGCATAAACCACTAACGGACGGTCCCTTCTCAGAATGGCAAAGATCCGCTTCAGCTTGGCCTCATCCTTTATCCTGCCGTTGCTGATAATGCTCTCATATGGAATATTTATCGCACCAGGTATGGAACCTTGTCCAAACTCCTGCATGGATCTTGCATCTACGATCTGAGGTGCTTGGCTCTTGACATAATCATACGTGGCCATGAAATCGGGCGTGAACTCTCCGGTGTAATTCTTATGAGGCATTAACGCCACCTCGGTGGATGTGGGCTTTCCGGCTGCAGCCCAGTCTTTTACAGTGCCGTCCAGCACTTTGACCTTCTCGTGACCCAGAGACTTCATCATCCAGTACACAAGCATTGCTGGAGCGGGACCGTCGCCGCATGGCATGCATTCTCCATAGATGATGATGCAATCTTCATTGGATATTCCTGCAGCGCCTAGTATCTGGCTGATCTCATCTGCGGACCTCAAGTTTCCGTCGTTCAAGAATCGGGTATACGGAACGGCGATCGAGCCCGAAATGTGCTCCGTGGCATTCTGGCTGACGTCCAGCAAGATGCATGAGCTATTAACCTCTTCCAGCGAAACGAGCATCTTCTTGGACTCGTTGCTTCTTACTATCATGGCATTTTCTTCGGCGGATTTGCTCACGCTTTGAGCAGGTTTCTCCGAAACGCTTTTCACGGAATCGCTCGCGTTACTGACGTTATCTTGCTTATTTGAGTTTTCAGCTTCGAAGCCTGAAAGGGGCATTTTCCAAATCCCCACTCGATTCTTCTGCGCAGTACTTAAGCCCGGCATGATCTCGGAAGCTTGGCCTGAGCTGATATTCCCGATCTCATCGAGCTTTGCTTCACCTGACCAACCTGACTCCGCATGACATGCGTCACAATAAGCTTCTCCTGCCTTGACACCATTTGCCAGCGCCAGGAGCACTACCACTGCGGCGACGCCCACAACTGTTAACAATAATCTGGATGATATCATGTTCTCCTCTTTTGAATTCCACTTATGTTGATGAAGATTAGCCCCACTTCTGGAGCTGACCTCGATATCATTCAGCCTCCAATCCTGAGCGAAAGGCATCAGAGATCAGCATCATCTTTGATTTCAGTAAACTCTTTGGATTTCACCAGGATTTAGGCCGCTAGCCCTTCTTTTACTTTCTCTACCACCTTTGAACAGGCCTTTTCATCAAGAGCAATATCATGAGACTTCTTGATTTTATTTCTCGCAGCTACATCCTTTCCCTTCTTCCGGTTCTTCTGACTTTTTGTCTTCGAAGATAAGGTCATACACGTTTTTGCCGAGATCATTTGTCCAACCAAGCTGGGAACCGGCAGCAATGAACATGGCAACGGCAATCGCCTCAGCAATCTCCTTTTTGTTTGCTCCATGGTCTATGGCTCTTTGGGAGTGCACATGGACACAATATTGGCAGCGCATGAGAACCGAGCATGCAACAGCGATAAGCTCTTTTGTTTTCCTATCCAGCTCTCCGCCCTGGAAAATCGTATCCCTCATCTTTCCATAAGCAACAGAAGTCTCTGGCATCATTTCGTTCATAAATGGCATATTAATTTCTCCGATTCATTACTCTTTATTTAATTCATGATGCAAAAATACTTCATTTCTTCAGCATCTTCTTGATCTCTTCCACAGTCGCAGTTCTTCCAACCATTTTGGATTCGCCATCAATGTAAAGGGCAGGAGTCATCATAACTCCTCGATTCATGATCTCCTGGATACTATCCACTTTGACAATTTCAGCCTGGATTCCAGTCTCCTTTACTGCCTTCTCCACGTTCTTTGCAAGGCTCTTGCACTTTGCGCATCCTGTTCCAAGGATTTCTATCTTCATGTTCTCACCCATTTCAGACATCTTTATACGATTCTGTATCCCACAATCGCACCGTACAGCATGCCCACGAATGTTGATATAAGCACTACTAGGGCGATGTAAGCGCCTCCTTTTCTTGAGCCTATCACTCTCATTATTACTATCATGATCGGCAAGCTCAACGAAGGTCCCGCTAGTAGTAGCGAGAGACCCGGACCTGGTGCAGTAATACCTGCGCTATACCCAAAGAGCGTTCCGACTATGGGAATCTCCAAGAGGGTCGGCATGTAGAGTAGTGCTCCTACGATCGATGCAACGAAGCACGCCAGGAAGCTGTTCGAGCCGAAGATCGATCTGATCAGATCCACAGGCAGGAAGTAGCCGATCACGCCTGTGATGAACGTTCCAACAATTAGCAGGGGAAAGATCTTCTTGGCGAGATCCCATGTTTCACTGAAGAAGATGCTCCTCTCATCGTCAGAGAAGTATTTCTTCAGGACAAAGGCAGATGCTAATACGAAAGCTGTCGCCATCGTCCATTTCAGCAAGAACGAAATTCCTGATGTGGCTGAGAGGAGCACTCCGATCAGAAGCGCCAGCAGCAATACCGACTTGTGCTTTAGACCGCCTTGTTCTTCACGATCTTCAACAGTTTGTATTGGATTGGCAGCTACGGCAGTATCCTTCTCCGGCACTACTTCACATTTCGGTGGGCTTCTTTCAAATATGGCCGCCATTATCAGACCGATGATCACAGACATAGAGACAGCAGCTACAGCCCTGGCAATGCCGATGTCTAAGCCCAGCACCCTTGCAGTGAGCACGATCGCAAGTAAGTTGATTGCAGGGCCTGAAAAGAGAAATGCAGTCGCAGGACCGATGCCTGCGCCTTTCCTCTCAATGCCCGCAAACATGGGAAGTATAGTGCAGCTGCAGACTGCCAGGATCGTTCCGGAAGTAGCTGCGACGCTGTAGCAAAGCCATTTAGGAGCATCTCTCCCGAAGTACTTCAGCACGGTCTCCTTCTTCAGCAGAGCTGCTATCGCTCCGGCAATGAAGAACGCTGGAATCAGGCACGTCAAGACGTGGGCTGACAAGTATTCCAGCAAAGTTGTGATTCCTGCCAGAAGAGCAGCGGTTAGAGCTAATTCATAAGCGGCCGTGACATCAGCTCCTTTTTAAGGACACCTCAATAGCCTTCCCAGCCTCTGCCAGCTGAGATATCTGTCCTAATGCCAGCACATCTACCGCCTTGATAACCTCAAATATCTGGGGATCTCTTATGCTGTAGAGGGTTCTCTTTCCCTCAAACCTCCTGTCCAGTATCCCTGCCTCATGGAGTATATTGAGATGCTTGGAAATGGCAGACTGAGACCTCCGGAAGGCAGGGATGATCTCGCAGACACATCTCTCGCCCTCTGAGAGGTACTGCAGGATCTCGAGACGAGTGGAATCTGCCAGAGCGCTCAGAATCTTCACTCTTAGGTCTGAGACGGAATTTTGTGCCATGTGAAACGAAGGTTGATGCTGCTAGTATATAAACATACCATCATATCATGGTAAGTAGATTTGAGATCTACATATTCTATAGACCCAAAGGATACATAGAGAGAACCTAAAATTAAACAGCGGAGGTAAGAGTATGGCATCCCATGATCAGGATAAAATGAAGATCCTTTTTATTTGCTACCACAACTCCGCCAGGTCTCAGATGGCGGAAGGACTGTTAAGGGCTTTGTACGGGAATAGATATGAAGCCTACAGCGCAGGGATCGAAGCATCGCAAGTTGATCCTCGCGCTGTTAAGGTCATGAATGAAATTGGCATCGATATATCCGGCCAGCACTCGAAAAGGATGGATGAATATCGAGGCATTCTATTCGATCTGGCGGTCACGGTTTGCGATAAGGCTAAGGAGGCGTGCCCCATCTGTGGGATAAGCCTTAAGGCTCCTGCCACAGCACCGGCAGCCAAAAGAACTATCCATAAGACTTTCAAAGATCCAGCTATCGCGGAAGGCTCAGAGGAAGAGCAGCTCAACGTCTTCAGGCAAGTGAGAGATGAAATAAAAAGCTGGATAGAGCAGACATTTAAGTAAGTGCAATGCAGGACAATTTTCAATCCAGTATCACTTGTCCGCGTCCAGTTTTTCTTATTTTCGACATCTCGACAATGCCAAACACATATCTGAAGCAATCGTGAGTTGGTCTGTTTTCGTCAGTCAAAGTGTAGTTTGCAAAATTGTCAGCATATTCTGAATTATCAGAAAAGATTAAATACTCAGAGGTTATAGTAGTGTCTGAGGTGTGTTCGTGACATCCGAAGGTGAGAAGGAACCCTGCTGCGCGTCTGATATGATGAGCTGCTGCAGAGTAGAATCAATCGTAAGCGTGGATGAGAGAGGCCAGATGGTGCTTCCGAAAGAGATTCGAGAGAAGGCAAAGATAGGAGCGGGAGATAAGCTGGCTGTGGTCAGCATGGAGAAGGATGGAAAGATCTGTTGTCTCTCCTTGATCAAGGTCGAGAAGCTTGAGAGCATGGTGAAGTCCATTTTAGGGCCGGTTATGGATGAAATCTTCAAGAAGTAGTTAGAATAATATCAAAATATTAGTATATAATATGGTGAAGATATGAAAGAAGATGATGCAAAAGATGTTGTGAGGGCTAGTTACGCTCGCATCGCCACAAAAGCCAAAAGAGGTTAGCAATCATGAAAAAATCGTTGGGCGCTAAAACCATAATCTATCCCACACCTGTTCTCGTGATCGGGACTTACGATAAAGATGGAAAAGCGAACGTAATGACCGCTGCCTGGGCAGGAATATGCTGCTCAGCACCTCCGTGCGTTGGAGTCTCCCTCCGAAAGGCCACCTACACCTATGGAAATATCATGGAACGAAAGGCCTTTACCGTCAATATTCCTTCCGAGGATCATGTTAAGCAGGCAAATTATTTTGGGATTGTGTCAGGCAGGGATGAGGACAAGCTTTCTAAGGCCGGACTGACTCCCGTCAAGGGCGAGCTTGTGGATGCGCCTTACGTCAAAGAGTTCCCCCTTATCCTGGAGTGCAAGCTGCTCAATGCTGTTGAGATTGGGCTGCACACTCAGTTCATCGGGGAGATCGTGGATGTAAAAGCTGAAGGAGACGTGCTTGGAGATGACGGCCTGCCAGAAATTGAAAAGGTAGGGCCGATTATATTTGCTCCGGAAAGTTGGAGCTACCATGGTGTTGGGAAAAATCTAGGAAATGCGTTTTCGATAGGAAGAGGGGATCGAGAAGCTTGAGAGCATTGTGAAGTCTATGCTTGGTCCAGTCATGGATGAAGTTTTTTAAGGGATAAATATAATTAAATAATAAATACTTTGATAAAAGGTGAAAACATGAATGAGCAAGATATAAAGAAGGTCGTAAGAGAAAGGTATGCCCGCGTTGCAAAACAGGATAGTACCTGCTGTTCAGTGGGGTGCTGTGGAACCGCTAAGCCCAAGGATATCAGCAAGAGAATCGGCTATACTGATGAGGAAATGCAGGCCGTGCCTTCAGGATCAAACTTGGGATTGGGCTGTGGCAACCCGACGGCCCTTGCATCGATTAAAGATGGAGAAACTGTTCTTGACCTGGGATCCGGTGCAGGTTTCGACTGTTTCCTTGCTTCAAATAAGGTAGGGCCGAATGGCAAGGTCATAGGGGTTGACATGACTGTGGAGATGATGACACAGGCGAGAGCTAACGCACTTAAAGGAGGCTACAAGAACGTGGAGTTCAGACAGGGCGAGATCGAAAAATTGCCTGTCGAGGATAACACGATCGATGTGATAATCTCCAACTGCGTCATCAACCTGGTGCCCAATAAAGAGAGAGCGTTCAAAGAGGCATTCAGGGTGCTTAAACCAGGCGGAAGGCTAATGGTATCGGATATCGTTTTACTAAAAGAACTGCCGGAATTCGTAAGAGAATCGGTCGAAGCATATGTCGGCTGCATTTCAGGTGCTTTGATGAAGGATAAGTACCTGGATGCCATAAAATCAGCCGGATTTAAGGATGTCAGTGTTGTCGATGAATCGATTTTCCCATTAGACTGCGTGGCTAACGATCCTATAGGCGGGAAAATTTTGGATGGCCTTAAGGCATCTGAAAGACAGCTACAAGAAGTTGAAGGTTCGATATCCAGCATAAAAGTCAGTGGCATCAAGCCTAGCTAAGGCATGATATATCAGAGGCCAAGATTCACTATGTGTAGCTCATGATCTAACCTGAGGCTAAACTAATGCACGAAATTACAATAAATGGCAATAGGTGTATTAAGCACCCTTCAGCTTGCCAAGAAGTTCACATGCCTTGCAGACATCTTTGACACACGGCTCGCCACAGATACCGCATGATGCCAGTTCCATCTGAGTCCATTCGCTGCCAGCAAGCTCCGAAAACCTTTCAAAACCCTTCAAGACCGATTGCTTTGTCCCGGGATAGAGGTTTTCGAGCCTGTTTATCATATCTCTGACATCGGCCCTTAACGACAGCTTAGCGTATGGGCACTCCCGTGACTCTGCATAGATCCCATTGATCATACAGTAAAGGGCAGTCTCTTTCTCTGGGATCTCACGAAAGGGCTTGATCCTTGGAATCAGGCCGGGCTGAACGCGCCTGGGTCTGAACCTCATCAGACGCTCAACGTCGCCCTTCATGTAGTTCATCAAAACCGATTGAGATTCGTCATCGAGATTGTGGCCTGTTGCAACCTTCGTAGCTCCCAAATCCTTCGCGGTTCTATTCAATGCATTCTTTCTGAACACTCCACAGTAAGTACACGGAGCCGCCTCTTTTCCTTCAATAATATCATCCAGGTCAAAGCCGTACAAATCCCTGAACGAGACTATCTTATGCTCGATTCTAAGATCAGCAGCAATCCTTTTGGCAGATATTATTGTATCCTCTCTATAGCCTTTTATACCTTCGTCTACGGTTATCGCAATGATCTGAGTGCCCTTGCCTGTCAGGATCTTAGTCAGGGCGTACAAGAGGGCTGTGCTATCCTTTCCTCCACTCACAGCAACCGCTATTCGATCGCCTCGTGTTATCATGGCACTTTTTTTCAGCGTTTCCTCAACCCTTCGATCGAAATCCTCTATGAAATGGCTGCCGCAGAGGTGCCTGCCCGAATACCTTTGTGAGACTATGGCGTTCTCATCACACTTGGAGCATTTCATTCCTGCCTCGATATCTCGGATAACATAACGTTAATATAGAGTACCTCTCATTTTATAATAATTCCAATTATGATTGATGCTTTGGTTCAGAGCCACAAAATATGAGATGCTTGGATAATATAAAACACAAGGTGCTTCTTGAAGGAGCCACCTTTAAGGAAGCTAGAGAGTTTATCCGGAGGAACTTCAAAGAGGTCTATTATGTTCAGCCCGGGTATAAAGTCTTAAAGGACTGCTACCTAGTGGGAGTTCCTCCGATAGCTCTTGCGATTGAGGATTTGGATCTTATATTTCCTATAGTCAAGCCTCATTACGGAACATTTGTCGTCAAGACACAGGCCGAGAAGGAGGTTAATAATTTGAGGGATTATAAAAAATCGGCCATTGTAAAAATTTATTTGGCCTAAGATTTTCCGGCCATACCATAGGCTACACTTGCGTCGGCATCGCGGCCAAGGGCTGTAAGTACATCGCCCTTTGCGTTCCAGGCATCTTTATCTGTAGGTTGTAGCTTTGTCGCCTTATCCAAATACTTGAGGGAGCCATCATAGTTCTTTTCGGCCTTCAGTATCTTGCCCTCCTCAATCCATGCCTTTGCAAGTGAGCTATCTATCTTAGTTGCATTGTCAAACGCTTCTAAGGACTCGTTATATTTTCCCATACTTTCCAGCAAAAGTCCTTTGTTATACCAGGTGCTTGCACTTTTGGGATCGATTTCCAGTGCCCTGTCGATAGAATCGATAGCCTCACTATTTTTTCCAAGGGCGCCCTGTATGAGGCCTTCATTATTCCATGCTTGAGCATTAGAGCTGTTAAGCTCAGTCACCTTATCGAAGCTTTTTAAGGCATCTTCATAATTTCCCAGCTTTATCTGGATCAATCCCTTTGCATTCCAACTGTCCGCATCTGTGGAGTTCTGCGCTAAGTAATTGTTTATATCCTGAAGCGCGAGCGTATAAGAGCCGTTTGAGTAATCCTGTGCCGATTGGGTAAGCCAGCTGCCAGCATCCTGGCCTTCCACATGGGCGGCTAACATGGATGCTGATATTAAGGCAAATGCTATAAGAGCTATGTTTCTCATACTTTCTAATATATTGCATTAAGTGGATATACCTTGCGGTCGACGTTAATATGCAGACTCAATCCCATTATACAGGAAAATGGTTATTCTAAATGCCCACTATCTGAAGATGAAGTTATAAATATTATGATAGTATTAATCTAAGAAAGCTCTGTAGCGATATGATCAATTATAATCCCTAGACGTCTCCCAAAGCTATAGCAATCCCTATTCTTCTATAGTTTATGCTTCTTTTCATGAAGCTAAATCTATGGAATGGATATTTAGCTTATCCGCATCTGGGCTAAAGAGCGCTAAAAATAAAAGAGATACTTATGTCTTCCACTTCTTGATTTGTTCTTCACGCCATTTCATAACCGCTTCCCATATTGGCAGTGGATCTATACCGTGAACCTTGATGTATTCATCACGTTTGAACTCGTTCATGTTTCCATCGATGTAATGGTAAGTCGCCTGATCTGCCTGGAGCCTAACTCCTGTAGGTATCGCAGCAGGGTTCATGCAGACATCTGCACAATAGCGCCACTCCTCTCCGCCTTCCTTCTCAATCCTGAACGGCTTTCCGCAATTCGGGCAAACTCCTATCATCAACTGGTCATCCTTTTCCTGATTCATGTTCTTACTCCTTGATATTTAAAATTGCCAATCCCTTTACAAATTTTGTATATGATGTTATCATTTCTTCCTTTATACAATTTTCTAATAGAATAGATGCTTACAATGATGGCAATAATGTAAGTATGGCTAAAAATATCCTGAAGAAAATCAATTAGGCTGATAAAGATCTAGGTATAATATCTTCAGCCTCTTCCACAGCGTATCCCTTGTGGACTATAGCGCATAGCTTCCTGACAAGAAGCGTGGGGTTCTCGGCCTGGAATATATTCCGGCCAATAGCTACTCCTGCACCACCAACGCCTACAGCGTCATAGACCATCTGCAGTAGATCCCTCTCTGTGTTCATCTTCGGCCCACCTGCGATCACAATAGGAACGTTGCAGCCTCTCACGACTTCTTTGAAGGTATCGGGAGATCCTGTATAGTTGGTCTTGACAATATCCGCGCCAAGCTCAGAGCCTATGCGTGCTGCAAGCTTCACATACTCCACACTGTGTTCAGATTTCACCTTCTTCCCACGCGGATACATCATTGCAACCAATGGAATACCCCAGAGATCGCATGTCCTCGCAGTCCTGCCAAGATCCCTGAGCATCTCAGCCTCATCTTCAGCACCGACGTTGACGTGAATGCTGACTGCATCCGCGCCCACCCTAATTGCGTCCTCTACTCTCGTCACAAGGACTTTATGATTTGGATCAGGACTGAGCGAGGATGATGCAGAGAGGTGAATTATAAGGCCGATATCTCTGCCATAGCCTCTATGGCCGTGCATCGGCAGCCCCATATGGCCAAGGACTGCGTTTGCTCCACCTTCGGCAACTTTGTTTACAGTCGCAGGCATATCGATCAGTCCATCTATTGGTCCCACAGATATGCCATGATCCATAGGAACTATGACCGTCCGCCTCGTCTTTCGATCAATAATGCGCTCCAATCTGATGGCCTTTCCGATCTTGCTCATAATCGGATGCAAGTGAGCCATGGAGTTAAATCTGATGGTTGAGGCCGAATTAAAGTCACTTAAAGCAGTGTCTCCCTGGAAAGGTGAGCCCTGACCTCATTGCTGAGGCGTACACCCGGAGCTTGGCTCTTGAGTCTTAAATGGTGATGGACTTGCCAAATTATATGGTTAACTATATACGACTCCTCTCCAGCCTGATGTCTGAGGTCTCCGCCACTGAGGTATAAGATGAACTCCAGAGAAACGGCTAATGAAAATGAGGATTACAAGATAAAGCTGGAAGGCCTGCTGGATTACCTGAAGCACAATCGTGGCTTCGATTTTACAGGCTATAAACGTGAGAGCCTGGCAAGGCGCGTTCGCAGGCGAATGCAGACCATCAATATTTCCGACATCTCTGATTACAAGAGCTTCCTGGAGAATCATCCAGATGAGTTTTCAGAGCTGTTCAACACTATTCTGATTAACATTACATCCTTCTTCAGAGATAGGGAGGCATGGGAATACCTGGCAAAGGAAGTACTTCCTAAGATAATTCAACCGAAAAGTGGGGAAGATTCCATCCGAATATGGTCTACAGGCTGCGCCACAGGCGAGGACGCATATACCATAGCGATGCTGATGGCCGAACTCTTAGGCGAGAAAAGATTCAAGGATACTGTCAAGATCTTCGCTACAGATATAGATGATGCTGCCCTAGCTCAGGCGCGCCGTGCCAGCTACACGACGAATGATCTGGAGAACGTGCACACAGAGCTAAGAGAAAAATACTTCCCAATTGTCGGAGGCACATACATCTTTAGGCCGGATCTTCGTAGATCTGTGATCTTCGGGAGGCATAATCTGACGCAGGATGCAATAATACCCCATCTAGACCTCTTGATATGCAGAAACACACTGATGTACTTCAACGCAGAGACTCAGGCGAGCATCCTGGCTAAATTCCATTTTGCATTAAACGATCCAGGGTACGTCTTCCTTGGGCGAGCAGAGCTTCTGCTAATGCACTCAAACATATTTACTCCTGTTAACCTGAATTGCCGTATCTTCACGAAAGCTAAGACCCAAGCGCGTGCAATAGGCTCACTATGATAGCTCACTCTCGCGATTATTGATATCCAAGCATCCTTGAACCGACTGCTTTAATACCATCAATGTCTACCAACTACTGGGGGAATATCATGAAGATTGTGAGAAGATTAGCCATTCTATGTGGGATCATAGTTCTTGGTGTCTCGGCCTGTGTAGCGCAAAACCCGACGGTTTCTGCAAATGGTGAGGGAACTGTAACGGTGTCGGCAGATGTTACCATTATCACTGTGAGTGCAGAGAGCAATAACCAGAACGCCACTCTGGCCGCAGCAGATGCCCAGAATAAGCTGAACAAAGCGGAAGATGTGTTGATTGCTGCTGGAGTGAATAAGCAGGAAATATTTTCAGGACAGGCAAGCAGCACCTCAAGCTTACAATATAGTGGCAAAGTCTGTAGACTTGTCAACAACACCACGGTCTGCGATGTTACATCCACCGCAGCCAACAAAATTGTAAGGTCGTTTTCAGTCAGGATCAATACAACCGAACAGGAAAGAATTAACGACATCATTAACGCTGCCAAGTCAACAGGCGCAGATGCTTCAGTTACCGGCTACAGCCTGAGCAATCCTAAGGATGCAATTGCTGAAGCCAAAAAGAGTGCCGTGCAAAACGCGAAGGAGAACGCTGAGGCAGAGGCAAGCGCTGCAGGCGGCAGTATCGGAAAGGTGCTGGATATATCCGATTATGGGGCCTATCCTAGTATGAGCATGACTCAGCCGGGAATGGTAGATGTTACGTCCTATGTGATTGTTACCTACCAAATGACGGTCTGACATTAGGATACTAAGATAACAATAACCATACTTTTTTACTTTGGCCTGCATATCCTACCATAATCCTTATGAGTGTTGGAGTAAACCCTTTTAGGGGAGAAATCATGAAAGAATTTTGCATATTACTTTTGGGGTCGGTGCTGCTTATGGCTATGGCCTTTCCAGGATCTGCGGCTGACATCAACAATGCATCTAAGATTACAGTACAGGGCCAGGGCAATGTCTATGCAGCTCCCGATCAGGCGATAATCGTCTTGGGCGTGGAGACAAGGAACACAAGCGCCTCAGTTGCAGCTGCCCAAAATGCTGAGCTTATGAACAAGACTGTAAATGCACTACTTACTGCAGGAATAAATAAATCCAATATCCAGACAAGCACCTACAGCCTATCCATACCCACAGAGAATGATCAGATAGCAACAGCCCAAACTGGAAATACAACAAAGCCTCCGGAGTTCGTTGCAACAAACCAAGTCACTGTGACGACTAACAACACCCAGGGAGTAGGAAGGATTCTAGATGCTGCCATAGCCTCTGGCTCGAACAGTGTTCAAAGCATAAGCTTCCAGCTTAAAGACTCAAATCCTCAGATGGATAAGGCTCTTACGCTGGCGATAGAGGATGCGCAGAGAAAGGCCCAGGTTATGGCCAAGGCAGCAGGCGTGAAGCTTGGACGCGTGCTTGAAATATCCAGCGGATATAGCTACGCTGCACCTACAGCCAGATATGACGTATTATCGGCCGCAGCCTCAACACCAGTCCTGCCTGGGCAGATGGAGGTTACCGCAAGCATCTCCATGACCTACGAGATAAGCTAGCGGATGGTTCCTTTTTTCTTTATTTCAAGCATTGATAGATTGTTGTAACGGCCAACAAGTCTAGCAGTACATCGATTCTGCAGGCTCAGGCCCGGGTTTATCGCCGAATACCTCTTGGAACCTCCAAACAACATAAAGTTCGCATTTGAAGTTCTCCTTCATCGACTCCATGAGCTTATTTTTCGTCAAGCCATCGTAATAGATCTCACGTGTGAACTGGATGCCCTCCAGGTTCTCGCCACCTGGCTGCATCTCGAAGCTCGACTCCTGGAAAAGCAATGCATAGCGCATATTCCACAGAAGCTTGATGCGTTCCTTTCTTGGCATGGCCTGAAGTGCAAGCTTGTGAACATCGGCAAGCATTATTCTGCTCAAGACAACTATCATGTCCTCCCTGTTCTTGGGCTGGATGATGCTTAGATGACGCCCTGAGCCTGAGGGATACTGTACAGCGATGTGGAAATGCAAATTTTCATCTTTGATACTCTCCTTGAAAATTCCCTCTTCACTGAGCCATTTAATAATTTTATTGCATGTCTCCTCAATCTCTTTTGCAGGCATCTTCTTTACCTCTGTCCCCAGCTTTCGCGTGCCCAATTGATAAGCGTATGCCATACTGTAATAAGTTGATATTGCTGCTATTGTTTGGTACTGCTACTCTTGACTATTGCTGTAGCTAGGTTAACCCTGTAAAAGCAAACCTTTAAAAATTTAAAAGGAGTATAAGCTCTATATAATTTAGCATATGGATGATGTTTAAAATGACTCAGATGGCAATAATATTGGCATTAGCCATTATATCCCTGGGATATCTTCAGTTTATTACTTCAAAGGCGATCTCCGTGGGAATGGCATAAGCAGCTGCACAGGTGCATGTCTTAAAGTATGGAGACCTTTCTTTACGCCAGTGATCACAGTTATGCCTGGACTAAATCAGTCGGATTTCACGACCTTTACAAACGCGAGTGGCATAAAGCAGATAGCATATAAGGGATGGCCGCTATATCGTTATATAAACGATACGATGCCGGGAGATGCCAAAGGTCAGGGAATCGATGGTGCTTGGTTTGTGATAGATCCTAGGAACTTTCCTCCCAGGTGATCCAAAATCAACAATCTCTAGAACCCAGGAATCAGTTTCCAGGTTCTCTTCTTATAATCGTCCCATTCTGAACCAAAAGCTCCCTGAAGAGCTTGCTCTTCTATATTTATGCGGTAGCTGTGCGCGATTAGAGACAAAGCAAGCGCGAAAATTGTCCCAATCCAAGTGCCTACAGCTAGTGATATGCCCATCTTGATTAGCAGACTGCCAGTGTAGGATGGGTGACGGATATATCTATATGGGCCTGAAGTCACTAGCTTTGCTTCCTTACGAACCTGAACTCTAACGGTGAAATGCTTACCGAGTACCCAAACAGCCCATTCCCTCAGTGCAATGCCGCTAGCAAATACGAAGAACCCGATGTCCTGCCAGGATCCACTAAATACGCCAATCCCCAGACTGCGAATAATGAAAATAGCAAATACTGCAGCCCATGATACAATAATCACAACTCTGTACGAACCTCGGTCCTGGTCTGCAATGCCCGAATTCTTTCTAGACAATCGGAAGTTGGCGATTTCGCACAAGATCCATAAACAGAAAAGGATCACGAATACAGTTGCCGCAAACCGGGATGAAAACCAGCTATATGGAAAAATAGGATGCCGCTGGAAGAAAAAGAAGATGAGCACAAAAATGACGGCTGTCATGGCTATGATTGGGATCTCATCTAGAATTATGCTGCCGCGCGGGTTGTTCACAATCCAGTGATCCTTCAAAATGATATTAAGCATTTTGGTCATCCCAGTTCTAAGTGAGGTGCAGTCTATGAGCCTAAGTGAAACTCATCGGTCTTTTGGCACAGAAAAAAACAAAGAATCGTTATCATTCGATGGAGTCTCCAGATGTTCTTATTATTCCATCTCTTCTGCCTGATCGCTTCACGTCGCCAATTACACTTTTCTTATAGTGTTTTTGGGTTTCTGCCAGTCTATGCAAACTAAAATTTGTAATAGTAGAAGAACCTATAATATATCTGGTGTGAATGGGAGAAATTATGAACCTGGCTTTAATGTCTGCGATTTTGGTTATTCTTACCATAATATCAACGGAAGCTATGACCAATAGTGACTGTGACGTTAGCGCTTGTATTAAAGAGATCAAGTGGCCAGCAGGAGGTCAGGGTCCTAACGGGACCTATGGGATTTATGATCATATCAGCACCTGTGCAAATATCTCCAACAACGGCTTTTTCTCACAAGATGCTTTGTTTGTTGTAAGGTTCACTGGACCGGACGGAAGAGTGTACAAACCAAGCGAGGATATCTATTCGACACTTCCCGATGTTGGAACTTCAAGATGGTATTGTTCGGACTGGTCAGCTTTAAACGTAGGACCTAACGGGACTAGTCAAGCTCCTGACGGCTGGTACAATGAGAGCATTCAGTTGAAGTTACCTACGGGAGAAGTACTGGATCAAGAAAATAAAACACATGCTTTCCAAATCATGAGTTAGTTTTCTATCTCACATCAGGTGGCAGGATTTTGAAATGAAGGTTAGAGCCTTTCGGCTCTATCCATATTATGCGCCTACAGTCCTGATTTGATCGGGGATATTTTCGCGTACAAGGCTTCTGTTTCCTGTTATTACTGTGCCGTACACGCTATAGATGCCCCCGCCGGAAAGTTTTGCCTCAGCCATGTTATGATCTATAGATCCGCTGTTAAGGTTCACAGTGCTATAGTACCCTGAGCTGGTATCGACATTATCGTAAATCCCGCCTCCATAGGTCCCGGCATAGTTGTGGTCTATTGAGCTGCCGTTCAAATTCAATACGCCAAGGTTATTACAAATGCCTCCGCCACCGAACAATCTGGCAAGGTTGTTGTCTACCGAGCTGCCGTTCAGATTCACAGTGCCTTGGTTGTTGAAAATACCTCCGCCCCAGGTTACGGCGTAGTTATGAGCGATCGATCCGCCAATCAGATTCATAGGGCCGTTGTTGTTATAAATGCCGCCTCCACTATTTGCTGAATTATTTGAAACAGATCCACTGTACATGTTAATTGCTCCACCATTGCCATAAATGCCTCCACCAGATGCTGCTCTGTTGCCGGAGATTGTGCTGCCATTCAAGTTCAGCGTTGTATCTGACTGGCTCCAAATCCCGCCGCCATAGTCGATAGCCGTATTATTGGTTATGGAGCTGCCAGCATTCAAATCCAGCGTTCCATAATCGTCGTAAATTCCACCTCCAGTAGTAGCATTATTATTGGTAATAGTGGTGCCGTTTAATGCTATTGTGCCATGAAACGTGTTGTAGACGGCTCCACCGCTTGCAATGTTTTGCGTGATCCTGCAGTTAGTCAGTGTTAATCTGCCACCTTTATTGTAGATACCGCTGCCGAAATCAGCCTTGCCGTGTTCAATGGTTAGCCCTGAAAGTGATATTAACGGACCAGGGGCGAAGGGATCCGGTCCTGGGAAACCTATAATGAACACCGTGCCAGAAAAGGATCCATCGATGATGGTCCGACCTTGGCCGGCACCCTCTATGTTGATCGGCTTGGTAGTCATGACGTTTTCTTTATAAGTTCCTTCGGATACATTGATTGTATCGCCAGGATCTGCGTAATTTATCCCTGTCTGTATGCTGGTGTAGTCACATCCAGTGGGGCAGACATTAATAGTCGATGCCTCAACTGATCCTACTATTAGCAGGATTGCAACTAGGATATGTCGCTTCAATAAATTCCCCCTAACTTTATAAGCTTGCGATTTCAAGATGAATAAAAATGGGAACTCAACCAACGAATTCATAATGAATTATGGCTCTTGAATGAATATAAATTCTCTCTAAGATAAATATGGATCCGAAGAACGATGCCCTTTTGACACCATCCCTGCGCAGAATGTCAATTATCTTTTTACGCACTTATTCTATCTGGTCACTCATCACTTGCCTCTTTATTAAATAGAGGCATCATGCCATTTTACACTTTCTGTTAGTTGCTATTTGCATTTGATCTATCATACCCACAGCTTACCGCACTTCGATCTCATCGTTGAGACCAAGCTCTCGTAAAGCGACCTTCATTTCCTCGATCTCCTCCTTAGAAGCATCGGATATCTCTACAGTTACTATGAGCTTCAGACCTTTTCGAACTGCAAATTTAGTGAGAACTCTGTTGTAAAACTGGGTCCATCGCTGGTGAGGAATTTCTCCGTTCCACTTTGGATGTATTTTCTCTATTCTGACATCTACTGAAGAGGTAAGCTCTCCCATCGTGGCTGTTATCTTAAAAGAGCCTTCATCGGAACCTGCAGAGAAGACTCCGTTCTCATCAATAACCCCACCGGTAGCATTCCAGTCCACTCTGCCCAGGGACATTTCCTGACCATTAACATCCAACCCTTTGGCCGTTAATACCTTCGTTTCTCCAGGGCATAATTCAAGCTCTCCTGGGCAAATCAGTATCTGCTTTATTTCGGCCTTCCGAGAGGTTAAGTCCGTCTTCTTTATTGTAATAGATGAAGTCCCTATTATTGTCCCTTTAGTGGCTGTTATTGTGAAAGAGCCTTCATCTGGGCCAGCTTGGAAGATCCCCATTTCGCTAATATTGCCGCCAGTTGCAGTCCAAGATATATTCTTTAACTCAATATCTCTGCCCTTGTCGTCAAAGCCCCTTGCTTTGAAGAGAAAAGAGGCATTTGGTTCTATTTGCGCCTGTTCAGGCTCAACGACTATCGATACCAGACGTGGCTCTGCATCGATCGGCTCTTTCACGATAAACATATCATCTGAAATTTCCACATCTTCTGGGCGCAGGCTCTTCTTAGAATAAACAGGATCGTATCTTCCATCTGTCGTCTTGCCAACATACGCAATTATGAAGTTGGACACCCCTCTTGCGATTGTATCTTTAACAGCATCAGGGCTTAGAAGCCTCGGAAATTGTGGTGAGGCAAAGAAGACATCTCTAACTGACTTGGTAGACCACTCTTTAAATGCTGGCGGCCAGTTCTTGACAAGGAAATTAGGCGTTACACTATTTGTGATGATGTCTTTTTGTTTTAATTGAAGCAGATAAAATTCAGTTAGGTTTCTGGCTGCGCTGGAGTGAATCAAGCCAAGGTCTATCATCGAGACCTCATTATTCTTATCCAGGATGGCTATGTGTTTGTACGTCCTCCATACCGCCTCTTTGAGATCACGTTTGCCTCTTCCAATCTTCTCAGTTACTTCCCGCTTTTGTCTTTCATCCAGGCGGAGCTGATCAGCTTCATCGCTGATATTTTCCCAGGCGATAGCAGTTCTGGCCTCGCCTTCAAGGGCTGTATCGTTATCAGCGATTGCCCAAATCAGAGCACTCTTATAGGTTCTGGCTGACGTTCCATGCTCCCACGCCATCGTTTTCAAGAGCGTGAGCGTTGCTTCATCCTTGGCACGATGAGAGGGTGATAAGACTATTAGAGAGAGAGCAGGAACATCCTGGATTTCGCTGCTCTTCTCCGGGAAGAATATCGGTTTTAGACCGTCCCCTGCGTTGAAAACCTCCTCAACCGCCGTGTTAATGCGTTCATCTATCTCGGGTCTTGGAATGTTGGTTCTCCGATCAGCAATAATCTTATTCAGATTGGGCTGAAGGCTGAACTTATAACTGGTTCCTTCTGCTGATAGGAAGTAACAATCTTTTAGGAGAGCTTCCAGCACTGTCTCGACATTGCCTATATCGAGGTCGGGCTCCGCTACTGCCAGGCGCACTTCTTGTGCAGTGGCATATGTTCCGTGGGTCCTGCCGCCGTTTGATTCGAAAAGAATGACTGTTGCGACTTTGCGATGAAGACGTGCTCGTTTTATGGCTGCATTTGACTCGCTGTCCAATCTTATGGCATGAGATTCGTTCTTGCCGGATATGTCTGTAGTAATGGCTCCTTCCAAACGTTCCTCATCTAGCTGTTCCAGGATAGCGGAACGAAAGAAGGGATCTTCAAGAGGTGCGGTGCCCAGACCAATTAGTGCATCCTCATGGGCACCCGTATAATTCTCTTTGTAAGCCCTTGATACCCAAAGAGCAAGCAGCCTGAGAACTCCTCGGGTTCTCTGGAATCTGGGCAAAGCCTGCCACTTGCGTTCAAAGACCGAGAGAACCATGGGGTGGAAGGGATAGGTGGCTTCAAAAGCCTCTTGAGCGTTAGACACGGGGAACCATTCCGGCACCTGAGATCTATGAGCTTTGACCCAATCTGCATACTTTTTGCATGTTTGAACTGCCTCTTTGCTCAGTGAAACCTTGCCATCAAGAGTCAACGTTGGGTCCCATTCGAAGAGCCTGCGACGGATGATCTCAGAGGTCTCAGATTCCGCCGACATCATTATAGGTTTGCTTACTCGATCAAGCATCTTCTTGAAGGCAGTGAAATCCCTGTGATCCTCTGGAGTCATCTCCAGTTCGGACGCTGGCAGAGAGACAACCAGGACGGCGTTGTCTTGGCCACGGACAACTCCGGTCAGGTTCTCCAGGAAGTGATAGAACTGATCCGAGAGTCCGGATTTGCGGTTTATGCTGATGTAGTTCATCACCTCGTCCATGAGGATAAGGCAAGGCTGATCCGTAGGAAGGAATTTGCGGATTACATCACCGCCAGGTGCCATCATTTGGTTCTCGTGCTCGGCAACGCAAGAGAAGCCTTCCTCTTTGCCCAGTTGATAGGCTATCTCGCCCCAGGGCGTCTTTCTTAATGGCTCGCCGTCTCCGCCTCGACCTGTTATGGAGTCAAACTCGGAGCCTACGAAGACTGCGACAGCCGCTTTAGGCACACTGCTTTTCTCCGCTTTCTTCAAGATCTTGTTTACGCCCATCCAGCCATTGGCTGCTGGGCCGTTCTTGGCAAGATGATAGAGAAGAGTCAGGGAGTGAGTCTTTCCTCCTCCGAACTGAGTAGACATGTTGAATGCCGCAGAGGTCTCGGTTCGCTCCCCGCTAAGGCGGCGCACAACCTGGGCTGCTAAATCGGTGAGGTTTTCCGTCAGGTAAGTTCTTTCAAAGAACTGTTCAGGCTTCTGATAATCGTCAGGGGCCCGGTGATCCCTAACATGATCAAGATGAACTGCGAACTCTGCTGCGTCTAAGGGCTTGCCTTCACGCAGATCTTGACGCGGCGTGACTGCCTTATGCCAGGGGATAAGTGCCATGACTTATGTCTCCTCGCTTGGAAAATATGTTTATATCACGTTAAAGTTTCCGGTATTTTTATCGAGCAGCCACCACCTAAAGTAACCAAAGGGGAAGGTCGATGAAGCATCTCGACCGCCAACGACCACGAGGGTTTCGCCGTCCAAAGCGACTCGGTCCTCCAGAGGCAATGCTTTGACCACCTGCTGGCTAAGATACTTGATCAGTTCAGAGCCTTGCCCGGAAAGATGGCGATAGCAGAATACAATTCTAACATCCGCCCTAACGCAGAGGACCTTCCAGAGGGAGTATGCAATCTTTTCATCATCGCTGCTGTTCTCTAGTTCCATTACGGCCACGGGAAATCTCCAGCCCTGGCCATCGGCAAAAGCCATGACATCCAGGGATAGGTATTCGCATCGAGCCATGGGTAGGACATTCGGCTCATGGCCAATTGCCGCCGCCTGCCAGCCCAGGATTTTGCAAGTTTGAACAGCGGCATCAGTCATGTAGGAAGTCCAATCTCCGAGTCGCTCGTCTAGGGCGGCCTCCTTGAGCTGACTTGCATTATCGTATTGGCGGACCACTTGGAAGAAGGCGTTCTTCCATTCTTCAGCGATCATAGCTCAAGATATTCCTTTCGCAGCTGAACTCAGGAACTAAGGAAGATTTTAGGTAGCAGAAGGACTGGGGCGGAGTGAAGTTTGGAATTAATTTCTTAGGATCTATTGGCTCCTTAAATGTCTCCACGTATTTTATCTCTATTGCGTAACCTACCTTGCTATTCCCAAAATAGGCAAAAAATTCGGCCTCATCCAAACCTGAAAATTCGTTCAATTGATCCCATAGATTCTCGGGGCAATCCCTAACTATTTTGCCTATCTTAAATGTCCCAACTATCTTTTTTACGGGATAAGTGACATAAACGTAAGCCATATTTACATATTTATCATTAAATATGGTTTTTCTAAACTCATATTTTTTCTGACCGGAGATTATCGATTCCACATATCGTGGTCTAATGGACAGTAAAACGTTCATTAATACCGCCCAATTTTTTTATTTCTGCATATATCTCATTGGAAATTTCCATTGCCGATTCTGGAGCTGCTTTGAGTAGATGGGCCCCGATTAGCTCTTTAAGGCCAACGGGCCTTTCCAAATGAAAGTGATGCCTGAAGAGAAATATAGACACCGGGCTCTTTCTTACCCATTCTTCTATCTCTTCATGGGAGAAGACCGTCCTCTTTCCAACGAGTTGAAGTATCCGGCCTGATTCCTCAACGCCTGTGTAAATTGCTTCCACTACACCAATGGATGTTATGGCTTGTTTGTCTTCAGATCTATAGAATAGGAGGAGATCCCCTGGGCCGATCCTTTTAATATTTGAATGCGAGAGATAAGCCTTCTTGATAGTATTTCCTTCGACGACAAACTCATAATTGTATTCTGGCAATGTAGTTTGTCTCCTTGGAAAGTCGGTGAACAACTTCTCATGATACTTGGGAACTATTGGAACAATGAATTTCTTCACCCTGTCTCCATCATAGAAACTTGGGTAAAATATTTTTGAAATATCAATAGGAGACAGAGACTTTGCTTCAGCTTGATCTAGACTGAGTCTTTTGACAAATATATCTTCGCCATTGTTCTTTACACCTGCTTTGATGAACCCGTATTCAGAGATTAACTCAACCAAAGGGTCATTGGGTTTGGTGAAATGGGTTAGATATATCTCATCGATGTTGTTCTTAATGGAGATGTCGACGACCATTTTGATGAATAGCTCTCCGATTTTATAGCCTATATGGGTGACCTTTAGCGTTGATATCTTAAGCCGTTTCTTCTTAGGAAGAGGTGGGATTGAGTCATCTATCCGCTCATCCTCCAATTTATGGATTAGGAGCGCCCCTATGCTCCCGTCCTTCCGGTAATAGACCCAGCTCTTTCGTCCTTGCTCTGAGATCTTCTTGAACCAGTCGCCGAACTCCGGCTTGTACTCCTCTTTTAGAGTATCGAATATAGGATCATCGTAATTCAAATTGCGTACAAGCTCGCTTTTCAAGGGAGGCGGAGCTATTTCGCTATCTTTATTTATATAACTATCAAAAATTTGAAGCGCTTCGTCAACCAGAAGGACCTTATCGCTGACGTTTTTTAGGCCTGCTTTTTTATGGAAATCCCTATTCTCCGTTACCAAGAAATCAAAAGCATCATCTTGTTCTATATCTTTCGAAGATATAGAGCGAGTAATTACCTCTGCCTGGATGTCTACTAACATTTTCAATAAATCTTTTAGGTTATCTGAAAGAATACGATCTGCCTTTATCTCATGAACTTTGCTGTCTAGCAGAACTCTCATTGCTCTTTTCCTCTCTCAATACGGATTTATTATTTGGATGCATTTAACCTTTTGCTACTATTCTTTATTCTCATAGCTTCCAAATAAGGGTGACATTCGTGTTCACAGCCCCAGGCCCTTCTTCCTGGCTAGGACTCCATCAACCCATCGCTTCTCATCGCTCCCGCATGGATAGAGGGCGGAAAGGGCCTGGGCCAGCTTCCACAGATTCTGATCCTGGCCAATCTCTTCAGTCAAGAATCGCTTTAGAGCATCGCCTTTGCCATCGGAGAAGAGAAGCATAGCCTGGTGAAGCCGGTCCAACGCAGTTGTGCCTGGAGCAGGAGCACCCAATTCTATTGTGCCTAGTTCAGTCTCTTCCTCAGCTTTGACCCAATTGCCATCCTTAAAGACCGTATTCACTATCTTCTTCTTGCGTCCTTTCCTGGACTTAGAGACTGTTGCATGTCCAAAGAGGTATGGTGATCTTTCTGCTACAGGGAGAAGACGAGCCTTATCGCCTTTGACTTCAACCAGAGTGGCCAAGTTCTCCAGATGCGCTCCCAGACCCTGGGATATCTTACGGGCGGCGTCATATTCTAGAGAAAAGCCCTTGACCTTAACGCCATTTCCATTTCCGGTGGCCTCCTCAACCTGATCCTCATCTGGTTCTTGATCGCCTGCCCCGTTACCATTCGCACCTGCCGATAGAGTCCACAACCACATGGCAGTCAGCCGAGCATCTTCTTCGAAGCCGGTGGCGTCTACATCCTCAAATATAAGGCTAAGTGCCTCTCTTGATACTGCGGCCCAAACCTCCACCAGATACTCCTGTAGGTTGACGACTTCGCCGCTGGCCTTTTCAACTCGTGAGTAACGGCTGTAGATCTCCAGGGCTGGCCCCAGGCAAGAGAAGATGGCATCCGCGCCCACGACTCCTTTTGAGGCCAGACTTGGCATCCATGCATGGATTCGCTTTGGTAGTTCTGCAAGCACATCGCTCCAGTAGCCAATGTCGTCAGTGCGAACTGAACCGTCTGGGCTCTCACGTGGGCGGCAAACGAGATGGATGGAGGATGCAAGTGATGCTGTGCCGATTGCATTCATGCGGTTTCCCATTTCAGTATCCAATGACCAAGAAGCAGTGATTACCCATCCTGCATTTATCATAGACTGAAGCATAGCCTCCCAACCACTTGTAGACTTATGGGCAAAAACCACTGTACAAATTCCGCTAGGCTCTAGTACACGACGGCATTGAGCCATTGCTTCCTCCATTCTAAGTTCGAAATATTTGTTTGTCTTGTGTGAATATGGGCCTGGAAATCGCTTTGATAACTGAACAATCTCTTCTGTCTTATCGACTAAAGTCTCAGAAAAAAGGGTTGGATGAATATCACCTACAGTTCTATGTAACCAAACGTAGAAGAAATCAGAAAGATCGCCGTATGCAATTGCGTCATAATATGGTGGATCTGTAAAAATCGCCTGGGCAGCATCATCCGGAAGTGGAAGCTTCCTAACAGTAACGCATCCTGATTGACCATAGATAGCTAATTGCAGATTATCAAAGACCAGAGTAATCCAATTGATTGCCCCATTCCAATAGCCGTTATCTCCACCAAATGGATTTATTTCTCCAAAATCCCAAAGCATTGGCAGAGTTTGTCTTGCAAAAACTCCATCAACAAGTTCTCGCCCAGCATTCCATTTTGACAGAGATGCAAATTGATTGGCACATCTATCAACTGCTAACGCCAAACACGTTTGAATTGGTACTGCCAATCCGGTTTCATTTTTTTCTAGATCAATTCTTGAATTTCGGACGAGCATCGCAAAAGTCGAAAGTGCTAGAGATTGACGCGGTGTGAATATGTCTCCCCAGACTTTCGGACCGTATAAGACAGAAGAACTTAGGGCTCCCGCTCCCGTTTCATCTGGATATGGTTCATCCGGCACCAAGCTCAGCGTTCCGGTATGTTCCGCCTTCCTTCGCACCAGCTCCTCATTTGCTCTCTTCACAGCCTCCAGATCCCGTTCAGTTGGCAGCCGGTAGAACCGCCCCTGCTGCCCATGCCTAGTCGTAACCACGCAGAAGAGCCGGGCATCGGCAGCTCCGCCTTTGCGCGATTTGAGCTGGCGACGGACTGAGGCCACAGGCGTCGTATATCCGCAGACTGGGCAGGTAGCAGAACCCCTTCGAACTGTACGGCTGCCTACATCCCGAGCGGTTGCATTTTGGATTATCTGGAAGTCAACATGCTTCTTCTCCGGGTCAGGAATCATCTTCAAGGCCACTGACCTCACTGTCTTCTTGGCCAGCCAAAAAGACCGCATCAGTGGAACTTCAGCGCCACATCCCGGCCCCTCGCATGTGATTGTCCGTGCCCAGAGGTAAGCGATCGGCGTGGCCCCATCCGGATCTTTTGGGTAGAACTGGCCCAGCTCCTTTTCTGCTTCAGCCCGGATCCATTCTCCCCACCTGCGAACTTCATCCGCAAGCTTCTGACCATACTTGGGAATGTACTCCAGCACAACCTTGTTGAGCAGAACGGCAACAGGATTCAAATCGCTGGCAAAAGCATCTGCCCCAACCCGCAATGCTTCCAAAGGGATCGAGCCGCCACCTGCAAAAGGATCGACCACCAGTGGGCGAGTGCCAGGCAGGCCACCCAGGGCCTCATGGGCCGATTGGGTGAGGGCACGGGCGGCTTCAAGGTACTCCTTCTTAGTCGAGTTATCCCAGTTGGAAAAGTCAGCGATGAAGTCTAGAAGAGCCTCACGAAGAGCCAATGGATCGCTGTAGTCAAGGTCAGTCCGTCCGATGGGGTTCCAAAAGCGTTGCATGATCAAGCTGGCATCCTCCTGGAACTTTGGCGGACATCGCAGATCTGCTGGATCTGGCCAAAGAGCTGCACAGATCACTGCTCTGCAGGCAGCCAAAGGACGCCGTGCCCACCAGATATGCAGAGTGGAGATATGGCCGTGGCGGATGGACTTCTCCCGGCGGGCGTGCTCGCTGATCTTTTTTATGGGCAGGTCAACTTCGATCAGGCGCTTGGGGTAAGGCGGCATGATTGGTCAAGATCCCTCACTATTTTTAACCTACTTGCATATTGCGGCCAAAGATTAAAAGACCACTCAAGAGGACTCGATCCAAATTAAGCGATCGAAGAACACAAAAATTATGACTCAGATAGGTGGATTTCTTTTGCTTTTTCTATTATCTCATCTATCTTCTGAACCGCTAAATTAGCTTCTTCTGAAGTGATATGAGGCTTAAGCTTAGTGATTTGTTCAGCCCTTTTGCCAGACTGCCCGCTCTGGTTCAATGAAACATAAAGGGCAGTCGCCAAGCGCTCCAGTTCAGCAACTCCCATATTCCCAAGCGTATCTGCAACGAAGCTTATCTGATCGGCATATCTCTTCAAAGTCTTCGGATAGCCATCAAGGAAAGAGTGGCCTTCTTCCGTTGGAACAATGCTTGAGCCATAGGGATAAGGCCTGGCCTGATATCGAAGCAAAGCATCCGCTCTTAAGGCCGTTATCTCATCGCTGAGATCGAAGGAAAATGGCCCATGCTTATAAAGTATAAAATCAAACTCTAGAGGAACTCCTAGCAGAGCTTGAAGGAAATAAGCTGCCTTCTGAATATGGGTCTCACCACACCAGCTTCCTTTGGCAATCATGTTTTCAATCTGCGATATCAATACAGCATCGCGTTGCGACCTCTTCATCATTCATCCTCATCTCCCTTTGATGTAATAATTCCTTTTCGGTTCTCCTTTAACCAGATATCAGCTTGTTTGCGGCATGCTTGGCTGACGAAAACGTAATCGGTTGCAACGACAGGAACCCTTGCCAAAGTGTCAGACAAAGATAAAGATGACATAATTCGCCCATCTCTTGCTAGCACGGGGAAGTCCAGACCGCCACTTTTCTGGCGATAGCTATCGTATCTTATCTCAGAATTGCCAAATAGCTCCTTTGCACCATTATAAATCTTCAGGCTCGATCTCCTGTTAACATCCTGATCTTCGGGATTTCTCTGATACAGCAGGCGAAAATGATCTCTCGATACAACTCGCTTAGCGTGTACATGGGCTGGATGTGATGCATCCCTTGCAGATTTGAATAGCTCAGTTGTGACCTCATTATCCGTTATCCTGAGAAGCTCCTCCTCAGAAATCGAAAATCGCCCATCAGGTAGCCAAGATTGAAGAAAATCCTTCAAATGGATATCGTATATCCTTCGGACGTGGTGGCAATAAACCTGGGTGAACATGAAATATCTCGCAAGCAGCAGTGCTTCAGCTGAATGAAGTCCTCCTTCCTCCACCCCGAGAGCAGGCTCCTGAGAGCCTTGTTCCTCCTCGGAACTTCTGTATTCCCTCGGAAGAATTCTGAGAGTATCTATCAGCCTATAATGGTCAAACCGACCATAAGCGACTCCTATATGGTAGGAATCCCGCAATAGGTAGTCGATCCGGTCCACGCCAAATGCGCCGCCAACGATGATCTCCGAAAGTATCGCTTCCCAGTCACTGAAACTCTTTTCCTTATAATGATCCGGACCTACCGCAAGTTTGGCAACATCTTCAGAGCTCACCTTTAAAGAATCCCATATCGACTCCATCTCATCGCTTTTAATAAACTGAACAGTAAGACGTTCATGGTCCCATCCATCTGGCAGCAAATCAGTCTCGGCTGCATGAGAAAATGGCAAATGGCCTAAGTCGTGGCAAAGCGCCGCCATTCGAAGAGTTCTTCTCCAATATTGCAGGAGATCATACGGAATTAATTCTTTTACAGAATCGTGTTTTACATTTGAGGAATTTGTAACAATGTCGAAGACCCTGCCTGCAAGTTCCATCACCCCAAGAGAATGCTCAAACCGCCGATGGGTTGCTCCAGGATATAAAAGATAAGTCAGTGCGAGCTGATGGATATGTCGCAACCGTTGGAAAGGAGCGGAATTTAAGGTCTTGATTTCACTTGGATCAAGCCTTATGAAGTTGTGAATCGGATCCCGTATCTCCTGTTGGTTTGCCATGATCCCTCCCAATGGGCATAAACAGATTCTTCACTCTATTATTTATTCGTTATTAAAATATAGTCTTTAGCCATGCGCACTCCGAAAGTAATTCAATGATATGTTAAAGCGCATGGATTCGCTCCTTTACACGAATTTCAATCTTCCAAACCCAAATTCCAAAATAACTATCCATCTGCACCTATAATTTTCTCCGCGCCCACATGATAGTGTTCTATCTTCACCAATGGCTCCCATCCCAGGCGCGATGGGTCCTGCACCGGGTGTATCTCCGGCTTCGAAGAACAGTTGAATGCCACATAAAGCCAGTAGTCCTTCTTCAGCCGCTGCGCCGTCTTGTACTCATTAGCACTCAGGGCTATCTCACCCACACCAGCCCTTCCCTTCACCTCAATGAACCTGACTTCGATAGCGGACTGCGGGTCTTCAGGATGAAGTCTCCTGGAAATGAGATCAAACCCACGGTTCTCTTGTTCTACACTCTGAACCTTCCAGCCCCTTGTCTCCTCGTGAGCGATCACCGCTTGGACCGCTATCCTCTCAATCTCTGCGTCCTGAACCATCGGTGCTATTCTTGGAGAACTTCGATCCGGATGAGGTAGAACCCACGCCCGACCGTAATGATGGATGTCCGATATAGTAAGATGGCGCTCTTGTTGCAGGGCTTTCTTGCGTTTATCAAACCGCAGGGACAGCTCATCTATCCTATCCTCGGCCATCTTTACATTGGCAGCAATAGGTTGAGAGGTATCCCCTGCCTGCCGCTTCTCCTCCAGTTCGCACAGGATCAGGTTTTGCCTGTCCATTAGCTCTCGAAGGCTGATCTCCATGTGATCCTCGATTGTCCTGATCTCCTTTTCTCGCTGTCCGCCTACTTCCGCCAAGAAAGGCTGCAAAGCTTGATTGAATAAGATTTGCTCGAGGTAGTCTCGTCCTGGCATGTCCTTTCCATCAGGAATCGGGACACTCGCAGTCGATGGTATCAGGTCGAGAAAGATGGTAGGCTGCCGGATAGTCACAGTTCCATCCATGGCGGTTTGGACTATGAAAATTCGCCTGTGAATCTTATTGCCCAGACCATCGTAAATTGTAGCGGTATAAACATCGAGCCGGTAAGGGTCTGAGCTGTAGAGATCGAAAAAGATGGCGCCTCTTCTCAGATCGTCCTCAACCTGCCTGCAAGTATAAAGCCTGACCGCCTCGAATAGAGGATGGCCGGGGGTCACCCATTCGGCTGTGGGATTCTCGGATAACAAGTCCTTATCAAATACTATCAGTCTATATTCCTTTCCCAGTTTGCCAAACCTGGGCTCCAGTTCTTCTCCTACGGGCCATAATAACTTGGGCACCCTGTCTAGCCGATAAATGCGCTGCCCTTGTTTTCCTGCTTTCAGGGATAAACCCGCCAGTGGCGAAGCCTTGATGAAGAAATCCTCAATAACCTCCGGCACTAGACGCCTTTCCTTAGCCTCCTCTCGCTTGCCAATAATCACCGAAAGGTTCAGCTCCTTTTTGGCCAATCCCTCTAAAGTTGAGTTGGTAATCTTGCGGAAACGCCCTACATCAACATCCTGGACGATGCGGCTTTTTATGGCTTCTTCAGTCAGGCTCTTTGCATACATCTCCCGCAGCATACGTTCAAGCTGATTTGAAGGCAGGACATCCCCGAGAACATTGAAGACCTTGCCTGTATTTTGGGGGTCCAGATCTCTCTCAATCTTCTCGATCCTTTCAAAGAGCATCTGAAGCACTCGCCCCTCTCTGGTGTTGGTAGAAACGAAATTAAAGATCAGGCAATCCTTTAGCTGGCCGTATCTGTGAATGCGTCCCATCCTCTGCTCTAAACGCATCGGGTTCCAGGGAATGTCGTAGTTGATCATGAACCAGCAGAACTGCAGGTTGATGCCTTCCCCAGCAGCCTCTGTGGCAACCAGAACCTGACAGTCCTCTTTGAACTCCCTCTCAGCACGAATCCTGGTTCCTGGGGTATCCCTATCGCCAATGTTCATGCTGCCATGAATTTGAGTGATGGTTAGGCCCCATTCTCTGAGCTTCCCAAGAGGCCGACCATCATTCCCATCACCTGCGAGATAATCCAGAGTATCTTTATGCTCAGTGAATAGCAGGAGCTTCATCTTCTGGTCTTTGAAGATCCCTTTTTCAGTCAGGACTTCCTTGAGCTTGCGAAGTTTCGATTCAACCTCTCGATCTTCAAGGGCTTGAGCCTGATCTATCAGCTTAGATAGCTGGATTATCTCTTCTTGGAGATCGGCTGGGTCCAGAGAGGCCACCTCACCCTCCAGATCCTCCATTATCTCCTGCTGCTCTTCGTCAGTCCGCTCGTCAAAATCGTCAGGGACTTTTTTCTGAATCTGCTGTTGGCGGTATGCTTCGGGATCTTCCAGAATTTTCTCTCGTTTTCCCTTTATCCTTTCTAGGCTTCGCCTTAGAGCATAGATGCTAGAGGCAAAGCGCCGCTGCAGCATGGCCATTGTAAACCCAAGGGCCCGACCTCGCACCAAGTTTTCATCTGCTGCAGCCTTTATGGATTGCTGCTCAACATACTGGGTCAGGGAGTCATACAGATCCCATTCATCGCTATCGATTTCGAACTTGATAGTCTGAACCAGACGCCTTGTGAAAAGGCTCTTGACCTCGCCGGTGGTCGGGTCCGGGAAGGTCACCATGGCCTCTTTTACCCTCCGGAGGTAGAAGGGAGCCTCATGCCTTCTCATTGCCTCCTCCAGGCTCTTAATATCCGCGTAGACATCCTTATCCAAGAGTCTTAAGAAGAGGCTGAAGTTCTTAGGATCGCCCTTGTGCGGAGTTGCGGTCATCAGCAGGAAATGGTCGGTCATATCCGACAGTGATTCGCCTAACTGGTAAGCCAGGGTTTTATGGTCGGAGCTGTAGGCGCTCATCTTATGGGCCTCATCGACTATAATTAGATCCCAATGGCTCCTCAGGAGACTTTCTCTAGCATAATCGATGTTTGACACCCAAGGCATGGAAGTAATGACCTGACTTTTCTCCTGCCAAGGGTTAGAGCCATAAGTGCCCTTGAGCTCTGCACTACGCAGCACTGAAAAGCTCTCGTGAAACTTGTCCTGCATTTCTCGCTGCCACTGGAAGGTTAAATTAGCTGGCGACACAATAAGAGTTCGTTCAATGAGTCCTCTGATCTTCAACTCCTTAATCAATAGCCCGGCCATGATAGTCTTGCCAGCTCCTGGATCATCGGCAAGTAGGAAGCGAATTCGGGGTAACTTCAAGAAGTAGTCATATACTGCTTCGAGTTGATGGGGTAACGGATCGACTCTGGCAATAGATAACGTAAAATATGGATCATATTCGTAAGCCAATTTGAGTCTCATGGCTTCGATGCCCAGACGGAAATTATTGGCATCGCCATCAAAGGGTTCTTCTTCAGGAGTTATCTCTAGAGACGCTAATTGCTTTGGAGAGAGTATGGGATCATAAAGCTTCCCAGTCGTTAGCCCTTTACCAATCAGCTTGATAACTTCGCCCATCGGCGCTACCATGACGACTTGAACCAACTCAGGAAAAATTGGGCCCCGCAAGATCACATTAGGCTTAAGCTTATCGATATATCCAGCAAGATTGGTCATGCCCCTCCATCCTGAAGCTAAGTGACGGTAAAGCAGAGCGATCGATATTTTCCGACTTAACTTCGGGGATTAATGGATATCGTCTATGTGGATATTACTTGTGGTAAGAACGTTAGCTAAACGCCAAACATGCCCACATCTCTCGCAAGCCCCTCAGCCGTCTCATACTTCTTGGAGAGATCTAAGCCAAGGTCCATCTCAGGCCGAGTTTGCCTGAAGCCTGGGTCAGAAGAATTTTTTATATGTAGTATAACTACTGAGCATCAATCCGATTATCGAGGATAGATCGGCAAAGCGTTCAAATATTTCTATGCCTTGTGGTTTTTTCAGGTGATCTAGCTTTTCCCGAATTTCCTGTATATTTTCTTCTTCTGGAAGCTTTTTGATTTGCTCTTCTAATTCTCCTGCGAGTCGAGTAATATCATCGTCTAGTTTCTTTAATGCCTGCTCCTGAGAATCGCCTAGATTTCGCAAGCTAAGACCGTATCTACCGAGATCTCTTTCAATCTCATTTAGTTTTATTAATTGTTGATGAATGGAGATTAGGTTAGTTCGGACCTCTCCAGTGGAAAGCTTGAGCTTGAAGACACTGTAATCGATTTGATCCAATTTCTTAGTCAGCAGATCTTTTATTTCATCAAGTTTATTGCATATTTCCTTCAATTCTTGTACGGCATCTATCTTCGCATTAATAGAGGTCAAAGCACTTCCAATAATTATCACTTTGCCACCAAGGTCTTCCTTCTCCATTTCATCGAGCTGGCTACAGACCACTTTCCTGCTATCCTCAGGAAGAATTCTGCAGATG
This sequence comes from Methanotrichaceae archaeon, assembly GCA_963789575.1. GTDB lineage: Archaea > Halobacteriota > Methanosarcinia > Methanotrichales > Methanotrichaceae > CAWBKV01. The sequence continues at coordinate 716,274 of CAWBKV010000001.1, read as the reverse complement.
CTTTTCAAAAGAGTAATCAGGCTATTTAACTTGATCTCAGCTTCAATCTCTGACCTAACCTCGCTCAACCCTTTAGCACTATCATAAGTTTTCCTGGTAGCATCTTCCAGTGGAGTCTTTCGGGATGTCTCACATAATCTGGATGCTTTTTCTTCAATTTCCTTCAGGACGTCTTTTATTTTCTTGTCGATTATCGGCAGTCCCTTCATCACCACTTTCCTAGCTCCAGGCGCATCCTCCTCGACCTCGCTCAGGCACTCTGTGGCCCTATCGCAGTAGCGCCTGTAGGCGTCAAGGTCACGCATGATGTCATCGAGGCTCTTTTCTCGCAACCTTTGGGATTCCCAGAGGGCTTTTGCCAGATTTTCGACGGCTTCGAGGAGGGTCTCTTTACTCTTCTCGCCTGCCACCGCCCTCTTTGCTTGCGATAGATATTGCTGCACTTCAGCCTGCGCCTCAGTTTCATTCTCTTTCTTAAAAGTTAGCGTGTAAAAAGAACGGTAAAATGGAAGGCAGAAATTTGCGAGGTGTTTTGAGTTCTCAAAATATTGGATGGCTTCTTCCAACTCTCTCTTGAAGTTCTCTTTGTTATCCGCAACTGTGGATCTGAATATTGAGGCTCTACCCAAAGAATAATTTGCCGCTACTCTTATATTATCTGCTATTAAATCTCCTTCGCTTTCCTCTCTTTTTGCTTGTTCTATTTCTGAATCATAGGGGGAATATCCACCATGTTCTTCTGCTCTCATTACCAGTCGAAAGAGAAGATCGGCATCTGGATAAGGGTGCCAGGAAGAAGTTGAAGCGAGCTGTTTCAGATCTTTCCATGCAGCTGTTTTGTCGGGAAGATCTGGAAAGACCAAGCCTAGGGCTTCTGCTGCCCTTATGCGCTCCTCCGCGTTATTGCTGATTGCCTTCTTGTGAATCTCCTCTTGATTTACCAGCTCTAGCCCTCTCTAAACCACATTAACTCTAAAACTTAAATCCTTTTCCAATCCCCCATGGCCCACTTGAGCGGCAGCGCACCCACGCGGTAGAGAACTAAGGTATTGCGATAAAATTAACACAATCACAAGCAAAAATTGAAAAACGGGACCTCTCTATCCCAGTATCTTCTGCAGATGGAACTGATGAGGCCCCAGCTTTCCGCCGAAGTTCGCTGCTGTTATCTTGACTACGCCCGGAACTGTGCAGGCAGCCTTTATCCCAGCCCTCATGGACTGCTCAATTGCCTCGCGGTTGAGACCATTGATTACAATCTCGTAGCCCGCCTTGATCTCCACAGGTAGCGCGCAGGTTCCATCTTCCCTCAGAGACGGACAATAGGATGCATTCGTTGACGCCTTCAAGAACTTGTACTTCGATCCGACCTTTGATCCGCTGGCAACAATTCCGCCGGGGAAAGGCGTTATAGTCCCCGCAAGCTTGCTGATCTCATCAACGGCGACCTCAGCAGCAGTCAAAGCAGCAGCCCGATTATCCCCAAGTATGTAGAAGTTGCCGCCTGCGATTCCATCCACTGAGCCTATGTTTTCCTCGATCAGGAACTCGCCCGACATGATCGGTATCTTCCAGAACTTCCTGCCCAGATAATCGATCTGCTTCTGATAGCCGTCTCCAAAGAAGCTCAGCTTCTTGCCAGTATCGAACTGCTTCTCTGCCTCGGGAAGGCCATTGAACACGGCAGTCGTAGGAGCTGTCAGCACGCACTGGCCTATGCGCCATATGAGAGAATTTTCAAGGTTTTTGTAGCCCATGTTGCAGATCTGGATATAAGCCCCTGGCCTCCCGTCAGGGGTCTCTTGTGCGCTCACAACACACTCAACTCCGGCCTCGGCGGGACATCCTATGACCGATGTTCCAAAGCCGGTTGCTTCACGGGCTGCGGCCAGTGCCCAGTGCTCGCTTATCGCCGTTATCAGCACCCTTGCAATCTTTATCGGAAATGCCTCGGCAAATGTATCATCAATCTGAACGCCATTAATCTCCATAATTCACTCTCCATCAGGCCGGATTGGATTGTAGACTGCAAGCTCGAATCCTTGCTCTTTCGAGGCAATTGCTGCCGCGGAACATACAGGCCTCTCAAATGGCAGCTCGAAGGCATATTTTGCAATCTCGTCCGCACTTTTTCCCGAAATGCTGACGGGCTCGAAACCTGTTTTTTCGTAAGTGGCGACCATAATAGCATCGCCATCATCCAAGCGGAACTCCTTAAAGCGAAACTCATCTTTCTTCGCTATTCCGAGCCAGGCAATATCCCCTCGAACAGCTCCCGCCAGACGAGGCGTATCAAAATCATCGTGCTCATATCCATAGGCAATAAGGCTCAATGCAATAGCATCTAATGGTCTTGCCCCATCCTCTATCTTCTCGAAAATCATGTCAGCCTGTGTTCCATTTGCAACCACTGCAAAGTCCTTTCCCGTCCTTATGCAATTGTATGCGATATAGGGGTTCTTTGCAAGATCCGATGAGTTTATGGGCGAGACAATTACGCTTCTGCCACGAATTTCCGCATGACGGTTGGGAAATGAGCGGGAGGATACCCTGTATCCTGCCCAAGCGTGTCCGTAGGTTTTGCCTACTATTACTATCCGGCCAATGTACATGCCTAATCAACCAATTTGTACTTGGCTATGTTCTCATTAGCGATCGTCTGGATATCCTTTATAACGTTCGCACCCTCAGGCTTTTTGAACAGGTGCTTATATCTGCCCTGTAACTTGAGATAATCCTCAACCGGCTTTGGCCTGCGGATCTTCTTTACTTCCGTTAGATTTCCATTCACCCACTCAAGCAGAGGCCATAGCCCCGTTTCCACGGCGGTTCTGGCAATCTCGACGGTCGTGCCGGCCTCAAAAGTCCAGCCTGTGATACATGGCGCGTTTATCTGTATATACGACGGCCCTTGTGTCTCTAGGGCACGTTTTACCTTCTTTCTCAAATCAACCGGATAGGCAATCGATGCCGTAGCGACATATGGAACCCTGTGTGCCAACGCTATAGCCGGCATGTCCTTCTTGGGCCTGGGATTGCCCATGCTTCGAACTCCGGCAGGAGTGGTGGTTGTATGAACGCAGAAAGGAGTCGATCCGCTGCGCTGAACTCCAGTATTCATGTAGGCCTCGTTATCATAGCAGACATAGAGGATCTTGTGGCCGCGTTCGAACATTCCTGAGTTAGAGCCCATGCCTATATCGAATGTGCTTCCATCTCCGCCGATCACTATTACATTGGTATCCTGGCACCTTCGCTTCAGCATGACCTCAATTCCGGATGCAACAGCTGCGGCGTTCTCGAACAACGAATGAATCCATGGGACACACCAGGCGCTCTCCGGGAAGGGCGTTGTAGTAACCTCAAGACAGCTAGTCGGCGAGGCTACGATTGTATTTGGTCCTGATGCATCCAGAACAAGCCTGATCGCCGTGGGCATGGCACATCCTGCGCAGGCCCTATGTCCAGGTGCAAGCAATGACGTTTCCATATTAAATCCTCCTAAAGGATATCCTGTCTCAAAGTGAGAAACTCAAACTCATGCTCTATTCCTTTGCGAGCTGCAGCGGCCTTATCAACCATCTTTCTTATGTCACTCACCGTTATGTCCCTGCCGCCTAAGCCTGCGGTAAAGCCTACGATAGGCGTTCTTATCTTGCTGTTATAGAATGCAGCCTTCAGGTCTACCAGAAGCCCTGCCTCATTTCCTATCGACACATCCTTTTCAAGAACTGCGATAACACTCGCATCCTTCAGCGCTTTTCTAAGCGCCTCTACTGGGAAGGGTCTATAGCATCTCACTTTGACAAGTCCGACCGCTAAGCCCTCAGATCTCATCTGATCGATGGCATCCTTAATGGTTCCAATAACTGATCCAAGCGTTACTATTACTATCTCAGCATCATCTGCCTTGTAAGTGTCGATTAGGCCTCCGTAGTACCTTCCGAATGTCTCGCCGAACTCCTTTGCGACCTCTTCTATCTTCAAGAGGGCACGCTTCTGCGCTTCATACTGCTGATACCTAAACTCTGTATATGTCGAGGGATCTGCGAAGGCTCCAAAGGTCATGGGGTTAGCTGGGTCTAGAATATTAGCGGGCTTAAAATCAGGCAGGAATCCCTTGATGGTCTCTTTATCAAGAAGCTCTACTGGCTCATAGACGTGAGTCAGGATAAAGCCATCCATGCAGACCATTATTGGAGTCAGTATATCAGGGTCCTCGCATATCTTGTACGCCTGAGGTGTGGCATCTGCAGCCTCTTGGACATTTTCCGCATAGATCTGCAGCCATCCGACATCGCGCGCGCCTATGGAATCCTGCTGATCGTTCCAGATATTGAGCGGCGCACCAAGCGCACGGTTTGCCACGGTCATGACTATCGGCAGCCGCATACCTGAGACGTTGTAAAGGACCTCGTACATCAGCGCCAGGCCCTGGCTTGTAGTTGAGGAGTAACACCTGGCACCCATTGCGCTTGAACCTACGAGCACCGAGAGCGCTGAGAACTCGGAATCGACGGTAAGAAACTCGCTATTGAGCTCGCCATCCGCAACCAGCTGTGAGAGGTGCTCGACGATATGCGTCTGAGGCGTTATCGGATAGGCTGAAATAACATCCGGCAAGCAGCACATGACCGCATGAGCAACAGCATATGAACCTTCAACAACCTTCATCATTTATTTCTCCTCCAGGACCATGGTTATTGCTTTCCGCGGGCACTCGTTTGCGCAAATTCCACATCCTTTGCAGTAGTTCAGATCTGCAAGAAAGACCACCTCATTCTTGGGCAGAGACTTCTGCTGTTCAGTCGTGTACCCAAGCTTTTTCAATGTCTCAATATCTCCTGTATTGACCTGATGTATGCTGCCCTCAGGGCAGTAGATCTCACAGAGGCTGCATTTTATGCAATTTTTTTGCTCGACCTCCGGTACGAATGTCCGCCAGGCACCCGTTTTAGTATCAGCGGTGCTGCCCGGCCTAACCAATTTGCCTGCCTTCAGTTCCTGCATCAGGAAACCCTCTCATAAGCGGTCTTTATTGCAAGCAGGTTCTTCCTGCCAAGCTCTCCCTTAAATCTCTCCGAGATCGCCTTATTCAGGCTATCTAGGCCGACCTCTTTAGTGGCACCGCAGAATGCCCCCAGCATAGTTGTATTTACAATCGGCCTTCCCAGGATCTCCATAGCGATCCTTGTGGCATCTATTGTCACAACCTCGGCCTTTGTACTGAGCTTCAGATTCTCCTTCGGTCTATCGGTGTTTATTATTATCTTGCCGTCGGGCTTGAGGCCGCTGGCGACGTTGACGACATCCAAAAGTGTAACATCTTGTACGACAACATAATCTGGCTCATAGACCTGGCTTCTTATTCTGATTGGCCTGTCAGCAATTCTTGCAAAGGCCATTACTGGCGCGCCCCTCCGCTCAACTCCGAATGCGGGGAATGCCTGCGAAAATTTTTTATCCTCAAAGGCTGCAATGGCTATCAATTCGGCCGCAGTAACAGATCCCTGACCTCCACGACCGTGTATTCGAATCTCTTTCAACAGGCTGACCTCCTCTTTCCTCTTCTCCGCGAGGAGGATAGGTGAAGATATAGATTTTTCGGAGTCACGGCAGGTTTTTATGTAAGGTTGTTTGCTACGTTAAGGTTCATATTTGCCAAAGACAGAGCTCCTCTATTTAAGGATAATACATGGGAAAGGACAATGGATTATTTACCGCCTTAGAAGATATCAAAAGATGCCTTGAGGGACAGTTAGATTCAGGCGCTATAGAAGTATTAGCAGCCCTAGATGGCATAATGTCTTTCCTCGACAAGAATGGATTGCTAAAAAGCGAAAGATGGATATAGTATATCTCTAGCTTTATTTTAGACTTAATGGATAAATTGGTAATTTAAAGGATGTCATTGATTATGGCGCAACAATTGGTGCCAGATACCAGCGTAGTTATAGACGGCAGGATATCTGCCAGGGTAAAAGCAGGCGATCTTCCAGGAAGGAGAGTCGTAATCCCTGAGGCAGTAGTAGCAGAGCTTGAGGCACAGGCAAATCATGGAAGGGAAACGGGCCTTAAAGGACTTGAAGAGCTTAGGAGGCTATCTGAGCTTGCAAAGGCCGGGAAGATTGAGCTTGAGTATGTTGGAATCAGGCCGAACCTGGATCAGATAAAGCTTGCAGGAGGCGGCGAGATAGACGCTATGATAAGAGATGTAGCCCTTGAGCTTGGCGCCTCATTTATGACAAGCGATCAGGTCCAGTACAGGGTTGCACAGGCGATGGGCCTCGATGTTGAGTATGTGCGCCCACAGAGAGAAGCGATCAAGCCAATCTCCCTTGAGAAGTACTTCACAGATGACACGCTCTCCGTTCACCTCAAGGAAGGCGCAGTTCCAATGGCCAAGCGAGGGAAAGTCGGGGATTTCAATTTGGTCCGTTTAGGCGATAGGCCACTTAGCGATAAAGAGCTTAGAGACGTTTCCCGAGAGATCTTCGAAAGAGTGAAGGTCGATCCTGATGGCTCTGTGGAAATCGAGAAGATGGGTGCATCAGTCATCCAGCTTGGGACGATGAGGATAGCCATAACCAAGCCACCCTTCTCAGATGGCCTGGAAATAACTGCGGTGCGGCCTGTAGCAAAGGTTGATCTTGATTCCTACAAACATAGCGCAGAATTGAAGGATCGCCTGAGATCAAGCCAAAGAGGTCTCCTCATTGCAGGGCCTCCAGGCTCAGGGAAATCAACTTTCGCAGCAGGCGTAGCTGAGTACCTGCTGAAGTGTAATTATGTTGTGAAAACTCTCGAATCTCCACGCGACTTACAGGTTCCTCCGGAGATCACGCAATATGGCCCTCTTGAAGGCAGCATGGAGGCATCCGCAGATATCCTGCTGCTCGTTCGTCCAGATTATACAATCTATGACGAAGTCCGCAAAACTAATGATTTCCGCGTTTTCGCAGACATGCGACTTGCAGGTGTTGGAATGATAGGAGTTGTTCATGCCAACAAGCCAATAGATGCTTTACAGCGCCTCCTCGGACGAATTGAGCTTGGCATGATACCTCAAGTTGTGGATACTGTGATCTTTATAGAGAAGGGTGAGGTCACAAAGGTTTATGATATCGAGTTCGTTGTCAAGGTCCCTGCAGGCATGACGGAGGTCGATCTGGCAAGGCCAGTTATTGTCGTCAAGGATTTTGAGACGGGCATTGCCGAGTACGAAATGTATACCTATGGCGAACAGATCGTGGTTATGCCAGTGAAGAAGATGCCCCATAAGCCCTCCTGGAAGCTTGCCTCGCGGGAGATAGAGAAGGAGATTGCCCATCATGTCCGAGGACCAGTCGACGTTCAAATGCTCACCGATTCAAGCGCTGTGATCCATGTTCCTCAGCAGGATGCCGCCAAAGTCATAGGGAAAGCCGGTCGCAACATCGAGCAGATAGAGAAGACCCTTGGTATGCATATAGATGTTCGCACTCACGAGAATGCCTGTGAGGGAGAACTTATTCCTAAGGTGGAGGAGACCACAAGGCATATCATCATCTGGCTGAGCGAGTGCATGGGCGAACCTGTGGATGTTTACGTAGGTAGCGATCTTATATTCACTGCAACTGTCGGCCGCAGGGGCGACATCAAGATCGCCAAATCTTCAGAAATGGCCAAGCAAATATTGAGAAGACTGAAACAAGGCGATAAGATAGAGATCCAGAGAGCGAACGCAGAATAAAATTCTGCGCTTCTCTTATCCTCATTCAAATTCCCAGGGCAAGGCGCAGGGTGTTCCTTACTGCAGGAGCTAAGCCTAATGTTATAAGGACAAGCTTTGCCAGGTTTCTGAGCGATGGATCTTCTAAGCTCTTATCAATCATGCTCAGAGCAGGCAGCAGCACCAGCAGCTTCAGTGGGTACATTATTGCCCCAGTTCCTGTCAGATTGATAATAAAAGTTGGAACTACATGCTTCTCGTAATACCCAAACCAATCAACTCCGATGTAGGTTGAGCTGGCATCAAGCATATGGGCATAAATTATTATCATGTTATAACTATCATTCAGGAACGAGAGCATTGGAACGCCCAGCTTTAGAATATATAATGATCCGGCAAAGCCCGAGCCTAAGCCGAAGATGAGTACGATTACCCACGCATTTTTGAAGCCTATTGCTGCTAAGGCTGAGATATTGAAGATTGTCCAGATAAGACCGATAGCAGCATATCCCTTATAGAAACCCTTTCCAAAGATCATCCTGTTTAGCAGCAGAGATGCGAATGTCACCAGGAAGACCAGGAAGTAGATCAAAGGCGTTATGAGAAGATATCTCCAGGGAGGTGCTACTAGCCCAGTATCCTCGATGACCCTAAGGCTTGCACCTGCGAATATATATGGCAGGGTATAGAGAATGAGACCTTCATCCATACGAAGGTTCAGCCTGCGAAAGAGCCCTATTAAGCCTAAAACTGCTACCCCGAGAATAATGGCCCAGGTAACTGTATTTACTGGATTATAACCTGTATCGTAAATTATGGGATATACGTAGTACCTGTATATCCAGTCACTCAGTTCATGGATCACACTACCCCGTAAACGCTATTGATATTTCTAGCGTTCGTATGCTATTGCCCTGCGGCGGAAAGTATATATATCGTAGAAGGAAATGAGATCTTATCCGTTTTCTGATTTTAGTTGAGGTAATTAGATGGTAGAGGTGTTCAAAGGTACAACTACGGTAGGTATACTCTGCGATGGGGGTGTTGTCCTCGCATCAGAGAGTCGTGCTACCATGGGCAATTTTATAGCCAGCACTACAGCCAAGAAGATCTATCAGGTCGATGATTTAATAGGAATGACAACAGCAGGCGTAGTAGGTGATGCACAGGCGCTTGTTCGAATGGTTCAGGTTGAATCAAGGCTTTATAGGATGCAGAGGGGCGAGCCCATGAGTGTGAAGGCCCTAACTACGATGCTATCCAATGTCCTCTCCTCAAGAAGATACTACCCATTCTATGTACAGCTAATCGTGGGTGGCGTGGACAGGTACGGACCTAAAATATATTCCCTTGATGCACTAGGCGGCCAGATCGAGGAGAGGAAGGTAGTCTCCACGGGATCTGGATCACCCATAGCCTACGGCGTTCTTGAGTCGATGTATCGCCCTGGCATAAGCATCGAGGAAGGAACTACGCTTGCTGCTAGAGCCATACATAATGCCATGAAGAGAGACTCTGCATCGGGCAATAAGATAGAGCTCGTCAGGATTACCAAAGATAAATATGAGGAGGTCGGCGAGCTAGAGAACCAGGAGATAATGAAACTACTTTAACTTTTTTGGGTGTGTTTGATTGTCGGTTGAAGAAGTACTTTTTGAGCTTAAACGGAAAGTTCAGAGCAAGCTGCCACCGGATATAAATGTAACAGGCCTCGAGTTCGAGGGTCCGGAGCTGGTTATCTATACAGATGACCCAAAGCGTCTAGCAGATGATGGAGAAATAATCAGATCCTTGGCAAAGGATCTTCGAAAGCGCGTCGTTGTGAGACCTGACCTGAAGGTGCTGGCTGAGCCAGAGGCAGCTATAAAGAAGATTCAGGATGTTGTGCCCAAAGAGGCAGCAATATCAGATTATTTTTTTGACGGCGAGACAGGAGAGGTTGTAATTGAAGCAGAGAAGCCCGGCCTTGTCATAGGTCGCCATGGCGCGACTTTACGCGAAATAACCAAGATGATTGGCTGGACTCCAAAGGTTGTCAGAACACCGCCTGTCCGTTCATCAACAATTGCGAACATAAAGGATTACCTGAGAAGCGTCCAGAACGAGCGCAAGAGCATATTAAGAACAGTAGGCAGAAAAATACACAGAGACCTAGCTTCAAAAGATCAGTGGGTGAGGATATCCACGCTCGGCGGATGCCGTGAGGTTGGAAGAAGCTGTATGCTTCTGTCTACACCTGAGTCCAGGATAATTATCGATTGCGGCATAAATGTCGGCTCAGATGATTCTGCCACGCCGTACCTTTACGTTCCAGAGGTTTATCCACTAAACCAGATTGATGCAGTTGTGCTCACACATGCCCACTTAGATCATGCGGGGCTAGTGCCGATGCTGTACAAATACGGTTATGAGGGACCTATCTACTGCACTCCGCCTACGCGCGACCTTTTCGTGCTACTGCAATTGGATTACTTAGAGGTGGCAGGGCGCGAGGGAAAGAGGCTACCCTATGATTCTAGCATGATCCGCCAGGCGCTAAAGCATACCATTACCCTCAACTATGGAGATGTTACGGATATCGCTCCAGATACCAAGCTCACTATGCATAACGCTGGCCATATACTTGGATCTTCTATTGCTCACTTCCATATCGGAGATGGGCTTTATAACGTGGCCTTCACAGGCGACTTCAAATTCGAGAGGACTCGTCTCTTTGATCCTGCCGTAAACAATTTCCCGAGGCTTGAGACCCTGATAACTGAAGCCACTTACGGAGGGGCTAACAGTATTCAACCATCGCGGAAGGATGCGGAGATGAATCTCATCAATGTCGTTCGGGATACCATTAAACGAGGCGGAAAGGTCATTATCCCAGCGTTTGCCGTAGGCAGAAGCCAGGAGGTCATGGTAGTCCTGGAAGAGGCATTACGAAGAAAGTCGGTAGATGAGGCGCCGGTCTATCTCGATGGCATGATTTACGAGGCGACTGCAATTCATACGACCTACCCCGAATACCTAAACAACGACCTGCGAGAGCTTATATTCCATAAGGGCATCAATCCATTCCTCTCAGAGTGCTTTGTGCAGGTTGAAACCGCAAGCCAAAGAACTGATGTAATTGATGGGCCTCCGTGTGTCATACTTGCGACAAGCGGCATGCTTAATGGAGGGCCTGTAATGGAATACCTGAAGAGGCTCGGACCTGATGAGAAGAATACACTTGTTATAGTTGGATATCAGGCTGAAGGCACTTTGGGGAGGCGCATCCAGAAGGGCTGGAAGGAGCTTCCATTATCAGTGGAGGGCAAGACTCAAACTGTAAAGATCAATCTTGAGGTTACAACTGTGGATGGCTTCTCAGGGCACTCCGATCGAAACCAGCTGATGGAGTATATTCGCAGGGTATACCCGAAGCCAGGGCGTGTCCTGACGAACCACGGCGAGGAAAGCAACTGCCTTGATCTGGCAAGCTCTGTCTACAAGAGATACAGGATTCCCACTATGGCACCTATGAACCTAGAGACTATCAGAATGATCTGAGGCCGCATCAAATCTGAAGGATAATGCCCAAAGGAGATTCTTTGTGAACGGAAAGAGAACTCGAATTATCAATGATCCCTCCGACCTTGTACCACTTCTGCAGGCATTCGGCTCGGAGGTTCACAAAAAGGTCTTCGATGAGCTTTGCAAAGGCTGGCATACAGAGCGCGAGCTAGTTCAGGCCGTTGGAGACAAGAGCACAGTCCACAGAAGCGTGGCTCTGCTTCGAAAGAGCGGACTGATTGAGACCAAGTGGAGGGCACCCGAACCTGGTGGGAGCCCCGAGAAGGAGTATCATTCCACATACTCACGCATCCAAGCCAGCTTTGGGGCTTCTATGGAGGATCTGAGTGAAATCATTGGCTTGACATTCATGTCAGATGAAGATCTGCGCGATGTAATCGAGAGTTTGCAAAAGCAGGTAATGGCGGGCAATAACTCTCTGTCCAATTTATCCAGAGAGATGAATCTAAGTCAAGTCTTTCTAAAGGGTGTGGCAAAGAGGGCTGAGAACCTGGCAGTGAGAGGTCAAAGAATAGAGCTTTACGATGAGGAGCACTGAAACCAAAATGGCGAGCGTCCTCCAGAGCAAGCGCGAGAGCTCTCGTTTTCAGATACTAGTCGAGATAGCAGCACATCAGCCCAATCTGCGCCAGAAGGAGGTCGCCGATCGGTTGGGCGTCACACCCCAGGCGATCTCGGAGTATATTAAGGAGCTTGTGGCAGACGGACTTGTCACCACAGACGGCCGAATGCGTTATAACATTACCAAAGAGGGCGTCGAGTGGCTCCTGGAGAGCGCGGCAGAGCTGAAGCGTTATGCTCGCGTAGTTATGGAGGAGGTAATTGCCCACGTCTCTGTCTGGACTGCAATAGCTGAGATTGACCTCTCAGAGGGCGAGAGGGTATCGCTGGAAATGAGGGAGGGACTCCTCTATGCGAGTAAGAAGATTGGTATAGATGCTAGCGGCATGACCATACTTGATGCAAAGGCAGGCGAAGATGTTGGCGTATCCGACCTGCATGGGCTTATCGGCCTTGAAGAGGGGAAGATAACGGTATGCAAGGTACCGCGCTCTCAACTGGGCGGCTCACGTAAAGTGGACCTGAATGCTCTATCTGAAATTCTATCAAGAAATAAGATTGTGGGCTGTCTCGGGATAGAGGCTCTTGTGGCGCTCAGAAAGGCAGGACGCGAACCCGATGTTATATTCGGAGCTAAAGAGTCGGCCGTAGAGTCGGCTTATCATGGAATCAGCTCTCTGGTGGTAAGCGTTGATGAACAGATCCCGAATCTGCTCAACCGTCTGGAATCAGAGGGCCTGAAATACGAGCTTATAGATCTTACTTCAGGATAAACTCACAAAATGGCTTTTCAAGTGTTGGCAAAGGCTGACCGTTCAAGAATAATGCTGCTGCCGCTGCGCGATGGTAAAACGCTCTTCGAAGGCTATCTTCGATTAAAGGATATGCCTCAGGGGCCGAGGGTTGGCAAGTTCCTCATCAAGAAGGATGTCGAAAAGTATCTTCCTCCAGAGGATGCGCTGAAGTTGCTTAGAAAAGCAAGCGCCATCTATCTAGCCCATGGAGATGAGGCACTTGAGAATAAATTCCTAGAATTACTGAAGGCATTTCAGCTGGACTCTCGTCGCGTCAGCATATGCAACCACTGCCTTGGAGAGCATAGGGTAACCTATGTCGGCAAGGATGCTATAAGCTACAAGGGTTCAAGGATCTGCGAGAACTGCGCAGCTGCTGAGCTCGTGCGCGAGGCGGATTTCAGAGGGCTAAGCAGGGCAGGCAAGTCGCACCTGGCACGCATACTGAAGAAGAGGCGCAATCTAGATGATGTTCTGAAGCTCTTATCGCTCGAAAAGCTGGATCCTGAGCTGACGAGGTTCGATGTTATACCAGCCAGCCGCGAGGAGGCAACGCTTGATCTGGATGATCTGGAGCTTCCTGAAGCGCTTATGGCAATGATCAAAAAAAGGCTGACAAAGCTTCTGCCAGTTCAATCAAGATCTGTTCAGGCTGGACTCCTTGATGGCATTAGCCAGCTTGTTGTATCCGCTACCGCCACAGGCAAAAGTCTGATAGGCGAGTTGGCAGGGATCAAGAACCTGATCGAAGGAAAAGGGAAGCTTCTATTTCTTGTCCCGCTGGTGGCCTTGGCAAATCAGAAATATGACCAGCTGTCGGCCTATGGTGAATTAGGATTCTCAACATCCATTCGTGTAGGGGTGAGCAGGATCAAGCTCGGCCACGGCCGAAAGATGCGTCAAGATCTGAATGCCGATATAATCGCGGGAACCTATGAGGGCATAGATCAGGTTATCAGAACCAGAAGAAGCCTCGGAAAAGTCGGCACTGTTGTAATAGATGAAGTGCATATGCTGGAGGATGCTGAACGTGGACATCGGCTTGCTGGAATGATCGCCAGGCTGAAGCTCGTTGCGCCCCAGGCACAGTTCATATTCCTATCCGCAACAGTCGGCAATCCTGCTGCGCTCGCCAAGCGACTCGGAGCAACTCTTGTAGAGTACGAGGTCAGGCCCATTCCCATAGAGCGTCATCTGATATTCTCCTCCGGACCTGAGAAGAGAAGGCTGATGAGAGATCTAGTGAAGGAAGGAGAGCAGCATACTTCCTCCACAGGTTACCGGGGCCAGACGATAATATTCACAAACTCGAGGAAGAACTGCTACAATCTCGCACAATCAATACAAGGTGCAGCGGCCTATCATGCGGGTCTCCAATACTATGAGCGCAAAAGAATCGAGGAGCTGTTTGGGGAAGGAAAGATAAATACCGTCGTGACGACTGCAGCGCTTGCGGCGGGCGTTGATTTCCCTGCCTCGCATGTAATCTTTGAATCTCTTGCTATGGGGATAGAATGGCTGAACGTCCACGAGTTCAACCAGATGCTCGGGCGAGCAGGCCGTCCTGGTTACCACGATAAGGGATTGGTCTATATCCTTGCTGAGCCCGGAAGAAGATTCACTTCTTCACGGGGTGAGACCGAGGATGAAGTAGCTCTGGCACTCCTTCACGGAGAGATGGAGAACGTAGCGCCTGAGTATTCCGAAGAGCAACAGCTCGAGGAGGTCCTGGCAAATGCAGTGGCAGCGCGCTCACGCCAGGAGCTTGAGAGCCTGCATGAGCTGACGTTAGGGTTAGATGACCTGGATACCTCTTTGAAAGCTCTCGTGAAGGCGGGGCTTATAAAAGGAATCGATCCCACAAAGCTTGGTGCTGTGGCAGCAGCCCATTTCCTTACGCCTGATCAGGTGAAGCTGATAGCTGAAAAGCTCGAAAAGGGCATATCGCCGCTTGAGGTGGCCGTGAGTTTGGAGAGCTTCGAAGACCTTTACCTCAAGTTTGCTGAGCGCATTTCCTTAGCGCTGAAGATGAGCATCTCTCAGCGGGCGCTTCACGGCTCTTTCCTGGACCTTCTGAGCAGCGCTGATCTGAATGATCTTGAGAGAAAGATCCAGAAGCAGTGTCTTGATTTTGCAAAGGATTTCCTGCGCTGTACCTGCATGGATGCTCCCTACTGCGGCTGCCCCCAGAAAAATATCTCAATTAAGATACTTGAGCTGCGGGCTGAAGGCAAGAGCCCCGCTGAAATTATAGACGACTTCAGCGATAAATATGGAATGTATGCCTACCAAGGAGATTTGATAAACTACCTGGATCAGATCGTGCGCTACCTGGAGGCAATCGAGGCTGTGGCTCGGGTGCTGGGGAAGGCTGAGGCGACGAGGGATGCGGGGGAGATGAGGAAGAGGATTGAAGGGGAATGAATACCAAATAATAGAGGATTATTGCACAATACACAGTCCCATGATATCGAGGAATGATTTCTAAACTCAGCCCGCTCCTTTTTCAGAATGAGAGTGCATATGCTTAAATAGAATCATCGAGATTAACCGAAAATAATTTTAGTGCTGGTACTATGATCAAAGTGAGACTGTAAAAGAAGATAAGAGCGGTCGCATCAATCAAGATCTCTATAGGAGGGGAAATATTTCATGGCAGATCTGATTGGAGGTAATATCGATATAAATAATACATCCACTACGGTTGCGAAAATTTTTTGCGCCTATTTAACCGGCATCCGGACAATGAAGGATGAGGTCAATGAGCTTTTTAAGGTCGTCCAGGGGGAGTTTAATAAAGATCCAAGCCCCGCTGAAAAAATAAAATCATTAAATGATGCCCTCGACGATCCAAACAACACGGATAAATGGGAGATGTTCCGCAAAAATCTCGTTGAGGTGATGAGATCTCCGAATAAGGATGATTTCAACCAAAAAGTGACCACGCTCGTGAATAAGCTAAGGCCTCCCGTCAAAGAGCCAGAACCATTACCATATACCTGGACCATTATATTAGGGCTCGTCTGTTTGGTTCTAATATTGATCTCCGGCTGGTACGGCGATATACTCAATAGCAATTTCGTCCCGGGCTTTAACTACCTGTTGGTATTGTTCTTTATGCTCTGCTTCACTGTAGTCCTCGGGATGCACACCACAGGCAGGTTAGCCGGTGTCCTGATCAGCAAAAGAAAATTGATGAGCCTTTCCCGGCTACAGATTGTTATCTGGACGATAGTTATTCTATCTGCATATTTGACGATCGTGCTTTCAAGGATTCACGCCAGCATTAATTATTCAGTTTATAGTGCTACTTTGAATGAGACTGTGTTACATAACAGCGCTCTTTATGCCTCATATCTGGCAGTTCCTGATCCGCTAGGGGTGGGTATAGACTGGAGGCTCTGGGCGCTTATGGGTATAAGCACCGCATCTTTGATTGGCAGTCCACTGGTACTGGATTCGAAGAAAAATAAGCAACCGACTGATTCGGCTCTTAAAAATGCCAGTCAGGCCGTGGGCCAATCTACCGATGTTATGGATAAGAATAGAGAGGGCGTGTTATATGCCAATCCCAGCATCGCCGATGCTAAGTTTACAGATGTCTTTGAGGGAGATGAGATAAGCAATACCAGTTTCGTCGATCTCTCCAAGGTCCAGATGTTCTGGTTTACGGTGATTGCGGCGCTTTCTTATGTGATACTAACCGTTGCCCTCATCGGTTCAAAATACCCAGGATCTATAACGAATTTGCCTGAGCTGTCAGAAGGCCTGATAGGAATTCTGCTGATCAGCCATGCCGGATATCTGGCTAACAAGAGCATAGATCGCACCGGGTCGGAACAACCTGAAGATTAGTCTGGACGTTGTCATAATAAGGGATTTATCTGCAGCCGATGATATCTCCAAATTCAGATGCTGCGGCGGCAGGTCTTCTTTTTTTATACAGCACAATGAGTTCCAATCAATTACTCTTAGGAAGAACTGCATAACCTGACCCAGGCAATACCTGGGGCGTCCCAATAGGAAGGAGACTGACGCATAAGGAAACGAACTCTGAAACAAGACGTTCGGTGGAGCGAATTGGGATGGAGCTTGGGCTGTTCAGCTCACCAATGATGGTGGCTACGCTCTGGCGGTACAACATATTCCTATGGTGCATGACTTGCCTGAGCTTGTCTTCTCTTTGGAGAGAGCATTAGGTTCTGATATGAATGAGCTGTTGACAATGGGGAGGCACGGTAAACGATGTTGATAATTAACCATAATACCACAAGGAGCTGCAATGCCCTGGCCCGGACGCGAGCTGTAATGCTACCCATTTAGTTCTATAATGTCTTTGATTTGCTGGAGCAATCTTGGAAATAGTCTGCTTGGAAATAATCTTAGCGAAGTTATATATATTAGCTGGATGAGCGATTACCATGCATCACATCTTTGCGGTCACAGTCCTCCTCGGAATTTTTCTCTCTTATACCGGATTTTCAGCTCAACCCTCCATGGCTACGGGAACCCCGGCCAAGGTGGAACTGCTCTACTGCAAAGGTGTAAATCTCATGCCCATGCTCCTGGCCACGGGCCAGATAGACGGATATTTTGCCTGGCAGCCCTACCTGTCGATGGCTGAAGAGTCTGGAATTGGAAGAATTGTGGTTGCTTCCAAGGATTTTCCGCCAGGATGGAACAACCATCCCTGCTGCGTATTGGTGGCCAGCGACCGCCTTTTGGAGAATCACCAGGATCTGGTCAGCGCCTTTAGCTACCTGAATATGAGGGCCACCCAGTGGGTCTGCGAAAATCCCAAGGCATCTACTGAGATCACTGCGAACTGGCTGATGGGCAGCCGAAACTACACTCTGGGAGAAGGTGCTATATCTTCACAGGAGGTATTTGAGGACTCCCGCCAAGATCTGATATTCTCCTGTGAGCCCAATGAGGATTGGTGGCGGGGCATGGAGGCACTCATTGCCCAGATGGCACGCTTGCTCGACTATCCGGCCGACGGCCAAGCTGCCGTTAAAAATATTTCGTTCTTCGATTTCGGTCCCTATAGTGCCGCCAAAACGATGCTCAATTCAGGCAAACTTAGTTCTCCCAAGCCCCTTGAACACAGATTGGTTGTCGGCTATCTGATGATTGACCATCAAGCACCCCTGTTTGCGGCCATCAAGAACTGGAGTACTTCAACGATCGATATGGTATAGCTCTGAAACCGCAGGACAATGCAACCAGGCCTCAAGTGCTCGATCTGGTGGTTAAAGGTGAGAAGGTGGCGGAGGTAGGGCTGGTTACAGCTCCTACAGGACAGACTCTAACTACACTGATGGATCAGGACTGTATAGATATGGCCTATGTAGGGGTAACTCCTGCTATCGGTTCCATACTTCTTGGCGGCAAAGAAAAGATAATTATGCCGGTGCAAAACGAGGGATCGGGACTTGTTCTTCGGGCGGACTACAATGTCACAAGCTGGGAGGACTTCGTCGCACTGGCCAGAGCCAGGTCTGCAGCAGGAAGGCCGCTCAAGCTGGGTGATCCTGATCAGGGAACCATCACTGATGTAATTCTGCAAGTTGCATTCAATGTGTCTGGCATTCAGGGTGTTAAGGCATGAACAATTTAATCCATTCTGGAAACGATCCGCAACGAAATGAGATCGAATGGAGATTTATGACATGAACAGGAGAACGCTTCTAAAGCTGGTGCTGCCTCTGGTCGTAATTATTCTCTGGGAAGCCCTATCCATCTCCATTCACAACCAGTTCATCCTCCCGAATATCCAATCGGTGTTGCTGGTCCTGCTCTCTCCGGGCACCGATATCATGGGCAGCGGATCTTTAATTGAGAACGCTCTCATGAGTCTCCAGAGAGTTGGTCTGGGATTTCTTGTCGCAACTTGTCTGGCAGTGCCACTGGGAGTAGCAATGGGCAGGTGGGAGACGTTCAAAGAGGCATTAGATGGTATGATATCGGCTCTGCGGCCTGTTCCTCCTCTTGCGTGGGTGCCATTGGCTTTGGCCTGGCTGAAGATAGGCCTGGTCTCCATAGTCTTTATCATAGCTCTGGGGGCCTTTTTCCCAGTTCTTCTTAACACCCTTCAAGGAGTTCGAGGAGTAAAGAAGAGCTGGATCGAGGCCATTACCATGATGGGCGCCAGAGAGCATGATCTGATGGTCAGAGTTATCCTTCCTGCAGCGGCACCTGAAATATGGACAGGCATGCGTATCGGCTTTGGCATCGCCTGGATGTGTGTAGTTGCTGCAGAGATGCTGCCGGGAACCAGCACTGGCCTTGGTTACCTTATAATGTACGCCTATAGCTGGGGACAGATTCAGGTGGTGATGGCAGGGATGATAACCATTGGGATCATAGGTATAGGAATCGATAGGATCTTTGTGGCTGTCGAAAGACGATGGTTCTCCTGGAGGGGGCTCGAACGATGATGCTTCAGTTGAAGGGGGTAAGCAAGGAGTTCGGCTCGGGAAAGAGCCGGGTGATAACTCTTCAGGATATAAACTTCGATGTATCGGATGGAGAGATAGTGGCAATTCTAGGGCCATCCGGCTGTGGCAAAACGACGCTTCTCAGGATAATCGCGGGTCTGGAGAAGCCCACTAGCGGAGGTGTGCTGCTCGATGGCGAGAGAGTGGAGCGGCCAAGCCCTCAACTGGGCATGACCTTTCAGGAGCATGCTCTGCTTCCCTGGCTCAGCGTGGAGAGGAATATCTCAATTGGCCTAGAGATGAGAGGCATCCCCCAAGAGGAGATTCGCACAAGATCAATGCAGTATCTTTCTATGGTGGGCCTCAAGGATAGCGGGAATCGCTATCCTCATGAGCTTTCCGGAGGGATGCGCCAGAGGGTGGCCGTTGCGAGATCCCTCACCCTTGAGCCAAAGCTCCTTTTAATGGACGAGCCTTTCTCAGCTCTGGACCCCCAGACAAGAAAACAGATCCAGCAGGATATCATGAATGTTCTGGAAAGAACAGGTAAGGCTACAATAATGGTAACCCATAGCGTGGAGGAGGCGATCTACCTGGCCGACCGATTGATAATCCTCAGCTCCAGACCTGGAATGGTCAGGGAAATTTTGAAGATCGATCTGGAAAGGCCCAGGGACAGAGCAAGCCCGTTGTTTCTGAAGCTGCTGGATTATGTGTTAGGCTGCTTGAGTGTTCCAATTGCCCCAGAAACTCGGAAGGGCGGCTGAGCTGGTGTGATTTATATCGTCATCTTTGGCTTATGTCCTCTCCTGTTAGCGATTTGCCTTGGACTGCATGTTATGGTGTAAATGAGTCATCTGTAAATATTTTTCCGCATCCTTTGCAGGTAATCCAGTCGCCTAAACCCTTTAAAAAATGGATGAGGTTAAAATATCTACTCAAACACCTCAATCTCCGCTTCATGCCTTAAACGTTGCTTGAAGAAATGATCCTAATGGTATCTAGGCCCATTGCGAGGACTATCTTCCTAAGGATTATGCATCTTCTTTGCTGTCTATGAGAACCGCCAAGACTGCCTCAGAATTCATGGTAACCATTGAGCTTTAAAGTCAACGCCACAGTTTAAATATAACGCCTGAGGAGATGTAGCGTGGGGATTGAGACCTCAGCCTAAAGTGAACTGTATCAGTACAAAGCGGTTATATGTGAGTGGATATGGCAGAACCAATTGAGCGCCAATATTGGCTTTGGGTTGCTCGGCCCGATGTTTATTTGGATGAGGATGGCAGCGATAGGGAAGATCTTGATCCTGAAAGTGGAATTGAATCCGATGGCTGGTGGACCTGTAATAAAAACACAAAGGAAGGGGATTTAGTTTTATTGTGGCGAACCTCGCCCAAAAAAGATATTGGTTATCTAATACAAGCGAAAAGTGATGCCTATTCCATTGCCGATGATAATGATCGTGGATGGGATTACGGCTGCGATCACGAAGTGCTATATAAATTTGGGCATCCTGTAAATGTAAAGGATTTGCGAAAAATTCCCTATTTTGATGATTGGGGACCTCTTAGATGCAGTTTCCAAAGAAGCAATTTTAAAATATCCTTAGAATACTGGATTATGCTAAACCAGTTATTAGCGTCGAATAATCCAGGGTATTTAGAGTTTATAGAGCATATCCAAAGAGAGCCAATAGCGGAAAGCATACAATTAGAGGAAGAGCTTGAAGAGGCTCTGATTGCTAACTTAAAATTACTCAAGAATTTTGGATACGACCTAGAATTATACACTGATACTAATACAAAGCAGTCTGGTAGGCAATTAGTCTGCAAAGGCAATGGCGGCCGTATTGATTTGCTATGTTGCGATAAAAAGCAAAAGGGATATTTAGTAATTGAATTGAAAAACGTTAGGGCGGGTCAAAATACCTTCGGGCAGATATCCAACTATATGGGATGGGTTCAGGAAAGAATAGCAAAAGGAGATCCAGTTAACGGACTTGTAATAAGCCGGGGTTATGATACTAGATTTGAATCTGCCTTGAAAATAACAGACAGAATTAGCCATTTGAATGTAGATGAATTAGGATTCACAATTGCACCATCGAAAAAAATCAAACGGACAGTTAATCAAAAGGAGGAAGCCAATTTAAAAGATGAGTCCAAGCTGAAAATAAGGAGTGCAAAATCTAGAGAAGCGGGAGCATGGCTTAAGAAAGGTAATGCCCTCTTTGATCAAACAAAATATGACGAAGCAATCTCTTGTTATGATAAAGTTATCGAAATAGATCCAAAGAATAAATGGGGATGGATCAATAAAGGCATTGCACTTTCTTGGCTTACAAAGTATGAAGAAGCTATTAAGTGCTATGACAGAGCTATAGAACTATATCCCAAGTCAATAAATGCGTGGAATAGCAAGGGTTTTACTTTAGCCGAATTAGATAGATTTAAAGATGCTATTAGGTGTTTTGATAAAGCTATTGAATTAAAATCCAGATCTGCAGATGGGTAGTGTACCACAATTGCTGTAAATTCGTAGGCGCCCTGTATCCAGAACCTTTCACTTCTCGTCCATAGATAAATACCTATTACCTGTAATCCAATCCTCGTTCATATTGATCAGGACACAACCAATCAATCTCATAAGAGATTTATCACTAGGAAATGCCCCAACAGGCTTACTCCTTCGTTTCAGCTCTTTGTTGATCCTTTCAATAATGTTTGTCGTCCGAATCTTTTTCCAGTGAGCCTTAGGAAATGCCTTATAGTTCCACAGATCAAATCTGAACCTATCAATGGTATCTGCCGCCTGTTTATATCCACGATTGTCAAGCTCTGAGGCTAAGTTTTGCATTTTTATCTCGTCATCTGTGGCATCCTTTAGCTTCTCTGCGATCTCGTGCTTATCCTTATTGGATATAGTCTCCAGAACAGCCCGGTCAAAATGGACATGACAAAACTGCCAGGATGCCCCTACAAACGATGATTCTACTGCCTTTTGAATTCCTTTATGGGCATCTGATATGACCATTTGAACTCCATCCAGGCCCCGATCCTTGAGATCCCGGAACAGCGCCGACCAAAAGCCGCTATCCTCTGATTCAGTTATACTGGCTCCCAGAACCTCCCTATAGCCATCATCCCTGATTCCTGTGACGATCAGAAGTGCCCTGGTCTTGTATTGGGCCCCAAATCTGACCTTGAAGTAGCTTGCATCCACAAAGAGGTAACGGATCTTGTTTTCGATTGGCCTCTTGAGAAATTCCTCGACCTTTTCATCCAATATATCGCAGATTCTAGAGACTTCTGAGGGAGATAAGCGGTCTAGGCCGAAGTTCTTGACGATTTTCTCCATTCTTCTTGTTGAAACACCCTGGATATAGGATTCGGCTATTGCCATCAACAATGCCTGTTCAACACGAGAATATCTCTCAAACACCTTAGTCTCAAATGGGAACTCCCGGAACTGAGGCTTATCGAGAGTCAGTTCACCTACGCGAGTCTTGAGAGTGCGTGATCGAGTACCATTTCTATGAGCTTTCCTCTGGTCACTGCGCTCATATGGACCGGCACAAGCTTGTTGATTTGCCTCTAGTTGCATCACCATGTTCAGGAACCAGATGAATAGTTGCTTCAGACCATCACTTGGATCGGCAAGATAATCCGTCAGTAGGTTATTGGTATCCATTGCCTTGTATCCTCCTTGGTATTCCCAATATCTTAAGGTCGGATACAGGGCTTATTATAAATCTGGTTGGTAACTATGTTGATGCTCTAGTTATAGCATCTCCAAGTACCGCCGTGATGTACTACAATTACAGCAGAATCAGTACACTGCCTGCAGATGCTTGGAATGGCAAAGGCTCTGTTTTAGCTGAGATGGGAAAGTATGAGGAAGCTATCAAAAACTACGAGGAAGCTATAAAGATAAGACCCAAGTTTGCGATAGCATGGAATAATAAGGGCTGGTCTTTGGTTGATCTAGGCAAGTACGAAGAAGCCATCCAATGTTTTAATAATGCAATTGCTTTGGATAATAAACTTTTTTGGTCCTGTGCTGGAAGTGGACTATCTCTAACTGAGTTAGGCCAATACGGAGAAGCTATCAAATTCTATGACAAAGCTATTAAGATAAATTCTAAGTCGTATTGGACATTGGATAACAAAGCTGATACCCTTATTCGGTCTGGTAAATATGAGGATTCAATAGAGTGCTCTGATAAAGCTATTGAGATTGATCCAAAAGATGCATTGGCTTGGAATAACAAAGGCCTTGCTCTATATTACCTTCACAAATTGGATGAAGCCATCGATGCTTATGACAACGCCATTAAGATAGATCCTGAATTTGCCTGCCCTTGGAATAACAAAGGCACTGTTCTATATGATTTGGGCAAGTATAAAGAAGCCATCAATGCTTATGAAAATGCTGCCAAGATAGATCCACAATTTGCAGATGCTTGGAACAACAAAGGTGCCGTTCTGAACAACCTGGAAAAGTACGAAGAAGCATTAGAGGCTCATGATAAAGCTATTGTCATTCGTCTTCGGTTAAGACCACAACCCATCCCTAAGTCGTTCTCTATTGACATGCGGATCAAGTGCTTCACTTGAATATACATTTAAGACTGTGAAGAAATCTTGTTCAATTCCAAGATAATCAAATATAGCAGACAAGAGTCGCGAAGAATTTTCGATAAAGATATTGCTCCATCTGAGCTGAGTAAATCGAACCATCTGGTTATCAGGATTCAATTTTCTAACGACATAATACACTTTTCTACTGACCAAAAGTGTCAGAATTGAGATCCAAATTAAGGCTTCAATCGCACTCGGGCTCTTCGTTGTTATCTGATCCAAAGCATATCTGCTTTTCAATTCTTTGAAGATAAGTTCAACTTCCCATCTTGCGGCATAGGTGGCGGCAATCTCAGAAGCAGATAACGTATCTGGAGAAATATTTGTCATATAAAAATGATGTTCTTCTGCCTCAGTATTATATACTGCGACTAATCTAAATATCCCATTATCTTTTTTGCTCTTGCCGCGATAAGACCTTCGATTGAAAGATACTTCAACATTAACGTCGAATATCTCATCAGATTTTTCCAATACGATATCTTTCAAATGCTTTCCAATTAAATCAATTCCACGGCAATTGCATACTTGATTTACGCCTACTATTACGGGATTTGAGTTGCTCTTAAGGCGTGAAACAAAGGATCCCCCATTTTCCGCTATTCGATCAAATAGTTGATATTTGTAAAATCCAAGATCAATGAGTAATATTATATCTTTTACCCAAGGGCCAATCTTTAATGTCTTTAGGTCGTTGGTATTCTCAGGTAAGATCGAAATGCTCTTAGGGCTATTGGCTATTGCGCTTGTCAAATATGCCACTTTTACTCCTGCTGCCACTGTCTTGGAGCGAGCAGCAGGCCATTTGCTGGCAAGGCTTTCATGAAGACGAATAATGGTGCTATCCTGGATCATCACATCACGAAAGCTGTTTAGACGTTTGCCCAAGATTCTGCTTGGTTCTTGAGCCATATGCTCAATGCCATGAATTACACACCCTTTGAGAAATTTTACTAGCTCTGGAGTGAAACGATCGTGCCAACTGCTATCTGATATCGATACTTTTCCGTGCACTTCGTACTCGCGTTTCAACTCTGCAAGGGTTCTGCATAGCTGAGTGCCATAGCCAATCGCCAGAGTCCAGAACATTATTACTGGATCAATTTTCCTCTCTCGTTCAACCAATCCACTTTCTCTTGCAGTTTCTCTAAGCCACTTGGAATCAAACATCGTGGTTAGTTCTTTTTCCACTATATCTTTCCCAAATTGTGATGCCCCTTTTCGCATGCTATTCCCTTAATTGGATATGGCATCACATATTCCATATAAATCTTATTAAATGAACTATTTGCGCAGAAGGATTTAGTCACATCTATAACGATTAACCTAAGAATTATCTCTTAACCGAAGACACATGAAGCTATTGTGCTTAACCCAGAGTTTGCTGATGCTTGGCATTCTAAAGGCCTAACCTTAGTTAAGTTGAGAAAATGGGAGGAGGCTCTATTGGCTTTTGAAAAGACTATAGAGCTTAATCCTAAAGATGCAGACGCTTGGAACGATAAAGGCGTAGCTCTCATGGATCTAGGCAAACATAAGGATGCCATCAGGGCGTATAATGTATCGATTGGGATAAATCCGCAATGTGCAAATACCTGGTATAACAAAGGCCTTGCTTTTTATAACTTGGAACGATATCCTGAAGCTATCAAATGTTATGATAAGGCTATCAAAATAGATCCAAAAGATGCATTGGCTTGGAATAGCAAGAGTGAAGTTCTTGAGAGACTTGGCCGTGGCACTGAAGCCAAGGCAGCTTTCGCCATGGCTAAGGAATTGGGATATCAGGCTGACCTCAGCTCAGAACACTGCATATAACCTGCGGTTATTTTTAGACCTAAATCACTCATAGGTATTATAGTGCTTCCTCGAACTAACTACCCGATAGAATAAGCATTAAGGACCGATAGCTGGAGATCATTGAAGGAGTTAATATGAGTATTAAAATCGAATGCTATAACAGAATGGGTATGCATGAAAGATATGTTTTCCATGACTCTTTTCAATGATCCTTTGTGAATCAAGAGATGAGTAGGTACAGCGAAACTGCCTATAATAGCAAAATAACGACGGAAGAGATTTAAGTCTGTGTATCTAAGCGGATGCTATGCCGATAGATGTTAATTTAACTCATGCAATAGCGGCAAATGTTACTTTAACACAATCATGGCCAAATCCTGAGCTAGTAAATGCACTCATTGCCTTTGGCGGTGGAGCAATCGTGGCCATTATTAGCGCTTATGTAACTTTAAAAAATAATAAAAAAATAATAGACGCAAATTATGAAATTATGGAAAAAACGATAGAGCAAGAAAAATTCAAAATGGTTGAGAATGAACGCCAAGAAAAGGAAAATAAAAGACGAGAAGCGTACAGCCAATTACACGGTCGTAAGCATACAATGTCACAATCTTATGCATCATATTATAGTTCAGTTATTAACAGTAGAAGTCTTCTATATAATGCCGATTTAATAGCATTTGATAACGTTGATTTCGAAATCGTGAATAAACTCCGGGGAGACCGTAGACAAGACAAATTACAGAACGCCAATCAATACATTACCCGTATGATTAATTCTGAACTTGATCAATCAATCGAAATAAAGGAAGGTTTAAGGGCTAAACAGAGATGTGAAGAACTACAACTTGAGAAGTCAAAGTATATTGAGAGATTTTGGGAAACAATTGGGCAAATTAAAATTTTATTTCCCTCGAAAAAAGTGTTAGATTTGGTTAATAATATCGAAAAAAGTGAAAATAGATTTGAGGGTTTTGGATGGGAGATAGTAGCATATTTCGATAGCCATACTAGTGAAATCGAAACTTACGCCGGACCGAAGATAAGTTCTAATGTAGATCGTCATAAGTTTGTCGTAGATAAAAGAACCGAATGGTCCACATGGGAATATAAAAAATATAAGGAACTTGAAGATAGAATAAAGGAATTAGAATCGAAAATAGGTGATTTGTTGATCTATCTGGAAACTGAAATGAATGGATCAAACACCAGCCGTAGTGAGGGAGAACTGTTAAATAAAACCAACCTGGAAGAGGTTTAAGGCTGTATATATAAGCGGATGCCAAGTAAAAAGATAGCCAACTTGGACATGACTATGCTATAGAATTCTAGATATAAAATACCGTTATGAAACCGATAGCCGTAAAAACAAGAAGTGGCTAGATTCTAGTATTTGGCCGAAATCCTTATAGCACCAACAATGCAGTATTGTTTAATAGCGAGGTGCAGAAATGGCAAGACCAACAAAACTCGGTTTAACTCTAGAAGGGGAAGAGGCAGAGGAATTCTGCAAGAACGAAGCCAGCTCTGCTTTTACCTCTGAGCAGCTAGCCTTTTTCAGGCAAGCGAAAAAGATTTACAGAGCCAACCGTAGTAAGTTCTGATTGTGCAGCCGCCAGAAGAAGCGTTTAGCATTGAGCTACTTAATGCAAGATATAATCTTTCTCTTTTCGATTCCGGCGACGAAGAGCTGAACGATTTTCTGAAGAACGATGCTTTGAAAGAGCGAGCTGCTATTGAGCAAAACACATCTCTGTTTTCATAAAGACCGCATTGCTGGTTTTATAACATTGGCCGCTGACTCTATCAGGATTGATAGAGACCGGCTGGATGCTAGCCAGATCATAGATGATTGCGATTATCCGGCGTATCCATGTATCCTGATCGCGAGGCTGGCCGTGGACAAGAGGCTCCACGGTTACGGCATAGGAAGCTATCTGCTCTCCCTGGCTATTGGTTTTGCTTTGGATGGCCCACTCGGATGCAGGTATTTAGCTGTAGATCCTAAAAATGATGCTGTAAAGTTTTATGAGAAGGTCGGATTTGGATATTGGACAAAGAACAAGCGGAGAATGTTCCTGAATATGAGGGATGTAGCCCAACATCTGGAGCACGATGAATCTCTCGATCTCTGGTCAGATAGTCCCTAGCTAGCGGATACTAATATTATAACGTTACTATTATCGCTGCTATCACCGCTACTGTGTCATGCTCCATGCCCTAAGCAGCTCTGCCACCGACCATGCCTGCGATATGCACCCACCAGGCCTATGCGGCTCGTCTCCATCAAAGATCTCCGGGATTGTATCGATCCCTATGGCATCCAGCTCAGCCAGCGGCCGCAATATCTCTCTTGCCTTTGCCTTGCTCTCATCGGAGTGACCGTTAACAGAAAAGAAAGCATCAATATATGGTCCGATAAGCCAGGGCCAGACAGTTCCCTGGTGATATGCTGCATCCCTTTGCTCGGGTCCACCTTCGTACCTCCCCAGATACCGCGGATCTCGGGGCGATAGTGTCCTGAGTCCATAAGGCGTTAGAAGCTCGCATGTCACCGTTTCCAGGATACGTTTCCGCTTTATCATCGGCAGAAGATCGCTCACAGAGACCGCTATGATCTGGTTAGGCCTGATGGATGCATCCTCATGATCGATTACATCGAAGAGGCAGCCTGTCTCGCTGTTCCAGAACCGCTGATAGCTCTCCTTCACGCGCTTGGATAGCTCTGTATTCCAGGGTGCTTCCAGAACTTTGGCAACGGATTCCATTATCAACAGAGCATCATACCAGAGAGCATTTATTTCGCATGCCTTTCCTGCCCTGGGGGTAATGGGCCTTCCATCTACGCGAGCATCCATCCATGTTAGGGCAGGGTCAGCTTTGATTAATCCGTCCGAATCCATGCTGAAGCCATTGCCTTTTCCTGAATAGCGCTTAATGATGCTTCTAAGGGAAGGCCAGATGCTGCGGATGAACTCTATATCATCAGAGTACTTGTAATAACTGTAAACAGCCCTGATAAACAGGAGTGATGCATCAACTGTATTGTAGGATCTGGCTCCAAGATCATTGGGCAGAACTCCGTCCTTCATGGCTTCCGCAAATGTTAAGAGAACCGCCTTAGCATCATTGAAACGCCCTGTGGCGAGCAGAAGCCCAGGCAGAGATACCATGGCATCACGGCCCCAGTCATCGAACCAATGGTAGCCTGCAATTATACTTCTACCCTGGCCCCTCTTGACTATAAATGAGTCTGCAGCCTGAGCAAATCTCGGCAGGGGTGCCTTTAAGTTCGCAAGACGGGAGACTTCACTTCTCCGGGCTCCTACCAAATCGGGCATCGAACTTTCTTCCGCTGAGGCCATTATGCCGAACTCAGTATCTCCTGAAACATCTATCTCGAAATATCCTGGACAAAACAGGTTTTCCTTCCAGGATAAACCTCTCAACCGCTCTGCCTCATACTCAAAGTTATAGTAAACAACCTCATTACGAGTATACTCAGCGATATCCGATAGCAGAAAGAGGTTGCAGCTTGACCTCAGGACTGTGCCCTTCTTCGATGCATCCTGATGCATTTCTGGTAGATTCGATGCTGCGTGGAAGTTTCGGCAGTGGACCAGAGGGATTATCCTCATTCTGCCCTCGCCATGGACTCTGTAGTCGATAGTAGTAGTATTCCGGCCGTGAAGCATGAATACAGTCTTATCCACCCTTACATTGCCTGCCATATAGGAGAAACGTGGGAGCGGATCAAATCCGAACTCCTGGAGGCATTTAAAGCCTTGTGGGTGAACCACTCCGGGATACTGATGGTTAAAGAGCGGAACTCCATTTACTTCCTCATCCAGCGACGACAGAAGCAGCCTGCGCTCCACAGGAGGCGACATGGAAGCGACAAGCAGCCCATGATATGCTCGCGTGTTTGCCCCAACTGCTGTGGATGACGCATAACCTCCTATGCCGTTTGCTATCAGCCATTCGTGGGCCATGCCCTGAGCGAAGCTATCGGGTCGAAATACGTATCCTGGCATGTCATACCTTATTCAATTCTGAGGTAATTGCTTTAAGAAGATTATTCCTAAGCTCCTCTCCTCTGATGTCCTTTAGCTTATCTATTTCATCTGCCAGGCAGCTATCCCCTAGGCTCGTCCTGATCCATGTTGCAATATCATCCCTGCTCATATGGTACTCCAGAGATGCTGTATTGACCTTTGCAAGAGCTATGCTCATACCCTCCAGGCTCCAAACGGCATCTCCAGCTGAGCAGCCGCCGCCCGCAACGAATATAAATGGCTCATCGGCTAGCCTTATCCCCTCCTTAATCCTGTAGTGCATATCCGAGAGCACACTGAAATAGGTTATTGCAGCATCATAGGGATTGCCGTAGGGGCTGAAGTAGTTATGAACCTCTCCAGGCCCTCCCCCATGCGTGAACATATAATAAAGATGGTCGCTTATCCCAAGCAATCTCCATGTGTCAATAAGCTCCTGATCCATGCTCTCCTTAGCAGGGGCTTCAAGCCTTTTGAGATAGATGAAGCATGCTTGTTGTAGTGCGTTCCCGAGCCAGCAGCTCGTATCCCTCTCAAGATCTGCCCAGGATATTGTCCTGCTTATACTTATCTCATTTACAGGGGAAATGTCCCTGGCTATCTCCGATGGAGTTGAAAACTTAAGATTATTCCATTTGAGTATCTTCTCCGGAAGGTATCTAAGGAAATTGAATATGCCCGTCTCCTCCCACTGATGCTCTCCGAATGTCTCATAATCGCAGAAAATGTTTATGCACTTTCCTTGCGTTGCAGCCAGCCAGGATGAGTACTTGTCTGCGGTTAGTGGATACTCCTCCCACCATCGCGATGAGAACCTAAAGCCAATATCATCCGTCAGCTGATAGTTCCTCAGAAGAAGCGATATTTCAGTGCCCTTGGGCCTGTAAACGAAGTTTGGATCGGCGATGACACCCTCAGTAAATATAGCCTTATATCCCATGCCCTCGGCCATCTTTGCGATCTCATCATCATAGATAAGCTCAGTATTCTCGAAGGTTGTGGGCTTGAACCCGAAAAGATCCCAGATAAGCTCCCTATGCATCCTGACCTGCTCGTAGAACTCCTGCTTATTATCGAATAGGCTTGAAAGCGAGTGGTAGTATGTCTGCTCCATAACCTCGACCTGGCCGGTATCGATAAGACGGACAAACGAATCCAGAACTTCTGGTTTATACCTCAAACATTGATCGAGGAAAATTCCTGAAAAGCTGTATGCTACCTTGAAGGGCCTCTCAGAGGCCTCAAATTTCTTTATCTCCTCTAAGATTATGCTGTTGGCAGGAAGATAGCACTTTGATGAAACTCTCTCGAATATTCTGCGGTTTTCATCGTCATCGAAATAGAAATCCTGCAGGTTTTGAACTTCCCTCCTCAAAGGCAGCCCACACCAGAAGAAATCTCTCTTGAGCCGCAGTGGTTGATGGACCTCGAAGCATAGGGATACATCAGTCATATATCATGATGCGAATGCAAAATATTTAGCCCTTCGTGCTCACCGAAAAACTAATTACCTTAGTCATGGAAAATATATGGAGGGCATGGCGAATTCAATGGGCAGAAAGAATATACGGGAGCAGTGTTCGTGGCATTGAAACCTACCGAATTTCCGAGAGTTAAGTCAGGCATCCCCGGGTTCGATGATATGGTCAATGGAGGGTTCCTAGAGGGAACTGTGAATACAATAACCGGGCCATCCGGAACGGGAAAGACCGTCTTTGCAAGCCAGTTCATTTATTACGGCATTAGGAATGGCGAGAAGGGAATGATAATCACACCCTCCGAGAGCGCCGATTTCCTCAAAAGGGAGATGATGTCCTCATTTGGATGGGACTTTTCAGAGCTCGA
Source organism: Methanotrichaceae archaeon (assembly GCA_963789575.1). Lineage (GTDB taxonomy): Archaea > Halobacteriota > Methanosarcinia > Methanotrichales > Methanotrichaceae > CAWBKV01. The sequence goes on along the minus strand of CAWBKV010000001.1, from coordinate 684,861 downwards.
AAAGGAGGGCAAGCTGAGCATAGTTGATGTAACAGATCCTATCCTTCGACTCCAGAAGAGCATTGAAGGCGACCCTATAGAGTTTTTGACCAACTTCCGAAAGCTTGTAGAAAGAAAGCTTCAGGATGTAAAGCCTACCAGGCTCTTCATTGATGACCTCATGGCCTTCTTTATGGCTGTTGAAGAGCCCTTCAAGATAAGGTCTCTGGCCGATGACCTGTTTGGAAGTCTTAGGACAAATGGAGTCACATCTGTCATAACCATAGGCACTGCCTTCGGCATGAGCCAATTCCTTGAGTATGGTGCAGACTCAGCTACGATGCTCAACAGAGATCGAATAGGAAATGTCCTTATTAGATCAGTTTACATTATGAAGATGAGGGGATCTAAAATAGCCAATACCATAAGGGTTCTGGACATATCCGATGAAGGCATGTCAGTTTCGTCTCTATCGCCGTATCCCTGAGGCCTGATACGAATGATTGATAGATGGATCATCATTGCGGGCGAGGAAGGGGGACCATCATCTAATAAGCTTGGCGGAATTTGGAATGTCATCGACGCTGAATCGCAAACGCTTGCCAAGCTTGCATCCGAAGGAGTCGTTGATAAGAACCTTAAGATTCTTGTCGCAGGCCCCTACTATCCCACAACTGGCTCTGATTGGAATGGAGGCAAGAACAGAGTTACGGATTTATCTGGATATGATAAACTAAACATGGGCTCTGATCTTGATACCGTTCTTTTAAACATGAGATCCTCTGGCATAGAGGCAATGGCCGGCCAAATGAAGGTCGAGGATATTCCTATCGCTTACATCCTTTTCAATACTACCGATTATCAGTCCCGAATCACCCACTGGAAAGATCGGGATCTCACTCTCAACAATGCCATTAAAAGCGAGGCGTATGAGCTTATGGGCCTCGACTCGATGCAGTATGAGCGGGCCCATTATGGATCGGAATATAACCATTATCTTGACCTATCGTATGCAATCTCTGAGCTTGCTAGAGGCCTCTCAAGCCTTCGTGAGGAAATGGCTGAGAAATATAAGGATGTGGCTGTATCCGAGTTTGCAAGGGCTGTGATGCCCAAGACGCGTGTATCACTCCATTGCCATGAATTTGGCGTCTTCTATGCTATAGCCAGGCTTAAGAAACTTGGAGTTCCAGTTCGCACAGTTGCGACTTTACATGCTACAGTTCCTGGAAGGACTGCGGGCTTCAGAACGCTAGCGAAGATAGCTTCAAATGATTCAAAGATGGAACCAGGGACGCCAACAGGCTTTGCGACCTTGGAAGCATTCGCACGATACGCAGATGTAGTCACCTTTGTGGGTGACTCGACAATGAAGGAGGCTATGCTTTTCTACCGCCTAAAGGGCATCGTTGTCAGGAACGGCGTAGATGCAGAGGCAAATGAAATCGATTGGGCCAAGAAGGATAGATGCAAGGCAAAAATACAGGATTTTCTTGTTAAGAATATCTACAAAGGCTGCGATGGCAAATGTCCAACCCCTGACAGCATCATACCAATATTTACGATATCCAGAATAGAGATTGAAAATAAAGGATATCCTCAGCTTCTTGATGCTCTGGTGCTACAGGACCATCTGCTTAGGCATAAGCTTGAAGGACAACGCCATGCCGAGGATACAAAGGTAGTCTGTTTTCTTATAGCCGCTCATGGTCCAAAGCCCAAAGAAAAGCTTCCGGATGGCTTTCCAGTCAATCTGCCTATGGAGGTGCTCGTTGGAGAGGAGATCAGGCTTGAAAATATGATCAAAGGGATGGGCCTGGGTGTATTGGAGCTGATCTCCGGCAAGAGGCTTATCATAGCCATATTGTATCCTCAATGGATTGGACCAGATGATGGGGGTCTAGGAATGAGGACTGATGAGCTTATGGCAGGCTGCGTAGCCGGCATCTTTCCTTCGCAGTACGAGCCATTTCTTCTCACTGCACTTGAAGCAGGCAGGGAGGGAACTCCAAGTATAGTCAGCCGTGTAGCAGGCTTCAGCGACGCATTAAAGAAGATCAAGCATCGTGTGCCCGGCCTTGGCGGAGTGATAATCGTGGACAATATGGAGGCTCTGCCTGAGGAGACTATAGTGGATTATGCCCTTGCTATGGATTACTTTACCTGGACCTATCTTGAGGATGAGGTCAAGTATCGGCTGCTCTGCGAGGAATCTTTTTCCCTGGCCAAACAGTTCAGCTGGAGGGAACCGGTGCTTGAGTATTATAAAAACCTTGTAGTGTGATTATTTAGAGCGTTGGAAGCAGTATGAAGATAGCCTATTTAAGTACAGAGTATCCGCCGCTGATCTATGGCGGGCTGGGAGTATACGTAGATTGTATATCCAGAGAGCTTACAGAGCTTGGGGAAAAAATATCTGTCTTCGCTTGGGGCGATGGTAAGCTTAAAAGACATGAAGATATGCAGGGCGTTGAAGTCTTCAGGGAGACTCCTGTTTCCATGAAGGATGGCCTTGAGGTTTTTCTATCACACGAGACACTTGCATGGGGAAGCGGCCTTAACTTCCTCGCAGATCTTCTCGCTTACAATCAGCTCTCAGCGGCAGATGTTATCGAATCTGGTACCTTCGACCTATGTGTAGCTCATGACTGGCTCGGCCTGCCTGGAGGAATGGCAGCCAAAAACAAGGGCATTCCAATGATCTATCATGTCCATGGCCTCGAGATAGGCAGGTCTGAGCATCCCAATACGCAGCTAGTGAAGTTGGAGAAACGAGGCTCCGAGGTTGCTGATGCAGTTATCACTGTCTCTGAATCAATGAAGCAAGAGCTTGTAGGCATGGGAGTTGCAGCTGATAAGATTCATATCTGCTACCATGGAGTAGATGCTAATTTCTTCGATCCTGATCGGATTGACCTGAAAAAGCTGGAAGTATTGTTGGAGAAATACGGTATCGTCGAGGACGATATCGTAATATTGTTCGTAGGAAGGCTCGAGCCTGTCAAAGGAGTCATACAGCTGCTCCAGGCAATGCCGATGGTTGTGAGTAAGCATCCGAGTGCAAAGCTTCTGATAGTGGGCAAGGGGTCCCTGGAAGATCAAGTAAAAGCGTACGCTGACAAATTGGGATTTGTCACGCTTGTGACCGATTTTCTCGACCTCGATGAGAAGATGTATCATTATGCACTTGCCGACTTATGCGTATTTCCAAGCCTCTATGAGCCGTTTGGGATCGTAGCTTTAGAAGCAGCGGCCATGGCGAAGCCTGCTGTTGTTGGTGCCAGTGGAACAAGCGGTCTGCGTGAGATTGTTGAGAATCCTGGAGCATTAAAGCCCTCAGGCGTTCATGTCAATGCCCGTGACCCTGCAGATCTTGCCTGGGGTATCAACCTCGCGTTAGAGGACCCTGTTAGGCTGAAGACATGGGGGAAGAATGCGAGAGTCAGGGTTCTAGAGTTATTCACCTGGAGGAAGGCGGCCGAGAAAACGCTTGAGATATACAGGGAGGTGCTAACATCCCTGAGCTGAGACGACACTACTTCTTAGACGAGTATTGCATTATCGCGGCAGAGCGCAAGAAGAGGCCTTCGGATTTCAAAACTGCAAAGGTCGAAAAGGAAGATATAAAAAATTGCCCTTTTTGCCCGGGAAACGAGGAGAAGACGCCGCCAGCTGTGGCCGTCTATACAGATCACGGCATATTTGAAGATGGAATTGAGAGAATACGCAACTGGAGGGTAAGAGTATTTCCAAATCTATTTGCTGCAATGGTGCCTGATCCCGAGATGCCAACCGAAGAATGGATAGCCCTGCCGGGCCATGGATATCATGAGGTGATTGTGGATTCACCTGATCACTGGGACAGTGCTGCAGACTTCAGCATGGACCACATGGGGCTGATTCTACAGGTATACAAAGATCGATATTCCCATTACCGCTACATGAGCGGCATAAACTACATCTCAATCTTCAAGAATCACGGAGATGCTGCGGGTGCATCCCTCAGCCATACGCATTCGCAGCTCGTGGCCATACCAATCCTCCCTCCTCTCATAAAAAAAGAGGTAGCTGCAATATCCACCTCCTCCTTCTGTCTTTACTGCAATATAGTTGAGCGTGAGCAGGCGTCGAGCAGATTCATAACCCAAAACGATGATTGGATACTCATAGCGCCCTTTTACTCAATTGCGCCGTATGAGACGTGGATATTACCCAAAAACCATATAAACAACCTCGAAGATATGACAGACGACAAACGTAATAGCCTCGCCTCGATGCTCAAGGATGCCCTAAGGCGAATCAAATCACTGCTGGGCGATCCGCCTTATAATTACATGATATTTCAGCTTCCCTTTGATTATCATCTTAATATCCGCATTCAACCCGCAGTATCGAAGATAGCAGGCTTTGAGAGGGGCACTGGCATCTATATCAACCCTGTGCCTCCAGAGCAAGCGGCTGCAGAACTTCGTCAAGCATAGCGAAAGCCGAAAGATTAATTAGCGAACAGAATATAAAATTACTTAGGAAAGAAGGGAAATATACCTGTTGAATCAAAGGGCCTCGCGATCCCCACTGCTATATGAACACAATTGAAACCCATGCTTTCAAAGGCTACATATGCTTAGTGTTTATATAAGGCTCTTCTATTCAATGTGGGATAATTATAATAGTGGACGTTGGTGAAAGGAGATGCGAATCGGAATGCTCTCCTGGGAGAGCTTATATTCGATAAAGGTTGGAGGCGTGGCGCCACATGTTTCTGAGCTTTCTGAGGCCCTTTCCAGGAGGGGCCATGAAGTACATGTTTTAACTCGACGGGGGGATTTTGAATCATATGATAAGATAAATGGGGTACATTATCAGAGAGTTGATTTTGATGTATCGGGGGATATCATTGCCCAGATGGATAAGATGTCGAACGCCATGTATCATCGCTTTGTAGAGGTACAGAAGCTTTTCGGATCCTTCGATATAGTTCATGGTCACGACTGGCACCCCGTTCCAGCCCTCAACCAGATAAAATGGAACTGCAGAGTGCCTTATGTGTTTACTTTACATAGCACTGAATGGGGGAGGTGCGGCAACAACAATGGTAATAGAGAGGTGTCTCATCGAGAGTGGCTGGGAGGATATGAATCCGCCAGGGTTATAGTGACTACAAAACGCATGCTTGATGAGCTCACTTGGCTTTACTCCATACCCGAGAGCAAGATAGACATAATACCGAACGGAATTGTCTGCGGGAAAATGAGGAGGCCACTGGATGCTGGAATGGTTAAGGAACGGTATGGAATCCATCCTCTTGCGCCTGTAGTGCTATTCTGCGGCAGGATGAGCTACCAGAAAGGTCCAGACCTCCTTGTAGAGGCAATTCCACATGTACACAGGAATAGAAGCGATGTCAAGTTTATATTTGCGGGAGAGGGCGGTATGAGGGAAGAATGTGAGCGGCGAGCATATGAGTTGGGCGTAAGTCATGCCTGCAGGTTCCTTGGGTATGCCCCCGCAGCAGATAAAGAGGAGCTTCTGAATGCCTGCGATCTCATGTGCATCCCAAGCAGAAATGAGCCCTTTGGAGTTGTCGTGCTTGAGGCATGGGACGCCTGCAAGCCCATAGTCGCGACTGAAGCCATATCCATAGTCAAGAACTTTGAAGATGGCATTTTGGCCTATATACAGCCCGAGTCCATCGCCTGGTGTATAAACTATCTGCTGAACAACTCAGATGAGATGAGAAAGATCGCTAATGTGGGATGCGATAGGATCGATGCGGAGTTCAGTTGGGACAGGATCGCCAAGAGGACGGAGGCCGTTTATGAGAAGATCCTTGAAAAAAAGATAAGTCCTGTTGCCTCCGGAGCGAAAACTACAAAAACGGAGAGCACAAGGGGCTATTGCGCCTCGATAGCTTAGCTCGGTATAGCGCGTCCTTGGTAAGGACGAGGCCGTGGGTTCGAATCCCACCCGAGGCTTTATTTTGGCGTCTTTTTCTCTATTTGCTTAGGGGTGCAGAGCGACCCATACGCATATACATACCAGTATAACGCCGCCACGAAAAGTACTGCTCCTACAATGTTTCCGAGGGTGACAGGTATCAAGTTTGTCACGATGAAATTGTACCAACCTGTCGCTCCAATAAGATTCGCTGTGGCAACCTTAGCTGTAGCAAGATTGGTTGCTATAGCCGGATCATTGGCTACGAACAGTCCCAGGGGGATGAAGAACATATTAGCTACGCTATGCTCAAAGCCTATGGTCACGAAGGCCATTATTGGGAACCAGATGGCCAGTATCTTGCCGATGATATCTTCTGCGCTTATCGCCAGCCATATTGAAAGGCAGACAAGCCAGTTACAGCCGATGCCTCGCAAAAACGCTGTAGTAAAGTCGAGGCCGCATTTCGTATTCGCAACTGTTGCAGCCCATCCTGCCCACGGCATAGCGCTGAAAAAGCCACATTTATATGCAAGGAAATAAGCTACAAATATAGAGCCTATGATATTGGCAATATAAACTATCGTCCAGTTCTTTACCAACCCCTTAAACGATGCTTCACTATTGAGAACGCTTATTGGTGCAAAGAGGCAGTTTCCGGTGAACAGCTCTGCGCCTCCGATCACCACAAGCATCAGTCCTACCGGGAAGACCGCGCCAGTCGCGAACTTAACAAGGCCTGCGGGGAGGGCTATCTTCCAGATATCTCCATTTGCAGCTGTGATCGTTCCATTTGATAGGCCGCCAGCCACGATTTCGCTCAACAATGCTCCAAAGGCGATGTACGCCCCTGCAAGAAAGCCCAATATCAATAGCTTCTGCCAGGCCATTGTGCATTTCGTGCATCCAGAGGCTATGGATGCCTTTGTGATCTCTGCGGGAACCTTGAATGTCATATTTGCTCACCTGAATATCTGTCGTGCAGATCATATTGTGCCAAATGAGGACGACTACGAGAGCCTTCTATGATCAGCCCGTCAGGGAGGTAGTATGCTTCCGATATGCTATATTTATACTTATCTGAGGGCTCACTACCTTCACCAACTCCCTCGAATTATAGTAACTCTTGCCGCTAAGGTCAGTTAGAGAATGGAACTCACCATTCAGTCCAAAAAATGCTAGTGCCATTTGCGACCCTCCGCATCAGGTATGGCCACAAGAAGCTCAAGTAAATCAGGATTGTTTTTTACAATAAAAGGCCAAAAAGCTAAGTAGTATCAGATCGGAGAAACCTCGTTTCATTAACATTGAGGGAGATAGATATGACCAAGGATACTCATGAAATGTCTATAGATCCTGCAAGCCGAGAGATGCTTACTGTTGTCCAAAGGGCTGGTATTGAGACGGCATGGGATCGCTTTGAAAAGCAAGTGCCCCATTGCGGCTTTGGAGAACTCGGATTATGCTGTCGAAACTGCAATATGGGGCCTTGCCGAATCGATCCATTTGGCGAAGGCGCAACTAAGGGAGCTTGTGGGGCAACGGCCGACATCATAGTTGCCCGCAATCTGCTTAGATCTATAGCAGCAGGCGCATCTGCCCACTCAGATCATGCCAGGGACGTGAGCATTACCTTCAAGCTTATGGCGGAGGGCAAGGCACCTGGCTACAACATAACCGACAGGGCAAAGATGGAGCGTCTGATGAAGGAGTATGGTGTATCCGATCAGATCGCTTTGGCAAATGCCATCCTGGCAGAGTTCGGAAGTCAGACGGGCCCCCTTCAGTTCATCAGCCGTGCTCCATCAAAGCGCCAGAATCTCTGGAAGAGCCTGGGTATCGAGCCGCGAGGAATAGATCGTGAAATTGTTGAGATAATGCACAGAACGACCATGGGCGTTGACAGCGATTATGTCAACTTGATACTTCACGGCCTTAGGGCGAGCTTGGCGGACGGCTGGGGCGGATCAATGATTGCAACTGAACTTCAGGACGTTATCTTCGGCACTCCAGTTCCGACGATCGCTGAAGCGAATCTGGGCGTACTAGAAAAGGATGAGGTGAACATCATTGTCCATGGACATGAGCCACTTTTATCAGGGATGATTGTGGCCGCCGCATCTGATCCTGGAATGGTAGATCTGGCCATTGGTCAGGGTGCAAAGGGCATAAACGTCGCAGGAATGTGCTGCACTGGCAATGAAATTCTCATGCGATACGGCGTGCCCGCCGCAGGCAACTTCCTTCAGCAGGAGCTCGCTATCGCCACAGGCGCTGTTGATGCGATGGTTGTAGATGTGCAGTGCGTAATGCCTGCGCTTGGTGCACTCGCCGGATGTTTCCACACGAAGTTCATATCCACATCACCAAAGGCCAAGTTCCCCGGAGCAACTCATATGGAGTTTCATCCGGAAAATGCCTACGAAACCGCTATGGCAATCGTCCGAACAGCTGTCATGAATTATAAGAATCGTGATCCCGCCAAAGTTCACATACCCGATATCAAGTCCAAGGCGATGGTGGGCTTCAGCGTCGAGGCGATTGTAAATGCGCTTGGCGGCTCGCTAGATCCACTACTGGGCGCAATAAAAAGCGGTGCAATACGGGGCTTGGGCGCAGTTGTTGGATGTAACAATCCAAAGGTTAAGCAGGACTATGGCCACGTAAATCTCGTCAAGGAGCTGATAAGGAACAATATATTAGTAGTCACTACTGGATGCAACGCCCTGGCATGCGCCAAAGCTGGCCTTCTTCTTCCAGAGGCTGCAGATCTGGCAGGTGATGGCCTGAGGAGCGTTTGTAAGGCTCTGGGTGTTCCGCCGGTTCTCCATATGGGATCTTGCGTGGATATCAGCAGAATTCTTGTCGCTGCCGCAGCTATAGCAAACGCACTTGGCGTAGACATAAGCGATCTTCCTGCTGCAGGTGCAGCACCTGAATGGATGAGCGAGAAGGCTGTTGCAATTGGAGCTTATGTAGTTGCCTCTGGAGTCTACACTGTTCTTGGAACAGTCCCTCCAGTTCTCGGAAGCCAGAATGTTGCTGCCTTGCTTACAAAAGGCGCCAAGGATGTTGTTGGAGGCTCTTTTGCAGTGGAGCCCGATCCCATTAAGGCATCGAAGCTCATGATAAATCATATTGAGAGCCAGCGGAGCAAGCTGGGGCTGTGAAGATGAAAGAGATATTTGTTCGCCTGGACAGATGCATGGGCTGTAAATCATGCGAGATGGCGTGTGCTGTGGAGCACTCCAGAAGCAAGAGCCTCTATGAGGCCATCTCTGAGAAGCCCCTTTCACTGCGTAGGTTGTACGTAGAGCAGGCAGATGGCCAGAAGATGCCCTTGGTCTGCAGGCACTGTGAAGATGCACCCTGTGTGGCCGTCTGCCGTACCGGGGCAATGAGACAGGATCTATCAACAGGTGTTGTGGATAGAGATGCAGAGAAATGCATCGGCTGCTGGATGTGCGCCATGATATGTCCATATGGTGTGATAAGCAGGCAAAAAGAGGCACGCGTGGCTGTGAAATGCGACCGCTGCGGTGATAGAAAACAACCAGCTTGTGTCGAAGCCTGCCCAACGCATACTCTGATCTTCTCCGAGGAGGAAGCGTTTGCTGAGATGCTTCGTAAAGAAGCTGCTTCAAAGATAGCTAAGGGTTACCGAAATATAGCTTGAACTACATATTTGATATCAAGCTTCGGTATCCAATGTCTATTTTTGTTATGTTTGGGTTTAGAACGGCCGAAAAATCCCTTAAGAATAAATCTAGACAATTGGAGTCAGGCTTATTCTATTCCTTTCTTCCAGAAGCATGTTATACGGCTCAGTTCTAGGAATTACACCGTAAAGACACAGTCCGCCGTTCAGCTCGTTGACAAGGAAGTAGGTGTCTGCAGTATGGATAACCATATTGAGGCTCTCCTGGCCTGTCTTTACTACTAATACATTTATGTCGTTGGTCTCCTTCCATTTTTGGATCATGAGATTTGCCATATTAAGGACCTCTTTATAGCCGAAGGCAAACTCCATTGTATCAAGGCCTATTATGTTCAGTATTGGCCTGCCTGTCCTTTCACGCAGCTCATCCCATTTTTTAAGCATATCCTTGGACCATTCCTCAGGATCCATATCCTTAGGTTGTGCAACCACTACGTTTGTGGGCACAAAGATATCGCGAGAGCTTAACTGGTAACCTATGCTTGGAAGGATGAACACGCCCCGGCCGTTTTTCAAGGCATTCGACGCGAGAGCGGTCAATATCTGGTAATACCTTTTGCCTACACCATAATCGATTTCTACCACATTACATGAGCCATACCTTAGGCCGCCAATGGCTTTATCCAAGTCAGGTATTCCAGTTGATATTCTATCTTCTCCAATGTCCGGAATCCTGGTTACATCGCTTGCAATCCTGGCATCCTGATGCTCGCCGTAGGGCTTGAAGCATCTGAACCTTCCACCATGAAGGGTTGAAGTATACGTTTTCTGCTTGATCTCTACTCCCCTGAGCTTATCAAGTCTTATCTGACGAGCGTATCGCGTCCTCATATCGCTTGTGCTGTCCCTGCCAGAGCCGCCCTGGAGCCTAAACTGCTCCATGGTTGCCACCCCATCTACGATATAATCCAAAGGCATCACGTTTGCAAACTCGCTTACAAATATAAGATGCGTATCCAGATCGCGCGCAAATTCGCAGATGTTCTGCTCAAAGCTATGCTGTGATGTGCCAATAAACTGCGCTGTGTAATTTAGGACAGCGTCCCAGCTATCTATCGCTATTAGAGGATTATCCATCTCCTCTGCCTCATCGAAAAATACTTTGAAAAAGTCCAGAACCGCGTAGTAATCGGATAGGTCCTTGCTTAAGCTTTTTAGGCTTTCAAGAAGCTTCGCCTGTGTTGCATTGATCACATTCTTAGGCGGCAGCACACCCTTTACCCATGGATGCGTGGCATAAAGGCGTTCAGGATCCACTCTTGTAGAGATGTATAATCCATTGTTTTTCTCACAGAGGGCATTCATGATCTCTAAGGCGAGAGTGGTCTTCCCTGTTCCAGGTAGCCCCTTTATAAGAAGCGTCTGACCTCTTTCTATATTGAAGAAGTCTCTGATTTCGTCTGGTATATGCATCTACAGGCCTCAATAAGAATCTGCAACTTTGCATATGCATTTCTTCGCGCGCTTCATCAGGGAACAGATCTGCTCAGGATCTACTCTGAACGAAAAATGGATCGTCTTCTCATCGCCGTCACATAGATCGATATCTATTACTGGAAGCGGCTCAACCTCCAGCCTTGTCTCCCCCACGTCAGGCGATTTCTCAATGCGGCTTTTGATCCTCCAGAGCTTCGAGGGACCGACCTCCACGAACTCGACCTCATCTTCAGATCTGAGCACAGAGAGGTACTTTATTACAGTTGTTTTGCTTACGTCCGCTCGCTTGGCTACATCCACTGTCGTGAGCCCTACATCGGACGACCGAATAACATCCAGAATCCTATCTTTGTACGAAGTCATTCAAAGCCACCGCATAATTTCCATAACCACATTCTCCCATGAGCACACTCTATTTTCCATTCTCATATTTCAATTTTTCATATTACTTCCCGCTTTATTTCTTCAGGATTTTGCCGAAAGCTAATTTAATCTTCAAAAAGCTTTCTTTAATATCCTGTGAAGACCAAAAGAAACTGGAGACTATGACCTCTGATCAGCATGAGAAGTGTTATGAGGAACCTTGGCCCCCGATTCGGGGCGACTACATCGTGGGCGATCCAAGTGGATCTGTAGCGATAGTCACTCTGGCTAGCTCTCTTCGCGCAGAAGGCGCGGCACTCATCGGCCCGTGCAAGACAGAGAACCTCGGGATTGAAAAGATTGTGGCCAATGTGATCTCAAATTCCAATATCCGCTTTATCTTGATATGCGGCATCGAATCAAAAGGTCACCTGCCTGGAAATACACTCATCGCACTGCATAGGAACGGCATAGATGATGCTGGCAGAATTATAGGGTCCAAGGGGGCGATACCCTTCATCCAGAACCTTCCACCGGATGCCATAAAGAGGTTCCAGAATCAGGTTGCTGTAATAGACAAAATTGGACTCGTTGATCAGCATAAGATCGAGGAGTTGATCAGAAAGTACAGCTTATGCTCTGTGCCCTATCCGGAGAAGCCTTTTTTGGTTGTGAAGAAAAGGGCAATACGGACAAAGACAGATACACAGCTTAGAAAAGGCGATCTCATCCTTGGCTACGGAATGGTAGTGGATTCATCTGCCTGGCTTGCCCTGGAGGAGTAGGAATTGTATAGATTTAAGCGTGAGCAGTCGGTTGTAAATATCGGGGGTATACGGTTAGGAGGACAACCAGGGGAATACCCCACAGTCCTTTGCGGCACCATCTTCTACCAGGGCCATAAGATAATCGAGGATGAGGATAACGGCATTTTCCACAAAGAGATGGCTGAGACCCTTGTAAATAGGCAGGTTGAACTCTCAGATGAGACTGGGGTTCCTGCTATGCTTCATATCTATGCGAGGACTGCCAAGGCTTTTAATAAATATCTCAGCTTCGCTGATGAAGCCTGGTCAGGTCCCCTGATAATAGATTCTGCAGATCCGGCTGTTCGGGCAAATATGGCAAACCTTGTCTCGGAACTAGGGTTTGCAGACAAGGCAGTCTATAACAGCATCAGCCTTGGAACCTCTGATGATGAAGCCGATGCTCTACGGAGCTCTGAAATTGATTCGGCAATAGTTTTGGCTTACAATCCTTCCGACTCAAGCGTTGACGGATGTATGAATATTCTTGAGAACGGAGGATCTGTAAAGGAGCGAGGGCTACTATCCTTGGCAAAAGACCTGGGGATGATGAACTTGCTGATAGATCCTGGGGTCGTGCCACTTGGGAGCGGAGCCGGCTCGGCTTTGCGTTTTTCAGTTGTTGCCAAAGCAAAGCTGGGCTTGCCGGTAGGCTCAGGCATACATAATGCTGTGAGCGCCTGGAAGTGGCTTAAAAGCAAAAGCATCATGGAAAGAAAATGTTGCGACGCTGCTGCAGCCGCAATGCAGCTTCTGGCAGCTGGTGATTTTCTGCTTTACGGGCCCATAGAGAATGCTGATTTCATCTTTCCTGTGGCAGCCATGGCAGATATTTTGATTGCTGAAGCCGTTCATGACCTGGAGATATGGCCAGTCCCTGAGCACCCCTTGAATATGCTGGTCTGAAGTGATAAGGGGGAGCAGGGCGCAAACTCCTTTCATTAGGCCGGAGTAAGTTCGTAGCTTCCGCCGATTTTTGCATGTCAATAATCTGGACGGAAAAACATTATTGACAAATGAAATATTGCGATATCTTGATATCAAGAAGAAAAAGTTCTTAAAACATAAGATCAAAGAGGCGTGAAAGTGATGATAAAAATTGGGCGAGTTATTCTGCCATGTCTCATTGCAGCAATATTTTTTCGTACCTTTGGCGATTTCTGTCGTGAGCATAAATTTTGACGATGGATATAGATCCGACTTGATAGCAAAGAACATCATGGATCATTACGGCTTTAAGGCGACAGCTTTCATTGTAGTTAACCCCAGATGCCGCGGTGGAGCCGAGGGTCGCATGAATGCTAGCGAGATCACATTGTTATATAAAGACGGCTGGGATATAGAATCTCACGGATACAATCATAAAAGGCCAGCAGATTTGACCCATAACGAATTTATGATTCAATATAACTTATCGCGCGATTTGCTCAATGCATCTTGGCCGACGGTGACTTCGTATGCCAGTCCGTTCGGTTGCGTCACTAGCAATTCCATGACGCAAATAAAAAAATATTATAAATCGCAGCGCGGAGATGGCCAGCAAATTGTTTTCAACAGGAGAAATAGCTTTGATAGGTATAATATCCGAGCGTTTGACGTGACCAATGATATGTCAATGCGCGAATTTAAAAATGCCGTTGATCAGGCAAAAGATCCAAATGTGTGGGCGGTGCTGGTTTATCATCATGTATATAACGAACCCAACTCCACATGGAGCGTAAGTGAAGCCAGTTTTAGGGAGCAGATGGCGTATCTCCATCAGGCAAATATCACGGTTCTTACCAATCGCCAAGTATTGGATATGTGGTGCAATGATAATGCAACAAAAGCAAATTCGCATAAACCCAGGCAACGCTTATCTATTTCAATGAAAACACAGGATGGTGGGACTCTGAGGGGTCTCGTTAACTCCGCAGAGTTAACGGGAGTTCCAGATCGCAATCTGGAACCCAGAGCCTATTGAGATACTGCAATAGCAGATCGTTGAAGTAGGAAGTTCAGATCTTCCGGGCGGGGAGGAAATCACTTATACCAGCAGGCTGTTGGCTCAGCTATGTATCTTTCCTCTGAGGAGGAACAAATTTATAGCGGAGAAAAGGGAGAAACGCTGCGAAGGGCCATGGAGATCCTCGTTGTCCTGGGAGATATATACAACGCAGAACGCCTGATACCCATAAAGAGCGCCCAGATTGCAGGCGTCTCCTATAAGAATATCGGTGATGCAGGTCTTGAGTGGATATCGGATCTGCGCGGACGTGTTGCAGTCTCAAGCATTCTCAACCCTGCTGGCATGGATCTATTGCGCTGGCTGGATATGGGTATTGATGAGGGTTTCGCGATTAAGCAGAAAGCCACGATTGATGCTTACCGGCAGCTTGGAATAGCGGATGACTGCACCTGCGTGCCTTACAGGATTTATCCAGATGCAGTTCACAGCGGCGATCATCTAGCCTGGAGCGAATCATCCGCAATATCTTATGCTAACTCCGTTATAGGCGCAAGAACAAACCGTGAGGGCGGACCATCTGCACTGGCAGCAGCGCTTTTGGGAAAGACTCCCATCTATGGATACCATCTGGATGGGAACAGAGTTCCCACGCATTTAGTAGTAGTAGATACAAAATTGAAGCGCTCGGATTACGGGGCTCTCGGCTTTCTTGTTGGAAAGGCTGTATTGGATGGCGTGCCTATTTTTCGATTGAAACATCGCCCTAGCGCAGATGAGCTGAAATCCCTTGGTGCTGCGATGGCTGCAAGCGGCTCTGTAGCCCTTTATTACGTAGAGGATGTTACGCCACCGCCTCCATCACAGGCAAACTCAATCGAAGAAATTACTGTGGAACGTAAGGAGATCGATGAGGTTTACGAGAAATATTCGCCTGATGATGTCGAGATAGTGGCTTTAGGATGCCCGCATTGTTCCATTGCTGAGCTTTCTCATATAGCAGATCTGCTTGATGGCAAAAAAGTTGAAAAAGAACTCTGGATCTGCACGGCCAGAAAGATCGCGAAGACATGCCCCAATATTGTTGCCAAGATTGAACGTAGCGGCGCAAAGGTAATCTGCGATACCTGCATGGTCGTATCCCCCGCTAGCGAACGCTATGATAAGATGATGACCGACTCGGGCAAAGCCCTGGCCTATATTCCTGGGCTATGCGGCATAAAGGCATGCTTTGGAAGCACTGAGGAATGCATCCGCGTAGCGACCGGAGGTCGATGAATTTGGAGATCAGGTGCCATAAAGTATCACCAGGCTGTGCAGCAGGCGAGACTATGGTGACAAGAGATGCTATCTCCTTTCTTGGAAATGTGAACCCTGAGACCGGTGAAGTTGTGGACCCGACACATGAGCTTTATGGAAAATGCATCGCAGGCAAGATACTGATCTTTCCTGGAGGCAAGGGCTCTACAGTTGGGTCATATATCATTTACCAGCTCAAGAAGAGAGGCAAGGCCCCTTTAGCCATGATAAATCTTAAATCAGAGCCGATTGTAGCAGTAGGCGCAGTCATCAGCGGAATTCCATTGGTAGATGGAGTGACCGAAGATTTGCTCCATCTGAGGGATGGTACCTATGTGATGGTCAATGCTGATAAAGGACTCATAGAAATCTCGGAGACCTAATTTGCAAATTATTCGAAGGAACTCTTTTAGGTATCGTAGCATAATAGATACTGGTAGCAGGAGGAAATATGCGAGCAATTATATTTATATCCCTTTTGACGCTGCTTATTCTCGGTATCTGATTTCATCGATTTCAACCAAATTTAAGTAACTTGTGGTTAAGGGCTATTAGAATCTGCGATCTCAGAACTTTTCATTAAAACGGAACCCTTTTATTTCATCTCTCCCTTCTGTGCTTCCCATGTTCAAGATCGGCATTATCAAGATGGGGAACATTGCTTCATCGCTTGTTGTTGACCTGGCATTAGATGAGATCGCAGAGAGGACAGAATTCGAGATGAAGGTATTAAGCTCAGGGCCAAAAATGACGAAGAAGGAAGCGGAGGCATCGTCAGAGCTTAAGACTTGGGCCCCTCAATTAGTAATAATAATAGGGCCAAACGCTGCCACGCCCGGTCAGACTAGAGCACGCGAAATTTACAAAGGCATGCCCACAATCATAATTTCAGATGGACCAACAAAGAAAGAGGCTCGGGATGCATTCGCGGCTGAGGGCTTCGGCTATATCATATTGCCTGTAGATCCCTTGATTGGCGCAAAGCGTGAGTTCCTCGATCCCGCAGAGATGGCGCTCTTCAACTCGGATGCTTTGAAGGTTCTCTCCATATGCGGTGGAGTTAGGCTGGTACAGGAGGAGCTCGATTTAGCGATGATATCTATCATCTCAGGCAGTACTAAGCTGCCGCAGATATTGGCGACTCCTGAAAAGTGCGCTGAGAGAATGAATTTCGGAAATCCATATGCTCATGCAAAGGCTGTCGGAGCACTCTATATGGCCCAGACCGTGGCTACCATCGATTCGCAGGCATGCTTCCGGCTCAAGGAACTTGTGCCCATAGCATTAGCTGCTGCAGCAGGCCATGAGGTCATGCGAGCTTCTGCTCGTTTGGCGGATGAGGCGAGGGAGATTGAGAAAGCAGGAGATTCAGTCTCCAGGAGGCCGCATGCCAGGTCTGGCGAAATTATGAAAAAGACTAAGCTATTTGATAAGCCCGAGAAGATATGAATACTTTCGCCATGCACAGGTCATATATTTATAAAAGCCTGCCAAGTATATGCTCGTAAGTGTAGATCGCACCATGCCCTACACGCTTCTGGGCGGGCGTGCGATCCTATTTGTTAATGAAGTGATTAAAATGGAAAGATCTATACCTATCCAAGGCTAGTATTCCGATTTACATGGCTTTGCTTGAGATAAAAAATGTTTCCAAGCTCTTTCAGGCGGACGGCAAGGAAATGGAGGCCCTGCACGATATCAACTTGAGCATCAAGGAAAACGAGTTTATATGTTTCATAGGCCCATCTGGCTGCGGCAAGACAACGCTTCTTAGAATAATCGCAGGCCTTGAGGAACCCACATCGGGCACCGTCTACATAAGCGGCAAGCAAATAAAAGGACCGAGCCCAGAGAGGGGGATGGTTTTTCAGGAATACTCCCTTTTTCCCTGGCGAACTGTCCTGGATAACGTTGCCTTTGGCCTCGAGCTGAAAGGGAGTCACAAAGATAAAAGATACAAATTGGCTAGGCAGTACCTCAAAATGGTCGAGTTGGAGCGCTTCGAGGAGCGCTATCCTCATGAGCTTTCTGGAGGTATGAAGCAGCGTGTTGCAATCGCTCGCGCCCTTGTGAATGATCCTTTGGCGCTTCTCATGGATGAGCCCTTTGGAGCTCTTGATGCCCAAACAAGGAATATAATGCAATCTGAACTTCTTAAGATTTGGCAGGATGAGAAGAAAACTGTTGTCTTCGTCACACATAGCGTTGACGAGGCGATTTATCTGGCGGATAGGATAGTGATAATGTCCGCGAGACCCGGCCGCATTAAGGACGTGATTGAGATTGACATCCTCCGGCCAAGGAACAGAACCAGCCCAGAGGTGAATCGCATCCGTGATCGCATATTATGCGACCTTCGTTCTGAGATTTTCACCTGCTGAGGATATATCTTTTATACCGTGGAGTACATCTCAATTAAGAATCTGTTTTATGAGGTCGGGTCCTTGAGAGCCAGGTGGATGGAGCTTCCGCGAAAGGTGTTGGTGGACGGCGGAGTCATAAACGAGCTAGCGGAGGTCTGCACCAGCCTGAGGTTGAAAGGAAGGGCATTGATAATAACAGGACCTAACACTCGAAAGGTAGCGGGCGAATATATCTCAGATCTTCTGGCGGGATTCGAGCCGGTGGTCCATGCTACATGTTCATCAAGCCTTGAAGAAGTCGAGGATGCCGAGTCGGTGGCTCACGAGATTGGTGCAGGATTCATCATAGGCGCAGGCGGCGGAAGATCGATAGATATCGCCAAGCTTGCTTCCGTACGGGCCGATGTGCCTATTCTGAGTGTGCCTACCGCAGCATCTCATGATGGCATCTGCTCAGCACAGGTTTCTCTGAGTATAAACGGAGAAACTACATCAGTCCCTGCACAAGCACCCCTGGCAATAGTTGCGGATACAAACATAATCTCC
The DNA here is from genome assembly GCA_963789575.1 of Methanotrichaceae archaeon. Lineage (GTDB taxonomy): Archaea > Halobacteriota > Methanosarcinia > Methanotrichales > Methanotrichaceae > CAWBKV01. Next base: position 666,468 of record CAWBKV010000001.1, on the reverse strand, counting down.
CAGGCCCCTGCAAGACTATTATCGGCAGGATGCGGAGATATAATATCCAATTACACTGCCCTTCTCGACTGGCAGCTTGCACACCGCTTGAAAAATGAGGAGTACAGCGAGTATGCGGCAGCACTTTCAGATATGACAGCGAAAATGATAGTAAAGCTCGCGCCCACGATCAGACCGGGCCTTGAGGAGTCTGCCAGGACGGTTGTGAAGGCCCTCATATCCAGCGGCGTAGCCATGAGCATAGCAGGCTCATCCCGTCCAGCCAGCGGCTCTGAACATAAGTTCGCTCATGCAGTTAATCGCATAGCGCCAGGGAAGGCTCTCCATGGAGAGTTATGCGGCATAGGGACTGTTATCGCGATGTACCTTCATGGAGGAGATTGGGAGAGGATAAAGAGGGCACTCTCCTTTGTGGGAGCGCCGACGTCTATATCTCAAATTGGCATAGACTCGGATACTGTCATCGATGCTATTGTAAATGCTCATAAGATCCGCCCTGAACGCTATACAATTTTGGATACAGGCATAACCCAGAAAGCCGCAATAAGAGCAGCAGAGGCAACTGGAATAATATGAAATAAACCTAAGATATGATAATTATACATTCAAGCTGATAAATATGGAGATTGTGGTATGTCAGAAGCAGCTACTCAGATCACGCTGATAGGAATAAAGCTTGCAACAGTTGGAATGGAGTTTACCTTCAACGGCCCCACGCCTGAATGCGATATATGTAAGCTTAGGAACACCTGCATAAACCTTGAGCCGAACAGGAGATACAGAGTCCTCGGAGTTAGAGGAGAGCTTATACACGAGTGTCCAATACATGAGGCCGGCGTACGTGCAGTTGAGGTAACTGAAAGTCCAATAATTGCAGCCTTCGATGCTAGGAAGGCATTTCCCGGCTCCAAGGTCGTCTTTGAGCCTGTGAAATGTGATAACAAAGAATGCCGCATGTACGAGATTTGTCACCCCCTGGGTCTAAAGGAGGGAGAGCGGTATACTGTAGTCGAGGTTGTAGGCGAGGCCCCAGAAGAGTGCCCGCGGGGAAATGTTCTCAAGCTTGTGGAGTTCAGGCGCTAGATTAACTTTGATCACATATTCAAAGAACGTATTCATACCTGTAACCGATCTGTGCAGGAACAGATGTGGTTATTGCTCTTTTTGGCGAGAGCCTGAAGAGGCAAAAATAATCTCTCGTGCGGAGACCTTACGCCTTCTAAAGCAAGGATCTCTGAATGGCTGCACTGAAGCACTCTTCTCTTTGGGTGAGAGCCCCTGGGTCATGCATGGCTTCAAAGCACTCATGGCCAAAGTGGAAAGGCAAAATCTGGTAGACTATCTAATTGAGCTTTGCGAGCTTGCGATAGATCATGGCCTTCTGCCGCATACAAACGCCGGGATACTCTCAGAGGGGGATCTTGCAAAGCTTGCGCCATATAACGCATCAATGGGGCTGATGCTTGAAACGACAGCTATTGTCGCTGCCCATAAAGAGTCTCCCGGCAAGGAACCATCGCTCAGGCTCTCTTTCATTGCCAATGCCGGGAGGCTCAGGATTCCTTTCACAACCGGCATACTTATCGGCATAGGCGAAAGTCCGGGCGACCGCTTAAGCTCTCTTAAGGCGATAGCCGATCTCCACAAAACATATGGGCATATCCAGGAGGTCATAGTTCAGCCTTTTGACCCAAAACCAGGAACTGCAATGGCTGATTTTCCCCGACTAGGCTTTTGCGAAATTTGTGATACTATACTTATGGCAAGGGATATTCTCCGGGAGGATATAGCGATACAGGTTGCACCCAATCTTTTCGATCCTACTCTAGCAATCGAGGCTGGAGCGAGCGACCTGGGAGGAATTAGTCCCATTACCCCTGATTGGATCAATCCTGATAGACAATGGCCTAAACTGGATGATCTATTGCTACGCTTCAGGGACTACGATCTAAGGGAAAGATTGCCAGTCTATCCGCTCTATGTGATAAAGGGCTGGCATGGCAGCAAAACAAAAGATTTGGTGAGCTTCCTTGCCGGAGAGGACGGCCTCCGGCGCAAAAATATATCTGCTAGGTGGTGAGTAAATTTGATCGTGAAGAAAAATAGGCTTGAGATAGGAGTTAGCGCAGGACTTGTAGCGTTAATGATAATTCTAGTTTTAATGGTATCAATAGTAGCTCCTGCGGGGTTCAAGTCCGCCGGATATTCTCTTGTTGTTCTCCTATTCATGGTCTTAATGGGATTCGCTGGAATAAAGCTAATCGATATACAGTAACTAGATTTATGGTAGCGCTATATAGTGACGCCAGATATAAATATAATAATACATATTTCTCCGTCGAGGTTTCATGATGGCTGGGCTACTGGAAAAGCTTAAGTTCATTGGCAAATCCGGGGAGGATAGCTATACAGAGATTGACCTAGATCAGTTCGTTGATGCTCGAGGCTCCGCCAGGATAATGCTGAGATTGGCGGATCTGGATAAGATCGAGACATTGCCTGAGATAAAGCAGGAGATATACGCAGGCAATATATTGCTCATCGATATAGCTGGCATGAGAAGAGATATGCCGGCCCTTGAAAGGGCGATAGCCGAGCTGAAGAAGGCCACTGAGGAGGTCTCAGGGGATATCGTAGGGATTGGAGATGACCTCGTGGCAGTCGTGCCTGAAGGCATAATGATAGAACGTGAGAAGATAATCGGAGGTAAAGATTGAAGTTAACAACTAAAGCATTCTGTCCTGTGTGCTCTTCTGAAATGGAGTTCAACTGGGAGACGGGAGAGATTCCCTATTTTGGCGAAGCAATGATTATCGCAGGAGTCTGCAACTGCGGCTACAGGCATTGCGATACCATATTGCTCAGCCAAAAGGAGCCTTTACGCTATTCCATGGAGGTAACGGATATCGACGACCTGGATGCTAGAGTAATCCGCTCATGTAGTGGAACCATAAGGGTGCCTGAGCTTGGCGTTGACGTTGAGCCCGGGCCTGCATCGGAATCCTACGTCTCAAATATCGAGGGAGTCCTCTGCAGAATCAGGGATATAGTCCTGTTTGCAACAAACTCTGCCCGAGATGCCGGAAGCACCGAGAGCACTCAGAAGGGCGAGGAGATCCTGAATAATCTTGAACTCGCAATGGCCGGCAACTTCAAGCTAACGGTCATAATTGAGGATCCCCTTGGAAACAGCGCGATAGCCTCTGATAAGGCCATCAAATCCGCTCTGACGGATGATGAGATCGCAAACCTAAAGACTGGTATGATAGTTCTGGACGTATGATCGTTCTATGATTGTTCTCAGCGGCGGCACAGGCACGCCTAAACTTCTTTTGGGCTTAAAAGAGCTTCTAGCGCCGTCTGAGCTATCTGTTGTTGTAAACACCGCCGAGGATCTGTGGATATCCGGAAACTTTGTATCTCCTGATTTAGATACCGTTCTTTATACCCTGGCAGACATTATCGATGATACAAAATGGTGGGGGATAAAGGGCGATAGCTTTCATACCTATGAGTTCTTGCGCACCCTTGGCAGGCAGGAGATTTTAGCGCTTGGAGATAAGGACAGAGCAGCGCATATTTTTCGTTCAGAGATTTTAAGAAACGGCGAAAGCTTGAGCGATGCCACTACAATGCTCGCAAAAGCACTAGGGATAAAGCAAAAGGTCCTTCCGATGACCGATGATCCTGTATCTACCATTATTACTACTCCTGAAGGCGAAATGCATTTCCAGGAGTTCTGGGTAGGGCACAAAGGTACACCAGAGGTTTTATCCCTCAAGATTCGTGGAATCGAGGATGCATCACCTAGTCCAGGCTTCATAGATCTTCTTAGAAAGGAGGAGACAATCATAATAGGGCCAAGCAATCCAGTTACAAGCATAGGGCCGATACTCGCACTACAAGGTATTCGCGACGCACTCGTTGGGAAAAAAGTAATAGCAATAAGCCCTCTTGTGGGAGATAAGCCGGTCAGCGGGCCTGCAGCCGAGTTTATGATGGCGAGCGGAGTTTCGACAAATGACGAAGGTGTGGCTGCCCTGCTTGGCAGGACAGATACCTTTGTGGTTGACCTGATGAGTGGCTACCTAGGAAAGTGCAAGAGGCTGGATACTCTTATGAGGAATAAATGGGATAGCATTCGGCTTGCCAGGGAAGTGCTTGAGCTGATCTGATGTTCCTCGGCATAGATCATGGGACGACGGCTATAAGGTTTGCGAGCGCAGAAGGAGGCTGCTTGGAACTTCCAAGAAAGGAGGCAAGCAGCCTCTCCTCAGAGGAGATAATCGAGAGGATAAGGCATAACTTGAATCTCGAAAAGGTCGAGCTAGTTGCCCTCACATATTCCATGGGTGACGGTCTAACCAGGATAGTAAAGCTTGAGGATGCAACTAATCGCGGACTACTCCAGCAGGACGGCGCGGGCGTTCATGTCGGTGGAGGAACTAAGGTATTCGATGCCATAAAAAAATCAGGGTGGCCTGCGGTTCTTTTACCGGGAATACATAGAGGAAGCGATATTGATCCGAGGCTGAAGGTCTTTTCTCATGGCATGAGCCCTGAAAAGGTGGGCCTTGCCTATGGCATATTTCGAAGAGGTGTGAATAGCTTCATTGTATCAGATGCAAGCTCAAACACTGTCACCTTCGGAGTCCTCAATGGAAAGGTTGTAGGAGCCATAGATGCGCCCATATTTGCACCAGGTTTGACCCAAGGTCCTTTGGATGTAGAGGCAATCAGAAATGTGGACGCAGGAAGGATGACTGCGAACCAGGCATTTACATGCGGTGGGATACTTCAAAAGATGGGAGTAGAATCGCTTGAGGAATGCAGCGCTCCACAAAGGAAGCATGCGCTTGAAGCTCTTGCCTTATTTGCAGCAATGGAGATCTCCGCCCTGACTATCCTGCTTCGAGATCTTGGAGAACCAATGCCTAGGCTTTTCCTGGCAGGCAGCCCTGCTAGTCTCATCGAAAGACGCGTGTCCGAGCTCCTGGATAGCGAGGTATGTTCTCTTGGGAGGTGTGCTTCTGCTCAAGGATGCGCCTGGATTGCAGAGGACATCTTCTCGGGAGCTGAAAGCATCCTCGGCATAGGCGTGGATGAGCGGGCAAGGCACATTCCAAGGGCTGATCCTAAATCCACAAAAGAACTTCTCACTTAATATACTCGAAAATATTCTACCTGCTTTGGAATAGGAAGGCGACAAGAGCGCATGAATAGATCCGTTTTGAAGATTACAAACACTGAGCGAGATCAACAAAAAAAGGCCATACTCAAAGAGGTTGGATGGGCCTATAACGATCTTCAATGGTTCTCTGACGAAGAAGCAGAGCGCGCAAAAGAGCAAAGGAACAAGCTTCTGAAGGCTCTGTCAGGCTGGATTACTTATAGCTTCCAGGGGAGTAAACTGCACTTTGGGCCGCTCTCTCCCGGCTGCTCGATCTGCGGAAACGGAGGCTGGGATTGCAATTACATTACCCAGAAGTGCTCAAGAAAATGCTTCTACTGCCCTCAAGACCGCTCAATCAAAGATGAGAGCGGATCAATAAGTGAAGGGTTTGCATTCAAGGACCCAATAGCTCATATAGGTTATTTGAAGACTTTTCAGATCCGGGGAGTAGGGTTTTCAGGTGGAGAGCCATTCCTTGTATTAGATAAGTTATTGGCTCATATCAAGGCCATTCGAAGGGAATTTGAGAGTTCAATATACATATGGGTTTACACAAATGGCGACTTTGTAGATAGCGATTCTTTGGAGAAATTGCGAGATGTTGGTTTGGATGAGATCCGTTTCGATTTGAGTGCTCGAGATTACGATCTGACTCCCGTTTCTCTCTCAAAAGAGTATATCCCTACAGTAACCGTGGAAATCCCTGCAATCCCGGAGGACTATGATCAATTAAAAGATCTACTGCCCAAGATGGAGGCGATAGGGGTTAATCACCTCAATCTTCATCAGTTAACAACAACGGAGCATAATTATAAGGCGCTTACCCAGCGCAATTACCACTTTCTCCATATCCCCCGGATTCCTGTCTTTGAATCTGAGATATGCGCTTTAGAGTTGCTTTATTTCGCACGCCAGCATCAGATCAAATTACCAATCAACTATTGCTGCCAGGTTTACAAGAATCGATTCCAGGGCCGTGATATTAGAACTAGAATATGCAGAGTAATACTCAAGGGATATGAGGAGATTACCGATGCGGGATATATTCGCTTGTTAACAGTTCCTGGCTCGACAGATAAGATTGAAAGCTTAGCCAAATGTCTGATAGAGAACCACTGCTCTTCCTCCCTTTGGCAATGCAATGACAAGAGAACAGAGATCGCTATCCATAGCAGCTTGCTTCCTTATGTAGATCGGTTATCTTATGATTTATCGATCTTCTATCTTGAGCCGCGAATCAAACTAAAGGAAGCGGAAGCCGGCATATCTGAGGAAAATATAGTTCCCGATAACAAATTAGTTCATTATGGAGTTGGATGGAGCAAAATGGCAATCGAGAGCTGGTTCAAGCTTTATATTCAGAAGATGAGCTACAGAGACGTTAGCCGTTACTTGGCAAAGCATTATCCTAATGAAATCAAATCAAATGGCGCCCTATCCAAGTCACAAAAAGAGACCAATGAGATAAGAAAGTGCGCTAAGTGGGAAGAATTGGAGAGCGGGTTATCGGAAGTGTTCTAGATTTTTATGGGTTTGAATTTCGAAGAACTGGTGTCAGATCTGGTGAGAATGTCTGTACCAATACCAAATGCCCTCAGTATAACAAGAAATGCAGAATGAGATAATATTAAAACGATCCTGGCAGAAGCCAGGACCAGATAGAACAGATTAATAGATCTACCTCGGCTGCGACCTACTATCAGACCACTTGTTGATGAAGTAGGGCAGTGCACTCGTGGCAATTATCGATAATATCACAGCGATCAGCTGATCAACGATGCTGGACGGTTCCAATACTGGCATTTTATTTTCACCTCCTCGAAACCTAGTGCATTATCGAAAGCACCGCGGCTGCTATTACTACAATCACAGCGACTACTATGATCATATCCTTAACCTCTGGGAGAGGATTATACTCCTTGCCGCGCTTTGGATTGTGCTCCATCACGTATGCAATCCATTTTTCGTGCAGAAGCATCGCATCGCTCTTTACAACTGCCATCAATATCACCTCTTTTTATTCGGCAATGGAAATGCTAATACCATTGCTCAAACCTTTTACGGCTCTTCAGACCTTGCCAGGCACTTTCTGCCCGGCATCGTCCTGTAGATCTGTGCTTCCTTTGAGATTGCCCCTTTTGCCTGAAGTCTCTGGATCTCTGAGGCTACCGATTCTGCGCGCTGCATGAATTGATCTGCCACAAGCTCTTTCAGCCTCTCCTTATCTACGACGTTGCCTTTGCCGATCCCTGGGCAGCTCTGATTATATCTTATGTTGAGCAGCATATCGCCATTAGGCATCGTCTCCTCATCAACTCGGAAGGGAAAGAGCCTGCATGCATTCGGTCGAACAGGATATACACTGCAGCCATCATTATAGAGGACACAAAGAGTGTCCTTCCGGCTCTTCATCACAGGCAGATCGAGTATCACTTTACTGCCTGAATCCTCGACCTTGACAGAGCGTCCATCGTATTCGTAGAGCGTATCCACGAAATCCTTCGGTAACCTTTTGGCCTTTTGGCCTATTTTATCGATATCCTTTTTGGTCAGATAGATCAGATTCGACTTCTCCCAGAACTCCTTTAGCCTATCGCTCGGAACAAGATCATCGAACTCTTGAGGGCGCCGGTGATGACAGCATGAGCCGCACCTCTGGCACTTGAATCTGATGTCATCGAAGTCTGCTCTGATCATGACCCTTGGCAAGGGGCCTCCTCAAAGGGAAAGAAGGCGCTTAGAGCGTCTTCTTCCTGGGGTGATCCTCCGTCATGACCTTCAGGCCAAGCTCCTCAGCGGACTCGGACTTCATGATATCAACCATCGCGGCTGCTGGGAAGACCATCGGTGCATTCTCGATTGGACCATAGAGGTAGAAGTCTGCACCCAGGATTCCTGCGCATAAGTTGGAGCCGATATCGACGGGTGCGAAAGCTTCCCGGTGCTCCTTCTTCCACTTCTTCATCCAGTCCCATGCAGAGGCTGCGTTGTGGAATCCGCCACCTACAGGTAGGCCTAACTGTGCCTTGACTGCGATGCATGCCCTGTATGTGGCACCTGAGCCGGCACCCAGAGGCATTGCGGCTGTATCGAGAAGGATCCTTGTGATTCCGGCATCCTTGGCGTACTCCAGCATGCCCTTCTTGGCACCGCCTGAAGCCTTGGTGAGGACGTTCATCTTTCCAACAGTTCCCTTCTCCATGGCGTTGAAGGCGAGAACGATAGCTGCATCGAGATCGCTTTCCTTGACCGCCGCCAGCTCCTCTGGGGTTATAGAGGCGTTGATGGAGTTGTGTATGGCCCTGTCTGCTACGCCGATCTCTGTTGCATACTTGACGCCGAAGGCCCTTACCGCAGGTGCGGAGGAGTCGATCAGGAACGGGTAATCGGAAATGCCGACGAACCAATCGAGCTCCTTCTGCATGGCCTCATTGCTCTCTGCCACGATCTGGTTCATACAGGAGTTGCCTGTGATCTCGCTCATCTCTACCTGTGTGTTCCAGAGCTTCTCAGCAGCAGCGGCATCGAAGACTCCGTGCTCCGGATCCGATACGATTTTGTGCCTGGCATAGAACATGGTGCCTATGCAACATGTGGGGTACTCGCCAGGCTGGCCCCCAACTTGGAACTTACCGAACTGGAAGACTTCCTGCTTCCTGTCAAACTTGAACATCTTAAATCACCCTCGTCCAATGGCCTGCATATACGACAATAATATATGCTAGCATTAATATCAGTGCTGCACCTACGCCGTAGGCTACTCCGAGGTCTCTGCCGATTGATTTGCCGGCCCTCATGAACTTCTCAGCCGAGTAGAACTCGATCTTTTCATCGATCTTGTCCAGCCTTGCCATCAATTCCTTGAATTGGTCTTGATCGACTACGGCTACGGGTATTACCTGCTTCTCATCTGCCATAGCTTATATCACCCCCCCTTTGAATATGAAGAAGGGCGCGAACATCATCAAAACTGCAAAGATGAATCCTATGGCAAATCCTATTGAGACGGTCGCAAGGACGCCTGAGCTGAGCTTCGTTTCCCTGGCCAGTAGCTGCGCCTTGTACTTGATATCCTCAACCACGTCATCGAACATATCCATTGCGGGATCGATAACAGTCGGCAGGCCTTGGCCGTAGACAACCTCTTTTTCATCCGCCATCTTACTTCCCTCCTGCGAAGTGCAAGAGCATTCCAAGGAACAGAAGGACGATCGTCATGCCGAGGGCTATGCCTTCTATCTTCCCTGCGTAGATTCCTGCCTGAAGCTTATTGAGGAGACCTGTGGTAGTTACGGCAGTATCTTGCATACGCATTCTTGTCCTGATCTCCACAACCTCTCCTGCAAGCGCTCTTTGGCCATGGGCCTCCTCTTCAACCCCTTCCTCCTTAATCTCGATCTTCATCGGCTCGACGTCAAGTGCTCCGGGGTCCTGAGAGATCAGCTCCTTGATCTTGGCGCTGATTGCACCATAATCCTCGGTGTTTATCATATTGATGGGCTTGACCTGGGCTTTGATACGCTCTATCGATTCCTCGGTCAAGTTCTGGATGAAGGGTATGGCGCCTGTAGAGCCTATGATCTTTCCTTCTTTATCTATTCCGTTTGTGAGGAACGCTTCCATGCACTGTCCGGTGACGTGCCCCTTGACCTCCATTCCCGTCAATATTAGATATCTGATGTTGGGGTTGGAGACCATGTTGGCAGTCATCTTTTCAATGCCTATGTTCTCTGTCTTGCATGGCCCGACCAGGGCCGCTCCGGCTGCTATAAGCTCAGAGTTCTTCATGTGAGAGCCGCATGTACAGACAGCAACAGGGCTCTCAGGATTTCCTGCGTCATACTCGCCCGTGATCAGGGGCCATGGATCGGTAGGCTTCTTTTTGAGCACCATTTTTATGCGCCTCCTGTGGCGGGCTTAAGTGCATTCCTGATCAACTCTATTCCAGCAGGGCTAGCGAACAACGTGCTGATCAGCAAGACAAACGATACCATTAGGCCGATGATGATTCCCATCCACACGTTGGTATAAAGACCGCCTATGTAGGATGCCTTGCCTCTGTTGGCGTAGGACTCCATCAAGTCGGCGTCCGGCACAAGCTGGTTCATAAGGTCGTCTGCAATCTTGTCAAGCCGTTCTACTTTCGGGTACAATGGATCCAGGGCATACTGGACGGCGTCCTCCCTCTGCTGCGAGACAACGCCCTTGAGGGGATCAAACAGAAGACCAAGTTCTGGTGATACTCTAACAATTCCCATTTACATGACCTCCTATAGTGCGCTCGGCGGCAGAAGCCCTGTTCCGACCACAGCTGCGGCATCCATCTTGGCCAGCCTGAAGTACCAGATGTAAGTATAGTACCAGAGCGCAAAGCCAACTACTATCGTTACCATGCCAGTCATAAGGCCAAGCGTCAGTATAGAGCATATGCCCATGGCAATCATTGCAACTCCACTGACCATCATGCCATTTACCAAGGTTCTATCCTGCTTCTCATCAGGTCCAAGGTTGGCGTTGAACGGATGGAACATCGCCATACCGCCAAGGATGAAGATCATCGCAAGGAAGCCTGTGTTGAAGACGTCCTTTACCAGGATATTGTATCCCAGAGATCCTGATACGGTGATTCCCCAGCACAGAATGGCCATGGTGCATGCTCCTGAAATATCGGTCAGGCCCTCTTCCATTATGGGAATGTTGAACTTGATGACCTTATTACAGATGGTGCCTATAATATAACCGAATACTAGAGCGTAGACAAGAGCTACGATTACGCCTGCAAGTCCGAGTCCAAACTGCTCTGCGACATTCAGTCCGAATATAGCTGCTACCATTGCCATTCCAATGGCCAACATTCCCATTGATGGAACACCTGTGCCGAGACCATAAGCACAGATCCTGCGAATGGCATTAGCGCCCCACAGCACTGCGAAGATGGCAGCTAGTGATCCAAGGAATGAGAATACAGTTGTATGTAGTGCACTGTTCAGGAATTGAGTCAGATATACTCCGATGACAGACCCTACAATGCCATAGATTCTGAGCTGCTGTGGCTCAAGCTTGAATCGTCTAGGTTTTGGGACCATCTCAGGTTCCTCCTATTGGTGCAATGAGCACAGCCATGAACGCCAGAAGTATTCCGGCAACTAAGCTAGCCTTGAAGGCTGCTGGCCACTTCTTGAATTTGGGATCATGGAATCCTTCAATGGTTCCCTGGATGTTCCAGGATGGAAGGACTGCGTTCACGAAGAATATCCCTATGGCGAACATGGCGCTTTCAGCAGGGTTATTGGTGATGAGCACACAAGGATAGTAGATCATAGCACCGCCGACTCCACCGAGAAGAGCGCCAATGGTTCCTGTCACGAAGCAGACCGTCGGGATGCCCTGGCCGACTGTACCAGGAGCCACGTATGGTGGCTGAGACCAGCCGGTTATCGGGTCGTAGTTTACCTTCGCAGAGGCATAAGGACAGCCTACTGCATATGAGTAGATGAAGTCGCCGGTGAGCATTGTAGCATCCATCATGATCATGGAGCCTACTGCGCCTGTTGCAATAATCGGCCATATATTATGTGTGACTGACATCATCAGGCCGGCTGATAGGAGGCCCGTAAGACCCGATCCAGCTGCCAGGGTAACTGTACCTGTGCCGATACCTGTAGCCTGTGCCATTGCTGCCGGCGCGCCGCCGACTGGCACGAAATGCACGCCTACGCTTACCAGAAGGCTGCCGGCTATGATTTCAAGCATGTACACAATTGTGTTAGCATCAAAGATCATGCAGCTATATCCCCCTTATAGCCTGGATACGGCCCATACTTTTTCCGTGCAGAGAGTTCAAGATAGAAGTTATACACGTTCATCATAATTACAAAGAACACGCCCATAGCGATTGCATAAGGAGCCTGAGTGACTGGATCAAAGACGGTTGTCCTCCAGTTATCCAGGAACACAGTCAAGCCCATTCCAAGGCCTGTGCACGGTCCGCCGAACTTGGCGCAGAACCAGGCGTTATCAATAGTGTTTCTGAGTCCAGCCTCAGCCTTCCTGACGATCTGTCCTGAAAGCATGGTGTTGAGACCCTGACCGAATAGCCTCCACTGGAACTCACGCTCGCCACCGTAGTGGATATCGCCCACAGACGATCCAATTGCTCCAACGGTTATTCCCCAGATCAGGGCAATGACCGGCAGCGGGAATGGATGGTGAGGTGTCAGCACGTAGGCCTGAATATATGCGACTGTTACGAGACAGAATGATGTGATCCATACGTGCGCCATGATTGATGTGGTCGTATACCTTACAATATCCAGGTAGATCCATTGGTTGAACCTGGACTGGCTTGCGCTTCTGCCAAAGTAAGCGCTCGTAGCCATAACACCGTCAACTAGGGCTGCAAATGATGCACCTGCTGCAATTGAGAAGAGTGCAGGCATATGGTAACCCTGAATGAGCATGTACGCCACGATTCCAGCGCATGCGCACCATAGTGCGTTCGATGGCGGCTCGCCTGCAATAGCCTTGTTGTAAATCCTGTGAGGATTTCCAACCTGAGCAGCCAGCTGCACCTGCGAGTTCGGATTGCTTTGAGAACCTATATCTGAATCAATATCCTCAGAAGCACCCGAAATAAACGCAAGGGCACCAATGCCAGCAACGAGCCCCATGCCAAATGCGTCCATTTTTCCTTTCCTCCTTTTCATGTTTGCCAATTCTATAAATGCACGATATAAAATCGGCTATGACGCGGTCCATATCATTTACTCGAACTTATAAAGCTTTCGCGGTGGTATACATGCCAGCATTATGCCTCCTAGTTGGGCTTTGAGATTATCTTTTTTGGCCGTAATTCAGTATAAAAATCATAAAACTGTCAGCCTAGGAAAATGCACTCAGAGGGATTAAGAGTTAATCCCAAGTTATCGTGATAACTCTACCAGGGCTCCCTTTTTGCACCGATCCTGTAGCCGATGATGTTCGTCAATCGGTGCAATATTGGCGTTATAATTAGAACTACTAACAATATTATAGGAGTAAAGTTCTTCTCAAACCAGACGGGCGCAAGCAGGAAGGTGAGAAGCCAGCTTCCGAAGACGAAGTCGAGCTGGTCTATGACGAAGAGAGGAGCACCTCGCTTAAGACCCCGCCTGCGCTTGAAGAAGCTTGCTATGATATCCCCAAGCATTGACCCGAAGGATAGACCCACCAATATTGGAAGCTGTCCAATGCCGGTGCCGAAGGCAGGTAGACCTAGGTTCGGAGCTGCCTGGTTAAGCAATAGACCTGCCAAGATGCCGCAGGCAATGCCCGCAATCGTCCCTCGAATAGTCTTGCCGTCGCCCATGATACGCCTGCCGTCTTTGAACGTTCTGCCAAGATCTAAGGGTAATCCACCGCCGAAGATAACAGCGCAGTTATTGGGCAGATAGGCAGGCAGCATCAGCCAGAATGCAAGTATCAGGACGTTCATATTTGCTTCTCTTAAAGCCTCACGCCTACACTCCGATATATGAAATTATCTATGATTCTGCATAGGACCGCCATCGGGAGTTTATTTTTCCCTAGCTGTATGCCTGACCTAAAGGCATTTCAGCTTTCATTTATGGATCCTTTATATCCAACTTCTTCCACCTGTGTTGCGAAAAGGAAATCCCTGATAAGCCCATAACGGAGTCTCGGCTATAGGTATGGAAGATCTGACTGGGATTAGGAAACACACCAATGTTCCCAGGGATTTCCGATATGAGCATAGCAGTTGGGCTTTTCGTCAGCTCCAGACCTTCATAGAATATAAAGCCCATGAGGCAGGAATTGCCGTGGTCTATATCGATCCAGCTCACACCTCCCAGACCTGCCCTAGATGCAACCATGTTAGCCGAGATAACAGAAATGACAAAAAATTCCGTTGCCAGAAATGTGGATATGAGACGCATGCAGATCGTGCCGGTGCCATGAACATAGAGCACCGCACACGGAATTACAGGTATATCCTGGAGTCCCAGGGCGGCATAGTCAGCCCGCCAAACGCGACACGACTTTCTGCGTAGTCGCAAGCCCTACCCTGAAGGGTAAGGGTAGTTGACTCGAAAGAGTTAAGTTTAACCTGTGCCACCTAAACTTAAGCGTCGATGGTCTAGTGGTTATGACTTGGGCCTTCCATGTGTGACAGTTCTGCGAAGCAAGCCTACAACCCGGGTTCGAATCCCGGTCGACGCATATAAATATGCAGTAAGCCATTAGTCTTTAAGCTCAGAAAATTATATTATAGTCATTGCTGTGCACCAAGCAGAAACGACTTAGAGAATTAAGTGAGGGCCCTTCAATGGTTCTCGCTTTTCTCTAACTCCGACTCATGTCGGTCTAGATATTCTTTGATTGCTTCAACCGCTATTTCACTTTGGCCGCGGAAATGTCCCGTCTTTTTATAGACGTAATCCTTCAATCTCTTTTCTACGTCATCGGGTAGGTATATTCCAAGGCGTCCCATGTTTATTTTATTTAGACGCCATTGTTAAAAAACGTTATGGCACATATGCACCAAAGCTTTAATATACCTTTATAGTGTATTAGTGTATTGGTGCATAGCAATGATTAGAAGGACTATTCTTGAGCCTAGGCTACCGGCTACCCAGTCGGTAGAGGCTGTGAAGTCTTTAGTCGAATTCGTAACCATCAAGCCTTGTGCAAAGTTGTCTGCGATCTTCAATCTGGTAAACGGCATGCAGTTAATACTTTCCTCAAAGAAAGATGTCTATTACATGATACTACAGAGTTGTACCTGCAAGACCGGAAAGAACCATAAGATCTGTTGGCATAGGCGCAGTCTCTGCGAAGCTACAGGGGATGCCACAAAAACACCCATCTCCGCGAGGGTAGAAGAAGCCAAGGTCAAAGCTAAGGAGGCGAAGAGCCAAGCACAAGAATATCAATCTAAGAAGAGGCTCGCGAGGAATCTAGCCACGCTCGGGCAAGCCGGATCTGCTGATAGCATCATGCCAAAGAACGCTGGCGGATGGGGCGGCAGTAATGGTCCTGTGGAGGCGGTCTAAATGGAAGTAAAAGAAGTCATCCACAAGAACTCCGAACCTCCAAAAATCATTCTTCAGCGAACTGACACAAGATACCATTGGGAGATCCATGTTCAAGGGCGAACTTCAGCAGAGATCATACCAGTGATCGGAGAGGCAAACAACATTCTGAAGGTGAGGACGGAGGAGATCTGAAATGAAATCCTCTATTTCTGGAAACACAGAGCACGCGCTGCCAAAGGCTTCTATGGCCTCCTTCGAGGAGATTAATAGAGCCCTTGATGACCTTCAGCCCTTAGCGCCGAGAATTAATGAGCTAAAAAAGGAAATCCTTGAGAAGGAAGTGGAGGTCTTAAAGGCGATCTTGGAGAAGGTAACACCGCTCATACCGCTCCTGAGTAAGGATTATGAAGCCTGCTATCTCCACGATCTGACAATCCTCGAAAATACTCAGATGGTGAATTTTGAAGGAGATGCCGCTTTTTACTCTGAGCATATGCTGATTCTATATGAGAATGGCCGATTAATAGATCAGCATCGCTATGGAGAGACTATAACTAGCTCAAGGATCGGATGGGAGATCATTGATGAGATTGAGCTAAGCGCTATGGCCGCCATATCAGCTTATGGCCTAGAAGCCATTGCAGTAGGCTTGACAAAGGTTATTAAAGCGGCATCGCAGATAGCCGTCCTGAAGGACGAGCTGGAACTTAATCTCGATACTCTGATTAATACCCTGGGGTACCCTCCGATGAGGTCACCAAGCGCGAAGGAGGCGGCCTAGATGCACTCAATAACCAGGCTGAAGGTTCGGAGAGCCTCCAAATCTTGCGAAGATGGAGACAGGCTGCTCTCCTGTCAAATCTTTTCTAGGAAAGTATTGGACCTTAGCTGGTGGTCCTATGTTTAACAATGTAATCTAGCAAGCTCTGCCCGAAGGGAGAAGCCATTTGAATCTGCGAGGCATCCAACTCTTCTTTCAAATACTGTAGAGCAATGACATCTCCATCGGGGGCAAAGTGTGGGCCTAAGCCACTAAAGTAGAATCCTTCGGCCTCAGCAGCTACGCATAATTCTGGGGTTCCGGCCTGAGCCAGCGGAAGGTCCAGATAGATCGCCTCCGCCCCTGCGAGCTCCAGGAGGTCTGATAGCCCTCTTTTGAGCTCGGCCTTGCTATCTTGTCCTACCTGGAGGACCTTTATTTCGCCATAGCCTAAAGACGAATTGTAAGAGACCCTGAGTGCTCCCTTACCATTAGGCTCACTTTGTTCCAGGAACTCTGCGGACATCCCTAGATGCTGATAGATCTGCCGTAAGATCTCACGGTGCCGATCTGGCACATAGACCTTGGACATCGAGGGAGGCCTTATCGCCTTGTAGTAGCCTGCGCAGCTCTCACGCTGAATGAGAGGATTGCTTTCAATCTTCTTGAAAAATAGGGAGCTCGGCAATAATCCCATCCAGAGGGCGCATTCTTTATAGCCTAGATTCTTGATCACGCGCTGACTGAAGGTATGGCTGGTGACCGCCTGGACATAGATGCCCCGCAGGCTCTTGGAGCCGATCTCCTCGAGGAGAGCAGTCATACGCCCCAATAGGCCTCCTTTGCGGTTAGCAGGTGCCACCACGGCATGATCCAGCTCAGCCACTGATGCTTGGTTGTGTCGGACTA
This sequence comes from Methanotrichaceae archaeon, assembly GCA_963789575.1. GTDB lineage: Archaea > Halobacteriota > Methanosarcinia > Methanotrichales > Methanotrichaceae > CAWBKV01. The sequence goes on along the minus strand of CAWBKV010000001.1, from coordinate 649,592 downwards.
AAGAGGAATGGCCAACTACCCTTCCAGCCTCATCCAGAGCTACAACCGAGGTCAGCTCCCCCGTCTCGTTCATATGCACGATGCGCTCTGGGTAATACATATAGTCATCCGGATAAGAGTATCCGTAGGCACGGTATAAGCATTGAGAGACCATAATGGCCTCCTTTGCCAAGAGCGGCCGAATAGTGTAGTTTTGTTGGGGGGCTGGAGGCTCGTCTTCGCTGAAATAAGTCAGCTCCTCCTTTGCTAGGTGCTCAGTGATATGGGGATTAGGCAGATACTTAGTCAGCCTCATCTCATTCCCGCCTGGCCCGTGATTGATCCACTCTATGTGATCGGCAGCGTGGCGTATCAAGTACAGCCCAATGCCGGAGGCGCTGAATCCGACATGGCTCATATCTAAAACCCGAGACGGGCAGTAGCTCGGCTCAGCGCTGGGATCGAAAGGTAGCCCCTGGTCGAGTACAGCCAGAATGAGAGTACCGTGACCAAGCTCACCCTTGAAAGCGAAGGTTCCCGTATCATTGGAATCTGGCATCTGTTCAAGGGTTTTGACGCACGACTCCTCTACTGCTAGCTCCATCCATTTACCCTCCTGGAAGGAAAGGCCAGCAAGGGTGGATAGCTCTCGCACAAAGGCACGCGCAAGTGGGAGAAAATTTTTGTCCGCCGGTAAGATCAGCTCTACATTTTGAGAGGGTATCATTATCGATCACCAATGTAGGATACGATCTTGATATCAACTGGCAAGTTGAAGTTTATTTTATATGGCACCAACTGCTCTTTTACCTGGTTAGCAGATACAACTAAAGACGATAGAAGTATGATTGGCGCTAATATCAAAGCAAATTTTATCATGATCAATCCCTAAAATAGGGCTAAGGTTCAGGCGAAAAAGCTTTTGGTTGACAGGCGCCTGCTACGGCTTAGTTTTATTGCATCTATGAGGTTGCACTGAGGCGGATGGAATAAAGTGGGGAGGAGATTTATCTGGCGCTTAAAGTCGATAAACTCTCATTCGGAGATATTCCGCAAACATCTTCAAAGCGCTCTTGTATCTTGGCAAGCTACACGGGCTCAACCCTCGCGTCTCACAGTCCTTCAGGTGCTACTAATGAGATCTTCAATCGTCAGTCAGATCTCTCAAACTCTCAACTTCGTACATTACTTCGCGACTTGGCAGGCACTCATCGTTCTCATCGATAACCTCATCGATTGTAGCTATAATGAACTATATCGCTCTTTATCCTGCATGGACGCGAGCCTAAAATAATCGTTGTCATATAAGGCGTTAATTTAGTAAAGATTTAATTCCGAGCGGCGCATGGATTTATTCTTGTTACATTTTTTTCTTACGTTGAATGCCGAATCGCTTTTCGCTAGATTTATATCCTAGTTTGACAAGTCACTCTTTATGTATTCTGGAGGCGAGATCTCCAATGCGAGAGGACTTCTCGCAGAGAAGATTGCTGGAGAGATCACCTTATCTCAAAACCCCGGCGAAACCCTTAGGAAGTGGCGCAGGAACTTCGGCATAACGCAGACGGACTTATCCAACCATTTAGGAATTTCTCCATCGGTAATATCCGATTATGAGAGCGGCAGGAGAAGATCTCCTGGAATAATGATCGTCAGTAAAATGATAGATGCACTGTTGAAGATAGATGAGCTGCGCGGCTGCAATATCCTCCGAACCTATGAGAGCATCTTCGGGGACATGATTGGAATGGATGCAATTTGCAGCATATGCGAGTATCAGGATCCGGTGCTTCTTTCGGATATCGCAGCGAAGTTGGATGCTATTGTGGTCTTTGGCAATACCAACATATCCATATGGGGCTACACAATCATAGACAGCGAAAAGGCCATAATCGAGCTTCTGCCGGATCAGTTCCAAAAAATTTACGGACGCAGCACGGCCCGCGCTCTAATTTTCACCGGAGTGAATTCAGGCAAGTCGCCGATGGTTGCTGTGAGGGTAAGCAACCTCAAGCCGGGCGCTGTAATACTGCAGGGGCTGGAGCCACCAGACGTAGATTCTGTAGCTATTAGAATCGCCGAAGTCGAGAACATACCCCTATTGACGACTCACTTTTCAGTAGATGAGGTCTCTAGCGCTTTGAATAAAAAAAGGTGAAGCTTTGACCTCAGGTATTGTAAGCTATGGCGTTTATATTCCCAGATATAGGATACGAGTGGATGAGATCGCCAGGGTTTGGGGCGATGATGGTGATGATATATCATCAAGCCTGCGTGTTTTTGAGAAATCGGTTCCTGATCTCGACGAAGATGCAGTAACTATTGCCGTTGAAGCGGCAAGGAATGCGCTCATGCGTGCAAACCTGGATCCGCGTAGAATTGGTGCGATATATGCAGGTTCAGAGAGTCATCCTTATGCGGTAAAGCCCACAGGCACAATAGTTGGAGAGGCCATTTGCGCCTCATCTACCTTTACAGCCGCAGACTTCGAGTTTGCCTGTAAAGCAGGCACAGCTGCCATCCAGGCATGCATGGGCCTAGTCGGCTCCAATCTTATCGATTTAGGACTTGCGATAGGATCAGATGTAAGCCAGGGAGCGCCAGGCGATATGCTGGAGTACACGGCAGCAGCCGGAGGCGCAGCATACATAATAGGGAGCAGGGATCTGGCCGCCGAGATAGAAGGCATCTATTCCTTTACAACGGATACACCGGACTTCTGGAGGCGTGAGGGCATGCCTTATCCTGAACATAGCGGCAGGTTTACAGGCGAGCCTGCCTATTTCAAGCATGTAACCTCAGCCGCAACAGGCCTAATGGAGCGGCTTGGAACAACTCCGAGTGATTACGACTACGCGGTTTTTCACCAGCCTAACGGCAAGTTCCCTGTTCGTGTTGCTAAGAAGCTGGGCTTTACAAAGGAGCAGATAGAGCCAGGTCTAGTTGTTCCTATGATTGGAAACACTTATTCTGGCTCGTGCCTGATTGGTCTCGCAGCGACATTAGATGTGGCAAAGCCCGGTGAGAGAATATTTGTAACAAGCTTCGGCTCTGGCGCGGGCAGCGATGCATTCAGCATAGCTGTAAAGGATAAAATAGAGGATATTCGCTACAAAGCCCCGAACGTGCGCGATTATATAGGCAAAGCTCAGTACCTCGATTACGCCATATATGCCAAGCATAAAGGCAAGCTGAAAATATGAGATCGGTATCTATCATTGGCATCGGTTGCACAAAGTTCGGAGAACGCTGGGATGTCTCGCTGCGCGATATGGTGGTCGAAGCAGGCGTCATGGCAATGGATGATGCCAGCATCATGGGCGAGCAGATCGATGCCCTTTATGTCGGCAATATGAGCGGCGGGAGGTTTATCGAGCAGGAGCATATCGGTGCGCTCATCGCAGACTGCGCAGGTCTATCCAGGCTTCACATTCCCAGCACACGCGTAGAAGCTGCATGCGCTTCCGGTGGACTTGCTCTCCGGCAGGCTTTATTGGCAGTCGCAAGCGGCTATCATGATATTGTAATAGCCGCTGGTGTCGAAAAGATGACAGATGTCTCATCAGGCACTGCTGTCGATGCATTGGCAGCGGCCGCAGATAGAGAGTGGGAGTGCTTCTTTGGAGCAACATTTCCAGCGCTGTATGCCATGATGGCCAGGCTCCATATGCGAAAATATGGAACAACCCACGACCAGCTTGCTCAAGTTGCGGTGAAGAATCATCATCATGGAAATCTAAATCCTGTTGCCCAGTACCATGTGGAGATCAGCATCGATGACGTGAATAGATCTCCGATGGTGGCCGATCCTTTACATGTTCTAGACTGCTCACCCATTTCCGATGGCGCTGCCGTTGTTGTCCTAGCCCCCACCGATATCGCCAAGAGGTATTCAGATACACCAATAAAAATCATCGGAAGTGGCCAGGCGAGCGATACACTTGCGTTACATGACCGCAGAGATTTGACTACGCTTGACGCCACTGTCCATGCTTGCCGAAAGGCATTCGGCCAAGCAAAGATGACCCCTGACCAGGTGGATATTGCCGAGGTACATGACTGCTTCACTATCGGCGAGATCCTTGCAATCGAAGATTTGGGTTTTGTTGAAAAGGGCCAGGGTGGCAAAGCCGCCGAAGAGGGGATCACTGCTCTTGGCGGTCGTCTGCCCATAAATACCTCAGGCGGACTTAAGGCATGCGGTCACCCTGTAGGTGCAACGGGTATAAAGCAGGCGTATGAGATTACAATGCAACTTAGAGGCGAGGCTGGCAAACGACAAGTAGATGAGGCGGAGATTGGACTTACGCATAACGTTGGCGGATCCGGAGGAACTGCAATAGTCCATATCCTATCGAGGTAATCATGACAACACACGCGCCCAGGTTCTGGAGATGTATTCCTCAGAGATACAGCCTTATCGGAACACATTGCTCAAACTGTGACGAATATTTCTTCCCACCCAGGAATATTTGCCCCAACTGTAGAAGAGATGCGCAACTGGAGGAGCACAAGTTCAAGGGAACAGGCACTGTTATTACTTTTACTATCATTCATAGCGCCACAGAGGACTTCGAGAGACAGACGCCCTATAATTTGGCGATCATTGAACTCGATGAAGGGCCAAGGCTGACAGGTCAGATAGTCCCCAGTTCCAGCGAAGTTAAAATAGGCATGCGTGTGAGACCTGTCTTCCGGATTCTGGGCAAAGAAGGAGATAGAGGCATAATTTATTACGGCACGAAGTTTACGCCGCTTGAAGAGTAATAATACATTCGAATCAGTTATCTAAAAAGGCTAAATATCTTAGTTATAGCTGTAAGCCATTTCTACAACAGGCGAAAAAGTGGAGTCTGCATGGTCGCCAACTGCGACCATGACTGGACTTGTTTTGACGATCATATCTCCCTTTCCAATATCCGCCATAAGCTGGTCAAGCTTGGGCCGGCCTTCTGCCTGCATTATCAAGAAGAAGCTGAACTCTCCGAAGAGATGGTAAATATCCTTTATCTCTGATCGTTTTTGCAGAACTCTATACGCCGATTTCTCATAACCGGGTCTAACCTTAATCATAGTTAATCCAATTACCACGACTAAATTCCCCCACTGGAAACTCCATTTTTCATTGCTTTATTAATACTTTTCGCCGGAATTCACGGCAATCCATGGCGAAGGATATATTTTTTACAACTATTCATATATAAAATTTTTTGGCCTATTAGGTACGGAAGCCCTTTGTTGATTGATCCCTTGCGAAAAAGATCATATCATATTACTATATGATGTTATATAATATTTATATTATATAAGCTAAATCGTAAATTGCCTCAATGCCAATCTTTATAGGTTATGAGTTTCAGTTGAAGTTATGAGGACTCAATTGATAATGCCTAGGGCCCTCGATATGTTTACTATGGAATGCCAAGGTGGCGGAGCGGCCACGCAATTGCCTGCAGAGCAATACCACTCCGGTTCAAATCCGGACCTTGGCTTCTTATGATTTTTACTGAGATATTATAAAAAGTTTTATACCATAGATTTGAATCTTCATAAGATGATATCCTGTAACAGAACATGGCATATCAGGCCCATAAAATAATAAATAATATTGGCTAGATATAAGATAGAAAAGCTTATATTCGGCCAGGTTATTTCATTATGGTCCTAATTATTCAGGAGGTTTAATCAGTTTTGAGCGATGCAACAAGTTATGACGCGAGCCATATCCAGGTGCTTGAAGGTCTTGAGGCGGTTAGGCGCAGGCCGTCGATGTATATAGGCAGCACTGATTCTTTGGGCCTACACCATCTTGTATACGAGGTAGTGGATAATAGCGTAGATGAGGCTCTTGCAGGCTATTGCGCTGAGATAAACGTCATACTCAACAAAGACGGAAGCGCCTCAATCAGAGACAACGGACGCGGAATACCCGTAGACATTCATGCTCAGTATAACCGTCCTGCACTCGAGATAGTCATGACAATGCTCCATGCAGGCGGCAAGTTCGATCATGAATCCTATAGCGTATCAGGCGGACTACATGGCGTGGGCGTTTCTGTAGTGAATGCCCTCTCGGAGTGGCTCGAAGTTGCTGTCAGAAGAGATGGCAAGGTCTATTGGCAAAGATATGAGCACGGCAATGTGGCATCTGACGTCGAGGTTAGAGGGACATCGAATGACACAGGCACCACAGTCACATTCAAGCCAGATCCTACGATCTTTGAAGAAACAGAATTCAATTTCGATGTGCTTTCTGCACGATTGCGAGAACTCGCTTTCCTGAATTGCGGCTTAAAGATAACCCTAAAGGATGATCGCACAGGCAAGGAAAACTCCTTCCAGTATGCAGGCGGCATAGTCTCCTTTGTGGAGTACCTCAATAAGAACAAGGAGGTGCTGCATCCACCCATATGCTTCTCCAGGGACAAAAATGGAACCCATGTTGACATATCAATGCAGTACAATAACTCCTACAACGAGAACATATTTTCCTACGCAAACAACATCAATACTCGTGAGGGCGGCACTCACCTGATGGGCTTTAGGGCTGCACTTACAAAAACGGTTAACGAGTACGCTAAGAATAGCAAGCTCCTGAAGAACGATGACAAGCTTTCTGGAGAGGATCTCAGGGAAGGGTTAGTAGCCGTTGTAAGCGTAAGGCTGCCGGATCCTCAGTTCGAGGGCCAGACAAAGACAAGACTCGGGAACAGCTCTATCCGGGGTTTGATCGAATCAATGGTATCTGAGGGCCTTGCCGAGTTCTTCGAGGAGAACCCCGAGGTGGCTGTGGCCATCGTCTCCAAAGCAACAGATGCAATGAAGGCTCGTGAGGCGGCCCGAAAGGCAAAGGAGCTGACGCGCAGAAAAAATGCCCTGTCTGGAGGAGGCCTGCCGGGAAAGCTTGCAGACTGCTCGGATAACGACCCATCTACATGTGAGATCTACATCGTCGAGGGCGAGTCCGCCGGAGGCTCGGCAAAGCAAGGAAGAAATAGACATTTTCAGGCGATATTACCCCTGCGGGGCAAGATCCTGAACGTCGAGCGTGCCAGGCTTGACAAGATCCTGAAGAATTCAGAAATCAAGAATATGATTGTGGCTATGGGCACTGGCATTGGCGATGACTTCGATATCGGAAAGCTGAGATACCACAAGGTCGTGATAATGACTGATGCCGACGTAGATGGCTCTCACATCAGAACTCTTCTGCTCACATTCTTCTACCGATACATGAGACCGCTGATTGAGGCGGGCTGTGTCTATATTGCCCAGCCGCCGCTCTACCAGATCAAGAAGGGAAAGCAGGTCTCCTACGCATATTCCGACGCAGAGCTAAACAGGATGATTAAATCCATAGCCAAGCCCACCGTTCAGAGGTACAAAGGCCTTGGAGAGATGAATCCTGAACAGCTATGGGAGACTACCATGAACCCTGAGAACAGGACCTTCCTAAAGATTGCCCTTGAAGATGCCGTCGAGGCCGACAGGATATTCACTATTCTGATGGGCGAACAGGTCGAGCCCAGGCGGGAGTTCATAGAGTCGCATGCAAAGGATGTTAAAAATCTTGATATTTAGAGGCGAAATTGACTGAAGTACAGGTTAATATCAGCGAGGAAATGAAGTCTTCCTTCATCGATTACGCCATGAGCGTCATTGTAGCAAGGGCACTACCAGATGTCAGAGACGGCCTGAAGCCGGTACATCGACGCATTCTCTATGGCATGTATGAGCAGGGCATGACCCACGACCAGCCCTACAAGAAATCTGCTCGTATTGTGGGTGATGTGATGGGTAAGTATCACCCTCACGGCGATGCTGCCATCTACGAAACAATGGTCAGAATGGCCCAGAACTTCTCAATGCGCTATCCCCTCATTGACGGCCAGGGAAATTTCGGCTCCATTGATGGCGATCCTGCTGCTGCCATGCGTTACACCGAGGTCCGGCTTTCTAAAATTGCCGGAGAGATGCTTGAGGATATCGAGAAGGAGACTGTTGATTTCGTGCCCAACTACGACGGCTCTCTCAAGGAGCCGTCAGTGCTGCCTGCTAAATTGCCCAATCTGCTCCTGAACGGCTCAACAGGCATTGCTGTAGGAATGGCGACGAACATTCCGCCGCATAATCTAAAGGAGCTTGCTTCTGCGATAATACATCTGATAGATGAGCCCGATACGCCGCTCGGTGACCTGATGGACTTCTTGCCTGGCCCAGACTTTCCTACAGGCGCGTACATCATCGGCAGGACTGGAATTGAGTCGGCATACCAAACTGGCAGAGGGAGTATACTGATCCGTGCCAAGTCTGAGATCGAGGAAGAATCTAAGGGCACAAAAATAGTCTTCACAGAGCTTCCTTACCAGACGAATAAAGCCAAGCTTATTGAGGACATGGCTGAGATGATCAAGGCTGGACGACTTGAGGGCATATCTGATCTAAGGGATGAGTCCGACAGGGACGGCATCCGCCTCGTCGTCGAGGTCAAGAGCGGCTTCAATGCGCATGTGGTCCTGAACCAGCTGCATAAACACACCGCACTTCAGGTCAGCTACGGAATAATCAATCTTGTTCTAGTGGATGGTCAGCCCAGATACCTTCCGCTCAAGGAAACTCTGGAGCAGTACGTCAAGTACCGCTCTGAGGTGATAGAACGCAGGACCAAATTTGAGCTCGATCAGGCTGAGAAGCGTGCACATATTCTTGCGGGACTCCTCATTGCTCTTAGAAATATCGATGCCGTGATAAAGTTAATAAGATCTTCACCCTCGCCGAACGAAGCCAAAGATGGCCTGATTAAAGCCTTTGGACTATCCGATGAGCAGGCCAAAGCCATACTGGATATGAGGCTACAGCGTCTCACCGGACTTGAGCAGGAAAAAATTATCTCCGAGGCGAATGAGCTTGAGAAAACTATTGCACGTCTCAGAGAGATCCTATCCAGCAGCATCGAGATACTCGATATCATCAAATCTGAGCTGAAGGATCTCGTTGATAAATATGGGGATGACCGACGCACAGAGATAATCGAGCCGGAAGGCGAGGTCAGCAACGAGGATCTGATCCAGGATGAGGACGTGGCCGTAATGATGACCAGCGGCGGCTACATCAAGAGGCAGCCTTTGACAGCTTACAGGATGCAGAAACGAGGAGGACGCGGCGTAATCGGAGCCGAGACTAAAAACGAGGATTTCGTGACGGACGTGTTCACGGCTTCTACAAAGGATTATCTGCTATTCTTCACAAATAAAGGCAAGGCTCACTGGCTCAAGGTTTATGAGGTTCCATCTCTTGGCAGAGCTTCTCGTGGAAAGTCGATTGTCAACCTTCTGCATCTAGAACCGAACGAGAACCTCACCGGAGCGATACCCGTGAAGAGCTTTGACGCAGACGGATTTATTATATTGGTAACCAGAAGCGGAAGCGTTGTGAGGATGCCTATAAGGGCTTTTTCCAATCCCAGGAAGGGCGGCATAAAGGCAATTAATCTCAAAGGCGACAGCTTAGTGGCAGCCAGGCTCACTGACGGCGGGCAGGAGCTGATTGTGGCAACAAAGCTTGGAAAGGCGATAAGGTTCAGCGAGGATAATGTGCGTGCGAGCAATCGCGGAACAATGGGCGTGAAGGCCATTAGCCTTAATTCTGATGATGAGCTGATCAGCATGGATGTGGTGAACCCTGAGGCGACTCTTCTGACGATTACAAGCCAGGGATATGGCAAACGCACTGATCCTAACGAGTATCCTCTGCAGAGGCGCGGCGGAAAGGGTGTGAAGAACATCGATGCCAAGAAGGGCTATGTCTGCTGCACCACGAATGTTTCCGAGGATAACGAGCTTCTTATCACCACCAAAGACGGTATAATGATCCGAGTGCCTGCAAGCGATATACGTGTACAAGGGCGTTCTACGCAAGGTGTTCGGATCATGAATGTCAAGACTGGTGATGAGGTGGCAGCGGTGGCTAGGATTACCTAAGCCCCAATTCATCACTTCTATTTTTTAAAATAAGATACTATAATCGCATCAATGCTATATACCGGCTATTAATATTATTTGTATAAAGAAAGGCTTATATAGTATGTAATTCAAACGATCTTCCGTGAAGCTAAAAATAATAGTCTACTTTATTAATCTGAAGTTCGTCTTAAAATAATATCTTTTTTCAGCTTAGCTTAGGCCATAGGCGTTTCCTATTTGGATAATATCGAACAGTTCCAATGTGTCGTCTGGGTTGTGCATATTATCTTCATAATAGGTATTAAATTTTGCATAGAATATAGAAATTGATTATAAAAACTTTGGAGGTGACTCGCTATGATGAATCGCACAATGAAAATGCTCATGCTGTCGGATATCTTTGTCCTCACCGGCTTTGGGCTAATACAGCCTATACTGGCAATATTCATAAATGGAGGTGTGGCAGGCGGCACTATGCTCACCGCCGGGATAGCGAGCGCTCTCTTTTTGCTCATAAAGTCGCTAATACAATTGCCATTCGGAAAGTATATCGATGGCCATGCCAGGAAGATGCAGTGGCTGATAGTAGGAACTCTGCTTATGGCACTTGTGCCTATCATCTACGTGACTGCGCATAGTATCTACCAGGTCTATATGGCAGAGGCCATCTATGGTCTTGGAAGCGGACTCGCGTATCCGACTTGGCTAGGCCTTTGGTCCGCAAATCTGGATAAGGGCAGGGAGAGCTTCCAGTGGTCGATATATTCAACCTCAACAGGAATCGGAACTGCAGCGACAGGCGCTGCAGGAGCAGCCATATCCACGATTATGGGGTTCAATGCTACATTCATACTGGCAGGACTTCTATGCCTTCTGGGATGCATTGCCCTTTTCGTCCTCGAGAAGAGAAACTACCAGAAAGAGGATCTTGCGGAGGCTGAGATACGTTTCCGTAGATCGGGCAGATCTATCTCATCTGCCTTCGCAAATCTTTTAGAGCTCTTAGAAATCCAACATATTCCATTAAAAGCAGCATTAAGATGTAGCCAGCATTCTTGTGATCCTAATGTTCCCTTTATCATCCCTCCTGGAATCAATAGGAGTTTCAAGAATTAATGGCAATGCATTGATCTTCTCATTCCTTAGGATGGCTCTGAAAGCGCTTTCGCCTATTTTCCCGAGACCAATGTGCTCATGTCGATCTAAGCCGGAGCCTAGCTCACCCTTAGAATCGTTGAGGTGAATCAGTTTTAATCTCCTAAGGCCAATGTGGTTTTCAAACTCATCCAAGGTGTGTTCAATCTCCTCTGGGGTTCTAATGTCGTAGCCTGCAGCAAAGAGGTGACAGGTATCCAGGCAGACGCCAAGCCGCTCAGTATTCAACGCGTCCATTATAGACGCTATATCCTCAAAAGAGCTGCCCATACTGTTCTTTGTTCCAGCTGTGTTCTCAAGTAGCAGCATTACATCATTCTCTGTCTTGGAAAATGCAGTAGATATGCCATCTATAAGCCTCTTGAGTCCTGCCTCTAGACCGGAGCCAAGGTGGCTTCCCAGATGGGTTACTAGGTAGGGTATATGGAGCTGGCCGCATCTATGGAGTTCTGCGGTCAAGGTCGTTACAGATTGAAGATAAACATCCTCCTTTGGGGAAGCCAGGTTTGGGAGGTAAGGCATGTGATCAAATGCGGGACTGATGCCTGATTTTTTCAGCCTTGCCGCGAAGCTGTCTGCCTCTTCCGGGGAGAGATCCTTGAATCTCCAGCCACGGGGGTTCCTGGAGAAGATCTGGAAGACGTCGCATCCTTTTTCTGCCGCGCGGTCTACTGCACTAGCGATTCCGCCAGCGATGGAGACATGAACTCCGACTCTGACCATGGAAGGATGTATACGAGGCTACCTGATTAACTAATTGGTGGGATGGTCTTGATTAGATTTGATAAAAAAAGTTATAGCCCTTTCGGACAAATCATTCGCCATACGGCTATCTACTTGGGCATAGTTTACTGGGCATATAGACCTGCGCCCAACCACCAGTCATCATCCACCTTCTCGACATAGCTCAGTTTTAGCCTTTGTGTCATGTTCTTCGCCGGATCTGGATAGATATAATATGTGAAACCTCGTCCCTCCTTGGCCAGATCCATCATGTCTCGAACGAATTTAACGCCATTGGGATCTGTAACATCAGTTCTGTTAGTGCCTATCAAATTCGGCTGAATTGGGAGCGCAAGGGTATTGCCATTAAAGTCATAGGCGAACACATACATGTTTCCATTGAAGAATGTGCCATTCTTGTCGTTGAATTCTTTCAAAGCTTTATCTTTCCCATTTTCTTTGGCATATTTAACCGCAGAATCGACGAAGTTGACTAGATAATTCCTGGCTGCCTGGCTAAAATTGGCCGACATATTGGATAAGTAGATTCCAGAGCCGAGCCACCAATTGTCGTCCACCTTCATCGCATAGCCAATCTTGAACTCATCTCTGTTATCATGAGCGGGATTTGGGAAGATGAAGTAAGTGAACCCTTTTCCTTCTCTGGCAACCTTGATAAGATTCTTGATGTAGGGGATGCCATTAGAGTCGGTCATATTTAGCTTGTTCACACCAATCCAATCGGGTTTGAATGGGTGTGCAATATTTGTTCCCTGGAAGTCATAGGCATAGATATAGAGATCTCCACGCACAAATGAGCCTGTTTTATTGCTGAACTCCTTCAGGGCTCTATCTTTGCCGTTTGTATGTGCATAATCTACGGCTTCCTCTACAAAAGCGACGAGATCTGCATGGCGCATGTCCATTGATGCTGATACATTCACAGCTGTGCTGCTATTTTCAGGGGCTGTATCAGCACGAGCGCCAATGGAAACCACTACTAGTAAAAATATGAATAGAGATGTTTTTATTAGTTTCATAAAAGCGATGATTTTTGATGGCTATTTAAAGGTTCTGGCATATGGGGCTTTGCACTTAAAAATCTCCTATGGACTGAGTTCAGGTGCAGACATCGGACTTTATTTGCAGAACAAGAACAGGGGTTCTGGCGGCTTAACAGGGGATAAGGAACCCTAAATAAGTTGTTCAATGTGGTGAGATAAATTAGAAAAGAATGGCAGAACTTCTTTGAGAAAAGAAAATATCTATTATTCACCCATAGGGTTATCGTAATATGCCACATGATGGGGTTAATTTATGAGTAAGCCATTAGATGAAATGACGAACGAGGAGCTTTGGGAATTGTTCCCCATCATTTTATGTGAGCATAACCCGGTTTGGAAGGAAAACTATCTAAAAGAAAAAACGGTGCTGGAACAAGCTATCGGAATACGGAACATTGTTAGGATGAATCATTATGGGAGTACCGCAATACCGAATTTGATTGCTAAACCTACTATCGATATTCTACTTGAAATTAAAGGCGACACGGATATTGGAAAATTTATAAAAAATATGCAGTCAGTCGGGTATTTATTCAGCGAACAGCCCAATAATCCTGCCCCTCATATGGTGTTTATGAAAGGATATACGCCGCAAGGATTTAAGGGACAAATTTTTCATGTTCACGTTAGGTATATGGGTGATTGGGACGAGCTTTACTTTAGAGATTATCTTTTGGCGCATCCTGAAATTGCAGATGAATATGGCAAGTTAAAATTGGAGCTGAGGAATAAATACGAGCATGACAGAGATGGATATACCTGTGCAAAAACCGATTTCATTAAACGAATTACTACGATGGCGCGAGCAGAGACATGCGTTAGGTACTAATGTAAAATTATTCTCAGGCCTAATGATGCATTTCATCGACATTTTACAACTCAGAAGAGTGGACTTTATGTGCATGTGCTATATTTTACGTGCAGACGCGACTTTACGTGCAAACCCCATTAAACCAAATTCTTTAAATAGAAGAATAACTATAAGTTATATATATAAACATAGGTAACTTTTATAAACTATAGTTATGCGCCGGGAGACGTGTTATGCCGTTCACAAATCTGAAGGAACAAGAAAAAGAGCAAAGGCGCAGCTATATCCTCGACGCCGCTGAGAAGATGTTCTTCTCCAGAGGCTATGACAACGTCTCTATGGACGATATCGCTGGCAAAATCGGCCTGAATAAGGCCACGCTTTACCTTTACTTCAAAAATAAGGAGTCATTGTTTTTTGCAGTAGTCTTGCGCGGAGCGCTGATCCTGAATGCCATGATCAAGGAACGCATAAAAAAATGTAAGTCTGGGATGGAAATTATCGATGCGATAGGGATAGCGTACTTAGAGTTCGTTGATAAGTATCCAGACTACAGCCGGGCGTACCTCTACTTCCGATCGGATAGGTTCTCCATCGAGGATAACGAGGATCTATGTGACGATGCAAAGAAGATTCTTGAGCTGCGCAATGAAGAGTTCGCCATAGTATGCAAGGCAATAGAATCTGGCATGGATGAAGGGATGATTCGTCCCGATCTTGATCCGGTTGAAGTGACTGTTTTCTTAACCCTGGTTGTTAAGGCGCTCACAGAGATGCGCCCGAGCTTCAATAAGGTACTGGATGATCGGGGGATCACTCAATATCAGTTCTACAAAGATGTCGCAGGCTTAGTGCATTATATGCTCGCTAATACTGAAAAGGGAAATGAAAAAATTTAAAGGAGGCAATACATGCAGAAATCAGATAGCTCCACATGCCATGATGAGATGGAGCTGAATGGTAAAGGACCAAGCAAGATGGCAGAGCTGATTGCCCTACATAGAGTTGCGGAATCTGCACTGCCCGAAAGCAAACGCATTTGTTACGATCCCTATGCAATTTACTTTGTCGATCCGGAAACGATTGAGTTTGCCCGCAAAAACCCGGAAAAGGCAAAGGCGATGAGAGAGAATTACGAGTGCCTATTCCCTGGGCTTGGCAACTCAATCCGAGCAAGAGTTCGATACTTCGACGATTTTGTAAAAGCATCTATCGCCGAAGGCTTAGAGCAGCTGGTAATCCTTGGAGCAGGATACGATACTCGGGCGTACAGGATCGAGGGACTGAACAAGATAAAGGTATTTGAGGTGGACCATCCTGGCACCCAAATAGCAAAGATTGGAAAAATCGAGAAGATCTTTGGCAGTATTCCGGAGCACGTCGTGTATGTTCCTGTTGATTTTGAGTCCGAAGGCCTGAGCCAAAAGTTGTTGGAAAAAGGATATAACAAATCTCAGAAGACTCTATTTATCATGGAAGGGCTGGTCATGTACATTCCGCCGAAGGCCGTGGATGCGACTCTATCTTTTATAACTAAGAACTCGATGAGGGGCAGTGCAATCATATTCGATTACTACCCGCAGTCTACTGTTGATGGGACGAGCGAATCAGAGTCTGCAAAAAACATCAGGGATTTTGTGGCGGAGCAGGGAGAGCCGCTGCTATTCGGTATCGAGGTGGAGATGATAGAGGCGTTTCTTGCAGAGAGAGGTTTTTCCCAGATCCACAACGTGACCAGCGAGGATTATAAAAAAGCATATTTTCAAGGAGTCAATGAAGGTCGAGCGTCGAGCAGTGTGCGACCTATTGAACTTCGCCTATGCGGTGATCGAATAAGATTCTAAAGTGTTACCTTAAAGAAACTGAGAGAGATGGCTAAAGATATGCCGACAATAAAAATCAATGACATCAACATGTATTACGAGATTCACGGCCAGGGCGAACCTCTTTTGCTCGTTATGGGAATGGGTGCCGATCTAACGGTTTGGGGCGACAGTATACAAAAATTCGCCGAGAAGTATCAAGTTATCGCTTTTGACAATCGTGGAGCTGGCAGGACCGATAAGCCTGATATTCCATACTCGATTGAAATGATGGCGGATGATACTATTGGGCTCATGGATAAGCTCGATATAAAAAGGGTTCATATTATGGGGGCTTCCATGGGATCATTGATAGCCCAGATGATAGCTGCTAACCACCCTGAAAGAGTTCAGAGCCTGGTATTGTACGTAGCTTTCGCCAGGGTATCTCATGGGTTCTTACAGAATATATTCTCGATGCTGTGGCCCGTAATATTGAAGATGCCTGGGGTTAAGCAGAAGATGTGTTTATGCAAGTATTTGCCCACCGATAGATCGCTTCTCAGGCAAACGAAGGCAGTTTCTAAGTTCGATAGCCGTGGCTGGCTCGATAAAATAAGGGTTCCCACGCTCATTGTGAATTGCACAAAGGATTTCTTTGCTGGACCGGAAGGCACAAGGGAACTTGCATCTGGGATAGCTGGCTCAAAATTAATCATTTTCAAAGGAGGCCACTTAGGAGCAGCAGAAAATCTTGATCTGCTTACCAATTCTGCCCTCGAATTTCTATCCGAGGTGATTGTGCAGCCCAAAAAGGCTGGCTGATGGCATTAATTAGGAAGATGGGCGTAGAGAAATGGGCTCAAGAGAAGGCAAAGCATGTGAGGGATACCTATTTCGGCGGGAAGTTCAATATTTAAAGTCCAGTTAAGTAGGCCTGCCGCGATCGAGGCAGCTTGAAGACTCCCATTCTTTGCTAATGCCGAGATGATGCAGCCTAAGTAGGCCGGGAGACAAGGTTAACAATGATCAAGATTCAAGTGCACCGTTTAGAGCGTATAAGTTAAAGCAATTCAGGGATGACAGATGCCATCGTACAACTTATGTATTAGTATCATAGAAGTGATAACGTGAAGATCACAAAGTACGTAATAACATCCCCGGAGTGCACTGATATTCTTCCATCAGATATAGCCACGATGATCTATGAATCAAAATATGATGTAAATATTAAAGAGACTTGCTTTGGGGTAATCATCAATGGCGAGGAGGATGTGATCGAGTTGCTGGTCGAGGAAATTAGAGCCCTTGATCCACCAGGGATTTTCATCAAGAACCGAGGATATCCTCCAGGAGATCCCAGGCGTTGTAGAGGAACGGCGTCTAGCTCTCCGATTAAAATAGTTTCATTAGCCTTTGGCCGCAGGTGCGGAAGTGCCAGGCCGGGCTGCTATATGATCGAGGCCGAGTCGAAGATATTGCCTTTGATTTCCAGAGCCCTGGCATCTCAGGCCAAAGAGGAATCAGAATATACTGAAAAAGGCAGACGCAACGGCAAAGAATGAACCTTGGGATGAGAAGACGATTGAGATTATCAAAAGACAAGCCATCAACGACAGGATCGATAGATTAAGATATCATGCTTAGCTTAGGTGATAAGGTGGGCGAAATAGCTTCAAAATTTATTGGGTGTGGCAAAGCAGTAGGGCTGATTCATAGCGGCATGCCGACGACCAGCCAGAAGTGCGCCCGAGATATTATGGGCAAGAATTTCTTCGGCCTAGATGAAGCCATCGAACACTTCGGGATCAGGCCGACTTCTCAACAGTTCGCCGCCCTTTCAAAGATTCCGTTCTCTGAGACAGTGCTCCAACAATCGAAGGATACACATATCCTTATAGCGGTTTTACCGCAATCGATCATAGAGATTCGTGACAAAGTTGAGAGAAAGCTCTTCTACAATCACGAGACCGCATGGTATAATGAACAGCTCTTTGCCAAGGAACGAGGCGAAATTAGCTGGCAGCTTGTTCGTAAGGTTCCAATGAATGACTCGATTCCGAACGACTATCAAGAGCAGCAAGCACTCTTTAACAAGGATGATGAAGTGCCCACGGCTCAAGTGATGGTTTACGCGATTATTGGCCACTTCTTGGCCACTGGTGAGTGGCTGATCAAACAAAAATATGCCTGTACATCTTCTGCCGATTCCAGAGGCAACTGTGTTTATGTTACAGATGTAGGTTCGAATGGCCTCGGTATCAGTGACTATTGGGATGCCGTCTTCTACGACAATGAGGACCTTTCATCCCCTCGGAAGCTCTGAACCTTGAAGAAAAGGATAAGCATTGCGGTTTTGTTGAATATTGTGGTGATGGCCTAGTAAAACCAATATCGATCAATCGTTCCAAATGTCGTAACACTACAGGATGCAACAGAACAGTAATTGATACGTCCGGCTTTAAAACACATCGCAAACTTTTAACTTGGGAAGGGCACATAAAAAAGCTTAAATGGCTAAGCTTTCCCCCATTCGCGCCTCCCTCGATTCAAATGAGGCTCACCGCCTCAGAGCCATGCACATCAGGAAATCGATTGAGGCCGACGAGCACTTCCTTCTATGGAAAGTCGAGAACCTATCGCACGACATACGCTTCCAATGGATGGATCAAACTCTAAATATCGAGCTTAAAGACTTCACAGGCGACCACCAGAGCGATTATGTAGCATCGATCATCAATTCCGAAGGCCGTCTATATCAGCAGGTTTTGACAGGCCGAGAGCTTCAAGATCCTATGATAATCATAGTCCTGGGAGGAGACTCTGATGTGGCTTCCGCCATAGCCAAGGCGGTTTCCTCAAGAGGTTTCCGCGGGCTGGAGGCTGCTGATAAGATCATAGAATATACTGATATGATCGAGGGCTTCGAGGCCAACTGCGAGGGCTGCAATATCCGGGTATGGAGACTGAAAGAGAATCCCTATAAACGTATGCTCCTCAGAGTCCGCAAGATCCTGAAGGGAGGGGATTTGTCAGGATTTCGCCCAAGTCCTGCTGAGGGCGAACGGAAACTTGCGGGGCTGTCCATACTGATTGGAAACGGCATCGGTCCCGCCAGGTCGCGGAGCATTCTGAAAAGGTTCAATCTGACTTTGGAGCCTAAAAAACCGGATACCTACCTCAACGACTGCGATGGAATAGGCCCAAAGCTAGCTTCTGCCATCCGGGAAGCATTAGACCTTCCTCACGAAGTAACAATACGTCCGAAGGTGCGGAAAGCCAGAAGAGGGCAGCAGGGAAGCGAGTATGAATCCTGACCTGTGTGGAAATGTTATCGAATTTCTTTTTCTTTGGTGTATTATGGTCGGGCCGCCGATGCTCCTCTGGCATGTATATCGAGAAAAGACAAAAAGCGCGTTGCGAAGATCTCACTTCACAGGATGGAAGAAAGAAGGAAAGTGAAGGTCGATGTCAGAGATATATTTGATGACCGGGGCAAGCGGTCATTTAGGTAACAATTTAGTTCGAGAGCTGGCAAATCAGGGATGCATATCCAATCTCATCTGGATATGATTGATTGCTTAACGAAGAAGAGTTCCCTCAGTTTACATGTCAGACCGAAACGGCTTTGGCAGGCAAAAAAGATATAACGTAGAACTGAGAGTGTTTCTGGTTGCTCGGAAGCGTGTCTAAACTCCTATATAGTAGATATGTTGAATTATCTACCCTCAAAGGGTGGCGCGGTCGCGCTACAAGCAGTTCATGCTAAAAACCTGCGTAATAAAAATTTAGCTGTACAAGTGAAGATTGAGAGATGATTTCAAGTGAAGATGCCGAAGCAGATCAGAGCTCACTGTCCATTCTGCAATAAGCACACACTCCAAAATGTGGAGCGCGTGAGAAAGGGCAGGGCCTCATCGATGACTCACATAGCGAGGCAGAAGCTCAGAGCAAATGGAATTGGGAATCAAGGCAAGTTCTCCAAAGTTCCCGGCGGCGATAAGCCCACAAAGAGGCTGAACTTAAGGTACCGCTGCACCGTATGTAAGAAGGCCCATAATCGCGCCAGCATTAGGGCTGGCAAGTTCGATCTGGTGGAGGGATAAACCTGCCATCCAAGTTCATCAAAGTAAAGTGCAACGATTGTGAGAATGAGCAGATAATCTTTAGCGCTGCCTCAACGACTGTAAAATGCCTTGTCTGTGGAAGGACTATTGCTGAGCCTAAGGGCGGCAAGGCAGAGATCAAGACCCAAGTGGTAGAAGTGCTAGAGTGATCCAAAATGCAGCGTAGGGATTGGCCCGAGCCAGGCGACCTCGTTGTTTGCACTGTAACTCAGGTGGTAGATTTTGGGGCCTTCGTTTCACTGGATGAATATGAGGGCAAGCAAGGGCTGATCCACATATCGGAGGTAGCCAGCGGCTGGATAAAATACATAAGAGATCACGTTCGCGAGGGCCAAAAGATCGTCTGCAAAGTTCTGAATGTAGATACCTCCAGGCACCACATCGATCTTTCTCTGAAGGACGTGAATGAGCATCAGCGAAGGGAGAAGATCCAGGAGTGGAAGGCAGACCAGAAGGCCTGGAAATGGCTGGAAATGGCCTACAAGGACAGACCTGAGGATATGCAGCGTGTGGCAAATGCGCTGTTAGGCACCTATGACAGTCTTTATCTAGCCCTTGAGGAGACTGCGATCACAGGATCAGAGGCATTATCCGGCATTAGCCTGCTCGAAGATGATATCAAGATCCTCGAGATGCTATCAAAGGAGAACGTCAAGATACCTTCAGTCGAGATCAGTGGCTATGTGGATATCACTTCTCCTGCACCCGATGGAGTTGAGGTCATACGCAAAGCTCTGAAGCAGGCCAAGCGTATCAAGGATAAGGATGTAACTCTTAATGTAACATATATCGGAGCGCCTAGATACCGCATCCATGTCGTTGCCCCCGATTATAAGCATGCGGAGTCTGTTCTGAAGAAAGCGGCTCAATCTGCAATCAAGTACATCGAACAGCACGGTGGCGAGGGCACCTTTCATAGGGAAGCATGAGATCCAAGATAATGAGGTGCCCTGCTTGCTGCAGGTATACGCTTAAAGTGGTGTGCTCTGCATGTGGTAGCCCTACAATTACCACTAAGCCCGCGAGATTCTCTCCTGAAGATCCTTATGGAAAATACAGGAGAGCATTAAGCCAGGAGTGGACGGCCAAATGAAGGAGACACTAGTTCGCAAGATTAAGGATGTATCGCTGAAGGATCCAATACTGGTAGAAGGGCTGCCTGGAGTAGGCCATGTCGGTAAGCTTGTTGCAGATCATATGGTCGAGGAGCTTAAGGCTGAGAAGATTATAGAGATCTACTCTCCTCATTTTCCTCCACAGGTAATGGTCAGTGAGAACGGAACCATCAAGCAGGTCAGAAATGAAATTTATGCTTATAAGGGAAAAGATGGTCAGCCAGACTTACTGCTTCTTATCGGAGATTATCAGAGCGCTACAAATGAAGGACATTACGAGCTGACAGGCATTTTCCTCGATATCGCCGAGAGCTTCGGTGTTACAAGAATCTATGCCCTTGGGGGCTATGGCACCGGCCAGTTCGTGGACAAGCCATCGGTTCTTGGCGCCACAAATAAACTCGAACTTGTTGAGGAAATGAAAGGGTATGGCATAATCTTCCATGAGAACGAACCGGGTGGCGGGATCATAGGCGTTTCAGGCTTGCTGCTGGGCCTCGGCGGCCTTCGCGGAATCGATGCGGTTTGTCTTATGGGGATTACAAGTGGCTATCTTGTAGACCCGAAGGCTGCACAGGAGGTCCTCAAAGTGTTATCAAATGCCTTGAAGATCGAGGTGAGTATGCAGGCACTCGAGGAGCGTGCAAAGGAGATGGAGAAGATCATAGGCAAGCTCCAGGAGATGGAGAAGGCTCAAGCACCTTATGAATGTGGGGGCGATGAGGATCTCAGGTATATTGGGTGACCTTATAGATTATGGCCATAAGCTTATGGCAATAGCCGAGCGTGAGGGCGCAGAGGAGGCAGAGGTCTTCGGCATCAGCGGGCGCTCGGTAGATATTGATCTCAGAAAAGATGAGATTGAGCTTGCCAGCGAGAGCTTTCATCGCGGTCTTGGTTTGAGGGCGGTGGTAAAGGGGGCAGTCGGCTTCTCCAGCACGAGCGATATGGCAAGGCTCGAGTCTGTTGCCAGAAGTGCAGTAAGATCTGCGCGTGCCAGAGGCGCTGATGAATCGTGGCGCTCACTTCCCATTCCGGAAAAGATCCAGAGACCTGAAAACATCTTCGACCCGAACCTTGAGAAGATTACTCCTGAGGAATGTATTGATATTTCAATGAGCATACTTCAGGGCGGCTCTAAGATCAAGGGTACAGAGCCTCTTTCCGGGGGTGTCACCTGCGTCGCAGGAACAGAGTTCGTATTGAACTCCAGGGGAGTCGAGCTTTCCGAGAAGAGCACAGTTATGCATGCATCTTTTGAGGCGATAGCCAAAGATGCCGATGTTGCGACGGGCGGAGAATTCCACAACTCACGTCTTATGAAAGAGGATCTTCAGGAGGTCGGAAGATCTGCAGCAGAGATGGCGAGAAGCTCTTTAGGCGGCATAAAGGCAGAGACCGGCACCTCTTATATTCTTCTTAAACCAATTGCTTTTGCGGAGATCCTTGAATACACATTTGTACCATCGATCTCTGCAGATAACATACAGAAGGGCAGATCCTCCTTAGTAAGCAAGATTGGCGAAAATATCGCCTCTGAACGGCTGAACATGACCGACGACGGCCTGTTACAGGGCGGAATGGGATCATCGGCCTTCGATGGCGAGGGCGTTCCATCGCAGATAACGCCGGTAGTCAAAAATGGTCAGCTGATGGAATTCCTCTACGATAGCTACACCGCAGGCAAAGCGGGCGTGAAGTCTACAGGCAATGCCGTACGATCTGGGTACTCCGAGGTTCCGAGGGTAAGCATAAGAAATCTCATTGTAAGCTCCAGCGAGCCTTTTGATCTCCTATCGGAAACCAAAGGTATATTGGTGAATAGCTTAATCGGCGCGCATACCGCCAACCCAATCTCAGGCGACTTCTCTGTCGAGGCAAGGAACTCGTTTTATGTGTCTCCGGGTGAGCCTGCGAGGCCAATACGTTCTCTAATGCTTGCAGGAAACATCTTTGACCTCTTGAAGGATATTGATGTGGGCAAGGACGTGCGTGCAGTCGGAGCAATTGTTACTCCAACTGTTAGAGTAATGATGAAGGTTGTAGGCAGCTGAGGACGAGAGGGATGTTCTGGTGATCATTGGAGGGCCGGCTTCACAGCTTCTGGCTTGCAAAGTTGCAGCTATTTTGGGTGACGAAATTGCCCTTTGCGATTATAGGATATTTCCTGATGGGGAGGCATATACTCAGGTGGTTACCGAGCTGGATGATGATGTTGTAATAATACAGTCGACCCCTTCAGATCGCGATATAACCTATTTGCTGCAGCTCTTAGATGTCTGCCAGGATAGGAAAGTCTCCCTTGTGATACCATATTTTGGCTATGCCCGCCAGGATAAGATCTTCCGCCCAGGTGAGGCGATGACAGCAAGAGCAATAGCCTTTGCACTCAACCCATTTCTTGAAAACGGATATGTTTATCTTATTAACATTCATGCAAAATCGGTACTTTCGCATTTTAAGTTTGAATCGAAGAATTTGGATGCAACGGAGCTACTAGCAGATAAAATCCAATCCCTTGGCCTTGAGAATCCTGTGGTCATATCTCCGGATAAAGGGGCAGCGGCAATGGCACAGACTGCAGCCTCACGATTGGGTGTGGAGTGTGATTATCTGCAGAAGACGAGGCTGAGCGGAACTGAGGTTTCGATGGCCTCAAAGGAGATAGATGTCTTGGGCATGGATGTTGTCATATTTGATGATATGATCGCAACAGGCGGAACAATGGCTACTGCAATCTCAATGCTGCGCAATCAGGGTGCGAAGAGAGTATATCTGGCGGCGGTTCACCCTGTCCTGACTGGCTCTGCAGTCCTCAAGCTTTACCGCTCAGGCGTGGAAGCCGTTTTTGCAACAGATACTCTGGACAAAGGCGTTTCTACAGTTTCAGTAGCGCCGCTGATAGCTGATGCCTTGAAGAGTGCTGCGCGCTGACTTTTCGAGCTAAAAGAGGCCGTCCTTGGAAGCGACCTAACGACCTCTCTTGAAATCCTATCACAAACTATTAATGTTATTTTAATTTACTAAGGATTGGCTGATTCTCAAATGTCCGGCAACACATTCGGCGTTATCTTTAAGACAACAACGTGGGGCGAATCACACGGTCGAGCCGTGGGCGTCGTTGTGGATGGCTGCCCGGCAGGACTTGAGATCTCATCCGATGATATACAGAAGGAGCTGGACCGCAGGCGTCCAGGTCAGAGCAGGGCATCCACACAGCGCAAAGAGGAGGATCGTGTGGAGATCCTGAGCGGCATATTTGATGGGATTACGACAGGAACGCCGATATCCCTGGTTGTCTGGAACAAGGATGCAGATTCAAGCGCTTATGATGCCATCAAGAACACACCCCGTCCAGGGCATGCCGATTACACCTACCAGACGAAGTATGGAGTCCGAGATCACCGTGGCGGAGGAAGGGCATCAGCCCGCGAGACCGTTGGCCGTGTGGCGGCAGGTGCGATTGCAAAAAAGCTTCTGTCCAGAGACGGAGTTGAGATCGCTGGCTATGTGGCAGAGCTTGGAGGAATAGAGGCATCGATTCCAAATGTAGGCCTCTCTGAACTTATGTCTCTTGCAGAATCCAACCCCGTTCGCTGCCCGGACCGGAAGGCAGCAGAGAAGATGCTTCATATTCTTGATGATGTCCGGGGACGAGGCGATAGCCTCGGCGGGATAGTAGTAATAATTGCAGAGGGTGTTCCCCCTGGATTAGGCGAGCCTGTCTTCGATAAGTTAGATGCAGATCTGGCGAAGGCGCTTATGAGCCTCGGAGCCGTAAAGGCTGTGGAGATCGGCGCAGGCATTGATAGCGCCCGCATGCGTGGAAGCGAAATGAATGATCCCCTTATTCTAAAGGATTGCAAGATCGATTTTGAGACGAATAATGCAGGAGGAATCCTTGGCGGCATCTCCACCGGCGCTCCAATAATTTGCAGAATCGCGGTCAAGCCAACTCCATCGATCTCCTTGATGCAGCGAACTGTGAATATATCTCTGCTAGATACTGCTGAAATTTCAATAAAGGGAAGACACGATCCCGCAATACCCCCGAGAATAGTCCCTGTGGCCGAGGCAATGGTGGCCCTAGTGCTTGCAGATCACCTGCTTAGAAATAGGTCGGCTAAGCTATAGCCAGATTTTATAACTTTTGAGGTTAGTGTTAAGGTTTATGCGAAAGGAGTTCCGGAGCCTGCTAACGCTCGACGAAGCTAGATCTCAAATTCTCAGTCGTATTCCCGCGCCCGAAGAGAGGAGGGTCCCTCTGGATTCTGCCTTTGGGCATGTCCTCGCAGAGAAGATAATCTCTGAGGTTGATGTTCCCGGCTTTCGCAGAGCTTCTATGGATGGATATGCCATCCATTCCGAGGATTCTTTCCATGCCAGAGAGGATCAGCCTGTAGTTCTCAAGCTTGTAGGCAGCGTCCCAATGGGGACTGCCCCAAAGATCGAGGTAGCTCCAGGAACTGCAGCCGAGGTTTCGACAGGGTCTATGATGCCGAATGGAGCCGATGCTGTAGTGATGGTTGAATATTCTGAAGCAAAAGATGATTCTGTTTTGATACTCAGGCCTGTTCATCAAGGCGAGAATGTAGCTGCTGCAGGCAGCGATATAATGGTTGGCGAGACAGTGCTCCGCCCTGGAACAAGGCTCACGGCTCGCGAGATAGGAGTTCTTGCAGCAGTTGGAAAAGTCAGCGTACTTGTGAGGGAGTTGAAGGTAGGTGTGGCCTCAACCGGCAACGAACTTGTGAGTCCCGGCCAG
Source organism: Methanotrichaceae archaeon (assembly GCA_963789575.1). Classification (GTDB taxonomy): domain Archaea; phylum Halobacteriota; class Methanosarcinia; order Methanotrichales; family Methanotrichaceae; genus CAWBKV01. The sequence continues at coordinate 624,089 of CAWBKV010000001.1, read as the reverse complement.
GATCTATTGCCTGGAAAGCTCTACGATATAAATTCTTATTCTATAGCTGCTGCCGCCCGGGAATGTGGGGCTAATCCCATCAGGTATGGTATTCTGCCTGATGATAAACACTCCATGATAGAAGCTCTGCGAAGGATGGCAGAGGAGTGCTCAATGCTCCTCATCAGCGGCAGCACATCTGCTGGTGTTGGAGATATGATGTATCAGGTTCTGGACGAAGTGGGAGAAACAATTTTCCACGGAGTGAACCTGAAGCCTGGCAAGCCAACGATCTTTGGCATGATCGATGGCAAGCCCTGTATAGGTCTGCCAGGCTATCCTACGAGTGCACTGACTGTTTTTGAGCTAATGGCTGCTCCGGCAATCAGAAAAGCCCTTGGTCTTAGGAAAAGAGAGCGCAATATCAGCGGTAGGCTGGCGCTGCCGGTCAGATCTGAGGGTCGTCACCAGATGCTGGCAGTCGGCATTTCAAACGATCTTGTGTACCCAATGGACAAGGGCAGCGGCTCGATAACAACACTAGCCCTTGCAGATGGAGCGATCGAAATACCATTCGGGGTCGAATACCTTGAGAAAGGCGAGCCTGTAGAGGTCCGACTCTTTGGTGGTCCTGAGTTGCCCGACCTGACGATAACCGGCGAGGATTGCCCCATTCTTGAGGCAATAATCGAGAAGCTACCCTATCAGACCAGATTTATATCGAACGGAAGCATGCGTGGCTTGATATCGGCTGAGGATGGCATAGCGGATCTGGCCTCCATCTCCCACCGGAAGGATGAAGGCTTAGGTAGTCGAGATGGCTTGGTCCTCGTCAGAGGCTATGAACGAAGTCTAGGCTTGGTGGCAAAAGAATCATCGTTTTTTGAACCTGAGATGATCCGAGAGGCGAAAATCTTTGGATGGTCGAGGGACTCTGAGATGAATCGTTTGCTTCAGAGATCATTGATTGAACTAGGATTAGATCCGACGGATATGCAGATCATCGGCCAGGCCAGAACACATTCTGCCGTGGCGACAGCAATTGCTTTTGGGAAAGCAGATATTGGCTTTGGGGCGATAGCAGCGGCTGAATCACGAGGGCTATCATTTAAGGCGACGGCATTAGATAGAATAGATTTTTTGGCTACTGAAGCTGGAATGAAGAAGGATGCTGTGAAGTCCTTTATCGCTTATTTGAAATCCGAGGAGTTTAGAAATTTTCTACCTGCTGGTATATCTATGGATGGGTCGGTATAAGAGACACTTTAGGAGCTATCGCAATAACGTTTTGAAAAACTTGGTCTTTACTTATCAGAGGCCATATTCCTTAAATCCATGCTTTCTAACACCTCAACTAGATCCTTTTTCCAGGGAGGGGCTACAGTTATAGGGACACGCTGCATGATCTTAAGTAGCTCAGGGTAATGCTTTACCACTTCAAGATCAATGGCTTTAATGAACAAGAATTCCCATCTCTTATTTTGGTTAAATGTACAGGCTGCCAGTATATCGAAGTAATCTACTTTATAGCTCCTTGTGTTGGTTCCATCTTTGGAATTCCTGGTCCGTTGGATCTCAACCTTATAACTTGGTATAGGGGTCCTATAGATCTCATTTCTTAGGTTCTTGCATTCCATTTGATAGCTTTTTTCTCTATATGTGAACTGGAAGTCCGGTTTGCCATCTTTGTCCCTCCATTCTAGATTCTTAATGACCCCTTCGGTTTCCAGCTTCTTTAGATATCGAAATAGATAGAGTTCTGCTAACTTTCCTCTGACATCAACCTGTGCTCTGAAACCCATTAAAATAGCATCCATGATATCATTGGCTGGAGCTTTGAGTACTTCTTCTAGTTTATGAACCATCCTCAACCTTGATAGAGAAAGAGTAATATAGCATCGGCCTATCTCATATGTGTAAAAGATAACACATATGAACGGCGGCCACAGATGGCAAAGAGGAAAAGGGTACAGGTAGTTTTCACCAATGAGCAATGGTCTCTTATAGAGAGGTTTCGGGGCGATCTCGGAGTCGGTGATGCTGAAATAGTCAGGAATATCGTTCTAGCATGGCTATCTGAGAAGTCGATCATATCAACAAACGCAAAGAATAAGATGAGTGCCGATAGCTCACAGGAAAGATAACTATGATCAAATCCGTTGATGCTATGCTACCTTTAGTAGATCCAATTGAGAATCCATTTAAGGGTAGCATACCCCTTAAACCGTTCTATTTCACGGAGTATGGATCTGCTTATCTAGGTGATTCCTTGGAGGTATTGAAGTATATTCCCAACTCATCTATCAACTTGATAATTACATCACCGCCCTATGCTCTAGTCTTCAAGAAGGAATACGGCAATGTAGATGCTGATGATTATGTTAGTTGGTTTATGGAATTTACTGATGAGTTTAACAGGGTTCTCAAGGATGATGGCAGCCTTGTAATTAACATCGGTGGCTCCTGGAATAAAGGAGAGCCTACACGTTCAACCTATCAGTTTGAGTTAGCCATTAAGCTAGCTGAAAAGTTCCATTTAGCTCAAGAATTCTACTGGCATAACCCCGCAAAACTGCCTTCACCGGCCGAATGGGTTACTGTTCGGAGGATTAGAGTAAAGGATGCTGTAGAATTAGTTTTGTGGTTCTCTAAAAGCTCATTTCCCAAAGCGGATAACAAGAAGGTACTTCAACCCTACAGCAAGGATATGCAGAGGATCATTGAGAAGGGGTATGTCGCTAAGAAGAGACCTTCAGGTCATAACATTACTCCTAAATTTAGGAAAGATAATAATGGAGCTATCCCGCCCAATATTCTTCAAATCGGTAATACTGACTCTAGCAGTCCTTATCTAATGAAATGCAAAGAGTTTGATATCACGCCTCATCCGGCTAGGTTCCCCAAAGAGCTACCTCAATTCTTCATTGATTTCCTGACCGATCCAGGAGATATAGTCCTGGACCCCTTCTGCGGTAGCAATGTTACTGGCTATGTAGCTGAGATAAATAAGCGTAAATGGATCGGCATAGATACAGTTGAGGAGTACTTAGTAGGATCTGAGTTTAGATTTCCAAGAACATACAGTTAGGAAAAAGATAGGATTTGGGCAGGCTCTAAAAGATTTTTCATCCTCCAATCTCAATCGATGCAGGAATGGATGGAAAAATCGTTTTGGAAGAGACCAAGTCGGAGTAGTTGAATTTGAAAAAGTCTATGCGCCCGAATTCGCTCGTGAGGCTGATGCCCGATTTGCTGAGGTGCATCTAAATAAGTAGGAAAAAGCTTAAGAGAATCAGCCAAATGTCTAGCAAGGTGACTTAATGCCAACGAGTAAGAAACAGCTGGAGAAGCTGAATAAGGTAAAGAAGGCCAAGGCAGAAGAGCTTGCGAAGGAGGCTGCTGCAGGCAGCAAATCCGCCGCGAAGAGACTCAAGAAGCTTGAGAAAAAGATCAAGTGAGCCGTCAGAACTTTCACCTATTTTTATTTTCTTTTAAGGGCTAATATACACTGGGCAGGTCTATGCCTCCTTTGCTACGACTTCTTGCGCTGCAAGGCTATCACAGAATGTCTTTAGCGCAGGCTGGAAAGTCGTCCATAACGCTAACAGTAGAACTAGCACTCCAGCCGAGACGAACAAGAAGTTAAGGTTCCATTTGATGACTGCACCTGAGATCGCCTGGGAAACAGGCATCAACCCATAACTGGAGAACGCTAAAATGCTCATCATCCGCCCAATCATCTCCTTTGGGGCGCGAGATTGCACCCATGAGAAAAGGACGATATAAATATAGCCACTTCCGAGCCCAAGCGGGACCATTAAAATGAAGTCCACCCACGTTGACTGAACAAAAGCAAGGGACCCAAAGACTGCTCCGAAGGCGAACAATAATGAGATTAAAATTACTCTCATGGCCTTTCCGCCCGGACGAGGCAGGAAACCTGCCATCATGAAGCCGATAAGATTTCCACCTGCATAAGCGGACATGAGAAGCCCGAAAGCTGTCGCACCCTCTGGAAGACGCTGATTTGCGAGCACTGGAATGCCGACCATGATTGGGCCAATGAGGGAGAAGTTCAATCCCGCTACAACCAGGATTATTAGCAGCAGGGCGTCGTCAGTCCTTAGATATTTCATCCCGGCCAAAACGGATGTCCAGATGCTCTCGTCCTTTGGAGACTCCTCTGAAGGCTGGCGCTTATTACAAGTGCGTATCAGCCACAGGCAAGTCGCTGAGGTCGCGAAGCCCACGGCGTCTATGGCATAAGCCAAACCGATGCCGAAGAACGAATGTGAATATTGTCCTATCAGAATGCCAGCGACTGTTGGGCCTACGAATTGGGCCACCTGGGCGGTGCTCAGCATGAGCGAGTTGCCCGTCTGCAAATCACGCTTATTTACCAGCGTCGGAACAATGCTGCTTTCGGCAGGGATTTCGAACCCGGACATAAGACCGAATCCCAGGCTGAAGACGTACATCATCCAGATCTGGATAGTGCCTGTGAACACAGCAAAGGCCATTAAGCACGTTAAAACAAAGCGGACGACATCTGCTGTGAACATGACGATACGAGGCGAGAAACGGTCTGTGATAGCTCCGCCAAGAAGCATAATCGTTGCGCGCGGGATGCCCTCCAGCGCCAGGACAAGTCCAAGAGCTAGTGGATCGCCGGTAAGTTGTAGCGTCAACCAGGGAGTAGCGATGAGAGTGAATTGATCACCCAACAGTGACATCGCGGTGCCAATGAATAAAAGACGGAAATCACGGAGTGACATCATTTGCAACATCCGGTTTTTGGGATTCATTTGTACCACCAGATTTTCGGATTCATTCTCATCATTGGGCTTTGTGGCTTATTCAAAAATAATGTTTAGGGAGATGATTCACCTATAATTTAGCACTTTTGTGGATAAAAGATTCAGGGAAATTATCTTTATCCTGGACCTTCATTGTCTTCACTCCCCATTTCATGACAATGACTATCGATGCCACAATCATCAATAGAATAAAATAGGCATACGCCCGCTCCGTTACGGAGAATACCTCAGCTGTGATATCGAAAACGATATGTAACAATATCGCTGATAACGTGCTGCTGAATGTGTTGTTGAAGACCCAGGTGAACAAAATCGTCAGGGGAACGACGCTTATCATGTACGTCCAGAACGCCAGCGATCCTACCCCCAGACTGTTCTGGTAGGTACCCGGGATAAAGAAGATCGGCAGGTGCCACAGTGCCCAAAGAACACCCAAGATCAGGCTAGAGACCAATGCGCTCCATCTCAGTTGCAGCCGGTCCAGAGCGTAGCCGCGCCAGCCAAATTCTTCAAAGATGGGTGCGAGAACGACGATTATAATCAAATAAAATGGATTAGCGGAAAATTGCCGTACTTGCGCTCCGAATGTCCATCCTTTTCCACCTAAAAGGAAATCCAGCAGTGCACCGAGGCCAAGGAGCATCGCAGGAAGGAGTAAGATGACCAGGTACCATCTGGCGCTGATTCTTCTTATGTCTGTAATGCGCTGCCAGTAATCACGTATGCCCTTTTTGTCCTGTGTGAGATAGGTAAGACTAATGGCAGCTGTCGCGGGGCCAAGTACGGCAAGAGATAGCAGTACTGATCCGGAGGCGGTCTGCATATTAACCCCCGATAACGCCAGCGCTATCTCTATGAGCCAGGTTATGCCAAAGGCTAAGGCAAAGTAAACCCAAACACTGGACCATTTTGATCCGGATGACTTTGAATTGCTATACATGCTAGAGTCCCCTCCGTTTGTTCCGACATGATTTATCAATATATTTATAGTTAATGCTAAACAGGCTAACTTTTTGGATATGTTGCCACAAAGAAAGAATCTAAAGATGTTATGGAACCGCACAAATATTCAATTTATACTATGAAGAAAGCTACCATAATTAATAGATAACACCAAAATTGATTATCAAAAGAAGATAAAAAAAATTTTTGAGTAAATATCATTCTATGGAATTTTTTATATTTTTTTATAATGATTTCTATTTGCTGTATTTTATCCTGCGCTCATAGTAGCTCAGAGGATGGCGTATCCTTTTGCAAAGCTCATCCTCGCCGGGGCAGTTCCCGTAAGTGGTCATAGTAGCGCAGGATGGCGGCTTATACTTAGTTCCGCTCGCCCCTGCGATGTGTTCTACCTGGTAGCGTGTTCTCTCCTCAGCGAAGTCGGGGCTTGTATTGAAGAGGGCGATGACCTCCTCAACTGGCATGTTGATCTGAAGAAGAAAGCTCGTGAGCGCAAAACGAGCCGAATGTGCCAGGTTTGCGCCTGTAGCAACCTGAGATAGCATACTCTTTATGCATGGCGGGAATGCTCCCTCCTCAATCTTTCCCAGGTCCACCTTCTGCCTCGCTTTTAAGACATCGAGCTCTGATTTAATGGGCTTGATGTATTCGGCCAGCTTCTCGCAGATGGTCTCATCAACCTCTAACGGAAGGCCCTTCATGACTCTATCCCTTACCATCTCTTCCATGAGGCGCATCAATTCCTCTCTGGTAATTGTCAGATAGCCCTCCATAAGATCTCTATTTACCAGCTTCCACTTTGGACTCCGCATCCGATGGGCTGCGTGGATATATTCTGAAAAATGAATTTTTAAGGGATCATCCCGACCCTGCGGGTGAATCCCTAGATCCTCGGCTATTGGCAGAATGCCCTCTGGATCTCTCTTCATTCTGCTGTAGGCAAGCTTTGCCTCAGCTAGAGCATATCTCCTCACAAGAAGCTGGTCTCCAAGGCACGAGATGATGATCCTTGCCATTGGATACGACAGCAATTCTGCCAGAAGCTCGGCATCCTTGCTTGTTTCCCTATCTTGGATTTCGCCGCTTATCGCGCCCTCTACACGCTCAATTGCTCGGTTCCTGATAGGTTTAAAAGAGTTTTTTTCGATCAGGTTTGTCAGTGAGTAGCCGGTCCCTCGAACATACTCTGCAGCCTCTTGTGTAAAAGGATAATCAGATATTTTCATTCCTGCTCAATTCTCGGAGCAAGGAGGTAATTGATCTCGACAGACTGGCCAATCTTAAACCCGACCCTGAGAGGATAATCTATTCCAAGCTCCAATGTGACTTCTTGTGCCTTTCCAATGGATTTGCTCATATCCTCCAGGTAATCCAGCGAGAATAGCGATCTAGCCTCGCCCGGCTTTATGCCTAAGAGCTCTGTGCTTGGAATATTAAGCCTGAGAGAATCGATATCGCCTTTAGCCTCCATGTAAAAGCCCTCATCTGAGACTCCAAGGATTACGTGATCGCTGACCTTCTCAGCGGCTTTCACAGCTCTTCTGAACTCTCCACCTGGCATTGTTACGTGTGCGGGAAGATCAAGCTCAGGTATCCTCGGCTCCTTCCGGATCGCAGTGGGATCAACCAGGCTAAGGGTGTATGATAGCGAGCCCACTCCTATCTTGAGCTTATGGCCCTCTTCATCCAGCTCAAGCTGCACGTTCTCGCCCTTGTCCGCCATGCTCAAGACATCGCTCAGGCGCACCAGGTCTATTCCTATCTCTATTTGGTCTGCCTTGAAGTATTCAAACGCATCTGCACCAATCTTCAGCGATACCATTGCGACATTTGCGGGATCAACGGCCTTCAGTTCCAGACCCTTTTCAGATATAGCGAACTTTACCTCATCGACTAAAGAGGATACGGCTTCAATTGCATCGCGTAAAGTTTCTGCGTTAATTACTGCCTTGAACATCCTAGAGCCTCCTGGAAGGTGAGAGTTTAATATTTAATATAGTTTACCTTAGTCATACTCTCTCCACGTTCTGCCGCATTTAGTGCATCTGAAGAACCTGACCTCACTTTCATCTGCGGATCGTAGCTGGCGCAGCCACCAGTAGGCGAGGTTGTTCCCGCAGTCAGGGCATCTTGCATTAGTCGTGGGAAGTCCTGCCGACTCCTCTTCGAGCACAGGCACAGCGCGATCAAGCTGCTTGGTCTTGCTGACCATCGATTCCTTTGGGGGCTTGGGTATCTTATGTCCACACTTCCTGCAGACCATCATGCCATCTTTGGGCAACATAATGCTTTTACAACTGGGACAAAATTCCATCGCGAGTGAGTTATTCACTCGCCATATTAAAGTTTACCAATGCCATACAAGCCTCGCATATGAACGCGGCCATAAACGTTATCTGCGCAGATAAGCCTGGAATGCTGCGCGATGTAGCCGGAGTTGTAGCAAATAAGGGCGGCAATATAACCTATGTTCAATCATTTATCCTTGAGCGCGGCATCAATAAGGGCCAAGCATCGATGTATATAGAAATCGATGGGCCTTCTGAAGGGATAGTCAAGGATCTTCAATCCATGGAATCGGTTTTTGAGGTTACTATTCATCAGCCCTTCGAAAAGATCTATGGCTCAAGAGTGATAATAATCGGCGGTGGAGCCCAAGTTGCACAGGTTGCTGTAGGCGCAGTAAATGAGGCGGATAGACATAACCTCAGAGGTGAGCGCATAAGCATCGATACAATTCCCCTTGTTGGCGAAGAGGCAATTGCAGATGCAGTCAGCGCCGTAAGCAGATTGCATCGTGCCTCCATACTTGTGTTGGCGGGTGCACTCATGGGGGGCCGCATTACAGCGGAGGTGAAGAAGCTTCAGGAAGTGGGTATACCAGTCATCGCTCTGAAGATGGCAGGCTCAGTGCCACAGCAGGCAGATCTCGTGGTAACTGACCCAATTCAAGCAGGTACCTTTGCTGTGATGCATGTCGCCAAGACGGCGGTCTTTGATATTAACCGTGTCCGGGGCAGGGAATTTTAAATATAATTCTAGCCCTTGATGATTTTCATCGATCTGAGATCCTTTATCTTCTCCCCATCGAAGATGTCATCGGTTGTGTAAAAGGAATCGCCTACCTGGAGAACGGGCGCGGAGAGTGTGAAGACACCATTGATCCGGAGCTCCGTTAGAGCCTCAGGGGTAGCCATATCTATGGTTTCGAAGTGGATATCTGAGCTTGCGAGCGCCTTCTTTAATTGCTCGCACTTGGGACATGCTTTAGTTGAATAGACTGTATACCTCAAAGCTAAACCTCCTCCTAATTCAAGTACCCTCAAAATACTGGGCTCGGACTACCTCAATGTCATAGGATATTCTTTATCTGCCCACACTGCATATCCGCATTTTACAGCCCTTTCGGCGCATTCACGGCAGCAGGAGAAGTTAGCGAGGAACTCTGTTCCATTCATCTCATGCTCAAATACGTTATTGCAAGCGAACCCTGAGACGCGCCTGTAATCAAAACCTATGCAAAATCCGTGGTCTTCAACATCGGCGGGTTTCTCTTCTATGAGCCATACTCTCGGCAGCAGGACAGGCAATATCGCCATATCCATGCCGCATCCGCAAGGGCCGTAGACATCTTCAAAATCTTTGTATATGATTGCTTTATGTACATGCTCGCTCATTCTTGGCTCCTTCTTGGCCGTCATAGTCCTATGGCCTATTAATCCTTACTCTTTAGTTCTTCAATCCTTTTGCCAAAAGTCGTATTTATCCCCTGGTACAATGTTCGGATTCAAAAAAGGTCAGAATAAACGGACTTTACAGGATCGCGAGATTAATTAAAGCAGATATTAGGCTCCCATGGTAATAATATGAATTTTTAAACTACGAAAGGTATATATATTGAGTTTTAGGAGCATAACAAAGCATATTTGAGTTTGTAGACTACGAAGACTTATTTTTTGGCTCTTCTGGCTACAAATCAGAAAAAGAATAGGAGATCGTAGAATGCCGATACTTCCCGTCGCCCCTGTGAGCAGGCTCATCCGTGAGGCAGGGGCTAAGAGGGTCAGTGAAGGCGCAAGAGATGCGCTGGCAGAGGTTCTTGAAAGCTATGGCCTTGAGGTGGCTCGTGAGGCTGTGGGCTGGGCGAGCCATGCGAAAAGAAAAACCGTCAAGGCTGAAGATATCAGGGAGGCAGTCAAAAGAGTTAAACCACCCGTCCTCCCTGATAGGTGATCGATGCCAAACGATAGGTCTGAAGAGTTCGATTACAGCTCATTGGGGCTGATATGTGGGATAGAAATCCACCAGCAGCTTGATACTGCAACAAAACTTTTCTGCGGCTGCCCTACAAGAATTAGAGAATCGGCCGATTCCAACTTCGAGTTTTTTAGATATTTGAGACCAGCAAGGAGCGAACTCGGTGAGATTGATAGGGCAGCGCTTGAGGAGGTACTCGTCACACGAAGGTTCCTTTATAAGGCATATGATACGACCTGTTTAGTGGAAGCGGATGAAGAGCCGCCAAGCGAGATAAATCCTGATGCTCTTGAGATATCGCTAGTAATAGCCAAGCTCTTGAGAATGAAGATTGTGGATGAAATCCACACCATGAGAAAGACTGTGATAGATGGCTCCAACACATCTGGTTTTCAGCGCACTGCATACGTAGGCTCTAAGGGCTATATTGAGACATCGCAGGGACGGGTCGGCATAGGCATCTTCTGTCTTGAAGAGGAAGCGGCACGCATAATCGATGATCGCGGAGACGAACTTATCTACTCTCTGGACCGGCTGGGCATCCCATTGGTCGAGATTGGTACGGCTCCTGACATAATTTCCCCTGCCCATGCCCGTGAGGTAGCCCAGCATCTGGGGATGATTTTGCGATCTACTGGACGAGTGAAGCGCGGCCTTGGAACTATCAGGCAGGATGTGAATGTCTCCATAAAGGGCGGAGCCCGTGTTGAGGTCAAGGGTGTTCAGGACCTAAACCTCATAGATAAGATCGTCGAGCTTGAGGTACTTAGACAGGTGCGGCTCCTGGAGATAAAAAAAGAGCTTGAGCATCGCGGAGCAAGCGTTGACTTAAGCCGCGTGGACGTAAGTCAGCTTTTTTCATCATCAAGCTCTAAAGTGATCCAAAGATCCCTGAAGAGTGGCGGAGTTATGATGGCCTGCTTACTAAAGGGATTCAGCGGCTTGGTAGGCAAAGAGATTCAGCCAGATCGCCGCCTGGGAACTGAATTATCAGATCGCGCCAAAAGAGCTGGTGTTGGTGGAATATTCCACACAGACGAGCTTCCTGCATATGGCATAACTGAGGATGATGTAACGTTGGTTAGAAGCCTCCTAAGCGCAGGCAGCAATGACTGTGTTATCATGGTCACAGGGCCTAAGGATCGGGCTGAGAAGGCGCTGCAGGCCGTGATCACGCGTGCAATAGAGGCATTAAAAGGCGTTCCCGAGGAAACCCGGCGGGCTCTGCCTGATGGAGCATCGGAATATATGCGACCTCTGCCCGGATCTGCTAGGATGTATCCTGAGACAGATGTTCCTTCTGTCGTGATAACCAAGGAGATGCTTGATACACTGGTTCTGCCTGAGCTGTTTATAGAGAGGGCAGAACGTTTCGAGCGCCAATATGACCTCAACTCAGAGCTATCTAAGGTCATAGCCTCCTCGCCCAACTACCAGCTCTTCGAGGAGATCTTGATGAAATACAAGATTTCTCCATCAATCCTCGTCAGGGCCCTGGAAACTATACCTATTGAGTTGGTCAGAGATGGCGTGCCAGTTTCTAACCTGACAGATAGACATTATACAGAATCCATCGCTCTTGTATACGAGGGCAAGATCGCTAAGGAAGGCCTCACTGAGCTACTCAAATATCTTGCAGAGCATTCCGACATCGATGCTTCAGAGGCAGCCACCGAAGCGGGCCTAATTGGTATGGATTCTGCTGGGGTTGAGTCAATTATACATAGTGTAGTGGCTGGCAAGGCAGATCTCGTCAGGTCCATGGGTGATAGATCGATAGGTCCTCTTATGGGCCTGGTCATGAAGGAGCTGCGGGGCAAGGCAGATGGGGCACTGGTGAGCGCCATATTGAAGAAGGAGATACAAAATATACAGAATGAGTGAACTCCGGAATGAAGCCTGATATGCTCTTATGGGAGGAAACCCTCTTCAAAAACAGGGATCTCTTTGAGCTAGATCACCTGCCAGAGCACTTTGTCCACCGTGAGTCGCAGATAAACAGTCTCAAGTTCTGTATAAATCCTGCACTGCACGGTGCAAGGCCAGTTAATGCCCTATGTCTTGGGCCTCCTGGAACAGGAAAGACAACAGCAATATTCAAACTTTTTGAGGAGATTGAAGCGCATTCCTCTAAGGTAGTTCCCGTTTATGTCAACTGCCAGATTGATTCAACCAGGTACGCGGTTTTTTACCAGCTTTACAGAAAGATTGTGGGGCATGCTCCTCCTTCGAGCGGAATATCCTTCAAGCGCATCTTTGAAAAGGTGGCCGAATACTCGGCGAATAATAGTGTAGTATTGGTCGTTGCATTGGATGATGTAAACTATCTTTTCCATGAGAAGGAAATTGACCACATTCTCTACTCACTGCTCAGAGCGCATGAAACCTGTCCGGGCGCCAAGATGGGAGTGATAGCTGTGCTAAGCGAGCCCGCGATGCGTTACGTCCTCGATCCTAGAGTCGCATCGGTCTTCCAGGCGGAGGAGATTACCTTTCCTCTTTATACAAAAGCTGAGCTTAAGGATATCTTGGGCAAGAGGGCGCAGCTCGGTTTTTACCCAGGAGTACTGCCTGATGAGGTTCTTGAAAGCATTGTGGAATATACAGAGCTATCTGGGGATCTTAGGGTCGGAATTGATCTCCTCAAGAGATCAGGCATGTCTGCAGAGAGGCGCGCATCCAAAGTTATCTCTTCGGATGATGTAGATCGCTCATATGAGCGTTCCAGGCTCGTACATCTCGCATACGCTCTGAAATCCCTTAAGGAGGATGAGGTGCTGGTGCTTAGGCTTGCTGCTGAGAACGATTCCAGCCGTGCAGGCGACCTTTATCGTAAATTCCATGCAGAGACGGGCGCAGGCTACACACGTTTTCATGAGATACTCAACAAGCTAGATGCTATTAGGCTTATCGATACTGATTTCAGCGGATCAGGCACGCGAGGGCGAAGCCGTGTCATCAAAATGCGCTATGAACCTGCAGAGATCCTTAGCAGAACACGCACTTAACTCTTCTTTGAATCCTTAAATCACTCCTATATAGACTCGTATTTCGTAATCCACCTATATAGATAATATAGACAAGGGCTTTAACTAAGAATTGCATGTGAACCTATCAGCATGCAGAGTCTGGGATTCCGGCGAAAATATAGCGAGCGGTTCGTTGAAGTCGCCCTGGCATTTTGTGCCACAGCTTCAATCATCGTGATGCTGATGATGTTTTACTTCCTTATACATGAGGGCATCCCTGCCTTTTTCGATGTAGGCACCATTCCGCTCATTCTTGGTCAGAAATGGCACCCAGCAGGCGATATATACGGCATGATGCCGCTTATTATTGATTCATTGCTTGTGACTTTACTAGCGCTTGTCATCAATATAGCTATAGGCATACCTCTAGCCATATATCTAGCAGAGTTGGCCAACCCTACAGCTAGGTCAATACTTAAGCCGTCTATAGAGCTTTTAGCAGGAGTTCCATCGATAGTCTACGGATTTCTGGGTGTGATAATATTGGTATCCTACCTGCAGAATAGCTTCGATATGCTGACGGGCAGATCAATACTCGCAGGTTCGATCCTTCTCGGAATAATGTTCATCCCATACATTACAACTATCTGTGAGGATGCGCTTCGGGCAGTTCCAAAGGAGTTCAAGGAGGGCTCCTTGGCCCTTGGCGCTAACAGGTGGCAGACGATAAGGCATGTGACAGTACCGGCAGCATCCTCAGGTATAACCGCGGCAGTACTGCTAAACATAGGGAGCATAATTGGTGAGACGATGGCAGTCCTTTTAGTTGTCGGAAATGTCACAAGGCTTCCAACGCCAATTTTCAATATCTTTGACCAAGGCGCAACATTTACATCCGTAATAGCAGGTGAGATGGGCGAAGTTGCTAGAGGATCTACACATTACCATGTCCTATTTGCAGTAGGATTTATCCTCCTCCTGATTGTTTCGATTTTGAGTATAGTAGCAGATCTTATCAGGGCTAGGATAAGAAGGCGATTTGGAGGATACTAAAGATGGAAGTTAAGCCTGCTCTTGCAGTATCGATGGCAGCATCTGCGCTTATGTTCATATCTTCTGTAGTATGCCTTCTTCTTCAGCCTGACATAAAGGCTATCGTGCCGTTATGGCAGGCAGCCCTCTTAGTTTCGGCTCTTATTATATTAGGATCTGGACTTGCGAGAAAAAAAAGATCGCTGGGCAATCTTGTAGCGATCGCGGCTGATTTAGCGTTTATCCTAGCTATAGTCCTAATAGTGTTCACAGGAATACTTCGTTCTGAGTTTGTCATTGCTAGGCCTTTGGGAATCGGAGCGTCCTTCGGATATAGCTTTATTCTTCCTGTACTGGTATTGGTTGCAAGTGTATTGAGCCTCAAAGATTCTATTAATATACTATATGGCTATAGCCAAAAGGCCAAGGAGGAGCTAGCATTCCTAGCTATCAGGTTGTCAGCAATCGTTGCTCTATTGATCTTGGGCGGAATTCTCTTCATCATAATTTACAAAGGAGTGGGAATATTAAGCTGGGCGTTTCTCACACAGCCCCATAGCAATCTTGGCCAGTCCGGTGGTATCAGTACTGTTATAACCGGCACGATATGGATGGTTCTTGGGGCAATGGTCGTATCTGCACCTCTGGGGATAGGGGCTGCAGTATACCTGAATGAATATTCCAAAAACGAATCGGTTAATCGCTTGATAACTATAGCAGTTAGTTGTCTTAACGGCGTGCCATCAGTTGTCTTCGGCCTATTCGGCCTCGCCTTTCTGGTTACATTCTTTGGAGTGTCTCTGCTATCGGGCTCGTTAATCCTTGGACTAATAAATATTCCACTTATAATCCTGACGAGCCAAGAGGCGCTGAAGAGCGTTCCGAACTCTCTTCGAGAGGGAAGTTTTGCTCTGGGTGCTACCAAATGGCAGACGATAATGAAAGTAGTTTTGCCCTCAGCTATGCCCGGGGTCCTGACGGGCATAATTATGGGTGTGGCCAAGGCATCTGGCGAGACGGCACCTATAATGTGGACAGCAGTTACCTTCACTGCTACGCCAGTACAGATGATTTATGGCATTGTGCCAAATGTCTTGCAGCCAGTGAATAACCTAGATTATCATCTTCTCAATCTCATTTATTTTTTGGGTGCATGGGATGTTGAATCAAGGGCATGGGGAACAGCTCTTGTTCTTTTACTTTTTGTGCTCGTGGCAAATATGCTAGCAATACTCGTTAGGAACCATTATCGGAAGAAGATATCTTGGTAACAGGCATACTTGCTAGCTTTCGTTTACTGCAATACTATTATATAGCTCCGGCAATTCGTTCTGAATATGTTTAAATTCTTTCAGTATTCTAATTCCTTTCGGCGTTGTCTTATAATATACAGTCTGCCCATAAGCCGCCTCTATAAGCCCGTTCTTAGAAAGTAGCTCTATATACGGGTTCACTGTCCTAAAGTTAAGATTAGCCTGATATACTATCTTTGTCTTACTTGCACCAATGGCACATATATCGAGTATTTGGGAGATGATCACATCCTTGCTTCGCTTCATTCTTTATCTCCTTATCAGTTTTCTTTCATCAGCCCTATAGCTGTATGAGAGCATTTTTTCCTAAACTCAGCAATTTTGTTAAGATCAATATGACCATATAAATCTATCGGAACTCAGTTAAGGTATTATCATACGGTCTAAACCATATGGTATCTCTATCAGTAAGACCTTCGGACAAAATTATTCTGGAACGCTATTAACGTTTGAATACTTGTATATTCTCTTAGGAATACTTGCTGATCGTAGGTGTAGGTTACTGAAAGTTCTCGCAGAAATCGATTACAAGAATTTCATTTTAGCTACAAGCACTTATTGTGACACACGTTAGCGATTTTTTAGTAACTTTAAGATACTGCCCTGCAAGGAACAAACATTCTTAACTTAGTTATTGATTATTGTTTCTATATCGAACTTCGCAACATTTTATTACGGAGGAATATGAATTTATTGTGACACTAAAAGGGTATTATCATTGAGTAGCGTTGGGAAAGCCATAAAAAAATTATGAATAATCTATGGGTTCGTGGTTGGTTGGCTAGAGATAGCATTAGAAATATGCGCATTCTTATTGTAGAAGATAATGCATCAAATCGGAAAGTAGCTATGCTTATGCTAGATCATCTGGGGTACGAATATGATGCAGTCTCAAATGGACGTGAGGCAATCCAGGCTGTGGAGCACTGCCATTACGACTTAGTGCTTATGGATATAATCATGCCCGAAATAGATGGATTGGAAGCCACTCAGAAAATACGTAAGCTTAATAAAACTGGGCTAAAGATCATAGCAATTACTGCCTATGTCTTTCCTGGTATTAGAGAGATGTGTCTCGATGCTGGCATGGATGATTACATCCCTAAGCCTGTTAAAATCGAGGATTTGGCAGAAGTTCTGAAAAAATACCGATAATGCAGTATGGGCCGTAGATCTCGGTTAAGGATGTGCCCTCGGACAAGGGTCGTGTGGATGTGTTACTGAAAAACCGCCAACCATTGGCTCTACGAGGATTTTTGCGATAATTGACTGCTAGCTTTCGATTCCTGAGAATCTTTTCAGCGATACACATCCACGACCGATCTTTGCCAAGAAGCTTTATCCATCTCAAGGTATATTTCATCTTATGGCTCAGATAACTTCTGAAGGGATGAAGGCTCTTGATATTAATTGCAAATATTTCGGGCTTCTACCTCTGCAGCTTATGGAGAATGCTGGAGCTGCTCTGGCACATGAGCTCATGTCCATGGCCTCCGGCAAGAGAATAGCCATAGTCGCCGGTAGGGGAAACAATGGGGGCGACGCTTTCGTGGCTGCTCGCCACCTTGGTGGCTTTGAAACAGCAATTTACCTCATTGGAAGATCACGGGATATATCGACTGAGGAGGCCAGAAGGAACTGGAAGATACTGGAAAGGCTCGACTTTAACTTGATGGAAGTCGAGGACCCCGATGACATGCCCCTAAGAGAGTACGATCTTATTGTAGATGCGATATTTGGAACTGGTGTAAGGGGGTCCATAAGAGGCATCGAGGCAAAAGCCATAGATGCTATCAACTCCAGTTCAAGGCCGATCGTATCTGTGGATGTTCCTAGTGGCCTCGGAACAAATAAAACAGTCAACTCGGATATCACTATCACTTTCCACATGCCTAAGCCCGGCATACTCGGAAAGCTAAAGGTTGTTGATATAGGCATCCCCTCGAAGGCAGAATTTCTCGTTGGTCCTGGAGATCTCTGGCTAGTGGGAAAGAGATCGCCGGATGCCCATAAAGGCGATAGCGGCAGGATACTGGTGATAGGCGGCGGGCCTTATACGGGCGCTCCTGCACTAACGGCAATGGCGGCTCTTAGGGCTGGCGCAGATATTGCAACCGTAGCCACCCCAAAAAGAGCATCCGGAATAATCTCAGGTTATTCTCCTAACCTAATTGTAAGGGAGCTATCTGAAGATCATCTCTCTCCCGCGGATCTAAATGTGCTGAAGGATCTCATTCCTAGACATGATGTGGTAGTCATGGGAATGGGTCTCGGTCGCCATGCGGAAACAAAGGAGGCTTTGGCCGAGATCATTCCGCTCTGTAAGAAAACGGTGATTGATGCGGATGCACTACAGCCTGATCTGCCTTTGAAAGGCATAGTAACACCACATGCAGGAGAATTCAAAAGAATAAGCGGCATAACGCTGCCTGAAGCCCACGAGATATATTATGAGGAGCGCATTGAGCCTGTGATGGGTTATGCAAAAGAAAAGGGTCTTGTTGTCCTTTTAAAGGGCAGGGTTGACCTGATCACTGATGGTGAGACTGTTCGAGGAAACACAACAGGAAATCCTGGCATGACTGTAGGCGGAACAGGTGATGTCCTCGCAGGTGTGACAGCTGCCTTCTATGCGAGGACTACAGCAATAAGAGCTGCAACTGCAGCAGCTTTTGTGAATGGCCTTGCCGGCGATCTGGTCTATGTAGAAAAGGACTTTGGCATGGTTGCGACTGATGTTGTAGAGAAAATCCCTGAAGCTATGAGGTTGGAATTTTGAACGATGATCAGATCTCTGGTATGGTGAATATAACCGATAAACCTCCTGTCCTGAGGGTCGCCACAGCCACAGGCCTGATCAGGCTCAAAGGGTCAACGATTGAGGCGATAAGATCTGGGCAGATAAAGAAAGGCGACGCACTCACAACGGCCAGGATTGCTGCAATCCTGGCTGTCAAGGATACGCCCCGTATAATTCCAATGTGCCACCCAATCACCGTCACAGGAATAGATGTTGATTTCCTAATCGAGCATGAGCTTGTTAAGACTACGGTCACAGTGACCTCCGTTGGCAAGACCGGCGTGGAGATGGAGGCATTGACAGGAGTGGCAGCGGCCCTGTTGAACATTTGGGATATGGTGAAGTATCTGGAGAAGGATGAGACCGGGAACTATCTTGAGACTGAAATAAAAGAGATAAAAGTACTGGAAAAAAGAAAAGGGCCTGAAGGCTACTAGCTACTTCAAGAGTTCAATAAATTCCTCTCTTGATATGTTAGCCTGCTGAAAGATCGATAAAAAAACTCCTTTGGGCATATCTTTTCTTTTTGGAACAATGACCAGCAATTTGCGTCCGCTTTCATCTATCTTACAGAGTGCCACATGGCTGCCCTTTCCTCGTTTCGGTGCATATTCAAACCCAGCCTTCTTCAGTATCTTAATAATTTCCTGAGAGAAAACACGGGCAGCTTCATTATGTCGTTACCTCTATCATCGAGGTGAATTTATGGGTAGAGGTTAATGCAGCATTCAGATCCTCAATCATTCCCAGCTCCTTTGCATTCTCTAAATAAAGCTCAACAGCCTCCTTTAGATTGCTAAGGGCTTCTTCTGGCGTATCTCCGCAGCTGGCTATACCAGTTTCCGGCGATTTTGAGACATAAACGCCATCTTCCTCTCATATTATGGCAGCAAGATATAATTTGTTCGTAGTGATCGACTCCATCGCTATGTGTTAGCCACTTATTTTATCACATAAGTTGAGCATCCCTATGTAATAATACTATTCTTTATATGAATCATTTAAGCCTTTATCCCGAACTCCGGCAGCCTTTCACGTGCCGCCTCTCGTGCCCTCTGATGTTCACGCAAGAATCGCTCGATCCTCTCAGCCACATCCTTCTTGCATGTTCCGCACATTCGCCTTCCGCTTTTGCATTCCTCGTTCAGCTCCATCATCTCGGAATCATCCTCAGAGAGGTGGAACAAAAGGAACTCATAAATGGAGCATTTTTCAGGCTCTCCTCCAAGTTTGCGCTGCTCGGATAGGCTTTGGCGACCGCCGGTTATGGCCTTCATAACCTTCTTGGCAGCCTCTTTTGGGTCCTCAGTCAAGGCAATATGGCTCTCAGGCTTTGAGGAGGACATCTTTCCGCCTGTTAAGCCCGTCATAAACCTGTGATAAATAGAAGCTGGAGGGACAAAGCCGTATTCCCCGTGAGATACCTCAACGCTGCGTATCAGCTCGTCTATCTCCTCAACATCCATAGTTTCAGGAACATCTATATGCTCTTCGTACCTCTTTACGTCCTCGTAGCCCGCCTGCTTTAGCATTGCTACTGCAGCCTCAATAAGTGCAGGCTCTGCAGCTTTGCCCCGGATGCTGACATATCCAACACGCGGTTCAACAAGGAACTTTCGCATCCTGTAGGCTAGGTCACGGGTTAGCCTTATATGGGCATCCTGATCGGCGCCGACAGGAATGACCACAGGCTTTGGGCCACCATAATCCTTCAGCTGTGGGTGGAGAATGTCAGCGCTCTGTGCCATGACGCTTTCCATATGGGATATATGCGTCTCTCCTGTAAAGCCATAAATAGCGCTGGCCTCTGAAAAGTTTGCCTCTATGCCTAGCTCAAAAGCGAGGTTCCTCATCTTGAAGTTCTCAGATTGGAAATATATGTGGCCTGAGGGCTCGAATCCTAGAGCAATAAGGCTGAGGATATATTCATTGATCCCAAGCTCATTGCATCGGCTCCAGCTTACTCCTCTGACGGCATGAGCCTCCATATCGGCTATGGCTGCGAATGCATCGCCACCTTGCCTCTGATGCCAGATGATCTCGTTCATGACCATCATATGGCCAAAATGTGCTCTTCCTGAGGGCATGAAGCCGCTCATGACTGCAAAGGGCTTGTGCTCTACCATCGCGCGAAGAACAGAGTCATAATTCCGGTGGCCGAAGATGATCTTGCGCTTCATATATTTATGCGGTCTCTCAATTTGCGGCAATATCTCGTCGAAGCTCGATATCCCGAACTCATCGAAGAGCTTTGAATAATCATCTACGTAAACTGCGCCCCAGGGATCAAGCTTCACTTCCATGGGCGAGGGCAATGAAGCAGCAGATATATCTAATTATCTTCCCGTCGTTCGTCAATAGCCAATAGCATTGTAGAACTATTGCTGCTATCTTCATCAGATTCAAATTTTTATGTTACTATATTATTATTAACTTCTAATTCTCTTGTCCCTTCAAAAATCTATGCGCAGCTCAGGGGATTGCTGTGGGCCTGGATGATTCGATAATATCGAACTTGATGAAATGTTTGTACAAAATGGAAGTTTAATTCATGAATAATCTTTGTATCACAAAAATACGCTGTTCAGAAATAAACTATTTATATCATAAAGTATTTGTTATATACAAAAATAGAATGAGGTTAATATGAGACAATTCTCAGTAAAAGTTCTCGATGATACCGACAGGGAGTTTGTAGAGGTGCTAAGGGAGCTTGGCATACCCAGAAATGTCGCCAGTATGATCACCTACCTGGCTAACGTTGAGGAGGCGACCTCTCGTGAGATTGAGATCGGCTCTAACCTAAGACAGCCTGAGGTCAGCATTGCCATGCGTACGCTTCGCAACAACTCTTGGGTCGAGGAGCGGGAGATAAAGAAGGATGGAAAAGGACGGCCGATGAAGGTATATCGTCTTACAATATCCTTAGGAGAGATAATCAGGCACTTTGAAGAGGAAAAGAGAAAAGAATCCGCGAAGACTATGGAGAGCATCGAGAAGCTCAAGGAGCTGAGCAAGACACTGAGCGTTGACGTGCCGTCAACCTAAAATAATTAATTTAAACATCGGGGGAATTCCCTACTGGATTCCATAGCACTTCAACCGGTCTAGATATGCCCAGCAGGCTTCCGTGTTATGCGGATACGATACACGATCTTTGGGCTTAATTACTTCTCCTCGCCGCTTATGTCTCTGAGATCTTCGAGGTTCTCTTCGATGAGCTTCTTGCTGAGGTTCTCCTGTTTCTTGCCACCTTTCCTTTCTACGCCTCGCTTTTTAAACTCCGACATAAGTTCTCACCAAATTCAATCCTGATCTTGAATTGTATTAACCTTTCCATCAACGTTCTCTTGTTCCTCGGTATGCCCACTGGTCATATACTCCCTTAAGATCGCGATTGTCGATTATCTCCCCTTGGAAGCCTTCTTCGCCCAGAACCTGCGCGATAAGCTCGGCCTCTTTACGGCTGTAAACAGTATAAAATACCATCTTCTTAGCAATGCTTGAGGATATCAGAAGTATATTCTTCCAGAGTGGCCAGTTGGATCTATCGATCAGTCCCATCATAAAGCCTATGACAGTATCAAAGGATTCAGGCTTGAAGAAATATGGAAGCAATTTGGCATCAAGGATGAATGATCTCCGCGGATCCATCGATCCTGACTTCAGGGCAAGGCAGAGGTCACAGCGATCTGAATCCATCGATAAGGGAGTATATCCTCGTCTAAGAAGTGCCTGTGTTCCCATGCCTGAGCCACAGCAGACCTCAAGAATATTCATCCTATTGGGCAATGGCTCTAATAAAGATTCCAGTCTTTTTATCCTATCTTCATTGTATAATGGCGGCCCAACAACACTACAGCTATCGCAAAGGAATTCGCCTGCCAGGAATGTGGCATAGTATTCGATCAGCGCCTGGATAAAATCTACTTCGTTTATGCTAACGGCATCATGGCTCTGTCCTTTCTGGCTACAGTCCGCAAGAATTTTATCCGGCGAATAGCGGTCTGTTAACAGCAGCCAGAACTCGGCGGGCTCAGTCATGTGGACAGCCAGTCCATAGCCTGGAAGGTCAATGTAACTATTTGCATCCAGGCCCTCCGATATAAGGTCCCTCGTCACAGGCAAAGTTATGAGATCCTCTAATGACTCCTCTGCAAGGAATATCTCCTCGTTGTCTTCAAGATGGAGTATGTGATGTAGCAGCACGGTAGCACTCTTTATTTCGGTCGCTTATCAACCTTGCCGGAACGGATATATTATATTCCTAACCATATGGCATCTGCTTGAAACTGGTAGATATTCCAGGCATTGGCCCTAAAATCAGGGAACGCCTAATGGATCATTACGGGAGCGAGGAGTGCGCGCTTGAAGCTGTTCTGAGGGGGGATGTTTTAGACCTCATGAGCGTGCTCAGCGAACGCCAGGCTTTATCTTTAGCTTGTTGGGCCAAGGGAGTAAAGTTCGGCGTGAAGCCCGAAGGCTTTCTTGCTACAGATGAGTCAAAGCGAATCTCCCAGATGATTGTTTCCAAGATCGAGAGCAATGCGCATACGGATTATGCGCGCCTGAAGATATGCACAATCTTTCCGTCGTCCTCAACAGATCTAATAAAAGAAAACAGAGTAATGGCGGAGTCCGCGCTGGCCGCCACAAAAAAAGTCTCTGGCAGCGCCATAGATAATTATCTAAGTGAATTGAAGCCTTTGCGCGATCGCTCTCCATCGCGTATAAGGGACAGAGCTCTCGCAGTAGTGGATGCTAGTATGCTGGTGAAGCTCAAATCACGGGGCTTGGATAAGCTGATAGATCTGCACCTGACAGAGAGCCTTGAGGAATTGATGAATCTTGCAGAAGGATACAGCCATATCTGCCTTATTGGGGATTTGGACTCTACGACTGTCGAGCAGGCGGATTCTTTGGATGACTGGTACTTGGTTCCAGAGGCTATCTTAAGTTACTACAAGGATAATCTGGAGATCATTACCTCAGCAATCGAAGGAGCATTGATTCTTCAGGAAGCAGAGATATACAGCTTTAATGGGTTAAGCGATCTGCAGAAGCTGATCGGAAGGCTTCGGCAAAGCGAGGATATCGAATCGGACCTTCTTAATAGGCAACTAGCAGGGCTGAAAGGAAGCATCAAGGATGCGGCATCCTGGGCCAATTCAGAGCTCAAGAGACGGATAGAAGCAAGCTCTGTTACTTTAGATGGCGGCGATATACTTCAAGTTCTTAGCAGGGGTGAAGATGCGAGGGATATCTTTGAGCTGCAGCTCAAGGGAGTCTTCCAGGGCGTACTGAAAGAGGCAAAGGAGCGTGTAGCAACAGAGCTCGGACTTGCAGCTACTGATGCTATCAGGCTGGACGAGATATTCTCGTCAGAGATACAATACCCAATGGAGCTGGATATGCAGGCTCTTCACGCCTTTGAGCAGGATCTGCGGAGCAAGATAGAATCCAAAGGTCTTAGAGCAAGACGCGATCTCGCCAGAGGACTGGCCGATAAAAAGGATCTAGTCAAGGGAATAATCAATGCTCTCATGGAGTTCGACTTCGCTTATGCATTGGGGAAATTTTCGTTGGCCGAGGGCATGAACATGCCCGAGATCTCGGATAAGCCATGCCTCGGCTTTATCGACGGCAGAAATTTGTTCCTGGCAGATCCTCAGCCCGTAAGCTACTCCCTGGGTGAAACCGGGTTTGTCGAGCACACCGAAAGAGTAGCTGTTCTCAGCGGCGTGAATTCTGGGGGCAAGACATCCCTTCTCGACCTCATTTCTCAGATGGCGATACTTGCACATATGGGGCTGCCTGTGCCAGCCAAATGCTGCAGCATTGGTATCTTCCAGGAGCTATACTACTTCAGCAAAAGCCGCGGAACGCTTAGTGCAGGAGCATTCGAGACTGCAATGCGCAAGTTCGCTGTTGTCGAGAATAACAAACGTAAGCTTGTAATGGCTGATGAGCTTGAGGCGATAACAGAACCTGGCGCATCTGCGAGGATTATTGCATGCATGCTGGATGAGCTGAACAGTTTGGGCTCAGTTGCAGTATTCGTGAGCCACCTGGCAGAGGACGTAAAGAGGCTTGCAGAGACGCCTGTTCGCGTGGACGGAATAGAGGCTGAGGGCCTGGATGATCAGTTCAACCTTGTTGTCAGGAGAACTCCCAGGTATAACTATCTGGCACGCAGCACGCCTGAGCTGATACTGGATCGGCTTGTCAGGACTACCCAAGGGAAGGAAAAGGAGTTCTACTCAAGGCTTCTGGCCAAGTTCAGATGATGCTTTATATTTTGGATGATAATAGCATATGTCATGGAAGTTTGGCAGATAATATTGATATGCGTATTACTACTACCAATATTTTTTATCGCCAACTATATCATCGTCAGGAAGATGGCTGCCGAGAGAAAGTCACGTGATGAGAGGATTGAGCGCGTTGTGGCAGAAAGTGTCGCCAGAAGCTTCGCCCAAAAGGGCACTGCTAAGTTCAGTTCCTGGCCAAAGTACAACGCTAAGCGAAGGCGCTGAAGGTGGATTGGATAAGCAAAAACTGGCTCTTCGCTATTTAGTGTGGTAAAATATTCTGTGGGAGCGAGAATCCCTTTCAAAGCAGTGTCCTTCAAATTTAAAGCTTCCTTTATGCGTTGGTAACGGAATGGCCCGATTATGGATCATTATTGGGTATACCCACAGGAAATAGCGAGGAGCCCTAAAACTCAAGGAGAGATTTCTGGCCTTCAGGTCTTTCCCCAGATAGATTCTGCGGCAGCTGAATCTCCCCATACTTTCCGCCGCCTCCCGGCTTGACTATCACTTTTCCTGATCTGAACGCTTCAATTGCATGAACTATCTTCGGCTCTGCCTTCAGCTCCGTAAGATCGGCAGAAACCAGGACATCAATTTCAGTTCTGCCATCTACCAGATCCTTCCAGCGTTTCTGCACGCCAGCAGTATACGGGCTTTTATTGCCTATCGCCTTGGCTATGATCTCCGCTAGGGGTACCAGGTGCAGGTAAGGCGGTCGGTGGGGCGGGTGCACAGGCTCAGGATAGTCTGCAAGGGACTCAACTCTATCCTTGACGCCCAGCTTGATGATGCCGCCGCAGACTGTGCATTTCCCTTTTAGTTCCTTCATCTGTTCTGCGCTGTACTGTATATAGCAGCTTGTGCATGCAGTGCGGTTGTACTTTCCCTCCTCAGGGTAAAATCCGACATTCAATGTGGGATGGCGCCCAGCATGACGATCTATAGCCATTTTGATATCGCTGTAGCTCATGTTCTTGAGTTCCATCTGATTGAACTCTCTTGCGAGCTTGTTTGAACGAGGCGAATGGGCATCAGAGTTGGACATAAACATCCTGCTGTTGAGTTCTGCAATCCTGTCTGCATAATCGGTGTCCGCGCTGAGGCCCAGCTCTAAGTAATGGATACTGTCAGCGTGTTCCCCATAGCAGTCAGGCAGGGATTTATAATGCGCATAAATCCCCGTCCACGGCGTAAAGGCGTGGCTGGGCCCTATCATGCAGTCCGCGTCTATTACATGATCTGCAATCTCAGCGCCCTCCATGTGAACCTTCGGTCTGCCGTCTGTCTCAAGGGTTGAGGATTTCGGAGAAAAGCGATCCTTCAGCTCTTCTGCCTTGGAGACATCAGGAACGAGTATCAGATGATGGACCCTATGAGCATCCTCGACCTCCGTAGTCAGAACGAAATAGGTATCTTCCAGCCTGAAGAGGCCATCGCTGAAGGGCAGCTCCTTAATTTCATCAAGCCATTTTGGGAACAAGCAATCTCCTGTGCCCACGATCTTCACACCCTTTAATGCAGCCTCCCTTGCGATTTCCGGGAGATCCATATCTCTGGAAACCGCAGCTGAATACTTTGAATGGATGTGAAGGTCCAGGTTGACTTTCATCTCTCAAATATTGTCACCCATCAGGATAAACCCTTTATGCTTCAGAAGCGAAAATCCTCGCGTGCAAGACCGTTTGAAGGATATTTTGAATGACTATGCCTGCGGCAAGGTATCACTTGATGTGGCATTAGAAAAGCTCAAGCTCTTGAGCTTCAGGCCAATAGGCGATATTGCCAAGCTGGACATAGGCCGATCTTACCGTATCGGCATACCTGAGGCCATATTGGCGGAAGGCAAGGATAAGAATGATCTTGTGACAATATCCATGGCGCACCTGGAGGAGACTGGAGGCGTTATTGTTACTCGCGTCTCGCCCGAGCAGCTTCAGGCCTTTTTGGATGCAAGTCTCCCCGAGGGGGCAGTTCTTGATCACAACCCTCGTGCTAGAACGGTTGTGCTCAGGCTAGGCGAGAGAAGGCCGAAGCGTGGCAAAGTGGGTGTTCTGGCAGCAGGGACGGCCGATATCCCTGTGGCGGAAGAGGCCAGGGTAGCGGCAGAGGAGATGGGCTGCGATGTTGTGTATGAGTACGATGTAGGTGTGGCAGGAATACATAGGCTCTTTCCGAGCATTGAAAGGATGAGGGATGTGGATGCCTTCGTTGTTGCAGCGGGCCGAGAAGGAACTCTTCCTGCTGTAGTTGCGGGGCTTGTGAATGCGCCTGTGATCGGGCTGCCTGTATCAACAGGCTACGGCATCGGCGGAGGCGGAATGGCTGCCCTTCTATCCATGCTTCAATCGTGTTCGATCCTTACAGTCGTCAATATCGATGCAGGATTTGTAGCAGGAGCCTATGCTGCCAAAATAGCTATGCAAAGCGCAAGAGGCTAATATGCAAAAACAGTTCCAAATTCCTTCCAGAAAAGTATTTATAGAATCAAAAGGCTGATTAATCGTGAGCGGGTACACTCATCTTTTTTACTAACCCCCACTCCCCTACCCGCTCAAAACTTAAATGGAGGCATGCTTTCTTTAAAACTTGAGATTCTCCTCGTTCTGAGTGGCCTTCTTGTTCATGCAGAATTGACTTTTAGATTTGTTGATAAAATAATCTTGTGGGAGACCCAGAGCGAGGGTCGAATCACATCCTGGATGATCCTCGCCCGGTGCTTAATGGACGCATGGAATAACAGGGTTATTCCAGTGCACTTTACTTTAATCAAGTTTATTTTACTTAAGGGTTTCGGTATCATTGCTTGGTTATAAGATCAAAGGAACTTTTTTTATGCCTTCTAAGCTCCTGCCCATACATCAAAATCTAATATGCTATTGGCACTGAGGTCTCTCTGGTCATGTAAGTTCATGTCGATCCAACCTGCCTGACAAGCGCACATCGTTGTCGGATTGATCATCCTCAAGTAAAGAAAATTGTCCATGACTATCTGCTCTCCACAATAATCTATCTATCGCTTCAGCTAAATGCTCATCTTTTTTTCCGCAATCATGCTGCCTCCCATGAATGCCACAAAGAAGACCAGGAGCGCCAGGAACGATGCCCAGGGAAGCGACTGATTCAGGGCCGCGGCTCTGAGCTGGTTGACCTGTCCTTGGTTTAAGATATCTATTTAGATCTAGCTCAAACAGGTTTTTCCTAGTTCAAGTTTATTTGTTGAAAATTATAAATAGTTCTATGGGAATATTATCAGTGGGAGCTGAGATCCGTGTTGGACAAATTCGTATCCGAGCATCTCTACGGCAAGACGATAGAGGCATATTTCGGTACCGGAAAAGCGGACAGAATCAAGGGCAAAGTTGTGGGGAGCGCCGATGGCGTTCTGGTTCTTGAGAATGATGGAAGAAGAGACTACATAAACGTGGATAACGTTCTGGCGGTCTGGGAGGTATAATACCAGGCTGTTTTCGGAGTAAAGCTAGCGGTTTTTTTGCACTTGGCTACTTAAAGCAGGTTATGTTCTGCCAGGGAGAATCTCCTTCCCCTATTTCAATTTCAAAGATGCAAGTGGAGGGGCAAGACTCCATGTGCATGCTCACCCATAACGTGGTGCTCCTCTCCCGAAGCTCTCAGAGGATCGACATGAATAGTGCTTCCTGATAGGCAACTCAGGTGATGCATAAGCTGGTGCCGTACCTCTTTGGCGATTTCATGCCCACTCTCTACAGAGAGGTCGTCAGATACTGCCAGGTTAATCTCGGCATGAAGCTGATGCCCCAGCCATCTTACCCGGACATTTGTGACCTCCTTTACACCTGCAACATGGCTTGTGGCCTCCTTGACCTCATCAACTACCTCTGGGTCCACTCCATCGATTAGGCGACAGAATACCACCTTTGCAGAGTTCCAGACAATGTAGAGGATGGCTCCGGCGATGATGATACCGATGAGGGGGTCCATCCAGGAATAACCCATCCAGATCCCAATTGCACCAAAGAAGGCGGCCAGGCTTGCCAAGCCGTCCACTCTGGCATGGCAGCCGTCGGCCACCAGAGCAGCACTGTTGATCTCCTTCCCCGTACGACAGCGATAAACGGCCATTGCTTCGTTACCTATGAAGCCGATCAGAGCTGCCAGAGCCACTTCCCACAGGTGATTCACAACCTGAGGATGAAAGAGCCGATCAATTGACTCGTAGCCGGTGATGATGACACTTATGAAGATGATTAGCACGATGGCCAAACCTGCCAGATCTTCGATTCTGCCATAGCCGTAGGTGAACTGCTTGCTTGACCTGCGATGGGCCAGAGAAAAAGCAATCCAGAGAGGGATAGTAGTAGCGACATGGCCAAAGTTATGGATCGTTTCTGCAAGAAGAGCGACACTTCCCGAGTATGAAGTTACCACCATCTGGATCATGGCTGTTGCCAGCAGCACAACTAATGACCATTTGACGGTCGTGATCCCTTTTTGGGTGGCCAGCAGGGCGGGATCTACGACCCCGTGAATATGGTGATGGTCGCAATGGCTCTCACCATCATGAATGTGCTCTTCATCGTGCATGTGTCCTTCATGCTGCATTACTGGGTCACCTCTACCGGCTTTGTGGAATCCTTTTGGCTCGATATCTCCCGCCTGTCTGATTTCACGCTGGATTCTGCAAGAGAAGAGAGCTTGACCGCTTCTATCTTAGCTCCAGATTCTTCGCAATAGGCCCGAATCCTTTTGATGGAGTGGTCTATCATTCCGCCAGAGGTAATTATCAGGGAGTTCTTGCCTGTCAGAGCCTTGAGGATGCACTTGTCTATGACGCCGTAAGTGAAGTCCAGAGGTATTTTGGCATGTTCAGCCATTATCTTGGCGTTCGTTCCCATGGCACCCGTATAACTTACGCGAGACTTTTCCAGGATGCCCTTGATCCCTCCTTCGAGGCCTGATCCGTCCACGTTACAGATGTAGATCTTGCCTAGGACTTCCTGAGAGATTGTCCCTCTGGTTCTGGACTCCAGGAGATCGGTCAATTCCAGGACGTTCCTGGGCGGCATGGAGCAGCTGAGCAAACCCCGTCCGACCAGCTCCTTATAGAGGTCTACCACAATTGGCAGCTTTAGTCTGGCTCTCCTGATCAGCTCAGCGTCTCCAAAAACCTCCTGCCCGGTGCCTCGGTGGAGCACACCACCATCTTCCATGAGGATTACTTCGTCTGCCCAACGGTAGGCCAGGTCCACGTCATGCGTAGAGATGATCATGGTCTTACCTCCACAGTTCAGCTCGTCCAGCATATCCATGATCTCCTCAGAGCTGGCCGGGTCCAAGTTGGAGGTGGGTTCGTCCAGAATCATAACTTCAGGCTCCATAGCCAGAATGCCCGCTATGGCTACTCTCTTCTTCTCGCCGCCACTGAGGTGGTGAGGCGGACGGCGCTCATAGCCTGAAAGACCGACATACTGCAAGGCGTAACCCACGTACTTCTTCGTCTTCTCAACAGAAAAACCCAGGTTCACAGGTCCAAAGGCCACGTCCTGGTAAACAGTCGGAGCGAAGATCTGGTCGTCTGAGTTCTGGAAGACCATCCCAACCTTACACCTTATCTCCCGAAGATAGGCGGAATCGTACCGCAGGGGCTGGCCATGGAAAAAAACTTCTCCCGAAGTGGGCCTTAAGATACCGTTGAACATGAGCATGAGGGTAGATTTGCCTGCCCCGTTTGGGCCAACCAGGGCATTTTTTTTGCCTTCTTCCAGAGATATGCTCACGTCTTTCAGGGCTTCTGTTCCGTCTCCGTAAGAATAGCCAACGTTTCTGGTTTCAAGGATCGATGTCATTTAACCTCATAAAAGTTGGATGTTGCGTGTCAAAACAGCGATTGTAGCAATCACAGCCATATAACTCGTCACAGCTAAGATTGCCCTCGGCTCTGCCTTACCGAACTGCTCCATGAGATCGAGTTTGCCATCGTAACAGCGTGCGTCCATAGCTACCATGAGCCTTTCGCCCTGCTCCCACGACCTCAGAAAGAGAACGCTACAAAGCATGGCAAAGGAGTTCAGAGCGTTTTTGATTCCTGCATCTCCAAGTCGCATTACCTGGGCGCTGTGGATCATGGCGGCTTGCTCAACAAAGACAAAGATGTACCTGTACATCAACATGGAAAGCTCGACCAGGAAGTCCGGCAGACCCAGGGACTTCAGCACTGAGAAGATCTCTATCATAGGTGTGGTCAGGGCTATGAAAAATAAGGAGCACATGCCCCCAAACGTCCTGGCGATCAAGAGCAGAGCCAGGTTGGCCCCCTCTTCTCTGATGCCCAAGCTAATGCCGAAGATATTAAAGGCAAATAATTGATAGCCTCCGCCATGCATGAAGGCCACTACTGCAGCACTCAGAATTGAGAAGGAGACGGGTATTAGCAGCAGTGCAGAGTAAAAGCGCCCTGGAATTTTTGCCATCCCTACAGTTATGAGACTCATGGTAACGGCTATGAATAAAGGCGCTATCGGCGTGACTGAGGAGATGCAAAGAAGCATGGCTCCTAGGCCGAGGAGCAGCTTTAGCCTTGGACTCGTGTTTCTCAGAGCGTTGGAATGAGCGTAGTCATCTAGCAGGTCGTGCATCCAAATTTCCTTCTTGTCTTTCCTCGGGAGGTGTCGCAGCTTTAGCCTTCGCCAAGCCGCGGTAGTAACCCAGGAAATAGCCGATGATGATTGCGCCGAAGGCTGCCTGCAAGGCGAAAAGCAAGCTCTCTATCTCAGGGCTAGGCGGCGTCCATAGACTATGTGCCCAGGGCACGTAGGTTCCTCCTGTCAATTTTTCTATTACGTTCCCAGCCTGATCGTCAGATCCGCTCCATTCGTGATTTCCTGTTGAGCTGACATAAGCAAAGGCACCGATGAATATCAGAAGGATTGCAACAACAATGAGTTCCATCTTCATACTGACATCTCCTTCAGCTTATTAATAATGCTGGGAGATGCTACATTCAGCTTCAGCAAAACATCGCTTCTGAGCTGGATGATGTACTTGAACATGAGTGCAGTTACAGCTCCCTCCACTATAGCCAGGGGAACCTGGGTTATGGCAAAAACGGCCAAAAACGCCTCGAAAGATGCCAGCACTCCTCCAGAAGCGGCGGGGAAGGCCACAGCAAGCTCGATGGATGTAACAATATATGTAGCCCAATCCGCGATTAACGCTGCCAGAAATACGGCGATGTACATATTCACATTCAACTTCATGGCCCCTTTATAGACTAGGTAGCCCATGATTGGACCAACTATCCCCATGGAGAAGGTGTTAGCACCCAATGTAGTTATGCCGCCATGAGCGAGGAAGAGGGCCTGAAAGATCAGGACAATGATTGATAGAACTGAAGTAATCCACGGACCGAAGATTATAGCTCCCATTCCAGTTCCTGTAGGGTGAGAGCAGCTTCCCGTGACGGATGGCAATTTTAGGGATGATAATACGAAAATAAAGGCCCCGGCGACTGCAAGCAATGGTAAAACTTCGCGGTTACCTTTAATTAATTTGTTCATTTTGTAAGCTCCATAAGCTACCACAGGCAGCGCGAGTATGTACCAAAACACGCACCAGTACAAAGGCAGGAAACCCTCCATTATGTGCATTATATCACCAATAGAGAAAAAGGAATGATATTATATAAAGTTTACTTGCGTAAAGTCCAATATAGTTTAATTACCAATCGTACCTTGCTCAAGGCGAATAGAGATTCCCAGGGAACAGGCTCACCCAATGCGGCCGCTCTTGGACAGATTTTGTTTTAAACGTTAATGGCAGCAGTGATGCTCATGCTTGTGGTCTGCATCGTGAATCTGCTCATGGGCATGTGTTTCGCTGCTCGCGTGCTTGTGCTGATGCTCATTTATGTGCGCGTGTTGATGCTCATGCATAAGCCTGCCATGCAGGTGCATGTGCTTGTGAATCAGGTTTGTGGCAAGTAGAAGTTCGTAATTGCTCAACACCTCTTCTGAGTTCCCGTCCATCTTGACCCTGTGATCTTCACCCATGATTATGGATCTTTTGCTGATCTGCTCTACGATTTCCAGATCATGAGTGGCGGTGATTATCGTCTTTCCCGAACTTGCCAGTTCCTGCAATAATTCTATAAGCCAGAGCTGAGTTCTGGGGTCCAATCCCGCGGTGGGTTCGTCCAGTAGAAGGACATCCGGGTTGTTGACTAGGACGGTTGCTATGCATACCTTCTTCTTCTCCCCCCCGCTCAGAGTATGCGGCGCTCGATCTCTTAGCTTGGCGATCTCCATCATCTCCAGGACGTCTTCAACTCTTGATATGACCTCTTCTGGAGCGGTGTGGAGCTGCAGGGGTCCAAATGCAATCTCATCGAAGACGGTAGGCGAGAAGAGTTGTACATCCGAGTTTTGAAAGACGAAGCCCACCTTTGTACGGAAATAGGATCTAAACTCATTATCTTTTATGGATTCAAAAACTTCTTCAATTATCTTATTACCAAAAGCACAAAATTCTCCAACAGTAGGATATATAAGCCCATCCAAAATAGCCAATAATGTAGATTTGCCGCTACCGTTAGATCCTATTATGGATACCTGCTCACTAGGTTCTATCTTAAGGGTGACATCCTTTAGGGCATAGAGCGGTCCCATGTATGCGTATGATACATCCCTCAGCTCGAAGATTGACACCATGCACATATCACCGGATGATGTTGCTAGATATCAACGCTATCACTATGCTCAGGGAGATCGCAATAGCCCCGGCGATATAATCGCGGTCATGCATTTTGAACTCCTCCATAATCTTGACATCTCCGTTATATCCCCTGGACAACATAGCCATATGAACTCTTGCGCCTGTATCAATAGACCTTATCAGTGTGTATCCCATACGTCCTCCAACCCACTTCTGCTCCTCGAGCATGCTTCTGGCTTTTATGGTCCTAGCTCTCTTTGCGACGTACATCTCGCGAACTAGATCAGTTAGCACGAAGATGTATCTATAGGCCATCTCCAAAGTGAGAACATAGACCTTTGGAACTCCAACAGAGCGCAGGGACTTAAAGAGTATCTGTTGTGGTGTAGTGAGAAAGAGCAGAACTATAGCAGAAACGCATGTTGCAACACGCATCATAAATATTGTCGCGGCGCCAACACCTTGTCTGGTAATGTAGATGCTCTCCGGCAATGGAAACGGCCCCAGGTGAACACCAGGCCATAGAGATATCAGATGAATGAGGGGATCACCTGGAAAAAAGACATTGAAGATCAAGGGTAATACAAGAATTCCTGAAAAGATGGGAATGAATAGCCATACTCTCTTGATGAAAAATCCCACTTCGATCTTGCTGAGGTATGCAAGTAGTATGAAAAATAAATAGACAGTTACCAAAATTTTCAGGTCCCTCACTAGACTTATTGAGACTATTAAGGCCAGAATAGAAATCAATTTGATCCTAGGGTCAAGGCTCTGCAGCAGGCCTTTGCGCCTTGCGAAGCCTTCCGAGATAAAAGCATTCTCGACAAACTCGAAGACTTTCTCAATTGTCCTCCCAATGAAACTTTTTTTCCCGTGATACACAGCAGAGCACTTGCAAGGACCGATGTCTACCTCTTTCATCCAGTCTGGAATCATATCATTCTCGCTCTAAGTTGAATTCTATTGAATCGTTCTCATATGTAATAACACTTATTAATTGTCTACTACCAAATAAAAAAATTTAGGCGTTAATCTTTGATGAACGCCTTTCCCGCAAAGTACAACACGCCACCACATATCACTACGCCTAATACAGCTGCTATGATATACCCGATATTCGAATCTAGACCAGAGACGCTATAGTCTGGGAGCGGTGCATTCCAGATACCCGAGAGCTTTTCTACGCCCAGTGGCACAAAGCCGAGCTTCTCTTTGATCTCATCCGATCCCCATTCGCCGTATGCCGTGCCTGTAGCTAGCAAGCCGAGAGGCGTCAGAATTACAAGCGCGACCAAGCCAATCATCAAGTTTCTAACCAACTTATCCATAGTCCCACCTCAAGATGGTGCTGCTCCTTTGATTCTGCTCTTCTGCGATTCAGATTTCTCTTCAAAGAACAGGGATGGGTCCGTTCTCTGGATATATGCAAAGATAAGGGCAGTAACCAGTGCCTCAAGTATGCTGAATGCAAATGCGTGTTCTAAGAACATCGCGGGCACAGACACGCTAAGAGGATATGGCATATAAAGCGGAAGTCCATTTGCATCTTTATATAAAATAGGCTGTAACCCGAGAATAAAGCCAGCCCATGTGGCTGTAGCTGTGAGAGAAACCCAGCCAGCAATAGCCGCTGCTATTACTCTTCGAGATGAGCTGATCTCTGTGTTTCCGCTGATGAGCTTGTAGGAATAGTAGCCAATAAAAGGAATCAAAACTGCCATATTGAAGCAGTTGGTCGCATAAGTGGTAATACCCCCATCTCCGAACATTAGCGCCTGCAGCAATAAGGCAACCGATATGGTTATCACTCCAGCCCAAGGCCCTAAGACGATGCCGATTATGGCACCACCTACAGCATGACCACTGCTGCCTCCTGGAACAGGCAAATTGAACATCATAATGACAAAGGCAAAAGCAGAAGCCAGCGCCAGCAGAGGAACCTTTTTCGACCCTAGCGTACTTAATTTCTTTCCTGCATAAATCCAAATTGGGATCATAATGATCCAAAATGCGATATATGTACTAGGACCTAAATAGCCATCTGGAATGTGCGTAATATCACCAAGTTGCGATGGGTGCCATAAATTATAAAAAGATTTCGGGCGAAGATATATAATGTTATAAAACATTTATATATTATTACGAAATTGGTAGACATGAAAAAAACGGGGTATAACTTAATATGATAAATACTATTAGTAACACTTATTATGGCGTTATATTACAAAACGCACATGGGCCTAGAGATCAGGATAGAGGCACATGCCCAAAAAAATGAAAGTAATATCTGTTGGCACCACTTTCATGGGAAATCTTGGTGCAAGCACGAATATAACTAATCAAATAACCAAAGCATCTGCTACTGATCTCTGGAGCTGGGGTAATCATACGAACTTCCCAGCAGAAAAGCCTTGGTAAATCCGCCAAGGTATTCTTCTGTTGTCTGCCAGGTGCCAAGACTCGAAGGGTAAAAGCCTGAAGAGCGTAAAGAGTGTTTTTGATTACACCTGCTTTAATATGCCGAGACGAGCGCAATTTCCGAGATCGTATGTGTAATCCTGAAATAGTTAGTCATGACCATTTCTCATATCACTGAGTGAAGTACATCGGCCCTCCTCCTTTTTATCATGGTTTTCCGGAACAACAACTTTCTGATTGATTCATGATCTAGCACGGCTTGACAGGGTTTGTCAGAAAACATTTGTGCCTACAGCTCTCCTATCTAGCTAAGGCCGTGAGATCATTACTTCATTCGAGTAAACACCTACTGCAGCTACACTGATTTCATTATTTTCGTCCTGCCCAGCGAGGCATTAAATAGACTGTGATTATAGAATAGATAGCCTTGAACCGAGTCTTCACAGTCACAGAGCTGAACGAGCGGATAAGGGACCGCCTGGAGACAGATGTGAGGCTGCATGATCTCTGGGCAAAGGGAGAGCTATCCAATGTCACGAACCACCGCTCAGGCCATAGGTACTTCACAATAAAGGATAAGGAATCTCAGCTCTCCTGTGTGCTCTTTCGGAATCAGGGCGTCCGGCTTGGCTTTGAGCTGAAGGACGGCCTGAATGTGCTCGTATTCGGAGATATCGATATCTACAGCGCCAGGGGACAGGTTCAGCTAATCGCTCGCGGCATCAGGCTTGATTCTGGCCTAGGCCTCCGGCATATTGAGTTTGATGCATTAAAGAACAAGCTGGCGGCAGAAGGACTGTTTTCTTTAGATAGAAAGAGGAGCTTGCCCAGATACCCTTCAAGAATCGGCGTTGTTACATCGCTTGACGGGGCGGCGCTTAGAGATGTTATGAAGACAATAGGCCATTATCCTGCCAGGATCATGCTCTCGCCAGCACAGGTCCAGGGTGATGGCTCCCCAGAAAGCATAGCATGTGCAATACAGTCGCTGCAGGGCAGGGCAGATGTAGTAATAGTATGCAGAGGCGGCGGTTCTGCCGAGGATCTCTGGGCATTCAACTCAGAGATCGTTGCCCGCGCCATATTTGATTGCGACTCGCCAGTCATTTCTGCAATTGGCCATGAGACCGATTTTACAATAGCTGATTTTGTGGCAGATGTTAGAGCGGCTACACCCACAGCTGCTGCAGAGATGGCAGTGCCAGATCTCGTGGAGATTAAGATAACTCTGGCCCAGATCGAAACACGGATGGCTAGAGCACTGCGGTCGTGCCTTGAGATCAGGCAGGATCGGCTGGATTACCTTAATCGAAGCGTATCCGCTAAAAGGATGTACTCGTCGATTGGCATACAGCGCAGAAGCGTTGACCGTTTGAGGGAAAGGCTCCTTTCAGCAGAAGCATCAAGGCTAGAGCTTCTCCGGAAAAGTCTGGAGCTGGCAGAAGGCCGTCTGGCTGCTGTCAGCCCTCTGGCAACGCTATCTAGAGGCTATGCGCTCGCGAGGTCTGAGAAGGGGAGCCTAATCCTCAGGGCTGAGGACGTTGCCCCTGACGATGTGATTGAAGTTATCCTATCGGAGGGAAGGCTGATGTGCAGAGTGCTCGGAAAAGATGGAGGGGATAACAAATGAGTCAAATTGGCTCGAAGAATGATCTGAACCTTGAGGATGCTCTGAATGACCTTGAGCAGATTGTGACAGATCTTGAAGATGGAAAGCTAACGCTTGAGGAAAGCCTTGAGCTCTTCGAGAAGGGCGTGAAGCTGGTCAGGCTATGTAGTTCAAAGCTCGATACTGCTGAGCTGAGAATAGAGAGCCTGACTGGAGAGGTGCCTGAAGATCTGGCAGGGCGATAAAGCTATATACAATGTATCTTTCTATACATCATAGTAAGAATTGATACATTAATGATGGTGATCCTTTGCCACTCCAGGTTGTAGATCCTTTGATACGTCCCTTTGAAGATCCCAAGTATAAGGCTACTAAGTTTGGGAGATACGGCGGCTGCTTTGTTCCTGAAACGCTGATCAAGCCGTTGTCAGATCTGGCTCGTGAATATGAGCATTTGAGCATGAGCCAGGAGTTCAGGAGGGAGCTTAACGGGCTCTTAGAGAACTTTGCAGGCAGGCCGACGCCGCTTTATTTTGCGAGAAACTTGAGCAGCAAGCTCGATAGAAAGGTCTACCTGAAAAGAGAGGATCTTGTCCACGGCGGCGCCCATAAGCTCAACAACACTTTGGGCCAGGCGTTGGTAGCAAAGCATATGGGCAAGACAAGGCTCATCGCAGAGACCGGCGCGGGCCAGCATGGAGTAGCCACTGCCATTGTGGGCGCTAACCTTGGCTTCGAGACACAGGTATACATGGGCGAGGTGGATATCGAGCGCCAGAGGATGAATGTTTACAGGATGGAGCTTCTTGGGGCAGAGGTTATTCCTGTCAAATCAGGCTCAAGGACCCTCAAAGATGCCATAAATGAGGCGATGAGAGATTGGGCAGCAAGCTTTGAGAACACTCACTACTTGTTGGGCACTGCGGCAGGGCCGCATCCATTTCCATCGATGGTCAGGGATTTTCAGAGCATAATTGGAAAAGAGGCGCGTGAACAGATCCTACTGCAGGAAGGAAGGCTGCCGGATTCAATAGTTGCCTGTGTAGGCGGAGGCAGCAATGCGATGGGAATTTTTGCTCCCTTCCTGAAGGATGACGTAAAGCTCGTGGCAGTTGAGGCCGGAGGGAGGGGCCTTACGCTCGGAAAGAAAATTGCTGATAATGGTGCCTCATTAGGCTGTGGGACCGATGGCATTCTTCATGGCGCTCTAACCAAAATTCTGCAGGATCCCTACGGTCAGATACTTGAGTCTTACTCAGTCGCTGCAGGCCTTGATTACCCGGGCGTCGGCCCTGAGCTGGCATACCTTGCAGAGAAGGGCCGAGTAACCCCGAATATGGCGGATGATAAAACAGCAATAAAAGGGTTCAAGGCTCTCTCAAGGCTCGAAGGAATAATACCAGCTCTCGAGTCGGCCCATGCAGTCGGCCATGTCTTGAACGCGCCTGATGATCTGGGCGAGATAGTGGTGATAAACATCTCAGGCAGAGGCGATAAGGATCTGACAACGGTGATGGATTATGAGAATCTCTGAGGCGTTTTTGAATAAGCCCCTGCTGATAGTCTATATCTGCGCAGGAGATCCGAGCCCAGAGGCTACGCCTGATCTTGTGAGACGGCTTGCCCGTGCAGGTGCAGACATAATCGAGCTTGGCCTTCCTCACTCTGACCCAATAGCCGATGGACCCACTATACAGGCTGCGGCCCAGAGGGCAATTGAGGCTGGGATGAACACGGATGTTTACTTCGAGACTGCGGCCAAAGCTGATGTGGATATCCCGAAGATCTTCATGGGCTATTACAACATGGTCTATGCTCGCGGCCCGGATAAGTTCGCAGCAGACTGTGCCGGAAGCGGAATTTCCGGCATGATTGTTCCTGATCTTCCACCTGAGGAATCTGGGCCTCTGATGCAGGCGTGCATGAAATATAATGTTGATCTGATCTTTTTGGCAGCGCCAAATACACCGCAGGATAGGCTGGAGATGCTTTCCCGCCGGACATCGGGTTTCCTCTATCTCGTTTCCAGAACAGGGGTCACTGGAGCCAGGAGCGATATCCTTGTAGATACGAAGAGACTGATAGAGCGCGCACAGGGCGATGTGCCAAAGGCTGTGGGCTTCGGGATATCCACGCCTGAGCAGGCTGCGGAGGTCATACGTGCAGGAGCTGATGCGGCAATTGTAGGCTCTGTCTGTGTTGATCTGATAGCAAGGGGCGAGATCGAGAGGCTTGAGAAGCTTGTCAGAGATATGAAGGCAGCTGTTATGAAGGCAACTGTTAGGGCCGCAAGCTCCAAGAACCTTCTGGTCCAGTAATATCATATGGAAGATCTTGGCAAAGAAGATCACACTAAATTTACCAGGCGAACGGTATCCGACCTCAAAGGCGGCTGCAATGTCACAATAGTCGCCTTTGGTGACTCGATCACTGCAGGATTCGCCGTTCGCCGTGGCTTCACAGTCTTTTGGAAGGAGATGCTTCAGAAGAAATATCCGGATGCCGGGATAAAGCTGATCAACTCGGGGGATTCTGGAAACACTACCATCGATGGCTTGGCCAGGCTCGACTGGGATGTGCTCGCTTACGAGCCAGATCTTGTGACTATAAACTTCGGCATAAACGATGCTGCACTTGGCATTAATCTGGATGAGTTCAAGCTAAACCTGAGGCAAATGATAATGCGCATCAGGGCGGGTCCTGGAAGCGAGATACTGCTGCTGTCATCTCAGCCGCTTGAGGCTCCTGGATTCGATAATATGATACTGAAGTATTACGATGCGATAAAAGAGGTGGCCAAGGATGAGGATGTGGGGTTCGTGGATGTCTATGCTGCCTGGATGGATCGAGTCAAGGCTGGAACGCCTCTGAATTCTTTGATCATTCCGGGGCTGGATCATCCAAACGAGGCCGGGTATAGGATAATAGCTGAGGAACTGATGAGGCTGTTTTGAGGACGAAAAAGAAATCAAAACCACGTAGGGAACTTCTTCAAAAATTTAGAAAAATTTATACCTTCAAAAGTACTATTACTACTATGAAAGATGCAATAACCTGGTTCGACATCTTTACAGAGGATTTTGATCGTGCGGTGAAGTTCTATTCTGACATTCTCGGCCAACCGATCCGCGTCGACACCTTCATGGGGCAAAAGCTTGGATTCTTCCCCATGGATGGAATGGAAGGTGTTGGCGGCGACTTAGTGCTCCCGAAATGGGGAAAGCCCTGCGCCAATGGCACCCGCGTTTACCTGAGCTGTCAGGGAATACTCGATGAGGTCATCGGAAGAGTAGAGAAGTCCGGCGGAAAGATCATCGCTCCGAAATTTAAGCTCGGCGATATGGGGTGGAGAGCAATTATCATGGACACTGAGGGAAATACTGTCGGCCTGCACAGCTTTAAGTGATTATCATCAGGTATTAGCGGCTATAAGCTATTACTTTTTCTTTTATGACTTCAAAAGCTGGCTTTATTACTATGGTGCTCGGCAAGGAGTAGCTTCTGACTCTAGACTCCTAAATTACCTTGCAGTCCTTTTGCCAACTCTAGTATGGCTCTCCAGTGTAGCCGCACATCCCGACCCGAGGAGAGTTGACCACAGGCAGGAGCATATCCTCTCCACATTCGTGCTTCTTTGCGCACTCATCGCAAACCCAACCAGTGCCCTCGCAGATACACTGACAGCAGACGGCTGTAGCTGGTTTGCCACACTCACATCTGATATCTGGCGGGTCGTTTCTTGCCAGAATCCTTACGGCCTTATCCTGTGCAAAGCCCTCTCTTGCAGAGACAAATTTAAGCGAAAGCTCAGTTGAGGTTCCGAAGTCGTAGATGTGATCAAACTTCATCCCGGGAGCAATTACCTTCCCAAGGGCGACTTTCATGCTCCTATCGCCCGGCTCCATTTTTTCTGAGATGAAAGTGCGGCCTGCTATCTCGAAGCTGCTTAGATGCCCGCAGCACTCGAGCCAGGTCTGACGCAGAAAGTTGTCCAGATCCTTCAATGTCGCATTCTCAGGAATCTCAATGTGCATCCAGTACATCGGACTATACCGGCCATCTACCTGCAGATGGATAATCGTCCTTATGGCACTGTCTTTGGCTACGGCTACACCCTTGGCCGCAGACTCCTCGTTTTCTTTAGCCCTGGCTTTGCAGGCCTTCAAATGCCTGGCCATCGTCGACTTTGCAAAGCAGCTTCCACAGAAGCAGCAGGTTCCGTTCGAGCTTTCTCTCGTCATTGAGATTTTACAATAGGAGAATTAACCTATAAAGATATTAGGCTGTTCGAATTGATGAAGGCTAATCTTGAA
Organism: Methanotrichaceae archaeon; assembly: GCA_963789575.1. Lineage (GTDB taxonomy): Archaea > Halobacteriota > Methanosarcinia > Methanotrichales > Methanotrichaceae > CAWBKV01. The sequence goes on along the minus strand of CAWBKV010000001.1, from coordinate 582,614 downwards.
TTAGCCTGCTCTTTGCCAGCATTGCCCCTAGGATCATGGCCCTGAGCTTGCCAAAGGCGGTATCTCTGGGCAGGTGATTTAGGCCGCAGTCAGGGTTCACCCAGAGCCTTTCAGGCTCCACAAATTTCGAAACTCGTTCTATTATCCTGGCCACATCCTCAGGCGTTTCAATTCTGTGGTTCTGAACATCTATGGCCCCAATCCCCAGAATTTTATCGTCGGGGAACTTCGCCAGAGCCTTTAGATCCTCCACGCCTAATGAAGCGAAGGCCATGAGAACCACATCGACCTCGGCGTCCTGAATGATTGGCAGGACGTTCTCAAACTCGGCAGGAAAGATCCTCAGGCCTACATGGGCAGAGGGATCGGGGTTGTAGTTGCCCTGGCAGATGTGGATTGCTCTTATGGCATGTTTCACACCCTCGAAGCAGGAGTTGATGGCTTTGATTCCCCATTTCTGATCTTCAGTCCTGAGCCAAAGGACAGGCTCGTCAATCTGGATCACATCGCAGCCAGCCCTGTCAAGCTTGTGGAGTTCAGGATTTATTACAGTAGCCAATATCCATAGCCAGAGACTCAGGGTTCCTGTAGTATTCATCCCAGGCTATTCGGGCGAACATGTGCGGACCAGTCATGGCGATCTTGACAGGGTGGTCTGTAACCTGACGAAGATGCATCAGCTCGTCCATAAGAGCTAAAGAAGCAGGCTCAAGCTTTTTGGTCACGACGGGTGCCGGGAATGAGGCCTCAGGATCGACGGGAGTTATATTTTTCTTGGGGCGAAGCTCGCCTGAGAATCCAGGGATCTTTGCGGCGAAATAGTTGATCATGGCATTGGGAGGGCCAAAGCGGTTATCATCCCTGCGGAAAAGCTCACCATCGCAGATTACGTTCACTCCGGCCGCCTCCTGATCCTTGATCGCTGCCCTGGCGGCAACGGCCTTGGCATCTCTGAAGGCGGCTTGAGGAAGTCTGCCGGATCGGACGGCCTCCTGAAGAGTCGGATACCAATCGGGTACGGTATAAGAGCCTATGACTGTTGTTGTTAAGGGCTTGAACATACTAACCTCTTGCCCGGAATAGGATGATTTGGATGCACAGTAATGATACAACTATGTGCCGGGCTAATGGTAATAATCTTAATACGTTTCAAAATATTTAATATTATTGATTGGAAAATAAGTTGGCCCAAGGGTGGAAAGCAATTATTTTCTCACAGAGGCGTTAAGCAGATACTTAAATACGCAATGGTGATCTTCGGGAGCTCTATTTCATTTTGGGCGTGAGGGGATCTTGCAGATAGCTGCCAAGCGTGGCAAAACCAAGAGCAGAGAGCTACTGTTGAAGCTGCCCGAAGGACCTTGAGATCTGATCGCTAGTGCCCATTCAAGTTATATTGGCATCAAAATTCTGTTGAAATTTGATACGAAAATACCTTCCGAGTCGTGTCTAGCAAGACAGAAAAAGTCTTTTGTGTGTTGGTACGTAAATAGGGATCACCATCTAAGCAAAGGCCTTGGTTATAGCGTATCCCGATTTATCGAAAACGTTAACCAGCTCAGTCTGCGCCTCATCTTGAGTTCGCCCCCCAGGCGTGACACCCCGAGATGTAAGGAACATAAGCTACAAAGGATGGATGATTATGGTGTAATCGTAAAAGCGCTTTAAAAGTAGTTTATCCTAGCCCATCAGAATAAAATCTCTCTTGCAAAATCCCAAAAAATTTTGACCGGGTATCTGCATCACCGTTAACTCATGTAATCGCTCGCGGCGTTCCTGCTAGCAGGCACACTGCTGTCATATTGTAGAACCTCTTGTGCCTGAGTTAACGCAGCTAGCCTGCCTTCAAGCTTCTCTTTGAGGATAGCCATCGATGATGCCTCGCCAAGAACCTTTATCAAGCCCTTTGAAATGGCCGCGAAACCGAATGTAATTATAGCCACCTCTGATGTAAGCACAACCTCATCTGTATTCTCCCATCCCAGGTGCAGACTTTCCGACCATTCGCCATAGCGATGTGTCTTTGCCAATATTCCATTCTCATAGAGAATCAGCTTGTACTCGCTGAAAAAGCCCAGACCCTCCTCAAGCTGTACCCTTTCTTCTCTTGCCAGAATGACGATCTCACGGCGGTAATGCTGCTCGCAGTCTTCACTCAGCAGAGGCACCAGAGGTGTGGCTTTCTCAAGGATCGCTTTCAGGACAGCTGCTTCTTTCTCCAGGGTTTCCTCTTTTAGATTAGTAATCTTAGAGGCCAGAGGCTGAAGCTCATCTAGTGCTGTGCTCAGCTCTGATAGCGTGCCTGTGGTTACTGAATCGGTCGCTATCAGAACAGCGTTTTCGGAATGGTTTGGGGCGGCCATTTAGATCGCCTCTGATTCTACGATCTCCTGAGAGGAGCCTCGGGTAGAGCCTTTGCGGCCATCGGTGCTCGTTATGGCGAATTCTAAGGGGAATTTCAAGTTAAAGGTGTGCATAGCCTCGAAGAAATCACCAGCAGCCAGGCCAATGTTATTCATCTTTTCAGTCGCTTTCTGGATTGTCAGGGCTTTTCCGCCGATACGAACCATGCCGCACATTTACAAGACCCCTACTAAGTTATAGTATATTTTACTATATTAAGCTTTTCTAAGCTAAATTATATTAAATCATACGGCATTAGTCGAAAGACTAATAAACCTAAACGTAAAATATTATGATATGCGTGCGATCGTTAAGCTTGCAAAAAGCGGTCAGGTGTCGATACCGCCGGAGATAAGGGATATCTTAGGCGCTGAACCAGGAGATTATCTAGAAATCGATGTAATAGGCATTACTTCCAAAGCAAAGTCTGTGGCAAAAGATAATAGCCAGAACCCTTGTGAAGCCCTGGCTATTATGGCTTAAGCTTGCATTGCTGCGAACAATGCATTAGATTCTAAGTAGCATTGGCTATTTAATTTCTTTTCTCAATTGTGGAACCGCCATTACTCTGCGTTTGGGGCTGATTACATAATTCAAAGTCACGCTTTCTTCTGGGGCTAAAACTAATGGTTACGCTAGCGCGCTCAGTCGCCGCGCGGGCTGCCCCTAACCCCTCTCCGGGGGAAGGCTTTGGGATACAGGCGATAAGTTTGATGGGGACAAGATGAACGATTTCTTCTTACGTTGAAGAGGATATCCATAATTATGACTGTTAAACCGCCGTTGGAGGTCTGCCCTGTCTGTGGCAGCTCAGATCTGTACTATGAGACCGGAGGCTACACCGGGAAGAAGTATCACTGCAAGAACTGCGGCTATATTGGGCCTCTGGTTGTCGAGGCTGATGAGGAGATGGCTAAGGCGATAAGGGAGGATTATGAGCAGGGAAAGAAGGCAGATTGAGATCCGATAGGTTAAGGCCAATATGCTGCCTGAGTCAAATGTAACGATAAATATGTTAGGAGATACGTTTCGAATCAATGCTGCGAATGAGGTCTTAGGATTCAGAGAAGTTATGGTTTTTAGGCGAGGTACTAATATAATTCAGCCTTTAAGTCCTCCGAAATCTAATTAAGCACTATCATTCCTAATGCGAGTAAACAAGGCTGTACTGATTAGCTAAGTACTTTATGTGGTGCGTCGTAAATGTATTTTAACTCAAGCGTAACGACCAAAATAAGGCCAGTAAAAAAGCTCTACATTATCAATAAGAATGACCTTCCCAGATTTGTAGAAATAATTAATACATTATCTACTGAGATGGGTGGCATTTTGAATGTTATTCTGCTAAATGATGACAAGCTTTTCTCAAAGAATACGGTTGCATTTATTAACCGTCATGATCCAGATGTAATTATTAACTTTTCCGATTGTAACAATGACGATTTATATACTGCTTTTAAAGTGTTAATTGTAAATGGGAATGATAGAACGTTTGATCTGAAAAGGCTGTCGACGCCACTGAAAATTGCTACAAGTATGCCTAAAATGTTGAATGGAGAGTTTTGGAAAGGAATAAACAAAGTATATTCTAACTTTGATCGCCCTCATAGCATTGCTAAAATATTATATTATTTAAACTTTGGGCTAATTGGAGATAAATACAGTTTAGAAAGTACTATTTTTAAAGATATTGAGATATGTAGCATTGACTCTGTGAATCAGCTTTTAAAACTAATCGGTGATCAAAAGAATAATTTCTTATATTTATCTATGGGTCTTTATTTATCTGGCGAACAAATCAGTATTTTTGAAAAGGATTATAATAGAAACAAATATTATGATAATCCCACAATTATCTTCGGACAAGAGAATAATTTAGAAAGCATGATATATTTTTGGAATACTCGAGCGACGCATTCTCATAATAATATAATATGGCTTCCTATTTATCTAATTGATAGCTCTCAAGAACTCATTAAATCTTTTACAGATTATTGTTTATTTACGAGTGAATCTAAAGAGGAAATTAAAGATAAAATAATTAAAATAAACGGATCTATCAAGGAAATAGATAATTCCGAATATTATTTCTGGTCAGAATCATCTCCTTGGCATTTGTTTGAGTTTGTTCAAAATGCGGCCGTATCAAACAACAAATTAAAGATCATACATCCGCCTGAAAAGCTATTTTCTAATACAGGGTTTAATATAAATGTCGTTTTAGAAATATTCAATCTCGATGAGCTATTCCTTCCGAAAAGTTTAGCCTTGGGTAAATTGTTTAAAAACCGTGAGGGATTACCCCCATACCAATTTTGCAGGATATGCGCTGGTGGGTTGGCATTATATATAGATCATTTCACTCCATTTAGGGATTTGCCGATAGTCGAAGAATTGACTATCCCAGATAAAAGATCTATTTTTAAAGCTCTTTTCGAAGAAGCAGGACTAAAATTACAGGAAACTAATAAAACACAGATAACAAACCAAGTAATAAACTTAATCGGGGGTCTTAATAGTTTAGAGCTATTTAGCGATGAAAACGTTTTTGATCTTCTCGTAAAACTTACCCCAAAAAGAACAGAGCGTTTAGCTAAACTTCTGTCCAAGGAAATAAATAATTCTATATCAAAGGAAGAGCTTCAAGACATTTTATTGAAATTTGGTGAACAGATATCAACTTTAAGTTCGAAATCGATTATCGATACGAGTTGCCTCTTATCATATGGATCTAATGATGAGAAATATCATCAGCTAATACAGCGATTATATGAAAATAGGATTTTATTACGCGGTAGAAGCTTCAAATGTCCTCATTGTAGTAGTAGACTATGGTATCCAATATCTTCTCTTAAGGACGATTTACATTGCTATTGTTGTAGTAATCCCGTATCACTTCCTATTTTTGTAAATAATAAGGCTTCAGAAGATGCGTTTAGGTTGAATGAACTGATCATTAACGCAGTTGACCAAGGCGTTTTACCTGTATTGCTAACTATATCTCTTCTATTCAAACAACATTTCGCTATAAAGAGGTTCATTTTCGATAATGATTTATTTGATAAGCAAACTTCTAAAAAATTAGCCGAAATCGATTTAATTTTTACTTTAGGGAGCAGAATTGGTTTGGGTGAGATTAAGACCAATTGGAGGTTCGATGAAGATAAAGTGAAAAAAATGATAGATATATCAAATAAGATAAATTCCGATATGGTTTTATTCTCGACGATAAAAGAAAAAGATTCTAAGGACGTTCAAGATTTGTTCAAATGCCTAGAATCAATGGTGTTGGATATACCAGCATTTATCTTTACGAAAGAAGTGCTATTCGATGAAGATCCCGTTGACTTGAGCAAGTATTTTCAGATAAATCCACAAACAAATGAGTTCCTCAAAGGGCCAATTATAGTTAGCAAGTGAATAACTAAATATCAAGTAAAAATCCTGTTGGATTATCCCTTTCTATCTTCCACCATTACCTCTCCCGCCTGACACATCCAGATTTCCAAAAATCTATCATCTTCTGGCCTGGATAAGCTATCTACCCTATCAGATAAAAGATAAATATCCTTCGCCTCTTATGGAAATTCTAGCATATTAGCAGCAAGAAGTTTCTCATTTCATGGACATCCAAGGTCTCAGAGAATGGCGTGAGGAGATCTTGCAAATAGCCGCAAAGCATGGCGCCCGAAATGTGCGCATCTTCGGCTCTGTCGCCAGAGGAGAGGAGGCCGAGACAAGCGATCCGGACTTTCTTGTGGAGATGGAGGAGGGCCGGAGCCTACTCGATCTGGGCAGGCTTCTTATGGAACTTCAAGATCTTTTGGGGTGCCGCGTGGATGTCGTTTCTGAAACCTTCCCCCGTAGAGGGGCTAGGGGTAGCCCGCGCGGCGATTGAGCGCGCTAGAGTGTAGTTAGTGGTAGCCCCAAACGCGTAGTCAGAGTTGTTCTTAAATGCATGCTCTTAGACTGCAATCATGTAAAGAAAACCATCTTATGAATTATCGATCAATCAGCCCGCACGGCGACTGAGTGCGCTATAAGGCCGCTAGTAGTAGCCCTAAAAGCAAGTATAAGGCTCTTGATTTTCATACCAATTCGTCATATTACCGTCGCCATAAAGCTAAAGAGGCAATAGTAGGGACCATTATCAGCTTGTTATTGAGATAAGTTGGTGCCACAATGCTTGAAAATGGAATGGACTCGTGTAATTGCCCAAAGACGAGATGCAAGAGGCATGGAAGCTGCCAGGAATGCATAGAGCATCATGCCAAGCGCAGCGGGCAGCCTTACTGCAAAAAAGAGCATAAGTCTCTCAAAGAAAGAATCAAAACTATATTTGCCTGAGCGTCCCTACCTACCTAACGAAGCTATCCTAGTTCCAAGGCTCGTCGAGCACCTTCGCGTCCAAGCTTATCTATCACGGGGACAAAACATTTAAGAAACATTAATCCCACATATGGGAATAAGGAAATTCAATGCCATTCACCAAAGTTGACGATAAGGGCAGAGTAGTTCTGCCAAATGAGCTGAGGCGCAAGCTGGGCATCAGTCCCGGAGATGAGTTCGCCGTGGAGGAGCTTGGGCCAGATGCCATTGTCCTCAAGAAAATAAATTTTCGCTCTCTTATTGAAGATATCATAGAGAAGGCCAAGAACGTTGATATGGACAAGCTGGAAGCTGAGATAGAAGAAGAGGCCGATAAGCTTGCAAAACGAAAATACAAGGTTCTTGATTGATACCAACCTCTTTATTGCAGCAATCAAGCGCGGCAAGACCAAAAGTACTGAGCTACTATTGAAGCTGCTTGAAGGACCCTGGGACCTGTTAGCAGATGATATCCTGGTTTCAGAGTATGAAAAGTATGCCGCACAGTTTGAGGCTGATGCTTTTCTGAGACTTCTGCTGTACAGAGTAGTAGTAGTTGAGCAATCGGATGAAGAGATACTGAAGTGTAAGCCGTTCTTTCCTGCCATCGCATCTGCAGATATTATTCATGCAGCGACCTGCCTAAGTGTCAATGCAATCTTGATTTCCAATGATGCCCATTTCAAAGCAATAAATAAGGCAGGCCTTATTGAAGTCTGGACAATCTCTGATGCGATTGAAAGACTTCTTAATCGTGGGTGATATTCTCTTAAGAGCTTACTTCATATCATGCTCACTAACTCATCTATGGCAGCTTTCTTGTTCTAGTTATCGTTTGTGAGAGTTATTTTCGTTCCCTCTCCATCGCCTCTTTCGCCAGCCGTATCGCACAAAGCTCGCTGCACATCGTGCAAGTATCCGTCTCCACGCCTCTGCGGTGCCTGATCTGCCGTGCCCTTGCAGGATTTATGGCAGCCTTGAACTGCCCTTCCCAATCCAGGTTCGCGCGGGCTTTGGCCATCTTCATATCCCAGGCTCTTGCTTTTTTGCTCACGCCTGGCCTGGTGAGATCTGCCGCATGTGCCGCGATCCTTGTCACATAAGTGCCCTCGATCACATCCTCCTTTGTCGGAAGGTCGAGGTGCTCGCTCGGCGTAGTTGCACACAAGAAATCTGCCCCTGCCATGCCTGCGATCACGCCGCCCATTGCAGCTGTAATGTGATCGTAGCCTGGAGCGATATCAGTCACAAGCGGCCCCAGAAGGTACAAGGGCGCTCCATCAGTCAGGTGCTTCATCGCCTTGACACTCGTCTCGATCTCATTCGCTGGCACATGCCCCGGCCCCTCGACCATCGCCTGGACGCCTGCAGCACGCGCCCGCTTCACAAGCTCTCCCAGAATTATGAACTCCATGTACTTGGCTCGGTCTGAGGCATCCTCGATACATCCTGGCCTGAGGGCGTCGCCAAGGCTCAGCGTCAGCTCATACTCTTTGGCGATCTCAAGGAGATAGTCGTACTCATCGTAGTAGGGATTCTCCTCGCCTGTCTCTGAGATGTACTTCATTGTGAGGGACCCTCCGCGGCTCACAACTCCTATGATCCTCGGGTCCTGCCTCAGGCGTTCCAGAGAGTTCTTGTTCACTCCCACGTGAACTGTCACAAAGTCAACGCCAGCCTTCGCCTGCTGCTCTAAGGCGTCGAACATGCCCTGGGATGTCAGCTCCTTCTTTACTGCTGCCTGATAGATGGGAACTGTGCCCACCGGCACGTTTACAGCGTCCAGCACTTTTCGTCGAATGAGATCGAGGTCTCCGCCGGTGGATAGATCCATTACAGTATCAGCGCCGGCATCAACTGCTGCTATGGCCTTCTCTATCTCCACAGCCAGATCATCCAGGGACTGTGAGGTTCCTATATTCACGTTGACCTTGGTCTTCAGAAGCTCGCCGACTCCCATCGGCACTATCTTGCGGCGAACATTCCTGGGTATGACCACACGGCCTGCAGCAACGAGCCTGGCCAGCTCCGCGGGCTCGATCCCCTCGCGTTCTGCAACCAAATCGACTTCTTCGGGCACGCGGCCCTTGCTTGCCTCATCCATCAGAGTCATGTTACTGTACCAACTAATATATCGTAAGAGCGAATTCGTCCTTAAGGTGTTTTTCATGGTTGAGGTGCATAAGGTTAGCGGTGCCGCCTTCGATGGAAATGTCTATCTCGTCTTAGACGAGAAGCCGATTCTCGTTGATGCCGGCATGATTGCCAGCTCGACCTTAAAAAATATAAAGAAATATATCGATCCCAAAGAGATCCAGATGATTGTTCTTACCCACTGCCATCACGATCATTCGGGCGCTGCCCCGGAGCTTAAGGATGCCACCGGCGCAAAGCTGCTCCTTGACAGGAAGGAGGTGGGCTGTGTGGGCGATGATCTTACCACGGTCGCATACCTCTTCGGGATGGAGGCGCCCGAGTACAAGGTGGATGGCACCCTATCCGACGGCATGATCCTGGACATAGGAAAATGGAAGCTTGAGGTTCTTGAGACGCCCGGGCACTCTGAGGGAAGCATCTGCCTTTATGAGCGGACTGAGGAAGTGCTCTTTTCAGGAGATACTGTGTTTCCAGACGGGAACATAGGAAGGACGGATTTGTATGGCGGAGATACAATCAAACTCATCAAATCCATTGAGAAGTTGACGGAGCTGGATGTGAAGACTATGTACCCCGGCCATATGGAGATCACGAATAGAGATGTCAATCGCCAGATACAAATGAGCCTCCGGTTTGCTAGGAGCGTTCTATAAGTACGGGTAAAATCAAGGTTCTGTCAAGTTGTCGGTAGTTGAATTATTATACCGGAAAGCGCTGCCAGGAAAAAGTACTGAAAAAAGAATGCTGAAACTATTACCTGAAGGCAAGCTTTGAAAGTACGATAAATTCTATGATTGACCATGTAGTAACCTGCGAATAATCTATGGGCCTAAAGGCACCTCATTTTTCCACTTACAAAAAAGTTTGGTGGCAAACCCTCACATCTTGGGCTCTTTCTCGCCGGGTGAAATGCCAGCATCCGCTGTAAATGATGTCCAGGGCTCGGTGGGAGACGGTCTTTTAGATAGCCTTTCAGGTAGTCGTACTGGATGTTCTTTTCCAGGAACTCAGAGGCATTGAAAGGCATTCCTGAGGAAGACCCCCATCTGGCCAAGAAGCTCAGGTTCTTTGCCATGGTACTATTAGCTACTTTGCCATCCAATGTGCCATCGGGGAAGAAGGGCAGATCCGAGCCGCCGCCGCTTAGGTACTCTTCAGCATCCAACTCATAATGCTCGTCCACAGTCCTAGAGCAGGGGTTGATCTTCTTAAGGTAAACATCATAGTGGTCAGCAAGAATGGCCTTGGCAACCTCGGCATCTATCCTCCCATAATTCTCTTCCATCAGCTCTGTCAACCTCACCTGACGGGCTCCATGGGGATCTCGTATGTCTGCATATCCTGTATCTGAGCATTCCAGGTTCCTGATCCTGGGATCGATTGGCGCATTGAACCCTATGAAGTACCCATTACTGATTCTAGTAACGTTTGAGTAATTGAGCCCAAGCTCAAAGCGCATTATTTCGCCTGTATTGATGTCTCCGAGCAGCCATGAATCAGCTACTCCTCCGCTATTATTCGTCTCCATGATCTTCACGAACTGATCCATATTATCGGCATACTGCATGGCCTTTCTGACCCTCAAGAAAGTAGGAGTCTTATAGGGCTCATAGGACGTAAAGCCCCCAATGGTCGTCTCTGTTCCTACAAGACCGGCATCGGTCGTAAAGAAATCCGTGAAGCTGTCCAAATGTCCAGGAATTGACTGCATGAATATCCTGTGGCCCTTTGATGGCTTAATATCCAGAATCTCGTTATAGAACTGGCCTCTTGGATAACCCTCCCAGGTGTTGTGAGCTATAACAATCCTGTCGTCCTTAGTGGCATTTCCAGTGGCTATGAAGGCACTGCATCGATCTTCATCGGCCTTATCTCCATCCGCATATCCTCCATCCTCTTTGTATATTATAATGATTTGCAAACTGTTGTCTCAATAATTATCCTTCCTTGATATTAGCTTTAGTTCATTCTCACAGGCGATAATATGAACGATATGTCTGATTATATTTGCCATTTTATAGGATACTGAATCTTACACGCCAAATGCTCAAGAATTAGCGCTATATTCCATATAAGATTTAGAGTCATGCGAAAAAGCAGACCTAATGGAGAAATCAAAATATCACATAAGAAGGAGGAGGCAAAAGTCTAGATGTCAGAAACGGGCCAAGTATGTATCGACTTTTGCCTATGATATATACGCGAATCGTCGATATATAAAGTTGGCGCATGCTATAAAATCGATAGCATATGGCCATATAAGAGATAATTAGAGAATAAGTAATCGAGCCAAAGGCGGACCAACGCCACCCCACATCGTCCATTTTACGGGAACTCAAGCATCTTTAAGATAACCGAGCCTGCGCCTGCCTTTGTTTCAGCTTGTGCCGCGTCATGCCCCGGTCGTGTATTAGCGCGAGGGCCTGTCGGCGGATTGCTATGCCAGTTATAGCATGCAACTTTCAGCCCTCCGAGATTTCAGCCTCACAGGCTAGTAGCCGAATGCATTGCCACGACGGAATGCATCTCCTGGAACAAGGAAGCGACCGGTCCTAGGAGCGACCGTATGCCGCCCCTGGTGCGGCAAGCACCGTCATCCTCGCCAAACAGAGCATTATCGGATACGTTAAGCCCACGACACACCCGCCACCCTATGCATGGCGCGGCAAACTACCTATGTTATCGTTATAGATACTTGTAGTTTGCGGTTGAGGGCAGGTTGAGCGGAAGCCATTACTGCACCACTGGTCACAGATAGATTGATTTCGAAAAGGGGAGCTGCAAGCCTGGCCAGCCTTCAAGCCCCATCACTCCATACCCTCCTCTCCTTTTGGCTGGCGTTCTTGGCAATAGGAGATTTACGGCTGAGACTATAAGGCTTGCCCAATCAAAGTAATTGGTAGATCTCTTTGCACGGCCGGTTACAGGTAAATACATGCCCAAACCCGGACTCGAACCGGGGACATTCAGATCTTCAGTCTGACGCTCTCCCGCCTGAGCTACTTGGGCACAAATGGGCTCGACGCGATTCGAACGCATGATCTCCGCCATGTCAAGGCGACGTCATAACCACCTAGACCACGAGCCCGCGAAGCACCTTTCCCTTTTCCTTTCCAAAGATAAATGCTTCGGTCTGACGAAAGCATGCCTCAGCCTATCGCTTAGTTATGTGGTGCCAGCTATACCGCTAATTATACGTATTGAGTGTATTATTTAGCATGCGGTACTGCGGTACTAAGTGTAAATTATCTCCTTATGGTACTCATCCAAAGCCTTTATCGTTATTTTATCCTTCAACGTCCTGAGAATCGCATCCGCTGCAGCCTGAGCAGCTTGAACGGTTGTTACATAGGGCACATGATAATCTACAGCGCTGCGCCTAATCTGGTAACCATCCTTCACAGATTGCTTTGTTGTCGGCGTATTTATTATCAGCTTGATCTCGCCGCGCTTCATATAGTCCAGAACGTTCGGGCTGCCGTTGAAGATCTTGTTCACCTTCTCAACAGGTATTCCAGACCTCTTCAGGTATTCTGCGGTGTTATCAGTGGCTATGATCTTAAGGCCGCTGTCGGCCAGTTTCTTCGCAGCTACAGCCACGGCAGCCTTATCCTCGTCACGCACAGAGATGAAGACAACTCCCTCTAACGGAAGCGGGTTATCTGCACTTAGCTCTGCCTTGAAGAAGGCCAGGCCAAGGTTGTAGTCTATCCCCATGACCTCTCCCGTAGAGCGCATCTCAGGCCCCAGGAGAACGTCGGCACCTGGAAGCTTATCAAAGGGCAGAAGCACCTCTTTGACAGAGACATAAGGTGTCTTTGGCTCCTCTGTATAGCCCTGCTCCTTCAGAGAATGACCGATCATTACGCTTGCAGCGATCTTGGCAAGGGGCAGACCAACTGCCTTTGAGACGAAGGGTATCGTCCTGCTTGATCTCGGATTAGCCTCGAGAACATAGACCACGCCGTCCTTGTAGGCCATCTGTAGATTCACTATTCCCTTTACCTGTAGTGCCAGGGCAATCCTCCTGACGTAATCACGCACAACTTCTAAAACCACATTCGGAAGCGTCTGTGGGGGAATCATGCAGGCGCTATCGCCGGAATGGATTCCAGCTTCCTCTATATGCTCCATTATAGCGCCTATGAGAACATCCTTGCCATCACAAACTGCATCAACATCGATTTCAACTGCATTCTGCAGGAAATCATCAATAAGCACAGGGTGCTCATGCGATACACGCACAGCCTCGCGCATGTAGGTCTCAAGGCCTGACTCATCGTAAACGATTTCCATCGCCCTTCCGCCTAAGACGTAGCTCGGTCTAACGATAACAGGATATGTTATCCTAGCAGCCACTACCTTTGCCTCATCAGGGGAAAAGGCGATGCCTGCCTCCGGCTGGGGGATGTTCAGCTTCTTCATGAGCACATTAAACCTCTCCCTGTCTTCGGCGAGGTCTATGTTATCGGGCGAGGTTCCCAGGATCTTTGTATCAAGGCCGCGGCGCGCGATCTCTTTCTCAAGGGGTATCGCCAAATTTATAGCCGTCTGGCCTCCGAACTGGACCATCACTCCATAAGGCCGCTCCTTTTCGATTATGTTCATGACGTCCTCAAGAGTTACCGGCTCAAAAAAGAGCTTATCAGATGTGTCATAATCAGTGGAGACAGTCTCCGGGTTGTTGTTGACGATCTGCGCCTCTATCCCCTGCTCACGAAGGGCTTTAATAGCATGGACTGTGCAGTAATCGAACTCTATCCCCTGGCCGATCCTTATGGGCCCGGATCCCAGTATCAGGACCTTTTTGTTGTTGGTTGGATTCAGCTCGCACTCGGTATCGTATGAGGAATAGTAATAAGGTGTCTTAGCTGCGAACTCGGCTGCGCACGTATCCACCATCTTGTATGTTGGAATGATGCCCTGTGCGATCCTATAATCAGTTATCTCCTCACGAGTCTTTCCAGCGAGCTTAGCTATACGCTCATCGGTTAAGCCCATGCGCTTGGCTCTGCGGAGCGTATCCGGATTCAGGCCGTTTCTGACCTCATCCTCTGCAGCTATGATGTTTTCGATCCTGTAGATGAAATAGGGCCCGATTGATGTAAGCCTGACAATTTCATCAGGATCCATCCCACGACGCAGTGCCTGGTAAATTGCAAATAGCCGCTCGTCGGTAGGATGCTTAAGAAGCTCAACGATCTCCTCATCGGTCCAAGTGGTATATTTGCCGGCGTATCCGAACTCCTTATCAATATCAAGGGAGCGGATCGCCTTCATCAGAGCCTCCTCATAGCTGCGGCCGATGGCCATGACCTCACCTGTGGATTTCATGGCAGTAGTCAGATTCTTATCAGCCTTGACGAACTTATCGAAGGGCCATCGGGGGATCTTTATGACGGCGTAATCTACAGTCGGCTCGAACGATGCAGGAGTCTCCTTTGTGACATCGTTTCTAATCTCGTCAAGGGTCATTCCGATGGCAATCTTGGCGGTTACACGAGCTATTGGATAGCCGGTTGCCTTTGAGGCCAGAGCAGATGAACGAGAGACTCTTGGGTTGACTTCTATTACCCTGTAATCTCCATCCTTGACCGCAAACTGAATATTGCAGCCGCCCTCGATGCCCAAGGCGCGGATGATGTTTATGGCGGCACTTCTGAGCATCTGTATTTCTTGATCTGTGAGGGTCTGTATGGGTGTGACGACTATGGATTCGCCCGTATGTATGCCCATGGGATCCATGTTCTCCATGTTGCAGATGGTGATACAGGTGTTATTCGAGTCTCTCATCACCTCATACTCGAGCTCAATCCAGCCCTCGACACTCTCCTCAAGGAGCACCTGGTGAATCCTCGATCTCTTTAGTCCAAGTTCGCATATCTTGATAAGCTCCTCTCGTGTGTGAGCTATTCCTCCGCCGGTACCGCCCAGCGTATACGCAGGCCTTACGACCAGAGGAAGTCCAAGCTCCTCCATAGCAGCCATGGCCTCATCCATCGAGTTCACTGCTACGCTTTTTGGAACAGGCTCTCCTACTCGTTGCATAGCCTTTTTGAATAAATCCCTGTCCTCTGCTTCCCTGATGGATTTCACCGAGGTGCCGAGAACTTCCACATTGTACTTCTCCAGGATGCCCATCTCTGCAAGCTCGCTTGTTATGTTGAGGCCCGTCTGGCCGCCGATGCCTGCGATTATCCCATCAGGCCTCTCCTTCTCTATGATCTTTGCAACTATCTCAGGAACAAGGGGCTCGATATAGATCTTCTCAGCCATATCCGGGTCTGTCATTATAGTCGCAGGATTGGAGTTGACAAGGACGACCTCTATGCCCTCCTCACGGAGAGATTTGCATGCCTGTGAGCCTGAGAAGTCGAACTCCGCAGCCTGTCCTATAAGAATTGGGCCAGATCCTATGAGAAGAACCTTATGGATATCAGAGCGCTTCGGCATCAATATCCCCTCCCGCTCACAGAGATTTTTGGCTTCATCATTCTTGAAACTGAGCTGAAGAACGGGTCCTCGGTACAGAGAGGGCCGGGATGGGCCTCGGGGTGGTACTGGACGGCCAGAACATTGAGATAATCACTTTTTATTCCCTCTACTGTATTGTCGTTGGCATTGAATTGGGTAATCTCAATTTCAGTCCCCTCCACTGAATCGGGAATTACCGCAAAGTTGTGATTCTGAGACGTGATATAGACGATTCCCTTGGCAATATCCTTCACAGGCTGGTTGCCTCCATGGTGGCCGAACTTGAGCTTGAAGGTCTTTGCTCCGAGAGCAAGGGAGATAATCTGGTGGCCAAGGCATATTCCGAAGATAGGAACTTGTCCCGCGAAGTGTTTTACTGCATCTATTGCCTCATAAGCCCTCTCGGGGTCTCCAGGGCCGTTTGAGAGGAAGAGCGCATCGGGCTCTATGGCCTCGATATCCGATATGCCAGCATGCGCGGGCAGGACGTGAATATCGAATCCTCTTGCTGAAAGGCTGTTCAATATATGTCGCTTGATCCCCAGATCAATCATGGCAACTCGAGGCCCATTTCCCTTTATGCGATATGGGCCCTCGCATGTGACATCACCCAATAAATCCTGCGCGGAGATATCAGGCTGAGAGCGAGCCATCTCAACGACATCTATTCCTGATATATCTTTCTTCTCTCCTACTGCAAGCGTTGCCCTCATGCACCCTTGCACTCTGACTTTGAGTGTGAGCATCCTCGTATCTATTCCGCATATTCCTGGCTTGCCCTCTTCAATGAGGAACTGATTTATCGTTCTTGATGAACGATGGTGCATCGGGCGATCCCATATCTCCCTGCAGACCATTGCCTTTGGCCATATCTTATTTGACTGGAAATTGTCGCCGCTTACTCCGTAGTTGCCTTGAAGAGGATATGTGAACATGAGCATCTGGCCGTGATATGAGGGGTCAGTTAGGGCCTCCTCATAGCCGGACATGATCGTTGTGAATACCAGCTCCCCAGAGACAATGCCGGGCGCACCAAAACCAGTTCCTTCCACCCTTGTACCGTCTTCTAACCCTAAGACCCCAATCATAGTATCGGCAACACAAGTAGCTAAGTCACCTAAATACGTTTCGATAGCAAAATACGGTCCTTTTGCTAATCAAACATCATCACCTATTTTAAGCTTGAGTTCAAACGCCACTCGCATGGAAGTTTCAGTTGAATTAACCCGGAGCTCTCAGTTCAAACAAATCTATGCCATAGGTGCGATAGGCGGACATAGCCCATACGATTTTAGAATTGCATTCTACAATGATTCTCCGAAGACTATAGCTGAGGGAGGGAACCAGATGACTGTTATGGAGAGGAAGATCGAGACGGAGATCATTCTCTCTCCGTTGGCAGCAAAGGAGCTCGCGACGTGGCTACAAGCTCACATACAGGATTATGAGAAGCTTTTCGGCGAAATAAAAAAGCCCGGAGCGCGGCCTGTAGCAGGCGCATCAGCTCAGGCCAGCGAGTCAACTACTATCCAGGGCTATATGTGAGGTTTCAATGAACACAAAGGAGAAAGTAATGCTTCATAAGGGCATGGATAAGGTCAGAAGGATGCAGTATGAGGAGGCTGCTCAGATCTTTGATCGCGTTATAGCTACAAATCCCGATATCCCTGAAGCCTGGAATAATCGCGGTGTTGCTCTCTTCCAATTGGGCAGGGTCGAGGAGGCAATCGAAAGCTATAGCAGGTCTCTCGCACTTGATCCTAATAATCTAGATGCCTTAAGGAATAAGGGCGTTTTGCTCCTCAGCACCGGCAGGCTTGATGAGGCGTTAGAATGCTATGAACATGTGCTACGGTTAGGAGGAGAGCCGGAGGATATGGAATCCAAGGCAACTGCTCTCGTAGGCATGGGAAGGATCCAGGAGGCCCTTGATTGCATGCTTCTGGCTGTCAAGGCCAAACCTATACAGCGTTTTGAGGACGAGATAGAAGCCTTGAAGCAAATGATTAAGCCCGGTGAAGGCCTTACTCAGTAGGTCTTGTTACTAGCGCCAGAAATATTACTTATACTACCAGGACTAAAATACGTAGGAGGTGTTCCTGTTGAAGGGATTTATTATGATCAACGTCGAGCCCGGCACCGAGAAATCGGTTCACGACTCACTGATGAAGATCAAAGGCATTCGTGAGGTTGTACCGGTCTATGGCGAGCGCGATTTCATAGCCATAGCAGACGTAGAAAGCATATCGGATCTCAACAGGGCAGTGCTGGAGATAAGGGAAATCAATGGAGTAACATATACTCAAACCATCCTGGGGATGGAGCTGAAGTTCTAATCAGATGGAAGGTAAACCCTATAGTATCAGGCGCTCTGGTACTATTATATCTCTCTGATATCTCTCTGTTTTTGTAGCGGTCCTTGGATTCTCGCTGGTAGCACCTATCTTTTCCGCTTTTAATGACCTACTTAGCATTAATACTGCTAAGACAAAACTACGTGAAATCGTTAGGCAGCGCCATCTATTTCACCTACTGCCTCAACTACGCTTTGCCACTCATGGCAATAATATATTCTATCGGCGTACTTCTCAATCTCAGCACCGTTTATGCTCCATGGATGCATAAATAAAATCCCATATCGATCAGGATCACTCTTAACAAATTCCACTATATTCAAATCGAAGTCATCGATCAACACATCTGAGGGTATAGTATGCTTAGTGCCTGTTCTTGCGTGATAGTACTCCTTTAGACATGGGAAATATGTGTTCAGCCATTGTTTAGTAGCCTGCTCCGTTTCAGGCCGTCTGGCCGTCACTACACATACATAATGCTTAGAAAGCTGTCTTAATGCGATTTGTGAACCTTCAATCACAGACAGCCCCATCACGTATTCAGGATTGGTCAGAAGCTCGGATATTTCTAGCCATATATCTCTTCCTCCGAATCTCCAGTGCGCACAGTTAACGTCATTTTTGGAGTATCGCTGTCCGTATTTTTCTTCGATTTTCTTCAAGGCAGCTCCCACTTGATCAGCAAGAACACCATCAATATCCACTGCGATTTTCAACTTATGCCTCCATCGTAGTTCCATATCCTATTCAATCTTATTTGCTCTTTAATCCTCTGGAATTGCATTCGGAATCTGTGAAAGGAAAGTAGAATCTCCAACGATGAAGGATATCTCTGACTTTTTATGCGATGATAGTGAATTCAATGGAATATTAGCCGACTCTTTGGCCAAAGCCAATCCTTTTCTACTAGTATTATTACTCTATAGCATATGGGTAAACTTACAACCGTTGCTCTGGATGTCATAAAGGCAGCCACTATGCAGGTCTCAATTTGGAGATGGGAAATGCAAATGATAGCCAATTATGGCTTAGACTGGGGATACAAGGAGCCCTGGGAGAGAATTTGGTAAAGGATATGTCTTACCCTACATTTCGCATTTACAGTTCTCAGCATAATACTTTTCGCACTCCGGTCCAAGCAACTTTACGATCAACCATTCCGGAGTAAGATTCAAATCTATAAAAATATTCAGTTCTTAAAAGCTTACTCCGGAATGTAGGTTTTATAATTGATTATATAATGGAATCCTCTCCTCGTGCTGTTAATATTAGGATAGTAAAAGGGAGTGGGGCTCGGAACTCGATAAATCGCCTATCCGGTATATAACTCGAATGCATAGTCCTCATTGCGAAGGGATGTAATCCGCGATGAGAGGATTGTAGGAGGGCCATCCCTTCGCAGTATATAAATCGATACAATAAGGATATCTACTTTTTGCTATTAGGAGAAAAGGGCATTGCTGAAGTCGGGAGCCTTCTTACTCTGCTTTCTTCACTCTTCGCGAGGAAAAAACGCGTTATTATCGAAGATATCTTTCTTCCTTCTCCAGATATAGAGATTTTCGAGCCAGCTATGTAAAGACCGTGCATAGTTTCAGATGCTTGGATTCTCTTACAAGTTGACTGCATATTGAGCGTTAGAAAAAGATATATTTGAGGGCTGACTTATTAACCGTCATGAGACCCGTGCTCTCAGTGGTTATATCGATTTTGCTCCTCACATCTGTTACTTGCGCAATGGATTTCAATAGCCTGCAAAATTATGTGAAACTGTATAACAATAAAATTGAAAATGCTTCGCCTATTATAAAAGATCTCCTGGGAAATGAGAACGTAGACTTCACAATACTTCTGAAAAACGGCAGCAGTTTGAGGTGGGGGATGGAGATGGAGAATGCCGTGATAGTCAGATCGGGATATTCTGGTCTTCAGAATCCGACAATAGTCGTCCATGCAACAGAAGATGCGATAAATAATGTACTTAATGCTGCTGATCCTGTAGAAGCATACAATGAAGCCGAGAGGTCTGGCCAGATAAGCATAGAATGCAGAACCTTGGAATCACAGATTAAAGTATCGGCAGCACTTAGAGTCGGCGATGCAATCAAGCCCTTCCTAAACTCGTTAAGGACTAATCCACTTTCATAAGACCTTAGATGCTAAATCTAAGAATCTTGCTCTAATGTTCGCTCAGGATTCTTTTGCCTTTCATACGGTATCAAATTTCTATTGCACTCAGTACAGCGATTGTCAGTTGATACAATATAATATCTTCCGCAAGATGGGCAATAACTTCGTTTCATCCGTCCCTCCAACGGTCACAAGATTTGGAGTATTCAATAAATACTTTTTCGTTTATCTGAATACTAATTTTGAATATGAAAGATAGTATACTTTTTTCGATAACAGCGGGGCTAGACAAAGATCGATAGATAAACAGCGCAATAGATCAGATGTGATACTTGGGCGGCCAAAGGTGCATATGCGTTCGGCCATTCGGGATATTCGGAGAATGATTACAATAATTACAATAATCAAAGGAAATAAATCTATAAACTGGAGATATATTGCTCTTAGTGAGATTGTATTGTTGAAAAGTTAGAGACGCCCAACCTAAAAGGATCATGAATTTTGAAGCAATCAAAAATGTTGAGGATTTAGAGGAAGTCTCAAAGGAGGCCATATGGCAAAACTTTGAAAAGCTAGTTGCATTCATCTTTGAGGAAAATGATTACCAGGTTAAACTAAATATTGTAAAGCCTGGCTTTATACACAGATACCTGCCATATTGAGCGCAAACTCATAGCGGGATAGGTCTCGGTGAGAATAGTTACCTGTAAATACTAAGCGAAATATGATTTTGGGAGATATCATGCCCAGGCTCTCTCCTCTAATGGATCAATATTATAAAATTAAGGATCAGTACAAGGATGCCGTACTCCTATTCAGAATAGGCGATTTCTATGAGACCTTTGGAGAGGATGCAGTAACCGTTTCTAGGGACTTGAACATCACATTAACCTCCAGGCAGAAGGACGATGAGGGAAATAAGATCCCCCTTGCGGGGGTCCCGCATCATGCTTTAGATACCTATCTTGCAAGGCTAGTAAAATCAGGGCACAAGGTTGCGATATGTGACCAGGTTGAGGACCCAAGGCTTGCTAAAGGCCTCGTCAAACGCGAGATTACGCGAGTCGTCACTCCGGGAACTGTAATTGAGCCATCGATGCTTGAAGAGTCATCGAACAACTTCCTGGCTTCAGTCCTTCAGGAAGATGATAAAGCAGGCTTGGCCTTTGTTGATATATCTACGGGCGAATTTCTAACAACAGAGGTACCATCGGGAAGAATAGGGTATGAGATCGCTAAGTTCAGGCCGTCAGAATGCATAGCTTCCACAGAGCAATCTTTGGATTGCAGCAGAGTTCAGGCATTGAATAAGGAGTCTCTCTCATCTGAAAAAGCCTGCACAATGCTTGAAGACAAGTTTGGCCCCGGATGGATGGAAAGGTTTAGGCTGACTGGAAAGGATTTGTGCATTAGGGCATGTGGTGCGGTTCTTGAATACCTCCACAAGTCACATTTCGATACGCTTGGCCACTTAAATGAGATACGATTTTATTCTGGCTCAGATTTTATGGTCTTGGATGTGGTGACGCTCAGGAACCTTGAGATTTTGAGGAATATCAGGGACAGAACGAAGAGGGGTACGCTGCTTGAATTTCTCAGCAAGACGAAGACGCCCATGGGTGCACGCACCCTTGTCCGCTGGGTGCAGATGCCACTATTATCTCTCGATAAGATAAAAGGGCGACTGGATGCGGTAGAGGAGCTGGCCGGAAATGCTATTCTGCGAAGCACTCTTGTTGAGGAGCTGAAGGGAACCGCCGATATTGAGCGGCTTATTGGCAGGGTATCCTGTGGAGCTGCAACTCCAAAGGACCTTGTGATATTAAAGAGCTCTCTGCAGAAGCTCCCTGCAATTCTCAAGGCTCTTCTGAACGTAGAATCAAAGGACTTAGAGGACCTGCGGAGCAGGCTTAATCCACTGGATGAGATTGTGGTATTAATAGAGAAATCGATCTCCGATGATCCTCCAGCGAACCTTCGCGACGGCAGTGCTATCAGAGACGGCTTTGATGAGGAGCTTGACTCTATCAGGTCGCTGCTCAGAGACGGAAAGGGCTGGATATCGTGTCTTGAGAACACTGAAAAGAAAAGAACAGGAATAAAATCCCTGAAGGTTGGATATACAGGCGTATTCGGATATTACATCGAGGTCTCAAGGGCAAACCTGCAGCTTGTGCCTGATAATTACCTGCGCAAACAAACTCTGGCGAACTGCGAGCGCTTTATAACTCCTGAACTTAAGGAGATGGAGGCTAAGGTGATCTCAGCCCAGGAGAGATCCTCTGCGCTTGAACATGAGATCTTCCACAGGGTGATATCCCAGATAGCAGATCACGCAAAGGAGATCCAATCTAGAGCATCAGCATTGGGAGAGCTGGATGTCCTCTGCGCCTTTGCTGAAGTCGCATCTGGGAACTCTTTCGTCAGGCCTGAGTTCAATACTGATGGCAGAATCTCTCTTCGTGCCTCGAAGCACCCAGTCCTTGACGAATCAATGCACGGCAGATTTGTGCCGAACGATGTCAGCCTTGACAGCGATAAAAACAGGCTCATTATACTGACCGGCCCAAACATGGCAGGAAAGTCCACGTTCATGCGTCAGGTCGCAATAGCAGTCATCCTCGCCCAGATTGGATCGTTCGTGCCGGCAACGTTCGCCTCCATATGCCTAGTCGATCGAATCTTCACCCGCGTAGGAGCATATGATGACCTCTCTGCCGGTCAGAGCACATTCATGGTCGAGATGACGGAGCTGTCGAATATTCTCAGCGCAGCCACAAAGGACAGCCTGATCCTTTTGGATGAGGTCGGCAGAGGAACGAGCACATTCGATGGCCTGAGCATTGCCTGGGCGATCTCCGAGTATATTCACAACACTATCAAGGCCAAGGCAGTCTTCGCCACTCACTATCATCAGCTCACACAGCTCGAAGAGACATTGCCCGGAGTGAAGAACTACAGCGTGGCGGTGAAGGAGGACAGGGGCTCAATAACGTTCATCAGGACAGTGGTTCCAGGTGCTACCGATAAGAGCTATGGCGTGCACGTCGCCCGCCTTGCGGGAATGCCTGAGGCTGTGACTAAAAGGGCTGATGAGATTCTCAAGGAGATTGAGAGAGAGGCAGTGATAGATCCGCTGGCTGGCTCGAAGAAAGGGAGAAAATCATCGAAGTATACTCAGCTGATATTCTTTGATCAGCCGAGTGGGGAGCCAGGGCTGAAGGAGAAGCAGATGCAGAACGATCCGGTTGCGGATGAGATCATCGGCCTGGATCTTGATTCAATGACTCCACGCGAGGCGCTCAACAAGCTGGCGGAGTATCAAAGGCTTCTGAGGGAAAGAGATGCTGATGCATAGGATCAGATTGGCTTGCCACCCTCAAGTTCGGCAGCATGTCATAGAACTAATCCCAGACATATTTTAAATACCAAGAACCCATAGGTAATTTCTATGTGTGAGGTTTTGGTGCGTGGAGATCGAAGTCAGGGCCAATCTTATGAGTCTGACGCAGACAAAACCGATGAAGAGATCGTGGAAGGTCTGATGGAGATAACGGCCCTATCGCTCACAGATTCATTGGCAGATGAGCCAGACTATGAATGATGGCCTGAAAAAAGGTGACGTAGTCTTAGCACCTCTTTCTTATTCAAACCTAGTTAATAATAAGCTCAGACCATCGCTTGTTTTGTATCACGACATAGGTGAGATGCAGCTAACTGTTGCATACATATCAAGCAAGGTTCCGACCATTCCAGGAGACTATGATATAGTGATTCCATTAGGCACGCCTTCCAGCATCAAAGCAGGGCTGATATATGATTCCGTGGTAAAGGTCTGCTGGATAGCGATGGTTAAGAGAATCCTGGTAAAAAGGAAGATAGGCGAAGCTGATACGAACCTCAGAGAAAGGGTGAACCGGGTTTTGCCTCAAGCTCTTTGCATCTAAAGGCTGAGATTTACCCAAAGCTTATGGCTTGCTATAGGCTCTAATGCCAATTCTTTTGGCTGACCTTCATGCATATTGCCTTTAAAAGGCTTATTTACCTTGACATTGCCATATCATATTACACTTAAGCATGAGATATTCCACAGGGTAATATCTCAGATAGCAGACTATGCAAAGGACATCCAACTGCGAGCGACCACATTGGGCGAGCTGGATGTCCTCTGTTCCTTTGCTGAAGTCGCATCTGGAAACTCTTTCGTCAGGCCTGAGTTCAATACCGATGGCAGAATCTCCCTCCGTGCCTCGAAGCACCCAGTCCTTGACGAATCAATGCACGGCAGATTTGTGCCGAATGATGTCAGCCTTGACAGCGATAAAAACAGGCTCATTATACTGACCGGCCCAAACATGGCAGGAAAGTCCACGTTCATGCGTCAGGTCGCAATAGCAGTCATCCTCGCCCAGGTTGGATCGTTCGTCCCTGCTACGTTCGCCTCCTTATGCCTAGTCGATAGAATCTTCACCCGCGTAGGAGCATATGATGACCTCTCTGCCGGTCAGAGCACATTCATGGTCGAGATGACAGAGCTATCGAACATTCTCAGCGCAGCCACAAAGGACAGCCTGATCCTTTTGGATGAGGTCGGCAGAGGAACGAGCACCTTCGATGGCCTGAGCATTGCCTGGGCGATCTCCGAGTATATTCACAACACTATCAAGGCCAAGGCAGTCTTCGCCACTCACTATCATCAGCTCACACAGCTCGAAGAGACATTGCCCGGAGTGAAGAACTACAGCGTGGCGGTGAAGGAGGACAGGGGCTCAATAACGTTCATCAGGACAGTGGTTCCGGGTGCTACCGATAAGAGCTATGGTGTACATGTTGCCCGCCTTGCTGTTGAGTTCATCCTCGACCTACTGGCTGGAGGATGGTCGGAAGCTGAGATATTGCAGAACTATCCCAGATTGACCCATGAAGATATCCAGGCATGTTTGAGTTACGCTAGTGCCTTGGTCAGCACTGCGAATCCTGCTCTGCTGTGACTTGGCGATCTTCACAAAAGGATTTATTCGAAGATGGCCCATTTATTTCATCGAACCAAAGGATGGAACCAAAGGATGGACGATGTACGAAGATAGGATAGTAATCGACCCTGCTGTGAGGCACGGAAAGCCTATCATAAAAGGCACACGAGTACCGGTCGAGATAATTTTGGGCTCCCTTGCAGGAGGCATGGAGATCGATGAGATCACAAAGGAGTATGATCTTGAGAGGGAAGATGTGCTCGCAGCCCTGGCTTATGCGGCCCGGATGATTGCAGGAGAAGAGATAGGCGTCTATGCCTGAGCTCAAGTTTCTGCTGGATGCCGATATGCCCAGATCCAGCGCGGAGGTCATACGCGCCTTAGGTTATGATGTCAGGGATGTAAGGGATTTGGGGATGAGATATGCCGACGATAGAGCAATAATCGAATTCGCTCAGAAGAGTGGAAGAGTTGTGGTAACGAGAGACTTGGATTTTGGCAGCGTTCTTCAATATCCGGATCATCCGGGAGCAATTATTCTTAGGCTACCTTCTGAGTACACGACCAGGGAGCTTAATGATATCCTGAAAAATTTTCTAAGCTCGATTGAGGGACAAATTCTACAAAAAGCGATAATAATTGTTGAGCTTGGCCGCTACAGAAGGCGCTCATTGAAGGGTTTAGGCTGATCTTGGCGAGAGCGTATAATTGCAGAAAGGGTACGCTCGCTTATCCTGGAAATATCCCGTTATCTCAAGCATTCACCTGCCTTCATTTCAAAAAGAATTTAGAAAGGGATTAGGAATCAAGAGATACCGATGTAAAAGATCAAACTCCTAGATGAAGACACCATAAATAAAGTCGCTGCAGTCGAGGCCATCGAGTGGCCAGCCTCCGTCGTCAAAGAACTTGCGGAAAACTCCATAGACGCCGGAGCCACCAGGATTTTGATAGAGGTCACAGACTGAAGAAAAAGCCTGATCAAAGTAACCGACGACAGTTGTGGCATCGATCGTGAAGACTTATCCCTGGCCTTCCATAAACACGCCACTTCCAAGGCTCAGCTGTCGGCGCTGAGATTCAATTGCACAAGTCCTATTATGCAGTATTGATATCCTAAATGACCAATAGTAGTCTAAGATATTCATGGCTGTATTTCTTCTCGTCCACGGAGCGATGCACGGAGGCTGGTGCTGGCGCAAACTAGTTCGCGTTCTCCAAAAAGAAGGGCATGAGGTCTTCACACCTACTTTGACGGGCATGGGAGAGCGATCGCACCTGCTCACCAGAGAGACCGGGCTGTATACTCATGTCGATGATCTGCTTGGGATATTGAAGTTCGAAGATCTTTCAGATTTGATTGTCGTGGGCCACAGCTACGCGGGCTTGGTTATTACAAAGCTGGCTGAGGCGGCATTTGAACGAATACAGCACTTGATCTATCTTGCAGCTTTTGGCCCAGGACGGTCAGTCTCTCTTCGATGTACAGACAAAAGCAACTAAGGAGTTTTATCTGGACTGGTCCAAACGAATGGGCGAGGGCTGGCGACTCCCGCCTTAAGATGCATTTCTTGCCCGCTGGGGTGTGACCACTCCCGAAGACTTGGCCTGGGTGGCCCCGCATCTGACCGATTTTCCTATGAAGTGCCTCTTTTTGATAAGTTGGACCTAAAAATTCACGCATCAGACCGACTGCCAAAGACATACATCCATTGCACGCAAGAGCCCATGGCATCAGCGCTGAAGCCTTTTGCCGAAAATGCCAGAGCAAATAGCTGGGTATACGGCGAGATAGACTCTGGGCATGATGTGATGGTCACAGAGCCCAAAAAGCTGGCGGAGCTTCTGATGATGTGCTCCAAATGACAATCATCTGTCTTATCGAAGCAAAGATCAGTTCTTAAAAGGTGATTGATTGCTCTAAAAATTATCTCTTTATCTTGTCCTCTTCAACCTTATCACATGCGTTTTCCAAATGCCTTCCCCCGTAGAGGAGTTAGGGGCAGCCCGCGCGGCGACTGAGCGCACTAGAAGGCCGCTAGTAGTTGCCCCAAAAGGAAGTTCGAAGGTCCTTGAGTTATAATGGCAGGTCCAAGCCCAGATCCATCTTAACTGGAACCTAGATGTTGATTGAGAACGGAAAAACGACGCAAGTCAAGGAGATCGGCTGTCCATTAGGCACCAGCATAGCCGTCAGGGATCTGTTTCAGAAGGATTGAGCACTTTATCTTTACTGCCATCTGTCCAGTATCACCTTGCTTACTACATCCCAGGGAAAACTTTCATTGCGGAAAACTACATGTAGAAAAGCGTCTACAGTAATGTGTTGTTAACTGTTGTTGTTAACAATTGAGGCTGATTTATTGTGAGCCTGATGAGGGATATAAGTGGCAAGGATGCGGTAAAGGCTTTTGTCAGGGCTGGCGGGGTTGTGCGCCATGGCAAGGGAGATCACGTCAACATCAAGATGCCTAACGGCCAACTTATAACCATTCCTGTCTCAGGAGATCTCAAGGTCGGCCTTCTCAAATCGGCAATAAGAAAAGCAGGGCTTGATGATGATGAATTCTTGAAGCTCTTAAAAGGTGATTGATTTTGGATTATACGATTCTGATACACCAGGCGGAAGAGGGCGGCTTTTGGTCAGAGGTTCCGGCTCTTCCGGGCTGTTACTCTCAGGGTGAAACCATCGATGAGACACTCAGAAATACCAAAGAGGCGATCGAGGCTTTTCTGCTGGTGTTGAAAGAGGATCATGTTTCGGCTCCGGTCGAGGAGAGCCTTTTCATTGGCAAGGTCAGAGTAGAAGCTCTGGAATGATGATTTCTGAGGATCTTGACCACGTACTTGCAGATAATTATGCTGCAACAGTTAGCATCCTGAGTTTACATCATCCTTTTGATATCTTCAGCGCAGGTATCATAAAAGCAGAAAGCATATATGTCACTGTTATGAGCTGGCAGGAACATATCGTTGCCGACCCAAAGGTTCTGGCCGGAAAACCTGTTATCAAAGGCACCCGCCTAGCAGTCGAGTTTGTACTTGACTTACTTGCTAGAGGATGGTCGGAAGCCGAGATATTGCAAAACTATCCCAGATTAACTCACGAAGATATTCAGGCATGCTTGAGTTACGCCAGTGCTTGATAACCTTATAAAACTTATAATGAAAATACTTATATTTTCCAAGCCCGCCTTCCTTTCAAAAAAGAATTAGAAAGCGATTAGAAACCAAGAGCCACAAATGCAAAAGATCAGACTCCTCGATGAGGACACCATAAACAAGATAGCAGCAGGCGAGGTCATCGAGCGGCCAGCCTCCGTCGTCAAGGAACTTGTGGAGAACTCCATCGATGCAGGTGCAACCAGGATACTAATCGAAGTGGAGGACGGCGGCAAGAGCCTTGTAAAGGTAACCGACGATGGCTGCGGCATCGATCAGGAAGACCTGTCCCTGGCATTCCAGAAGCACGCCACCTCCAAGATCTCCGGAGCCGAAGACCTTGGGAACATCTCGACCTTAGGATTTCGGGGAGAGGCTCTGGCCAGCATAGCCAGCGTGGCAGGATCAGTCGAGGTTCATACTAAGCCCAGATCCGCCCTGACTGGGACCTTCATGCTGATAGAGAACGGCAAAACGACACAGGTCAAGGAGATCGGCTGCCCCATAGGCACCAGCATAGCTGTCAGGAATTTATTCAGCAACGTTCCGGCCAGGCGCAAGTACCTGAAAAGCCCCAGTGACGAGCTGGCTCGCATCATCGGCCTGGTCCAGGAGCTGGCGGTGATCAACCATGAAATATCCTTCGAGCTTTTTACGGGAAAAAGAACCATCTTCAAATCACACAAATCATCAAGTTGGGATGACGCGCTGCTGAAGATCCTGGGTTTGGAAGCGGTCAAGGGACTCATACCCTTTGAGGCAGAGATCAAAGACTGCAGAATAACGGGCGCAGTTGGAGATCCACTAACTACCAGGAGCAGTCCTGACTGGATTTACCTTTATGTGAACCGCAGATCAGTTACCTCCAAGGCTCTCCTGTCGGCACTCCGAGAAGCTTACAGGACATTGATACCCCTGGGCAAAAATCCAATAGCAGTCGTATCTATTGAGATCAGTCCCGCCCTGATAGATGTGAACGTCCATCCGGCAAAAAAGGAGATCAGGTTTCTCAAGGAGGATGAAATAGCCGCCCTATTGACCAATGCTGTGATCAAAGCTCTTCAGTCCAGGTCTGAAATGAGGTCGATCTCAGGACAGAACGGGCAAAGGCCGACGGCTGTTCTGCCTGAGGATAAGAACAGGATAATAACCCACAGTGGCGAGCAAAGAACGCTTCCTTTGGGCCAGAGCTATGATCGTATCGGGATAATGCTGTCTCCGGAGAATACCCTTCAGCCGGAACAGCCGATGGCGGGTATAATCAGTAGCGGCAGTATCAGTAGTAGCAGTAACCTGGAAGCTGAAACCGAAAAACCGAGATTGAACATTCTTGGGCAGGTTCGGAAGCTGTTCATAGTGGCTGAAAGCGAGGAAGGCCTGATGCTGATAGACCAGCACGCTGCCGCTGAGCGGATCAGGTTCGAGATGCTGAGAGAGAAATACAGGACCAGAAACATCGCCCAGGAGCTGGTGGAGCCGGTGACAATCGAGCTGACACCCAAAGAGCAGGTTCAACTGGAATCTTGGCTGGAAGTGTTAAGCGATATAGGATTTGATATCTCTCATTTCGGAGGAAGCACCTATAATATCAGGTCTGTTCCGGCAATTGGGTCGAAGCTGGAAAGTCCTCAAGCAGTGCATGATGTTCTGAGAGACCTGTTTTCCTCAGGCAAAATTGGACCCGACTCCACCAACCGTGAAGAAATACTGAAGCTTCTGGCCTGTCGGGGCTCCATCAAGTCTGGCAAGGAGCTGACTTTGGAGGAGATGAAAGAGCTCTTGAAGAAGCTTTATGCCTGCGAGAATCCCAGGACCTGTCCTCATGGAAGGCCGGTGGCGGTTGTCATTGATAACGAAGGGCTTGAGAGGCTTTTCGGAAGGAGATGACTTGCGCGAACTTTTATGTCCTTTGTGACCTTTGCGGTTGAACCTCTGGGGGTGCTATTTTTTCAAGCTGCTATCCGTAGGCGGAACTCGTAAATGGCAGCATCTTTAGTCAATAAAGTCAATTGGCAACCGAATCATTCAGCAACAGAATTCATAAACCAGTTAGCAGCAAATCTACAAGCTTCTGGTGCACCTGCGCGTCTGTGGATCTCGCGCGCTAATGGTTAATGGAGCGCACTCAGTCGCCCGCGCGGCTACCCTTAAAACCTCTTCGGGGTAGCCTTGCAAAATACGTTTGAAATGGTTGAAAGGAATGTGATGAACGCTTCTTCGATCTGAGGGCTAAGATTACAGGCTCCTCCTGAAATGATCATGGGAAATAGCGAGGAGCCTTTTTAAAATAGGGCAGTATAACCCCAATCCATGGATCTTGAAGGCTACGCCAAAAGGGGTCTGAGAAAAAACGACCCAGATATCAGGTCAAAGCTCACCGCCAGAATTCTTGAAGTAAAGGATATACCCGAAAGCCAGGCTGATCTTCTGGCTGGAGCAGTACTTGAAGAGGCAAAGGCCACCCTGAACCCTAGGGGTGAGGTCTTCGAACTCCATGATTCTGGAGTCACCATGGGCGACTTCGGTGTGGGCTCGCGTGGCTCGGGCGACTTTTATACACATACTAAGATTGCTGAGGTCATCGGCAGAACAGATGCTGTTATAGATTCTGCACAATTGGATGACTCAGGGGTTGTGAAGGCGGGCGGACAGTTCATAGTTGTAACCGTTGATGGAATGCACTCAAGGCTGAGCGATTATCCATTCCTTGCGGGCTTTCATGTCACACGCGCAGCTCTGCGCGATATCTACGTAATGGGTGCAAAGCCGGTTGCGCTTTTGTCCGACATCCACCTTGCCGATGATGGAGATGTCTCAAAGCTCTTCGACCATATCGCAGGCATAGCCACCGTCGCTGAGCTTACCGGCGTTCCGCTGATCACCGGCAGCACTCTGCGCATAGGCGGGGATATGGTCATAGGAGACCGGCTCACGGGCTGTGTCGGCGCTGTAGGTGTTTCAAATAGGCTCACTCCCAGGAAGGATGCAACACCAGGGGATGTAATAATGATGACAGAAGGTGCTGGTGGAGGAACAATCTGCGCAGCAGCTCTCTATTACAGCTGGCATGATATCGTCGATGAGACATTGAATATCAAGTTCCTCAAAGCGAGCGAAGCACTGCTCGCAAAGGATCTCACAATCCACGCCATGACAGATGTGACAAATGGCGGCATTCGTGGTGATGCCAAAGAAATAGCTTACACGGCAGGCGTGAAGCTTGTCTTCGAAGAGGATAAGATGCGCGGGCTTGTCAATCCTCACGTTCTTAAAATGCTTGAAGGGCTTGAGATAGACTACCTCGGCGTATCTATAGATGCTCTCCTTATCATCGCTCCTGAAGAGGAATCGCGCAATATAGCCAGGACAATAGAAGACGCAGGAGTCTTGATAGATGTTGTAGGCAGAGTTGAGAAGGGCAGCGATGCCGAACTGCATATCGGTAATAAGGTAACGGACTTTTCTCCGAGGTTCCGGGAGTCGGCCTATACCCCCATAAAAAAGGTTGTCGGGCAGGATGCATTGAGGGATGTATCCCTGATGAGGCAGCAGGTTGACCTAGCAGCACAGAGGGCTGTTGCTAAAAAAAGGAAGTTTGTAGAGATGATAAAAAATAATTAATTCAAATTTTAACACAGTGATTAATTAAACTGGCTTTGCCGTTTCTAGTAATAATAGTAGTTATTTATTTAACAGAAATAAACTATTTATACTATAAAGTTCTTTTTACTGTAATAAGGGATAAATTAGGGAGTAGATTATCGATGAAGGAATCCTTTGTAATGAGGTTCGACGAAAAGGATATCGAGGTTGTTGAGACTCTCAGGAGCCTAGGAGTTCCGAGAAAGGTATCAAATATGCTTGCCTATCTTGCAAATGGCATCGAGGCAACATCCCGTGAGATCGAGAGGGGGTCCGATCTTCGTCAGCCTGAGGTCAGCATTGCGCTCCGAACACTGCGCAAGCACAATTGGATTGAAGAAAAGATGAGCAAAAGCGATGGCACCGGAAGGCCCATGAAAGTGTATAAGCTCAGCACGCCCATTCAAGAGATACTTCGTTTTTACGAGCAGGAGAAGCTGAACGAAGCAAATAAGGCAATGCAATCGATACAAAGGCTAAAGACCTTACTGATAGAGGTATGATTATCCACCTGACAAATTATTTTATATCTCTATTTGATTTCATCAACGGTGTAGAAAACTCATGCATCCAACTATCCATTATTTTTTCTTGGATTTATCCGCACAAATATAGGCAATCTAAATTCGCATCTAACTGTTAGAAAATTCTTTTCACGATGAAGATATATAGAGGAAGTGGACAATATATATTTAGTTGATTTAAAGTTCGATCTCAGGCCCGCTACATGGAGCCGTTAGCGTCGTCTGATCGGAATAAATCTTAACCGATATAGAGGATTGTATGCAATCAGAACTTTAATTAACAATCATTAGGTCGTGATCTCTTGCCCATAGTTGATGAAGAAATTCATAAAGCGTACCTGAATAAGCTTGTAGGTGAAGATGGAGTACGCATAGTTGAGAATATACCGCGTGATGAGATAACCGATGAGCGCTTGGCTGAGATGACAGGAATCAGCTTGAACACAGTTAGGCGCACACTATATCTTCTCTATGAGCATAGGCTAGCTGTATACAGACGTAAACGAGACCCGGATTCTGGCTGGCTCACATACCTATGGCAGCTTTGCCCTGAAAACTTTGATAAGGCACTTCAATCAGAGGCAAAGAGGCTATTGCGGAAGCTTGAAGAGAGATTGGATTACGAGAAAAATAATATATTCTACGCCTGTACCGACGGCTGCGCGAGATTTATCTTTGATGAAGCCAGCGAGGCAAATTTCATCTGTCCGTTCTGCCAGAGCAGCCTTGAGTATATGGAGAATGCGAAGGTTGTGGAGACGATAGAGCGGCAGATAAATGATCTCCAGGCGTGCCTATAAGTTTTCTAAGTTATTATTCAATATCGCGGTCCACCACCACCGCGCCATATCCACTAGATCACGGCTGAACATACCTGAGAGCTTATACTCGCCGCCTTTGTTGCTGATGAGGCCAGCTCCCAGGAGCTTGTTCCTCATAGCATAGAATGCAGACCTGCTCACATCCAGCTCCTCAAGGAGCCGATTCCATTCATTTGTCTTTAGAGGATCTTCACTCCTCTGTCGCTCCTCGACAATCGCTAGAAATCTTCGACCTCGATCAGCAGTGGTCTCATCCTGAAAAAGCCTGAGCATAAGCTCGTTATAAGGATCTCGCGATCTTGTTACAGCATACTCGGACTTGGATCTGATCTTTAGTGTTGTGGCAGTACGATGGGCAGATTTAACTGCGGTCATGTGAAATAGGGCCTAAAAGCACCAGTTTGGCTATGTCTGCGTACTCCTTTCGGAGAATATACATCTTCGGAGACCTATAGGATGCTTTGTTCACGCGAAGAATTCCCAGGCGCGAGCAGATATAACCTATCATTGAGGCTACAACCTTCTTGGATACATCGAACTGCTTGCTAACGGTATCGTAGAGGGAGTTCACAGTGAACTCACCGATCTCAACAATCGACTGCAGTATAAATCGCCTTAGCCCGTGAGCATCTACATCAAGAAAATGAAGCAGGCGGCTCATTATTTCATGCTGTTGTGATCTCATTCCACCCTCCAGACTACGCCCCTAATAATTAATGATAGTTTATTAGTATTTGCAATATATACTTTATCATGTCAGCATATCTATGTCCTTGTACTTATACCATAGCCCAAGACATCATGCGTTTAAGCTTAGACCCAAATAGACTCCGCCAGTAAAGATCTTACGGCCATTGGAGGAAAATGGTATCTGATAAGCTGGATAAGAGGAAAACCCCTTGCTTAAGCGAGGAGACGTGTAAAGAGGCATTGGAATGCATCGCGAAGACTGCCGAAGATCAACAATATAATGCAAGCCAGTGGTGCCGTAAAGGCATATCCCTGAGGAGGTCCGGCAGGTATGAAGAGGCAATCGATGCTTTGGATAAAGCGATAGAACTAGAGCCATCAAGTGCAGACGCCTGGAGAAATCGAGGAGTGGCCCTCAATAATCTGGGAAGATATGCAGAGGCTCTGGAGTCATGCAATAAGGCCATATCGATAGATCCCTCCAACGCAAGGACCTGGATAGTCAAAGGCTTTTCACTCCATGGCTTGGGCAGATATGAGGACGCAATCACCAGCTATGCGAGAGCGATAGAGCTGAATCCTCTTGGAGCAGATGGGAGGCGCGCCTGGAACAACAGAGGAGCTGCACTCGATAACCTGAGAAGGCACGAGGAGGCGATAGAAAGCTATGATGAGGCGATCATGATAGACCCATTTGATATCTATGCCTGGAACAACAAGGGGGTCGCGCTTGGTGCAGTCGGCAGACACGAGGATGCGCTAAAATGCTTCGAGAAGGCTTTGCAGATAGAACCGTCTTATGCTACAGCCTTCATGAATAGAGGCATCTCTTTAAAGGCTCTAGGTCGCATCGAAGAGGCTGAGGAGGCATTTCAGATGGCCAGGGATTTGGGGTTGGAATAACACCTCAAGGAAGAAAAATAGGAGGGACCAGAGTCGGTAGTCTACCATAGTTGAGTTGATGAATCCAGTCTCCTCCTTCGCGCCCTTTGCGGCTTCGCGCGTGATTGCAGATTATCGTTATTCAAGGTCCTTCACAATCTCCTCCGCCAAAGAATCGCGATTCTCTTTTGTAACCGTAATCACCTTGAAGGATCTCCTGACTTTCTTGGCTATGGGATGCTGAGACCATTCTTGAAGAACGACAAGCAAATTCTTATCCGAGGCTATGGCTTTCTCCACAGCCGCGATGATTCTTCTCGATGACAGCTCCATCGGCCCAATCTCATCTATAATTATCAGATCGCAAGTTGCAGCTTTTTCAATTGCGTTTGCGCCTATGTTATCTAGGTCGTCTAGGTGCACGCGGTATTTTCCCAGCTGGGGCCCGCTACCCGCCTCATCCGCAAGAATGCCAGTTGCTCCAGATGCTAGATCCAGAAGCTCGAACCCAACACGCCTATCTTTAAACCTTTTATCGCGGGCGAGTACCCCGCCTACTCTGCCGCCATAAAGGCTTGCGATTTTCTGTACAAGAGTTGATTTGCCCACACCT
Source organism: Methanotrichaceae archaeon (assembly GCA_963789575.1). Taxonomy (GTDB): domain Archaea; phylum Halobacteriota; class Methanosarcinia; order Methanotrichales; family Methanotrichaceae; genus CAWBKV01. Next base: position 547,421 of record CAWBKV010000001.1, on the reverse strand, counting down.
GGATGGCCTGTCAATGCTATTCTTATCATCCGATCTCACCTCGGGTATCTAGGGCTTGGAGCTATATATCGCACGCATTCTCTCTACGTAGAAATCCAGGCTTTCCACATCCTTTATCTCCTTCCTGACAAGCCGTTTCAGCCTGCTCCTGATATCCATATCAGCGCGCGAGCCAACCGAACGTAAGTGCTGCTCTATATTCAGGGCCATCTCCTCCCCTTTCTCGTCCCAGTCTGTGAGCATTATTATCTGCGAATATTTTCTGCTTACATCTTCTGCCAGATCCAAAGCAGACTTGTGAGATGCCATCATCACAGGGCCCCTGATGCCAAGAGATCGGAGTGCCGACTCATCGCGCTTGCCTTCGACAATTATTACAGTGCCCTCTGTTGATGCATCCTGTAAGGACGCGATAATATCCTCAAGTGCCTCATAATCATAAGTCCTCTTCTGACGAGTATCCGCTTGCATCCTTCCTCATTTTGAAATATTTCTGTATTTGGGCGCGAGCAGCGATAAAGCCCTATCCAAATCGAGCCCTTTTATCAAGAGCACTTTTCTTGCGCTCTTCTGGCCGCTCATGATCTCCACATCTCCCTCAGGGATACTGAAAATTTTTGCTACGGCAGATATGAGCTGGCGGTTTGCTTTCCCTCCGGTTGGCTCCTGAGTAAGCCGTGCCTCAAGTGCTTTTCTCCAAGGGTTGAAACCAGATGGCACAATAAGTCTGGATGCTACCGTCGAAACATCGAATCTGATGATTATGCCCAATGGATGAGACTGGATCGCATCCCTGAAATCCATGATTTACTCAGGCACTTTCATGACCTTAAAGCTTATCTGTATTAAAGCAATGTCAAAAACGCAAGATGTCGATGTATTTTGAGTTTTGCCTGCAAAAAGTTCAAATAGCGTAAGCGCCAAAGGGAGTGAGGTTCAATGCAAATCAAGCAAGTCGTGATCCTATCAGATGGTTCACAGGCGCTAGATGCTACTCTTCCTGGCCTTGGGCAGCTTGGCTTGCAGATATGCGATAGCTTTTCTCCTAATTCCACAGGAAGCCTTATTATTTGTAATCATGGCTTTGAGTCAACCTCATCAGGAGCGGCTATAATTCGTCATGCATTAAATAATGGCTGCTGTGTTTTGATGGATTTAGCTAGGGCGAAAGGAGTATTTGATGAAATAAGGCAGACGGGCGGGATATCAGAGGAGACTCGTTGGAACCTAGATTCATATGCGCTCTACAAATGCATAGCGAGCGATGCCCGCCAGCTGGCAGCGCTTCAAAGCAAAAATGACATGCCTATATATGCCGTAGCTGCATATGAGAAGATACAGGACATGAGATATGGCGAGAACTGGCATCAGAGGGCTGCCGTTTATAAAAGGGAGAATGGCCTTGGGCTGTATAACGCAAAGAAGCTAAACGGCAAAGAGATGTCCTACAATAATTTCGTCGATGCTGAGACAGTCCTCGAGATGCTTATTGATCTTTCTAAATACGATAATAAAAAGATAGATAAGCCGCTATCGGTTATTGTCAAACATGCGAACCCTTGTGGCGTTGCCTACGGCATAAGCCTCGAAGAAGCATATCTCAAATCCTTTGCCACCGATCCCAAATCAGCCTTTGGAGGTGTGATAGGTTTCAGCCAGCCTGTTGATATAAATACGGCAAATGCAATAGGCGATTCCTTTGTCGAGGTGCTTCTTGCCCCTGGGTATGAGCCTGATGCATTGTTGCGTCTCACAGAGAAGAAGCCTAACCGCAGGATATTGGATATCGGGGACCTCCTTAATAAGAAGGATGATCTTTACAGTGGCTTTTACCAAAAAAATATCTTTGGCGGCATGATGCTTCAGGATTACGATATTGGCGATATAAAGGAGTGGAAGGTTGTGACAAGACGGGAGCCCACAGAGTCCGAGAGGATTGCGCTCAGGTTTGCCTGGAAGATCGCCAAGTATGTAAAGTCCAATGCGCTTGTATATACAACTGAGGATCAGACTATAGGGATAGGATCTGGCCAGGTCAGTCGTGTAGATTCAGCCCGTTTCGGTGCGGAGAAGGCTCTGGAGCATTGTCTTAGCACTTGCGGAACAGTCGCAGCCACAGACTCCTTCTTCCCATTCCGTGACGGCCTTGATGAGGTCCACAAAGCGGGCGCCACAGCCGTAATCCACCCAGGAGGGTCCATCAGAGATGCGGAGGTTATCGATGCTGCCGATGAGCAGGGTATGGCAATGGTCTTCACGGGCATGCGGCACTTCAGGCATTGATTTGGCCGTCATGCCGGTTGTGCTATTATTTTTAGCTTCTGTACTCATAGCAACCGCTTCAGCGACCATTATCCAATCAGGTCCTGATATCCAGGCGGCAATAGCAAAGGCCTCACCCGGAGATACAATCATCGTCGGAGCTGGTGAGCACAGCACCTTTGAAGTTGACAAGCCGCTGAAGATTCTGGCGGCGGGTGCGGAGATCCGCGCAGGAATACAAAAGCCCGCAATAACTATAAGTTCGGATGGTGTAAGCATCTCAGGATTTAGGATTGAAGGGGTAGGTAAGGATACTACATCAAAGTTCGATTACTATATGCAGAATCCAGAGGCTGCAGCAGGCCAGAGGCTCGATCTTCCGAACGCTGCGATAATTGTAAATGGCAATGATGCCGTTATTGGCAACACAACAATTTTTGGGGCGGAAGCTGGCGTATTTGCCGACAGCAGCATGAATATATCCCTTCTGAATGATACCTTTGAAAGCTGTAGCAGCGGCGCGATCCTAAAGGCATTTGATCCAGGCAAGATCGTAGGATGTACATTCTCAAAATGCGATAATTATGGGCTTGATATAGAAGGATGCAGCGAATTCACAATCTGCAATAACAGCTTAATAGACACTGCTAATGTTGGCATACTTCTGAAGGACTCCACCAAGTGCAAGGTAACAGATAACCTGTTCTCAGGAAATATGGAGGGCTTATTCCTCTGGAACTCTACATTTAACGATATCCTCAGAAATAGCGCTGATTATAACAGCTACGGCATAGTTCTGGCTGGGTCGGATAACAACACAGTCATGTATAATAATGCGGATGAGAACAGCAGAAGCGAAATCGTGAAAGGCTTTGGAGTCGGGATAAGTCTTCAAGCGAACAGCAGCAAAAACGTAGTTGCGAAGAACACTGCGCGCAAAAATTTCAATGGCTTTGAGGCGATCGAAGGCTGCAAACTCAATGTTATCTACGGCAATAACGCCACAGATAATACACATGGACTCAGGATGGACAAGAATTACAACAACCTTATCTTTGGAAATAACTTCGCCAGAAATGAGATAAATGCTTATGAGAATGACAGCAGAAACACCTGGAATACTACCGTTGGCAACTATTATAGCGACTATAAGGGCAAATATGGAAATAACGATGGTATAGGAGACCAACCGTATGCCCTTCCCGGGATGGAGTCGAAATCAGTTGACCTAAGGCCGCTAGTTAGACCTTATGCTGCCCCTCTCATAAGCGTGGATGACCTCAGAGCCGAGTCCCTGATGTATGCTCGCTATAGCAGCCTTGAGGACGAAGGGACAGAACCATACAGGATAGTCAATGGCGCTATAGTGATTCAGGCCAAAGGACCGACAGGCCCGCCAACATTTCCGGAATCAAAGCCGATATTAGACTAAAATGGATTCAGGTTCCTATCTTTACAGGCTCGACGATTGAGCGCAGAGTGGCTATAGCAGACAGCGCCGCAAGATAGCTGGTTCTAGGATTCTTCGGTGAAGGCACATTCTCTACACGTGTGGTTATCTGGCCGAAATCGCCCTCAGCCACAATCTCATGCCGATTAACATGGATGTTCGGGTCTGCCACAATCCTCACACGGACATTTCCCTCGCGCGCCGCTAGGCAGAGCGTCGCGGCAACATTCACGTTCGCTGGGAATGCCTTTACAGCCTCCGCCGCTGTTCCCTCGAAGATCAGCGTAGGTTCCTTTAATGTCTTGAGATCGATGTTTTTCTCGCGGATGTAAGGAGCGCCCTCGAGACCTGTGGGGTTCTTAGTAGTAGTAAGAGTAACATTTTTAATATTGCCTATGCTGGCTGATTTAAGTCCATCCAGCCCCGAGATGGCACCTGAAGGCAGGTAAACTCTGGAGCCGTGCGTCGCAGCAAGGCTCTTCACTTCTCTGTAAAGGTTCGCATCTGCCAGGGCGCCGACGCTCATGATCATAAGCTGCTTTCCCTTAGCGAGTGTAGCCCTGGCAATGGCGGGAACTGTGCTCTGTGCCGCAGCCTCGACGACGATATCCGAGATGTTCACAAGCTCTTCTAGGTTTGCCCTTACAGGCTTCTTCTTCAGGCGGCCGATAAGCCCATCAGCGCATTTGATATTGCGATCACAGACTGCAACAAGCTCTGCATTGATATCTCCGCTATCTATAGCCTTGGCGATTTCGCTTCCTATGGCCCCGCACCCAACCAGCCCAATCTTGAGAGGCATCGGAGCCTATAAATTCAATTGGACATCAAAATCCTTGCGGTATGCTGAGGTCTGAGCTGGAGAGATTTATATCCGAGGATCTGGGCGTTTGGGATGTCTCAAGCGTAATTATCCCTGATATTGATACTAGAGCAACTATTATCACCAAGGAAGACTGTATCGTATCAGGTCTCACAGAAGCATCTGAGATCTTTGAGTACTTTGGCCTTATGCCAATATCGCTCTATGATGAAGGCGAATGCGTAACCGCAGGATCTATTATTATGGAGGTTCGCGGCAATGCCAGAAAGATATTGCAGGCTGAGAGGCTAGTGCTCAACTTCCTGGCAAGGATGAGCGGTATATCGACACTAACTCGCGAATGCGTTGTTCATGCCGAACAGTCCTCGCGCAGCGTGCGCGTAGCCTGCACGCGCAAGACTACACCTGGCTTCAGGATCTATGAAAAGAGGGCGGTCTTTTTAGGCGGGGGAGATGCACATAGGTTTAACCTCTCGGATGCAGTTCTTATAAAGGATAATCACATTAAAATTCTCGGTTTGGATGAATGCGTAGCCAGAGCGAAGAGATTGGCCAGCTTTACGAAGAAGATAGAGGTAGAAGTAGAAAGCCTTGAAGATATGCTGCACGCTGCAGAGCTGGGCGTGGATATAATAATGTTCGATAACATGGAGCCATATGAGATAAGGAGGGGTGTAGAGATACTGAGGGCAAAGGGGCTTAAAGAACATCTAATTCTCGAAGCCTCCGGAGGAATAACCATGGAGAGTATAGAGGATTACGCCTCAACGGGAGTTGACGTGATCTCCATTGGTGCCCTGACAAGAGATGCAAAATGGATAGACATAAGCCTGGAGATGGAGACGGGCGACGCCCTCGAATAATTAATGGAATGGTGAACCCGTATGCGTCTGATTTATCTGGCGATCTTTGTTTTGCTGATATTATCGATGGCTAGCATTCATGGCAGAGCATCGAATGATGAGGTTACTTTTAGTGATTTTACGCTCTATATCGGCGATAGCATAGATATAGGTAATTACACTGCACAGCTGATCGATATTCAGTCCGTCCGCGACGGCCTTGCGCTTATGAAGGTATCAAATCCAGACAGTCATTTGGACGAGCAGCGGGTCCTCCTTGTTGATAGTGCCAATAGCTTTGATGGAGGAGCCGATGATAACGGTATAACAATCACACTTACAGATATCTTTGACGAGCAATCTGCAAAGATAAGAGTTGAGTACCCCAAGAGTCTCGGCAACCCACGAAAAGAATCTGCTGAGCCCAATCAGAAAACAGCTAGTAGCCAACCGAATCTGATGGTGCAGAAAAGCTTCGATAAAATGAATCTGAGCGTTGGAGATGAGGTTAAGGTCACAGTCACGGTTAAAAACATCGGAACAGATACTGCATCTGGCATAGAGGTCGAGGATCTCCCGCCCATATCGGAGTTCTCTTACATTGCAGGCTATCCTCCGAAGATCAAAGAGACTCTAGATCCGGGTGAATCAGATTATGCAGTATATGTTGTAGATGCGGTGAAGGATGGATCGATAACGGTTCCTGCAATAGAAGTCAGGTACTCAGATGCGAAAAAGAACATTAAATCAAACACATCACAGCCCTTCGATGTAGTGATTAATCCAAAAAGCGAGCCGGACATCAAGATTAGGCTCAGCGCTCCAGTCTCGATAGTGAATGGAGAGAAAGGCATATTGAACATCAACATAATCAACGTGGGAAAGGCGACTGCTTCAAATATCCAGATTCAATCGATGATAGATCCCTCAGATGGCCTATCCTCGACCGACCTTGATAAGACAATTCCGATAATTGAGCCTGGCGGGACGGAGAACTACTCTGCGGAGCTAGTTGGTGAACATAGCGGGAACTATACAATCGACCTGAAGGCCAGCTACCAGGGAGGAGATGAGACGATGCTTGCTGAGGGCATGGTAGATGTGAACGTTCGGGAACAAGAGTATAAATATCTATATTACTTAGTTATCATCCCAATCATAGCAATAGCTGCGTGGATATTCAAGCGATACAGAGAGTATAAATATTAAAGAAGTGCGTTTACATCTGAAAGAATACCATGTGGGTAATATTAGGAACTCAATCAAAGCTCAAACAGGTTTGAGGGTTATGCTTAACGTACTCATACTTGGCGTAGGCCAATGCGGAAACAGGATCCTTGATGCAATAAACAAGGAGGCTTTCGGCGGATCCACCATCTCAAAGTACTGCTTGCGCCCGAAGTTTCCCAGTCGAGTGGAAACAATCGCCATTAATACTGCTGTTAACGACCTCAAAGAGCTGAGGTTCACGACTGCCAAAGATAGACTCCATGTCCCAAATCTGCATGGCGTAGGGGCAAACAGGAATGTAGGTAAACAGGGCTTCTGGGAGAACCGCGACCTGATAATGGAGGAGGTCGAGAAGAGAGGCGATTTCGACCTGGCCTTCGTGATCACATCAACATCAGGTGGCACAGGTTCGTCTTTTTCGCCGCTGCTTATACAGGAGCTGAAGAGACGATATAGGAATATAACTGTGGTGACGGTAGCTATTCTTCCCTTCAGAGAGGAGGGCTCGATCTATCTCCAAAATGCAGCTTTCTGCATGAGGGAGCTGATGGAGGTTGATTCGGAAGGCCTCATTCTCGTTGATAATCAATATCTAAAGAGATGTAGCGGAGATATCGCCACTGCATACAACAAGATTAACAGCATGGTGGCACAGCGACTGCTCTTCCTCATAGAGTCGTTGGACAGCGAGATGCTATCCGTAACCGATCTGGGCGATTTCAAGACCGTTATGAGTGGTGGACTTCGGATATGCACAATGGGCTTCTTCCAGGCCGATAGGAAAACGCCTTCAGTAAAAGCTGCAATAGAGAACAGCGTGAAGCCAGGGAGTCTGCTTTATCCTGCAAACATCTACGAGGATTCTGCAAGGGCCATGGTTATCATACAGGGCTCTAAGGAGCGTCTTGATGTAGACGAGATAACCAAGGAGATCGAGAAGCTCTCTGCAAGCGCAGGCCATGTCTTCAAAGGACTAGTGGTAAAGAAGGGCTATCCTAAGGTCCTGTCGATATTCACTCTTGCAAGCGTGCCGGAACTGGAGGCACTATACGCTCAGGCAGCACGTGCCATCCAGGATGAGAAGGACAGAAAGCAGAGGTCTAGGAAGAATTTAAGCGATGCCTTTGCGCATATTGAGGATCTGGAGGAGATTTATTAACATTATTTTTTATTACTTTATATTTGTTTTTTGGAATTATGTTAATCCATTATATTTATAACATCCTATCGTATATTTCGCCTCGACTTCATCTTCAATCCATATTGGCAGAATAGGCGGATTGGCCTGATGATCCTATAGAACGGAAAGAGGTGCCCCGGCAACGAGATTATATCCAGGTCTGCTATTGTAGGTTCCGTCCCCAAAATAATCAGATAGTTAGCTTTATCCCTCAGCTTTTCCCGTGTTTTTAGCCAGAATAGACTTTTAATAATAACATCTTCTGTATCAGATTCGGTAAAAAGCTTTCTAGATAAATATAATGCTAATTCCCTGGCTGCAGCATCCCTCTCAATCTCGCTGAACATCTGCCCGGGGAATCTGGCGTCCAGAAGGTCATGGGCGAGAAGAAGACCTGTGCGGAGTATTCTATTCATGCCCATTTCAGCAGACCTGATCTTCACCAAATCCCAAGCTATATTATGACTTTCGATTAGACCGGCAAGATCACTCACCAGCTTCACATTTTCCCATTGATGCCTTGTCCCATGAGAACAGAGAGCCAAGACTAGATCCTCCGACGGGAAATTATTGATTGTCATCCCCTCGAAGGTCATGGTTTCGAGACGCGACCAAATCTCTTCATCAAATGGAACAGAGTACATAGGAGGATGGAATCTCCAGTGCATGTGTCTTCGGTTAAGAGCTAAATCGATCTACCAGTGTCAAAATCCTAGGCGTTGTACTTTGGGTAGTCGATCGGCTACAAGATCACTGAGATCGAATTGAAACCATTCGCAAGATGGTTTTTATATGAATATATCAGAATAAAATTGGCTAATTGGCTAATCATCTCTTAACCGAAGACCAATGATCTCCAGTGGACCTCGACAGGTATCATGGGATTATTGCGAACGAAGTTATATTCGCATGCGTTCTGGAGGAGAAGTCTCTCCTGTAGTGGTGTAAAATTGACTTGAGGCTTATATCCTCTGGAGATCAGCAATTCTTTTGCCTTCAGCACATCGTGTTTGTGGACCATGATATCCAGATCAGAGAACTGCCTGAGTGTAATGTCCCCATATGCCAGCTGAGCTAGAGTCGGACCCTTGAAGGGGACTGCTTCTATTCCATGCTTTTGGAAGTCTTCGATTATGCGGAGCAGCTCTCTGGTTAGCATCAGGTTCCTCAAGGCATTACTGAGGTATCCTTTCCGTAAATTCGAGAGGACTTCTTGTGGAACTGCTTCTGGACAAACGGCCTTAAGATTATGATACATGATCGGCCAGACGCCATGGTCGCGGGCAGCTTTAATCATCCAGTCCCAATTTATTTCTTCCTGCAAAAGGCGGCATATTCGATCTGGATTGGCGTTTTCTATTTGTGGCCTGGAGCAGGCCAAGAGCAGCTCGATCTCCTTATTCATCCTGATCGTAAAAGACATCTTAAAATCACCTGTAATGTCTGGCCTGGATCTCGAATAGTCTGGCATATTCACCGCCAAGATTCATCAGCTCTTTATGAGTCCCGCTCTCGGTTATCCTGCCATCTTTCAGGAAGAATATGCAGTCTGCCTTGGTCACTGTGGAGAGGCGATGGCTTATAATCATAGCCATCCTGCCCTCTGCGAGGCTGCGAAATTTCTCGATGACCTCGTCCTCTGCCCTGGGATCAAGCGAGCTGGTGGGCTCGTCCAGGATAATTATCTGCGAGTCGCGTAGAAATGCGCGGGCTAAAGCCACTTTCTGCCACTCGCCAACGCTCAGTTCAGTGCCTTCCTCGAACCACTTGCCCAGAGTTGTGTTATACCCATCTTCCAAACACGATATGAACTCGTCTGCACCGGAGCGCTCTGCTGCGCTCCAAATCTTCTTTTCATCCACCGGACCCTCAGCATTTCCGAGCTGGATGTTCTCTCTGGCTGTCAGGTTGTAGCGGGCATAATCCTGGAAGATTACACTAATCCCCTTTCTGAGATCAAATGTATTGAAGTCTCGAAGGTCGATACCATCAAGGCAGATTCTGCCATCCAGAGGGTCATAGAGTCTGCATAGGAGCTTGATCAGAGAACTCTTGCCTGAGCCGTTCTCTCCGACAAGAGCAACAATTTGACTGGGCCTTATATGCAAGTTCACATCTTTCAAGACCAGCGATCTCGATCCTGGATAACTGAAGCTCACGTGCTCGAAGAAGATGCCGTGCTTAACCGGATTAGGAACTTTCATGGGATTTGTCGATTCCCTAATCCTCGGCTCCAGCTCAAGGAACTCGCGCAGGTTAGTCAGAAATAGGTTGCTCTCATATATCTTTGCCATGTTTGTCAGGAAGTTGCTGAGAAATGCCTGACCCTGCTGTATCGCTCCGAAATACATAACCATAGATCCCAGTGTTATTGTTCCCAAGAGAGTCTGGCGGGCTATGAATGCCAGGGATCCGAAGACTGCAATCAGAGAGATGGTCTGGGATGCGAGGTCTGCTACCGAACGCCTGGAGACTAGAGACAGCCGGGTCTTTCGAATCTCCTCGTGCAACTCGTGGTACTGGCGCATGAACAAAGGCCCTAAGTTGAAGAGCCTGATCTCCTTGGCATAGCCTTCGCTGATGAGCAACCAATGTCGGTACCATGCCTTTCTTTCCTTCCTGGTACAGCTCCGCTGCCAACTGTAAAGCTTGTTCGCATACGTTGCGTGAATGAATGCGCTTGGCAAGGCAACTATCGTGAGGGTCAACGCCAAAGCCCAGTTCAACGATACTATCAGTCCGAAGACTGCGACGAGGGATATGGCGCTACGTCCAACTTGAAGAAGTCCGTTTACTATCTGCGTCGGCCTGCTGAGGGCTTCCGCCTGGGCTCGGTGAAGGGTCTCGTAGTATTTCGGGTTCTCGTAGTACTCCAGATCGACCTCGATCGATTTTGCGTGAAGAATCTCCTGGACATGGTCTGATACCAGGTCCGATTGGGCTTCGCTGATGACGTTCGAGGCTGAGTTACAGGCTGCCACTAGAAGAGCTACTCCGCCCGCAAGGCTGATAAAAAGGAGGACTTTATCAAAACCGGCTCCTGCTGTGATTGAGTCTACAATCAGTTTCATAAGGTAAAGCGAAGCCAGAGGCAAGCTGCCCTGGACGATGATCAGGACGATGCCTGCAAGCGTCAAACCAGGAGAGCTCTCCCAGACTAGACTGACCGCCTGTTTAAGCCTCAGGACATTATCTGCTGCAGTTCTGACGATTGCTCTACGAGATGGGAGATTCAAGGTCCGCCTCATCGTTTTTTTTGCAATTGGACCGTATCCTGGTTCATATCGCTTAAACCTTTTCCCCAAAATCTCAAAAAAACAGAGGCGAAAATTTACTACAGCTCGTGATCTCCGGATTCAGGGTGTAGGCAGCATCCAGGGTAGGAAGAGATTGGCGCTCTGACATACCTATAATATTATTAGAGTAGCTCCTATAATACATTTTAAGGTGTTTTAAAAATTGGCAAAGGGCAAGCCCCTGCATCCCGGGCGCAGCGGGCCGAGCAGTCGGAATTTTCGGCCTTTATCGCCAAAACTTGAGGATGCAGGAGTAAGTCAATTCCAGTAACCTACAAATACCAAACATGTTGATTCTATTGATAAGATGAAGCTCAAGATTACTATAACAGGTCCCAAGGTCCATGATGTAGGCTATAGACCATGGTTAGTCGAACTTGCCATGAGCATGGGTCTCAAAGGCTTCGATGTCTATAATGATGAAGAAGACGGACAACAGATTGTAATAGCCCTGATAGAAGCCGATGACAGGAGAACCCAGAAATTTCTTAGCACCGTTAATGCGAAGCGGTCTCCGCTTGCCAAAGTTGGTAGTATAATATCCGGGGATTATGCAGACAATGTTATGCCTTTATGGCAGACAGCCGCCATGAATGCTTACGGCCAAATGAATAAGGCCATTCCTATTCTCCAGGCGATCAAAGACAACACTGACATGATCCCACAAATAGCTAAGAACACAGATCTGATCCCACAAATAGCTAAGAACACAGATCTAATCCCACAAATGGCTAATAACACCGAGAAGATCTTAGAAGAGGTTAAAGGGCTCAGGGAGGATCAGCCAGGGTATGCAGTGCAGTTCAGGCAGTTACAGGCTGATGTCAAGGCAATAAAAGAACGTCTGGGCATGATTTAAGCCGGAGATCGAGGCCCAAATCGGAGCAGCTTGCAGCAGCTGACCTTCTACACATCGGATGAGAAACATAGCCCTAAAAAACTCCGCCGCAGGGTCCGTAAACCCTGACCTACTTCACTGACAATCCCGAGGGCCGAAAGCATTTACTCTCTTCCTCCAATCTTCCACTTCCCAAGCCCTTTCGCCCTCATTTAAGAGTCCCAGATCCAGCGCCTGAGCATGAGCAACCCTGCAGAGGTACTCCACTGGAGTATCCAGAGTCCCATGCTCCATCCATGATTTTGCCGGACACTGCTCACATAATCCCTTCAGGAAGCACCGGGCGCAGCGTGCCAGATAGTCGGGATTTTCGGCCTTCATCTGCCGAAGTCTCGGGAAAAAGTTTGCCAACGCATTCTTAAGAGAGCCTTCTCGTAAATCGTATATTGCATCAGGATGCCTGAGCATCATGCACGGCTGAAGAAAACCGTAAGCATCCACGCAAGCGCCGTGCCCGGCTCCGCAGGAGAAGAGCTTGTTCCCAGGAGGACCCATGAACTTGGAGCAGAACTCCTTCATCTCTTTGAGATACCTTTCCCTATCTCTTGAGAGGATTGATGCGCCCTCCTCCGGAGAAAGCCTCAGACTTTCAATGAGCCTGTTCTTGGCAGATGAGTCCCTGCGGCAGCGCAGGTCGAAGAACATGGAGTAGCTTGGAGGCCTGTCCATTGAGGGATTGGTCGAGGCCCACTCCTTGAAGATCTCCATCTCCTCGATATTAGGAGGGAGCAGCGCTCCCTTGACCACAAAGGGAACTTTTCTTTCCAGCAGAAGCTCCAGGCCGTGCCTGAACTGATCATAAGAGCCCTTTGACCTGGTGACGGCCTCATATGACTCTCGTGTCATGCCGTAGACTGTGACCTCCACCTTCTCCCGCGGCGGCACCCTTGCCAGCAGGTCGGCGATCTCCGGTGTGATAAGTCGGGCGTTGGTGAAGAGCAATACCTTAAGCCCCAGCCTGCGGGCAAAAAGATATAGCTCCTGGAAATCATCCCGGAGCAGCGGCTCGCCTCCTGTGAACCTGACAGTCATACAGCCCAATGATGCTGCCTCGGTAAGGATGCGTTTGACCTCGCTTGTGGAGATCTCACGCCCCTTGGCGGGATCGTCTTCTGGCAGATTTATGTAGCAGTGGATGCAGTCGTTGTTACACCTCTCTGTCAACTCCATGTCAAGTCGGCCCAGAATAGGACCGTTGCCCTTCCAGATCCTGTGTTTTGAGGCATTGACTGCAACCGAATAAGTGGGTTGTAAAGGCTCGGTCATCAGGCCACCGGCAGTATCGGAAGCTTCTCCAGCTCAGCGATTATCTCGCCGCTCTTGTCGAACTCCATCTGGTAGCATGGCACCTCCCTGGCTATCTCCTCGATCAGCGTCATCATCTTCTGCCACCACTCGGCGGTCACAAAGGGCTTGATGAGACAGGCTATCAGCCTCTGCATGATCTCCATTCGATCAGCCAGGAGAGTTATGCTGTTCCGGTCTGATTTCTTCAGAAACAATATGGCATTCAGGGGCGCAGAAGCTGCTGAAACCAGGGGCACCTCGCCATGTGACCAACTGCCATGGACTTTGAAGCCATCCGGCCAGAGCCGGACGATGTTCCTGTCGTCACACAGTATCTCTGCTCGGTCCTTCAACATCTTCACGGTGGTCGATTTTCCCGCCTCAGAGTGGCCAACGAATAGCAGGCCGCGTCCATCCATTATCACGCCGGCAGAGTGCAGGAAGCAAGCCTTTCTTTCGGCCAGTATCCTGGCCAGGAGTATCTGGTCGGTAGGGAAGAGCGTCAGGGAGTGGAGACCGCCTTTGAGAAAGATGTCTTCTCGGTCATTGTATATCCTGGCACGGGAGTGATCATCGCTGAAAGTGGCCACACGATGGAGGCTTGGATCGCCTGCAATGGGTGATATGCCCAGGTAGACCCAGGACTGACCCTTGCGATAGACCGCCCAGGGAGGCTTACGATAGACTTCCTGTCCCAGATCCCGGCCATCCAGGTCTGGGAGGCCGAAGTGGTGATGTATGAAGATCGTATCTCCGTCAGGTCCGTCTGTCTGGAACTGTCTGAATTTGGGGTCGAATGTCCCATCGGTGATGAGAAGGTCCGATTCAACCTGGATGGTGATCCCTGCTATCTTGTAGTAACGGCGGTGGTTTTGCTTCCAGTCATCCTTGAAAGCCTGGCCTTCTCTGGCCACCTGGCAGAGGTAATCTATTTTTGCCCCGTATCGGCCGTGCTCCAGATAGGAATAGACCGGGCACCACCGGCAGTCCGATCTGAGGCGGCAAGAGCCGCAGTTTTCGAAATATTCTCTTCCGCCCAGGACCTTGCCTGCCAGAGAGGGTATAAACTGGTCCCAGGCCTCCTGGAAGCTGCCTTTTCGGAGGTCGTATCGAAGCTCAGGGTCTTTGATGAAGCAGCAGAATGTCATCTGGCCGTAAGGATCGATATGAAAGTCGCGTCTGCCCTCGATGCAATCGGCGAAGAGCCGATCATCAAATCTGACGGCCCGGCAGGATTCCACTCTGTGCCGTTCTTCGTATGAGATGTCAGGGGTGTCCAGATCTATGACCTCAGGGGGAGGGAGCCTCTGTGAGGCGATCTCAGCGTTCTTCTGGGGCGAGCCACCGGCGGACAGGTATAGCCAAGCTGCGCCCACTCTCCTGTGAGGGCTCAAGGACTCAGCCAGCTTCACCATATCCTGGAACTGGTGATAGTTGTCCTTCATGGGTATAAGCTGGACTGTAAATCCGGCTCCTGCATCCTTGAGGAGTTGAAACCCCCTCATAGTGGCATCGAATGAGCCGGGGTTGCGGGTGACATGGTCGTGGACCTCGGCCGTGGCGCCATACAGAGCGACCATCTTGTTCCCTTTTCTTCTCAAAAGCTCTGCAATCTCGGGAGTGATCATGGTGCCATTCGTGTTTATGGAATAGGAAGCTGTCCTGCTGGTGATGTAGTCGAAGATCTCGGCGAAGTCGGATCTCAGCATCGGCTCACCGCCGGATATGCGCCAGTTCCGGCAGCCCATCCTCCTGGCCTGATCAACGATCGACTTGATCTCGTCTGTGGAGATCTCCATCTGCTGCTCTGCAGCGCCGTTCGGAATCCTCAACCAGCAATGGCGACAGTTATTATTACAGCGGTAAGTAAGGTCGAGGCTCCCCTCTAAAGGCAGGCGAGGAGTCTTTATTGATTTCTCTAATCTCAGGTATTCGTTCATGGAGCAACCCCTAAAAGTGGCTTTTTATCGTTGATATCGCTATCTCTTCTGGGCCGGGAGATTCTTCATATCCAAGGCTCCTGGCCCGCTCATGTGCCACTTGGCAGAAATAGTCTATCCAGGAGTCCATTCTCCCGCTTTCTAAATAAGCATGAGCAGGGCACCAAAGGCAGAGATTGATAATAGGACACTTTCTGCATTTGCTTATAAACTCCTCGTTGTCAGATCTCATCTCTCTCACAGCAGGGACGAAGCTCTGCCAAGCTTCTTCGAGGCTACCCTTACGCAGATCATAAACGCAGCTCGGATGCCAGAGCGATGAGCAGAGCCTGAACATGCCGTCATAGCTGACGCAAAAGCTGCCGTTTCCAGTGCCGCAGTGAAACAGGTGGTTGCAGTTAATATGTGCAGCCTCGGGCATTATGAGTTTGTTGCAGCCCTTCTTAAGGGCGCTGAACCGCTCACCATCAGCTTGCTCTATGGCGACTATCTCCTCTGGAGAGAGACGCTCTGCCCTGATCTCCTCATTTCTTTTTGCATCTCCATCAAAGCGTAGGTGCAGCAGAGGATCGAAGCGGAAATAATCCTTGGTATGCTCTCGGCAGAATCGAGCTATCTCCGGCAACTCATGCACATTTGACCTGAGGGCCATGGCCTTAAGCCTCACATTTACCCCGCCTTGGAGCAGAAGGTTTAGCCCGCTCATAAAGGCATCAAATGAGCCGAGTTTCCTGGTCACGGCCTCATATGTCTCTCTTGTGGCGCCATAAACCGTCACCTCGATATCCCTGGGAGGATATCTGCGAAACAGTTCGACGTGTCCCTTTCTTATCAGGCAGGCGTTGGTAAAGACGGATACAAGCAGTCCCAGTCGCTTCAAGGCCAGGTAGACCTCCTCGAAATCGTCCCTGAGCAGAGGTTCACCTCCAGTGATAAGGCACCAGACAGCGCCCATGTTTACGGCTTTTGAGGCGATGCTTTTGATTTCATCCAGGTCGAGTTCCCTGGCCCTGGCCACAGCATCATCGGCAGGAAGGCAGATATAGCAATGCCGGCAATCGTTGTTACATCGGGCCGTGATCTCCAGGTTAAAAGAGATGGGACTGTGCTTCTCTTTCATCGTATCCCATATTGAGAGATCAGGTAGCGAGTTATGGGAGACAAATTGTTCTGACATATCCATCCTACTTTTCAGTCTATTTTACTCATATCTGAATCATTCAGCTGCAAATCCCGGTGCATGACAACTCTGCGCCTGCCCGATGCTCTAAACTTTTCATCGAACTGGGATTCAAGAGCCTGCAACTTTATCAGCTCAAACCCAAACTTACGGTAAAGGTTGATTGCCACGTGGTTGTCATCGTATACGAGCAGGAACAATTCCTTGGCCCCATCATCCTCTGCCCTATCGATCACCCTCTGACAGAGCGACTCGCCGATTCCCAGGCCTCGATACTTCAATCTCACAGTCAGGCCGAAAATCCAGTGGCCAACATAAGGATAGTGCTCTTCAGGATGCCTGACAAGCTGGATAAATCCAACGATCTTCGACTCTATTTTGGAAACATAATTGGTCACCAACGGATCAAGCTTGCATGAAGTAACCCTGCTGCCAGGACTCCAGATGGCTTGGACTTCCGCCATATCGCGTCCATCAGCTTCAAAGATGGAGAAATCCGGGCCCAGCCTTCGGGCGATCCTGCGGTAGACTGACCTACCCTGTACTTCTAGCAGAACCAGGTCGCACAGTGTCTTTGGCAGACTAAACAGCCGTATCCATTTCAAAAGGTCGTTTCTGGCGAGAAAGGCGATCAGCTTTCGCTCTGTGCCCAGGCCTAGCATTACTTTGCGGCCGTTTCTCTCAACATCAGTCACCAGGCCGATCACATTCTTCAAAGGTATCAGGCCGTCGGGCTCTGGTACGTTGTCACCACTTATGATGTAGCAGCCGTTCTTTCTGTCTATGACCCTGTGGACTACCAGCATTCCGGTTCCCGGCAAGAGAAAGGCCACTATGTCACCGGTCTCAGGGCGACCGGAGGGCAAAGGAGAAATGATGATGGTATCCCTGTTCCTTATGAAAGGGTGCATGCTAAAGCCGGATGCTCTGAACCGAAATGGTTTCCCTTTTTCTGTGACTGCACTTAGAAGCTCTACCAGGGCCTCCATAGAGAGTGTACTCTCTCCGCCGTCTCTGACGAAATCCGAGGCCATTCTTAGGCCCGGACTACCATCTTCCTCTTGAAGAGCTCCCCCACCAATCCAACGGTGTCATCCTCGATCTCCCCTGGCCGTGCCTCGAACTCGGACTTCAAAGTCTCGGCCACCTCTCTCAGGCTCCTTTTGCCGTCAAGCTTCTCCCAGATGGCCCGACCAGTCTCGTTCAGAGTATAGATCTCATCCTCCATATCGCCTATGCCAGATGTCAGAGGCACGATGATCAGCTCGCCATCTAAGTCCCTGGCAACGACGTCCTCGGAAGGTATATATGCAGAATCGATTGAAGCATCCGTCTCCACAGTTTCACCTTTTCGCGTTTTGTTATCCCCTATACATTCCTTTAAAAACCTTTCGTTAATTCTTTTGAGATGTGTAGTCCCGAAAGTATTTCGCACCTGCTCTGAATTCGTTTCGTGTGAATTATTCATACTTCTGCTCATAGTCCCAACAACCTGTGACCTATAGCGAAATACATCTCCGGGCGCATCTTTCGCCTGAACGCTCTTTCAGGTGTTTCGAGGTGTTCAAAATCCAAGCTTCCATGCGGTCGATTGTTATACCACTCCCTAAACTCCTCAAAAGAAGAGAAGGCTAATCGATGCCGTTTATATTCACCAAACCACCGTTCTAGCTTACCATTTGTCTGAGGATGCTTTACTTTTGCCAGGATTGGCTTGATGCCATGCTGTTCGATATGCTTCTTGAAATCGCTATCCCATTTGCCATCAGGATGAACGCGATGGGCACCGAATTCAGCACCATGATCCATGATGAGCTCTCGCATTGGACAGAGCCACCAGTACCTTTCAACCAGTTGATCCACCACCAACTTGCTATTCTCGGTATTGATATTCTTGAACTCTCCACCAGCGAGGATCATCCTGGATGCGTCATCGATGATAACGCAAACCTTGAGATCAGACCATCCCGATTCATGCCAATCGATATGCCATGCGGATAAGCTATGCTCTCGTTCGTATCGAACCCATTTACGTCGCCCCTTCTTCTGGGGATCTTCATGGGCCAGGCCTGCTGCCTTGAGATACATATGAATACGATTATGGGAGATACGTATCTTAAACACTTTTCTTACAGCGACCTCCAGCATCCGAGCCCCAAATCTATAATGCTCATTACGCTTCACCAACGACCTGTGCCTCTCGCTCATCTAAAGGCTTCCTCGGCCGACCCATATTCTCGCCAATTGTAGGCTCCCGTTTCTCTTCTTCATAGCGTTTCCAGATTTGTTGAACTCGCCTCCGCGTGATTTTCATATCCAATGCAATCTGTTTTGTACCCACTCTCTTCTTCTTTTGCTGGATAATCCAGTGGATCTTGCGTTGATCCAATTTCATACTTCGTGTTACGAGTCCATAGCAAAAGCGTGTGCGAAATACTTTCAGGACTCTACATTAATTCTTTTGAGATATGTCATTAAAATGCGGTCTCGTTAGCTTATTGCTTCTGTCCAGATGACAAATTCTAATTAATAGTTTGAAAAAATGAAGTAGACTTTCGTTCTTTTCGAATGGATGAGCCGCATCGGGGAGCGGGCAGCAGCACTGGCCCCCGCCCGCCCCTTTCATACATCAGACGAGGAACATAGCCCTAATAATTCCGCAACATGGTCCATAGACCCTGACCTACCTCCCGGAGGATCCCAAGGGCCAAAGGAGAATAGGGTTAGCTGCTGATGGATATCTGATTGCATGAGCCGCCTGCGTTACAAGTTTTCCAGGGACCCGTCGCGTCCGTGAGCTTGCAGGCAAATAGCACTCTTTCCTCATCCGATCCTCTCACAAGGACTACCAGCTCAGGTCTCGTCCAAATTTTCTTCATTTTTCCCTCTTCATTATCTTTGGCCTTATAAACAAGCATCCGATTTAATTACTTTCCCCTAGGCTTTTAATCCCTCCGAGAACATTAATTCTCCAGCCGATCCTCAACGAAGATGCCATGTACATTTGATAAAGTATTTAAGGGATATTACCAATATCGCACTCAAGTATGGCGAATTCATTTAAACTCAAATTTACATCAGTCAAACAAGCGCACCCCGCAGCAAGCCGCGTGATTCACATAGAAATAATTATTGTCATAATGCTACAAATTATAGCGCTCTACTTGAGTTCGCCATCCTGCGCTAAGGAAGTTTGCCTTAGCCTCAAAAAGCTTGGAATATTCCTTGATGAATGGCTTAGTATGAGTTCCGTGCTCAACTATCTGCCCGGTCTTTCATTAATCAACAGGACTGCTGTCGGATCGTAAAACCTTCACAGAAGCTTGATCAGAATGGTCTTTCCAATTCACAATCCAAACTGCTTGTACATCATGGCATACATCTGATTTAATCCCAAAACCTTTGCCACATTTGCCATCTCCGCAGCATTCAGCATCTGCGTCTTCGCGGGAGGCACGGGCCTGCCATCTTTTGCATAAATGGCGCCGCCTTTCATCTTTGAGCATATGTAGCTGCCAGCGTTCCCTTCGATGAATATTTCTCCGCCATGCATCTCGGCGCCTGTGAAATCGCCAGTGTTTCCACGAACCACAATTCTCCCTCCCTTCATCAAAACACCTGTGTTGCGGTCTGCATTTCCAGAGATATCAATCAGGCCAGAGCGCATGAGTATTCCTGTGCTCATGCCGGCATTGCCTTTAAGCGATATAGTTCTCGTGGCAGTCATCCTTGCCCCGACAGTATCTCTTAAGATGCCATCGCGAATTAAAAGTCCGTTTGCATCCAGCATGTTCGGCTCTAAGACAGTAGTGCTAAGGACTGCGGTGTTATGGACTGCAGTGCCGTGCTCAAGTGCATCGGTAATGGATATATATTTCCTGTATCCGCTGAGGTCAGTCTCGACTTCTATGACATTTCCAAGCGGCGGTTCAACTTTGCCGCTCACATAAATAGCCCCACGCAGCATGCTTATTCCCATTCTGCTGCCTACGTCGCCATCTACTACGATTTTGCCGGTTCCCTCTATGGGCCCGCCCTTGCCTCCGAATTTAACTAAGTCTACTCCAAGGCTTGATCCTAGTCTGCCCCCTACACAGCCCTTTATGCGTATAGTCTCTCCATTCTTCAATGCCTCGACAAGCTTGCAGAAGCTGATGCCGCTTACGGCCTTCTCCGGGTCCAGGCGAGAGCCTTTATGCTGCCAATAAAAGTCGAAGGTAAAATCGCAGAGACATCCTTCTCCTGATGCATTGATCTCTGTCAATTGGATCCCTTAGAAGGACTCTCTCCAGCTATGCGTTTGGAGATATTTATACCCACAATAGCGACGAGTATGGCAGCAACTGCAGACACGGCCAGATATTGAAGGGATTGCATCATGCCTAGGCTGAAATGAAGATCCGCATTGCTCGCAAGTATGAAGCCGCTTGCAGACCAGAGCACAAGACCTGTAGCGAAGAAGAAGAATGGATATGAGTAGGTGCGTTCATCTCTTATTCCCTCCAAATACATATCCATGATTTTTCCTAGATTAGCGCAGATGGCCGCCGCCATATACCACCATATGCTATCATGAAGGTAGACCATCAACAGCGTGAGATACCCATACCATATAGGCTCATGATAGTACTGCAAGAAGCTTGCTGCACCTTGGATCGTTGCAATTATCACCAGCATTGCAGCCAGGATATAGGTGATGAAAGCAATCTTCCCGGCGTATAGTGAAGTCCGCAAGGTCTGCTTTGCTTCCTCCATAGAATCATCTAAGCCCAGTCCCCTGAAGAGCAGATAAAGTCCAATTGCACCAGTAATCGCAATGACGGCACCTTCCGGATAACGCAGAAAGCTGAATAATGCGTACATCAGCAATGCGAGTCCTGGAGGAATGAAGACTGTATGGCTAATCTTCGGATCTGTGAAGACTTGCTTCAGAAGGTAATATGTACTCTCCAGGTTAGGGCTCTGCTTTACAAGCACTCGCCTAACACCATTCACTTTTACACGTGATTGAATTATAGGAAGTATGGCCTCATCCTCTGCACCATCCGACACAACAATGACTCCATCGGGATTGAACTGGCGCATAAGCTCTTCGAGCTGGCCTGCGAGCTTCTCATCCGAAATCAGACCGACCTTCACATCGCCTGCAAGAGATGCTATCTCTGCCTGCTTGCCAGAGGCAATAAGCTCATCGAGCACCTTGATGCCCCCAAAGATGGTATTGCTGTCAGAATCCTCAGGATCGGCTATCGCCAGCTTCAAAGCGGCGTCGATATTGGCTCCTCGGCCGATAACAGGGCACGCTACGCCCGCTTTTCGCCCCAGATCGTTGTCTCTGTCGATACAGAGGACGAGGATGCTCATATCCCCAATATCGGTGAAGGATTGTACTTAAAGGATTCCATGGATGAGTGCGATGACCTTACTATAGAATCACAAGATCATAAGATATTTATTCATTTGAGACTGCTAACTTAATTATGAGATATTTGGTATTGATATTTACGATCCTACTGATGGCATCTCTTTGTCCACAAGTATCAGCTGCTGCTATAGATAATTCAACAGTGCAGTATTATGTAAATATTTATAACAGTAGGATAGATAATTCCCCCGACATCCTCAGAAGCCTTGTGGGAAGTGAGAGAATTGATTTGAACATTATTAGAAATGATGGAAGCATATACAGAACAGGATTTGTAATGCAAAATGCCCGCATCAGCAGTATAGTAGAGGGCGGTGTATCTGATCCCACTATTTCAATCAATGCCACTGAGGACTCGATTAATAGGATCCGAAGTTCAGACGATCCTATATCAACGTTCCAGCAGGAAAGGAACTTTGGTGGAATAAATATTCAAGGCAACACACTCACAACAAAGATAAAACTGGGCGTTGTATTATCGAACACTGATGTTTTGAGATTCTTTTATAATATCTTCTTTGGTTAGCTGAAGTTATGACAGCTAGAACAACGCTTTTTTACTATGGGGTAGATAGTTAGAGGCAGTTGTGTACGACGTGATAATAGCGGGTGCTGGTCCCGCAGGATCCGCCGCGGCCAGGGCTGCAGCTAAGCTCGGCTTGGATGCGCTTGTTATTGAAAAGGATAATTTTCCCAGGTATAAACCATGTGGAGGAGCCCTGTCCGAGCGAGCAATCTCATATTTGGGCTTCCCCCTTCCGAGCTATATCTGCGAGAGAAACATTACAGGCGCCAGAATGCATTATCGCGATAATGTAGTCGAGGTACATAAGGGCTATCGAATCATAACTCTTGTCACGAGAAGCGAATTTGATCACCTAATGTTGCAGAAGGCACTTGATGCTGGAGCTCAGGCAATCATGGGCAAGAAGGTCAAGGCGTATAAGGAGAAGGGCGATCGAGTTGAGGTTTCTACAAATGAAGGGTTGTATAGCGCCAGGTATTTTGTTGTAGCATCGGGATGTCAGGATCTGCTTAAGGAAACGGTAAGAGGCCATGATAGAAATGATCAGTACGGCGCATGCTTGGTGACAGAGATACCGGAAGACGATAACAAGATAGATGAGAGTACGCATGGCATTGTTGATATACACTTTGGGGTGGTATCGATGGGCTATGGCTGGATCTTCCCGCATAAAGGCTACTATTCGATTGGCATAGGCGGCATTGCATCGCGCCTGAAGCACCCCAAGGAGATGATGACTTGCTTTCTGCGAGCCAACGGCTTTTCAGGAGATTACAAGCTTCATGGACATTTGATTCCATTTGAGGGAATAGGAAGGAGACTCGCCAGCAAAAGGGTCCTTCTGGCAGGAGATTCCGCTGGTTTAGTCGATGCATTTACGGGAGAGGGAATCGCCTACGCGATGAGATCAGGGCAAATAGCATCAGAGGTAATAGCGGAAGGGCTTCCGCAGGAAAACATACCCAATGAATATGAATCAAGGTGCAATTCAGACTTTGGAGAGGAGTTGAGGTATGCCCTTCTATTCTCAAAGACGATCCATTCCAGGCCTGAGCTGTTCTTAAGAATACTGACTAGCCGGGAGAAGTTCATTGATAAATACGTAGAGATCATAGCCTCAAGAGGAACATACAAAAGCTACGTCAAATGGCTTCTGCCGAGGATTCCTATGTCTCTTCTACCCCTATGATATTCGTCCCAAACAATCTCTCGCATCTCTCTTTTGGCTGCCAATGCAAGTTTAAAGATATTATATCTAGGGATATTATATAGTGGAACGCCTTAATATCTAATTTGAGTATGATAATATATTGAGGCGGTAACATGGCCAGGATAGGAGCTGCATTGATATTCATGATGTTACTAGCAGTTTCTCTATCACACTATTTCGCTTATGACCTGAGGCATCTCGATGTTAGAAGCATAATTGGGGAACTTCCAGATAAGACCGCAGATGCCATCTTGGGAAATGAGAACGTCCAAGTCGTATATCGCCAGATGCAAGCTGCCGTAGATGCAGATACTATAGAGAAAGCAAGCCAAGACATCAAAAGCCTGCTTGGAATGGTTATCGCTACTGCTATTAATGAAACAAAGATTGTCATTGCAATGCTGGCATCCTACGTGCCGATAGCAGAGAAGTTTTGGCAGATGCAAAACTTTGAAACGCAAACGGCGCTGGTTTTCATAGCAGCAGCAATAGTGATTCTGTCTTTGTTCAAGGCCCGGTTGCCTTCCATAATCCTCGGAGAAGACTGGAGCAGATGTTCTTCCGAGTTGGATATTAAGATAAAATGCATAGAGCCGTTATTGAAGAATTTGAAGATCAATTATGTGAGCGACAGACCATGCAAATTCCGGCAAGAACATGTTACGCAGGAGGGCAAGATCGATTTCTATCTATATGACGATAATGGACCCATTACCATTATCGAGGATAAAGCCACGATAAAAAACGACGAAGATCTGAGAAATGCAAGAGCACAGGCAAGATCCTATTGCATCGGATTGTATATCTTCGAGAACATAGTTGTAAATAGCTTTGTGATTGCTTCAAAAGAGGGCTTAAAGATCTATAGGATCAAACACAACGAGGATCACCTAGTTGAAGAAGTGAGCCCCGATAAACTAAACCTGTCTAGAAAAAGATGGATAAAGGAGAAGCTATTAGAAATACGGTAGCATAGATATCCCATAAGTAATGTTGGACAAATAGCGGGATTAATGGATTAGGTATGAAAGCTAAATCTCTAGCGGCATCAATTCTCCTAGCATCGAATCCCATAGCATCGAATCTCTTAGCATTAGTTCTCATCATTCTGGTAGCTATACCCACTGCTGCCTCTCAAGGGCCTTATGGACAGCAATACGGCTATGGAGACTGCCAGAAGCAGTTCATTATTGGAGTGGATCTCCAAAAGGCCTCTACACAGGTTAATCCTGCAGGGTTCAGTGTTTACATTGATGGTGCATACATTGGCTCCACCGATGGAAATGGAAAATTGGTGGTCACCGCTTATGGCGGCCAGCATATCATAAATGTCTCTAAGCAGGTTGGCACAGATACCTACTCTGGAAGCTGGACGGGAACAATTGAGTGCTATTACCCTACAGGAGGCACGAATTATGTGCCTATTACGATAAACCAGATTCCCAGTGAAACATCTGCTCAAGTACAATCAGGTCAAGTACAATTAGGTCAAGTACAATCAGGTCAAGTACAATCAGCCCAAGTACAATCAGCTCAAGTACAGCCACTTATCAATATTCCAAAGCCTGCTAATTTAGAGGACATTATATTAATTGTAGTAATAGCCGTTGCACTGATAATCGGGATCATCATCGTGTTGAAATCTATAAGATACTTCCTTGTGAACGCGATCCTCGGACTATTGGTGCTATATCTAGCGAATGCATTTGCAGGGTTGAACATTGCGTACACGTGGCTTGTTATAGTGATCTGTGCGATAGGAGGAATCGCAGGAGCCGTAATTGTTATTATCCTGCATCTATACGGAATGCCAATATGAGTCTCCAAAAAACATTTTCGCGTTGCCTAGAAAACGTATTCTGCGTTTATAGTTGCTGCGGCTGCTTTTAAAATTATTGAGCTAAGTTGAATAAGGCCTTCTGTATCTACATAAAAAAACTCGAAAGGGCTAGAGATAATGGAGTTATCTCTATGCCTTGCTGTCCGGAAGGAATGCTGCGGATCTCAAGGGTCTAGGATTTTGGTGCATCGAGATCTTGCTGGATAACGGCCCCATCGAAGTCCAGCTCGCCAGTTCTAACCTTCCCTGATTTCTCAACTGGAGACACGAATATCCTTCCATCACCGAATTTCCCAGTTCTAGCGGAATCGCAGATGATTTTCATGACTTTATCTGCGTCCACATCATGGACAAACATCTCAAGCTTGAGCTTGGGGAGGAGATCCACCTCCATTGTGCCTCCCCTATACTGAAGCTTTATTCCCTTCTGCTCTCCTCTGCCGAGGACCTCGATGATTGTCATTGCTACGAACCCGTTCTCCTCAAGGGCCTTTTTGACTTGCTCAAGCCTCTCAGGCCTAATTATCGCCTCGATCTTCTTCAATGTCATCGCCTCATGTGCTCATATCCCTCTCATGTGTTCGGTGTTCATCCAATTTGCGCAAACTTTAAGCATAAGCCTTCTCGCCGTGCTGAGATATATCCAGTCCAACGTACTCCTCATCCTCTGTGACCCTCAGGCCCAAAGTTGCATCCACGATCTTGGCCAGTGCAAATGTCACCACAAATGCGTATATCAGGGCTGCTCCAGCTGCAACTATTTGTACAACGAGCTGGTGTGGGTTTCCGTACAACAGCCCCGAATAGGCAGCGTTGACTGCAGGGGATGCGAATATTCCAGTTGCGATGGCGCCCCAGAGTCCACCGGTGCCGTGAACCGACCATGCGTCACAGCTTTCGTCAAGACCCCTGCTGACCCTGAATAGCAGAGCTGCATAGCACAGGACTCCTGCAACGCCGCCAATGATTATGCTTGCAGTTGTATCAACATAGCCTGAGGCGGGTGTGATTGCCACCAGTCCAGCTATGGCGCCGCTGGCCATTCCCATTGTGCTGGGCTTGCCCTTTACCCAGCTTGCTAGAAGCCAGGTCAAAGCACCTGCGGCTGCAGCAGTGTTGGTGACAACGAAGGCGGAAGCTGCCAGGCCGTTAGCAGCCAGAGCCGATCCGGAGTTGAATCCAAACCATCCGAACCAGAGCAAGGCGGCGCCTAGCATTGACATGGGAATGTTGTGAGGCTCCATGATGTACGACGCGCCGTACCCTACTCTCTTGCCTATGACTAAAGCAATCGCAAGGGCTCCAAAGCCTGAGCTAATGTGAACTACGGTGCCTCCGGCGAAGTCCAGCGCACCAATCTGAGCAGTCCAGCCTCCGGCCCAGACCCAGTGTGCCAGCGGGTCGTATACCAATGTTGTCCACAGCAGTCCCAGAACTACGAACGAGCTGAACTTGATCCTCTCAGCCACGCACGAAGTCAATATGGCCAGGGTAACTGTGGCAAACACAAGCTGGAATATCATGTGCGCCAAAGCCGGTATAGTGCTGGCCCAGGGTCCTGCATCCTGACCTACCCCGTGCAGAAACAAGTAGTTCAAGTTACCAACGAACCCGGATACGTCCGGGCCGAAGGCCAGGCTGTATCCAAAGAGGACCCATTGAATGCTGACCATTGCAAATGCCAGGAACGACAGTCCAATCATCGAGACGACGGACTTGTTACGTAACAGGCCTCCGTAGAAGAATCCAACTCCCGGCGTCATGATCATGACTAATGCCGTGGCCGCCAGGACCCATGCTGTATCTCCACTGTTTAGAACCAACAGACTCACCTTTGAATCATTATCGTTATGGAATGGAAGCGCTCTTGGTGGAGCATTTTAAAGCTTCAGAATTTCAGAGCTTTACAGTTTCGAAGCTCCAAGCTTGAAGGCTTTAGCTTTAAAGCTTTAGGCTTTAATCTTCAAGCCTCAATGCTAAAATGCCCCTTCCTATGCTTCGCAATATTCACCTTAACCCGGGTGGTTAAAAGGATGTTTGATATAATTTCAGAAGAGCTATGAACCAGTAGGATCTGCTGTGAATAATTCATACGAATTAAGAATTGATGCTGAATTAATCCCTTTCATTCCGGCTTCCTGGCAGCCACCTCCAGCACCCCCATCCCTACGTATGCCAATCCATCTTTAAGTGGGAGCCGCTCCAGATACCTTTCTGAGATCTCCCCAATAAACTGAGACCTCATCTCATCAGGGATGTGCTCGGTGACGGAGAGCCACATGGTGCGGATGAAGCCCTCCAGCTCGGCTCTTCCTGGCATCACTAAATCCTTGATTGTCAGATCCGTATTTAGCTCTTCAAGGCCTGCCTGATCCAGCCAGGCGTGATACTCATCAGGGCCATAAACTCCCTGGGAGTTAGAGTATCCCCTGAAGTACCTGGACCGCCTCTCGCTCCTAATGACCTCCCTTGTCAGGGCGAAGATATCGTCATCCATGCCCTCGCTCCTGCCGCGGCACTGAATAATCATCTTTCCTCCAGGCTTGAGGCTGCGCTCTATACCCTTGAGGACTGCCAGGTGATCCTTGATCCAGTGGAGGCAGGCGAAGGATGTGACCAGATCGAATTCATTATTGTAGTTCAGGTTCAGGGCGTCTCTGGTCTCAAAACTGAGATTGGCGTATGGGGACGAGGGTGTAGAGGATGATGGAATAGATGGTGATGGAGTAGATGATGGTGGAATGGAGGATGACAATATTCTCTGGCGGGCGAAGGCTATCATCTCCTGAGAGCTGTCTATGCCCAGCACCTGGCCGCGGGGAACCATAGAGGCCATCTTTAAGGTTATCTTGCCGTCTCCACAGCCGATGTCCAGGATATGCTCGTCTCCTTTGAGATCGAGCTTTGAGAGAATGGTTAATGCTGCCCTTTCCTGGACAGATGAGTTTTTTTCGTAATCGCTGGGGTTCCATTGATGCATGAGATCTATCGAATTGAGTGCGCTTAAATAAATATGGTCCTGACTGAAATCAGCCGGATATAATAAATCAACGGAATATAATAAATTAACCGGACATAATAGATTTTACTGGAATTGTTCCCCGCTTGCGGGGTTAGGGGCAAGCCCGCGCGGCGTCTGAGCGCGCCCAGTCAACTGCTACCGCGCGAGATCCCCAGACGCGCGGTACCCCAGAAAGTTAGCAGTTTGTTTTTGTATACTGCTGCAATGAGATCCTCCAGCTAACAGCGATTACTTCACTTACGGGTTCCGCCTGCGGATAGCGGCTTGAGAAAATAACACCCTCACCCCTCATTCCCCTCTCCGAGGGAAGATATCATGATTGAGCCAATTGCCTAATTTGATTTTAGTTCATAGAAAAGTTCTGAGGACGACTTGGGGATAAAGCGACTAAAAAGTGAAAGAGGGAGCGCCTAGACCGCGCTGCACCCCCTCTCCTTCGTCCTCACCCTCACCACATCCTCCACGGTATAGATGAAAATTTTGCCGTCCCCTACCTCGCCGGTATGTGCAGTATCGCAGATTGTTTCGATCACAGTCTCAGCATCCTTGTCATCCACAACAAGCTCAAGTTTCACTTTCGGCAGGAACTCAACCCTGTAGTCTCCGGCACGCCACTGAAGGGCAATGCCCTTCTGCCTTCCGCGGCCCTTGACCTCAATTGCAGTCATCCCCGAGAAGCCCTTCGCATCCAGCTTTTCCCTAAGAAGGTTCAGCTTCTCAGGCCGAATTATCGCCTCAATCTTCTTCATATCCAATCCTCAAGAGTAAGCTCCTTCTCCGTGCTGGCTGATATCAAGTCCAACGGACTCCTCTTCATCCTTGACCCTGATGCCCATGAAGGCATCTATTACCTTGGCAATGGCGAAGGTTACTACAAATGAGTAAACCCAGACGCTTACGATTGCGATTACCTGCACCATTACCTGATGCGGATTTCCTGCGAAGAGTCCTGCTGCGCCGATGCTTGCAAAAAATCCTGTAGCTAAAACACCCCATGTGCTGCCCATGCCGTGGCACGCGAGCACATCAAGAGAGTCATCAACCTTCTTGCCGCCTCTTATGACGAGAATTGAGTAGTAACCTACAATTGCTGCGCCTACGCCTATGGGAATTGCAGCCAATGGCGTAACGAAGCCAGATGCTGGAGTGATTGCTGCAAGTCCGGCCACTGCGCCAGTGACTATTCCCAGGGCGCTGGGTGCTCTGTGCCTCCAGGAGAGTATCATCCATGTTGTGGCGGCGGCAGCTGCTGCAGTGTTTGTAGTAACGAAGGCATTTGCAGCTATGCCGTTTGCTGCAAGGGCCGATCCTGCATTGAACCCAAACCATCCGAACCAGAGCAGGGCTGCGCCCATGACCGTGGTGGGGATGTTATGAGGCTCCATTGGATCGGTTCCAAATCCCTTTCTGGCTCCGACCACCAAGGCTACTGCAAGCGCTGCTACTCCAGCGCTTATGTGCACAACTAGACCTCCTGCGAAGTCCAGTACACCTAGTTGATTCAACCAGCCTCCTCCCCAGACCCAATGAGCTATTGGATCATAGACAAGAGTAGCCCATGCAAGGGAGAAGATCAGGAATGAGCTGAACTTTATGCGCTCGACAAAGCTGCCAGTGATGAGTGAGACGGTTATTATGGCGAACATCGCCTGGAAGATCATGAATGTCAAGGCCGGTATTGTGAGACCTTCCTTCACATCTATGCCGACTCCATTGAGACCCAGGTGTTCAAGGCCTCCTATAATTCCGCCGATATCCTTTCCAAAGGCCAATGTGTAGCCGAGGAGAATCCACTGCAGGCTTATTATGCCCATGATAGCAAAGCTGAATATTATCGTCGATATGGCGTTCTTCTTCCGAACCATTCCCCCGTAAAAAAGCCCCACTCCTGGAATCATTATGAGCACAAGGGCCGCACTGATGAGCACCCAGGCGTTATCTGCAGCATTTAGCTGTACAGGGTCTGCAGATGCCGTGCCCACTAGGGCGACCAATAATAGCAATAACCAAACTGCACGCATGTTACCACCAATTGATATGAAAAATTGCTATTTAATAAGCGTGTTTAGGAAAAGATATGTAATATTCATAGAAGTTATGATAAATTATGATATTGTCTCGATTAAATGATTGAGGCTATTAACTCGCGGTAGTGGAGAAGGCGGAGCGGGAAGCCCTTTTCGTTAGGGTAGTTCAACCCTTCTTGATGATCCTCCAAATGACTATTATCCCGATGGTGTTTATGGCTATTATCAGTATGATGCCGATTATTTTCCTAGTATCATTTCCGCTATCGTTTCCGCTGGCGGACGCTGCAAGATTGACAGAATACTCTCCGTTCAGGCATATGTTTAGAGAATTATTGCCGCATGAAACTGTGTAAAGCCCGCGCTTAAGGCCCTTGAAGATATAGTTATTATCACCAGATGCATTTGCTATTGGCTTTCCGTCCTTATAGAGCGAGACCTCGCCTGATGCATTGGTCACATGAAGATCATAGCTGTCCTTGATGGGCAAAGGCTTTGAAGAGGAAATGTTCCAAGGCAGACCAAGCAGATCAAGAATCGTCGGGGCAATATCCTCCTCGAACCAGATGCCTCCTAGGTGAATCTCATCAACGCCAGGGCCAAATATGGCGAGTGGCATCCTCAGGCTTTCCAGGCGGTCGGAGAATTTGGATGCTGAGTGGCCACCCTTTCCCTTTTCGTCGGGAAACGACATGCCGTGATCTGCGGTTACTAATAATAGCACGTTGTGCCTGCGACATGTCTCAATCAGCTTTCCCAGGGGGGCATCCAGTCCCTTGACAATTTCAAGATAATCTTTCTGCCCGAGATTTTGACCACCGCTGTCAACGGCAGCCACGTTGATCATGAGGATAAATGAACGATTTCCCAATTTATCAACAAGATCGGAGGCAGCTTCAAGCCCCCAGCGGTTATATCCAATGTATGTCTCTTTTCCGTGCCCTACATCGTAACCGGGAAATGCATCGCGCCATCTCTCCAAGACCGTGCGCAAATCCGCAGGAAGGTTCTTCCCCGCGCTCAGAGATGCCTTTGCATTATAGATGGAATTGTTGGCGAAGTAAAGAACACCATCCTGTCTTATAAGCATCTCTTGAAAGTCGGCATGCTGAAGAATCGCTAAGGAAAGATAACCATTTTCATGGCTTACATCAAAGATCGTTTTTCCTAAAGATTCGGAATCCGCCTGCGTGGATCCTGTAACAAGAATGCTATGGCTTTTCAAGGTCTCAGGGACTCTGGCACGCATATCGAGAACCCTTGCGCCATCACCTGTGAGATTGAAAAGAATGGTTTTGCCAAGCGGCATCCCATCCATTGCATAAGGACTACAACTGCGCTCAGGATAGACGTAGGAGGCGCCGAGGCCGTCTACAACAAGTAGAATTGCGCCTACAGGATGCAGCTCCTCGCTGACCTGAACATCCAGTGCACTGCCTGTGCTTAATAATAGTAATAAAATAAAGAGAGCAAGGATCATCAGAAGTCTGTCATGATCCTGTACTGATCGATCTCCGTCTGCTTGAGCGCTGCCAGGAACCTCTCTGCCATGTCTTTTATGTCCTTTGATCTGGTTATGGCTCTGCCCACTACTAATATATCTACGCCTGCTGTCAATGCCTGGCCGACAGTATCTACACGGATTCCGCCTGCAACTGCTACAAGCAGCCTGTGCTCCTTCGAGGCCAGTGCCTTGATATCAGGTATCTGGTCCCAGGCATGAGCGCTGTTCTCCATATCTATAGCCCTGTGAAGCTCGACTACATCAGGCAGTACTTCCAGGCCCTTGAGAACCTGCAGCGGATTTGAAACATTGAGCATATCTATAATTGAGTATATGCCTGTCTTCCTTGCCTCATTTATCCCTAGCTCAAGGGTCTTCTTTGGCGCTAAGCCTGAGATCACGACAGCATCTGCAGTTGAGTCCGCAGCCAGCCGTACCTCGAGGTTGCCTGTATCTAATGTCTTTAAGTCTAGGATGACGAATGAGCCGGGCCTGACCGATCTTATCTCCTTAACCACCTGAATTCCGAGCATCTTTGCGAGAGGCGTTCCTACCTCGATGAGAAGATGATCGCTTTCAGGAAGCTCGCAGAGAACTCTT
The DNA here is from genome assembly GCA_963789575.1 of Methanotrichaceae archaeon. Lineage (GTDB taxonomy): Archaea > Halobacteriota > Methanosarcinia > Methanotrichales > Methanotrichaceae > CAWBKV01. The sequence continues at coordinate 514,879 of CAWBKV010000001.1, read as the reverse complement.
TTAACCTCTGCGATATCCACAAGGTCCAAGGCCACCTGAAGGTACGGCGGGTCCCACAGGCGTGTAACTCGGAATCCCATGATCGGATGAGTTGACCTATCCTTCTCGTAGAGCACCTTATCTATATCGGGGAAGCCTGCCATCGCCCTCTGAAGCGCAAGCTTTGTCGCACCATAGTTATATCGATAAATGGCATCGTAATCCTTTGCGGCAGGATGTATGAACACCGACACTATTACTGCCAGCTCCTCGACCCTGTCCTTGGGAATTATGCCCTCAGCCACAGAATCGGCCACTGCCTTTGCAACTGCCGTTTGCGCAGGCCCGAAGATCTGAGCAGCCTGCTCCATATTCTTCACAGTGACCTTGGGAACTATGAGCGTAGATGGTTTCGGCGGAAGGTTCGGCCGTATAACCCCTAAGAGCGGGGTATGTCCTGCCGAGAGCTGGGTAAGGCCGTTTGCAAATGCCGTTCCAACGGGACCGTCCTTCTCCCCTATGAGCAGGTCTATGTGAGCTATCTCAGGCTCTTTGCCGATCAGAGCCTCTCCAACTAAAAACAAATGTTCACCTCCTAATCGAGAGGTCCATAGCCCTATTAATCCTTTTTCCAAGTCCAATTAGCGGACGAACTCCTTAGGTCTACTCCATAGCCTATATTAGCTGCCAGTAGATCAGTGGCGCAAGTGCCAAGAGCGCTATACCTGTCACAAGCCTTATGCCTGCCCTGTAGTCCTTTCTGAAGGCATCGATCTGCTGGGGACTCATGCCGAGGGCGATGAATCCGCCAAGGATGATTATGGGCAGGATGATCCCTATGTTATAGAACAGGAGATAAACTGAGCCTTCGAAGTAGCTCTTGGAGGATATGAGGTCAAGTATCGCGAGGTATACAGCACCAACGCAGGGAGCCTTGACAAGTGAGAAGAGCGCCCCTATCAGGAAGTAGGAGCTGTGTTTGCCGCTCGTTACCCCAGACTTTACATATTTCAGCGCCCAATCAGTGCGGAATAGGGAGTTCTTACCTGATCTCAGCCTTCTCCAATCCTCGACATTCGCCACGCCAAGAACGACAAGGAAGACGACCAGGATATTCCTGAAGCCCGATTCCAATGCCTCACCCTGAAGAAGGCGCTGCATCCCGAGGCCGAAGAGGAAGTACATTGTGAATATTCCAAGGGAAAAGGAAATTATCATTGTAATAAGTTCCCGCTTTCTTCCTGCGCTTGATAGGACCGAAGCTGCCAGAAATACCAGGATTCCTAAGAGGCAGGGGTTAAAGCCCGCGATCAGCCCAGCAGCCAGGACCATGGAGACTGTAGAGAGTGAAAGCTGTCCAAGGGTTATATCTGAGATGCCCCCGGTCAGATTGATGCTTTGGTTTGTTTGATTACTGCTGGTGAGATTATGAGTTGTATTCTGCAAAATGCTCTCATTGGTGCTTGTATTGGCGAGAGCATCTCGGATCATCCTATCGAGCTTGGCGGTATCTCCGTTGTAGCTCTTGTAGCCGATAACCATATGGCCGATTATTACAGAAGGTATATCCGATTTTACCTTGTACTCCTTGATGATCCTGTGTCCATCGTCTGTAAAATAATCGTACTTAACGAGAGTTACATTCTTGTCCTCGGCCATAATGCCGTCTATAGTTCTCTCTGCAGCGGCACACTTAGGACAGCCCGGCGATTTAAGCAGTATAATCTCAGTGCTGGCGCTTGCGAGTATAGTTAATAGAGGCAAGGCCAGCAACGATATGAGTATGAGCATTGATAATTGCGTCTTCAAGCCAAAGGCATGCATCAGAAAACCTACGTTGTCGAAGATATATAAAAGGAGATACCATTAAGGATATGAAAAGTATTCAAGAGCAACTATACTAAAAAATAATTAATAGGCAGTTATACTTAAGTTAATTCTTAATCTGCTGTGTTATAAAACAATAATGCCTTTTCAGAAGCGGTCTTGGAGAACTCTATCGAAGCACTATCATCTGCAACCAATGCTATAGAGAATCCACACTCGAGGCATGTCTTAGCTGCCATTTTGATAAGAGGTGTTACATCAACAGAGTACTCGCCCGATTTATCTATAGCTAAACCGGCGGATATGTTGCTATCGTATTCAGGCTTATCAGACCATGTTGCTGTCTCGAATGTTGGCCCATCAACAAAGTAAGCTGTAACCTTGCCAGGTTTCTCTACTTTATCGGCATAAATCTTGAGAGTTGCTGACTGAATTTGATCAGGCGTAATTGCAGGACCATTAAAAGCATAGCTCAAGTACGTTTCATTTATGGGTTTACCATCTATAGATGAAACCCAGAGGGTATTAGTCCCGCCAAAGCTTTCATTTGCTTGGGCCGCATCGACATAGGTGCTCTCAGTCATGACTGGGCTGAAACTTCCCGCTTCAACCGATATTATGCTCAAGAGAATCGCTAATCCCATTAGGACGTACAAATATTTCAAATCAATACCTCCAAGATACTGCATATCCTATAAATTAAAACCTTTATGTTCATATGCGACCTATATAAGATAATAGCTTACAGTTCATAATGGATTCAGTAAAATTGGATTATTGTTCTCTCGACAATCTACTAAGAGAAATGCGCTGCGTTAGGTTTATTAACTACACAACTCTCTTGACAGCGGGTGATCCCTTGAGAATTGCGGCTTATCCATGTTATGTTATTTGTATCTGTATAGTGTTGTTGCTTCCGGTGATCGCGAGCGCAGCGACAATTGACGTGAACTCAAACCTACAGGCTGCAATAGATGCCGCATCTTCCGGCGATACAATAAGAGTAGCGTCGGGAGTGTACGATAATATAGAGATATCAAAGAGTTTAACCCTTATCGGCAACGGCGCAGTAATCAAGGGAGACGAGCGCGATGCCTGCGTCAATGTTCTTGCAGATGAAGTGAGCATCTCTGGCTTCGTCGTAAGAAACGGCTTTTACGGAATAAGCCTGGATACCGTCAAAAACTGCAGGATCTACAATAACACAGTCATCTATTGCGCCCAGCCCGGAATCATGCTCAAGTTCTCCAATAACAATATCGTCCAAGGCAACAATGCAAGCTTCAATGGACTCGGAGGCGAGGGCTGGTATGGAATATATCTCACAAACTCGAACGATAACCAGATCATCAACAATGTGGCGTATGGGAACGGGGCCTATGGCATCAATCTAATGCCGTCCTGCAATAACAATACCATCGAGGGAAACATTCTACAAGGGAATATGTACGGCCTTTACATGTTCACTGATTGCACTAGGAACCTGATTGAATCCAATACTATGACAAAGAATACGAATTCAGGAATAGATATCCGCTTCAACTGTCATGACAACATTATACTCAACAATACCATACAGGACAACGTCGTCGCAGGCATAACCCTCATGGAGAAGTCGGGAAATAACACTATAAAAGGAAATAAGATCTTAGGCAACGGGCGCTATGGGGTCCAGATTCAGAGCGATTCAAATGATAACACCATAATCAATAATACGATATCACAGAGTCAGACAGGCATATTCCTTGATGCCGATGGCAACCGGATTTACAGTAATAGTATCCTGGAGAATGTAGTCCAAGCAGAGGATATGGGCACGAATATATGGAATGCAGATTACCCCGTGGGCGGCAACCTCTGGAGCGACTACATTGGAACAGATAAAATGAGTGGCCCAGGCCAGGATAAGCCCGGAAGCGACCACTTTGGGGATACGCCATATAAGATCAATGAGAAGGCTGAGGATAAATATCCTATAATGGGCAATCAAACCCCTCAGGTAATGGTAGTTGATAAAAGCGTCTCTCCTACCAGTGCCATGATAGGGGATAATATAGATGTAAAGGCAAAGATTGCCGCAAAATACGGCCTCGCTCAGGTAACTGCGCGCGCCTTTGATCTCAAAGGAGTTGAAGCAAACGCATATTGCCGAATGATACAATCGGGTGATTATTACGAAGGATCCCTTTCAACTGCGCTTCTGGACCCAGGAAGCTATGAGATAGGCTTGAGCGCCACGGATCTGAGAGGATATGAGCTGAAGGAGACATTGGGGAAGATAGAGGTCGTATCCAGAGGAGGTTTCTAATCATCTATATCAGGCAAATCAGGGGAGTGTAATGAATTCGAATTACATCATCTTAGGGGCCTTTATAGGGCTTTTTGTGCTTGTAGCATTGGTATACGGGGCACACGCTGCCGAGTGTACGGATCTGATAGGCTGCGATAGCAGCAACGCCAACAGCGGCTGGAACGGGGATGCAAAGCTGGATGAGATTGGGAATCCTCAAGCAGAACAATCTCAGGCACCTAGTGCAAAGATACCCGAGTTATCCAGGGAAAAAAGGTGGAACATGCCCGGCTATGGATTCGGGAATGAGACAAACAAAACATCGACAAATAATGCTCCAGAGGTAGCTCAAACGAGTTTGCCTACAGAAAGCACACCTACAAATGCTGCAAATGATAATGCGGATCTACAGAGAAGTGAGGAATCCAGGAGGATGCTTGCATCAATGGATGATATCTCCAGTTCTGATATATTGGTGGATGTGAGCGATAATTCTACCAAACACATAAAGGGCTCAGTAGTCCTCCCTTATACAGAATTCGACCTTGATCCAGGGATTCCGAAATCTCCCACCGAAATAGCCCAGATTTTAGGGAATGCCGGAATATCCCGCAACGATTCCGTGGTGCTCTACGGAGAATGTCTGCCCTGCGGAGGTGGCCCATCGCTTGCCACTTATGTCTATTGGATAATGAAGAGTATAGGACATGAGAATATTAGGGTGCTCAATGGAACCGTAGAGGATTGGGCGGCAGCCGGTCGCGAAACTACAAATGAGTCAGCGATCAGGCCGAGCAAGGTCTACGAACCCAAAGTCAATCCAGACTTCAGCGCCTCTTATGATTACGTAAAAGGTGGCAGTGCCCAAATCGTCGATGCAAGGACCATACCGGAATATGGAGCAGGCAACATACCTGGATCTATAAATATAGACTATGACCGAGTGCTTAATAATCGCACGATAAAGAGCGATTCCGATCTGAAGAAGGTCTTTGCTATTCTGAGCAAGGACAGGCCAGTAGTAGTCTATACAAACACAGGAGTGAAGGCATCAGTTGTCTGGTTCGCGCTTGAGATGATGGGCTATGATGCTAAGCTTTATTCCTGGCAGGACTGGCTTGAAAACCAGCCTCATCAGGCACAGCAGGGCAATGCTACGAACGCCACAGCTTGAATAGGTGGAGCATGGCGAAAAATGATCACAAAGCTAAAAGTGGGCGCCCGCCCAGAAACTGGTGGATCATATTATCGATAGCAGTAATAGCTGCTGTGCTGATTCCACTTGTGAGCGCGGACTGTCCCTCTTGCGGAGGTGGCGCTGCACAGCAGCAGGCCGCCTTGGATAATGAAGCTGCAAACTTCCTGGAAGGCAAAGCAGTAGAGACAAACTCCACCACTCCTACAGTGTATAATGCTAAAGTCGCTAGGGAGAACAACCCAAGCTTAAAATCTTTCGGCTTCAGTAGCGATACTAGCAATGAGAACAGCAACTCCGTGAAAGTTGATACTCAGCCGGCTCTTGAGACTCAGACACCACAGACTCAAACATCACAAGTTCAGACACCACAGATTCAGACACTGCAGAGGAGCGGAAGCTTTGCAAAGGCCCTGGCGCCATTAACGGAAGTTAAAAATGCAGATGTAGTGCTTGATATCAGCCCGAACTCGACGGAATATATCCCAGGTGCCATAAACATAAACTATGAGAGCTTCTTTGACGCTGCTAAGCGCCAAAAATCGGTATCGGAAACCGCTAAAATTTTGGGTGATGCGGGAATTACTCAAAATGACTCAGTTCTGATTTATGGAGAATGCCAGCCTTGCGGCGGTGGGCCTTCGGCTGCAACTTATGTCTACTGGCTCATGAAATATCTCGGACATGATAATGTCAAGCTGCTGGATGGTGGGATAGATACTTGGGTTTCCGCCAAACTCCCAACACAAGATGCGCCTGCAGTTCTTCCTAAAAAGGTCTATGCCCCCACAATCAAACCGGATCTACTTTCCAACTACGATTATGTAAGGAGCGGTATTGCCCAGATCGTTGATGCAAGGACGGTGGATGAGTTTGAAGCAGGCTCTATAACAGGATCTGTAAATATACCCTATGATAAGGTGCTGGATGGCAAGAGATTAAAGGACGAAGCTGCTCTGGAGAACCTCTTCTCAAGCCTGAGCAAAGACAAGCCGGTTGTTGTATACACAGACACCGGAGTCAAAGCATCGATGATCTGGTTCGCTCTGAATTTGCTGGGCTATGATGCCAGGCTATACTCCTGGCAGGACTGGATGGATCATCAGTCGCTCAACTTTAGTCTGGAAGATGTTAAGGCCGAGCCGAACCCTGCAAAAACAGGAGATATCGTCAAGATAACAGCTGCCTTCAGACAGAGCAATGATAGTACAGTAAGCAGTCAGCCAAACACACCTTCAGGCAATGCTACCGGAAATGAGACCATCCTCCAGGTCAAGGGATGCTCAACTTGCGGAGCGGAAGGATTCTTCTTGGATGCAGGAGGTATGCCCACTGGAAACAGCTCAGGGGTTATTCAGCTTGGCTCAACAGGCACAGGCAGCGCCCAGATACGAAAAGCCTCTGTCTTATCGGATATAAAATGCACAGCTGTAATCACTAGCTCTGATGGTGCGGAAGTGGCTGAGAGAAATCTGGAACCGATATCGGATCGCGAATTCTCAGGCATATGGAATGCTAACGTTGCTGGAGGAACTTATAAGGTTGCAATAATTGTAGCTTCTCCTGAGATCACAAAGATCTTTAGGGATAAGCTAGAGATAGTGGTGGCATGATCCACCATTAGCTATATGAACATTGGAAATTAAAAGTGGAAGTGTGAAAGCGGGCCGTGTCATATCCATTCTATTTTTAATAAGCATCCTCAGCTCTGCTGCCCAACCTTCGGTCATATCTGAGGATAAGGCCATAAAATGGTTCCAATCGGAATATAATAACTATTTTAAGACGAGCCAAAGCGATAACACATCGCCTGTCATCTACGATGCGAGCCTCACGCCCTCTGTCATTAAACAAGGGGAGCTTGGAAGCGAGATCAACGCCTTCGTCTATGATCCTTCAGGAATAGAGCAGGTTTATGCGGAGGTTGGCAACCGCATGAACCTTATGCTGGACCTAAATAAGGATAACAAATATACAGGCTACTGCAACTCAAATCTCCCATCTGGAACCTATAAAGTTACAATAGTTGCAATAGATAAAGCTGGTAATGCAGTCCGCACACAAGCTCCCTCTCTCAAAATCCTGGATCCGAGTGATCTCAATGGAGACCACATTGATGATAGCCTGGATATACATAGCAGTAAAGAGCAGAGAGTGATTGTCTTGCATGATGGCAACCTCAGCGGCTTTAGCCCCGCCAGCAAACAAGACGACCTGGAAATTCTCCCGGGAAGCTCCATGACGCTCCCAGCCGATAAACTTACTGAGCTATCGAAGATTAAGGGTGTCAAAGGTATCTATAATGATCAGAAGCTTAAGGTGCTCACAGATCCAGGAGAGGATTTTCCTGATATATCATCCGCCAATCCATTTGATAATCTCACTTCCACGGCAAGCCTTCCAGTTAGAACCAGCATAGATGATCCTAGAAAGGCACGGTGCCTGAAGGGCGATGGAGAAGTTGTGGCATTAATAGATACTGGCGTAGATCCCAATCACGAGGCTTTAAAGGGTAAGGTCATCGCCTTCAAGGACTTCGTGAACAATCAGACGACGCCATATGATGATAACGGCCACGGAACACATTGCGCCAGCCTAATAGCTGGTACAGGCGAGATGCCCGGGGTGGCGCCAGATGCCAAGCTGGTAGTTGTAAAAGTCATGGATAGAGATGGGGCATGCTACCTTTCGGATGCAATCAGAGCGCTCGCCTGGTGCCTTGAAAACAAGGACCGATATGGGATAAAGATAATATCTTTTAGTGTTGGAGGTGAAAGCCCAACTGAGAGTACATCGCTTTTGGATGAGGCATGCAACAAAATGGTAGATCAGGGTATGGTCATGTGTGTGGCTGCGGGCAACTCGGGTCCTGCCTCAAGCTCAATAGTGATACCCGGCGATGCTGAGAAGGTGATAACTGTTGGGGCCACAGACAAAACGGGGATAATCTTCGACCGCTCATCACGCGGGCCTGTGAGTGGTGGCGAGATCAAGCCGGATATCGTCACGGTAGGAGTGAATGTTGTATCTGCGCTGGCAGGCTCAAAGAACGGTTACAGCTCAATGAGCGGCACATCCATGGCAGTTCCGCAGGTCGCAGGTGCTGCTGCGCTTCTCCTTCAGGCACAGCCCGATCTGCAGCCCTCAGATGTTAAAAGGATCCTTCTCAAAACAGCAGACGATCTAGGCCAACCTGGGCCAGATAACGTTTACGGTTACGGGGCTCTAAACCTAACGGATGCGCTTGTTGATATGGGGAGCAAGAACCTGAGCGCACCCACCCTTGATGCGCTAAAATTGAGCAGCAATGATGCAACAGTAGGTGAGCCCGTAATGATAGAGGCCAGAGTATCGGGGGATGTAAAGGCAGTTAACTCAGAGATTATCGGCCCGAATAGAACTCTCGAGATACCTATGGATGACTTTGATGCGAATGGCATGTACTCTGCGCGATGGGAAACAAGCTTTTGGTATCCTGGAGATTATAAAATAAGAGCAGATCTTCAGGGTAAATACGGAGAGGTGGCGTCGATTGCGGTCCCTTTCCGTCTACTAAAGAGATGAGACTCATATGCCTCTAGAGGCATGGATGGATATCGCCAGGTTTGGAAAAAAGGTGACTCAAGCAGGCTTGACGAGCTCGCGCTTCGGCAACATAAGCGTTCTTAGAGGCAAGGATATTTTCATCACGCGAACGGGAACTATGCTTGATGAACTTTATGAGGATCAGATTATAGATGTAGATCTATCAGGACCTTGCATAAAGGATAAGATTGCCAGCACAGAGGTGTGTGTGCATAGGTCAATCTATAACAAAACCTCTGCAAAGGCGATAATACACACACATTCTCCCTACTCCGTAGCCCTTTCACTCTTGGAGGATGAAATTGAGCCAATAGACAGCGAGGGAAAGTATTTCCTGGGAACCATGCCGGTTGTCGACGGCGGCTTCGGCACTGATGTGCTTGCTGAGAATGTTTCTTCAGCGCTTATGGCTCATAACGCATGTATAGCCCGTGGCCATGGCGCATTTGCCGTAGGTAAGAGCCTTGATGAAGCATATACAATAGCCTGCATGGCTGAACATAGCTCTCAAGTGCGCTACCTAGTAAAGATCTATAAAGGAATTAATCTTATTAAATAAAATTATGAATAGATAATCTCTTTTTTCTGTTTTCTTTTCTTCATAGGGGTTTTAGATCATGCTTATCCAGCATTGGAACATATCAGGGAAAGATTTATATCTTAACCATCTAACCAAATAGTCGAGCGGGTAATCCTTATTTTCAAAATCCACACTGAACCCCCACTCTCCTACCCGCTCACATTATTCCGCAGACGTATTTTATCAATTGATCTATTCCTCTGAAGATAAAGTTATCACAAGATCTATTAATGTTGCAGGCAGTTGTGTTATTATGAACTCCTCGTTCCAGATAGGGAAGATCTGGGGCATACCTATCCGGCTCCATTGGACATTTATCCTGGGCATCATCTGGGTTGCAATAGTCTACGCATCGATAAGTACCACATTTAGCGGCATGATCTACGGCTTCGCGGCGGTAGAGCCGACTGAAGTAAGGTGGATTTACTCATTTATCTTTGCAATACTCCTCTTCGTCTGCGTGGGCCTGCATGAGCTGGGCCACTCCTATATTGCCAGGCACCATGGGATAGGCATAAGGAGTATAACCCTGTATATATTCGGCGGCGTCTCCGCAATGGAGGAGATACCTAGGAACCCAAAACTGGAACTTCTGATGGCGGCTGTTGGGCCTGGAGTCAGCGGGCTTCTTGGGATCGTTTGCATATTGCTCTATTTCGAGTCCGCTGTAGCACTGGGCGGAAGTCACCCGTTCAGCATACTTCTGTGGACCCTAGGGTTAATAAATCTGATACTGATGGCATTCAACCTTCTTCCGGCTTTTCCGATGGATGGAGGACGTGTTCTTAGGGCATGGTTTGCCGAGCATATGCCTTATGCGATCGCTACGCGCAGAGCGGCAGGAATAGGGAAGATGTTCGCGATACTGATGGTGGTAATAGGAATAATCTCCCTCAACTTCGTTCTGGTCATAATTGCATTTTTTATATATATAGGAGCATCAGAGGAGGAGCGCGCGACCACTGTGGATATCTGCCTCTCGGGCATAAAGGTCAGAAATATAATGTCCTCTGATGTTCGCACGGTCACTCAAGATAAAAACCTCAAAGACCTGACAGATCTTATGTTCAGAGAAAAGCATAGGGGATATCCTGTTATTGATAATGGCGCTATCGCAGGAATAGTTACCCTGGAGGACGTCCAAAAGGTTCCGGAGGATCGGCGTGATTCGACGATTGTCGGGCAGGTCATGAGCAAAAACCTATATGTAATTGGACCTGATGAAGAGGCTTCCACTGCAGTAAAGATGATGAACGAACGGAGAATTCGCAGGCTTCCTGTTATAGAGAACAACAACTTGATAGGAATCGTCTCCAGAGAGGACCTGGTCAGGGCCATGGAGCTCTGCTCTGAGCGATGACAGTACCAAGAGGTAATCGGTTTGGAAAATACAGATAATCAAAATAAAGATGCTACGCCACCGCGGTGCGAAACGAACATTTCGAGCCAGGGTACAGGTACAAGTTCTCCATCAGGCGAGCGCCATGAAGTGATAATACTGGGAACAGCCCACGTCTCAGAAAGAAGCGTCCAGGAGGTCACCAAAGCTATTGAAGAATCGAGGCCCGATATAGTTGCAGTGGAGCTGTGTCCCGCAAGATATCGGGCGCTTACCGGCCAGGAGGAGGAACAGGAGATAAAGATAAGCGAGCTTCTGAGCGGAGGTAAGCTCTACTATCTTCTTGTCCAGTGGTTCCTCGCATATATCCAGAAGAAGATCGGCTCAGAGCTGGGTGTGAAGCCTGGATCTGAGATGCTTGCAGCAATTGAATCGGCTAAAAGGGTGGGTGCACGTGTAGCTCTTGTTGATCGAGATGTAGGCATAACTATACAGCGCTTCTGGTCTGCCATGGGAACTGCGGATAAAGCAAGACTAATTTTCTCTCTTATCCCTGCCGCCCTCGGATGGGGCAATGAAGAGATCGATATAGACAATATCACACAGGAGGATATTGTCTCCCAGATGATATCTGAGTTTAGGAAGGTATCACCATCTGCGGCGAATGTGCTAGTTGATGAAAGGGATGTCTATATTGCCAGAAATTTATATCAGCTCTCAATGCACGGCAAAGTCCTGGCTGTTGTAGGAGCAGGCCACAAAGAGGGGATAACCAGGCATCTTGCACATCCCGAGGATATTCCTGCTATAGAGGCCCTCAAGGAAAGGCCGAAGAAGAGGATAACATTTGCCAAGGTTTTCGGGCTCGCGATAACTCTGCTTATACTGGCGACCATTGGGCTTATATTACTAGAGGCCAGGTCAAGCCAGAACATACTTCTTGCCTTTGGCATCTGGTTCATAGTGACAGGAGGCTTGAGCTGCCTAGGCGTAGTTCTCGCAAGAGGTCATCCGTTTTCTGCAATAACAGCGCTTGCAGTTGCCTGGATGACGACTCTTAACCCCTTCGTAGCCGCTGGCTGGTTTGCGGGAATGGTCGAGGCGTGGAAGCTAAAACCGACGGTAAGCGATCTTAAGCGTCTGGCCCAGGCCGAGAGCTTCGATGATATGATGGAAAATAGATTCTTCAAGGTGATCTTGGTCGCTGCTTTAGCAAATCTGGGGGCCATGGCAGGAACGTTCATTGGAATTTACCTGATATGGCAGAAGCTTGGATTAGTCAACCCAGCGGAACTCGTAGCAAATATAACGCACATAATATAAATAAAATCTAAGCAGTAAAAAGGCTAAGGGTCCAATACTAATCCCTTCAATAACACCGTCACTTCTCTTCAACTATTTTTACGCCTGTATTCTTGAGCTTATTGCGTTTTGCCACATTCAAGAGCATAGGAGTAAGGCTCTCTACTTGGGCGGATACTGCAAGTGGACCTACGTCGAGCGGCCGAAGATCCTTTATCGCTCTTGCGAGTCCCGCCACGATATCCTTGGATTCTTTGTCATCTCCGCAGATAAGGGCATCCCCGTTCAGTGCTAGATCCCTGTTATGAAGAGCTGCTGCGCAGATTGTGTGAAAGGCAGATACTATTCTCATGCCCTCTGGTAGAAGAGCCTTCGCCTGAAGTGCCGCGCAGCCTTCGGGCGGTGGATTGTACCCAAAATATTTTCCATTATAGCTCATAGGCACCACAGGAGATACAACTACCTGATCGGAGTATGATGCTTTAATATCAGAGGTCACTGAGATAAGGTGCTCATAGGGTATGCAAAGCACAACGATATCTGCGGCCTTGATGGCTCCACCATTATCAGTTCCCCAGATATTTCGAGCGCCTCCTAAAATAGCTTGCACCTCTTTGACGCTCTCTAACGCCTTCTCACTCTTTCTCGAGCCTATAATGATCTCATGCGCAGCCGACCAACGAACTGCAAAGCCTGTGCCTATGTCGCCAGTTCCACCAACAAGAGCAATCTTCATGCCTAGCCGTTAGGATATGCCTATTATTTCACGGTTTTGAGCCGAGAAGGAAATATATGAGAAGCCGTGCCTCAGAGCCAGCTAGGACTGCGAAATAATTGAGTAACTGCATGTCTAAACATTTTTAGAAGGGATGGCACGAGATGCGAAAGGGAGTAGCAATGAAGGGGGTAATAAACGTCACCTCGTGCCGCTCAATCTGCAGTGTAGGGTTACATTGCAGTTATCACTATTACGTATCTTCTCCTTTATTAAGTTTTAGGTGGCAAAAATGATCAAGTTTTTATAAATTTTGTAAATTTCAGACGCATTTTACTGCAGCCTCAACATCCCATATGCAGGCATCGGTCTTAATGCCGATTCCGCTGAAATGCGTTCTCGATGCCTTCCAGCCAGCTGCGAGAAGGTATTCAACTACAGCATCTATCTTGGATGGAGTAATCTTCAGCCGCTCGCAGATACTATGATGATCATAGTATAATGGCGTATCCACCTCAGAGGCGCAAGTTTCGAGCAATCTTAATGCTCGGGCATTTCCATCGCCTAAGGAAGCAATAGCCTGATGGATCGTGGTTGCCTCCTGAATCCGCCCGAGCCAGAGAGGTCCTGCAAACACGGTTTTACATCCGCATGCGCTGCATGTTCCGACGAATTTAGGCTCTCTCAGGCAGATGAAGCAGCCGCATGCCGTGCAGTGCTCAACATAGCCCATATTTTCCAGACACTTATCCGCCAGGCGGGCGCCCTTTCTCACTTGAAGGTATAGGCGTACATAGTGATCTGTAACGTGTGTGAGAATCGGCTCCATCGACTTATCCAGGCGCGCAAGCTCTCTCGCAGCCATGCCGAGCAAAATCCGAGCGCCCATCTCAGGATGATAATCGGTATTTAACGGCATTGCCATATACTTCCTGATTCCGCTTTTGAGATGCGCTCCACAGAGCGGGGCTGTATCAGTAGCTGTAATAAATAAGTAGGATAGGGCCGATCTAGATCCTGCAGAGAGATATGGTGAGGGCGAGCCGAAGGGATCTAAATCAACGGCTTGGAAATGCCTCTGGTGCATGAGCACGTTTGCATTGCTGCATAACGCTTCACAATTTAGGGCATTGTTTCTTGCTATGTTCTTCAGAATAACCTCATATGCCTGGTGGCTGACATCGTTCAGAGTAACGTGCTTTGCATTTGCCTCTTTGGCTGCTCTTAGGCCGCGGATGCCGCTCGCTGAAAGAGCATCAAGATAATCGGTTATGCCCAGGGACTTGACCATTGCTACGCAGATATCTCTGTTGAGCTTCATCCTGGGGTTATAGAAGATCCCATCCGACTCAAAGGTGATTGCGCCTTCTTCAACCAAACTCATAGCATCAAGAGAAAGGCAGGGCAGTAGATATAATGCTTTTCTTAAAACATTGGAGCAGGCACAAAGTATAAAATTGAAGATAGTAATAAATATAAAGGCAGCTGAAATAGTGTAGCTGAAGAATGGCTGAACTTAGGCTTGATTAAACGGTTTATGAGGTATCTGCGCTGAGCCTGAACAACGTTATGAGATGGGATAATTTTCGGAAGCTTTGGCCTGAAAAGTTCGAGGATGAGACTAAGATATTCCGAGCCATCCACCCAGGAGCAAGGATATTTATCGGCACTGCGTGCTCAGAGCCTCAATACCTGGTTAAGGCATTCATCGACTATGTCCAGGCATATCCGCATGCTATCTTTGATGCAGAGCTGATCAAGGTCTGGCCTTTAGGCATAGGGCCATACACAGATGGCAAATTCAAGGAGAATTTCAGGCTGAACTCATTCTTTGTAGGCGAGGGTATAAGAGATGCAGTTAACAACACATCTGCAGATTACACGCCTGCCTTTCTCTCGAGCGTGCCCGATCTAATTTACAGGGAGATAATACCGATAGATGTTGCACTCATACAGACATCTCCTCCAGATAATGTTGGGAATATGAGCCTGGGCATAGGCGTGGATGTAGCCAAGGCTGTGGTTGAGAATGCCTCCCTTGTTATCGCCCAGGCAAACTCGAATATGCCTCATGTTCAGGGAGATGGCATCATCAATATCGATGATGTGGACTTCATTGTTCCCAGAGATGAGGCACTTTTGGAATACAACAATGATCTCACTTCTCCAAATGAGATCTCCCAGAGAATTGGAATACACGTGGCTCGAATAATCGAGGACGGCTCAACGATCCAGGTAGGCTATGGGAGCATACCTAATGCAGTTCTCCCGAAACTGAGGAACAAAAGGCACTTGGGGCTTCATAGCGAACTCTTCAGCGATGGCATCGCAGATCTTATGAAAGCTAATGTGATCGATAATACAAAAAAGAGCATGGATATTGGCAAAGCAGTTGCCTCATTCTGCATCGGCAAAAAGGAAACCTATGACTACCTGGATGAGAATCCCGACGTGGAGTTTAAAACAATCGATTACACCAATAGCATCCGAAACATAATGGCACAAAAGGGTATGACTGCCATAAATAGTGCCTTGGAGATAGATCTGACAGGCCAGGCAACCGCAGAATCATTTGGGGGCACATTTTATAGTGGAGTTGGAGGCCAGGCGGATTTCATGCGCGGAGCAAACCTGGCGCCGGATGGAAAAAGCATCCTAGTGCTATCATCGACATTGGAGGATGGAAGATCTTCAAGAATAGTGCCGCAATTGGGCCTTGGTGCAAGTGCCACTCTTCATAGAGGGGATGTCAGATACGTTGTGACTGAGTATGGTATAGCATATCTCCATGGAAAGAGCATCCGTGAGCGTGCGATGGACCTAATTGCGATAGCTCACCCAAAGTTCAGACCATGGCTGGTATCTGAAGCAAAAAGGCTTTCACTGATATATAGGGATCAAGAGTATTTGCCTGGGGAGTATCCTGAATCATTCGAGACCTGCAGGATCACAAAAACGGGCTTGAAAATATTCTTGAGACCAGTGAAGATAAGTGACGAGCCCCTGCTGAAGGATTTCTTCTACTCTTTATCAGATCAAAGTATGTATCTGCGATTCGCGTCTGCAAGAAAGGACATGCCTCATAAGAGGCTTCAGGAGTTTGTCGCTGTGAATTATTCCAGGGATCTTGTAATACTTGCTGAAGTAATGTTGAATGAAAGGGAGGTCGTTGTCGGCGTTGGCCAGTATAGCCTAAATGAGGATATGCACACGGCGGAGTTCGCTTTTGTCACGAGAGATGATTACCAGAACAAAGGCGTTGGAAGAGAAATTCACTCCTATATGAAATATCTGGCAAAAAAGAAAGGTCTGCTTGGATTCACAGCCGAGGTGCTTGAGGATAATGCTCCCGCGTTCACCCTTCTGAAAAAAATGGGCTATGAGGTTGTGGCTAAGGATGGCGGATCATATAGTATGAGGCTCGTATTCAAATGAGCACGGACATAAGTGTATAATACTGCTATCATTATAATTATTCGAATATAGTTAATATATTCACACTCAAGAATCTAGAATATCCTATGAACGCTCGAAAGCTTTTGCTTAAGCCTCTGGAGGGTCTCAGCAAGCTCTACATTAATTCTTTTTTTCGTCTCGTTTCCGACCGTTATACCAATATCTGGTGGGCATAAGGGTTCGCTACCAACAAAATTCATGAAGAACTCGACCCAATAGGGGGGTAAATATTCAGGCTGAGGCTCACCTCTCATAGTGTGCAGAACGCCAGCCCACGCAACAGGAACCACCTCGATATTGTAGCCACCGCCCCCAAGGGCAAGAAGCCTGCCATTTGCATATTTATTGGCCAGCTCGACAATCCTATTCACAAGATAGCTGTAGCCTGTGAGCGTCAGGTTTAGGCTTGTCAGAGGATCAAGGTAATGGGCATCAACTCCGAGCTGGGCAACGACTACATCAGGCTTGAACCACTCGAAAAGCGGAGGGACAATCTCCTCAAATGCAAGATGGTATTCATCATCTCCAGCATACATTGGCATTGGAATATTCACCGAGTAGCCTAGGCCAAGCCCAGAGCCGATCTCGTCTATGAAGCCTGTGCCCGGGAAGATATATATGCCGGACTCATGAATAGATATAGTAAGGACGTCAGGATCCTCATAGAATATCTGCTGCACACCATCACCATGGTGTCCATCTATGTCTATGTAGAGGATGCTTTTAAACCGTTCCTTTAGAACAGATATAGCCAGCGCAGGATCATTGAAGACGCAAAAACCAGACGCCTGAGTGGGCATTGCGTGGTGAAGACCGCCACCGATATTAAAGGCTTTACAATCCTCGGAGATTATGCGCCTTGCAGCGTCAATGCTTCCGCCAGCCAGGAGCCGGGATGCATCATAAATGCCTTTGAAGATCGGAGTATCATCTGTGCCAAGTCCGAAGGCAAGATCGGGCTGCTCTGCCCTGACGGAGGCCAGATATTCAGGGGTGTGTACCCGTAAGAGATCATCCACGCTAGCAAAGCCAGGCTCTATACGGCATGCGTTGCCATCGAGCATGCCGCACTCCTCGATCAGCTTATAGGTCAGCATTAGACGCACTGGCTTCAGCGGATGCTCAGGGCCAAAGTTGTAGCCCATGAATCTGTCTGTATAATAAAGATAGATCATTTATAGCCTTTCTCTATCAGCCCTTCGCTCCAGTAATTATCGCATTTCCGGCAGTAAAAGATGGTTTCGATTACTATTTTCTGCCACCGTTCAACATCGAGAGCGCGCCTAAGCTCTTTTGACTCGCACTCGTTGCCGCATTTGGGGCAGAAAGGAACGAACTCTTCAAGCACTGCCTGATCCTCATTCGGCATTGTTATTCCTCTAAAATTAGAGTAGCGCGATCAAGGCAAAAAAGGTATCGGTGATTAGAACGGCCTGACACCTGCTATGACACATCCAGCTATGAAGCCTAAGATAGCTCCTGAATCAAGGAATGGAAGGCCAGCCTGAGGTTTATCTCGCGATGTCATCAGCAGGGCTAGAAAGCCTATGTATGTTCCAATCATTGCGCCTATTGCAGGTATATTCACTCCATAAAGGCTGACAGCATAGAGCGACCAGTTGGCTGATATTACCAATATAGTGGGCATTATGGCGTCTCCAAGCCCAAGGAAGTAGGCACCTTTGGCTTTTTCAGCTGACTGGCTCGAAATCGATACTTGATCTTCTCTAAAGCTGTAACCTTTGGATTTAGGCACTACGAAAAGGAGCGGAGCTTTTAAGTTTATTACACCTTCCGCAAGGGTGACCATGTGCCTTGTTTTATAAACTGAGATGGCATCATAGACCGCCAATATTATCAGCAGTATCAATGCCGGAAGGGTGGTCATACTTATGCCGAAGAGGGCAGCAATCCCGGCGCATATGAATATGCCTATGACATCAATAACATACCATTCAGGATAGAAGCGCAGCAGCAGAAGCATTACTAGTGTGAGCCCTAATGAGATGACCAGCGGCAGGAACGCTGTCAGGATATAGAATATGCTTGTTGCCACAGATATCAGTATAAATCCACCTATTACCCATCCATGCCTGAGTCTCATAGCGATAAGCAACAGTAATGTAAATCCTACTATGAGAATCACATAAATGAGTGGATTTGTGGGGGACGATGGATTTTCGAATACTCTTGTGTTGCTGACCTCAAAGGAAGGCATGAATGCTAAGGCTAAAAGCTGTACAGTTATCATGAAGAACAGCATTGCAAGCATCGGTGCGCGGCTTTCTGAGCTTTCTGTCATTATATTAATAGTATCCGGCCTAGATTATCTAGATTATCACTCTTTGTCTTTATCTATAACTTTCACGTTCTAGAAGCAGCTCTAAATAGGATTTTCTTATAGATTCACCTAAGCCAAGCTTTGTCATAAGGTCCTGAAGCTGTCTCTTCTTCTCAGGCCAATCATCCCCTCCAGCGATCTCCATCTCTATGAATGACCCAAGGCCCGAAACATCATCCATAGCGAAAATGATATCGCCTAGGGCATATTTTGTCCTGGTCTTTATCACCTCTCCTGAGGGTACAAAACCCAAGGATAGAAGTATCTGCAACATTGCTTCAGAGTCATCTATTTTGATGGTCAGCTCCTTCCTGGACTTTGTCTCGCTATCGAGCTTAGGTCCTTTGTAGGTTAGACGTGTGCCCTTATCTTTGACCCTTATACGCAGGGCCTCATCGCTTTCTCTAAAATCCCTAACAGGCGAGTTAAAATAAATATCGCGATGGTGCTCAGTGCCAATAGGAACAGCACCGAGCGCCTTTATCCTCTGAAGCGTATCCGGTTTTAAGCGTGCCTTGACCTCAACTTCGATCATTTTCTGACCAGCACAGTTGCGGGTCCAACTTTCAGTACATCCACCGCAGTGCCAGCAGAAAGTGTTTCTGTGATGACCTCGACGGAATCGGGAGATACCACAATCATCTCGCCATCCAGGCTGATCCTGATAGAGTCGGATGCTTTCTGTTCTGCGACTTCCCCAGGATTCATCGCCAAAAGGGCCTTGATGACTTTCCCGCTTTTATCTTTGAACCTTGGGCCAAGTATCTTCATTTGTGGCTTAACCTCAATTGGCCTCATCTCTATATCAGGCAGTCCTCTTCTGCTTTCTACTTGAGAGTTTGCCACACCTTGAAGATCTACAGTCTCCAGATCCATGTCGGAGTATATGATTATTCCTGGCATTGGCGAGTTCAGAGCCATGCCCTTCTCAGATTTGTACCTGCGCAATGCCGCTGCAATCTCTTTTATCAGCATGCCTGCGGGATCGATGACGGTATCAGACGCCTCCGGCCAGCTCTGGACATGAACACTCTCGCCCGTGAGGGAACGATAAATCTCCTCGGAGATGAAGGGTACGAATGGTGCCATCATCCTTGTAAGAGTCTCTATGGCAGTATAGAGTGTGTTCTGTGCAGCTCTTTTCGAAGAGCAGTTCTGCCCATAGAGCCTGGCCTTAGCGAGCTCTATATAATTATCTGCCAGCACTTCCCAGGTGAAGGTTCTGATTGCCCTGAACGCCTCATCAAACTGGTACTTATCCATTGCATCTGTAGCAGCCTTAACCAGTGAGTCAAGCTCGCCAAGTAGCCATCTATCGACTTGGCCAGGGGCCTCTTCCGTAGGAGCCATCAAGGGGCTCGAGAATCTGTAGATCGACCACAGTTTCTGCTGGAACCTGCTGGCAGCAGTTATCTCCTTCCACTGAAACATCACATCGTTTCCCGGACTGCCGCCCAAGGCTGCCCACTGTCTCAGTGCATCAGCCCCGTTCACCTCGAAAACCTGCTCAGGTATTATGAAATTGCCCAGAGACTTCGACATCTTCCGCCCATCTTCTCCCAGAACCATGCCGTTAATAAGAATTGTATCCCAAGGCCTTCTGCCGACAAGATCCATACATCGGAGTATTGTGTAGAACGCCCACGTCCTTATGATATCGTGCCCCTGAGATCTGAGCTCTGTCGGATATCTCAGGTCTGGTCTTGAGGGCCATCCTGCAACTGCCAGCGCCGATATGGAGCTATCCATCCATGTATCAAGCACATCCTCCTCGGGCTCAAACTCGCTACAGCCGCATTTGCATTTTATAGGCGGCTCTGCCCTGGTAGGGTCAAGGGGAAGCCAGCTCTCTTCTGCAACTAAAATCTCGCCGCAATCCTTGCAGTACCAAATGGGTATTGGTGTTGCGAATATCCTCTGCCTCGATATACACCAGTCCCATTCGACTGAATCGGCCCAGTTCTTTAGCCTTGTCTCCATGTAAGGAGGTATCCACTCGATCTCCTTGGAAGTCCTCTTGATCTCATCGGGATCTATCTTGACGAACCATTGCCGTCCCGATAGTATCTCTATAGGTGTTTTGCATCTCCAGCACAGCCCGACATTCTGCTCCAGTGGCTCCTGCTTATAGATGATGCCCTTGTTCTTCATGTCCTCAATAATCGCATGCTTGGCCTCGTCGATAGAAAGATTGGCATATTTCCCAGAAATTTCAGTTAGCTTGCCGTTCCTATCGATAGCCTGGCGTAGAGGCAGATCGTGCTCCATCCACCATCTGACGTCCTGCTTATCGCCAAATGTACAGATCATGACTACGCCCGTTCCGAACCTAGGATCGACGGCAGAGTCCGCCAGCACAGAAACGTCATAGCCAAAAAGAGGCACAGTTACCTTTGTGCCTGCATATCCTTTATACCTCGCATCCTCCGGATTTATCGCAACAGCAACGCATGCAGGCAAAAGCTCAGGTCTTGTGGTGGCGATTTCGAGAAATCCATCCTTAGCAGGAAAGCGCATGTAATTTAGAGCTGTGCTGCGAGAATCGTATTCAACTTCTGCAAAGGCTATCGCAGTGCCGCATCGTGGGCACCAGTTGACTGGGTGGTCTTCACGATATATAAGCCCCTTTTTGTACATCTGGACGAATGAGCGTTGAGTCTTAACATAGTACTCAGGACTCATCGTTACATATTCGTTTGACCAATCAGTCGATATCCCAAGCCGATTTATAGTCCCTCTGAACCTCTCTATAGCCTCTGATGTCATCTGCTCGCAGAGCCTTCTGAACTCATCCCGGGGGATCTCGTTCTTCGTTATATGGTACTTCTCCTCGACTTTGACCTCTGTTGGAAGCCCGTGGCAATCCCAGCCCTGAGGAAACATGACATTGAATCCTCTCATCCTCTTATAGCGGGCTACGAAGTCCATATAGCACCAGTTGAGTGCATTGCCTATGTGGAAGTTGCCTGTGGGGTATGGCGGAGGTGTATCTATTATGTATTGGGGCCTCTTGGATTCCCAATCGAAGTAATAGATTGACTTATCCCAGCTATCGACCCATTTCTCCTCTGTTTGCTTGAAATTGTACTCCTTCGAGACCTCGCTCATCAGAAAGCTCCTGCTATGTGGATGTATGGGAGTTGAACACAATGTTAATAGGATTATCGGTGGATCATTATTATGATGGAACTTGTAATATATCACGCAAACCAATGCGACCCCAAAAAGTGCTCAGGAAAAAAGCTGGCGCGCTTTCATCTTGCCAGGCTTACAAAGCGCATAAATGATCTGCGACCTTACATAGTCCTCAGTCCGTTCTCAGAGAAGGCGTTATCGCCTGAGGATAAAGGTGTAAGGGGCATTGCAGCATTAGACTGCAGCTGGGCTCATGCAGAGGATGTCTTCAAGAGGTTAAACCTCAGGACAAGAGCACTGCCATATCTCATTGCTGCCAACCCAGTGAATTTTGGAAAACCATTTCAGCTCTCTACCGTAGAGGCTTTGGCCGCTGCTCTGGTCATACTTGGAGAACCCAAAGCGGCAGATGATATATTAAGCAAATTCTCTTGGGGGCATGTCTTCCTCGATGTCAATCGTGAGCCTTTACAAGAGTATGCTTCAGCCAAAGACTCCTCTGAGGTTATTAAAATTCAAAGAGATTATCTATCGGAACAAATATAAGCTGTCAGAGCATATATTCTCGAGGTGATGCTATTTGGCGGGGATAATTCCTATGGATGATCTCAGGCGCCTGCAAAAGAGCATGAACAGGCTCATGGAGGATTTGGGTCTATCCGATTGGGAGTCCAGATATCTTGGAGAGATGCAGAGAATCCAGAAGAGAATGAATGAGGTTATGGGAGAAATGGAGGTGCCGAAGGTGGAAGGCGATATAATGATGCCCATGGCGGATGTTAGGGAGACTGACGATGCTATCGTAGTTACCATGGACCTGCCTGGCGTAAATAAAGAAGATGTGAATATATCTGTAACGGATAACGAGCTTCGTGTCATCGCAGAGAAAAGTGCCGAGTCAGAGACCACGGAGAAGGACTATCATAAGCGTGAGCGCACATACAATAGGTTCGAGCGCGATGTCGCCCTGCCTGTAGCCGTCAAGGCTGATGAGGCAAAGGCAAGGCTAGAAAATGGTGTGCTTGAGGTGACACTTCCAAAGGAGGTTACCACTACAAGGAAGAAGATAAATATAGATTAATATTGCAAATATTTCAGTGATCTTTCTGGAGGAGGAGGTGATGCAGCTTATCCCTCTTTGTCTCCAAATAATGCCTATTTATGCTATTTGGCGGAATCTCAAGAGGCACACGCTCAACCATCTTCAGCCCATAGCCCTCAAGGCCAATTATCTTTCTGGGATTATTAGTGAGAAGCCTTATCTTCCTAATCCCTAAGTCAACGAGAATCTGTGCTCCGATCCCATAATCCCTCAGGTCGGGTGGATAGCCGAGCTTCGTGTTTGCCTCAACTGTATCAGAACCCTGATCCTGCAGCATATATGCACGAAGCTTATTTGCAAGGCCGATTCCCCTGCCCTCCTGGTGCATATAAAGAAGCACACCGTTACCGTTTTCGCTAATGAGCTGAAGAGCCTTGCTGAGCTGCTCGCCGCAATCGCAGCGCTTGGATCGAAATACATCCCCAGTGAGGCATTCTGAGTGGACTCTGACAAGAGCATTATCAGCCGTAGGATTACCAGCCACAAGAGCCACATGGCACATGCCGTCAAGAATTGATTCATAGCCTATTGCTGTGAAGTCCCCATATTCTGTGGGCATATTGACCTCTGCAATCTTCTGAATTAGCTTCTCCCTCTTCATCCTATATTTGATGAGACTCTCTATTGTCACCATCTTGATGTTATGCTTTTCTGCGAATGACTCGAGCTGGGGCAGCCTTGCCATCGTCCCGTCCTCGGCCATGATCTCACAAATTACGCCTGCTGGATAGAGGCCTGCCAACCTGGCAAGGTCTACGCAAGCCTCAGTATGTCCTGTTCTTCTCAAAACTCCGCCACTCTTTGCTTGAAGAGGAAACATATGGCCGGGCACAGAAAGGTCACGCCTTGTTGTTACAGGATCGATAAGGGCTTGTGCTGTGGTTGCCCTATCGAAGGCTGAAATTCCGGTGGTTGTATTGTGCTTGGCGTCAACTGATACAGTGAAGGCAGTGCCCATCGATTCTGTGTTGGTTGATGTCATAAGCGGAAGATCGAGCCTCACGAAGACGCTCGGCAGTCATAGGCATGCAGATAAGACCACATCCATAGCGAGCCAAGAAGTTGATTGATTCTGGGGTGATCTTCTCGGCGGCCATCATAAGATCGCCCTCATTCTCGCGGTTCTCGTCATCTAATATGATTATGATCCGGCCGCGCCTAACCTCTTCAATTGCCTCTTCAATATTTGCGAATGGCATAATAAACTCCGTTGCGGTATTGTCGGATACGTGAACTACCCTATCCTGAAGGGGAGGGCTTCCCACTTCATCGCCAAAACTTGCATCACTGATATATGATGTAGCGGTTTTGGTTCTATGGGCGCTACGGGCTGTTCCATCCCTGCGATGAGTATGTTTCTGGAAGCATTGTAATCTCTGTCACATGAGAAGTCACAATAAGGGCACTTATGTACTCTGTCAAAGAGTTCTTTTCTCACAATGCTTCCACAATTGGAGCACCTTTGAGTAGTGTTCCTTGGATCTACCTTGATCAGCCTTCTACCAGCACTTTGAGCCTTGTATGAAAGCATGAATATGAACTTAGACCAAGCAGCATCATGAATGTTTCGATGCATACTTTTGTTATAGCCTTTTTCCTTCAGACCCTTGACATCCAAGTCTTCAACGCAGATGTTATCATAGTTATTGATGTATGATCTTGATAACTTATGCAGAAAATCGTCTCTTTGGTGGTCAACCCTGGCATGGATATCTCCTATCTGTTCCTTGATTCCTTTCCAGTTATTAGATCCTTTCTCGCATCTAGCAAGCTTCCTCTGAGTTACTTTATCCGGAAATATGGGATACTTGTAGCTGATCATCTTCGATTCGTTATATCTTGTTTCCTACATATATCATTTGAGTTCGGAGCAAAAGTAATCACAGGGAGGACTCAGCATCTGCGAGTTAAACCTATCCAAAATCTATCTTCAAGCCCATGCGCCCGATATCTTCGTACCACACTTAGGACATGAGCCATCAACCACTGAGTTCTTCATAACTCTGTATCCCAGGCGCTCAATAAGCATCTCTCCGCAATTGAGGCATCTAGTGCTCTCGCTTTCGCCTGTAATATTCCCTGCATAGACATATTTTAGGCCCGCCTCATGCCCTATTCTGATGCCTTTTCTCAGAAGCTCTGGGCCTGTTCTAGGCACATCCCTTAGCTTATACATCGGATAGAATGCTGAAACATGCCATGGCATATCTGTGCTCACACTCGCCAAGAATTCCGCTATTCCCTGTAGCTGATCATCTGAATCATTATATCCAGGTATAATTAGCGTCGTGACCTCAACCCAGACGCCACTATCCCAGAACAGCTTTATGTTTTTCTCTACGGGTTCAAGCCTCGCCCCGCAGATACGCCTGTAAAACTGATCATCGCCCTTGAGGTCTATATTATTTGCGTCCATTAGGGGAATGATTTTTTTTGCCGCCTCAACTCCCGTATATCCGTTGCTTACGAAAACGTTCTTCAGGCCCTTATCCTTCGCTAGAGCTGCCACATCATAGGCGTATTCAAAGAACATTGTAGGCTCTGTATATGTATACGCAATAGATTGGCATCCGTTGAATTCTGCCTGCGCTACAACCTCCTCAGGTGGGGCATACTCGCCCATTACTTTGCCGGTCTCCTTCGGAACCTGGGAGATATCTGCATTCTGGCAGTGAAGGCATCTGAAGTTGCAGCCCATTGTAGCTATGGAATAGGCAAGGCTTCCCGGGAGGAAATGAAAGAACGGTTTCTTTTCTATAGGGTCCACATTGGCAGCTATGAGATTTCCATAGACAAGCGTCATGAGCTTGCCATCCTGGTTCTCCCTGACGCCACAAAGGCCACGTTTTCCCGGTTTTATGTGGCAGAACTGGTTGCAAAGAGTACACTCGACATCAGCGCCCTCCAACATATGCCAGAACTGGGCCTCTCTGGTGCTCTCTTTAGCCATAATATCACCGCAATAGTCTTACTATTAATATTGTGATATTATGACATATAATGCTATTTCTTAATGACGTTCCCCTAAAACTAGAGACATGAATAGATTTCAAAGGCTTCTAAGTATCCTAGAAAAAGAGATAGGTTCTGGAGAGCCTTGCTCCCCAGGATCCAAATTTACTTACTGTTTCCTTCCAAGGACGAGATATGCGACTGCCATCAAGCCGGTTATGGCGAAGATGCTCTCGAATCCGGGAGCGGGCTTGGCTGGTGTTGTCGCATTGGCTGGAGCTGTGACGTTGGCTGGAGCTGTGACGTTGGTTGGAGCTGTGACGTTGGTTGGAGCTGTTACATTGGTTGGAGCTGCGACGTTGGTTGGAGCTGTTACATTGGTTGGAGCTGTGACGTTGGTGGGTGCAGGTGTTACTGGTGCAGCACCCTGGATTGTGACAGCCTTGTAGATGTAGTATCTGAGCGGCTGAGCGGCACTAATTGTATCCTGATCAGCGGTCTGGACGTATATGTTCTGCATCAGGACTGTGTTCTGGTTCTTGCTCAGAGTTATTGCGTTGTCCTTGTTATCCATCTTGATCGTCATAGTTGCTGGGTCGACGCTACGGATGGACATCTTGTCGTACGTTTGATCGGTCTTGACTGCTGTCGGTGTATCAGATATCTGGAATACGCCATCAATTGTGGCGATATTGGTGTCAGAACCAAGGAAGGCATTCTTGAAGTGGACAGCTACCTGGATAATATCAGATGTATCTCCGATTGTCGTCTTATAGTAGTATGTCTTATCGCCCATTCCAGCGTTGTCTATGGATGGCTGAATAACTGCATCGTCAACAACCTGGCCATTCTTGGTGAGCTCAACATATACCTTGTTGCCCTTGGTATCTACGGACTTGACAGCAAGCTGGTAACCCTCTCCTAACTGTAGTGGGGTGGCAGAGGTGATTGTTCTCTCGGTGTCATCATCGACAAGAACTTTGCTGATCTGTTCATTTGTCATCAGGTTTCTGTTCTTGGATGTATCATACAGGTATGCTACCTTTGCACCGGCATTTGTAACATCTGTGGTTACAGTGGGCTCATAAGCGGCAAAGTACTTGTCAGCGAGGAACCCAATCACGTCATACTGGCCCCATCCCTTGAACTTGAAGTTCGCGGGTTGGGCAGTTGTGGAGTAGACGACGCCTCTGTTGTTATTGGCATCCGTCTGATCGCTAAGTGTAGCTGTGGAATCATCTGCGGCTACAGCGGATGGATAAAATGTCAGCGTTTCAGTTCCTATGTTCTTGTCTATATCATAGTAGAAGCCGGCAAAGGTTGAGGGTGTCCAAGTGAAGCTCTGAGTGCCAACGTTGGCGACTGTTCCCCTGACCTGATATGTGCCGGGAGCTGTGTACTTCTTATATATGTAGTACCTGAGTGGGCTGGCAGCCGAGATGTTATCCTGATCAGCGGTCTGGATGTATACGTTCTGCATCAGGACTGTGTTCTGGTTCTTGCTCAGAGTTATTGCGTTATCTTTGTTATCCATCTTGATGGTCTTAGTCGATGGGTCGACATTCCTGATGGACATCTTGTCGTACTGCTGATCTGTCTGAATTGCTGTGGGTGTATCAGATATCTGGAATATACCATCGATTGTGGCAATATTGGTGTCAGCGCCGCGGAAGGCATTCTTGAAGTGAGCTGCTATTTGAATGATATCGGTTGTTTGTCCGACTGCCGTCTTATAGTAGTATGTCTGATCGGCCATTCCAGCGTTGGTTATGGACGGCTGAACAACCGCATCGTTAACTACCTGGCCGTTCTTGGTGAGCTCGACATATACCTTGTTGCCATCTGTATCTATGGACTTGACAGCGAGCTGATAGCCCTCTTGCAAAACCAATGGGCTGGCAGAGGTGAATGTTCTCTCTGTGTTATCATCCACAAGGACCTTGCTGATCTGGTTGTTTGTCATCAGGTTTCTGTTCTTGGATGTATCATACAGGTACGCTACCGTTGCGCCGGCATTTGTAACATCTGTGGTTACAGTGGGCTCATAAGCGGCAAAGTACTTGTCAGCGAGGAATCCAATCACATCATACGTGCCCCATGCCTTGAACTTGAACTTCGCGGCCTGAGCAGTTGTGGAGTAGACGACCCCTCTGTTGTTATTGGCATCCGTCTGATCGCTAAGTGTAGCTGTGGACATATCTCCACTTACTTGAGATGGATAAAATGTCAGCGTTTCGTTTCCTATGTTCTTGTTTATATCGTAGTAGAAGCCAGCAAAGGTGGAGGCGTTCCAAGTAACTGTGTTCTCGCCGAGGTTGTGAACAGTACTGCGAACATCCACCTCCTGTGCTGCTACAGCCATCGCTGATGCGATTAAAACTATCATCGCGGTGAGCGTGATTGCAGTCATTCTTTTCATTTTTTAACCTCCTATTATCCCTATTCGGAATACTTGCAGCATACAGTCTGATTACTCTTAAAACTATTGCTTGGCTAAAGTCTTCGATCGCCACCATTTAATTCCGGCGCACATGCTCTTACATGGCTACCACTGCGTTGGCGTGTCTCAGACATGTATTAGCTACATCACCCTCCTAATCCCATAGGGGATTATAGGGTAGTGATAGGTTATTTCCCTATTATATCTTTTTTGGTCCTTCAATTGCGGTTTGCGATCACAGCTTCTGGTATTATGATCCCTGGGTCGGATGCCTTCATATACGTGATAGTTCGGATCTTTAAATGCTATTTTTTGATCGATATAATTCCAAATGGAGCCAACTCCAAGTTGAACCTGCGAAAAACGCATCAATAAAAAGATACAATTAATTGCTATTATTATGCATATAGCTTTACTTTTTCGTATCGGATTGATTTAGCACATAGATGCATAAAGCATTTCTTTCCCGAGATTGAACAAGATATTCTAGAATATTGGACCCAAGCTTTCTTAGCCCTGAAATGACAATAAGCATATTTCTGTGACTATGGAAAACTGTTTTACTTCGAAGCTTTATCTAATTTAAGCATGACAGCGACCGCAGGGACAGGCATAGTCTACCATCCTATTTATCTCGAACACGATACTAATGAACATCCGGAAAGAAAGGAGCGATTAACTGCAATACTCGAAAGAATCAAGCTCGATAGCATATTAGTCGAATATATCACGCCCAAGCCCGCCACCATAGATCAGATCGCCACGATTCATGGACGTAAGTATATAGACCAGGTTAGGGCCATTTGTGAACGTGGTGGAGGCTACTTGGATATAGACACCGTCCTCTCAAGGGCATCCTATGATGCTGCACTGACCGCGGCAGGTGGAGCCATTGCAGCCGTAGACGCAGTGCTGGATGGTTTCAATAATGCCTTTGCATTGGTAAGGCCGCCAGGGCATCATGCAATGCCCAATCGCGGCATGGGATTTTGCATCTTCAATAACGTGGCCATCGCGGCGAAGCACGCGCAGGCGAAAGGCCTAAAGAAGATACTTATCGTGGACTCGGATGTACACCATGGCAACGGCACAAATGCCGTCTTCTACTCAGATCGGTCAATCCTATACTTCTCCACTCACCAATTCCCTCATTACCCTGGCACAGGTCGAGCTACAGATATAGGATCCGATGGGGCGGAGGGAACTAAAGTAAATGTGCCTCTGCCGTCAGGCACTGGCGATAAAGGCTACGTCATGGTCTTCAGGGAGATCCTGAAGCCTATTGCTCTCGAGTTCAAACCGGATATAGTGCTGGTATCTGCAGGCCATGACGCTCATAAGGATGACCCGCTCGGGGGCATGAGGATGACATCGATAGGCTTTGGGGCAATAGCAAGCATAGTAAAGGAAATCGCGGATTATTGCTGTCAGGGAAGGATTGCCGCGACGCTGGAGGGCGGCTATAATCTAGCGGCACAGGCGGAGGCTGTTGTGGCTGAGCTCAGAGCTTTTCAGGGAGCGTCTTACAGTATCCAGGGCACGGATGTTAAGATAGCCCAGCGAATAGAAGAGATCAAGAAGATCCAAAGCCCATACTGGGAGTGCTTCCGGTGACCATTCCCGCCAATGAATTGGCGGGGATTAGCCCTGCTTAATCCCTAACAGATTTTAGCTCTCTTTTCAAGGTAATCTGCCAGGAAGATCCTAAATGCCTTGTCCTTCAATTGAGCAAGCTCCTGATCGACATATATTTTGTAGCCCTTCTTGATCTCGCCTGATATGTGCTTTCCAAGGGATAGGCCAGAAATCTCTTTGAGAAGGAGATCTTTGGCATGTGTATATTTCCTTGCCACCTCAACGATAGCTCTTCCGTCCTCAATATAGGGTCCTGAAAGAACATCGGGATGAGCTTCCAGGAATCTGCTAAGATTCTGCCCATCCCATACAGGCGGTCCAATCCGCCTACTGACATTTGGCCTCTCCCATACATCCAGCTCGAAGAGCATGCCCGCCAACTCACTATAGCTGCACACATCGCTACGTAGCACCGAAAATTCATTTTTTTCGAGGATAGCCCTCACCGATTCCTCTGCCTTTCTGAGCTGAGGAAAAAGGACATCCTCGACTACTTGTGGTGCATCGAACTCGATAAGGATAAAGCAGCTTTTCCTCTTCCGTAGGGCATCCAACATATGCTTCTCCGTTAGAGGCATCTGCCTTTCAGGGAAGAAGAAGCAGATATCGGGATTCTTGAGAAAGCAACGCGATGCAGCCGCGAACTGAAGCATCTTATCAAGGGTCAAAGCCGCAGCAACATTTCTCGCAGGATCAACGGGATCTATAACTATGAGTGGCTCATCGTGTCGCACTGTGGAGTGTCTTTCTAGGTCGATGATCTCGCCAGGTCGCCATGAGGAAGCCGCCTTGAGGGTATCTGTAAACGAGCCGTAACGAAGTATGAGCAACTCGGCTAGATAACCTGAAAAGCCTCCCACCTTAAGCTCTGACCCATAGACACCTATGCCCTTCATAAACTGCTTTAGCAGAAGAACTTCGTCCTCAAGGCCCGCTATGCGCGCGGATAGATATTGTGTATGAAAAGGAGTGCGATCAACTGCCGATTTGATGCAAGCAGCGTTTTCAATGAGATAGCAGGGCACTAGGTCGACATCAAAGCCATCGATAATGGCATGAACATAGGCATGCTCGGCGTATTTCTCCTCATGCTCGGGGGCGACAAGCCTAGCAAGCTCCAGAGCTTTATTTAGGTCCGCCTCTCCGGAAACAGCGATAAATATGTCGAGATCGTGATCCCCGGCGAGCCAGGTGCATCGAGCGGCAGATCCGACGAGGATAGCCTTGCAATTTAGCCCTAGAGATTCTGATAGGTGATTTACGCGGGATAATATAGACTCTGCTACCGATCTCATCCGCTTGCGATCTTCGGCCTTGGGCCTAACCCTTTCGAGCACCTTATTAGTGATCTGTGAGTGAGAATTCTGCGAGATCTTCGTAGATCGGGCCTCCGCTGGTTATGGTGCTCTTCTTCAAAAGAAAATGATCAACAGGGAAGCTTCCTAGATCAACATCCCCGATCTGAGATATCTTCCGGGAGATCTGCTTTGAGACCTCAGTGCTCGGACTTTTAACCCTTCCTAGCGTTACATGCGGGCTGAAGCCTCGTTTATCGCGTTCAAACCCGAACGGGGCCAAAGCATTTTCTACAGCCTGGTAAAGGGCGGGGAAATTTCCTTCAAGCCCGAGCCATACAACTCTTATGGATCTTCCAGGGAAAGATCCCATGCCCTTCAGAGATGCATCGAAGGGCGCAGATCTTATGCTTCTTAATGTCTCAGCGATTCTCTCTATCTGTTCTTCAGGAACATTGCCAAGGAACTTCAATGTAACATGTACAAGCTCAGGCCTGACAAGCCTCAGACCTTCAGTTGCAATCTCCCTCTGAATGCGTGCGATATCATCGCGCATGCCGGCAGGGATGTCAACAGCGACAAAGCTTCTTATCTCAGTCATCTAAGCACGCTGCCATTGCTTGCAGAGGTTACGGAGTTTCTGTATCTAGCAAGGATGCCCGTCTTTATCTTAGGCTCAGGAGGCAACCATTTATTCCTGCGCTGCTCGATCTCCTCCGCACCGACAAGCAGATCGAGCTTCCTCGCGGGAATATCTATGCTTATCATATCTCCTGGTTTCACAAGGGCTATAGGACCGCCGACTGCGGCCTCAGGCGAGACATGCCCTATACAAGGGCCGCGTGTGCCGCCGCTGAACCTTCCATCTGTTATGAGCGCGACAGACTCACTTAAGCCGGCACCCGCTATCGCAGATGTGGGTGCAAGCGTCTCTCTCATGCCTGGTCCGCCCTTCGGCCCTTCGTATCTTATTATAACAACATCTCCGGGCTTCACGCCTCCGCCTACAATACCCGCCATAGATTCCTCTTCTGAATCGTAGATTACGGCAGGGCCCGTATGCTTGAGCATTGATTTCGAAACAGCAGTCTGCTTTACCACGGCCCCGTCGGGTGCAAGGCTGCCATGCAGTATTGCTATTCCTCCCTCGGAGTGTACGGGCGACTCCAGAGTAGCTATGACTTCAGCATTCGCCTTCGGGTTCACGGGCCTAAAATCCGCTAGCTCTTCCCCGAGGGTGCGACCTGTGACTGTGAGGGCATCCAGGTTCAGCCTGGGCTTGAGCCTGTCGAGGACTGCTGGTATCCCTCCTGCCCTATCAAGGTCTATCATATGATGCTGCCCGCCAGGCCTTAGGTTGACAAGGTGGGGTGTTTCTCGACTGAGACGATCGAACTTATCCAGATCGAGGTGTAGTCCGAACTCAGCCGCGATCGCAGGCATATGGAGCACTGTATTCGTGGAGCCTCCTATTGCCATGTCTACGCGAATAGCGTTCTCTATCGCCTTATCCGTGACGATTTGCCTTGCAGTGATGCCGCGCTCGATCAGCTCCATGAGCTTCATTCCCGATCTCTTCGCGATACGTATCTTCCGTGCGTCTACTGCGTGGGTTGTTGCACATCCAGGAATGCTTAATCCCATAGCTTCTATTAGGCAGGCCATTGTATTTGCAGTGAAAAGGCCTGCGCACGAGCCTGCGCCAGGGCAGGCCATCTCCTCTAGAGCTGCAAGCGATTCGCCGCCTGATTGCCAGCCCTCAAAAACGTTGATGAGATCCAAGTCCTTATCACAGGCATGGCCCGGAAGCATTGGCCCTCCTGTCACGACTATCGTCGGAAGATCCAGCCTGCCGGCGGCCATTACGTGGCCGGGCGCAATCTTATCGCATGATGATATCATTACAAGGCCATCGAGCTGATGGGCCTCGACCATTATCTCTATCGAGTCCTCGATGAGCTCACGACTGGGCAAAGAATACCTCATTCCACGATGTCCCATTGCTATTCCATCGCAGACTCCTATTGTCTGGAACTCGAAAGGAACTCCGCCGGCCGAACGCACGCCAGCCTTCGCTGCCTGGGCGATCTTATCTAGATGTATATGTCCGGGTATGAACTCATTCCATGAATTTACTATGCCTATAAAGGGACGTTCTATCTCCTCATCAGTAAGGCCGGTAGCCTTGAATAGAGCCCTGTGAGGCGCACGCTCTTTTCCGACCTTGGTTATATCGCTCCTCATCAAACAACCTCTGTATTAAATTAATCAATTAAATTTAAGGCTCAAGAAACTGGAGCCGAAATTGCCTTTCCTGGAGAAAACTATCGTCCTACATATTAAATATACCCAGATCTTATGCGCCTCATGTGATCGAATGGGCCCCTACCATCTATTCCTAATATTCCTGGCGATTTACATATCGATGCTTGTAGTGATAGGGCTATTATCATCCAAACGACAGAGATCTGTGACTGATTTCTGGCTCGCTGGCAGAGAGTTAGGAGTTATCACTATAGGCTTCTCTGCTGCAGCATCATGGATAACTGCAAGCGCGCTGCTGCTCGCCACAGGTCTCTTCATATTGATGGGCATGAGTTCTATCTGGGTCTGGGTATTTCCGAATATTGCGGCACTAATATTGATAGCTGCAATCTCTGGAAGAATCAAGAACATACCTGCTCTGACTCAGCCTGAGCTCATGGAGATAAGGTACGACCCAATAGTTCGCGCGCCTGTAGCGCTTGCCATAGCAATCATGATGATTCTTTTCTCAGTCGTGGATTTTATAGGCTTCAAGCTGGTCCTTGGAACCTTCTTCGGTGTAGAGCCCGTTTACGCGATACTAATAATGGCCGGGTCTGTCGCATTCTATGTCAGTATCGGAGGCTTCCGCGCAGTTGTCTGGACAGACTTGCTTCAATACGCGCTTTTGGCTGGTCTTGCAATATTTGTCGCAGCCATAGCTATCGTACTTCCCATACAACATGGAATCTCATTTACAGCTACGGCCCAGTCGCAGGGTTCCGACTGGTGGGACCCATTCGTTATCGGTGGCGTCCTGGGGGCGCTGATATTCCAAGCCGCGCTCATGCCAGGCTGGATTGCAGAGCAGGACCCCTGGCAAAAGATATGGGCTGCCAGAGATGATAAAACCGCTAAGCTCGGGATTCTTTTCGGGGCATTGCTTCTGGCGCTGGTCTACTTTTGCTGCTTCCTTACAGCCATCGGCCTAAGAGCGCTCTACCCACTGCCAAAGGGCGAGGTTGAGGCGGATATGCTGTATCTGAAGTTCATCAGCGATAATACCTCTCCTGTTATCATCGCCCTTCTGACTATAGGCTTCGCGGCGGCCTCAATGTCCTGCACAGATACCTTCGCGACATCAGGAGCCTCATGTATATCTCGCGATCTTATACAGAGGCATCTGTGGCCAGCGGCGACGGTGCGAAGGATGATGGTTGTGAACAGGGTATTGGTAGTAATAATGATAGCAATCTCAGCATTCATAGCCCTAAATGTGGATAGCATTATGGATGCCGTTATCATTGCTACTGTCATAGGCACGACATCTTACTTTTTCCCGATAATCGGTGGGCTTTACTGGCGGCGGGCAACCAAGTGGGGCGCGCTTGCAGCAGTCATCGCCGGCGGTGTGACGCAGATTGCCATTATTATGTACGAACTGTTCTGGATAAAGCAGCCTTTGAGCACGGCTTACCCTCAGTTCTCTGAACTCCTCACGGAACATGGCGTTTTAATCGGCTTATCACTGAGCGCATTGTTTTTCGTAGGGATATCGCTCATAACGCCTGCGACAGAAAGGATACGTCTCGCGCCATTCTTCCCTGATATAGCGGAGGATGTATTCGGAGGCAGAAACCTTGCTGTAAATAAGAGCAGCGTGCGGTACAAGCAGATACTTGAATCGATGGCAGAGAAGATCATAGGAGACAGGGCGCACCTTCACCTTTATGTCGATCTCAAGCCCGTTCAAGCTGATGGGGCGAAAATATTGGGCGAGCTGAGATGGGACGAGTTTGTTGAAAGGCTCAAGGCAGTGCATGCAAGCTGGTATACGCCAACTGGAAGCCATATTGCATATAGGCTCTCGCAGGCGGATATGCTAGCATGCGTTAAGATGGTGCACGGCGATCTACGTCAGATCTGGCTCTCTGCCGAGCCGCGCCTAAGCCAAATAGAGCGCCAGAAGAATGAGCTTTACCTCGCTTACGAGGAGATTGAGGATGTGTTGCTTCCGTTCGGACTCTCCGCATCCCTCTCGAAGGCATGATTCAGGTAGCTGTGATAGGTGCCGGGCCTGCTGGGTCCACTGCGGCGGAGGCAGCCGCGGCGCGCGGCGTGGAAGTGGCGCTGATAGATCGCAAGAATGAGATAGGATCGCCAGTCCAATGTGGCGGCTTTATACCTGCTGTCCATGAGCTTAGGGATCTTATGCAGGGAGCAGTTCTGCCGGATGCTCTTGTGAACATCCCCGAGCGCTGTATATTTCACAGGACAAAGCTACAAAGGCTGTACGCACCCTCTGGAAAGTCCAAAGAGTTTGCTGTTGATGGCCGTGTTGTAGATCGCAAAGCCTTCGACAGATATCTCGCATACAGGGCTGTGCGTGCTGGCGCGACAGTCCTCCCAGCAACGCGTGCAAAGCTAAATTCAGGAGAGGTTTGCCTCTCAGGCCATTTCTCTGATAAGATCAAACCTGCTGTTGTGGTAGGAGCGGACGGTCCAAGTTCCTGCATAGGCAGATCGATTGGAAGGCAGACAGGAGAAATGGGCGTCTGCCTTGAGTACGAGATGGCTGACGTCGATATCGATGCTGACGCTGTGGAGATGTATTTCGGCACACGCTATGCGCCCGGAGGCTATGCCTGGATAATACCCCAAGGGCAGGATGTCGCGAACGTAGGAATCGGGGTGAGGGTCTCGTTCCTAGGCAAGCAGAAGCTTCCCCAGGTTCTTGGAAAATTCATAAAAGAACATCCAGTCGCAGGCAAAATGCTTGGGCGCGGAGAAGTTCTTGCGGTCATGCGTGGTATGGTGCCTTCAGACGGAATGCGAGGGGATATCCAAAGGGATAATGTGCTTCTGGCGGGTGATGCCGCGGGGCATGTTATGGCAACAAGCGGAGGGGGGATACCCCTTGCAATGGTTGCCGGAAGGATTGCAGGCGAGGTCACTGCCGGTTTCTTAAAAGGTCAGACTAGATTGGAGGAATATCAATCGCGTGTCCAGGCGGAGTTCGGAAAGGAGCTTGAGAGATCTGTGCAGATCAGGCGGATTGTAGATCTTGCTATGCATAGCGATAGAGCAATGGAAGTCCTTTTCAGAGTTCTGGAAGCAGATGATATAAAATCAGTAATGCGAGGCCAAGTTCCCGATGCCTTGCATATGATCCAACAGCTGATAGCAACAGGCAAGAATTAATATAAGCTAATATTCTATAAAATTGTAACAAATGTTTTTCAGTAGCCCTTTCGGCTACTTCGCTTCTTCCTTTGGAGTAGGTTTAAGAAGCTCTTCTATGGGCTTTGATCCCATCTCAGTAATTTTGACGTTGATCTGTCCAATATCAGGAGAGATCTCTCTTCCATGAAGGCTCTTTCTTCTTCTAATCCCTGCATCTGTGGGGTTGTAGCCGGTTCCTTCCGAAACCAAGATCTTCTTGCGCCTTGTACCTGGGAGGTCTGCACGCATGGGGAAGCCCTCGCGGTCGCTACCTCCTGTTATCTTAACTGAATATCCAGGCATACCTAAGACCTCGCCTTCGACTGTATCGCCTATATGGCGTCCCAGAAATCTATTTGCTCCAGGGTCCTTTATCTCTACCTGATAAGATTTACCACTTTTCGGATCTGATACTACAATTCTAAAATTGGCCATTTTTATTCCTCATATGTAAATGCGACTTTAATTCTAGGGATCATCGCCATATAAAGCTTTATCCTGGACAAAGGGATTTTAGGTTGCTATTTCAGCTCCCTCATCTTGCTATATTCAATCATCGCGGATATGGGCATCGTGCTTATCCTGATTCCCTGCTCCTCCGCCGCAATGACTGCATTCACTCCTGCACAAAGAGCTATACCGATTTTGCCAGAGCCTATAGGGCATCCTAGGTTGGGCTCATCCGGCTCACTTAATTTTATGAGGCCGCAAAGTCCTGTAGACTTCAACTGTCTTATGAGGTTATCTACTATGCCTGTGGCCGCGATGGGCACCTCCCTCACATTTGCCAGTATCTTTCCGGTCCCCTTATACACTGAGCTAGAGACACTCGTCATCTTGCGCGCCATAAAGATCCTCATCGGATCCAGAGAGGACCCAGCATAGGCAATCAAATCAGTGAACTCCGAGGGTGAATTATCCTTTATCTCGACAACACCGGCAAAGGTGGTATTGACGGGTATGCCCATCTTCAGGAGAATGCCATCAATCGTGATGCTGCAAAGTGTAGCGATTCCTAGAAAGCCCGCTGGTATCTCAATGTTCGCCAGCTCCTCTGCTTCATCCGATATTAGGACCTTTCTGCTTATCGTGTAACCTGAGTCGAATACATTTTTGAGGATGTCAGCGACCTTCTCGTAATCACCCTTTTCTATGATGCTAGTGTTGATGATTACATCCCCGCTCAGGCTTCGCGGATCGAAGCTGGTCCTGTACATATACTCCTCGATCCTTGTATTTACGAAGCCCATTCTATCATCAACAAGAGCATCGCTCAGCTCACGAACCCCAATTGGTGTTAGTATCCTGCCGCTGTAGCCCTGCCTTTTGGTGAACCCCAGCTCATCCAGAATCTTAAGGTTATATCTGACAGCACGTTCCCCGAGTTCATAGCCTCTGTCGCTCAATAAATCGGATATCCGTCTGGCTCCGATAGGCTCATCCAAACTATCGATGACTCTAAGGATCTCTATAAGCCTGCGTTGGCTCATATGCGTCTTTGTGAGAAGCTTCATTCATTTAAACTCCGGGAAAGACAATATATATCTTATGGGATTACATCTGAGGGAAGTCCCGTGGGGTAGCGGTCAAGCCTGAAGGCCTTTGGAGCCTGCGACGGCGGTTCGAATCCGCCCGGGACTATTATCGCTATGCCTATATCATCATATGCCAGTTAGAAACGTACATATATCTCTGAGATGTACATCCACGAGAGCCTTTAATATAAGGGCGCCTGTCTCAAGTGCTCCGGTAGTGTAGTCCGGTCAATCATTCCGGCCTTTCGAGCCGAAGACTCGGGTTCAAATCCCGGCCGGAGCATCAATATATTCTGGGTACGTAAAATGTCGTAATCGCTTATATGTGGGCAACAGTTAACGGTATTTCCTCAACTTCAATTCGCTAATTATCATCTATTTATTGGAATCAAGTGATGTATAGCTAGAGACTTTTACCATATGATTTATATTTTAATAATGTAATATTATGAGGATGTCGATTATTCCATAAAAATGCTCGATATGTTTATATTCCATTAAAATCCATAAGGGCTATGTGCCTGAGCAAAACACTCAAATATCAGCCATGAATCATGTCATCAGGTACACCACACCACTAGAGACTATTCAATAACATCAGCTGTTTGTTCAGCTATGATCGAGGCAGGGATTGCTTCTCTGAATAGCACTTCCGGCCAAAGAGTCTGAGGCGGGGTGGACCGTGGATCAAGCCCGGGTAAAGGCGGTCTTAGGTCCAAGGTTAATTAAGGAGGTGGGAACGAAATGAAGAAGGAACTAGTTGTTTTGGCAATTATCGCAATAGCCCTTGTAGGCATGGCTGGAGCAGCCAACTACATGTATGAGAAAGCATCAGTAAAGGGCGTCGGATACAAGAACGTAGAGATGATTATATCTACACAGGTTGGATTTGCTGGCCAGAAGCTCGTAGAAAAGGAGTCTGGATCCGGCAACGTCATCACAGAGAATACCGAGCTTGAGGCAGAGAGACAGCTGGATGCTAATTATAACACTCTCTATCCACAGGCAGGCACAAATATTCCGATATGCTCATATGCGAACGTCTGCCCAATGGATTACATCAACTTCACCAAGGAAGCAGAGTTCGAGTACATGCCAGTCTCATACCAGACCGGTCAATACGACCAGAAGTGGATTGAGAAGTTGTGCGTCCAGAACTACAGGATCGGTGCCGTTCTAACAGAGATGTACACCCATGCAGAGCACCTGCAGAAGACAACTGAGGTCAAGACAAGAGGATACGGCATAGACATTGCGACCGGCGGCAACATTAATCAGTTAAGCGGATCTTGCCCAGCCTGCTGCAGCGGTGTTCTCGAGGCCAATCTGAACAGCAACGTCATAGGCGTTGCCCATATCGGATGGCTATCCAGAGATCCACAGCCGAACGTGCCGAGCTCGCTCAAGGGACGCCATGCAGAATATGGCAGGTCCGTTGAGGATTTGACTGGTGTCTTCTCGATCGAGAAGTTCATCCAGCTCTGGGGCAACTCGACATGCGGTGCAATCAGCGTTGACTGGCTGCCCTGCGTGTAAATAAATATATATAAACTTAGGCATATAAGCTCCCCAGGCTTGAGTCCTGGGACTTATATCTTTTATTTTAAGCTAATCTATACTCTAATCTTTGTTGACCTCAAGGCTAATTATAATTGCCATAATCAGCGATTATAGTCCAAAGCAATACATTTTAATTGTGTTCACTCCAGAAAAACTTATAGGCTGTGATAACGAATATCCAGACGGTAATATGCGCTCATATAAACCAAATATCGAAATAAACTGCTCAGTGATATATTCGATAGGTTTATATGCCATTAATCTAATTGAAAGTTCTGTGCCTGAAAATTATGCTCAAATATCGGCTATAGTCTGTAATATCAGGCGCCTCGCACCCGATTGGGTGGCCATAAATATTTTCGGTTGCCGTCCCGAGGCAGGATCAAGCGTTATAGTTTCATCTTTTCTGATGGGACTTGCCCGGGGGCCGGAACCTGAAATTCGGTCATCAGGCGAGTGTGATGTACAAATGGATCTTATAATGCCGTCTCCAGATGGCTTTGGATCCTGAGTATTATAGATTGGAGGTGGGAACGAAATGAAGAAGGAACTAGTTGTTTTGGCAATTATCGCAATAGCCCTTGTAGGCATGGCTGGAGCAGCCAACTACATGTATGAGAAAGCATCAGTAAAGGGCGTCGGATACAAGAACGTAGAGATGATTATATCTACACAGGTTGGATTTGCTGGCCAGAAGCTCGTAGAAAAGGAGTCTGGATCCGGCAACGTCATCACTGAGAATACCGAGCTTGAGGCAGAGAGACAGCTGGATGCTAATTATAACACTCTCTATCCACAGGCAGGCACAAATATTCCGATATGCTCATATGCGAACACCTGCCCAATGGATTACATCAACTTCACCAAGGATGCAGAGTTCGAGTACATGCCAGTCTCATACCAGACCGGTCAATACGACCAGAAGTGGATTGAGAAGTTGTGCGTCCAGAACTACAGGATCGGCGCTGTTCTAACAGAGATGTACACCCATGCAGAGCACCTGCAGAAGACAACTGAGGTCAAGACAAGAGGATACGGCATAGACATTGCGACCGGCGGCAACATTAATCAGTTAAGCGGATCTTGCCCAGCCTGCTGCAGCGGTGTTCTCGAGGCCAATCTGAACAGCAACGTCATAGGCGTTGCCCATATCGGATGGCTATCCAGAGATCCACAGCCGAACGTGCCGAATTCGCTCAAGGGACGCCATGCAGAGTATGGCAGGTCCGTTGAGGATCTGACTGGTGTCTTCTCGATCGAGAAGTTCATCCAGCTCTGGGGCAACTCGACATGTGGTGCAATCAGCGTTGACTGGCTGCCGTGCGTCTAAGATTGGCGCTAAATAGCCAATAGATTTATATAAATAAAAGCTCCAGATGATATCTGGAGCATATCTTACCTTTTTTAGGTAAGAAGGGATCTAAAACTAAAAGTCATACCAATTAGGGGGTGAACGAAAAATGAAGGGAGTAGTAGCAGCGATGATAATCGCGGCTCTTCTAGCTGGCTGCGGATATGTGGTGGCAACGGCACCTGTTGTGCCGCCAGTACAGTTCGAGCAGTTTTGTGAGGATCAGAAGGTATCAGGAACCGGTGTAGTCGATGTGAGCACATCTATAGTAGATAAGAAAATAGCTCTTGAATACTATAACACTATGGCTGGAGACGGAGATATAGAGCTTGATCAAGAGCATGCCTATTCTCAGGATGCCGATAAGCTCAAGAGGAATATATCATCAGTCAACGGCGGAAACCAGTCTGCTCTAAATCTATACGAAAGCACCAAGCTTACATATTCGGGCCAAACGCCTTTGACAGGTGGAAAATACATCAACTCGAAGGAGTTCTATGGAGGAATAGGCGCCAATGTTCAGGAGATGTACTCAGTCAATCAGATGGAGCAGGATGAGACAGGGTACTTTGCTTCAACAACGCCCTACAATCCACCCGGGACAACGCCCGAGAATCTCATAAAGGACCTGAAGAATGCAGGACGAGACCAGACCGCAGTCAATGAACTTATGACAACAAACGAAGGCGTCAATGTGCCGTCGCAACTGGTAGGCATTGATACCAAGAACACATTCAACGGTACATGGGGCACAGATGCAACGTGGCATAAGATCTTCTACAAGGACATAAAGGCTCATGAGATGTTCACAGGATCGTTCGAGGCAGAGAAGACTATCAAATTCCACGAGAACCCAGTGCCTGAGAATGAGCAGCCCGCCTGTGCAGGCATAGATTGCTAGACTTAGGACTGGCAATCAATTCTTTTTTTAATTTTATGGGGGTTAGTATGATAAGATGGATTATACTGTTGATGTTGATTCTCATAATGGGTCTCGGATCTGCCACAGTCGAGGATCTAGGCAATAGCGCTGAGACAGGCGCCATAGTACAAACTCCGCAAACTCTGCCAACTACGCCATCGCTCTCATCCCTGCCTATACCTACGCCCAATATCTGCACATCCACAGGCTATTTGATAGTTGATGTGGGACTAACAGGCCCGCAATCTGAGACCGATAAAGATTATACGACTCAGGGAAAAAGTCTGGACTTCGTAGTGACTGTGAAGAATGTGGGCTCATCGGAGGCAGACGTCGATCTTAGCGTAGATCCTGAAGATTGTGCCCTCGAATGGTTTAGCTGGACTACAACGAGTCTGAAGATTCCACCAGGCGCATCACGTTCAGAGAATCTTGAAGTAAAACCCGATATTAATGCTGTAGCGGGTGATTATAGCTTCAAAGTAATCGCATCCGCAAATTGCTATAGATCAGGTTCAGCTGAGCCATCCTTCAAAGTTCAGGATTATGATTATGCGTCTGAAACTGCGATAAGCGGGACAGGCCAGTTCCAGCTCAATAAGGATATCAGCTCAATGGATTCCGGTATCAAATCCACCAAGGATATCTCATTCAGTGGAAGCATAGATGCTCTTGTCAAGAACGAGTACTTAGTAAATCAGGCAAAGGGCCGAAACCCCAACTTCGAAGAGCAGGATGCGGTCGATAACTACATGGCTGTTAACCCAGGAGATGCACTTCTCGGAACGGAGAACTTCAAAAGCTCATCTATTTTCGGAGGAGTGGGTGCCAAGCTGACGGAAGCATATAATGTCAAGCAGATGGAGTTCCAGAACCAGAATTTCGATCTGCATCAGACAGGATCTTTGAAGAAGATGGCCGAGCTCAAGACGGCTGACAACTTCACGGGATACTATCTCATCGATGCTAAGCAGACAAACCCGGGTCTGAAGAACCTGAAGGAGCATGAGGAGTTCCTCGGATCCTTCGAGATTAACAGAAGAATACTCTTCAGAGACAACCCCACAGTTACTACTGGCTGCGCTGATGGCCCTTGTACCGGCAGCACAAGCGTCGCCAAGCCGAACTTCCCCAGTCCGTGTCTAAGCAGCTCATGCAATAACTTCGCAAATAGCTTGAACGCCTTCGCGAACTCTGCATGAGTTCCATTTTTCTAATATTTTTCCAACAATTTGTAGATCAATCTTGCTTTCAGGAATATATTTGTTGTACTATAAATAGCGGCCACAAGCTTGAAATAGCTACCTGATC
Organism: Methanotrichaceae archaeon; assembly: GCA_963789575.1. Classification (GTDB taxonomy): domain Archaea; phylum Halobacteriota; class Methanosarcinia; order Methanotrichales; family Methanotrichaceae; genus CAWBKV01. The sequence continues at coordinate 471,566 of CAWBKV010000001.1, read as the reverse complement.
ACTGAAGCGTGGGTGTTAGGGTTATCAGGAGAAGAGGTTCAGCCTGGTACGCCAGAACTGTAAATCCGCCATATAGGTTGGATTATGATATTCTGAGCTTATTATATCCAGGCCTAAAGGAGGTAAGTGTGGAATGAAGCGAAGGTTGGTTGTTCTAGCGATCATTGCAGTGGCCCTGGTGGGAACGGTAAGCGCTGCCAACTACATGTACGAGAAATCATCAGTAAAAGGAGTAGGTTACAGAAACCTAGAGATTGTAATCTCAACCCAAGATGGCTTTAGCGGACAAAAACTAGTGGAGAAGCAATCAGGCTCCGGAAACGTGATTACATCGAACATTGAGCTCGAGGCAGAGAGACAGCTGAATTATGACGGCAGCCCGATATCTACGACTTGCACATACGCAAATTCAGTTCCAATGGATTACATTAACTTCACTTCGGATCAGGAACTAGAGTATATGCCAGTCTCATACCAGACTGGTCAATACGATCAGAAGTGGATCGATAAGCTGTGCGTCCAGAACTACAGGATCGGCGCTGTTCTAACAGAGATGTACACCCATGCAGAGCACCTGCAGAAGACAACTGAGGTCAAGACAAGAGGATACGGAATAGACGCTACTGGTGGCATTGCCAACAACGACGGCAGTGTTTCAAATTGCTGTACAGGAGTTCTCGAGGCCAATCTGAACAGCAACGTCATAGGCGTTGCCCATATCGGATGGCTATCCAGAGATCCAGAGGCGAATAATCCGAATTCGCTCAAGGGACGCCATGCAGAGTATGGCAGGTCTGTTGAGGATCTGACTGGTGTCTTCTCGATCGAGAAGTTCATCCAGCTCTGGGGCAACTCGACATGCGGTTCAATCAGCGTTGACTGGCTGCCGTGTGTCTAAGATTGGCGCGCTAAATAGCCAATAGATTTATATAAATAAAAGCTCCAGATGATATCTGGAGCATATCTTACCTTTTTTGGTAAGAAGGGATCTAAAACTAAAAGTCATACCAATTAGGGGGTGAACGAAAAATGAAGGGAGTAGTAGCAGCGATGATAATCGCGGCTCTTCTAGCTGGCTGCGGATATGTGGTGGCAACGGCACCTGTTGTGCCGCCAGTACAGTTCGAGCAGTTTTGTGAGGATCAGAAGGTATCAGGAACCGGTGTAGTCGATGTGAGCACATCGATAGTAGATAAGAAAATAGCTCTTGAATACTATAACACTATGGCTGGAGACGGAGATATAGAGCTTGATCAAGAGCATGCCTATTCTCAGGATGCCGATAAGCTCAAGAGGAATATATCATCAGTCAACGGCGGAAACCAGTCTGCTCTAAATCTATACGAAAGCACCAAGCTTACATATTCGGGCCAAACGCCTTTGACAGGTGGAAAATACATCAACTCGAAGGAGTTCTATGGAGGAATAGGCGCCAATGTTCAGGAGATGTACTCAGTCAATCAGATGGAGCAGGATGAGACAGGGTACTTTGCTTCAACAACGCCCTACAATCCACCCGGGACAACGCCCGAGAATCTCATAAAGGACCTGAAGAATGCAGGACGAGACCAGACCGCAGTCAATGAACTTATGACAACAAACGAAGGCGTCAATGTGCCGTCGCAACTGGTAGGCATTGATACCAAGAACACATTCAACGGTACATGGGGCACAGATGCAACGTGGCATAAGATCTTCTACAAGGACATAAAGGCTCATGAGCAGTTCACAGGATCGTTCGAGGCAGAGAAGACTATTAAATTCCACGAGAACCCAGTGCCTGAGAATGAGCAGCCCGCCTGTGCAGGCATAGATTGTTAGAAAACCTAACAATCTATTTTTTAGTTTTTAAGGATCGAAAGCTTTTTTATTCCGAAGACCTTTCAATAACGGGAATGAAAGAGGAAACTAAAGTGGCAGAGAACAAGCTACAGCAGATTAAGGACAAGCTTGACCTTGATGAGATCGGTGATATGGACTTGGCAGTTCCATCCTTGAATATACATGAGTACATAAGAGTGTTGAAGCTTGCCAGGAAGCCATCCAGAGAGGAGTTCACTATGATCGCAAAGGTCTCAATGGCAGGAATCGGCATCATCGGGATGATAGGTTTTCTGCTATATGCTCTGCTGACTGAGCTTCCAAAATCACTCTAAAATATTTGCTCTTTTTAGAGCCTGCTTTAGTTAACTCGGCTTAATTCGGCTTGCTTTTCAGCATCCGCTCTATTCAAGGCTCTCAGAGTGGCTCCAAATTCAGATTCAACTATGGAGTTCACGCCCATTGTCTTAGGATGGAGATCAAGTTCAACGATGACGTGATGGTGCCCTGCATCGCGCATAGGCCTTACCTGCCTTGGGCCGTTGGTAACTGAGAAGATCTCCATGTCGAGCAGAGCCGCAATAGGAATTGCATGCGGCACACCGGAGAGCACCACAAAATCGTATGGTTCCTGCTCTGACACAAAGCGTGATACAGCATCGCCGGTTACTGGATATTCATCAAGGCCGCCTATTAGCTCCAGTTTGACGCCTCGGTTTTTGAGATCTCGGAATATATTGCTTGCATCCCTCCTGACTTTTGGGAGTCCTACAGTATCGTCCAAGTTGGCAAGAGTGTCCACTCTGCCGCCGGATACCTCGGAGACAGCTGATGTGATATCTGCGAACATATAGGCCGTCTCCTTTTTGGCATTCAGAATATTTAGTCCGCGTTTTCCCTGCTTCATCAGGCATAGCAGCCTCGATGCTGCCTCGAATTTCAAATCCCCATGTTCAGGAGGCAGATACTCACTGGATGCTGCTCCATAGAGTCTCTCAACCTCTGTCGCCTTCTCAAGAAGAAGCTTTTGTCGTTCGAACTCGGCCTGATCGATAATTCCCTTATCTTTGGCAGCCTCAAGGGTGATGACTACGCCGCGTGTGTTATCGCGATAGCCGGCATGCACCTCTACCTCCAGGACAGGTATATCAAGACCCGCCTCAAGGACGGCCTGATGAAGATCCTCTCCTATAATCATGCTGCTGCATGTTCCTGAGACGGCAATAAGCTCTGGATTGAAGAGGTCTTTTGCCCTTTTAAGGAGCCTCGTCAGTGACTCCTGGCCCCCAAAAACGAATCCTGCTTCGTCCAAGGAGGTCGTCAGCACATGTACTCCATCCTCTTCAAGCAGCCGTGCATGCTTGAAGCAGCAGCCGCTCGGTCCATGGAGTATAATTACATTTGCACCCAGGTCACGTAAGGTATAGAGTGCTGCAACTATTGAACTGGGCCTGGGATGCAGCACCTGCGCTCTCTGAATATTGCTTGACATTTCATCACCTAAAACATTTAACGCATAGAAGCAACTTATCGAGTTCCGAGGCAGAAAGGCGAGCAAGAGACTCCCCTGTTTTTAAGTCCTGAGCCTGCTTTGCCCGAAGCTCTTTTGCCCAGGGATCAAGTCTCCTTCCAACCAAAACCAGAAGATCAATCTTATTCCTATATCTGCAAAGAAGCTCTACTAGGCTTGGAACATTTATCCCTTCGCATACAGTCTCTGCTTCCTCGCCTACGACGAGGCCGATCTTACCATCAGTTACAAGGTCCAATACATGTTTAACGTCAGAGACCTTGAGCCCTGAGTTTGAGCAGTCATAGACTGAGATGCCTGAGGAGCGCGTGACTTTCATCCTGCCGCTTATGCCGTCGAAGCCCTCAAGTGCATCAGCAATCTCCTTTATAGATAAGCCTGCATAATATGCAGCTGCAGCAGATGCCGAAATAGCCGTCTCATAGCTCTCAAAATCCAAATCTGCTCCTAAGGCAAGTTGAGCCTTATCATGTCCAAAACAGATCTCATTTGGCTTGGCGATAATATAACCATCGTGGCCGAAGGAAATATCGGAAGAGATCTTAGCATCTGCATTTGCCACAACTTTAGAGCCGGGCTTTGCTAAAGAGAGCAATTGCAGCTTGGCTGTGCTCGCCCACTTTGTGCCTCCAGCTATCCTATAGTCTCCTGAAAGGCTTGTAAGAATCCCATAATCTGCAAGCCCAGTTCCTCCCAAGGATACCTCACATACTAGGGCATCTGCATTATTTGTGTCTGCAGTCTCGACGGCGCGTATCACATTTGCTGGAGTTATGCTGAGGCCGGTCTGAAGGGTCTTGCTTGATCCATTCGACCACAGCTCTATGCCGCGTGTGGAATGTGATATCACTCTCATATTTGAGGAGATAATCCTGGCTAGCAGAAGTGCTGTTGTTGTTTTACTATGGATGCCTGTGACCTCGAATATCTTTAGGTCAGGCTTTAGATCATCTATCAGGAGTTCGCCCACTGCCATGTGGTGAGTGATTATTCTCTTGTGTAGCCGTTTTGCCTCTGCAAGAGCCGGATTTTCAGGTGAGAGGTGCACAGGGGTAACGACAAGATCGAAGCCTGAAATGCTTGGAGCTTGGTGGTAGACCTCAAAAGCTGAAGCATCAATGCCTGATCTGCACATCCGCTGCGCTATCGTCGAGGCACCATGGATGGTATCGAGTACAGCTACCTTAGCGCTTCCTCTGCACGTCTGCATGCGAGAATTGCTATGCATTCATCTACTCCAAGAGGCTCGGCGCAGATTATCTCTACCTCAGTCCCATTGATCTTTATAAGCCCCCTTCTTTTTCGCTCATCAACTCCAAGCTCTCTTGGAATGTCCTCACGGGTATGAACCCCATGAGCAAGGAAGAGCGGCAGTGCTACAATTCTCTTTACATTGGTGCCCTCAAAGCTCCTCAGGCCTTCTGGAATATCTGGCTGGTTCATATTCAGGTATGCGGTCCTGACAGGCCCTGTATGGTTTTTCCTTATCATCTGAGCAAGAGTCTCAACAAGATCTCTGTTGTAGGGCAGTGTTGATCCATGCCCGAGCACAAGTAAGCCTACATCCTCCATAGAAACACCGATGTTACCTTTCTCCTCTGTCGTGTTAACGAGGATGTTGGAGCCATAAGTAATAAATCCTTTCCATGAGCCACATATGGCGAGAGTGCAAGAGACTATGAGGTGTCCTGGAGTTGCAGATCATGGCAGCTTATGGATGGCACTAGCGATTTTGTTTTTCTTACTTGTTCTTCGAGCCTCTGCCATGGAGGTATTACTAACAACGCAGCAGCCCTTCATTCTTGATGGGAATACCACGCTTGTAATAGAGGATGCGAGCTCTCCACAAGGGGTAATTTGGCTCAAGCTTTACGACAGAAACGAGACCATCGATTCAGCGGTGATACGCCTGGGGGAGAATCTAAGATATGCTGGAAAGAACATCACGCTTTTTAAGATCTACTCAGGCGGCGATAGCGATCTAGTGGCATTAAAAATAGAAAATGAGATAACGAATGCTTCTAAAGCACGTGATAAGATTTCTTCGGCCTATGCCTTTTCAGCGCATACCAATAACACTACAACTACTATTACTAATAATACAATCTTCAACCGCTCTTATAAGCAAGTTATCTAGGAAAATGCTTCTCAAAGATCGATGGTAACTCCTGGGGAGTCTCGATCACAAAGACATCCTCCATCTTTCTGAGCTTTGTTACATTCTCAGCATCCTCTTTTCGTATCCTGAGTTTCATATCGCTCCCATCGGGGAGCTTTGTGGTGATGATGCCCTCCTTATAATCGCAGGGCATTATATATGTGGGGACAAAGGCTTTCTGTGCCATGATGGCAGCGTTTGAAAGGAGCGAGTCTGCCAAGCCCAGGGATATCTTAGCAACTGTGTTTGAGGTAGTGGGCGCGAGCAGAAGAAACTCATACCTTTTGACCTGAAGCTGGCCTGCAAGGAACGGTGAATTGGCATTGATCTCAACCCAGACCTTATCGAAGTTCTTTTCCAGATCATTGAAAAGCTTATAGTACTTAATTACCTGATCGCCAGCCTTTGAGACGAAGACGCGAACATCCACGACATCCTCATACTGTTTTTGAAGTTTCTTCATCATCTCTACAGTTTCAACGATTCTATCTCCGCTGCCTGTTATTCCCCATGCGATCTTTCTGCGCGATCTGTCCTTAGCCATGATTTTGAATTCCTCTGACAGGATAACTATTTTTCCATTCTTTTTTGCAGCTCAAGCATTTCTGCAAATCTCTTAACAGTTTTTCTCAGGCTCCTGAAGCCCTCCTCATCCTTTTGGACTCCCTCAAGAGTATCCTTTGACCAAAATGTTGCCCCAAGGTTTGCGCCAAAAAAACCGCCGCTAACAGGTATCATGCCATTTAGTATGTAGAATGTATGGATCTGCTGTATCGCGCTCTCCTGGCCACCCATACGGTCGCCGCCTACGGCTATCGCCATGCCGACCTTATGTCTGAGCACTTTCGGATCAGCGGCAAGCGATGCTCTAGTCCTGTCTATAATGATCTTTGTCTGAGCGCTAAGGCTGCCATTATAAACCGGCGTGGCTATCACGAAGCCCTTTGCCTCCTTTATCAGAGGATAGAGCTGCTGCATATCGTCCTTTATGATGCATTCGGCATTTCTAAGGCAGTAATCGCAGTGCCTGCATGGGCTGATGTTCTTGCCGTGCGCAGAGAATAGCTTGGTCTCGATGCCCTTTGCCTCAAGCATCTTCAGTGCCTCGCCCAAAACGTATTCAGTCGCTTGCTTGCGGGGGCTTCCGGATATTCCAAGTATCATGATAATAAAAGCAATTCTCTGATATTTTAGATTTGCCAAAAATGGATTCGTTTGATTATGGTAAGATGTGCCTTCGCGACGAGGTATTATGCGATGTCGTCCCGAAATTCCCGGATCTGGATATAAAAATCTACGCATTCCTCCAAAGAGCAATTTAACCAATACCGATCTGCGAGGAACCTTCTCCATTCCGCCATTTTTGCAACCTCGTTCCGCCCTTCGATGCTATTCAGGTTCAGCTTCATAATTATCTCCTCTTAACAGGACACTTATGCTCCTTTACCCTCAACCAGCCCAGAAGGCACCTAAAGACGCTGGCGGCAACTGAAGATGTTAGTTGAGTTCGTGTAAGTGTGAACTGGGCCATTTACTGAACGGCTCTTTTACCAGGGACCCACCTCCGTAAAGGCTATCGGACGTAAAAATTTGAGCCATTAATAGCCTGTAAAACTAATAATAACATATATCTATTATATTAAAGTACCGAGTGTATACTATTTAGGGCATGCAGAGAAAAGAATATCACATTTTCTGCTAATACCATCTCGTCAGGATCAACAGGATGTTTCTGGGGCAAAATTAGATCCTAGATTGATCCTTACTCCCATTGCATCCTGTACGCCCTTCTCGTCAGATGAACATATAGCTCCACCAGTCGCGATATATCTCTTTACGTATCCCCAACCAACAGCAATTTCTCTCGGCAATTTAATACATTTCGGCAAATGGTGTTTATCTCTGTTCATGGCCGCTTGGCATCCTCCGCCGGTCTCCTTTCTACGAGCACATCTCTTGTTGCAGGCTGCGACCGTCTTCAGTAGCACTTTTCCGACATCGATGGTGACTGGGGGATCCAATACACTTCGAGCGTACACAGTAACGGCCATAGCAAAAAATGATAAGTTCTCTATTGTTCCTTCGGACCATCTCTCGGATAAATAGTTCATTATCTTCGGCTTAATTTCGATCTTAGCTTGTTCCACAAGGGCGCGATAACCTTCGGCGGTGGGCATTAGAAGTATTTGGTCGAATTCAAATACCTTCATTGTAGCTCCGCGATCGACTAATTGAACAAATAGACGACCGTATCTTTCGGTGTAATCATCCATTATGGCCCTCGCTTGGTATATCGCAAATATCCGTCGATGTTTTTGCTCTAATTAAGATTATAACCTTTTTGTATGTTATTTCTGTTAGCCAGCAAACGGATCTCTAGATACGGCTTTACAAAGATTGAAGAAAGTTAAACATAAACAAGTGACCACTCCCTCGACTGAAGTCGAGGGCATCTAGGCTTTTGCCACAGACTGTAGCCCCAGTCTGAGAATATTTAAGGCTGCGTTATGATCTCTATCCAAAGTCAGCCCACAGAAAGAGCATCTGTGGACTCTCTCGGACAGATCTTTCAGGATTACTTGACCATGCCTTTGATGTTCAGGTCTTCAAAGGCTATCAGGTCATAAGATTCTACCAACACCAGACTCAACTTTTGCACAAAGTCGTCTCTCTTGTTGGTGATCCTTTCATGAACTCTATGAACCACCTTTAAGGCTTTGACTCTTTCAGGTGTTCCCTTTTCAGCCTTGGATAGCTTTCTTTGAGCTTTTGCAAGATCTTTTTCCTCATGAACAAAGAACCTGGGAGTGGACTTCCTTTAATTCAGGCTTCTCTTCTTTCCATTGAGGTAGAAGCTTCTTGGTTTTCATAGTAGGATACAGATATGCTTTCCTGCTCATAGCCCCTCTTCCGGATAGCCAGTATTTCGTTATAGGCCCACCTGCAAAGCTCCAAGTATCTGCCATCTTGGTTCTCTGAGACTTTGTTGGATAAATCCTATAGCGAAGTACCTTCAGCAAGTCACTTCACCCGTTATCATCATAGATTTTTGGATTATATAGGCAGCGTATGCAGGGCGAAAGTGATGTAATAGATACAGGCTGTATCCCGCCAATGAATTGGCGGGGATTAGCCCTGCTTTCATCCTAAATACTTGGTTTATGTCAATTTTTCAAATTTCCTCTCGATTTTATAGAATGAATCAACGAGCCAACAACCAAAAACTTTTTATATTGTTTATTGATTAATTATTAAAATGAAGGGGGAATATTATGCGAACTGTATGGAAGATCATAATATTGATCATAGTTTTGGCATCGATCTATCTAGTGCTTGGAAATTTGCTAAACTTTTCGACATATTCTCAGGCTCATATATCGAGCCCCGATGTAAAGTCCATCTCTACAGATAGCAATCTAACGCCATCGGTATCTTCAGTCTCTGATAAGGTATCCACCGGATATAAAAAGCCGATTAAGCCTCATTCTCCAGTCCACAAAGTCGCGAGCAAAGCCAAGCCAAATATCGAGGATTAGTTCTAAAGCTATATGGAGACCAGAGCATATGCCTATGTGAATCCGTGATAATTTTTCTTTCTTTTTGTAATATAGCGGAGCATCTAAAGGCTTTTCGTCAATTCGATTTCCTATGAGGTCGTGGGGCTGACTCCCTCATAGGAGCAAATCTATTTTATGGGTTTCTGTCCCCTGGCTTGCGCTCTCTGTCGTCTTTCTTCTTGTTTGGCTTTCCTTTGTTTCTCCTTCGTCGCTATCTCTATATCATTCTTGAACGGGTTGAACATGGGATCCCTCCAAGCTGGAATCACGATTAATGGTTATGTTAGGTTGTTTGATATTAATTTTTCTCTCTATTTCCACTTCTCTAATGTTTGCCGTCCCAAATCCTTGATATAAACCCTTGAAATAGCATTAGGGAGGGTCAGACTCGATTGGGTATTCGCTTGTCATGATATCGACATAACCGGATTTCTTCAAGAGCATCAGATGCTATAGCACCACAGGATTCAACATAGCAGGCTTCACCAAGTCACCAAGATATCGGCCGGATTTTAAGTATCTAGCCGATTCAATAGTGCAACCCCAGACTGATCGAGCGCCGCTATTACTTCGCTAGGCCAGGTCGTTGGAGGCATTCGTTTCAGCCTTTGCCCAGCAGAGGTAAAGCTGTGAAAAGCTGCCGTCTCCCATCCGTAAGCATGGTAGAACTCCACCCCTTCATAGTGCATATCGGGAAACTTGGCGTCGGGCGCTTGGGAAGCCATTTGGCCATACGTCCACGAGACCAATGTGGGAGATACCACATTCATGATCCACCACTTGATCGATTTCTGTGCATGAAGGTCACGAGATAATGCTGTGACGTTCTCCTTGGTCAGGTATCCCAGAAGGCCCTCTGTGATCACGATTCCATGCTGCATTCCTTCACCGATCTGCTGCAGCAAGCATCGTCGTGCCTGGTCCTCGGATAGATCCACAGGGTACCGTTCTAGCTTACACATAGGTCTATCCTCGGCCAGGGTTTCATTCTTGTATTGAATGACGCTAGGGTAATCCACCTCGATCCAGCGAAGCTGGCGGGGCAGATTCAATCGATAAGGTCGTGTGTCCATACCAGCTGCCAGATTGAGAACAACATCGCTGTGCGTCTGAACGAGCTGGCAGATCAACTCGTCGATGACCCGCGTTCTCAAAATCATCATGAAATTGAAGTCACACGCCGCCAGAGAGCAAGCCCGGAGATTCTTTCCCTTTTCCCCAATCAGTTTTCTGGCTAGCGAGTCTCGAAAAAATGCATCTGGCCTTTCGGACTCTCTGGCCCTCATCTCGGCCACGATCCATGCGGTATCTAGCACGTGAACTACTGAACGTCCTGAATCACCATTGCCATTCATAGTACTCCCTTTATTGTCTAGGCGCCAATGCGATCTAATTAGTAATTGTTTTCAAATGTACTTAAAGCATCTGACTGATTGGTTTATGGGCGTTCCAGCATGTGCTGTTGCATATATAGCTGTTGCATCGAATATTATGGTCAAGGAACAACGAATTTTATTATAAATATATTATTTAGATTAGTTCTATTTCATCTCCCATAGGTTGCCATAGCAAGTATATTTAGTGGGAAAATGGCTGAACCCTAGATTCACTGTCTGTGAGTATCTCAACTTTTTGCATTTATATCTAGGTTGGAATTGCTCAGGTTTATAATTAGTTCGCCGATGTTCATTATATAATCTAGTATGCGCTCGATACTGCTAGCTACAACAAGCCTGACGTGTATCTCGTCTCCATCCTTTACTTTCGAGGAATTAGCCATAATGTGGGATTGAGTTTGAGCTTCTTTCACCCTCTCTATAATTTTATTGGCTCTAGATGAATCGCTTTGAAGAAGGGCGGAAATCGACTCTTCGATAAGATTCAAGAACGTCGACTTGAAGATAACCAGATCATCTTTTACCTCTTCAGGGAGAATGCTGCTATGATCTCCAGCGATTTGTGAGATCTTTAATGTATGATCGGCGATCCTCTCAAGATTAGATGCCGTTTGCATATAACAAAGGGCAGCTATTGGATTGTGACTCTCTTTACTTATCGATCCATATCTTAAAATTTCAGTGAATTGACGGGAGATCAATAGATTCAGGCGATCAACATCGTTATCCCTTTGGATAACATCTGTTGCCAAATCCTTATCGCCAGTCAATAAAGCAGTCATGCTATCATTGATCATGGATGCTGTCAGTGTCTTAATCCTTCTCAAAGCCTTCTCTGTAGAGAGTTCCTCAGAGCTCAGAAGATCATCTATGACTACTTTGTTGACTGTCTCCTCAAGGATCTCGGGGCCCAACAGCTTATGCACTATTCTATGCAGATCTTTCTTTTGGGTAGAAGTCATATGACTGGAGGTGATCTCGATAGTCCTATAGCCTGCCATATGACAAGCGATTATATCCCTGATCAATGGCTCACCTGATTTATTTCCTATATCCAGCTTGATTTTAAGATGCCTTTCAGATCGGTCTGAGGATAGGACGAGGACTCCGTTATCTCCTTGGTTAATGTAAATTATTGAGCCATTCTGCAGCCCATTCTTCGTTGCCCAAGCCTTAGGAATAGAAACCACAAACGTTGATTTCCCTGTTCTCTGTATTTTTCGTGTCTCCATATTCATCAGTTTAAGCTCCTCATTTTAACGCGGCATTTTGTTTACAGGCAGATAATATTACAAGAAACTGATGATTTTGTACTGTACTCTCCAACTTTTTTATAGCTTTATATTTATAGCTATATTTTCTTTTCCCATTAAAATTAATTCTTGATACAAAATAGATTTATTTATTAAAGCATTTTACTATGTTATGATCAAATTAGTTAAGACTCCGTTACAGTTAGAGCCATTTCTAAAAGGATTTAAAGATTTATTCACCATGCCAAGCTATAATTCTTTCCGTGATATGATTTCAGCACTAAGCGTATGTGATAAATCTAAGACCATCTCACACCTTAGTGACACTATGGCAAAGGATCGAGAAGGTACGAAATCACGCTCTTCCTATAATTGGTTCTTTAGTGATGCAATCTGGGATGAGAACAAAGTGGCTCAGCGCAGTGCGGATCTATTTATAGAAGCTCTTCAGTTAAGTGCAAGCGACAAAATATTATTAATTATAGACGATACATATAATGAAAAGGAAGGGAAATGTACTGATGGCGTGGGCAAGTTTTACGATCATTGCAAAGATGATTATATCATGGGTAACAATTTTGTTACTTCAGTCCTCCAATCTAGAGGTATATTTATACCACATAAAGCGAAAATGTATACTAAAGAAATAGACAGCAGTGAAGATTTCATGACTAAGATAGAAATCGCTTATAAAGATATCATCGAGCCCTTAAAAATACCAAAAGGCTTGAGTCTTTATGTTGTTTTCGATAGCTGGTGGTTTTCTGCGGATTTTATAACTAAATGCCTGAACTTAGGGCATCAAGTCGTTTGTGAAATTAAGTCTGATAAAAAGGTATGGATAAATAAAGATATATCCTTCCAGGTCAGGGACATGGCAAATCAGATTGATGAAATTTATTATAGAAGAACTACAGTTCAAGTTCGCGGCAAGAAGAAGGTATATTATGCAATCGAAAAAGAAGTCATCTTAGATAAGATTGGCAAAGTAAAGCTAGTCATCTCAAAGAAAAAGAAAAATGGTGACGCCAACTACTTTATTAGCACAAATTGTTCACTATCTTTGGTAGAAATCCTTTCTATTTACGAGGATAGGTGGGATATTGAGACTGCTCATAGAGAGTCAAATCAAAAATTGGGATTCAAGGATTATCAATTAAGAGGAAAACGCTCAATTGAAAGATTTATTCAGATGGTTTTCTCAGTCTGGACAGCCATCGTTTTATATGAACTCAAAAACCCACCAGTTGAAAGAAATCAACAAAATAGAACGATTGGAGATATGATTGATAGTATAAAGGCTCAAGCATTCATTGATGCCTTTATATATGTATTACAATTCTTTAATTTGCCAGTTCCTGATAGTGGTTTACTCTATCTAATCAAAGAACAGGGATATAAGATATAACTTGATATAGAATGGAGATTATAAATTGGTGAGAAACTTGGAGAGTACAGAATAGATCTACAAGGGGGCGGTGCATGTAGGTCGGAATAATATCGCAATCCGCTAGTTGCATACGCGGAGCACAAGCGCAATCTCCTTGATCTAGAGTAGGGTTCTCTGAAAATCTGACCTTGATGAAACCGCGTCCCTACGGAAAGATCTGCTGGTATCCCTATCCATGCTTATTCAATTCTCAATGCAAGTTCCATAGATCGCCGAGAAGGCCTAAGGAAAGATACTATTGCTGCCACAAGGGTTACAGCGAATGACACTAAGAATGCCTCATGTGTTCCCATCTCAAAATCCAATAGGGCCTGAGGCGTGCTGCTCATGCCTCCGCCGTAAAGGAAGACGCGGAACATAACGTCTAAGGGTATGCGGCTGAGCACCAAAGGAAATGCTATGGCTATGCTGAGCATGCTGCCTGTGTTTACGAGCATAACATTGGTACCTGCGGTAATACCCCTCTTTTCTGGGGGCACAGAGGACATAATAGCGTTCATGTTGGGTGAAGCGAAAAGTCCTGAACCGCCACCCATCATGGCCATAAGCATGGCTATAATCCAGTACGGTGTAGTGCTAACAATTGTGCTTAAACCAGCCAATCCAGTAGCAGATACCAATAGACCTGCAGTAGCCAGACCTCTTGAGCCGTATCTATCCGAGAGGTAGCCTGAAACTGGCCCCACAAGCATGAAAGCCAGTCCAAAGGGGGCCATCATTATTCCTGCCCGCAAAGGATCTTGGCCATACGGCCCCTGGAGGAAAAAGATCAGAACAAATAGCACTGCGCCTCTAGCAAGCCCGTTTAAGGCATTGGCTGCACAGGCATGTGCAAAGAGCCTGTTTTTGAAGAGCTTGGAGTCCAGCATGGGCTGATCAACTCTTCTCTCTACAACAAGGAATACGGTTAGGCCAAATATTGCGCAAACAAACAAGGCATAAACGTAGTTGATGCTTATTAACGGGAAAGCAATCAGGGAGACGGCCAGGAGAAGCGATCCCAGGCCAAAGACGAAGGTCAGACTGCCCAGCCAGTCAAATGTTTGTTTTGCAGGCAAAGATACCGGCTCGCGCAGCCTGAATATTCCCCAAATAGTTCCAGCGATGCCTAAGGGAACATTCACAAGGAATACCCAATGCCAAGAGATTGCGGTCAAGATCCCGCCTATGACCGGCCCTAGCATGAAACCTGCTGCCAATGCGATTTGGTTCACACCAAGGCCCAGTCCAATCCTGCCTTTACGAAAGGCATCCGTCACTATGGCAGCACCATTTCCGAAGAGCATTGCACCGCCAAAGCCCTGGACAATGCGAGCGAACACAAAATCCCAGCCATGGAACTGGGGTTGAGATAGGGCGCAGAGAAGCGATCCCAAAGTGAAGATTGCAAAGCCTGTATTGTATAGGTTTTTGCGACCGAACATGTCGGCCAGACGTCCAATAACAGGTACAATTGCCGTTGTGACCAGCATGAAGCTCAGGATGGCCCACATTATAGTCAGGAAGTCTGTCTGCAAATGTATCAAGATCTCAGGTAGTGCGATAAGCAGTGCAGTCTCTTGGACAGAAACAAGGAAGGTGCCTATTGTAGTGACTGAGAGTGCAGTCCATTCGTAACCTTGCCAATTTTCGCTATCGGAGCTCATAACTGAATCATCCCTATCGGTTTCTAATGGAATTCAATGATGACATCATACCCTTCATCAACATATCGCCTCGGAGTTCGCTCTGGAATTCACCTGATATCGGCTAAAGCCATCCCAGGGCAAAGCCAATAGTGAAGCATACGCGGCATTCGCAGCCCAGTACGTAGTGGAATTGGTAATCTACAGCTTAACAAAAAAGAAATAAATCCATCTTACGATATCGCATAAGTAACTCGGACGAAGGACCTCACATAGGCCATTCCTGGTTGAATAACCTCCCCTCCAAAGAGACGGCCCATTCTCCACTGCAGGCCGAACCTAAAAGGATTGTAGAATCCAAAGGGCGAATAGTATCCCATAGGGCTACTTATTTCGATATTTGGACCAGGAACTTCTGAGATTCCTATTATCTTTCCCAAAGTAAACCCATAGGCAGAGGCATAATCTTGAGCATTCTGTTGAGCATTTTCCATTGCCTTCTTCCTGACTTCATTAAGAACCGTTTTCGTGTCGCTTATCGAGTATCATTGTTATTGCTTTGGGCTTTGATGGCAATTGTAACTGTATCTGCGGGTATTACGACCGATCCCATTCCTACCACTTGAATCGAGCCATTGTCATCAGCGACCGCATTCATACAAATGAGCAGAAAAATAATCCCTAGCAAAAATACTGGCCTAAGTCTCATTCTAGAACCTCTATTTTCATTAGTCAGAAATTATAAGGATACCTCGCATATAAAAAGACCTAGTACCAATCCAATGCTGCTCGAGTATTTCTTTAGCTTAGATGGTGGCGATGTCTTCTATCACATCATACTGCCCTATCACTGGCCTCCTCGGGAAAGCCAAGATATTCGAGCGCCCTATTTCGTATCTTGATCATATTCCCGGTGAGTTCATCTTCTCCTCCTACCCGCTCGACATAGTTCAGGGAGAATGTTAGCCGGTCATTGATGCTGACGCCCGCAATAAACAGAGGAAAGGCCTCGCTTGCGGGAGCCACAAAGAATATGCGGTCAAGCCTGAGGCTCCCGTAGGCCTCGGGAAAATAAAGCCGCCCTATGTTTGAGGATATGGTGCCCGGCATGTTATAGCCGGCCTTGCTGCAGAGTTCAAAAGCTATGTTCTCTCTGTCCCGGGCAAAGCTTGAGAGGTTTTCAGTCTGGCTGAAAGCCTCCGGTAGGAGATCTACATAAGGGGCGCAGTTGGTGAATGCATCCACTAGCGTTGGGTCGAACGGTTCCATATCAATCGCCGAGATATCAAGCATCTCAGTCCTTCTCCGGATGATTTCTTGCATCTCCAGTACATTTTCCCAGAAGGATCTTTTTGAGTCATAGGCAAACGGGAATTTGAATGCACCTACAAAGAAGCCGAGGAAATCTCCGGGATTTACTCCAATGCGTCTTCGCAGATCAAAGGGAACCTGAATGGTCCTTCTGTTTTCGGGAAGCTGGCCCCTGACCTCCTGATATGCGGCGAGAAATGCTGTCGTCAATGCTGAGGTCACTGTTGTCCCGTTTTCCCGGCACCTGGCAACTAAGTCTAAGGTCTCCTCCGGCTCTAGCTGAAGTAGCACTATTTCATGCCTGACCATTCTGGCTAGAGCAGCATAGATGATGCAAAAATCTTCTTGGGAAAAATAATGAGGGCTCTTTCGCCATTGATCGTTATAATGATCGATGGCCGCTTTATCTGTAAACTTTGAAGAGAAAGTGCCGCCTTTCTTCAGATAATCAGTGATTGCAGGCGGGATAACAGACTGTCTCCCTCCAGCCGGATTTGCATAGTCAGCTAGGATCTCACGGAGCAGATTAGCCAAGGAGATACCATCGCAGATGCTGTGCTGAGAAAAAGCGATAAGCTCTGAGACCTCCTTAGAATACACGAGCACAAACCTTATCAGCGGACCCTTAACAGCCTCAAAAGGCATAAGGTACTCCTGTCTGACCTCCTCGAACCAATGCTCTTCAGAGCCCCTCGGTACAGTACGTATTGTCGTTTTTTGGGCGTGATCAGTCGAGAACCAGATATCATGATGTTCATCAATGATGACTCTGGCACCCATGAGAGGGTGAACTGCGCCTACTGAATCTATCGCCCTCCTGAGATTATCCTTCTGGACATCCCCAAGGATACGGGCGACTGCCGCCATGTTATTTTCTGGGCTCCATAGCAAATACCGCTCGAAATTTGTGAGTCTTCTCAAGCATCGCGGGATATCCATGCAGTTGTCTTTCCCTTCATTCTGGTTCATCTCATCATCCTTCATCAGCCTGGCTTTCAAGATTATTATCCTTTATTTTGCTTTGTTTCATCCAATGATGCTGCAGCATTTGAGGTAAGTTGTTGGCATGGGTTTTACTAGGCCACCATTAGAATACGTTACAGTGCGATTCACCCAAAAGTTCTTTAATAAGTTCCATAAATACTTAGGCACGATAGGGAGTTGAATTAGCCATGAAGATTATGCTTTGTATGATATTTGCTCTTGCAGTCACCGCAGGAATTGTAGCAGGTGAAGAATACAGCCATAGATACGGCGCATTTGAAATTAGCTTCGCAACCCTGCCTGGAGATACCGCAAATGTCCACTGGGGTGATGGCGGGGCTAATAATGGAACAACTAATATGACTGGCAACCTGATAACCGTGGAGTTGAGCTCCGGGGAGAGCCTGTTTATTATACCACATAATCCATCTACCTGGGAGCGAAGAGACACATCAGAAAATAACTTGGGGAGCCTTTGGAATCATGACGCTGATGGCGACCTGTACAGTGTTCCGACTATAACCAGGCTCGGCAATGGCGATTACCTTGTGACAGGCCATATGATGTTCGCATCGAGATACATAACTAGGACCTTGCGTTCCTTCGATTTCAATCATGACGGCATGATTGATTTCTATGTGCTTTGGAATGCAAATGGCAAGGTAGATACTGATATGATGAACTACTTGGCAGCAAACACAAACGTGATTATTGATGCTAATTAATTTAACTTTTTTGGCATAACTTAGCAAGCTTTATATAATTAGAATTGTCAATAGTGGATCAGGGGTAATAGGTTACCTGATGAGCATAGTACACCACTAGATGAGAAACTGGAGGGAGTATGGGAAATATGAAACATTCAACCAAATCGTTAATTCTGGCAACGTCTATAGCTATTTGTCTCTTAGTCATGCCAGCACTATCAGCACCGTCGAATCAATCCACTTCGTTAATCCTGCTGGTCCAGCATTCTGGCATCGGCTTTGCTATAAACGGCAGTGAATACCACATCCTCAAGATAGGTGTTTTGGGCATAGCCGAGTTCGATCCAGCAAAAATCAGCAAACTCATTTCTGATAACAAGACCCTCGGACAGATCAAATCTGATATAAAGAATCAAGTAATAGACGAGGTAGATGCTGCATCATATAACGGAAGCTTAATGCTGGGAGAAAGCCTCTATAAGCTAACCAATATTACATCCAAGACCAAAGACGATAATAATTCCACCATAGATGCAGATCTCGTAGGTCCAATAACACTCGCTAATATGAACAACAGCACGGCAGTTGTTGGCCATATCTCATTAGATTTCACCTTCCGTGAAAATAGCCTCATCGGGCAGGGTAAGCTGACCATGAACAGCGGCAATTTCAGCGGAAAATATGATGCTCTGATCCTTACGGACTCTGGGAAGTTCGATAGAGAAATGGGACATTGTAGAGTTAGAAATTAGGATTAGAATGCATTCACTATATCGAGCTTTGGCGGAAACTTGGGGTGACATGCCCCTATTGCCTCTAATCTTATGAGTTTTGCGACCGACGCTCAAACCGCCGTGGCCCCTTCTTTTTCCTTATGATACGTACTAATTGATGGAAAATATATGCGCAAATTGCCGGCATATAGAGGAAAATTTTTAAATTTTATATATTCATGATAACATACTCAATACGATGATAGGATAAAGACTCAATGACCTAGCCCAGAGATGCAAAGAAATAAAGCAGGTGGCTCTGCTTTAACTCTTAGTTTGCACCCTCGACCGTTCAGCTATGCACAGCAGCCAGCGCCGTTGTTGCATGCACAGCATCCGGCACAGTTGTTGCCGCAGCAACCCTTACAGCCGCTTTGTCCTGCACAGCCACCCTTCGGGCAGTTAGTTCCACATTGTGATGCTGCAGAGGCGGATGAGGCCGAAGAAGCATCCTCTGTGTCTGTAGTTGAAGACACCGAAGCGTCATGGGTGCACGAACCTACACAGTTCGCCCCACATACCGATTGCGAACACGCAGTGCCGCTAGGGCAATTACAGTTTCCTCCGCACGATTGTCCTAAAGTCAATCCAATTCCTGCAAACAGCAGGACTATTGATACTATTGCTGCTAATTTCTTCATTCGATTTTCACCTCTTAATTTTGTGAACAGTGCACTGTTCACGACAGGAAGGTAGGGCTCATTCCCATATGACGATTTGTGTTTAGGCAAAAGTCGGTAGCTAGATACTCGGTTTTTCAGGAATATTTGTAAATTGAATTTTAATTAATTTACATATATGTGGCGAAAGGCCTATAAAATGCCAATGTAGCCATGTCTGATTATTTTTCCAGGCTTCTAGAGCCAAGTAGCAATTTATAATTTGGCCCCACAAAGCAGCCAAATAATATATAACGTCTTAGTTTAGGCGATAACGCATTGTATATTCAGATAGCTTTTTATATAACGATAACTACCATTTCTATGTGGTTCACAATTGTGAACTCTAAAAGTGAAATGGAGGTAGGTGGGATGAAGATTATAAAATTGCTTGTAATATTAGCAATCCTCAGCCTTCTTGTAGCCCCTGCTCTCTCAGTGCCCACTGGAAAAGCCTGTGCTTGTATGTCCGGGTGTTGCGGCAGTTCAAATGGGATGAACTGCGGCAGCAAAACCTCAGATGGTTCCTGCTCTTCCCAAATATGCGCTTGCCCAGGCCAGATCTCATCGTCTTCCAGCATGGAGATATATGGTCTGGGCTATTCTTACCTCGGCAAAGGCAGCTCCCGTCCGGAGGACAGAGAAGGCGCTTGGTCAGTTTCTCCATACCCTGGCAAAGGAGGCACATATTCTGGTGTTCCTTCGACCTATTCTGATAATGTAGGACCGCCCGATCTGGATGTTGTAGAGTATCTGCCGCCTTCCGCAAAGCTGGTCTTCAATGTCCTAGCATCAGATGGCCCTCTGACGCAGAAGGATCTCATAAGTAAGACCGACCTTCCGCCGAGAACTGTCAGATATGCCTTAAGTAGGCTCAAAGACGAGAGTGTAATCAAGGAGTGCTTTTACTTCGCCGATGCACGTCAGAGTCTATATGGTCTGAATACAACTGCCTTTAAGGCAACACGATCATGAGATATGGGATCTGAGCCAATATGCGAAGGCCATTAATCCTTTTTTAGATTTTGTGTTTATTCTTATGAGCCTTGAAAAAGTATTTATAAAACACTCATTTGGTCTATTAATCTATGCCCTTGAATAAGTTTGAGTTTCCTGAACCATACAAACATGAGCATCCTTCTGTTTGCGATGTCGATGAGATTTGCGGCGAGCATATTACCTATAAACAAAGGGCCGCAGATTGGATTGCCAAGACGGTCGGTTCCTGGAATTTCATAATATGGCAAACCGTTATTTTCGGTGCATGGACCGCGCTGAATGTTTCAGGATGGTTTTATCACTGGGACCCCTACCCTTTCGTCTTAATGAACCTAGTTCTATCCCTGCAAGCAGCCTATGCAGCCTCAATTATCATGATAAGCCAGAATAGGGAGGACGAGCGGGACAGGATAAGGATGTGTCATAATTGTATGGTAAACGAAAAAGCGGAAGAGGAGATTCGTGTCGTTCTCGAACACCTGGAAGCTCAAGATAGAGCTCTTTCTGTGATATACGAGGAGCTGCAGAGTCTCTCTGAGCGCTGAAAAATTGATGTTCGCAGCTCATAACAATAATATTGATATTAATATTTTAATAATTATCACGCGTTCTCTTTATGCATTCTTTGCTGTTCTTCAAACCGATCCCAGTTCCATGGCTCGTCGAGAACCTTTACATCAACGTGTTTGATGCCGTTTAGTCCCTCTACACGACGCTTGACTTGCTCTGTAAGGTGATCCACAAGGGGGCATGCATGTGTTGTCAGAACCATGTCTATTTCAGCGCTATCATCCTTTACGATTATGTCCTTGATCAGCCCCAGATCAACGATATCGATGCCGACCTCAGGATCTATTACATCCCGAAGCGACTCCCTGATCACATCCTCCATCGCAAGCTTAGCCTTTATCTTCTCAGCCTCTGGCCAGGGCATCGATTTCTCCAGAGATCTCAGGCGCTCTTCGAGCCTGTTCTGCCTATCGAGCAAACGGCTTACGACTCTCAGCATGGGGTCAGGAAGATTGCCATAATCGAGATCCGTCTTAGTTGAAGGGCACTCGGGCTCGGCTATCCTTCCGGGAACCCCAACAACTGTTGCGCCGGCAGGAACTGATCTTACGACAACAGATCCTGCGCCGATCTTAGCGCCTTTGCCAACCGTTATCGGCCCCAGAAGAATAGAGCCTGCACCAATTACGACCCCATCCTCGATTGTGGGGTGGCGCTTAGTTTTCTCAAGGCTTGTTCCACCCAAGACTGTGCCCATGTACATCAGTACATCGTTCCCGACCTCGGCTGTCTCGCCTATTACGACTCCCATGCCGTGATCAATGAAGAATCTCCTTCCGATCTTCGCACCGGGATGGATCTCAACGCCTGTAAGAAATCGGGAGATATGGGATGTAAGCCTTGCAATGAATTTGAGATCATGAATCCAGAGGAAATGAGACATCCTATGCATCCAGATGGCATGCAGTCCCGGGTAACATGTGACAACCTCCAAGATAGATCTTGCCGCGGGGTCTTTCGCAAATACAGTTTGTATGTCCTCTTTAAAGCTCATAATATTGGCACGCCTCTCAGAATTCGAACAGCTCTGTGCTCAGATATCTTTCGCCTGTATCGGGTAATAATACCACTATCATCTTGTCCTTGTACTCAGGGCGGCTTGAAACCTGAAGTGCAGCCCATGTAGCGGCTCCTGAAGAGATGCCTGCAAGGATGATGGTATCCCCTCTTGATATGGCCTGCATCTTCAGCAGCGTCGATCATGGCTACACCTATTCTATCCTTGATGCTTGATAAAGGATTGAAGGACTCGACCTTGGCTAGAACAGTGGCCTCCAGTCCTTTTGTAATGCGGTTTAGACGGACCAGGGGTGTATTTCTCCACAGTCTTGGTAAGATCTTCGTAAATCTTCATAATCAGCCTTTATCTTTTAATATTAACAATTGTTAAGCGTTGTAGAATATATAAACGTTCGCAATAGGTTCTGGCAAGTTTGCGGTTGTTTTGCGATTTCAAAGAATCTGTCAAAAATCGGTTACTGGTTTATGTACTTTTGCAACACAGTTGATAATTTGAGAATTGATACCAAAATCCTTAAATTTGATCGACTGGTAGAAACACCTCAATAACAGGGATTAGCGAATAACAATAAACAGAGGCGAAGGTGTTGATAAGTCCATTCGGCACGAAACCTCTTAATTACAAGAATACAAGATAATATGGTAGAGGGAAATGTGAGGTTGAGTTAATGACCATCACCAAAATCTATGACCGCCCGACCGTCAAGCAAGTAATATTTCAAATTACGTATCCCAATTTATTCTATTTAGAGAATAAAATTGGGGATATCCAACAAAAAATAATGAAAGAGTTTCCTATTTCCAAGCTCCTCCTAAGAAGTGGATTTGTTATTGCTAACGTAGGAACCGATCAAAAGATCGAGATTCCATCTGATCCCCAAGGGGCGCAAGTTGCAAGAAAGATATGGCAATTTGAGTCAAAAAATAAAATGGTATTAAGCATCACTTCAAATTCTTTAGACCTAACGTCCGAGTTCCACAAAACTTATGAGTTAGGTGACGATGACAGCAAAAAATTTAAGTGCGCTATAAAGCATGCTGTCGACGCGTTCATTGATATAATGAAATTGCCAATAATTGACCGAATTGGCTTAAGGTATGTTGATCAATGTCCAATTATAGCGAAAGACAACGAAATATTAAAATCATGGTACAACTCAAAGTTTCCCTTGGATATATTTAATATCGCGGATGCGGAGGCCATGACTTTCCGAGCAATAATCAAACGGGGAAACTATAATTTAGGATATATTGAAAGTTTGGAAAAGAATGAGAAAGGCGAAGACGTTCTGATTCTAGATTTCGATGGTTCCGCTAAAAATGTAGAAAATGTCTCAGATTATTTGAATATAACCGATGATTTACACGATTTAATATCTACAGCATACACAGCAACTATTAAAGGCCCAGTCTACGATTGGATGGACGCGAAGGAGTGAAATAAAATGGATCAGCTAGAAAAATTTAGACGAGGGGCAGGATTCCTTACTGGTGTGGAGCGCGCAGAAAGCGTGCCAGATTTATTGTGCGCGCCTAGTGAATATGCTAGAACTATCACAGAAAATGAAAAAGATAAATCTTTGTTGCTGTATAGGTTCGATAGATATATAGTGGAAGTTAGACTGGACCCAAATGGTAAATTTCTCGGTATAAATGGGATAAGTATAGCGGAGGATTTTCTTTCACTCACCCAAAGATTGAACTCGATCGGTTATATTGATACAGATAAAGATTATCCACCGGATTAATTAGGATAAATATGTTTTTTGTTGATACTGATAAATGGAGTAAGTATTTGAGGTTAGGAGATGTAGTAAAGGGATATGTTTCGGCAATCTCTAGAATAAAAGAACCATTCACAGATAATTTCGTTGATTCTAAAGTGGATGTCCAACTTCAGATTCCAAAGCTTTTGGTAGTTCTTACTCCATGTTGTTCAATTAAAGAGAAGAAAATATCATTGACGCCGATAACCCAAGCAAGAAAATCCCTTTATGAAAATCCGCATTTTAGGAACGATTTAACGGTTATTAATAGGAAGATGGAGCCTGAAAAGACACTATCGCCCGAAAAATGGGAAGCATTGCCTATTGAAAAGCGCACAGCAAAACAAGAAAAGGGCATAGTCTATACGTTAGAACATCTTTTCATCTATGAAAAATCGCCCCCTTGGCTTTCGGAATACCCTGTTCGTTTAAAAGGGGGCGAAAGAATAAGTGGGGGATATTATGAGTTCGACTTTAGAAATGCCACCAAGGTAGAATGCGAATGCGTAATCCACCCAGATGAAGACAACTTCAACGAAGAAACATGTCGAAAATTACTGTGTTCGAAAGTATTGGAATTATCAAAAGAGAACCGCAAGGATCTTAGGGATAAGTTAGCCGACTATTATGGCAGACCGCCAAAAGAAGACTTGCCTTAAAAATTATTAAATTAACTCAGATTCCTGCCAAATCGGTATGAATTTTTGCTTATTCAGCCCTCGCTTTCTTGCTCGCGTTCTGAATCAAGGTCATCCACTTATCATCACCCCTACCATTATCCCACACGCTTCCGCAGGAGTCTTCCCGTCAAGGGCCTCGTGAGGTCGTATGTAATTATGGTAGATCTGCATGCCTTGTAAGATTGGAGTAGTTTTAGTCTTCAAGCCCCTCATGGTCTTCTCTCGATCTCGGATCTCACCGTTAATCCGTTCCATCTTGTTATTATTCTTCGATCCTTGAAGACGAATTGCATTCACATGTTGAGATTGAGGAGCGCGACTTGTAGCGAATTCTCTTCTGAATGCATCATGGTAAGACTGAAGACCATCGGTTATTAGTGTCTCAGGTCTCTTGCCTGCAATCTCTCTGCTCTCTCTGAATAGGTTTCTTGCATCGTGTTTATCTTTTGTATCCGCGACCTCTTGAGCAATCCAGTAGCGAGTTTCATCATCCATCAGGGCAAATAGATACTTCAGATCCCCTTTTATTTTGAGGAACACTTCATCAGCTCGCCAAGTCGAGCCCACATCAGGCTTGATATTATCTACGTAGTTCTTCATTATCGCTATGTACTTCTTAATCCAGTTAGCAACGGTCTGATGGGATACTTCGACGCCTATAAGCTTCAATGATCTCTGCGTGCTTCGTAGGGACTCACCACTGAAATAAAGCTGCATAGCCGCTGTTATGGCCTTTGGATTGTGCTTCATATGCTCGAAGCCTATATTAATGCTAAATGTTCTGCCACAGTCCTTACAGGCGAACCTTTGAAGATCACCGTCCTTGTTATGCCTGGCACCATACTTCTTGATGTTCTGCGAATGGCAATAAAGGCAATCTGTAATTTTTACTGGTTCCAATACAATGTTTCGCTTTGCCTGCTCTTTAATTCCTGAGCATATTTGTGCGGCCCAAATGTGCTTACACCGAGAGCCCCTAAACTCGTGATCGGGGCAATTGCATTTCCATCCTATTGGGGTCTTTTCGACGTTATAGAATCTAGAGCTTGATTGCGATTTTACAACGAAAGAGGTAGTGGTGACTTGGAATATATGATCTTGGGCTACAATTTGCTTGCCTTTCTCCTCTCTAGCGTCTTTCATCACAATCAAATTCTCCTTTGCCATAGTAACTAGTTATCTAGTTATCTAGATATATAGTTTATGGTTACCTAGATAAACCGATAACTTTATATCTAGATAACTAGAATTACGGATATTGATGGGACAGATCAGCTTAGTAATAGACGACAAGTTGGATGCAGAATTTCGCGAAGCTGTAGCTAAAAAGCTCGGAATGAAGAAGGGTAATATAAAAATCGCTCTTGAACAAGCGCTTCGTCTTTGGATCGACCAGAAAGCTTGAATAGTAAAATAGCTAAACATGGTAGTCGTAAGCTGTTATTAAATTTCGCGATTGTACACAAATGGCGCGAGAAGGGCTAAGATAATCACCAATATGGTTAGGCCGTAAAGGAATGATTATCGAAAGGTTGGCCGTTCGGTTCAATCCGGCCCGAATCGCCCATTTTAAAAAAATAGTTTCCATCAGCCGAAGGGTTAGGCCCTCACAACCGGCATAGGTCGTTGCTGATGGAATATAGCCGCTCAGAGCTTTATGGTATCTCTCGAAAGACGCCTTATCAGCTCGATTATGATAGCAGCTATTAATGCCCATATTATTTCGGACATTTCCCGCCTCCTTGGTTAGGAAATATGCGTTCGACAGCGATACAGTATCAAAATGATAATGTGTCTGGAAGTAATTTGGTCTAAATTGAGAAAAGGATCTAAGTTCGCGCTCAGTTATAGCGCCATTCGCTGCGCAAAGCTTATATTTGATGGGCTCGTCTATCATTTTAACCAAAGGTAACTTTAGCCGAAGGTAACTTTTGGGATTGACTTCTTTAATTTGGAATGCTGGAGTAGGGATTTGAACCTTAGAGACCCTCCAGGGGTCACGTAGTTCGCAGCTACGCGCCTTGCCAGACTGGGCCACTCCAGCACTTCTAATATAATCTCGAATTATGGCATCGCTCCTGATTGCATGGTATAAGATTGAATCGATGCGTTATCTTCTGGCTTAACGAACCAAAACGTTTTCTTTCTTCCACGTCGTTCTAATTTCCACACACCTTTCTCCTGATCTTTAATCTCGTCTCTGATTCTATTGCCGTATCCCCGAATAGAGTTTAGCCAAGCCTCCGCCGCTTCCCCATCAGTGCTTGAAACCTCATGATGTGCAAAGTGTTTAGCAATTGATTCCACTGAGTGCTTATAATTTGGTTGTGATTTAATAAAGGACACCACTTCCTCTCTAGAAGGTATAGGAAGGTAGTCTGATCCAGATACCGTTATTCTCTTTGATTCATTGTCGATATCAGCAGGCTTGGCTGTATTGGAAATTGTGGCAACGGGTTGAGGCGACTGAGACAGGAACAGAAGATCATTCAGTATCTTCTGCGCTTCTTCGTCGCTCACTTCAATGGAGGCGTTTCGACCTCTCACACGCACAACAATTTCAGCCATACTAACGAATCGAATTGTTGGATTTCATGGAATATAAACATATCGAGCGTTTTTTGCATTCAAATGATGGTATCGTTGTTATTGACCATATACAGAAGATTAGCGCAAACGATTGAAGCATCGAAAAACATTAGCAATCGCCTATTTGGAGATTTGACACACTCACAAACACAAAACGTAGCAACTTAACATATCGCCGATTCATATTTTAAATTCTAATTATATATGCTGGAATGATTAATCTGTAAAGCCTCGATTAGCAACCGATTTTTGACACCAAACAATTCGGATCAAAACAATCGTAGACTTTACAGAACCTAAAGTCACAATATTTATATACATAACTATTGTTATTCAATGTTCACAATTGTGAACTCGGCCCCTTGCGGTGACTGAATATGGATTCATCGATGCTATTTGGGGGGCTTTGGAGGCAAGCAAATTGGATTCGAAAAAAAGCATGCAAATTCAGAAGACCTATGAGGCGCTCTTCGCTCTAGAGGATCTTAGAGAGATCTTTAGGCAATCGCTCCCAACTGGGCTTAGTGAGGCTGAGCAGGATGCGCTCAAGAACACTATTACAAGGATCAGGGGAGCAATCAACGGCATTGAGAAGGCTGAAGGCAACACCTTCTGTAATAAAATCGGAGGCAGGCTCGAGCCAAGGACTCGTGAGGAGGAGTTCATAAATATCCATCCCATCCAGGCCGCAGGCAGGCTCACGCCGGAGGCACGGAAAGCCATAATCTCCTATGGCGATGGCTACTCCACCTGCGATTACTGCAGAAAGCCTTTCCGTCTGGACAAGATAACCAGGCCGCCGATTGAGGAGTTCCACCGGGAGCTCGCCAAGTTTGTTAACATGGATCAGGCGCGGGTGGTGCCTGGTGCCCGCAGAGGTTTTCAGGCAGTCACTCAGTCGCTTGTTGAGAAAGGCGATAGCGTGATTGTCTCATCTCTGGCCCACTATACTGAGTTCCTGGCTGTTGAGGTTGCGGGCGGCATAGTCAAGGAGGTCCCTCTGAGTAACTGCAATACTATAACCGCGGATGCAGTTGCAGAAAAGATCGAGGAAGTGCGGAAGGAGACAGGAAGCCTTCCCAAGCTCATAATGATAGATTACTACGATTATCAGTTTGCGAACGAGCACGACGTCTGCGGCATAGCCAAAGTTGCAAAGCAGTACGATGTGCCTTTTCTCTGCAACGGAGCCTATGCGGTCGGAGTAAGACCAGTGGATGGCAAGAAAATTGGTGCCGATTTCATAGTTGGCTCAGCACATAAAAGCATGGCATCAGTTGCGCCTTCAGGAGTGCTCGCAGCAACGGACGAATGGGCCTCAAAGATCTTTAGGACCACCCAGATGGTTGGAGACTTGACGAAGCGTAAGTTCGGCATCAAGGAGGTTGAGAACATGGGCTGCACGCTCATGGGAGGTACATTGATCTCAATGATTGCATCCTTTCCAACAGTCGTGGAGAGAACAAAGCACTGGGATGAGGAAGTGGAGAAATCCAACTACTTCCTGGAGCAGTTCAAGAGGATTGAGGGCTCAAAGGTCCTGAGCGAGTGGCCAAGGAAGCATACCCTCACAAAGGTGGACACAACAGGCAGCTTCGATGTAGTTGCTAAAACACATAAGAGACGAGGCTTTTTCTTCAGCGATGAGCTGAAGGATCGGGGAATTGCAGGTGAGTTTGCAGGAGCTACTCGCACCTGGAAGCTGAACACCTACGGCCTCACATGGGATCAGATAAAGTACACTGCAGAATCATTCATCGAGATTGCTGAAAAATATGGATTAAATGTAAATTAGGGGCGATATGAACCAAGATAAGTCGAGTCAAAAGAAATATGGACTGAGTACCCTTGCGGTCCATGCAGGACAGGAAAGTCCCGATCCAGCAACGGGTTCGAGAGCAGTTCCCATCTATCAAACCACATCTTATGTCTTCAAGAGCACCGATCATGCAGCCAATCTCTTTGCACTGAAAGAGCTTGGCAACATTTACTCGAGGATTATGAATCCCACCAATGACGCCTTCGAGAGACGTATCGCCGCTATCGAGGGCGGCACAGGTGCATTGGCCGTATCTTCCGGCCAATCGGCCATTTCACTAGCGCTGCTGGGTATCAGCCAGCTGGGAGATGATATAGTCTCAGCCAACAATCTCTACGGTGGAACCTACGAGCTTTTTCACTACACATTCCCGAAGCTCGGGCGGAGGGTGAACTTCGTTGATTCGGCCGATCCTGAAGGATTCAAGAAGGCTATTACGGATAGAACAAGAGCAATCTATGCAGAGACTCTTGGTAACCCTAAACTGGATGTCCCGGATTTCGAGGCGCTGGCTGAAATTGCACATAATGCCGGAGTTCCTTTAGTTGTCGATAATACATCGGCGGTCGGCTTGGTGAGGCCATTAGATTATGGTGCGGATATAATTGCAGAATCTGCTACTAAGTTCATAGACGGCCATGGCAACTCGATTGGTGGAGTCATAATTGATTCCGGCAAGTTCGATTGGTCAAACGGCAAGTTCCCAGAGTTTACGGAGCCAGATCCGAGCTATCATGGTCTCAGGTATTGGAATACCTTCGGCAACTTCCCTGGCATGGGAAATATAGCGTTCATATTCAAAGTTCGAGTGCAGCTGCTTCGTGACCTGGGGCCATGCCTCAGTCCCTTCAATGCCTTTCTTTTCCTGCAGGGTCTGGAAACCTTAGGCGTACGTATGAAGAAGCACTCAGAGAATGCGTCTGAAGTTGCAGAATACCTCGAGTCACATCCCGCTGTGGCTTGGGTGAATTACCCTGGCCTTGAAAACCATCCCAGCCACACTCTAGCGAAGAAGTACATGAAAGGCGGCTACGGCGCTCTCATTGGATTTGGCATAAAGGGCGGTCTTGCATCAGGCAAGAGGTTCATTGAATCGGTGGAGCTCTTCTCGCATCTTGCAAACATCGGCGATTCGAAAAGCCTTGTGATCCACCCAGCATCCACAACGCATCAGCAGCTTACACCCGTTGAGCAAGCGGCCACAGGCGTCACACCTGATTTCATAAGGCTCTCGATAGGCATTGAAGATGTAGAGGATATTATCGCAGATCTGGATCAGGCGCTGGCCAAGGCAGTGAAATGAAGCGGGAATCTGTCGGTCTGGTCGAGACTCGATGTTACAACATTCCGGAAGAGATCGCCCTTGAGCACGGCCGATTAGAGGAAGTCAAGATTGCCTATGAGACATATGGCAAGCTAAACAATGAGAAGAGCAATGCCATACTGATATGCCATGCCCTCTCAGGAGATGCCCATGCAGCCGGATGGCATAAAGGCGATGAGAACCCGGGCTGGTGGGACATCGTTATCGGCCCTGGAAAGGCATTGGATACCGATAAATATTTTGTAATCTGCTCAAACGTCCTCGGAGGATGTAAAGGCACGACAGGTCCATCCTCCGTTAGTCCAAAGACAGGGAAGCCTTATGGCCTGGATTTCCCGGTAATCACAGTCAAGGATATCGTAGATGTTCAGAAAAGGCTGATCGGTTTTCTTGGGATTAAAAAGCTCTTTGCCATCGTGGGCGGATCATTCGGCGGCATGCAGGTCCTTCAATGGTGCGTCTCCTACCCAGATGCGGTCGGGCTAGCTGTGCCGATAGCCACGAGTGCCTATTCATCGCCTCAGCAGATAGCCT
Source organism: Methanotrichaceae archaeon (assembly GCA_963789575.1). Classification (GTDB taxonomy): domain Archaea; phylum Halobacteriota; class Methanosarcinia; order Methanotrichales; family Methanotrichaceae; genus CAWBKV01. The sequence continues at coordinate 441,039 of CAWBKV010000001.1, read as the reverse complement.
TCAATGAAGTGGGAAGAAGAGCGATCACCTCTGATCCCGATTGGACCCTAGGGGATTACTATGGAAAGACAGCACCCGCAAGAGGCCTCTCCCTGGCGAGAATGATCGGGCATATCACATATCTCAGCGATGAATCGATGCACCAAAAGTTCGGTCGGCGACTTCAGGATAGATGCGAATATAGCTTCAACTTTGATCTGGACTTCCAGGTTGAGAGCTACTTACGTTACCACGGAGATGCCTTCGTAAAGAGATTTGATGCCAATTCATATCTCTATATTACCAAAGCCGTAGATTACTTCGACCTGGCGAAGGATGGCACTCTGGCTGAAGCCTTCAGGGATGTTAATGCCAAGTTCCTGGTGCTATCCATAAGCTCGGATTGGCTATACCCATCATACCAATCCAGGGAGATCGTTGAGGCATTGACTGCAAACGATGTCGATGTCAGGTACTGCGAGATAAAATCGAACTACGGCCATGATGCATTTCTCCTCGAATCAGGTCAGATGAACTACACCATTGGCAACTTTCTCTCACACACAACAGTAGGCGATGTCATGATCAAAGAGGTTGTAACCATAAGGCAGGGCTCAAGCGTCGAAGACGCCGCCAGTATCATGATGAATGAAGGAGTTACGCACCTGCCTGTTATCTCGGAGGATGGACGGCTGGAAGGCATAGTAACTGCCTGGGATGTTTCAAAGGCAGTTGCTCTGAAGTACACTCTTCTGGAGGAGATAATGACACGCGATGTGGTCACCTCAAGATCAGATGATCCAATTGAAGGCGCTGCCAAAAGAATGACTAAATATAATATATCTGCCCTTCCTGTCGTGGATGATGGCCAGAGGATCATAGGGATGGTTACCAGCGATGGCGTGAGCAGGCTCGTAGGGAGTTGCAGATGAGGTGAATTCTTGTATGGTGGATTCATATGCCCAAGGGGCTTAATGCCATTAAAATATATTAGAGGATAAAATGATTGTACATATCAAGGCGTTTGCAAGCTTCAGAGATATACTGGGCAACGATCTGAAAGTTAACCTGATGGATGGCTCCACAGTCAGAGATTTGCTCGATGATCTCATCTCTTCTCGACAGCAGCTAAAATCAGCGATCTTCGATGAGTCCGGCAAAATCAGAGATTATGTCCTCCTCATGAAAAACAGGAAGAACATAGATTCCATGGATGGCCTGGATACAACGCTTAGCGATGGCGATGAGCTGGCTATACTTCCTCCGATTGCAGGCGGGTAAAAGAGAATATCGATCTATAAAGGACACAGAACATGGCAGAAGAGATCAAGATCGGCTATTTGACAACGCTGTATCATACCAGCTTCATCCTCAAAGGATCCGGTCTTATCGAAGAGAATCTGGGTGTAAATGTCTCGTGGAAGCTATTTCCGAATGGACCTTCTATGATTGAATCCTTTGAGAAAGGTGAGATCGATATAGGATACCTTGGCATTCCACCAGCGATAATCGGAATAAGCAGGGGTATCCAGATAAAGTGCGTAGCCGGTGGACATGTTGAGGGGACGGTTCTGATAGGCGGAAAGAGCTATCAAGCATCGGGAAGGGCAAAGGAGACTCTGCCACAGTTCAGGGACAGGTCCATCGGCACGCCCAGACGAGGCTCGATACATGATATAATTCTTAGAAAGCTCATATGTGATTTGGGTCTGGATGGTCAGGTTGAAATCAAGAACTACGAGTGGGCCGACTTTATCCTTGACGCCATGATCGATGGCGAGATCGATGGAGGCTGTGGAACGCCTCCCCTGGCAGTGCTGGCAAAACATCAGCTCGACGCGAATATACTCATTCCGCCAAGGGAGATGTGGCCTTATAATCCGAGCTATGGCATCATTGCCACGGAAAAAATGATTAGGGGATCTGTATCTGTTTTGGAAGGCTTCCTGAAGCTGCATGAGAGCGCTTGCAACCTTATAAGGGAGCTGCCAAAAGAAGCTGCCAAGATCATCCATAATGCCGTGGATATTATTGATCAGGACTTTGCCCAAGAGGTGTTCAGAGTATCTCCCAAATACTGCGCCAGCCTTCCTAAGGAGTACATAGATTCTTCAATGGCATTTATTCCTACGCTGATGGATATGGGATATCTTAACAAACCACTGAAGATTTATGATGTTTTCTATACAAACGCTATTGATAGAGTTCATCCTACAAACCATCACTACGATAATCCTGGGATGCTGAGATAATCGAAGAGGTCGTCCCAAGCATCATCATATTATTTTTATGCTCCTGTGCATTTGGTTTAGGCCTTCATCCGAAAAGTAGTATTGAGGCGCTAATACTCGATAAACCTCACCAACTCGCTATTCAGCTTATCCTGTTCATCGTGAAATAGGCCGTGACCGCTATTATGGAATGGCACAATTAATGAGTTATTGATAAGCCGGTGCTGCTCCTCTGCTAGCTGGAATGGCACAACTTGATCATGTACGCCGTGGTATATTCGTGTCGGAATGCGAATGTTACTTAGCTCTGACCGAAGGTCTCGATCCCTCAGCTGTCGTTATGGGAGATGCTATGTTCGGAATCTGCAAATAGATCTCTCTTTTAATGTTTACAGGTCTCCAAAGTGCCGTAATATCGAATAAAGGCTTGTATTGAGGCAATATTGGCTATTTGGTTATTTGGCTATTGATAAATTGACCATTATTCTTGCCGTTTAACGGTTCTGTAAAGTCTACGGTTGTTTTGGTATGAATCTTTCGGTGTCAAAAATCGGTGGTTCATTGGGCAGTTCGGGAAGATTCCAACAATTTGCTTTTACCTGATTAAGTGATATCACCGAATCGTTTTTCTGTGTTTTATTTGTTTCGAACCAATACGTATTGATTCAACAATTTGTTTTTTGTTGTCCGATCCGAATCACGCCGATTCGAAGATTTGGAACTGTTCGGAAGGTATAAATATAAGATCAAATACATATAAGGTCATACAAGGTTGGGTTGGAATGAAATTTAGGATCGCGAACAGCCCTCTTGAATTTGAGGGGGAGCCCGAGGAAATTGAAAAGCTAATGCAAAAACCCGAATTGCTCCAAAAAATGCTTCAAATGATGACCCACCAAACCGATACGTTGGAAAAGAAAACCGTTGACGCGAAGCCTATCTCTTCTGGTAAGATAACGATTCCAACTCCAGAGAAATTGGTTTCCATCATCGAAGAAAGTGGAAAACCTTTCAAGTTTTCGCCGCGAGAGCAACAAATCAAGATGTACGGTCACGCACTTGATACGAAGCGAGAGCACAAGCAATATATGAAGTTTAACGATGCTTGGAGATCTGCTAGGAAAAGGATTGAGAAAAAATATAATGGTACCTGGGATTTTGAATATGAGCGTATCGAAGGCATGAGAGCACAGAGCAAACGCCATATATTCAAGGAGAACAGCGATCAATAGTTTGAAGAGATAAGAAGTGCTGGAGTGGCCCAGTCTGGTAAGGCGCGTAGCTGCGAACTACGTGACCCCTGGAGGGTCTCTAGGGGTCAAATCCCTACTCCAGCATTCCAAATTAAAGAAGTCAATCCCCAAAGATACCTTAGGTTAGAGATATCTTTGACTAAAATGATAAATGCGTGCATACAATATAAGACTTGCGCAGTGAATGGCGCTATAATCAAGTGCGAATCTAGATCCTTTTCTCGCCTTAAACCAAAGTATTCTCGGACATGTTATCATGATGATCTTGTACAGACATTGAATAAACTGGCTTTATCGTGTAAATCAGGAAGCCATAACGAACTAAGGAGGAGGTTAAAAGATGTTCGTAGAATTCGTTTTTGCGCTGATAGTCGGCCTTATATTCGAACTACTTCGGCGGATTTCGAGAAACATCGTAAAACTATGACTAGGGGGCAAGCAGGGCGCGAATGGTATCTAAACCCTGCTTCCTCCTCTCTTTTTTATACCTCTCTACAATCGCGAAATTTGGTAATAGCCAAAGGAACAATTGAATATGGGTGTATTACTATTCAAGCTTTTTGCTTGATCCAAAGCTGTATAGCTGCTTCGATGGCGATTTTGATGTTGCCCTTCTTCATTCCCAATCGCGCATTTACTTCATTTCTAAACTGCTTATCCAAGTCGTCGTCGATTGTCAGAATGATTCGCACCATAGATAATAGATGATACTTATGTATATATAAACTTTACTGCTTATACGATAGATATTTAAGTGTATAGATGTATACATATCTACTATGCCTGATGAGACGAGAGAGATGAATAAAGATCCTAGAAAGGAGCGAGGAGAGCAGATCGCGGCTAAGCCAGGCCAAGTAGTCCGCGTTGCAGATGGGCATTATCACGTTTACTCGCAATCAAGATCCAAAAAGTACTATTATGTCAATAACACTGCTATTGGCTGGGAATGCAATTGTCCCGACCATCTCTGCAGAGGAGCAAAGTGCAAGCATATTTGGGCAGCTCAGCTAAGTTTTGGATTAAGAGAGCAGGTAAAAGCGAATTTAATCCTAGAACCAATAGTCATAACAGGCTGCCCATTCTGTCATTCGCAGAACATCAAGAAGGCAGGCGTCAGACATAATAAGAGCGGAGATCTTCAGAGATACGAATGTAAAGACTGTTCCAAGCTATTCAGCATTAATCTGGGCTTTGAGAAGATGAAGCACAATCCCAGAGCGATAACAGCCGCTATGCAGCTTTACTTTAGTGGCGAATCTCTAAGGAGTACCCAAAGATCTCTAAAACTGATAGGTACCGAGGTCTCACATCAGACTATCGCTAACTGGATAGCGAAGTATACAAACATCATGAAGGCTTATGCGGATAACATTAAGCCTGACGTAAGCTCAACCTGGCGAGCCGATGAGATCTACATCAAGGTTAAGGGTGATATGAAGTACCTTTTTGCCCTCATGGACGACGAAACAAGGTACTGGATCGCTCAAGAGGTAGCGGATACCAAGGATACGCACGATGCAAGGGGCCTATTTAGGGAAGCTAGTACATCTGGGCTGATATAAACCAAAGGATAAGGTTTTATATATAATCATTGATAGATACTCCGCAATAGGGGAGTATCATGCCGGGTCCGAAACCATCAGCAATCAACTTGAGCGACGTCGAACGCCAAGGTTTGGAATTGCTTGTTCGTCGTTATACCACAGGACAGCAAAAAGTTATCCGAGCACGGATTGTTTTATTGGCTGCGATGGGGAAAAATAATCGCGAAATCGCTAATGAATTGGAGGTGTCCTTGGACACTGCTCGATTATGGCGACAACGATGGCTGGACTTGCAGCCGATTTCTTTGGACGATCTGAGCATTGAAGAACGCCTGGATGACCTGCCAAGACCTGGAGCACCACCTCGTTTAACTGCGAACCAGATTTGTCAGATCCAACAGTTGGCTTGTGAAAAACCCGAAAAATCGGGCCGTCCTATTAGCCAATGGACGAGTCGTGAGATTGCAGCCGAAATAATGAAGCGGGGCATTGTAGATACGATTTCAGCTCGCCATTCTGCCAGGATTCTTAAAAAAACGGCTTTCAACCACACTTAATTCGTTACTGGCTAACACCTGCACCGGACGAACGGTTTGACGAAAAAGTAGACGACATCAATTCATTGTATCTACAATCCCAGAATTTGGCTCAAAAAGGTGAAATTGTGATAAGCATCGATGAAATGACTGGTGTGCAAGCTCTCGAACGCAAACACCCTGGATTGCCAATGGCACCAGGAAAAGTGGAACGAAGAGAGTTTGAGTACCTCAGGCATGGAACTCAATCATTCATCGTTAGCTTTGCAGTGGCTCATGGACGGGTTGACACTATTTCTTGTGGCGATACGCGCAATGAAGAAGACTTTGTATCACATATCAAGGAAGTGGTTGAAAGCTCTATTCCCACATCACGATTGCACTTTGTCGCCGACAACCTCAATATCCATAAATCAGAATCCCTCGTGAGATATGTGGCTGAAGTATCTGAATTGGATATCAACTTAGGAATCAAAGGCAAGAGCGGTATTTTGCAGTCGATCGAGACTCGTGAATCATTCTTGACCGACCCATCACACTCTATCGTCTTTCATTACACGCCGATACATGCTTCTTGGATGAACCAAGTTGAAATATGGTTTAGTATCTTAGTCCGGAAGCTTCTCAGGCGGGCCTCCTTTGCTTCTATCAATGATTTGAAAGCAAAGGTTTTGGCGTTTGTCGAGTACTTCAACCAGACAATGGCAAAGCCGTTCAAATGGACATATCGAGGGAGAGCACTTGCTGCTTAAAATTAGGCTTATTTAAGCCCAGATGTACTAGGGAGATTGCAGGCAAAAGACCTGAGACTCTAATCACTGATGGTCTGCCATCATATCATGACGCCTTCCAAAAAGAGTTTTATACTGTCATGAGGCCCCAATCGCAACATATCAACGCTATCAAGTTAGCGGGATCTACGAATAATAACAAGATGGAGCGAATCAATGGCGAAATTCGCGACAGAGAAAAGACAATGCGAAGCCTTAAAAAGAAGAGCACTCCCATCTTACAGGGCATGCAGATCTACCATAATTACATACGACCTCATGAGGCACTTGATGGGAAAACACCATCTGAGGCATGTGGTATTGAGGTTAAGGGAGATAATAAATGGATAACACTAATACAGAACGCAAGCCAAAAACAAAAATAATTTAATTGGGGCTATCCCCTACAACCTCTTTTAATTGCCGTCTAAGACCGAGAATTTGTTCCTCAGCAGATATAATACTCAATTTCATGCTTTTATAAAATTCGCTGACATAAAACTGTGTTGCGGGATCGGGGGAATTCCGATTTTTAATCACGAACTGCCTTTCCGATTCCACGTTTAATAACATACTATAGAACGTGTAGATTTGGGACGACAAATTATATTTAAACATTGGGATATCATGTTTAAATATGAAATAAAGGCCATTAGCATCATAAAAAGCGTTGTCTGGGGGCATTATACTATTTTCATCAAATCCAGGGGGATATCTTTTATTTTTATACATATTGTACCATGCATAATTAGAGTTATATACTCTCTCCAAATCTATAATAAATGCATTAGCAATGTTTTTCAATTCCCTTTTTTGTTGCTGATTCCATATATAATATGGGCCATAAAAAGCGCAAAATCCGCCAATCAGCGCGCCAACAATCCATGGCAAAGATCCAAAAACAACATTTTGCCATTGCGACGACGTCCATTGCGACAGTATCCACATTGAAAATACCCATCGCGACAATGCCCATTGTGATAATACCTCAGTCAAATACATAAGCGACCATTATTCGGTCGCTTATTTATTGACTATGCCATGTAACCAAAAATGAAAAATGTTGCCCAAATGGCTAGAATGCTGAGAATGAGCAATATCAATGCGACGATCTCGGCAGGCAAACATTTATCCAACAAATCGGAACGATATATCATGTGCCAGACCCAAACAAGATATGCTAAGATAAATGCAATCGCTAACAGTATTGGAATACTTATACTGTTTTCCATTGCCCAGTAACACGCCTTTAGGATGTTATCCACTTATAACACCTCCAAACAACAACCGATTTTTGACAGCCAAGAATTCTGCTCGAAACTGCCGACAACTTGCCAGAACCCGTTTAACCAACCCTTTTATATGATAACAATTGTTATTTGGCATCTATCTTGGGTGATCGTGCTGAGAGATCAAATGGATTCTCAGTTTCGCTATGGTGCGGTAAATTGCAGAAAATATCAAATCGCTCTGGAGGAATAATTTCCATGGAACGAATCTATATGGATCATGCTGCGACCACGCCGGTTGCGTCGGAGGTGCTTGAAGCAATGATGCCCTATTTCACTGACTTGTATGGAAACGCTTCGAGCCTCCATAGTTTTGGGCGGGAAGCCAAGGAAGCAATAGAAAATGCACGCCTAAAAGTTGCAAGGCTCATCAATGCAGAGCCTTCAGAGATTTATTTTACCAGCGGTGGCACGGAATCAGATAACTTGGCCTTGAAAGGGATTGCCCTGAGGAATAAAAATAAGGGAAATCACATAATTACTTCTTGTTTTGAACATCCTGCCGTGCTGGAAGTCTGCAAAGCACTGACCAAACAGGGCTTTGAGGTGACCTATCTTCCAGTTACCAGAGAAGGCTTGGTTGAGCCTGAAGCGGTGAGAGCAGCAATTCGCAAAGATACAATCTTGATCTCAATTATGCACGCCAACAATGAAATTGGCACCATCCAGCCACTGCAGGAGATTGGGGAAATTGCTAAAGAGAAAAATATATATTTTCACTCCGACGGTGTCCAGACCGTTGGTAAGATACCGGTGGACGTGAAGGCTTTGGGTATCGATGCTCTCTCCGTATCCGGGCACAAGCTCTATGGGCCCAAGGGCATAGGAGCCCTCTTTGTTAGAAAAGGTGTAAAGATTGAGAGCATACAACAGGGCGGAGGCCATGAAGGGGGCCTTAGATCTGGAACTGAGAACGTTCCCGGTATTGTTGGTCTAGGCAGGGCGGCTGACTTGGCAAATGAGACGATGATCGATGAGTCAAAGAGGCTTACAACTTTAAGAGACCATCTCAAGGAGTTCGTCCTTGGCAGAATCGAAGATTCCTGGCTCAATGGGCATCCCAATCTGAGACTGCCTTCCGATCTCAACTTTGGATTTAGATATATTGAAGGCGAATCTCTAATTCTTTATCTGGATTTAGAAATGCGAGCTTTAACTGCAAGAACGTCGCAGTTGGATGCGTTCATTGCAATATAATGAGTTGTTTGGTCTTGGGGTCCAATCATTTTGGCCACTATCGCCCTGATCAGATCATCAAATGCCTTCGCCAAGGTAAGATGCAGTAGGATATGTGGCTGCCAGACGCATATCGACATTTGCCTGTCTGTCGCTCACAATAATATCTTTGACTAGTCCCAGATCATCCGTGTCTATTCCCACTTCAGAACCAAGGATCTCTTTTAGTGCCTTTTTAATCTCCCCTTCTTTTATCAAGTCGGAGAGAATCTTCTGGCCTTCGGGCAACAGCAGAGCGCTCTCTATGCATTTCAACCGCTCTTCCAGGTGGTTTTGCCTGTCAAGCGATCTGCTTACCAATAGCAGCATTGGATCGGGAAGGTTAGCATGGTCAAGATTAGTTTTGATAGACGGGCGCTTAGATTCTGCAAATCTTGCGGGAACTCCAACAACGGTTGCTTCAGGCGGAACATTCCTTACAACTACCGATCCCGCCCCGATTTTTGCTCCTTTTCCCACTGTTACGGGTCCGAGAACAATTGATCCGGCTCCTATGACCACGCCATCCCCAATTGTGGGATGACGCTTCTTTTTCGCAAGACTGGTTCCGCCAAGGACCGTCCCCATGTACATCGGCACATCGTCTCCCACCTCGGCAGTCTCTCCGATCACTACTCCCATGCCATGATCGATGAAGAACCTACGGCCAATTTTAGCGCCAGGATGGATCTCGACACCTGTCAGGAAGCGAGCCAAGTGAGAAGTGAAGCGAGCAAGGAAGAATAAATTATGCTTCCAGAGATAGTGAGATATCCGGTGCATCCAGATAGCATGGAGGCCCGGATAACAGAGTAGGATCTCCCAGACGGTCCTGGCAGCCGGATCTTTGGCAAAGACTGTATGGATATCCTCTCTTATGCTCATTTCAGGAAGCCTCTAAAACTCAAAGAGCTCTGTGCTCAGATATCGCTCGCCGGTATCTGGCAATATTACTACTATTTGCTTGCCCTTGTTTTCCGGTCTTGCAGCTACCTGTAGTCCAGCCCATGCGGCAGCTCCCGATGATATGCCTACAAGGATGCCCTCTTTCTTGGCGAGACTACGAGCAGTTTTTACGGCATCCTCGTATTCGACCTTGATTATCTCATCAACCAGATCGCGCCTGAGCACATCAGGCACAAAGCCGGCGCCTATTCCCTGAATTTTATGCGGCCCGGGCTTTCCGCCTGAAAGAACAGGCGACGCTGCTGGTTCGACAGCAATGGCCTTAAACCCTGGACGACGGGATTTAATAACATCGGCTATGCCGGTTATAGTTCCGCCGGTACCCACTCCTGCGATCACAAAGTCGACATTGCCGTCTGTATCCCTCCAGATCTCCTCAGCGGTGGTCTTACGATGAATTTCGGGGTTGGAAGGATTTCTAAACTGCTGGGGAATGTAGTAGTATCGAGGATCTTTAGCCAGCATGTCCTCAGCAGTGCTCACTGCCCCCTTCATGCCCTGGCTTCCGGGAGTTAGCACCAGATCAGCCCCCAGGGCTTTGAGCAGTTTCCTCCGCTCGATCGACATCGTCTCCGGCATCACCAGGACCAGTTTATAGCCCTTGGAAGCGCAAACGAATGCAAGAGAAATGCCGGTGTTGCCGCTGGTAGGTTCAAGGATTATTGTATCGTCTTTGATGTGCCCGGCCTTTTCTGCCGCCTCGATCATAGAAACGCCGATGCGATCTTTCACGCTGCTTAGTGGGTTGAAGGATTCGAGCTTTACCAGTACGGTAGCATCTAATCCCTTCGTCACTCTATTCAATCTTACCAAAGGCGTGTTGCCAATGGTTTTGGTTAGATCTGCATAGATCTTTCCCATAAATCAACCTCTTTAGTCAATGCTCTTTGCATCATTTTTGTTAGCCTTTTTCAGAAAGATAAAGGTCTTCATGTGTCTTCGGTTAAGAGATAATTCTTAGGTTAATCGTTATAGATGTGACTAAATCCTTCTGCGCAAATAGTTCATTTAATAAGATTTATATGGAATATGTGATGCCATATCCAATTAAGGGAATAGCATGCGAAAAGGGGCATCACAATTTGGGAAAGATATAGTGGAAAAAGAACTAACCACGATGTTTGATTCCAAGTGGCTTAGAGAAACTGCAAGAGAAAGTGGATTGGTTGAACGAGAGAGGAAAATTGATCCAGTAATAATGTTCTGGACTCTGGCGATTGGCTATGGCACTCAGCTATGCAGAACCCTTGCAGAGTTGAAACGCGAGTACGAAGTGCACGGAAAAGTATCGATATCAGATAGCAGTTGGCACGATCGTTTCACTCCAGAGCTAGTAAAATTTCTCAAAGGGTGTGTAATTCATGGCATTGAGCATATGGCTCAAGAACCAAGCAGAATCTTGGGCAAACGTCTAAACAGCTTTCGTGATGTGATGATCCAGGATAGCACCATTATTCGTCTTCATGAAAGCCTTGCCAGCAAATGGCCTGCTGCTCGCTCCAAGACAGTGGCAGCAGGAGTAAAAGTGGCATATTTGACAAGCGCAATAGCCAATAGCCCTAAGAGCATTTCGATCTTACCTGAGAATACCAACGACCTAAAGACATTAAAGATTGGCCCTTGGGTAAAAGATATAATATTACTCATTGATCTTGGATTTTACAAATATCAACTATTTGATCGAATAGCGGAAAATGGGGGATCCTTTGTTTCACGCCTTAAGAGCAACTCAAATCCCGTAATAGTAGGCGTAAATCAAGTATGCAATTGCCGTGGAATTGATTTAATTGGAAAGCATTTGAAAGATATCGTATTGGAAAAATCTGATGAGATATTCGACGTTAATGTTGAAGTATCTTTCAATCGAAGGTCTTATCGCGGCAAGAGCAAAAAAGATAATGGGATATTTAGATTAGTCGCAGTATATAATACTGAGGCAGAAGAACATCATTTTTATATGACAAATATTTCTCCAGATACGTTATCTGCTTCTGAGATTGCCGCCACCTATGCCGCAAGATGGGAAGTTGAACTTATCTTCAAAGAATTGAAAAGCAGATATGCTTTGGATCAGATAACAACGAAGAGCCCGAGTGCGATTGAAGCCTTAATTTGGATCTCAATTCTGACACTTTTGGTCAGTAGAAAAGTGTATTATGTCGTTAGAAAATTGAATCCTGATAACCAGATGGTTCGATTTACTCAGCTCAGATGGAGCAATATCTTTATCGAAAATTCTTCGCGACTCTTGTCTGCTATATTTGATTATCTTGGAATTGAACAAGATTTCTTCACAGTCTTAAATGAGGATTTCGAATATCGCCACATTAGCAATCTCTAAAGTAGCCAGCGTTAATATTTTCAATTTAAATTCATGTTTCTTTGCCCAATCCTCCTTTCTTTAGCTTTTTCTACCATTCCAGCTCTATTCTTCCAATTTTTACTAATTTTCTCGATAGCTACCGCCAGGCAATTTTTTGTTTACTATGCCTAGAAGGTTGAATAGATTATAATCGATAGCATTGAAGGTAATTTTGACGGCTGCTCTTTCAACGGTTGTAACCATAACATGACCTGCCCTGAAGACAATTTTCATAACGCTGAAGCATCTTTCCACAGGAGATCGCTTGCTACTTATCCTCTTATTTCTCAATTGATCTAAAATGCTAAGAGGATGCCCCCTGGTTGCTTTTTTCATGGATGCATCGTAGCCTTTTGTTTTTGCACCAAAGTAGCCTTTATCGCCATATCGGACCTCGCCTTCATTTGCCAAATCCACCTGGCTATCGTGAATATTAGCAGCGGTTGTCTCAACCTTCCAGATGAAGTTGTTCTCGGCATCTACTTTGACATGTGCCTTGTATCCAAAATATGATTTGTTTCCCTTCTTCGCCCATTTGCCATCCCTGCTTCTTCTGGTCTTGGCTTCTCCTCCTCTTGGGACATCACTTTTAGAATGGCCAGGATCAGATGTTATAAAAGTAGCATCTTGGATGACTCCCTTCTTCACATCATATCCTTTGGCCTTGAGCTGATTCGCGAATTCGTCCCAAATGGCTTCAAGCTTACCGCTTTTTCTCAATCTCTCTCGAAAGAGCCAAACTGTTGAATAATCAGGGATCACTTCAGTTGTGCCTAAGAAAACTCGAAATGAGAATCTATCTGCAACCTGATACTCTAACTGAGGATCTGAAAGACCATATAATTGCTGAAGGATAAGGAGCTTGATCATTATGATAACACTAATATTTGGTCTACCGCCTCTTTCACTCTTGTTTTTGTATAGGCTGTTTTCTATTGACAAAAATGCATTCCAATCAACCAGTCCAGACAGAGCTGATAGTTTATCACCACGCGGTAGAACTTCTTCTCTATATTCCTGTAATATGGAAAAGTCTATCAAAGTCCTCATAAAGCTAAATATAGTAGCTATAGTATATAAATATTACGATAGATCAGGTTATTCGAAATCCTCAAATGTATATTCAAGTGAAGCACTTGATCCGCATGTCAATAGAGAACGACTTAGGGATGGGTTGTGGTCTTAACCGAAGACGAATGTAAAGGTCTTTATAGCGGCAATTTTTGGCGCATTTTAGTTTATTATTATTTTAAGTTGTGATCTCTCTTTTAGCCAATATTAACCACCGGTCTACAATTGTTAATCAATTTTTAGAGGCAAAGTTTGCCAATTGCCCAAACCTGGGGTATAATGTACTTTCATCGTCAACCTCAATTCAAGGAGATAAATGGGTTGAAGGATCAAATGTCGCGAGCAAATAGAGAACTACTTAAGGTAGTGTACTACAATTACAGCAGAATCAGTACACTGCCTCAATAGAAGATTTCAAAACTAATTTCTCACATTTTTCAATGATTTTGCCCTCATGGGATTTTAAGCAATCTTCTAGTGCAATTTTAATGTCAGCATATTTCTTCTTGAAATCAATACTTTTATCCAATGATTTCCAATTAAACCCAACAAATACCACATAAACTTTTCGAACGTTTTTGTCTTTAGCATAAGGATCTAAAATCCTTTTTAATTCATCGAGATATCCATCAAACTTAGAAGTATCAATATAATTGCAGATTAGGTTCAATTCTATCCTTTCGTCTTTTAAATTGCCATCGAATTCCTCTATTTCTTTGATAGAATTTCTTATTCCATCGTCTAACTTATCATACATCTTAGAGGACCCATAAAATAATTGAAGTTCATTATTCCACACACCTAGATGAATAGCATCTAAACCATGAATTGGCATGTTGCCATCCGTCTTCAAAGACATTTTGTTTATAATTTGGGGTGCGTTTCTTTCAGATTCTAATAATACATATAATATTAGCTCGCCCGCTTCGCCTGTAAGTTCTGCTTTAGTAAATCTGTCCTTAGCCTTATTATATATGTCTGTAACATCATATTCAGTTCTAATTTTATATTCTTCTTCTCTTAAAGCATAAACGACAATATGGCGGTTAATGGCCTTGATAAAATCAATTTCTCTCACGTTTCCAATTGCGCATTCTACTAAATAAAAGCTGCAAGTTATTTTACATTGATCGGATTCATGGCAACTAAATTTATAAAGGCAAGCACTAAGATTATCTTTCTCTACCTTTAATTTGCCTTTAAGGAACTTCTCATGCTCCTTAATATCCAATACCAATTCCAATCACCATTTGATGCTTTGGCTAAAGTTATTCAAGTATTTAAGATATAAGCATCAATTGTTAGGCACTCCATGCTAGAGATTCCAGAACATCTTTCTTTCGGGCAAAGCAGGATACGATTATCAATATTAGTCCCTGTTATGCGAAAAATTGATTGAGCCGCAATCGATCTTCCGAAATGTACGATTTAATGAACGATATGCTTATCTATTTGAACTATCGTTCAATCTAATGATGGATTGGCTAAGAAATTTCGTGGGCTTCAAAGTGCTTGAATTCTTTCTGATACACCCTTCATTAGAGATCCACCTCAACGAGCTTGCCAGAAACTTAGAGATCGCCCGTGGAAGCGCCAAGAGCTACTGCGATGCCTTTGTGGAGGAAGGCCTGATCCTGGAGAGTTCAAAAGGCAACCTCCGGCTTTTTAAATTGAACAGGGACGATTTTGCCGTCAGAGAGATGATGAAGACCTACTATCTCCTTAAGCTCAAGCATCTGGGCATTGAGCGCCTGGCTGAAGGCTGCACATCTCTGGCAATTTACGGTAGTTTTGCCCGAGGAGACATTGACGAGAGAAGTGATCTCGACCTTCTAGTGATTGGCGAAGAATCCAATGTGGATAGAGATAAAGTCCTGAAGCTCCAGGACATCTTGGGAAGAGAAGTCCAGCTAACCTTGCTGCCATACTATAAATGGGAGACCATGAAGAAGGAAGACGATAGATTTGCAGAGAGCGTCTTGAAGAAACACGTCCTTGTGAGCGGTGTTGAGTTATGAGGTTCGAAGAATGTCTCGATAAAGGCCTTATCAAAAAGGATCCCACCGCCAGCGAAAGAGTTGAAAGCTCTCTAATGATCGCAGAGAGGTTCCTCCGATCGTCAAATCGTAACCTGGAGATCGATGAGTATGAGATGGCCGAAATGGCTGCCTACAATAGCGCATTTCATGCTGCCAGGGCGTTACTCTTTGCGAAGGGGTATACCGAGCGAAGCCACTTTTGTCTTGGTGTCGCTCTTAGAGGTCTTTACAGGGGAAAAATTATTGATCTTCTCAAAACCTTCGATAAAATCAGGCTCTCCAGACATAATGTTCAATATGGAGGAGCACTTGTCAGAAAAGATGAGGCGGCGTTTGTAATAGAGTTTGCGCAAGACTTTTTGAGCGCGGCTAAAACGGAACTTCTGACTTACAAGTGACCCAACGGTTCCATGGACTTTAAAATCTTCTTGACTTCAATGCACGAAAAATAGCAGCATTCCCGCAGCCAGTGTTATCCCCAATGTCAGCCTTCTGAATGTGACCTCATCGACCTTACCGAAGGCAAAGTTTCCGCCTAGGAACCCCAGCACCATAGCTGGCAGCAACTTCAAGTTCTGCAGGAGCATATCCGCGCCTATCAAACCCATCCATAGGAAGTAAAAGAAAGTCAAAAAATCGACTGCCGTAAGAAAGATCACTATTAGCCTTCTGAACTCTTCTTTCACAGCGCCCTGGCTGCTCAAAAGCAGAGCCATAGGAGGCCCCGGCATCCCTATGCTGCCGCAGAGAAAACCACCCAAAAGGCCGACAGCCGCATTCCCAAACCTATCTCTTTTGAACTTAGGGTTCACGTTCCATAAAAGCAGCAGCGAGAAAATAATGAGTGCAACACCTATCACAGTCTTCAAGAGCATCTCGCTGGAGAGGATCAGAACTTCCGTCCCTAGAGGTATACCTATCAATCCCGTTACCAGAAATGGCCAGGCCCGAGTGACATCGCTCTTCAACTTCAAACCGTCCCTGCCCAATATCATGATATCGATCAGACATTCATAGAGCAGAATGAAAGGAATGGCATACTTCGCTCCAAAGAGAATGGAGAGAAGAGGAATGGCGATCAGAGCAGACCCAAAGCCTGTCAGTGCCCTGATAAGCATGGCGACGAAGATGATCAGGAAGGCGAGAGCAAATGGCTCGATGCTACCGTGCACTTATTAGCCTCAGGTGAATGTGACAATATCAAATTAATTCGCTCAATTTTTCCTCTTTTCCTTCATCGCTTTACATTCATCAGCTAGATCTAAAGCGCGAATCAGGGCTGTTTCAAGGGATTCACCCGCTTTACCAAAATTTGCTAAGCGATCCCTCGTTTCTTCACTAAGACTTATTGAGGTGCGTTTTCCTGGCATAGGTCTTATATCATCTAAGCTTTGCATTTCTACTTTTCCTAACATATTCTATATGTAATGCATGCAATATATTTAAAAGTCACTATCCATAATATGAGCGTAATCTATATATCTCATGCATTAACTATAATGAATAGAGGGGATATAATATGTTAGGCTTCGTGAAGATTAGCAGTAAACTCCAAAGAATCCAGGAAGCAGATGATAGATTGAATAACATAGGCTTGGACGCTGGTGAATTCTCCGAGGCTCCGATCAGGAGATCACAGAATTAGAGGTGGTTTAAATGGTCACCCCAAACCATTCTGAAAACGCTGTTCTGATAGCTACCGATTCAGTAACCACAGGCATGTTATCTGAGCTGAGCACAACACTCGATGAGCTTCAGCCCGTAGTCTCCAAGATCATCTATCTAAAAAAGGAAACCCTGAAGAAAGAGGCGGCTGTCCTGAAAGCGATCCTGGAGAAGCTCACGCCTTTGGTTCCTCTGCTAAGTGAAGACTATGAGCCCGTTTACCGCCGTGTGATTGTCATCCTGACCAGGGAAGAAAAAATACGGCTTGAAGATGGTCTGAGCTTTTTCAGCGAGTACAGACTGATTCTCTACGAGAACGGCCTGCTGGTGAAGACGCATCGCTATGGTCAATCAATGGAAGGTCTGCATCTAGGATGGGAGAATACAGACGATGATGTACTTACTCCTGAGGCGGCCATAATCATATTCGGTTTCGAGGCTATTTCTAAGGGCTTGATAAAGGCTCTTGGTGAGGCATCATCGATGGCTATACTCAAAGAGAAGCTTGAATGCGATCTAGAGGCTTTAACTAAGGCACTGTATACGCTACAATAAGGCGGCGATGTGCCTACTAACATGAATGTAGCAAGCGGTTGCATGAGAGAATGGTTATGCTGATATCGAGTCAAAATTTATTTTTCTGGATTTTGCGAGAATGCAGGTTTAGCGGATTTGGGAGCTGAAAATCAGAACCATAAGGGCCAGCTCCTACTCGCCAGGGCCTTGGAAGATCCTTCAGTGCGGCAAAATGAGAGTGTCTGTCTGCCTTTTTATCTGGCGTCGGTAAGCCTTTTATCGTATTGATGCCGATAATTCTCGCGGAGGGATAAATTTCCGGATATGTTCTGGTTTGAAGAAGCCAAGCCAAAATTCGAGGCAAGATACTCCAAGAGATGAAACAATAGTGCCCGGAAACCACAACGATATCGAAAAGCGCCTTTGGGGTCCGGCTGACGAACTTAGGGTCAATCCAAGCTGAAATGCTCTGAGTATTCTTTGCCGGTCCTGGGTCTGATATTTCTCAAGTATGCAGATTTCAGATTTCGCCATGAAGAGCAGGAGCTTGAAGGAAAGGGCAGAGAGCATATACGCCAAAAATGGGCATACTATTTTAGCAGACAGTAGAGACTCGGAGATGAGTTAATGCCTGAGTTAACCCTAAAAGAGACACAGGCCGTAACAAAATTAGCAGAAGCCCTTTATTCATTTCTTCCAGCTAGCGCATATCCCTATTCAAAACCTAAAGTTGATTTTGGCACTGTTGCCAGAGATAGTCGGAATTGAGAACCTCTGGCCAGGTGGCAGCAAACTCCCTGCAATCCAAACCTTGCTTGAAGCTACCCTTCGAACTAGGAGAGATAGATTTTGCTCATTAATGATCCGCATCACTAAAGAGGGACTAAAATATCGAAACAAAAAAGGCAGTCCTATAACACAAGAAGAAATGAATCACTTAAATCAATTGATTGTGGGTGTCGGATTCAAGATTCCTGAGCTTGTTGATCCAGATTTCATTTTCAGTTTATCAAAGGAAAAGCCAGAGATAATCCAAGGAAGAAAAGATGAAAAAGCTTTAAGCAAAATTCCTCCTGAAAAAATCGATAGCATAAAACAGCGCTTTCTGCAGATGGAAAAGATGAAACCTCAGGAAAGAGGATATGAATTCGAAAAATTACTCTATGATCTATTTGACATCTATGGGTTCAATCCGAGACCATCTTTCAGAAATACCGGAGAACAAATAGACGGAAGTATTGAATTCGAGCATCAGTTTTATCTGATTGAAGCAAGGTGGCAAACGAACCCAATTATTGAGAAGGATCTGCTAGCCCTGCATGGTCGAGCTTCAGGACATTCAAGAATTGGCCGTGGTATTTTCATTACATGTGGCAACTTCTCGCCCGATAGTGTATATGCCTTTCAAAGACTTCAGCCAACGTCTATAATTGGAATCGACGGACAGGATCTTTACTTAATCTTTGAAAAACACTTATCGCTAGCAGATGTAATACGTCTCAAAGTGCGAAAGCTTGTAGAATCTGGAGATTTTCATTATCCGGTTCTGAAGCTTATCCCTGAAATTCTGAATGCGAAAAAACAATGACATGTTTGGAAAGAATTAAATGACGGCACAACCTTGGTCCCCCCGTTTCACCCTCACCCCCGCCATTGCCCGCGGCCTGATGCAGATCGAAGCAGCCCGAGCCCTAGTTGACAGCACGCCCCTCTCGCCTGCTGCGGAATCTGAGCTTCGGGCCCGCGCCCGCGTGCGAGCCGCCCACTACTCCACGTTCATCGAGGGAAACCGCCTCACACTGGAGGAGGCCCAGAGGGTCATCAAAGACGAGCGAGCCGAGATCTCCGGCCGAGAGAGGGATGTCTCCGAGGTTCGCAACTATTGGAACGCCCTCCTGCATGTGGAGGAGTGGGCTAGGAAGAACAAGCCCCTCACGGAGGAGCTGATCAAAAGGCTGCATGCCCTCGTGGAGAACGGCCCGAGGGCCAAGCCCACACCATACAGGGATGGCCAGAACGCTATCAAAGACTCGGCAACTGGCGCTTTGATCTACCGGCCCCCTGAAGCAAAAGATGTGCCGGACCTCATGGCCGGGCTGGTGCAATGGGGCGCAGAGGCCAAAGAATCAGGACTGCCAGTTCCCATAATAGCCGGGCTCGTTCACTACCAGTTCGTGACCATCCATCCTTATTTCGACGGCAACGGCAGGACTGCCAGACTGCTGGCCACATTCATCCTTCACAAAGGAGGCTACGGTCTGGGCGGCTTCTTCTCCCTGGAGGAACACTACGCCAGCGACATTCAAGGCTACTACAGAGCCTAGACAACTCACCCGCACCACAACTACTATTTCGGAAGAGGCGAGGCCGATATCACTTCGTGGCTGGAATACTTTATCTCAACTTTGGCAGAGGTCTTCGAAGCCGTCAGGCAGAGGGCCCAGAAGAGCCAGAGGACCCTAGAGGCACGGCTGTGATTATATGGCTGCGCAGACGAGATGCCAGGGCCCTCGAGCCCAAGCGGATGGCAAACCCAGGACTCTGGAGTTTGAGACCTGCAAGCAGAATACTAGTGGCAGCCCATTTTCTCCGTTATTTTCAAGATTGCGGCTCTGCTGAATTCTGCAATCAAATCCGTTGTAGAAGGTTCGGACAAGGGCTCAACCAATACGCCATTCTTTATTAATCCGGCTTTAACAGCGAATTCAAATACGTACGGATAATACATACGAACAGTAGTCCTTTCTCCTTTAGCTTCAATGTAACATGTTGTTTCGGAATTCTGAGGCTTCAAGGATTTTCGATAAGCAGATAAACCTAATGCGTTCTCTAAATGTGTATAGAGAGAGCAGCGAGTTGAAGGGTGTCATATCTGCGCTTCCGGTTGAACTCATAGTTGAACAGATGCTTGATCCTCTGAGCAATAGGCAGCGAATGCAGATCATGAAGGCACTCTCAGCCGAGACAAAGACTTTTTCTGCGCTTTCAAGCTTCACCGGTCTTAGGGGCGGTAATTTGCTATTCCATCTTCAGAAACTGCTAGACTGTGGAATGATAATGCAGCGCAGCGAGAGAGGAGATTATATGATTACCGAAAAGGGATACAGGGCTTTAAGAGGGATATTCGAGATTTACATGGATCTAAACTCTAAAGAACTTGCTGCAGAATCTTCCAAAATTCCACAGACTATGGCCGTTTAGACAAGAATTTATATCGACGAAAATGATAACAATTGTGAAGGGATGAAGTATGGAATTGAAAAGCGAATCGGAAAAGAATCAGGAAAGCACCCAAAAAATCAAAGTAAGCCCTAACGGTCCATATCTTGTAACAGGCGGAATTCCCCTAATCCAAGAAGAAATACGCGACGACTCCGAAGGATATTGCCATTCCTGGTATGAGATCAAGCAGTATCCGCCAAACGAAACATACGCACTCTGTCGCTGCGGGCATTCAGGCAACAAGCCATTCTGCGACGGGACACATACAAAAATTAATTTTGACGGGACTGAGACCGCGAGCGATGAGCCCTATGAAGAGAGCGCCAAAGTAATAGAGGGGCCCGATCTGATCTTAACAGATAAGAAAAACCTCTGTGTTCATGCCCGTTTCTGCTTGCGCGCAGGCGGAATCAGGAATCTCATAAGGCAGTCGGACAATCCGGAAGCCAAGGAGATTGCAATCGTTGAGGCTGCAAACTGCCCATCAGGTCGCCTGGTCGTGTACGACAAAAAGACCGGAAAAGCCATCGAACCCGAATTTGAAAAATCTATCGTAGTAACCGAATATCCCTCCAGGTGGGAATACGGCCCCTTGTGGGTTCGAGGCGGTATTCCAGTCGAGTCTGCCGATGGCAAAATCTATGAGATACGAAACCGCGTCACCTTATGCAGGTGCGGAAGGTCTCAGAATAAGCCATTTTGTGACGGCAGCCATGCTAATAGCAAGTAATAACACTCCAGCCCTTACGGAGATATTCAGATTAGCTAGGCCATCTATCGGTCATTTCTCGACCAATTCATACAGCATCCTCATGGCCTTGGTGAACGGGGGCATTCCCGAGGTCAGGAGAACCACTCGCAGGACATCCACTATCTCGTCTTTAGTTATGCCGAACTCCTTCATGGCGCTCATCATCTGTTTTTTTGTGGCTCGGTCATCGGAGGCCGCGGCATTAATGCCAAGTGCGATCAGCTTCTGTGTCCTGTAGTCAATGACTTTGCCTGTGTATGCGGCCTCGTTTAATCCCACAATCGCGTTGTATAGGTCGGGATATTGTTCTTTTACCTTGGCCATTCCCTCTCCGAAAAATACTTCATCTTTCATTCTAATTCACCCATCATTAATTCTCTTTCCGATAACTTATAGCTTTTTACTATCAGGTTGCACCATCGGAAGGAACTACATTCTCTTGATATTTGCTCATTTATTCACCCAAAAATTTAATCTCAAACTTCTAGGATCTCAACTCGATTAACCCCAAGCTTGAACCCAGAGCAGGTGTGCTCGCACCTGAGACATGACGCACCCAGACATCGCTGCAGATTCAACTCAAAGCAGCCATTCCGCTGCAGAAGGGCTTTTCTCGGACAGGCCGGAATGCACCGTTCATGGGATTTCGAGCAAGGGATACAGTAGCCCAGGCGGAAATACTTCGTAGGGATTCTGGTTGCATTTTCCATGGCCTTGACAATTTTCATAGCTGACCGATCAGTAGTTGGACCGGTCTTCTTTTTCGGATAACGTGCTCCTTCGCACCAGTAGGCATACTCCGCGAGATAATTTTGCTTGAACGTCTCGCTCGTGGAGAAGGATATATGCTCAGCTCTGTCCGCAATCTTATGCATTCCCTCCAGCGTCTCCTTGCCGGATACAAGGTCTGCAGCCATTTCGAGAGACGTATTCCCAAGCTGATGCACAATCCTCGTATTGGAGGGTATTAGCCCCACATCCCTTGCTTTGTAAGGATCTGCATAGCTCCCGGCAGCTCCTGCCATGAAACAGTCACCGATCTCTAGATGATCATTTAATCCTGTATCCTCCACCTCCTGTCTTGGTATCCTCCAGGATTATGTTCGCTTCATTCATCCTGGCTCGTATCTCATCAGCAAGCTGCCAGTCCTTTTTCTCACGGAGCTTCTGCCGTATATCGATCAAAAGCTCGATTAGTTTTCCAGTCAAATCCCCTGCGGCTCCAATAGACTCAAATTCTATCCCAGAAAAGCTTATGCCGAGGATTTCTCCAGCCTCTTCTAAAAAGGCCAAAACGTCATAAAGCGCCTTTACAGATATCGTCTTCTCGTTTATGCGCCGATTCACATCTCTAACAAGCTCGAAGATAACACGAAGAGCATAAGGTGTATTGAAATCGTTATCCATATGCTCCAAAAATTTTGTTTTTGCCTCAGCTACACCGGAATCGATCTCTTTGGTTTCCGATGATTGAGGGATATTCTCTTCATTGACCGCTTTATGCATCCCGATTTGCTCGTCTATGATCCTCGCAAGCTGGCGAATCCTCTCCAGGCTTTTGCCGGACTGCTCGAGAGCTGCTTCGGAAAAATCAATGGGGCTTCGATAATGTGCGGAGAGGACGAAGAATCTGAATGATTCGGCATCGTACCGCTGGAGCATCTCTCTGATTGTAATGAAGTTTCCAAGCGATTTGGACATCTTCTCGCCCTTTACGTTCAGAAAGCCGGTATGCATCCAGCATCTGACCAGCGGCTTTTTGCCGGATGTCGCCTCCATCTGGGCGATCTCCGCCTCATGGTGTGGGAATATCAGGTCCATTGCTCCGCCGTGGATATCGTACTGAGGGCCGAAGTAGGTCTCGGTAATGGCCGTGTCCTCTATGTGCCAGCCAGGGCGGCCTTTGCCCCAGGGCGAGTCCCAGGTGACCTCTTCTCCATCCTCCTGCCGTTTCTTCCAGAGGGAGAAGTCTCCTGGGTTCCTCTTGGTCGGGTCTGGCTCTAACCTGTGCTTCTCCAGATCCTCGGCAGTTTGGTGCGACAGCTTTCCGAAATCCTCAAACCTGGATTCGTCAAAGTAGACACCTGTCTCAGTCTCATAGGCATAGCCCTTTTCTACCAGCCGTTCTATCTGGCTGATGATCTCAGGGATATGCTCTGTCGCCCTGGCATAAAAATTGACATTGGTTACTCCCAGGACCCTCATATCCTCCAGATATCGCTCTTCAAATTTGCGCGCGAGCATTATAGGCGAAACTTGCATCTCTGCAGCTCTCTGGATGATCTTGTCATCCACATCGGTTATGTTTTGCAGGTAGAATACGCTTAAGCCCTTATACTTTAAATAGCGAGCAACTACATCAAAGGCGATGTAAGTCCTGGCATGGCCGATGTGGGAATCGTCATAAACGGTCGGACCGCAAACAAATAGATTGATACGACCTTTATGAATTGTCTGCAGTGGCTCTTTATTGCCGCTTAAGGTATTATGAATCATCATAAGGCCGGGATTGGGAGTCGAACCCAATTCTCGCGGTCTGCAGCCGCGCACTTAACCGGTCAGTCACCCCGGCATCCATCTATTAACCATATGTAAAGGTACACAAATACCTGTGGATAGCGGCAATAGTTGTCGGCACTTTATAGTTAATCAATAATACAAAAATTACCAGGACTAAGAGAATCCTTATACGCATTCTGCGTATATACGCCGCTATCATAGAATCACCGACTTCGTAGAGCCTGGACCCTAAGATTATGGATAGACAAAATTGGGTGGAGATTAACAAAGAGATTGAACAGCTTTGTAAGCTGCACGATGAAGCTATAGCCAACTACGAGAAATGCAGGGAATTTGCTAATCGCATGTCTTTATTTTTATCTGAAATGGAGGACTTGGGGTGCCAGTCGATGGCAAATAGGACCATGGATGTTCTTGTTAACTGTAACCCTAAAGTGGCATCGCACTGTGAGAAGGCCAATATGGAAAAGAACCTGTTAGCGCAGATGAAGACAGAAATTGAAAAGATGCTCATAAAGTGTAAATAAATCTCCTATACACAATATTTCTCAGCGAATCTATTCCAAAAGAGCAAGCAACCAAGAAATCTCTATAACTTTCTGTAACTTATGGGCAGAAACAAAAGGATTTAATAATTTATTTTGAATTGGCTTCTCATATAATCTATACAGCCCCCTGCGCATAATACCTCAAAAAGCTCTACTCTATTTGCCGTATTCCAAATTTTTATATACAAAATCCACCTTTAAAGGCCTGTTCACAATCGTGAATTAGGTCAAGACGGCAGAACGGCTACTGAAGTTGCTGCAGAGCAATGCCAATCGGTTCGGTTCGACCTTGACTTTACCGAACGATTACGGCTAGTAGCGATCCAGTTGTTATATAAATCAATAGGTGGTAGCTTTTTCCAGTCCTATTAAGGCTATTTTGAGGCATAAGTATGGAGATGAATACCGAGATCAAGGCGTATCTGGTAAGCATAGGCAGCGCCGATATCAATGTAAGCCTTTTAAGAGAGGCTACTAGGACAACCACACCTAGCGCAGGTCCCGGCGCTGGTCTGGAGTCATTCTTTATAAAATCCGGCGACCACAGGGTGAGGCTATCTATAAACAAGAACTCACCGCTGAAAGTAGTAGGTTGCTGTTCCGATGTAGCAGTGATCAGAGATGGACAAGTGATAGTTACAGGCAAGCTTGAACCGGCGCTCAGCCACTGTCCTGAGCAGGCATACCTGACTATAAGCGGGAGATGCATTTATGACTGCAAATTCTGCCCAGTGCCAAAGCTCAATGGCGAGATCAAGAGCATAGAGACAATCCTGCAGATGGTAGAAGAAGCAAAGCAGATTGGAAATCTCAGGGCCATCTCTCTTACAAGCGGTGTGGCTGAGTCTCATGAGGACGAGGTAAAAAAAGCTGTAGAGATAGTGAAGGCGCTACGCGAGCGATATGATCTGCCAATCGGCGTTTCGGTTTATCCTACAGCGACGTCATCAGAGGAGCTTCTTGCCGCCGGAGCCACGGAGATAAAATATAACGTCGAGACGATGGACCCCGAGATCTTTGCGCGATACTGCCCCGGACTGGCGCTGGCTTTTATCCTGGAAGCTCTGAAGAAAGCTGTTAAGATATTCGGCAGAAATAGGGTTGCATCAAACTTTATCATCGGCCTTGGCGAGAGCGATGAATGCGTCACATCGGGGGTAGATACGCTCACAAAGATGGGCGTGATACCCATCCTCCGGCCGATATCGCCACATCCAATGAGAGCTGGCGAGGTCCAAGTTCAAAGGCCCTCTGCAGAAAGGCTGCTTAGGCTCGCTCGGTATGTCCGCAAGGCGATGGATGAACAGGGCCTCCGGGCGGACAAGGCCGAGACTATGTGTCTTCCCTGTACCGGATGTGATATAACTCCCCATAGAGATATTTGATATGGATGAAGATAACATTATCTGATGGCATCACAAAAGAGATACCGATTGAAACAATGCTAATAGAGGATATTCTGAAGCTGCTCGACATAAATCCTGTCGAAGTAATTGTTGCGAAGAACGGCAAAATAGTTTCTGAGTTCGAGATGGCTCAAGCAGGGGATGAGCTAAAAATCGTAAGAATTGTGCACGGTGGCTGAGAAAGAGGCGATCCCAAAGTTTCACGAAACGGATGTTGAGATGCCATAGAAAAGTTCGAGAGAATGATAGGTTAATCTAGTTTGGAAAAAATAGTGTTCAAGGGATGATAAAAGATGGCAGGTCGTAATGTACTTCTTATGATGGGCTGCCCTGAGGTTCCTGTCCAGACAAGCATAGTCCTTTACCTTTCGAACAAGCTGAACAAGGAAGGATTCAATGTTACGCTCGCTGGCACTGATTCAGCCCTGAAGCTCTTGATGGTAGCGGACCCGGAGGGCTATTATGTTAAGAACACGATCGATGTAGACCAGTGTATTGCAGATATAGTTGAGCGCAAGAGAGATTTCGATATCTGCTTTGCCTTTATGCACAATGATGCTGGAGTGACTTATGCAGCCACTATGAGCGCTATATCGCAGGCGAAGCTTTATGCAGTTGTCTTTGGAAAGGATTCTGTGGCTTTAGCAGATACGATAGAGTTCCCTGCAGAGAAGATTGTAGCAAAGGCCGTTCACAATCCCATTCCGCTCAAGAGCAAGCTGGACAGGGTGGAGCTATGAGCTGTATCGAGCAGATGAAGTATAAGCTTCTTCTTGAGAGGACATCCTTCAGAGAGGCCCGTGAGTTCATCGAAAAGAACGCCGATGAGGTCTATTATATAGATCCGGGCTACAAGATTTTCAAGGATTACTACATCATAGGTGTTCCTCCTATCGCCATAGGTGCTAAGGGAAAGGATCTGATATTCACCTACGTCAAACCGTGTCATGGAGCCTTCGTCATGACGATTGAGTCGGAGGAAGAGATCGAGAGGCTAAGGAAGCGTGAGGCGGAGAAGGTAAAGGCCTCTCTCAAAAAGGGTGGATGGAAGGTCGAATCGACCCCAACCCCAGTCGATTACCAGAATATGTGGAATAAATAGCTTATGATCGAAATCACCGAGAGGGACTTCTCTATAGATGAGATCGTAAGCAAGGCCAAACGGGAGGACGTCGGCGCTATCGTTACGTTTCTTGGCACAGTCAGAAACGATAACATTCAGATGATGAAGCTTGAGGCTTACAGGGAGGCGGCCCTGCCGGAGCTTGAAAAGATTCGTGATGAGGCTGTGCATAAGTTCGATTTGAAGTCAGTTGATATAATCCACCGTATTGGCTCTATTTCTGTCGGGGATAACATTGCCCTCATAGTCTGTGCGGCTGGCCACAGAAGAGAGGCGTTCGATGGATGCAGCTACATCCTTGAGGAGCTGAAGGCAAGGGTGCCGATATGGAAGAAAGAGATGGGAGCGGGCGGGGAGCGATGGATAGAACATGACTGAATTCATAATATTGTTATGCACCGCGCCTCCGGGTGGTGCTGACAAGATCGCCAGAGCGCTTGTCGAGGAGAGGCTTGCAGCCTGCGTGAACGTCTCCCAGATCAGGTCATACTTTATTTGGAACGGAAGGCTCTCAGATGAGCGCGAAGAGCTGATGATAATAAAGACTGAGCAAAGGATGGCGGATAAAATCAAAGCTCGAATAAAGGAGCTTCACGCTTACGAGCTGCCTGAGATCGTTGCAATTCCAATAGTTGGAGGCGATGAACGCTATCTCGAATGGATCGGCCAGTCTGTAGGCTAAATTTTATTTCGATATTTCGCTTTGAGGTTCTATGGCAAGGGAGCTTGGCGATAAGGATAGGGAGATACTTAGGAAGCTCGTGCCTGAATTCGAGGAGCTTCTCTCTCAAGGGATTGATCTCGAGTATATGAACATCCTGCCTCCTGTAGCAAACCACCATTCAAAGGATGAAAGGGACTTCGGTGAGAGGCTGAAGCGGCTATCTACAGAGGATCTGAACTATCTGGCAGACTGTGTGATCGACGGCTCCGAGAGCCTAGGATGCCTCTATCCGGAGTATGCGGATGTATTCTTTGAGGCTCTGTCGGGAAAGCTATCCTCTGAGACATTGGCTAAGGTAAGAGAAGCATATGAGTCTGGCAGTGGGTGCGGTGTATAAATTAGCTTAAGTTTGGTTAGGTATTGCGGAAGCAAGATCCATAAACTATCAAGGTGGTAGAAACGGCTTTGACATATATTGAAGCTGCGGCAAGAACTCCTCGCCTCGGGATAGATGATGGCGGGACTGGCGGAATGCCTGCAATATTCTTACACTCCTTGGCAGGCAACTCTTCGCACTGGGATGCTCAGCTTAAGCACCTGCGAACGAATAGGCGTGCTGTAGCTTTTGATCTGCGAGGACATGGCCGTTCGCAGCCCCCCAAAGACGGAGACTATTCGATTGAGTCTCAAGCCGAGGATGTAGATGCGGTCGCCAACGGTTTAGGTATCGAGAGGTTTGTTCTCGTAGGCCACAGCTTTGGGGGAACAGTGTCAATAGCCTATGCAGGCTCGCACCCTGAAAGGGTCTCAGGACTTCTCCTTGCCGATCCGTCCGGCGATGCGAGAATGGTACCGGAAA
The DNA here is from genome assembly GCA_963789575.1 of Methanotrichaceae archaeon. Classification (GTDB taxonomy): domain Archaea; phylum Halobacteriota; class Methanosarcinia; order Methanotrichales; family Methanotrichaceae; genus CAWBKV01. The sequence goes on along the minus strand of CAWBKV010000001.1, from coordinate 412,507 downwards.
AGCAGATGCGCCAATTTCTCTCGGCAATGGAATCGGAATCTTACATAAAGGTTATCGAGGACTACTATAGCCAGCTCTTGGTGGGAGCAATGTCTGATGTGCGGGAAAAAGTCCTGCTAGATCTGCGAAATACGCCGCGTCAGACAGTTGTAGGCGTGTTCAAGGCATCCCTTAATTATGATCCATTTCCTGCATTACGAAGCTATGAGGGGCCAAAGCTGTCTGTAATCACGCATCTCAACGATGCACCCTTCAGCCTGCACAAGATTGATACAAGCCTGCCCTATTTGCGGGTGGCAGGCACCGGTCACTGGCTGCAAATGGACAAGCCAGTGGAGTTTAACAAAACCTTAGATGATTTTCTGGCCTCTGTTGATGCAAATAATGACGCAAAGAATAATAGATAAGATCATCTTTGAAGAATTTGAGGTAGATGTGGTAACCATGACCGGGGATGATAAGAGCATTGATAATAGCTGTATTTTCTGCCAAATAGTTGCGGGCGATGCAGAGGCCCATCGAGTTTATGAGGATGATCTATCGCTGGCGATACTTGACATCAACCCTCTTGCTAAGGGCCATTGCCTCGTGATACCGAAGAGGCATGTCCCTTGGTGGCATGATCTAACTGTTGAGGAGACTGAAAGCCTTTTTTATGTAGCAAGAATTGTGGCGAATAGAATTATGAAGGCATTCAAGCCTGATTTTGTCTGCATGTACGCCCGAGGGAGAAGGATACCTCATACCCATATATTCCTAGTGCCGACATACAAAGGTGATCCACTGGATAGGTTCTTCAATGCCCTTGAGGGCTCCCAGGAGTCTCCGAAGATTTTGGCTGGCATGGCAGAGCAGAGTTCAATGGAAGAGACGGCCGAAAAACTGAGATAAGGAGACAATCGTAGCTAACCTATTTTGCTTTTATTATTACAATTTTCCTTTCTAGATTCGCGCATAGCCTTGCCTATGCGCACGTTTTGAGATATGATGTTAAAAGCCGTTGACATTTTGACTTCTGCTGATGCGTGCATTAAAATACTTAGCCCTCTATGACTTGCATCCTGCGTAATGTTTAAATACTAAAATATCACTAACTATAGGTTAGTAATCACAGGTATACAGCAGCTGGAAAGTAAATGCAAGATGCGTTCACAAAGATCTGGCTGGATCAATGAACTATCCTGCAATTTAGCCTTCCAGTATGAATCGAAGTTCAGAATATTAAGTCGTGAAATAAAACAGTTAAAAAATTACTTAAGCTTGAGAGGCAAATGAATACCTATATCGGAGGTTTTTGATGGCCGAGGAGATATCACTTAAAGTTATCGAGGCACGCCCATCTGATGTCGGAAGGGGCATCGCCAGAGTAGACCCGACAGTATTCAGGCAACAGGGCTGGGAGGCCGGGGATGTAATCAGCATCCAGGGAAAGAAGAGGACTGCAGCATTGCTCTGGCCAGGCTATCCTGATGACACGGGTACAGGAACAACTCGCTTGGACGGCAATATCAGGAGAAACGCGAGTGTCAGCATCGATGATCGCATTACTGTAAAGGTAATCCAATCAGCTCCTGCAGACACTATTGTCTTTGCTCCGACAGTTCCCTTGCGCATAACCGGCGGCGAGGAATACCTAAAGAGGTACATGGAGGGCCGTGTCATAACCCGCGGGGACATCATAGAAATAAGCGTTATGGGCAGGAAGATAGAGCTAATGGCAGTCAGAGTCACACCTGCTAAAGACGCTGTTGTCATAGGAGATCGGACTACAATACAGATTTCTGAAAAGCCCGCGAAAGAAGAGAAGGCAATGCCCAGGGTTACCTATGAGGATATAGGCGGACTTGGGCCTGAGATCAAGAAAGTCCGAGAGATGATAGAGCTGCCCATGAAGCATCCTGAGCTGTTCGAGCGTTTAGGCGTAGAGGCCCCCAAAGGAGTTCTGCTCTTTGGCCCTCCGGGCACAGGAAAGACTCTGCTTGCCCGTGCCCTGGCATCTGAAACGAACGCTCATTTCGAGACATTGAGCGGCCCGGAAATCATGTCTAAATATTATGGCGAGTCTGAAGAGAAGCTAAGACAGCTCTTCAAGACTGCAGAGGAGCAGGCGCCTTCAATCATCCTGATCGATGAGATAGACTCGATTGCACCCAAGCGTGAAGAGGTAACAGGAGAGGTAGAGCGCCGTGTAGTCGCGCAGCTCCTTGCGCTCATGGATGGCATGGAGGCACGCGGGAAAGTCGTCGTTATAGGCGCAACAAACCGACCTGATGCACTTGACCCGGCTCTGCGAAGGCCAGGACGCTTTGATCGTGAGATCGAGATAGGCGTTCCCAATAAGGAATCGAGGCTGGAGGTTCTCCAGATCCATACTCGTGGGATGCCCCTGTCCAAGGATGTCGACCAGCAGAAGCTGGCAGCAGTAACCCACGGTTTCGTCGGAGCAGATCTGGCCGCCCTCGCTCGCGAGGCCGGCATGCGTTCCCTGCGCCGCATATTGCCTGAGCTCGATCTAGAGGTCGAATCGATACCTGTAGAGGTATTAAATAAGATCGAGGTCAACAACGATGACTTCCTCGATGCGCTCAGGGAGATGGAGCCATCAGCAATGCGTGAGGTCATGGTTGAGTCGCCGGATGTTCACTGGAACGATATAGGCGGTCTCGGAGAAGTGAAGCAGGAGCTTATAGAGTCAGTTGAATGGCCTCTGACATACGCCAAGCTCTTCCAGCATATGAATGCAACTCCTCCAAAGGGAGTCCTGCTGTATGGGCCTCCTGGAACAGGAAAGACGATGATCGCTAAGGCTGTCGCAACTGAGAGCCAGGCTAACTTCATAAGCGTAAAAGGCCCGGAGTTCCTGAGCAAGTGGGTGGGCGAGTCTGAGAAAGCGGTTCGCGAGACATTCCGCAAGGCCAGGCAGGCAGCGCCATCTGTGATCTTCCTGGATGAGATCGACTCCATTGCACCGTCTAGGGCTGGAGGCACAGCAGACTCCCACGTAACCGAGCGTGTGATATCCCAGATCCTGACTGAGCTGGATGGTCTAGAGGCACTGCATAACGTAATAGTGATAGCTGCCACGAATAGGCCAGACATAATTGATCCCGCACTGCTGCGGCCCGGAAGGTTCGACAGGCTTATCGAGATTGGCATGCCGGATGAGAAGGCAAGACTGGAGATACTGAAGATTCATACGGCCAATAAGCCCATGGCCGAGGATATCAACCTCGAGAATATCGCCAAGAGGACCGATAAGTATTCGGGCGCTGACCTATCAGCCATAGTCAGCGAGGCCTTAATGCTGGCAATCAGAGAGTGCGTGCTCGGCGGAAAGGCCAAGGAAGAGGCTCAATTCTGCGATTACAAGCTCCAAAAGAAGCACTTCGACGAGGCCATGAAGAAGGTGCAGCCTACAGCAAGCGAAATGGATATATACAGAAGATTTGGGCGAGCGAGGCCTGCATAAGCTGGCGATTTCCAGCTCTCCCTTTTTTATTTTATCTGCTGTTGCATTCTTCATAAGCACATTTCTCTCCAGATAGGCTTAATAGAGTTAGGAGGAAAGTTGGGTATAAGCATGAACCGCCTCAATATCCTCTGTATCCTAATCCTGTTATCGGTCTGCTCTGCAGAGGACACGATGTTCTTCGCAGATGATCATTACAAGGCGATAGGTGGACCAAAGCTTTCAGCCTCGGCAGCGAGTCCAGTTTTGTATCCCGGAGACAACTCTACTTTAGTGATCCTGTTAGGAAACATCGGCAGAATGGACGAGTTAATACCGACACAGAGAAACGGATCCTATGATGATATCATGAAGGAGATGAGAGATGAGATGCGCTCAGTCGATGCCTTGAATATCACCGCTAGTCTTCAAAGCAGTGGACCTGTCGATGTTGTTTCAGAGCCCTGTGTAGTCACCTCGCTGCCGACTGGGTCGATCGTAAGAATGATGTTTAATATTTCAGCTGCAGGAGCTGATGGATGGTACGAGCTTCCTCTTACCTTGGATTATGAGCATCAGGTGGATGTCATGGTGGAAAACGGCGTCGTAACACCATTATACCAGACAGACAGCAACATTATATTAATTAAAGTATTTATTGATGGTCAGGATAGCATCAGTGTTGTTGGCGTAAAGTCTGACTTGCATCCAGGTGGCATTGGCACAATTTTGGCTGCGATAAAGAATAACAGAGACGAGATTTTGAGCAATTGCACTGCAAGGCTTATGGCCTCTCCCCGCTTCGTGTCGGAGGATAGTGTTCATTTGGGGAGCATAGCTTCCGGCCAGATTGCTGTTGCAGAGTTTGCTGTTACTGCAGACGGAAATGTGAGCGCCAGCGATTATAACCTCCCCTGCGAATTGGATTATGATGGAGGCTCCTCATTGCTTCAAATTCCTGTTAGAATAGGTACGACGCCCAATCCTCTGATTTATATCCTGATAGCAGTATCAGTAGTATTAGTAGTCGTGGCGATTGGAGTTTCATGGAGGAAGCGCCTGCACAGGTCGAAGTGGCGCAAGTTTTTAAGGTAAATCATGTCGAATAAATCTGTTCAGGCAGAGGGCATCTGCAAAAGCTACAAGAGCTTTTTTGGGCCTCGATCAATAATCCTCAGGGATATCTCCCTGGATATTGATGCAAATGAGATCTTTGGGATACTAGGTCCAAACGGCTCAGGAAAGACAACGCTCATATCCATTTTCTCAACGCTGATATACCCCGACAGGGGCAAGCTGAAGATACTGGACCTTGATGCACGGAAAAGTATGGATGAGGTAAGAAAAAGGATAAACATAAGCACTGCCAAGCCGAACTTTCCCTGGAGCCTAACCGTTAAGGAGAATCTCAGACATTATGCGATGCTCTACGGAATGTATGGCACTGAGCTTGCCAGGGCCGTAGACGATCTTATAGACACGTTTGAGCTCGGCGAGTACAGGGATATGACCTTCGAGGATTTATCCACGGGTCTCAAGCAGAGACTATCGCTCGCAAAGGCCATGCTGAACAGTCCCAGGCTATTGTTCCTTGATGAACCCACGACCGGGCTCGATCCTGAGATTGCCATGAAGACAAGGCAGCTCATACGCAGGATTCATGAGGAGCAAGAGATAGCAGTTGTTATGTCAACCCACTATATGCCCGAGGCTGAAATGCTCTGCGATAGAATTGCCTTCTTGCGGAAAGGTGAAATCGTTGCCCTGGACACGCCGAAGAACCTCAAGAGCCATCTGGGCTTAGGCGAGAGAGTGGTCCTAACCTACGGTGGTGTTGTAGATATTGAGTCGCTGAAGAAGATTCCCGGAGTTATGAATCTAAAGGCGACGCCGGGAATGGCTGAGATAATCGTGGATAAGAATGCGGATAACTTAGATAGGATCATCAAGCTATTTTCAGATGCACGGATAAAGGATATAAGCATAAAAGAACCTGACCTGGAGGATGTTTTTCTTGAGCTGGCAGGGTAGGCTTAACAAATACCTGGCTTCGTCCTATAAGAATTGGATAATATCAAAGAGAAACGTCTTCACGCTCTTCGAGCTTTTCTTCTGGCCGATGGTCAGCCTTCTGTCAATAGGTCTCCTGACCAGATTCCTGAACCTCGGAGCATCTTATGCATCATTTCTGATCGTGGGAGCGATTGCTCTCACCATATTACAGGTCGCCCAGATTGATGTGGCCTATGTTCTGCTCTTCGATATGTGGTCAAAGAGCATAAAGAATACCTTCATAGCCCCGATAAAGAGCTATCATCTAGTCTTCGGGGCTCTTATCTTCGGCATTGCCCGAGGATCCGTTGTCTTTATGATTTTAGTTGTGGTAAGCCGATACCTCTTCGGCTTCAACTTCCTTGCAGGAGGTATTCTACCTGTAATTATATTCCTGGCGGGAGTGTTCTCAGTTGCTGCAGTCATAGGCATGACAGTATGCATCTCTATACTCACCTTCGGCCAAAAGGCCGATGTGGCGGCCTGGAGTCTTAGCGGCCTGATACTTCTGGTGTGCGGGATATACTATCCTATAGAGGTACTGCCACCTGCATTTCAGGTTGTAGCAAGGGCTATACCTTTGACATACTTTTTAGAGTATTATAGGTCGGTTTATATCCCTGGCCCAAACAATTTGGCTATAGGCATTTTGCTCTCGGCTCTTTATCTGGCTTTAGGGCTAATGCTCTTCGATAGATCAATAGAGAGAGCCCGGAGGACAGGCATAATGCTCAGGCTCTCCGAATGAGGCGTTCTTTGTGATTGAGGGCTTGCTTGGAAATTTATTGGTCGGGGATAAATATCCTGTCAGGATAATGGCTGTGATCAACCTCAGCCGAGAGTCTTTTTACAAAGGATCTATCGCAGCTTCGGGTGATGTCCTTGAGCTTGCAAGCTCTCTTGCAGATGAGGGTGCAGATCTGATAGACCTTGGCGCAGTTTCTACTGCTCCCGGATCTCCGAATATAGACGAGGCCGAGGAGAGGGAGCGGCTTATGCCTGCGCTCAGACAGATTCTCGATAACTTGGATATCGCGGTCTCTGTAGATACACAGAGAGCAAAAATAGCGGAGGAATCTCTATCAATCGGCGCTTCTTGCATAAATGATGTATCCGGCCTCAAAGACGGCAATATGGCTAAGACTATAGCAGATCATGACGGCTCGGCGATCATTATGGCATCGCGGAATAAGCCAGGAGATCTACTTATTTTAGACGAGATTATTCAAATCCTTGGCGAGCGGGTCAGGCTGGCTGTATCTGCAGGCGTATCATCAGAAAAGATCGCTATCGATCCGGGCGTTGGACGGTGGATTCCGGAAAAAAAGCCTGAGCATGACCTTATGATACTCGATGGCTATAAAAGACTGAGGTCTTTGGGAAGGTCTGTCATGGCAGCAGTTTCCAGAAAGTCCTTTATAGGCACAAGATTGAACTTACCCGATCCAATGGATCGATTATGCGGAACCCTTGGAGCAACTGCAATTGCGGTCTACAATGGAGCGCATATAGTTCGAACTCATGATGTATCCGCAAGTCTTGATACGATAAGGATGGCCCAGGCCATAAGAGGCATGCCCTCCCACGCCAAAGCGGATGAAATCGATGTTGAGGTTTTAGGTTATTTTGGAGGAAGTGAGCTTCTGGAGCATCTAAGGCGCGTTGAGGTGGATGAGAGAGGCGAGAAGCTGCTCTGCAGAAAGGGGGCTTTCAGAGCTCTATCAGTAAAGGGCTTAAGCTCGATGGAAGCAATTATAATCAAACAGGAGATGCTTGCACGAGGGGGGGATGCCGCAATACCGAAGCTTGCCTTACGTTGTGACCCCCGGCCGGAGGAGGTTTTAATCTTCGGCACGATATCTCAGCTCTCAGGCCTTATGAAGAGCCTTGAAAAACAGCCCTTCCGTCTTCCTGCAGTAGCAAAGGCTATTGATAATGCTCTTGCATACATAGATGATTCCAGACGTTACAGATGATCTCGGATGTTATAGGTGAGCCCATTGGAAGTAATTGGCATAAAGACTGATCTTATAGGAATAGGAGACGATTTTGTTGAGGCCATAAAATCCGGCATGAGCAGGGCAGACCTTGACCTCAAGGATGGTGACATACTTGTTGTTTCAGAGAGCGCAGTCGCTACTTGGGAAGGAAGAGTTGTAAACCTTGAGGATATCTCCCCCAGCAATCTCGCCATCTCCCTCGCAGCAAAATATTCCAAAGATCCGAGTGAAATGGAGCTTATCTTACAAGAATCCGATGAGATCATTGGCGGAATACCTGGCGTTGTGCTCACGCTAAACAAGGGCTTTCTCTATCCGAATGCGGGCATAGATCACTCAAACGCCCCTGCTGGGCATGTGGTTCTTTTCCCGGCTGACCCTCAGAAATCCGCTGCTGAAATCAGGCGGCGGATGGCCGATGGAAAAAAGATTGGTGTGATCGTTGGGGATAGCAGGACTCATCCTCTACGCCTTGGATGCGTCGGAGTAGCTCTTGGCTGCTCTGGTATAGAGCCGGTTGAGGATGCAAGAGGTCAGCCTGATCTCTACGGAAGACCGCTGCAGATCACAAGAAAGGCGGTGGCAGACAACCTCGTATCGGCAGCCCAAATAATCATGGGAGAGGGAGATGAGGGAATTCCTGCTGTTATTATAAGGAATGCACCTGTAAAGATCGATGAGAACGCTAGCTGTGAGATCCCTACAATGTCTCCCCAGGGGTGCATGTATATAGGCTCACTTCGCAACTGTCCTCATCCCTATACTGGTGGCTATGATAACCTTATAGAATGTGCAAAACGCGCAATGGAAAGTGCATATGCTCCATATTCCGGTTTTAAGGTTGGAGCCGCAGTTCTTGGCAGCAGCGGCAAAATTTATTCGGCAGGCAATATTGAGAATGCATCCTCCGGCGCGGATATATGTGCAGAGCGTGCAGCTATTGCCAAGGCCGTTTCATCAGGCGAACGCAGCTTCAAAGCGATAGCAATTATGGGTAATACACCTGAGCCTATCGCACCCTGCGGGATATGCAGGCAGAGCATAATTGAGTTCGGAGAGGATATAGTGGTGATCATGGCAAGTTCGAAGGGCGACGCTCTTATTGCCAGAGTGGGCGAGCTTCTTCCAATGCCTTTTACGGCCAAATGCCTGGAGAAATAAGAGGCATACAGCCAGAGATCTAATTGATCAAAAATCGATATGAATCCAAAGTTAAAAATCATTAGTGATAGCCAAAGTTGCCTTCTTCAGATTTGCCATGATCGACAACGTAAAGTTAAGACCAATTCGTATTTAACGGCATAAGTGAGATTTATTCAGATATGAAGGCCCTTCTCTTTGATCCTTATTCTGGCGCTTCGGGCGATATGATAATGGGCTGCCTTTTGGACTTGGGCGCAGATACGGGGATAGTTCATGAAGCGGTAGAGTCCGTAGGCTGTAGACTGGAGATCTCTCGCGAAAGCCGCGGACATATCTCAGCCACAAGGGCAAAGGTGCTCTCAGACAGAAGATATCATAGCGTTGCTGAAGCAAAATCGATTATGCAGAGTTCCACTCTGGATGATGATGCACGCCAAATGGCAATGAAAGCATTAGATATTCTTGCAAGCGCCGAGGGCATAGTCCATGGTATTCCAAAAGAGGAGGCAAAATTTCACGAGATAGGCGCTTTAGATGCGCTGGCTGATATTGCGGGATCATGTGCCGCCCTTCAGAGCCTGAATGTAGAAAGAACATTATCCCTGCCTATTTCAGTAGGCGTAGGTAATGTTTCCTCGCAGCATGGGCTTCTGCCGGTTCCTGGTCCAGCTGCGCTTGAGATTCTGCGCACCTTCAATATTCTATGGAAAGGCGGGCCTGTTGATCAGGAGCTTCTTACGCCAACTGGCGCAGCTTTGCTGGCTGTCATGATCGATCGGTTTGTGCCTGAATATCCTTTGATAGTTGCAGAAAAGGTTGGCTATGGAGCAGGCAGCAGAGAATACTCTATGCCGAATGCGCTTAGAGCTGTGATCGGCGAGGTCAAGCATGAGAATCTAGCCCCAGATCGTGTGGTCCAGCTGGAAACCAATGTTGATGATGTAACCGGCGAGGTGCTGGGCCACCTTATTGAGATGCTCATGGATGCCGGAGCCTTGGATGTGTCATTGATTCCAGCAATCATGAAGAAGGGCAGGAGCGGCAGCATAATCAGGGCCATAGCCCGGAATGATGATGTCGAAAGGCTCTCCAAGCTGATTATGCTTGAGACCGGCTCGCTTGGGCTCAGAGTTTTTCCAAGCATTCACAGATATGTTGCAGAGCGGGAGGAGATAGCAGTAGCTGTAGTAATCAACGGTGTGAGCTATCGTTCTTCCGCCAAGGTAAGCAGACTTGGCAGCGATATCCTGAACATCAAGCCCGAATATGAAGATTGCAGGAAGATTGCAGCCGATACGAAGCTGCCACTCAGGACGATCATAAAAAAGGTTGAAGAGGTGGGTTGGAAATCCTTCGGCAGTTGACTAGTGCCATCCCCTCATGATTTATACTCTGCTTATGTCTCCAGCCAGCCTCTAAACCCTTTATTTCCCCTCTTGTCCTTCTTAGGACTAGTATGCTTATTCCACTTATATTAACCATTACATCCAATTAATACTAATATAGTCAGAATAGTCACTTTAATTATTTATACTTTTTGCCGATAGGGCATACAGGTGAGTTGAGCGAACTTTGAGAGCTTTTTGTGGATTTGTAATAGTGAATAGCTGTATATCGCAATTTGATTACGGAAATTCGCATCAAGAACACAATGCAATGAATGATCAAAAACTGAAACAAGAATTTTATGTGAAATGATGCATAATATTTGGAGCTATTTCATAGCCTCATGCTCCGCACAGGAATAATCAGAGATAATGCTAATGGCTAGATAACATGATTCCAGTGTAGAAATGCCTCCAAAAGGCGCTTGCCTAAACCCTCCATTTTCGTTCTGCAAGGAATCTATGAAGCCACTGATTCCAAGCGGGTCAGGGATCCCTATATATCGTGCTATCTTATGGCCCGCATAGGTGCTGTCAAGGGTTGCTGAGCTGCTCGTAGGACTAGCTACGTATCCTCTGTGAGTAGTGCAGCTTGATAAGAATGCTTTAACTTCTTCAATCGCAGTGGAAGGGAGAAGAAAGCAACTGCATCGCATACTTATGGCCTTCAGAATCTTCAGAGCTATATATGCAGTCATAATATCTATACGGCTATTTGACAGAAGCATCAATACGGAATTCGCCAGGCTTGAACTTAGATCCGGCTCACATAGCTCTATCAGCTTCAGTAGGGCGCTTAATGGAGATGAAAAGATGCTGGAACCATATGCTCCATACACTTCGTATTTGAGGTAACGAATGAGAGGCGTAGATGGTACAGCACACGGTCTGGCCTGCCTTTTTCCTTTATAGAGCCATCTAAGTAATCCATTCTGGTATTGAACCTCTGCACCAGCCAGCTTCAAACATTTCATGGCATAGTAAGCACCATTGAAATCGAAGTTATCATAGCCGGAAAGAAAGCGAACTATCTCATCATCATTCGATTCCGCATTGAGCATCTTCAAGCAGCTCACTCCAAAGAAGGTATCTTTTATATTTGGAGGGAGATCTCTCACAAAAGAGTAACCGCTGCCGCTGTTTTCTTTTATCCGCCTTTCGCTGATGTACTGTATAAGGGCCGGTATATCTGGCATGATGTATCCCCAAACTCAGGAGTCATCAGCCTAGAGGCGGTTAAGGGCGGACTCCATCACCACCGGTTCATAAATTCTACAACTATAGATTAAAGCATTTCGATGATCTGCGCTAGAGCATTCCCTCAAGCGTTCGGTTCTTTCCGACGGGACATGCATTAATACATTCAAAGCAGTTGTTGAAGTTGCCGATTAAAAGATTCTGCCAAAGCTCCCAGAGGGTAGGATTCCCTACATGAGCTCTCAGCTCGTCATCTTTCAAACTAATCGCCTTCATTCCAAACTTTACAACTCCGGGCACACCGTATTTAAGCGATATTCTCATACATTTGCCGAGGTCCAAAGAACCGTCTTCTCCTATGGCTCCCGCCGGACATTTTTTGACACATTCCATACATTTTATGCAAACTTTCTCTTTGAGAGGTTCATCCGGCCTCAGATCTGCATCAGTTAATACGCTTCCGAGCCTCAGGAAGGGACCAAATTCTGGAGATAAAAACAACCTGTTAATTCCTATATTGCCTAAACCTGCGGCTGTGGCAGCGCACTTCTGATTTACTTCTCCGTACATACCCCTTTTTTCCGGGCTAAAATCAACAGGCATATTTGGGGGCATGGAGACCGCCTTATGGCCGTTTTCTTTAAGATATGAGGTGACCTTATGCATAATAAGATCGAGTTCTTGATAAGTGCAGATAGTATCGTATTGGGAAATTTTAATGTTTCTAGAGGCTATTGCATCGTCGTTTAACCGTTTAGCAATTACGACTAATGATTTGCAGCCAGGGAGTATGGCTTCCATACCGGCTTTGTTGTCGTCTAGGTATTTTGAATTTGTTAGGGCGATTCCCACTAAGTCAGCACCTAAGGATTTCGCAAATTCTTTGACCTGATATTCAAAAGACGTATTAACCACCAATCAAGCCTTCTTTATGAGATCAGCGACCTCCTCCATGGATCGCCGCTCTCGCAGCGATGCCAGTTCCGCTGGAGATTCCTGAAATCCCTCAAGAGCATTGAAGAACCTATCCAGCGGATCCCCTTTGTAAGTTGGAACTAAGAAGATATGTGTATGAGGTATCCTTCTGCCGCGGGCATACATACAGACGAAATCCGGTTCCAGAGCTTTCATCATCTTTTCGGCTACGACCTTAGCGACTCGAAATAGGCTGGAATTCTCCTCCTCAGTAAGCTCATGCCACCATGGCACATGCCTCTTGGGGATAACAAGACAATGCCCTCTTGAGAATGGGTTGATATCTAGTATTGCCAGAGAAAGATTATCCTCATAGATCTTATAACAGGGCGCCTTCCCTTCTCCAATGTCACAGAAAATGCAAGCCACCTTAGTGCCATCAGCCATAAAGCCCCTCCTATAGGCCCAATAGGGGTTAGTAATGATTAACCCTTTGCTCCACTAAACGCTATAGAAACTCTTATTACGCAAAATATCCTTCATACTACAAATTTTGGGCGATGGAACGCCCGCAGCTGTGATCAGAGGTCTGAAATATCCCAAAGCAGGAGGCGACCTCTTTATGCCGAAGGACCAAGATGTAATAAGAAGGCACCTGAAGAGATAAAGTTGAATCGCAAGGTTGATTAATCTGAACCAGGTTTGCTTAACTGGTGCTCCGCCAATGCGTTTTGATGCCTCATCCAAGCTCTTTCATAGGGCTGAAAGACTTCTGCCCGGCGGCGTGAGTAGTCCAGTTCGGGCAATCAAGCCCTATCCTTTCTATACGGCCAGAGCAGAAGGACCGTATCTCTTTGATGCAGATGGAAATAAATTGATAGATTACTGCCTTGCATATGGCCCAATGATTCTTGGCCACCGCCATCCTGCGATTATAAAGGCTGTCACAGATCAGCTCCAGAGAGGCTGGTTATATGGCACTCCTTCGGAGCCTGAAATCAAGCTAGCAGAGAGGATCACGGATCTTTACCCAAGCATAGAGATGCTGAGGTTCGTGAGCACTGGAACAGAGGCCACAATGGCGGCCATACGTGTGGCCCGCGGCTGCACTGGCAGGGATAAAATAATCAAGATTGAGGGCGGGTTTCACGGAGCTCATGATAGCGTTCTCATTAAGGCGGGCTCAGGAGCCACGACCTTAGGCATCCCTGACTCGAAAGGCGTTCCAGCAGATACAGCCAAAAACACTCTTCAAGTTCCATATAATGACGTCGAGGCTTTTGAAAAAGTATTAAAGCAATTTTCGAGCGAGATTGCAGCTTTGATAATCGAGCCAGTTCTCGGAAACATCGGGCCTGTCTTGCCGAAGGAAGGTTATCTGAAGGCTGTTCGTGAACTGACTCGTGAGCACGATGTCCTGCTCATCTTCGATGAGGTCATAACAGGCTTCCGCTTGAGCCTCGGAGGAGCACAGAAGTATTACGGCATAACCCCTGACCTCACAACGCTAGGAAAAATAATTGGCGGAGGTTTCCCAATAGGCATCTTCGGAGGTCGAAAGGAGCTCATTGAGCAGGTTGCTCCAAATGGACCTGTCTACCAGGCAGGAACATTCAATGGAAGCCCAGTTTCGCTGGCAGCTGGCATGGCGACGCTGGATGTTTTGGAGAATGAGAAGACCCTGGAAAGACTGAATGCGACGGGAGATATGATGCGAAAGGCCTTAAAGGAGATCGTTGAGGATCTCAAGCTTGATTACAGTGTCGTAGGGATCGCATCGATGTTCAAAGTATTCTTTGGAGCTGAGCCTCATAATTACATTGAAGCACTGAGGTGCGATAAAACAGGCTACTTAGCCTTCTTCCATAAGATGCTTGAATCGGGCGTGTTCCTGACGCCAAGCCAATTTGAGACCGACTTCATATCTGCTGCCCATAACTCTGAGGTTATTGAAGCTACACTGGAGGCATTCAAGTCAAACCTGAAAAGTTGATCATCGGCAGCCGCGGCAGTCCCCTGGCCCTTCGGCAAACGGAGATCGTAACGGAACGGCTAAAGAAACTGGGCATCAAAACTGAGCTCTGCATAGTCAAGACCAGCGGAGATGTTTTTGTGGATAAGCCCCTGCACATGATTTCCGGATGGGGCGTGTTCGTGGCGGAGATAGACGATCGAATGATCTCGGGCGAGATCGATCTGGCAGTACATAGCATGAAGGATATTCCCACTAAGCGGCCTGAGAGTCTTGAGATATCTGCAATTTTAAAGCGTGATTCGCCCTACGATATTCTGGTAAGCGAAAAAGGACTGAAGCTGGATGACCTGAGAGAGGGCGCAGTTGTGGGAACTTCAAGCATGCGCAGATCAGCGCAGCTTCGCCGGGCCAGGCCTGACCTTGTGATAAAAAGCCTGCGGGGCAATCTACAGACAAGGCTTCGCAAGCTGAACCAGAGAGATTACGATGCTATTGTTTTAGCGGAAGCCGGCATGCAGCGTATGGGCATGAAGTTAGCATATTCAGTGCTTGATCCTGAAAAGTTCGTGCCATCTGCAAATCAGGGAACGATCGTAGTAGTAGCGAAAAGGGAAAGCACGGCAGAATTATATTCCCGCAAATTGGATGACATGCCCACAAGAATAGAGACGATGATAGAGCGGAAGATACTTGAGGCCGTCGGCGGAGGCTGTATAGTCCCAATGGCAGTTCATGCGGATGTGAAAGACCAGGCCGCCAGGGTTGTGGCCGAGGTTCTATCACTGGACGGCAAAAGGTTCGTCCGGCTGGACGAGTCGATACCTACTACGGAAGGCTATACTCAGAATGAGGGAGGCTATATTCAGAAGGCTCAAGATCTTGGCAGAAGGCTTCTGGAGATGGGCGGAGGGGAACTTGTGGATGAGGCGGTGAAGGCCTTTGGCGCGAGGTAAAGTTTACTTAGTTGGTGCAGGCCCGGGGGACCCAGAGCTTATGACTCTGAAGGCGAAGCGGCTCCTCTCTGAGGCTGATGTGGTGCTGTTCGATAGGCTGCTAAATCCTGAGATGCTCGAAGGAATCAGGGCAGAGCGTATCGATGTGGGCAAATCGGCAGGAAGCCACAAAATGAATCAAGAGGAAATAAATAATCTGCTCATAAAGAAGGCGGAGGAGGGCAAAACAGTCGTCCGGCTTAAGGGAGGAGATCCATTTCTCTTTGGCCGGGGGAGCGAAGAAGCCCTTGCCCTTTTGGATAGAGGGATACCGGTTGAGGTTGTGCCGGGTGTGACATCAGCAATTGCAGCGCCTGAGCTTGCAGGAATCCCTGTCACTCATAGGGGCATCACATCCTCTCTCACGATAGTGACCGGCCATGAGGAGCCCGGAAAGGATTGCCCTCTTGATTGGAGCGCAATAGCTAAGCTTGGCGGAACGCTTGTGGTTTTAATGGGTGTATCAAGGCTTGAGCAGAACGTTTCAGCATTGATCGAAGGCGGTAGAAATTCTGATACTCCAGCTGCAATTGTAGAGAAAGGCGGGTGGGCAGACCAGAGGCTTGTTACAGGAACCCTTGCGAATATTGTCTCGAAGGCTCAAGAAGCAGGAATAAAGCCGCCTGCAATACTTGTCGTAGGTGAAGTTGTAAGGCTTTCGAACAGGCTGGCTCCAAAGAAGATCGCGATACTCAGGCCTGCTGCCCAGATTGATGAGTCTGTGAAGCTGGCTAAGGAGTATGGCTTTATGCCAGTCGGCGCTCCGGCACTGATGCTTGTAGAGATCCCTCTGCCTTCCGATATCATTGATCGCATCAATGCTGCAGAGTGCATAGTCTTTACAAGTGCCAACGGTGTTAGGATTGCCCTCAGAAATAGTGATGTGCTGAGGTGTCTCACAGGAAAGACGGTTGTATCGATTGGCCCCAAGACCAAGAGAACCCTCGATAAATACGACATCAAGCCGCTTATACCTGAGGAGTACAGCTCTGTTGGGCTGTTACAGATGCTGCCGAATAGATGCAAGAATATTCTATTCCTTAGAAGCGCCCAGGGAAGCAAGTATCTCTCAGATAGCCTCAGGGGAGCTGGCCTTGTAGTTGATGATATTCCCCTTTATAGCGTAGCCCCTTCGAAGGATCCGCGGCTGGATGATTTGATACGAAATGTAAAGGATATTGATATCTTCGCCTTTACAAGCTCTTCAACTGCTCGCTATCTTGTGCAAAGGGCTCAGGAGCTTGGTTTGGAGAATGAGCTGAGGGATGCGCTCGCAAATGCAACTATTGCGGCCATAGGAAAGCCCACTGCTGAAGAGCTTGAACGTCTGGGCGTTCGGGTGGGTGTGATGCCTGAGAAGTTTACCTTCGGTGCCATGCTGCAGGCTCTCAGGAGATAATAGTAATGATAATATTTTCTAAAGCTTTGGCTGATCAGGCGACTGTCTGGGAGACGTTACGGGCATCAGAGACATGCGAGAATCTCCCCCCTGATTTAGTGAGGTTCTCAACGCAGGCAAAGCCTGTTGTGATGTGGAATTTGACAAGGCAGTGCAATCTCGCATGTGATCACTGCTACATGGATGCGAGAGCTGACGGCCGTGAGGAATTGAGCCTGGATGAGGGAGTTCGCCTATTGGATGATCTGGCCGATCTAAAGGTTCCCATGGTAATCTTCACAGGCGGCGAGCCTCTCATGAGCAGAAACTTCTACGCCTATGCCTTCCATGCCCGAGAGTTGGGCTTACGTGCCGTAATATCCACAAATGGGACTTTGATAACTCCTGAGGTCGCAAAGCTTCTGGCCGAGGCCAGAATAAAGTACGTTGGGGTGAGCATAGACTCGGCCTCGCCTGAAAGGCATGATCGCTTCAGAGGAGTTTCTGGGGCACATGCCCGTGCTCTACAGGGCCTCAGAAATGCCCGAGATGCAGGTCTGAAGACTGGCCTGAGGATAACATTGACCAAAGATAACTGGCAGGATGTTCCTGCGCTGCTGAACACCGCTCTCGAAGAGGGAATACCGAGATTCTGCCTTTATCACCTCGTTCCTACAGGCCGCGGTGCTGGCATAGCGGATCGTGACGTGACAGCTGAGCAGCGCCGCAGTGTGATAAAGTTTCTTGCGGAGGCCGCAGTTGAGCTGAAGGATGAGGATATTGAGATACTGACAACTGATTCGCCGATGGATGGGGCATATCTCTTGGAGCTTCTGAAGAATGATCCCAGGCAGAATCATGTTCGAAAGCTCCTGGCAAATGCAGGGGGCTGCTCAACGGGGACAAAGGTTGCGAATGTGAACCATAGGGGTGATGTTCATCCCTGTCACTTCATGCCTGAGGTTATCGTCGGAAATGTTCGGGAGCGCAGCTTTAAGGATATCTGGATAGATAATCCTTCTGTTGAGCTGAAGGCGCTGCGGATGATGAGATCCAACTTGAAAGGCGCATGCGGGAAGTGCGATTATCTCGACCTCTGTGGAGGGTGCAGGCAGAAGGCGTACTTCTACTGCGGGGATGTTTTAGGGGAGGATCCGACATGCATAATCGAGCGATAAGATCCGCTTTATTTAGATTTAATTTAAAGAGTCTACAAAGATCCCGGTCGCAACAATATCCAAAACTCGCTAACGTATTGCCCTGTAGCAAAAATACAACTCTTGCAGCCGATTTCTGCGAGAACTTTCAGTAACCTGCACCCACGACAAAAGCCTTCTTCCAGCCGAATTCAAGGCTCATGCAGAGGAGCTTGAACACTTGTACGTACCCAAAAGTTTGAGTAAAATAGGCACGGCAGAAAGAGAACAGAAAAATCGTAAAAATTAGCTCTGGTTTATCCTGAACTTCGGGTATTTATCCCTCTCTGTAGAGAACTCAAGCACAGGTAAATTATCGGTATTTATTTCATTCACATCCTGAACATATTTATCTATCTCTGCGGGACCTCTCCTGTAATAAGAAACCAGGAAATCATAGTTTCTTTTGCCGGGGTCATAATGATCGTAATTATCATAGGTGAAACGGTATTCCTTTCCTGAATATTTTATAGTCGTATTGAAATCTTCATCTACCTTCCTGGAGGAGAGCCTTGATTTATTTAAATCTCTGTAAATATCATAATCCTTGGTCGATGCAAGCACTATTTTATCGCCGCCGAGATCGAATTCGTATACATATGGAAATACAGAGCGAAGCGTTTTAATCGCTATCATATAGTCGTGCTCATCCATCTCGTAGCGAGGAAACCACTGTGAGAAGATTCCTCCAACGCCTAGATGTGCTCTTGCCATCTCATAAAATTCCTTTGTGAAAAGGTTTGAAACTCCCGATACCCAAATGTTTGGCGGCTCAGAAATGATCACATCATATTTCTTATCGGTCGAGAAGAGGAAGTTCCGTCCATCAGCTACGATGACATTGGTCCTGGAATCATTTAGGCAATGGTTGTTGTAATCTGCCAGCACCGTCTTACATGCCTCGACAACCTCTGGGTCTATCTCTACGACATCTACTGATTCGACCTCATTAAAAGTCAGGATTGAGCTTAGGCTGAATGCGCCGCCCATTCCAATATTGAGCACTCGTTTTGGGCTACTGTGAAGGGAAATCGGCAGATAGCTGAGCAGGCCTTGAGTATCCATATCGATCAGAGATGCATCTGTCTTCCCGTTATTCTTAAGCCAGACATTTATGCGATCACGGAAAACAGTGACTACTCCATATGGCGAGTTGGCCTCGAACAGAAGCTGCGTATTATCTCCGGAATTGTCCTGAAATATACCGGACTCATTTGAATATCTGACCCCCTGGTAGTAGACTCCATTGTACAGGTAATCAGGCTGGCAGTAAGAGATAAGGGATATGGAGCTGAGGAGTATAATTGCAGTGCAAAGCATCATTGCATCCTTTTTCCTCTTCCTGGACAGGTCATCTGTAAACCGATAAAGGAGAGCTATTGCGATTATGATATAGATTGCGCCTGCGAGGATGGATGAATAGGTGAGGCCGATAAGCGGTATGATTATGAATCCTGATATGAACGCTCCGAAGATAGAGCCAAAGGAGTTTACTGAATAAAGCTTGCCCAGATCAGTACCGCTCTTATCTGCGGATATATATGCCGCTGATAGGAGGGGTAGTGTTGTGCCCATCAGCATTGTAGGTATCAGAATTATTGCAAAGCAGACCAGAAACAGTAGAAGCATGAAGAGAAAGTAGAGACTTGTATGGAAATAGATGTAAAGGAACCACCTTTCCATCGCAGGGAATGCTATTACCAGTAGCATTCCTGCTGTGCCTATCATCAGCTCTATGAAGGCAAGCGCTGTGAACTTATTCCTTATCTTATCGGCATATTTGCTGGCGATGATGCTTCCGATTCCAAGGCCCGCCAGGAAGGAGGCAAGCACAGTTGCAAATGATTGCGTAGAGCTTCCATAAATCAGCGCTATATACCTTGTCCAGATAACCTCGAACATTAGAGCGGCAAAGCCTGATAGGAAGAATAGGACGAGTATTATATTATCTTGCGAAATCGGTGCGTTCTCTTTTGCTTCCGATTCAGGCAATGATTTAGCGAGAGCGATCGAGTCTCCCCGGAAAGCTATGAGGCATATAATGCCAAAAAGGATATTGAGCACAGATGCCATGAGCGATACATAGAAAAGGCCAAACACGGCGATAAGGATGAAGCCCGTCAGTAGAGCGCCCACTGCGCCTCCAATAGTATCGAACATATATGCAGTGCCGACGCTTTTGCCCATGGACTTAAGTTCGCTATAATATAGCTTGCCTATTGTAGGGAAAATGATGCCGATGAGGAATGTCGGCACTATCAGTATCATGAAAGAGAGAGCAAAAAGGGCGGAGTTGAACAGCAAGAGGTTGCCGCTAAATAGATTGTATATATAAAAATAAGGATGCCTCACCTGATCCAGCATAAAAAGGGTTGCAAGGCAGGACAGACCTATCAAGATCTCGACAAAGGCGAGGAAATTATATTTCTTTTCTACTTTATCGATCATCCTGCCTCCGCAGAGGGAACCCAGCGCCAAGCCCGCCATGAAAGTGGCAAGGACTGTAGTGATTGCGAATGCAGAAGTGCCAAAGGTGAATGAGAGCTCCCTTCCCCAAACAACCTCATAGACAAGAGACGAGAACGATGTTATCAGAAGGATCATAAGCAACAGCTTGGTTCTCCAGCCTCCTTTTAAAGCGCATGATGAGGCATGGCTAAACCTGATACAAGAAGAACTTGGATCTGCCACAAACCAAATACTCGGTCGCTTCCCAAATGAGCTTTCCGGCTATAATAAACCACTCAAGATACCAGACTTCGGACGAGGATTATATAGCGTGTTTTTATAAAAGTAAAATTTAAGCTGCCAAAAGTATCTTAAGCAAGCCGCTTTGATTCCGTATTTGGGCCGCTATTTATAATTCAAAAGATTAAACTCCCTTTTTGTGCCACTGCTAATGGTATTATGGCGCGCTCCAACGCCCGTGCGGGCTGACCCTAACCCCTTTTCAGGGAAGGCTTCGCAAAACGGCAGGCTTTACGGTTGACGAGGACAATATGAACGAATTCTTATGTTGAAAAGGATAGGCATCAGCAATTAAAAACAAATGGTGAATTATCAACTGGAAAGAACGTCTAGATGAACTTGGGATTATGGAACGAAAAATATGGTAAAAAGCTGAGAGAAGCCCTCCTCAAGTTGGTCATCAGCCCTTCGATCCTTCTTGTGTATAATCGATGCAGCCCACTATGTACTCCCGGCCATCGCTTCCCCTGGTCAGCTTATAGTAGGCGGTTTTGTAGTAGAGTCCCGTCTTGTTTGGATCTGAATAAATATAGTCTTCCTGACCAACTCCATTCTTCAGGGCTCCCACGACAATTGCCTCTATGAACCTCTTTCCGCTCACATCAGCCCTGTTTGTCTCGTTCAATCCCACAAGCTCAGGGCGGCTGGAGTGGGCCATAACTATTGCTCTAGTATCAACGACGAAGAGGGCTATATCAGGATTATACTTATAGTTGCGAGCGCCTGCAGATATATTGATAAAAGCGCTGGAAGCATTTCTCTCGATATCAGCAGAGGTCTTGTTTACAATATCCATGATCTGATGAGAGGTCATATTGCTCTTGCCGTACAATACCGGTAGGTATCTATAAAGAACCATCTCGAAGTCGCTGACGCCACTGGCCTCTTTTCCCTTCTTCGTCTGGTTTAAAGCCTGCTGGAACATTTTCACTGTTGAGTCTGAGGTATTCTTGTTAAACGCATAATAAAGAGGCGTTTCATTCTCCAGCTCATAGACAATCTCGTATTTGCTCGCATTCAGGCCAGCTTTATCTGCCAACCACATGCCTACTAGATCGGGATAGGCCCAGGCATCGATAGTTCCGGCCTTCAGCATATCTATAATCTCTGTGGTATTATTCCTCTCCACGAGGTTGCTTGGGTTTGCTCCCGCTTTGATCACAAGAGGCCCTTCTGCTGAGTCTTTGGTAACACCTATCTTCAGCGCCCTCAAATCTCCAGGTGAATTGATTTTGATGTGTTTCTCATTCAGAGCAAATAGCACGACCTTTATTGGGCTGATCGGTCCCACCCATTTGAATAGTGCTTCTCTCTCAGGAATACGCCCTGTTGAGAAGATAACGGTGTTGTTATCCTGCAGCGCCATCTGGTAGCCTTGAATCCATGGTAAAAGCTTGATATCGCTTTTGTTTAATGTTGTGTTCATGTGTGAAAGCATTTTATCCAGCAGATCTACGGAGATGCCCTGCGGCTTTCCGTCTTCCTGGTAGCTGAATGGGGGGAACTGCTCGGTGATATAGATTAGATCTTTCGGTAGTGTGGATTGGTTTGTGGATGCGGCTGATGGTATAAGTAGCGAAAGCAGAACGATGCATAAAATAGCTTCTGGCTTCATTAAATCCCTCAGGTGGTGGAAGGATTTATGCTATAAACGTTTTCTGTTCCAGTGGTTGAACACATAATTGCCTACGTCGCTCGCCTTTTAAATTTTAAGGCGTGATATCAAGAATCTTAACCCGTATCCAGATCCTCTTTCATCAAACCAACTACCATCTTAAGCTTTGGGATATCCACTTGCACCACTTCCCAAGTTAACTCCAGATCTACATCGAAGTACTGATGGATTAAAACATCCCTCATGCCGGCTACCTCCCTCCAATTGATCAGGATGATCTGCCCTCAAGACGTCCGGCAGGTTCTTTACGGCCTCTCCTATTATCTCCAATCTGCGAATTACCCGGTCCTGAAGCTCTATCGAAGATAAAAAATCTTCCTTCGTCCGCCCTGAAGTGTACCTCTCAATCAGATCAATAGATTGCAGGATATGATTTAGAAGTGCCTTCGGGTCCTTACCCAAGGATTGCCACCTGCTCAGCCATTATTCTGTCCTTCAAGAGTGGGCTCAGAGATTTATAGGTCACTACATCGAACCTTCGCTTTATTGTATCTTCCAGATCGAGCTTTAGCCCCACAAGATCAAGGAGGCTTTTCCTTCCCTGGAACTCCACCAGAAGGTCAATATCGCTATCCTCCCTCATCTCACCTCGAACAATCGATCCGAAGAGCGAAGCTCTCTTCACATCATGCCTTTGAAGAACCACCAATATTTTCGACTCGAACTCCTGGATCTGTTCGTTTACCATATCTGGCATCAGCTCGATTCAAGTTGGGTTGTGATCGGATTTTATCTTTTCGAATGATTCCTTGAATCTTTATGCAATGAAGGCTAACAAACTGAGATATATTGCCACGAACGATTCTGATTTTGAACGAGTCAAATGGATCACTGTCTGGAAGCCAGAACTGATCGATTACCGCTGATTAGATCTCCACACCTAGGGCTTGCATCCTCCGCCAGCTTAGCTTCGACTTGCCTCATCAAATCCGCACCCAGGCCGAGCCGGGCAGGTCACCTGTAGAAGCAATGCCCTCAGCCAGGATCAGGTTGATGTTGTCGTTCGAGTGCCTCGGCTGCGGTCACTCTTGGAAGCTTATCCGTCATACTATAACTTCCAGCGAGGTTAAGCTGACAGATTCAGGCTGAAGAATCTCTTCGCCGCTTTCCAGCCGATCCTCCACATGAAGGTGTATGGCATCCCTGATATTCTCAAGGGCTTCTTCATAGGTGTCGCCCTGAACATAGCACCCCTGGAGTTCGGGAGAGAAGGCGAAGTATCCGTCTCTATCCTTCTCGATCACCACCGAGAAACGAAAGACTCTTGCCTTGCTGCTTACAAGCTCTTTTGATAGGTTTGTCTCATCAGCAGAGTTCATATAGCTGAATATTTTCCTCAAACGTAATTATTCTTTTGCCATCGAAAGTCCTTTCCAAGACCATCGCTTCTCATTCGAATATCTTTTAAAAAAAGCTGATACGGAACTTCAGCTCTGGCTAAGGGCCAAGAATCCCTCACCATGAACTCAAGAAGTCAATTCCGCAGTAGCTGCAATCGACTATTTAACTACAACGACCTTCCAGCAGCCTTAGCCTTTTCCAGCAGATCCTTTCTCCCCTTGACCGCGTCAGGGCTCCCGCCGCTTACCATCTTGATGGTGTCAACCACCTTGAATCCCAGCAAGCTCAGCGCTTTGGCAAACTCCTGGGTCACATTATCAAATGAACTTGGATTAGGGTCGCCTTGACTGGTAACAATCACAGCCCTCTTTCCCGGATTTAATCGAGATCTAAAATCTTTGTCGATAAGCGAGAACATCCTGTCTTCCATCAGCCTGAACTGACCCGTGAACTGGAAGAAGTATATTGGAGATCCAAATACTACAGCATCGGCCTCTTTTATCTCTGTCAGGAGCTTTGAGACGTCATCGTCCTGCTTGCAGTGATCTTTAGCCTTGCAGTAGTTGCATGCCTGGCATCCTGAATAGCTCATTTCATTTAGGTAGAATTTCTTTGTCTGGTAGCCGGACTCACTGGCACCGTCCAGCACAGCTTGAACCAGTGTATCGACGTTTCCGTTCTTCCTCGGACTTCCTACAATGCCTATCGCCTTCACTGTTATTCACCTTATCTACTGATGGCACATCTCATATTTTAACCCTTAAGGCTAGATCGAGATGGCAGCATATTTTAAGCTGTAGCCGGCGTTAAGGATGGTCGTCCTGGGCTAATGAACAATACTTAAATGCTTTAATGCTCATTAAATGTGTATTGAGTGACAGTCCATGAACATAAATCTGGGCGCGCCCTACGAGGCAGCCATAAAGAGCATTATTGAGAAAGGCTACGCAGGAAGCCAGACCGAGGTCATCCGTCAGGCCGTCCTTGCCTACGAGCGGATAATCGAGGAAGAAGAGCTGTCCCTGGTGCACAAGGCGGTCGAGATAGAGATGGAAGATATCGAGTCTGGTAAGACCAAAACTTATTCTTTCGAGGACATAAAGAAGATCGCCAAGGGTTATCCTGGGAATTATGGAACTTATCTTTTCAGACACTGCTCGAAAGGAGCTGGCGGATCTGGAGCAAGAGCTGAAATCTCAATATGTGACAGAACTTACTATCACTCACTCAATCCTCTCCCCGCCCGTCAGCGCCTCGAACCCCGTCACCACATCCAGCAGCTCTTCGGATATCGCCTCCTGCCGCCGCCTGTGGAATTGAACTGTAAGCTCATTCAGATGCTCTCCGATATTTCTCTCTGCCATCTGCATAGCCATCAGCCTGCTGGCATTCTCACTTGCGAGCGATTCAACGAATGCTCGGTAAAGCGAGAAGAAAAGGTACTGCCTCACTAGAGACGAAAAAAGTTCATTTGCATTCATTGAGAACATAGGCAAGGATCGAGACGGCCATTTCTTTTGTGAAAGGCTTTTGAGCCAACTCATATCCAGCGGAAATAGATAGCTCATCTGAGGAGCGAAGGATGCGTCCGAGGTCGGCCGGTTATAAAAAAGGATTATCTGATTTATCCCTTTTCTCAGCCGCCATTCCTCAATATTGATGAGCACATCAGTCATGACTTGGGTGATCCCCATGGTTTTTTCGAAGAAAGACAAAGATGTTTCAACATGCAAGCCCTCACCCTCTAGCAGTGCGACAACGCGCTCGCCTACTGCCAAGGCTATTCGTTCTTTGTTCTCTATCTCGTTTATCTTGGCGATGGCATAGCCTGCGATCTGCTCATTGAACCTTCCTGCGAGCCCCTGATCTGAGCCGAAGACAACGACACCAAGCCGCTTCTCTTCATCAGCTGGCCTCATAGCCAGAAATGCCTCAGGGTTATTCAGCATTACTATCTGAAGGCCCATCTCAATCGTCTTATTGTACTGTGTAAGCGATTCTGCAGCCTGGCCGTACTCACGGATGTTGGCTGCAGAGATCATCTTCATTATCTTGACGACCGACTGCAGCTCACTGGCGTTTTTAATCTTTGACTTCAGCCTTTCCAGCTCTTCCATTCTCTTCTCTCTTTTACCTTGTACATTTCATGCCTTAATCTCAGGCACCTTCATCATTCTTTGTTGTTCACTTTTGAGCACCTCTCTGGCCATATTCAGAATCAGCTCACGGTCCTCAGGACTTAACTTCTTGCCGGACTCTATGCGCTTGTATACCTCAGGAAGCCGCCCTGAAAAGGCTCTTCTGACCTTATCCTTTGCAAGCGCAATTTTGTCGAGCGGAATATCATCAAGGACGCCAGATGTTACCGCCAGAAGGATTGCGATCTGCTCAGGTGCGGGTATTGGATCATACTTCGGCTGCTTTAGGACCTCACGGATGCGCTTACCTCTTTCCAGTATCTTTCTCGTCTCCTCGTCAAGCCTTGTGCCGAATCTGACAAAGGTCTCCAGCTCCTCGAACTGCGAGTATGTCAGGCGCAGATCGCCTGCCGCCTCACGATAAGCCGGAAGCTGACTCTTTCCGCCCACACGTGAGACTGATTTGCCCACATCCACGGCAGGTAGGACGCCCTCCTCGTAAAGCCTGGGGGAGAGATAGATCTGGCCATCGGTGATCGAAATGAGGTTTGTCGGAATGTATGCAGAGATATCCTGGGCCTCAGTCTCGATAATCGGCAAAGCAGTAAGAGAGCCGCCCTTGAGAAGATGCGTGGACCGCTCCAAGAGGCGGGAATGGATATAGAATATATCTCCTGGGTATGCCTCTCTTCCAGGCGGCCGCCTTAGCAGAAGCGAAAGCTCCCTATATGATCGTGCATGGCGAGTTAAATCATCGTACACTATTAAAGCATCCTGTCCCTTTTCCATGAAGTACTCGGCTACTGTTGTAGCAGCATAGGGGGCAGCGAAGTTCAAGCCTGGCGGATCCCCAGCGGAGGCGACAACAGCAACGCTGTTTTTCATGGTATCATGCTCTTTCAGATCTGCGATCACTCTTGCAACTGATGCCCTTTGCTGTCCGATCGCACAGTAAATACAAACAACCCCTTTGTCGCTCTGGTTGATTATGGCATCCAGAGCGATGGAGGTCTTTCCTGTCTGGCGGTCGCCCAATATAAGCTCCCTCTGGCCTCTGCCGACAGGGATCATGGCATCCACAACAAGGATTCCCGTCTGGAGAGGAACATTCACAGGTGCACGATCCATGATGCCCGGAGCCTCACTCTCGATCGGCCGTCTTTCCGATGTTCGAGGAGGCTGGCCTTCATCAAGCGGCCTGCCCATAGCATCCACAACCCGTCCGAGCAGCTCCTCGCCCACAGGTATATCCATAACCCTTCCCGTCCGGCGGACCTCCTGTCCGGCTTTGATCGTCTCGCTCGGGTCGAGCATTATAACTGAGACTTCATCGGGGTCCAGGTTGAATGCAATTCCCAGCTCATTGTTTGGAAAGACTATGATCTCGTCAGACCTCACTTGAGGCAGGCCTTTGATGCGGACGATCCCGCTTCCAACAAAGGATACAATCCCGACCTCTTCAAGCTTAAGCTGAGGCTGGTAGCTCTCTAGCGAACGGTTGAGCGCTGAGAACGTACCGTTTAAAGATTCATTTATCTCCTTGTTCTCCATCTCAAAGCCTCACCTAGCCTGCTTTCTCCATCCCAACCTTTTGTTCAAGTACCCGTGATAAATCGTTTTCAAGGTCATCTAAGTAGCTCGCAATACTCCATGAGATCTTCATGTCGTTTGAGCGCAGCTCAATCCCGGATATCAGATTTTGATCGATTTCGTACTGTATTTTCACGTTGGAGCCGGATTGACGCTGCAAAATCTCCTGAAATCTATTCCGCGCTTCATCTGGGATCTGAAACGTGCTTTTTACTGTAACTGTAACCCTCTGATCTCCTTTCGGCTTAAGCTTCTCATAAAAACTTCTTAGTCTATCCTTATCGTATGCATCCGCATTTTCCAGGCGCTTCAGGAAGGCATCTATTATCCGGCGTTCGAGTTCTTCATCGGCCAGATCTTTAAGGGCGTGGCGGGAGACTGCATATACTTCTCTGCCTGCCTGAGCGGCAACATCAGCGAGGAATGCATCCTTCTGGCGCTGGAATGCCTCGTACCAATCTTCTTTGGTTTTATCAACATCTTCTCGTGCCTTCTTGATTAGATCAGCTCGAAACGCCTGCACTTCCTCTGTGGCCTTGGCGATCATGGCATCATGCTCTACTGCCATCTCCTGCTTCATTTTGCGATAAGACGCCTCGTCCTGCTCTGCCACTTTTCTCTTTTCCTCTGCATCCTTCAGCCGGGAGGCTATCTTCTGCTCTCGCTCATCCATGGCTTTGATAACCGGCCTGTAGAGGAAATGCCTCAGCAGGAAGACCAGCACTAAAAAGTTAATGATCTGTGCGATCGTTGTGAAATAATCGATAAGCGCCATATTCTCCTACTTTGCCACATAGCTCCAGAAGGGATTAGCGAATATTAGAATTATTGATATCACGAAGCAATAAATTGCAATGGATTCCACCATTGCGAGACCTACGAATAATGTCCGCGTAATGGTATTAGCCTCGTCAGGCTGCTGGGCTATTGCACCCAGGGCGCGAGAAAGCGCCCAGCCTTCGCCAATTGCAGGCCCGATGGAGCCTATGGCCATGGTCACTCCAGCTGCGATTATTGAAGCCATGCCGATGGTATCTACGGTAGCCATATCAAGTCACTCCTTCAGCTTTTTTACTGTTTTCTCTTCTATCGTTGTTTGAGCTTGCCGAAACAATATAAACAGTTGCCAGAACCCCAAAGATGTATGCCTGTACCTGACCGATCAAAAGGCCCAGCAGTTCCAGCAGCACCGGCAGGAATAGCGGCGCAATGGAAAGCAAAATGGCAATGAGCATGCTCTCGCTCATCATATTGCCGAATAGCCTAACCGCCATTGCAAGCGTGCGTGAGATCTCCCCAATAATATTGAACGGCAGCATCAATGGCGTGGGCTCCATGTAATGCTTAAAATAGCCGATAAGGCCTCGCTGTGCGATTCCATAAATCGGGACAGCAAAGAAGACACAGATCGCCAGAGCAGCAGTTGTGGAAAGAGAGCCTGTCGGCGTCTTATACCCAGGCACAATATCCAGCAGATTGGCTATTGAGATGAACAGGAATAAGGTCCCTGAAAAAGGCAAATATCTATCCGGGTCCATCTGTGCGATCTCTCTTATCTGGCTCTTCATGTAGCCGATTATTATCTCTATGAGGCTCTGCATGCGGGGGATAGGAGGTTCAACGGATAGCTGTCGTGTCGATAGCCATGCTAGAATTACGAGCAGTGCCATCACAACCCAGGTGAAGACGATAGTTTCATTGATATTGACAAAACCCCATTGCCAGAACACAACCTCATCAGGGCTTATCTCAACCATTCGATCTGCCCTCCAGAGCCAATCTATTGATCAATACAACCTTCACGAGTATGAAGCCTATGACGCTTGAGATCAACGCCTCAAGGCCGCTTCCTAAAATCAGATAAAACCCCAAAATGCATATTGCCGATCTGCCCAGAAAGCTGCCCAGAGACAGAAGCGCAGGCTGCTTAGAGCCGGGAAGACGCCTCAATGTAAACCATAATCCGTAGAAGTAGAATAGTCCGAGAATAGCGCCGAGGGCAAAACTGAGCGCTAGCATCAAAGGCTCAATCATTGTCGTCACTTCCTATTTTGCGCTGCTCTCTGCTAACCCAGTACCAGGCATTGGCGCAGCCGATCGCGAGACCAATCGATAGAAATGTGAGCGTCCAGGATATCTGCCCGGGATAGTGAATATCCAGCCAGACGCCTATGGCGACGCCGATCAATGTCGGGATTGCCACGGACCATCCGATAACTCCTATAGTTCCCATTCCGAACCATAGGCCCTTGCCTTTGCTGCCTCTGGCCTTCACCTTCCGCACCTCTTTCTCGCCGATTCTCTCGACGAAGTCATCGTTGTCTTTATCCTTT
The DNA here is from genome assembly GCA_963789575.1 of Methanotrichaceae archaeon. Classification (GTDB taxonomy): domain Archaea; phylum Halobacteriota; class Methanosarcinia; order Methanotrichales; family Methanotrichaceae; genus CAWBKV01. The sequence continues at coordinate 383,001 of CAWBKV010000001.1, read as the reverse complement.
GGTTCAGCCATATCTCACCATTTGGTCATATTCTACCGCGGATCCATATTCCACCGTCGGTCCATATCCCGTCATTTAGCAATATTTCCTGTGGAGCCATATTCCAAGTTTGGCCATGGCCATCGTTCAGCCATGCTCCGTCATCTTCATGAAACGCTTGGCAAAATCGATCTCCAGCTTCGCAAGGATAGAGCGTGTTTTCCTCTCACGCTCATCGAGATTCCTGAACTCCTGCTCGACAGTCTGCTTCAGCATTCCTAAATCCTTGCTAAGCACTGCATTTCTTGTGGAAACTCTAACCTCTGTTGCACACTTGACAAGAATGCCTTCATCAATTGCAAGAAACTCCTCGCCCTCCGCCGATTGGAAGGTGAGGATTCCGGGCGCAAGTGCAGCCACGAAATCGATGTGCTTTGGAAGTATGCCAAATGAGCCGTTCTCTGCTTCGGCAACCAGCTTTGTTATCTCTTTATCGATGAGGATCTTCATGGGTAGAAAAACTCTAAGCCTCATTTTTTTGCCTCATCGATGTTTCCTATCATGTAAAGTGACCTCTCCGGGTAATCCGAGAATTCGTCTTTGAGAATACGCTCACAGCCATCAAGCGCATCTTCAAGCTTGACCATCTTGCCCTTATGCCCTGTAAACTGCTCAGTGACGAAAAACGGCTGTGTCAAAAACCTCTCCAGCCTGCGTGCTCTGTTCACGGTCTTCTGGTCCTCCGATGATAGCTCCTCAAGCCCGAGCATTGCGATGATATCCTTCAGCTCTTCATAATCTGCAAGAGTTTTGCGGATCATCTGGGCTATTCTGTAATGCTTCTCCCCGACGACGTGGGGGCTAAGCATTTTCGAGCGCGACTCTAGTGGATCAATTGATGGATAAAGTCCCTGGCTGGACATCCTCCGAGAAAGAACAACTGAGGCTGAAAGATGGCCGAATGTGTGCACTACAGCAGGATCCGTAAAATCATCGGCGGGAACGTACACTGCCTGAACGGATGTGATAGCCCCCGTCTTGGTGCTGCAGATCCTCTCCTCAAGCTCCGCAAGCTCCGTAGCTAGAGTCGGCTGATACCCTACCTTCGATGGCAGACGGCCCATGAGTCCGGATACCTCAGATCCCGCCTGAATGAACCTGAAGATATTATCGATCAGAAGAAGCACATCCTGTTTGACGTCGTCTCTGAAGTACTCTGCCATGGTTAACGCAGAGTGGCCGACGCGAAATCTGGCCCCAGCCGGCTCATTCATCTGGCCGAATACCAGAATCGCTTTATCCTGGACGCCGACCTCATTTATCTCACGGTAAAGCTCCTCTCCCTCTCTGCAGCGCTCGCCGATCCCACAGAAGATGCTGATGCCCTCGTATCTGCCTGCCATGTTGTGGATCAGCTCCATTATCAGGACAGTCTTTCCTACACCCGCACCGCCGAAAAGCCCTGCCTTTCCGCCGCGCTCGAGCGGAGAAAGGACATCTATTGCCTTGATTCCTGTCTCGAAAATCTCTGATGTAGTTGTCTGCTGTGATAAGGGCACGGTCTCCTGGTGTATCGATCTAAGATCCTTTGCCTCAACCTCACCTTTATGATCTATCGGCATGCCGAATACATCGAAAACTCTGCCCAGCAGCTTTTCCCCTACAGGCACCTTCAGAGGCTGACCAGTATCGATTATCGTAGTGCCTCTGGCCAGTCCCTGCACCGGCGTCAGGGCGATCCCGCGTACGATTTCAGGGCTGAGGTGGATCAGCACCTCTATCATAATTCCCTCGCCTGCGCTGAGGAGGTTGTTTATCTCAGGCAGGTGCTTCAAAAATCGAGCATCGATTACGCTGCCCCTGACTGAAACCACATCTCCCTTGTTTGGCTGGCTCAAACTTCTGATCTCCATTATTACGTCTCGCTTTTTTGTATATATCATTTCCAGTAGTTAATCGTTTAAATTCGTTAGATTATAATACTCTCGACGCATATATTGTTACTGTAAGGAACGAAGTTTTGTGGAGCAGATAAGATGAGGCGAGTTGAAGGAAAAGTTGCAATAATCACAGGTTCTACTTATGGAATAGGTGAAGCAATAGCCAAGATCCTTGCAAAGGATGGCGCCATCTCCATCATCACGGGCAGGACTCAGGACGAGGGAAGGAAATGTGTCGATGAGATAGAAAGCAGCGGCGGCAATGCAGAGTACTATCCTCTGGACGTCACAGATGAGTACAGGGTGAAGGAGGTTGCCGCCTCAGTCTATGACAAATACGGCAAGATAGACATCCTTGTGAATAATGCAGGCATTTCTGGGCCGAACAAGCCGACGCATGAATATACTAGGGCCGAGTGGGAAAAGGTCTTCGAGGTAAACGTAACAGGTGCATTCCTATGCACCAAATATGTTGTGCCCTATATGATCGGGCAGAAGAGCGGCAACATTGTCTATATTTCATCTGTCTACGGCATAGTCGGGGCGCCTGATGTTCCTGCATACCACGCAACAAAGGCGGCAGATCGCGTCATGGCAAAGATAGATGCGCTACTATACGCCAAGTACAACATCCGCGTGAACTCTGTGCATCCGGGGTTCATCTGGACGCCGATGGTGGAAAACTTCCTCAAGGAGCAGTCGCAGAAGTACGGGATGAGCATTGATGATCTTAAGAAAGAACTGGATGCAAGGCATCCGATAGGCCATATAGGCGAGCCGAACGACATAGCCTATGGGGTCCTCTACCTGGTATCTGATGAGGCAAAGTTCGTGACCGGAAGCGAACTTGTAATTGATGGAGGCTACACTACAACTTGAACGTTCTTCTATCATTTTCTTGATACTCTGAATATGCGGATTTGGTACAGTATAAAAAATTGATCTGGAATGGTGTATCAGCAGGATGCTCAGACGATCTCTGGAAAGCCAGGAAGACTTACGAAAGTGAGGCCATCATCTATTTCAGCCCCCATCAATCAAATTAATTACTACGATTATCCGCTTTACTTATTCCATTCAGTAACATCGAAATCATTACTGGAATAGTCGATTCGTTATCTAATGTATTCGTAAGCAGGTGGTACCAGTAAAAGCCAACCAGCAAATCGATGAACACATCATAATTGAATCTCTCAATTTCACCTCGTGCAATTGCACGATCAAGTAATTGCTCCAGGAACTTGCGTTGTTTTGGCATAAATATATTCTGCAATTGATTAAGAGATTGCGCATTAGATTGCGCACTGGCAATTAAGTGCCGAAACGCTTTGCCTCTTGCAGTTTCTCGCCAAAGATGCCAGATCCGAAGTGAAAGTTCATTTAATTCTTTCTCCAAAGAACCCATATCTGGGATGCATATATTGCTGGCCACGTCTGAATCATATAAATCTATGAATAATGAAGCTCTGTCCGGGTACCACCGATATATGGTTTGCTTGCCAACACCCGCGCGTTTAGCGATTGCCTCAATGCTGATAGCGCTAAGCGGCTGTTCAGTCAGCAAATCGGCAAGCGCTGTTAGCACCGCCTGGCGGGCTCGTTGACATCTGCGACGCTCGTCTGGCTGCGAACGGTGATCATGATAGCCGTTATCTTTGTCGGGGGTGCGCTGTGCCATGTAGATAATTAAACCTCGCTTAATCTACTTAATCCTAAGCCAAGATACGAGACGTACCGTCTAGTATTTATAGGATTGGATTAGAGTTCAAGTATCTGAGCAGCATCATAAGGAGGGAGATGCTCAGTGGATGAAATTACCACTTCAGTTAGCACAGTAAAAAAATGGATAGGTAACCCGCTCTCAATAGGTTCACTCAAGTTCATCGCAAAGGAAGATAGATGCGGGAACAGACTATCTCTGGCCATCGATTATTACCTCGGTGAGCAGGTCGAAGCGTGCTGGAAGTGCAGACTGGCCGGTCGGATCGTGAGCCGCATACTCAGCGAAGGCGGAAACTTTTTCGGTGTCCAGGATGATGACGTCAGAAACGCATTGAAACAGCCACCCTTTAAGAAGGGCCTGGTGACCATCCTGCGGAGCATCGCCATGTATGGCGTAACCGTGCCCCAAAAAATCTACGCCCCTATCCTGGTCGTATGGGACTGCACGCATGCTTGCAACCTGATGTGCAAACACTGCTACCTGGATGCGCAGACAAAGCTCCCCAATGAGCTGTCCACGGAAGAAGCGAAGGGTATGATCGACGACCTGGCAAGCTCTGGCGTAGTCGTGCTGGCTTTCTCGGGCGGTGAGCCGCTTATGAGAAAGGATCTTTTAGAATTAGTTGAGTATGCACATGAGACGGGCATGTACCTGGCCCTGGCCACCAATGGCACTTTGATCACAAAGGAAGTAGCCAAAAACCTAAAAGAGGCAGGCATAGAGTACGTTGAGATCTCCCTGGATGGCAAAGACGCGTCCACCCATGACAGATTCAGAGGCGTTCCGGGCATGTTCGACAGATCAGTTGAAGGAATCAAAAATTGCGTGGCCGAGGGACTGTACACCTGCGTCGCTACGACTCCTACCAAGCATAATCTCCAGGACATCCCCCAGATATATGAGCTGGCACGTGACCTTAAGGCAGCCAGGCTAGTCTTGTTCAACTTCATACCGACTGGCAGGGGAGCCGGTATGGCTGAAGGCGATATATCGCCAGATGAGCGAGAAGCGCTGTTAAAGCAGATGTTCGAAAAGAACTATGATGGTACTACCGAAGTGCTATCAACCGCGCCTCAATATGCTCGGGTAGCACTGGGGCTGGAAGGTATCTCGGTGGGACATTTTCTGACATATAAAAAGGTCGATAGCCTTATGTTGACACTGCTTGAGTTCATCGGCGGATGCGGAGCCGGAAGGCATTATTGTTGCATTAGACCCAATGGCGATATCGAGCCCTGTGTGTTTATGCGGCTCAAGATAGGAAATATCCGGGAGAGCAAGCTGCTGGACGTCTGGCATAATTCGCCGGTGCTTGGCCAGTTAAGAGACAGGAGCAAGCTACAGGGCCATTGTGCAGTATGCGATCATAAATATATATGTGGCGGCTGCAGGGCAAGGGCCTTAGCCTACTTTGGTGACCTGAACGCTCCTGATCCGGGGTGCATCAATAACAAATCCAGCTGGAATATGCTTTGCAGATCTACATGAAAGAAATGAATTTAACATTTACACAACGGAGCTTTAAGAATGAGCGATGACTCTGAAAATTGGCAAGGCTATGAGTGGACTGCATTATCCGTCACCACCGTAGGAGCTTTGCTCGCCTCGATCCAGGGTTCTGCACTGATTATTGCTTTGCCCGACATCTTGACCCGGTTGGATACCGACTTCATAACCATAATGTGGGTGCTACTAAGCTACCTGCTCATCACAACTGCCGTTGTGCCCGTTGTAGGAAGGCTGGCAGATATGTTCGGGCGCAAGAACCTCTACAATGCAGGCTTCGCAGTCTTCACCTTAGGTTCGTTGCTTTGCGGGCTGTCTCAGCCCCAGTTCCATGGCTGGGATCTGGTGGGATATCGCCTTATTCAGGGAGTTGGCGGAGCACTGCTGTTCACCAATAGTGCAGCCATAGTGACAGATGCCTTCAGACATGGTAGAATCGGCCTCGGCCTTGGCGTGAACCAGATTGCCGCTGCTGCAGGATTTCTGATCGGTCCGGTTGTTGGGGGTCTCTTGACTGCCATTTCATGGCAATGGGTTTTCTTTGTGAACGTCCCCCTGGGCATCGCCGGAACTATCTGGGGATTCTTTAGGCTGCGCGAGCCGGTCTCTTTGCCTGCAAAACAGACCTTTGACTGGCTGGGCAGTCTGACATTTGTCTTTGGCCTGGGATCGTTTCTTCTGGCCGTATCGCTGGTAGCCTTTCCGCTCATAAGCATTTCCTGCGTCTACATACTGTTCGCCTGTGCTGTTATCGGCCTGGCTACATTCTTCGTTGTGGAGAAGCGTGTTGCTCAACCCATGCTGGACTTCAAACTCTTTAAGGATCGGCTATTTGCTTATGCATCAGCCGCCAGATTTCTTAATAGCTTGGCCAGAGGCGCAGTGCTTTTTGTCTTGATCTTTTTCCTTCAGGGTCCTTACGGTCTTGACCCCCTGAGTGCTGGCATTATGATGGCTCCATTCGGAGCAGCTTTCATGCTGGTCGGTCCGGTATCGGGCCATCTCTCGGACAGGTATGGTTCCAGGGGGCTTGCTACGGCAGGCTTGCTGGTCTCAGCCATCGGTCTGCTTGGCCTGGCAACAGTTGTAGGCGCAACGCCCTACTGGCGGATTGCGTTATACCTGATTCTCATGGGCGGTGGTTCGGGTCTCTTCGCTTCTCCCAACACCAACGCCATCATGTCCTCAGTACCTCCAGAAAAAAGGGGTATAGCCTCGGGAACGAACGTTATGCTCCAGAACACAGGTAGCATGCTCAGCATAGCCATAGGCTTCCCTCTCGTGCTCAGCCGTATCCCTGTGGATGTCATGTTCCATGTCTTTCTTTACGGAGGAGGCATGAGCGGTACTTCGCTTGAGTACTTCGAGACGGGCATGCATGAGGCATTTCTGGTATCCTTTGCCGTCACGCTCATAGCTGTGGCAGTGTCTTTCTCAAGGCCGTCTCGAAGATCTGCGTCTAGAAGATCTGCGGAATTGTCTGGAGGGCTGGAATAAGCATGAGGAACAAGAATATAATGCAACCATTCATTGTGGACAGGACAGTTTTCTCCCTATGTCCCATCTGCCTGAAGGTCATCAATGCCCGCATATTTCAGGAAGGGGATGCAGTCATGATCGAAAAGCGATGTGAGGAGCACGGTTATTTCAAAGATGTCTACTGGTCAGACGTGACCCTCTACAGGAGATTTATGGGCTACTGGACTGATGGTTCGGGCATCGATGGTTCATCCCAGACACTCCTAGGCTGCCCATTCGATTGCGGCATATGCGAGAATCACAAAACAGAGACAATCCTGGCGAACATCGATATTACCAGCAGATGCAACCTGTCTTGTCCAACCTGCTTCGCCGATGCTGGTGATAGTGCTAATGAGCCAACAATGGATCAGCTCGGGACAATGATGAAGATCTTGAGAGATCAGAAGCCAGTGCCCTGTTCAGCAGTCCAGTTCTCAGGCGGCGAGCCTACCATGAGGAACGACCTGCCAGAGATCGTGGCACTGGCAAGACAGCTGGGTTTCACTCAGATCCAAGTAGCAACCAACGGTATGAAGCTCGCTGCCAGTCCAGATCTCTGCAGGAACTTAGTTCGAAACGGGCTCACAACCGTCTATTTGCAGTTCGATGGAGTTACGCCGGAGCCTTACAAAATCTTACGCGGCAGCGACCTCTTGACCATGAAGCATCAGGCTATTGAAAACTTGAGAAAGGCAAAGCAAATGAGCACAGTGCTGGTTCCCACTCTGGCAAAGGGTGTAAACGATAACCAGATAGGCGATATTGTAAAATTTGCTTCACGCAACTCGGATATAGTGAAGGGTGTTAACTTCCAACCTGTTTCCTTTACGGGAAGGATAGATCAATCAGAAAGAAATGAGAAGAGAATTACCATCCCTGACATTTTTTCCCTTCTGGAGGATCAGACGGATAACGATATTACCAGAGATGATTTCTATCCTGTTCCCTTTGTCGCTCCCATATCAAGTCTTATAGCTGCCGAGACCAATATGCTCCAGCCATCTCTGACAGTTCACCCCTGTTGCGGTGCTGCTACTTACATTTACTATATCAACGGCCATCTGGTCCCTATTACCAGGTTTGTAGATGTCGAAGGTCTCATGGAGAGAATCAAGGAGGAAGTTCAGGATTATGATGGATCAAGGCTGGGGAGGATCAGAATGAACGGCATGATCCTGAAGGAGCTGCCCAAGTTCATAAATGAGCCAAGAACAGCCAGCAATCTGAATCTCACTGGATTGCTCTTGAGCGTCTTCAGGAAGGGGACCTGGGAGTCTCTAGTCGAGTTCCATAACAGTAGCCTCTTTCTCGGAATAATGCATTTCCAGGACCTTTACAATATGGATCTGGAGAGATTGCAAAGGTGCGGAATTCATTACGTTTTACCTGACGGCAGGAGAATTCCCTTCTGCTCCTACAACACCGTTCATCGTTCTTTGCTATCTGGCAAGTCAAACTGCAAGCTGCAGGGTGTTCGCTTTAAAATTAAACTATGGAAGGATACCCCATTGCAAGCTTCAAGCAATCATTAAAATAAAAGGAAAATATTGTGGAGAGCAGTCAGGGAGGAGAGATTATCAGCTTTGACGAGAAGGTTGGCATGAATCTCATAGTCATCGGTGCCATAGGTCGAACAGGACGGAACAAGTTCCTCTTTGGCAGAGTTATCCAAAAGACCGTTAAGAACCCAAAGATCACAGGCTTGATAGTGCCATTGATTGACTCAGAAGTTACGTAATTGGCAATATAGAGTGCTTTATGAAGATACTTCAGGTCACTCCCTACTTCCCACCTCATCTGGGTGGAGTTGAGTATCATGTAAAAGGGCTGGCTGATGGGCTGCATGACAGAGGATACGACGTAGAGGTGGCATCCTCATGCGGAAACTGCAAGATGAAGCTCATACACGTGCCATGTATAAATTTCATGTACTTTCCAGTGCCCCTGAAGTTTCCGAAGACAGTAGCAAATATCTACCACAGCCATGTTCCAAGTCCCACATTTGCCTTTCATTTGAGAGAGGCCCATCCTCATGTGGTGACTTACCATAACGATGTCGTTGTGCCTGCCAAGATCAACGGCTTTAGGTTCCCTTACATCTTCCGGACTTCTCTTGAGCGGATAAACAAGAAGATGGTCGAGCCGGTACTGGATAAGGCGGAGATCGTCATTGCCACAACCAAGAGCTATGCTGAGACATCCAAGATATTGAATCGATATCTCCATAAGGTGAGGATCGTGCCAAACGCCATAGATGCCTCTCTATATCATTCAAGCAAGTCTAGAGAACCCTATGTCATATATGTTGGCAGGTTGGTTGACTACAAAGGCGTGGATATTCTGATAGCAGCCATGGAGGATGTTCAGAAAGAGATAGACCTTAAGCTGGTTTTGATAGGAGATGGATACGATAAAAAGAAGCTTGAGGAGCGTGCCAGAAGGCTGGGTGTGGATGCTTTCTTCACCGGTAGGGTTGAGTATGGCAGGCTCATAGATCTGATATCCAAAGCAGAGATGCTTGTTTTGCCGGCACAAATCAGGCTGGAAGCCTTTGGCATAGTGCTCCTGGAGGCCATGGCATGCGAGACGCCCGTTCTGGCAGTTGATATACCAGGTGTGAGTGAGGTGGCCAAGGAGGGTGGAATGGTCTTCTTGGATAGGTCTGAGCTCTGCCAACTTATATTGGAGACTCCATGAAAACGAGCCTCTGAGGGCCGCATTGGGGAGGCGCGGCAGAAGCGCTGTGCTAGAAAAGTACTCATGGCATAGGGTTTTAGACGAAATCGAGTCCATATATGAAGAGGTAACATGAGCGGTTACTTCTGGGTTTGACATTAAGTGATATCTATGGCGATATTCTCATGAGGGGCATATTGCACTGCATATGTTAAGGGAGTGTAGCGCCATAAGTACAAATTAAACAATACTTAATAAATAACTTGGGATAGCATAGGATTGATCGTCATCGTAAACAAAAATGGAGAGATAGATTTAGAGTTTGCTGGTATTTCCGTATTTATTCTCATGGACAAGGTAGCAGGGGCCCGGCATGAAATTTTGTAGGGAACAACTCATAGCCTTAGAAGAACAAGATTCTGAAGTCGAGCGACTTTTATCCGAGATTATAGCAAAAGGCGGGTTACCTCCGGCAACTAGAACCGAGTTATTGAATACAGGAGCTAGTGCGGGTTCGCCGCATTTATTGGAGTGTGGTGATATGGCTCGTAAAGATAAGCAGATTCCAGGAAAACGCGATAAAATCGAGAAGAATAGACTGCTCGGGAAGGAGAATGCACCAGTAAAAACAAAAGAGCGGCAATCAATAAAAACTGAGTCTATAGCAAAGGAGGTCTCTCTTCGAGGACCAGCATCCGGAAAGCTATCCCTTATCCAGAGCACCTATGGGGTTAAAGGCAATTTCGAGCTGGTGGTGCCTCTGGCCTCGGGTGGCTTGGCTCACTACACGCGCAACAATGACCTTGAAGAACTTCCTTGGCACGAACCTGTTAGGTTCGGATCTGAAGCAGGACAGATCTATGGCGTATCTTTGATTCAGAGCGATTTCGGAGCATCTGGCAACTTAGAGCTAGCAGCAGTAGACTCCGATGGCTGCAACCTCTTTCACTTCTGGCGTGATTCAGGGCCTTCCTTCGATTGGCATGGACCTTATCGTATCTCCGAGAATTCATTTGTGCCCATCTTTTCGGGAAACCCGGCCATGATCCAGAGCAATTTCGGTTACCGAGGTAACTTTGAAATAGTCATTCCACGAGTTGATGGTGGCTTCTCTTATTACCAGCGGGATAATGATGATCCAGCCCTGCCCTGGCAAAGACTCGATTTTGCCACGGATGCCGGTAGCTTCGATGCCGTAACCCTTATTCAAAGCAATTTCGGAGACCCTGGCAACCTGGAGATGGTAGCGCGTTCAGGAGACTTGTTAACCTTCTTCTGGCGCGATTCAGGACCAGAGTTCAAATGGAACGGGCCAGAGATGATTGCCAAAGGGATAGCAGGGACTCCATCCATGATCCAGAGCACCTTTGGCGATAAAGGCAATTTCGAACTTGTGACGCCCATGGCCTCGGGCGGTCTGGCTTACTTCTGGCGCGACAACGACGATGACTACCTGCGCTGGCACGGGCCACTTATGTTCGGAACTAACTTAGGAAAAGTCGAGAGTGTAGGGCTTATCCAGAGCAACTTTGGAGAACCAGGACACTTGGAGATCGTGGCTCAAGTAGATGGCCAGCTGGTATCCTTCTGGCGCGACTCAGGACCTGAGTTCAGATGGATTGGACCTCAGTATCTGACATTCAGCAAAACCTTGTCAGCTTGAAGTAGGTTCAACACATGGTTAAAGAGTTATGAAAGCCTGAAGGAGATGAGATCGAAATGAGGCAATTTGATTACATCTATAATCGTATACGATACGTTAATCAAGGGATGAAATGTACCTTTTACAAAGATGCCGAAGCGAATTTAATAGTTTAAGGACCGGGTTCACTACAATGTTTGCAATTGAAGTTAAACAGCTTACAAAAGTTTATAATGGCGATGTTAAAGCACTGGATGGTGTTGATTTTAGTGTTAATGCCGGTGATGTTTTTGCCATGTTAGGCCCCAATGGCTCAGGCAAAACCACTTTGATGCGGATTTTGACCACGCAGTTCAAGCCTACCTCAGGTGAAGCATATATTTTCGGACTGAACGCTTCCAAGAACGATAGCCAGATCAGGAAGATTATCAGCTATGTACCACAGGAGATGAGCGTCTGGAATGATATTACAGGGTTTGAGAACCTTCTCATATATTCTAAGGTTTATGGTCTCCCTTCGAAGAACAGGAAACAGATTATTTGGGAAGCTCTGGAGAGTATGGGCCTAAACGAAGTTGCGAATAACCTTGTTAAAACATATTCCGGCGGCATGATCAGAAGACTCGAAATCGCATGTGCTATGATGATCAGGCCTAAGCTTCTGTTTTTAGATGAACCCACTCTCGGCCTGGACCCCTCTGCCAGAAAGGCGGTCTGGGAGAACATGACATCCTTCAAGAAGGAGTGTGGAACAACTGTATTTTTTAATACGCATTATATGGATGAGGCCGACCTTTACTCGGATAAGATAGCCATAATTAATAGAGGTAAGATGGTCAAGTTTGGAACGGCCAGTGAACTTAAACATTCTCTAAGGAGAGAGGTCATTCGATTCAGCTTGAGGAATCATGATGTTGATGAAGGTGTTCTGAAGAAGATTAGGAGTTTGGGTTTTGTTAGCGACGTTGTTATCCATAACTCAAGGCTAGATGTAGTTGTTGAGGATGCGGAGACTGCGCTGCCTGATGTCATTGAGCTATTGAGAACCGCGGGAATTTCTGTGAAGAAGATCTCCATGTCCAGGCCAACTTTAGATGATGTCTTCTTAGAGTATGCCGGAAGCATGCATTCGATGAGCCACACAGGCGAAAAAGCCCTGTGCAGGAGGGAGTAGCTATGGCGATGAAAGATTCTTTGAGAGAGCTGTTTGCTATGATAGAACTTGAGCTGAGGAGACTTAAGCATGATCGAAAGGAGATGTATACGAGGGCGATTCAACCAATTTTATGGCTGGTAGTTTATGGAACTGTCATGAGTCACGTGAGAGCAATACCTACCGATGGGATACCTTACCTGGATTATATTACTCCGGGTGTTCTGCTACAATCTACGATATTTGTGTCAGTCTTTTACGGTCTCACAATCGTATGGGAAAGGGAAACTGGCACTTTGAAGAAGCTCCTCGTGGCGCCGGCATCCAGGTATGCTATAGTTATAGGCAGATCCATAGCTTCCGGAGTCCGAGCAATTTTTCAGGCTCTGATAATTTTACCAATCGCGTGGCTTTTAGGTGTAAAAATTATATTCAATCCATTATTCCTATTAGCAGCATTTTTGATACTATTCTTTGTCTCCGGCGGGTTCGCTGCCATCTCAATTTTTGTTGCATCTCTTATGAAAACCAGAGAGAGATTTATGGGGATAGGTCAGGCTTTGATCATGCCGCTCTTCTTTGCCAGTAGCGCGCTATATCCGATTAAGTTGATGCCTCAAATCCTGCAATATTTCGCAATCTTCAATCCTTTAACATATGCAGTAGATGCTGTTAGGGGCCTGATGATCAGCGGAGATCTGACTAACCTTTTACCTGATATTGCAGCCGTAGCTATCTTCGATATTGTTATGTTTATAATAGCTTCTATAAGCTTCAGGAAGATCATAGAATGATTCCATCCAAAATTTATGTAAATACGCAACAAGCGAAAACACCAATGAAGGCAAGATAGAGAATATGCAATTTTTTATTAATTCTTAATTTCCCTTTTACATAATCTTTCGTTCGAATCTAATGCATTTCGCTACTCGGTGATGAATGGCAGGCTAGAATATTTGCACTCTATGGCACAATCGAGTTAGTTAGTGATGTTGGCAGGGCACATAGTATCACATAATTTATATGAAATGAGATATATGCACCCTGTGAGACCCAACAATGACAGAGATACAATTAAGCCTGATAAATTTTCCGCATCGAAACATCCTCTCAACGATTTTGAGCAATTTCTCAGACGACTTTGAGTTTACCGCCAATGGCATTTTTCGGAGAATAACGCCACCACTGTGTCCAGAATGCGGATCACCCATGAGCCATGATGGTTACAACACCTATCGCAAAGGCTATCTAGGAGGGCAATTGTCGATCGATATCTTTGTGTGGCTTGCGGGAAATCGATTGAGGAGGATCGCACGTTTTGGAATAAACTAAAGACAGGATTCTTCAGTATATATCATAAAGGCGCATTTAAAGGAAAAATTAAAGATCGCAAACCTGATGGCCTCTCCTCTAGTAAGAATTAATAATTTATAGAAATTATGACTTTTCTAATTCCTTCATCATCTCAACCAACACCGAAAACACCGCAGCCTCCAGAGGATCATCAAGCGCATAGAATGCTTCGCTTGAGTGCTTTTTGGCCATCTCTGCAACCATCTGCCCGTAGATCTGATCCTCCTTTTTCAGCGCCCTTGAAGCCTTCAGCCACCTGGCAGAGACATCCTTCACGGCCATTCTTACGCTCTCAAAGCTCCTGCCCATTGCTGCTCACCCAGGCAGAAGGCCACAGGCCATAAGCCATCAGATGCCAGCATTTGTTCTACAGGCCAGATCCTCTCCTCAAGCCAGCTCTGAATCATCTCCTCAACATCCTCAGGCCTGGCATGGAATATCTCGGCCAGGATCTCCTTGGCGGCCTGAAGCTCCATGTGCATAGAGCAGCACGGCCGCCTCCTTCGAAGCCTCCCTTATGGCCTGGGAGACATATTCCGCCATCTCTTGGGCATCTTCGTATAGCAGGGGATCATGTTCTATTATCACAATAGTATGGCGGTTCTGTTCAAGAACAGTCATGAGCTGGAAGACAGTGAAGGCCCGGCGAACCTCCATGGCCTCGAACCTGCGGTCCAGGCTATTAAGGATTGAGGAATAGTTCCCGCAGATGTATATTATCTTGAACCTCTGGAGGTTTAGGTTGCGATTGAGGGCCTGGATGAACATCTCCCTTGGAGCCAGGAGGGCGTTGAAGGATCTCGATCTGAGGGTTATGGTGGGATATAGCTCGAAGTCCATAATAGGAAAGGAGGAACTTCAGTGATTAAAGGGCTATGCAAAGGTGTAGCGTGAAAGTAAAAAAGATAAGAACTGCTATGTATAGCTCACGTTGCTCTTCCATTCGGCAATAGGAGCTTCAAGGCTCTTTGCGGGATTGCCCTTCATAACGGGGTTCTGCTAAGTTATCGGCGGTTAGTAATTACCGGGCTAAGGCAATAGGGTGCCATTTCTATCCTTCAGGTGACTATTCTTTATAGCAAGGCGGATAAAATCAATCTGCTCTTACAGGAGGCTTATGTATAATAGAATTGGCTGCCTTACCTGCCTGAAATATGTCCTTATAGCTATCGGACTCTTCCTTCTCGGATTATTCCTGATGCTTGCGTTCTTCCTTATAATACCGATCCTGTTTGCATTTGCCGTCTGGGCATGGGGAGGAATTTTCCTCTACTTAGCGGTGACAAGAGGGCCATATAGTGATTTTACATCAACATTACGATGGCCTATAGCTCGCAAAATTCAATGACAAAATAAGGCCTTTCATTTCAGGCGTTTCCAAAATGTTTATTCAGATAGCGGTAACATCTGATTTCAGAGTTTAATGCGAGTAATCTTGCATGTCGACCTTGATGCCTTCTACTCTTCTGTTGAGAACCGAGAGCATCCGGAGTTAAAAGACAAACGGTAGTAGTCAGGGCAGATCCAAAAGGAGGAACTAGACGGGGCGTTGTCAGTAGTGTCACTCCAAAATTAGGGAGAAGATAGCACTTTCAGCCCAGAAGCGTGTAGGGCATCGTGAAATCTTCAGTTTCTACAGAATGGCTATGAAGAGCCGCCGATATATAATCGATCCATGCAGGCCGAAAGTATTCAACTGAAATGCCAGCCAACGTTCTCATCAAACAATTCAAGAAGGGGATGACGGGAGACAGCTATAAAGGGGTATCCAAGGGAGGCTGTCTCCAAATTGGAATTAGTAGTAGTAGTTCAAGAGGTTAATCCTTGCGCCGCGAAAGTAATATTGGCAATCATCCGCCCGTAAACCTGGTCCTCCTTCTTCAGCGCTTTTGAAGCCTTCAGCCACCTGGCCGAGAAATCTTTACACCATCCTCAAGCCGTGGATAGTTACGGTCCACTGGCTGAGCAATATTAATGAAAGATGTAAAAAAAGAGTCGGTTTTGAAGTCTGGATCAGGCAGTTACCTTTGTCTTGGCAATGTACTTGATAAGGTCCGATCCGATCCTAGCCTTCTTCTGAACCTGAGCTGCAACCTCATCAGTGCTCGCACCATTGGCTGCAAGGGCGCGGATCTCATCCAATGTTTCATCCTCGACTGTGAAGTACTCATCCAGATCCTTTCTGTGGCCCCAAACATCCCCCTCAAGTAGTTCTATACCCTGCATCTCCAGAAATACACCAATAGCGTTGGACATGGTCTTATGATAGGAAGTTGGTAGCTGTATCGCTCGAAGCCTTGGGCATCTCTGCATCAGGTTAAGGAAATCTACGTTAGATGCCCTGAATGCCATATGGATCATCTTCTCATTGGGGCTTAGATTGGGTATCTCGCTTCTTCCGCTTACAACTCTAATTCTCATTATAATTCTCCAGCTTCTACAAAGAACTCATAATGTAAATAGACACTTAAGTTGCACACTTCTGTATAAATCGATATGAGTAAGGCATAAATATAGGATAATTTTATTTTAGAGCTGTAACGCAGAATCACTCTCAATAGACAGTAATTCGCAGTGCCACACTATATTTTATTTGGCTGATTTGTCTAAGAGAAGTAGAAATAATCAATACAGCCCGTATTTCATCGTGCTAAAACAGTTATAGCAGGAATCAAAGGATTTTAGCCTCTTAGGCCATCTGATGGATCTTTACTTATGATATCACGAAAGATTAGGTTGAGGCATTAAGTCTTTATCGTCTTTATCGACCTGCTCTATTTCATTATATGCATGAAATTCCTCTTCGGAAATCTCTCTCCAATTGATGAGGACTTTTTTCGAAATTGATTCTATTTGAGATCGCTTAAGCCATTCAAAAGGATGCTCGTCTATTACGGCGCTATCGAAAAATTGCTTTCCCAACCGCTTATTGATATATGTAATATAGTAATATTTGCTCATCATATCCCCTTCAAATTAATCAAATGAATGTATTTCATAAAAAAGCCTGTACTCTCCAAGTTTCTCACCAATTTATAATCTCCATTCTATATCAAGTTATATCTTATATCCCTGTTCTTTGATTAGATAGAGTAAACCACTATCAGGAACTGGCAAATTAAAGAATTGTAATACATATATAAAGGCATCAATGAATGCTTGAGCCTTTATACTATCAATCATATCTCCAATCGTTCTATTTTGTTGATTTCTTTCAACTGGTGGGTTTTTGAGTTCATATAAAACGATGGCTGTCCAGACTGAGAAAACCATCTGAATAAATCTTTCAATTGAGCGTTTTCCTCTTAATTGATAATCCTTGAATCCCAATTTTTGATTTGACTCTCTATGAGCAGTCTCAATATCCCACCTATCCTCGTAAATAGAAAGGATTTCTACCAAAGATAGTGAACAATTTGTGCTAATAAAGTAGTTGGCGTCACCATTTTTCTTTTTCTTTGAGATGACTAGCTTTACTTTGCCAATCTTATCTAAGATGACTTCTTTTTCGATTGCATAATATACCTTCTTCTTGCCGCGAACTTGAACTGTAGTTCTTCTATAATAAATTTCATCAATCTGATTTGCCATGTCCCTGACCTGGAAGGACATATCTTTATTTATCCATACCTTTTTATCAGACTTAATTTCACAAACGACTTGATGACCTAAGTTCAGGCATTTAGTTATAAAATCCGCAGAAAACCACCAGCTGTCGAAAACAACATAAAGACTCAAGCCTTTTGGTATTTTTAAGGGCTCGATGATATCTTTATAAGCGATTTCTATCTTAGTCATGAAATCTTCACTGCCGTCTATTTTTTTAGTATACATTTTTGCTTTATGTGGTATAAATATACCTCTAGATTGGAGGACTGAGGTAACAAAATTGTTACCCATGATATAATCATCTTTGCAATGATCGTAAAACTTACCCACGCCATCAGTACATTTCCCTTCCTTTTCATTATATGTATCGTCTATAATTAATAATATTTTGTCGCTTGCACTTAACTGAAGAGCTTCTATAAATAGATCCGCACTGCGCTGAGCCACTTTGTTCTCATCCCAGATTGCATCACTAAAGAACCAATTATAGGAAGAGCGTGATTTCGTACCTTCTCGATCCTTTGCCATAGTGTCACTAAGGTGTGAGATGGTCTTAGATTTATCACATACGCTTAGTGCTGAAATCATATCACGGAAAGAATTATAGCTTGGCATGGTGAATAAATCTTTAAATCCTTTTAGAAATGGCTCTAACTGTAACGGAGTCTTAACTAATTTGATCATAACATAGTAAAATGCTTTAATAAATAAATCTATTTTGTATCAAGAATTAATTTTAATGGGAAAAGAAAATATAGCTATAAATATAAAGCTATAAAAAAGTTGGAGAGTACAGAACCTTGAATTTAGCTCAGGAATTTGTGAGAATAAGATTGCCTTTAAGGCTACCGCTTGCATTGAATAGATGCGCCTGCAAAGGGCGCACCTACAACAAGGTTCGTAAAATAGGTTATGACCCTCCAAACAAGCACGAGAACCCCTAAAAGATAGCTCGGAACAAACATGGAGTAGAGATAGCTCATGCTGAGCTCAACAACTCCGCTGCTGCCCGGTGTAAGAGGAATTCCAGCGACAAGGATTATGATAAGCTGTGATGTTATGGAATAAAGGAAGCTTGGATTGTAACCGAGCCCCATCAGGAGAACAGAGGGCACAGTAAACTCCACAATCCAAACCAGGAAAGTGAGTGCCAGCATAACCGGTATCTGGGTCGTGGCACAGCTGGCAAGCTGTAGCCCGGCCTCCCTGAAAGTCCATATCTCTTTTTCCAGAAAATCGATTAGGTTTCCGCCACCTAACCTCCTTCTAAGCCAGGCTATCAGACCTTCTATTCTCTCAGGCACTTTCAGAAGTGCCCAGAGGAATGCCAAGGTAAGGATGAATATTGCCAGGAATATTGCACTCACCTGTAGCCCAAAGCCCCTGGTAAAGTCCGATAACGCGAGCAGGGTGAGTAGGCAAGCAAGAAAAAAGAAGCTGTCAAGAAGCCTCTCAGCTATGATCACTGCAGTTCCGCAGCCGCAGCTAACGCCTCCATCGTTTAGTACCTTGACCCTCATGGGTTCTCCTCCTGCTGATGCAGGGGTTATTGCTGATAGAAAGTTCGATGCCAATGTGGCTTTAAGGGCTATCCTGAAGCTGACTTTGCTCGTCACCAGCGATGTTAGGTACTGAAGCCTTACTGCCCAAAATATCCAGAAAAGAATATGTAGTGCTATGGCAAGGATAACGAACCTCAAATCAGCCCTGAAGATAGCAGCCAGTGTCGCAGTGCTGCTTGTATATCTCAGCACTGCCGCTATGGTTACAATGCTTATAACTATCGATACTATCATCGCCCATATTCTTTTGTTTTTCAGGTCCAGGGCCATTCGGTATATCACTTCCAAACTCAGAAGATCAAAGAAAGTTTAGAAATAATTTGGTCTATAGAGATAAAAAACTAATGATATTATTTCCTAACGTTGACAAGTATCGGCGGTTATTCCAGGTTCGAGCCTGGTTATTTCGATAACATATCGAGCCTAGCTCAATCATTTATACCAATCTAGGCTCTCATCTACATATTTTATGAAGGAAGCGAAAAAGTCCTTTGCCTCTTCACTCATACCTGTGAGAGAAATCAACCTCTGAGCCTCTTTTGCATGATCTCTAGAGATGGACTTTGCCTCATCAAGAGCGCCACAGTCCCTTATCAGACCCTGCACAACCTCAACATCTGTATGCGGTTTGCCTATCAGCAGTGCCAAGCGATTATCTTTCTCTAGAGCAAGGACGATGTGCAGAGGCTTCTTCCTCTTCGAAATATCACCACACGGCTCTCTGCCATACTGCTCCTTTGAGGCGAAAGTATCTATGATATCATCTTGGATATCAAATGCATAACCTATATGCTCTGCAGCACATGCCAATGTGCCTTTATCATTCTCAGGAGCTGAAGCAAGTATAGCGCCTGTAAGCATTGATGCCTTGAAAAGCGATGATGCTCTTTTGCTTGCCATAACATTCCACTCATTAAGGATCGGCTCCTTATGTTCAAAAAGCTGATCAAGGATCTGGCTCTCGTTCACGGCCCCATACTCCGAGGAGAATAGTCTTATGGCATCCATGAGCTTTTCAGATTCGAACCCTGATTGGAGGACTGCCCTGAGTGCAATGGCATAAAGCATGTTGCCAGCGAAAAGTGCAGTTCCAACGCCGAATTTTTCCCCATAATTCCTTCCGAATATTTTGTGAAGCGTCTCTCCTCCACGCCTTAGGTCTTCGACATCAACGATATCGTCATGAACGAGTATGCTGTGCCTGTAAAGCTCAACGCCGGAGCAGGCCTTGACTATTCTATCGTCAATCTGGCCGGTGTATCCTTTATAAACCATCAGGGTGCTGCATGATGCAAGCCTTCGTCCTTCTCTGAGCACGAATTCCTGTATAGTGCTGTAAACATCTGCCATAAAGGGGTGATATTCCCTGCTCTCCTTCACGGCAAGCTCAAACTGACTTTTGAGATCATCCTCAATAAGTAATCCAAAGTCATCAAGTACATCTTCGTAGTTCATCGATCGGCCTCATACATTAAATGCTATCATTAATACTATTATCTTTCCCTGGCATCAGCATCCTATGATTATAGTTTAAGCACTGAGTCAATAATAAATCGCTACTGCCATCAAAAAAGTAGAGAGGATCACATATAACGCTCCAGGTATAAAATGTGCCCAAAAATCTGGTAGAATTTTGCCTGAACGATTCAATTGTATCAATTCTTCATCACCAAAAAACGATTCGGGATAGCTGTGTAGAAATGCTTCATATATTCTGAAATAACCAAATTCAAAAAATGAACTAAGGCTTATCAAAATTATATTTGAAATGCCCTCAATTGTCATATCAAACCTAATGTTAACAGTTCCAAGCAGGATAAATAAGAATCCAAAATGAAATATTGGTATGACGAACAAAATGAGCCATGCAACTAGCAAACGCCTAATGTTATGAGATTTCCCTTTCCAGGCATTGTACGTGTCCCACGGTTTATACATTTCATGCGATCGATCTATTATCAGACCAAAATAAATCGCAAAGAATAATATAAACACTTCTTGTGGTTCGTTGAGGGGCATATTTTACTTCTCTCTAAATTTAATCAGGCTCAAAGCATCAAAAAAAGGTAGTAAAGGGGATATTGCATGATATAATGATATCTCCTTTACTTTAAAGTTCACCTGTTCCTTTTGTCGCTTGATGAAAGTCCTGCTGCTGTACTCCTCGAAGGTAATACGTAGCTCAAATCTCGTATTCATCACAACCATTTTGCTCTTAGCCGATTTGAACTGCAAGCATTGAAATCGAACCTCCATCCATTCCATTTACAGGAAAACTGATCTTTTCACCTCTTTTTCGACAACCAATAACATAGAGTAGAGGCAGATAGTGATCAGGCGTTGGAATGGAAAGCAATGCATCATCGCCCAAGTTCTCGTAGTTGATGAGGGGACCATAATCTTCGGCAAGGAGCAATTCCCGCACTTGTTTCTCAAACCGAGTTGCCCAGTCATAGGGCTCGGCGAGCGGCCGACTCCAGGCATAGGCACCCAAATTATGCACAATGTTACCGCTTCCGATGATAAGTATGCCTTCATCTCGTAACGGCGCTAGCTTTTTGCCAATTTCGTAATGCAACGATGCTGGCTTAGTCGAATCAATACTAAGCTGCACTACTGGGATATCGGCCTTAGGGTATATGTGACAGAGCACTGACCAAGTTCCATGATCCAGACCCCATTGATCATCAAGATTCACTATGTATGGAGATAGCAGGTCTCTAGCACGATATACTAGGGCTTGATCTCCCGGAGCAGGATACTTAACCTCATAAAGCTCTTGAGGAAATCCGCCGAAGTCATGGATCGTTCTAGGTGCCTGCATTGCAGTTATGGCAGTTTCAGCAATGTACCAATGTGCAGATATGGATAGTATCGCTTTTGGTCGAGGGATAGCGTCTCCTATGGCAGCCCAGGCTTTTGTGTAAGCATTGATCTGCAATGCATTCATCGGATTTCCATGTCCAAGGAAAATGGCTGGCATTGTGTCTGTCATTTCACTAACCTCGCAGTCTTGATCATTCTTGATACTTGGGAAAAAATATGATTTTGAATTGAGTTAATAGCAAACTTGATGGTGTAGAGGAATACAATCCTGAATGCACTTAAATTAAGGGTGCTAACTGTATCACCTCCTCAATAGGTTTTTCTCGATTACCTCCCGAACGCTGCTCCTACCAGGCTTCGGCCCTTATCCCTCCTGTAACTTACCGTGATCTCACTCACCATCCTCATAAACTGCTCCTGACTATAGTTGAGCTGTGCAGCAAACCGCTCCACGATGGGCTCGACATTCTTGACGTCCTCACTGCCTATACTCATGAGGATAATATTCGCAAGTGCCATTAGCTTCAGCCCCTCATGCATGCGATTATACTGGATTGCCACAGCACCCAGCTGGAAGAACGCCCCCGCCTCACCTTGCTTATCGTTCAGATCCTGATATATCTCAAGCGCTTTCGTGAAGTTCTCTTTGGAGCTGTCTAGATCTCCCTTCTGAACATCTATTGCCCCCAAATTATGAAAAATCATGGCCTCGCTCGATCTGTCACCCAAAGTGCGCTTCAGCGATAGCGCATTCTGGAATTCCTCCCGTGCCAGATCATAGTCGCCCTTATCCATATCGATTGAG
The DNA here is from genome assembly GCA_963789575.1 of Methanotrichaceae archaeon. Classification (GTDB taxonomy): domain Archaea; phylum Halobacteriota; class Methanosarcinia; order Methanotrichales; family Methanotrichaceae; genus CAWBKV01. Next base: position 360,706 of record CAWBKV010000001.1, on the reverse strand, counting down.
GCAAGGTTATACAGCATTGATGCCGCGCCCCTATTATCTCCGATCTTCTCGAGCAGCCCCAAAGAATCGGATAGTTTTCCGCGCGCTGAGGCATAATTTTCCTGGCGCAGATCAAGCATTGCGATGTCTTGCAGGGTCGCTGCCTCACCACCGAGATCTCCCAGAATTTCCTGTATCTCTAGCACCTTTCTTAACTTCTCGCGGGCTTCATCGTTTTTGTTCTGCTGCATGTCTATGGCTGCAAGGCTGTGAAGAGCTGCAGCCTCGCCCAAGGGATCGCTCGATATGCGGCACATATCTACGGCCTTCTGGAAGCTTTCGTGTGCAAGGTCGTACTTTCCCTGGCGGAAGTAGGCTGTACCGAGGCCTTGACATGCCGCTGCATCAGGACCAAGATCTAGCGCACGTAAGTACCACTCTTGCGCTTCAACATAACGCTGCTGATCCATATAGCTCCTGGCGATCCAGATCATTGGTTCAGCGCGTTTCTCAAGCTCCAGAAGCTCTTCGTTCAGCCTTATGATCTCAAAGTGGTAGCCGCGTCTCTCAAGGTAGCCGCTTATTCGATCGGTGATGGAACGAGCCTGCTCCAGCTCTCCAGCACCAATTAGATGGCCTCTCGCCTCGATCAGGCAGTCGAGTCGCGTAACTCCAAGCCCGATCGCACGTCCGGCTTCTGCAAAATCTCTCAGGAAAATTCCTGCATCTCTATGTGCCGCCTTGAGCTGCTCAGGGCTTAGGCAGGCTACAAGCCAGCGGCGGATGTGAGACGGAATTGCCCAGAGGTTTCCAACTGGATAGGCAAGAGACAGCTCATGCCATTCCCTTGCCATGCCCACGACTTTGTACTCGGGCTCTCCTGTCACCGCCTCAAGAGCGACTACATTCACTGCGGTCTCATAGATTGCAGCTCTACTAAGAGCGAGACATGAATCCGATATAAGGTTATTGTAAAGGCTAGCGATAAACTCATCGCAGAGATTTTTATTTTTTACTTTGGCCTTACTTAGCGCCTTACGCATCTGGGACATACATAATGGCATGCCTGTAGAAGATGCATAGAGCCCTTGAAGCTGTGCATAATCAGATTCACCTCTGCTGTATCGCTCCGCAATCACTCTGTCCTTCAGCAGAAACTTGATGAATGCCGCCTCAGGCAAACCGCCTAGCTGCCACTCCCAGGCCCTTCTTGGCATAGTCATGGCATCCACCGGCAAAGCATTACTTGTGATAATTACCCTGCAGCCCTCGCTATGCCTGAGCAGATATGTATAGAGCTCTGCAAGGTCCCTATTCTCAATCTTGCCTGTTTCCTTATTAAGCTCCAGACCATCGAGCACAATCAGAAATCTGGCATTATTGAGGGCATTGAACATGTTCTCTGTTTTTTGGTTTAGAGGCATTGGACGACGCAATCTACTAGCATCATCCGCAAAGCCAGCGCTGTCCAAGGCGCTGATGCAGGCCTCAAAAATTCGCGTGGCATTTAAGGGATTGTACCTAGAGCCATATACTGTTATTAGTTTGTAGCCCTCGCCAATAAGCCTTTGCGCAACGCTTGTCGCAAGAGCGCTCTTACCGGATCCGTTTGGTCCCGTAATCACAACTGCCCTCGCGCTTCCCTCACACATCGCTGGAATGAGGCGCTCTAGATCGCGTCTTCTATTAACGAAATCATCCGTATAGCCCTCTGTCAAGCCGGGCAGAGGCGTCTGATGGTTGGATTCATGAATAGCAATTGCTTTATTCTCACTGAAAAGCATCGCCTGGTTTGTGGCAGCGTAAAGTACAGGCATGGCATAGATGTCGCCTTCTGTACCATGTGTTCGGCTAACATCCTGGCGTGCTTGGGCAATTGCTATATCGATAGTCTTTCCAGCGGATAAATGGCTATATAGCGCTCTCGAAACATCCGCTGATGCATTCCAGCTCAGTGCTAGTGGCACATAGCTAATAATCCCTTGGCAAAGGAGGTCCAGGACAAAGGGTGATTCTGTCTGGCAGCCTCCAAAGATGATATACTGAACCCCTACCTTAGCCATTGCAGTGCCAAGGTCCGAGGAGGATCTCTGATCAGGCTTTCCCTCTTTCTGGAAAGAGAATAGTCCCTGGCCATCCTTCACTTTTGCCTGGCCTACAAGGTGTACTAGGTGGGGCGTGAACTTGTCTGCACGTCTCAGAAGCTCATCAAAGCTGCCAGTATCACATATTTCAAAAGAGATCTCCAGGCCCTCCATTGACCTAAGAAACGCTCTCTCCTCTTGCTCATAATCCAGAGGCTCGCATGCCATGAACAGAACTCGCAGCGGCCCTGTAGGAATTTCCCATATTTTTCCTGCATTATCTGTTATACTTGGGGCCATAGGCAGACGAAGTATGCTGAAGCTATCATCGAACCCTAATATCTTCCCATCCGGCAATCGAAGCAGCTCCCACGGCAGAAATAACGCCTCTGGAATCTGTGATGCTACGATCAGCGAGGCACCCTGATCGATTCTGGATTTTATCTGACCCCATGCTTCCTCGAAGAATAGATGAAATAGCCCGTTTCCAAGGATCTCAAAGTAATCCTTTGCCCCAATAACCTTGCAGCCCTTTTCGAAGAGGGAGGCATACTGTCCTGATATCTCCCTAACTTGTTGAGATTCAACTGGGGAAAGTCCCCTTGATATGATGGTCTGGCCATCTATTATTACGCTGAAATTGAAAATAGGCGCGGCGGCAGTTCCTGCCTCAACAACTGAGATGACAACGTTAGGTTTCATGCGATCCTCTGAAATGTCCGAATTGGCTCACACCTTATTTTATTCACTTTGTTCGTTCTCGCTTTGCAGCTCACAGAACTCCTTCGGCTCCACATGTACGACGACATCCTTAACCCCAACGACAGTTTCTTTAATTTTGTTTTCAACTTCCATTCCGACCTTATGGGCCTCATCTATTGATAGAGAGGAGTCAACGCCTATATGGAGGTCTACAAATATTTCTCCTGGAGTCCCATGAGTTCTGACCCTATGACAGCTGCAGACTCCCTCAACCGATTCTGCAATCTTTCTTATCACGCTCTCCTCGATCAGGGCTTTGTCCAGCAGCACACCTGAGCTGTCTTTCATTATCTCAAGCCCAGTAAGGACGATCAGGCCAGTTACAATCAAGGCGATTATCGGATCTGCCAGGGGATAGCCCATTTTTACGGCAAAGAATCCTATTATCACACCTATAGATGCATAGACATCGCTTCGGGTATGCATCGAGTCTGCAACTAATATGCTGCTCTTAAGCCTTCTTCCGATTATGTACTCATAGGCTGATATGCCCATATTGACAACTAAAGTTATGCCCATTATTGCAAAGCTCAGTGCGGTTATCTCGGGCACAGTCGGATTCAGAAACCGATTTATCGTTGCTTCGAGAATTTGGAAACATGCAGCGAAGAGGAGAACGGCTATGCCGATAGAGGCAAAGGTTTCAAACTTCGAATAGCCGTAGGGATGCTCTTTATCAGGCGGCTTGGATGCCTGTGCTATGCCGATTATGCCTACTATATTGGAAGTGCTGTCGAACAGGGAGTGCAGGCCGTCTGCGGTCATGCTGAGGGAATTGGTGAGAATGCCGTAGACGCCTTTGGCCAGGGCAACAGCGATGTTTATTATGAATATTATTATAAGGATGCGCCTGACTGTAAAATAATACGCATTGGCCATTGGAAATAGATATACCCATGTAAGCAATAAATAATTTTTTGATGGTGAGAGGCGACCAACATGATATTGACCAGCTATATCGAGTTTGAAACACGTGTTGGAGACGTTATTGATTTAACCGATAGGATATCAATGGCTGTCCAGGAGTCTGACCTTCGTTCGGGCATTGCCACAGTATTCGTGCCCGGAGCAACTGGTGCTGTGACCACGATTGAATACGAGCCTGGCCTTATTGAGGATATGACAAACGCGCTGGAGAAGCTGGCTCCTGAATGCATCGATTACGCCCACGATTTGAGATGGCACGATGGAAATGGCCATTCGCATATTCGAGCCTCGATTATAGGCCCGAGCCTGACTGTGCCATTCCATCAGAGCAGGCTTACGCTTGGAACATGGCAGCAAATCGTATTTCTGGAGATGGATAACAGGCCGAGGCATCGCAAGGTTGTAGTGCAGATCATGGGCGAGTGATAATACAAATCGTTTATTTGATGAAGATGACTTCGTGGCATTATATTTTTGCGGTAAATTCTCATTTATTTTCTCATTTTAATCACTGCATCCATCCTAACTGCACTTTTTTGGGGGCTAAAACTAATGGTTATACTAGCGCGCTCAGTCGCCCGCGCGGGCTACCCCTAGCCCCTCTTCGGGGGAAGTTTCTTGAAATGCGTGCGATAAGGTTGATGAGGACAAGATGAACGATTTCCGCCTTTATGGAAGAGAGTTTCCATCTATAACCGTAAACAAGTTCAGGTTCACCATTTAAGATACAAGAAACTCTGCCGGCAAATCCATCCTCACCAGATCACTTCTCGATAGCACCTTGCGGTTTCCGCTTGCATCTAAAAGCGTAAGATTATCCAGAAGCCAGGTGCCTCTCTCGCTTTCCTTTGGAAGGATCATCTTGGTAGCGTAGATCCCATCTTTAGAGGTGCCTGATACTCGGCACTCAGGTGTGAATGTAGCTGAGGCCGTCTGTGCCCCTGAAGGGCTGCGGAAGAATGCTTTCGCAATTCCCAGGCCGCTCTCATCATCGATGATATGGGCTGTGAGGTTTATAGACCGAGTGTATCCATCCAACATCTTGGGCTCAAAGCCAAAGCCTGCTAGATCAGGAGGCTGGCTGTCGGCAAGAGGATTGCTTCCCATGCCTAATGGATCTTTTTGGGCTTCGGCACTTCCTTCGGCATTTCCAAAGCATGCGCTGCTGCTTCCGAGCTTGATGGTCTTCTCTATAGAGAATACGCCAACCATGTCATCAACACTTCTGCCGCCTGCTGACGCGGGGCCGATGATTGCAGTAATCAGAAGCAATGCCAGCAACAGAGCACGATAACTCAACCCAACCACCCAATTGGAGATATACGCTAGGAAGGATAAAGGTTTTGTTTACACCATTCTCTTAAATGCAGGTATGTAATGCCAGTCTGACAAGCATAATTAACTCGGTTATTATTATCACGGCCTTCCTTCAATTTCCGGTTAGCGCCGTCTGTGTAGGTCTTATTCCGCCACTTTTTTAGGCTAGAACGTAATTTCTCTTTTTATGATAGATCCCGGCATTCTGGCAGGGTTTGTGCCTTGGATAGCCTTTGTGGTAGCATCAAGTTTCTTAGGCACGAGGCTTGCAGCCTTCATCGGCTTAGCCCTAACACTGATCCTCTTCCTGCCCAATGTCCTGAAGAAAACTTACACATCAATGGACCTTTTCGGCGTGATATTCTTCCTGCTCCTGGCATTATCTAGCGTTGCTCTCAGCGATGTAGATCTGGAGCGTCTCAGAGCCTGGTCCGGGGTCCTGATAAACGGCAGTCTTGCGTTCTTTACCTGGGCCACTATCCTTCGAGGCGACCCCTTCACTAGAGCGTATGCAAGGCGCATGGTTCCCAGAGAGCACTGGCAGAGCAGCATGTTCTTGAATTCCACTAAATCCATAGCCTTAGGGTGGAGCACTGCCTTCCTGGGGGCCACGGTAATCTTTTTGGCTGGCGCCCTGATGGGCTTCAATGGTTCGCTCATTTACGTCTTGGGCATCGGGTGCATGATCCCTGCTATCTTCTGGCATCAGAGGGTGTACGCTGCAGCTCAAGCTGAAGGGGAACGGTTGAGGGAGGCTGCTCAGAAGAACAGAGCGCCTCAACAACCCTAGGTATGTTGGCGAAATTCAGAAAAGCGGTCCATTTGGAGTACTAGTTACTGCAATTGGCCTGCCTGTGAGCTGAGCCTGAAGCCAATCACCTTCAGATATTGATGACTGGAAATTTGGCACGAGATTACTGCTGACCGCATTAGTGCTGTTTAGGGTGATAGGTGTGCTGTTAGTCAGAAAGTTGGGATAGTACAATTGAGTTCCATAGCCTGGTGGGATTATCTGTCCATCAGAGAGCGTATAGCCCTTTGGAGCAGTTCCCCAGTTCCAGAGACTATTTTGGGTCCCTGTGGCAGAAGATAACTGCGTTCCGTGCTGCTCAAGCCATGACTTTCCAAAGTCTCCGCCAACATCCTGTGCACCATATGCGGTTGCCAAGATTGTGATACACAGAGCCATGCAGGTACCTATAACCAATGAAGCCTTCATTTATGATCTCTAATAGTAATTACAGCTGCTTCCATAAAAATGATTAGTATGCTTAGTGAGATCTTATTAGCAGATGGTCATCCAGTTATCCTCAAGCTTCGAGGTTAATGAATCAGTGAGGGCATAAATCTGGTTGGTTTCATTATTATACCGATAATGAGATGAACTCAGAAAATTCAGTCTCTTTATGTCATCGGCGTAGCCTGTCACTAGAGATTTGCCATGCTTATCTACATAGATGGATAGAGCCATACGGTTTGAATCATGGCCCTCTAAGAAGCTATTTTGGCCAGACGAGGTGGCAGCAAGAATAACAATAATGATAAGCAGCAAAAATATTCTAGTCGTGCTCGTCAATCAGAAGCTCTCCATTTGAGGTTATATAAATATCGATATCCTTCGGCACAGCCCTCTTCTTGAAGAGCTGTGGTGCCTTGAGCCTTAGCTGGGTTATTATATCCAGAGAGGTTACCGGCAGCTGGATGGATTTCTGGTCTGCTGCCTTGAATATCCCATTCGGAATATCGAAGACATCCGTTCCGGCTGTTACCTTCAGCGAGATGGGCGCTCGGATCATCATCCACTGATATAGCGTATGCTCTGCTTTTTGGATGTTCTGATGAGCCCTTTTCTCAAGAATGCTGATATTTGAACGCGTCGTCCCCAGGATATCTGCAACTTCCTGCTGCGAGCATCCACGGCTTCTGAGCTGAAGCACCTTGAGCTGTCTTTCTGTGAGAAATGAATCCTCGTCCTCCGGAACATCATCGCTATTGGGCTTCATATCTGTTGGTTGATACAACTATTAGAAAATAAAAGCATCTTTTCACCATGGTGCGGATGTTCCAGAATAAATAGCCGAAAGCTTTTCCACACCGAGAATCTCATCAGGCCTGCCAGTTCTCACAAGCTTTCCCTCAATGAGCATAGCTACGCGTCCTGCCAATCGTCTGGATTGGAGCATATTGTGGGTCGCCATGATAACTGTTGCTCCATTTCTGGGAAGTCCCAAAATTATGCTCTCAATAGATGCCGTAGTTTTTGGATCAAGGTTGGCTGTCGGCTCATCCAGCAGCAGTAGCTCAGGATCAGTCACGAGGGCCCTGGCTAGAGCAGTCCTCTGCATCTCGCCTCCTGAGAGGGTTGTTGCATCTCTATTCTCGTAGCCCGCCAATCCTACAGCACGGAGGGCATCCTGTGCTCTATCATTTCCGTCTTTTCCTCGGATCTTCAGGCCGTATGATACGTTTTTCAGCACACTGCCCTTGAACATAACAGGCTTTTGAAAGACCATTGCCATTCTTCTTCTCGCCTTGAGTCTATCCTTCTCGCCATTAATTGTCATATCTTTGCCATCGAAGATGATATGCCCTCGGCTAGGCGCTTCTAAAAGATCTATTAGCCGAAGCAGTGTCGTCTTTCCTGAGCCTGTAGGGCCTATCAATGCCACTATCTCTCCTTTCTCTACATTCAGATCGATGTCCTTCAGAACCTCGGATTTGCTATAACTCTTGTGTATTCCCTTCAGCTCCAGGAGCATCTCATCTCCCCTGTATTCGGTTAACAACGAGGTTGATAACTAATGATAATAGTAGTAGTATTATTCCAAGTGCCAATGAAAGCTCGATATCGCCCATTGATGTCTCAAGGGCTATGGCTGTTGTCAGGACGCGAGTATAGCCTCTGATGTTGCCTCCGATCATCATCGCGACGCCGACCTCTGAGATCGCCCTGCCAAAGCCGAGGAGAACTGCAGCAACTACTGAATGCCTCGCTTCATTTATCACCGTGAGTATTATCTGTGGCTCAGTAGCGCCCAGCGATTTGGCAGTCTCTCTAATCTGCACGCTCACTCCTCGCAAAGCTGAGATTGTGAGGCCAATCATGACTGGCGTTATCAATATCGTCTGGCCGAGAACCATCCCGGTAGGCGTGAAGAGAAGATCTAAGCTGCCCAGAGGTCCATCGCGGGTGAGCAGAAGAAAGACCAGAAGTCCTACGACGACCGTAGGCAGGCTGTAAAGAGTCTGAATTATGTTTATCAGCGCTCTTTTGCCCCGGAAATCATGAAACTCAATAAGACCTCCGAGAGGTATGCAGATCAAAGAGGCAAAAATGATGGAAGCTATTGAGATGGATAGAGATCTGGCGGTTATGCTCATGACCTCAGGATTGAGGGTTACTATCAGCTCTATCGCTCTGAGAAATCCTGCCGAGATCTCATCCAATCTTTACTCCATCCTCCTTCAGGCTGTCGCACAGGAAGCATTTGTGGGCACAGCGCACTCCGCCGCAGAGCAGCCGATCTTTGTGCAGTTGCCCCTGGCCGCAAAGAAGAGCGCCTGGCCATACTGTTCTTTGCCAAAGTTTGCTATAAGATTCTGGCCCTCATCGGACACCAGGAAGTTTATGAATTTATTCGCCATCTCGCAGTTCACACCGGGATGCTTCTTTGGGTTCACAGCAATTGCTGTATAAACGTTCAGCAGATCGTTTCCGCCCCCGATCAGCGGCACTAACGTAAAGTTGCCCGGATATTTCTTCGTATATGCCATGAAGGTAGAGGTATCGCTGAGCGTATAGGCATTCTTCTCGTTGGTCACCAGGAGAGTTGCACCCATGCCCTGTCCTGTCTCGAGGTACCATGGACCAGAGTTATTGACCTGGGAGTAATTGATGCCCGCCATCTGCCAGAGCTGTTTCTCTTTAGAATAGGTCCCTGAGTTGTCTCCTCTGGATACGAACACGACCTTGCTTGGATCTGCTTTGCCCTTCTGCATTATGGTTTTGAAGGCTGAGGTTGCATTCATGCCCTTTATTCCTGCCGGATCATCTTTCGGGCCGACAATCACGAAATAGTTATAGGCAACGCATCTTCTCTCGAGACCGTAACCACCCTGAATGAACTGAAGCTCCGCATTCTTATCGTGGACCAGAAGAACATCCACATCTCCTCGCTGGCCGTACTGAATGGCCTGTCCACTACCGACTGATATGATATCCAAAGATACGTTATATTCTTTCTCGAAAATCGGCTTAATCGCATCGAGCAGCCCTGTGTCATGAAGGCTAGTTGTTGTAGCCAGCTTTAATCGGCTGCTATCTGCTGCTCCATACGCGCTGCACAGCAGCGCTACTGCAAGGAGCAGCATTGAGATCTTGAGAATTTTTCCCTCCATGGTAGATCACTTTTAGTAATCGTAATAGATTACAATAAAAAGGTTATGTTAGCTTTTATGCTAAAAGGTATAGAGGTTGATTGAAGGGGAAATTTTATCTTCCAGTTACCTTCATCTCCTAAAACCAAATGTTGAAAAACGAAACTATCCTCATTACGGGCGGTGCCGGCTTTATAGGAAGCCATCTTGTTGACGCGCTGCTGCCGGAAAATAAAGTCACTGTTCTGGATAACTTCAGCTCGGGGAAGTGGAAGCATATCGCTCACCACCTGAGCAATCCTAGCTTCAGGGTAATTGAAGCAGATATGCTGAATCCTTCTGCCCTGGAAAAAGCAGTTGCAGGAAATGATATCGTTTTTCACTTGGCTGCAAACCCCGATGTAAAACTTGGCGCTGAAGATACGAGGGTACACCTTGAACAGAACATCCTTGCGACATACAACTTGCTTGAGGCAATGCGTAGGACAGGCGTTCGGAAGATAGCCTTCACATCGACATCAACCGTTTATGGCGAGGCCAAGACAATCCCTACTCCAGAAGATTACGGTCCTCTTATCCCAATCTCCCTTTATGGAGCCTCCAAGCTCGCGTGTGAGGCGCTGATCTCCTCATACTGTCACACCTTTGATATGCAGTCGTGGATATATCGATTTGCGAATATCGTTGGGGAGCGCGGGACTCATGGCGTCATTGTAGATTTTATAAGGAAGCTGAGAGAGAATCCAAAGGAGCTTGATATACTGGGGTCAGGAAGACAGCGCAAGTCCTACCTAGAGGTAAGGGATTGCACGCAGGCAATGATATACTGTGTCGAGCACTCGGATGAGCAGACGAACATATTTAACATCGGTTCAGCCGACTCTGTGGATGTGACAGGCATTGCAGATATCGTTGTGGAGCACATGGGCCTCTCTGAGGTAATCTACAATTATACCGGCGGTATTGACGGCAGAGGTTGGAGAGGCGATGTGAAGCTGATGCTGCTTTCGATCGATAAGATCGAAGGTCTGGGCTGGCAACCCAAACATAGTTCGGCTGATTCAATTAATGTTGCGGTGGATGCTCTTCTGAAAGAGGATTTGCTTTAGGATATTCTAAAATCATAAACTTTCCATACAACTTTTTGTCATCTAACACTGCTGCTGGCCCACTTAGTATTCTGCCACCAATCTCCTTCAAGTATAGTAGCATTATAGTCCATCAGCCTAAGTATAAAGAATAATGAGTATGCCTGAGGAGTGCCATAGACGAGCTGAACCTGGTTTTTGTTTAGGCTGTGCCTGTCGAGAATATCCTTTATGGTTGCAGAGTCCTTTATATTACTATTACTATCATAAAGTAGCGTCACATCTAGTGGAAATGAGGCATCAGTCAGCTTCGATTTTCCGTAATTGACCCAATCTCTGGCATCCAGTATATGGAGGCTTGTGTCTTCAAGCCATTTAGGTAGTGTGCTCTCATTGACTAGCAGCCAGGGAACTATGTGAATTGTATAGTTGGATCTCTCAATAGTAATCTGGGATCTATCCAGCTTTATTCCCGCTCTGATCGCAGAATCAATGCCTCCGCGAAGAATGCTTAAGTTCTTGTGCCCCAGGTAGCTTAATGCCCAGAAAATGGAGTATGCAGATGAATCATTTTCGGAGCTTCCATAGATGAGAATAGAGTCCGAATTATTGATCCCCAACTTGCATAAGGAATTTTCTGCCGCTGCAGGATCTAACGTGCCATTAGGCTCTAAGCTTTTCAAATAAAGGTTTCTGGCTCCAGGGATATGACCTACCGTGTATTGGCTCGGAGCTCTCGCATCTAGGATGACAAATTCATCCAGCTTGGACCCAGGGGAGGCCAATAATTCCGGCCTCGGGTATGTTTCCTCTTTGGGAGTTTCGGGTTGGATTGCCACCTTCTCGCTCAAATTGCTCTTTAGCTCTACTGCATCATTGCAGAGTTGATCTCTCATTTTCAACCATGCATCGGTGGCCTGAGGGCTGGAGTAGTCAGGGCAATCGCAGCAGAACGTCCCTTTTCCCGTACTCGCCAGGGCCAGGCTCAGAAGAATGTTCAGAGTTAGCGCTATAAGCAAAGATGAAACTAGGAAGATCCTCCTTGCGTTATGCTGCCTTTTGTTTACACCAGATTTATGTTCAACCATAATTCCCATCACTGATGTTTTTCAACGTTGCTCACTGCCCATCTGGTTTCAGACCACCAATCGCCCTCAAGCAGCGTAGCCTTATAGCCCATCAGCTTCAGGCTGTAGTATAGGTCATATGCCTGGGGGGTGCCGTAGACAAGTAATGTGTCGGAATAGTTTAGGCCATGTCTACCAAGCGCATCCTTTAGAGCCGTTATATCTTTTATTTTGGCGCCATCATATAAGTCACTTGGTTGAAATGACATTGACCTGTCTGTGAGTTTTGATAATCCGTAATCCACAAAACTTCTGGCATCGAAGATCTGGATGTCTGGGCGCTTGAGGAATGTCTCAAGATTGCTCTCGTTCACAAGCAGATTAGGATTGGTGTGGATTGTGTAATTCGATTCTTTGATCACAGGCAGAGATGTACTCGGCTTAATACCAGCGCTCCATGCTGCGTCCGCTCCGCCATCCAATCTGCTCAGGCTCTTATGACCAAGATAGCTTAGCGCCCAAAACATGAACGAAGCACCTTCATCGGAGCCTCCATAGATCAGAATCGTATCTGTGTTGTTGATGCCAGCATTACGTAAAGCACGTTCAGCCGGGAGCGGATCAATAACGCCGTTTGACAGAAGAGATTCCCAATAGATGTTTCTGGCTCCTTGGATATGGCCGCGCATGTACTCCTCAGGAGACCTCACATCGATAATGGTCATGCCATTCATCGAAGATCCTGGATAGGTTATTATCTCGTACGCAGGATATTCATCCACCTGGGACTTTTCAATCTTTGCGTTATTGTTATTGGTATTGTTTCCATTATCGACACTTTTGGTATTTGGGATTCCAGCGTAAGGGCCGAGATGGTTAGCCTGATTATAGGCATTCTCCTGAGCTTGCCAACTATCCAGATTCTGCCAGTCAGGACAATCAGGGCAAAACGCGCCTGTCTCAGTTCCAGCCATTGCATGATCACAAAGTAGGTTCAATGCTATTGCTACAAACAAAAATGAAACCGTAATGATACATGCTGCACTGATCTGCCTTACGAAAGTATTTCTGCAGAATCTAAATCCACCTACCATAGTCCCGCTCTCCGATGCTTTCCGAGTCTCCTATCTATTTTAGCCTTGCCAGTGACGACAGCTATAAATACACAAATACTTACATCATAGTACCAAAAATGACTTAAATGCTCTTAATAGCACATAGAACGCAGAGGTGTTGCATTGAGAGGAAAATCAATTAGCGAACAATAAGGTGCTGGTGGCAACAGTGGAAGAGGCATTGAAGCTTGGAGCGGACGGTGTGGCAATAGGAAGGAATATCTTCCAAGCGGATGATCCAACGCTGATTACACACAGGATCTGCTCCATAGTTCATAAAGGTATGAGCGCCGAAGAATCTCTAGATATATCCTCTGCTAATCTACCTCGTTGATCTATCTCTAAATTAAACACGCATGCTCTTTATCCCACTCGAAGTAAAGCCGCGGGGTATCACGTTTAGAAATCAAAAACCCCACCCTAAAGGTCGGGGTATTCGTGACCCTCCGCGCTCCCATTGTAATATAAGCATAAAAATAGAAAGTCAAAAAATGAAGAAGCTTATTTAAGCTTAGAGAAACGCTGGTTAATCAAAAACATGCCTCTTTTCTCGTTATCCTCCAATGCAACAAACGCCATTTCAGAAGAAGATATTAATTTGCCTATTATTTCGCGATCTCCTCCATGTATCATGTAAATTGAACTATTATCATATCCTATAATCCCTATGAGGCTTTCATAGGTTGATTTGTTTGCAGGATTCGTCATCCATGTTCCCGTAAATGCATGATCCCTTTGATCCTTAATGACTATCATTGGAATGCCCGGCACCGTATTTTCATAAAGCCATGTAAAATTGCCAGGAGTATCAACCGTTGTATAAACCAAGGGATTTCCATACACGATGCCTTCCACATCCGTCCGTGTCCAATTTCCGACTAGGTTCGGCACTCCTGCACCTAAGGTAGGGAGACATAGGACTACCAATAGTCCAAACACTAATAGGTTCTTCATCACATATCCTCCACCTGAGATTATAATCGCGCATATTTTGAGTTAAACTCAAAAGGTAAAAGTCCGTTATACCTTCGATGAAAAAGCTGGCGATCCTTTCCATTATCCTCATAGCCTTTATCTTACCGGTCTACGGGGACGATCAAGGGGACCACGGCCAGATCATAGTATCCTCAGTATCAGGGTTCTTGGAAGTAGGTCGTCCAGCGATCATATCGGTTGAGCTTATGAACAATGCCTCCGGCAAGCAATCATCCAGCATATTTGGGGATAACGAGACATGCCTTGGAGTAATGGCTGAGCTGCACAGCAGTGATGACAGGATTCATGTTCTTTCTGCACCCCAAGTAGTAGGCTCACTTGCCCCAGGAGAGAACAGATCAGTGGAGTTTGTGGCCAATCCGGATCAGGGCATGGATGTTGGTGTCTATCCCTTAGTGCTTCTCCTAAGCTACAGCAGGCTATCCGGGGTCAAAGCCACTGGCAATATACCCGATGTACTCTTCAATTATGAAAGCGTAAATGATATTCTGCCTCTGAATGTGAAGGTGATCCTCGGACCAAGACTCGACCTGGAGGTCAATGATCTTTTAGCTCCTGGCACAGAGACTGATCTTACTCTTCACTTTGTGAATCACGGGGATGAGCCTATAAGTGATCTTCAAGTACAGCCATTGCCACAAGATCCGTTCACGCTCGTTGAAAACAAAATTAATCTGGGCAGCATCGATCCTGGTGGCTCTGTATCCGCGAGGTTTAGAGTCTTTACAGCAAATAATACAGCTGATGGCTATTATGCGCTTCCTTGCAGTGTGAGCTATAAATGCGGCCAATTAGATCATAACGATGAGCTCGCTGCCATTGTAGCGGTTAAGGAGCGATCCTGGAGTAACATTATGGCCCTTCCCATGATAATCATTTTTCTTGTAGGGGCAGTTTACTTGGTAATAAAAGCTCGAAAGGGAAGAAAACGGCTTAGAAAGCGGTTGTGATATCCTCCCCAATCCCTAAAAGGGAGGAGTCCTCTGCCTGCTTTTCTATACTACAATCACATGCCTGTTAATCGCTCAAATCTCTCCTGTGCCTCTGCCATTATTTCAGCCTCGCCGGGAATTACGCCATTTTGCATCAACACTTTGCCGTTAACAATGGTCGTGTCAACGCCGCCCGTCATGCTATAGACGAGGTGAGAGATGATATTACTCTGTGGGCAGAACCATGGCTTACGTAGATCAAGCAGGGCTAAGTCGGCCAGTGCTCCTTCATATAGACCCATCTCCAGGCCGAATGCCTTGTATGCATTCTCTGTGGCTATTTGCCAGATTTGTTCTGCAGAGAATGCCGATGGGTTGTGATAGGCGTTCTTTTGTACTATGGCTGTGACCTTCATCTCCTCGAATATGCTCAGGTTGTTGTTGCTGGCTGGACCATCTGTGCCCAGACAGACGTTGGCGTTAGCCTTTAGAAGGTAGTTGAGGGGAGCTATGCCAGAGCTGAGCTTCAGATTGCTTATAGTGCAGTCCACGACATTCGCATTCCTGTCCGCGAGCATTTGGGCGTCCTCTTCAGATAGCCAGACACAATGCACTGCCAAAAAGCGCTCATTAAGCATGCCAAGGCGATCCAGGTACTCAACAGGGCTAAGGCCATGGCTCAAAATGAACTCATCCACCTCCTCCCGCGTCTCGGAGACATGCATATGTATCATTATGCCATATTTATCTGCCAAATCCCTGGCCTTAAGAAGCATCTCCTCTGAGCAGGTATAGACAGCATGAGGGCCAACAGTAGGGTGGATGAGTTCATCTCCATTCCATCTTCGCAAAAAGGGCTCCACATCTTTAAGAAGATCCGGTCGAGCATCGAGGATTACTCCTGAAAGAAACGCCCGAAGGCCCATCTCCTTAGTAGCGCGTGCTGTCTCATCCATAAAGTAGTACATATCGTTGTAGCATGTTATGCCAAAGCGGATCTGCTCCAAGCATCCCAGTTTGGCCCCCCAGTAAATGTCATCTGCAGTCATCCTGGCTTCCAGTGGCCAGATCTTATCCTTTAGCCATGGTATAAGCTCCATATCATCGGCGTAGCCCCTTAGAAGAGTCATGGCAAGATGGGTATGGCCGTTTATAAGCCCTGGAATGGCCAACTTTCCTCGGCCATCGATTATCTCCTCGCCCTTGAGATCGCGACCGATCTTTGCAATCATGCCATCTTCGATTAGAATATCACAGCCCTTTACCAGCTGGCCAGAATGGAGAATAGAGACTTCCTTGACAAGCATAATCGCAAGATGAAGATGGTATATTAAAATTATTCTGATGAATACTCGCAGATAAGGAGTGATCGTCAGGCTTAAAAGGTTCGGGCTCAACAGGTTTTATGGGCTGAGGTAGCCAAGCGGCCTACGGCGCTGGTCTTGAGTCAAGGCAACGGTAAGCCTTAGATAAGAAAACCAGTGGTGCATCGCACCTCGTGAGTTCAAATCTCACCCTCAGCGCTTATTATAACTAAATTTCAATTTGTTGCTGCTTTATCAGAGCTATAATAAACATACGCAATCATTTTCTTTGATTGACCTTTTATAGTGGTGATTACTTTTCATCTTCTGCCAAAAAGTTTTTAAATGAAAAAGTCATCATAGCAGCGAGGCAAGAGGGAGAAATGTGAGCTGTGAGCATAATAGTTGCGGAAGCAGCGAGAAGGTATGGCTGCCTCATTTCTATGATGGCAGGGAGCGCGGGCTTAAGCCACATCCATATTGCATGGAATGTGGGCTCATCAAGAATCTGTCCTCCGACAGGCCGCATACCATGGGATATTATATGAATCTGCTCGCAGAGATTGGAAAATTATATAAAATCGCTCAGGTACAAGTCCGGCTTATAACACAGGAGTTTGATACTCAAGGGCTAGATGACCCTTATGGCATGGATAGGCAGCAGCAAGAAATGCTTTTCATGAAGATTGTGAAGAAATATACGAATGTGCCAGAGAATACTTTGTTTGAGCTGCTACAGGCTTGAATCTATATATAATTAACATCTTCTTCTTCAGCCCTATTTTTGGATAATAAGTTCTTGATAAGAATTTGTGTTAAGATACTTTTATATGGAATTGCTAGCCTTAACAAGACTACTTACTTATAATACAGTACGCGATTAGGTGATAACTGGAATGAGGGAGAGGAGAAGCAGGGATAGGATAATCCTTGAAATCTTGAGCATATGTATCGAAGGTGAAAACATAACTAGAATCGTTTATAGAGCAAATACTAATTTCACAACAGTCAAAACATATATGGATCTTTTAATTAAAAACGGCCTTATTGAGGCCATACAAGGGACCCCTATTTTGTACAAGACCACACAAAAAGGCATAAACGTAAGGAATAGGCTAAAGAAATTGAGGGAAGAGCTTGAGGAAATAGATATGGAAAACATTGATGGTGCTAAGTAATAATATTATCCAAAATTAAAACGATAGCGGAAGAGCTAGCTTACCGACATCGTTATCCGTCGAGTATCTCCCGTCCAGGGTTACATTCTGGCCTACTTTGGCAATAGGTGCAATTTCGTATGATGTAGCAGGTTCCTCTGGTGCAACTGAGCTGACTGGCATATTGGCCGGAGTATAAAAAGTTTTGGAGGATAAAATTTACCAGACCTCTTTCTCGTCAGGCTCTGAGAACTGCGCGGTCTTTTGTAGCTTGTAGCAGGTACAATCGAATACGCCCTTAGTGCTATTTCCGAATGTCTTCGCGTCGTAGTAGTTCATGGTATCCCACCCACCGAAGCAGCAGTCCAGCCCAGAATCTTGCTCTTGAGTAAATTGGTAATTAAACTCATGAGATATCTTCTTGGATAGCGTATAAGTGCCTAGATAATCTTCATCTATCAGCGTGGCCACATTTGCATTGTGGTTTGTGCCCTTTGGATTAGTGCCGTTAATCACGAGAGCTCCAATATGGCCTTTGCCTGTGAAGGTGGCATCTACGTTCAGATTTGTGATGCCGTTCTGTTCTAATGAATAATCATCAATTGGGTCGTCTCTAGTGCCGCTTTCTATCGATTTAAAGTCCAAGTTGGCTGAAAGATCTTTGCTAAGCGCGCTGGTAGAATCGAAGAACGCGTCCATAGATGCGCCTGTTCCATAGTTCCTGATGCTCGTTTCTTCATTTCCAAGGGCTCTAATGGGGCTAGAGTTAAAGCTTTTCCCTAAATTAAAAGTTTCTTCGCCATAAGCCATGTCGACAGTCTCTTTGAAGGATATATTCCTCTCGCTTATGGCGAAAGATTCGCCGGAAGAATCTGAATTAGCCCCATTTAGAGCGATAGTGGTAGACTCATCGTTGATGCTACCGGATCCATAGTCACGTTTGTTCAATGAGAGAATCCCCGTAGCAGTTCCAGCAGATAGGAGTGGGGTAGTAGTTATATTTTGGTATGAGCTGAAGAATCCTTCTCCCATAACCTTTTGATCCGATTTATATATAAATTGGGTGGAGGTTGTTTGGCCCTCTGCATTTCCAATTAAAATAGCTGATATGAGAAAAGCAACTATAATACTGTATCGCAATTTGTTTCCCTCCTACCTTCAGTGATATCCCTAATGCTTCATCGCTAAATTCAAGTGTATTTTTTTCCCTCTATATTAAAAGATTCCGGGAAGTAACATAAGAATTTAAAATAAGTATTTAGGATACGAGTGAGGGCTTCTGTTTGTGAATATGAAGTAATATTATAATTATCAATTATGGGCATTGCTTTTAAACAATAATCGCATCTAGTCTTTGTGGGTCGTGGGTGTAGGTAACTGAAAGTTCTCACAGAAATCGGTTGCAAGAGTTTCAATTTAGCTAAAGTCATCTATTGTGCATTATGTTAGCGATTTCAGTAACTCACAGACACGACCCGAAAGGATAGCTCCTTCTCTAGTTTGGATGATTTTAAACTCACAATTTAATTCTTGCTTATTTTCTAAATATATTCTTCCTCTGCCCCTATACTCCGCGATATTATCACTATAATCGGAAATAATATCGGGCCAATGGGACTTATAATAATTTGGATTATTCATGAGATGCCTCCTTTAATATAAGTCCATTAAATATTTTATAAAATGGCTTTTACCCATTCATCTTCTCCCTCACCGGCCTCAATATCTCGATCATATACTCAGCACAAGCCTTCTTGAGGTCCTGCGGATGCATCGCTCCTGATACGAAGGCTGGCTCAAGATCCTCGTACTTCTCGTATGTCACATCACCACCGAACTTGGCTGGCCTCTTAACAGTGATAGGCCCAACTCTGGGGAATATGTGGTACTTGAATATCGCAAGTATCGGATTGTTCTCCACCTGGCCGGCCGGACAGAACGCAGCCATGATCTTCTTCTGGACATCCTCTGCAGGCTCATCGACTGCGATGTTGTTGCCCTTCGAGGATGACATCTTCTCGCCGTTCAGCCCTGGGATTAGGGGCGTGTGCATGCACACGGGCGCTGGCAGGCCCAGGCGCGGCAGCTCCTCGCGCGCCAGCATGTGGATCTTTCTCTGGTCTATGCCTCCTACAGCCAGATCGATATGCAGGTCGGCGATGTCAACAGCCTGCATCAGGGGGTAGATCATTTGTGAGACCATCGGGTTCTCGGCATTTCGCGAAACCTCGTCCATGCTCCTCCTGGCGCGGTTGAGTGTCGTGTTCCTCGCCATTCTCAGTATCTTGAGCATGTACTCGGGCTTGAGCTGATACTCAGTACCATAGACGAACTCTGTCTTTTCGGGATCCAGCCCCAGGGCGATGAAGCAATCTCTGTTGTAGTCTGCAATCTTTCGCACCTCCTCAAGAGTTCCCTTCTCGTTGAGAAATGCATGCAGATCTGCCAATAATACCACTATATCGAATCCAGCATTTTGCAGATCCAAAAGCTTGTTTGCAGTGAGCATATGCCCCAGGTGAACCTTTCCAGAGGTCTCGTAGCCGACGTAGGCGCGAGGCCGCTGCCTGTTCTCCAACAATCCCCTGAGTTCGTCCAGCGTAACTATCTCTTCGACGTTCCTTGTCACCAGCTCTAGCCTGTCCAAAGAATATTCACCACCCCTGAAGAGGAATGTGGAGGTATAACGCTTTTGGTTCCTTTTCGATTATGCTCCAAGATTCATTTAGACCCAGGTTAAGACTCAGGATAGAGGTGATATATGGAAAAGATTAAAAACCGTGCGATTAAAGGGGTGTCCATATGCATAGGCGGATATTCAATATTAATGAGCCTGAAGTGAACCGCGAGAAGAACTTGGTGCTTATACTGCTGGCCGTCCTGGCAGCCCTTGTGCTCTGGAGTTCGTTCTGGTTTCTAGTTAAGCTGGCCCTCTTTGGGGTAACGGTCTTTGTGATTTATATGCTGCTAAAGCACTATCTATAAGCACTTAAGCAGGCGCCATCTTAATCCTTGGCCTTTAATCTTTAGCTTTATTTTACCTTACATTCGATTTACATTTGGCTTCACTTTGCATTTGCTTTTGTCTTTGCCCTTAGTGCCTAACTCCATTAGGCGCTTCGGCACAACAGATAGAGGTAAGAGTTAATTTTATCCCCTTCAACCGTATAGCATACGTTTTCAAAAGCCTTCAGGCGATTAATCAAAAGAAGTACTATAATCCTCAATAATCATCACGGCAAAGCTTCAGGGCAGCCTTAAGGTCCTCTCTTGTATTCACGTTGAAAAAAGTCATAAGCTCCGGATCAAGAGGACGAAGAACCTCTACGGAAACCAGGTTTAATTGTAGCTCTCTTAAGGGCGCAGAAATCTTGCGCTCACCTCTGGCAATCGCCCTCTCACAGGCCAACCTCATTTTTTCTCGCCTATAAACTGAATGCAGGGTGTCCATATATCCTTCAGGCTGAACGGGAACCGCAGCATCATAGCCCACTGCAAGCTCGAAGAGCTTATCGATAACCGGCACGCTTAGAAATGGCAAGTCGCAGCCTGAAGCGAAGGCATAATCTCCTTTTGTGCAGGCCATTCCTGCAGCTAAGCCAGCAACGGGGCCGTAGCCCGAGATGCAATCACATACAAAATGAGCTTCCGGGACAAGCTTTCGAAGAACATCGACCTGCTCATCGTTTCTTGTTACTATCACTACCTCATCCACTACTCGAAACAGCTTTTTAACAATCAGCTGGATTAGCGGCTTTCCACAAATGTGCAGAAGAGACTTCTCTCTACCCAGACGGCTGCCAGAACCACCGGCCAGTATCACTCCTGACCGCATGGCCTCCATCCGTTCTTCTCGCAGTCCTTCTTCAGGGCAGCGAGAACTGCCGCATCAGGATTTGCTGGTGAGACCTCTATGCGTAGAAGCGTATGTTCGCGGCTTACAGATGCTGTCCTCTTTCCAGCATCCTCCAGGATAGATCTAATGACCTGCTCATTCACCCTTCCTTTTGCCTTTGCCACACCTTCGCTTGCAAGCTTCTGAGTGAACTTGTTTCCAAGAACCATACAGGCAACTCCGCCTCGGCCTGTTATTTTGACATCTTTTCCTGTGATATCCGCCATGACGTAGGCTCTCGGAGACAGGTAGATTCTCCTTCGCAGCTCAGATTCCTGGGATATTTTAGTAACCTCACCAACCAAAATATCGCCGCTTCTCCAGACCTTCTCCTTTCCATCAGACACAAGGATGGATGCGCCCAGCTCCTTTGCCCTGGCTTTAAGCTCATCGTCATTCTTGATCGTCCCCGAGTAAAGCTCCCCCTCAAGCTCAGGGCACTTTCCCAGGAAGTCTATTGACCTCCTATCGCCTCCGATTATGGCCTCACGGCTGAGAGAGCAGGCGATGATCAGCGACAGTCTTGAATCCCTGCCCGATTTCCTGCCTGGTTTTCTGCAGCCTGCACAGTCTGGCTTAGAAGCATTGCCACTGTCAAGGGCCCGACTCCTCCTGGAACTGGAGTTATGGCAGCTGCAACATCTTTCACCGCATCGAAATCGACATCTCCAACGGTCTTGTCGCCCACACGGCTAATTCCAGCATCAAAGACATAGGCTCCAGGCTTCACCATATCCTTTTTAATTAGACCGGGCACACCAGCAGCTACTACCAATATCTCGGCATTGCGTGTATGCGACGCCAGATCCTTTGTAAACACGTGGCAGACCTGAACTGTGGCATTCCTATTCAGCATCATTGCAGCCAGTGGCTTGCCGACAACGTTACTGTGGCCGACGATTACAACCTCTGCGCCTTCCAGCTTGACACCTAACCGCTCCAGGGCATAGATTATTCCCCTGGGTGTGCAAGGCACTAGCCTTTCAGCTCCTAAGAGAAGCGCGCCCATATTCTCTGGATGAAATCCGTCCACATCCTTCTCTGGAGCGATGGTCGTCATCGCTTTTTGTGGATTGAGACATTTCGGAAGAGGAAGCTGCAAGAGGATCCCATGGACATCCTCTCGTTTGTTCAGCTCCATTATCCTGGTTATTAGCTGTTCCTCAGTTATATTCTCTGTGAGCACCATGTTTTCTGATTTTATTCCCACCCGGGCGCTACCGAGATGCTTTTGTCTGATGTATATCTGTGATGCGGGGTTTGCTCCCACAAGGACAGTTACAAGTCCTGGCACGACACCTCGGGTAGCGAGCTTTTGGACTCTTGCTTTTGTCTCGGCCTCAGATTCCGAGGCGAGCGCCTTTCCATCTATGAGCATAGCAGGTCAGTATATAACGGGAACTGATCGCAAAGCGCCTTCACCCTGGAGCGCACTGATTTCACAGTCTCCTCGCTTCTAATGTTTCTCAGAACCTCTGTGATAAGATCTCCGATCTGAACCATTTGAGGTTCCTTCATGCCGCGCGTTGTGATTGCAGGCGTTCCAATCCTGATGCCGCTTGTGACGAGTGGCTTGGCAGTATCGAAAGGTATCATGTTCCTGTTCAGCGTGATACCTGCCCTCTCCAATGTCTCGTCAGCCTCTTTTCCTGTGATTCCCTCCTTCATGAGCTTGACAAGCATCAGATGGTTATCCGTTCCGCCCGAAACGAGATCGAAGTTGTTCTCCATCAGGCGATCTGCGAGTGCCTTGGCATTTTTCACTATCTGGAACTGGTAGTCCTTGAACTCTGGGGTCATCGCCTCCTTGAAGGCCACCGCTTTAGCGGCTATCGCCTGCATGAACGGGCCACCCTGGGTTCCCGGGAACACCGATTTATCGATGGCTGGCCCTAGCTCCTCTTTGCACATGATCAAAGCGCCTCTCGGTCCCCTCAATGTCTTATGAGTGGTAGTAGTAACTATATCGGCATAGGGAATGGGCGTTGGGTGAGCGCCAGCAGCTACAAGGCCTGCGATGTGGGCGATGTCTGCCATGACCATTGCTCCAACCTCATCCGCTATTTCACGAACGGCTTTGAAGTCTATGATCCTTGGATACGAGGAGGCTCCAACAACAATGAGCTTTGGCTTGCTAAGCCTTGCCAGCTTCAGCATCTCGCCATAATCCAGCATCTCGGTCTTTTCAGAAACGCTGTAGGGCACGATCTTATACATCTTGCCCGAGAAGTTGATGGGACTGCCGTGAGAAAGGTGGCCGCCGTGTGCCAGATTCATGCCCATTATAGTATCGCCGGGATTGAGAACTGCGAAGTAGGCAGCCATGTTGGCCTGGGTGCCGCTGTGTGGCTGCACATTTACATGCTCTGCGCCGAAAAGCTTCTTGCAGCGTTCGCGTGCCAGATCCTCGGCTACATCAACGTATGCAGTTCCTCGATAATAGCGTCGGCCGGGATAGCCCTCTGCATACTTGTTGGTCATGACGCAAGCTTGAGCCTCCATGACGGCGCGACTTGCGAAGTTCTCCGAGGCTATGAGAATAAGGGTATTCTGCTGCCGCTCCAGCTCTCCCCTGATTGCGGCCGCTATTTCTGGATCTACAGTATCCAAACGGTTCAATCGAATCACCATAATTATGAGACTGGAAGAGATGTACCGAAGGAGGCAAAATAGATTATGGTAGCCAAAGCATCAAACAACCACAAATCTTTTTTAGCTGGCAGCAGAGTCGTTGATGATGCTTGAGCGTGCGAGAATGATTGCAGATCTCCAATTCGACAGGTGCGCTGGCGATGCTCTTTTTCCTGATGAAACGACCTTTGGGCTCTCGAAAACAGGAAGGCTGAGGTACCTTTATTCAGGAAAGGAGCGCATTGCAACAGTTCGGGCGAAGGACGGACTTCTGACATTGAGCATGCTGGGTGCAGAGCGGCTGCACTCCTTCTTCGCTGCGCCAAGGCTAAGGGTTGTGGCCTCCGATGACGCTGCACCTTTCATAGTTAAGGGCGGCAACCTCTTCGCCAAACATGTCGTGAGCTTAGATCCCGATGTCCGGGCGGGAGAGGAGGTGCTGGTGGTAGATAGAAATGATCTGCTGCTGGCTACTGGCAAGGCAGTTCTCGCGCCTGAGGAGATGCTACAGATGAAGAGAGGCGTTGCAGTTCTCACACGCAGAGCTGCCGAGGACTAAGTATAACAAGTGATTAATGATTATTAGCATTGATACGATGATTACTGTCACCAACAGCCACAAAAAGGATCTATTATGACCTCCCCAGTGCAGAAATGCTTCTAAACCTCTCGACTGCCTCTTTGATGGCTCCGGCCACATAATTTATCTCCTCTTCTGTATTTGATCTCCCTAATGTAATTCTCAGAGACCCGTGGCAATCCACAGGGCTTAGCCCTAGCGCTAGGAGCACATGAGAAGGCTCAAGCTTCTTTGATGAGCACGCGGAGCCTGTCGAAACAGCTATTCCTTTTGAGTCGAGGAAGAGCAGCAGCGATTCGCCCTCTATAAATTTGAAGCTGAAGTTCAGGTTTGAGGGAAGTCTGTTGGCCATTGAGCCGTTGATCCAACAATCTAACACACTATCCAGAACCTGCTTTGCAAGAATATCGCGCAGCTTAGTCAGCCGCTCAGCCTCCTCGCCCATGACTTGCTGGGCCAGCTCAGCCGCTTTGGCAAGTCCAACGATGCCTGAGATATTTTCAGTGCCTGAGCGCAGATTCCTCTCGTGCCCACCGCCCTGAGTGATGCTCTCGATCCTCGTGCCCTTGCGGACATATAGCGTTCCGACGCCCTTCGGCCCATAGAGCTTATGAGCAGACAGCGAGAGAAGATCAAGACCCATATCATTTACATCAATCGGAATCTTGCCGGCGCTCTGGACAGCATCAGTATGGAAGTAGATATCCCTCTCAGCGGCTATCTTCCCTATTTCCTTCAGCGGCTGAATGGTGCCTATTTCGTTGTTCGCATGCATGGCCGAGATCAGTATCGTATCTTTGCGTATTGCAGATTCGAGCGTCCCAGGATCGACAAAGCCTTCGTCTGTAACAGGCAGATAGGTTACTTCAAAGCCCTGGTTCTCAAGCTTTCGGCAGACCTCCAGGATGGCCGGATGCTCAATAGTTGTTGTGATTATATGCTTTCCTTTCTCTCTGTTCCTGTAGGCTATGCCCTTCAGCGCGAGATTATCAGACTCAGTACCGCCTGAAGTGAAGATTATCTCCTCCGTATTCGCGCCCAAGAGCTTTGCGACCTTTTCACGGCTGGCCTCCAGAGCCTCTTTGGCCTCAAGCCCGAAGCTGTGGAGGCTTGAGGCATTGCCGAACTTCTCAGAAAAATAGGGCAGCATGACCTCCAAAACCTCGGGCGCCACGGGCGTTGTGGCCGAATGATCCATGTAGATCCTATTCATCGCTAGACGCTGGGAGTTGGTGGGGTAAATAAATGGCGAACCAAACGGTAAATTAATGGCTGATGAGATAATGCTTGAAGAATTATCAGTTGTTAATTAATAGTAATAAACTATAAGTATACTTTAGCCCGAAGATAAATTATGATCTTATCCATCCCTCTGTTCTCGCCCGTATTGCTCGTTGTCGCTGCTCTGGTAGCTATAGGAATGATCTTGTATCCCTTTTCTGCTAGGCTAAGCGTTATCGGCATAGGAGCAGGAAGCGTTATCATGGGCATCGAAGTTCTTATAAATCATCCGATTGGGCTTC
This sequence comes from Methanotrichaceae archaeon, assembly GCA_963789575.1. Classification (GTDB taxonomy): domain Archaea; phylum Halobacteriota; class Methanosarcinia; order Methanotrichales; family Methanotrichaceae; genus CAWBKV01. Next base: position 334,972 of record CAWBKV010000001.1, on the reverse strand, counting down.
AGCCTCAGAGCATCATTCTCTTCGGAAGCGCTGTCGTTGTGGGAGCCTGGATGGCGCTTGTGGGGCTCAAGAAGCCAGCAGGGAAAGGCAGATGATACGGGATATTGATTTTATTGTTGCAGATAGTGGCCGTGAGTATGAAATCCTTAGGAAATCCTTATATGCCACGTATGCATCCTAAGTTGCGCCAGGGGCCATAGGGTAGCCTGGTATCCTACAAGACTGGGGGTCTTGTGACCGGCGTTCAAATCGCCGTGGCCCCACCTAAATCATTTTCCCAATGCTGATTTCAGATGTATTACTTCCCTCATCGTTTAATCCGAGTAAATGTATCTAAGATATATACTTTTTTGGGTATCAAACGCCTGTCTTGTTACCCTTGGGGCTTGTAATTCGGTTGCAAAACCAAGCGGAGTCTCAGATTGAGAGTGTTTATACTTAATAAAGATTTCCCTCTTAAGTATCCGTTATCAAGGCGTAACGACGTCCAAACCACGATGCTTTACTTATACTTGGCTGATGACGCTAGAAGAGCGAAGTACAACAAATTCTTGAAGCTATGAGGCCCAATACTATTTGCTTTATGAGAGTATCTATGGCATTGACACCCCTTGGCCGGAGATAGGACCCATCGTTTGGGACATAGTGCCTGGGACAAACCGGCTGGATCTTCAATGAATGACCTGAATTTCCAGCCCATGCCTAATGTCCAAATGAGGCCCAAATTCCCAAGGTCCCAGGCTCAGAGTCCCGAGCAATGATCCAAGCCGGTGTTACATCCACCTGGATACAAATGAAAAGACAAGAAAAATAGTATCCGAGCAATTCCAGGTTAGTCCAAAGCTCTGGTCCCAAGCTTTTTTGTCCCAACTCCGGCTCCAAGAAACCAGATAGCAATCTCAGAGTATCTACTTAATTTTATAATTACAAATTTCAAAAATATTGAGCATTTGCGAGACACTTAATTTGGCCAGAGTCAAAATTATTCATGTTGCAAATGTCGCATTTTACTAGCAACGCAAACCATATCCATGTATTATAATTCAAGAATTTCTCCGTTTTTTGTCATATCATGCGTTAGGCGATGCTGATTTTTAGTATGACTATCGCCCGTTGCTCATTGCATCTGCTAACGATTATTCATGTTGCGCTAGAATGGCGCCGCACTTAACACTAATGCTGTACAGTAACCAAAAGTTTTTTCTTTAGATCTTCTAATATGAAAGTCGGAAGATGGATATTCATGGCGAAAATATACCTTCTTATGACTGCTATAGTGCTAATCACTTTAGCAGGATGCGCGGCTGCATTAGTAGGTACTCGCGATAATCCAATCCCGATGGGAACGACTGTTACCTTGAGCGATGGCTGGGAGATAACGGTGCTTAGTGTAATTCCCGATGCGACGAATATCGTGCTTAATGAGAATATGTTTAATAAACCTCCAAAGGCCGGAGATCAATTCTTCCTTGCTAGAATCCAGGCAAAGTACATTGGCCCTAATTCTGCTACCTTTGATGGTAGCTACAGGCTCAGGGCGGTTGGCCCTTCTTCGGTAGGGTATACTACTTTTGGAAATAGTCCTGGTGTCATTCCAGATCCTCTGCCAAATTCCGAAGTATTTACTGACGGAGTTATTGCCGGAAATATTGGTTGGGAAATCAAATCATCAGATGCAAGCGCGTTGGTGATGTATGATAATCCGATATCATTCGGGACCCAAGAGAACCGAGAATTTATGGCACTATACCATTAGTCATTGCCATTGCATTGCCTATCGAAAGTTAAAGGCAACGCGTATCCAATTCAATCTTTATGGAATATAAACGATAAGTGCATAAGTTTATTAAGTATTTGAGTCTATAATGAATTCGAGGTGGCAAGTATGAAAACCTTTGGATCTCCCATAAGGACCTCAGTGGTCCTTTTGGCTTGTATCGCCTTTTTGATTCTTCCTTGTGCGGCACTGCTTGAAACACCAGTAATTTCAACATATGAGCGACAGATATCGATGGATTTGAGTCCCGATTTTCAAGTTACTAAATCAGTTGTAAATACTAACACCAGCGGTGTAATTTCTCAAGATATTACACTTACAAGTAGTCACCAAGCAGAAGGCATTGCTCTTGAAGTAATGGATTACTACAACAACATATTTAGCAGAATGAGTCCATCATCAATTATTGATCTTTATTCGAGTAGCGTAATTTCTTCCCTTGAGCAATCAGGATCTAATGAGATTGGAACTTGGTATACTAGCAGTAGTATAGGCCAAAATGTGACAGTTCATACTATTCGCTATAATAATCCCAATAACAATATGAATGGTAGTTCATTCGATTTTGCTTTCTGGAATATTGCTAAAGATACTTATGTTTGGATAATATCATACGGTCCCAAAGATATAACAGAGAACGTGATCAAAACACTTTCAATTAAGTAATGTGCGCTTTGGCATATATCTTCGACACATATTCTTTTTTAGCATAATATCGATGAATTCTAAAATCTACTTCCTAACACATTACCTATTGCCGTATGCTGTTTATTGTTATAAGGAATCAATCTTCTATGTACGAATATATTTATTCTTAATTTTATAGAACTTGTAGTTTTTGATTGCAACCTTCGGCCCAAGTCAGCCTTTTTCATGTTGCAAAATAACTCAAACTATGTCCATGTAATAAACATGTACATTGGTCTTCGGTTAAGAGATGATTAGCCAATTAGCCAATTTTATTCTGATATATTCATATAAAAACCATCTTGCGAATGGTTTCAATTCGATCTCAGTGATCTTGTAGCCGATCGACTACCCAAAGTACAACGCCTAGGATTTTGACACTGGTAGATCGATTTAGCTCTTAACCGAAGACACATGTAAACATGTAATAATAAGCCGCCTGATACGTGTAATAAACTCTGCAATTTATTGCATCAAAAACCAGTAACAAGTGACTGAATTATTACATTATTACGTGATTTAAGAAAGAGAGGCGGAGGATAGGTCAGGACATACAATGTCAAATTAATAATTTTTCTTGAATTTATTTTATTGTATCTATCAATTCATTAAATACAAAACGCTTAAGAGTTAAAAGATATTTGTAGCATTTAATTTGAGGTTATCTAATGAGTGTTCCGGTAGCAAGTTCTGAAAAAGGAAGCAAATTAACGTATCTTGTAGAAATAATTGGATCATTAGTCGTCATAATAGGATTCATCTATGCACTTAAAGAGTATTTATCATATTGGGTTCAATATGCCGTGTTTTTTGCCTTAATTATCATTATAATTTTAATAATATATATTTTCTTTTCCGATATATTTTTAGTTATATTTAATAGAATGGAAATAAAAAGAAAACATAATGAAGTTGCGCGTAAGCATTTTGATGAATTTAAATTGTTGGTAGGTAAGTTCGCTAAATTTATAGAGAGTAATAATGGTATTACAAGTGCATTTAATAAGTTAAAATCTGAAGAAAAATATCGTTATCTGAGAGTCCATCAATTAAATGAAATTAATAATTTATTATCTGATTTAAATAACTTCATTAATCGCTTTGATGAAACTGGAGAAGATTTTCAGCTATTGATTAGCCAATTTGAGAATATATTAAGGATATATGAGAAATTTTACGTGAAAGATACTTTAAGCGATATTGAATGTGTGAGGCAAATGTTTAAGGATGAAATTATTCCTAAAAATGTTAAAGTAGAATATAAGACGCGTAAAGATGACTATGAAAAATTTATAGATAAATATAAAGATTTTGGAGAAAAAGTTAACAGCGAGTATGGTTCAAGAGTTGTATATACCTACTTCGAACTTTTAGAAGAATTATAAAGTTGTATTTGCTCTATATGAGCTATCCTACATAGCATAAATGGTTTATTTTTAACCATCCTTGACTTTTGAGCAGAAAATGAGGTTCATTTAACCTGAGTTCCCCATTTTGTAGGCGCATAATGTCATTACATAGCGATTCGTGATGAGTAATAGGCACTGAGCTATTCTAAGTAAGAACGATAACATTAGCCTCGTTTTTCTGTTTTGTGTGCCTAAACGATGGGGAGATCAGGATTTAACCATTGCGAAGAGAGAGAGAGGATCAGTCAGGAATTTCATCTATTTAATATATCTCTCTTCCAGCTTTTATATAATAATTGTAAAACCCTTTATATACTACCTATTTAATGTTATCGATTTCATTTATTACAAGCCATGTAATAATCATGTAATAATCTGCAATAAACTATGCAAAATCACTAGCACCCTACGTATTTCATTGTGTAATAGTCTGCCTTCGGGCCTTCATTCACTGGTAGGTCATAAATCAATTGCTAATCTAACGTCATTGGATCTTGGTAAGGGATTTGTTAAGTTACAACAGCTAGACCGTATAATTGATGGCTATGATGCGACTTCTGCTAAGTTCAAGGACGCAAGCGGAGGGGTCACGTATTTAGCAGTCTTCAATTTTCCCGTTCAATTCAAGTATTATGACTTTGGCAGCAGCAACGAGGCTGCTGTTCGAATCATTGCAACCAATTATACGGATTACGAATTTGACCGGCTCGTAGATACGTTTAAAATAGACCGCTTGGTTTCACGACAATAACAAAGGCTTCCTACCTAATTTTTTTGATAGTCATCGAGTCCATAATAGAGCCTGTCACAATTCTATCATATGTTGAATAGACAGAGAGCTTGGAATTTGCTCGGTGCGCAGAATCGAAATCCATAAAAGAATCTGCCTCAAGGACTTGTATATTTTTGTAAGTGGTAGAATATGGATGCTCAATTACCACTCCCGGATTTCCCGCTATATTTTTCATGTAAACGCTGTATGCATCCGGATAGTTATTTTCGCCCCAATTTATAAGCTCATTTTTAAGTCGGTGATATTTTCAAGATATAACTGGCCTTCGCCCGCATTATAGATTGAGATTTGAATGCGACTTGATTCAAGCAACAATGTCTTCAATAGCGATTCATTGAATTTAATCTCAATTGCCTCTTCATTACCGAGAACAGTAGATGAAATAGAATATTGTGGGAAATTAGGGATATTCATTGATACAGTATGATTCCCTACCACAATAGTCTCAAGCTTGGCTGAACCAGGCGATACGATCTGAGAGCAGAAAACCAATATTAGGATTAGGATATTCAATGCCTTCATGATCAATCCTAAGGTGGGAATCGGTTCTCAGACGAAAAAGGTTTTGGTTGAGCAATGAATTAGCAGCTTACATAGATTACCTTAGCATTAGGGATTTTTATATTCATTAACTAATCGATAATGTTCATCCCATGTAGTGCCGTCAGCATTCGTTATGAAGGTTATTATCATGTTCCGCTCTGGATAAGCTATTACTGTGACATATTGGGTAGGACTACTGGTTACTTGGCGTTCGGCATCCGACTGAACTATGCTTGTGGATACTGCTGTATGTCCATATAGGGTATACGTCTGAAGAGGTTGTGCAAATGCATCTGGAAATAGATTAGGCACTGAATATATTATTTCATTTTCAAGACCAGTAACACTAAAATCTTTTGCATTTAAGTTTTCAAAAACAGTTAATCGCACTTTTTGATCCTGGCTTTGGAATGCTCTGATATAATGTGAACCATCAGTTCGATTGAGGAATTCATTCAATATTGGTAAGGGTGTTTGGTTGCTATTAGTTTGATTTTCTAGTGTTTTCGGTGACTGAATGCATCCGCTGAAGGCTATAATAAATAAGCAGAGTATTATTATATAAACAGTTATAAGATCAACTTTCTTTACCATAACGTACATCTCTCTTACGATAAATTATCCATTTAAAAGAGGTTCACGGTGGATTGCATATTTTGCAAGGAACATAGCCATGAGCCCTAGCATCTGCTGAACTAGAGAACCAAATCTCATTTTCCGGCTTGATCTTCTTAGCGGCACTACAGCTTGGATAATGGTATTTATTCGATTTTATGGACCCAACAAATACTTTTTCGGTATCAAGAGTGCTTGGTGTTGTTGTGCTGGCATTTGCAGAGCTATGATTGATCTGAAAGCTCGGAACTACAGAATTGAGATCAACTGAGTGACTTATTTGATCTCCAACGACTAGACCAATCGATGCTAAAATTAGTATCGATATTATAATTTTCCAATCCTTTTGCATAATATCCCGCCTGAATCTCTATCATTAATAATATCAAATGAAAAAGCTTTTGGTTGATCAGTGATGTATCAGCTTACATAACTCCCATTATGCCTCTATAAGATCATTGATTCTAGGGCCATTATACTGGCTCATCTTGGATTATCACCATGGCCGGAAATAGGGACCTCATCACTTTGAACTTCGCAGTCGGGACTAATCAGTTGGAAAGAAAAAGAATTTGAACCAGAAGGTTTAAGTCATCGTGAATATGCAGTGGATTTACTCTGACTCACCATCGTGCCAAAAAAAATAGGGATAAGGAAAAGACATGTCAATCGCTCATCCTCCTTCAATATTTGTAAGTTCTACCTGTTATGATCTTGCCCAGGTACGGAATGATCTTCGCTTATTCTTAGAGTCACTAGGTATGGTCCCAGTCTTGTCTGAATACTCAACATTTCCTGTTGATCCTAATCTTGATACGATTGGAAATTGCAGGGCAGTTATCAAGCATAAGGCTGACATTTTTATTCTGGTTGTTGGTGGGAGATATGGCTCGGAAACAGAGAATGGAAAGTCTGTTACGAATCTTGAATATCTTGAAGCCAAGGCCAAAGGCATTCCTTGCTACATTTTTGTGCAAAAACCTATTCTTACTGCGCTTCCAATTTGGAAAAAGAATAGATCCGGCGACTTCTCAGGACTTGTTGATTCAACAAAACTCTTCGAGTTTGTTGATTCGCTAGGTAATCCGAAGGAGAATTGGGTTTTTCCTTTTGAATATGCAGAGGACATTATCGAAATACTCCGTAGGCAAATGGCTTATCTGTTCATGGATGCATTATCAATTCGTACAAAGCTGTTACACAATGGTTTATCCGAGACATTGCAGGATTTATCAGGTGCTGCATTGCTCCTGGCAGTGGAAAAGCCACCTGCATGGGAGTACAAGCTGTTTTGCCAAGTCCTAAGCGATGAAATATCTCGTATGGCTGATATAAAGAGAGATCTCAACTACGGTCTCACGTTCGGCAAATCAGTGAGTATTGATGACCCCGCAGAAATCTTTAAATGGGGAGCAAGAAAAAGCGGAGAGATGAAATTGTTTTTGGAATCGGCGAACGTCCTTCTTAATGTGGCCTTTCCGAAAGCGGTTGGTGCACCAGGCGAACCAGGTAATGTTGAGGAAATTGCTTACATCGCCAAACGCCTGGCAGAATCATATCGAAGCATTTTAGAATGGACGGCAGAGTTTAGACATATCCAAGTAAAGGAGGAGTTTAGCCACCTCATGGAACTCTTCGCATTTATGTCACACAATGCGATCGAAGAAATGGAAACGTTTCCCATCAACTATAGGCGAAAAATCGATGATGCTTTACAACAATATGAGGAGACTAAACAATCGCAATCATTTAAGTTCACTTTAACCCTGACTTGCCCCAATAACACTGAACTCAGAAATGAAATAAGTCGTCTTCGGAAGTTATTTGAATCCAAGGCAAGGAATAATATCAAAACACAGTATAAAAAAAGATAATGCCAATCTATACACAATCTAATAGCGATTAATAGATTTATCAGAAGATGCAGGAATCTCATCCTTCGCACAGCCTCTTTTTGCTTCCGAAATCGAAAATTTTGAATTGGCTAAAATCCTTGAGGACATGCTCAAAGGAGCTATAACCAAACCGTCTTGTCCCAAGCTCAGGTCCCAAGCGATTTTATCCACTCCGGCTGCGTGGCTTTAGACGGCGATTTTGGAGTATTCGTTGAATTCTATAATAACTAACATCAAAAAAATATTGAGCATTTTCGAGGCACTTAATCTAGCCAAGTTCAGGTTTTTTCATGTTGTCTATGTCCTTGAAATAAATATGTAATATTGGACTTGATGAAGCAAATATACCTACTATGCTCAATTTCACAGGAGAGGAGATGAAAGATTTTCTTGATTTCCGATTACGGATGACTTGCGGTGTTTGCGGGTATTGTTTCAGCCCCTTTTACTATAAATTTTTTCCTTTATTTTTTCGTTCAACAGGATGGAATAAATTACCGCAGATAACCGCAATTACCGCAATCGCTATCGGGCATAGTGATGAAGTATTTTTTCCCTTTCTCCTCTGTGGAATTGGATCAACGTAATGCCGTATTTTAGAAACTTTTTAAATTATGTAAATACATTAAGGCTGGAGTAGTGCGACTGTAGCCAGATATCAAAAGAAGCAAGTAGCATTTTATTGGAGGAATTATCGACCGGAGATGAGTGTTGTTGAAAGCTCAGACTAGAAGCGCCCAGCTAGAACGTCGCATTCAGGATGAGAAGCGCTGTAAATGCAGGTTGGTTAAGGGCTGTGATATTGCCCGGATGCAGAGGCTGCGGGATGTTCTTCAGTCTGCACAACTGGAAGATGCCACCCTTCACAATCAGGTTGTAGAGGAAATTGAAAGGTTTTGGCAGGATTTTGCTGAGGCAAGGGTTCTGGATGCTATTATAAAACGTCGGCAAATATTGCGAGAATTCAGGATATCCTATGCACTAGAGTTTTTGCTCAAGAGCCTTTTAACGCGGGGAAGGGTAGTGATATCTAATTAAAAGCCGATAGAGCTATAAGGTAGCTTTCGCAGATTAGCCATTTAATCGTTATAGAAGTATAAGCTCTGGGGCTAGCCAAATGGAGAAAGAAAAAAGATACTCTAATGTAATATTTTCACCAGACGTTATCCAAGAAGCAATTGGAATCCTGAAATCTTTTATTAAAGATAAAAAGAATCCTCCTCAAGCATGCACACGTACAATTCAGATAACAGAGGCAGAAAATTGGCGCCATGATACAGATGAGGAATTCTTTGCTGATTATAGAAAAGGCTTCGTTTATTCAATTTACGAACTATGTTGGCCGGGATTCGGACTTCAAATTTACCCATACTATAGGGCTACAACGATTACTATACGTGCGCCTGAAAGACAGCAAATTGAAGCTGTATTCGAAGTGCTTGAGAAAAATGTAGATAGGTGTAAGCTTCCACCCTTGCCTGAGGAACCAAAGCCTCTACCTCGTGTCTTTATTGGACATGGAGGAAGCGGACAGTGGAAAGAGCTGAAAGACCATCTTCACGAGAAGCATGGATATAACATTGAGGCATATGAGATAGGCGCGCGTGCAGGCCACACAATACGGGATATATTGGAGGAAATGCTGGATAAATCATCCTTCGCTATACTGGTTATGACTGGCGAAGACGAGGTCAAAGATGGCGGGATGCAGGCAAGACAAAACGTCATTCATGAGCTTGGCTTATTTCAGGGGCGGTTGGGCTTCACCAAGGCAATCGTGTTGCTAGAAGATGGAACCGAGGAATTCTCGAACATCCACGGTGTTAATCAAATCAGATATGGTAAGGGGAACATAAAGGAGACTTTCGGAGAAGTGCTCGCAACTTTAAAGCGAGAGTTCGGAAATTCATAATCAATTACCCGAATGTTTTGAAAGTCCCATGCTTCAGAGAGCTGGCATAAAGACCTTAGGATGAGCAGTAAGCGATGCTTCACATATCGACAAAGTATTTATCACGGTAGTGCCTAAGACCTCCAAAACCCGGTGAGGAGGTAGAGGTTTGGTTTCAGGTTGGCTTTTTACCGATGATATTGGAGAATCGGTTAAAATTGAGGTAAAAGAAAAAGACCTAGCTGGTGCAACGTCAGTGGAGATACTTGTCTTGAATCCAGATAAAGAAAATGTAACATGGGATGCGGTACCAGTTCGGCGTGAAAAAGATCCCAAGTTTATTGATGTTACGCATATTATCAAGGAAGGGGATATCGATAAGCCTGGAAGATATTTAGTATCTGTTAGTGCCAAAACGCCAGATGGCGAGATTTTGATACCGAGCCGTACGTTATGGGTGTATGATAGGCAGAAAGGCAGGAGCATATAATCCGCTTTTGTAGCCTAGAAGAAGGATGTTGTCTACTCTACAGTGGAGGGATTGAACGCCACCAGAAGATATTACATTAAGCACCATCATCGGACCATTAATTGGTGCGTTCACCGGTGTAGTTCTAGGGTTTGCTGCTAATGAATTATGGCGGAGGAAGCTGGCAGGCGATCGGAAATCGTTTTTCACGAATCTTCTTCTAAAAGAAATAAAGAAATCGATTGAGCTTTTAGAAGCGAATAAAACTAATCTGATTCCCGTAGATGCGTGGAATTCGCTTGTAAACTCAGGTGATATAGTGCTTTTCACTGACCATGCGAAGATGCTGAGTGATATATATTTTGCAATTCAGAGCTATAACTACGAGGCAAAAAGGGTTAGAGATGCAGTAGAAAAAGAAATCCTTGACCCGCAATACTATACAAAAAGTGAAACTATTATATATAAACAAAACCTCAGTATAAAGGATAGGGAACAAATTTTACGATCTCCACAACTGAGGTCGAATCTAGATTTAATTAGGCTTTTGCTATTAGATGAGTTGAAGAAGCTTGAGGAACTTCTTTCTTCATCGGAGCTAACATCGAATCCGGGATACAACGACCCAATTTATAATGAGATCAAAAATAATCAATAAAATAGGACATGATAAACTCGACGATTATCAGTTGGAGCTTTGCAGCTTATTTTTTCTTTTTTAGTTCTATCCCTGCTTTTGACGATTTTGCAATTAGGTAGTTAATAAAGGCAGAACATGAGACAAGCATAAATTTGGCATCTTCGAAATCCAGTGTAGGCTTCTCTAATAAAGCATGTCTTATTCCTTCGGCGCTACTTGTATATCCATATAGAGAGCTAAACGAGCTTTTTAGGGCAGGGTGTATGACCACTTTCTTTTCGATTTCCTTTAATGCCTCACCTAATGTCGATTTATCGCTGCCTATAATCAGATTGCAGATCGCCTCAACTGCACTTATTGATTCTTTAATTGAATTCCTGAAATCTGGGTTTTTCCTATCGGAGAACAGTTCTAGTGCCCTTCTTAAGTGATCATAGATCAAGCCAATTGATTTCGATTTTTCCAATGCTTCATCTACTTCAGTTATTTCTTCTTTCGAAGTCAATGGTGCAATTATTCTATCAATAAATCGATATGCAGATAGTTCCCGTTCGAGAATAAAATTGCATCCAATTATAAACGCTAGATCTACGTTCAGTGCCCTTGAACGGCGATTAAAGTTATTAGCTATAAATTGTATGAACTCATATACTTCATCCCACTTGCAGCTAAAAAAGTAATTTCGTATGAAGCGGTATACGTCACTTCCTTCATTTGGAATAGTATCAATCGGTTGTTTGAAATAATCCATCCATAATGAATAAAGATCACCCGGGCCTTCTAATGATTCCCAAAAGTAGATCTGAAAATTGCTCCATAAACCATTCCGGATTTCATCGCTAACAGAATCCAGCAATATTTCAGTTTTCATCGGCTTAATGCCCATTCTTTCGGAGAAGCTTTTCATCAGGATCACCTACCTTCTTCACTAACGCCTATCTCGTGAAGCATCTGCCATAATCCGGCTTCTAGACCCTGACCAGCTGATAAATACTTTCATTACCGCCCCATTAATATTACCTGCTTCCACACTTGATCGTAGAAGCATATTGCGTTCTTATTATACTTTCTAGCTTACGACGATCTGCCGCAGTATAACCTTCGAATGTAGGCATAAACCTCAAGCATATAAGAGGAGATCCATCACAATATTGATCCCAGCAAGAGCGCCTATCGTGGTTGGCAAGCCGAATACCTACTTCCCCTGACTCACCAACATCTCTCACATAGTATTTGCCATTCAATTTGTAGAGTACGACGTATACAGCAGCTCGATTATTTGGAATAATCGCTTCATTTGAATCTATGCTATATGGGCCATAAAAACTTTGATCAGCTATATTCATGGAAATTTCGTATAGATTCAGGGATATATAACATTTATCAATTTCATTCTTAGGCTTTAATCCAATATCGATAATTATTACGATGATGCCCAGGATAATAGTCTCTAAGTTATAGATGTCATCCATATGGCAGACTTAGCCAACATATACAATCTTTAACCACTTTTCGTTCGGCCTTTTAGTGCAGTCTCTAAGGCATCGCTCAACGAGTCCCTAGCTGTCAACGCTTCGCCACGTGCAATTTCAAATTGTCTTGATTCTTCTTCTCTATTGTGATATTGCGGAAGCATTAGAATGCGAGTCGCATCCCTGAGCTGCCTGAGATGATGCAAATACTCCATCTTTCGGCTTTCAATCACTGGGTGACTGTACCCTTTGATATTAAACGAATGTATGCTGAGAATGTCCTTTTCGTGCTCTATTCCCTCAAGCAGGCTACGACCCGCAAATACCATCTCCTTGAGACCCTCATCATCCCATTTAGTTTTCGCTATATTCCCTATTGTCGCCATCCGGGCTTCTTGCTGAATATATTGCATACGGCCCTCTTTTAGATATTTCAATAATTCAATATTTCCTTCCTCACTTCTCCTCAGACTTCTTTCTTCTTGGTCTTTCTTTATAATAGTTGGAATGAAATAAACGGAAAGTGCCACCGATAGACTAGCTCCAAACAGACTAGTAATAATTCCTCTTATGAACGAAATGTCACCAAAAAGTTCTATCCCCACCATAAAAAAGATCGCAGCAAATGCTAATCCAACTAAGAAAACATTACCTGTTGTCCCTAGCCGTTCCAGCTTTGGATGCATGCTCGTTCATATTGCACACAGGAATATAATGATAGCGTACCGCCACTTTTGGGCCAATAGAATCGATAAATTAAAGATCATTGGAAGTCCGCAAGCGAAATATGTGGCCTACCATAACAACCCATTGTCTTGAGAGAGATGAAAGGACTTGGATTGAAAAACAAACCATAGTTGATATGGAGCCAAATGAATGCCCCTATTGTCATAGGACTATAGTCCCTCAGTTCTTTAAATCCTATATTGTTGGTCCATTTCCTGGGATTACTTTTGCTAGTATGGTACAAAGCATCTATCGGTGCTCAAATAATGAGTGTGGCTTATTCTTTATCGCAACATATGAACCAAAAGAAGCCGGCCGGATCATAATTATGCTCACCTAGACGGAGAAGAAGAAAAGCGACTCAGAAATTTGCTGTATTGGAAACCTAGAAAGGTGACAAAAAATGCCACTCGCAAAAATATGGGGTAAGCCAATACACTTTAAGCGTCAATTCTCTATGGGCAGCTTCTTTTATTCCTATATTTTTATAGAATCGGTAGTTTTTTGTGCTGAGAATTCGTTCACGGTTTGCCCATATCACATTCAGGTTTTTTCATGTTTCAAAATAATCCCAGTACATCACGGAATAAATTGTAAAAATGGATGCAAAAAAATTTGTTCCGAGCCTGATCCCGTCAGACACTAAGCCCGTATCTCACCTCAAGCGTCTTGCAAATATTGGCTATCAACATACCAATCTTGCAACTGGCCTGGATAGCGCACTTGGGAAGTAAGCCAGAGAAAACCTGTGGCACTCTCGAAAATGACTTGATCACCTTTGTGCATTTCGATACCTTGTCCGGTCAGAATCGCAGCATCTACATAGTTTTGGGCTGCTTGAAGATCCTGCTCGCCAAGATATTTATCAAATGTGTTCAATTCGTCCGTAGTTGCGAATCCAAAGCAGTCTTGCGTAACTTGCTTCATTATTTGCGCTGACCCAATTGATACCATGCCCATTACTATAACGGCTATGAGTATCGCTAATATTTTATTTCCTATCAATTTATATCACCTACTAAATTGCTTTTCATTCCTGCCTTTATTGGCATAGGCTGCCTGGAGATTGAGGGGAACGATAAAGGGGAAGCTGCCAAGCTGTAGCCGCCAAAAAGGTTACTCAAGGACTGGTTTGAAAGCGGTATATCCGAACAATTCCAAGCCGTCATTGACTTTTGCGGCCATTCTGGAAAGCCTGTTTTCTTTTGCGGCATTCCTGGTAGCCTGGGTTAAGTCGCGCCTATGCTTGCATAGCTTATTGTGGACTCCTGCCGGACATGAACAGCCCTCCGGCGAAGTGTAATAGTAGCAATCCTTCTTGCCGGAAAGCGTTAGCTGTGACTCATTCGCGAGGGCTATTATCTCAGGCAGCACTTCAGATAGTCCGAGGAACCTTGCAAGGGATTTGCCGCTATCGATTGTCTGGCTTACTGGATTTTGGATTTCAACTAATAGTTTTCCTGCCATCGCATTTCACCATGTATCTTAAGTACATTATTGTTATATAAATGTATTCCAAGTACATAAAGCAGAAAAAGACATATATATATTTGGATCTGGAATACATATTCATGGAAGAAATGTCATTCCCAGCAAAAATCATGAAACCAATGAGAATAACAATTCCTGATGCTGTAAAGGAAGGATTGGGCCTGAATCCTGGTGATCTGCTTCAAGTGACTGTAAAGAAAATTAACCCTGTACAAGCCGCAACAAAATCAAAACAAATTTAAAAACCGGCTTCTTATCTCACTACCCATTGCAAGATGCTGTTTCTAGAATACATAATGTTGCCCGTTTCTTATTCATTCGCCGGGGATTATTTACGCTGAAGTTTTAATACCGAAGAGTTCTATGACATTTTTGGCAGATCATTAAATAATGTAATAGAACTAGCCTACTAGTCGTGATTTTTGGTCGTAGAGCGCAATTGTAACCGGCGTTCGATTGTTTGCTTTTCCAGTGCTTTTTCATATTTTTTACGTCTAATACGGTAGATGCTATCGGTTTTTTGACACTATTTGATAATAAATCGTTTTATAAAATCAGGAACATTGAGCTTTTAATAAAGTGTGTTTCACCCGATATTATTTTTTGTTGGATAGAATTTTGCGCCGCTCAGTCTTCCCAATGGTCTAATTTCCAATTTTTAATGCCATGTGCTCCGCAGCAAAGAGATTTTCTAACACTATTTTATGTAATTAATCGAATTAAAAAGTTAATGATGACACTCCACATGGCGAGGCAGGCTCATACCGTCACTCAAACCTTTATCAATTGTTTTTTCGATCTTCCCACGCGAGTAAGCTCTAAATCCCATTGCCGCTGCTGATAGCTCTCGGATTGCTTCATGCTCTGAAATATGCCCATCGGGTATTAATTGCCCAATCTTGAATGCGGCTGTCAACAATGTTTCTGTCCTGCTACCTTCATATGCTTGCCTAATCTTATCGCACTCGCCAGCCAAAGCCTTTCTACCATAGCTGGTACCGTCTTGTAAACCAATTTCATGTTTCCAAACCTTATCAATTGGCACTTGTGGGACCATCGACCTTGGTTTGATTTCATTTCTGTTGTATATTCTGAGTATAATGTCATCCGACTTGCCAATCCACTCGACTTTGTGATTGATATTGTCGCCTGTATATGTCACAAAGTTATTACCAGACGTTATTATCTCAACACTTTGATCTTGGATTTTAATAGCCGCCTTTTTATAGTCTTTTAGACCATTTTGAACGATAATATGCAATCCTTTGCCCGATGGACTACGCTCTGTATAGCTATGGAATTGATATACAAGCCTTGCAGCTACGGAATTAAGCTTGCCAGCCTCATCATAGCAATGGTCAAGATCAATAACCGTTATTCCTTCTGGCACAACAAAACCAAGTCCTGAAAGAGCAGGCGTAGCTTTGAGTAATGTCATAGCATCGTCGTATGTCTTCCACAGGCTTTTATCAGACCATTTTGCGTATCTAATGCCGTCTAAACTAGGCTTCTTACCTTCATCTATCATGTAGGGTATCCATATCTTTAAGCTCTTTAAATCATCAATATACATTGTCGTAACCTCGTTTTTTTATACCAAATTTCTTGAAAACAAATTTATACGACCCCGAATAGCCAAACGTGGGGTGGCATGCATATGATTTGAATGGGACATGCATGGATATGATTGGGTCTGCTCGGTTTGAACGTTTTTTTTGATGGTTTATGGGTTTGATTGTGTGATCCTAAAGTGGGACGTGGGACATAAAGTGGGACAATATGTGGGACATAAAATCACTAACAATAACTACATTTTATCTCTATTTCCCACTTGCCCCACCTATTTTTGGGTCTTTTGAATTCATTGCCGAACTTTGCTCCGGGTTTTAGGGTGTACCATAGTCTGGACATTAACCCTGTCTAAACCAGGTGGGACGTGGGACATTAGACCGGCTGTTATCATTTTCATGTCCCACCTGGTTGTTTTTGCCCCACTTTTAAGTCGTTGCCCAACCACGACAAAGATTCAGCTCTGCCAAGTTAATTCCGAGTTTTTCCACCGGAAAGACAAACACTCTAGCTTTGGTTTTCGTTTCGTTATTTGTTCTTTGGGGAATACGAACATTTTGTGTAGCTTTTCCTTCAGAATCTGGAATAATGTAACCTCTTACCTTTAATTGATTTCCTATAGCCGATTTTGACAGCTTTTGTGCTCCAGTGTAATACCGCCTCACCAGTTGCATCAGTTTATCCGGATAGATATACAAATTAGCGATGTTATTCCATCCGATACTTCTATCGTTATATACATAGGGATCAATACAGACTTCGTTTCTCAATATAGCGTTTTTCAGGATTTCAACTATTTCCTCTGCTTCGACGCCCCATCTATTGGCATCAGCTATTTGTGCATATGTTTCAATCAATCCGCCCTTTTCTTCAAGGGTTCTAGCTTGTTGTTTAAAGAATTCTCCTATTATGGGATGTTTTTGTAGTAATTCCAATCCCAATTCATTAAGCGCCCAATTTGAGCCCAGTCTTTCGGCATTTCCTGGATCTAGGGTTCTAAAGAGTTTAATCATCTCTGCTCGTTTTTCCGGAAATTTCTTTTTCATCTCTTCAATAGCTGCCAAACCTTCCGGCGATTGATACCACTTCAATACCTCCCGACCAATTGCTGGTAAATGCTTTCTCATCTCAGGGGTCGCCTTATCAAATTCCTCATCGTCTTTACTTGTTAGCGTTAGATTCATGACCCTAGCACTGGTCGATTGATCTACGTTGTAATCCTCGCCGGTTAACAAAAGGCAACACCGAAACTCAAGGGAATCCCTGACTTCAATATCCGTTAATCCAATGGCTCCTCGTTCTTTATCAGTACCTTCTATTACCCCGTGGATAGTGGATGTTAAGTTTGATTCCGACCAATCAGCAAGAGGTTTGAAATTGTCCCATAGAACCGGCATAGGTCCAGCTTGGGCAGATAATAGTCTGATTGATACCGGCGTTGTATCCGATGATCCTAATTTGATTAACGATGATTTGTTCTGGAACTCCTGCCCATACATCGATTGTAATAGCGTAGCCAGTAACGTTTTTCCAACACCAGAACTGCCAGACAACATGAATCCGTATCTATCATTGGGGAACTCTTTGCCGATGATAGGCGCAGTTAATTCCATAACAACGACTGGTAAGGTTTTGGTAGCTCCATATGCATTTATGATATACCCAAGTGCATCAAGTCCGGTTTTGGTACCACAGTCATCCGGCATGTTATACGGGAATTTCTGTTCCTTAATGGAGCATTTGTAACCATCCGGCTCCATCCCAGGAATAATTAACTTATCGCCGATCCATTTAACCTGTTTCACCACTGTTTGGGATTGATATGCCCCTTCCCTGGTAGTACTCCGAATTACATCTTCTAGCCGTTCACCCTTATTCAAATGCATTTTAGTACGGAAGTCGAACCCTTTTAGAAGTGCCACTTTTAAGTCCTTCGGGGAAATGAAATCAGCCGCTGTAACTTCGAGGCTGAACTCTTTTTTTGTATTAGCATCATAACCGTATAGGACATAAGTGGTGTTACCTTTCTCATCGCGATTCTGTTCCTTACAGACTACAAAACCTTCAATTACTAATCGATCTTGTCCTTTGGAGTCTCTACAATAGGTTTTTCTGTCATCGTCAACGAAGTAATTATCATCTACCTCATAGGCAGGTCTATTACTCGCGTCATCCTTAGTATAATACGGCAGCATAGTTTCTGTAGTTGTTTTGGGAATACTGGCCATCTTATACCACCGCCTCAGGCTGATGCTTTACAGGAGAGCAATACAGAACATCGTCTTTGGCAAACAATGCTGTCATTCCGGATCTAAATTGCGGCCTCAAGTATTTGCCATCAAATTCAATAAGCCTTCCTGATGCCCTATCTTCATCTCTATTTCTTATTTTTATCACTAAACACATATATTCTTTAAATATTTTCATTTTGTTCCTCTCCAATTATATCTTAATTCTATTTTGTTTACCCCAAACGGGGCATGCCGATGCCGGATCTGAACCCAGGTACATCCACCAGCAAAAAGTTTTAGGGAAAAATACAATATCTTTTAAAACAGGTCTGTTTTCATAAATTTAACATTTGCAGGTATATCGTTTAATTTATGGTTAGTTCTGCTATGATTTTACAAGAATCCCGAAAGAATATATTAGATATTTATTGGATCACTAGAAACTTGCCGGATAATACGAAAGTAACCTTTTCAAAATTGGACGCTTTTATTTAATATCCACCAGTTCTATACCCAGCTTATAGATATAGCCGACTTCTTCATTGGCCAGAATATTTTTTTTCGTTGCCTCCAATCATAGCAACTATTTTTTTACTACCAGCATCGGTAAGGCTTGTTGGCGTTTTAATTCCGCCTTAATCCTTGCCCGCCTCGTTTGCTTAGACATATCTTCGCCATAAAGCTCATTCCATTTCTCAGTGAAAGCATGCTGAAGTGCCGTATTACTGTCTAGCTGTTTGATAGTGCAACCTAGCTCCTTACAGCAAATTTCCATCCGGCGAGATATGATATCGCCCTTTGTTAATTTTCTTGCTCCGTTTGTTAATTTGATACTTTGCGATGTATCGTTATCGGCCTTCCTGGTCGATGATTTAAACTGCTGCGTACTGATTTCTTCAGGTGTATAATTGATGCTGATTTCGCCTTCCTCCGGCACACTCTCAGCGCTCACATAGTTTATGAATACACTTGAGCAGCCATCGCATACTTTATCTTCGTGCTCATCATATCTCAGAATACCCTTGCAATAATCACACGTTCCGCAAGTTTGCCCAACGACGCTGGTTTCCTCGATTGCCCTTCGGCCATGAATACTAATATACTTCGGTAAATCGAGAATTTTTGGTGGTTCAATATGCCAAGTTAATCCAGGCTCATAACTCTCAGAATGAACAAATTCGATTACCGGCCTTTGATCCTCCATTTGTCCTGAATAATAATCGTGCGAGATTTTTTCGGTGTTTTTCCTTACACCAGCGAGAAGAGCTACAACAAAGTTAATTGGGCTTGTTTCAAGTGTCTGAAGGTTGCCGTCCTTATCCGTATACGTGATTGGAATCTTCCTTATTGTATCTTCATGAAAATAAGGCCGCAATATCTTTCGTATCCGGTCTCGCTGTCCAGGTGTTGCTTTGCCGTCTATTTTTATATTAACCTCTAGCAAGCCGTCTTCTCGATCGATATTCTTTTTTCCTTCGACTGCTTTTCTTATAGCTTCCTTACCAGAATATGTGTTCCAACACCAGATTGTTTGTCTCAGATCTTCGCAATTTTCATCATACATTGGACAATTGGGGTCAAGATCGGGGTACATTGGGCCGTTTCTCTTACAATTCTCACATGTTAATGTCATGGCAGCATGCAATTTATTAGAAAATTGTTCCTCCAGTAATGTCTCTAATATTTGCGCGGCCTCAGCTCTTGTTACATCAATGGGGGGTACCTGCCTTATCTTTAGCCTTCTCGCAATCATTTTCTCGTCGCGGCTCATTGGGACTCCTTCTTAACCGGCAGCGCTTTCTATGATAGCCGTTGTCGCTCTTTCTATCACGATGTTTATATATCCTATGCTGAGAATATAACTGTAGAAAAATTATCAAAAGATAAAAAAGGGCCATGAAATGTTTTCTTAAATGGTTTGAGGTCGTGCCTTTTGTCTAATCATGCCTCGGAGCTTTAGCAAGATAGCATCCACTCCGCCGCAATGTATACCCCACCCCCACACCCACCCCATTCGGCAACAGTGTACATAATTGAGTTGGGAACGTAAACCGTCAGTATCCGAGGTTGGGTATAATGATCATATTCCAGTGATTTAATGCATGGATAAGGTACGACTACATCTACAACGCTTAAAGTCTCAGCACAGCAATTAGTAGTACTACATTATCAACCATATATATTTTAATGTGGTACTACAATTCAGGCGGCTATTAGCGATTCGTGCCGGTGTCATTCTCCCGACGCCGCAAATGCAGCATGTCCCTACTTTCCGGCCATCCAAGAATCTATCATATCCAGTCCAATTCCGGCCAAGTCAAATTGAGCGTCCGTTATGTTTTTATGCGTAATTCTTTTTAAAAATGGATATTGCGATAAAAAAATATCAGGCAATTATAACGTGAAACATTTCTCATAACATTCCCGTTTTGTTTTATCGCTAACATGTGCATATCTCAAAGTTGTCCGAATATCATTGTGCCGTAACACCTTTTGGACTATTCTTATATCTGCACCGTTTGCAATAAGTAATGTTGCGGTTGTGTGTCGCGCAAAGACATGTATGCCCCCGGCTTTTTCAACACCGGCTTTTGCTTTGTAATGGGCAAATAATCGATGGACCTCGGTTCTTTTCCATCTGTGGCCGTAATCCGTAAAAAATAGCGGTTCTCTTCCTTCTATAATTAGTTTAGGTTTAGCTTCTAAGTAGCGATGAAGAGTAGAGGCGCATTCGTTAGAGATTAAAGAAATACCATCTTTACCACCTTTGCCGTTATTTATTCTAATAGTAAGATTTTTAAAATCAATATCAGGAACATCGATATTGCAAAGTTCGCTTGCACGTAAACAGCCATAAAAAATAGTTTGGAGCATGGCCAGATGCTTTAAGTTACGTATAACGCTGAATATTTTTATCACATCTTCCTTATCGAAGTAATATGGGATTTGGTTATTAGGTTCAAGGCGTTTAATTTCAATTGTTTCTCCAAGCATGGCATGATACGCTCTTATTGAGTAATTGTATTGGTTTTTGGTCGATCTAGCTAGTTTCTTTTCTGCCAAGAAATCCCTAAATCTCTCCAGATCCTGCATCGAAGGGTGATCCGTCTTAGCAAACTTTAGATATCGAAGAACATTTCCTTTGTAATTAGTTATTGTATTATCCCTTATACCTTGATCTTCTAAATAGCGATGAAATCTCTTTAGGGATGGTTCAAAGTCGGTTGTAGTGGCAATACTCCAATCTACGGTAACGCGATGCAAATCTATCCTCACTCCTATGAGGAAAGAAATACATTCTTGTTACATTACTCAGCGAAATCAACATCGAGCGGGCGCAGTACGAGTACGAGCCCGCATACAAGACTGGGGGTCTTGTGACCGGCGTTCAAATCGCCGTGGCCCCACCATCTATCGATTTTTCGGTGAAATTGCATCTTACTCAACAAGACTCCGTTTTCTCTCCAGGATACAGAAAATGAAATACAATTGGAAGATTCCGAAGCAGATAGACTTTGATCCCATAAGAAGTTGTAGGTTTATAGAAATCTTCTGTGATCAAAATAATTTAAAATATAGGAGGCTAATAGCCTCCTGAAGATGAGTAACCGGTCGATGGCGGGCTATAGTTTGGGGGTTGATAGCTCGGCATGATATTGGAAGAGCCATAGCTGGCTACATTGATGGTTATTGCGTTGCTTAGCCTGCCATTTATTGAGACCAGAAGCACATACTGGCCAACTGTGTCTGCATAGAAGTTCATCTGGCTGTATTGGTTGAAGTAATAGTAGTTCGTATTCGATACGCCACCAGGAACCGTCTCGTAGATGTAACCATTTCCTCCAGTGGGAGATATCGCTATAAGTGACAAGCTTGCCCCTAAGGGAACCGTAACATATTGTGTCAACCCAGAAGTTCCCTGAACCCAGAGGGAGGTGCCTCCGCTGTACGAAGCATAATTCGCATAGTATTGCGAATATGGCATTGAATAGAACTGGTAAGAGCTAGGCATGAAATAGGTCATGGAATATGATGTTGTATACATCGGATTGTTGAAATAAACAAATGTAGACCCTAGATTCTTTATCTGATAATTTGTGGGATTTGTGATGTGGGTTTTTGGAGCTGGCCCACTGGGCGTATGGAAGAATTGAGAGAACATAGAAGACTGTGAATGTGACAGTGTTCCGGTAGCTGGATCAGGGCCCGATTTTGCGTCCATTACTTTAAGCGTGGCCTGTCCTTGTGTCACTTGTATTTGGCCGAACATATAGGGATAGATTTTGTCATAGTAAGAGTAGTTGCTGGGCTGGTTGAAAGTATAGCTGAAAGAATCGTTGGGCATTAAAATGCTGGAATCGAATGTGCCATTATCGCTGACAACCTCGTGCTGGACTGTATCGCGGTTTGTCCAGGTAACCGCAGCACCGACGGGTACTGTTAGACTATTTGGCTGGAAGGTGAAATCTTGGATCAGAACTGAATTGTTCGTCTGCGCCTGGGCGGCGATGCTCAACAGGCACGCTGAAAAAACAATGAACCCCACAGCCAAAAAGTTTTTATTAATTTTCATACTTTGACCTCGCTATCGCTTAGAACATGCGATGATCATAATGATATGAGTCTAATCTATAAATATTTTTTTAGATAGCAAGCTTGAAAGGGATAATAAGCTGAAGCCAGTGTACATACACTGATAACATCAAATATCACGATTGCTAAGCTGACAACCAACTATGCTGAACGAACGATCGAGCCTCTGAACCTCATTGGTTCGATACAAATTATGGAATACATGGCTCATTATAATATCTTGTTATACTGCCAGATGGCTGAAGGCTTCGAAGGCGCTGAGAAAGGAAGATCAGATCTACGGACAGATGATCGCCAAATGTCCAAGCGGGCTTAGGAGAATTTACAGCAATTCTGGTACGCTATCCAACCATTCAGTTGTTCAGTATCACACGCTTATATCCTTCCTGCATATATAGATACGAATTAGATATTAGAAGAATAATGTGGGGAATGGATGTGAAAAGTCATAGGTTATTCTTAGCCTTATTGGCAGTAATTGCGATCGCATGTTTATCTGGGGTCCAGGGACAATCTCAAGAGCAATATGCAACGCCTTCAGCGGGATATTCCACCGCTGCACCGAGCTCAGCTCAAAACCCGGCGCAGTACTCTCAGTTCTATTCCATGACCTCTGGGCCAGCATCCAGTAACCCTATCGGCGCTCCACAGCAATTTAATATTGCAGGCTATCTGCCGACCACACTCTACTTCGGCGAACAGATGCAACCAGTATCATACTCTCAATATCAGTCGTCTCCTGCGTATAGAGAAGCCAATGCTCTATGGATAAAAGGAGCAACTGCTTGGACACAGTACGCTGTGGTTCCTCTGGGATCAACCGTATCACTCCTGGCGATCTCTCCTATGGGTGGTAATGGAGTCCTCTCCTTTGTGGATTCAGATGGGCAGACGAATAACAACAACTACGTTTTCTATCCGAATAGCCTGTTAACCTTCTACGCTGGAACAGCTGGACGCCATACACTATCCTTTGCTATAAACGGCCAGCCAAGCAACCAGGTAGTGATAGATGTAACAACTGGCAGTTACACACAACCAAGCCCAAGTAATTATCCGGGATACTATTATCCAGAATGCTATTATCCCGGAGGCTATTATCAAGGATATTATTATCCAGCAGGCTATTATCAATGCGACATAACACCGACGCCATCTACACCTGCATCATCCGGCGGAAATAATTGTAACAATTCAGACAAGGACAACAAATATTGGAACTCAAGCATGCATAACAAGGATTGGAACTTAAGCGGGCATAAAAAGAGTTGGAACATAACCATGCATAACAAGGATTGGAATAGAAGCACACATAACGGCAACTGGAACGCAAGCGGGCATAAAAAAGATTGGAGCACAGGTAGGGATAACATCGATCAGAACGCAATCAATGGTACCATCAGCGGGAGCGCAGTCACGAATAGCATAGTCAATGGCAACTTAGGCAGGAATGCAGTCAATGATCACATAGGTCAGAACACGGTCAATGATAACACGGGTCAGAGCACAGTCAATGATCACATAGGTCAGAACACGATCAATGATAACACGGGTCAGAGCACAGTCAATGATAACACGGGTCAGAGCACAGTCAATGATCACATAGGTCAGAGCACGGTCAATGATAACACGAGTCAGAGCACGGTCAATGATCACATAGGTCAGAACACGGTCAATGATCACATAGGTCAGAACACGGTCGATGATAACACAGGTCAGAACACGGTCAATGATAACACAGGTCAGAACACGGTCAATGATAACACGGGTCAGAGCACAGTCAATGATCACATAGGTCAGAACACGGTCAATGATCACATAGGTCAGAGCACAGTCAATGATCACATAGGTCAGAACACGGTCAATGATAACACGGGTCAGAGCACAGTCAATGATCACATAGGTCAGAACACGGTCAATGATCACATAGGTCAGAACACGGTCAATGATAACACGGGTCAGAGCACAGTCAATGATAACACAGGTCAGAACACGGTCAATGATCACATAGGTCAGAGCACGGTCAATGATAACACAGGTCAGAATGCAGCCAAGAACAACATAGGGCATAACACTGCCAAGGGCAACATAGGTGGAAACTCAGACAGGGTCAACAAAGATGGGGAGTCGGGTGAGGACAATACAAGTATACAAGATAATTATAATAATCCAGAATAGATCTGTACTCTCCAACTTTTTTATAGCTTTATATTTATAGCTATATTTTCTTTTCCCATTAAAATTAATTCTTGATACAAAATAGATTTATTTATTAAAGCATTTTACTATGTTATGATCAAATTAGTTAAGACTCCGTTACAGTTAGAGCCATTTCTAAAAGGATTTAAAGATTTATTCACCATGCCAAGCTATAATTCTTTCCGTGATATGATTTCAGCACTAAGCGTATGTGATAAATCTAAGACCATCTCACACCTTAGTGACACTATGGCAAAGGATCGAGAAGGTACGAAATCACGCTCTTCCTATAATTGGTTCTTTAGTGATGCAATCTGGGATGAGAACAAAGTGGCTCAGCGCAGTGCGGATCTATTTATAGAAGCTCTTCAGTTAAGTGCAAGCGACAAAATATTATTAATTATAGACGATACATATAATGAAAAGGAAGGGAAATGTACTGATGGCGTGGGCAAGTTTTACGATCATTGCAAAGATGATTATATCATGGGTAACAATTTTGTTACTTCAGTCCTCCAATCTAGAGGTATATTTATACCACATAAAGCGAAAATGTATACTAAAGAAATAGACAGCAGTGAAGATTTCATGACTAAGATAGAAATCGCTTATAAAGATATCATCGAGCCCTTAAAAATACCAAAAGGCTTGAGTCTTTATGTTGTTTTCGATAGCTGGTGGTTTTCTGCGGATTTTATAACTAAATGCCTGAACTTAGGGCATCAAGTCGTTTGTGAAATTAAGTCTGATAAAAAGGTATGGATAAATAAAGATATATCCTTCCAGGTCAGGGACATGGCAAATCAGATTGATGAAATTTATTATAGAAGAACTACAGTTCAAGTTCGCGGCAAGAAGAAGGTATATTATGCAATCGAAAAAGAAGTCATCTTAGATAAGATTGGCAAAGTAAAGCTAGTCATCTCAAAGAAAAAGAAAAATGGTGACGCCAACTACTTTATTAGCACAAATTGTTCACTATCTTTGGTAGAAATCCTTTCTATTTACGAGGATAGGTGGGATATTGAGACTGCTCATAGAGAGTCAAATCAAAAATTGGGATTCAAGGATTATCAATTAAGAGGAAAACGCTCAATTGAAAGATTTATTCAGATGGTTTTCTCAGTCTGGACAGCCATCGTTTTATATGAACTCAAAAACCCACCAGTTGAAAGAAATCAACAAAATAGAACGATTGGAGATATGATTGATAGTATAAAGGCTCAAGCATTCATTGATGCCTTTATATATGTATTACAATTCTTTAATTTGCCAGTTCCTGATAGTGGTTTACTCTATCTAATCAAAGAACAGGGATATAAGATATAACTTGATATAGAATGGAGATTATAAATTGGTGAGAAACTTGGAGAGTACAGTCTTTGCAACGCTTAATAATCTTTGCAGCACACCAGTATGATGAGAGACTCGATTCTTATTATTTCATTAGTTATGCGAGACAATTTTTAAAATGAAACAATAATAGCAAATGTTCCCAACATTATTATCAAATAGATTATAATCAATGCTAACTATTCAACCTCTTTCCGCTAATATATATATGTGATGACAACCAAACAATAACCTTTATAAACCATTAAATGCCTCGCATCTCTTGGCCAATTAGCTAGGTAATGAGCATGGACCGATACGCGTTAAGGATCGCATTCTTTTGTGCGGTAGCCTTTTCCTATCTTGTATTTATAGTAACTCTTGTAGATTCAAGGGTCCATCATATCGTATATGGAGAAAGGTATTATTGGATGGGTTATTGGGTAGTCCTAGGATCAGTCTTTCCATTCATCTTAGCGTATATATCTAACAAAAATTATGAGAATATTTTTATTCATAACATTAATAAATCAGCGAAACAAAAGAGTATATTAACCTTCTTCTCCTTATTCGGCCCAATTTTGTTAGTACAACTATTGAATTTTCGACCAGAGATCCCCCATTTAGCCCTCATTTCAAATTCGCTATCTTACGGACTCATAATCGCTACTATTGTTTATGTACATTATTATAAATTTGAATATCTCGAGAGCTCTCAAATTAATAATAATGATAAGATAGAGAGAACAAAATTGGAACATTTAACTTGGTTATTTGTATCTATGGGTTTTTCAATTATTTTCATTTTACTTTATGTCATGATATATTTAGCGTTCACTAATCTATCGAAGCAATATACAAGTATTCAGAGTGAACAAATTTTGTTATTTAATTCTTTCGTATTAGATCTCTTTGTAGGTGGTTTTTTTGCAATATTTGCATTTATCGAATTTTACAAAAAAGTGCAATATTTGAGCCAAAGGATTTCAGATCTAGAGATGAAACGTGAAAAAGACAGACAATATTCGGTTATTACAAAAAGTGGGTACGTAGTCCCTCTTATGAAGGGAGAAAAAGGCTTAGCCAAAAAACTTGATGAAGTTCTGGGTGATTCCGATGAATAATGAAATGGCCACTTATTGTACTTATCTTCGCTTCTATCATAGACAATTTTTAACGGCTTATAAAATAATGCGCAATAATTTGCAGAATTCAGATCTTCAACCAGGCGTGATATTTGATGGCATCACTGAATCACTTAGCTGTCTCGCCCAAAGCTGTAAGCCGAATATGGTTGATGGAAATGAAGTATTGAGCAAGATAGTAGATGAAAATGAAGTATCTAGCCAAATTGATGTATCTACTCAAATCAAACTTGCCTTAAGTGACTTAATTAGAGCTACCTTCGATTGCTATGAGATGACGTTTATTTTAATAACAGGGGAAATAGATGGCATCTGCGCGGATCCTCAGATGGCAAAGCGATGTATTAACATGAAATACGGATTGTTCTTAGAAGAGTATGAGCAATTCAAAAGGCTATTTGCCGAAGCACGAGATGAAAGAAGGGCAAAATCAGATATGGGGCGCACTGCAATAGATGCATATGCAAATGCGATAGCTCTCGGACAGAAACTTGCTAATATGATAGATCCGGCCAAGAGAGATGAATATATGCGAGAAATGGGCGAGACTTCGCTATTATCCAAAGAATTCATGATAAAATCGCTTGCTCACCAGATCTCATTGCACCCAAAGAGAACTGCAGCGATCATAATTGGCATGATTGTCTTCATTGCTATTGCATTTTTTACTTGGCTCCTTGAGTTTGTATTTAACAAAGTGGCATTGAAGTAATAGAGGATGCTGGTCCAGTTATTAGGCTTATATACCGAGATTCAAGATTCGTTTTAATAATTATATTACCCCTCTTCGAAAATCGATTTTGCAAAGTACTGTTTAGTTCTATTTGGGGAGGATCTGTTAGCTTACTGCAACTTAATGCGGCGGCACCTCGCATGCCCCACCTGCA
The DNA here is from genome assembly GCA_963789575.1 of Methanotrichaceae archaeon. Lineage (GTDB taxonomy): Archaea > Halobacteriota > Methanosarcinia > Methanotrichales > Methanotrichaceae > CAWBKV01. The sequence continues at coordinate 306,608 of CAWBKV010000001.1, read as the reverse complement.
AGCTGCGGGGTATTACTTTTAAAAAAAATTCTCATGCCAACCCCATGAGTTTCTCACCGATTTTCCAGAGCCTTTCCTGAAGCGCCGTGTCATAGCTGATTGTAGAGGAGTGAGCAATCCTCTGGTTCTCAAAATACTTGCCGCTCACGCCTTCCATTTCCGGAGAGCTTGCAAGATAGATGGCAGTTCTGGCCCCCTTCTCTGGAGTCTCTCCCGGATAGTCCCCAAAGCCTTCACGCAGCAGTTTTGTTTTTATGACGCCAGGATGGAGACAGTTGGCGGTAACTCTTGAGCCCTCTAGACGTCGGGATAACGCATAGGTGAATAGAACTATACATAATTTCGATACGGCATAGGCATTAAAGCCGTCATAATACCTCTCACCCTGAAGATTGTTCCAATCGATGGCTGCAGATCTGTGAGCGATTGATGCCACATTTATAATCCTTGATGGAGCGCTTTTCTTAAGCAGATCAAGCATCAGGTTCGTGAGGAGGAACGGCGCAAGGCAGTTGACCGCAAATGTAATCTCAATGCTGTCCTCGGTAAATTTGCGCTCCTTTTCGAAGGTACCTGCATTATTTATCAGCGCATCTAAGCGATTGTGTTTTTTTTGGACCTCCATAGCCAGATTTCGCACTTCCCTCTGCGATGATAGGTCTGCAATGAAAAGCTCGATGTCGCTGTTGCCGCTAACCTTGGAGATCTCCTTCAATATCGCTTTGCCTTTCTCTAGATTCCTACCGTGGATGAGGACATTTGCGCCCATGTTTGCCAGCCCAAGGGCAGTATGCATTCCTATGCCGTCTGTAGAACCTGTAATAAGAACCGTCTTGCCTTTTATCTGGTTGCCTATAATCGTGCCCCCAATCTGCTCTGCTTCAAAACTGTCTGCAAATATTACTATACCTTTTACTTTCCTTATACTTATCTTTGTTCTTCAAGCCAAGGTTGATGATAATTGGATACGGCAAACTACTTAAAAAATAAAGCCGTATATCTTTATTGGTATCAGGTGTGGAAAATATGAGCAACGGAGAACTCATCAGACTCAAGGTAGCCGAATCAAATCAAGGAGATGTGGGGAAAGGCATTATCAGAGTCAGCGAGCATTTCCTGGAAAAGCTTAATGCACATACTCTTGATGTGGTTGAGGTCACAGGCACCAGAGCAACAGCAGCTCTAGCAGTTAACGCTTACTCAGCAGATCAAGGATCGGACATAGCTCGCATGGACGGCCTCATCAGATCGAACGCTGGCGCAAGCATAGGCCAGTACGTTGATATCAAGAAGGCTGTTTGGAGCGAGGCGAAGCACGTAACATTAGCCCCTGTGACCCCCGGCATGCAGATCTTTGCTCCCGGCGATGTTCTTACGAAAGTCTTCCATGGAAGGCCGGTTACAAAGGGAGATATAATCTCCACAACAAGTGTCAGAAAACCGCCTACGGATTCACTAGGGCGAGAGACTATGTTCGAAGAGATCTTCAGAGGCTTTTTAGGTGCTCAAGCATTCGGACTTGGTGAGATCAAGCTGCGAGTTATCTCTACCAGCCCTGGTGGAATAGTCAAGATTACGGAAAGCACAGAGATGGAGCTTCTGCCTCAGGCCATTGAGGCTGCAGACAGACCAGTGCCATCCGTTGTCTACGAGGATATCGGCGGCATCAAGCCCGCGATAATTAAAGTTCGTGAGATAATCGAGCTTCCTCTGAAGCACCCTGAGCTATTCGACCGCCTTGGAATTGATCCACCAAAAGGTGTTCTACTGCATGGCCCTCCGGGCACAGGCAAAACGATGCTAGCTAAGGCTGTAGCAAATGAGAGCGATGCTTATTTTATAAGCATTAATGGCCCTGAGATCATGTCCAAGTATTATGGAGAGAGCGAGAAGGCGCTAAGAGATATCTTCGAGGAGGCTGAGAAGAACACACCTGCAATAATATTCCTTGACGAACTCGACTCGATAGCACCCAAGAGAGGGGAAGTTACAGGAGAGGTGGAGCGTCGTGTCGTTGCCCAGCTTCTCTCATTGATGGATGGCCTGAAGGAGCGCAAAAATGTGATCGTAATAGGCTCCACAAACAGACCGGAAGCTTTGGATATGGCCCTCAGGAGGCCCGGCCGTTTTGATCGTGAGATTGAGCTGGGTGTGCCAGATATAGATGGAAGAAGAGAGATCTTCCAGATCCATACCAGGGGAATGCCCTTAAATGAAAACGTGAACCTGGATGAACTGGCCGAAAGGACTTATGGCTTCGTCGGCGCCGATATTGCCGCGGTCACTAGAGAAGCCGCTATGAATGCTCTTCGACGCATCCTGCCTGAGATCGATTTGGACGAGCCTACGATACCTAAAGAGATTCTAGACAGGCTGATTGTCCAAAGAGAAGATTTTGAGGCTGCCATGAGGGAGGTACAGCCATCTGCCTTAAGAGAGGTCTTGGTTGAAATTCCGAATGTGAAATGGGAGGATATAGGTGGTCTGGAAAATGTCAAGGACCTTTTAGTAGAGGCTGTAGAATGGCCCCTCCATCATGCGGAAAGTTTCCGGCGCCTCGGCATAGATGCTCCAAAGGGCATATTGCTTTATGGTCCTCCAGGAACTGGTAAAACGATGCTTGCAAAGGCCGTAGCAAATGAGAGCGAGGCGAATTTTATTACTGTCAAAGGAAGCGCTTTGCTATCCAAATGGTATGGAGAGAGTGAAAAGCGTGTCGAAGAGATCTTCCGTCGTGCCAAGCAGGTTGCTCCAACGATAATATTCCTCGATGAGCTTGATGCGCTTGTTCCGATCAGAGGCGGGGCGCTGGGCGAGCCTCATGTGACTGAGAGGGTTGTGAACCAACTCCTTAGCGAGATGGATGGCCTGGAGGAGCTAAGAGGCGTAGTAGTAATAGGGGCGACGAACAGGCCGGATATAATCGATCCTGCACTGCTTCGCCCAGGAAGGTTTGACGAGCTGATCATGGTTCCAGTGCCTGATGCCGAATCTCGCCGCAGCATTTTTGATGTTCATCTAAAGAAAATGCCGCTTGACAAGGACGTAAACATAGACGAGCTTGTCGGCCTGACCGAACAATATACAGGCGCTGATATAGCTGCTGTGGTGCGCAAGGCTGGGAGAATGGCCCTTAGGGAGAATATGCAATCGCAGATCGTCAGCCAAAAGCATTTCCTTGCTGCCATAGAGGAGATAGGGCCATCTGTCACTCCGGACACTATGAAGTACTATGCAAAGCTTGGAGGAGAGCTTCGCAAGAGGGCGTCTCGGGAGATAGAGCGCGTCGCGGAGATATATGCATGAGGATCCGAAAAATGATCTTTATGCTTTCTCATATTTTTGGATCTTTTATTTGAAAGGGGCTTTTCCATTCAGAGGGGCGAGTGTAATATTGCAATAATCGTTTATTAACTAATTAGAAAAGCATTAATACTTCGAGAGCTAATTCAAAAAGCTAATTAAGCGCAACCTCTGGGAGCTGGTATGAAGCTTTGTTATGACCAGATAGAAAAAATGAAGCGGCATCTGGTAGAGCACAACTTGAAAGCGTGCGCTATCTGTGGCAAAGAAGAATGGGCCTTTTCGGATAAATTATATGCATTAACAGAATTTAATCCAGACTCCACTCATTTTGAACGTACTAAATTGCCTTTTGTCCCTATTGTTTGTGTCAATTGTGGTAACCTAATTTTATTCAGTGCTTGTTCAATGGGAATCACAGTTTTGCGGGAGGGAAATAATGGAGCTAAAACAGTCAAATAAATATGAAGTGCAAGTTCCCAGAGATGAAAAGTTTATACAAATTCCAGTGCATAAATGGGAATCCTTAAAAATCGAAGTAAATCGAATCGACCCAACAGATCCGATTATACCTGGTTTTATAGGAGGATTATTGGGATTTTGGCTTTCGACTTTAATTTTCGGCTATTTGTTTTTTAAACCGAACTCAGAGCAAGTGACTCAGTGGATTGCTGCACTTTTTTTGTTGTGGTTAGGCTCTTTTATAGCTTATTTAATCATCTACACTAAGCAAAGAGCACTAGTTGGAAATATGAAAGACGAACTAAAGGAAATCATCAATGATGTGGATAAGTAATATCTATCGTCTACCGAGAAATAATCAAACTTAATATGGACGGACTGTGTCTAAGATCCAAAAGCAATTGCGACGTATAATGCCGATCTCTGATTACAATCCTTAGATCACCAAATTTGTTCTAGGTAGAGATTCTAAAATCATCTTAGACGCGCTACACTACTCCCAAAGATTCATCTACTAATAATAAGTATAAATACCAGTGTGCATCAACTATAATTTCGCCGGAGCTGATAAATATGGTAAAAAAGGAACGCCTTTTACTTCTGATTATTATGCTTATTATTCTAGTTTTACCTATCGCAGATGCCGCTGTTGATTTCACAGATTTGCGGGGCAGCGTGGATAGATACAACAATAATATCGATAAGGCCCCTGATTTGCTCAAGGCCATGATGGGCAATGAAAGGATCAATATGACAATACTTTTGAGCAATGGCAGTGTTATCGCATGGGGTCTGGTGACAGAGAACGCAAAGATTGTCAAGTACAATCTGGGTGGTATCGATAACCCAACAATAGATGAGTATGCCAGTGAAAATGCAATAAATGATGTGCTAACTGCAAAGGACTCTGCGGCAGCCTTCAATAAGGCCAAAGATGCCGGTCTGATACGTATTGAAGGCAAAACACCAATAGCGAAACTAAAGATAGCGGCTATGCTATCAAGCGGAGATGCTATTAAGTATTACTTTGGGATGTTCAGCTAATGCGATGGAGAGATTTGCTCTTTTAAGTTTTATGCTAATTTTTATGACTAATAGATTTTCAATTTGATTTTATATATTTAAGCTTTTTATTGGATCTAGAGACGACTGTTTGATAGATCATGCTAATTATATCGGGCGATAATTATTGCTTGATCTCTGCGGCAGCAGCTTTTGAGATTTAATGATTATATTACCTGTATAATCATTAGTTTTAAATATCCGTAAATCTTTTAGCCTCTTAATGGAGGGTGCATGAGTTTCTTCTTCGATCTGCCTGCTTTATTTATTCTTGGGACTGCGCTTTATTACGTGGGCAAAAAGTTTGAAATGGAGAGGCTCGCAAAGATCACCGTAGGTTTGCTCATTATCCTTTGCTTTCTTGTAGGAGGGACGCTACTTTATGCCGATGTATTCCGCGTTCCGCAGGTACTCCCCGTAATCCCAAATACGACCCTCAATGATACGACCGGTTATACAATCAACACCAATTCGCACTACGTGAGTGGTTCAAATTTCATGTTTAGTTGGCCACTTAATCAGTATACGCCCGCCTGGTTTAACAAAAATGAGATCCCATCGCTTGTTGTTATCTTCCTCTTCATTCTCTATCCCGTATTTTTTTACTCAGGCTATGCTTCAGCCTTATTATATTCGAAGGGCCGAAGAAAAATATCAAACAAATCAAAATCTTATGGAGATGTAAGAAGCAGGAGAAAGATCGTCAAAGCTATGCGATACTCAATTGCTCGATATCCTGATAGTCATAATAATATTGATGATCTAGAGGGGGCCGTGACGGAAGCCGTTGAGAAGTTGGGGGGCATGAAGAGTTTTGTTCACCCAAACGATAAGGTTATAATAAAAGCCAATATCTGCGGAGGCGATCCCGACAATCAGGCGACATTTACAAGCAAGGACGTTGTGGGCTATGTCGTCAAGATGGTTCGCGATGCAGGCGCTGATTCCATCACGGTCTGTGATGCAGACATGGTCTGGACACCGTTCTGGCCGGTGGCAAAGGCGGAGGGTTGGATTGAATGGGCACAACAACAAAAAAATGTCAAGCTTACCAATTTATCAGAAACAGAGCTTGTGTATTTTGACTTCGGCGAGGGAAGCGTATTTGAACACAATGAATATCCCAATAAAGAGCCCGTATCGAAAGAGATGCTCGATGCAGATGTCATCATCAATATACCCGTTATGAAAACCCATCTTTTTACGAGCGTAACTCTTGGCATGAAGAATATGTACGGCACCTATCCTGAAATAGACAAGGCTCGATTCCATAAAGATGGATTGGAAGAGGTTATATATTACGTAAACAGCGCTTTCCCGCCGACATTAACGATAGTTGATGGAAGCATTGGTGGAGAGGGGATTGGTCCGCTTGCGGCAAAAAGTGTTAACTATAATACTATTGTAGCCTCAAACAACGTTGTAGTAGCAGATGTCATAGCATCAAAGCTAATAGGATTCAAAGATCCCTTCAAAGATATTAAAATTTTAAAAATTACGAAAGAGAATGAAGAATCAAAACCAGAAAATGAGAGAAGACTCCTAGGAAGCATCCCTAAATATCTGTATGAATCTGTTGAGGATCTATTAACAGCGCAGAAGCTGCAGAAGATTCCAAAGGATGGAAACTGGGAGCGTGCTGATCAAGAGTCCATCGAAGAAAACGAGAATTTATTAAATAACTTTCTAGAGATCCCATATTTTGATACTTTAACTGACATCGGCGCTGATTTCATACTTTTCGATGCCACAAGATTGCCTTACATAAAACATATTCAGAATGCAATCCTTAATATTTTATATTCCGCTAGGTTCTGGGAAGAGAAAGAAGACAACACAATGGAAAATAAGCAACGGAAGGATATTAATTTAGCTATTTTCGGTATTCTTGCACTTCTCTCATTGGTATTTTTTATTGCTCCAGCCGGATGGAATACAAAGCTCGGCTATCTTGGGCTGGCATCTCAGAATTGGAATTTATCCCAATGGATTCTCCTGGGCCTTGTTGCTGCGATTATTTTTGGGGCATGGTTTGCCAGAAGAATGAAGACAAATCATCTTATAGCAATCACTCTATCCTCAATCTTTATAGCATATCTAGCCGAAAGCTTCGGGCCTTGGGCTAATTGGTGGATTTATCCGCTTGAGGTCCAACACCCCCTCAACAATAATTATGGTCAAGGGATAACCATTCAGGGTATACATACTCCCATATTTCCTCTATTTATAATACCAATCTTTATAATTTCAATAATAGGATTTTCCTACTTCTTAAGCCGAATGTTTAAATATGTTAATTTGAAGGGGAGCGAGTTTAAGCTTCTGCCTTTCCTCATAGTAATCATTACACTGCCGTTATTTTTATATTCTGAGCGGTATCTAGATGACAGTTATTGGCCGATAACTTGGCCCATAATTTATATATATATTGCCTTTGCGGCTCTGGGATTATACTTCAATGCAAAACAAACGCTAGAATGGAACCTCGCCCTTGTCATAGTTGCAGTTGCGTTGGGCGGATTGGTTGAAAAGCTTGGAGCTATGCCTGGGTTCTGGTTTTATCCTGACCCCATACCTGCCCTACAATACTTACAAAAAAACTTCACCGCTCTAAACACAACGCTAATTGCCTTAAACGCAAACCTCACAGACCTAAAAACAAATCTTATTCTCCTGAACTCAACCCTAATCACCCGAAACGTAGGAATACATTTAACAACACTTCCGCTTTTCATAAGCTTCACTTGGGTTCTGAATACATGGGCTGTCTGTGGGATAGCCATGATCATCGGAGATATTTTCGGAGTAAGCTTGGACCTCAGCCAATCATTCGTGGATTCCGACAAGGAGTTTAATGAAAAAGATCCTCAAGTGCATATTCGTAGAGGCAATGAATATGCATCGAAGAAGAAATATAAAGAAGCAAAAGAGTCTTTTGATAAAGCCATAGATTTGGATTCCGATCTGGCGGAAGCATGGAATGGCAAGGGCGATGCCTTTGCAGGCTTGGGCTGGTTTAAAAAGTCTTCGGAGGCTTATGCGGCGGCATTAAGTAGAGATCCACATTATGCAGATGCCTTGTATCATGAGGCTGGAATGCTCCTAAATCTTTCCATGCGTAACGAAAATAAGAAGGCAAAGAACAAAGAAGAGGACGTTCAAACTAAAAAGAAAGCAGCCGAGCAGCGTAAAGAAGCCATGGAGGCATATGATAAAGCCATCCGCCTTAATCCGTCGGATATCAATATCTCTATAGATAAAGCCCTTGCCTTACAGCTACAGGGAAAATTCGACGACTCAATCAAGACGTATAATAAAGCAATCAGAGATATCATATGCGCAAAAAAAACGGATCTGGATCAAGCCAGCAAAATCCAAAACGAAGCAAAGCTATGGACGTTCATAGGCTTTACAAACCTTGACCAGGGTGATATTGAGGAACATGGCATTAACAGATATGATGAAGCCATGAAGTTTTTTGATAAAATTATTAAGATTAAACCTAGCAGATATACTATTGATAAAGATTGGCTAGCTTGTGCCTGGTGGGGCAAAGGCTATGCTCTGGCCAAAAAGGCGGCATATGAAGAGTCCATTAATAAAAAAATACGAAAATATAAAGAGGCACTGGAAGCTTTCGATAAGCTATCAGCGTATATTAATAGATCTCATCCTGAAATCGCTGGTATAGCTGCATTTGCCTGGAGCGATAAAGGCGACATTCTCATTGACCAAGGCAAGTGCCTTGATGATCTATCTGATACTAAGGAGACCCAAGAAACAGCAAAGATCAAAGAAATAGTAGAAAAGAACTATAAGGAGGCTCTTGATGCATATAATAAGGCCATTGACCGATGTCCTGAGCCATCGATACTTCTTAAAGCACATGCCTCGAACGAGAAAGATGGTGCTCTTGATAAGCTCAATGTCCACGCATGGAAAGGCGAAAAAGGCGCTCTTTACAAGCTTATTGTCCATGCCTTGGAGGGTAAAGGGGATGCCCTAGACGCTCTAGATCCAGAAAATAAGAGTTACAATGGCTATAAGGCATATATGGAATCTATCGATAAACTGGATAAGTTTATACATATCAATAGCAAAGATGCCGATGCATTGTCGTCTAGAGGTGATATTCTCTATAAAATGGATTTATATGACGATGCTCTCAAGGATTATGACAAGGCCATTAAGTATGCTCCGCCATCTTCGCCCTACATAAAAGCAAAGGCTTTAACTGGAAAAGGCGATGTCCTCGCGGCAAAGGCTTTGACCGGAAAAGGCGATGTTCCCATATTTGACGATTTAGAAAAGGCATTTTGCGCCTATATTGAGGCCACACGTGTAGATTCTCATTATCTGCCAGCTTGGTATGGCATAGATCGTTTGAACTGCATCTGTAAGGATCGAGGTATGGATAATAAGATTCACATTTCATTTAGTAAGAATATAGATCCACGATATGCCGAGGTATATCAGCGTAAAGTATTAGCTCTTCATGTATACGCGGATACAAAGATTGAATAAATGAAAGGATTGCAATTTTTTTATTTAGCATCATACAAACGCGGTAAAGTAACGCTTATATTTGGTCTATATTGTAAATAATTTTAATTATTTGTAGGTTCTATCGGCTTGGGCTTACCATATTACAGGATAATTATTTAGACCCTATTTCATATTACGAAACATTATCTCTAACATTACCACGATCAAGGGTACTATTATGATTAGGGCAATATGCGCAACTTCATAAGAACCAAAAGGCCATTCGCTCATTTCATCTAATTGACCTTGAACATCCAGTAAGTTTTTCAGACATTCTGCATTCTCCTTAGTCGGATTCCTCAGAGTCTCCTCTGCTTTTGCTCTTAGTCTTGATGTAAAAATCTCTAATCTCTCTTCTCTCGTTTTAGTCAAAATTTGACGTACACTATATTGAGGTAGAATAAAGTATGCAGCCAATAACAGGGCAAAACTAGAAAACCAGATAATTCTATTCATGGAATGTAACCCGAGTGGAGTTGACATGTAGAAAACTCCCCATGCAATATAGACGGCAACTGCACAAATAGTAAACTTGGAGTAAAGCGTTCCCTTGAATTGGATATTTTTAGAAAGTATAACGTTTATATTAAGGGGTAGACGGCTTATTCTATACGTCATCCATGCCGTCGCAATTAGCATATACAGACCTGCCCCCACGAAATACTGTACGAAATCGTAACAGATCCTAAAGAAGAATTCAGAATAAACTGAGTTAAAGGAGTAACCAAAGTAATCAAGACCTGACCAATGAGCCAAAGCGTTTAAAAAAATCCCTGATGCAATCATCATTTTATCATTAAATATAAGTGATTCTTGGCGTTCATACCACTTCTTCGCATCATCTCTTGGCAGTTCAAAAAAATTCAAAAGAGATCCCTCTAAAAGTTCCATCTTTTTCTCGCACCAGATTATAACTGTAATCTCTAGCGCCAATATTATGGAAAGCAAAACAACAGGAGTTAAATACGTCAACTCATTTCCAAAAAGTACTAAAACAGTAGACGAAATAGAAAAATATACTCCGCTGATTACCAATGCGCCACAGTAATATTGTAGGGGGATTAATGCAACAATTCTATCAATATGATTTTTATGCTGCGTCATTTATAACACTACAATCATTTTAATATATTATATGCTATCTCTAATGTTAATACAACCAAAGGTATTACAATGATTGTGGCGATATGCAAGATCTCATAGAAGCTAAATGGCCACTCGTTCATTTCATCAAGTTGTTGCTGGATTCTTAGCATATCCTTGAGGTGCAGGACATGATCATCCGTCGGATCCCTGAAGGTTTCCTCAGCAACCCTTCTAAGAGTTGATGAAAACGTTTCCAGTTTATCTCTTTTCGTATTCATCATCATATTATGGATACTATACTGTGGGAGTATGAAGTACGCAATTAATAGAATTGCAAAGCTTGCAAACCATAATACCAACTGCGAAGAAGAGAATCCTGGTGGGGTCAGAATATGGAAAATCCCCCATATAACATAAACGCTTGCTACAAGAATTGTAAATTTTGAGTACAAAACACCAATGGCTTGAATATTTTGAGAGAGCAATATATTGACGTGTAATGGAAAGTATCCTATACTATGCACTGCCAAGGCTGCCATAATCATAACATATAAACCGACTCCTACGATGTACGAATCTAGGTAATAAACGCTGTTAAAAAAGAGATTTGCCTGGAACGAATGGAAGGGCAGACCATGCTGATCTATACCTATAATATGGATTATAGCAATTACAATAAATCCTGCAGCAATCATTCTTTTATCGTTAAATATAACTGCCTCTTGGTCATCATAACGTTTAACAATTTCCTCCTCTGGTAGCTCAATAATGTTGATTAAGGTATTTTTAAAATTTTTAATTTTATTATGTGCCCAAATTATTATCATATTCTCCCAAGATAATAAAACTGACAACACAAAGAACAACTCGATATGTGCCAAGTATCTATCAAAAAATAGTAAAATAAACAGAGAAGCTAAGAAGGTCAATCCACCAAGAGCTATGCAGCCCCAACAGTAATGCAGTGGAATTATTGAAATAATCCGCTCTATGTGCATCTTACGGTCGGGAGACCCTATTCGGCAGAATTGATAAAGGTCCTCCACAGGTGCTCTCGCCCCATCTACGTTTTGTTTGCTTTACATGCGTTTATATTATATAATTTTTTCTCTCCCGTCGTTGCTCGATGCATATTGATCTAAAGCTAGATTATCGATATATCCCAAAAGGATCGCAGATTTGTTGTTCATGATCAAGATTTGTTCGACTAAAAATCTCTAGGCTTAAATTCGATTACGCAGCCAATCTCCGGCCTGGTTCACCAGTTTTCCGATATCATTGGCATTATCTGGGGATTGGTTCAGTATATCTTCAAATCTCTTCAATTGACCGATAGCTTCGCTTGGTTCAGGCAAAAGTATATTCCCCGCCGAATTATCCGGCCACCATTTTGAAGGATCAAACTCACTGTTTGTGGAGTTTTCGAGTTTAGCATAACCGGAGTCAACGAGCATGCGATTAAAACATGGAGTTAAAATCGGCTGGCCATATAACCCCGTAAGATACACAACGCAGACAAGCCTGCCATAAGAGTCCCTAGCGGAAAGATCATCTATATCAAGATAAACCCTTTTATTTAATAGCACTGCAGACGCAAAGTCCCTTGCAAGGAGGCCCTCTTGTGTGCTTATCTCAGGCGAGATAACATCGGCCAGTCTTATTCGTTCTACGTTGGATATTATCCTAGGATCGGGCTTCTCTATTGCTATATCAAATGTATTGCCGTCGACTACATTAATGACAGTGCCGTATGCTTCATCAGGGGCAGCCTTGACAGCCGATGGCAACTCCAGCAAGATTAAAGATAATGCTAGCAGCATCAGTATCAATATTCTTGGAGCCATCCTACCTCTCTGTAGATAATTGCAATATTGAGACTAAATTAACTGGCATTGTCATTCTACCCTAACCATGGCCTCAGCAGTTCTATTCCTTGTGCCGTTGATAGCGATGAGAGTGTAAACAGTGGTCGTGGAAGGTGAGATTTGCCTGGACTCTTTAAGCTCAACGGCGCCTATTCTAGGACTTATCTTCACGCTCTCAGCACCTATAACCTCCCAGCTCAAATTGGAGATGCCTCCTGAGCTAATTACCACCGGGCTGGCTTTAAAGGATTCGATTACAGGAAAAGGCGATGAGTAAATATTGAGAGCTATCAGGCCTCCTATCAGCAATATTAACACTATTAATATATATATGACAACTCCCTTTGGTGAGGACCAGAAGGACTTTCGCCTTTCCCAATAGCTAATAGGGTTCGAGCTATCTTGTTTCATGTCTTTGTATCCTTACATTATACCTTTACATCTACCCTTAAGTTATACCATTAATCCATGCCTGTCCTATTACGGCTGCTCTGGAATAAAACCCTTCTTCATCGCATCTGATGTATGTTCAAGGAAAAGCTTGACTATCCGTTCTTCATCGCCTAAACCTCTGACGCAAACCTTGACATCGAGGCCCTCACGTTCAAGGATTGTTCTCCAAGAGCTTTGCCCACTCCCTGCAATATCCTCCCGCGCATGGCCTCCTGCAACTAATAGAAAAGGTATTAAAACAACCTTTTCTATCTTATTCTCCTTCAGCCGAGAAAGCACATCATTAAGCCCTGGATAGCCCTTCAGAGTTCCAAAAATGACGTTTTTGTAGCTACTCGCCAAAATCAAAGCCATCTGAGAATAAAGGCTATCTGAAGGATGGCCAGTCCCGTGACCAACAAGGACTGTTGCAGTCCCACTGCGATCTTTTGGCTCGTTTAGCGCATTTATATCTTCAATAATCGGTCTCAACGCATCTGAAGTCTTCTTGCAGTCCTCAAAACTTGAGAGCAAGGGCCTCCCTAGGGTAAGACTATGAAAACTGAGCTTTCCACGAATGACTTCCAGACATCGAACCAAAGATGCGATCTCATGGAACTCAATGCCCGGAACAATCTGAAGAGGCTGAACGACTATATCGCGAAAATCCTGGTCCTGCAGGTTGGCCAAGGCCATCAGTGGGCTCTGAATGGAAATGCTCTCATCTCTCAGCCTGCGTCGTATGAAATCAGATGTGAAGGCAATCCTTATCTCGGAATTAGGAAACTCTCGACCATAAAATATTTTGATGCTCTCGTAGGTGGCGAGGGCTGAGGGCTGAAGTGAACCGAAGGCAGCTAGAAGTATTGCAGGTTCTATCGGCATTTTCAATCCATTGATTTTTCTTCACCCTTTTCGTCTAATCCCTGGAAGACCCTGAGCGAAGATGCGAGCACCTTCGACTGGCCGATGACGGCAGCGATGAATATGGCATCCAGAAGATCTTTGATCCGCTTTTTGTTCTCTTCTTTCATGCTACCTCGGGATGATTAGAGTTCGACAGTGAAATGCGATATCTCGGGCTGGGATATCAGAAATAATGGCCGAATGATTACAAGTCAACAAACCAGCCTCTCAAAGCAATCCTTGCAAACAACTTTGCCGTTGGCGGCTCTTCCCTTTATCTCCATGAAGCTCTCGCCGCACTCCTGGCATTGCAGCGAGGGATAAATGCGCGCCTTCTCAGGCGCTGGAATATCCACCTCTTTTACTGATAGAATCTCCTTATCCGGCGCACTCAATACCTTCTGGATTATCTGCTCCCTCATGCCCTCGAACTCTTTTTTCTCCTCAGGATTAAGCTGGCCATTTGCTGCTTTCTGTCTCAGCTCGTCCAGGCGCTTGAAGATATCGCTCGTGAAGTATACTCTTAGGGCTTTACCCTTGTCGCGAGAATAGAATGTGAAGACCTGCTTTCCATTGTCTACGAAGATAAGGTTGCCCTTGCCGAAGGTACAGCCCAAGAGGGCCTGCACTGCGTCGAGGCTGCAGGATTTGTTCTCTGCTATGCAGACAAGCTCTTCGTCCTTTGATCTTGGATAGTTACCCTTGATGTACTTTGCAACCCTGTAGCCAATTGCAAGCCCTGGGCAGGTGTGGCCGTGAAACTCGACGGCTTTCTTGAAGTCTTCATCCATAAATTTCACCTAGCTAATAGCGAATACTACTTTTATTGTGCTTTTCTCAGCTTTTACCTTATACCTTTCGTATCTAATCCCAAGTTCCTTTAAGCGTTCTTTGTGCCTTCGTGTCTTTGTGGTGAGCGTTCAGTGACAGCCAAACACAAACACTATGATTTTTTTTTGAGATATAGCTTTTGGAATCGCGCCCGAAGGATGAAAAACCCGGAGAGTTATAGGCAAGGCTGATATGGGCAGTGAAGGCAGTTGTGCCTTTGCGGCTTTATAAGCCAGCCACAAAACTAGCCCAAATTAGCGAGCGCCCGAATGCGTCTTTGAACGCGAATAGCAATGTGTACCCACATTACAGGGAACTTGCATCTGCCCATATCAGGCAGGGAATAAACGATGGAACAACAGGATAAGGCTTGTGGTGCAGATATCCACAAGGACTTTCTCGTGGCCTGTATTCTCAGCAGAGATGGTTCAAAGGTCATAAGCAAGTTTGATATGACAGTAGAAGGCATCCTCAATTTCGAGGAATGGTTAAAGGCAAATGGATGCAAGAAGGTTGCAGTAGAATCCACAGGGAACTACTGGCATTTGGTCTATCAGGTTCTTGAAGATGAATTTGAGTTCATTCTGGCTAACGCGTTTCAGACTCGTGGACATCCAGGATTCTTCCCGAAAAAGACCGAGAGCTGAGAGCATTGACCAGAGCCAGAAAGGGCTATATGGATTTTAGGGGTAAGCTGAAGAGCAGGATCATTCAGGAATTAGAGGCATGCACTGTCAAGCTTTCCTCAGTGCTCTCTGATGTTTTCGGCAAAACAGGTAGACAAATCCTTGAAGGACTTATCAACGGAATTAGTATCGATGACATAGTCCAGAAGCTTCCATCAAAGAGGATTAAGAAGAGCAAAGAGGAGATTAAGGAAGCCATTCAAGCTGGCCTTACACCGATCAGTATGTTCCTCTTGCAGTCTCATCTCGACCTAATAGACGATGTTGATAAGAAGATCGAGCAAATAGATATCGAATGTCGCAGGCTGATCCAAAGAAGGAAAACAGATCTAGAGATTGCAATGTCTATGCCTGGAATCAGCTTTGTATCTGCAGTTGCAATTCTATCTGAGATCGGAGATTATAGAAACTTCAAGAGAGGAGAATAGCTTGCCGCATTCTCAGGACTCGATCCATCAGTTCATGAATCGGCAGGAAAGAAATACACAGGTCCTATCACTAAAAAGGGTTCCAAATATCTCAGAAGGATGATGGTCGAGTGCGCACATGCGTTGTCAAATACCAAACCCAGGACTCGGCTGAAGAGGTTTTATTTGAGAGTTTTAGCTAAAAAAGGTAAAAAGGTCGCTATTGTAGCTCTGGCCAGAAAGATGTTATGCATCTTGTATCATCTCCTAGTCAATCAGGAGATATATAAGGATGAAAGCTTGGAGAAACCTAAACTGGTCAAAGTCAAGTACTCCGATGTATCAAATTACCCAAGCTTGGAGGAGATGATCAAGATTGTTGGCGAGGCAGGATATAAAGTGATGAGAGAATCTCCAGAGGGGTGAAATTAAATTGATCGCCCAATATCCTTTATTGGATGTTTTTCATAGCAAGCCACAAAGACACCAAGAACGACGAAAAACATGGGATTAAGGCAAGAAAAGTATAAGGTAAAAAGTTGAGAGAAGCACTATCATTTTGTAATTTGAAATCAATAGATATAGATCGCATATGATAAAGACAGAGAGGATTTATAATGCCCACACAGGCAGCGGCTTCAGAATATTAGTGGATCGGCTCTGGCCAAGGGGCCTTAGAAAAGATGAAGTAAATATTGATCTCTGGCTGAAGGATATTGCCCCTAGCAATGAATTGAGAAAATGGTTTGGACATGATCCCAGTAAATGGGATGAATTCAGAAATAAGTTCTTCCTAGAACTCGACCTGAAGAGAGAGCTGGTAGATCAGATCATCGCCAAAGCTAGTGAGGACGATGTTGTATTGCTCTATGGAGCAAAAGACGAAGTGCATAATAACGCTGCAGCACTGAAAGAATATATCGAAACTAGAATGAAAATGTAAATCTGTGGGCAAGCCTTATAGCCTCAGTCGTGAATCCCATGCTATTAAGAAAGCCAGCCATAAGGAGGAGGAGGCATTGAGGAGGGCATGGTGGGAGTGATGAGGCTTGAACGCTGGCCAGGCATATAGCTCCCCTTTTCGAAATCAATTGTCTTTGATGCTTTCCTTTTGGGTTATCTTCTTGAATAAGCTAATCCCATTTCAGTCATAATAACCATCAAGACAACGATTTTAATAATAGCAGTCTATTTAGGCTATGATGGACCTCTCTAGAGAAGCCTTCGAATTGACGCCAGGATTTGGCAGGCGGTGATGTCATGGCTAAAGATCTTGAAGTGAGAGAAGGACCGCCATCTGTAGGCAATATCGATTCTGAGCGGCTACTCGCTGATGTTCGCTCTCTGGTCGAAAAATCACGCCATAGCCTGGCCCAGGCAGTAAACACCGAGCTAGTCCTGCTGTACTGGCGGATAGGGAAGCGCATTCGGGAAGAGATCTTACTCCAGGATCGTGCCGATTATGGGAAGAGGGTAGTTGAGGCCCTTAGCGAATCCCTAAAATCCGAATATGGAAACGGGTTTGGCCGCCGCAACCTGTTTAACATGATCCGTTTTGCTGAAACTTTTCTGGATGCTGAAATAGTGCAGACACTGTCTGCACAATTGTCCTGGTCTCATTTCATCGATATAATCCACCTGAAGGATCCTCTGCAGCGCCAATTCTACGCCGAGATGTCCAGGGTAGAGCGCTGGAGTGTGCGGACTCTTAGAAAGAAGATCCAGGGTATGCTTTATGAGAGGACGGCCATATCCCGCAAGCCGGAGGAGCTGGCCAGGCAGGAGCTGGAGGCCCTGCTGGATGAGGACCGCATGACTCCTGATCTAGTATTCAGGGATCCTTATCTGCTGGATTTTCTAGGGTTAGAGGATACCTACAGCGAGAGCGATCTTGAGGCTGCCATTTTACATGAGCGGGAGTATGACTTTACTCCATTCTTTGTTATTGCAAAATAGAAGGAATCACCATAGCCGATAAAGAAGAAAGAAATCCAGGAACTTCGCCCTCAGAGATCAGAAGGGCGAAGAGAATGCAGGCTTCACCGGAAAATCGCCCAGGCAGGCAGCGCTGAAAGCGGCCAATAGGGGCTTTACAGATATCAAGCTCCGTGAGCGAGGCACGCAGAAAGTACACATATTCCAGGGAGAGCGTGTGCAGGTGGACAAGCCAGCCAACGCCCCGGTCTGGATGCCAGACAAGATCTGGATGCCGAAGGTCAAGAAGATAGGCACCGAGAAGCTGGAGTAGCTCTGAAGCCTTTCTGGATGATCCGATAACTTAAGAGAGCATTCCGGCAGGGAAGGTCAGGCAGAATCTCCTATCGCTGCCAACACCTTCTTTGCAGCCGATGCCCTCTCAGATCCTGACATATCCTTTGCCATCTCCCCCAGGTCCCCAACTGTAATTAGCCCCATTTGGAACTTGGTAACGAGGATGCTAGTCATAATAGCATCGTTCTTCTTCTTTGTTTTCTTAACCACTCATTCCCCCTTTACTCTTGGCCTGCTAGAATATATCTCTTAGGCCAAGCCCTCTGCCTATGACTAGTGACGTAGTAATAGCTTCCGCTAAACTCGGCCCTCAACCGCAAACTACAAGTATCTTTAACGATTATATAGTTAATTTGTCGCGCCATGCATAGGGTGGCGGGTGTGTCGTGGGCTTAACGTATCCGATAATGCTCTGTATGGCAAGGATGACGGTGCTTATCTCATCAGGGGCAGCATATGGTTGCTCCTAGGATGATCGCTTCCTTGTTCCAGGAGATGCATTCCTTCGTGGTAATGCATTCGGCTACGAGCCTGTGAGGCTGAAATCTCGGCGGTTTGAAAGTTGCATGCTATAACTGGCGTAGCAATCTGCCGACAGGCCTTTGCGCTAATACACGACCGGGGCATGACGCGGCACAAGCCGAGGCAAAGGCAGACTCAGATTCAGCATTTAGAAGATGCTGGGTTCCGTTAAAACGGACACTGTGTCAAATTCCAGTGCTGTGCTGCCTTGATCCAAGGCTGAACATCGAAGCTCTGGGCGGGACCGGCCTACACTACGGTGATAGGCTTCAATTAGGGGCGCTGTGGATTCGGCGCTGGCCCGCTTGAGGCTCGAATACCTGTTCTCCTGATTAATTTCTTTGGCTTATTTGATCTATTTGCCCTCCTTTTCATCATGTGACGTTGTGATTCTGCATTAGGTCTGCAGTTTCACATGACTCTAAGTCTTCTATGGTGTATAGCGCTAATTCTAGAATATCTGGCATACAAGACTCGATATCCTTTGAAAAGGTCAAAATTGCACTTCAATCTTCAGAGCCTTGATATCTCTCTCTTTGAGCCAGGTAACGCAAAAGTACACATATTCCAGGGAGAGCGCGTGCAGGTGGACAAGCCAGCCAACGCTCCGGCCTGGATGCCAGACAAGATCTGGAAGCCGAAGGTCAAGAAGGTAGGTGTCGAGAAGCTGGAGTAAATCTCAACTTCGCGAATTTCAGCAAGTTTAAGCAAGCCTTCTAGTAGCCTGAAATTGCGGCTAAATTTTTAAATACGCCGCAGCTTTTCGTTTTTTCATTTTCCTACTTATAGCTCTACAAGCAAAAATCGTTTTATCCCATGCTTTAACCAGAAACTATTTGTATCCATAACTGATAAACGTATAGTTTGCCGCGTTCTGCGCTGTTTGGCGAGGGCAAATTCACCGGCAGTGCTCTCAAGGCACGGAATTCGATAGGGAGGTCTTCGTGGATCTGCCGAGGAATGGCCAAAAGCCTGAGAGGTGCTCCGCTGATGAGGCGAAAGCATTCGGTGAAATATCTGGGAAGCTAAGACCTAATGGTCAAAGACGTGCACGCCTTAACTGGCGTAGCATGCCTTCATCCAGCTATATCCCGGAGACCTCGTGTTGTGCGGGATGCGGCACTAGCTGAGGCAAAGGCAGGTACAGGCTCTGCATCGGAAGATGTCGAGTTCCCGTAAAACGGACGCTGTGCTAAATACCAGCTGAGATACCAGTGCTGTGCTGCCTTGGGCCAAAGCTGAACGTCGAGGCTCTGGGTGGGACCGGCCTACACTACGGTGATAGGCTTCAATTAGGGGCGCTGTGGATCAGCGTTGGTCCGCCCGCGGCTCGATTGCTTATTCTCTGATTATTTCTTTGCTGTATTTGATCTATTTGCCTGGACCGAAAACTATATATCTCGGCGATCGTCGTATATATTGTATGGCAAAGGTCGATAGTCTATTTTCTCCTCCTACACCTAAAGACTTTTGCCTCCCTCCTTTCAATTTATCCGATTATCCTTCTACGGTCTGCATTTTTTCAAGCTTTCAGTCATCTAGCTTGAAAACTAAAAGTTAAATGGCAATAGAGATTAATCGTGGGATTTCGAGCTAACCACCTAATTTCATATTTCATATGGAAAATTATAATATCCATAGAATCTGTAGAGAATGACCTGGTAATATATCTATTTACTATATTTAGCAAATATTTATATTCTTATCTAAGTATGGTATTTTGCCTAGATCCTCCGGCCAGCAAAGGATGATTATTCCATTGCTAGCGGCTATCCTATTAGCCTTATTGGAGACTGAGATCGTAATGCAGGAAATCTATAGAGCGATATGGCTCAATCCTGGGAGCTGAACGAGATGAATTATGAACCCTGATGCTGAGCTGGCGGTCCTTCCACAGCACAAAGACCAGGCTATGAGCATGAGAGAAATTGCCGAAGCCTTGAGGCTTGACAGCGGCACACACATAGATAAACGCAAAATTGAGCAAAGAATAAATCCCAAGTTGGGCCAATTGAATCCTTTGCGTATTCTTCTGGCAGAGGATAATGCTGTAAATCAGAAGGTAGGCCTGAAAATGCTCAGTAAGATTGGGTATGAGGCGGATGTTGCTGCCAATGGGCTTGAAGTGATACAAGCATTAGAACTTCAGCCCTATGACGTAATTCTGATGGATATTCAGATGCCTGAAATGGATGGCCTCACAGCCACCAGGAAGATACGCAAGCTCTGGCCTGAAAACGGGCCGAAAGTAATAGCTCTAACAGCATTTGCCATGAATGGCGGTCGGGATATGTGTCTGGAAGCCGGTATGGATGGCTACATCGCAAAGCCTGTGAAAGTGGAAGATCTTGTGATTCTACTAAGCAATATTACACATAAAAATGAAATTTAGAAGATTATGGCCCACCCACAGGATCCTTTCACGCGGACTTTGAGCAGGATCTATGATTTGGTCAAATATAATTAACTATCGAATATTACTCTTTGTTAAAACTCTCTATTAATATCATGAGCGCATACATTAGAAACGTAATTATAGACATAACAAAAACAAGCTCAATAAATATAAGGGTATCTTTATTAGCAAGAATTTCTGCAAGTATATCGATTTTGTAAAGCCCCACAAGAGCTAGAATGGTTATAAAAATCAATGCTAGCATCCCGTATTTAATAAAAATATGTTTTGAATTCATAAGACTTACTCTCATGCCGCCGGATATCATGTCTGAATTATAACGGCGGTCATTAACTATTTGTGATCCCATTATCGATCCTTCGACCTGACATTAATGGAAAATTAAAATATTAAGCCTTCGTATAAATGCCTTCGCCAAGTGATCTATATAAAAATATATTCAGCAAGCAATCTATAGGCAAACCCTATAGCTCATAAAAAGGGGTGATATCGAAATATAGGGGCTATTTTTTCTTCTGCGTCATGATGAAGGCGAGCTTTTAGGCAACTTGATACAAACCTGTCTCCATCCCCACACCTTGAAGCTCTAATAGCAAATGGGCATACTTTCCGTTATCAATGAAGAAACACGAAAATATAAGACCACAGACAAGGGGAAGGAACTTCTAGCGGCGATCAGGAAGGCTCATGAGTTTTTCTAGCCATCTTGCGATCGACGGTTCAGCCTGCTTGCCCTCCCCAGTAGTACCGCATTGCCTATTCATTTCTCTTTGGTGTAGTACTACTTTATGGGCTCTTGCAATGGCCCTAAGAAAATCATGGAATGCAGATATAGTGTCTATTTACTTTATTTGGCAAACAGTTAAATCTCATCTCACGTAATAGGGCTTGTTCGGTTCTCCAGCTATCAAAACCGGCGGCTTTGGGAGGAACCTCAACGAGCTTCGCGGCATAAGTCACCATCTGTGGTGAAGGGATAATCTCCCAAACGGCAAAGTATCCAATCCTAATCCCTTCACCCATATCAAATTCAATTGATAAATTAGAAAAAACTTGTGGGACAGGGCTTAATTCACAAAATAATCCATTAAATCTAATTTTTTGATATTTAGTTATGATTCGATGCCGATTATCCTGATTTAGCTTGCATTATACGCTATCCCAGACCCGATGAACTACTTTCAAGCTTTTGTTTTTTTCAGGCGTTCCTTTTTCTGCCTTGGGGGGGCAGCATCCTCTGTGCTTTCGCCAAAGCATTTCCTTCATGAACAAAGAATCTTGGATTATCTACATGTTCACCGCTCGGTAGAGTGATGAAACTCTTAATACCAACGTCCACACCTGTTGACCTCGGTCTTTGATCAAGGAGCTGAAATATCCGTTTAAGAAAAAGGATTGATGAGGCACCCTCATTTCATCTTAATCACATCTTGGACATCATTACCATCATAGGTATCATTTTTTTAGATTGCATTATGGTCTTATTCTGTTCAGTCTCGTTTGTGGGCATCATTGCTATTGCAGTCTTATTCATGGGTGCATTTACGGTCTCATTCATGGATGCATTTACGGTCTTATTCGTGGATGCATTCTCGGATTTATTCATGGGCATCATAGACATCATGCAGGTCATGTTTGCAGGGCAGTATGCCTCCATCGGCTGCTCCATTGTGGGCATCATGGACATCGTCGCCTTGCAGTACATATTGGATGGGCAGGATATCACCATTCCCTGGCCCACCACACTCTGATCCATCATGTTTCCTGCGATTGGCTCTATCGATGCCATCGCTACTATTCCTATGCATGCCAAAAGTATGGCAGATGCAATTGCTCTTGATGTATTCATTTCAACTCCCTCCTATATATATTTGTGAATAATATTGATCTTTTTGCCATCGCATTATTTATTTTCTCGGATTATATACTTATCCAAAATAGAATCTATATTCTACTATACAAAATTGGAACATCATAGAATACTTTCGCCAATATTCTCCGTTATAGGCGCAATCAAAAAGGCCATGGAAATGATGCCAAAGTAAATTTAAATCATCTGATCTCTTGAATTCTTAATCTAGTGCGCCGCCTTAGTTCACTTCTCTTCATCCTCATGAAATAGCTAGAGAAACCCCTTGGACCTATAGAATATAATCGGATCATGCGGCTATTGATTATATTTGGGAAACGGTTATATCTCTTCCTGGAGACGAATATTTTGTCCGGTTAATCCTTCAGCCAATTAAACCGGCAAACGGCGAAGGGAGAGCCCTCAGCTTGATTCAGCAAATCATCAATTAATCCCTTCGCCCATCGGCCCTCTTCTAAGCGCTCTCTCTAAATACTTCCTTTTACAATGTACTTGTTTTAAGTGAAGGGATAATCGCTCGATAGCCATCTGACATCAGCCATACACCTCCTGCCTAATCCCTTCATGGCTATAATATCCATTCTAAAATCAGCCTTTCCTAGGTAAGTAGATAGGTAAAAAAGGGAGATCGTCGATTCTATGGTATTTTAAGAAAACAGCGACCAGACTCTATAGAATATGGTTGGCCCATATAGCTATTGATTGCATTTGGGAAACAATTATATTTCTTCCTGTTCGTGCATGTTTTTACCCAGACACCCTGGGATACCAACATATCAACCGGCGAAGAGATTAGGCGCGAGCTCTTCGCCGCCCCATTAATATGATCCTACCTCGTGGGCGAAGGGATACAGCTCTCGGCTTGCCCTACAAATCTATAATCAATCCCTTCGCCTTCATCCATCTCCTAGAAATCAAGCGATCTTCGGGGGATCCTTGGGTTAGGTCATTTTATAAAATCGTTTATCTAAAGCATTTTAAGATTCTCTTTTTAAGCTTTAAGCAGGTCATCTCCAAGCGAGTCCTTGATTAGCTCGCGAAAGATCTATATACTAAATATAGAGTATATAATGTCTATACTAATAAGAGATCGATTAACGACTTTTTCCAGGAGTGGGTATTATGTCTTCTCAAAGCTTTGTTGGCACTTTAGAACCCGGTAACGTCTTTAGAGATTGGTTAGCCCACAAATTCGAGGATAGGCTAGATAACGATAGATGCAAGGTCAGAGTTTACAAGATTCCTGCCTCTCATACTGTTTGCAGATATCAGTTCAAGGGTGAAGACTTTGACGTCGTTTCCAAGTTTTATGCGGAACCCACAGGCGGCAACAGAAATTATAATGCCAAGCGTGCGATGAATAGGGAATTCGATAAGCTGAAAAAAGCTGAGGAGATCATACACATATCGCGCCCATTGGCCAAGAACAAGAAGTTCAACTGCGCTTTGGTTACTGAATATGTTAAAGGCAACCCCCTGAATAAATACATAGGAAGCGAAGACGGCCTCTACGATAGGCTTACTTCTGTTGCGCATCTACTGCGAAGGCTTCACGACAATACAGCGACTGAATATCGAAAAGAGAAGGAGTTTGCCCGTTTTCACAGGATTCTTGACCAAATGGGGCTTCATGGACACACCCGTGAGAAATATGACCATCTGCTGGGAGACTGGTGGGATAGCTCATGCCTGGATAGAACCAAGGGTTGCATGATTCACAATGATGCCCATCCTGCGAACTATATATTCCGATACAATCGAGTCTATGCAATTGATTTCGAGAGTGCCTGGGAGAATGCCCATCCCGTTCACGATCTTGGAGTTGTGGCTGCCGAGCTGAAGAAATTCTTTGGCTGGAATAAGAGGGGCACAGAGAGGGCTGAACCCTATATAGGCCATTTTCTCTGGAACTACAGCCATAGCGAGAACGAATTTCACGAGATTTCCCAGGCGCTTCCTTTCTTCATGAGCGTAGGGTTGCTCAGAATGGCCAGGTGGAAGGGCGAATCCCAAGAGAAGGACTTTGTGATTAGAGAGGCCAACGCCTGCTTAAGGGCCATTAAATAGACTCTCAATTTTATATTTATCAAAATTACGGAATTAGGTGATAATATGCGAATAGGGATGTTCGCCTGGGAGAGCCTATACTCGATTAAGGTTGGCGGTATTGCGCCCCACGTCTCTGAGATCTCTGAGAGCCTGGCAAAAGAGGGGCACGAGATTCACGTATTCACAAGGCGAGGGGACTTTAAATCCTATGATTGCATCAACGAAGTCAATTACCAGAGAGTGGATTACGATTCCTCTGGGGATATTATCCACCAGATGGATAGCATGTGCGATGCTCTTTATGATAGTTTCCTTATGGCGCAGGATACCTTCGGTAAGTTCGATATTCTGCACGGCCATGACTGGCATCCAATACGGGCTCTGATCAGGCTGAAGAGGGATTTTGGGATTCCTTATATCTTGACGATACATAGCACAGAGCGAGGAAGGAGCGGATCATACAAGGAGATAATACGCCGAGAGAGACAGGGCATGAATGAGGCTTCGAGAGTGATTGTCACCAGCAAACACTTGATGAAGGAGGTTATGTCTGCATACTCCATTCCAGCGCCCAAGATAGCCTTAGTGCCCAATGGCATAACTAGAGGAAAGATAAAAAGGGGCGTTGATTCTTCCAGATTGAAAGAGAGATATAATATACGAAGAAGCTCTAGAATTGTGCTCTTTTGCGGCAGGATGGCTCATCAAAAAGGACCTGATCTGCTGGTAGAGGCCGTTCCCCGAGTATTGAGGAAATTTGGAGATGTTGTGTTTATCTTCGTAGGAGATGGGGGCTTAAGGAAAAAGTGCAAAGATAGGGCTAGTGAGCTTGGAGTAGCTAAAAACTGTCGGTTCTTAGGCTATATTTCAGAGCCTGAGAAGGAGGCACTTCTTAATGCCTGCGATTTGGTATGTGTGCCCAGCAGAAATGAACCGTTTGGATTAATAGTCCTTGAAGCCTGGGATGCAAGCAAGCCGATAGTAGCTACAGAGGCGGTAAGCATCATAAAGAACTTCCAGGACGGCCTTTTAGCCTATATTCAGCCTGAATCTCTTGCATGGTGCATAAATCGACTTCTCGGCAATCCTAAAGTGATGAAAGATCTTGCCAAGGCAGGCAACAAGAGGATTGAAAAGGAGTTCAACTGGAGTACGATAGCTAAGAATACAGAGGCAGTTTATTACGCCGTCCATAAGTTTGCAGTACATGCAAATTCTGAATTCGATATCGATCTCTTGGCCCACAGCTGAATTCAATGGCCCTTATGATAATGCTACCGTTTACAACTTTGCCTCCTATTTCTTTAGACGCTGTCGTATCTATAGAACAATTTTTTTATCTGTTTATATACTCCGAAAAAATTTAAAGTTATCCCTCCTGCCATCTCGGACAGGTCATGCTGAAAAAGTGTTACATTAAGAACATTAATATGCCCTCTTCCCAAACTATTTGTAGTATAATTGGATATACATTCAGGACGGGAATTTTAGGGGCTGGAACAATGATTGGAAATGGCATAAGGGCACTTGATGATAGAGATAGATTATTTATATATACCCTCAGAGCCCTTGGCGTTCACAGACAAGAAGCAACCTTGGTAGTCTGGCTGAGTGGCGCAGGAGAGGTTTCCTCTAAGGATATTGAACAAGGAACAGGAATTCGACAGTCAGATGTGAGCAAGGTTTTGAAGGCTATGGAGGAAAATGGGTGGATATCTATCCTTGCGACCAATAGCTCGGCTAGAGGCAGTCCTAGGAAGATATACTCCCTCAGAGCTTCATTGGATGAGATCATAGGGCACTATGAGCAAAAAAAGCTTAGTGAATCCGCTCTGGCGATGGGGTCCATAGAGAGGTTGAAGGAGCTGGCAAATTAGCCCTTTCGCTGCTGCATTAGGCTAAGCCGCGTTAGAGTAGCCTAGCTTCCGGGTTATTATAAAGGCTTCTAGCCGTGATCAGAATGCTCATGAGTTTTTATAACCTCTTGCAATAGTCCCAAAGATAGATCATGGGATGTAAGCCCCCCTTAATTTCCTATGGAAATTATAATATCTATAGAATCAATACCATATAGTATGGACAGACCTCTATTTACTCTATTTGGGGAATATCTATATTTCAGTCTAAGTATGAGTATTTTGTCCACCTATCAAATGGCATACGGCGAAGAGATCCTGTGTGGGCTCTTGGCCGACCATAAAGATTATCCTATCTCAGGGCGAAGGGATGAAGCTCTTGGCTTGGCTATCTTTTGCGTAATCCCTTCACCTTCAGCCATCTCATTGCCTTCAAGCAATCTCTAAAAAGTTTTTAATATGTTAGTGGCTTATGCTGACATTTGACGGAATCAGTTCATAATTTTTATAAAGAAAAGATAATATCTTATTCTAGGAAAACCATGTAATCACCTTTTTTACGCGATATTGATCTTTATACCTGAAAACTTTTATATGCTCACCGATAAGTGGCCTCAGCTCCGACGCAATCTCTACAGGAATTTCTAAGGCTTGCCCATCTGCAAAGACAGCCATAACAAAGGGCTCTTGGTCGCATATAGTGAGGTCTTTCAATAGACCCCGCCATTCCTGACCGTTTGGGCTGAGGCGTAAAGGCTCTGATAGTATCACAGCAAAGTCTCCAATAATCCATTAGTACACGAATTCCTTGTTGTTGCTCTCCGAGATAAAGGATTTGATTGGGTTTGATAGAGAGAGAGTACATCAATATAATGAAAGCAGGTGTCTTCGGAATAAAAAGGATAAATTATTACATCTCCCACGGAATAATGTTGATTATATATCTAAGAAAAAAGGAACAACCTTTTTAGAAAGGTCGTACAAAAGGTCTCTTAGACAATCAGGATTATAAGTAAGCTCATCAGTTTACGATGAATTTATACTACAGGGTGGGATATAGTTTGATAAAATGTCTATTTACTTTATTTTGGAAACAATTAAATCTCATCCCATGTAAAGGATATTTTGTCCGGTTATCGATTCCAGCTATCAACGCCGGTAAACAGCGAAGAGAAACATAGGGCTAATTTCGCCCAGCTAATGACCAACCTCCTACCTTAAGGACGAAGGGATGCACCTCAACTTGGGTCGAACGTCCCTTCTCGCAATCCCTTCGCCTGACCTGCTCATCCGCGGCCCTCAACCGATCTATGGCCAGATCATTCATCCTGCTATGAGAAAATTGACTCTTGTAATAGCCACAGAGTTGAATCATGGATGGCAATACTAGCTCTCTAAATACTTCATCATCCAATATTTCTGTTTCAAGCGCCGGGTTTCCCTAATATCCTGCGTTGCATCTACCTTATCCCGTCGCTTACTTAATCGATCTTCAGGCAGTCTTTAGGATATGCCAGGCTATTGAGATCCTGGCCTTGAAACTATGAAATAGCTAGATAAACCCATTGTACCTATAGAATATACTTAGCCTATATAGCTATTGTTTTTATTTGGGAAACGGTTATATTCAATCTTGGGCATCTGTGTTTTTACCAGGTAACCCTGGACTACCCTACAAGCAACCGGCGAGGAAAAAATGCGCACGATTCTTCGCCGCATCATGATAATTAGCTCGTCTCAAGGGCGAAGGGACAATGCTCTCGGCTTGCTTCTGCCTAATATTAAGCCCTTCGCCCATCCGCCATCTTCTAGGATCTCTCCCTAAATACTCCTCATCGCAGGTGAGCAAATGAAGAAAATATTAGCCGTTATATTGAGTGCCCTTGTTCTGGGTTCGATCTGCGTTTCTGCAGCAGCAAAGAATACTATCAGCGTTTCAGGATCGACTACAGTTATGCCCCTAGCAGAAGCTTGCGCTGAAGCATTCAACGCTAAGCAGACGGATTATGAGATTTTTGTCACTGGCGGCGGCACTGGTATTGGAATCTCCAATATCGCTCAGGGCAAATCCGATATAGGAATGGCCTCAAGAGAAGTTACTACAGATGAGAGAAGCCAGTTTGGAAATGATTTCAAAGAAAATCTAGTGGGATACGATGGAGTTACGATCGCCATCAGCAAACAGATATACGATGCAGGCGTCAAAAATCTGACGAAAGCCCAGATCAAAGAGATTTATTCAGGCACAGAAAAGAACTGGAAGGCATTTGGTGGACCTGACATGCAAATCTTTGCGATCGCAAGGGATCAGGGATCGGGAACAAGGGATACTTTCAACGAAGATATAATGGGCGATATATCAGCCGAGACTCCTGGGGTAGATACTATAGTAAACAGTAATGCGGATGTCAAGAAAGCGATAACTGATAGCAATAATGCGATCGGCTATTTAGGTTTCAGCTATTCCAGGGATGGCTCTATGGGAGTAATCACTCTTAATGGTGTAAAGCCAACCCCAGAAACTATAAGAAACGCAAGCTATAGTTTGCATCGCAAGCTGTACTTATATACCTTCGGAGACCCCAAACCTGGAGCTAAGGCTTTCATAGAATTTGTTCAAGGCAGAGAAGGACAGAAGATAGCTGAAGATAATGGATTCGTTCCGATATAGCTGAACGATATGTCTTCCAGTTATTCAATTCCTTTAACCTAAATATTTCCTTATTTAAATAATTGCAGATCCATTCACAGCTGTTGATTGCATCCTAACGGGCACTATGGCAATTTAGGATCCACCACCGCAAGATACACTAGAGTTCTTTCTTCGTTGCCCAGCTTTTGGGGAAGTAAACAATAAATGTGAGCTTTCCAGTCCTTTGAACTTTCTTGTATCTATATTCGTTTAATTGAGATGCTCCCTCTTACCTTCGACCATGTACACAATCGATTCACTTATATTGCATATGTGATCTCCAATTCTCTCAAGATGCCTATTTACCATAAGCAGAGATATACCTTCGCTTATTTCCTCAGGATATTTTATTATTATTTTTAATATGTTATCCCTTGACTGTACTCTCCAAGTTTCTCACCAATTTATAATCTCCATTCTATATCAAGTTATATCTTATATCCCTGTTCTTTGATTAGATAGAGTAAACCACTATCAGGAACTGGCAAATTAAAGAATTGTAATACATATATAAAGGCATCAATGAATGCTTGAGCCTTTATACTATCAATCATATCTCCAATCGTTCTATTTTGTTGATTTCTTTCAACTGGTGGGTTTTTGAGTTCATATAAAACGATGGCTGTCCAGACTGAGAAAACCATCTGAATAAATCTTTCAATTGAGCGTTTTCCTCTTAATTGATAATCCTTGAATCCCAATTTTTGATTTGACTCTCTATGAGCAGTCTCAATATCCCACCTATCCTCGTAAATAGAAAGGATTTCTACCAAAGATAGTGAACAATTTGTGCTAATAAAGTAGTTGGCGTCACCATTTTTCTTTTTCTTTGAGATGACTAGCTTTACTTTGCCAATCTTATCTAAGATGACTTCTTTTTCGATTGCATAATATACCTTCTTCTTGCCGCGAACTTGAACTGTAGTTCTTCTATAATAAATTTCATCAATCTGATTTGCCATGTCCCTGACCTGGAAGGATATATCTTTATTTATCCATACCTTTTTATCAGACTTAATTTCACAAACGACTTGATGCCCTAAGTTCAGGCATTTAGTTATAAAATCCGCAGAAAACCACCAGCTGTCGAAAACAACATAAAGACTCAAGCCTTTTGGTATTTTTAAGGGCTCGATAATATCTTTATAAGCGATTTCTATCTTAGTCATGAAATCTTCACTGCTGTCTATTTCTTTAGTATACATTTTTGCTTTATGTGGTATAAATATACCTCTAGATTGGAGGACTGAAGTAACAAAATTGTTACCCATGATATAATCATCTTTGCAATGATCGTAAAACTTGCCCACGCCATCAGTACATTTCCCTTCCTTTTCATTATATGTATCGTCTATAATTAATAATATTTTGTCGCTTGCACTTAACTGAAGAGCTTCTATAAATAGATCCGCACTGCGCTGAGCCACTTTGTTCTCATCCCAGATTGCATCACTAAAGAACCAATTATAGGAAGAGCGTGATTTCGTACCTTCTCGATCCTTTGCCATAGTGTCACTAAGGTGTGAGATGGTCTTAGATTTATCACATACGCTTAGTGCTGAAATCATATCACGGAAAGAATTATAGCTTGGCATGGTGAATAAATCTTTAAATCCTTTTAGAAATGGCTCTAACTGTAACGGAGTCTTAACTAATTTGATCATAACATAGTAAAATGCTTTAATAAATAAATCTATTTTGTATCAAGAATTAATTTTAATGGGAAAAGAAAATATAGCTATAAATATAAAGCTATAAAAAAGTTGGAGAGTACAGTCCCTTGATTTAACATAAAGGTCATCGACCTCATCATCCCATTTAGTAGTCTGGCGTGCCATATCTGCATCATCATTGGTTAACGCCGCCATAGTCTGACTGAGCATTTTTAATTCAATCTCGGCAATTTTGATTATATACTCCAGCTTCACCATTTGGATTTTCTTTGATTGTACAGTTACCCTGGCTATATCTACTGCCAAATCTCCAATCCTTTCCAAATCTATGCCTATTTTCAATATGCCAATTATCTGCCTTAGATCCCTTGCCATAGGTTGCTGAAGTGCCAGAAGCTGCATGCATAAATTCTCTATCTTTTGGCTCATCTCATCTGCATCGTGATCACCTTGGACAACCTCCTTTGCTATGTCAACATTTGTATCAAGAAGGGATGTGACAGCCTCATCTATGGCTTTGCCTACTTGATCAGCAAGGCTTTGAGTAAGGATTTTCAAATCATCTAGATCTCTATGGTATCCTTCTCGGTATGGACTCATCTCCCTATCCCCTCGAAGCTCATCCAAATCTCCCGGTTATATAATCTTCAGTGCTCTTCTCTTTAGGCATCTCAAAGATGCGTTTTGTCTCTCCCGCCTCTATTAGCTTTCCTAGTAGGAAAAAGGCTGTGAAATCTGAAATTCTTGCGCCCTGTTGCATATTGTGTGTAACTATCACTTGAGTATAGTTTTCCTTTAGCCTATCCATTAGGCTCTCGATCTTGCCAGTGGATATGGGATCGAGTGCGCTGCAAGGCTCATCGAACAAAATAACATCAGGCTTCATTGCCAGAGTCCTAGCTATGCAAAGCCGCTGCTGCTGGCCGCCTGAAAGGCCCAATGCTGGTTTATCTAGTCGATCGCTGACCTCATCCCAGAGCGCTGCATCCTTCAGGCTCCTCTCTACAATCCCACTAACGTTATGGGCTCCGTGGATCCTCGGGCCATAAGCTATGTTGTCGTAGATGGACATGGGAAAAGGATTGGGTTTCTGAAAAACCATCCCAATTTTCTTCCTGAGTTCCACAACATCTGTATCCTTTGCGTATATATCTTTATCATCATATAGGATTTTGCCTTCAATCCTGACATGATCTACGAGATCATTCATCCTATTAATACAACGTAAAAATGTGGATTTGCCGCATCCTGACGGGCCTATCAGGGCAGTAATCTTCTTTTCTGGGATATCTAGATTGATGTTCTTCAAAGCCTGCTTATCGCCATACCAAAGGTTCAAGTCTTTAGAGACAATCTTTGAAATCATTGCAGATCTCCGGTTGAATCTTTCATAAGCATTATCAACATAGCAATTTTAATGCCTCTCTTTTACGGAGCTATATTAGGCCTTCCTATATAGTTTATATACATGTTTGCCTTATACAAATTAGTTCATCATTGGCCTGAATATCTAATAAACAGCTTGAAACTGGCATAAGAAAAAAGGAGCAGCGCTATCTACTCTATCGACATAAAGGTACTTCATGAGTCCATATAAGGATGGCCAAAGGATGAAGGGATTTTTTTATGATTGCTGAGTCAAGCTGAGGTGCATCCCTTCACCCTTAAGGGCAGGAGTTTGGTCATCGGCAGGCAAAATCTCCCCTATGGCTATCTTCGCTTTTGCCGGTGTTGAAGGTGGATAATTTGCCGGTTAGGACATCCTTGCCCAGGATGAGATATAATTGTTTTCCAAATAGAATAAATAGAAACTGTAGAGGATTCCTATAAACCTACTTCATGCTTTTGTATCGAAAACATTAAATACCACAAATATTATTTATTTTCATGGATTCTTTTACTACTTGGGTATTAGAAAAATCTAAATGGAAAGCAAGAGAAGTCCAGATCACCCCAAATATCTGAATTGATCGATTGGGCGCCTTCTCGTCGGATGTTAAAGGTATTGATTTTACAATGAAACGCAGAACCAATGATAAGCCTCTTTCTGAACTCGATAAAGAACGCAATCGATTGATTAGCATTCTTAGATCGCCTGGTGAAAGACCCCATGAAAACCCTCCAGCTTCAAGGGCGAAGGGATGACCACCAGCTTAGCCTATTATTTCTCCAATCATTCCCTTCGCATCGGCCCTTCTTCCTACAGGTAAAACTCCAATAGGCACTTGACTCGGAGCTAGTCCCAGGAGTTCTGTAGTTTGATTTGCATTAAATCCTGCCGTGTAAGTACATGCCAAGTTCAAAGATACAACCTCAAGGAGCATATTTTCGGCCGCAGTCCCTGCCTCAATATAGACAAATCGGCTCAAATCCTGACCAGGCCGGATATTCATTCTACTAATTACTCCTGTGATAACGAAAATAGCAGGAGCAGTCTTTATCCAGCTCTCAGTGCCTGCAGAGGCGTTGTAATACTCATCTATCTTGCCCTGCATAATAACGGAAAGACTATGGTTCTGGGGTATGTAGTGATAGACTCCCTGAGGCAAGCCGGTTACGTTATCGGCCAAGAGATAGACCTCTAGAGGATATCTCTCCATTGCTGAGGGTGCAGTGCGTTGGCCCTTGTCATCCGTTATTCCCTGAGCCGCCCATAGAAGCTGCGAGACCTCATTCAATGTAAGGCCATTTTTTCCAAAGCTGCGAATTGATCTCCTTTCATCTAGTGCCTTTTCCACAGAAATGCCACCATCTGTCCGAGGATCAGGCAGCTTTATCATCTGCGATGGATCTTGCTCTGAATGTCCATTTGATCCCAGTCCCAATACTGCAATCATAGCTATCGCAAGGAGTGATAGCACAATAATTCCGAAGATTGTAGGCTTATTCATTATCATTATTTCACCCATGAACACAATTATATTTATGCCTATCTTTCTATTTTGATTTTATTGTATGTGCATATCCAAATATAATTTATGCATGTAAACAGAATCTGATGTGGAGCAGAAGATCTGGATCACCTATATTGAAGAAGGCATTGAGCGGCTTGAGGAGGATTATCGGCTGAGGATACCTATTGCAGACAGGGTATCCGAGCTGGCGGATGGATATAGGGAGAGGCTATATGGAAAGCTGGCCTCTTCTGAAGGTAACAGAACTTAACGTTTAAGACCAAAATCGGATTTATAAAATCTTTCTGGCTATCGGTTTTCCTATGCTAAATTAGACGGATATCCTCTTTACAAAGCCCTTTAAATAGATTGTATCCCGTTATACTAACTATGGCATTGAAAGATAGTATCCTTGAGGTCACGAGAGGCGAGCATGTGGCCGCCGTAGCGACTGTCGCCGATGGCAGGCCAGCCGTTAGATTCATGGCTCTTGTAGGGCTAGCTGATCTAAGCATTATTGGGGCCACTATGAAAAGCTCCAAAAAGGTAGAGCAGATAAGAAAAAATCCAGAGGTAGCACTTTCAATATGGTCCGGAAAGAGCTTTGCTGATCCTTATGTGGTGATTCAGAGCAAGGCTGAGATCTATGAGGACCTGGAGACAAAGAAGAAGTTCTGGGACCCCAAATTAGAGTCCTACTTCCAGAATCCCGAGAATCCCAATTATGTAGTCTTGAAGTTTATGCCACAAAGGATTGAATATTATCATGAGATGAGCATGGATTTATGGGAGAGATGAAGTGGCCTTAGGTTAATCATGGGGTCTATATCTATTGCTGCCCTTTGCAAACATACCTTTAGATCCCTCGTTCGCTTTTCCTTTGCCCCTTGAACTTTAGGTCCCTGTCCTAGCCAGTTATCCTGCGAGTATAAGGCAATTTTCCTACCCTATCCTTGTCAAAGCCCGAGATCTTCGATCCTTGGGCATTATAGAAATTAATTTTTCAAGGTTTATGAAATATCAATAATCAGGACTGGGTGCCGTGGTTCTCCCTGCAGCAAATCTGGCAATGACCTCTTTCCGGCGTCTCCATCTCGGTGCATCCCTTTCCAGGTCCTCTAGTTCAATTATTTGTCGCCCTGCCCTCCCCACCAGACCGTCTTTGTTCTTCCTTCGACGACCCATAAATTACTCCCCTTCTAAGCGACATAATGCTAGAACTATAAGAGTTTAAATAACTTTTGTATGTGCGAAGATACTTTACAATACCAATATGGATTGCAAATATACTGGATAACTAAAGCCTTCTTAAATATATCTTGAACGACCAAAAAGTTTTAGTTATGTAACGATTAACCAAGAGGTAAAGAAATGGGGGTTTTTCCTTGATCGGTCGATACATTAAGCCGAAGATAGCTTTGGCGGCAAGTCTGATACTCGTTACTTTCGTTTGTGGGTGTATAAGTGCTCCAAGCCATTTAACCAAGGTTTCAAGTAGCCCATGTGGTATAAGGCGGCAGAATAACTCGAATAATGAAGATGGGTTCAACATCTACATTGGCGGATCCTGTGCGAATTGCAATAACCCTAGATAGAACTAGACCCGCCCCGACTACCACGGGCTTACCCTTTAGCTCAGGATATTCTCGAACTTCTAGAGAGGGATAGAAGGCATCGGGGTCGACATGCAGGATAACGCGCAATTTAACCTTCAAATGAATATACTCACTACTGCGATAAACATTTGGGATGCGCCTCAACTGAGAGCATTTTAATATTTTAGTGAGTTAGAAGGGGGGTAGGTTGAAATATGGCCAAATCGTCAAAACGTTTTCGAAGAGAAAGAACGGAGGGGTTGCTATTGGCGGACAAAATATGTAAATATCTAAATTCTATCCTTTTACAGAAATCTCCTTAACTAGCTGCTTATCCTCATTTAACTTTCTGTAGGAATAATTCTAATTCGGCAGGGATATTTGGGATTTTAATGAAAAATGGTGCTGGCGTGAAATGTTTTCTCTTTAAGATAAAAAATCCATTTTTTCCAGCGATTTTTATGAAATCACGCTCATTTGGGATGGAAATATGCGATTTATCTTTGTCAAGGAAGCCGAATAATTTTCTAGGCCAATTAGCGATAGGCAGCGAGACAATAAGATAGCCTTTAGCTTTGACGGATGCAGAAATCTTCTCAAAGTTTTTATCTAAATTTGCTGTATGCTCAAGGATATCAAAGGCGGTAACCACATCAAAATATTCTTTTGGATAAGGAAACGTCTTATCAAGATCTATAACTTTTAGCTCAGATGCAGGTACAACTTTTTTAGCTCTTTCAATTGCATATTGGGATACATCGCATCCATATGTCTCATCAAAAAAAGAAGTGACTTCACGAATAAGGAAACCAAAGGCACAGCCCACGTCGAGATATCTTCCTCCTTTTTGATGTGCTTCTATGAATTCAATCACATTTTTAAAATAATTTCATGGGATCAATTTATCATAGTCTACGTAGTTTGATTTTTTATTCCCATAAAAATAATCTTTATCAAAGAATTCTTCCATGGTTATGAAACCTACCTTTCTCAATGAAGTACATACTGCCAATATATATATTATGCCGCTTTAATTGCACTTTTTAATGTGGCTGTTAAATCAGTTTTGAAGCTTTAAACCATAATGTACCTTATACTGATGGCGTTATCATCGGTACATTGTGATTTCTATCAGGAATTGCCTCACGCCTCTTATGGCCTTCGAGGCTATCTTCAGTTACAGCTTATAATGCCAAGGAAGAATCTGCACGAAGCAACATCATAGTGCTAGCCCCAGTGTGCTAAGGGCTACTCTCATTTTATCATTTCTTAAGTTCTTGATAATGGATTGAATCCACATATATCATACGCTTCCCTCACCAGCACAGGGGCTACGGTAGCATAAATCTCTGTCGTAGAGAGCCTCATATGCCCAACCTGCTTCTGGATCATAGACAAAGGCACGCCGCTCATCAAGGCTGAGACTATATGGCTATGCCTGAGTATATGTGGAGTAACCTTTTTCCTGTTGAGCTTCTTCCTGGGTGAGACCTCCTGGATCCCAGCCTCCCTTGCAAGGCGGTCCAAGGTCCTCTGCACGGTCTTAATGCTAAGGTGCCCAGAGCTCCGGCCAGGGAACAGCCACTCCTGCCCAGGCTTGATGCTCTCTCGGATGGCCTCTAAGGTGGTCTGGCTCACCCTGGCAGCCCGGAAATGCCTAGTCTTCGTTCTGCTGCTCTCGATCCTTATGAACCCATTTTTAAAATCGATATCCTTGACTCTAGTGGTAACTAGCTCACCTACCCTACAGCCCATGTCGTAAAGGCAGAGTAGAATAAACCTATCTCTACCCTTGGCCGCTGAAAAGAGAGTTTCTATTCCTATAGTATCTAGGTACTTAATGGAGTCCATTCACGAGCTGTTTTGGCGGTGCCTCTATATAACGATGTCTCTTTTCTAGTACAAAAGAGACATATCCATAGGGAGCTTAAAGGGCACAGTAATTATTCCAAAAGAGCCTATTGATAAATATGCAGTATCAGAGAGGCCTTTTTCTCTGCTCCCGGATCTCTCTGCATACTTCAAATCCCCTATCATTAAGCTCATACGTAGTCTCGCCGCCAGTGGGATGCACCTTTATGTATCCCAGGCCGATGAGTTCACGTAATGCCCTGTCAGCTTTGCGCCCTTGGATCTGTGGTTTGTTCATGAAATGAGGCTTGGGTAAATGCGCTCCCTTGCTGCCCTTCGTTTTACTGCAAAGGCTGACAAGGATTGCCTTCTGAATGCTGTCTAACTCATCTATATCTGAGACCGCTCCCACCTCCACTTGTTATGGAAATAGCATCGTATTTCAACCTATTGGATAATATGTTTTATCACTTTGTTTATATTAGATATTATACCAAAATATCTAGTTTCTTGATAAAGGCAATTTATTACGTATATATTCTGTGACAAACCATTTGAATGAGATATGTATTTATAGATTAACGTATGCATATGAGACAAAACTTGAGTGAGGTTATAGGCTGTGGCTGCCGCAAATAAGCCCAAAGAAGCGATAGATGCCAGAATAACTGAAGGTCTTGATACTGATTACGATCTGTACAAGGTAATCAGCAAGAAGCCTGATTACAGCATATACCAGTTGGCCAAAGAGATGGGTTGGTCAAGCGGAAAGGTCTATGGCTCAGTCCAAAGGCTGGAAAAAGAAGGCCTTGTGCATACTGGAAAAGCAATCAAAGGAGGCAGGGCTGTATTGAAGGTGCGAGCCGCCGATTGGTCTGAGTTCTTCACGCCCGAGGAGCTCGAGGAGTTCGATAATCTGGAGTTTTGAAGGAGTCGGTGTCCTACGAGGAGGCATCCTTTTTCTTAGGCTTTTAGCAGGGATGATATGCGACCATGAAGCGCTGGCCCCGGAGGTTCGCCGATAAGGCCGAGATAAGGCATTGTCGCCCCTGCTCACTCTGGCTTCAATGCCTGAATTTGCGCCTTGATAGAATCAGCCGCTTCTAGCCGTTGATCTCTACTCGCTGGAGTGGCTGCTGCCAATCTGATCGCTGCCATATCTAGTTCATGCTGGTAGTGCTCTATCAGGAATCCATTAAGTAGCTCTTTCAGCGCTTCTATTGTCTTTGCTTCCTTGACCTTCGAAAGATAGTCTTCTATCTTTGACAGATAGACGGCCGTTGCGGTTGCATCATCGTTTATTTTGATTGACATATCCAACCTCAGAGTCCAGCTACATCGCCCCTGGTTATAATCTATCAGTACTCTCCCGATGGTACTGTTGCATATAGGGTTGTTACCCCCGCTGGGATCTTGTTGCTTAACTCGTGGTCCACTCGGATGGGTTCACTCCAGCTATCTTGAAAATCAGATTAGGATATATTCAGGAAGGAGGAAAAGGACCTGAATATATCCAATAGAGAGAAGACTGAGCTACCAGCTACCACCCCCTCGCTAAATAATGATTGTTATTAATGATACTTATAACTGGCGATATATGTATAATAGGTTACATAATAGATTATTAGCTAAGAAACACTTCAGCGAGGTATTTTATCCTTAAACGATCGCCTTGTAACAACTCGCTTTCTTTTAGCTTATTCAGAAGTTTATAAATCATTCGCGATAACCCCACGATCGATCATATCATTTATTGCACTTTCAGGCTTGAAATCATTATCGGTAACTATGCCGCAGCCTGTTATATGACTTTTTCTGGGTATTCAGAAAAAATGTCATAGAATTAACTAAAGGCGCATGCAGTGTTACCCACAGCAAATTATATATTTTTCAGAACTGCTTTGAAATCGGCCTAGCTACTCTTCTAATTAGCCCACATTCCAAAGACTATAAACGAATCAATGGCATCTAATAATTTCATATAAGAAACCAATACGCTTCAACACGACATTTTCTTATTTCCATACCTGCCACCAGTGTTTAGCTTTGGCCTCGTCCTCCGGTGATGGCAGAGATAGCTGGCTGATGCTTTGGGTAAGCTGAGCCAGATGGCTACGAAGGAATGAAACCTCATCCCCTTTGGCTTGTAGTGCCGATTCTACCTTTTCTTTGAGCTTTTCAGCTTCATGTAATTGTTCGCTAAGTTGATAAATCTGAGATTTTAGTCCTTCTACTTCCGATGCTTTCGATTCAAATTTCTTATCTCTCTCTGCTATCTGATTTTCCAAAGTATGAATATTCTTACTTTTATGGAATACCTCTTCAGCCTTTGAATTCAATTCCTTCTGGGATTCAGCTAATTGGTTTTCGACGGTATGAATATGTTCTTCTAGTTGTAATGCGTTTTCTGATAATGATTTGTTTTCTTGATCTTTTTGAGTTAATTCTTTATTGATTCTATTGATATCGTATTCTTTCATCCTACTTTGGCTTTCGATGGTAGGAATACGTTCTTCTAGTTGCAATACTTTGTTAGATAGTGATTCTGCTGCTTCGGTCTTAATCCTTAATTCATCTTTAAGTCTATTTATTTCGTTTTCTAAATTCCTACCAGTTCCTATGTAGAAATCAATAGCTTCAGCAACAAAGCGAGAGCGATTGGCCCCCAGACCTTTTACCTGGTCCTCAATGCTGGCCATTGTAGAATCAGGAATGGAAACACTTATTTTTTGCATGAATTCAACTATGGTGGGAAGAAGTTATAAAATTATCTCACGCCACCAGATACCGGTAGGAATAGAGTGGGATAAACAAGAATCAAAGTAAGAAACGATATCAGGAAGTCTCACAGTAGAGCTCACTATTTTTTATGCTTACTGACGTGAGATACATGGAATTCATATGAACGTAACTCATTTATTTTGTTACTTGGCATTATTCATAAGGAAGAGGCCTGAGCACTAAATTTATTAACCTCCTAATCCCATCAGCCTCGTCCACCTACACTACGGAAATCAAACGAATGGCCGGACAGGGAATGGGCGTGCCTGATAAACATTAATCCCTGTCGCGGTCGATAAATATTTGTGAGGTCAAAGGAGATAAGGGTTTCTCCTTCAGAGCAGATATCGAGGGCTAAGAGGCAGCTAATAGGCGGCAATATATTCATGCCTGGAATCAATACTAAGGCTCTACCGCTATAAAGGGTGCGTAAAATCAAACTGCGTGCGGCCCGGTTATCGGGAACTCAGAAATCATCTAGTCTTCGTTGTCCAGGTTCCCTTGATTTGCGGGAGTGAATCTCTGATTTCGGTTTCCTCTGAGATTCATTGAACGACTATCGATACTTAGGCACCTACACGATGCGATATGTGATCTGACCATATCCATGGCTAAAACTGTGCAATTCCAACGCTTATCACATCCTAGCCATAGGTGGGTGGCACCACCTGTGGCTAAGGTGCCAAGAACATCCTCATTTTAAAAGAAGTAATGTTTTATCGATTTATTAGATCACAAAAAACGTGCGAGGGTTCACTTCATCCCCAACCTGAAGGTCGGGGCATTCGTGACCCTCCGCACTCCCAATGTAATAACTCAGGAGGGCCTCCATTGACTAAGGCCGTTCATCCATTTTCTGGCCTTAGTTAGCGGTGATTTTGCTTTCAATCGTGCCGAGGAAACAAGTTTGAGCATCAATACCCATATAATAGCAACTATTAGCGTTACAAAAAATTTCAATTTCACTTATAATTCTCCAGTAAGATCCGTAATACTAATATTTGTTGGGCATACTATTTAAAAATTTTGTGCTTCAGCTTTAATTTCATACCTATAGGAATCGTAACTTCCGGGGATTTTGAAAACTTCTGTGAATATAAAATCTGAATGTCCCAGCTTAGTATCATAACTGAGGATTAAGATAGCTAGTGCTGGAAGTATAGTCTCGAGGAGGATATCTAGCCTCTTGGCTAGCCTGACATCGTGGACTTTCCCGAGGTTACAATAAAACATATGCGTGGCAGAAAAATGCAAAAACTCTTGCGCCCAAAAAAGATTACTGCGGGGTCACTATGAACTGACCATACATCTGGGTAGGGTGGACATCACAGCGGAAGTAGTAATTTCCTGGAGTTGAAGGGGCAATGAATGTATAGGCAATCTGCTTGGAGCCTGTTATAATCTGACCTCTGAATATTACATTCGTAGCGGATGAATCGGTATAGACGGCGAAGTTGTGTGGAATGCCTGAATCCTCGTTGTCGAAGTTGATTGTGACTCTGGCCCCAGCTGGCGCCGTTATGGTGCTGGTGTTATAGGCTATATTCTTGGCTATCAGACCTATGATCACACTCTGAGCCCCCATGGCATTCGTTGAAGGTGTTGGTGCAGCTCCTGTCATATTTGCGATAACGTTAGCCTTCGGAGCCTTAGCTGCAAGCTGGGGAGGTCTCGATGGAATGTTTCCGCTAGCAGTTTTGACAATGACCGTTCCCGTCATAGAGGAATGATCCCTGGAATAGTACTCATACCATCCCGGCTGAATGAAAATATATCTAAATTCATAGCCCACAGGAGGAATCTCACTGGAGTTGAAAGAGCCGTCCGCGGCAGTTACTGTCTCTTCGGTATTATCATGATTTGACCAAACCACAGTGGTATTGAGGGGAACAGTGACGTTATTTGGAGTGAAAGAATTGTTAATTATGTCCACATACTGAGGCGGCGGGGGATACACCTCGCCTAAACTCACATCAAAGGCAGTGCAACCGTAGAGACACATAACTGCAATCCACATGCTTGATACCAGGATCAGGTTCAAGAGACTCATTTCTTTTATCTCCTACCGATAAAAACTTTAGCTGCTATACAGAGCATGCAGATTTAATTAATTTTCGGTGTCATAACTTATTTTTGGAGTGCGTATCGTTTCTTGTTCTTCAATTGAGGAAAAAGCGTGATCGAAACTCAGCAAATTTTATAAAGTTTAAAATGCATAATATGTTGAATCATTCTTTACCGGGAGAATGTGTTCAAATGATCAAGCTCACACTACTAATATTGGCTCTGGCTGCATTCTTTTTGATCCTAATTCTCTATGTGGTGCCGAATCAGGGTGGGCTGATATCGTCCACAGAATTGCAGCAATCCGACCTTCAGAGCGCTGCCCTCTGGCTGAAAGAATATGTGCCCATCCAGGAAGTAGATCTTGGAAAACAGGGCAGATCGATGTTTATCGCCATTGCAATGCTG
Organism: Methanotrichaceae archaeon; assembly: GCA_963789575.1. Taxonomy (GTDB): domain Archaea; phylum Halobacteriota; class Methanosarcinia; order Methanotrichales; family Methanotrichaceae; genus CAWBKV01. The sequence continues at coordinate 264,081 of CAWBKV010000001.1, read as the reverse complement.
GAACACGTCGTTCTTGCCAACTTACAACTCGGCGGTGCCTGGATCATCCCCCTCACAGAGTTCCTCTGGCTAAGGTCCAAGAAGAACAGGTTCAGGAGGCTGGCCCGATCACAGACTCTGTTTAACGTAATATTCTTCAGCATAGGTGCAACCTTCGCCATTGGAGGAATGCTCTTCTTTGCCGGGCTATTCCCCGTTCTCGTCCAGAACGCGTTCCACATATACTGGTGGCCGCTCTTCGTAGAGGCACTCACCTTTGCAGGCGAGATCTTCTTCCTCTTCAGCTACTGGTACACATGGGATAAGATCAGCCCCAGATGGCACCAGTTCTTGGGCTGGGCCAACGCAGTGGACGTCTTCTTCCAGCAGCTTTTCATCAATACCCTTGCCGCTGGCATGCTGACGCCCGGTGCTCCAACTATAGAATGGGGGCAGACTGGCTTTTCCACAATGCCCTTCTGGACTCTTGTATCCTGGTGGAGCAACACTACTGTCTGGGTCCTAACATTTCACAGGCTGGCAGGAGCAGTATCTATGTACGGATACGTCTTAGCCGTCATAGCCATATTTCACTACACAGATAGGAAAGACTGGGCATCAAAAGCTTACTGGGACTGGGTGGCTACATTTGGCATGGCTTTTGGGCTTCTGGGTCTGGCCTTCCAGCCTGGGTTCGGACTTATGTACATGATGCAGATCATGTATCACTCCCAATTGGCCTTCACCTATATCATGCACGGTCCCAGGGCGTGGGAAATGCTGCTAATGGTAGTGCTACTCGCAACGCTGCTCATATCTTCGCTCATATACTTCATCGACCGCCATAAGAATACATTCTCCAATCAAGGGAACTTCAGCATCTATCCTTTCTGGAAGATCTTCGTGGGCTTTGCCGCTTTAGCGTGGTTCATCCTTGTCAACCCGGCCTGGACAGGCTCAACCTTCAGCATCACGCCGGGGGCGGTGCATAACCCCTTAGGCTGGATGGTCTACAAGTACATAGCCCTGTTTACAATAACCATTATAGCCGCCCTTGTGGTGGGATCGGCGGCTTTCATCCTTGGAAACTTCGAGAAAGAGCCTGATTGGGGTAACCTTGACAGATCTCCCAAAATAGCGGCTGTTATGTCGGGCGTCCTGGCCATGTGGATAATCATAACTATGGGATTCGTGAGAGAGTCGGCCAGGGCTCCATGGACATTCTTAGATATCATACCGGTACCAGGAGGAGATGCTTATCCAACGCCCCTATCGATCTGGAACATCATCCTAGTCTGGATTGCAGTCCTGGGATTCGCAATCACAGTTATATGGTACATCTCCAAGGTTACTGCTGAACATCCAGATGAAGCCGATATCATAGGGTCTCCGGCTAAGGCATGGAAGGGCGAGGAGGGCGAGAATAGTGAATAAAGAACAACTCAACAACCTTTCAGGAAAAGGAGAGGCCATATGATAAAGCTGACTACTCTTGTGCTGCTGCTTGCCGCCTTTTTCCTTGTGCTGACCCTCTACATTGCACCTCAGCAGGGAGCGTTCATACCCTCGACCACAATCAATGCGAGCAACCTAAACACCGCAGATGCCCGGCTCCAAGAGGAGATACCTATCCAGGAGGTTAACATGGACAGCCAGGGCAGGTCCATTTTCTTTGCAGTAACCCTCTTCGGCCACATCCAGCTTGCCAACCTGGTCATGGGCGGGTCCTGGATTCTCTTAATCACAGAGCTTCTGTTCCGCAGGACCAGAAAGGACCGCTATAACATGCTTGGCAAATCCATGTCCCTTTTCAGCGTGATCCTCTTCACAGTCGGCGGCACCTTCGGAGGAGCTGCGCTGCTGTACACCTATTCTCTTTATCCGGCATTCACGCTCAACATGTTCCACATCTACTGGTGGCCAATCTTTGCCACACTCCTCTTCTGGGGCACTCAAATATTCTTCCTGTACATGTACTTTTACAACTGGAAGCGCTTGGGAACTGGATGGCACATTGGCCTGGGCCTGGGCTATGCTGTAGCTTCCTTCTTCCAGGCATTGTCGATAACAACTATGGATTCAGGGATGCTGACGCCCAACAACCCGGGAATCCGATGGGGCTACACTGGTATTTTCACCATGGATCTAAGAACCCTCTTCTCCTGGTGGTTCAACCCCACACTCTGGAACCTCCAGTTCCACAGGCTGGGCGCGGCGATAGCCTATTTCGGCTTCCTCATGGCTGCACTGGCCATGTTCCACCACCAGGTCAACAAGGAAAACCCTGATGCCATGAAGTATTGGGATTGGGTAGGCTCATACGGCCTACTCTGGGGTCTGGCTGGACTGGCAGTTCAGCCTCTTCTGGGGTTCCTTTATGCCAGGCAGATAATGGACAACAGTAGTGGCGCCTTCCAGATGATAATGACCGGTCCTAGGGCCTGGGAATTCCTTTGGGTGGTGGCTCTGATCTCAACCCTGGTCCTGACATCGTTAATATATTTCATAGACCGCAGGGAGACCATTTTGAACAAGAGGGAAACCCGGAAAGTGAGTAATATTCTGAAGGTAATGCTGGTCGTAGCGGCCGCATCGGCCTTCATTCTGGTCAACCCAGGATGGCTGGGCGATGTCTTCATGTTCGGTCCCACGGCTTGGGCCAATCCCCTGGGAAATATGAAATATAAATATGTAGCCTTGGGTCTCCTTTCATTCGTAAGCATCAGCGTAATTGCCATAGATTCTATTATCCTGAAGAATGAAAGAGAGGATGACTGGGGGAACTTACCCAAGTCATCCAAGGTTGCAGCCATATTCGCAGGCATCCTGGGAATGTGGATCGTCATGGCTATGGGCTTCGTCCGGGAGTCAGCCAGAGCGCCATGGCTGGTGTGGAACATAATACCCATAGCGGGGGGAACGGCCTATCCTACTCCAATATCATTCTCGTTCATCTTTATAATATGGGGAGGGCTTTTGATATTCTTCCTGGCCGCCTTCTGGTATGTCTCTAAGGTGACAAGTGAGAGCCCACCCAACCCAGGGGCCGGTCTGCCTAAGGTGAGTGAATCAGAGGAGGACGAAAATAATCAGCCCTCTAGAGGAGAGTAAAAGTAGTCCATAGCTGATTCCAGGAAAAGGTTAAGTCGCTCCCCAGCCTCCCTATGATCACTGAAAAATTTTCAAAAAAATCCGGCTTTTGGACCCTAAGATTTATCCACTAATATCTCCCTCTTTTGCGACCAGAGCCCATGCAGATTGCAGTATTCCAGGGCATGCAGTACCCCTTTCTTTTGAAGTTTCACCTTCAGTGTTACCTGCGGTTCTGAGATCACTGGAGCGAAATCCACTCTGGCGATCATCATTGGATTGAAGGGTCTTCCTTCCTCGTAGAAGTAAATCTCGATCCATCTTATGGAATGCTCGACTGTGTTTGGATGTGGTCCAACAGTTACCTTTATCTCAAAATCTTGATCGGCCTTGACTCTCTCTGGCATCTCAATTTTTGGAGTATGGCTCTCTCTTTTTCCCATAGCCTCTCCCGCAGCCATGTCATATGTTAAGATCAGATCTCCTAAATTCTTGATTGTATCTGCCATGTATATCACCTGTCTTTGATCATAAGTCTGATAGGCACGTACGGCATAATCAGCCCTTATACTATACTTTATATCCCTATATCTATTTAACATTTTTTGATAATCTAAGAACCAGTATGAATGAAAAATGTGATCATGGATGATGCTTATGATGCCCGACCCGACATTGGTGCGACATCATTCACTAAATATTTCCCAGAAAAGAATTGGGGCCAAGTGCCCCAAAAAAATGCTTTAATTCACTGCACTATGAACTGGCCTGTCATTTGCGTGGGGTGAACGTCGCATCTGAAGAAGTAAGTCCCTGGTTGAGTTGGCGCTGTGAATGTGTATGTGGTTTTAGCTGGGCCTGTAATTTGCTTCCCTTGGAATATTGCCTTCGTGGCGGATGAATCGGTATAGACGGCAAAGTTATGAGGCACGTATGTATCCTGGTTATCGAAGTTCACCGTGACATTGGCTCCAGCAGGGACAGTGATCGTGGAAGTGTTAAACGCTATATTCTTGGCTATTAGACCTATAGCAATATTTTGTACAGCCATTGTCTTCAAGGTTGTATTGGCCTTGACTGTGACATTGACTGTATTATAGACCAGCGGAATCACAGGAGTGTGGTCATTGTTCGCAAGCTGAACTGAGAAGTTATGATTGCCGGGCTTAACATTCGGCCAGGTCCAGGTTGTGTTAGGGGTGGGAGCAAAGGTGCCTATGGCAGTAGTTGCAGGCTTGCCAGGAGTCTTTGGAACTGCGACATCAATGTAGTAATGAACGTGGCCCTCGCCAGCAACATTTGCCTTGCCAAGCATATTTACCAGCTTGAAGTTCGTGACATTGACCATTATTGTGACGTTGCCTGCGGGAATCGTAGATCCCTCTTTTGGCGAAGTTATCGTTATCGTGGACATACTGTTTGTATTCGTCTGTGCTGTACATGCAGGCAATGTTAGTACCGCCAGCATTATTAGAGACAATATCAGCCGACTGAGCTTTCCGATCTTGTTTATCATCTCAACAACCTCTGAAGTAATTCCTTAGAGTATTAACTATACCGCCTTTCTCCTTTAACTATTTTACTATTACTACTATGTCAAACTGCGGCGGCGCACCCACGCAGCAGAGCTGCGGGGCATGCAAGGCGCCGCCGCATTAAAATGGAAACGAGTTAATTGATCCATCCCTAAAACGGATCTCTATGCCCTTTATCCCCACAGCAGAGCTATGGGGTATTACGATAAAATAAAAAAGCAATAACTTGACCGATATCTGACACCTAGAATAACAATTCAGAGGCACTTGATTTCTAAGAAACATTAAGGATAACTGCAAAAAATAAGATTAAAAATAGAGCAAGATCTAGTTATTTACACCCTATTATTTGTAGGGGAAGCTTGTTGGGAATGTGTTGGAGTCTCCAGGATCTACCACGGACCAAACTCCACCTTTGCCCTGGCCATTGATATCTCCTTTCTTTTTATCCCCTATATAGTAATACAGAGGCCAACCTTTATATGTAGTCTGTTTGTTTCCATTGACCATTATGTTTCCGAAGTCGCGGGAATTTAGGTTTGGCGGAACATTTATGGTTGCGTTGTAGAATAGCGGCCAGGACCCTTTGCAGGCTACACTAGTGCAGGTGCTCATGTTCTTTCCCTCATCGGTCGTAAGATGGTACAGTGTCATGCCACTATTATCTGTTAGGTAAGTACCTACCGACGAGTTATTGGCCGTCATTATAGTATATGTCTGCGATGTTGGCGCTGGTGTAGAGGCAGCTCCTTGCATAGGGTATGCGTATTGCGCAAAGGCTGTCATCGTCAGCAAAAACAGCAAGGCTATAATAACTTTAGTATAGACTGACATTGTAAATTCACCTCTTTAAAGTAATTAAGTTATCCATCATTCAACAGGTACCTTTACAGCATCTTCAGGCTTGAATTTGAAAGGAACCTCGACTCTCAAGAGACCGTTCTCATATTTCGCCTTCGCTTCCTTGGGTTTTACAGGACAGCAAAAGGAAACAGAAGCGGCGTAGGCGACATTTTCGTTCTCTCTGGGGGCATATAGGGAGAGGCTGTCTTCGTGCATGCGAATGGTTATATCTTTCTTCTCTACCCCAGGAATCTCAGCTTCAACGGTCAGCTTGCTATGCTCGAGATCGGCATAAGTATCCAGATCCGGACATAACATGAAAGTTTCATCTGCCATTTAGAATATCTCCTTTGAGTATCGTTGTGACATGCTATGCTCCTGAAAGTTTATTAGTATATATTACTATTACTATTTGAAGGAATCGCATGTTTGAACTATTGCTCTCCATATAAATATTGGAGCCCTTTGAGGACTCCAGATTCGGTTTGATCCAGCCAGTTCCTGTTTCTGTGCTTTAATTATTTGAACCGGCCTATATTACTGTGACATTGACTGTATTATAGACTAGTACATCTGGGCTGATATAAACCAAAGGATAAGGTTTTATATATAATCATTGATAGATACTCCGCAATAGGGGAGTATCATGCCGGGTCCGAAACCATCAGCAATCAACTTGAGCGACGTCGAACGCCAAGGTTTGGAATTGCTTGTTCGTCGTTATACCACAGGACAGCAAAAAGTTATCCGAGCACGGATTGTTTTATTGGCTGCGATGGGGAAAAATAATCGCGAAATCGCTAATGAATTGGAGGTGTCCTTGGACACTGCTCGATTATGGCGACAACGATGGCTGGACTTGCAGCCGATTTCTTTGGACGATCTGAGCATTGAAGAACGCCTGGATGACCTGCCAAGACCTGGAGCACCACCTCGTTTAACTGCGAACCAGATTTGTCAGATCCAACAGTTGGCTTGTGAAAAACCCGAAAAATCGGGCCGTCCTATTAGCCAATGGACGAGTCGTGAGATTGCAGCCGAAATAATGAAGCGGGGCATTGTAGATACGATTTCAGCTCGCCATTCTGCCAGGATTCTTAAAAAAACGGCTTTCAACCACACTTAATTCGTTACTGGCTAACACCTGCACCGGACGAACGGTTTGACGAAAAAGTAGACGACATCAATTCATTGTATCTACAATCCCAGAATTTGGCTCAAAAAGGTGAAATTGTGATAAGCATCGATGAAATGACTGGTGTGCAAGCTCTCGAACGCAAACACCCTGGATTGCCAATGGCACCAGGAAAAGTGGAACGAAGAGAGTTTGAGTACCTCAGGCATGGAACTCAATCATTCATCGTTAGCTTTGCAGTGGCTCATGGACGGGTTGACACTATTTCTTGTGGCGATACGCGCAATGAAGAAGACTTTGTATCACATATCAAGGAAGTGGTTGAAAGCTCTATTCCCACATCACGATTGCACTTTGTCGCCGACAACCTCAATATCCATAAATCAGAATCCCTCGTGAGATATGTGGCTGAAGTATCTGAATTGGATATCAACTTAGGAATCAAAGGCAAGAGCGGTATTTTGCAGTCGATCGAGACTCGTGAATCATTCTTGACCGACCCATCACACTCTATCGTCTTTCATTACACGCCGATACATGCTTCTTGGATGAACCAAGTTGAAATATGGTTTAGTATCTTAGTCCGGAAGCTTCTCAGGCGGGCCTCCTTTGCTTCTATCAATGATTTGAAAGCAAAGGTTTTGGCGTTTGTCGAGTACTTCAACCAGACAATGGCAAAGCCGTTCAAATGGACATATCGAGGGAGAGCACTTGCTGCTTAAAATTAGGCTTATTTAAGCCCAGATGTACTAGTGGAATCACTGGAATGTGGTCATTGTTTGCAAGCTGAACTGAGAAGTTATGTTTGCCAGGCATAACGTTTGGCCAGGTCCAGGTTGTATTAGGTGTGGGAGCAAAGGTGCCTATGGCCGTAGTTGCAGGCTTGCCGGGAGTCTTTGGAACAGCAACATCAATATAGTAGTGGACGTGACCCTCGCCAGCAACGTTTGCCTGGCCGAGCTTATTCACCAGTTTAAAATTCGTGACATTGACCATTATTGTGACGTTGCCTGCAGGAATCATGGATCCCTCTTTCGGCGAAGTTATCGTTATCGTGGGCATCCCACTTGTGCTCATGTATGAAAGCCATGACTTGATTGATATCCTAACGCTCAGAACGAGGGTTTAGAGTTAATTGATTTCTAAGAAACATTCTGTCAGCTTCTGCCAGAAAACATCAGTTAGAAAAGGAAAAGGGAGCTAGATGCCCCCTGGAACGAAATTTCAATTTACTTCACAATAAACTGGCCTGTCATGATCGAAGGATGGACATCGCATCTGAAGAAGTAAGTTCCCGGTGTGGTCGGTGCATCAAAAGTATAGGTGATCTTCTTAGGGCCTGTAGTGATCGCTCCAACATAGATGGGCTTTGAGGCAGAGGAATTTGTGTAGAAGGCGATGTTATGCTGTACCCCTGAATCCTGGTTATCGAAGTTAACTGTAACTTGAGCACCGGCGGGTACAGTGATCGTGCTAGTATTGAAGGCGATATTCTTTGCAACAATGTTTACAGTGACTGTTTTGTTAGAGCTGGCATTTCCTGTTATGTTCCCTGCTGTTGCATTGCCTGCTGCATAAACCGGCATTGCAATTATTGCCAGCACCATTAAAGACAGCAGTATTCCTATTATTTTGTTATTTCCAATCATCGATCTCACAACTCCTTAGTAGTAGCTCATCAGAGCGGTTATGTTATCATACTATCTTATTACTCCTTTAATTAACTTACTATTACCGCTGACTTACTATTACTACTGACTTACTGTTACTAGTCTTTAGGGCAGGTTAAATAAGAGGAGGGATTTTAAACCGCTTAGAATACGCTTGCTATCAAAGCATTGGCCCTTCACATATTCATCGTAGATATGTTTGCTACTGATATGTTTGTCGTTTGCATTGTTCCTGATGACCCTACTACGAACTGGCCAGTCATTTGCGTGGGGTGAATATCGCATCTGAAGAAGTAAGTCCCTTGATTATCAGGTGCTGTGAAGGTATATGTTGTCTTGGCAGGGCCGGTGATGATATTGCCTTTGAAGATGGCTGTAGTTGCAGAAGAATCTGTATACACAGCAAAGTTGTGGGGAACTCCGCTATCCTTATTGTTGAAATTTATAATAACCCTGGCACCAGCAGGAACTGTGATTGTCTTCATATCGAAGGCTATATTTTCCGCGGTTAAATCTACGGTAACGCTTTGGGGTCCGGATCCAGTCGCTGTCACATTCTGGCCAGCAGTCGATGTTCCCTGGCTAGGTACTGAATTCGCAGGCTCTATCTGGGAAGCTGGCCCAGGTGTAGGATACTGAAGATTATCCTTGGATACAACATAGAAATTGCCGGTCATTACTTTAGGATGGACATCGCATCTGAAGAAATAAATACCAGGATCAACGGGTGCGTTAAATGTGTATGTTATCTGCTTCGGTCCTATGATCACAGGTCCCTGATAGATAACCGTATCAGCTCCGGAATTTGCATAAACGGCGAAGTTGTGAGGCATGCCGACATCCAGATTGAAGAAATTAATATTGACCTGTGCCCCGGCGATAACTGTGATATTGTCTTTATCAAAACTCATATCTTTGGCCAAAAGGTCTATAGTAATTCTTGTAGACGGCTGGGGTGAAGTTGTCGATATGGGCACAGCTGTTGGAATCTCACTCTGGGGGTAAGGCCCGCCATAGAGTGTCACAACAACCTGACCTTTCATATAGGGATGAATTGTACAATAGTAATTATACGTCCCAGGATCACTGAATGTATAGTTGAACTTCTTTCCAGGTCCTAATATCCCAGAGTCAAATTTTCCGTTTGTGCCTGTGACGGTGTGCGGAACAGTGTCCAAGTTTGTCCAAATTATCGAGGTTCCGGCCGGAACGGTAATAGTACTCGGGTCGTAGGCATAATCCTTGATAGTTACGCTTGCCGACATCTTCATCTGTTGTATGGCCTGTGTTGCCGCGCTTGCATTTTGAGTCAAGGAGGCAGATACGCTCGTCTGGGATATGCCCGCCTGAAATGCGGCTCCCGAAGGCTGTACTATGAATTGGCCGTTCATCTGGGTCGAGTGAACATCGCACTGGAAGTAGTATGTGCCAGGCTTGGATGGTGCAGTGAATGTATATGTGGCCTTGGCTGGGCCTGTGATTATTTTGCCCTGGAAGATCGTTTGGGATGCAGAAGGCGAATAGTAAACTGCAAAGTTATGTGGAGTCCCTGAATCCTGATTATCGAAGTATACTGTAACGTTTGCTCCTGCGGGAACGGTAATAGTGCTATTATTGAAGGCTATATTCTTGGCCATCAGATAGATTATCACTTCATTTATGGTGGGACCTGAAGCAGCGCTCCTATTCATAGGCGCAGGATTCGCAGGTGCAGGATTCGCAGGTGTATGATTTACAGGCGCTGGGGGAGTTGTCAGGGAGCTGCTATTTGAAGGAGTCCCTTGCTGCAGGCATCCTGATAGACATAAAGCTACTACTATTATTAAATAGACAAAAATTAAACCAGACTTCTTCATCCCAGAATCAACCAATATAAAGGTATAAAATTTTAAAAACTTAAAGCTGGCGGTGACTGTGGAGATAAAAATCTGACCTTAATAAGGATGTTATTCATAATGCTATAACACTTTTGTCGATAGTGATAAATTCACTTTATTAGCAATATGACACGGAGATTACTATCTAAAATAGTTATGCCTTTTGATTATGGATAAAGGCATTAATCACTTTACAGTTATTGTCTGCGATCTTGCTGCAGGAGTGCTTTCAGGTTCACTTGTCCCTCCAAAGATGAATCTATCCACCATATCCTTTGCGACCTCGTCAGGGTATTGCATGGGCGGATGCTTCATCGTATAGGCTGATATGGCCAGAAGCGGTCCAGCGATCTTTCTATCCATTGCCAGCTTGCATACTCTTATGGCATCTATCGAGCTTCCGCCGCTATTCGGAGAGTCCTCTACAGACAGCCTCAGCTCCAGATTTATGGGCACATCCCCAAAGATCCTTCCCTCCATGCGCAGGAAGCAGACCTTGTTATCCTTCTGCCATGGCACATAATCCGAGGGTCCGATATGGATGTTGTCGTCGTCCAACGGCTTATCCAGGATTGACTGAACGGCCTCAGTCTTCGAGATCTTCTTGGATTTTAGCCGATCACGGTTGAGCATATTGAGAAAATCGGTGTTTCCGCCGGTGTTGAGCTGATACGTTCTGTCTAGTGTACAGGCCCGATCCTTGAAGAGCTGCGTCAGGACTCTATGGACGATCGTGGCTCCTATCTGGGATTTGATATCATCGCCAACGATTGGAACTCCTCGATCCTTGAACTTCTTCGCCCACTCCGGATTGGATGCTATAAAGACAGGCATGCAGTTAACGAAGCCAATGCCGGCATCTAAAGCAGCCTGTGCATAGAATCTTGTGGCCTGCTCTGAACCTACAGGCATGTAATTAACAAGCACATCAGCGCAGCTATCCTCAAGCTCTTGCCTGACATCGCAAGGCCTCGCATCAGCTATAACGAATCTCTTATTTTCCGGATAGTTCAGCATGTGAGGGGCGACGCCGTCAAGAACTGGGCCCATTTTGACCTCGACTCCTTTAGGGGGGACATCCCGATAAAATATCTGGGTGCAGTTCGGCAGCGCGAAGATTGCCTCACTTATGTCGCTGCCGACTTTGCGCGCATCTATATCGAAGGCAGCCACGATATCTATATCGCCAGCTCTGTACCCGCCGATATCATAATGCATCAAGCCGATGCAGCTATTTTCATCTGCATATTTGTAATATTCAATTCCCTGAATCAGAGAGCTTGCGCAGTTTCCAATGCCTGCAACTGCCAAATTTATCTTTTTCAACCTCTTTTCCCCTCCTGGGTCTTGTGGGGCTCACAGGCCAAGTCCGGAGTCGCAGCTTCGTATAAAGCAGGACGTATTTAACACTATAGGCCGAGTTATCCCAGGGCATATTTATTCACGATTCCTCAACCGGCTGCATTATCGAGCTAAGGATACGGAATAATTCCTGCTCAAGCACAGTTCTACTTTCATCGCGGTCCTCATACTCTATCACTTGGGTTTTGGGGATGTCCGTCAGATAATTTGAGCCTTGCGGGCTGATAAGTATTGTCTCCTTTCCAACAGTGTGGGCGATGCCAAGGCCGTACATCACGCCAGGATCAGGTCCAGTAAGATCTGCTATTACAACTCGTGCCTTGTTGAGGGAAATCCACAAATCTCTAACAACCGACCTTCCCTCTCGGATATCTCCTGCCATATCAATAATCATTCCACTCTCCTCAGCTGCTTTTACTATCACATCATAATTCCTTCTTCCGTTCTCATCTATCGGCATTAGCAGGAGTGCCAATTGGCTCTCAATGGCAAGAGCTGCTGGCCCAAAGATCGGCCTTGTGCGTAAGAGGCTGAGAAGCCCAATGAACCTACTGAACTCAGAGTCGATATGTTCAGATGCTATCTTCGCTAGCTCTTCATGCCGCTGTTCAGTTTTTTGATCAAGCAGGCCAGCAGGGAACCGAATTACGAACGGATCCTCGAAACCAAACTCCCATTGAGCACTGCTGTTAATCTTCTGGAGAGGCCATATCGACTCGGGGGTATAGATGTAAGTGTAGAACCTTGTTTGCGTACTAAACTGGCCTACAATGAAAAGGCTTTCCTTATCCAATATTGCAACCATACTGCAGGGAAGCTGACTACGGACTATACCCCGCTGTAGATGGCGATCCTCTGTAGTGGAATCAACGATCGCCATGTACTCTTGGAGCAGCAAGTCAGCCTTCTCCTGAAGCTCAAGGGGCATATTGCCGCTTCGCATTTCCCCGTCATTCAACATGAGTAAATACATCTAAAGCATAAATTACTTAAGACTATCCTGATTACGATAAGTTTCAACATCAGCCCTTAGGTAATGATCTTTTGAACAGGGTTTCCACATGCCGGATCTCCATAAAACATACAATCCTCTCAAATCTCTCATCCATTGGTCTAATCCATTGCGGTAATCGTGATGATTCGCTTTGAATATTATATAAGTTGCTCCGAGCGCATGGTTTATCTACATCATGGTCTTATATCACTTTAGACTTAGGATCGGGTAGGTGATAATTTGAGACAATATGGCCGGAAGGGTTACAAAATTTTAAGAAAGAATGAGTCTAAGAGACCAAAAAAGAAGTTAGAAAACCGAAGCAGAATTTAATTGAGACGATCAATAATAAGAATCGATATACTCGAGTGAACCCACCGGTTCATATTGAGTATTCGATGATATTATTCATCGCTCTGAGAGTAGAACTCGATCTCTGCTATGGGGCTATTCCCAACGAATGATGCCTGCATTAGTGCTCCGCAAAGAGATAAATTCCTCTCAAAGAACCTTTGAGATCTGCCGCTGGCGGGGTTGTAAGTGGCATTCCCTTTTCCTGCAATACGTACTGCCATCCAACCATCATTCAAAATTGTCTTGATCTTTATCTCCTCTGTTCCTGCTGCCACAAATCTCTCCAGAATATCTATAAGAGCATCTGAGAAGCGTTCCTTGTCCATATTGACAGATGGATTACTTGAATCAGGCTCAAAAACAAGATCGATATCCTCGAAAAGGTTTACGTGGGCTATCCTTGCCTTCAAAGCCATCAGGTAATCCTCTTCATTCTCAGCATCCATTATTGACATGTCTCCACACGGATCATTTCTGACTTGCTCTATTAGGTCTCCAATCAATTTATTGATATCTATATAATCAACATAGTAGGGAGGACGAAATCCTCTATAAGTTACAGAGTAATCGCTAAGTAACCTCCCCGCCCTCCGCAAGAGAGACTGATCAATAACTGAACCTAGTTTCTCCTTCTCAAATAGCCTGTCCAACCTTCCGACGACCTGTCCAGTCTTATGAACCATTTCCCAATCGAGTTTCCTTCCTGAATGGAGACTCCATAGCAAAGCTATTGAAATCGGAGAACATATCATCAATCTGCTCTACGCTGAGAAGTGATATGGTTTCTTCAGCCTCGTTTTTCTCCTCAAGCTCTGCGAGTACATGGGCGATGAAGGCCAGCCTGCCGGCAATGATAGTGAAGATCCTCTCGATCTCTATCATGAGATCTTTAGCATAATCTGATGTCCTCTTGGCCCACTCAGGAGATATCTCCCCTATTCCATCAAGAGCTGCAGCATCCCTGTACATTACTCTAAAAGTCTTTTTAGCAGTCTCTGTATCGATAGGCCTTCCATGTCCTGAACAGCAGAAGAGGATGTTCTTGTTCTCCAAGATCCAGAGCACTTTCTGTACTGATTTCATGAAGTCCTGCCTGCTCCAGCCGTATGCCCCTGCCATGCCGGGATTAGGCGCGAAAAAGATGTCTCCAACAATAAGGAGAGAGCCTATGCGTAGGCAGATGCTATCCGGACTATGCCCGGGGATGTGATAAATCTCCATTTGATCATCCTTTCCAAGAGGCACAGTCTGACGTTGAAATATCAATCCGCCTATATCCATAGGGTGAATAGAGTAATCAATGCTCCATTTGCCAATATCGAAGCAATGCTCGCCGCCGACCATTTTATCAAGGGCAGATAAGAGCTTTATTTCCACAGGAGCGGTTATCATCCGTCTCCCAAGTAGTCCTGCAAGGGTGATATTAGAATCTCCAGCTTCGAGGCCCTTTGCACCTATCTCCTGTACTGCCAGAGCCGCCTCTGCAAGAGTTCCGGGTGTATGTCTCTGCTTAAGCTGGATCCAATGATCTAGATGCACATGCGTCAGATAGACTACGATAGGCCTTAGCAGATCCTCTTGCAGTCGAGCAATCTCTCTATCGAGATGCTCGATCTGATCCTCCAGCCCTCCAGGATCTATAAGGGCGATCTGATCTTCGCCCGAAAGAATATATGAGTTGGATGACATGAGATCGATCCTCCGAATATAAGGATAGATCTCAACGCCTTTTGTGCCTGCAATAGGCTGCGATGCCATCGGCTCCAACATAAAAATCCCTTTGCTGAGGGTTAAGCTACTGCTATGCGTTAAAGGATTGCGGTAATATTTATCAGTTATGTTTTTATCGAAGATTGCCGTATCAAGTACGTAATTCTACATTGTGAAGATAATAACAATATATTAAGATAATAATATATGCATCTAAAGTTAATGTTTAAATAACATTGATACATAAGCCCTGTCGTAGAGGAGGGGACTAATTAGGCATACAAATGGAACACGCCGCTAGACATTTGTTGAAATTGATTAGCATCCGAAAACTATACGATAATATAATTATTGGTGAGACGCGATTATAATGGTTAAAGATCTTGAAAATAATATCATGGAGAAAGAGTCCAACCTAAGCTCCGCGAACATGGTCCTGGCCCAAGTTATAGATTTTCTGCCGGATGCAACTCTGGCCGTAAATACAAACGGAGAGGTGATAATCTGGAATAGAGCCATGGAAGAGCTCACATGCGTGAAAGCCGATGATATTCTGGGAAAAGGCAATTATGAATACGCATTGCCCTTCTATGGTAAGAGGAGGCCGATTCTTGTAGATCTGGTCCTTATGCCGAAAGACCAGATCACAGGAAAGTACGATAAAATCCAACGCGAAGGATCAACTCTAACTATTGAGATCTTCATACCGACCTTCGGTTTAAAGGGCGCTTATCTTTGGGCAAAAGCCACTCCGCTCTATGATTCTGATGGCAAAATCATTGGAGCCATAGAATCGATAAGGGATATCACAGAGCGGAAGAAATCCGAGGAGGCAGTGCTTAGGTCCGAGCAGGAGAAGGCTGCGATCCTTGGAGGCCTGAAGAATGTGGCTGTAGAGTACCTTGACCCTGAGATGTGCATAATATGGTTGAATGATGCCGTCCAAAAGCGCCTTGGCCTCTCGGCTGAGGAGATAAAGGGCAAGAACTGTTTTAACCTGATTCAGGGTCTTGATGCCCCATGCCCCGGATGTACAGCAATAAAAGCCATTCAAACAGGCCAGTCCCAGGAGGGAGAACTCCTCACCCCAGATGGCAAGGCATGGGTGTCACGCAGCAGTCCGATCAAGGATTTAGAAGGACATATTAAAGGCGTTGTTCATGTAGCAGTAAATATCACACAACGCAAAAGGGCAGAGGAGAAGCTTGCCAATATCATTGATTTCCTGCCGGATGCTACCTTTGTCATTGATATAAACCGCAAGGTCATAGCCTGGAACAGGGCACTGGAAGAGCTGACTGGTGTGAAGGCCGAGGAGATGATTGGGAAAGGAGATTACGAGTATTCTTTGCCCTTCTATGGAGAACGCAGACCTATGCTCATCGACCTGGCGATGATGCCTGGTGAGGATGTTGATGGCAAATACAGCAACCTTCAGAGGGAGGGAAATACGCTCATAACAGAGGTTTATATCCCAACCTTCGGACAAGGAGGGGCCAATCTCTGGGCAAAGGCAACACCCCTTTATGATGCTGCTGGCAAGCTTATGGGCGCTATTGAATCTGTTCGCGATATGACCCTGCTCCGCAGGACAGAGCTGACGCTTGAACGCTCAAAGGCCGAGCTGCGCATAGCTTCGGATATCCAGAGAAGCTTTTTGCCTGAGCATATACCGCCTCTTGCGGGATTCGACATGGCTGCGGTCTCAATTCCTGCAATGGAGGTGGGTGGAGACTTCTACGATTTCATACCAGGAGATGGCAGCGTTGGCATGGTCATAGCGGACGTTTCAGGTAAAAGCATTCCAGCTGCCCTGTTTATGGCGCTATCTAGGACGATAGTACGTGCAAATGCCACTCATCATGAAAGGGGAATAGATGTACTCCAGGAGGCAAATGATATGATATCCGCTGATTCACGCTCCGGTATGTTTGTTACGCTATTCTACGGAGTTCTTGATCAGTCCAGCCGCAATCTTGTATATGCAAATGCCGGCCATCCGCCGCCGATACTCTTACGTGAAGGCAGTGATGAGTTCATTAACCTAGATGTCACAGGGATAGCGCTTGGAGCAATTAGCGGAGTAACGTACGAGGAACGGAAAGTGGCCCTTTTCCCCGGTGATATGGTAATTCTATTTACTGATGGCGTGACTGAGGCTATCAATAGGAAGATGGAGCAATATGGCCTGAAGCGACTTTGCTCAGTTGCACAGAGATATCGCCACCTGTCTGCACAGGGAATAATTGAGAAGATCCTTGAAGATATAACGCACTTTAGCGAAGAGCAGGCCCAGTTTGATGATATTACTATGATAATAGCAAAGGCTGAGCAGAAATAGCTGAATAATTTATAAAAATTACATGTCATACTGTAAGATAAACATATAAGTAAGGGCATGAATAAAGGTCTCGACGTGAGATAATGGAGATCGATCAGAAAATTATTAATAACGTGCCAATAATTATGGTAGCAGGAAGAATTGATGCGGCCACCTCGAAGGATCTTGAGAGCGCGCTAAACGACCTGATAGAAAGAAACAATACAACTATTGTGATCGATCTTGCGGGCGTGGAATACATTAGCAGTGTAGGTCTGAGGGTCATGCTAGCAGCACTAAAAAAGGTGAGGCCAAAGCAAGGTGATGTGAAGCTTGCGGCACTGCAACCCTTTGTTAGAGAGGTATTTGAGATCACCGGATTTACAAAGCTCTTCACAATTTATCCTAATCAGGGAGAGGCGATTCGTCACATACAACCCTAGAAACGAAGAGCTGATTTTATTGGACCAGGCAGATGAGGAACTGATGGAAAATATGCGTGAGCTCACTGTGCCAGCCACGGAGGAGCAAATATCCATTATCTCAGAGTTCATCCAAGATCTGATGGCCTCTTCGGGATTCGATCTTCAGAAGATGTTCGAAGTTCAGCTTGCAGTGGAAGAGGCATGTACCAATATCGCCCTATATGCATATCCTAAGGGCGATGGACGCATCAGCGTTGCTGCCAAGGTTTACGATGACCGCCTGGATCTGGCTATAGTTGATAAAGGAAAACCATTCGACCCTGTAGCGAAGATCGCACCGATATCTACTGCTGATGTTGAGCATAGGCCTATCGGAGGTCTGGGAATAGCTCTTATAAAAGCATCAGTTGATGAACTCTCATACGAGTTTAAAAATGGGAAGAATATACTCAGACTTGTAAAAAATAAGATGTAATTTAATCATATCTGAGCCGGTAATGGGGATGGAAGATATGGTGGGTGGGCGCTCTTCCAGACAACTTCAATCAGAGGTCGGAACTCTGAGGCAGCCCTCAGTACCGGCTCGAGATATAATTGGTAGGGCTAATGGGGTTATGCGTATCGTTCTAAAAGCTTGTTTTATTTTCAAGTATTCATTGAAAGCAGAAGCATTTGGGCGTTCAAGGAGCCGTTTGACTGATATAACTTGAACTGCTAATAGTAATCGTAGATGAGTGGCATCACAAAGAGGACTGCGATCCGGCTATCGGCTGGCCTGATTTTAATCGCAGTGCTGATCTATTTCTCCGAGCCGAAAGCGATACTATCTGCTATTCTTTCGGCTAATCCATATTATATAATGCTCTCTCTCCCGCTCTATCCTATAGCAATGATTTTGTACACCTTTCGATGGCAGATAATAGTAGTAATGATGGGAGATAAATTCCCCTTGTGGGAAGCCCATCAGGCAGTTTTGGCAGGCGCTTTTGTATCCGATTTCACTCCCGCAAGGCTCGGAGATTTTCTCAAACCTCTGATGGTAAAGGATAGAATAGATGTCGGCAAAGGCATGGCTTCTGTTATCATAGATCACTGGGCAGATACTATGACATCAGTCATACTTGGCATAATAGGATTACTTGCTGTACTTCACATGAGAAACTGGCAACTTGTCCTGCTCATACTTGCGCCGCTCTCAGGTATGCTTGTCTTTCTCTCAAGTGTTCTGCTGAGAAAGGATTTGGTCGTGAGGGTAGTCCAGAGAATCAATCGTAAAAGGATAACAAATATGGTCATGGATTTTTATAACGCCATGGATCATGTAGATGATAAACTCAGGCTCATAGAAGCATCAATACTGCTCACTTGCATAATATGGATTACCTTGGCCTTCAGGTTCGCAATACTCATCAAAGCCTTCGGCTACGATGCTCCTGTTGTCAAACTGTTCTTTCTCCTGCCTCTGGTAAACATGCTTTCATCCTTGCCGCTTACAATATCAGGGCTCGGAATCATTGAGGGAGGCATGACACTTCTTGTTGTTGCACTAGGGGAACCTCCATCTGTCGGATTATCCATAGCTCTCCTAGATCGTGCTCTATCTATGGGCTACCACGCTCTGATGGGGTCAAGATATGCATCCAGGTTACTATGAACGGATTATTCGCTTGTAGTATTATTCGATATAGGCAACTTATTAATAGATCAGGTGATATAATATAATTGTTGAAATCGAATAGGGCTGTTATCACTACTTCAGGACTAGGCCTTGTGGAAGGTGGGATGATAGCTCTCATGGGTATGCTCGGCGTACCTGCATCTGTAGGTATTTCAGTGGCACTGATGGATAGATTCATGGCCATGGGTGTAAATGCTCTTATAGGAGGGCGCTATGCTGCAAGGCTTCTCCGAACGAATCCTACCCACTTTAAGCTAAGCTGACTAAATGCAATTTATGGGTTGAAAGAGGAACTTATTAAATCAACCTCAAGCGGTATTTAATGATATGATGCAAACGATCCATTAAGGTCTAGTGATTATCGATCAGTACTCCTTCAGCAACTTGTAGATCGCAGAGAAATCGAGGCTTTCCATCCCTTTGGAGTATGTCATGCCGTAAAGTTCCTTTATGATTGCTGCTGTGAAGAGCGGCCTTTTAAGAGTGAATGAAAGCTCCTGGAGATATTCAAGGTCCTTGTAAATCAGCGAAGACGAGAATTGCGACGAGAAATCAGCTTTTAGGAGCTTATCCTTTTTCGCATTCAGCAGTCCAGAATTGCCCGCACCAGCTGCCAAGATCTCAATCACATTCCCCTTATCAATTCCTACCTTTTCTCCGAATGCGACGGCCTCTGCAATAGTAGCCATGAATGATCCCAGGACAAGGTTGTTCACCAGCTTCATCTTTGTGGCAAGCCCGGGCTCTCCGAGATAAAAAATGCTTTTTCCAATCTTTTGAAGATACGGCAGGGCGTTGTCATAGGCTGATTTATCTCCGCTTACAAGCACTGTAAGTGCTCCTTGAGATGCTGGCACGACGCTGCCCAAAATCGTCGATTCAAGATACTGGCCTCCATGGGATTTTACAAGCTCATGAAAGCGTAGAACAGACTCAAAATGGTTTGTCGTCGTATCGATGATGATTTTGCCGGTGCAATCGCCTTTGAGAATGCCATTGTCGCCCTCAAGGACTGTGCTCACAGCCTTGGTATCAAAGAGATTTATAAATAACACAGACACATCAGAGATAAGTGCAGCCGGGCTTTCTGCAATCTCTGCATTCAGATCACGCGCCTTCTCAATGGTACGGTTCCATATGATCAGCTCAACTCCTTCTGAGATAAGCCTCTTTGCAATTGTCTTTCCCAGATGCCCAAGTCCTATGAATCCAGCTTTCATTAATTATAGAAATAGTCCTCATGATATATGAATCAAAAGGATATATTCGGATCAATCATTCAATCAAATATCGCAGACAGTTTCCGATCGACAGATAAAAATGCATCAACTCAAATTCATGAACTTAGGAGCTGTACCCTGAGGATGAGGACATTTTCGCCTAGGCTCGCGCTCAAGGCGCTCTGGCAGATGAGAGTAAGGAGAAGGCCCTTCGTTCTATCTCACGGCATTAACGCTTCCTGTAATCTTAAATGCAGCTTTTGCGAGTATTGGCGAAGTCCAAGCAAGGAGATGAGCACTCCTGAGATATTTCGCATGCTAGATGATGCAAAGAATTTCGGCATAGGGGTGTACAACGCATGGACTGTTGAGCCGCTTTTGAGACAGGATCTACCTCAGATATTGGGGCATGCCAAAAGCCTTGGACTCATCACATCGCTTGTAACAAATGGAACACTTCTGAAGAAGCGAGTGCATGAGCTAACGGACCTTGATTATCTATCTGTATCTCTAGACGGCATCGAGAGCTACAGGGATATTCGCAACGCAAATTACAATGAGGTGCTTGAAGGAATCATTGCTGCAAAGGATGCAGGCCATGAGATTCTCATAAATTGTGTAATAAACGGAAAAAACCTGCACGAGCTTGAGGCGCTTGTTCGTCTTGCCGAATCGTTGGGGATCTGGAGTTCTTTCGAGCCCATCAACGAGTCTGTGGGTATCGAAGATTGTGTTTGGGAAGAACTCGGAATCAGAGACATTTGCGAGTACGAGAATGCCATTGACCGATTGATAGAGTTGAAGAAAAAGGGGATGCCAATAATAAATTCAACAACTTACCTGCAGATGATAAAATCATTGAAACCCGAGTTCAGATGCCATGCCAGCGATATCATACTTCACGTAACCTCCGATGGCAGCATCGAGAACTGTAGAGTTCACAAGGAGCCACTAGGGAACGTTGCGAATGGCATTTCAAATATATGGGAGATCTCGCTCGATGCGCGCAAACGGAAGGTCATAGACTGTAAAGGTTGTCTATTCTTCGGCTATGTTGAGAATAGCCTTCTCTATGAGTTCGTGCCAGAAGTCATGGCCCATTACGAGTGGGTGTAAGATCGGGAAATATCTTGGGGATAAGCCCAAACTAGAAATATCGATATCAAAATATTAATTTCACCCGATCTTCTTTATCTCAGATGATTGGCTGCCAAGAACAACGCTATTGTTCCCGCTATTGAACTGAATGATGTCAGATTTATAGCTACTCGATGAATTTACTGGCTTCATACCCCGCGTGTTCACCCAGGCGTCAATCTTTTTAGCCATCTCTGCCATTCTGACCTTTTCCTCATCCTGTAATGTTGTTGGTTTGGGTTCTTGAGGCTTCGTGGAGATATTCTTCGAGCCATTTGCTGATTTATTTACATTAGTGCCAGATAAATTGACTTTGGCTACATTATAGGATTTATCCGAGCTCTTTTCTATTGTGACCTGCTGATTGCTATTAGAGCCTGATTCATCCGTTCCGGAAGCTGCTACAGTTGACTGGGTATTGTACAGGCTATTGTTATCAAGTTTGCTCGTTACATCTGGTTTATTTGTATCTGATACAGAAGTGTTCTCTGGTGCAGTGCCTCCCTTTGATGTAGAGGACCCTGGTTTGGCCCGTGTGTAGAATTTCTGAGGTGCGCTGTATGGATTGATTGTGGATTTGTTGACTGAGAAGTTGTCAATAGATTGGACTAACGATTGCATCTGATCAACATTGGAGCTGCTGAAGCTAATGTTAGGACTTCTGTTGAAGCTATTGTTCAAGCTGCTTTCTAGGCGTCTGTTAGTGCTATTATTTTCTTGCACCCCTAGACTGCCGTCGTTCCCATTGATTCCGTAAGATTCTTGATCGATATCTGAAGCATTCATTTCCTTAATGCTACTTGAGAAGTTCAGAGTTATATTTCCACTGGATATATTTATCCTAGGAGGATTAGATGAGCTATTCTCTACAGCGGATGTCTCTGAGATGTTTTCAGGAGTGGCATTTTGCTGCTGAGTTGCATTTTGTTGCTGGGTTGTATTTTGCTGCTGCAGATCCTGTTGTTCAGATAACGGGGGAGAAGTTGTGTTGGAATTCGTGTCTAAAGGTTGCACTTCCTCTGCCGCAGGGTTGTTCTCCTCAGGAGATAAAGCCTGTGAATTTTGAGAGTTGACAGCTTCACTTGCTGAACCTATATCACTCTGCGGTTCAGCTGTAGCGCTCTCAGATTGGTTCAGCTGAGCGCTCTCAGATAGGTCTTTCGGTTCCGCTACAGATTTGCTTTCACTCTTGATATCATTTTGCCCAGCGGCTTGGCCAGATACATTTATCCATATATTTCTCTGATCATAGGGTTTTTGGAAGTCACCATCTTTATAGAGAAGGAGATCAAGCCTCTGCATATTAACAGGGCTTCCAATCGTATAGCTTAGTGACCCTTCCCAGCTCTTGTTATTATCCAGCTTTATGCTCTTTTCGGATAATATAGAACCATTGATGACAAGCCTCAACGTGTAATCTACAGTGCGATGTTCTCGGTTTATTATTCCTGCCATAATTGCGCTTCTGCTGCCAGCTTCGATACGAGTCTGAGAAGACTCATCTAGAATGTAGAATTCAGTAAACATCTTTTCGCCATTCTCTGCTGGGGCAGAAGTAGTCATTAAAATAGTTGTATTAGTATGGCCTGTATATGCAAAAGCTGAGACCATTATAATCGCTGCAAGAGAGACTAGAATTACATAAGTTCCTCGCTGATCCTTGGTACTCTGCCTGCGACCAGCCGGCAGCATATTGCTCCCGAAGCTCGGGATGAACCTCCAACCGCTGGGAAGTGCGGCCCATCGTAAATAAGCAATCGCAATTAGGGCCAGGGAGAGGACTGCAAGGGCCTGAGCAATAGTTGAGGGCTCAATCCTGTCTACAATGCTGAGGCATAGGGCTGTCAGCACTGCGATGATGGCGCTCGCCCCAACGCTTAATAGCATCCGTTCTTTTATTGCGAGATCGCTGGCTCGCGGAAACAAGGCCAGAACGATTGCATATCCTGGAAGAAATACCACCAAGGCGATGCCTAGAGGAGAGCTGAATTCCACTAACCCATGTGGGAGAAGGGTGAGCGTTATAGCCAATAATGAAAGCAAGGCTGCCTCCAGCAGGTCCCAGGGCAATGAATTCTTTTGCCTTGACATCTCCACCACCAACAGCAATTCAGAATAGATTACTACTGATAAAACCTTTTTCCTTTCATCCCGAATAGGCCCGAATATTTAGGTCGAATATTTATATTCACAGCCGTGTTTGGTGATCATATGTTTCCAGGTTTGCCGGGTGCTGGCGGAAGAGGCATGAGCCCCAAGAAGATGAAGGGATTGCTGAAAAACATGGGCATAGACATAGACGAGCTCGATGGCGTGAAAGAGGTCGTTATCCGCATGGCTGATAAGGAAATAGTCATCGAAAATGCTACAGTCGCGGTCATGGATTCCCATGGCATCAGAAGCTATCAGATCTCTGGCGATTCAAGTGAGCGGCAGATATCCGAGACAGGTGCCGAGATTAAGGAAGAGCCTGAAGTTATCATACCGGACTCGGACGTCGATCTAGTTATGGCCCAGACAGGTGCAAACGCAGATACGGCAAAGGCTGCCTTAATTGAGTCAAAGGGAGATATTGCGGCAGCTATATTGAAGTTGGGCACAAAATGAGGGCTTAAGTGAGCACTGTTTCGCTGACGATCTATGACCCTATCTACGGCGCTATTTATCTTGACGAGCTAGAGTGGTTGCTCATAAAATCGCGACCCATGCAGCGGCTAAGGGGAATTAAGCAGCTTGGCCTTGTGGATACGGTATATCCTGGAGCGAACCACACGCGGCTCGAGCACAGCATCGGCACTATGCATATGGCGGGCCTGATAGCAGGTCGACTTGGGCTCGATGCGATTGATATTCGGAAAGTAAGGATTGCAGGACTTTTGCATGATTTGGGACATTCTGCTCTTTCTCATGCTGTGGAGGGCGTTTTAGGAAGAAATCCTGAGATCCAGCCGCTAGTTGGATGCAAGCGGATTTCAAGGCATGAGGAGTTCACGTACGATGCCATCATTCGCCATCCCTTTGGAGATGAGGCAATTTCCTTGGCCGAAAGAGATCTGGGAGATGTTGATACATTGTTTAGAGAGGTGGCTGATATTGCGCTTGGCAAAAGACCACCATTGGGCCAAATTGTATCAGGTGATATTGATGCTGATAGGATTGATTTTCTTCTAAGAGATTCTCACCACTGCGGCGTTAGCCTAGGGCTCATAGATGCTGATCAAGTCATCCAGGCACTTGTAGTTCGTGAGGGCAAAATCGTTCTGGCAGGAGGGAATGATTACAAATCTGAGATGTCCAGAACGGCGGCTGAATCGATGCTCATTGCAAGGGCACACCATTATAATGCTTTGATACATAATCCCCAGGTTCAGTCAATCAGGGCCATGCTTTTAGCAGCCCTTGAGGCATCCTTGGAGACAATGGACACCGATGAGGCAAAATCAAGGATAATTCTTTTCTTCAAAGAGTATACTGATCCAGATCTCTTGAGATTTATATTTGAAAAGGGCAACGACTATGCGCGCGAACTTCTGAGTTGCGTGAAATACGGTCGTGAATACCCTCTTGCTGCCAGGTTTGATCATAGGCTTCTTCCGCCGGGAATAAGGATGGCGCTCTCTACGATCTCACGTAACGAAAGGGCAAGAAAACTTTTCGAGGAAGGGCTTGGGAAAAAATATGGGGCACTGGTAGATATTTCTGTTGGCAGCGGGGTTCCAAGATCCATGAGGACTGAGGAGGATAGTTTCCTTTATGATGAATCATCTCTGGCAGCAGGCCTCGTGAAATCCATCACAAGACAGATCTCGCTCTCATTCTTCTCAAATAGAACGGTTGATGTATCTCTAGAGGATGTGAAGGAGCAGGCATTAAAGCTCCTTAGCTTCATACGGAAAGAAAGTTATTTGCCGATAGACGGGCTACTGATAGTTTTCTTTATCTTGCACAGAATGCTTCATGAAATCTTCGGTGAGAGGATACTTGTTCCCAGGATCAGAAACATCACTTGGCTATATAAGACCATAAGCTATCTTAAGAGCGATCCGCGCCTATCTGGCCTATACGACTACTCATTCCACTCAGAGTACGGATTTCCATATAGCGAGAGGCTCTTTGAGGATATTCAGATTCTTGTCGCCATGGGAATGATCTATCAGGATCAGAGACATTACGATCTCAATGGCAGATGGCTCCAGCGCTATGAGTATATGCTCACAGCCGAAGGCCTGGATTATGCCGAAGGGGTTGTATCTTCATATAAGGCAGAGACAGAGGTTGTGGACCGCCTCTTGAGAATGGAAAAACATACGATACCTTACGATATGGTAAGTTTACTTCTAAAAAGGTATATGGGCGAGAGATGACAGGCGCGGTTGATCGCGTCTGTCACAGATGCTTTAGCTTAATAGTCTATCTTAGTTTATCTGATGCATTTTAAATACGGGAGATGGTGACGTGAAAACATCAGTTGAAGATGGTGTATAACTGGGGTTTAGGAACTGATAAATATCCAGATTTCCGTTATTAACTGACACATCTTGGTAATTCGCTGATGAACCGCTAAAGGCACCATTTAGGAAATTTTGCATAGACGATGTAGATCCAAATATGGCTGTATCAGGGCCCGACAGCGTTTGGGTGACATTCGTGCTGTTCGTTAAATTCGATGGACCTACTAGAGCGGGTCCTGTGTTCCCCTGCTTCGCCGGTATTGCAGGCATAAAAATACTGACGGCCAATAAGGCGATTAATACAATTATAACTTGTCTCATGGTTGCTGCATTGTTGCCACTTGTCTTTAAAGCTTTCTGTTGCTGAGGGCTGTTTCAGGAAACACAAATTTTGTCTAGTTAAAATATAATCATTTTAGAAAGTTTCTCATCTATGTTTTATCGTTATGCTTTACCATTACATGTAGCCTAGTGTTTATCTAGTAAACCTAGCATCATGAGGATGTAGTGTTGCTCGTTCTATCCACTGCCTTTAGCTCAGATGTAGCCGCATCAGGATGCTCTGTGAGATACCTTGCTACGTCAGGCTTATGGATGAGCCTGCAATCTATGCATGTCCATACCCTCTTTCCCCTTTTAGTTTTCACAAATCTGCCAAGTTCGGCGTCCCTACAAGGATATAATGGACAGAAGCAATGGGTACAATCCTGTCCGGGGAAATGATGGCAAGGGTAGTATTCGCAGTTGCTTCTTCCAGTTGCCTTCACTGGACTATCAACCGCTTCTCTGATCATGCACGGATCATCAGTTACCAGGCCATCTGCTCCTAGCCTTAGAAGCCAAGCAGCCTCGACCGCAGTATTTACGGTCCATGGATAAACCGCTATGCCATGTCTATGGGCATCCTTGAAGAGCCTAGGGTTTGTTCTTTTTGGAAAAATGGCATCAGCTTTTGCCCATAGGGCAAGCTCAATTGGCTTGATGGGTAGTGATGATATTATGATTCCCGTTTTTAAGTTTGAGATCTCCTTGATTTCGCGAAGCGATGAGTGGTAAAATGATGTGACGACAGCGTTGCTGCCATCCATTGCTTCGGCCACCATCTCTTCAATTCCTTCTTCCTTCATTTCCACAATGAGGGATACGCCCAGCTTTTGAACTAAATCAAGTGCCTCTTCAAGGGTAGGAACCTTCTGGCCTCCGACATCTATAGCCTTGATCTCCTCCAGGTTCAGATCCTCTACCCTCCCCTTGCCGCTCGTTGTGCGATCCACAGTCTCATCGTGCATCAGGATCAGAGCGCCATCCTTTGTGAGCCTGACATCTACCTCGACTGCATCAGCTCTACATTTGGCTGCAGCTCTTATCCCTTCAAGGGTATTTTCGGGTGCTAGTGCCTTTGCGCCTCTGTGGCCTATAACAAGAGCCATCGAAGAAAAATTGTCCGCGAAAATATATCTTTCTATGCCTCGCTAGAAAAGGATTAAACTTTATGAGATGCTATCTTTCATCGAATGCTTGAAAATCTTGAGAGATTCTCGAATCTAAAGAGGGATGTGGCCGAGATTAACATTGATCCCTTACAGCGAGGCGGAATTCTGACACCGGAGGCGCGGCATGCGTTGATCGAATGGGGAGACGGCTACTCTATATGCGATTTCTGTGCAGGAGTTATGGATGAGATAAAAAGCCCTCCTATTGATGAGTTTGTGCATTCAGCGCTTCCTGAATTCCTTGGAATCGATGTAGTCAGGGTGACTCACGGCGCACGCGAGGGCAAGTTTGCAGCCATGCATGCCCTATGCGAAAAAGGGGATTGGGTGATCATGGATGGAAATGCGCATTATACAACTATTCTTGCTGCAGAGCGAGCTGGGCTAAAGATACAGTTCGTTCCCTCCAGCGGCGAGCCCGATTATGCAATATCTGCACAGGGCTATGCAGATGCAATCGAACAGGCATATGAGCAGAGGGGAAATGTGAGCATGGCAGTCCTGACCTATCCAGACGGCAATTATGGAAATATTGCTGATGCCCGAGCAGTTGCAGATATCTGTCATGATTATGGCCTGCCTTTTCTTCTAAATGGAGCTTACTCTGTAGGCAGAATGCCAGTGAATGCGGTCAGCCTCGGCGCAGATATAATCGTGGGAAGTGGCCATAAGTCAATGGCGAGCTGCGGCCCCATCGGAGTTTTGGGAGCAACGGAGGAGTATGCAAAAACTATATTCAAGCTCTCTGCTACTAAAAAGAACAAGTCTGTTGAGCTTTTGGGCTGCACAGTTCGAGGCGCGCCTCTGCTGACAATGATGGCCTCGTTTCCCGCTGTCGTCGAACGAACTAAGCATTGGGACGAGGAGGTTGAAAAGGCGCGGAAGTTTTCAGAGAGGATGGATGCTATAGGAATCGAGCAACAGGGTGACAAGCCCCATAACCATGATCTTATGTTCTTTAAGGCGGAGAACCTCTATGAAATCTCTAAGACAGCGAAGAAGGGAAGATACTTCCTTTATCGTGACCTGAAGGATCGAGGAATCTGCGGCATCAAGCCTGGGCTCACCAGACAATTTAAATTGAGCACGTATCAGCTTACCCAGGAGCAAATAGATCGGGTCTTAGTTGCATTTGAGGAGATAATTAGCTCATATGATGGGAGAACAAAATGAGAAGAATCTATGATGAATTTATAATATATTTAATATTACTATCGCTGAATTGCGGAATGGCCGATAGCTTAGCCGACTCCTCAAATAGCTCTGTCTGCGACTCTGGGTTCTGCCATGCTGCGTCTTAGCTGATACATATATCTTCAATTATCTTGCACAAACCTTTTTATGCAATTACAGAGAATAGTAAGATCTGGAGGGAAGAATGCCGACTTTAAAATTCATTCTAGCCTTGTCAATACTAATTACTGCGCTCATCGCTCCAGTTTTGGGGCAGACAGATGCATCTTACTGGTTTAACAAGGGCATGGAGCTTTATATCCAAGAAAATATCACCGGATCCTTAGAAGCCTATAATACGGCTCTTGGACTCAATCCGCTGGACGCTCAAACCTGGAATGACAAAGGTATAGATCTTGGGATGTTGAATAGATATGATGAGGCCCTCAGTGCATTCGATAAAGCGACAACGCTCAATTCATCCTATGCAGAAGCCTGGTACAACATGGGCGTGATTTACGATTTACAGGGAGATTACCCTTCAGCCGTCCATGCCTATGATGAAGCCATCCAGATAAAACCCGATTATCAAAAGGCCTTGGAAGAAAAAGCCTCCGATGAGGATATACTTCTGGGACCCTATCTATCCTGCGGCTGCGAGAATCAAATCCCGGTAATTTAGCATTCACTCTAGCTTCTTATGCAATGAGCGGGCTAGACATAGCTCTTTTTTAATTAATGCTATTACCTTTTAAATTTTATTCTGGGGGGGGCAATATTGCGCAGCAGCGTTGCAAGATCATTTGCTTTCACAGGCTTAGCGATGTAATCATCCATGCCAGCTTCAAGACACATCTCCTGGTCGCCGTCCATTGCGAATGCTGTGATAGCCACTACCTTCGGCCCATTATCAGGCCAACGCTTTCGTATCTCCCTGGTTGCAGTGAGCCCATCCATTTCAGGCATGCGGATATCCATGAATACCAGGTCATAAGGCCTGATTTTGAGTGCTTGAAGAACCTCAATGCCGTCTGCCACAGCATCAGCCCTATAACCCAATCGCTTCAGCATCTCAACGAGAACCTTCTGGTTGGATGGATTGTCTTCGGCTACAAGAATTGCCATCGGCTTTTGGCTTGAGAGGTTTTCATAGACTGCTCTATCTGTTCCACCTAAATCTAAATGCTTGCCTGGGATGGCTTCTGCCAGAATCGTGAAATGGAAGGTCGAGCCTTTGCCCTCCTCGCTTTCGGTCCAGAGCTCTCCTCCCATGAGCTCCACAAGCTTCTTGGAGATGGCAAGTCCAAGGCCTGCGCCATCTCGCTTGCGGCTTATTACGTATTCAAGCTGTGTAAAGGGCTTGAAGAGGCGGTCCATTTTATCCTGGGGCATGCCGATCCCCGTATCCTTGACCGCAAAAATTATTTTTCGCTTATTGCCCTCAATAATTTTTGAGGAAACAGATACCGATATATCTCCTTCATCAGTAAATTTAACAGCGTTACTAAGCAAATTGACTAGAACCTGTCTAAGCCTTCCATGATCAGTGATGATTGTATCTGGAGTGCCGTAGCTGATGGTATAAGCGAAGTTCAGGCCTTTCTGTGAAGCGTGGGCTGCCACCATATCCATAGACTCCTCGATGCAAGCCTTGAGGCTGAGAGGCTGATGCTCGAGCGTAATCTTCTCCTTCTCAGCTCTCGAAAACTCCAGGATATCGGCGATAATTGATAGGAGGGCTTCGCCACCGTTCCTGATCCTCTCAATGTTCTCTTTCTGATCCTCTGTGAGATTATCCGCTAAGAGGAGGCTTGAAAATCCAATTACCGCATTCAGGGGTGTCCGGAGCTCATGGCTCATATTCGAAAGGAAGGCAGCTTTGGCCTCGACTGCTGCCTCGGCAGCCTCCTTGGCTTTTAACAGATCCTTCTCGGTCTTTTCATGCTCTGATATTTCCATCTGAAGTTCTTTATTGATAACCTCAAGACTTTCTTTCGCATCAGACAGCTCTGCAGTTCTCTCCTGGACCCTCTGCTCCAGCTCATCTCTGGCCTTTTTCAGCTCTTCCTCGGCACGCTTGCGATCGGTGATATCGTTGTTGACCTCCAGGATCGCCACAGCCTTGCCCTGATTATCTCTATGTAATATCAAATGGCTGGATACACTGATGTGGCTGCCATCATGCTTGATATGCGAAAGCTCACCCCTCCAATGCCCGCTCTTCATCAGCTCGGCCATTATCTCCTCCAGAGGCAGGGGGAATTCGGTCTTCAGGAGGTCATGTGATATGCAGCCAACTGTCTCTTCCTTAGTCCAGCCGTACATTTCCTTCGCGCCGGTATTCCACAGAATAATCCTACCGTCCATGTCGAGAACTAGGACAGGCGCAAGGTCCAGCAGCTCAGAGTGCTTCTTCAGCTCCTCCTCCATCCGCTTATGCTCGCTTAGTTGTTCTGCCTCTTGCAAAGCTCTGAGAATCACGGGCCCGAGACGGCTTAAATGCTGCTTCAAGACATAATCGGTAGCCCCAGCCTTTAACGTTTCAATGGCGACCTCCTCGCCAATAGCCCCGGATACGATAATCGCTGGTATATCGGGAAAATGCTGTCGGCATACAGCCAGTGCACTCAGGCCGTCAAACCCCGGCAAAGAGTAGTCCAGTAGAACCAGGTTGGGGGTGAATTTGCCCAATGCCTGAAGGAAGGTTTCTTTATCATGAGCCCACTGCACTGTATAGTCGGGACAGACGTTGCGCAGCTCATGCTTCACTAATTCATAATCTGAAGCATTATCTTCAAGAACTAAGATGCAAACCTGGCTGTTCATAGTAAGCAATTTCCCCTTGAGTCGTTATCTGGCAAGCGATTTATTCAGCAGCATCCAGTACATTCCGAGATCGGCCACGACTTTGGCAAACTCATCAAATTTGATCGGCTTTGTCACATAGCTGTTTACGCCCAGATCGTAAGCATCTTTGAGATCGCGATCCTCTCTGGAGGAGGTCAAAATGACTACTGGGATTTTCCTTGTTCTCTCATCAGACTTGAGTTTACGTAAGACTTCTATGCCGTTGACCTTGGGAAGCTTCAGATCCAATAGTATGACTTTTGGGCTGCCGTCGTCATATTTATCGATAAAGCTGCCTTTCCCAAACAAAAAGTCCAGCGCCTCTGCGCCATCTTTCAAAAGGACGAGTTTGTTGGCCAGGTTGTGCTTTCTGAGAATTCTTGTGATGAGTTCCGCATCGTTGGGATCATCCTCAACGATTATAATCTCAAATTCTGCTTGATCGATCATGTTATCTGCTTCCCGGTAATGTAAAATAAAAAGTTGCTCCTTGATTCGTAGTACCTTCTGCCCATACTTTTCCTCCATGGCGCGTGACGATCCTATAAACAAGTGCAAGCCCCACGCCGGTGCCCTCGAACTCCGCTGCCGAGTGCAGCCTCTGAAAGACACCGAATAGCTTGCCCACGTACTGCATATCAAAACCCACTCCGTTATCCTTGATATAGTAAGCGCCATCGCCCAATTTTGGCAAATACCCGAACTCGATGGACGCTTCCTC
This sequence comes from Methanotrichaceae archaeon, assembly GCA_963789575.1. Taxonomy (GTDB): domain Archaea; phylum Halobacteriota; class Methanosarcinia; order Methanotrichales; family Methanotrichaceae; genus CAWBKV01. The sequence continues at coordinate 232,067 of CAWBKV010000001.1, read as the reverse complement.
CCTGGTTCTTGTGAACTTTATGGCATTTGAGAGCAGGTTCACCAGGACCTGGCGTATCATGGAGTTGTCTCCATAAACAGGCGGGGAGGGGTGAACTGTGAATTTGATTTTACGGCCGGACTCCTGGGCCGAAAGATCCTCAAACACCGATTTAGCCAAAGTCCCAATATCGATCTTTGACTCTGTCATTTGTTGGCGACCCAGGCGTGAAAAAGTCAACAAATCGTCGATGAGTCGCCCCATCCTATGGGCGTTTTCCTGGATGAGCCCAAGATACCTCCGCCCCTCATCATCAAGCTTTGGTGCGCAGTCTTCAATAACCGCCTGCGAGAAACCACTGATAGCACGGAGAGGCGCCCTGAGATCGTGGGAGACCGAGTAGGAGAATGCCTCTAGCTCTTTATTGGTCGATTCAAGGAGGGCTTTTGCCTGTTCAGTTTTGATTCGTTCGGATTCAATATCCTCAAGCATGTTCAGGAGGGCCCGCTGGGTATCGTCTAATTTGTTTCGCTCCTCATTCATATCTTCCATAAGGTTCAGGGTTGCCTTTTGAATCCGCTGAAAGTTCCTGCGATCCTCATTGAAATCTTCCAGTATATTCATCGTGGCCTGCTGAAGCGTTCGGAGCTTTTCTTTTTCGGCATCGAAATCCTCAAGGATGTTCAGCGTCGCCCGCTGGGTCTCTTCGAGCGTCTTAAGGCGGTTACGTATATTCGGGTCGATAAGTTCTTGCTCAGCCATTGCCATGCTTCCTAAGCCGACCCACTCTTAAGATCCTCAATCTCTCTCTTGAGATCTTCAATTTCATTTTTCAATTCTACCATCTTGAGTTCACGTCCCACAGTTAGTCGCTGGAATTTCTCCAGTTCAGCAAGCCGTTCCAGCTCTCTCTGGTGCTGCGTAGCCAGTTCCTCCTCAGCTCTTTTTCGTGCTGTAACATCACGAGCAGCGGCAAATACTCCCAGGACATTGCCGTTGGTATCTTTGTAGACGCTGGCGTTATAGAGAACATCCGTGAGCCTTCCCTCTCTATGTCTGATGGTCAGAGGATAATCTGTAACGAAGCCTTTTGCGAAGACCTGCTGATAGCCTTTCCTGGCCTTTCCCGGCTCTGTGAAATAGTTGGAGAAATCAGTGCCGATAAGCTGCTCTCTTGGAATGCCTGTTACCTTGATAGTAGCCTCGTTGACATCAGTAATTTTTCCATCGGCACTGATTGTGACCAGTGGATCAAGTGAGGATTCGATGAGGCTTCGAGCATATTGAGATGCCTGCTTCTGCGCTGTCACATCACGAGCAGCGGCAAATACTCCCTGGACATTGCCGCGGGTATCTTTGTAGACGCTGGCGTTATAGAGAACATCTGTAAGGTTGCCGTTCTTATGTCGAATAGTCAGAGGATAATCTGTAACGAAGCCTTTTGCGAAGACCTGCTGATAGCCTTCTCTAGCCTTTTCCGGCTCTATGAAATAGTTGGAGAAATCAGTGCCGATAAGCTGTTCCCTTGGAATGCCTGTTACCTTGATAGTAGCCTCATTGACATCAGTAATTTTTCCATCGGCACTGATTGTGACCAGTGGATCAAGTGAGGATTCGATGAGGCTTCGAACATATTGAGATGCCTGCTTCTGCGCCATCACATCACGAGCAGCGGCAAATACTCCCAGGACATTGCCGCTGGAATCCTTGTAGACGCTGGCGTTATAGAGGACATCCGTAAGCCTGCCGTTCTTATGTCGAATAGTCAGAGGATAATCTGTAACGAAGCCTTTTGCGAAGACCTGCTGATAGCCTTCTTGTGCCTTTTCCGGCTCTGTGAAATAGTTGGAGAAATCAGTGCCGATAAGCTGTTCTCTTGGAACGCCAGTGACCTTGATTGTGGCCTCGTTGACGTCTGTGACCTTTCCATCGGCACTGATTGTGACCAGTGGATCAAGTGAGGATTCGATAAGGCTTCGAGCATACTGAGATGCGGCGCTCAGTTTTTCTTCAGCCTGCTTTCGGGTAGCAACCTCGGCTGTGATGTCTCGTGCGATGGTTGATGCACCGATTATTTGATCCTGCTTATCCTTGACGGGCGAGATGCTCACAGACACATGGATGATCTGGCCGTCTTTTCTCCTTCGTACCGTCTCATAATGATGGATGCCCTCTCCTCGCTTGATGCGTTCCAGGATGTCGGGCACCTCATCAGCATAGCCTGGTGGAACTAAAATTGAGATCGGCTTGCCGATGACTTCCCCGGCAGGAAACCCATAAATCTTCTCGGCACCACTGTTCCAGGAGGTGATAATGCCTTTGGAGGTTTTTGTGATAATGGCATCATCCGAAGACTCCACAATAGATGCCAAAAGAAACATTTTATCTTCAAAAAGGCCTTCAGAAGAGTTTGAATCCTTCTCGGTTTCGATCATTGATGAGCATTTACTCTTTTGAATACACTTGTTATCAGCCATTGCTAAACTCCTTTTCATTAATCATTTACCCGATTTGAAACATTTTCCGTTCCTCAACCAGCAGCACCCTGCTGAAAAAGATATATCTTGGCCTAAGATATCACCAGCAATCCAGCTCTTGATCCACGCGGCCCTTACGTTCCGGCTGGTCACGTCTCCTTCAGCGTCGAGCATCAAAACGGTATAATCTCTCACGCCGCCTGTAAAAAACACTTCATAACTGATAAAGTTTTCCACAATTAGATCCCCACTACGATCACATTGGGTTGGGATCCATTCTCATAATCTATTGCTCTGTATCCCTTTGTATGCCAATATTTGGTTGGATATAGGGCCTACTTATCAATTTACAGCAATTTTGGTACACTGCCATCGCTAGCTTAAGACAATCTATTAAATAGATAAACCATCATGATTTCGGTACTACCTTCCATAGAAAAGGAACATATGAAAGAAAAACGAAGAACATTTGTGCCCAGGGAGAGAGCATATGCATCAAGAACTTTCGCGCCAGGCGAGAGCGACATCTTCTGGTGCCAGACCTGCAATGTTCCGTTGCTCTCTGAGAAATGCTCCACCTGCGGAGGATTTGGCAGGGTCATCCACCTTTCGCCTCCTGCTGATGTGCGACTCTGCTCCAGCTCATGTAGAGAGCTGCTCAAGGATCTGTTCGAGCGTAGCTACGGCTATGCAGACTTCCTGGACGATCGCATAATCCTTCTCAATAAGATCGCCGGCATCGACCGCAGAGATCAGGTTATTTTGGATGGCTATCACATAGCTACGCTCTGGTTCGATATCACCTCAAAAGCATATAGGCTTGACCTGGAGCTTCCTGGTGCGGCACTGATTGCTTCTAAGGCGGTAAAGAATGTAGTTATCTGCCGTGAATCGCTGCTGAAGGGACATATCAAAGGGAAGTGGATCGAGAGGGAGAATGTCGTCAGGCAGCCTGATGATCTGGTTGAAGGCGATTCTGTCATTTTGAAAATCGGGAAATACGTCGGAGTTGGAACTGTCAGGAGAAGAGGAGACGGCTCGCTCTCCATCAGGATAAAGGATGTAACCCAGAGGGATCTCAGGCTCAAGGAGCGCACTCCGACGCTCGAAGATGTTGTAAAGGCAAACGAGGCACACCTCAAAATGCTGGAAAAGGCTGCTCTCAAGGAGCTAAAGGATTACATTTCCAGGACTAAGCTGCCTGTAAATATCTCGTTCAGTGGAGGAAAAGATAGCCTTGTAGCCCTCAATCTTGGCCTCAAAGCAAAGCCAAATGCCGAAGTCCTATTCATAAACACTCAGCTGGAATTCCCAGAAACGGTTGAATATGTCCACGATTTCTGTTTAAAACGCAATTTGAGGCTTCACGAGATCAAAGAAGAAAATAGCAACTTCTTCGAGCAGATTAAAAGCTTCGGGCCGCCAGCAAAAGATTTCAGATGGTGCTGCAAGACCAACAAGCTCGGGCCTCTGACGACCTTCATACAACGGCAGTACCCAAAGGGCTGTGTGACTGTTGAAGGCCGGAGGATTTACGAGTCTTTCAGCCGCTCGAAGATAGGCGCAGTCGAAAAGAATCCATATGTGCCGAACCAGACTAACCTTTGTCCCATCCGGAACTGGAAGGCGATTGAGGTGATGCTATATATCAACTGGAATAAGCTGCCTCAAAATCCGCTTTATGAGAAAGACTACGAGCGCATAGGCTGCTGGCTCTGTCCGGCCTCTCTGCAATCCGAGCTTGAGAATACAAAAAGAACACACCCCCAGCTTTACGAGCAGTGGAACTCATCCTTACGGATGTGGGCTGAGGAAAACAGACTGGATACGAGATACATCGATTGGGGTTTTTGGCGCTGGAAAAGACATCCTCCAAAGATCGCTGAGATTGCAAAGGCTTATGATGTTAGCCTGAAAGTTAGCCCGAAAGAGCAGAAGGAGATCAGGCTTGATTTTGTTGAAGGCCGATCTCCCTGCGGCGTTAAGCATTCCATTGAGTGCAACTTAACAGTGCCTCAAAACTATCCTTTTGGAAGAGTTGCCAATGCTTTGAGCATGCTTGGAAACGTAAAGTACTCTGAGGAATTAGGGACAGCGATTCTGGAAATAGGGGGGTCCAGGTGTACTGTGTTTGCAAACGGACATATCCTTGTGGTGGCGCCAAAGGAGAAGGCGGATGATATCTTGAAAAGCATTATAGAAACGATACTGCGGGTTCAAACATGTACACATTGCAAAATCTGTGAGAATAAGTGCAAGCGAAAAGCGATAGCAGTCAAAGATACCATTATAGTTAATGAGAAAAGGTGTGTCCGCTGCGGCAAATGTTTCCAAGGCTGCATTGCCGCCTCACAAGGGTTGAAGATGCTTCATGATATTCGGCGAGAGAAAAGGGCTAGAGCCAGTAATCAATAAGCATCGCCCTTGATGTAGATAACTAGACAGAGGCTAATATATTTAGCATAAGTTTATAACTTCATACATTGCAATTAAATATAGAATGCTGTGTCAAATATTCGGATGAGACATAAGAATTAAGTCACTACGTTCCGTCTCCTAAACCAGGGTTTATGTCAAGCTATTTGCAGTGTCAGCCTATAATTTCTGATATGGCATTCTAAAAGTGTAGAAGGTAAAAGAATGAAAAAATTATTATTGCTAGCCTTGATTTCCCTGCTGGCTATAGCAGTAGTATCTGCCCAGGACTGGCAAATGACGAACTATGATAACGCTATGTCCAGGCACAGCCCTCAGACGATAATAGGCAAAAATAATGTAAATCAGCTGCAAGTTAAGTGGATTCTCAATACCAATAACACGATTGAGAACCCGCCACTGATAGTCGGAAACACGGGCTATACTCAAGTTAATGCCTTGATGCAGGTCATCGCCTTTGACCTGAATACAGGACTCACAAAGTGGAAGTACACCCCTGTCGTTCCAACTATTGTGAAACTCCCCAGATCAACGACCTCGCATGGCATTACATATGAAAACGGCATCATCTATGCGCCAACAGGCGGCACCGGGACTATTGTCGCCCTTAATGCAAGTACTGGTAAAAAGATTTGGGAATCCCAACCACTACGACCACTCGGTGGAGCTTTCAGGATTTCTGCACCTCCGCTCATCTGGAAGAACTATGTTGTAGCTGGATCTGCTCTGGGAGATCTGCCACCCTTCGGCTTCCCGGAAAGGGGCTCTTTGACAGGCCTTGATAAGAAGACCGGAAAGATGCTTTGGCAGATCCCGCTTGCAGTCGGCGCCTGGGTTACCGGAGCTCTGAATAACAGCACGAATGGCGGAGCAGATGCCTGGACAGGCGGAGCCATTGATACCGATAAAGGCATAGTCTATATACCGGTAGGAAATGCTGCGCCAGACTTCGATGCATCTACAAGGCCAGGGTATAACAATTACTCCAGCAACGTCATAGCTGTTAACATAACCAATGGAAAGATTCTCTGGGCCACACCCTTCGTAGCCAAGGGCTCGATCTTCAATGCAACATACCCAGATACCCATGATTGGGATACTGCCTGGGGAACCAACTTGATCACAGTGAATATGAACGGGACACAGAAGAAGATTGTCATAGGACATGACAAGAGAGGAGATATCGCTGCTCTTGATGCTGCAACAGGAAAGCCCATATGGTGGAGAAATTTGGCTGTTTTGTACAACGTAAACGCCGCTCCTACGAAAAACGGCACTACTACCTGGCCTGGGCCCGGCTCTGGCATAGAAGACTTCACAGCGTTCGATAACAATACAATATATGCCGCAGTGAGCAATCAGGGAATGACCTTCTTCAACATTCCTGGAATGACCGTTATCCCCGATTTCAAGACCATGACCAACGGCATAGGGAATGGGTCTATCGTTGCCCTTGATATAAAGACAGGCAATATCAAGTGGCAGGTCAAGACAGAGTTCCCAACATGGTGCTCGCCTCTGGTAACCAACGGAGTAGTCTTCGCAGGGCATGTCACCTCCATGGGCGTACCTTATAATTACAGCTCTGACTTCGGCGGCCCAACTGAGACACCGCAGATATCCTCAGGAATCCTAATGGCCCTCGATGCTGATACCGGCAAGGAGCTGTGGGAGTTCAACGTGGGCGCACAGGTTGCAATAGGAGGACCTTCTATTGGAAACGGCATGCTACTTGTACCAACAGGCGGCGGCCAGACTACAAATGCAGGCGGCTACATCGTTGCCTTTGGGCTGCCGGGGAACATGAGCAGTAACATGACATCCTCGACAATGCCAAAAATGTAAGAAAAAAGTATTGATTGGATTGACGGCATGGACGACTATTGTAGGTCGTCCATTGACTATTTTGCTGGCTATCTAGCGTCTATTTTATGGTTTAATAGGCCAACCTGAGTCTATTCTACTTCTAGTAGCGAAGATCAGACAGTTAGCAATAAATTATCTAGCAATATATAGATTACTTACGTGGAGTGAAAGTGATAGGAACGGGCTGTGTCCCGCTATTGAAATGGCGGGGATTACCCCTGCTTTCATCCTAGATCCGAACAATTCAAAGGGCATACCTCATCGGTAAACAAACCTACAATATCCATTGGTGCAGACCTTCACTAGAGTTAAACATCTTCCCTGGAAGCAGACCTTGCCCAAAGGACAGGTTTTCCGCATGACCCGCAGTTTAATTCATCGCTGCTAACATCAGTACAAGTTCCGTTGCAGGACGTTAGACCGCCCGGGCACGAACACACTCCTTTAATGCAATCCTTTCCTAGGGGGCAGACATTTCCACACTTGCCGCAATTCCTTAAATCGAAACTTGTATCGGTACATGTTCCGTTACAAATAGCCTGATTCGGGAAGCATGAACAACTTCCATTAATGCAGGGTTTTCCAAGAGGACAAACGTTTCCACTTGTTGTAGATTGTCTCGTTAAAATTATTGATATTCGCGAACTCGTATCAACGGCTCAATACTATAGGGCTACAGAAACTGTAATGTTACAGACGATTAAGAAAAGCCCTAAGCTGCTATTTAGCAGCAAACCGATCCTTGCCTTGGAACGATCTTATCAAGTACATTCGTGACACTTAGAAAAAGCTAAATCCTATCGAATAAATTAATAAGATAGGTGAAAATCTTGAAGAAAGATGAGTTCCTGAAGCAGTTACAAGGATGCCAGCTTCCCGAGCGCTTTGATCAGCATCTGCTCGATCATGCAGCAGCTATGTTTCATAAGTGGGGCTTGATAGCCCATACAAGCTGGGATGAGAATAATACTGAGTTTCTCTTTAAAAACTTTGGCATTGATGATAAATCGGAGGATAGCCAGGCGGTTAAGGATGAGAAGAAGGTGCTGCGCTGCGTTATCTCCAAGATGATGCAGATGCAAATAAGCAAGGAGGATGCCTCAACTATTATAAAGAACTTTAATAGGATTAAGGAGCCTGGTTTTAAAGGCTTGGAGTAAAAGGCTACTATTAGAAAATTATTTCATTTAGTCCGAAATTTCCAAGCCCACCCTCCTTTAACTATTAATTGCATGCGAAGGGATACGTGGCAAGAAAATCAAGGAATGAAAAAGTTGCAAGGCATCAGCACTCGATGCCTCTTATTTTTTGGTCGAGGTTTTTGCTGCTCTTGCTTTTGCAGCTGGTACCTTTGGTGTGGCAGGTTTTATAGGGACTTTCATGGATTTCTTTGCAACAGATTCCCCTGTATTAGGATTGTTCGACTCTGATGTAGTCTTTGCAGCCGAAGTTTTTTCTGTATTTATGCTGCTTGAAGCTGATGTATCTATCTGAGTTCCATGATCATTTGCCTTTGATACTATTGGTCTCTTGAGAGACTTTATTGGTTTCTTTGCCACCTTCATCGGAGTCCTGGGTTTCTGTAATTTAGCTGAACTAACCGCGGAAACTTTGCTTGTTATTCTAGCTTTGTTTTTAGCAGATCCATCGCCTTTTGCTGCATTTATCGTAGGTCCAACCGAGGAATTTTCAGATAAGCTGCCGCTGATTTCAGCTGTGCCTGCAGGTGTGATGCTTTCGTTGATATCATTTTGGGTTAAATTATTGTTGAATCCAGTTGTGTTTGAAGCAGCGATATACCCACCTGAGGCATTCTCAGTCGAATTGCCGTCGATTTCAGTTGTACCTATAGATGTGAGGTCCATATTGCTATCGTTCAATGAATCGATAGATGAAACGTTCTCGTATGTATCAATGATATTCGCATTTGTAACATTTATTGAGGTATTTGATGTACTATTTTTATTGGATGTGCTATTTTTGTTAGATGTGCTGTTTACATGAGAAATAGCTTCACTAGTTGTGCTCGCTTTTGGCGTTGACACACTATAATCAGGACTGTCCACGGAGCTATGTTCCTCGCTGTTGGCAAGATCCCAATTGACGATTATCCTGGATTCACCTTTTACTGTACTACTTCCTGATTTGACAGAGGTCTTATTAGATGAGTTCATTGAATGCATGGGATTCGGCCATTTGCCTAGCTTTTCAGCCTTTGAAAAGGCCACTCTTGCCTCATCACTTTTATTCAATGCCAAAAGGGAGCGTCCTTTATTGTAAAGAGCTTCCCCGTCTGATGAATTTAAGAGCAGCGCTTTATCATAGCATTTAATGGCTTTATCATAATCTCCCAAAGCATATAGTGCCTTACCTTTATACTTCCACGCGATTGGGTTTGAGGAGTTTTCAGAAATGGCTTTATCGAAGGCCTCTATTGATTCGTTGTATTTACCTTTTTCAAATAGTTTCATACCCTTCTCTTGCCAACTATCTATTACAGCGATGCTCCCTTTGCCCTGTAAGTTAGAGGAAGAATTATCAGATGCTCCGACAGATCTATTGAATAAAATATCATATGCTAAATATCCTGCTACAGCTGTTAGGGAAATTAATATTATGATTATTAGGATGTTATGCATCCGTGAATTGTTTTGCATTAATGCCTTGCGGATTGACTCCGGAAAGGTGTCTCCCGATTTAGCGGTGTCCCTCATACATAGGAAGTTATTTTTTTAAGTTTATAACTTTTACGGTAGAGATAAATTAATAGAGTTATATTTGCTTTTGAGCATTTTGCTATCTCCCAAAGAGTATGTTACCTATTGAATAGATTACGCCTGCCTATCTCAGCAAAGTTCAATAACTACGATCGGAAATATGAGCTTATGAATGCCGTTTTGATATTATCGGGCGGCCTCGACTCAACCACCATGCTCTACGAGATGCTGTCCATTGGCTACAATGTTCACGCGCTGACCTTCAACTATGCTCAGAGACATAAAAAAGAGATCGAATGCGCCAGAAAAATCGCTGCTCTTCTCAAGGTCCCCCATAAAGTTGTAGATCTGACCTGTATTTCAGAGTTATTAGGTGACAGCGCGCTTCTGGGCGGGAAGGATGTGCCGAAATGCCATTACACTGAGGATGCCGCCAGACAGACGATTGTTCCTAACCGCAATATGATTATGCTCTCAATAGCTGCTGGCTACGCTGAGGCGCGCGAGATTCCTCTGGTCTTCTACGCAGCCCATAGAAACGATTCTGCAATCTATCCTGACTGCAGGGCAGAATTCGTTGATGCTATGTCGCCTGCCATAAGGCTCGCAACTGCATGGCATCCTGTGGAGCTAAGAGCGCCCTTCATAAAAATGACCAAAGCAGAGATTGTGAAGTTAGGTATTGATTTGAATGTACCCTATGAGCTGACTTGGTCATGCTATAGAGGAGAGGAGAAGCCATGCAGGTCATGTCCCACTTGCATCGAACGCGAAGAGGCGTTCGCTCTGAATAATGCAACAGATCCGCTGAATGGATAAAATTGCCTGGCCCATTCAGGCATTACCAAGAGGTTCTCGTGCTGACTCTTATAAAGAAAAAAAATCTGAAGCCGATAGACTTCAGGTGCTCCTACCAGATTATCGGTCTCTGATCCTCTGGCCTGTACAGCTTATCTCCCGGCTTAATATCCGGGAATGCCTTGTAGAACTCCGGCACATTAAATAGTACACCATTGACTCTGAACCGACTGGGCGAGTGAGGATTTGTCAGCACCAGTGTTCTCAGTGATTCATTTCTTATGGATTCTCTCCATATCTGGGCATAGCCCAAGAAGAATCTCTGATCGCCTGTAAACCCGTCGAGCTTTTCGGGCTCTCCTTTCAAAGATATATGGTATGCCTGGAAGGACATGGTCACGCCTCCGAAATCCGCGATATTCTCCCCCAGAGTCAAATTGCCGTTAATATGGAGATCCGGCAGTGGCTCAAAATTGTTGTACTCATCTACTAGAATGCGAGTGCTATTGTTGAACTTATCTGCATCCTCTTTTGTCCACCAATCGGTCAGGTTACCGTCTTTATCGTATTGTCTTCCCTCGTCATCGAAGCCGTGAGTCATCTCATGTCCTATCACCGCTCCGATTGCGCCATAGTTGATGGCATCATCTGCATCCTTATTGAAGAAGGGAGGCTGCAGAATTCCTGCCGGGAAGACTATAGTGTTCTTCATCGGGTCGTTGTAGGCATTTACTTCTTGAGGTGACATGAACCATGCATTGTGGTCTACAGGCTTTCCTATTTTATCCATGCCGCTATTTCCATGATTGAACTCAAAGTTTCCTGCTCTCAGAACATTCATCACATAGGAATCATTCTTTATTTCGAGTCCTGTGAAGTCTCTCCACTTGTCAGGGTAGCCAACCTTCACATCCATAGCATCAAGCTTCTCCAGCGCCTTTTCCTTAGTGGATTTTCCCATCCAGGTTAGATTTCTGAGACGATATCTGAATGCAGCCTTCAGGTTGCTTACTAGCTCCTCCATTCTGGCTTTGGACTCGGAATCAAAATATTTCCTAACGTATAGCTGTCCGATTGCCTCCCCAAGGAATATGTTCTCGGTTTCAAGAACTCTCTTCCAGCGCGGCTCCATCTGCTCTTGTCCGTTTAGCTTTCTGTTATTGAAATCGAATGATTCGTTCTCAAAGCTGTAGCTTAGATAGGGTGCTGTGGCCGAAATTAATTTCCAGCGCAGGAAAGTCTTCCAGTCTGCCACGCTCTCATTTTGCATCATTGCTCCAAGCTCTTTGACAAACGGTGGATTCATGACATTGATCTCTTTGATCTCAGGATAGCCTAAATTTGCGGTGAACATCTTCCAGTCAAATCCAGGAGCAAAGGCGGCAAGCTCTTCAATGGTCATTCTATTGTATGTCTTGACTGGATCTCTGTTCTCTACATTAGTAAAGGACGCGTTGGCCAGCCTTGTCTCCATTCTCATAATTGTCTGTGCGTTTTTAGAACCGACCTCTGGCGTGTCGCCGAGAAGAATGAACATCCTTGTGATGTGCTCCAGATATTCCTTCCTGGTCTTTATTGAATCATTATCCTGCCTGAAGTAGTAATCTCTATCAGGCAGGCCAAGCCCGCTCTGGAAAAGAGTAGCCATCATCATTTTGGTGTTCTTAGGATCTGCATCTGCATAGAAGGAGAAGAGTGGATCGATGATATAATAGCTGGTGAGATGCGCTGAGACATTCTGAACATCTAAGATAGTCGATATATTGTCAATACGGGCAAACTCTTCTTTGAGAGATGAGATACCCTGCCTATCAAGCGTAGCATTATCCAGTCCTACGCGATAAAACTCGCCTATCTTTTGCTCTATGCTTCCATTCTCAGCGGTAGTATTGTTTGCTGCTTCTTCAACCAGCTCCCTGACCTGCTCATCTGTTTTATCTCCTACAATCACAAATTCACCGTAGCGGGTCTTATCGGTAGGCACTGGATGATTCTTTATCCAACTTCCATCGACGTATGCATAAAAATCATCTCCTGGCCTTGCCGAAAGGTTCATATTAGCAGGATCGAACGCTTTGGTGCTATTCTGATCTGTAGCTGAAACAGCATCTGATGTAGTCGCATGAGTGCTAGGAATTATAAAAATTAACAAGATGAGCAGAAGGAGGCTGAAGGCCTCCTGCTTCAAACGCAGAGACATTATAAATTTTGCGCTAATTTTAATCCCCTCAATTGCTTCGATCTTCTGGATATTCCTGTGTTGGAAGGCCATTTGGGCTTTAATTATGTGGGAAGTTTGTACAGATATAAAATGGCTTTGCTGATTTATTCCTGGCCTGAAGGCCGGTGTCTCTCGCACCTCTGTGCTTCCCGATGAGATAAAATAGTCCAAAAATAAATGCTTCTGGAATATGATCTCCCTTGAATCCCTTCCTCACTCTCCCGGTTGTTACCTATTCAAAGATGAAACTGGAAGAGTTCTCTATGTTGGAAAGGCCAAAGACCTAAAAAAGCGCGTAAGCAGCTACTTCCAGAAGCTTGATCGCGGTGCTAAGACCGAAAACCTGCTACATGCGGCTAAAGATATAGACTTCATAATCACCAACACTGAGGTCGAAGCATTGCTTCTGGAAAACACCCTGATCAAAAAGCACTGGCCTAGATTCAACATCAAGCTCAAGGACTCATCAAGCTATGCCTATATCCACCTGACAAGCGAGGCATACCCACGAATCTGCATCTCTCGGAAGGCTACTAGAGATGGTGCTTTCTTTGGCCCTTTCGTCTCTGCCCGTGAGAGAACATTCATCTTCCATATCGTTCGCAAGACCTTCGGGCTTAGAACCTGCAGGCGTCTGCCGAAAAGAGCATGCCTGCGTTATCATCTATGTGTATGCGGAGGGCCGTGCATCGGGATGATTTCCGAGTCCGATTACAGAGAAAGGGTGTTGAGGGCCGAGGCTGTCCTGAAGGGCAATATCGGCGAGCTGATGGAAACTCTTAATGATGAGATGAAGGAGTTTGCGATAAAGCAAGATTTCGAAAAGGCAATGGAGCTTCGAGATGAGATCACGGCTCTTGAGAAGCTCCAGGAAAGGCAAAACGTTGAGCGCCAGAGGAAGTACGACCAGGATGTTCTGGCTTACATGACTGATGGCGGAAATATTTACCTCATGCTCTTCAAGGTTTATAAGGGTACATTGGAGGACAAAGAATCCTTCATCTTCGCCCAAAGCGATGATTTTATTGAGGAGTTCATTGTCCAGTATTATTCAGAGAATGAGCCCCCTGAAGAGCTGATAATCCCTGAAGCCCTTGATGAATCACTAGTTGATTTCCTCTCGCATGTAAAAGGCAAGAAGGTCCGTATCACTATCCCTAAGCAAGGCGAGAAGAAGGATCTTTTGGAGCTGGCCCGAAAGAACGTAGAAATCGGCTTCTTTGGAGACAGGAAAAAGCTTGAAGCACTTCAGGATGCCCTCAAGCTTCCAAGGCTGCCAAACATCATAGAGTGCTTCGATATCTCTCACCTTGCCGGCACCTCCACTGTCGGGTCCATGGTGCAGTTCAGAGGAGGAAGGCCTGACAAGCATAACTACCGTCGCTTTAAGATCAAAAGCGTTGAGGGCATTGACGATTTTGCATCCATCGCCGAGGTCGTGCAAAGGCGCTATGCCAGGCTCAAGGAGGAAAACATCGAATTGCCAGATCTGATAGTGATCGATGGAGGAGAAGGGCAGCTGTCCACAGCTTCGAGAGAGCTTAGAGAACTTAGAGTCAAGGTTCCCGTCATTTCAATTGCCAAGGAGAATGAAGAGATTTATATCCCAGGGAGGTCCGAGCCTCTGCCTATTGGAAGAGATGAAAAGGCTTCGCTCTTTATCCAGGAGATAAGAGATGAGGCTCATAGGTTTGCTATAAACTATAATCGCCTGCTCAGGCAGAAGGCGCTGAGATCATGAGAGTATCAACAGTATCTACTACATCATCGTCCGACAAAACGACCTCTCGCCAGCCGCCAGATAACTCCCCAGAACCGAGGTTCAGCCTTATCTCAGACTTCAAGCCCAAAGGCTCCCAGCCTGATGCAATTATTAAGCTAGTCGATGGCCTCAGGGATGGTATGGAACGCCAGACTCTCCTCGGAGTTACAGGCTCAGGCAAAACCTACACCATCGCCAATGTCATTAACCAGATCCAAAAGCCGACCCTTGTAATCGCACATAACAAGACTCTGGCTGCACAGCTTTACAACGAGTTCAAGGAGTTCTTCCCGGAGAACAGGGTGGAGTACTTTGTTTCCTATTACGACTACTACCAACCTGAGTCATATATCCCATCAAAGGATCAGTATATCGAGAAGGATGCCTACATCAACCCGAAGATAGAGCAGATGAGGTTGGCTGCTACGGCTTCTCTGATGTCCCGAAGGGATGTTATCGTCGTGGCCTCAGTCTCATGTATATACGGCCTTGGAAACCCTGAGACCTACGAGGGAATGGGCTTCGAGCTGAAGGCCGGAGATCGAATATCGAGAAAAGAAATCCTGGGAAGGCTAGTCGATATTCTCTACGAGCGGAATGATATGGAGCTTGCTCCAGGTCGGTTTAGGGTTAAAGGAGACACCATCGACCTGATCCCAGGATACTTCAACGATATCATCAGAATCGAGTTATTCGGGGATGAAATAGACCGAATCTTAGAGCTCGATAGGCTGACAGGAAAACAGAAGGAGAAACTGGATTATTTCTATGTCTACCCTGCCAGGCACTTCGTGATCCCTGAAGAGGAGAAGAAGAGTGCCATACAATCGATTATGGCAGAGCTTGATGAGCGCCTACCTGAACTGGGACTGATCGAATCACACCGGCTGAAGCAGCGCACGCTTCATGATATGGAAATGATCGAGGAGACTGGTAGCTGCAAGGGAATCGAGAACTACTCTCGCCACTTTGATCGCCGAAAGCCCGGCGAGCCGCCCTACTGCCTCTTGGACTACTTCCCGGACGATTTCCTGCTGGTAATCGATGAAAGCCACCAGACCCTCCCACAGGTACATGGGATGTACAATGGAGATCGATCGAGGAAGAAAAGCCTTGTAGATTACGGCTTCCGCCTGCCTAGCGCCTATGACAACCGTCCACTCAGGTTCGAGGAGTTTGAGCGGTATATGAAGAATGTGATCTTTGTTTCGGCTACGCCCGGCGATTACGAGCTGGAATGTTCGGCCCAAGTTGCGGAGCAGGTCATCCGCCCAACAGGACTTCTAGACCCGATTGTAGAGATCCGGCCTATCGATGGCCAGGTAAGAGATGTGATGCAGGAAATAGGGCAAGTCATCGCCAGAGGGGACCGTGCCCTGGTGACCACGCTTACCAAGAGGCTTGCAGAGGAGCTGACCGACTATCTGGCGCAGAACGGCATCAAGGCCCGCTATCTGCACTCTGATATCGATACACTGGAGCGAACGGAGATCATTCGTGAGCTTCGTCTTGGAAAGTTCGATGTTCTTGTAGGCATAAACCTGCTGCGTGAGGGGCTGGATATCCCTGAGGTCGGCTTCATCGGAATATTGGATGCAGACAAAGAGGGCTTCCTTCGGAATGAAAAGAGCCTGATCCAAACTATAGGCAGAGCTTCAAGGAATGCAAACTCAAAGGTTGTTCTTTATGCCGATAATATAACCGGCTCTATCAAAGAGGCGATGCAGAAAACTGAGAGAAGGCGGGCTCTGCAGATGGCCTATAACCAGGAACATGGGATTGTGCCCAGAACAATTAAGAAGCCTATAAGAGAAAAGGTTGTGGAAATAACTGATACTAAGCATATCCCGAAGTCCGATATACCGAACGTAATCATCGAGCTGGAGGCCGAGATGAAGGAGGCTGCGGAGCGGCTGGAGTTTGAGCGAGCGATTCAGCTTAGGGATACTATCAGGAAGCTGGAGAAGGAGATTCATGTGACTTAGACTCTTTGAATAATTACCAGAATCGAGTTCTTTGCCGGTCAATAGGCACCCATCGCTCCATCACCCTATGAAGCTGCTCTGGTCCAACGATTGAATCCCTCCCTGGATCAAGCTCAGATGGATACATCAAGAACCCGAGCGATTGATCGCCTCCCAGCCCTCCATGTGACCCCACTAACTCCTCAAAGGCTGCAATCTCTCCTGTCTCGGGATTGTAGAAGCTGTTGACAACTATATCGGCAACATTTGTGAAGCTGCTCTCCTTGCGGAGCCTCTCTGCTGCGAGCGTTCCAAAGGCGGCGAGTGGGTTTATCCCTTCGACACGGTCGTTCTTCAGATAGTAAATACCATGAGAACCTATCGCCACAGGCCCGTGCAGCTCAGATCGAACTAGAAGGAAGCCGATAAAGCTACATGAAAGAAGACCAGGTATCAGTTTAGGGAAGGCTTTATTGATCTGTTCTAAACTCATCCTCTCTTTCCATGATGTAAAGTAGATCAGCCCAAGGTTTCCTGATGCAAGAACTATCGCCTCGACACCTTCCTTAGAGATGCCAGTCTTCATGATGGCGTACTTCTTGCTTTCCTTCCCACTTTTTTTAAGCGCCAGTCTCAATAACCTTCCAGCGTTGGAATCTTGCCTAGAGACCTCAGTGAGCGAGGAGTTAATTTTATTCCACCTCTCGTAATCACGGGTCGAAGGAGATATCGTCTGTCTGCCTGTCAGCTCAGCTACCATATCCTTCAGGCTCTTGCCGCTGCACTGAAGAAATGTTGCACCCTGGCACTGGCCATGATCCGAATGCACGGCAAAGCGATAAGGTCTTGCAGCATACTTAGAGAATCTTTCCATCCAGGATATCATGTTATCAATCCCAGCCAGGACATCCATCGTGTCCTTTCGAGCGATGCCAGAGTGGTGGGCAACAGTGTCGTAGCCTTCGAGTGTTGCATAAATTGAGGGAATGCCGCGCAACATATCTCCTATAAGCGAGAAAACCGTCAGCTCACGCAGAATGGCAGTTGATGCAGCGCGCATCAATGGATAAGTGCCACCGCGATTAATTCGAGGAAGTTCGTTTCTGGCTACCTGTTGCCAGCCATAAAAGTACTCAGTAATTAAATGTGCAAGAAAGATTGCCAGGGCTCTGCAGATCATGTAGGCATGGGCGAACAAGAGAAAATATTCGGCTGACCTGTATCTGTTGGGATTCTCAAGGGTACTGCAAGTCATGAGGCAATCAGGCGCATCCCCTGAATAAATATTCGACCTGCTGGCACCGCTTCTTGCCAGCAGCCCGTGTCCGTCCGAGACTCTCTTTTCAGTATCAGCGGCATCTTTAGGATTGACCGCATAATACAAGCGATCTTTATCTTTTTCGTACCAACTATATGCAGGAATATTGAAGTTGTGTCCCTGTAATATTCCAGCCTGGCTGGCGGCCGACTCTGACGATAAATCAGTTTCCCATCCAGTTAATTTATGGCTGCCGTTTTCAAGCCAGCGCTTTAGAGTTGGCATGCAGCCTTTATCCAATGCTTTTTTCAGCAAGTTCTCCGATAATCCATCGATCTCCAGGAATATTATTCCAGGCACATCGGTCTTTTCTGAATCGCTGTAGTGCTGGATTAGCGGTCGAACGACAAATCGTTCGTAAGCCCAGTAGTCATCAATGGCATAAAGGGCACCGATCGCTATGCTGGCAATCGATATTACTACCAAGACGATGAATCCCGTCCATATGTTGCGGATAAAGATACCTGGGACAAACATAACAATTAGCCATATCAAAATGCCATTCATCAGAAACAATGAAAATGGAAAGAGATAGAGCTGCCTCTTTAGCGATTGTCTAATCAACGATATGAGAAGAAAGCTATTTGCGAATCCAAGAACCAAGATGAATAGAACGCCTGCTTTCAAAGTCCCTAAAAGAAATCCAACGCTGAGAAGCTCCAAGAATTTCAGGATACTGAACTGAAGCACTAAGGCAGTCAAAGCGATACCTATATAAGGCAATATTTTTTGCCCTCGACCCAAAGAGATCTTCAATTCTTTCATCTTCAGTTCCTACAGATTTCGTCGTAAGTAGTTATAACTCTGTAAAGATTTTTATCTATAAAAATTTTCCGCTAATGATAGTTTATGCATACTCGTTATGGTAAAAAGTAAATAGAGACTTAAATCAACTTAGTAAAAATATAAAGATCAATAAGTGCTTATCTCGCCTTTGAATATCATCTGCTGTATCTTAGGAATATTAGCCAGACAATCATCCAGCATCTGAGCAGTTTGGGCCTCTATGCTAGAGAAATCAGCACCGTTCTTCGGCACGACCTGGACACTTGCGATATGCGGCTCATCGATAGGCTTGCCTATCTGCGAAAGGATCTTAATATAGATCTCATCTATCCCTTTGATCTCTTCAGCGATCTGCTTGGCTGCAACCATTGATAGGAGGTTGTAGATCTTGCCCACGTGATTTATCGGATTCTTGCCGCAGGTTGCCTCAAGGCTCATTGGTCTGTTGGGAGTTATCAGACCGTTAGCCCTATTTCCACGGCCGACTGCACCATCATCACCCATCTCAGCCGATGTGCCGGTGACAGTGATATATACAGATCCGCTCTCAATGTTGTCGGCTACGTTCATCTGAGCCTGGACTTTGCGAGAGGTGAATTGAGTTGCATAATTTGTTATGTGTTCCACGATATCCATCTTCAAATCCGCATAAGCCTTCAGGTCTGCTACATGTTTATCGACCGTTGCGCAGGCAATGGTGAGATTGATTATATCGCCCTCCCTCATTCCCATTACCTTGATATCTTCGCCTATGGAAGGCATGCTCTTCTTCATCCTCATAAGCTCTCTCTCAGTATTGTAGACGATATTCTCAGTCTCTGAAAGCGGTGCATAGCCTACGCCGAAGGATGTATCATTCGCGCTTGGGATCTTTCGTCCGAAGACATCGCGAAGGTCTGATGAACCCATGCCGATCCTTGCATCGAGGATGACCTGATTATTGATATCCAGGTTGGATAAAGACTCATGCAGAAGATTCCTGGCGGCCTTGATGGCGATGGTATCCACTGGAATCTCCTCTTCCTTGAAAACTCTTGTCGCTCTGCCGGTGAGGAGAATATAAATCGGACAGATGACCTCTCCTCCGCCGAATGCTGGCTTGGACCTTCCGGCCACTATCTGTGTCTTGTCTGTATTGTGATGGAGCACTGCTCCGAACCTATCAAGGTACTCCTGGGTGAGAGCCCGGCTGATCGACTCCGCAAGCCCATCGGCTACGCTGTCGGGGTGTCCAATGCCTTTGCGTTCTACTAGCTCTATCTCCTGCTGTTCTATCGGTCTTTGATTGAGGCGCTCAACCTTGATATTTCTCTTCATGACCTCTCCTCGATAATGATCTTGATATTGGCTTTAAGGAGAAATTCAATGACATATTAATGCTTTGCATCTTCTATAGATCCTGGGGGCCAGGTATTGTAGATTAGTAAAATTTAAAACGGCCGCAAATGGTAAATCCGTTCCGATGAAATAATTATGGTATGAGACTTATTTACGTGGCAGGCAAAGGCGGAGTCGGAAAAAGCGTTACTTCAGCATCAACAGGCTTATGGGCATCTATGCACGGAAAAGAGACACTCGCCTTCTCAATGGACCCTGCACATTCTCTGTCGGATATATTTGACATGGATATCGGGGCTCAGCCAAGAAAGATCAGCGAGCGCCTTTATGGCTATGAACCTGATCTCAGGGAGGAGTCCAAGGTATTCTACAAAAAGTATAAGAGCATGCTCACGGCACTCTTCGGTCTCTTTGAAATGGAAGTCAGACCAGAGGATTTCGGAAGCATGCCCGGGGTAAACGAGCTTATATTCATGGATAAGTTGAACGATATATACGTCGAGGGCAAATACGATATCGTTGTACTCGATTCGGCTCCGACTGCAATGGTCATGCCGCTGCTTCAGCTGCCCTCGGTCACAACCGGCTTCGTCGCAAGGATGCTTGGTGTAAAGAATCGTTGGATGGGTTTTCTTAATATGGTTGAGGCCGGATTCGGAGATGCCGTTCTGGCCGAGATCAGAAGCATGAGAATCAAGGCTGAAAGGATGAGAAATGCCCTGCTTGATCCGAAGGTGGCCACGGTTACTGTTGTAACGATTCCTGAGAAGGCTGCTGTAATGGAAACCCAGCGGCTGATCGATACTGTAGAATCCCATGGAGTACATGTCGATTCCATAGTCATCAATCACGTCATGAGGGATTGCAGCTGCGAATATTGCACCCGCAGGATGGCCTCACAAGCAGCCTACATCGATGCTATAAAGAACAAATATTGCGATAAACGTATTGCTGTACTGCCCGATTATGGCGGAGAGGTTAAAGGAAGCTCTCTTAATCAGGTTGCAGAGGACTTGTATGGGAAAGGGCAGCTGATTCTTTAAAGATAGAGAACCCAATCATTTTTAGCGCTGTTTAATCCATAGTATATTATAAATTTTTATGCTACCGGCAACATTGGATCAAGCCTCTGGCTTAACACCAGTATTAATTTTATTTAAGCGTTCCCTGGGGAAGACTGAATACTCTTACCGGTCTGCCTGTAGTTTGGGCTAACACCCAGGGATCTTCATTAATGGCATCAGACGAGGTGGAATCCGAGCTCGAGTAGTTTCCGCTATTTGGAGCTGTAATATTGACAAGAATCGGAGTGCTATTGGTCATGAAGTCTGGGTAATACCACTGATCCATGTACCCAGACGGGTAGAGTTTGCCGTCAACGGTCTCATAGCCGTGTGGCGCGCTGCCCCAGTCCCAGAGGGAATTTTTGGATCCATTACTTGAAGGTGGTGCTCCATGCTGCTCAAGCCATAGCTTGCCGAAGTTTCCACCAACATTGTGTGCATCGGAGATAGCTGCACCAATAGAGATCGTAGCCAGAAACACGATTGATATCTGCCAGTATTTCATTAAAATCTAATATAGTAGTGGTACCTATACACATAAAAATTTTTTTGCTGGAAGATAACCATTACCGAATCGAAGTAATCGCTAAAATAATAAAAAATCTAGGGGGCAATCTCTTGCTTGAATCTCTCGAACCCCACCTCATCAATGAACTCCCCCAGGCGCTGCTTTTTGGCGTGATCCTTATAATAGTCGAGGATTCTATCCACTAGGTTTAGTGCCTCTTCGTCTGTTAGATTTTCAGCAAAAAGCTGACCTACCCTTGGTCTCACGCCACTGCAGCCGCCGACCATAATCTTCCAGCCTTTGGAGGTACCTATCAGACCTATATCTTTTATCGCAGATTCGGCACAGGAGTTGGCGCACCCCGATACGCCCATCTTGAGCTTCCAGGGTAGCGCCATGCCGTGATATTTTTCATCCAGTTTGAGGCCAATGCCCACGGAATCTTGCTGCCCCCTCTTGCAGAACGTGGTGCCTGGACATATCTTGACACTTCTAACGCAGAGCCCTATGGCATGGCCTGGCTTCATACCCAGATCCTTCCAGACGTTATCGATGTCTTCGGGCTTAATTCCAACTATTGCGATTCTCTGCGCAGATGTAATCTTCAACACTGCAGCGTTGTACTTTTCAGCTACATCGGCTATCTTTCTCAGACCTGCAGGCGTGATTATGCCGCCGGGAATATGGGGAGCAATGGCAAAAGTCTCCTTGTCCCTCTGAACGATTGCGCCTTTCTCCAGAATATCTTTGGACATATCCTAACCTCTAATTAATCTTTCTTATTTCTGGCTTATTAAAGCTCTGAGCGGGTCTTCTGCCTGCTCTCATATAAGCCCGCTTTGAAGCATTCACTAGATATTTTTTTCCTCACGGGCATTCCAAAAGGATTTTAGGGATGGCATGGTGTCTTTAATAACATAGAGAATCCATGCGCGATCCAAAGATATATTCATTGAAGTTCCTGGGCCGCTTGCTGGCCATCTGGGCTATTGCTTCCTTATCTCTGATAATCATTGCTGTGCTCTTTCCAAAGAATATCACCATTGAGTTCTGGTATACACCCATAATTGCAGCGGCAACAATTGGGCTGCTCAATGCTCTCATCTGGCCGGCCCTGATTCGCCTTGCTCTTCCCATTGCCATATACACCTTCGGCACCTTTGTATTGATTTTGAACGGCCTTATGATTCGGCTGGCTGGCGATTTTGTGCCAGGCTTCTTAGTTCACGACATTGTCTCAGCAATGGGAGTAGCCATAGGAATGTCGCTCATAACATCGGGCTTAGGTGGAATGCTTTCAATCGATGAAGACGATTCCTGGTACAGCATGGTGGTTCAGAGGCAGATTCAAAAGGACAGGAGGTTCATTAAGACTGATATCCCAGGCATCATATTTCTTGAGATCGACGGCCTGGCCGAGCCGATTTTCCAAAAAGCATTACAGCAAGGCTATATGCCCACTCTGAAGCGCTGGCTCGAAGGGGGCAGCCATAGGTTGATTGGATGGGAGACTGACCTTTCATCGCAGACATCCGCCAGCCAGGCCGGGATACTTCACGGCAACAACACAAACATCCCTGGCTTTTCGTATTACATAAAGTCTGAGAAAAGGAAGATAATATCCAGTCGTCCCTCATCAGCTGCCCGGATAGAGAAGGCGATTTCAAATGGAAATGGCCTTCTCGCCTGTGATGGAGCCAGCAGAACGAGCATGTTCTCAGGGGATGCGCCTAATGTAATGATCACCACCAGCTCACTCTTCGATACATCCAAGATCCAGGCACGCCAGTTCTATACCTATTTCCTGAATCCCTATAACCTCTCTCGAAGTTTAGGTCTAATTCTCTGGGATGTGCTCATTGAGCTGAGGTACAGCTTAAGCCAGCTGATCCGTAACGAGAAACCACGAATCAGAAGGGTTGGAATTTATCCTTTCATTAGAGCCGCTGTCACAGCTTTTCTCCCGGATATCGATGTTGCGACTCTGATGGGCGACATGTTTTCAGGCATGTCTGCGGCCTATGTCACGTTCAGCGCTTACGATGAGGTATCACATCATTCAGGGATCGAACGCAAAGATGCTCTAGGAACACTGCGCAGGCTGGATAAACAGTTTGCTCGTCTGGTTAAAATTTCCAAGAGAGCCCCCAGGCCCTACCGTTTCGTCGTCCTATCTGATCACGGCCAATCTCAAGGTGCGACATTCAAGCAGCGCTATGGTCTCGGCCTTAAGGATCTGGTTAAAAGCCTGATCTCAAAGGATCTGAGCGTAGAAGAAGTTACGGCAGCCACAGATGCCTGGATGCATTTCAATGATCTTCTGAACGATGCCATAAGAGACGAGGAGAGGCTCTCAGCCAGGGCGTTTCGCCATGCATTAAAGCCGCGGACATATGAGGGAACTGTTACAATGGGACCGGATCATGAGATCTTTTGCAAGGAATGCGATAAGAACCCTCAAGTTGGAAAGTCGAACGTCATAGTCACCGCCTCGGGCAATCTGGGGCTGATCTATTTCGCAGACTGGCCAAATCGAATGAATCTTGAGGAGATAAATCAGCGCTTTCCTCTGCTTCTTCCTGGGTTAACACGACACGAGGGCGTGGGTTTCGTTATGGTGCGCTCAAAAGAGCATGGGGCGATGGTTTTTGGAAAAAAGGGGGTCTATTTCATTGAGAATAATCATGTAGAGGGCGAGAACCCACTGAAAGACTTAGGTCCGAATGCCGCAAGGCATCTTTTACGTGAGAACAGCTTTCAGAATTGTCCCGACATACTGGTGAACAGCTTCTACAATCCTGAAACGGGCGAGATCGCAGCCTTCGAGGAGCTTGTGGGATCACATGGAGGCCTCGGCGGAACTCAGACTCAGCCGTTTATCCTGTTCCCACAATCATTGAGCATTCCTGATGAACCTATCGTGGGGGCTGCCAGCGTTTACCGTATCTTCAAGGGCTGGGTGGATCGTTCGGCTCAGGGGAGATGCGGCCAGGAAAAATAGACATGCAGATAATCCTAAACAATCCCTTAAAACCACGTCTTTCTGCCGCGAAACAGCTTGCAGGTGCTCAGACATCCCTTCTCGCAGACAACTTTTATCTCAATGACCTTTCCAGCCTCAGCCGAGTTCCAGATTATCTCCATTCTATCTCCCTGGCATATTGTCCTGTAGCAAGGATACTCAAAGAACCGCATCTCCCCCTGGACCTGAGGATGCCAATATGTATACGCAAGATCCTCACAACGCTCTATTTTATCTCGTCTGTCCTTAGGGATTCTGTAAGTCTTGACTCTTTCTGCGGTTTTGAGTTCGATCACAATTGCCTCCGGTGTCTCAGTCCTCCTAGCAAACTTCCATCTATATGGCCAGATCGTAGGCAAGGCGACAAAGCCCATATTCGCTTCGGCTCTCTCCTGACGAATCTTCAGGGCGGCTCTGGATGCATAGTATATGACAAATACAGATCCTAGAAGGGTTGCAACGCTTCTCGAATCCATAAAGCTAGTGAAACCTATTGAGGCAGCAGAGAGCACTGAAAATCCCATGAAGGAGAAAATGGTCAATAGAGGATTGATGCCCAGATCTACGTTCAGCTTGAAGTATCTCCTGCTGAAAGGATAAAATAGTGGCACACCACCTGTGCCTAGAAGATCGCCCAAGATGTGAGAAGCTCCTGCCAGGAACATCACTAAGATCAGCCTTATATCCGATTTTCCGGCCAGGATTAACATAGATGTGTAGATGAACGCTGAGGCTGCAATAATAAAGATTGGAGTGTGAGTTATCCCATGATGTCCCATGAAGGGAAACCTCTTCCATAATGGAGCCATAAGAAAATCGAGGTCCGGGAGGAGGCTCATGAAGACGGCTAAAGCAATGTAGATGTTAACGTTAGAGCCATCGGCCAATGATGCAATGATCAGGCCTATCAGGAGATGGGTAAAGAAATCCATCGTTTCCGATTTCTAGTCATTAATCGTTGGCTGTCCTCGTGCGGTCGTGTTTGTATCTTTATTTGCAAATTAATCCCCTGATACTCTTGCGATACTTTCACATACCATTAAACTGTTATTTCCAGTCGCTGTAGCTCCATTTATAAACCATCTTGCTGAAAGTCAGGTTATCTCCGGGACCTGAGATCGTCTTTATCTCTTGCCACTTTTGAAGATTATCCTTCAGCTCGTTTAGAAATTGCCACATCCAATCGCTGCGAGCCCTGTCATCCAAAGAACTCAGGTCCATGCCGGACTCGCTTGCTTTGGCTTCAGCCAAGCTCTCAATATGCTGCCTGCTCTGAATCAATTGGACAGTTATCCCCGTTCCTTCCTCATTCTCGGCCACATTGAATTCATAATTGTTGATAACAACAATTTCGCCGGGCTTAAGCTTGCCTGCCTTAATCTTCATGGCCGCATAGGCCATTGATCTGAAGATATCATCCTCAGATACAAGCCGTACTGCCCTATTCATTGCGTCCTTCTGGTATTGTAATTCATTCGGCATTTCCGATCGGCCTTAATCAGTGTACTTTCTCTATATTATCTTCAGATGTATTTAACTTGTAGGAGCGAAGCCAGAAGCTCCCTTTCGTGAGCTGAGTCTCGTTAACCTGAAGAGCAAACAGAAGTTGTAGTTAAATTGTAACAGGGAAAAATTCTATGATCTGCTTTGCCTTATCTTCGGGAGGACATCTCTTCCATAGCACTTTATAAATTGCAGCTGATCTGGACCTGCGCAATGGAAGATGAGATTAGTGAACCCTAGATCGATGTACTTGTTTGCAAACTCTACATGCTCTGCAGGATCTGCCGAGATGAGCGTCTTCTGCTCGATCGTATCAGAGCCAACAACAGACCCGTTCTTCTCGGACATCTTGGGCGTGTAGATTCTCTGGCTGTACATTGCTGGAACTAGGGCTCCTGCCCAATAATCCTTCTTGATGGCGATGGCGGCATTTTTATTATCCGTATAGGCAACTCCAAGCTCTATTAGTCGAGGCATATCGCCAGGATCTTTTCCCGCCTCTCTTGCGCCTGCCTCGAATATCTCGAGCAGCTTCTTGTAAACCTCTGGCTTGTCGCCACCTACGGTGATCAGGCCATCGCCATATCGGCCTGCGAACTCGGCGCTTTCTGGAACAAGACTCGAAATATAGATAGGTATAGTTCCTTTTGGCTTGGTATAGAGCTTGGCCTTACGAGTGAGATAGTATATCCCTTCAAAGGTTACCTCTTCTCCAGTCCAAAGGGCGCGGATGAGCTTTATTGCCTCAAGAAGCATCATCTGACGTTCGTCGTATTCAGGCCAGTATCCTGTAGCAGAGTATTCGTTCAGAGCCTCGCCTGTGCCGACGCCTAAGTAAGTCCTGCCCGGGGCAAAGCTTGAAACAGTGGCTGCTGCCTGGGCAATGATAGAAGGATGATAGCGCAGGATTGGACATGTGATTCCTGTTCCAAGCTCTATTCGCTTTGTCTGAACAGCAGCAGCTCCAAGCCAGGCCCAGGAGAAGCATGCCTGACCTTTCTCACTCCAGGGATGAAAGTGGTCGCTGACATCAAGTGCATCAAAGCCTGCAGCATCTGCTGCTACAGCATAATTCAAGAGCTCATCTGGCGGGTACTGCTCAGGCCCTGCTTTCCATCCAAGTTTCAGCATTATTTTAGCCACGCCCCATAGTTATATTCACATCTAATTACAAGTAATTAACTTAAATAAGTACTTTATCTTCGTTAACATTTTAATATACGTACTCAAATTTTCGGCAAGGCTACTGGATTTATATTGGCAATGGATAAGAATTTAAAGCTTAAGGACTAAACCGAAATTCGGCCTGAAACGGGCCTCCGCTGTCCAGCATCTGAATTGATCGGTGATAAGAGGACCTGGCAGTACAGCGGAGGCTTTATCCTCGTTTGGACTGTTTGTTTCTTATCATCATCTAAGGAGGAATTCAAAATAAAAGCATTGGTCACAGGAGGAGCAGGGTTCATAGGCTCGAACTTAGTCGAAGCGCTGTTGGATCACTATGAGGTAACGGTTCTAGACAACCTCCACACTGGAAGCATCAAAAACCTTGAGATGTTCAGTAGGGATGTAAAGATTATAGAAGGATCTTGCAACGATTGTCTTTCTTTTGATCTCACGCCCGATGTTATCTTTCATTTGGGAATCCCGTCCTCTTCGCCCATGTATAAGAAAAATCCCATGCTTGTAGGCGAGGCGATCAACGGCATGATATCCATAATGGAGCTTGCCCGGCGTTCGGGCAGCAAAAAGGTCGTATTTGCCTCATCCTCATCGCTATACAATGGAGTTCCGGTTCCTCACAGAGAGGATGCGGCAATTCAGGTTACTGATTACTATACTGAGGCAAGGCTTACAATCGAACGAATAGCCGAGCTTTACTATAGGCTCTATGGCATTGATTATGCAGGCATGAGGTTCTTCTCCGTCTTCGGCCCTCATGAGGAGGCCAAGAAAAGCTATGCAAATATGATCACTCAGTTCATGTGGGGGATGAGAGAAGGACATGCACCTGTGATATTTGGCGATGGGACGCAAACCAGGGACTTTACATATGTGAAGGATGTCGTTGATGCACTTTTATTGGCCTCTGAGAAGGGAACAGGAATATTCAATGTAGGAACTGGAATTTCATACACTTTCAATCAGGTTGTTGATCTTCTGAACGAAAAGTTGGGCGTGAATCTCAGGCCAGAGTACAAAGAGAACCCAATAAAGAATTATGTTATGCATACGCTCGCAGATACGACAAAGATCAATGGTCTTGGATTTAAGGCTGAGTATTCCCTTTCCGAGGGATTAGACGAGATCCTTTATTAAGTTCTGCGACCATCAATAAAAGCCTATAAATAAGAAGAGTAACTAGAAAAACCCAAGTCTCTTCCAATGGGAGTAATATAAAGGTTAACCTGGTGATTGAGACACCTAATCTAAAAGAGGGAGAAAGGAGGCAATCTCGGATGAAAAATATTTTGGTCGTAACTATAGCCCTTATGCTTGCAGCGGTTATTTTATCGCCTGCAGTTGGTTATACTTTCAAGGCCGGAGGCAATCAGTCCTATAGCATTGGGTCAACAAAAGTCAATTATTCAATAAGCATGGGCATTCCAGCCCAGAATATTACACCCGGTACGATCCCATCAGGGCAATCCTCGAATGTAGCGGTTAAGGTCACTCCGACGCCATACTCATTCAAGCTCGAAGGAGCAAACAACTACTCTTTCACCTTAATGTCCAGCGCAAATTCAACGCATGAGGGGCTCACAACAATGCCCGGAGCTGTGGCAATCGGATCGATGGCGAAGAGCTAGGCTTGAAGCTTTAATTTAATTTTTCTATTCCACGCTATTTTTCGCATATGGGGTAATCGCTGAGATGGCTACAACTACCGATACACTTCTATCTTCAAAAGGTCGCAAAAGAATAGAGCGCAAGATATCGATTGCGATTGCAGCAGTTGGTATCATGCTACTATTGAGCATGTCTCTTACATCAGGGGAAACCACATTAGCAAAAGGATTCAGTTCAAGTATCTTTACTGATATCGGGATCCAGCCGAATCTTGGATCTCTATACGAGAAGGTCGTCTCGACTAGCACTTACGAAGTTGAGGAAAGGGATAGCGAACACTTGCGCTGGCGCCTAGGCAGCACAAGCAAGTCGGACACTGCTATTGTCTTCTTGGATGGATGGATACAGGTCGGAAGCTCTCTTAAGTTCGATCCCACTGCAAAGGATCAGCTGGACTCGGAGCTGAATAGCGTAATCCGGCTTCTGAACTCAACAGTTAAGGTTCCCGATGCCTCAAGGAGGCAGGCCCTGGATTCCGCCCAATATTATTCAGGAGACAAGCCAGTTGATGCAGAAACCTGGAGAACGTCCGCCGACCAGCTCTTCACTAAGGGATCTTATAACGGATCTTTGTTTTATTACGATAAATCTTTAGAACAAGATAACTCTCGTGCGGAGACCTGGAACAACAAAGGCTCAGCTCTCTTATCCCTGGGCAGAAGCCTTGATGCTGTGAACTGCTACGATCAGGCAATCAATATAAGCCAAGGCAGCAGCAATCCCTGGAACAACAAAGGTATAGCCCTGTACAACCTTGGAAGGTTAGGCGAGGCATTAGATTGCCTGAACCGCTCCTGCAACCTTGATCAGGGAAATGCCAAGGCCTGGCACAACAAAGGCGTATTATTGTCTTATTTGAAACGCTATAAAGACGCTCTTGACTGTTATAACAGATCAATTGAGATTGATCCTTATTCTGCTCAAACTTGGAATAATCGGGGATTGGCAATGGTCAAGATCGGAGAGCAGAACAGCTCTCTGGACTGCTTCAGAAATGCAGTCGATCTGAGCCCAAAATATGCTGAGCCATGGATCAATGGTGGCATTGTTCTTCAGGAGATTGGGCTTGATGCAAAGGCCAAAGAGGCGTTCGACGAGGCTGACAAGCTGGGGTATAAAGGACCCAAGGATTTGCAATGGGCTGGGATGGCGCCCCCGGAGCTTATGGGCAGCTCAAATAAAACTCTCCCGGGACTCGAAATGGGTTCTGCGGCTATTGGTATGCTGATGGCATTACTGCTTGTTCGATACAAGAGATGGAAATAAGGAAATCGTGGATATCTGTGTGGTTGCTCCAGGGACAGATAGTATGGTACTGGAACGAAAGGCCCTGTCTTTGATAAGGGACGATCATTGGGATATCCGGGTATTTGAGCTGATGCCCCTCTACCTGAAGATGGCAGTAATAGAGGAGGGGGTAATTGTATATGCCGAAGATATGTATCTTCGCCATTCAAAGATGCGGAGATGATAGAAAAGTTCAGGGAGCAAACTCCGGTCTTTAGGCCGGGGAGGAAGTCACTTATACATAGATCACACTAATTACATTCGATAATGATCAGACTAACTGCGTATGTCTCAGGGAGAGTTCAGAGAGTAGGATACCGTGCTAAGGTAGTGTCTCTGGCCAACGAGATGAATTTGGTGGGATTGATCCAGAACCGCCCTGATGGCAAGGCACTGGTGATCGCAGAGGGTGAGAGGAATGAATTGGAGAAGTTCGCATCAGCTCTCCGGATCAAGAATGCCATAATCGATGTTGAAAACGTAGATACGCAGTACTCTCAAGGGTCCGGCCAATACTCGAGCTTCAAGAAGATCACTGGTCCTGAAGAGGTCGGGGAACGTCTTGATGATGGAATAGAGTTATCTCTTGCTTGGGATGTCTAAGCAATAGGACTTTGAGGCAAAAGGCGGCGGCCGATAGAATAGAACCGGAAAATTGCTCAGAGGACTCACATGGATGTAAATAGGATAAAGAGATATAAAGATAAAGCAAATATAATACTAAAAAGGGGAGATCAAATAAAGATGTGGGCTCTAGATATTCCGTCTGATCAGTTCCTCAGCGATGATAAAGCTAAGCTTGCCTCCTATAAGGCCTTCCAAGAGATGATCGAAGCTGCTATGGACATAGTTGCCATGATGTGCAGGGATTCAGGCATTGTCCCAAAGGATGATTACTTGAATGTAGAGAACCTAGAGCTTGAGCCACAGATAAGAGAGGCACTGTTAGAGGCAAACGGCCTTAGAAATAGGCTAGTTCACAGATACAACAGGACCGATGATCGAATTGCGCTCGAAAGCACGAGAGCCCTGCTGCCTGAGATGGAGAGCTTTGCAAAGGAGGCAGAAGCCTGGGTCTTGAAGAGATCAAGCTGAATGTGAGGGATTGTTTAAATCCTATTCTCAAGGACGTGGCAGGTATCCTGGTCTACGGCTCCTGGGCTCGAGATGAGGGGAGCGATAGGAGCGACGTGGATATCTGTGTGGTGGCTCCAGGGACAAATAGTATAGTACTGGAACGAAAGGCCCTGTCTTTGATAAGGGACTATCATTGGGATATCCGGGTATTTGAGCTGATGCCCCTCTACCTGAAGATGGCGGTAATAGAGGAGGGGGTAATTGTATATGCCGAAGATATCCTGGAGCTTTATGAATACTTCTACTTCTTCAGGAAGCTGTGGGAGGACCAAAAGCATAGGCAGGTACTCAGCAAAGAGGAGGCGCTCGGGTTATTGGCTGTGTGAGAAGAACCGAAGGGGTATAAGGCACCTTAGCGAAGAGCCGTTCTGACTTCGCATTTGGAGCGGCTTCTAATTTAAGAAGCTACACTTTCTTTTGGTGCTAACACTAATGGTTTTCCTAGCGCACTCAAACGCCCGTGCGGGCTGCCCCTAACCCCTCGTCGGGGGAAGATTTTGGAAACGCAAGCGATAAGGTTAACGGGATAAGATGAACGATTCGTCAAAGAATATTCAAGCATAAAAAGCTTTATAGAAAAGCAGGCAGAAGACCCGCCTCTTTCAGGGGGCGGGATGAATGCCATACCTACTGCTATTGAAACTTGAAGCGAAATCTATATCTAGTTAGGGGTCCATAGATATCTTGATGGAGAAAACAAGATACGCACACTACAATATCAACTACCATCTTGTCTGGATACCTAAATATCGCAGGAAGGTATTGGTTGGTACAATCAAGGCGGATCTTGAAAATTTCATCCATGAAATAGCGGAGAAGCTTGAGGTTAAGATTGAATCCCTGGAGGTTCAACCAGACCATATCCATCTCTTTGTTTCTGCTCCTCCAAGATACTCTCCTGCGAACCTGATCAATGCCTTCAAGGGAGCTACATCGAAGCGACTGAGAAACAAGTATCCATATCTCAAGTCTTTGCCCTCGATGTGGACAAAGACGTACTATGTAGGGACTGCTGGCAATGTTTCGGCTGAAGTAATCAAGCGATACATCGAGGAGTGCCAGGGATGAAAACTGCCTACAAATTCAGGATGTATCCTAATAGGCAACAGGAAGCTCAATTAGATCTAACTTTGGATACTTGCAGGCATCTCTATAACTTGGCATTGGCTGACAGAAAGAATACCTACGAAACTGAAGGCATCAGCCGAACCTACGAAGATCAGGCAGCTATGTTAGTAGCTGAAAAGAAAGAAGGCAATTTCAAATGTGTCTTTTCCCAAGTGCTTCAAGATGTACTTCGCAGGCTAGACAAATCATTCAAGGCCTTCTTCAGAAGGGTCAAGGCAGGAGAGAAGCCTGGGTATCCTAGATTCAAGGGCAAAGGCTGGTATAAGTCTTTCACCTACCCACAAGTTGGTTTCAAACTGGATGGATCGAGACTAACTCTCTCAAAGATCGGATCTATCAGGATCTTCAAACATAGGGAAATCGAAGGCAAGATCAAGACCTGTACCATCAAGAAAGACCTATTAGGTCGATGGTATGCGATCCTCGTATCTGAGATTGAAGATGCTCCTCAGATTGAGCCAAAGATCGCCATTGGTGTAGATGTGGGCTTGAAGAGTCTGGTTGCCCTTTCCACTGGCGAGACTATAGAATATCCTCGGTACTACGTCCAAGCCGAACAAAAGCTTGCGATAGCCCAAAGAGAGCTTTCCCGAAAGAAGAAAGGATCAATTAACCGTCAAGTTGCTAAAACCAGAGTCGCTAAGATCCATCAAAAGATCCAGAACCATCGAGACGAGTTCCTACATCAAGTATCAAGGAAGCTCGTGGATTCGGCAGATCTAATAGTATTCGAGAACCTGAATATAGCTGGTATGCTGAAGAACCATCACCTCGCAAAGCATATCCAAGACCATGCTTGGGGCAAATTAATCCAGTTCACTAGAAGCAAAGCTGCAAAGGCTGGCAAAGTAGTTGAACTGGTAGATGCAAGATATACATCTCAGAAGTGCTCCCAGTGTGGAATTCTAGTTCCTAAGACTCTGGCAGATCGTATCCATTCCTGCCCCAACTGTGGTTTAGAGATGGATAGAGATCTCAATGCCAGTATAAACATTTGCACCCTCGGACTGAGGGGAAGTGCCTATCAAGATCCGACCCCTACTTTGAGCAAACTATCAAAGCAAGTTAGATCGATGACGTAGGAAGCCCTGCCCCTTCAGGGGCATGGGAGGAAGTCACCAGATCGGTTAATCCAAACTATGAGGAAATGTTTTGAGAATAAGAGATGCCATCAAGCTCGTAGAGGCTGACGGCTGGCAGCTTGTGACCATCAAAGGCAGCCACAGGCAGTTCAAGCACCCGTTTAAGAAGGGCCGTGTGACGATAGCAGGCAGGCCTGATATGAACCTGCACCCCAAAACCCTGAAAAGTATATTAAGACAGGCAGGCATAGAGGATATCTTAGATGACTAAATACACGATCATCATTGAGAAGGGCGAAGGAAATTTTTCTGCATACGCCCCAGATCTCCCTGGCGTGGTTGCGGCAGCTGAAACTGAAGAGGAGACTGTAAAGTTGATGGAGGAGGGCATAGAGCTGCATATCGAGGGACTGAAGGAGGATAAGCTACCCATTCCGGAGCCTTCTGTCTCAGCCAGAAGCGTTGAAGTCGCTATATAGCTTTCTATTTCAGTCGGGGGAGCAGTCATCACTAAGCTAAATTCAAGATACTTCACTTCCTTTGGGGCTACAACTGGCGGTTTTACCAGCGCACTCAAACGCCCGGGCGGGCTGCCCCTAACCCCCCTATGGGAGAAGTTTTCTGGAAACATAGACGATAAGGTTGACAGGGACAAGGATTCCCGCCTTTGTGGAAGAGAATATCCATCTGTAATTATCCTAGCCCATAAGAATATAAAGCTCTCTGCGACATCCGGAAAAAAATTAAATTTTAGTGCAATATCTGCATCTCTTGCAATCGATTTCTTCGAGAACATCAGTAACCTACACCCACGACCCAGTAATAGAAATAATGAAGTAGATCAAGAACACAAGATCAATTGAGGAAAATGAAACTCAAGTTCACGATAACAGGCCCTCAAGTCCACAATGTAGGATATAGGCCCTATCTTACGGAGTTAGCTATGCGTCTAGCTCTCAAGGGCTTTGAAGTCTATAATGATGAAGAGAATGAGAAGCAGGCTGTCATAGCCCTTGTTGAAGGCGATGAGCATAGAGCCATTAGGCTCTACAACTTAGCCATGAAAGTACATCCTCAGCTTGCCAAGGTAGATAATATAAAATCTGAGGAATACACTGGCGATGTTATGCCCTTCTGGCAGTTTGCCAACATAAATTCCGCAGCACAAATGAATAAGGCTATACCAATTCTGCTTGAGATGAAAGATGATCTGAAGGCAGTTAAGGGAAATACAGACGCGATTCCCCAAGTCCTGGAAGAGGTTAAGGGTATGAGGGATGAACTTCAGCCAGGGTTTGCGATACAATTCAGGCAGATGCAGAAAGATATTGAATCTATTAAGGAACGCTTGGGCATGCCCTGAAGTCAGGGGTATTTAAGAATTACTCTAACTTCGCATTTGAAGCCGCTCCTAATTTAAGAAGCCACGCTTCTTCTGGGGCTAAAACTAGCGGTTTTCCTAGCGCGCTGTGGTCGCCGGGCGGGCTACCCCTAACCCCTCGCTGGGGGAAGGTTTCCAGAAACATAGGCTATCTCGGAATATCGAGAAAGGCTTTAAGAACAATAAAGATGAAAAACCACTTGGTGGTTTCGTGAGCATAATCGAGGTAGAGGTTCCAGAAGGTATTCCCTTAAAGCCTCTCAGAAAAAAGATCGATGAGCTGGTAAAAGAGGAAGAGGCGAGGTGGGCGCTCTTTGAAAGAGCAACAGAGGAGCTCGACCTCAGCGAGTTCGATCTGGAGAGCTTAGAGGAAGTACGTGAGAGGATATGGAAAGAAGAGAAGAAGAAGCTGGGCTTGTAGTTGATACCAATATTCTAATAGCCGCTCTCCTAAAAGACCATTCTATAAATGCAAGGCTTATAAAATCTGGATATTTTAATGTATACTTCCCTGAATACGGGATGATTGAGATGGGAGGCTACTTTGCCTATATTGAGGCCAAAAGGAAAAAAAGTTCCCAGTCACTATCGTTCGAATATGCAAAGAGTTTCATCTTAAGATCTATTCAAGTTGTGCCAAGTGATCTATACCGCTCCAGGATGAAGGATGCTTTTGAGGTCATGAAGGAAATAGATGAAAAAGATGCGCCAATTCTCGCCCTGGCTATGCAGCTTTGCTATCCTATATGGTCTAATGATAAACACTTTCAGAGGCAAAAGGCTGCAAAAGTCTATACGACAAGTGATGTCCTGAGGATGCTGAAGAAAGAGTATAATTTTGAAAGATTGGAATGACTGAAACGCTGGAAGCCGTAATATTTGGCCATGTAACGGAAATAACCTCTTAATAAAAATAACGTTCTAAATCAAAAACGCACATTCCAGAGCCGCTCTGACTTCGCAATTGGGGCTACTATTATAATTCAAGAGCCTACACTTTATTTTGGGCTAAAACTAATGGTTTTACTAGCGCCCTCAGTCGCCCGTGCGGGCTACCCCTAACCCCCCCTTTGGGGGAAGGCTTTGGAAACATAGGCGGATAAGGTTGAAGGTGAACAAGAAGAACGATTCCCACCTGAATGAACATATCTGTAATTATAGCAAACGTCGAACGCTCACCCTGAAGGCACGAAGGCACATAGACAAACTAGCCGATATTGATTGAGCAGCATATCATCCGGCTCTTGATATACTAAGAGGCTGGAGAAACCATAGAGCTTCCATTTATCTATATGCAATCTGGCGTTAAATGGGAAGGTATTCTTCGCCACTCAAAAAGGCGGAGACGATTTATACATAGATCGCACTAATTACTTTCGATAATGAACAGATTAACTGCGTATGTCTCAGGAAGGGTTCAGAGAGTAGGATATCGAGCTAAAGTAGTATCTTTTGCCCATGAGATGAATTTGGTAGGGTTGGTTCAGAACCGCCCTGATGGCAAGGTGCTTGTGATTGCAGAGGGTAAGAGAAATGATTTGGAGAAATTCGCATCAGCTCTCCGGATCAAGAATGCCATAATCGATGTTGAAAATATCGACATGGTATACTCTCAAGGGTCCGGCCAATACTCGAGCTTCAAGAAGGTCACCGGTCCTGATGAGATCGGGGAACGTCTTGATGAGGGGATAGAGGAATTGAAGGAGCTAGTTGATAACTTAAATAATTCAATTGCCAGAACCAAAGACGAGATCGACTCGATGATGGATAAGCATGGGCGGCCATAGACCCTTATGCCTTTTTTGGTTTCATAGTCACTATCATCTCTAGCTCATCCCAGAAACCGGACTGTTTCATCTCTTCTAGCTCTTCCTTTGTGAAGAACTCTTGCCACGGCTTGGGCCTGGCAACAAGCTTGACTCTACTGCCTTCCACAACATGCTCTGTTTTTATCAGGCCTTTCTTCTCCAGCCTTTTGATGGAGGAATGAGTTCTCCCGATCGACCAGCCGGAAACCTTTGCATATTCGTATGCACTCAGACCTGGATGCTCGCTGATGTGTTCGTATAGCTCATAATCAGTGTCTCCACCCTTTTCTAGCCTGGCATTCCGGGCCATATTGAGAGCTGATGATCGCATAAGTATTAAGGTGCTTTCTCGTCTATATTAATATGACGAAACATTCTATATCTATATAAACACGATAAAATCATCGTGGAAAAACTTTTAAGTAGATCTAGAATGTTCTATTTCTTGTGATAGATGATTTGGATAAGGCGGTTCTATTAAGCATCTGCAAATCTGCCCATCTCAGCAAATCAGCACATGTGCCAGAAAGAGCGTTTGCCAGGAAAATTCCTGCAGCGGGGAGCGAGGTTAAAAAGGCTTTACGGAAGCTTATTTCGCTTGGATATGTGCAGATGCATCCTACCAGGGTAGAGATGACCTATCAGCTTACGGGGGATGGATTAAAGCTGTGTAGGGAGATGACAAAGGTCTAGAAAGAATAATAACAATTATGAATTGATACATATAGCAGCGGTAAGTTTTTAATCCCTGAAAGCTTCTTAACATCTGAAGAGGGCCAGAACATCGAGCATACATTTGGACAACGACTGATTCATGGATGGAAAGGATCAAAGGCGAGCTTATTCTAGGATTTGAAGACGCCACAATCTGAATTGATGAGATGATAAGAGGGTCTGGCGGAAATATCGGAATATATGGAGGTTCCATGACTTCTTAGATATTATTTGTATGTTTGTCTATTGATCACAAATTATTATTTGATCAGTTTAATCACTGAACGATGAACAATCAACACATAAGCACAAATTTGGAACTTCTATTCATTCATGGTTCAAAAGCCTACACTTCCTTCTGGGGCTAAACTAATGGTTTTATAGCGCACTCAAACGCCCGGGCGGGCTGCCCCTGACCCCCCCTCGGAGGAAGGCTTTGGAAACATGGGCGGATAAGGTTGAACGGGAACAAGCGGAACGATTCCCACCTGAATGAACATATCTGTAATTGTAGCAAACGTCGAACGCTCACCACAAAGGCACGAAGACACAAAGATGAACTAACCGATATTGATCAGGCAGTGTATTCCCAGGCTCTTAATACCTCAAGAGGCTAGCGAACCCACGCAGAACTTCCATCCATACGCAATTTAGCGCCAAAGCGCAAAAATATTGCTGCGCTTTTTCTAAATATTCCGGATTTGAAGGAGACTAACAAATATGACAGCCTTTTATAAAGGTGACAGCTTTGAAAATTAGGCAGTGCTCTATAATCAGGTCGTTGGCCTTGATTCTTATCCTGTTCTCATGCATTGGACTTGCGCCAGGCGAGATGATGATCTCGGGAGTCGGATCTGGGGAGCTTCTCCTCAACTTCACCATCCAAGATACTGCTCCGGTTCTTAATGGCAGCTACAGCTATGATCTTGTGGGCATACACATTCCGCCAATATCATCTGATTTCAATGTATCTTTTCCATACATCGGAAAAAATCCCGAAGGAAGAGATCTCACTGGGTATGCCTACAATGCTGAAGGCATTTATATGCCCGCTTTGCCTAACAACTTTACAGTATCTGCAAGCAAGGTGAAGAACCTGAACATAGGCGTAAAGAAGGATCAGGGGAGCTATGAAAACTCGAGCATGGTCTGGAAAAATGAGCGCACGCGAATATGGGTCACCTCGCAGATCGATGCAGATAATAAAGGCGCAGCTACTACTACTAACAGTATGATCTCACCTGGCAGCTATCAGATCAAAATCTTCGGCGATGCTGCGGAGAATGTCTCCAAGGTAAACCTGACGATGACACTGGTCAAAAAGGTGATCGTGAACGGCAGGTTTAATGTCAGCGTTAATATGACGGGATTTCCTTCGGGGAACTGTAAAATGAGCGCTACAGCGATCAACGGATCAGTCCGATTGGATGAGCTAAATCTGGAAGGGTTTTCTCTTTGAGGCTCCTCCAAGAATAAAGATGAAAAGCGATAGACTTTACAAGTGACTACTCCCACCAATAAATTGGCGGGCATCCGTCTTATGCACTCGCTCCTTCTGAGGAGGTCATCTGCACTTTCAGCCAGTCATCTCGGCATCGGAGAGCCATTACATGTCCAGCGTTCAGGTCGGCATCATACTTCAATCCACAGCAATGACACAGGATATAGGATGAGCCGTCCAGCCATTTTCTCTCGACAAGCCTTGAGCCACACCTGTGGCAAGTCTTAGAAGTATACCGCTCATCCACAAGCTTCGTGGTATAGCCCATTTCAGCTCTCTTCAAAGCGATATACTGTCTTTGCCTGCTGTAGCTCCATTTGCCTACTCTCTTCCTTAGACCTGGTTTACCGTTGCCTTTGATATTGGTCTGATGGAAACGGGCATTTCCTATAACAATGTAGTAGCCCTCGGTCAGCCTGGCTACATAGTTAGCCAGACACCAGTCATGATATATGGCTACATTGGTTCGCTTGTTACGGAGCTTCTTCAGCTTTCGACCTTTTCCCGCTCGTTGCAATGAAGCCAGGATATTGTCGTACTTGTCGATTAGATCACGCTTCTCGCTGTCACATATAAGCTCTTCATGAGGCATGCCCAGTCTATTTAAGGGTAGCAACACGGTTGCTATGGTCCTGTTCAAACCCTGGTCTATGCCTCCGACAGAACTTGTTTTCTTCTCAGTAATCTCCTTTGAGATGGAGATATGAGCATAATACCTCTTGCCATGTTTGACTATCTCGAAGTCATCAATTTCTGAGTCTTCGAGCTGCTTCAAATGATACTGCGACGAATTCAGAGGAATATCCATCGGTTGGTTCTTTTCAATCGTAGATATGTGCATCCATAGAACGAATGAGTTCTCACCATATTCTATCCTGCCAGTCCTGTAATCAATCCTGCAGGGAGTCTTTTCCTGGAATTTTGGAATTGATGGCTCTCTTTTGATGAGCTTGTCAAGGGACTTCTCTGCTTTTTCTATCTTCTTATCATCTTCTGCCAAATCTACCTTTTCTTGGGCCTCATCGACGCGCCTTTCCCAATCCTTATGAAGCTTCTTGTAGGACCGCCAGGACCAAATAACCTTGTCTACAATCTGATCTATATAGCCTGCAGATAGTCCTGTCTTTTCCGCTATTTCATTATCTTTGACTATCTTTCGGATGGTCTTTCTATCAAGTTCAGTTTCATCAGTGATGAGAGTAGATGTGAGCCTGATACCAAAAGTAATCCTGGCAGTGAGCTTGTTCAATTTATCAAGCTTTGTCTTAGTCACGGCATAATGTATTGGTATCTTGAGGCTCTTGGTTACTATCATCCCAATAGGTTGTAAGCTTGATGATGGTAAATAGTTAAAGTATGCAGGGCGAAAGTGATAATAGGTACGGGCTGTATCCCGCCAATGAATTGGGCGGGGATTAGCCCTGATTTCTTCCTAAATAAAAGCAAACGATTACAACAAAAAGCCAAGAAAAAGGAGTTTAATGAAGGTATTCATACTTGCTTTATGCCTTTTTATCCTAATTGCAGTTTGCGCAGCAGAAGAAACAGAGTACTTCGACTGGAAGGGATGCAAACTGTCTTCATCCAAGAACTATACCGGAGCTATCATCTACTTCGATAAAGCCCTCAAGCAAGACCCCACTTATGTAAATGCATGGGTGCATAAAGGAGACACCCTGAAGGCCATGAAAGATTACAACGGCTCACTTGAGTTATACCGGCATGCTGTACAGCTGAACAATACCACAAAAGATGCATGGTCCGGGATGATCGACATATACAGAACACTCAATGATTACCCTGACGAGGCCAAAGCTGCTGCTGAGGTCACGAAGCTCGACCCAAAAAATAAAGCGAACTGGCTTCGTGAGGGAAGCATACTGCAGACAATGGGACTCTTTAAGGATTCTCTGACAAAGTATGATGGTGCCTTGAACCTAGACCCTCAGTACAAGGACGCATTATACCAAAAGGGAAGCTCTCTTATCGCAACGGGCAACGATACGGGAGCTGTAAGCCTCTTTGATCAGGTGATAGCCATTGATCCAAAATACAAGTACGCCTATAACGCCAAAGGTTTAGCTTTAGAGGCCGAAGGAAAGTATGCAGAGGCTCAGTCGGCTTACAATATGTCACAGAAGATTGATCCCGGATGGGGCCAGACTTCGGTTAACAAAATGAATGATCTTATGATCTCAGGCAACTCGAAAGAGGCTATAGACATATTCATGGTGAATTGATGATGTCAAGTTTGGCCTATGAGATTCGGATGGCATTCACGAAATTGATTACTCTGGCATTATGTCTCTTTATCCTGAGCACTATTTGCGCTGCTGATTTGGCACCAGCTTATTTCGATAGTCTGGGAAGCAAGCTCTATAATTACAGAAACTACACTGAGGCACTGGATTATTTTAACAAATCAATAGATCAGGATCCAAGCTATGTTAATGCATGGGTTCACAAAGGAGATACCCAGAAGGTTCTGAGAGATTATAACGCGTCTATCGAATCATATAATCAGGCTCTGAATGCCAATAATAAGACGATTACGGCCTGGTCGGGATTGATCGACGCATATTCAGCCAAAAAGGATTATGCCAATGCCTCCATAGCTGCAGCGGGGAAGACCAAAGTAAATCCAAAGGATAAGGGCAGCTGGTACAAAGAAGGGCAGCTTCTGCAGCTGCAGGGGAGATACCCCGAGTCCATAGCCAAGTTCGATAGTGCATTGGCTTTAGATCCCAATTATATGGATGCATTGTATGGAAAAGCTATAACTTATATTTCGCTGGGCAATGATTCACAGGCAATGAACTATCTCAATCAGGAGCTTTCTCAGGATCCCAAGAACAAGTACGCCTATAATGCCGAGGGCCTTGATCTGATGCATCAAGGAAGATACTCCGAGGCTCTGAGTGATTATAATGAAGCTCTGAAGATAGATCCGAAGTGGAGCCAGGCTTTGAATAACAAGATGCATGCACTGCTTGCTCTTGGAAAGGGAGAAGAGGCCATGAAGATATTCGTGAACTTATGAGCCTTCCTGAGCACCTGAGCGGCTCCTAAGCTTCAAAATGGCGTACTTACCAAATGAAAATGAATGGATCGATAATAAGGTGAGAAAATGATACCTGATACTTGCAGCTTCGGCAAGGGCAAACTTCATAAAGGAACAACTGATTTCACGGCCAAAGTAGGCGACGATGTTATCGTTATCCGGAACATTCCTGCCTATGTCTGTGATAGCTGCGAGGAGGCATATTTTCCCATCGAGGTATCGAGGAAAATTGACGAAGCCGTGAGAGAGTTCCAGAAAAGAAAGGCATTCATCAGATCAACGGTGCTATCGAGCTAAAATTGAATGCGTAGTGATGGTTTAACTCGTAGGATTGCGAAGGACGGAGCGAGAAGTCCCCATCGTTCACGGTGGGGATGAAAGCGGAGTCCTTTGGCCTTGTTTCATCCTACCAATAACTATTTAACCTTAAATTGCGATTATTTATTAATGCTT
The DNA here is from genome assembly GCA_963789575.1 of Methanotrichaceae archaeon. GTDB lineage: Archaea > Halobacteriota > Methanosarcinia > Methanotrichales > Methanotrichaceae > CAWBKV01. The sequence goes on along the minus strand of CAWBKV010000001.1, from coordinate 189,906 downwards.
AAAGCGCATCGCTATAGACTATTTCCGACCAAATCTCAAGTTCGTATCCTAGAAAGGCAGCTTGAGCTTTGTAGGCAAGTCTACAATGATACGTTAGCATATAGGAAGAACGCCTGGGAGAAAGATCAACGAATCGTCAAGCGTTTTGAGACTCAAGACCGACTCCCACAACTCAAAGTTGATCGTCCTGAGTTCAAAGAGGTCCATTCTCTGACTCTCCAAAACGTTGTGTTGAGAGTAGAGCTTGCCTTCAAAGCCTTCTTCCGAAGAGTTCAAAACGGCGAAGACCCCGGATACCCCAGATTCAAGGGCAAGGGTAGGTATGATAGTATTACTTATCCTCAATCTGGTTTTGGGTTGGATTCCGGAAAGCTTCATCTTTCAAAGATCGGTGATATCAAAATCAAACTTCATCGACTAATTGAAGGCAAAATCAAGACCTGTACAATTCGTAGAATGCCTACTGGGAAATGGTTTGCTTGTTTCTCGGTTGATATGGGCGATGTTCAGCTTCCTCCCTGGAAAGACGGATCTATCGTTGGGATCGATGTGGGTCTTGATAGTTTTGCAACTCTCTCCAACGGTGAGAAAATTGCTAACCCTAGATTCCTCCGAACCGAAGAGAAAGAGCTTGCCAGAGTCCAAAGAAAGCTCTCTAAAGCTCCGAAAGGTACTCACGAAAGGTGTAAGGCCATCAAGATTGTAGAGCGGGTCCATGAGAGGATTGCTAATAGACGAAACGATTTTGCTAATAAGGTCAGTCGTCGACTAGTGGATCGTTTTGGTGTAATAGTCTTTGAAGATCTTGATATCCGAAATATGCTTCAAAACCACTGCCTAGCTAAGTCAATCTCGGATGTAGCTTGGAATATGCTGGTAAAAGCAACTGAGAGCAAAGCAGCATACGCTGGCTCGAAGGTTGTACTGGTAGATCCAAGAAAAACATCTCAGATGTGTTCTAGGTGTGGTCTGATAATTAAAAAGGATCTCGCTGAAAGAGTCCATAGCTGCTCGGAATGTGGTTTGTCTATGGATAGAGATCTGAATGCAGCAATAAACATTCTGAGATTGGGGATGCAATCTCTTCGTAAAACCGATAGAAGCCCCGCCCTTTAGGACGGGGAGCGTTCACGAACTACAAGGGCGATAATTTATAGTGTGATTTCCATGAAGGTAAAAGCTATTTATGAATGCAATATGTTAAGGCCGCTTGGAGATCTGAACTTGAAGGAAGGGGAAGAGGTCGAAATAGAAGTTAAAAAGAACCCTGTTGAAGAGTTTCACGGCAAGATGAAGATCCCCAAGGATCTAGCAGACGAGATTATCGATATGGAGATATGGGAGTCAACTACCATGCCCTAAAGGGCATGGCTTGCGACTACGCAAAAAGTCGTGTCGCGTAAGGGTGGCTGACTCTTCATGCTGACTGCATTGTGCTCCGATGATATGGAGTATTCACCCCAGATACGGGAAGAGGCTTCATCTGTCATGCTATCAACCAGACTCATTGCTGAATCTCATGCTTCCGATATCTTGTCCTTCTCAATTTGCTGGTACGGGTCATTTAGTCATGCTAAGCCGTGTCTCTATTCCTTACCACTATGACGGTAAGGGGAAGTGCCCAACCTGGATATTATTCGCAGGTATGACCCTAGCAATAGACATCAGGAGATCGATTTATGAGGATAAATATGTTTGGTGCGTGGAGAGAAAGTAATGAAAGGCGGGGTACGCTCCTCCCCACCCTAAAGGATGGGGACTCCGCTACCCCTGCACCCCAACGGAGTTGAAACTGGTTAAACGATTCTTCCTTGATGGGAAAATGAGTGGCTATCAGTTACAGAGACATAAAAACGCAAAGAACACTAAGTTTGGGAAAAGTCATTCATTGATTAAATTAAGTTGTGTTTGTGCATTCGTGTCTTTGCGGTCGATATCAAGAGCAAAGGAGACAAAATGATACGCAACCCTGTATTCAGCTTCATTCTGATTTCACTGCTTATTATACCTGCTTTAGCGCAGGATCAAGCAAAAGATACATCTATAGACAATTACATTCAGCAGCTCACACATAACGACAGCAGCAAAGTCAGAATAAGCGCCATACAGGCTCTCACAAAGAGCAATGATTCCAGAGTTACTGACACATTGATCCAGGCTTTAGCGGATAAAGATAACAACGTCAAAATAGAAGCTGCATGGGCGCTTGGAAAAAGAGACGATCCCAAAGCTATCGATCCTTTGATTCAGATCTTGAAGTATAATAATAGCGACGTCCGACAGTGGGCAGTTCTCGCGCTCGTAAAGATCGGGGAGCCATCTGTTGACCCATTGATCCAGGCACTGAAAGATAACGATAGTCTAGTTCGATGGCAGGCTTCGGCCGCGCTGGGATTGATCAACGATACCAGGGCTGCAGATCCACTGATGCTGGCGCTCAAGGATAACAACAGCGATGTCAGGTATTGGGCTTCCGCATCCCTCGGCATGATTAACGATAGTAGAGCTGTTGATCCACTGATCGATGCACTAAAGGATGACAACATAACTGCCAGAGGTGAAGCATTATGGGCTATCAGAGCCATCAAAGGCAGCGAGACTGCAGATCTGTTGATTGGGATCCTGAAGGGAGACGATAACAGTGCCAGGAGAAGCGCGGCATGGGCTCTTGGAAGGACTGATGATAAGAGGGCCGTCGAACCGTTAATCCAGGCACTTGGAGATGATGACAAGAATGTGCGAACGGAGGCTGCATATTCTCTCGGGAATTTGCAAGATGCTGAAGCTATTGATCCTTTGATTCTGGTGCTGGGTGATAATGATAGCAATGTTCGTGCGGCCGCTACAAAAGCTCTCGCAGAAATAGGAGAACCTGCAACAGATCCATTGATTCAGGCGCTTCAAAGCGGAAATAGCGCAGTTCGAGAGGGAGCTGCTGATGCTCTTGGGGAGATTGGTGACTCAAGAGCTACAAAGCCACTGCTCCAGATGCTCGCAAATGACAAAGATAGCAATGTAAAGTTAAGTGCTGCTAGAGCTCTGAAAGAGATCGGCGAAGAAGGACATCGTTTTACTATAAAGCCAGTAGGGCTGAATATATGAAAACCTGCCCTCAAAATCAAGAACGCACATTCTAGAACCACTCTGATTCCGCATTTGGGGCTAACACTAATGGTTTTCCTAGCGCACTCAGTCGCCGTGCGGGCTACCCCTAACCCCTCGCTGGGGGAAGTTTTCATGAACATAGGCTTCAAGGTTGATGAGGACAAGTTGAACGATTCTTGCAAGTATGGAAGAACATTCATCTTAATAATAAATAAAGCCACACACTATCACCCACGAAAGTATGAAGACGCGAAGAAAGATTAAAAGGGATTTTAGATTAAGATACGAAGATTGTAAGGCAAAAGCAAGGGAGCTACTATAAACGATGAACGGCCACCTTAATGCGAATAGCCTTTGTTAGTATGAATTAGATCGTGACTACTCCCGCCAATGAATTGGCGGGCATCCGTCTTATGCACTCGCCCAGTTTTCCACCGGGTTCATCTGCACTTTCAGCCAGTCATCTCGGCATCGGAGAGTCATTACATGTCCGGCGTTCAGGTCGGCATCATACTTCAATCCACAGCAATGACACAGGATATAGGATGAACCGTCCAGCCATTTTCTCTCGACAAGCCTTGAGCCACACCTGTGGCAAGTCTTAGAAGTATACCGCTCATCCACAAGCTTCGTGGTATAGCCCATCTCAGCTCTTTTCAAAGTGATATACTGTCTTTGCCTGCTATAGCTCCATTTGCCTACTCTCTTCCTTAGACCAGGTTTACCATTACCTCTGATATTGGTCTGATTGAAACGGGCATTCCCTATAACAATGTAGTAGCCTTGGGTCAGCCTGGCTACATAGTTAGCCAGACACCAGTCATGATATATGGCTACATTGGTCCGCTTGTTACGGAGCTTCTTCAGCTTTCGACCTTTTCCCGCTCGTTGCAATGAAGCCAGGATATTGTCGTACTTGTCGATTAGATCACGCTTCTCGCTGTCACATATAAGCTCTTCATGAGGCGTACCCAGTCTATTTAAGGGTAGCAACACGGTTGCTATGGTCCTGTTCAAACCCTGGTCTATGCCTCCGACAGAACTTGTTTTCTTCTCAGGAATCTCCTTTGAGATGGAGATATGAGCATAATACTTCTTGCCATGTTTGACTATCTCGAAGTCATCAATTTCTGAGTCTTCGAGCTGCTTCAAATGATACTGCGACGGATTCAGAGGAATATCCATCGGTTGGTTCTTTTCAATCGTAGATATGTGCATCCATAGATTGAATGAGTTTATGCCCCGGTCTATCCTTCCAGTCCTGTAATCAATCCTGCAGGGAGTTTTTTCCTGGAATTTTGGAATGTGATAAAAGAGCATGTAAGTCTGATACCAAAAGTAATCCTGGCAGTGAGCTTGTTCAGTTTATCAAGCTTTGTCTTAGTCACGGCATAGTGTATTGGTATCTTGAGGCTCTTGGTTACTATCATCCCAATAGATTGTAAGCTTGATGATAGTATATAGTTAAAGTATGCAGGGCGAAAGTGATAATAGGTACGGCTGTATCCCGCCAATGAATTGGCGGGGATTAGCCCTGATTTCTTCCTAAACATCTCTTTACGTTTTTTATGGAATTATATCACTTGGATAATATCGCATGCGATAAAGAAAAAACGTGATACAGACCATTTCCTAACGAGCTCAATGTCCCGAGCTTAGATCGATAGATAACAAAAAATTACAGTATGTATCAGGTTTTTTGATATAGCCTTCAGCATCACCATTTTCACCAGCGGAAAAGAGGCGAAGGCTTAATATGCATTCAATATTATCCAAATACAAAGACAGTATAAGTGGTCAGGAGGAATTATTCTGAAGATATTGGGTATATTGGTGTGCTTCTTTGTCCTGAGCGCAGTCTGTATCGCCGTGGAGACTGAATATTATGATTGGAGGGGTACCCAGCTGTATGCAGCCAAGAACTATACGGGTGCATTGAATTATTTCAATGAAGCGGTCACTCAAAATGCCAGCTACATAGATGCCTGGGTACATATGGGCGATACTCAGAGGGCTTTGAAAGATTATAACGCATCGGTCCAATCATACAATAAGGCCGTGGCGATCGATAAAAACAACACAGCTGCCTGGTCGGGCTTGCTCTCTGATTACAATGCACTCAAGGATTATTCCAACGCTTATATGGCGGCAAACAAAACAACGATGCTAGCAAAAACACCGAATAAGGCCAATTGGCAAATGGAAGGCAATCTTCTTCAGCTACTAGGAAAATATAACGAGTCTGTCGCAAGATATAATCAGGTTCTTGCTCTTGATCCGCAGAATAAAGATTCCCTTTATAAGCAAGGCGTCTCACTAATTGCCATAGGCAGATATGCTCAGGCATCACAGAACTTCGATCAGGTTGTGAAGATAGATCGCAACTATACGCAGGCATATAACGCCAAGGGTTTCGCACTTGAGATTACCGGAAATTATGCAGATGCTATACAGGCTTTTGATGCTGCTTTGCAAATTAATCCGAACTATACCCCGGCGCTAGTAAATAAGATGAACGCATTGATTGCACTTAAGAAGAATAGCGATGCTATGGCGATATTTATGAAGCTTTAAGCTTCACAATATTTTTTAATGTATAGTTCGGTTACTCTTAATTCCAAGATTTATAAGATAACGTTCTTCAAGAGATTGCAATTTAGAAGCGACATTCCAGAATTATTTTGATTTCGCATTTGGGAGGCTACTACTGGCGATGCTATAGCGCACTCAAATGCCCTGGCGGGCTGCCCCTGACCCCTCGCTGGGGGAAGGCTTTGGAAACATAGGCATATCGTTGATGAGGATAAGAATGGCGAATCCAGCCTGATTGGAGATAGTATCTCTTTATAACACAAATAAAAAAACGACGAGGACAAACGAATAAGACTCCAGGGTTTAGAGGCCAAAGAGGATATCGATGAAACTCTAAAAAGTATGAGGAGAAAGAAATACTATGAATAGGGCCGTCTTAGACACATCGGTCCTAATCAAGAGCATATTTGAGCCACTGAAATCGCTTTCTGATAAAATTTTAGCCGAGTTCTTTCCCAGTCGAGTGATATCTCTACGTATTTAACCAATATTCCTCCTTCAAGCGACCTTTGCCTTGATTTCTGAAAGGGTAGCTTTTATCTCAGCAATCTCTTGCCTGAGCTCTAAGTACTTCTCCAAGATGGAATCCTTGGCATCTTTCTTGAGTTCGGAGATATCACTTCTGATTGATAATGTATCTCCTTTGACCTCTTTCAATACATCTATGGCCGTGTCCTGCTTCTCAAGCATGGACGAGGTATCTTCTTTAACTTCCTTCAATACGCCTATGGTCGTATCCTGCTTCTCAAGCATGGAAGATGTATCTTCCTTAACCTCTTTCAATATGCCTATAGTCGCATCCTGCTTATCAAGCATGGAGGATGTATCTTCCTTAACCTCTTTCAATACGCCTATAGTCGTATCCTGCTTCTCAAGCATGGACGAGGTATCTTCTTTAACTTCATTCAATACGCCTATAGTCGTATCCTGCTTCTCAAGCATGGACGAGGTATCTTCCTTAACCTCTTTCAATACGCCTATAGTCGTATCCTGCTTATCAAGCATCTGATTAAATCCATTTTGGGTGGTGACAGTTAAATTATTGAGGCCGACAACCAGTTCCTTCAATACCTCTATTCCATCATCAAGACGTTCCCCTATCTCATCAGGACCGGTGATCTTCTTGAAGCTTGAGTACTGTCCGGATCCTTGAGAGTACCGCTCATCGACATTTTCAACATCGATCATGGCGTTTTTGATCAGGAGAGCTGATGCTAATTTCTCTAAATCGTTCCTTTCACCCTCAGCTATCACCAGCACCTGGCCATTCGGGCGGTTCTGAACCAAACCCACCAAGCCCATCTCTTCAGCCAGCGACACTACCTTAGCACGGTAACCTGTTCTCTGAACCATACCCGAAACATATGCGGTTAGTCTAATCATTATCTAGCCTGGATGGAATCATATCTTAGTAAGGAGGAAGTTGTTATGGAATATATAGATAATCAGCGAGGTGAGAAAGTGAGTGGAGTCTTCTGCCTGCTTTTCTATAAGGGATTAATGCATATAGCATCGGTAAGTTTTTAACTCGTAGGATTGCGAAGGACGGAGCGGGAAGTCCCCATCGTTCACGGTGGGGATGAAAGCGGAGTCCTTTGCCCTTGTTTCATCCTACCAATAACTATTTAACCTTAAATTGCGATTATTTATTAATGCTTAAAGCGCATCGCTATAGACTATTTCCGACCAAATCTCAAGTTCGTATCCTAGAAAGGCAGCTTGAGCTTTGTAGGCAAGTCTACAATGATACGTTAGCATATAGGATGAACGCCTGGGAGAAAGATCAACGAATCGTCAAGCGTTTTGAAACTCAAGACCGACTCCCACAACTCAAAGTTGATCGTCCTGAGTTCAAAGAGGTCCATTCTCTGACTCTCCAAAACGTTGTGTTGAGAGTAGAGCTTGCCTTTAAAGCCTTCTTCCGAAGAGTTCAAAACGGCGAAGACCCCGGATACCCCAGATTCAAGGGCAAGGGTAGGTATGATAGTATTACTTATCCTCAATCTGGTTTTGGGTTGGATTCCGGAAAGCTTCATCTTTCAAAGATCGGTGATATCAAAATCAAACTTCATCGACTAATTGAAGGCAAAATCAAGACCTGTACAATTCGTAGAATGCCTACTGGGAAATGGTTTGCTTGTTTCTCGGTTGATATGGGCGATGTTCAGCTTCCTCCCTGGAAAGACGGATCTATCGTTGGGATCGATGTGGGTCTTGATAGTTTTGCAACTCTCTCCAACGGTGAGAAAATTGCTAACCCTAGATTCCTCCGAACCGAAGAGAAAGAGCTTGCCAGAGTCCAAAGAAAGCTCTCTAAAGCTCCGAAAGGTACTCACGAAAGGTGTAAGGCCATCAAGGTTGTAGAGCGGGTCCATGAGAGGATTGCTAATAGACGAAACGATTTTGCTAATAAGGTCAGTCGTCGACTAGTGGATCGTTTTGGTGTAATAGTCTTTGAAGATCTTGATATCCGAAATATGCTTCAAAACCACTGCCTAGCTAAGTCAATCTCGGATGTAGCTTGGAATATGCTGGTAAAAGCAACTGAGAGCAAAGCAGCATACGCTGGCTCGAAGGTTGTACTGGTAGATCCAAGAAAAACATCTCAGATGTGTTCTAGGTGTGGTCTGATAATCAAAAAGGATCTCGCTGAAAGAGTCCATAGCTGCTCGGAATGTGGTTTGTCTATGGATAGAGATCTGAATGCAGCAATAAACATTCTGAGATTGGGGATGCAATCTCTTCGTAAAACCGATAGAAGCCCCGCCCTTTAGGACGGGGAGCGTTCACTGAGCTTTGTGCCTGAAAGGAGGGTAAAGAGTGAAGACTAAAATCATAATCATTGGACCCAAAGTTCACGATGTGGGCTATAGACCATTTCTGATTGCGTTAGCTAACGACTGTGATATTGAAAGATTCGGGGCGAAAAATGATGTTATAGGTGGCGAACAGGTGGTCATTGCCAGGCTTGAAGCTGATGACGAGCAGATCAGGGAGTTTATGGAAGCAGTAAAGACCAAAAAGCCCCAAAAAGCACAGGTTACAGACATTAAAAGAGAACCTTATGAGGGTCGAGTGCCATCTATCGAGAGAACGGCGATTACAAACATGAACGCGCAGTTGGCTAAGGGTATCAGCCGTCTTGATGAGCTACCAGCCATCAAAGCAAACACTGATATCCTTCCAGATATCAAAAAGAATACTGATATCCTGCCGAATATCAAAGCGAACACTGATGCTATAAAAGCGAACACTGACGCAATACCTCATATCCTAGAAAAGATTAAGGGGCTGAAAGAGGAGCTACAGCCTGGGTTTTCGATTCAAATTCAGCAGATGCAAAAGGATATTGCAGCTATAAAAGAGCGTTTGGGGATGCCTTGAAGGTAAGTTTTAATCCCTGAAGGCTTGTTAGTACCTGGCCAGAAGAACAGGATGATTGATGTGCGTTCATGCATAAGCTGAATCCAAAAATGCGGTATCAAAGCTTGCTTATCCTGAGATTTGAGGACGCCATAATCTGAATTGAGGAAATGATAAGAGGGTTTGGCGAAAAATTGGAATTTGCAGGCCTGCGACTTCTTGTATATTATCAGCATGTTTGGCTATTGTCCGTTGATTGTCATTTTGATCCCATATCTTCATCGCCATCATCTCGTGCAGCCTCTGCATGTGGTTTCCGCCAGCGGGCCGCTGTCTTATGATAGAGTCTCCAGTGCCTCAGTTAAAGCCGCTAGATCGCCTTCGAGCTCCTCTTTGAGCGTGATCATCGATGATGCCTAACCAAGAGCTTTCATCAGGCCCTCTGAAATGGCCGCGAAACCGAAGATGATTATAGCCGCCTCGGGTGTAAGCACATCCTCATCGGTAGATCCAGAACCATCGAGACGAGTTCCTACATCAAGTATCCAGACAGCTTGTAGACTCAGCAGACCTAATAGTATTCGAGAACCTGAATATAGCTGGTATGCTGAAGAACCATCACCTCGCAAAGCATATCCAAGACCATGCTTGGGGCAAATTAATCCAGTTCACTAGAAGCAAAGCTGCAAAGGCTGGCAAAGTAGTTGAACTAGTAGATGCAAGATATACATCTCAGAAGTGCTCCCAGTGTGGTATAATGGTTCCCAAGACTCTGGCAGATCGTATCCATTCCTGCCCCAACTGTGGTTTAGAGATGGATAGAGATCTCAATGCCAGTATAAACATTCGCACCCTCGGACTGAGGGGAAGTGCCTATCAAGATCCGACCCCTACTTTGAGCAAACTATCAAAGCAAGTTAGATCGATGACGTAGGAAGCCCTGTCCCTTCAGGGGCATGGGAGGAAGTCACTAAATGATCTTGTACTCATCACTCGAAATGAAGAAGATTTTGCAATGATTGACGACCTGATGATCTATAATCCTTTTAAATAACATGTGCTAAACAAAATTCCTGATATTTCTAGAAGACTTTGGCAACTAATAATCGATACTTTTAAGCCCTCAAGGAACTTTAATCTCAGCGGTGAATTCAAGTATTTGCTACTTTTTGCAAATTTAGGTGCGTACATTGCGGAACCGCTACTGACTTTGCGTTTTGGGTTTGCTAAAATAATTCTATAGCAAACACTTCTTTCTGGGGCTAAAACTCGCGGTTTTACTAGCGCACTCAGTCGCCATGCGGGCTGCCCCTAACCCCTCTGCGGGGGAAGGTTTCCGGAAATGCAGGTGATAAAGTTGAAAAGGACTGGATGAACGATTTCGCCTTTGTGGAAGAGCATCTCTGGCTGCAATTATAAACATTCAATACCATCCAAGCACTTGGACTCTAGGCGAGATCAGGAGGAGTTATTCTGAAGATATCGGGTTTAATGGTGTGCTTCTTTATTTTGAGCGCAGTCGGTATTGCCCAGGAGACAGTTAACTATGACAAGATAGGGAGCCAGCTATTTGCGGCCAAGAACTATACAGGTGCCCAGGATTGCTTTAACAGAGCGGTCGCCCAAAACCCCTATAATACAGATGCTTGGGTGCACCTAGGAAATACTCAAAAGATTTTGAAGAATTACAACGCTTCGATACTATCTTATAAGAATGCAATGCCGATCGAAAGAAACCGGATATCCGCTTGGTCCGGAATAAGCGATGACTACATGGCCCTTAAGGATTATTCAGATGCTTACATGGCAGCGAATAATACAACTAAACTCGACCCAAAGAATAAGGGCAATTGGCTGAGGGAAGGAAATATACTTCAGTTGCTAGGAAAGTATGATGCATCCGTTGAAAGGTATGATCAGGTTCTAGCTTTGGATCAGCAGAATAAAGAAGCTCTCTATAAAAAAGGCGTCTCGCTTATCGCCCTAGGCAAGTCATCCCAGGCTGTACCGTTATTCGATCAGGTTGTGAAGATTGACCCCAAATATAAGCAGGCTTATAACGCCAAAGGGTTTGCTCTAGAGGCTAGTGGAAGTTATGCAGATGCACTGCAGGCATATGATGATGCCCTGCAGATCGATCCGGTTTACAGCCAGGCTTTAATAAATAAAATGCATGCATTGATTGCTCTTAAGAAAACAAATGATGCAATATCGCTATTCGTGAAACTTTGAGATACGAAGGGAAAGACTCAATTATTTGCTACTTTTTGCTAATTTAGCAAATAATTAGAGAGTTTAGGTATGGGCTTAGCCCTTATATCCTAACTCCTTGGCTTTGGCGAAGGCCGCGTTTGCCTCAGCAGTGCGGCCAGATAATTCGAGAGCAAAGCCTTCATTGTACCAGGCGCTCGAATATTTAGGATTAATATCAGTAACCTTTTCATAAGCCTGGATAGCATCATCGTACCTGTCAAGTTTCATTGAAGCATCACCCTTATTATTCCAGGCATTAATGTCTTTAGGATTGATATCAATGGCGTTTCCATAAGCCTCGATGGCTGCATCGTAACTGCCCAATTTCATAAGAGCAGCACCTTTGCCATCGAGGGCATTTATATCCTTTCGGTTTAGCTTGATTGCCTCGTCGTAGGCTTGGATAGCATCATTATATCTGCCCAATTTCATAAGGGCTGCACCTTTACCATCCCAGGCATTCACGCTCTGTGAATCCATCTCAATTGCTGCATCGTAAGCTTGGATTGCATCATCATACCTGCTCAGTTTCAATAGAGCGCTGCCTTTACTATTCCAGGCAGCCGCATTTGGACTAATATCGATAGCCTTATTGAGAGCTTGAATAGCTTCATTATACCTGTTTAATTTTACGAGGGCATTAGCTTTAAGGTACCAAATCCCCTCATTATTCGGATCTATTTCAAGCGTCTTATTATAGCACTCGATAGCGGCATCATACTTGCCCAGACAAATAAGAGAAGCGGCTTTATCGCTCCAGGCTGGTATATATTCAGAATTAACGCTAATCGCTTTATCGTAATATTCTATAGATCCATTATAATTTTTTTGCTTAGCTAGTGATTCTCCTATATTGATATAATTATGTAGCGGGTCATCCTCACTAATCGCTAGTGCAATATAAAGTAGAGCGAACCCCAGTATAACAAATGCCTTGATAGAAGATCGACTCATTCAAGATCTGCCTCCCTCCATACAGGTTGGTTATGCAATCATTTTTCTCATATTCAAACGTTTGCTAGTTCAAAAGACCTGTCTTTACAAGAATTTTTTGCCATCTTATTGCGGTCGCAAAAATGTAGGCAGCCAAAAGTGTATTGAATTTTGCCTTTGTGGTGAACCGTCGTTAGCTCGGTTATTGGACATATGGCATATTTTGATTAACCGCAAACACAAACGAATATAGCTTGAAGGAAGCGCGAAAGGCGAGGAGACAGTCTGAGTGCTTTTTGAACACCTGATCTACTCCACTGCATCTTTATCGGCATGACTTACCGTGGGCTCATAGGAAGGGAGTACTCCTGGATCATCATCCTCAGCGCCTTCACCCAGGACGTCATCGCAAACAGCCTCCTGAAGAAGGCAGGGATCACACTGCTTATCTACGGCTCGCCCATATCACACGGCGACTTCCATACACTGGCCGTGCTTGTGTTTTATGCCGTGGGCGTCTCCTTTCTCTTGCATCCTCTTGGAATCATGTTTGGGGATTCTCTGGTCTTTGCGGCTGCTCGGGTTCGGGGCACATTTCGTCGAGTATGCGCTTGTGTTCGGCCAAGGGTACAGGTTTTGTGGCCTGTGGCTATGAGGAAAATTGGATCTGGAAGATACAAAAATACAATAGCCATAAAAAGACGCCTACAAGATTAAATATCTCGAGAATTAAAGTGTATATTCATGAAAAAGAAGTTCAGCGTTTTGGTAGAGAAAGATGAAGATGGCTACTATGTAGCTACTGTTCCATCGCTCCCCGGTTGCCACACTCAGGCAAAGAGCCTTGATGATTTGCTGGATAGGATAAAAGAAGCGATAGAGGTATACCTTGAGGCAGAGAAGGATATAGAAATCCCTGAGTTCATAGGTGTTCAGGTTGTCGAAGCTGAGGCCGGTTGAGGCCGATAAAGCTGTTAGGGCTCTAGTAAAGATCGGCTTTCGGGCTATAAGGCAACGTGGTAGCCATCTCGTTATGAAACATTCCGACGGCCGGGTAACAGTTATCCCTATCCATAAAGAGGAGGTGCTTGGGCGAGGGATCTTAGTGACTACTCCCGCCAATAAATTGGCGGGCATCTAGGCTTTCGCCACAGACTGTAGCCCCAGTCTGAGGATATTTAAGGCTGCGTTATGATCCCTATCCAAAGTCAGCCCACAGAAAGGACAAATGTGGATTCTCTTGGATAGATCTTTTTGAACCAGTTGATTGCAGCCAGAGCATAATTGGGATGTACCATTAGGATTCACCAGTTCAATACGTTTACCGGCCCATTCTGCCTTGTAAGACGTGGCAGTTATCAGTTTGTTCCAAGCAGCATCTGCAATATGCTTTGCAAGACAATGATTCTTGACCATGCCCTTGATATTCAGATCTTCAAAGGCTATCAGATCATACGATTTCACAAGCTTCAGAGACAGCTTTTGTACAAAGTCATCTCTCTTGTTAGTGATTCTTTCATGAACCCTATGAACCGCTTTCAAAGCATTTGCTCTTTCAGGTGTTCCTTTTTCAGCTTTGGATAGCTTTCTTTGAGCTTTTGAAAGAGCATTTTCTTCATGAACAAAGAATCTCGGATTATCGATATGTTCCCCATTGGATAGTGTTACGAAGCTTTTCAGACCTACATCAATACCTATCGATAATCCTGTTTTTGGAAGAGGTTCATCCGGTTCAACTTCAACCAGGAAGGATGCAAACCATTTCCGTGTTGACATCCTCCTGATGTTAAGCCTCTGGATTTCTCCATTAATTGCTCTATGGAGTTTTATCTTGATGTCACCTGTCTTGGAGAGCCAGAGCTTACCAGGTTTCAAGGAAAAGCCTGTCTGGGTATAGGTGAAGCTGTCGTACCTGCCATATCCCTTGAACCTGGGATAGCCAGGATCTTCGCCTTCCTTGACTCTGCGAAAGAAAGCCTGATAAGCTAGATCAACTCTCTTTACTACCTCTTGTAGAATCTGCGAGTGAACACCTTTCAGTTCAGGCTTTTCCTCTTTCCATTGCGGCAAGAGCTTCTTGGTTTCATAGTAAGAAATAGACTTGCCTTCCTGTTCGTAGGCGTTCTTCCGAACTGCCAGTGTTTCGTTATAGGTCCACCTGCAAAGCTCCAAGGTATTATCCATCTTGGATCTCTGAGACTTGGTAGGATAGATTCTGTACCGAAACACTTTCAGCAAATCACTTCACCGTTCTGTAGCTACAGACTTTAGAAGATATATAGACAACGTATGCAGGGCGAAAGTAATAGGGACGGGCTGTATCCCTCCAATGAATTGGAGGGGATTAGCCCTGCTTTCGTCCTAAAGATCGCTAAGGATGCGCAGATCAGTAAGGAAGAGCTGATACAGCTTCTCGATGATATCTAAGTTTTTGTCGTGGTGGGTAACTAGATTTGCTATTAAACATACGATGGCTTACTAACAACTAAGACGAACGAATCCCAAATGCCAAAAAATTTTAAGAACGATATTGTCATTTGGGGCTACTAATATAAATCAAAAACCTCCACTTTCTTCTGTGGCTAGCACTAATGGTTTTACTAGCGCGCTCCAACCCTCCGCGCGGGCTGCCCCTACCCCTCGCTGGGTGAAGGTTTAGGAAAAATAGGCGATAAGGTTGAAGGGGACTGGAGATCGATTCTGCCTTTGCAGGATATCCGGCTGCAGCTATAAACAAAGCAACGAACATGCAGTAGGCTTCAGCTCTATCATTCTGCCGAAGCCAAAGCCCGAGTATAGAGAATACCATTCGCTTGCTATCCTTCGGCATTCTCCTTTGATTCAACCTGCTCGAGCAGACCCAATGCAACCCTGCGGGTCTCATTCAGTGTACAATCCACGAGGTCGATGTTCTCAATGATCCTTACCAGATCACCTTTAAATGCGTCGGCTGCGATTTTTGGGGTGTGGCCGCATTTTGGCTCATTGATTTCTGTCATGATAAAATCACCTGGATTGATGATAACTTAGGGATATATAACCATTTTGTGGCTATAATGGCTAATTATACTAGCATAGTTAGCCATACATGGAGCTTAGATATAACTATGATCATGGCGATGAATGAGCCGGTGAACTGTGATATGGAGATAAAGATAGCTGGAGAAAAGAGAGAAACTCTGGTTGATCCAATGTACAAACGGATCGATAAAATCGGCCGTGTATATGTTGATCGCAACCTTGCTGAGCAAGAGGTTTTGGTTGTAGTCGTAAAGCCTGTGCCGAAGGATAAAATCAACTACATCAAGGTAGGAAGGGGCACGTAGATTTTTAACAGCGGTCTTCTGCCATGAAACCGCGGTAAGTTTATTAATCCTAAAGATTGTTGGTATTTCGCAAGGGATGGGAGCAAGAGTACTGGGGTAGATTTGGTATCGCTATAACCTGAATTGAGTATATGATAAGAGGGTTTGGCGAAAACATTAGAAGTTGGTGGCTTTGGAACTTCTTGGATATTATCCATATGTCGGTTATGAGCTACTGATCGTTATTTTGAGCATCTGAGCACTAACGATTCAAAAGCCCACATGTAATTCTGGGGCTAACACTGGTGGTTTTTCTAGCGTGCTCAATCGCCGCACAGGCTACCCCTAACCCCTCGCTGGGGGAAGGCTCTGGAAATGCAGGCGACAAGGTTGACGGAAATAAGATGGACGCTTCCAGCCTAAGTGAATATAGTATCCCTATATAATATAAATAAAACGTATGTGTTTAGCTCTCCTAAATGCATATCATTAAACTATTTTGGGATAGTTCATATGACCAGTTCCAAAGAGCTAATTTCAAGTAACTGTGGCTATAGATATTGTTTTTAAATCTGGTTTAGGTCGCTAATCGTCATGCTTGGATTTGTTAAAATCGATATCAAGCTAACGATTTCATAGGAGCTAAAAACGTACAACAAAACAAACGACGAACGCTCACCACGAAGGCACAAAGCGAATTAACTTAACCAATATTAGTCGAGCAGCATATCCCCAGGCTCTCAATGCTCCAAGAGGCTAGCGGATCCACGCAGAGCTTCCATTTATACGCAATTTAGCGCTAAAACGCAAAAATATTGCTGCGCTCTTTCCCAAGCAACTATTCTGATTTTGAAGGAACCGAACGAAGATGACTGCATTGACATGTAGGTGACTGCTTTGAAAATTAGACAGCGCTCTATAATCATTAGATCATTGGCCTTGCTTTGCATCCTGATCTCATGCATTGGAACAGCACCTGGCGATATGAGGATCTCGGGAGTTGGCTCAGGGGAGCTTTTACTTAACTTTACCATCCAAGATACAGCCCCGGTATATGCTGGCAGCTACAGCTACGATCTTGTGGGCATACACATCCCTCCTATATCATCTGATTTCAATATCTCTTTTCCATTTATCAGAAAAAATATTAATGGACTGGATGTTAATGGGTATGCCTATGAGACCGAAGGCGTTTATATGCCCGCTTTGCCAAACAACTTTACAGTATCTGCAAGCAAGGTGAAGAACCTGAACATAGGCGTAAAGAAGGATCAGGGGAGCTATGAAAACTCGAGCATGGTCTGGAAAAATGAACGCATGCGAATATGGGTTACCTCGCAGATCGATGCAGATAATAAAGGCGCAGCTACTACTACTACTAACAGTATGATCTCACCTGGCAGCTATGAGATTAAAATCTTCGGCGATGCTGCGGAGAATGTCTCCAAGGTAAACCTGACCATGACGCTAGTAAAAAAGTTGATCGTAAATGGCAGGTTCAACGTTAGCGTTAATATGACTGGATTTCCTTCAGGTAACTATAAAATGAGCGCCAAAGCGATCAATGGATCGGTCAAATTGGATGAGATAAAACTGGAGGGGTTTTCCCCTTGAGATTGTATCAAGGTTAATTGGTGAAAAGTTGTTGGCATAGCAATCAAATGACGGACTATCAACCACGAAGACACAATGGCAAAAAGAAAAAATTTCATGCTTGAATTCTTGGGATAGCCTCGATAAAAAGAGATAAAGGTTAATGAGGAATGAGCGAAAGGTGAGGAGACAATCTGATTGCTTTTTGAACACCTGATCTATTCCACCGCAATCGCTATCCTCTTCGGCATGATCTATCGTGGGCTCACAGGAAGGGAGTACTCCTGGATTATCATCCTCAGCGCTTATGCGCCGGATATCGATGTCGTCGCAAACGGCCTGCTGAAGAGGGCAGGGATCACATTGCTTATCTACGGCTCGCCCATCCACCACGGCGACTTCCATACACTGGCCGCGCTTGTGTTTTACGCTGTAAGCGTTTCATTTCTGCTGCATCCACTTGGAATCAGGTTTGTGGATTCTCTGATTTTTGCGGCTGTTGGGTTTGGGGCACATTTCGTCGAGGATGCATTAGTTTTCAGCAATGGGTACCGGTTTTTATGGCCTCTGGCTACGAGGAAAATTGGGTCTGGGATTTTAGTGGGGCCTGTGGGATATAAGGCGGACTTTTATGGCATTGCTGATACGAGAGTATTGGAATATGGCTTGATCTTCCTGGCGGCGGCGATGATTTTCAGAACGCTCTTTGAGCGCAAGAACTGGGTGAGGGAGATGATCGTTCTTTAACATGTCGCTAACTTAGATGCTGGCCATGCAACATGCTTTACCCAGCCACAAAGTGCTTTGATTTGTTCTTTGGTAGGAGCAAGAATCGTGCCCGAAGAATGAAACTGGTCTCTGGCGATAATCGAACGTTTTTCATAGCAGACCTCTATAAGGCTGCGCCTCATATATGGAATGTCACTGGCGGTCTAAAAGTGCTCAATTTCGGCGGGATAAAAATGCCCACCTCCACAGCTTTTGGTTTTGAAACCAAAGGCTGTGTTGATGCTGAAATTGGAGGACTTTCTCATGTTGAGAGAACTGCACAAACAGGGAATGAGCATCAGTGAGATCGCCAAAGAGACAGGGTATAACAGGAGGACGGTACGCAAATATGTAACCTTGAAGGTTCCTCCAGTTACCAAAAAGAGATCTCCGAAAGCAAGTAAGTTGGATGATTATAAGGATTATATTATCCAACGCCTGAACATCTATCCTTTAACCGCTTCCAGAATCTATCGTGAGATTCAGGAGAGAGGTTTTACTGGGAAATATACAATTGTCAAAGATTTCGTTCGAAAGATACGTCCCAAAACAGGAGTCTTGGCCATATATCGTTATGAAACCCAGCCAGGTAAACAGGCTCAGGTAGATTGGGGCGAATGTGGCTATATCGAGATTGATGGAAAGATACGAAAGCTCTTCTGTTTCACAATGGTTCTTGGATACTCTCGAATGAGATATGCGGAGTTTACTTTGTCGATAGATGCCACAACCCTGATTCAATGTCACTTGAATGCCTTCAGCTACTTCGGTGGTTATCCTGAGGAGATCCTTTATGATAACATGAAGCAGGTGGTTTTGAAAAGAGCTTCGAAATCCATTGACTCAGAATGGAATCCGGTGTTTGAGCAGTTCTTCAGGCATTTTGGTTTCATACCCAGACTATGCAGACCTTACCGCCCTCAAACCAAAGGTAAAATAGAAAGCACTGTAGGATTCGTCAAACGCGACTTTTTCCTGGGCGGCTCGTTCAGCTCTTTCTCGGACATCAATAACCAGCTTCAGATATGGCTCAAGCGTGTCAACGCCTTGAGTAATGGAACAACACATGAAGTACCATCTGAAAGGCTAAAGCTTGAAGGATTGAATCCTATAGATAGTGTTCCTACATATGTCATTAACAGGGAGTGCACCAGGAAAATCGCCAGAGATGCATACCTTTCGTACAACGGCAACCGTTATTCAGTGCCTTATCGATTTGCAGGCAGAGATGCAAAACTTCAGATCGGTAATAATCGCATCAAGATCTTTGTCGGTTCAGAGTTAGCCTGTGAACATGAAATCCTAACCGGTAGTGGCAGAATATGCCGAGAAAAAGAGCATTTCCAGGGTCTACTGTCGGAGGTTCTGAAAGAGAACAAGTCCAGGATGAATCAACATCCTTCTATTCTCAGATTAGGCGAGGCGATAGTTGAGACCAGATCGCTTTCTGTTTATGATAAGTTCAGCGAGAGGTGTGGAGATGAGTAATCTCGCTTATGAGCGGCTTCATCATAACCTTCAAGTGATGAAATTAGCTACCATCGACTTAATCCTCGATAATTTCCTTGAGATTGCCGCTAAAGAGGGTAAATCTACCATCGAGATCTTGGATTATCTGATCGACCAGGAGATGAAGAGCAAAGAAGCTAAATCGCTGGCAATGAGGACCAAATTAGCGGGGTTCCCATATCAAAAAGGGCTTGATGACTTTGATTTCAAATTTCAGCCATCTCTGGATAGATCAGTGATCAGGGAATTGACTGGTCTCAGGTTCATCAGAAATTCTGAGAATGTAGTTTTCCTTGGACCGCCTGGTGTGGGTAAGACGCATCTTGCTATCGCCTTGGGATTGGAGGCGGTTAGATCTGGATTCAGAGTTCATTTCACGAATGCTGCAACCCTCATGGAAAGGCTAGTCAATGCCGATAAGCAGGATAGACTTGAGGAGAAGATAAAAGGGCTTTCAAAGTTTCAGCTCTTGATCGTGGATGAGATCGGATATCTGCCTTTTACATCTGATGGCGCTCATGCATTTTTCCAATTGATCTCCAGATTCTATGAGGCCAGATCTATCATCTTTACCTCCAATAAGTCTTATGGCGAGTGGGGCGAGATATTCAGCGATCATGTGATAGCTTCTGCTGTTCTTGATAGAATTCTACATCACTGTACTACCATCAACATCAAGGGCGATAGCTACCGGCTTAAAGAACGGAGAAAACAGGGGCTAATTCCACAGAATCGTTAAGGGTATGGTCTTGAGATCTAACTGAGGAGAGGGTAAGTACTTATAGAGTTGAGCACTTTTATTCCGCCATAGTTGGGCATTTCTAGACCGCCATTGACAGGAACATGAAAAACGATATCCGTTAAAGATTTTCATATGAAAAATCTTGAGGAACTTGTTTATAAGATCTGGGAGAATAAAATGACACAAATTAAATTATATAATATTATAAATGAGAGATTTTTTATAATATATAGGTATCTATTAGGTTTTCTTTTAACACCAATATTATTAGAGGAGAAATATGCTCCAGCCCATGATATGAACGAGAGACCAATAGAACTAACTTTTGCGTTAAATTGCCTTTATAAGATATGTCCCAAGACCCTCCTTGATGTTGGATCTGGAAGCACTGCATGGCCACATTTATTATCGAATTGCGGTATCAACGTTGAAGCAATAGATAAAATTGAAGGATATTGGAATTGGAACTTTAATAATAGGCATTATTATATCGTAAAAGATGATATAACCAAAACAAAGCTAAAGAAACAATTTGATGCAATTACCTGCATTAGCGTTCTTGAGCATATTCCAAATCACCTTGATGCTATTAAGGGAATGTTTACTTTGCTAAAACCTAGCGGGTATCTAATTATTACAACTCCCTATAACGAAAAACAATATATCGATAACGTGTACAAGCTTCCAAGTGCCGGATATGGCCACATTCGTCTTCGGTTAAGACCACAACCCATCCCTAAGTCGTTCTCTATTGACATGCGGATCAAGTGCTTCACTTGAATATACATTTAAGACTGTGAAGAAATCTTGTTCAATTCCAAGATAATCAAATATAGCAGACAAGAGTCGCGAAGAATTTTCGATAAAGATATTGCTCCATCTGAGCTGAGTAAATCGAACCATCTGGTTATCAGGATTCAATTTTCTAACGACATAATACACTTTTCTACTGACCAAAAGTGTCAGAATTGAGATCCAAATTAAGGCTTCAATCGCACTCGGGCTCTTCGTTGTTATCTGATCCAAAGCATATCTGCTTTTCAATTCTTTGAAGATAAGTTCAACTTCCCATCTTGCGGCATAGGTGGCGGCAATCTCAGAAGCAGATAACGTATCTGGAGAAATATTTGTCATATAAAAATGATGTTCTTCTGCCTCAGTATTATATACTGCGACTAATCTAAATATCCCATTATCTTTTTTGCTCTTGCCGCGATAAGACCTTCGATTGAAAGATACTTCAACATTAACGTCGAATATCTCATCAGATTTTTCCAATACGATATCTTTCAAATGCTTTCCAATTAAATCAATTCCACGGCAATTGCATACTTGATTTACGCCTACTATTACGGGATTTGAGTTGCTCTTAAGGCGTGAAACAAAGGATCCCCCATTTTCCGCTATTCGATCAAATAGTTGATATTTGTAAAATCCAAGATCAATGAGTAATATTATATCTTTTACCCAAGGGCCAATCTTTAATGTCTTTAGGTCGTTGGTATTCTCAGGTAAGATCGAAATGCTCTTAGGGCTATTGGCTATTGCGCTTGTCAAATATGCCACTTTTACTCCTGCTGCCACTGTCTTGGAGCGAGCAGCAGGCCATTTGCTGGCAAGGCTTTCATGAAGACGAATAATGGTGCTATCCTGGATCATCACATCACGAAAGCTGTTTAGACGTTTGCCCAAGATTCTGCTTGGTTCTTGAGCCATATGCTCAATGCCATGAATTACACACCCTTTGAGAAATTTTACTAGCTCTGGAGTGAAACGATCGTGCCAACTGCTATCTGATATCGATACTTTTCCGTGCACTTCGTACTCGCGTTTCAACTCTGCAAGGGTTCTGCATAGCTGAGTGCCATAGCCAATCGCCAGAGTCCAGAACATTATTACTGGATCAATTTTCCTCTCTCGTTCAACCAATCCACTTTCTCTTGCAGTTTCTCTAAGCCACTTGGAATCAAACATCGTGGTTAGTTCTTTTTCCACTATATCTTTCCCAAATTGTGATGCCCCTTTTCGCATGCTATTCCCTTAATTGGATATGGCATCACATATTCCATATAAATCTTATTAAATGAACTATTTGCGCAGAAGGATTTAGTCACATCTATAACGATTAACCTAAGAATTATCTCTTAACCGAAGACACATGGATATGGCCAAAATGCTCATTACGTATGCCAAGTTTTCTCTCGCAAAGAGATCAATGATTGGCTAAAGGATAATCAAGCAACGATTGAATGCCAGGAATACTACCAGATATTCACTGGCGAATTTTGGACATTCGGAAAACGCATATATCCTCCACGTAAAGTTGATATCGAGGAGAAACACCATCTAACCTGTATCCTTTTAAGAAAGGCAGAAGGAAGCTGATTTTCTAGTGTTTAGCTTCCAAAATAAGCTGACAATAAAATAAGATACAATGAGAGCAAATTATTGTTATATTATTTTGAAATGTTTATACTAGATTGCTACAGCGGTTTGGTTATGGGCCTTAGGGGAGAATAGCATGACAAACGAATTTGAGATTAAATATTATAACCAAAAAGGAATATGGAAGGAATTTGATACTATAAGGGAAATAGATAGAGCAAAAAAGACTATTGCCCTAATTCCGGAAAGCGTAAAGTCTGTCTTAGATATTGGATGTGGCAATGGGACCGTTACAAATATGATTCAGACACCGTTTGTTGTAGGTCTTGATTTGGGCAAAATCCCTTTAACAAATGTAAAAAAAAATGCAATACAGGCAAGCATCGATGCATTGCCGATAAAAAATTCAAAATTTGATCTAATCATTCTTACTGAAGTACTAGAACATCTAGACGATGAAACATACATTAAAGCTATCAGTGAGCTTAATCTATTAAATCCGAAATATTATTTAATAACTGTACCGTTTAAAGAACAACTAGAGTTTGACCTATGTAAATGCAGTAATTGCGGGAATCTATTCAACCTTTTCCATCATTATCGTATATTCGATGAAGCTTGGTTTATTAAAGAATTTAAGTATTATTCTCTGGAAAGAGAAATATATGCGAGTTATCGATGTTATCCTAATGAAAATATTACTAAATTAAGACACATATTCAATATCTATCAGCATTCTGACTATGCAATATGCAACAAATGCGGTAGTCCATCTGTTAGCCCTAAAGCAACACCCGTTAGATATATTCTCAGTGGATTAAATATTATCGATTGCTATGTTAAGGATATTCTGAATTTCCGAAAACCTTATCATCGAATGATTTTATTGAAACGAAAAAAAGATTGACATTACGACCTATAGGTTTTATAAATTTGGTTAAGCACATCTTCTCTTTTTAGAAACAAAAAATAATAAAACGCGGCCATAAAAATATCTAATAAAACAATAATTTGGGGAGCTAGGAGCAGCACCCATTTAGACAAAGCAATGAGGCCTAGCGTGAGAGCACAATATGAGATGAGTTGAATGAAATGATTTAAAAGTTTTGATATCTGTATACCGACTATAATGAAAACCCACAAACCTAATCCGATATAATCTATTACACCCACTGCGGCGAATAGAATAATGGCAATTCTGGCATCTCCAGATAGGCCTCCAAGAATAAGAGCGCCACCACGCGTTCCGAAGAGGATTATATTAAATATTAGTAAACTATCTTGCTTCTCGAGAATGCTGAATAAAGTGCTGAATGTAGTTGTTATGAAAACGAGAAATATCCATGGCGCAAGAATTTGTGCATAAATACCAGCCTCTGCCCAAGAAGTTCCAAAAATTACAATGAAGATTTCTTTTCCAGTCAGGGATAAGATAGCGAGAGGTAATGCTGCGATCATTGCTAGACGTACGAATGTAGTTTCAACTATCTGAGGAAGCATATTGTCAAATTTTGCTTCTGCGGCTCTTTGGAAAAAAACCTGAGAAATTGCACCACCTATAAGACTCGAAGGGAGTTGAAGTACTATCATGCCAAGAGCGAAATACCCTACAACAGTTGAGGAAAAAAATGCGGATAAAAGGAAGGTGGGTAATTGCCATGAAGTGGTATTTAGAAGAGTACTCCATGAATCGAAAATAGGGAACCGTTTATATCGCTTTAATCCGATGATCATATCTTGCAAATTAATGCTCTTCTTCAGTAACTGTCCATCATCTCGCCCTATTTGTCCCCCGAGCAAGATCGCAGATATTACTGAACCTATAATACCTGCGATGATTAAGCTGCCCCCTGATGCATAACCTCGAAAACCTGCACCTAATTGTGTGCCCGCTGAGGCTGTTGAGCTGACCACCCTTGCTATAGACAGCCTGCCAAAACGTTTCGTCCGCGAATTCCAGTAATTTAAAGCTGAAAAAACTCCACTGAAAAAAACTGAAATTGGCACAAACCATAAATATGGAGCAAGGCCAGGAGCTTTCAATAGCTCCAATAAAGGCTGCTTGGCAAGCCATATAAAAGGGATTGTCAGTATGCTGAAAAAAATAGCACATAATATGCTAAGAGCTAAAAGATTTGCAGCATCCCTATCTTCCCTTGGCAACATTATTGCCATTTCATACCGCATGCAAGCTATGATACTAAGTATACCCACAATGGAACCAAAAAGAGCACTAAGACCAAAATCGGCAGGGCCATAAAGACGGGTGATTATCGGTGCTATAAGAATAACTATGGTCTGAGCTATTGTGGTTCCACCAGCGAGCTTCAGAACGTCAGATAAAAATGAAGAAGCTCTTTTGGGTTCCTTATAAATATCTGAAATATTGGTATTATTTTCTTTTTGCATTTAGCTCCTATAGGACGACAAATTATCTGAAGCCCTTCGATCATAATCTATGTATTTTTTATATTTATATATTGCAATTTAATCTAATCTGCATTTTATCCTTTGCATATAGCATTCAATCATATAGTTAAATAATTTTTGGCTATTTTTTGTTCTATCATATTCATTAAAAAAACATTTATAGTACTCTTCAACATTTCTTCTATATTCAGATGTATAGAGAATTTCTAAAATGCTATCCTCTATTTTCGGCAATTCATTCCAATTCAAAGTGATCCCTAATTTGTGATCAGAAATTAGCTTGGATACAATCGAATCATCGTTTGCTAAAGATAATATGGGCAATTTGCATCCTATATATTCTAAGACTTTAGAGCCCAATGCACAATTTGGGTAAGGGAAGCCGTTTTCCAGTGGATAGAATGCCATATCACTGATTGAGATTAATTCGAGAACTTCTGCATGGCTTTTTTTACCAAGCACATAGATATTATCACTTATATCTTTATCTACTGCTAACTTCTTAATATAATCTTCATTGGAGCCACTTCCAACAATAATATAGCTAATATTTATTCCGCGGTCTTTTAATCTCTTGATTGGATCGAGCAATATCTCCGGCTTATAATACCCTCCAACCTGGCCCACATATATAATTATCTTGTCAGCGTTTAATTTATAAATTTGGGCTAGCTCTTGCCTATTTAGTTTTCGCTGGACTGCATTAATTTCTAAAAAATCAACACCATTTGGAATTAATATAATTGGTACTTTAAATTCAGTTTGTCTCTGCAAATCTTCAATCATGGCTTCATAGACAGTGCTAATTACAAAAGCATTCTTAAATGATTGTAAAAATGCAAGTTGAAATAGATAGAAAAAGGGCTTACATATCGGCCTAGAGAATGGAGGAAGGTAATTAACATAATAATCAATAGTTTTTGGATGTAGCTCATTATCTCTGAAATCAACACAGAATGGCGTCCCAAAAATCAGATAAGAAATGTAGGCAGCAATTGTTGGAGTAAAAGTGGGAATTGTGGTTATCAGCATATCTGGCTTATAATTTGCTACTTCTTTTATAGTTATTAAAATCCATTTTAATAATACAAGCAGGTTGATTGAAGGCATCAAATAGAGAACTTTTGGCAATTTGCCAAGCCCATGCCTAGCGATTTCTATATTTTTAAAATTATCTCTGGATTCAAAATGTGAATTGGGATTATATACTATCACACGAACACTTGTATTCTTTTGCATTCCATAAGTAGCTACCATATTTTTCATTCTTTGAGCAGATGCCGTTGCGTCTGGGGGAAAAGATTCTAATAAAAACATAAATTTCATAGTTTTAGCCTCATTCAATCAGTCTTTCGCCCATTTCCTAGAAGTGTAACAAAAAAGCCATTTTCTCTCCAGTGATCTATGTCTATTAAATTTCTTGCATCTACAATATATTTATTTCTAACCAATGGATAAATATCTTCTGGATTCAGTTTCTTGAATTCATCATGGTCAGTAATTATTACTATGCAATCAGTATCATTAATCGCATCTTGAATTCCTAAAATTGGATAATCGAAGTCCTCTACAAAAGGATCATGAACTTTGACTCGAAAACCTTCATTTTCAGCCAATTTTATAAATTTCAATGCAGGCGTTTCTCTTGTATCATTCACACCTTTCTTATAGGCTACTCCTAAAACGGTTATCATTGGGTTATCTATGCCAGTCAATACCCTAGAAACTAGATTAAACAGATGATTTGGCATATTATCATTAATTTCTCTGGCAAGCGTTATGATTTTAGATTTATTGGGATTGCTTCTTAAAAACCATGGATCAATAGCTATGCAATGCCCTCCCACGCCTGGACCTGGGTTGAGAATATTAACTCTTGGATGTCTATTTGCTAATTTGATGGCATCCCATATATTTATTTCAAAATCTTCTGCGATTTGGGCAAATTCATTAGCCAAAGCTATATTAATATCTCTAAAAGTATTCTCCATTAATTTTACAAATTCCGCTGTTCGAATATTTGTCAGGTAAAATTGACCCTTGCTAAAACATGAATAAACATCTCTCACGAAAATAGCAGATGCATCATTGATTCCCCCGATTACTCTATCGTTATTTATCATCTCATAGATTGTATTGCCTGGAACAGCTCTTTCTGGGCAATGAGCCAAGTAATAATCTATACCTGCTTTCAGACCTGAAGATCCAAATATATGAATTAATAGTTTTTCGCATGTTCCTGGCGGAACAGTTGATTCCAATATAACTGCATCATTCTTTTTCAAGATAGGAGCAATCATTTCGGCTGCCAATTTCACATATTTCAGCTCAGCAATCTTATTTCTTGGATCTAACGGTGTAGGCACTGCAATTATAAATACATCAGATTTTTCGATATTACTGCTAACAGAAAAGCTCCCTGATTTCAGTGCATCTTGCATTAATTCACCTAAGCCCTTTTCATTGAAGGGCGTCTTTCCTTCGCTTAGTAAATTTAGCAACTTTTTATTTATATCTACTCCGACTACTTTATGACCGTGTGTTGCGAATAGCAATGCAGTAGGTAAGCCAATGTATCCCAATCCCAAAACGCAGATCCTCATTATATCCCTCATGCAAGCATAATATAATTAATATATCTTTCTAGCTACATAATATAACCATGGTTCAAATCGAGATAATTTTCCTTCGAAATCTCCTCTTGCCTAAGTAATTGGAACTTTGCCATTTCCAATTGAATCTTTTGCTCTTTTGGATTTATAAAGTATAGGACTTACGCACTTGGCGGAACTTTCTTATAATATATGTGTTATATTAAATGAGAAATGAGCTGGAGAAAGATGCTTTGAATCCGGCTAAATGTGATGACCTTGATTATATTCACTTTCTAATTGCATCAATGGATGTTTTTTCCTGCACTGAAGCTGCTAGATGTCAGGTATCACGGGAAAATAATCCATCACATGATGCATTTACTCGTCTCTTACAAAGACAGCCTCCTGATACGGAAGCGTTATGGGATGAGGTTAAGATATTCATCCGACCCCAAGAGTGTTTCTTAATTCTCGACGATACAACATTGGACAAACCCTATGCCAAAAAGATGGATTTAGTCTATCCTCAATGGAGCGGAAAGCATCATAGAGTAGTAGAAGGAATCAATATTACTACATTGCTCTGGACAGATGGGACTCCGATAATTCCAATTGATTTTCGAGTCTATGATAAAGATACTGATGGTAAATCAAAGAACAATCATTTTCGCGATATGTTGAATAAAGCAAACGAACGTGGATTCAACCCCGAATTTGTTCTCTTTGATAGTTGGTACTCAGGAATAGATAATCTCAAAGCATTAAGGAAACTTGGATGGCATTGGCTTACTAGATTGAAGAAAAATAGATTGGTAAATCCTGATGATACTAAGAATGTACCAATTGAGGAGATAGAGATCCCGCCAAAAGGCAGAATTGTGCATTTGAAGGCTTACGGCTTTATAAAAGTATTCAAGATTGTTTCCGATGATGGTGACATTGAATACTGGGCGACTGATTCACTGGAAATGAAAGAAACAAGGCGGAAAGTATTAAGTAAGCATTCTTGGAAAATCGAGGAATATCACAGAGGAATTAAACAATTCTGCGGAGCTGAGCGCTGTCAAGCAAGAAAGAGCCAATCTCAGAGAGCACATATATTATTCTCTCTAAGAGCATTTCTCAGATTGGAGCTAATACGACTTATCAAGGGAATAAGTTGGTTTGAAAGCAAGCGTAGAATTATTCGAAATGCTATAAGCACATACAGAGAATGTCCTGATTTCCTACGGTCTATAGGCTCAACTGCGTAAGTCCTAAAGTATAGAATAAGATCTCCATAGCTACTTTTTTCAATTCTATATTTATCAAATAAGGATCTATTAATTATATTAGCATATAAAAATCTGACAATCCAATAGATAAGATTAATGTTATCCTTAATATTTTTTCGAATAAATGGTAATGTGTTATGACTGCTAAATATAAAGGTTCCATCCTTCTTGAGGACTCTATTTATTTCTAATAAAGTCGCTACCCTTTTTGACTCAGGATATATACAATCCAGTCCATTGAAGGAAAATAGCGCATAATCAAAGGATTCGGCATCAAAATCCAAATGCGTTGTATCCTGCAAGCGAAAGTCCACATATGGATATAGGGCCTTGGCTTTTTCTATCATAGGTTCGGAAATATCGATTCCTATAACATTAAATCCTTTTTCATGTAAGGGTATGGTTGTTCTTCCAAGTCCGCATTCGATATCTAATACCTTTGCTTTTTTTCCAAAATACTTTCCAATGATGATATCCTCAACATCTGTTAAGCCTACAGTATTATATGTCTTAAGCGCTTCATCAGATGAAAATGATTTCAGATTAATAAATTCCTCTTGGGAAATCTCCTTCATTTGATATCAATCCTCTCGATTATTATCGCAATTATACAAAACGCTACAATAACAATAAAGAAGAAATATTTAAATCTAAATTGATGCATAATAGTCCAATCAACAAATGTTCTGACGCTATTGCTTATCTGCTCTATGCGGTTTTGCAGAAAATGTTTCTCTCCGATAGCTAAATTTATATTTAACTCGTAGGATTGCGAAGGACGGAGCAGGAAGTCCCCATCGTTCACGGTGGGGATGAAAGCGGAGTCCTTTGCCCTTGTTTCATCCTACCAATAACTATTTAACCTTAAATTGCGATTATTTATTAATGCTTAAAGCGCATCGCTATAGACTATTTCCGACCAAATCTCAAGTTCGTATCCTAGAAAGGCAGCTTGAGCTTTGTAGGCAAGTCTACAATGATACGTTAGCATATAGGATGAACGCCTGGGAGAAAGAACAACGAATCGTCAAGCGTTTTGAGACTCAAGACCGACTCCCACAACTCAAAGTTGAACGTCCTGAGTTCAAAGAGGTCCATTCTCTGACTCTCCAAAACGTTGTGTTGAGAGTAGAGCTTGCCTTCAAAGCCTTCTTCCGAAGAGTTCAAAACGGCGAAGACCCCGGATACCCCAGATTCAAGGGCAAGGGTAGGTATGATAGTATTACTTATCCTCAATCTGGTTTTGGGTTGGATTCCGGAAAGCTTCATCTTTCAAAGATCGGTGATATCAAAATCAAACTTCATCGACTAATTGAAGGCAAAATCAAGACCTGTACAATTCGTAGAATGCCTACTGGGAAATGGTTTGCTTGTTTCTCGGTTGATATGGGCGATGTTCAGCTTCCTCCCTGGAAAGACGGATCTATCGTTGGGATCGATGTGGGTCTTGATAGTTTTGCAACTCTCTCTGACGGTGAGAAAATTGCTAACCCTAGATTCCTCCGAACCGAAGAGAAAGAGCTTGCCAGAGTCCAAAGAAAGCTCTCTAAAGCTCCGAAAGGTACTCACGAAAGGCGTAAGGCCATCAAGGTTGTAGAGCGGGTCCATGAGAGGATTGCTAATAGACGAAACGATTTTGCTAATAAGGTCAGTCGTCGACTAGTGGATCGTTTTGGTGTAATAGTCTTTGAAGATCTTGATATCCGAAATATGCTTCAAAACCACTGCCTAGCTAAGTCAATCTCGGATGTAGCTTGGAATATGCTGGTAAAAGCAACTGAGAGCAAAGCAGCATACGCTGGCTCGAAGGTTGTACTGGTAGATCCAAGAAAAACATCTCAGATGTGTTCTAGGTGTGGTCTGATAATCAAAAAGGATCTCGCTGAAAGAGTCCATAGCTGCTCGGAATGTGGTTTGTCTATGGATAGAGATCTGAATGCAGCAATAAACATTCTGAGATTGGGGATGCAATCTCTTCGTAAAACCGATAGAAGCCCCGCCCTTTAGGACGGGGAGCGTTCACTATTGATTTTTATTGCCGTGCAAATACCAATATGTGAATCCACCATTTGTATATAGTCTATCAAGCGCACTATCATGATTGAGTCTTTCAAAGTCGCTTGTCGAAAATCTCAGCGGCGCCATTGTTGGGAATACGTCTACATATAAAGTGTGGTCTTCAGGATTAATGACCAAGTAAGTATCATTCATGTAATATATAGAAATTGTTGAACTTGCATTGTAGCCGAAGTGAAATGGGACCTGCACAAAAGAATATTTAAGAAAATTTGTAATAGTAGTATTATTTAAGAGAAACTCTGAAAACCTATAAGGATAGGCCGAAAAGCCAGTGATTCCACAATCAAGTTTTGCATGATGAAACAAATTATCGTTCCCAGCTATTTCTGCATAAGGTATTTGAATGCTTGGGCTCCATGTATAAGGTGAAGGATAGAGAATTAGGAGACCATTTAGAAAGCATAAAAGAAATATTATAGAAATTAAAATATTGCCTGTGGAAACCCATTTATTATTCATATAGGCTGCAAATCTGAATAAAATAAATCCAGCAAATATGAAGGCGAGAACAAAGATATAAAAGATCAATCGAACAGGACTAAAATTTAACTTCAATAAAAATAATAAAAAACAACTAATTAGAATAATAAATATACATAAAAAAATTCGTATTAATAGTCGATGCGTTATATCTTTATTGGAAAGGCGAATAATTAAGCTTATAGATATTATCGATAATAATATATAAAATATAATTGATGAATATATTTTAAGAATATATTCCCATATATTAAAATTATAACTCTGAGCATATGTAATTTCTGAGTATAACATTTCTAAATGCGAAGGTCCTAATTCTGTATTTAACATTAGCAAATTTTTAACCAACAAACCAAACACATAAAAAGAGGATAGCCATGTAATACTCCAAACTAGCAGGACAAGATAAAGGGAAAAAATAAATACAGGAGACTGCTTAATCGAATTTAGATTAATAGCCTGTTTTGTTCTAGTTGAAATAAGGCCATTTAGTTGCGTTCGGAAGATTACGGCAATAAGGAGGAAGATGAATGTTGGAATTGGATGGAATGGGGGATAGAGAATAGCCATAATCAATAACATACCATTCCATTCAGGCCTAATTGAAATGTAGGATTTAATAAGAAGATAAATTATTAGAGGAAATAAGAGATTAGAGAGGCAATTGGGGGTAAAAGAAAGATACCATCCATGAATAAAAGATAAGCCTGCAATAAAAGCTAAAGTAGATTCGCCTCTATTCCGAAAGATCGATGCTGCAAGGATATAGATTAATATTGCATATAAGATGCTGAAAAAAAGAGGAATTAAATTCATTAAGGTATATTGATTTAGATTTGTTATATTTGCAATCTGAGAAAAATATACATGTAATATCGGATAGACTAAGCCTTTATCGAAATAGCCATTAGATAGTATATTAAGGCAATACCTTAAGTGCGATGCGCTATCACTATTCAAATTTAACGCATAATATCCTCGAATTATATATAGAGACAGGATTGAGATATAAACTATAAAAACAAGCAGAATTCCTGTCAGACGATACAAAGCGGGATTGTGTGAGCTTACTTGACTATCAAAAATCAGCAATAGAATACCGAAAAAATATGCTAACAATAATATTATCCATATAATTAGTGGTGTAGAGTTGTAGATAGATGGCTCATAACCTGATGCAGGAGTGTCATGGGCAACCAAAAAAGCAAATGAGAGAGATATAAATGCTATAATCAATGCCAATTTGATAGTTCTATCAATATTAAATTTATTCATAATATTTATTGATATCTATTTTTAACATTTATTCATCATGGCTATTCTTCTTCTTTTATTAAATAGATACGAACTCAACCAATAAGATTTAGAATAAACCGTTTGATACGTGTAAACAGGCATTATTTCGCCACCAAAACTCAATTTAAACAAGTTTATCGATTTTTTGGTGGTGTATGCGATCTATTGAACTGACATCCTCCAAGTCATTAATTCCTTAATGGTCCAAATATGATCGGTAATCAATTCAACCATAGCAGGAGTCTGAAAAATCCATTTCTTAGGATTAGAGTTGAATCCTACTTCTTCCATATCGAGATTCATCTCGATTTTTAAAGAATCGTGAGGCTTTACGAAGTTGTACCAAGCCTGAAAAAAGTCAATGGCATCGGTATGAGTTTGCCTATCTTTGCTGAAGTTCATGGTTTCTCGTATGAACCTTGCCATATGATTTCTGAAAGTGAGATTCATTCGTTCGACGTAGGCTGTATGTATATGTCCTTCCAACGTTGGGCAAAGCAGTTCAATCACTTCTTTCTGGTCGCCATATATAATACGCTCAAATATGCCAACTACTTCATCGTTCCTTTTATTTTTCACAATTTGAGCATATTTGAGATCAGGAGGTGGAACAAGTACAGGATTTGGTTTTCTGCCGATTCCTTTGTATTCGGGCATCTCCATGATACCATAGACCTCAATGAGAGCGTTGGAAAAGGGGTCCCAATCATCGGAAACGAATACCGGAAGCGATGTATCTATCGCTCGCCTCTGTTCCAAGTCTCTAAATAAGGCAACTGCATCTTCTATAGTTCGGCCACCTTCATGATGACAGATTAGTAACCTTGATTCAGCACTTATTGCTGTCAGACTATATACATCGCCGACGTCATTTGGGTCATAATCGCTTACATTTTTTTGTTTTTTTACAAAATGACCATATTTCGTCTATCTGTACTTGTGTAAGGTGAAGACTCTTCAAAAAGTACTCATTAACTTCTTTGCAATGATCTGCAGCCCTTTTTAGCCATCGACAGATCGTATTTTTGTCGTGACCTGTAGATCTTGCAACACCTCGGATACTGCCTTTTTCTACAAGTTGGGCTAGAACATCAAGGACTTCCTTGTCCGATGTGCTCAAGCCGAAAAATATTGTTCCATGGGTCTCACTGAAGCAATGACCACACGTCCTGCACTTCAAGAGCGCACGATTATTTTTTCCGTAGCGTTCTTTTATCACTATGTTGCCCATATCTCTCTTTCCATAATCGGGACAACCTTCATGATAACACCAATAATCGGCTAAGTTAATATCAGACATCTATGATACATCTCTTTTAAAGATTGTATCATTATAAACATATAAGTATTTCATTAGGCCGCATACACCACCGATTTTTTGATAGCGCTCTTATTTGCCTCATTGGCTGGCCATAATCCACCCCAATTAAATTCTTTTATGCCAAATCCTTCAGCATATTTTATTACTTCCCAATGCAGCAAACGATTTGCATCGCCTATCAGGGTTGCTTTTTCTTTGGTTCCATGCAGTCGCTTCGATGCGCTTATACATAATTTGATATTTGACTCATCATTTAAATATAGATGGCCTCCAAGAATCTCTCCATTGTATTCTGCTGTAAAAAGTGTTCCACATTTTTTAATGTTGATTTTCTGTGGAATTTTTGCCAAACTTTATCTAAATCCTGATCTAATTTTATGACGCAAGTAATACCTTCAACACGATTGAAATCCTGAGTATCCAATTTTTTTTGCAAAAATGGAAATTTACTGCATCTCAATTGTCAACATCGAAAATGCTATCAGCAAAATGAATTTCTTTTACAGTAAACATGATCGCTTCTCTCATTTATGATCATACAATTTTCATCACGCTGCGAAGATCCTGCAACAATCCAGAAAATACGCATTTGAACTCACTGATATTAGAATTAGCACCTATTCTACCAAGAGTATATATATTATCTTTTGGATTTAAAAGCCTATTAGGATAAACTGAGACCGCACAACTAAAACCAGCATTCTTAACAAGTTCAAGGATATCTGGAGAGTAATTACCATTTGGATAACTAAAAAGTGATATTTCCTTCCCTAATTGGTTTTCAATATCCCTTTTTGATTTAATTATTTCCCATTTAGCCTGCGAAATGGGCATATTTGTGAGAATTGGATGATTGACAGTATGAGCACCGAAGCTTATTCCGTTAAGGCTCATATCCCTTATCTCATCCCAGGATAAAATTAATTTATTACCTAGCCCAATGGGAATCTCAACATCCGCAATTTTTATTAGTTCATCAATTAGTTTATTCTTTTTTAATTCAGTCAAATTCTTCAATCGCTCGATTATTACATTTTTAGCCGGAAATTTTTCTTTGTCAGATCTTAGAAAAAAGCATCCGATTCCTATCAGAGACAAATGTTCAACAAATGTGTTATTAATAATATAACTTATTTTATCCCACCAAAATAGATTATCGGTATTTATGTACCCCGTTGAAAGAAAAATAGTTGCAGGAATATTATATTTTTTTAAGACCGGATAGGCATAGCGAAAATTATCATTATAGCCATCATCGAATGTAATTGCTACAGCTTTTTCTGGAAGAGATCCTCCATCCCTTATCAATCTCGACAAATATTCAAGAGGCAAAATTTCATAATTCTCGCGAAAATATTCTATCTGTTCGCTAAAGATTAATGGGCTTAATGGATTAAGAGACCAAGAATCCAATTTTGGGGAGACTCGATGATAAATGAGTATGGCAACTTGGGATTTTGCAATTTTTCTTCTTATAAAAGAATAGACTTCAAGTATGTGAGAGCAATCTAACGATGATGCAAAATAGCTTTCCCAATTCATTTTATCCCCTTACCGCTATATCTCGTGAAATTACTCAAGTCCTATTAATAGGAGCTGTTTGCATAGGGATTGATTCTAAATAATTTATCCAATTCCTTGCGACTTGCATGTAATTGCGCGTGGTTCTATAGAATAATTCCACTTAGAATACAATAATTCATGCAAACAAATTTTTAATTGCGTCAAATCTTCATCCAGTATCCTTATTCCCGTTTCATAGTCTCGTTCATCTAATCAGGCCTCGATTTTTAGCTTTTTTTTTGATCGATCCGATTAGCTTGATAATGGTTTCATGGTCGGATAAAGGCTTTCCTCGCCAATTCATGCTCATAAATGAGAACATGCAGTGCTCGGTCTTGTTCCACTTGCTTGTTCCAGTGGGAAAATGACTAAGTAATGGCTATTCCAATTCCTTCTGCCAATTTTTGCAAAAAGAACTTCCATCCCTTATTGTGGCTTTTTCCGATATTGACGACCTGATTGTTCCTTGCTCCATATGTCTTCCTCAGTGAATCGTCTTCTATTCAGATATGGATCGAACTTCATTTCAGTAATCTCTTAAGCCGTTCCTAGCAAAGAATGGAAGCAGATTCGAAAATAGATAGAATATTATTTTATCAAAACAGATACAATCCTATTTGATATATGATCCTGAAGAAGATCACAGGCAAATAACGGGGAAAATATAGCAGTGACCGGGTAGCGGAATGCCAAAAGATGATTAGGAATTATATGAACTTCAGAGAATCCTATTTCTCTAATGATTGATTTGAAATCAGACATAGTTGTGCCGTTAATGCCAATTCCACCGTGTACTTTGGACCATACCATTTTATCTTTATTTGGCCTATACCAATAAGCATTATTACCTCTTGATTCGATTATCTCATCATAGGCGCAATTTAGAGTTTCTGAATCAAATAGCCAGTTGAGGAATGGAGTTTTGGTGACAAGGCTGAGATGTGCACCATCAAGAGGAGCATAATATGAAGGAAATACGGAAAAAATCATTCCACCTGGTTTTGTTGTTCTTTTGCATTCTTCGAGGGTTTTTTTCACCGATCTCACGTGCTCCAATACATCGCTACTGACAATTGCATCGAAGAAATCGTCTTCATAAGGCAATGACTCACCAAAGCCAATTCGGAATTTAAAGTTTGTTTTCCCTTGTCTAGTTGATGCGAAATTATTCGCTGCTCTGATAAATATATCATTCACGTCAATTCCATGCATGTTGAGGACGCCATTCCTCTCTGCCATAGAAACAGCCATGCCGCCGCACCAGCATCCTAGATCCAAAACATTTTTTCCGAATAGTAATCTCTTTAGGGAATAGTTCGGAAAGAACCTATCGAATGGATGCAACTGATATTCCCGAAATTGCATCTCGGACATGCCGAGAAGGATTTTGTCTTTCTCATCATCATTGGAATTTATAAAATTCTTATGGTTGAATGTCTCTGACATTTTATCTCTTAGATAAACTGGTTCAGATGGCATCAGTTTCATAAGAAATTTCGCAGTCTCGATTTTGAAACGCATGAATTTCACCTGACTCCCTAAGTTCGGCAGTATGTCCTTATCATTGAAACAATTATCGTTGGATCTTCAAGCTGAGCTGAACATTAAACTCCGGCGAAATGCTGGTCGCCGAGGAAGGCTGGGAGAAACCGGGCAAAGCGCTGGACGCCCTCTCCTTGCTTAGTCGGCCGATGTAGCCGATGAGGGGAGGGCGGTCGGACAAGGTTATTGCAACGGTGAAGGCGTCGAAATCTAGGAAGTGCTCGTGGGCGTGGAAAATTTTGGCGGTATCTTTCCAGGTTCCATTTGTCAACAAGATTTTCCGAGTATATGATTATGCGGTCTGCTAAATTATAGCCAATTTCCTCATTAATTTTGGCAATCAAGAGCAAGACATCATTTTCCATACTTATAGGCGTTCCTCTGATCATAGCGGTTTTTTTTCTAACTTTTGATAGATTGCTAGAATCTTTTCAAAATTATCTTCATGCATTATCCTCTCTAATTTTTCTTTGTAATATTCATAATTAGCGAGTGAATCTTTAACCTTCGATGTTAAATCATTGATATCGCGATTTTTAAATAAAATTGTTCCTTCTGGCCTATTACTTGCATCGCTAGCTACCGATGGCACTTTGAAATACAGAGCTTCTCTAAGTGAGACCGCATCACCATCGGTATTTGTTGGCCTTATAAATATATCGCATTTCATAAGAATTGGGTAATATTGATAGGGCATAGTTACAAATAAGAAATTGTTCTCTATATTCTCGTTTTCAATTCTTTGCTTTATTCTCGTGAAATAGTCATTATCGCCGATTTCAGGAAGACAAAAAATAAAGCCGACTTCGGGATAGTCATCTTTGAGGCTAGAGCATAACGCCACACACATATCGATCCCATAACGATCCTGACCGTCGGATAGGAAAATACGAAAAGCATTGGCCGTAATTATTGGAGTATGTGTATCCATAAAGTTCCAGACTTCTTGAGGGATCTCGTTAATCTCTTGCTGCTTTAAAATCGGCGGCAGGAAAGCTGGAATTACTGAAATTCTCTCTGGATCATCTAAAAGAACTAAGAGCTTCTCTTTTATTTCTGGACTCACAGCAATAATATGTGACGCAGAAATATTGATTATTCGTATTATCAATCTCTCAAATTTATTTAAATGGTACACATCCTCTCGTAAACTGTGATAAGTTATGATGAATTTCCCTCGATTAAGTTTGATTATGAAGAAAAGTGGAACAATGATCTTAGAGTCAAATCCCGAACAATGAATATGAGTAATTCTATCCCTTAAATAAATAATATCAATCCAACTTTTAATTTTTTTCAAGCTTGAGATACCTTGAATATCCTTAATGAGGGGGCTACTATCATAAACCACATTCGCAATATTATTATTTGATAGTGACAATTTGAGTCGCTGGATATGAACAGAGAGCCCTCCGTAAGGTGGCGGATATATTCCAAATATTGCAATCTCTAACGTATTAATTCAGCCCTTCATTAAATCGTTGGTCAAATATCGTAGAAATTAATCTACATGTGGCTCTCTTTATGTCATGGAAGTAGAGCGATGATTAATCATTACCGCCATTCCTATGTGTCATTTGGCGAATTTGATAAAATCGATATGCTGCTATTAATAATTTAAACTTCATTAATTTAACATTAAGGAGTGCCTGATATATTTCCATGCGATAATTTTTGCTATTCATTTGATTTTTCGTGATCGAATATGCTTCAATTTTTTGATTATTTGGTGATGAATTTTCAGCAATAGCCACGATTACAGGTCCATACCTCACCCGACCAAGCGTTGGTTTCAGCTTGAGATATCTAACTGATAGCCCGCACATATCTAACAGATAATATAAGGATGCCTCGGAGAAAAAATTTATATGAGTTAATAGATTTTTTGTATGTTTATATTCATTCCGACAACCAAATGGAACTTCGATATAGAGAAGGCCGTTGGGCTCTAAAATCTCTTTTATCTTGAAAATTTCTTTTGCGGGTTCACAAACGTGCTCAAGGGTGTGGCAGTACAATACCACTTTTGCCTGCATCGACTTTGGCATTTCATCTATCGTCTTGCATAAATATTTTGTACCTGATAAGAGGCTTCGCTTTTCATAGTCAATTATAAAGCAGCTATTGTTATTCAGAAAATATTTTAAGCATAGTCCGCTCGATCCACCAAGGCAGTGTACTGATTCTGCTGTAATTGTAGTACATCACGGCGGTACTTGGAGATGCTATAACTAGAGCATCAACATAGTTACCAACCAGATTTATAATAAGCCCTGTATCCGACCTTAAGATATTGGGAATACCAAGGAGGATACAAGGCAATGGATACCAATAACCTACTGACGGATTATCTTGCCGATCCAAGTGATGGTCTGAAGCAACTATTCATCTGGTTCCTGAACATGGTGATGCAACTAGAGGCAAATCAACAAGCTTGTGCCGGTCCATATGAGCGCAGTGACCAGAGGAAAGCTCATAGAAATGGTACTCGATCACGCACTCTCAAGACTCGCGTAGGTGAACTGACTCTCGATAAGCCTCAGTTCCGGGAGTTCCCATTTGAGACTAAGGTGTTTGAGAGATATTCTCGTGTTGAACAGGCATTGTTGATGGCAATAGCCGAATCCTATATCCAGGGTGTTTCAACAAGAAGAATGGAGAAAATCGTCAAGAACTTCGGCCTAGACCGCTTATCTCCCTCAGAAGTCTCTAGAATCTGCGATATATTGGATGAAAAGGTCGAGGAATTTCTCAAGAGGCCAATCGAAAACAAGATCCGTTACCTCTTTGTGGATGCAAGCTACTTCAAGGTCAGATTTGGGGCCCAATACAAGACCAGGGCACTTCTGATCGTCACAGGAATCAGGGATGATGGCTATAGGGAGGTTCTGGGAGCCAGTATAACTGAATCAGAGGATAGCGGCTTTTGGTCGGCGCTGTTCCGGGATCTCAAGGATCGGGGCCTGGATGGAGTTCAAATGGTCATATCAGATGCCCATAAAGGAATTCAAAAGGCAGTAGAATCATCGTTTGTAGGGGCATCCTGGCAGTTTTGTCATGTCCATTTTGACCGGGCTGTTCTGGAGACTATATCCAATAAGGATAAGCACGAGATCGCAGAGAAGCTAAAGGATGCCACAGATGACGAGATAAAAATGCAAAACTTAGCCTCAGAGCTTGACAATCGTGGATATAAACAGGCGGCAGATACCATTGATAGGTTCAGATTTGATCTGTGGAACTATAAGGCATTTCCTAAGGCTCACTGGAAAAAGATTCGGACGACAAACATTATTGAAAGGATCAACAAAGAGCTGAAACGAAGGAGTAAGCCTGTTGGGGCATTTCCTAGTGATAAATCTCTTATGAGATTGATTGGTTGTGTCCTGATCAATATGAACGAGGATTGGATTACAGGTAATAGGTATTTATCTATGGACGAGAAGTGAAAGGTTCTGGATACAGGGCGCCTACGAATTTACAGCAATTGTGGTACACTACCTCCACCAAGGTCGATTACATTGGAATTATGGGAATTATGTATACTCGAAAATTGCGAGATATGTTTCCATATTTCAAAGGCTCTCTTATCATCACATGTTAATCCATGATATAGAAATTCATCTCTCTGCCTGGTATCACCTAGTTCATTTAGGGTATTGTATTTTATGGCCATGTCGCTCTCTTCGGGTCGAGGGCTAAAGAAAATGAATCCGCAATTTGTGCATATTTGAAAATAGGCCTCAATTGCCTCGACCCTACGAAGTATTTTTTCAAAAAGAATATAATTTCTAACATAATCTATATTAAGTAAATTGGACTGCAGGTCTGATCCTGGATGTGATATCTTTATCCTGCATAATTCTTCGCCCTGCTTACATTTACATACCGGGCAGGAGTTAACCGTTTTCATTACCATGCCTCTTATAAAAAAGTTCTCCTGGGCTTAGGATTATATTTTTAGCTCATACTTCTTACGGAGCTTTTCCACTATCATTTCCATTACCTTGACCGTTTCTCTGCCTTCTTCACCAGTCACTGGAGGCTGGTGATTATTAAGAATGCTATTAACGAACATTTCAATCTCAATCTCATGGCTAGACTTCATTTTTCCCGCTAGCAGACTAGAAGCATTGGCAATTATGTTTCCCCCAACTTGAGTTGAAACATTTAGGCAATATCGAGCGAAGGGTACTGGACTAACTGATACCTTTTTGCCATAGTGGATTAGCAAATTACTGGTAAGGTCTAAGTTTAGAACTCCCTCTGTTCCTAGAATATTGACATAAAGGTCTCTATTGTTCCCCGAATAGGAGAGGGCTATTGAACTCATAGCTTTTTCACCCTCTAGCTCAATTCTGAATTCATCAAACGGAGCCCATTTATGCTCTAAAAAGTTTTTGGCATAGATATCAACGCTATTCACACTTCCCAAAAAAGCTTGAGACATATACACTACATGCGGGCCCGTTTCCCCAATCAGACCGCCTGGAAGCTTGTGTATCCAATAATCCTTTCGCATTATCATATCTTCGCTCGGATCAGAGAGGAAAATTCGCATACCTGTAAAATTCCCAATAGCACCTTCGGCTACTAATCGCTTAGCCTTGGAGAAAATGGGATTAAAAAGCTGATTATGG
Organism: Methanotrichaceae archaeon; assembly: GCA_963789575.1. Classification (GTDB taxonomy): domain Archaea; phylum Halobacteriota; class Methanosarcinia; order Methanotrichales; family Methanotrichaceae; genus CAWBKV01. The sequence goes on along the minus strand of CAWBKV010000001.1, from coordinate 148,139 downwards.
ATGACGCATAACTTTGCTCCGTTACTCTTAGCGACATTATTCATTTCGTCGCAGTCAGAGCTTTTGAGAGCCATGGGTTTCTCTACCAGTACATGGCAACCATATTGAAGCGCCTCTATTGCTAATTGAGCATGAGTTTGCGGTGGCGTGCAAATATCAACTATGTCTAATTTTTCTTCCGACAGCATATCTGAAAAACTAGAATATACATTTGGTATTTGATATTTAGCTGCCGCCTCTTTAGCAACTTTTTCGTTAATATCACAAACTGCTGCCAGAACTGCATTCTTTTGTATCCTGAATGCAGGCATATGCATTCCCGAAGCAGCCCCACCGCAGCCTAATATTCCGACTCTGAGCTCCTTTGATATATCTATCTCCTCCTTGATTCTATTAGCCCTTGATAAAGTGATATTAATTTTTGCCCCATTATATCCCAACCATATCGCTCTTCATAAGCCCTTCTGCCATTCATTCCAAGCTCATTACATAGTTCTCGATTATCTCTCAATTTTATAATAGCATTTTTTATCTCTTCGATGTTATTGGCATTAACAATTATACCACAATTCTCTTTTTGGACTTTTTTAGCAGTAGAAGTTCCCTCATTTACAATAATCGGTTTTCCGCACATCATTGCGTTAAGTAAAGTGCTTCCACAAATATACTTATTTATAGGCAGAGAGGGGTCCCGAAGAATAAAAGTGCAATCGGAGTTTAAATAATTATTTAACGCCTCAGCATAATTCACTCGTCCAATATATTTTATCTTGTTAGGCATTTCTTGCTCTTTGAGCTTTATCATTTCAACCATATCACCATAGCCAGCTATTATCAATTTAACATTATTTATATCATTGACAACGCTAAATATCTTATCTAGATTTAATGATCGATCCTTAAAGAGTACCCCTGCATAGAACATAGTGAGATTAGTCTTATCCTCATTGTTTCGTAAAAAAAATGTGAACATATTAGGAGGAGAATCATAAATTGGGCAGATTATTTTATTAGAGATTCCATTAAACTCTACTATTTGTTCTTCGTCAGCAAGAATAATAGCATCAGCGAAACGTTGCAAAGCTTTATCAATGATGATTATAAATTTTCTGATAAATCTATTAAGACGTATAGAGTCCTCATAAGTATCTAAAATTTCGTAAATCACAATCCTTTTTTTTATTTTTGCAGCAATAATCGCCGGTACTGCCGAATCAAGATTAACAATATGAACGATATCCCATTTGTAAATTATTAGTTTATAGAATATGAATAGCCACCATAATGGTAAATAAAATATTATTCTTTTCCCAAAAGGAGATTTAAGATTCAAAAGTATTTCATCGTAAGAAATTTTATTATCTATTGCTTTGCTTGAGCAAATTTTGCCGTCTCTATTCCAACCCATAAAGGATATTCTATAATGTTCAGAGAGGGCCTCTATTTCTTTGGGAATTCGAACATCTCTTGCTAAATCATTGCTCCGAACAAAAATCAGGCGTTTATCTTTACCTATAATAATCACCTGCGACCTGCCAGTGCTATTTCATGTTTAGTTTACCTTACTTTCTATGCGCTTAATCGCCTCGATAATTTAATTTTTATTTCTCCATAAATTTAATGTCTTATGCCGCTCGCTAATTTCTTATAGCTCTTATAATTCCAGTTTCTGACAGCGAATTTCCTTAACACATTGAAGTGGCATTTCATCCGGTTTAGCCAGGAAGCATTTGTGGGCAAGAATACCGCTCGACATTGTTATCTTCACGCAAAGATAATATTTCTTTCTTTTGATACGGACTAAAATTATCGATAATGACATAATGCTTTTCTTTGCAAATTGTTCGGAATATTTCAAGAATTGAAAAAATTCTTTTCATGTCTTTCGTTTCTTGATGTATCCACATAATTTATTCGCTTTCAAATCCTGCAAAGCAATAAATTGTTAGCCTGTTTTTGTAATCCTATAGAGCTTATTATGAGGATAACTCAAAAGGATTTGGCGCTAGCTTCTCGAAGAAATCGGCCTCCCCGCCAGGAACCCATCTCAGACAACTGTTTGAAAGATCTCTTCGTAAAGCGTAACGTTCTTTTCCAAGCTCATATTCCTCTCCAGGTACCTCCTGCCGTTATTCCCCATAGCCTCGCGAGCAGAAGTGTTATTCTTAAGGTAGAGAATAGCAGAGCGTATGCCCTCAATATCGCCCGGTTTTACGATCACCGTGCATTGTGCCCCCCTCAAAATATTTGCAGTTTCGCTATTTTCAGGTGCAATTGCAATTATTGGTTTCCTAAATGCCATGAGGTTAATGGTTTTTCCTGGTAGGCAAGGAGTCCGCATCCTGCTATCAAGGGATAACAACGAGATATCTGACGAATTCACAATATTGTAATATTTATCTCGCGGTTGTAATGGAAGTAGTTTAACATTTGTTATTGATTCTTTGGCAATCCTTTGTTCCAATGTCTCCTTGCTGTTTCCATCGCCGACAATGTAGAAGATAATGTCATTATATTCCTGCAGTCCTTTGGCAACATCAAGAATCTGATCAACATTTTGAAAATAGGAAAGAATCCCTGCATAAGAAATTAGAAATTTATCTTCAATCCCTTCTTCTTTCTTGAAGCCATTTACTGCTTGATAAGAATTTATATCACTTAAATTCATAGCATTATATATATGCTGAACCTTTTTTGGATCTGCTCCCCTTTGGGTAACAAATTCTATACCTCCTTCGGTAAGCACAATAATGTAATCTGAATTTTTGTATGATTCTTTCTCTATATACTCCATAATTCTGCGTACTATGGGATTTCTAATGATGCCAACATCTACAAGTTCCTGGGGGTGAAAGTCTTGATAGTTCAAAATAGACGGCGTTCCATCGTATTTTTTGATCTTTTTCGCAAAGTAATATAGAGGCAAAGGAGGAATATATATCAGGCAGACATCAAATTTCTTCCCTATTTCAAGGTATCTCTTGAAATACATTCTTTGAATAATGAAATGTTCAAGTCCACGAATAATTATATTATCCCTCTGGATCGGATACTTGCAGCGATGGATATGAATTCCATCAATAACTTCCTCGATCGGTATGTCTAAATCAACACTGTTATTAGAAAGGTAATACTCCCGAGGATGGCTCGTTATAACATCGACCTCATGCTCTCTCCTAACAAAGCATTTTGAAAGGTCGTAGTAGATATGCGCCGCGCTGCCAATTTCCGGAATAAAGTTGGGCACGACGATAAGAATTTTCAGTGATTTGGTTTTAGATCTCTGCATAGTCAGACCTTGGTGAATATTGTCAATCAGATAAACCTCCTCCCTCTTGCCCTGAATGCTTGTGCTGCTGCTTTTGTTGGGAACGAAAAATAGCTCCCTTCTCCTTGCAGCTTTCTGACTTCCTGTTTGCCTTTCTCAAGCATATTTATCACTTCTATGAGCGCATCGGACCCAATTTTTGCAACTTTTGTTTGCAGTGAGTGCAGAGTGTCGTTGGGAGCGATTTCAAATTCATATTGGAATAGAATATCTCCTGAGTCTATGTCTTCGTCTACATAGTGGACGGTAATACCCGTTTTATTCTCCCCTTTGGCTAGAGCCCAAAAGCTGGGCATCATCCCTTTGTTGTTTGGAAGAAGAGCCGCATGGATGTTAATTGTATGCATTGCAGAGCGTATCACATCTTTCTTGAAAATCTGCGGTGATGCAACGGATATTAGTATATCTGGCTCAAGCATTTTAAGAATTCTAAACGCTTCTTGGCTGTTGATATCCTTTGCACTATACAGTGGTATATTCCACTTTTTGGCTGTAGATTTAACGGAATAGTTTATATTGGTATCCCAGACTCTTCCAACTGCGTCTGCAAGTTTATGATGCACGTATAGGATGCCAAATTTTGTGAAATCTGCGAGTCCGAACACATCAAACAATCTCTTTAGATATGAGAAACGAGTAAATCCATGGGGCAAATCCGGTAATAGTATGATTCCATCTATGTTTTGCCCACGATTGAGTAGACTATTTAATAGAATTGGGATATAAAAGGGCTCTTCTTGCGTTATAATAACGATTTTCATGAGATTATTTCCTGGTAAATATCTTTAACTCTCATATACTCATAATTCTTGGCATTTAATATGTTAATAAATTTCTGAAGAAATAGGAATCCTTGGTCGCCCTTTGTTTGGTATATATCTTTAAATATCCTCGAATGAAGAATTGAAAGATTGTTCTGCACGAAGATGTGGTCAACGTTTGAGAGCCTTGATAAATCGTGCAGGTGGAAATCGAATATAATTAAATTTGGCAATTCTAAAAGCTGCAGTGCTTGCAGGAAACATTGTCCGAACAGTTTTAAATAGCTCAAAGAAATTGGAATTCGAAGGATAGGGGATAATACGGAGAAGGGCAATTCTATCATTTTGCCAGAAAGGACTGGGTATGGTTCTGTAGGGTGATTAAGATTGTTAAACCTTCCTGGGCGAAATGATGGGAAAATACTGGAGTCATACTTTATACCATTTGTCCACAGCGTTTCATAGTACACGTTACCGTTAATGTAACCATCAGGGGATCGATATCCCAAAGGTGCTGTTCCGGTATAGCCTTTATAGGCTGAAATGCTCTTTCTTATTTCGAAATCAAAATCCATATCATCTGGCCCAGGATGAGAGTAAGAATGTGGCTCGAATTCAATGTCCAACTCAAAAAAATCATTTAATTTCTCTGGATGAGTCTCAAAGAGAGATCCCTGGATAAAGCAAGTCAATGGAATACTTTGATCATTGAGAAATTTTACTAGAATTGGAATATTCTTCAACCCTTCATATTGAGGGGCTCTTGACAGAGTACCATAGTCCTGCTCCACATCAAGTGATAGGCATGCGATCCTTCTACCTGCAATGCATGAGAGATCGACAAGGTGATGCTTTTCAATACTCATTATAACCTGAAAAATAAGAAGGACTGTCTAAAACTCCGCACTCTTCTGAATATCCTCCCAATTATTCGCGAACTACTGATGAGCATTCTTCAGCCCATCCTCAAATGACATCCTGAGCTGATACCCCAAAAGCCCCTGTGCCCTCTCGACAGAGGACAGAAGCCTGCACTTCACGTCCCAGTTGCGCCTCTCTGCGTATGCAATTCCGACCCCGTTGACAGAAAGCTTGTTCACCACATTTGCCATATCGATGACTCTATGCTCCGTCGCCGATCCCAGGTTAATGGCCGCACATATCGCTTCTTCTTTAATCCTCTCGCTAGCAGTTCGTTGATCGATTATCATGTATATATCTCCGATATTGTCCCCATACACTGTTTATAGATTGATACATAAGGTTCCTGGATTATTTTTTTGCTCGGGAGTGATATCAACCGCCAAATAAGAATGACATGGGTCACTCGCCTCATAATCAGATAGATATACTTAGGGTAGACAGGCTTCTACCCCCATTTTCATTTTCATGGGTGCCCAGTAGGGCATGAATGTTTTTTGGCAATAAATATCATTCTGCCCCAATCTTCAAGTAAAAGCAGCTTTTTTTTAAAATTATTTTCCCATGGTTCTTCCATATAGCCAACCACTTCAAACCCACATTCCTTAAGGACTTGCCTAAATTCATTTCTTGTATAAAAACAAACTTCCAGACCCAGGAGAAATTCTTTGGGCAGAAATTTTATCTTTAATTTGTTTTGCAACATCAAAATATAAAATATAAAATTACGCGAAATGGTGGGAATGTACCAGCTTTCATAATAAATTTCATGGATAAAAATAAATCCGTCATCTTTTAAATAATTCTTTAAGCTTATTAACGATTTTTTTATCAAATTCTTTGATTCAAATACGGAAGGTCCAACTATATGATGCAAAACTTCTTTAATGTGGATATAATCAAAAGCTCTATACTTATCGATAGGGATATCATTAGGAAGGCTACCTATTGATTTCTTTATCCGTTTGTCTCCAACTTGATTGAGTAGGCTTTGAGATGGATCTATGGCGACAACATCCATATTGGGATAAGTATCTTTTATAGCGCATGCAAATCTTCCTGATCCACATCCAACATCCAAAAGAGATGCTTTTTTGTTATTTTTTATGAAGTCAATAAAATAGAGATCGTAGTCATATAGTTTTTTAGGTTCTTCGCTATTTCATGTGGGTAAATTGAACTCAAGTTTTCCAGTCCTAAGATAAATAGTAATAATGAAATTCTTGGTTGATCTGAAACCTCTTGCACTATCCTTAGCAGCTTGGATAAGGCTGTTAGTTCCTTCCAAGATACCGTTATCGATTTTAGTTTTAATATAATTGGTTACGCCGTTCCAATGCTGCTTAATTGTTTTAGCGCAATCAATTACGGGATTAAGTCTGCTATGAGTTGCCCAGAAATACCACTTTTTTAGATAAGCATCAGCATAATGAGTATTTTGGAAGTTCCAGAAATCGCGGAGAGCCAGTTTGATACCATAAGCCCTTAGCGTTTTAAGCCTTAGATCTTTCAGTGATCTGAATGTCTCATTTTGCTTGATTGATAGGTTTTCTGGATTCTTAAGCCAGACATACCTTGTTTTCTTTAATAGAGAATTATGCGATTGTTCTTCTCGCCTAACCTCATCTATTGCTTCATTCATGAGTTTCATTACATGGAACTTATCAAAAGTGATGGATGCGTTAGGGAATTTATCCTCGATTCCAGATATAAAGGCCGGTGACATATCGCAACAGAAGTTATCGATATTTTCACTGGATCCCTTATGCAACTCTAAATCAGTCTTGAATGAATCAAGAGTTGAGGCATCTTTTCCTTCACATACATGTATTACTTTGGATTTATCAAGATCCATAAATACAGAAACGTAATTATGTCCTTTTGCCCTTGATGTTTCATCTACACCTACTGATTTTACCTCTGAGTAGTCCTCATTTGACCTGGCTTCCGAGACATAATGCTCTAGAACACGCCACAATCGGGTATCGTGTTCACCGACCATCTCAGCGATCGCCTTAACTGTCATATGTTGAGCCATTAAAACTATCAAGGAATCCATGAGCAGCGTGAATCCGCTGCCTTTTCTAGCCCAGGGAACCTTTACCTGTTTAACTCCGCAATCTTCACAATCAGTCCGAGGGACTCGACAATGGATATAGGTCTTGAACTGGAAGAAGTTCAAGTGGCGCCAGGTCCTTTCAATTGTATCATGAACATTGCAACCTTGTTTGCCGCATTTCGAACAGGGAAATTTACTGCCCGTTTTGAAATCTATGTGGATATCAAGTTGCCTTCCTTCGGCGTTAAAATCAATTGATGTTATGAACCAGGGATGTTCGATATTCAGTGCTATCCTGAAGAGATCTTCCTGTGAGATTGACACAGCCCATTTTCTAGTTGAAGTTGGTATAAAGGTTTATTCAACAACCCACACAAAACAGCGAGGAGCCGTTTTTTACTCCCATAGAAATCCACATATTTATCAAAAATATTTTCATCATCCATCTTAAAACTCCACACTCTTCTGAATATAATCCCAATTATTCGTAAACCACCGATGAACATTCTTCAGCCCGTTCTCAAATGCCATCCTGGGCTGATATCCCAATATCCTTTTGGCCTTCTCCACCGACGACAGGAGCCTGCACTTCACATCCCAGTTGCGCCTCTCTGCATACACAATTCCTGCCCCGTTGCCAGCAAGCTTGTTCACCATATTTGCCATATCGATGACTCTATGCTCCGTCGCCGATCCCAGGTTAATGGCCTCTCCAATCGCCTCTTCCTTTATCCCCATCGCCAGCAGCCCGCTGATGATATCATCCACATATGTCCAATCGCGGGTCTCCGTCCCATCACCAGTTATCGGCAGCGGCTGCCCATTCATCGCCCAGTAGAAGAAGTTGGGAATCACATTCCGATATCTCCCCGGCACCTCTCCCGGCCCATAGACATTGAAGAACCTGGCGTTGACAATCGGCATGCCGTACAAATTATGGAAATAATTGGTATACAGCTCGCCGATGAGCTTAGTAACCTGATAAGGCGTGTGCAAACTTATCGATGTATCATGCTCCTCAAACGGCATCTTTGAATCCAGGCCATAGACACCACAGCCTGAAGAAGAGTAGACAAAGCGCTTGATATCCACAAGCTGCGAATACTCCAGAACCTTCAGAATCCCCATGCCGTTCACCATCAGGTCCACTTCAGGATTATCAACTGAATTCTGATTGGCGAAGTGAGCCGCCAGATGGAAGACGTACTCAGGCTTCTCCTTGAAGACCCTTTTCAGCATCTCATCGTCCAGGATACTGCCCTTCACGAACATGATGTTCTTAGCACGGGGAATGTTCCACTCGTAGGAGGAGGAGAGATCATCTAATATTATCACCTTCTTTGCGTTTAGCTCAGAGAGATTCCTGCACAGATTGCCACCGATTGCACCTGCCCCGCCAGTTACTAGAATTGTCTTGCCATCGTACTCCGAGTAAATATCCTCCATCTCACTCACCGATCCTGTAGTACCACTTCATCCATTCCACAGTCTTTCGAATGCCTTCCTCTGGCGGGAACTTTGGGTCGTGCTTGAGATCCCGGACGGACTTGGAGAAATCCATGGTCTTTATCTTGGTAGTAAAAGGCTCAGCTTCCTTGTAAGTGACCAGTGAATCGTCCCTTCCCACAGCCTTGAGAATAAGATCTGAATACTCTTTGATATCCTTCTCCCATTCCTGTTTTCCGCCTATATTATAAGCTTCTCCTGGAATGAAATTATCCGTAATATTGGCGAAGGTTCTAGCAGTATCTTCTACGTAATCTATTATCCTTTTATGACCCTTGAATACAGTATAGGGCCTGTTGAAAAGTGCATGATAGATAAATTTGGGAATGAAACCCCTATATGGATTGTAATGCTCATTGGGACCGTAACAGTTCACCGGCCGAACTCTAACGGTCTCGGTCCCAAACATCTTGGCCGAGTTCATGCACATTAGCTCCCCGGCCCACTTGGTTATAGCATAATCGTTCATCTGGTATGTATCTTTAATGAGGTTGTTTACCATGACGTCTTCAGTCATAATGCCCTCATAATCCCCGTAAACTTCAGCGCTAGAGAAGAATATCATTCTAAACTTTAGCTTCTCCTGAAGTCTGAGCATATGCTTTGTACCAACTACATTAGTCTGCCAGAGATTCTCATAATAATCTTCACCATTCCAGCGGCCATATTCTGCCGCTAGATGGTAGACGTAATCGAACTTCTGTTTATCAAAGACCCTCTCAAGCTGCCGGTAGTTTCGGACATCGCCACGTATGTAATTTTCCCTATGAGTATTATAGAGGTCCAGAGCCGTTACTTCATGGCCTCTGCTTTCGAGCTCATTAACTAGGTTAGTGCCAATAAAGCCAGCTCCACCAGTAACTAATATTTTAGCAGTATCCATTGCAAAACCTCGATAGAATGATCAGAAAACTCAAGTTAAGATATAAAATCAAGAATCTGTTTACTTGCATTTCCATCACCAAAGGGGTTCTTCCAGCTATTGACCTGCTTTAGCATATATCTGGCCCCTTTCAATATCGCCATGGCGTTTGCTCCTACAAGAAGATTGGATTTTACTTCTAGGGTCTCCGGACGTTCTGTATTATCTCTTAAAGTGACACAAGGAACGCCTAATATGCATGTTTCCTCCTGAACCCCTCCCGAGTCGGTAAGCGCTAGCCGTGCGTTGGCCTCAAGCTGCAGGAACTCCAGGAATCCAACAGGCTCAATGGCCCTGATTCCATCGAACTCTAAACCGAACTCTTGAATCATCTTTCTCGTTCTGGGGTGTACTGGGAAAACAATAGAGAGGCCAAACTCGTTCTTTATGAGTTCTAAACCTTTGATGATTTCGCTCAGTCTATTATTATTATCGACATTTTCGGCTCTATGGGCAGTTACTAGGAAGTATTCTCTCGATCTAAGACATAGGCGATCGAGCACACGTGCTTTTCGTTCAGATATCTCTTTGCTCTGATATACAGAATCCACTATGGTATTTCCTGTGACAGAGATCTTATCTTTAGATATTCCCTCTCTCAAAAGATTATCTCTAGCTATCTCCGTAGGTGCAAATAAATAATCAGAAATATGGTCTGCAACAACACGGTTGATCTCTTCGGCCATATTTCGATCGAAGCTACGGAGGCCTGCTTCTACATGCCCGACCTTAATTTGTAATTTCGAAGCCGCCAGGGCTCCAGCCATAACTGTATTTGTATCACCCTGGACAAGCACAACGCTTGGCTTTTCTTTAATTAGAACCTTTTCGACGCCTGACATTATTTTGCCGGTTTGCTCAGCGTGGCTTCCAGAGCCAACATCTAAATTATGCTCTGGTTGAGGAAGCTCTAGCTGATCAAAGAATACTCTATCCATCTCATACGAATAATGTTGCCCAGTGTGAAGCACGAAGTAATCCTGATGTCTTCGCTCGCACTCCCGGATCACGGGAGCCATTTTAATTATCTCTGGCCGTGTTCCCAGAACCACCGCTATGCTCATGCCTCACTCTCCCTGTGCTGAAAGGTTCAACTTTTCGCTGCCTAGAACTATCAAGTCTCTTAATCGATTGATCGATCAATTTGGAGATTGCATGTAGAATAATCCCCGTTAGTGCCATGAACGAACCAAACAAGGTCAATAGAATCATCAGCAGAGTCAGACCATAGCTTAGCTGGCCGCCATGATAGAAGACCCTCAGTAGTTCTAATCCAATCCCTATCCCAACCGCAGCCAGTACCATCCCTGGCAATGTGAAGTAATACAGCGGTCTCCGGAGCTCCATATCCTGCAGCAGAATCAGCAGCACTTTGACTCCATGGCTCACAGGGTTCTGTGTCGAGGCCCTTTCCACATCGTAGCTGCAGTGGATCTCAACCTCTTCGATCTTCAATTTGTTATCCCTGGCCTGAAGAAGTATCTCTGAGCCCGCAGACATGCCGTTGTCATCGATGGTTATGCAATCTATCGCCCGACGCCCGTAAGCCCGAAAGCCGCTTTGGCTATCGGAGACATTAATGCCGCCGACTAAATTGGTGGCAATATTCAGAACCGTTAAGCCAAGCTTGCGATAGGCAGGAACATTTTGGCCGTTGCCGTTACAGAACCTGGAGCCGATCACCAGATCTATACCTTCACTGAGGGGCTTGAGTAGCTTGGGAATATCTGCAGGATCGTGTTGACCATCCGAGTCGATTATAACCATTCTATCTGCATTGAGGTTCTGGGCCGTCTCAAAGCAAGTCTGGAGTGCAGCGCCATAGCCACCATTCCTCTCATGCCGCACGACATAAGCGCCCACTGAATCGGCAATCTCGGCAGTTGAGTCTGAGCTGCCATCATCTACGACCACGACTTTATCAACATAGTTCTTGCAGCCGCGGACCATCTTGGCGATGGAGTGCTCCTCGTTGTATGCTGGCATTGCAGCTATTGTAAATGACATGCACCCATCCCCCTATTATCGTGCTGGCCATCGGTATCAATAGTGACCACAACTCGCTCACCGTTTAGAGCCTCGAAGCCAGTCTTCAGCGCTGCTCCTTTCCCTCGATTCTTCGGGTGCCGAATGACCTCTGCGCCTGCCATCTCCGCCACCTCGGCAGTGTGGTCACTGCTGCCGTCATCTATTACTATAACACGATCGTCGTACTGTCTTGTGCGCAGCATCACACTGCCGATGGATACCTCTTCGTTATAGGCAGGCAAAATGGCTGCTATCCCACTTCCCGTTCCGCTCATTTATCTATCTCCCTCCCACAACTCATTAAACGATACTGAATTCTGAAAAACCGGGCGTGCGGCGCCTCGCATACTCCGCAGCTTTTTGCGCGGGTACGCCGATGCCGTTTGATCTCTACATTCGGGAAATTTGCATGCTTAATAGAATCTCTGCCTTCTTGCTTTCATAATTCTCTTCGCTGATGAGTCCAGCATTAAGCATGCCTATATATTCATTTAGCTTGTGCAGTATATTCTGCATATATTCTACGTATTCTTGTTCATAAAAGTTGCCTAATGTTTGCGGAAGAATTAAACAACGCTTGCTGCTCTCCCACAAATCAGGTGCTATCGCCCTCAACTCATGCAGAAGCTCAATAGGATCTTCACTTAATTCAATACTGGTCATGTTAGTATCACCCTCCTAATATTTCATCTGTATTGTGGATTCTAATGATAAATCTTTCTATACCCCTCTCCCAGAATCACAAGAAAGGAATAGCCTTTTTTTCGATATTTTGCTCATCAAATAGATAGACGAGCTTTTGAGACAAGAAAATTATTCGGGCGACTTTCTTTTCAACGCTAAGTTTAGTATATTGGTGTATTTGCTTCATACCTAATGAATTTTTGGCTATATTAAACAAATCCTCTATTTCCGACCTGATTAATTTAAAATTCTCCCACTTAACGATTAATTTCTTAAAATCGCTGACTATTTTAAGCCATAGCTTCATTTTATTTTTTCCACTGGAAAATATATCTAAGGGAGGGTTGAAGCTATCAATGACCTTATCTAGATTGGTATTTATCTTAGGATAAATGATGGGAATGACGTAAAATCGATTAATAAGCACTCGATAGTTTTGTTTTGAGGTAAATCCTTTATCACAGACGATAATATCTCTTGGCTTAATCATTCTTGATCGAAAAAGTTTTTCCACAAATGGAACAAGCAATTTGGAGTCATGAGGCGAATCCTTATGAATTTCAAACCCTAAAACCTCTAGATCCTGATTAATCGCTAAAATAAGCTTGAATCCTACATAATATCCTCGGGAGTGGTCATAAGCGTAATTATATTTTTTATTCTTTTTACCTATTCTATGCTTGTTTCTCCAAATATTCAGGTCAATTACAATAGAAGTAGTGTCTATGATTATTATTTCAGACTTTTTCTTCCTAAAAATACGTTTAGCTGAGAACAATTTCTTAAAAAATGAATAAGTTAAAGTATAATCTAAATTTGAATGCAATTTATAGATTGATTGTGGTTTTATCTCGGAATTAATTTTCAATAACTTTCTTAATTCTAAATTAACGTTTATTTCTGAAATTAAGTTCGATATATTCCTTTCAAATAGATCTGAGAGCACTAGCAATTTTATCGATAACAAGAAATTATCTATGTCAGATATTTTTAATCTGCCTGCTATCTTCTTAGCACGAGGTGAAGCGATAATTTCAAGTATTTTAATCGCTATTATCCATTTCGGATGCTTAATGTCAGGAATCAATGGAGATAACAAGTTATCAAACCTCCTTTGTTGTTACAACCTGATATTAGGCTTCCAATTGACTTAAATCTTTTGATTATCACTAAGATTGCTGATTAAGCATTTCCCAGTAAATCGATTGCCTATTAACTTGTGATTATTGAAGTAAATCTAAAAATATTTCCAATTTCTTAATCTCTAAAAATAGATCTCGGGAGAGGGGTAATCTTTCTATTATCACCGATTCGACCTGGCTTCATCACACACAAGTGGAATCGTCTGTCTTATCCTCGTCAACCATTGTAGCCTGCCGCTCTCCGAAGCCTTCCCCCGGAGAGGGGTTAGGGGGGCAGCCAGCACGGGCGTTGGAGCGCTCGGGGAAAACCATTAGTTATAGCCCCAACAGGAAGTGCCGTCGAATCGATCATACGGCTATGGTTTCTATGGCTCAAATAGTTAATACAAGGAGACTTGTTGCATCTGATTTCCCGCATCCGTTTGAAACCTTCAAAATATATGAACCAAGTACCTTATAAACGAACCACGCAGATGTTTAGGGCATTAGCTATTCTAGCCCGCACCTCTTATCATTTCCTCAATTCAGTTGCAGGCATAGGTATCATCCTCTGGGCCAAGATCCAATCGTTGTCTCTAATAATCCATGGACTCCTGCCGATGCCCCAACAGTGAAAATTCAAATGTCTATAAAAAGATACCAGAAATTGAAATTCGGAATAGTAATGACTGACATACTCCCAGGGCTGAAAGCTCCTGGGGTTCTGTTGTTAGCTGGATTCAAACAGAGACGAGGGCAATGGACTCCGCTTTCATCCCCACCCTGAAGGATGGGGACTCCCGCTCCATCCTTCGCAATCCTACAGGTTAAACAAATTCAACTGCAAAGAAACGAGTCAAACGGCGGCGGCGCACCTGAGGCGGGCCAGCTCGACGGTTGCCCTAGATCCTGTAAGCTCTGCATAGGCCGTCTTTGTGATATTCACACACTAGTGGCGCGTTTTTCACAATAAATAGTAGTACCACATTATTTAATATAGTTGAGGTCAATGCGGTACTACTATTATGGGGGGAGAAAACGCTATCGTGAAAGCCTCAAAATTTTGGGCCCCTCTTATTTAGGATGTTAACTATTGTTAACACCCAATCGATGCAAAAGAGACTTTCGCCACCACTGCATGCAACAGTACCCATGAAGGAAAGAAGTATATAGGCTAAGCTACTAGGTTTCATTACTCTATGTGGAGAGCATAGAGCGCAAACTTAAGCGATAGCGGGAACCGTAAGGGCATTAAGAGGGTTTTCGCTTTCGCTTTTTGCCTTAACCTTACCAACAACATCTATTTCTATCACATCCCCCGGTCCAACGCCGATCAACCCTCTAACGACTTCGGGGATAGTTATTCTATTCTGTTTGTCCAACTTCGCTATCACCTTATACATATAATACACTTTATACCCATTTCTATAAATACTTTTTCAATCTTATAAGTATATCCCCTATTAATGGGGAAAAGTTTATAAGAATGGGGATACATATATGGGGCTAGAGGTGTGACAAATGCCCATCGTAGCTGATCAGAAAATAAGCAATAACAGCAGAACCATAATTTCCCAGAATAGCCCTTTAACCCAAAGCCTTGAGGCGGGGCTCACCCTGGCCCGCTTCCTCGGGATAGCTGATGAGTTACCCCTAAAAATTCCTCTCTTCGGCGATGCTCAGCTGATCCTAAGCTCGAAGAAGGATTCCTATTATTATATGAATTTGAATACTTGTTCCTGCCCGGCAGGCGCCAATAACAGGATCTGCAACCACCAAAAGGACGTGTGTGAAGCTCTTAGGACTGCTAAGAAATCGGAGGCCTGCTAGATGATCGCAGCCCAGGCCCTTCAACCCGTTCAGCGCTCTTCTTATGACGTGCAGATGAAGGACGGCTCAACTCATTTTTTCTCAATCGAGCAGGTTCCCGGGGGCCTTAGACTTAATCCTATCTTCATAATCAACGATTGGAACCACTATGGCCATATGAGCCACAAGGTCTACCCCACTATGGAAGCTCTGCTCGACGATGCCTGTCCTGGCTGGAGCTCCTATAGCCTATACGTTCCTCTGAAGCGCATGAGTCGCTGGGAGGAGACAAAGCTGATCAAGCAAGCTCTCTCCCGGGCGGGAATTCGGGCGCATGTGAAACACTATTTGGGTGCCCTCGTGGTTGAGATAGGGAGGCCCGTTGAAGATGGTGATTGGGATAACATAAGGCGCATAGTTGAAGAAGCTCTAGGGAAGCCCGATGCATATGCTCTGGGTGGGCTGCACATATTCGATAAGTTCGAAGGCAAGGTTGCGGCTGCGTGGATAAAAGGCAATCGAGGTATGTTCTTTTAAGGCTCTTCGCTATTTCCTGTGGGTAACTTCAAGATATTGATCTACGACCTTAATGGTTCTTTGGCTTGCCAGAAGTTTGATTCAGAGGCAATTGATAGCGATATGTGATCCGTAAGACGTGATCTCACATGATCAATAATCTGGCTGCTGGACTCAGGCTCCCAGATCTACCCACACAAAACGACCATGATCCTCAGGCATGGATCATGCCCAAAGGATGAAAAACCCGGATGATCATAGGCAATGCTGATATGGGCAGTGAAGGCTGAGTCGCTGTGTGGGACTATGATCCCGTCACAAAACTAGCCAGGATCTCGCGTATGCCCCAATGCGTCTTAGAACGCGTATGTGAATTTGCACTCACGAGTGATCAACATCTGCCCATATCAGGCAATGAGTAACATGGAGACGGAAAATGAAATAGTTTGCGGAGCAGATATCCACCGGGATTTTCTTGTGGCTACGATAGTGTCAAGGAGTGGATTGAAACTCCAAGAACGGTTTGATATGAACCAAGATGGCCTTTTAGCCTTTAAAACCTGGGTCCTGGATAATAGATGCCAAAAGGTTGCTTTAGAATCTACAGGCAATTACTGGTATCCTATCTTCTACATTCTTGAGGGCCATGTGGAGTTTCTCCTGGTCAATGCTTACCAGATCAGGAATATTGATGGCAAGAAGACCGATCGGCTCGATTCTGAGCGTATTGCGATATATTGCCTCAATAATCTCATCAAGCCCTCTCGAATCTATCCTAAGGATTATCGAGATCTGAGAAACTTAACACGATCCCGTGAAGCTCTGGTCAATGCAAGGTCCAAGGTCAAAAACCAGATTCATCAATTGCTTGCCACCTGCTGCATCAAACTCTCATCGGTCATATCCGATTCGTTCGGCAAATCCGGCCGATATATTACTGAGAGGTTGCTTGAAGGAAAGACAATCGATCAGATCATCTCCGGAATACCATCGAAGAAGGTCAGGAAAAAGGCGGATGAGCTCAGAGAAGCGATCAGGAACAGCATAGACCCGAATATTGTATTCCTGATAAAGACAAATCTTGAGGTTATTGACGCTATCAGCGAGAAGATAAAACTTCTTGATGCTGAGATATCCACAAAAGTTAAGCTCTTCGAGGAGGATCTCAAAATTGTCTTATCCATGCCAGGTACAGGGTTGATTTCAGCTGCGACCATCATTGCAGAGATGGGTGACTTTAGGGATTTTCCAAGTGCGGATAAGATGGCAATGTACTTTGGCATAGTTCCCTCAGTCTATCAATCAGCAGGTAAGCTTCGAACTGGAAAAATTACCAAGCGCGGCTCCAAGCATATGAGAAGGATCTTGGTCGAAGTTGCTAAGGCGATATCCAAAACCAAGAAGGACTCAAAGCTGAAGAGATTCTTCCGAAGGGTCCTGGCAAGGAGCGGAAAGAACGTTGCTGCCGTTGCACTTGCTAGAAAAGTCCTTTGCATTCTCTATCATCTGCTTATGAAGCGCGAGGATTACCAAGAGCCTGAAGTTAAGAAGGCAAAACCAAAAATGCCAAGTTACAACTCACCTGCAAGCATGATGGATATCGATGAGATGATAAGGATAATTAGCAAGGCAGGATACCTGGTGGAAAGAGATTTGAAGGATGGATGTGGGTGACCGCACCATCCTGTTTTCCCGATGTTTTTGATATGAAAATGATTCATATCTCCCTATGCAGTCGCCGCCGTTATCACTGAATACCCAGCCTTCTGAAGCGATCTAACCATCGATCTCTCCCATCTCTTTGATGTTCTTTCATGAACCGCCTCAGCACCCATATCCTGATAAGGCTCACCTGTCTTGAGTACAAAGTAGATATCGATAAGCATACGATGCGCTAAAGCAACAAGAGCCCTCTTTTTGCCCTTCCTTCTGACGAGATTATGATAGATGGCATTATAGGAGGAATTCTTGGTTTTTGACGCAGCCCATGCAGCTTCAGTTAAGGCTCCTTTTAGAAAGGAATTGCCCTTCTGCGATTTTCCGCTCTTCTTTTTGCCTGCACTCTCGTTGTTGCCCGGACATACGCCCGCCCAAGAGGAAAGATGTCCTTCATCTGGAAACTGTGACATATCAATTCCAATTTCTGCTAATATCGCTGATGCACTGACTTCGCTGATCCCCGGAATCGTTTGAATCTGCTTGGATTCTTTCTGAAAAGGGACCATCTTCCTCTTGATCTCTTCATCGATTTTTTCTATTTGTTTGGCGAGATAATCAATATTTTCCAGATGCATTTTTAAGAGGAACCTATGATGATCCGTTAGCTTTCCGTTAAGGGCTTTCTCCAGCAGATTTACCTTATTTTTGAGTTTGCCTTTAGCCATCTGGGAGATTTCCTCTCTTGAAAGCTTGTCCTTTTCCAGTAGAGACCGAATCAACGCCAATGAAGAGACCCCGTAGATCTTGGTGACTACAGAGCTGAGCTTGATATTGGCTGCCTCTAATACCTTTATGAGCCGATTTTTCTCGGATGTCATCATTCCGACAAGCTTTCTTCGGGTACGGTTGAGGTCCCTTAACTCTCGGATCTCTCTAGGCGGAATAAAGCTATTCGGAAGCAATCCGTACCTGAGCAAGTTCGCGATTCGCTTGCAGTCCATGATGTCCGTCTTCTTTCTAGGAATGGCTTTGAGACGTTGAGCATTGGCAAGGACTATTTTGAACTCTCCCTCCATTACGTTAAAGATCGGCTTCCAATAGACTCCGGTGCTTTCCATGCCAATCGTAGTGACATGATATTTTTTTAGCCATATTTTTAAATCTTCGAGATCTGAGGTCATAGTTGAGAATGTTCTGATCTCAAATTTTGGAGTTTTATCAAGTGGTCCGTGTGCAATGCATACATCTACCTTTTCCTCGTGAACATCCATTCCGGCACAACTCTTTAGAACTGGCTCCATGATAACGCTCCTTGAGACAGGCAAAGCAACATTGGGTGTGTAAATTTGATACGCGTGCCTTTTATGGCGACATTCATGGGTTCTAAGTGTTGCTTAGGGCAGTTTCATGTTCGGGGATATCATAATCCTCCAAAAAAACTTCGCCCTATTTACATGTCTCATAATTGTGCAGAAGGGTTATCCTGAATATATACTTGGAGCCCAATTTTCATGCTCATGGGTGCCCAATCGGGCATGAGGGTTTCATGTGAAACAGCGAAGAACCTCTTTTAATCTATTGTCGAGGTGATGCCAGCTGATGAAATATATATTATATCCTGGAGGGAAGCGCGTGAAAGGCGTAGTAAAGGAATATTAGATCCTCACTGGGATAGATGTTTTGAGTGCCATGGCCCGCTGACTCCGATGACTAAGGGGGGAAACTAGTATTCATATGCAAAAGATGCCAGAAAGTGAAATTTGGATCGAAACATAAGCCACGAAAAATAAGAGTGAGAAAACCCTATGTTTATGATGGTATAATTGAAAGGTCTCTAGTGATTCTGATAAATTTATATAATTAATTCAATAAACAAATCGAGATGAATAAAATTTTGAATTTTTTTGTCATGACGCCATCGCTGCTGTTCGATTTTCCATTACAATTAATAAAGGGGAATCTAGTAACTGGCTTCATCACACAAGTGGAATCTTTTGTCTTATCCTCATCAATCTCATGGCATGCTGTTTTCAAAGCCTTCCCCCGACGAGGGGTTAGGGGCAGCCCGCACGGCGACTGAGTGCGCTAGGAAAACCCTTAGTGTTAGCCCCAGAAGAAGGGTAAGGCTTTTGAATTATATTCGTCGGCCCAAACGCAAAGTCAGAGTGGTTCTGGAATTATAGATCGCCAAGCAGAGAATCTATGCTAAGAGATTTTTGAACGACCTTATTCTGTTTTAAATAGATTTTTTATGTCTTCCATATCGATTTCCCTGATCAGCAGTGATTCAATCCTTACCCTTTTTGCGTTATTGTACATCCCAGTGTCATCAGTCAGAAGAACGGCCTTCTTAAGTATGGCCAGAGATATGAAGTATGTGTCAAAACCGGAGCATCCAGTGCTTGATGCTACTTCCCAGGCATCCTCGAAGATAGAATCCTCATCTACGACCTCGTAAGCTCCCATAGCTCTCCTGGAGACTTTTGTAGCAAGCTTCTTATCGGCATATCTGCTTACTACAGATGCAATCTCGATGATGCAGACCTTTGGAATGAATACATCTACATTTCTTTCTCCTCATACTTTTTAGAGTTTCGTCAATATCCTCTTTAGCCTCCAGGCCTTGGAGTTCATCAAGAAGATGGCTGAAGCTCTCCCGTACGGTAAGACTGACCTCAGCCCTTTCGGGTAGGTCAGGCTTTTGGAGTGGCTTGAAGACATTGTCCTCGTAGACCGCTTTTATCTTCACTACTCACACCTCATATCTGCTATCGGCACTTTCTCAGCATCTCGACTTCAGCTGCAACATCATCCTCTGTAATCTCGAACTGTGAGCGTTTGATTTCATCAAAAAGGTTGTTCAAGCAGCCTTTGCTTTAATCTCAGAAAGAGTCGCCTTTATCTCTGCAATCTCCCGACAGAGCTGCTCATACTTCTCATATAGCGATTCTGAAGCATCTTTTCTGAGGCTGGAAATATCAGCTTTTATGGCAGATGTATCCTCTTTGACTTCTTTAAGAATACTGATGGTTGCGCCAGTATCCTCTTTGACTTCCTTGAGAACGCTGATAGTTGTATCCTGCTTTTCAAGCATCTGATCCATCTTGCCGCCTAGGTTTGAATTCATATTTTTGTGATGTATCTTGCCAATATCCTATCTTTGTATTTAACGCAGGTATTATCTTGAATTTCAATCTCTTTTATCAGCGAGAGCATCTCTTCATATCCCAGGACATGCCTGATGGCCAGTAGCGTTAAGAGATCCTTCATGTCCATAGCATTAATTCCGACTTTTTCTGCGAATCGAATTATTTGCTGGTCATCGGTTAAAAATATAGCTTCCTTTTCCCGGCAGATGCTCAGGCCCTCAGCCTCGCCATAATGCACAGTGCTGTCCTTCGAGATGTCTTGAAACGCTTTGAGATCGTCGCTATCCATAGTAATAACGGGAAAGTGCTCGAAGATTTTGTCTGGAAACGAGTAGCCTACACGTTTGGCTCTCATAAGCTCTATGTAAACTGAATTGGTTATGTAAAATTTTGCACCCGGAAATGCCTTACTTAAAATATCGATGCGATTGACCTTAGCGAGAGTGCTCGCAGAATCGCAGTCAAGAATAATCATCATAAGAGGCCTAATCTAGACAGTCTTGAGAGGCTTTCCTCCTCAGATCCACCTATCTCGATTTTAATAGATCTGGAGGCGAGCAAATCCTTGAACTCTTCCATGCAAAGTCCTGCAATTTCAGCTGCCCTCCAGAGGCTGACCTTCTTATTTTTATAAAGATCAATAGCTATTTCAATCCTGAGGCCCGGCCTCATTGATAGCAACGCTCTTATGGCATCCGTTATGATTTCTTCTCTCGACCCATAAATCTCTGAACGCATCAGAGCATCAATTTCATCATTTGCAGATGCCATAGTCAAAGATAGCTCCTTATGCCTTTAAGAGTTTCATCGATATCCTCTTTGGCCTCCAGTCCTTGAATCATCCATTCCATGATAATAAGATATGCTATAATCTCATATTTAAGCGGAACGAATTTTCTGCAGCGAGAGCCTCGGCGAGGTTCGAGCCTATGAATCCTGCGCCGCCGGTGATTGCGAGCTTTTGTGACATTATGGTGACCGAGAATATTTGTGGTTGATATTTTATTGTTTGTTTATAATTACAGCTAGATATCCCGCATAGGCTGAATCTTTCATCTTTTCCAAATCTGTTATCTGCGCTTTCCAAGACCTTCCCCCAGAGAGGGGTTAGGGGCAGCCCGCGTGGCGACTGAGCGCGCTAGGAAAGCCATTAGTTTTAGCCCAGAAGGAAGCGTAGGCTTTTAAAATATATCAGTCGGCCCTAAACTAAAGGGCCTTCAGAGGATGTCAGCTTTCGGTATAGCCTCTCCCTATAACCATCCGCCAGCTTGGAGACCTTATCAGCAACGGGTATCGTTGTCCCATATTCCTCTTCTAGCCGCCCTATGCCCTCCTCAATGTAGGTTATCCAGATCTTCTGGTCTCCACCTGTTGGAGCCTTGAGGTATTGAGCCTCTATCTCATTGTAGATAACATCAAAATCGAGGCCAGCAGGAACCAGCATGGCACAGTCAGGTGCATCTCCTTCCCTGTTGGCGATCAGCTTCATAATGAAGATGTCCTCAAGGGAGGCATATCTCACTTCTACCTTGTCAAATGCCTTGCGGACTTGAGCACGGTTCCACATGGCATTGCTCAGCCCGAAGTCGTAGGAGATCTTTCCTGCAAAAATATCGAGGGTTCGACCGCCTTTTATGGCAATTCTATTAAGCCCCAGCCTGGCATGTCTCTCCTTTGGGCCTGTGAGATGGTAGCCTAGCTGCTGAGTACATCGCAGGATCTCATCCTTATCCTCATCGGTTCTGCGTCTGAAGAACTCATCCACCTCTTCTCGGGCCGATATCCTTTCAGAGTTCGATGTCGTACAGCTCAGCCCTGTCTCTTATATCCTCAATGAATGGATAGCCCGTTATTCTCTCGCCCTGCAGAACCGCCTTTATATCTCTCCTCATAGGGTGCTCGACGCCCTCAAGTTTATCCCTATTTTTTAGGTAGAGCAATATGCAAAAGAGCCTCTGCTGCAGAGTCTCTGCAGAATCGAGAGAGTGGATGAATACTTCTTCTATGGATAGCTTCCTCTTGGGCAATGTATAATAGTTATCTCTAAGGCCGAGATCGACACCATAGTTTCCGTAGGCGCTGAAGGATGTAGGGGTGGCATCATGGTGTCTGATGCTCTTGAACAGGATATTATCACTGTAGCTCTTTATCAGCAGAGTATCCCTGGGTATAAGGCGTCTAAACCTATACTCCTGTAGAGAGGTTACGAAATCCTTTAGCTCTCTCCATAGGAGGTAGTTGAAGGAGTATAGATAGCCCCGCACACTCTTGGTTCTTCTCACTATGCCCAATCTAATGAAATCCTTCAGGTAGTAGTATATCGTCTTGCTGGGGAGGCCGGTCTCCCTTGATAGCGTTTCTACACTCTTTTGAGTTTGGTCCAGCCTGTACAGAAGATCCGCCCTCCTATCGGCGAGTATGGCTCGGAAAGGAGATGCCCTATGAGTATAATACAGCCTCTTGAAGCTCTCGGCAGGCGTTGCCTCCGCCAGGACTATTCCGTGATCATCCCTTTCCAAAAGGCCCTTTTCTTTAAGTTGAGTGGTAATCCTGGATACCGTCTCCGGTCTTATTCCGAAGCCCGAAGAGAGATCTCGAGGATGGATTATGCTCTCTGAGCCTGTGACCTGGACCAGGGTTTCGACCTCGTTTTCGCTTAGTCGCATTATTCTAATATATAGTCAATTAGCTATATAAACTTGACCTATTGTGAGAAAAGGTCAGACGCCGCAAACCACTCGACCGTCTCCCTCAGTCCCCCCTCCACCGTATGCTCCGGCCTGTACCCCAACTTATCAACATCCGCCAGCGAGTGCATGATGTCTCCAGCCCTCGCCACTACATACTTAGGCCGAACATCCCTGCCTGTGATCTTCCCCAATATCATCACTAGCTGGTTCAGGCTTGTGCTCTCCCCACGAGCAACGTTGAATACGCCCGTAGCTTCACCCGCGGCCGCAATTTTGCAAGCTCTAACGACATCCTTCACAAACACGAAGTCCCTCGTCTGCTCCCCATCTCCGTAGATCACAGGCGGCTCGCCCTTCAGCACAGCCGAGATGAACCTCGATATCACGCCCGAGTACTCGGAGCTCGGGTCCTGCTTCGGCCCGAAGACGTTAAAGAACCTCAGAGCCACAGTATCCAGCCCATATAGCTCCTGGAACACTCTGCAGTAGTGCTCGCCTGCCAATTTAGTGATCGCATAGGGCGATTTCGGGTCAGGCACCATATCCTCCTTCTTGGGCAGCGCCGGAGAGTCGCCGTAGACCGCTGCCGAAGACGCAAATACGAATTTCTTCACGCCTGCATCTCTCGCCGCCACAAGCGCATTGAGTGTGCCGCCGATGTTCACCTCGTTTGTTTTCAGGGGATCCTCGACACTTTTCTGCACCGACGCTATAGCGGCCAGGTGGAACACGCAGTCCACATCTTCGAAGGCGCTTCTGAGGAGCGCTAGATCGGTGACACTTCCCCGGATGAGCTTGACATTTATTCCGGCCAGGTTTTCCAGCTTGCCGGTAGAAAAATCATCGATTGCTATAACCTCATTATCTGCAGCGAGAGCTTCGGCGAGGTTCGAGCCTATGAATCCTGCGCCGCCGGTGATTGCAAGCTTTTGTGACATTGTGGTGACCGAGAATGTTTGTGGTTGATTGTTTGTCGTTTATAGGATGAATCATTATCTTATACTCATCAACCTTATCGCATATGTTTTCCAAAGCCTTCCCCCAGCGAGGGGTTAGGGGCAGCCCGCGCGGCGCCTGAGCACGCTAGGAAAACCATTAGTATGAGCCCCGAAAGGAGTTTAGTCTCTTGAATTAGAGCAGCCCCAAATGCAAAGTCGGAGTGATTTTTGAGAGGAATAACTCTAGGATCAAACCGTCTCTACGCATTCAATTTTAGCTCGATAGCGCCGGTTGATCTGATAAATGCCTTTCTTTTACGAAATTCTCTCACAGCTTCATCGATTTTCCTGGAGACCTCAATGGGGAAATATGCTTCATCGCAGCTATCACAGACATAGGCAGGAACACTCCGGATAACGATAATATCATCACCTATTTTGGCCGTGAAATCAGTAGTTCCTTCGTGAAGTTTGCCCTTGCCGCAGCTGCAAGTACCAGGTATCATTTTCTCACCTTATTATCTATCCATTCATCATCATTTGGTAGGTACACCGTTATTACCCGTAATTGATCTTTGCATATACCTACAACGACATGACAGGCCCAGGGTATGAAGCCACATAGTAGAACCGAAGGGCATGGGAAATCGTCTAGGTATTCCTCTATTATATCGCCATTCATTATTAAGTTTACTAGATTGTCGGCCGAAAATCCTCGCTCAACTATCCTCTTATTAGCATGCCTCGAAACTATAATTCTATCTTCTTGAGCCAGCTTTCGTATATCATCGATTAGAGCGATGGCTTGCACCACCGTTTTGCGGTTTGCACTTAGATGTTCACGCTAGCAAAACCATCAGTTTTAGCCCCAGAAGAAATTATAGTATTTTTAATTACGTCAGTTGTTAGAGCGGTTCCAAATGCACAATCTTGAGTTCTCGCTGACATAAGAAAGCGCCAATCTAACGCTTCTAGGTTCATTAGTGAGCCTGGATACGACAGACGCAACTTCTATGAGTGCCACAAGGGCACGTGATTTGAGTATTCCCCTTGCTCCACCTTTTTCAGGATTTCATTAGATCGCTGATGCAAGGTTAGCTGCGCAGTTAAAATCTGATCCTTGACTCTCCTTCTTGGAGGGACCAAACCTTTTATGAGAACTGAAGTATCTGTAGTCACTTTAATAGTCATACGGTTTATCTCTCATCTCCCGGATTATCAGAGTGGCATCTTTGTCTTCGACCACATGCTCTCCTATCCAGGAGGTAACCTCTTCTAAAGTCACGCGCCGCTTCATCTTTCGGAGCTTGGTGGATAAGAACAGATCCACAGCATCCTTACATATCCTTTCGACTTTGGCGTCGTCTATCATGATGACCAAGTTATAATCAGTATTCTCAAGCTATAAATTCATCGAGACTGGAAGCCTTTGTAGGGCGAATCCTTCGCCGCCGGTGATTGCGAGCCTTTGTGACATTGTTTTGGAGCTGTTCTGACGTTGTTCCTTTATGCATTCATGCAATGTGGTTGATAGTTAATCAATAACTGCAGATGGACCTATAACGAAACACTCGCTGTCAGAAAGAATACCTATGAGCAGGAAGGCAAATCAGTTTCTTACTACGAAACCAAGAAGCTTTTGCCACAATGGAAAGAGGAAAAGCCTGAACTGAGAGGCGTTCACTCACAGGTTCTACAGGAAGTCGTCAAGAGAGTTGATCTGGCATATCAGGCGTTCTTTCGAAGAGTCATGGAAGGCGAAGATCCTGGCTATCCCAGGTTCAAGGGATATGGCATGTACGACAGCTTTACTTATACTCAGACAGGTTTTTCCCTGAAGCCTGGAAAACTCTGGCTCTCCAAGGTAGGTGATATCAAAATCAAGCTGCATAGAGCCCTCGATGGAGAAATCCAGAGGCTTAACATTCGGAGAATGCCTACAGGGAAATGGTTTGCATCCTTCGTTGTGGATGTTGTTCCGGATGAACCTCTTCCAAAAACAGGATTATCGATAGGTATTGATGTGGGTCTGAAAAGCTTCATCACTCTATCCAATGGGGAACATATCGACAACCCAAGATTCTTTGCCCATGAAGAAAATGCTCTGGCAAAGGCTCAGAGGAGGCTATCCAAAGCTGAGAAAGGATCTTCTGAAAGAGCAAAAGCCTTGAAAGTGGTTCATCGCGTTCATGAAAGAATCACCAACAAAAGGGGTGACTTCGCTCAAAAATTGTCCCTGAAACTTGTGAAGTCATACGATCTTATAGCCCTTGAAAATTTGAATATCAAGGGCATGGTCAAGAATCATTGTCTTGCAAAGCATATAGAGGATGCTGCATGGAATAAACTTATAACTACCACGTCTTACAAGGCAGAATGGGCCGGTAAACGTGTTGAGCTGGTGAATCCTTCTAATACATCCCAAATGTGCTCTGGCTGCGGGCAAGTAATCTTGAAAGATCTGTCCGAAAGAGTCCATAGATGCCCATTCTGTGGGCTATCTTTGGATAGAGATCAAAACGCAGCCATAAACATTCTCAGACTGGGGCTACAGTCTGTGGCGAAAGCCTAGATGCCCCCGACTTCAGTCGGGGGAGTAGTCACTGGATGTTCAAGTCAAAGAGATCCTATACATTCGATTCGAATGATAATTTACATCAACAATCACTAACGATCAGGAAACTTACTGCACCTGATCTTATCCGTTTGGAGCCTTCCAAAACAAAATACCGCATAAACGAACCAACCAACTGCTTAGAGCATCCGCTATTTCGGCCTGCTCCTCTTATCATTTTCTCAATTCAGTCGCAGGCTTAGGTGTCATCCTCTAGGCTGAGATCCATTTGCTGTCTCTAATAATCCATAGATTCCTGGCGATGTCCCAATAGTGAAAATCCAAACATCTATAAAAACATTCCTGAAATTAAAATTAGGATTAGTAATAACTGACATACTCTCAGAGCTGAAAGCTCCTGGAGTTCTGTTGTTAGCTGGATTCAAGCCAGAGCAACTTTGCGGCTATCAGTGGTCCCTTCAACCAAATCTCTTTCTTTGGTTGATCGATCTATGCACGGACACTTTGCGATATTGCATCCCGCATTGCTGTCAGCATGATCAACGTGCCCACAAGTAGAATACTTGAATGATTTTCCATTCCTGTCTCCGATGTGTCCGCACCTATTGCACATTTTTGAAGTATATGTAGGATCAACATAGGAGGCTTTTACGATATAGAGCATAGCGTTTTCTCCCCATCCTTCCCCATCTCCCACATTAGTAGTACCACATTAATGTTAATTATACTAGTAATGTGGTACTACTATTTATATTAAAGCAGGCAGAAGACCCGCTCCCTTTAGGGGGCGGGATGAATGCCGTACACATTTCCATCGACTATTACTTTCACGCTGCGCTCATTAGCTATATCTTCTCAGAAGCACATCAGTAAATAGGTATGAAGACCGCCTACAAGTTCAGGCTCTATCCAAACAAGCAACAAGAGACTATGTTAGAGCTGAATCTTGAAACATGTCGGCATCTCTATAACTTAGCTTTGGCAGATAGGAAGAACGCATACGAGGTTGAGGGTATCAGCAGGACATATGAGGATCAGGCTTCTATGCTGACTGTTGAAAAAAAGAACGGCAATTTCAAAGGTATTTTCTCCCAGGTGCTTCAAGATGTTCTGAGAAGGCTAGACAAGTCCTTCAAAGCGTTCTTCCGAAGGATTAAAGCTGGAGAAGAACCAGGATACCCAAGGTTCAAAGGCAATGGCTGGTACAAATCTTTCACGTATCCACAGGCCGGATTCAAGCTTGAAGGCTCAAAACTGACCCTCTCCAAGATAGGTTCTATCCGGACCTTCAAACACCGAGAGGTAGAAGGCAAGATTAAGACCTGTACCATCAAGAAAGATAATCTAGGCCACTGGTATGCTATCCTGGTATCTGAGATAAAAGATGTGCCTCAGATAGAACCAAAGACGGCTATTGGTGTAGATGTTGGATTGAAGAACCAAGTGACAACTTCAACAGGAGAGACTATCCAATATCCTCGATACTACGTTAGAGCTGAAACATTGATTGCTGCGGCCCAAAGAAACCTCTCCAGGAAGAAGAAAGGCTCAAGTAATCGTCAAAAAGCCAAGATCAAGGTTGCTAGGCTACATAGGAAGATCCAAAACCATAGAGACGAGTTCCTGCATCAAGTATCTAGGAAGCTCGTCGATTCAGCAGACCTAATAGTATTCGAGAACTTGAACATCAAAGAAATGCTCAAGAATCACTGTCTAGCAAAGCATATTCAAGATCACGCTTGGGGCAAGTTGATCCAGTTCACTGGAAGCAAAGCTGCAAAGGCTGGCAAGATAGTTGAACTGGTGGAGGCTAGATATACGTCTCAAAAATGCTCCCAATGCGGCATAATGGTTCCCAAAACACTAGCGGATAGAATCCATATCTGTCCTAACTGTGGACTAGAAATGGATAGGGATATCAATGCTAGTGTGAACATTCGCACCCTCGGACTGAGGGGAAGAGCCTGTGGAGATATCAGAGCACTGAGTCTATGAAACAGGAAGCCCTGCCCCTTTAGGGGCAAGGGAGGAAGTCACTTGATCCCTATCATCTTCGACCCGAAGGGTTAGTATTTGCTGTCCATCTACTGTATCTTTTTGGCTGATCGGCTCGATAAAAAACTTATCGAGCATTGCATCAAAGGCCAGTCTCACTAAGAATCCTCTGAATAAGAGGTCATGAACATTACTGCCAGTGATCTTGATTTTCTGCTTCATTTTGTAGCATCTCACACTCAGGATGCATTAAGAGTTAAAAGGTTTGGTCTATTCGTTCAATACAAGAGGACATCCAAGCCCGGAATACGCTTGAAGTGATTATCTCTAGAGACTATAGTCGCTCTCTCTGTCAACGCGATAGAGGCTATCAGTTCATCAAAGTCTCCGATAGAATCTCCTCGTAATCTGAGTTCAGCAGATAGTTCCCCGAACATCTCATAGGTGTCTTCATTTATGGGCAAGATAACGAACCCATCCAGCAGCTTCTTCACTTTTTCTCGCCCCTCCTCGGATTTCGGGGGGGTATAGGCACCTTTGTATAACTCCAGCACATTAATTTGCGTTGTGCAAATCGTTTCGCCTGTATCTTCTAACTCCAAAATCTTCCTAATAGCTGCTTCCTTTCTATGCAACGCATCAATCAGGATGGAGGTGTCAAACACCAGCATCAAAGATCGACCTTCTGCATTTTGGACTGGCGCATTTCCCTTGAAGCCGCCTCTATTTTGTCAGCTAGCTCATCATCTTTGCCGATCTCTGCCAGAATCTCCGAAAGCTTCCGTTTGGCAGGAAAATTCTGTAAAATAACATCCGAAAAGCTCTGATTCGCACCCTTTCGGCTTTTTAGCCTAACGTAGGCCTCTTCGGTTATGGTTATGGTCTTCGTTGACATATATCAGTGTATGTGTATTTACTTGTACATCTCTTTTCCTGTGCAGTCAATTACTGAAAATGCATAAAAGAACATGTTCAAGCTATCGATAACGAATTCATGTCCCGTTCAGATCTCCATCCGCTTGAACTCTTCGAGCTCTTCTTTCGTGAAGAACTCCCACCACTTCTTTGGCTCAACAACAAGCTTAACTCTGCCGCTTTCTACGATCTTTTCACTCTTAATCATGCCATCTCTCTCTAGGCGCTGAATTGAGGCATGTACCTTTCCTGGAGACCAACCCGCCAGCTTCGCAAGTTCATACGCGCTCTCTCCCGAGTGTTCATTAATCAGCGTATAGAGCTCGTCGTCAGTATCTTCGCTCTTTTTCAGTCTGGCAGCTTTAGCCTTCTCTAGGGCCTTCAGCCTGGACTCCTTTGATCGCATAAATCTAAAGCCGCTTTGTAGATATATCAAGATTTCGGAACATTCCCGAATGAAAAAGAAGCAAAATTAAGACAAATCGAAAGGTATTTAATATTATAGAATATACTGTCATCTATGGTACTGAGGGAGTTCGATCAATCGGTTTTATTGGTGGCCTGCCAAGCTCTCTCTGGGAAGGCGGATCACATGCCTAAAGAAGCTTTCGCAAGGAGGTTTCCAGGGAAGGGTGATAAGGTGCGCAAATCCCTGGAACTGCTGGCGCGGGAAGGTTTCATACAGAAGCATCCAACTGCTGGCGGTATGACATACCAGATGACGGATCTTGGAAGGGCGAAGTGCCGCGAGCTGAGGGTGATGATGCCATAGTCAAACTTTTGCTATTGGCCTTACTTGGAAAGCTCCGCCCTGGCCTCCTATGTGCTCAAGTTGGATGGCATAATCCACAAGGCATGTAGGCCTTCATGGAAAAGGAGGGGATTCTCTACCCCTACACCCCAAAAGTCCTAATCCCAAAGCCTCAGCTTTCATCTTTTGGGCCTTCAGCCTTGCGGCCTCCGCATCCATCTTCCTGCAGCTCCCTAGGTGGATATTTCGCACCTTGGAGCCCTCACGCCACGAGGCCATCCAGTAGGCATAGGTCTTGCAGCCCTGCTTTGAGGCCTTCTCCTTCTCCATCTGCCATACCTGCAGGTCCTCAACTCTGGACTGGTCCTTCAGAGCCTCAGCTTCGGCCTTGAGCCGATCCGCCTCCTCCAGTCGGACCTTCCTGGCGGGTTCCATCTGCTTCACCCGGGCCAGAGCCTGGGCTTCTCTCTCAAGCTTCAGGGCATCTCTCTTCAGGGTCTTTCCTCTTTCGCCAGCGTCCGTTTTATGCATATGGTATAGTTCTATGACATCTTACTTAAATCTTTCGGAAATGTCATAGAACTTATTCCGAAGAACTTATACCTCTATTTTCCTTCCGCCTTTTCGATTGCAGCACGACTTGTTATTTCATAAGCATTTGACAACAATGATACCATATTGTCTTTTCCTATGGAGAATGGAGAGGACCCAAGCCTCTTTAAAACTGCACCCTCCACTTCCGGCCTTCTGGGATTCACCTCAAATGAACTGGGCCCGCAGCATCCCTGCCAGAAGGTATCAATGGACTCTTCCAGCGGTTTGACTTCGTTCTTCAAGATAAATGCCCGGCAAGATTCCGGAACCTCCTCTGCAGATCCAGAAGCGCGCCTCTTCCTCAAGGCCTCGATGATCTCCTCTTTTGTCCTCCCCCTGAGCTTAAATATCAAAAAGGGGTCCTGGTCAAACTGCTCAGCCAGAAGATAATAAACGGCAGCTATATGCTTGCATGGATTAGACCAATCTGGACAGGTGCAATCCGTTTCTAAATCATCTTCCTCTGGAAAGAGGGAGACTTTGGCCAGAGAGAAAGCCTCCTCAATATCCTGAGGCATCTCTCCCGACAGCAGTTTGGCAGCAAACACCGCCTTGGAAGCCATAGCCACTATGACTTCATCCCAGTCCTCATCGGATATGGGAGCTAATTTTATCGTAATATCGTATGGCTCTGGTCTGGTGCCCTGAACTTTTGCTCTAACCACTCCCTTCTGAACATCGATGGATATGACCTGACCTTTTCTGGCATAAGACCGCCCTCGTGTAAGCCTCGCACCGATATCGAATGATTCCAATACGTTAACAAATCGCTTTGACCACCACTTCTCGCCGATGGCCCCTTTCTTGCTCTTCGCCTTTATGCCGTCCTTAACCGATATCAGAGGAGAATAATCGTAATAGCCCCAGTACCAGCGTCCAGGCATGCTTAGTCGCCTCCATCTCTGATGGTTTCTCGGCGCAGAGTTAGAAGATCTCTCAGAGCATCGTTGGACATCTCTGTGAGCCAGGCCTCGCCTGTTCCTATCACCGATTCAGCCAAAGCTTTCTTATCCTCGATCATCCTGTCTATCTGCTCCTCCAAAGTCCCCAAACAGACGAACTTGTGCACGAAGACGTTCTTTTTCTGGCCTATTCTGAAGACACGGTCGGTTGCCTGGTTCTCGACAGCCGGGTTCCACCACCTGTCGAAGTGGAAGACGTGGTTTGCTGCAGTCAGGTTGAGCCCCAGACCTCCGGCTTTCAGAGAGAGGACGAAAAATGGAACTCCACCTGATTGGAACCTCTGGATCATGGCATCCCTCTGCTTCTTGGGAGTGCCTCCGTGAAGGAATAGAACCTCTGATCCAAGCTGCTCCTGAAGATGATGCCGAAGCATCGCCCCCATTCCTGCGAACTGGGTGAATATCAGGGCCTTCTCACCCTCTGCCATCACCTCGTAGAGCATCTCCTCGAGCCGAATGAGCTTGCCGGAGCGGCCAGCAAGAGTGCTTCCGTCCTGAAGGAAGAGGGCCGGATGGTCGCAGATTTCCTTCAATTTGGTCAAAGCTGATAGGATCTGGCCTTTGCGCTCTATTCCCTCGGATACCTCGATCTTTCCAAACATCTCATCGACCACCGCCGCATATAATGATGCCTGCTCAGGCGTGAGGTTGTAGTTCACCTTCATCTCCATCTTCTCAGGAAGGTCGCTTATTATATTTGGATCGGTCTTCAGCCTTCTGAGAACAAAGGGCTGAATCATTCTTTTGAGCACATCTGATCGCTCTTTGCTCCTGTATTTCTCTATTGGAAGGACGAAATCCCTTCGGAATGATTTGGCCGATCCGAGGTAATCAGGGTTCAAGAAATCCATGATTGACCACAGCTCAGATAATCTGTTCTCGACCGGCGTTCCGGTTAGAGCAATCCTCGGGCCTGACTTGAGCCTCTTTATGGCCTTTGTCTGTCTGGCTGATTGGTTCTTGATGTTCTGGGCCTCATCAAGGACTATATGCTCCCACTGTATGGCCGATAGAATATCTTCGTCTCTCTGGGCCAGGGAGTAGGTGGTGATGACCACACCATGCTTTGAAACCTCTTCCTTGAACTGATCTCCTGAAAGCCGGCCCATGCCATGATGCAGCATGACCTTCAGAGATGGTGAGAAATGCTCGAGCTCTCTCTGCCAGTTGCCTGCTACTGACATCGGGCAGATCAAGAGTGTGGGACCCCTGCTTTTTCCCTTAACCTTACCATTTTCTCGCTCACGCAGTAGCAGGGCGATCAGCTCGATGGTCTTTCCAAGGCCCATATCATCGGCCAGGCAGGCACCCAGCCCGAAGCTGTTCAGGTACTCCAGCCATGATACACCTTTGGCCTGGTAAGGACGAAGGCTGCCGTTGAATCCCTGAGGCGTTTTGATCCGCTTAAGCTTCATCTTTCCTGGACCAGATAAAGATTTCAGAAGGTCATCAATCGAGCCTTCGGCCTCCACTCCAACGATGGTAAGACCTGTTTTGCCTTCCAGATTTGTCTCGTTTATGGCACTT
Organism: Methanotrichaceae archaeon; assembly: GCA_963789575.1. Taxonomy (GTDB): domain Archaea; phylum Halobacteriota; class Methanosarcinia; order Methanotrichales; family Methanotrichaceae; genus CAWBKV01. The sequence goes on along the minus strand of CAWBKV010000001.1, from coordinate 114,729 downwards.
CCGGCACCTCCATCGACCAGGCTGAGCTTAAGAGCCTCGCCAAGGGTGATATCCTTCCCCTTCCCCTTGTGCTTCTTGAAAAACTCTATTGCCTTCTCGATCTCCTCGATCGGCAGCTCCACCCACTCACCCCTCAGTTGGACCAGTGGGACCTTCAGGCGGGCCAGCTGTATGAACTCGGCCTCCGAGATGGTTTCATCTCCCAGAGCCAGCTCCCAGTCATAGTCTATCAGAGCATTGAGGCCGAACAGACTCTGGCCGATGGAAGTACTGACCGGTCCCGGGCTCTTCAGCTTGAGCTTTATGCCCAACCGGGCGCTCGGCTTCTCCCACCAGGTCGGCAAGAGAACGCCGAACCCATTTTGCTCCAGAAGCGGCGCAAACTGCCGGAGAAACGAATATGCCTCCTCGGTCTCCAGTTCCAGACTGATCGGTCGAGCCATCTGGAGGCTTTTCTCAAGTTGGGGAAAGATCCGGGTTGCCTTGCCTAAGTCTGATAAAAGCTGCTCCTGAGGGTTTTTGAGTCTTCTTTTGAGGAAGGTGAGGGCCTGCGACCTCGTCCTCCAGACCTCTTCAGCAGGGACTAGGAGACTTCTGTCATCTCGGGCCTGTAGGAAGAAGCGGACGATCCATGTCTCATCGCCATTGCCATCCGCGGGCGGCTCAAGACGGAAGCTCGTACGGAAGGGCACATCCTCTGCAGGAGGCTGGATCTGGGAGAGCCAGGACTGCATCTCATTGGTGAAGGGCTTCAGCTCTTCAGCCGATGCCTTAAGAACGGCTTTTTCAGCATTATCCGAGGACAAGGCCTGGAGAAACTGCTGGGCTAGAGGCAAAATCTTGGGTTTGCGGCCACGGTGGGAATGCAAGAGCGAAATGGACTGAAGGTTACTGCGGATAAATGAATCGACCATGGAGTTTATAAAGCTGAGGATCAGATCTTGCAAGGAGGGAGGCTTGCCGTCGCCGATCTGGAAACCCCGGCAGCTCGGCGGCATGGACTCCAGCAATGAATCAAGCCGCTCTGAGTCCTCATCGCTGATCACTGCCTCCCAACGGACGGCATCAGCCCTCACTGCAGGCACAAACTGCTCTCTGGAGATGAGCTCCAGAGTGAACATTGCCAGGTCAGACCAGAAGCGTAAAGAGGCTGCGAAGGCCAAGCCTGAAGGCGGACTGGTCGGAAGACCAATCAGAAGGTCGAATGCTTTGCCCTGATCGAAGACCAATGCATCCACAGTCCATTCCTTAATGGATGAAGCTTTATCGGTGATGGGGTTGTCGAGGAGAAGCCACGGAGAAGGCAATGGACCTTTCTTATTCGAAGGAAGCCTCAGAGTAATAATTCTGGTCTTTAGACTTATGCCCTCGAAGATTTCAGGAAGCCGGTTTAGCTCATTATCCAGAAATGCAAAAGGGTGGTGATCCGACTCTCTTTTGGATTTAGGCTCATCTCGCTTTTCTGAGGAGTTCAAGTACACTTGGGCGAGCTCGGAGGATTCCGCCCAGATATAGAATCCTTCTGTATCCCAGATAGAATGTATGACCTGCATCCTTTTAGCCTGTTATAATTTTAGGACGAAACCAGGGCTAATCCCCGCCTTTTCAAAGGCGGGATACAGCCCGTACCTATTACTTTCGCTTCGCATTCGCAACATATATATTCTCTGAACACTATTATTAACTGAACTTCGGGTAATGGTTTCCAGGGGAAAGTCTCTGGTGCAAAACTCGAAACACAAGTTCCGTCGTATAGACACCATTGATCTGAGAACCGTGTTCTCTCGAACTCGTGTCTATGGGCCTAAGGCCCTATGCAGAGATGGCAAGCTGACAGCAGAGATGATCTCCCCTCAAAAGGGAAGGAATCTGCAAGACGGATGCCCGCGACTTCGTGGGAGAAGGTCACTATTCGCTTTTATTGCCTCAGTGTTCACTTTTATCGCGTCAGCATTAATCGTTAGCTCATCCAGGCGTTTGATGCCTTTGGCCAACTGCACGTTCATATTTGTGATTGCCGTTCTCTCAATAGGGGGTACACGTCCATCAAAAGGTTCGTTTCTCACACCCAAAACAACAGCTTCTTCCGGTCGTCTTGTCTTAACCGCCTCCTCAAACTCTCGAACATCCTCTCCCTCCGCCTTAATCTGGACAGCCTGTTTACCCTCTACCTCGATATTTCGCACTCCGATCCCATCAAGCTCGAACTCATCTGCCATTGCTATAAGAAATGGCCTATAGCCGACATCATGAACTTTTGGTCCACTGATTACGATTTTAGTTTTCACTCTTTGCCCTCCTTTCAGTCACCAGGCTCATTCAAGCGGAAAGCCACTCCTCACGGGAGATTCCAGCAACTCTGAGAATCACTTTGATAAGCTTCACATCCACATCCTCGCCATGATGGGGATTTGGCAGGACAATAACGATGTCTCCCTTAGCCATGTAAGGATGTTTGCGGCCTTGATGCGGGCCATCAAGCCCCAAATTCTTTAGCTTATTGATCAAGACTCGATATGGAACGGGGACTATTCTAGACAACGGCCATCGGCTCCTGAGAGACACCTATCATGTGGCCATCTATAGCTGGTATATTCAAGCCTCTTTGAAGTCTTATGGTGATCCACTCCTCGATAACCTCAATGAGGTCCTCCCGGCACTCTTCGATAGTTTTGCCTGTGGCTATCACGCCGGGAAGGCTATCTACAGTTGCCATAAAAGAGCCGTTCTCAAGAGCATCATACTTGGCCCGTCTTAAAGCTGCAGCAATATATTCGGCGAACATGAGTGATATTATTCACAGGCTGTATTTACAAAGCTTTGCCTTTCTGTCTCTCCTCTATTCGCGAAAACCCCCTCCCAAAATAATTACGATGAATATTCTTTTTATGCGAACCATTCATCTTGTCTCCTTCAACCCTATAGTCAGCGCTTCCAGAACCTTCCCCCTTAGAGGGGTTAGGGACTGACCGCCCGGCGACAGAGGGTGCTAGGAAAACCCCAGCTTTAGGACGAAACCAGGGCTAATCCCCGCCTTTTCAAAGGCGGGATACAGCCGTACCTATTACTTTCGCTCCGCATTCGCAACATATATATTCTCTGAACACTATTATTAATTGAACTTCAGGTAATGGTTTCCTGGGGAAAGTCTCTGGTGCAAAACTCGAAACACAAGTTCCGTCGTATAGACACCATTGATCTGAGAACCGTGTTCTCTCGAACTCGTGTCTATGGGCCTCAGGCCCGATGCAGAGATGACAAGCTGATAGCAGAGATGATATCCCCTCAAAAGGGAAGGAATCTGCAAGACGGATGCCCGCGACTTCAGTCGTGGGAGAAGGTCACTCTGATCCGTTATCTCTGGTAATCTGAGGGAGTGGTAATGAAGGTATTAGCGTTTATATTGATGCTAGTGGTGCTTTTTATAACAGCTTCCGGGCAAGAGGCTGCTGAATGTTGGTACGCAATTGGTCACAAATTGATAGATCGGGGCAATATCGATAAGGGCATCCAGGCGTTAGATAGGGTTATCGAACTAAAATATCGATGCGATTGACATAAGCGAGAGTGCTCGCAGAATCAGAAGTTATGGATAATTATCATTGACATAATAGGCCTAATTTCGCTAGCCGGGACAGGCTTTCTTCCTCAGATCCGCCTACCTTGATTTTAATGGATCTGGAGGCGAGCAAATCCTTGAACTCTTCCATGCAAAGTCCCGCAATTTCAGCTGCCTTCCAAAGACTGACCTTCTTATTCTTGTAAAGATCAATGGCTATCTCAATCCGGAGGCCCGGCCTCATCGATAACAACGCTCTCATGGCATCCGTTATGATCTCATCCTTCGACCTATAAATCTCCGAGCGCACCAGAGCGTCAATTTCATCATTTGCAGATGCCATAATCAAATACAGCTCCTCATACTTTTTCAGGCGAGCCTGAACATACTCCAGCTAATATTAGCAATATCATCATTTATAAGGTTAAGGTCAGAAAACGAATCATTATCCTTGATCTGAGACGAAAACGCCCGAAATCCGCTCTGTGCCTCTGTGCTATGATCATTTGTTCGGCTGTTTCTAGAATGTAACATTGCATAATGCCTGAAGAATTGAAAATGATCTTTAGCGCTGCTTTCAAGCCTCAGCTTTTCCTGAATCTTTATCACAATTTTTCATGAAGTGGGTTGGTATTCATCAGACTTGATGCATTGATAATTTCTATCCCGATCATCTGACCCCGGTCTCCATAGTCGATCAGGACGCCTTCATCAACTTCGACCGTATCCGCTATCTTATCCTCGGAAAATTTTAAGTACTCTACAGAGTTGGGAGGATACACGAAGCTAATGTAGAGCACATCTGCACCCTCATCATAATCGATCCATACTTTCTTTTGGGAGGATCTGAACACGTGGGGAATCATCTTCATTATCTCTGCTTCGTCCATCTCATCCCCTGTTTGCAAGCTCATCAATTCACTTCTTGATCTGCCAATGAATCTTTACGTTTTCTTTAGCTCTCTTCTTTTCTCGATTCCCTTGACAATCTCATCGCGCTCAAGATTAAGCACCTTCGCCCTCTCCATCGAATAATCTCCTCTGCTTAATGAGAAGCTCTGCAGGAACCTGATTGTATCAACTGGTCCCAGTGCGTGCTCAAGTGCTTCAATCCCGCGTCTTCTGATCTCCTCGTTGCTTAATAGGTCAGTCTTAGAGGACACTCTATCAGCCACCCTACCGGATTATTCGCTAAAATTATACCCTAGTTCATTCAGATAAACTTTTATCGCCTCAACGAAGGCTTTGGCTTTTCGGCTTATATCTTTTGCATCGTCAAGCGTCGGCAGCTTCCGAGTCTCGTAATCTCCTATCTGTCTTTCTCTAAATCCCTTCAAAACGTAGTCATAAAGCTCCTCAGAGAGTAAGCCAGATTTTACAAATTCCCGACCAAAGGTTGCGATGACTGCAGAATTCTTTGAGAACTTCATATATTTCGTTAGCAGAACCGCTTCGCCACAATAAAACATCGCATAATAGGCCCTAGAGATCAAGAAATCATAGTCGCCAGACTCAATCAGGTTTCTCGATGCTCTCAGACTTCGATCAGCCTTCTCCAAAAGAGCTCGAATCTCACACTCATATCTCATATGTATATGCCATCCTCCTTGACATTCAGGAGGAAGGGAGTAGTCAACTACCATGCCCTGAAGGACATGGCTTGCAACTACGCAAAAAGTCGTGTCGCGTCTGGCGGGCTGACATTACCGCCCTGAGACTCAAGGATATACCTCAAGTCTCGTGTTCGATGCTCTATATTCATAGCAGCAACTCTGTCGGCATGGGTTCCGTATCCACATTTTCCGCATCGGAAGGATAATCCACTACGATTGTTCCGGCTGATGTGGTTACATCTTGGGCAGGTTTGGGAAGTATATTCTGGATTTACGTACAATATGGCTATTCCTGCTTCTTTGGCTTTATACTCAATGAATCCCTGTAGCTGCCTGAACGCCCAACTAGAATGTTCATATCGGAACTCTTTAGCAATCTTAGATTCGGTTTCCTTCCTGATGCCTGTTAGATCTTCCATGCCTATTACCGAAACGTGGTTCTCTATGGCAAACTCAATTAGCCTTTTAGATATGGTGTGATTAACGGCGGTCATGAACCGTGTCTCTCGACCAGCCAGAGTTTAGAAGCAAGGAATCTCCAAGAACCGTCAAAGTATCTCTCGGCATAGCGATAGTTCAAGAGCTTATACTTCTTCCGGTCCCGCCAAAGTAGTTATGCTCAGGGTGTCTTGGGAGAAACCGAAATCACGTTCAAACGAGAACGTAGCAGAGGTTGGACTGAACTCCAAGAGCTGCCATTCTGTCTGTTCTATGTTAACCTGTTCCTGAAGTGTCTTGTAGGCTCCTGAAACTTGTCTAGCTACGTTACAAGCCATCTGCGATTTTAGGCTAAGTTGATTCCGTAGATGGCCATCTTTGAGAATAATGTCAACTTCTTTTCTCAATCTTTCCGGAGATGGAGCATGTACTATTCTCTTTATCCCTCTTGATTCCAGGAGGCTCTTGAATCCTTCTATAGATATTCCAGCAATCTCTGCTGCTCTGCTCAAGGATACTTTCTCTGATTTGTAGAGTTCCACCGCCATCTCCTGCTTGATAGATGGTTTGACTTCCAGCATGATCCTGAAAGCATCCTCCAGCAAAGCATCTCGGCTCTTGTAATAGCCTGTACGTATCAGGCACTCAATCCCCTCTTTCAAAATATCAATATCCGCAGTCATATAGAATTATTATGTAACGATGGTATAAATTAAACTTCTGTATCCGTTCCTATTGTTCTCATAATACATTCGCTGGAATTGATAGGAAAATGGCCCAATTACGAATTGTATGGGATTAGCACTGCTTTAATCTTAATGCTCTCTCACGAATCGCCCATATATCTTATGCGCAGTTTCGATGGTACCAAGCCATAAAATCATTACCGTTCTCCCCTCAATACGATAGAATGCGGTATATGAGCGAGAAATGTGCAATCGATATACAGCTTTGTGCTTTGGCGAATAAAGTGATTCTTTGTCGCCGCCCCTGCCAGGGAAAGGGTCAGTTAGAAGGATTTTCAGCTTGGCTTTTATGATGTCTCGACTCTTTTTTGGTAGACTATCAAGGAACTCCTGTGCGTCTATATCTATGACCACATCATAGTCTACCATTTCATCGCCACAAACTTACCTCTCTTCTCGATACGATCCATATCCTCAAAGAATCTGTTCTTCTTTTCTCTTTCGATCATTTCCTCTAAGAGATGATCAAAAGTTTCCCCTGGCTTTTTCAGCATTGTCAATTCAGCCCAAACTGCTCTAGATACAGGGATTCGACTAGTTGCAGGCATGTGTTTCTTTGCATCCATATGGCTTACCTTAATCACGTTTTCAGGTGCAAGCATCTGCTTAGTTTCGGCATTGCCCGCGATTTTGCGCATGGCGAGGCTGTAAGGATTGTAATTAGATATATTTTTCGTTACGCCTGTATTTATATTATTCCTTTATTCTGGTAAATAGCGTTTTGTGGTTTATGATGAATCTTCATCTCCCGGGCGTAAATTTCGCCAGAAAGAGACTTCAGGGGGCTCGAATATGCTCTTGATCAGGACCGATCTGTCCAGGACGGCCCTATTCATAGTACTTCTTTCTCCTCATGCTTTTTAGAGTTTCATCAATATCCTCTTTAGCCTCCAGGCACTGGAGTTCATCGAGAAGATGGCTGAAGCTCTCCTTTACAGTAAGACTGACCTCAGCCTTTTCGGGTAGATCAGGCTTTTTGAAAGGCTTGAAGACATTGCCCTCGTAGACCGCCTTTATCTTCACTGCTCACACCTCGCATCTGCCATCAGCAGCATTTTCTCAGCATCTCGACTTCTGCGGCAATATCATCCTCGGAAAGGGATCTGATGGGAATTCCTGCTTTAAGAAGCTCTCTTTGTAGCTCCATTCTTGACAGCCCTAGAAGTTCAGCTGCCTTGGAGAGGCTGATTTTACTATCTACATAGGCGATGAGCACTATAGAGCGAAATATCTCCGGTTTATTTACCTCTATGTCCTTAAGAACTTTTTTCAGGGCGTCGGGCTTGATCTCGCCCAGTTTTTCTAGTCCTTGAATCATCCACTCCACGATAATGTGATATGCTATAATCTAGTATTTAAGTGGAACGAATTCCGTTGCTTCTTATCTTTCGTTATGTGGTTAATAGTTCTTTGTTTATTTATAATTACGGCCAGATACCCTCTTCTCTCTACGAAGAAATCCTTATTTTTATTAACCGTCTATCGTTTTCTAGAGCCTTCCCCCAGAGAGGGGTTAGGGGCAGCCCGCCCGGCGACTGAGGGCGCTAGTAAGATCACTAGTTTTAGCCCCAGAAGAAATTGTAGGTAGTGACCTATGCACAGTTGATGAACATAGTAACCATAACAGCGGCCCACTTACACCTTGACATTGATCTGAGAAGATTCAATCGAGCATAGTTTCATCGTTGCATCTCGATTATATTCTCATCAAAAGTTGAGATCAAACTGTTTGAGGGAAACTATTGGGACAAATCAACTCGATTATGCTAGACTACCAGATCTGGACAACGAAAATTAGACGATTTCTAGATTCCCGAAAACCGATCGGCATGCGGCCCGAAGCATACTCCACCCTTTAGGGCGGGGAGGAAGTCACTGAGACTCGATATGGAACGGGGACTATTCTAGACAACGGCCATCGGCTCCTGAGAGACACCTATCATGTGGCCATCTATAGCTGGTATATTCAAGTCTCTTTGAAGTTTTAATCATATTTCTTAAATAATGTGAAACCAAAGCAATATAGAATAAAGCTAACGTTTTGTATTCTTCCAAAATATCACGTGACTATTTCGATTACCTAGCGCACCATAACAAAAGTTTTTTATCCTATGCGAGCCTCTATTCTTAATAGTCATGTCGAGAAAAACCATATTCGTCGTAAATTTAACGGAAGAAGATCGAGAGTATTTGAACCAATTCATTCGTCGTGGAAAGGCGTCTGCAAGAAGCCTTGTCCATGCCAGAGTATTACTCATGGCAGACGAAGGGTACTCCAATAAAGAGATCGTAGAGATCTTAAAAATATCGAGACCTACTGTAAACCAGATAAGGAAAAGGTATTGCCAGGAAGGTCTGGATTCTGCGATAAATGAAAAGCCTCGCAGTGGAGCGCCGCCAAAGATAGACGGGAGGGTTGAGGCTCAGGTGACCCTCCTCGCCTGCTCCGAGCCTCCAGAAGGCAGATCTAGCTGGACCATGCAACTTCTGGCTGATAAGACCGTAGAGTTGGGAACGATAGAATCAATCTCAGCCATGAGCGTCCACAGAATTTTAAAAAAAGCGAAACCAAGCCATGGCAGAAAGTTCGATGGTGTATTGGCAAGATAACAAGCGATTACATCATGCATATGGAAGATGTGTTGGACCAATACGAGCAACCCTATGATCCTAAACATCCTTTAATCTGCATGGATGAGATGCCATGTCAACTGATAGACAATGTTTTAGTTCCAGTACCTCCTAAACCAGGAAGGCCGCGAAAAGTCGATTACGAATATCGCCGTAATGGTACCTGTTGAGTCTTCATAGCCTTTGATCCGCATGCGGACTGGAGTATGATCCGTGTTAAAGCGCATCGGACAAAGGCAGATTATGCGGATTTCATGAAAGAACTTGCTCGGCAATATCCTGATGCAGAACACCTTAAAGTTGTCCAGGATAACCTTAACACTCACTCTTCAGGTTCATTTTATGAAGCCTTCTCACCTGAGGAGGCTTTCGAACTTGCCAGAAAGTTTGAGTTCCATTTTACTCCAAAAAAAGGCAGTTGGCTTAACATGGCTGAGATTGAGTTCTCGGCTTTGTCAAGACAATGCCTAAACCGACGGATTGGTGATATCAACACACTCGCTAAAGAAGCGGGCGCCTGGGAACAGGATCGTAATAAGATCAAAGCAACGGTCAGATGGCAGTTCACTAAAACTAAAGCCAGAGAGAAGTTTTACAGGCATTACCTTAAGATAAAAATTTAATGTTAAGGCGCAATAGTTGTCTAGAGCAGGTGGAAGACCAGCTACGTCTGGAGATGGATGAATGCCAATCTTCCCGGATTAAAATGAACGGATGCCGGTTTTTTTATTACTTTCGCTCCATCGGTGACCCTTTTATAGGCCAGAACCATATTAATTGAGCGTTAATCTGAAGGCTTTCATAATAGGGCCAGTTGCCTTACCAAGTATCCTGTAAAGTTGAACGAACTGCAGATACGTAAGAAGGCATTAATTGAGTTCAAGCCTAAATGAGTTCTGCCTTTCTAGGCGCAAGAGAGGAAGTCGCATACAAAAAGATATTCAATGTGAGGATAAATGACCTATCCAAAAGAAACAAAAGATAAATTCATTGAATTGAGGGTCGAAGGCATCACTTTGTCGAATACGGCCAAAAAGCTGGGTATTGCCTACAACACAGCAGCAGATTGGAACAGAGATTTCAGGGTAGAAAAGCAAGAGAGGGCAGGGAAAGGATAAAACGAGAAATGGGTTTTAATAAAATTATTAATATAAAATATGGCATACAATTAATTGCTGAGTAGATGGGCGTCTATATTTCCTTACACCTCTATTTTTTTGAAATTTTTACCTATTTTTTACCTAGTTTTCGATATACTTGGACCAAAAATCGATATTCATTGGCATAATATCCATTGATGGATTTTGGAAGAAGCAAGGCTAGCCTGAAGGACACACACAGCCAATAACTATATTGTTCAATAGATTATACTTCATCAGTCGAGATGAAATGCCTTAGATGCGGCCGCTGCTGCATAAACCTGGATATCTATATCATAGACCCTGAATCGATCAGGCCTGACGATCTCTCAGCCCGAATGATCTTCAAGCCGAAGGGTAAAAGATGCCCTCATCTTACCTATCAAGATCAAACAGCCACTTGCACCATCCATCACCTGCCGTGCTATCGCGGTACTCCGTGCGACCTTTTCGACCAGTTCGGCCCGGAAGAGTGCCTATGCATAATGGGAAGCTATTTCAAGACAGTGGAGAAGACACCGGGCTATTCACAGCTAACCTTTCAGAGCCGATAAGCCCGCTTGAAAAATATAGGCCTTAGGCTTCGCATTTTTCGCATTCCAAATCGGTCCTTATTATAACTGTGTTCGAGATCCTATTGAATAGGCGCTGCCCGGAGCCGCGAAACGCGAGCCATCCTATTAAGCAGTCTATGGGCAGAAGGAATGCCTTGCCAAAGCTTTCAATTGCCGAATCCCTGAAACTTATCCTCTCCCCCTTTGAGCCTACTACAGCGAGATTCATCGCCATCTTTCCGATGGATTGGCCTCTGTATCCCTCAAGGGCAGCCCAATAGATGAATAATATAAGCTCCTGAGCTTCCAGATTGAGGTTGAATCCATAGATGCCGTAGTGTATATATCCGATATCCATTGGAGCCCCGATTGCTCCTCTGATCATCCCCCAGAGCACGCCGATCAGAAGCACATCTATAAGCCATGCCCAGAACCTTGTCATCCAAGAGGCCAGAGGTAGTGAACTCATGCTTCCGACATTTGAGGCTCTTGTATTTATCTCTAGCTAATAGGAGCCAACGTTTCTTGACATTTGTATGGGATCATCATTTGACGCTTCTATCCAAACCAAAATCTTTCGTCTTGGCTCATACTCTATGCTTTTGCTGATGGTTCCTCGTTTATTTTTAGCTGTAGAAATATCTCCTCTCACAAAGCCCATATCAAGACTTGGAAAGGTCTTGATAGAGTTTCTATTCTGACTCTCCGAGGAAGAATCAAGCTCCCAGTTCTGATTTGTGATTATCATGCTCCTAGAATGGACAGAATCAGGGGTCAAGCCGATTTGCTTTTCCTCAAAGGATCTTTCTATCTTTGTGTTGTAGTGGATATTCCTGAGTCCAAGACGATTCGGCCCGAGAATGTTCTCGGTGTCGATCTCGGAATCAAGAATATCGCTGTTGACTCGACTGGCGAAGAGTTTTCTGGTGAGAAGATTGAAAGAGTCAGAACCAAAATGGCTAACCTCAAAGCAGATCTTCAGAGTTGCGGTACAAAGAGTGCCAAAAAGCATCTGAAGAAGCTTTCTGGTCACGAAGCTAGATTCAAGCGAGATACCCAACCACTGCATCTCCAAGAAGCTTGTCATGAAGGCAATAGACACCTCTTCCTTGATTGCCCTTGAGGATCTTCAAGAATGCCCTATCTGTCATCGTATTTCTAGATCCAACCGACCTACACGAGACGATTTCAAATGTGTCTGCTGCGGCTTCTCTGGTCCTGCCGACACAGTAGCAGCCCGAAACATTGCTGCAAGGGTATCAGTCAATATGCCCATCGTGGCGAGTTTCCTTCGGGATACTCAGTCGCAAGCTCCGTCCTTCGGGGCAAAGTAGTTGACTATTAGTAGTAAAATGACAATAGAACCTTATAGCCATGAAAAAGCAGCCCAAATACCTGCCCATGTCTATGCAGGAGGCAGAGAAACTCGGAATTGATCAGTTCGACATAATACTTGTGAGCGGAGATGCCTATGTCGATCATCCCTCCTTCGGCACAGCGCTGATATGCCGTGTCCTGTGGGATGCGGGCTATACTGTAGGGATCATTGCACAGCCTGATTGGAAGGACGGCGAATCCCTGAGAATTCTGGGCACTCCAAGGCTCTTCTTCGGCATATCTTCAGGCAACGTGGATTCGATGGTGAACAACTATACTCCGAGCCTGAAGCGAAGGAGCGATGATGTCTATTCGCCAGGCGGCATTCGGCACCGCCCGGACAGGGCTACAATAGTCTATGCCAATAAAGTTCATGCTCTGTTTCCTAAATTTCCGTTAATTCTCGGGGGAATCGAGGCCAGCCTGAGGAGGTTCGCACATTATGATTACTGGTCTGATTCCGTTCGCCAGTCCATTCTGGCTGACGCACCCGCTGACATGATCGTCTACGGCATGGGCGAGCGGCCTCTACTGGATGTGGCTGCTCGCTTGGATAAAGGAGAGGATATCAGGACTATCAGAGAAATACCGGGGACTGTTGTCAAAGAGGAGGTGCGCATCTGGAAGGATGCTTCTAAGGATAATTGCATCGTCATCCCCAGCTTCACAGAAGTCTCATCAAACAAAAGGGCTTACGCTGAGGCATTCCGGATGCACTATCAAGAGCAGGATCCAATCCAGGGCAGGACTGTCGTCCAGCCTCATCCAAAAACTGTGATAATCCAGAACAAGCCTGCTATGCCCTTGAGTACTGAGGAGCTGGATCATATTTATGAGCTGCCTTACTCTCGTGAGGCACATCCCTCATACGGCAAGCCCGTTCCCGCCCTTGAGCCTGTAAAGTTCTCCATAACAAGCCATCGAGGCTGCTTCGGTTCTTGCTCTTTTTGTTCACTGACCCACCACCAGGGAAGGATCGTCCAGAGCCGCAGCATTGAGTCGATAATTCGTGAGGCGAAAGGGCTTACGCAGATGAAGGGATTCAAAGGGATTATACAGGACATCGGCGGCCCAACAGCAAACATGTACGGCCTCGGCTGCTCCAACTGGAAACGAGGGACTTGCAAAGACAAGCTGTGTTCAGCAGAATGTCCGAGCCTAAATACGGATCACAGCCAACTTGTTGAGATGCTTCGAAGGCTGAGAGCCCTGCCGGATGTGAAGAAGGTCTTCGTAGGCTCCGGGATAAGACACGATCTCGTTCTTGCCGACTCTTCTGTTTACTTACATGATCTTTGCGAGCATCATGTCTCAGGACACCTGAAGATAGCGCCTGAACATATCTCCCGCCGGGTAACGGACTGTATGCATAAGCCGCCAGTTCAAGTTCTGGAGGCATTTCGCGAAAGGTTTGAGGCAGCTTCCAAGAGTTTGGGAAAGAGGCAGTACCTTTTGCCTTATCTGATGTCAGGGCATCCAGGATGCTATATAGAGGATATGATTGAGCTTGCCGAATACATTCGAGACCATCATATGTACACAGAGCAGGTTCAGGACTTCACACCGACGCCAATGACGGTCTCAACAGTCATGTACTATACCGGCCTTGACCCATTCACTATGAAGCCTGTTCACATTCCCAAGGGAAAGGAGAAAAGGATACAGCGAGCCATATTGCATTACCGTGATCCGAAGAACTATGGGCTCATTAGAGAGGGTCTGATCATGGCAGGCCGAAGAGATTTGATCGGGGAGTGCGAAAAATGTCTGATACCCGGTAGATAAGCTTGATCGAGGCACTAAAGGCTCTCCAATTAATACTTATCTTTGATGCCGTAAAATCAAATTCGAAATCAGGCATGTTAATATTCGCATTTAGAATTCTGGCTTCTGATTTAGATTAGAAATAGTCTTTCATTAAGCTTTATCATAAATAATTGTAGATTGGTCAGAATGTAAAATATATCAGGCTAGGATTACTGAAGCATTGAATGCTGATAAGTATATTTTAGCCTTATGATATCGGTTGAAGATTGTAATATATAAGAGGAGATAGAGCTATGAAAAAACAAATGCTACTAAGCTTAGCAGTTGCTTTCGTTACTGCTATGGCAATACTGTGCGGCATAGTCTTATGTGACTCCATAAAGGACACAACTATCACAGCAGAGGTAAGCCCTTATATCAGCATCACTCCTCCCGATATGTCGGCTGCGTGGAGCATAAACCCAAGCATTTTGAATACCATTACAAAGGATCTCATAGTCAACGCGAACGCCGATTGGAAGGTAGGGGCCAAGGCTCCAAATGGAGCTAATATGAAGGCTGTAGGACCAAGCGGCACTAACTATACACTCGCAAATAACATCCAAATATCTACCACAAATGTAACTCCTTTCAAGCCTTCTACGACAACAAACAACTATTTCCTGAGAAAAACCGTTCATAAGGCAAACCAGCATTTTCCAATCACATTCCAGCAGCAGGGCTCATTCGATGATATCATCGAGGAAAACGGCACTTCGCTCGATTACTCAACTGTCGTGACCTTCACAGGGATGTTGGAGTGATATGAGAATTAAATCAAAAATTGCATACGCTCTGATTTTTCTTTTTCTCATATCACCACTGGCATCAGCTGGGCTTGGAGTCTCTGGAGCGATCATTGAAAGGATGGTTGATCCGGGAGAGACATTCGCTCATGAGATGACCATAAGCTCAGATAGTGCTAGTCCGCCAATGGATCTAACAGTTGATATCCTGGGGATGAATCAAACCATTGATGGGGAAAACATAGAACTTAAGGATGCTGAAGATTTAAGCCCCTATTCGGCCCGCGCTTTCCTGAAAGCAACTCCCGCAAGCTTTCATTTGGAACCAGGTGAGTCTCAGAAGGTTACTATAGAAGGTAAAATTCCCTTCAATTCTCACCCGGGTGGCAGGTATGCCCTTATCAATATTCACAGCCTTCCGATAGGCAATAGGACCGTGGGCATAATTGTAGCTGTGGAGGTTCCCGTCAGGCTCACAATTTCAGGCCCCGGTCTTAAAAAGGCTGGCAGGATAGAAGATCTAAGGCTCGAAGAACCTGTCTCTGTAGTGCAGCAAAATATCTCTCTGATATTGAGGAACACAGGCAACTGCCATTATAAAGCCATTGCCGATGCTGTACTCAAGGATATCAAAGGCAAAGCCATTGCCAATGCATCAGTACCAATAAGTTCGAATATAATTCCAGGTGCGTCAAGGCTTTTTATGGTATCGACTGCTTCTAAAAAGGGACTAGCGCCGGGAACCTATTTGATAAATGCGACGGTTATGCTTGATAACGGCTCGATATTGGATACAAAGGAGGTACATTTCGAGGTTAAAGTATAGTTTTTCTTTCGGCCTTTCGCCTAATACCTAACATGTCTTAATCCCAAAATTCTCTAAGCGTTCTTTGTGCCTTCGTGTCTTTGTGGTTGATATTCATTGAAAGCTCACCACAAAGGCATAAAGACACAAAGAATGTATTTCAAAACTTGAATTTATTGGGCATTAGTCAGAAGATTGACCATATATTTCAAACCAAGGGCACATCTGATACATGCAGAATAATCTCTTATTGGAAGGAGAATCCCCCGGAGAGTTAGGGCTTAAGCTCTCTGGCGATTTTATCTATATTCTCTCTATGTTTTTGCTTGACAGACATAATCGCCATGTCTGCGTAGCCTGTATCCTTTAGAGCGTTTTCAAAATCCTGTATTGCCTCTTGATACGCCCTCAAATACACATACATCAGCATCAAATATAGATTGCCTGTTTCTCCTAGCTCCATAGCTTCGATTACCCTTCTTATTCATCTTAGTTTATCTTCATTACGGCTATTCACCTTTGATTTAGTTTACCTTAATTATCATTTTGGTTTTCCATGCCCAAGTATATGCATCTGTCGATAGATGTAATTGGCGAAAGGCTGATAGAACGAATGGCAGATAATCGCAGAAGCAAGTGATCTAGTACCTGGCGACGACTTCTACCAAAAAACTTGAGATATGAAGTAATTGATAATTTAATTAGTATAATATAAGTTTATTAAAAGAGCAATGCTAATTGATATACCGGGGCCTGAATTTAAATATTTAATTGATGCAGGCTTATAAAACGTAAGATACATCACCGTAAAATCCAATAATCTTAATATGGCGCGATATCAGACAATTTCGTTCAGCCGATAGCTTCAAGAAGGAGTACGACAATCACCGATGATAGAGGTGACGGGAGAGTGAGGAAAGCACTTCTTTATCTAGCGTTTATAGCATTAATCTTTATATTCACCGCATCGGCAGATATGCCGCTCGGCTTTTACATGGCGATGAACAATCAAAGTCCAATTAGGGATACGCTGACAGTTATGAACTACGATACAGGCGCAACTATGACTGAGGATTATACCGATACGGAGAAGCTTGAGAGCGACACTGAAGTAAGGACAGGCTCTTCTTCAGATCCGTGCAACGGCAGCTCTCTTGAAGCAGGCATAAATTCCAATGTCATAGGCAAGGCACATATAGCTTGGCAATCCGTCGATCCGAGTCCGGACATCAAAGGTCATCATGCCATCCTTGGCAGAAGCATCGAGGACTTGACAGGCGTTTTCTCAATCGAGAAGTTTATTCAGCTATGGTCGGATAGCAGCCCGGGCGAAGTAAGTGTGGACTGGTTGCCGTGTAGCTGAGATGTAAATATTTTTTGACGCTTTATTCATAATAATAAATTGAAATGTTCTAAAAAGAAAGGATCAGGAATATGTTTGTTTTGCATCGGAAGCATTGTTTCTCGGCGATTCCTCCTTTATACCGTTTGCATCATGTCTATGCGACTCATTCTCAAGAATGGACTTGAAGAGGAAGTACTTCTCAACATATGCCCTGAGCTCTTCATCGGAGATGCATGAGTTCCTCGTCTCCTCGTCGTATTGCTGCCTGATCTCAGAATGAATGGCTCTTATCCGCCAGTCTTCCTTGCTGAGACCTGCGTCTATATGCATAAGTTCCTTGAGCGCCTCCTCTACCTTAAACCGAACAACCTCTGTGCCTGAGGTGTTGCCGATCATTATCTTGCGTCTGCCTCCTACGAGCTCCGGCGGATATGGCTCGTAGATAAAGGGATTCTTGATCACTCCAGCCGTATGTATGCCGCTCTCGTGGGCAAAGACGTTCCTGCCGACGACCGCCTTGTTTCTGGGGACCCTTATTCCGATATGCTCCTCCATATACTCTGCAAACTCGAATAAGCAGGACAGGTCGTACTTCTGGAACCCCTCAACCCTTTGAACCAGGAAGATAAGAGCCTTCTCAAGTTCCGAGTTTCCTGCCCGCTCACCCATTCCAAGGAAAGTCATGTTGGACCAGTTGGCTCCATGCCAATAGCCTGCAAGGGAGTTGGCTGTGGCCATCCCAAAGTCGTCGTGTGTATGCGTCTCGATATTCTTCACGCCTAAGGACAGCATATTTCTGACCATCTCAGGTATTCCATAGGGATTGCCAATACCATCAAAGGGAAGTCCAAAGCCAAGTGTATCGCAGATGCGCATTATGCAGTCAGGATCGATATCTATCAGCTTTTTCACAAGCGGATAGACAAACCCGTTCAAATCTGCCCTGGTTATATCTTCGAGGTGAGCGCGGGTCTTCAGACCGTGATCTACAGCATATTGGAGAGCAGTAAGGAACTTCTCCTCTGCCTCCTCACGTGTTTTTAGGCCAAGCTTGGTACGTATCTGAACATCGGAGATGGATATCAGTATCCCTGTCTCCTCTATGCCGTCCATGGCAAGGACAAGGTCGATATCCTTTGGATTGGCTCTGGCCCAGCCTGTCACCTCAGGGCAAAGGAAATCCTGATCAAGCATCGCCCTGGCGGCCTCCTTATCACTTTTTGTAAAGAGGAACAGCTCCAGCTTCTCGATACCTATTCTATGTAAGTACTCGAATATCTTCAGCCTGTCCTTTACCTTTATGACTACGCCGGGCATTTGGGCACCATCTCTAAGCGTAGAGTCACTGAGGAATACCTCCTGGCCAAATGGAAGCCTCAGTTTGGGCAGCTCGTCGTATGACTCGTACATTATATTACCTCCTAAATTGAAATTGAATCTTTAGGCTTATTAGAATATAAATTCATCCTTGCCAATTTTCTGATATAGCTTTGATCTCGGCTAGACGAACCAGTAATGTTGGAAGGCTTAGGAAGCGAGCATTCAAAATAATCTGCAGGGAATCAGCAGCAGATCGCTATTTATACAATAGTGTGGTTGATCGCTTGTCATTGCTGATTAAACAGATCCCTCCGAAGACGCGTGATAGCTTCTCGGCTGTTTCTATATCAGTTATCATTCATCATACATAATGATATTTAAGAAAGCTTCATAAAAGGCATCCCAAATAGCTTGGATAAGAATCGGTAATACGAAAGGATGCAATGAAATATAATTCCTTATCAGACTTCCGAAACAAGCTTATTAACATAATATGCATTGACAAGTTGGTTATATGGAGATCATAATCAAGAGATCGCATCGGCGCAGGAAGACAATCCAGGCCAGGATGGTCGATGGAGCGATGGAGGTTCTGGCCCCTTCGAAGATCTCCGACGCAGCGCTTGCTGACCATATTATTAAACTCCAGGCAAAGCTTGAGAAAAGGGCCGCGATGCGTGATGATGCAAGCCTCAAAGCCAGGGCAAACTATCTGAATAAGAAGTACTTCGGAGGAGAGCTAACTTGGGATAGCATAAGCTATTCCTTGCGACAGGAGAGGCGGCGCGGATCCTGCAACTTCTATGAGAAGACAATCAGAATAAGTCAAAGGTTGGCTAATATGCCCCAGTGGGTGGAGGATTATGTTATAGTTCATGAACTCGCCCATCTGCTCCAGCCGAATCATGGCAAGAGGTTTAAAGCACTTATACAAAGGTATCCCCTGGCCGAAAGGGCAATAGGTTTCCTTATAGCCAGCGAAACGCTAGGGAATACACAAAACTGATGCTTTAACCATAACTTTTTAACGTGAGAAGTAATCTCAATAAATGGGAGTTGCAATGAAGAGAGGAGTATGCTGTCTAGCATTTGCTGTCATTTTAATGATGACATCAACGGCAGACGCCAGTATTTTCAAGGTGCCGCCAGGGGAGAGCATTCAGACAGCTCTAAATAATGCGCAAACAGGGGATATCATCGAGGTCCAGGGCGGAGTCTATCGCGAGAGCCTGAATATAACTAAGCAGGTAGTGCTCAATGGGAAGGATATGCCTCTTTTGGATTCAGGCGCTATCGGCAATGCAATGAACATTAGGGCGGATGGGGTAGTTGTATCCGGCTTTGATATCCGATCCACTCGCAGGACGGGCATCTCAGTTGAGTCCGATAATGATATTATTAATAAAAATAATATAAGTTATTGTACCGATGGCATACGCCTTGATGGCGCAAAAAACTGCACAATCTCTTCCAATGCAGTCAGCAATAATACAAACGGCATCTCCCTCTCAAGTTCAGAACATGATATCATCGCCAAAAATTACATCAAAGATAACAACATTGGAGAAAGCAAAGATTGCGGCATCTTTCTCCTCCGGTCCAATTGGAATCAGATCTCGGAGAATGATCTAATACAGAATGGCGACAGCTCCATCTCGCTTCGCTCCAGCAGCAACAATACAATAAAAGATAATAACATCAGCAAGAGCGACTGGTATGGAATATCCCTTGAGGAGTCAAGCAACGGCAACTTTATTCTCCACAATTCTGCAAGCAGTAACGTACATGGGGGCATATCTCTGGATAGCTCTAAGGACAATGTAGTTCACAACAATCTAGCTAGAGATAATGAAAGAGGCATTTATCTTGCCTACGACAGCAATGATAATATCATTGAGGGAAACAACTTATCTCTGAACGATAAGGGTATTCATCTGGCATACCACAGCAGCAACAATACTATTACTGACAATACGGCTATGAAAAATACCTATGGAATATACCTATCATCCTCTGCGGGCTGGAACAGTATATTCGGCAACTATCTCATAGACAACATCTATAACGCCTATGATCTCGGCCTCAAGAACAATTGGGATAATGGAATCGTTGGCAACTATTACAGCGATCTGGGACATGTGGTCTACGTCCCTGGAGGCTCGGGAGTGGACAGACATCCTCTTGGCATAGGTGCATCTGATATAACCTATGATTATCCCGCAAAGTGACATATTAGAGAAGCATTTAATAGCCGATCAGACTCATTAAAAGTAGTGAGATATGATGCCTAACGAATGCCTCCGGCCGGACATGGATTATCTTTTGAATGTGCTCAAAGATCTCGTGGGTTTTAGAACAGTAGCTCCTCCTGGAAACCTCTATCCTGAGATCGTGGATTATCTGATACCAATCTTCGACAGCATGGGATTTACGACCGACAGAATAGAGATGCCCCAGGAGATCTTCCAGGCCAAATGCGAAGACAGGAGGCTCACAGGAGAGAGAATAAACCTGATGGCTAATCTGGATGTGGGTGCTATTGAGACCTTAGTAATTTACACACATCTGGATGTTGTTCCTACTGAAGGCGATTGGGCAACGGACCCCTTTGAGCTTGTGAAAAAGAACGGGAGGGTTTACGGCCGCGGAGTTTCAGATTCTAAGGGAGCAGTGGCCGCACTTATGGCAGCGCTTCAGGCTTTGCTCAAAGATAAGTTGCCAAAGTATAATTTAAGCATTCTCTTGACTACGGATGAGGAGGTCGGCGGCTACTCAGGCTTGTGCTATTTCACCGATATCGGACTCATAAAGGGAAATTACATGCTATGCATGGACGGCTTCTCCGATGATGTCGTCATAGGAAGCAACGGCGTAATAAACTGGGAGATCGAGGTTCACGGAAAATCTGCCCATAGCGGTTCAAGCTTCCTCGGCATAAACGCTGTCGAGAAGGCCCTTCCTGTTATGGAATCCCTCATGACACTAAAGAAGAAGGTAGAGTCCGGACGATCGTTGTTGCCTGCGAGCTCAGCCCTGGCCTCTTTGGGTATAAAGAACCTCATGCCTATTTTGAATATTACCGTCATCAAAGGTGGAATCAAGGAAAATATAGTCCCTGACAGGTGCACTATCCGCGGCGATAGAAGGGTGATACCTGAAGAGGAGATGGAGGTGGCAATGGCAGAGATCGAGAAGGCGGTGAAGATCGAGGGCATTGATCTGAATTTGAAATTCTTCCCAGGGTACCCTCCAATGAGTGTAAACCCTGATCACCACTGGGTAAGGGAAGTCAGGGAGGCAGTCCAGAGGGGGATTGGATTTCTGCCTAATCTATCGGGGGCACAGGGAAGCCTTGATCAGGCATATGCTACTGATAAGACAAATATTCCCACATGCGTCTATGGAGTCGGTCGGCAGCTGGAGAGCAATATCCATGCCACTAACGAGAACGCACGTATCTCAGACCTTGAGGGCTTTGCCAGGTTTATAATAGAGCTGATTCAGTGAAGGTAATAGCGGTAGTCGGAACAAAGAAGACTGGCAAGACAACGCTTGTAACCGCTTTGATAAAATCGCTCGTCAAATACGGCCGTGTGGGCACAATAAAAAACATGGCTGGCCATCCGGTGGATCATGGCGATACACAGCGCCATTTTGATGCCGGAGCCGAGGAGGTCATAGGCCTTGGAGAGAACCAGCTCAAGGTTACAATGAAGGGCAGCCTTGAATCGGCCCTGGCAGAGCTTCAGAAGGACGGAATGGACTTTGTCATAGTTGAAGGGTTCAAACATAGCGGCCTGCCCAAAATCGTCCTCGGCGATATCGATGTGCCCAACATGCTTCACAGGGTAGCTCTATCAGATTTAAATGATGCCCTGATCGATAATCTGATAGAGACTATCCTTGGCCTGAATGATTATGAAGCCGAAACAGGATGCATTGAAAAGAATTGTTAAAATCATTCTATCTACTGGTCGCCTAATAAATTAAGCCGTCTTTGTGCCTTTGTGTTGATCTTTCAATATCTATCAACCACAAAGACACAAAGAACGCTAAAAGGATTTTGGGATTAAGGTACATTAGCTATAAGCTAATAAGCTGAGAGAAGCCTATCATCTAACTTTTCGACTTTTGCCGAAGATGCATGCGCTAATATAACCACTGTTAGCTTCTCAATATGAAGCGAAATTGATTCAAATACTATTATTATATAAATCCTAATGCTAAGCTTATCAAATTCATGCTCTTTTTCAAGACTTATTGATAATTTTGGCTATTTATCGACAGATTTTTAAATAACAGCGTACTCCTGGTGCCAGGAGATGTGGGTTTGAGTCGGGGGACTCTAATTGTGCTATTGCTAGCCATAGCTTTAGCAAATTCAGCTTTGGCTGCAGATCATGTCATCGATAGGACGGTGATAAAAGGCGTAGGATACCTAAACGGTGAGCTCTTTGGCCAGACAGCCATAGGTGGAGGCCAGAGCATTGCTGAGAGCATATCGGGCTCGGGGAGCTTTTACGATAAGACCGACTTCGAGATGGATGTAAGAGCGAACACAATAAACTACTCTCAGGATGCCAAGTTCGAGTATTTCCCGACAAGCTATCAGACAGGCACCTATGATCAAAAATGGACAGATAAGCTCTCTGTGATCAACCACGATGCAGGAGCTTCCGTCACCGAGGATTATACAAATGCCGAGCATATTGAGAAGAGCACTGATGTCATAACTAGCGGAAACGTTACGAACAACGCTTTGGAGATGCACATCAACTCAAATGTGATAGGCGTGGCACATATCGGCTGGGTCTCGAAGGATACTAAGCAGAACGAAAAAGGCAGATTTGTGGAGATCGGCAGGAGTTCAGAGGATCTTACGGGAACGTTCTCCATAGAAAAGTATATCGAGATGCTGCAGAACTCAACAGATTCTGAGGCGCAGGTGGATATGCTGCCCTGTGCATAGCTGGCTTTGGAAAATTCCCGCCTATTAGAAATCTTGAAATAAAATTACATAAGCTTAAAGTGAGATCGACAGAAAAGTTAAAGTGGAGAAGAACAATCCAACAGACAGGAGTTGAAGTAATATGGCTGATTGCGATCTTTGTACCCGCGCTAGACCAACGCTCTTTCCCATAAAGGCCCCCGTCCATAGACTGGCATGGCCTGAGGGAGCATACAGGGGAGTCTGCGACATATGTCTCGGAAACCTGGAAAAGGCATGGCAGGAGCGCTTCGGTCCAAAGCCTGAAGTGAAGAAGTAATAATACCAAGCTTTAGCTTATTTAGTCCAGGGTATTGTCCCTGTTCGTTTTTCTCAGCCGGTGATGTGAATTGAGGTTACAGAAGGAGGAGAAGATAGCAATAGTGCTGCTCCTGATGGCCCTTAGTTCTCTGGCAATAGCCGCTTGGTCTATCGGCGGTCTTGAGCAAAGCGCGACTACAAACGTCAACTCTGAGGTTTCTGTTGAAGGGATGGTCCTTGGGCTTAATCCAACAAAAAGTGGAGGGAACGTCATCCTCCAGCTTGACTCAACTCCTGCGGCGGTCTTCGTCTCCCAAAACTCCGGAGCTAAAGAGGTCATGGGCAAAGTTAAGATCGGAGATAGGATCAGAGTAATGGGCAAGGAGACAGATTTTCAAGGGTCTAAGGAGATAACAGTTAATAGGGCTAAGGATGTGGAAGTGATAGGCGCCAGTGGATAAAAATTAAAGATAAATTTCATTAATGTGTTTTTGGTTATAAGATGAAAAATCGGAAGGTCGTAATCTTCGGTGGAACGGGAAAGATAGGCTCTGCTATCGCCTGGGATCTGGCAAAGGACGAAAGAATCGAGTGCGTTGGCATTGCAGGCCGAAATCACCAATCGCTCGAGAAGACGCGAGCATGGATTAATAGCGATAATACTTTTCCATGCGTTCTGGATATAAACGATGCCGAGGCCGTGCGTAAGCTGATGGGCCAATACGACATCGCCGTGGTAGCTTTGCCGGATAGAAAGAGCAGCTACCGGACAATAGATGCTGCCATAGATTCCGGCATTAATGTAGTCGATGTTCTAGAGGAGTACCACAGAAGACCTGAGCGTTATGAAACCGAAGGACTGGAAACCCCGCCAGGGATGGCCTTGGATGATTATGGAGAAATGCTCCATAATAGGGCAATCAATAGTGGAGTGACACTTCTGGACGGAATGGGCTTTGCACCCGGTCTCAGCAACATCACACTTGGAGAGGGGATCAGGAAAGTCAATGCAGACTCTGCAGTTGCGCGTGTAGGCGGGATACCCTCGAAGAAGTCGGCAAAACATCACCCTCTGAAGTATATGGTCACCTGGTCGTTCAGCCATGTTCTTCGGGAGTATATGGTGAAGGTCAGAGTGATCCAAGGTGGAGAGGTTAAGGAAGTGGATGCAACCTCAGACCGCGAATGCTTCAGGTTCAAAAAATTCGGCAAAGATGAGGAGCTGGAATGTGCCATAACGCCCGGAATGCCGAGCTTTCTCTATACAAGAAGAGATCTCAAAAGCTTTTCAGAGAAGACCATTCGGTGGCCGGGCCACTGGCAGGCGATAGATACGCTGAAGGATTGCGGGCTGCTTGATCTTGTTCCGCTTGAAGTAAATGGAAGATTGATAAGGCCCAGGGATTTCTTCCTGTCTCTTATAGAGCCGAAGCTCAGGCCGCTTCCGGGAGATGTGGATGTATGCGTGATGTGGAACACCGCCTCCGGAAAGGACGGCATAGCGGATTATTATATGTGGGCAGAGGCTGACACTGAGAATGGAATATCCGCGATGGCTAGAGTCACAGGCTTTTCTGCAGCAATCGGAGCCAGGATGCTTGGAAGCGGCGGGATCACTGAGAAGGGCATAGTGCCTCCTGAGGATGCAATCTCCGGAGAGGTTTACCGGAGTTTCATGGAGGAGCTGGCGAAGAGAAATATAACAGTAATCGAATCAGTGGCATGAGCATTTGGCTTTATGGGTTCAAACATGGCAATAATCACACTCCTCACAGATTTCGGTTCATTCTACCCTGCCCAAATGAAGGGCGTGATCCTTAGCTCACTCAAAGATAAAAGCAAAGACGTAACCTTCATAGACATCGCCCACGACATCCCGCCGCAGGATATACGGGCAGGTGCCTTCGCGCTTCTTTCTTCTGTCAGGTATTTCCCTAAAGGCACAATTCATATCGCTGTCGTCGATCCGGGTGTAGGAACCGAAAGGCTCGGGATAGCTGTGGAGAGCGGCGGCCAGTTCTTTATCGGTCCCGATAACGGCCTGCTAATTCCTGCCGCGAAATTCCTCGGCGCTCCACAGACATACAAGATCGCCAGCAAGTTCAATGCCTCTGCCACATTTCATGGCCGGGACATCTTCGCGCCTGTCGCCGCGATGCTTGTGAGCGGCCAGAACATCAAGGATCTAGGTCATAAGATAAATCCCATTGATCTTGGATTCGGAGATGCCAGGCGCACAGAGGATGGCATTTTAGCTACTATTATCTATGTGGACCGTTTTGGCAACCTGATCCTGAATATGAGGAAGGTTCCCAAGTTCTGCATAAGCCTCAAAGGGATAACGCTCAAACGCGTAAGAACATATGCTGATGCCAGGAGGATCGAACCCCTTATAACCATTGGCAGCCATGGCTTTGCAGAAATTGCAGTAAATCAAGGAAGTGCCGCCGATGCCTTCGGCCTGAAGGCTGGCGACACCATCATGCTGGAGGAGATAGATTGTTCGGAATAGAGTTCGTGCCCGCCGATCCTGCTTTAAAGATCGGTTACCTTGCCAAGCTAGCAGAGGATGCCGGATTTGATACCATCTGGATCACAGATCATTACAACAACAGAGATGTTTATTCCACACTTGCAGTGCTGTCGTTCTTGACAAATAAGGTCAAGCTGGGAACAGGAGTCACTAATCCCTACACCAGAAATGTTGCAATCACCGCCTCCAGCATAGCCTCGATAAATGAGCTCTCTGGCGGCAGGGCAATTTTGGGAATAGGCCCAGGCGACAAGGCCACCTTCGATAAAATGGGAATAGAGTGGGATAAGCCGCTTACACGCGTAAAAGATGCCGTCTCAGCCATCAGGACCTTTCTGTCAAAGGGACGGGTAAACCAGGCGGGCTTCAAGGGCGCGGAGCTAGCCTTCAGCGCAGGCAAGATCCCGATATACATTGGGGCACAGGGTCCGAAGATGCTGGAGCTGGCAGGAGCTATTGCTGATGGCGTCCTCATCAACGCATCTCATCCTGAGGATTTCAAGTACGCAGTGCCTGTGATTAGGCAGGGCGCGGAGAAGGCAGGGCGCAGTCCGTTGGATGTTCAGATCTGCGCCTACGCCAGCTTCAGCGCAGATAAAGATAAAGCCAAAGCAGTAAACGCAGCCAAGATGGTGGTTGCCTTCATCGTCGCAGGCTCGCCCGAAAATGTCTTAGAGCGGCATGGAATAAATCCAGATGATGCCAGGAAGATCTCGGACTCGATAGCAAAGGGCGATTTCAAGTCAATCTTGGATGGCGTAAATTCCGGAATGATTGAGGCATTTTCTGTTGCAGGGACTACTGAGGACTGCCGTGCTAGGGTTGATGAGCTTCTCAAGACAGGCGTCACCCAGATCGTTGTAGGCTCCCCCATCGGGCCCGACAAGGAGCGTTCAATCAAACTGATAGGAAAGCAGATAATTTCAAAGTAAATAATATCGAAATCTATGAGAGGGCTTTACATCGGGCGCTTCCAGCCGTACCACCTTGGCCATCAGGCGGTTATTCAGAAGATAGCTGAAGAGGTGGATGAGATAGTGATAGTAATAGGGAGCGCCCAGGAGAGCCATACACTTGAAAATCCCTTCACTGCAGGCGAGCGGATGGATATGATCTATACAGCGCTTCAAGATCTGAGGGGAAGATGCTATGTGATACCGCTTCAAGACGTAAAGCGCAACGCTGTCTGGGTCTCGCATTTAAAATCTATGGTCCCCAAGTTTGATGTAGTCTACTCCAACAATCCTCTGGTTGTTCAATTATTTACAGAGGCAGACATCGAAGTTAGAAAATCGCCGATGTACAGCAGGGATGTGTATTCGGGAACAGTTATACGCAAGCTGATGCTTGAAGGCGGAGATTGGAGATGCCTCGTGCCAGCACCTGTAGCCTCGATTGTAGAGGAAATAGGAGGCGTGCAGCGGCTGATGAATGTATCCAGAGATGATGCGGAACTTATTTTATCGTAAATAAAATTCTTCACCCATCTCATATTCCCTAAAAGAGTTTCAGACTATCGAGGATCTCACGCAGTTCCATATCTCTACCGATGCCGATCCTTTCAGCTCCAGAGCATCTTAATCTTGCGACAAGCTTCATATCGTTCTCTCTTGAGATGCATTTATCCACTATGGGATAAAATATGCTTTCTTCCGTCTCATTATGATCCTTCATAAGCATAGAATAAAATCTCAACATATCGACTAAATCTAATGTCACATCGCCGTCACTCCCAATATTATAGTCCTCGATCAAACCGCGGATAGTTTTGGCAATGCCCCTTAATAAGTCATGATCTGCAATCAAAACATTAATGGGATCTTCAGGTACGCCTATGTCTCGGAGAACGGGAAAGAATAGGCTCTCCTCCTTGCCGTGATGCGCCCTCAGCACAAAATCCCTGTTGAACTCAAAGAGCCATTGCAGATCCTCGGCATTTGCCTCTTTCATCGATGCCAGTCTATTGGCTATCTCCTCCACTATAGCTAAAAAGATCGCTATTTCCTTGTGCTCGTTCGTTAGATCTTCTGTGGATTCCATTCCGGCCTTTGTATATGCTTTCCAAGATTATACAATTATCTGCCTCCCATCGTCTATTTGTTATTAGAAATAAGTTTGTAACAAGCTTAATGTACCATGTACAATAATTGCTTGCTTGAGAAGGCCCGGTGATGAAATGATAGAGAAGAGCGATGCTATGAAGATGCATGATAAATGGACAGAAGAAACTCTGAAAAATAAGCCAAAGCATACAAAGGAAGGATTGCCGGTTGAGCCATGGCAGATTCTTCTTGGCCTCGGAGGGATATTTGTATTAGTGCTCATGATTGGCTCCCTAGTACACCATTAGATTATCCAGGCTGGTTTCAAAGCTTTTATTTGCGCATAAAATTCTGGTTATGTTAAGTTTGGTAACACAATTCAGCTATCTGTGGACAAAGTATTTTGGGAACGACAGCTACCAAAAATTAGTTATAAATGTTGGGTAGACTAACTAGGGGGATTATTTTGGCTAAAATGGCGATAATTTATGCAAGCGGCATGGGAAGGACGAAGCAGATGGCAGAGGCTATAGCAGACGGTGCGAGGACAATAGAAGGAGTTGATATTGTCCTGAAGGATGCATACGATGCCACGCTTGATGATATTTTAGAGGCGGATGCAATCCTTCTAGGTGGCTCCACTTATAACTACAAGCTGATCAAAGCCATGGACCCCTTTTTGAAGGAGATGGAAAAAGCGAATCTGAAGGGCAAAGTTGGAGTAGCATTCGGCTCTTTCGGATGGAGCGGCGAAGGGGTGCCAACCTTGATAAAGAGAATGCAATCATTCGGCATGAATGTCATTGATCCAGGAACGACTGCATATCAAGTGCCGAAGAAAGAGGATATCGAGAGATGCTTCCGTCTAGGAAGGACTGTGGCTCAGGGGATTACGGCTTGATTACTCATCTAATTTAAACTTCATCGATTTCCCAGCCTAGTCTCTCCTTTATTATCAAGTAGCTCATTTCTGGCGAGATCGCACCCACTTCAGTGCAGATTAAATCGATATACTGATGAGGCGTCACATCAAAGGCCGGATTGCGGACGTGAACATGCTTGTACTTTAGGAAATCAGGCAGGATCTCCTCTGCGCTGCGCTCCTCGATGGGAACAAGCTCCCCAAGGATTGTCATGGGGCTAAATTTGTATGTCTCTGCAGCCACCATAAAGCTAGTCCTTGCCTCATGAGCGCAGAGGGCGATCTGGGCAGTGCCTATCTTATTTACAAGAGTACCGTTAGCTGTAACCACGTCAGCCCCAACAACAACCAGGTCGACCTCATTCATCACGCTTCTGACTGCTGAATCAATGATAAGCTCCGTCTCAATACCCAGCTTGTCTAGAATTCCAATTGTTAGGATGCCTTGATACCTCGGCCTCGATTCGGTAGCAATAACTTTAATCTTCTTGCCTGCTTTGTGGGCAGTTCCAATGACTGAGAGCGCCGCCATTGAGTTACAATGTGTGAGAACAGTGTCGCCATCTTTGATCCTGCGGCTGCCTATTTCGCCGATCCTCTCGACCGCCCTTTCAGAGCTCTCGATGAACCTATCGGCATTGGATATTACTGCTCTACGAGCCGACTCGATATCATCGGCTTTGTACTTCGTTACCATCCAGATGGCATTCGAGAGGGACACGGCAGTCGGCCTGGTATTAAGAAGAATATCTGCCGCTCTGCTTATCTCTGAATTGAACTCATCGAGGCTTTTTGCATTCAGGCGGATAGCGAAGTCCTTCAGGGCCATAGCGGCTGCTCTCGCGATCTTGCCAGCGCCGCGAATCTCCATACTCCTTATCTTTTCAGCAGTCTCAAGCACCTGGTTCATCAGGAGGGCCTCTTCGCTAATTAAGAATATATCGGTTTTCAATCGAAAGATGGACGAGAAAGGTTCATGCTGCCAGTTTTTTTGCGAGGTTTGCGACCCTTGCTCCAACCTGTTTACAGGCCTCAAGTGCGTTTTTATTAGGCCCGCCGACTGCAATTACGCCATAATGGCCGCCGGATGCCATTGGGGCTCCCACTACTATCATTGAATGGATGAGCATTGCCTGAAGGATTGAAAGCAATGTTGTCTGGTTTCCACCCTCATAACTGCCTGAGGACGTAAATGCTGCTCCAACTTTGTTTTCCAATTGGCCGCGCACATCCGTTGATCTATCAAAGATCTGCTTGATCTCCGCTGCCATCTGGCCATAGTAAGTGGGAGACCCCATGATTATGCCATCGGCTGCCTTGAGATCCGCCGAGGTGACTTCAGAAGCTCTCTTCACCGTTACATCAGCTCCCACAGACTTAGCGCCCTCTGCCACTGCAGAGGCCATTTTCTCTGTGTTGCCTGTCACAGAATAATAAACTATCAATATTTTCACGATAACACCCACACTACAACTTCCTAGATGCTTTACTTTGTTTCATATTCTATTTAATACTACTTTATCTCCTGCTTTTACATTTCTGAATATTTCTATCCCTTGAGTAATGCTTCCCAGATGGTTCACGGGAGAGTATGGCTCCGTTCCGCCAAAGAATACGCAGAGGGCACATCCGGGAGACCAGTATGAAACATCACCTTTGATAGCTGAGGGGGAAGCATTCTCATCCATCGTCTTTAAGGGGATCTCGAAGTAGACCTCCTCGCCCCAAAGGTTCGCGCTAGCCTCGATTGGAAGCATCTGATAGAGCTCTTGTGAAATTCGCGGATTCCTTGTGTCCAGCTCCGCAATTGCCATGCCTTTGCCTGGTATATTGATCTCTATGCGATTCATGATTACCACATCACTGGATATTTAATCGAACTCTTGGTAATGTTGAAGGGCCTCTTAAGCCATAATACTTTTCGCAAATCATTGAGCTATCAACTCACTCGAAAGGTATGTGTTTAGCTCCCATACAATCGCTCGAATGAGCTAAACACATACAAGAATACTTTCACCCCGTGCTTGGATAAGATACTCATAACTAATATTACTACTATAGATTTGTCCGCTCGCTAGAACTCTTTTGCTACTCCCTGCGAGCGGTTACATCCCCTTAGGCAGATAGTTCATGCTATATTCGTTATAAATAAATAGAAAAATATATATGATACATTGATATTTAATTGCTTAATGTTGATATAGTTCGGCTCTTAATATATCATGCGTCTGGAAATTCGTTGGATTTTGGTATCTGGGAGTGCGCTAACATGGATGGTAAATATGAGCTGGTTGACATTGAGAGTGTGAAAGGCATAATCTTCGATTGCTATAATACTTTGATAGAGATAAGGACCGAGGAGGATGATATCGCAACATACCAGCCGATGAGCAAGTGGCTGATGTATAAGGGCGTCAGAATTACGCCTGAAGATCTGATGAAAGAATACAAGAGCGCGATAGAAACAGAGATGAAGGTAAGGTGGGAAAAGTACCCCGAAGTTCGCGTGGAGCAAGTCCTGGGTCGCATCTGCAAAGAGCATGAGCTATGGGATATCAATGAGGATGCGATCGGTGTTGAGGCTGCATGCGCATTCAGGGCTGGGTCCATCCGGATGATAGATGTATTTCATCAAAGTGTTAGGCTCTTAAAGGAGCTTGAGGATTACCCTAAGGTTATACTCTCCAATGGCCAGAGGGTGTTTTCAGAGCTCGAGCTGAAGTATTTCGGCCTTTACGATAAATTCAAAAGCGTTATCTTCTCCTCTGATTTCGGTTACAAAAAGCCGGATCCAAGGATCTTTTTGGAGGCTTCCAAGAGGCTTGAGTTTGAGCCTGAGAATATACTATGCATTGGGGATAACTTCGATAGCGATATTGTTCCCGCCGCGAAGCTGGGAATGAAGGCATTACATATAGAAGAGGCATGGAAGCTTTTCAATGTATATTAGGAAATTAGATAAGTAGTATTAATATAAATTTATCTTCTTTTAATATAAGACCCTCTTTCGGTATAATCATTGTGCCGCTAGGCGCAGATTTTTCCGCTTTTATCTACGCCTTAATCTTATGTGCAGCCGATCAGAGTAGTTAACTCCCAGCATCATTGCGAGATCCCAGGCATCTTCTGCATATTTCATTTCGGGATCTGATCCGAACGGCATTAGCCAAACTCTCTCACGAGGAAGTGTGGGCGCTAGCTTTTCTAATGTTTCCTGAGGCCAGCACCAAACTTTCGGTCCTATAACGAATTTCAAATGAACGTTCTCTTTCGCGGACCAGTATCCAAGATCGACCTTTGAGCCATACTTAGGGCTGATAACTACACAATGAAGCTTCATTAGATCCTCATCGTGTATAAGATTGGTTCCATTTGCCTCAATGTGGACAACTTTTCCCTCTTTAGATAGCAGACTCAGCAGCTCGGATAGCTCAGTCATCTGCAGAGTCGGCTCACCCCCAGTAATGATAGCCCGCTTGCAATTGATTTGGCTCAGAATATCCTTGGGCGTTAGCTCGACCCAATCTTTGAAGTAAGTATCGCACCCCTCGCACCTTAAATTACAGCCTGCAAGCCTGATGAATGTTGCAGGCCTCCCCATTGCAGGGCCTTCTCCTTGGATGGAGTTGAAGATCTCGCTTACCTGCATCAGATCTAGGGATGTGGTTCTTAGTAATAATAATGATGCTTAGATCTTGGTATTTAGGTTATTCAAAGTATGCTATATGATTTTCAGATATCTCCGCAGAAATAGATAATTGATTAAATGAAATTATTTCATAGATAAATTATATATACAGTAATAACATATATGGCAGTTAAAAGGTGAGTAGCATGGCAACAAAAAGGTTTATCTGTCAAAATTGCGGGGCTGTAAACACTGTAGAAATAACGGCACAGGACCTATCGGATCCTAACGACGACTGGCTTCCTTGTATACTTCCCACCGGCTTTGAGTGGTCTCTGCCAGCAGGAAAGATAACACCTGTCGTAGGGGATCCAATATATATCTCGGCTAATGGTGAGCAGCTGAGCAGGGAAGATTATCTTATGAAATACAATATTGATCCTGAGATTGCTTATCAGCTGATGAGAGGAAGAATATCCCAAAGCTCTGCGTATATGGCATTGGGCTCGAAGATAAGGGATCGTGCAAAGGCTAGTGCTAGTCGGGCATTAAAATTTAATATGGCCGATGACGACGATTGGACTGCATGAAGCAATCAGAGTCATCTGCGCTATTACTTTTTCTTGTGGTAACATTACCAATTTTACAACGATAATATTGTATCACATATTTATTTAATAATATTATATGTTATATCTTTGTCCATTAACTACAGACTTAACTTATTTTCTAGGTTCTCTGATTCATAAATTTCATAAAGACAAAAAATTCAGGAGATAGATTCAAATATGGGGTATCTGGAGTTCATTCGCACAGGTTATTCCTCGATAACCATGTAGGATAGAATGCGAGTATAAGCTAAGGGATTAAGATGAAGGAAACGCTGGAAGAGATTGGGGCACGTCTTCGAGAGCTGCGGGAGCTGTCGAAGGTTACAGTCGGGGAGATGTCAAATTATCTGAAGGTACCTGAGGAGACGTATAACTGCTACGAGGAGGGAAAGCTGGACATCCCTGCAAGTGTCCTGATTGAGGCCGCGCGAAGGCTGGATGTCGATGTAGGACTTCTGCTGACGGGCCAAGAGCCAAAGATGAATATATACACAGTAACCAGGAACGGCGAAGGGACTGAGGCAGAGCGCAGGAAGCAGTATAGATACCAGAGCCTCGCGGGGAAGTTCATGCATAAAAAGGCTGAGATCTTCATCGTGACTGTCGAGCCGAGGATTGGCATGGCAGTTGATAAGCCATCTATTTACAGCCATAAAGGGCAGGAATTCGATTACGTGCTGGAAGGAACTATTAAGATACATATCCGAGATCAAGAGGTAGTATTGAGCGAGGGAGATTCCATATTCTTCGATTCTTCATATGGGCATATGATGGAAGCCCTCGATAATAAACCGGTCAAGATGTTGGCTGTTGTCATGTAGAAGAAAGGGATATAAGATGTCAACATTGCTAAGTAGATTCGTCTCAAGGGTAGATTTCGAATCATACGATGATTTCGAAAACAATTTCAAGATAATCGTACCGGAGAACTTCAATTTCGCCTATGATGTTGTGGATGTATATGCAGAAGAACACCCTGAAAAGATCGCACTCGTATGGTGTAATGATAATAATGAAGAGAAAATCCTCAACTTCAAGGAATTGAAGATTCTGAGCGATAAAGCTGCAAATCTATTCAAAAAATATGGAATAAAGAAGGGCGACACTGTAATGCTCACCCTGAAGAGCCGATGGGAGTTCTGGGTGTGCATGGTCGGCTTGAACAAAATTGGGGCAATATCAATTCCTTCCACCCATATGCTGAAACAGAAGGATTTTGTCTATCGCATCAAGAAGGCAGACTTGAAGATGATCGTTTGTATCGCGGGAGACGGGGTGCCGGAAGAGCTTGATGCTGCATATAATGAGCTAGGTAGACCGGCATTGACCCGCGCCTTAGTTGGAAGTCCTGATCTGAAGAGAGACGGCTGGATTAACTTCAATGCCGAGCTTGAGGAGATGCCCTCAGATTTCCCGAGGCCCACAGGCGAAGAGGCCACTAAGAACAGCGATATAATTCTCGCATACTTCACGTCTGGCACAACGGGCTATCCCAAGATGGTAAGGCATGATCAGACCTATCCTCTGGGGCATATCCTCACAGCAAAATACTGGCAGAATGTAGGCGATGACGGCCTGCATTACACCGTAGCAGATACCGGCTGGGCAAAATGCGCCTGGGGAAAGATCTATGGACAATGGATCGCAGGATCTGCAGTCTTCACATATGATTACGACAGGTTCGATGCCGGAACAATGATGGATATGATGGCCAAATACGGGGTCACAACCTTCTGTGCGCCGCCGACGATCTTTAGATTCATGATCAAAAGCGATATGTCAAAGTACGATTTCTCTACCTTGAAGTACGCTGTGACTGCAGGAGAACCTCTGAATCCTACGGTCTACGAAAAATTCCTTGAGACCACGGGCTTAAAGCTGATGGAGGGCTTCGGCCAGACAGAGACCGTCGTCTTCATAGCAAACTACCCCTGGGTCAACCCCAAGCCGGGATCAATGGGCAGGGCAGCCCCTGGATTCGATATAGTCCTGGTTGACAAGAACGATAAAGTCTGTGAGGTGGGTGAAGAGGGCGAGATAGTCATCAAAACCGACAAAGGTAAGCCTGTCGGCGTATTCATAGATTACCACTTAGATCCCGATAAGACAAAGAATACCTGGCATGATGATTACTATCACACCGGCGATACAGCATGGAAGGATGAGGATGGTTATTTCTGGTTTGTAGGCCGGACCGATGATATGATAAAGACCTCAGGCTATCGTGTAGGGCCCTTTGAGGTTGAGAGCGCTCTAATGTCGCATCCCGCTGTTTTGGAGGTAGCCATAACTGGAGTTCCTGATTCTGTCAGGGGACAGGTAGTCAAGGCAACTGTAGTCCTTACCAAGAGCTATACACCCTCTGAGGAGCTGAAGAAGGATCTTCAGAATCACGTTAAAAAGGTGACTGCCCCTTACAAATATCCACGAATTATTGAGTTCGTTGATGAGCTGCCGAAAACAATTAGCGGAAAGATAAGGCGTGTTGAGATCAGAGAGAAGGACAAGCCATATCCTTTGATCAACTCAAAGGAATGCAAAGCATGCGAGAGATGTATTGTAGATTGCCCTGCGAACGTCCTGAAGCTTGGTGACGAGCTAAACGAAAGGGGTTATCGCTATGCTGTCTATTCCGGGGACGGCTGCATTGGCTGCGGCGCGTGCTTCTATACGTGTCCTGAGCCGCTAGCTATAGAGGTTCATATACCGCAGAAGGAGAAAGTAGAGGTCGAGGAGAAGGCGAGTTGAAATGGCTTCCCAGTTAGTTGCAGGAAACAGCGCAGTGATAATAGGGGCAATGTATGCTGGGTGTGATTGCTTCTTTGGCTACCCAATAACCCCAGCGAGCGAGATACTGCAGGATGCATCCCGCTACTTTCCGCTGGCAAGCAGGAAATTTGTACAAGCGGAATCTGAAGAGGCAGCGATAAATATGGTTTATGGTGCAGCCGGTGCAGGTCATAGGGTACTTGATGCCTCTTCTGGGCCAGGCATGAGTCTCAAGCAGGAAGGCATAACCTACCTGGCAGGAGCTGAGCTGCCTTGTGTTATCGTAGATATTTGCCGTGCGGGTCCGGGTCTTGGAAATATTGGGCCTGAGCAATCGGACTACAATCAAGCCTGTAAAGGTGGCGGACATGGCTGTTATAATAATATCGTTCTAGCTCCAAACAGTGTTCAAGAGATGTGCGATATTACGATGAAGGCATTCGATCTAGCCTTTAAGTATCGCAATCCCGCCGTAGTTCTTGCAGACGGCGTCCTTGGCCATATGGTTGAGCCTCTTAGGTTCCCGGAGAAAGCAGTAGAGCCGATCATTGATACCTCCTGGGCTGTAAGCGGCAATGCTAGGACTCGCAAAAACCTCATCACATCTATCGCACTCGACTTCGATGAACTGGAGAAGCATAACCAAAAGCTCCAGAGAAAGTATGAGGAGATAAAGAAGAACGAGGTTGCATACGAGGGCTACAGGTTGGATGATGCAGAAGTAGTGCTAGTATCCTATGGGATCAGCAGTCGTATCGCTCGATCTGCAGTTGATACTGCTAGGCACGAGGGCATCAAGGCCGGCCTCTTCCGTCCAATTACTCTCTTCCCATTCCCAGAGAAGGAGATTGGAGCTCTCGCGAATAAAGGCTGCAAATTCATATCTGTAGAGATGAGCAACGGGATGATGCGGGATGATATCCGGCTAGCAACAGCCTGTGCCCCAGTAGAATTAATAAACCGCTACGGAGGGCGCCTTGTTCAAATCGATGAGCTTATGGATAAGATAAGGGAGGTGGCCTAGATGTCTGCCAAAGAAAAGATAATCGGAGGACACCCTGGAATTTATGAGGAGTTTCCTAGGAAAGGCGGAGCAGCGCCTACTGCTACCCATTACTGCCCAGGATGCGGACATGGGATATTGCATAAGCTCATTGGCGAAACCATGGCCGATTTGGGCATAAAGGATCGCTGTATTGTCTTAAGCCCAGTAGGCTGCGCTGTGTTTGCATACTACTACTTAGATTGTGGTCATTTGCAGTGCGCCCATGGCAGGGCCCCGGCAATTGCAACAGGCATATCCAGGGCAGAGGATAATGCAATAGTCATGTCCTATCAGGGAGACGGCGATTTGGCATCAATTGGACTTAACGAAACGATCCAGGCAGCCAATAGAG
The DNA here is from genome assembly GCA_963789575.1 of Methanotrichaceae archaeon. GTDB lineage: Archaea > Halobacteriota > Methanosarcinia > Methanotrichales > Methanotrichaceae > CAWBKV01. The sequence goes on along the minus strand of CAWBKV010000001.1, from coordinate 77,500 downwards.
GTGAGAAGATGGCCGTCTTTTTCATAAACAATACTGTCTATGGCATGACGGGCGGCCAGATGGCACCCACAACTTTAATAGGCGAGGTAACTGCCACAACGCCAGTAGGGCGCAACCCGCAGGATATGGGATATCCCATCCATATCTGTGAGATCCTAGATACATTAAGAGCGCCTGTTTACATTGAACGAGTTTCGCTTTCAGATGTCGAGCATGTCCGGAAGGCCAGGCGTGCAGTTCGAAAGGCACTGGAAATACAGAGAGATAAGAAAGGCTATGCCTTCGTTGAGTTCCTATCGCCATGCCCGACTATTCTGAGGATGGACGTTAAGGGCGTAAGGAAGTTCATCAATGAGCAGATGGAAAAGGAGTTCCCGCTCAAGAAGTTTAGAGATAGATCTGCAGAAGCCCAGCCAATCTCGAGGCAGAAGAGCGACTTCTCCAAGGAGACGCTGGATAAGATCTTCGGATGCAGAGAACATTTATCTGTGAATTTTGAAAACGACCGAGACTTCGAGCCAAAGGGAGTAAAGATCGCCGGCTTCGGTGGTCAGGGAGTGCTCAGCATGGGCCTTGCGTTGGCGCAGGCAGCCTTTGGAACAGGCAGATACGTTTCGTGGTATCCCGACTACGGTCCTGAGCAGCGAGGAGGCACATCCAATTGCTCAGTAATAATCTCTGGTCAGTCGATAGGCTCGCCGGTAATTGATCATCCGGATGTGCTTGTGGCATTCAATCGACCATCACTCGATAAGTTTGCCTCAGCTGTCAAGAAGGGCGGGCTGATACTCTATGATTCGTTGGCAGGCGAGTTCAGGCCGCCGGAAGGCGTGAGAGCCATACCAGTTCCTGCAACACAGATTGCAACTGAGAAGGGTGCACAACAGGCTGCTAATACTGCAATGTTTGGAGCTCTGATGCAGGCAGGAAATCTGGGGCTGCCACGCGAGGCATACGGCAACGCCTTCAAGGTGACTTTTGCCAAGAAGCCTAAGCTCATCCCTCTGAACTTGGAGATACTGGAGGCAGGAGCGCAGGCAGTGAAGGTACTGGAGATGGTTGCCCGCAGATAAGAAAGTATATCTACTCATTATAGAGTTGAATTCACTTTTTAATAATTTTAATTTAAGGTTAATAGCCAAACTACTGACATAAAGAAAATATTGACTAAAGTCTCCTAGTTAGCCTGAAGTTACCTATTGTTATATTTACCTCCATTGAATGAACCATTAATTAGCATTTATTCGAATCTTTCCTGGGATATTTTCACTGAAGTATTATTCATATAATCAATTTTTTAGTAATACAGTAAAATATTTAACCTAGAAGTTTTAAGATATAACAAGGAAATTATCTGAAAGGAGTAAGCAATATGTCTGTGAAAAGGATTTTGAAGGGGGGAGCTATTGCGGTCTTGGTATTGCTGGCCTTGGTTGGAATTTCCCTGGCTCAGGAAAACCTATCCGTGACAAGCTTCGTCTCCAAGAATACAACAACGCCTGGTGAACAGGCGATGGCGATGCACTCTGATACAATAAAGCCTGGTGAACAGTTTACATATTATATTGGAGTGGAGAACATTGGAAATGGACCTGTATATGATGTCACTTTGACGGATAAACTTCCGCCAGAGGTAGCCTATGTATCAAATACAGCGGAAAAAGTTATAGTAACACCTCAAGGCGGAGCACTTCCCACCGATACACTGGAAGTAGTCTTCGATGTAATTCCCGCCGGTCAGACAAAATCATTTACTATTACTGTTACTGCGCCGACTGCAGAAGAGCCTGTAATCCTTTACAATCAGATCTTCCTCAGGGCCAGAAATGTAGATCAAAACATCTTCGATGAACTTAAGACTATTGTTATGCCTGATTATGACAAGTTTCGCGCTGTAAGGAGTCTACAGGAACTGCTTATTAATCAATCACATCTTCTCTTGAGCTTCGAAGACTTATTGCATACGGTATCTCAGACCAATGCTGAGCATGTAACATTCCTCCAGAGCTTTGAGCAACTGCTGAAGACTCAGGCCGTTTTGATATCCGGCTTCCAGACCCAGCTTTATTCGACTGATCAGAGCGGATGGACTAACGTATTCACGAATGAGCAGAAGATCGAATTCCTCATGTGCTATGAGGAGCTGCTCAAGAAAGAAGCATTCCTCTTCTCCAGCTTCGAGGATATCTTGAAGAAGAACTGGTGCAGCATGGGCGACATAAATACCAAGAGGGAGTTTCTGGCTAGCTTTGAAGATCTGCTCCATAAACAAGTGACGCTCTACAGCAGCTTCGGGACACTACAGAACAGGCTGGGATTGGAAGATAATGTCAATTACACATATGGTGGTGTAACAAGAACTGGAACAGCATGGAAGGTAGAGTTCCTTGGCAGCTTCGAGACTCTCCTTAGGCTTCAATCCGATTTGCTGCTAAGTTTCCAAGATTTGATGGAGACTCCATGTAATCCTGGAATTGAGGTAAATAAAACAGCCACTTGGAGCTTATGTGATGATTGCAACCAAAAGGTAACCTATACAATCACAGTTACTAATAAGGGCCCCAATACTACTACGGGAATTATTCTCACCGATTATTACCCAAAGGGCGCTCATTTCTCGCCAAAAAATAATCATGGCTGGATAGATAACGGAGATGGCACGCTAAGTTACAGTTACGGAGATCTTCCAGGAAATGATACCTCATTGCCAGTGACCCTGAACCTCTTCATACCTTCGGCATTGGGGCTAGGGCCTTTTGTAAATACTGTCTGTGCCGATTCAAATGAGCATGAGAGGGTTTGTACTTCAGTGAGCATCAGCAGAACTAGGGTATGTCCAGAAATTGTAGTGAATAAGACAGGTAAGTGGGGCGATTGCAAGAACGGATTCCAGGATGCAATCTATAATATCACAATCGCCAATCATGGATCATTAAACGCTACCGGAGTTAAGCTCCTCGATACATATCCAATTGGCGCTACGTTCAATTCCGGGCAGAATCCAGACTGGACGGATAACGGAAACGGCACGCTGACTTACAACCATGCAAACATGCTTATAGGGAGCACCTCGTATGTGACCTTAGTTCTTAACTTCTCCAATAGTGCGAAACTCGGGCCATTTAATAACACGGTTTACGTCTATACAAACGAGTATCCAAAAGTTTCCAGCTCTGCAATCCTAAGCAGGGACAGTGTATGTCCAGTTCCAGGACTTGAAGTGACCAAGACAGGTCAGTGGGAGGATTGCAAGAACGGATTCCAGGATGCGACATATACAATTAGAATCAACAACAAAGGGAACACCGCAGTAACTGGAGTTGAGGTTCTCGATACATATCCAATTAGCGCTACCTTCAATTCTGGACAGAATCCAGGCTGGACAAATAACGGAAACGGCACGCTGACTTACAACCATGCAGACATACCCTCAAACACTATTGTAACTGTACCATTGATTCTCAACTTCTCCAATAGTGCGGGTCTAGGGCCCTTTGTGAACAATGTTTGTGTCTATACAAATGAGCTTTCGAGAGTTTGCAACTCAACGAGTATTAGCAGAGATCAGTTATGCCCAGTTCCGGAAATTGAAGTGACCAAGACAGGTCAGTGGGGCGAATGCAAGAACGGATTCCAGGATGCGACATATACAATCAAAGTATATAACAAGGGCACCACTACTGTGACAGGAGTTAAGCTCCTCGATACATATCCAATTGGCGCTACGTTCAATTCTGGACAGAACCCCAACTGGACGGATAACGGAAACGGCACGCTGACTTACAACCACGCAGACATACCCTCAAACACTATTGTGACTGTACCATTGATTCTCAACTTCTCCAATAGTGCAGGTCTAGGACCTTTTGTGAACAATGTTTGTGTCTATACAAATGAGCTTTCGAGAGTTTGCAACTCAACGAGTATTAGCAGAGATCAGTTATGCCCAGTTCCGGAAATTGAAGTGACCAAGACAGGTCAGTGGGGCGAATGCAAGAACGGATTCCAGGATGCGACATATACAATCAAAGTATATAACAAGGGCACCACTACTGTGACAGGAGTTAAGCTCCTCGATACATATCCAATTGGCGCTACGTTCAATTCTGGACAGAACCCCAACTGGACGGATAACGGAAACGGCACGCTGACTTACAACCACGCAGACATACCCTCAAACACTATTGTGACTGTACCATTGATTCTCAATTTCTCCAATAGTGCAGGTCTAGGACCTTTTGTGAACAATGTTTGCGTCTATACAAATGAGCTTTCGAGAGTTTGCAACTCAACGAGTATTAGCAGAGATCAGCCCTGCCCAACTCCAGGACTTGAAGTGAACAAGACAGGTGAGTGGACCGACTGTAATTGCTATGTGAATTACTTCATCAATGTTACCAATCTAGGAGACAAAGATGCATTGGTCAAGTTTACTGATCGCTATCCAGAAGGTGCAATCATTCCTACAAATGAGAATCCAGGTTGGCTAATTAACGGAGATGGCACTCTGACTTACAACTATTATCAATACCATGGCATTATACCTGCTGGTGCCAAAGGCGATCCAGTGCGTTTGAGACTCTACTTGGATAAAGGACTTGGATTTGGACCTTTCAACAACACCGTTTGGGTCGATTCAAACCAATATCCGAGGGCTTACGGCTATGCGAATATAACTAGGTCAAATTTCGCATGTGTAGATTAATGAACCCATATAGCTACAAATGAAAAAAGGTTAGGTTATCACTCTTCGGAGTGATAGCTTACATTTTATTATTACCCAGAACTGTCAAGATACGAACAAAGCCTGAACCTCAGAGGGATCTTTAATATGATATTAAAAATAAACACATGTAAATTGATTTCCTGTGCCATAAATTCATTGATTATAAATGGCATTCATTCGATTCCTCAACGATATTCGGCTTTGTTTACTGAGTATAGAACGTTTCGCAGTATTATACGATATACCTTAATATTATGGATATCCTTAACAATACTTAGCCAGATTACGGTCATTCAGGGCGCTAATGCTACCTCTGCTGATTCTTCTTATATAGGCAGTTTGGGAGATCTGCTTTCAGATGAGGCAAATCTATTATCCAGTTTCGATTACCTAATTCATAATACTACAACAACTGTTGGAGAGAAAGTAGGATTCCTTGATAGCTTTGAGGATCTGCTTAGGAGACAAGCAGTACTTTTCAGTGGGTTCGATGATCTTTTAAAGTCACATTGGAACAGCATGGATGTTGAAGAGCAAGAAAAATTCTTAAACAGTTTTAAGGATCTTCTGAAGAAGGAATCAACTCTCTATTACAACCTAGATAGTTTAAATGAAGAAAGCTGGCAGGATATACCAACTGATCGGCGAGTTGAATTGCTTGCGAGCTTTGAAGACCTATTGAAAAAGCAGGCCGATTTATTGATGGCTTACGAGACGCTGTTGAAAAATAAAATTGGTGGGCTAACAATAACTAAGTCTGTAAATAAACCGATAATTGATCAAGGAGAGACGGTAACTTATACATATGTCATAAAGAACTGGTATAAAAAGCCCATAAAGGATATCGTTGTCGTAGATGATAAACTTGGTAGCATTGCAAATAAAGTCTCCTTGGGCCCCGGAGAATCTAAGTCCTTTACAAAAAGTGTTAACCTTTTGGATGATGTCAGTAATACTGCTACCGTTCTGGGGAAGGACCCAGATGGCAAGATCATTGAGGATGAAAGCGGTTTAGTTCATGTTCGCGTTAGAGGCGGAGGATTATCTGAACCCGCACAGTATGGTCAATATTGCGATTCTCAAAATATTGTCGGAACAGGAACAGTTAATGTCAATACGGCTATAGTTGATAAAGATATAGCACTAGAGTATCGCAATAACATGGCAGGAGATGGCGATATTGAGTATAATTCAGAACATGTCCTATCCGAGAACGCAAGTAAACTTAATAGGCCAGTTAACGGCAAGAATGTGCCATTAAACTTCTTTGAGGAGAACAAATTATCGTATTTTGGATCCCATCCTCTAGCCGGCGAAAAGCAAATAAGCTCCAGAGAATTTGATGGAGGCATTGGGGCAAATGTAGAGGAAAATTTCCAGGTGAACCAGATAGAAAAGGATCAAACCACCTTCTTTGCCTCAACTGATCCGGCCAGCCATATATCAAATTATACGCAGGCAAAAAATTTAGATAAGATCACTCCCGTGTATTTAATCGGCACGAATATTTCAAGTCAATTCAACGGGACCTGGGGAACTGGAACTTCATGGTATAATATATTGAAGAAAAAAATATATGATCAGCAGAGCTTTACAGGCAGCTTCGAGGCTCAAAAGCTGATAGAGATTCATGAAAGCCCTCGACCTGAGCCAGAGGATACCGCATGTGAAGGCATCGACTGCTAGACTAGGCGAAAAAGCAAATCTACAACTTCGATCTCATCTGCAAGCTCCAATACCTTGTCCGGAAGGGTCTCGCTGACACGAACTCCTGTGATCTGATAGACGATATCATTCAGGCTCTCGATGTGCTGGATGTTCAGAGTTGTGTAGACACTAATACCTGCATCGAGAAGCTCTTCAACATCCTGGTACCTTTTAGCATGGCGCGATCCTTCAGCATTTGTGTGTGCCAGCTCGTCTACGAGTGCGATTGCAGCATGGCGGGCAAGCACTGCATCCAGATCCATTTCATCGATCACTATGCCGCCACGATCTATGTGACGACGAGGAATAATCTCCAAGCCATTCAGCAGAGCCTCGGTATCCAGTCGTCCATGAGTCTCAACTATGGCTACAACTACATCAAAGCATGCTCTTTTCAGTCAATGCTTGCCTCTTCTCATTATCTTAACCAAAACAATGTCAGTCTTGATTATTTTCCCAGTCAGGCGTAATTTCAATCCTTGTATATCTATCGCTGGATATTAGACCGTTGTGCCTCCTCTCCTGACTTGGTGAGACATATTGATATTTATGTATATTAAAAGACTACGAATTCACCCAGGTCAGTCTTAAACTCGCTAAAAGATGCTGCTAGAACGTCACGCCGACAGTTCGGCATAACCTTTTGTTATTTGTTGAGCACCTATGCACGGGTCCCGAGTTTTAGTTTCAACAACGATAATTGTGGAGAGTGTAATTTTCCTTTTTTACCTTTTTACCAAAAAGGCTAAATACCTGTAATTTACAAGGATTAACCAAGAATGTCGAAGGTGGGAAAAGGATATGGCTAAATCAGTACGCATAAATGCATTCCCTTATTGGATAGCGATATTGGTGATAGTTGATATTGCTTTGATAGCAATGGGATTGATGCGAGCTTGAAGTCGATCTTTAATCAGCGGTTTAACATCAAATGGCAATGAACTATAATACGATGATAGGATTGGAATAGACCAGTTCATCAGAGGGAGTCAAACAAGCGCACTCCGCAGCTTGCTGAGGGGTATTACGTCTAAAAAATAAATATGGGCAAAAATGAAGAATGCTTCGGTCCCGACATGAGGAATCTGTTCCATGTCTTGCCGAAGGTCATTCTTTCTTTGGTTATTTGCTAACAGGGCCTAAGGGTAATACTACCTTTTTATAAACCTCATTGAGCACCTGGGCTGCAGCTGCATATATAGCGCTTAATCCGCAGATGATCCCTTCATAGCCGGTGATTATGTGTATAGTTGAACTCCCTGTGTACTCTGTAATGGCCAATAGCCAGAAGAGGATCGTCAATGTGCCAAAGACGACCTGAAGTGCCCGATTGAGTCTCAGAGTGCCTATGAACATATAGAATGTGAACAGGCCCCAGAAGAAGAAATATGGAACTAAGATTGCAGGTCCCTGCTTCCACCATCCCAAATTTGTCATTATAAACAGGAATACCAAAGTGAGCCAGAACAATCCATATGAGGTGAATGCTGTAGTCCCAAAGGTGTTCCCTTTCTTCCATTCCATGCAACCGGCGATAATCTGAGCCAAGCCGCCGTAAAAGATGCCCATTGATAATACAATGGTATCTAACGGGAACCAGCCTGCATTAACCATGTTCAAGAGAACCGTCGTCATGCCGAATCCCATCAAACCAAGCGGCGCTGGATTGGCTGACTTATCTGTCACATCGACCGGCCCTAAGTGCGTTATATCTCTAGGCCTCTTTACTTCCTCTTCAACCATAAGTTAACCTCCTAATAGATATTATCATGATCAATAAAATTAAATTCTAAATTTACATTAAATAATATTCATCCCGAATCTTAAGCAGTAATCTAATTAGCAAATCCCTCCGATTTATGATTAACTTTTGATCATTTAAAACTGACGGTATAAGCGAGGTTTAGGCCTTTACTGTCAGTCAAAACTGATGCCTTACTATAGGCGTAAATCAAGAAGATAAGATCCAAAAAACCTGATGAGAATAGTTGAGGATATATTAAATATAATATTATTTATGTAATGTTTGTTAAACGCTTTAGTTTGGTGAACCTCAGAGGAACCATGTGATGATAACATTTCGAAGAGCAAAACACGTGCTAGGCAAAAGAGTCTACAAAGAAAGTGGTTCCGGCTTCCATGGCCTTAAGCCCTCGGTTGTAGGCATTGTCCGCGCTAGCGCCAGAACTATAATGCTGGCGAAGGCCTCCAATAATCTTCTTTGCTCCGGTCGCAAGGAATGGCCTGGCTGCCCTAGGCGCACACCCATGACCCCGAGTGGTACCTCTTCAGCCTTAAGGGGTAGATAGAACATCGATGCAGATGAGAGGGTTTCTGTTCCGCATCCTGCAGGTTTACCGTGCTGAAACACCCAGGTAGCCACGCCAAGTTTGCGCTCATCGAAGATCAGGGTCTCACCTATCTGGGCTCTAGGTATTAGTTGTCCCGACTCATTGGGGAGAAGAATCAACACCTCGCACTGAAATGCTCTGGCAATCTCTTTGGTAGCATAACGCAGAAGCTCCTCTAAGTCTTCCACCGCCATTAGGTCACGGCTGAATTCATAAAGGGACGAAACAAAGCGCTCCCTTTCACGGGCATTCTCTCCCTGCCATCTGACCTTATCTGCAAGAACGCTTGTCACCAGTCCAACCACAATGAAAACCAGAAATACAGGCAGATAGCGAAGATCTTCAAGCGTTATGGCAAGACTTGGTGGCACAAAGAAGAAGTCGAGCGCTATTACTGCCACAAGAGAGGTCACGAGGCCGGAGCTTCTCCCCCAAGTCATGGCGCTGTATACTACGGGCAGAAGCAGTATCATGGCAACGTTGATTAAGCCAATCCAGTCATGGAATATCCAGCAAAAACAAACTGTGACAGCCAAGCTAAGGAGACCGCCGTAAAACGGCTTTAGGTTCTTTTCTCCTTTTTCTTCAGATACCGTTGATACAATCGGTTTTTCTATCTTCTGATCTGCATCAGTGCCGCCTATAACGAGAACGTGAATTTGACCGCTTCTGCTGATAACTTCATTCACGACTGAGCCTCTGAACCATTTCTTCCAGAAGCCTTTGCTCGGGAGGCCTGCAATAATTAACGTTACATTATGCTCTCTTGCGAATGAGATTATTTCGTCCGAGATTTTATGTCCGCTCAAAACCTCGACCTTTGCGCCCAGCTCCTCTGCGAGCATAGTGTTTCGAGAAAGCTGATCACGGGCAGCCTCGGTTTGAGGTCTTTCCTGAGGCGATTCGACGTAGACTGCAAACCATTCGGCATCCAGATCTGCAGCCATTCTCTGCCCTATTCGCACCAACCGCTCAGATAATGGGCTGGTGTTGATGCATACCATCAGTGTAGATCCGGCAGGCCAGGGTCCCAGGATGCCTTGCATCTCCATATAGGAGCGCATATCCTCGTCCACTTTATGGGCCGCATACCTTAGTGCCAACTCCCTTAAGCCAAGAAGGTTGCCCTTGCGGAAGAAGCGGCGCATGGCAAGCTCAGCCTGAACCGGAACATATACTTTACCTTCCTTAAATCTCTGAATTAATTCCTCGGGAGGCAAATCTACAACTTCGATCTCATCTGCAAGCTCCAATACCTTGTCCGGAAGGGTCTCGCTGACACGAACTCCTGTGATCTGATAGACGATATCATTCAGGCTCTCGATGTGCTGGATGTTCAGAGTTGTGTAGACACTAATACCTGCATCGAGAAGCTCTTCAACATCCTGGTACCTTTTAGCATGGCGCGATCCCTCAGCATTTTTGTGTGCCAGCTCGTCTACGAGTGCGATTGCAGGATGGCGGGCAAGCACTGCATCCAGATCCATCTCGTCGATGACTATGCCGCCACGGTCTATGTGACGACGGGGAATCATCTCCAAGCCATTCAGCAGAGCTTCTGTATCCTGTCGTCCATGGGTCTCAGCTACAGCAATAACAGCATCCAAGCATGCTCTTTTCAGTGACTGAGCCTCTTCGAGCATCTGATATGTTTTACCGACGCCTGCTGCAGCGCCCAGAAATATTTTGAGGTGGCCCCGGCTGCTGCTGGCCTCCTGCTCTTCCTGCTCTATGTGTTTAATTCTTCGCAGCAGCGCGTCGGGGTCGGGTTGGCACTTATCTGTCAATACTTTCTTCTCCTTGTCGAATTACCCAGTGCAATAGAGCTTGTTTGATGCATTTCTTCTTATTACAACGGAAGTGGCACGGCTCTTATTTTTTATGTTTAACTTTGGCATGGTCATCAAGGAGTTTCTTCGAGAAGAAAGTCTTGCCGCAAATCGGCCATTTGAACTCTTCCTGATTCACTTTAGCCATTGACTTTCACCTCCATCGCCATTATCTAATCGGATTTTAAGAGTGATAGGAAAGCTCCGGATAACGCTTCCCTATTTATCTTTTGCTTTTAGCCAGCTGATCCAATGCAATATTGAGCTCGAGCACATTCACCTTATCTTGACCAAATATGCCGAATTGAGGATGCTCAATATGTTGGTCCACCAATGCTTGCACTTCTGATTCCGGCAGTTCTCTCGCTTTAGCAACACGCGATACCTGAATATATGCACCTTCTGGGCTGATATCCGGATCAAGGCCACTACCAGAGGCGAGCACTAGATCTGCGGGCACAGATGCATTGGGTGATAGATTATTCTCACTCCTGACTTGTTGGACCCTCTGGCGTACCTCCTCCATAAGCTTGGCACTGGTTGGCCCAAGGTTGCTGCCGCCCGAGTTGTTGCCCGCGTAATCAACAGCAGAAGGCCGCCCATGGAAATATCCGGGGCTTGTGAAGTTCTGACCAATGAGTTCAGATCCTACTACTGTGCCATTAACGTAAATCAGGCTCCCATGGGCCTGATGGGGCATCACTGTCTCAGCCACAAAGCTTACGAAAAATGGAAAGGCTAAGCAGAGGACACAAATCAATGCAAATAGCGTTATACCGGTCTTTGCCTCTTTGATAATCTCACTTTTATCCATTTTCTTCACTCCAGGTGCAGCAATACTACCAGTATATCGATCAGCTTGATGCCGATGAAGGGAATAATCAATCCGCCAAGGCCGTAAACTGCGAGGTTATAACGCAGCAGCGATTCAGTTGTGGCCGGCCTATAGCTGATTCCTTTCAAAGCCAGAGGTATTAGAGCAGGTATAATTAGTGCGTTAAAGATCACAGCTGACAGAACAGCACTTGTGGGCGTGGCCAGGCCCATGATGTTCAATGCTTCAAGCTGAGGATATGTGGCTGCGAACATAGCCGGCAAGATGGCGAAATATTTTGAGACATCATTGGCTACGGAAAATGTGGTCAACGCGCCTCTGGTCATCAAAAGCTGTTTGCCGATCTCGACTATGTCCAAGAGTTTTGCTGGGTTGGAATCGAGGTCAACCATGTTTGCGGCCTCTCTTGCTGCCTGAGTGCCGGCGTTCATAGCCACTGCCAGATCTGCCTGGGCGAGAGCTGGAGCATCGTTGGTTCCGTCACCAATCATCGCCACCATGTGTCCATCCTTCTGATATCTGCGAATAACATCCAGCTTGACTTCGGGCCGGGCCTGTGCAAGGAAGTCATCAATGCCGGCCTCGGCGGCTATAGCGGCAGCAGTTACTGGATTGTCGCCAGTAATCATAACGAAGCGTATACCAAGCTTGCGCATATTATTTAGTCGCTCTTTGATGCCCTCTTTTATTATATCCTTTAGTCGAATGGCTCCCAGCACTTTAGGCCCTTCGGCTACGACCAGTGGTGTTCCGCCTTCTCTGGATATCTTGTCTACTGCAGCTTTAATATCCTCAGGAGTACTACCACCTTTTAATTTCACATAATTATATATTGAGTCTGCGGCCCCTTTTCTGATCTCCCGGCCATCCAAATTTATTCCGCTCATACGTGTAACTGGGCTGAAGGGTATGAAGTTTGAATTCTCAGGAGGTCGGATATCTCTTCCCCGAACACCTAGAACCTGCTTACACAGATCCACGATGCTTCTTCCCTCTGGTGTATCATCTGCAAGAGAGGATAGCATTGCTGCATCCGCCACTGCTTCATTGGTTACTCCCTGTACTGGGATAAACTCGGTTGCCATTCTGTTTCCAAGAGTGATTGTGCCGGTCTTATCCATCAGCACTAGATCCACATTTCCTGAAGCCTCAACGCCTCTGCCTGAGAGGGCAAGAACATTATTCTGAAGCAGTCTTTCCATTCCGGCAATACCTATGGCAGGCAAGAGGCCGCCAATTGTAGTTGGAATTAGGCAGACCAGCAGTGATACCAGCACCACAAAGCCTAGGCTCACGCCTACATAGCTCGCAAAGGGCACCATTGTAATAACCACAATAAGGAATATTGCAGTCATTCCTATGAGAAGTATCTCCAAGGCCCGCTCATTAGGCGTCTTCTGTCGTTTGGCATTCTCTACCATTGATATCATCTGGTCCAGGAAGGTCTCGCCTGGATTTGCAGTGATATAGATCTTGATCTGCCCTGAGATGACGCGGGTTCCGCCTGTTACTCCGCATAAAGTACCGGTTGGCTCACGAACCACAGGAGCCGACTCACCAGTTATTGCCGACTCATCCACAAGTGCAGTTCCTTCTGCGATCTCCCCATCGCCGGGTATTATCTCGCCTTCTCTTACTACGACCAAATCGCCCTTACGAAGTCCCGTTGCAGAGATCTGCTCTATTCTGCCATCATCAAGCAGCTTGTTTGCCATGGCTTCGCTTCTAGCGTGACGCAAGCTCTCAGCTTGGGCGCGACCTCTGCCTTCAGCTAAGGCCTCGGAGAAGTTGGCGAAGATCACTGTGAACCAGAGCCAGATGCTGATCTGTATATCGAACTTGAAGTTTCCTCCAGTGAATGAATCGCCTATAGCTATCAGAGTCGTCAGTGCTGCGCCAAGCTCCACCACGAACATAACTACGTTTCGTCGCTGGATGATGGGGTTCAGCTTCAGGAAGGAGTCCTTGATCGCCTGTTTTACTATGTCTGATTGCCAGAGATTTGTAGTCTTTCCACGCATAATTCATCCTCCTCTAAAACGTCCTCCCTGCCAACATCAGCAGATGCTCCAGAATTGGTCCAATTGTTGCTACGGGGAAGAATGCCAGACCGCTCAATATGAAGATCACGAAGACTACTGTGATTATAAAGAGCGGGCTTGCAACAGGCAGAGTGGCAGCGCTAACAGCAATCTGACCCTTCCGGGCCATGGACCCGGCAATGGCAATGCCTACCAGGAGTGTTGAATACCTTCCTAGAAGCATACATGGCGGAGTCATCAAACATATGTATGGGCTCAGGACGTTCAGGCCTCCCATATATGAACCGTTGTTAATTGATGCTGAAGTGAATGCAAACAGCATCTCTGTTAGCCCGTGAGGACCTGAGTTGCCAAGGGTTGCAAGACCGGCCACCGATATCATGGCAATAGCGGTAGTAACCAGCGATGAGAAGGATGAGAATAGGAATGAAGCTCCGGCTAATATGATTTCACGCAGATCGAGCTTCTTGCCTATGATTTCCGGCGTTCTGCCAGTCATGAGCCCAGCCACGAACATGGCTACGATAAAGTAGTGCAACATGGCCATCGGCCCCTCACCGATACATCCAAAGATTGGCGCTCCAATCACTATGAAGAAGAGAATTTGTAATATGCTAAGGGGCATAAGGCTGTCATGCTGAGCGATTGTTGAGCCGTTTGCAGGGGCCATTCCAACTAGTATGTACATAATCTGCTCGAACATTGTGAAACGCATCTCTTTGCCCTCTAAGTTCACACCGCCTGCAACTCCGAGCTTTTCAAGCAGCGGATTTGGCTGATTCTCTGCGTAGAACGGAAGAGGCGCGCAAAGCAGGAACATCACTATCATGACGGACATGAGTGCAATTGTTGTATCACGACTTTTGGCCAGCCTTCCTATCATGACAACTATCGCCATTGGTACGAATAGTATGTAGCCACATGTAAGCCAGCTGATGAAAGGTGTAGGGTCTTCAAATGGATGAGCCATAGAGTTGCCAAAGTAGTTGGCACCATCTTCGCATATCAGCTGATATATTATTATCGTCGCAGCAGGCCCGCCGGGAATAAGCTGCACCCCTCCTTCAAGAGTATGAGCAACAGTATAAGGATCAAAGTTCTGGATCACTCCTTGTGAGATCATAGGGAACACGAGTATCAAGCTCAGGGGTATCCAAACATATAGAATAGCCCGAGTCAGATCGACCCAGAAGTTGCCAATAGTTGGAGAGTGCCTTCGGCTGAACGACCTTGACAAGACGACTATAGCAACAAATCCCACTGATGGGCTGATATAGTCCTGAACAAGAGGCCCCAGCATCTGCGACATATAGCTGAAGTCACGCTCGCCTGTGTAAGCAATCCAGTTTGTATTGGTGACGAAGGAAAATGCGCAATTTACAGCTAAATACCAATTTATTGCACCAAGGTGCTGGGGATTTAAGGGAAGTACACCCTGCAGCGATAAAACTATAAATGTAAATATAGCGCCGATAAGCTCAAAGCCCATCAGCGTTCCAACATATTTCTTCCATGTCATTTCACTCTTCTCGTCGATGCCACATATCTTGTAGATCCGTAGCTCGACAGGCCGTAAGATCGGCGTAAGAAGATTGGGCTCTCCACTGAAGACCTTGGCCAAATACCGTCCAAAGGGAACTGCCAGTATTAAAGTGGCTATAATAATGGCAACATATGCCAATTCCTGTAACATTTTATTTCTCCCTCAAGGTTAATTATTGAATTTGTGAATTCCGATTCGCGAAATCAGAGCAAAGTGGCCTTCTTTAAGATATTAGCCCACCTCCGAAGAGAATTGACACTACAATCCACCACAAAATGAAGAAAGATGTAATTATGGCTATGGCTCTTATTATTTCTTTGCCTTCGGATTCGGAAATCTCTCTCAGCTCTGCGATTATTCTCGCGTCTTCCTCACTCGAACTGAGCGTTTTACTTTCACTCGAAATGGGCATTTTATTCACACCTTTTATTCAGTTTAGATAATATTTTGTAATATAATTAAAACTAAATAATTTATCTGCCCTATCAAAAATCCGGCACTAGAAGTTTATCGCAAAATACGCCTGGGATATTGCGCTTCTTTAACTTTGATGTCTAAGCCATATAGAAAGGGGATGCTCACTGAGCGTCCGGTCGGCGTGGCTGGATTGATGCAAACACTGGTTGCAGTCATCTGAGCCTGCTTCATAAAAAGTCATAATATTTAAGAATATCCCTTAAATGTTAGGAATCATTAAGAATATATCTTAAGCTTTAAGAACATTTAAGAATAAAACTTAAACTTTAAGAACCCCAAAGAATGTCCCTTAGACCCAGGTGCGCTTAATGAGAGTTCATGGGAAGAGGCATGTTATGGAGGAGGAAATATAAAATGGATAAAATATTGATCTTAGCATTCGCAACGGTCCTAGCGATCAGCTTTAACTGTTGCATGGCAAAGACCTATTCTGCCAATCTAGAGAAGTTCAATATACAGGTAACGAGTGATGAACCCGTACAAATCAATGATCAATTTGCCCCAAGTTTTTACCCCCACTTTACTGCCTATCTTGTTGATATGTGGATAGGCAATGATTTGTTTGAGGCGATTATTCAAGATTATGGCACCAGCACAAATGTGTCGGAAGATGCTCTAAAACGTGCAAACCAAGTAAGTTATCCAATGGAGAATCCAAACGCAAAATCCTGGGTCTATACAGATGTTGGAGGCCAGAAGGGCTTAATTGCTAGTGTCCAGTATCCTGCAAGCTTACCCCAGTTTGAGGTTGTTTATTCGCCGGATATCTCTGGCAATCAGGGAGCAATAATCGTTACGATTACAGCCTATACAGCGGATGAGAAGAAGGTTGAGGATGTGCTAAAGACGCTCAAGATTCAGCGAACTACCTTAGCAAGCTCACGATAAGGTAGTCGAAATGAATCCAACTAAGGCATAAAGATGGATTGGCGGAGGATGTAGTGGATGTGAAATCTACTACCCAGGGGCCAACACCATTTTCGCCATAGAGTGCCGAGGCAAAGGACTCCACCAAGCCTTCTACAAGGATCTCTTTAAGTCTGATAGGATATTCTTCGACTTCAAACTATGAGTCTTGATAGTCTTATTCTTGACCCTTACCTATTTTCGACAAGATCCGGCAAATATCCATCAAGACTGTTGCAATTAGGCGAATTTCCTCCGAGCTTTTCTTATTATTGATGATCCTATCCTTTATCTGCTCTTGCACGAAATAGAGTCTTGCTCGATCTTGCTCACTCAAACAATAATCCATCTTTGGTCACAGTTAGCCCTTAAGCAGTTCAAATTAATAATTCTATTTGTGTGAAGATACAATCTGTGTATTGTTATAAACATGTTAATATATCTTTCAACCCAGCCTCTCCTCAAAATAGCGATGTAATATAGCAAAAAATGAGCCTATCTCCTTTAGCAAATCCTTATCCGGATTTTGGTAGACCATAGAATTCTTGTATCGCAAATCCATGAACTTTACGATCTTCTGCATGGGGTCGCCAGATTGCTCTATACTAATTTGTCGGTCAATCGAGTTCAATAGTCCTCTAGCTTGAATAACGATCATCCGGCTTTGCTCAAGATTTATTTTGCCGTCCATTAATTGTCTCAAAATCTTGCATCGATATCTTTTGCAGGCGTTTGGACGACTCAGATATATGGAGCATTTATCATTACGATACATTCGGCAAGGCAAACTAAATGCAAAGTCCCTCTTTCCAGTTGAGAAATATCGAAGCCCAATACTCTTTGCGAGACTTATCTCGTCAGCATCGAGGGAGGCACGATGAAAGATTGCTCCTCTGCAGCATAGACCACAGGACAAACATAGTTGGTTAGACTTTATGCTTAAATGCCCATTCTCAATTGAGTTGGACATGTTTTGTGGATATTAAGAATTTTAATATTTAGACCTTTTGTTTTGATAAAACTCAGCTATGCTGCAATATACTCACAAATGGATCAGAATATCATTCGGCAGCTGCTTATCACTGAACCAGGCTCTCAGGATACTAGCAAATCTTTCAGGTTCTGCAAAAAGGTAGGCGTGATCGGCGTCAGAGATCAGATAGCCTTGTGCATTTGGAAGCGCAGTTGTAAGCCTATACGCAGAATTACGCATAACCTTAGGCTCCTTCTGCCCTGCTAATACTAGAGTGGGCACAGCTACTTCCTTCAAGCCCTTAGGCAGACGAAAAGAGCTATTCTCGTGCAGGATATGGCTCAACGCCTCAGATGAAAGCTTCAGTGTATCCTGATAATAGACTTCAAAGTCGGCTGATGGGATGTGAAACGATCGCGCCTGTAGTTTCTGGAAAAAACGATTTCGCGCCAGCGGCAATACAGCACGGGATACAGCGGACAGCAGGCTGGCCATTGGCAGTGACTGTAGCAGTGCGCTTGAAACTACAGCTCTGTTTATCACATGGGGTGCAATTGATAGCAGAGCCACCAATACCTGACCGCCCAACGAGTGCCCTACGACGTTTACCTGGCCATAGGGAACCATATCCCCAATCAAGTCCGCTATCCTCTGGGCGCTGTCTTCGATAGTGAATGGCTTAATACCACAGCTGCGGCCATGCTCAGGTAGGTCGGGAATCAAGCAGTGATAATCATACAGCAGCGAAGCACACTTGTACCACATCCAACCACTGATGCCTCCGCCATGAAGCAGTACAACCGCCGGAGCATGGCTAGGTCCGCATTCCCGCACAAAGATGTCGTTCATTTTCAAAACTTACATCTAAATTTAGCAATGATCTTGCTGGAATTAATTAAATTCCCATATTAACTTTTGGTAAAAGGTACCCCTGGATTGGTTCCCGGATTTTGCAAAGCTTTATCTTCAAGAAGCTGTTTGATGTTTAAGGTCCGGGATGTAACCATTGGTCGAACCGGCTTTGGGTGAAACTAAATGAGATCTTTTTACGACTACATAGGCGATGCCTGGAATGCTCCTAAGGAGAGCTATGTGGGCGCGCTGAGACAAGATAGGCTCAGATCCTGGAGGCAAGAGCTGACAGTTCAGAGGATCGAGAGGCCTACTCGTCTCGATAGAGCGCGGAAATTGGGCTATAAGGCCAAGCAGGGAATAGCTGTCGCTCGTGTCAAGGTAAGGCGCGGCGGACGCAGAAGATCGAGGTATGTGCGGAACCGACATACGAGCAAGATGGGCACCAATTCGATGACAATGGCAAAGTCCATCCAGAGGATTGCCGAAGAGAGAGCAGAAAGAAGGTTCCGCAATATGAGGGTCCTCAACTCCTATTGGGTTGGGGAGGATGGAAAGCATAAGTGGTATGAGGTCATTCTCGTTGATCCCAGCCATCCTGCCATAAAGAATGACAAGCAGCTCAGTTGGGTAGCTGATGATGTTCATCGGGGAAGAGCTGCAAGGGGCAAGACAAGCGCTGGCCGTAAGGGGCGCGGAATGAGGCATAAGGGATTCGGCACAGAGAAGACTCGCCCAGGCATCAGGGCACATAGTGGCCGGGGAAAGTAAAGAAAAGTGCTCCACAGGATCACTTTTAGGGCTTTTGTTGCAGCGACGGAGGCTGAGGAGCGGGTATATAAAGCTCTCAGCATCTTCGTCCCTCTTGACAGCATAATTACTACTGCTGCTATGGGCCATTTTGGCAACGATATCAAGATCCTTGAGGCCACCCTTAAGAGAAAAGACGGCTTAATCTTTTTTAGGATACTTAGGGAGCAGCTTCCCAGAGAGGATCTGCTGAGGCTTCGGAGAGAATTATCTGCCAGGATTGACGATTCGTGCCATTTCCACCTTCGCCTGGATAAACAGGCTGCCTATAAGGGCATGGTGCACTTGACCGACTCCAAGGATGCGATAGATGTAACCGCCTCCATTGCTACATATCCTGCAAATCGAGAGGAGGCTATGAGCATCGCTGGAGAGCTTTTATGAGCTTCTACGAGTGGGACATTATGGCTCTTCCAGAGGGCTCAGACTCACCGAGTAGATTGGGTTTGGCTGCAAAGCATCTAGGCTACGATGGGATAATTATCTGCAACTCAGAGCCCGGAAACATTTTCAGGCCGGATGCTTCCGAGAAGATAAAAGGCATCAGCATATCATTTGGTGCTCGGGTAGTTGCGAATACACCCAGATCCATGACAAGCCGTGTTGACGGCTTACGTTCAAAATATCCATTCATTGCGGTCTACGGCAGCTCCAAGGAGATCAACCGTGCAGCCTGTGAAAACCCAAATGTGGATGTCCTACTTCATCCAGGGGATGGAAAGCATATCCTTGAAATCTCATCTGCGAGAGCTGCAAAGCTCAACCAGGTGGCTATAGGCATTGATCTCAGTCCCTTAATTAGGCTCCATGGCAGCAGTAGGTCAAAATGGCTGAATATCCTCAGGCGTAGTCTGGATCTCATCAGAAAGTTCGATTTAGATACTATGATAACTGCAGGGTGCAGATCGCACCTGGATCTTAGGGCGCCACGTGATCTCTTGGCCCTTGCTGAAATTGCAGGTTTTGAGCCCTCAGAGGCCGAGAGAGCCATGCGCCTTCCTGCTAAAATCCTTGATTTAAATATGCGTAGCTGGGAAGGTCCTGGAGTGGAGCTTCTTTGAGGAGCAGGCTGCCTGTCCTTCGTATGCGACGGAGGTATTTAGCATTCGAGCTTGATTCTGAGGAAACAATACAGCAGAAGGACCTAGTGGCAGAGATATATTCATCTCAAGCATCTCTATTCGGCGACACCGGGTCTGCCCAAAACAGACTGAGATTGATATCCTTTGATGGCAGATTTGGACTACTACGATGTAGCCATAAGCATATAACGGAGACAAGGGTAGTTCTGGCTACAATCTGTTCGATAAATGGGATTAGGGCCGCTCTACGAGTAAAAGGCGTCTCTGGCACCATAAAATCTGCTACAGAAAAGTATATACCGCAACTGAGCCAAATAAGTGCCGGACAGAACGGAAGAAGAATCGAGCTGGATGAAGTTTCAGGGTGCATTATTCACACCCATGGGCGCGAGATCGATCTTTATCCGGACGATCGCGACACGACCAAAGGATCAGATACCAGGTACCTGGGACTGACCTCTTTTGATTTATGTGGAGGACATGACGATGCAGATGGCACCCCAGATGGGTTACGACAGGGCCATAACGGTATTCAGCCCTGATGGAAGGCTCTTTCAGGTTGAATATGCCCGTGAGGCCGTAAGGCGGGGTACAACAGCCGTGGGGATAAAGGCTGTAGATGGTGTTGCTGTGCTGGTGGATAAGAGGATAACCAGCAGGCTGATGGAACCCAAGTCAATTGAGAAGATATTTCAGATCGATGTACATATAGGCGCAGCCACATCAGGGCTTGTGGCAGATGCACGTGTTCTAATAGATCGCGCCAGAGTGGAGAGCCAGATAAACAAGCTAATCTATGATGAGCCCATTGGGGTAGAGGCCCTCGCTAAGAAGATCTGCGATTTCAAGCAGCAGTATACCCAATATGGTGGCGTTCGGCCATTCGGAACGGCCCTGCTAATAATCGGCGCAGAGGAAGATAGAACACGCCTATTCGAGACGGATCCAAGCGGAGCGCTTCTTGAGTATAAGGCAACAGGAATAGGTGCTGGCCGCTCTTCAGTAATGGAAGTCTTCGAGGAGAAGTACAGAGAAGATATCAATATGGATGCTGCCATAATCCTGGGCCTTGAGGCACTCAATAAGGCATCTGAGGGCAAAGTAGAGGCGGCCACTACTGAAATAGGCATAATAAAGCTTGCAGATAGAAATTTCCACAAGCTAACTGAGAAAGAAGTCGCAGAATACGTTGATAGGATGAAGGCGCTAGCGGAGAGCAGCAAGGAAAGCGGCGAGGGTAAGAAAGGAGAATCCTAAGAATGGTCAAACTGGATGATGCTGTTCCAGCTAGACTCAAAACTCATGGCACCACATTTGAGGTATTGGTCGATCCCGATGGCGCTCTTGCCCTGAAAAGAGGGGATGCTGTCAATGTGGAAGATATCCTGGCTGTAGAAGACGTCTTCGAAAATGCATCAAGAGGCGACCGCAGCGCGGAAGAGGATCTAATAAAGGCATTTGGGACTACAGATCCTCTGGCTGTGGCCGAAGCCATAGTTAAGAAGGGCGAGATCAGCCTAACGGCAGAGCAGCGAAAGAAGTTCATAGAGAATAAACGTAGACAGGTAATAGAGGTCATTGCCAGGAACGCCATCAATCCACAAACCAAAACGCCACATCCTCCCGCACGAATAGAGCAGGCGATTACTGAGGCACGCGTCAACATAGATCCTGCCAAGTCCGTGGATGAGCTGGTAAATATTGCTATGAAGGCCATACGTCCTCTGATACCGATAAGGTTTGAGGAGGTGGAGATAGCTGTGAAGGTGCCAGCTGCTTATGCACCAAAGGCCTATGGCGAGATATCAGCCTTTGGCAAAGTGACCAGAGAGTCATGGCAGAATAACGGCTGCTGGATAGGCGTAGTAAAATTCCCAGCGGGAATGCAGGATGACTTCTATTCACTGATAAACCGGCTGACTAAAGGTGAGGCCGAGACGAAACTTCTTAAGCATTGAAGGATCAGGACTTAGATCACATGGATCGCAAGGTGGTTATACCAGGTGATCTTCTCTCTGAGGATGCAAAGAGTTCTGGCGAGGGGACGTTTGTAAAAGATGGACGAGTTTACTCCTTGCTGTATGGCCTTGCGAACTACAGGGATAAGATAAATGTAATACCCCTGGCTGGGAAATATATCCCTATTTCCGGGGACAATATTATAGGCATAGTAAAGGACATTACCTTCTCAAACTGGATCGTGGACATCAACTCACCCTATGATGGGCTGCTCCATATTTCAGAGTATCCAAAGCGGATCGATGCCGATCAGATGTCTAAATACTTAAGAGTAGGCAGCTCTATAATGACCCGCGTAAAGGATGTGGACCCCACAATGAAGGTTGAGCTCACCCTGAATGATAGAAAACTTGGAGCTATTAAGACGGGCAGGATCATAGAGATAAGCCATACAAGAGTCCCGAGGCTGATCGGGAAGGGTGGCTCCATGATCAGCATGTTGAAGAAGGAGTTGGCTTGCAATATCTTCGTTGGACAGAATGGACGGGTCTGGATCAGTGGAAACGCAGAGGATATGGATCTAACTCTGAGAACCATCCTTCTAATAGAGAAGGAGGCCCATACCAACGGTCTGACGGATAGAATTGTCGAGTTCCTGAAGAAGGAGAAAGGGGCCCGAAGTTGATCGCTATCGAAGTTGATCGCTATGGATGAAACTGATATATTATTCTTTAAAGATGGATTACGCCTAGACGGCCGCAGGGCGGATGAGGTTAGGCCCATAAAGATAGAGGTCGGAGTCCTGGCGCGCGCAGATGGCTCTTGTTATATCGAGATGGGCGGAAACAAGGTTATAGCAGCGGTGTATGGACCCAGAGAGGTGCACCCGAGGCATCTTCAGGAGGTGACCAGGGCAATTGTGCGATACAGATACAACATGGCATCGTTTTCTGTGGAAGAGAGAAAGCGTCCTGGGCCGGATCGAAGATCTTATGAGCTTTCCAAAGTAAGCCGCGAGGCTCTGGAGCCGGTCATATTCACATCATACTTCCCAAGATCTGTGATAGATGTCTTCGTTGAGGTTCTCCAGGCAGATGCAGGAACCAGGACTGCAGGAATTAATGCAGCTGCGGTTGCACTCGCTGATGCCGGGATACCCATGAAGAGTATGATAAGCGCCTGCGCTGCAGGCAAAGTAGGCGATACGATTGTCCTTGATCCGATGAAGGAGGAGGACAATTTCGGCCAGGCGGATATGCCTATTGCCATGACCCCAAATGGAGAGATCACACTTCTGCAAATGGATGGGCGGATGAGCAGGGATGAGTTCAGGCAGGCCATGGAGATGGCGATGAGTGGGTGCAGACAGATTTATGAACTTCAGAGAAAGAGCCTTGTTGATAAATACAGCCAACTCGAGGTTGAGCCTGTGCAGGAAGCCCAGAAGGAGGTCCAGACATTATGACTAACGTGATCTCGGAGCTCAGAAAGGATTTTATCTACAATCTGACCCTTAAAGGAGAACGCGCTGACGGCCGGAAGTTCGATGAGTATAGGGAGATCTCCATCACAAAGGAGGTGATCAGCAAGGCAGAGGGTTCAGCTCTGGTTAAGCTCGGCTCAAGTCAGGTACTGGTTGGAATAAAGATGCAGCCCGGCGAGCCCTTCCCCGATGCGCCGAATCGAGGGGTAATAATCACCAACGCAGAGCTTGTTCCTCTTGCATCGCCCACGTTTGAACCAGGTCCCCCGAACGAGGTCGGAATTGAGCTTGCTCGAGTAGTAGATCGCGGAGTACGCGAGTCAAAGGCAGTTGATCTTGAGGCGCTCTGCATAGTTCCCGGAAAACAGGTGTGGGTGATATTTATCGATGTGCATATCCTTGACGATTGCGGTAATATCTTGGATGCTTCAAGCCTGGGAGCGATATCTGCTTTGCTGACAACGAAAGTTCCAGCTAGCAGATTCGGTTTGGGAGAAGACTACCCGTTGCCAGTCAAGGATATACCTATTGCCGCAACTGCGATAGAGTTCAGCGATGTCCTGATGTTTGATCCGGATGTTGATGAGGAATCGATAGCGAATACAAAATTAACCGTGATCTCCACGGCTGAAGGAAACATATGTGGAATGCAAAAAAGCGGGACAGGAACGCTGAGGGCAGATCAGACCTACCGCATTGTTGATATAGCATGTGAGAATGCTAAGGAGATCCGGGAGAAATTTCTGGAAGTATAGATAATGGTTAACCCAACAAGAAAAGGAAGGAAGAGCAGATCTGCAGCCAGGTTCGGTCCAAGGTACGGCCGCAAGTCTCGAAAGCTTGTAGCTGATATGGAGGAGAAGACCAAGGCTCTGTATGATTGCCCGCAATGCGGAAGAACAAAGGTTCGAAGAATAAGCTCAGCAATCTGGAGCTGCGCCAAGTGTGGCTACACCTTTGCCGGAGGCACGTTTGTGCCCGAGACTTCCCTGGGTCGATCTGCAATCCGGTCGCTCAAGAGGAGCTTAGAGGTAGAGTAAAAGATGGCCTACAAATGCACAAGATGCAAGAAGACCGTTGAGATTGATTACGAGTATAGCGGCATACGATGCCCTTATTGCGGTCATAGAATATTGATGAAGGAAAGGCCGACTACTGTCAAGAGGATGAAAGCTGTCTGATGAAGGTCACAACATCGAGAGACCCATCCGCAAAGGCCAGGAGGCTAGGAAAAACCGTTGCTCGGTTCCTTTCCATTCCTTACATCAATCGGGGTAAGCTTAACCTCAGTGATGAGGAGCAATGGCTTGTTGTCGTGGAGGACCACGGCAACCCAACTGGGCTTATCAAGCGCACTGCAATGGGCGAGGAACTTCTGACGTTTAAGCTCTCATCCGATCCGGAGACTAGACTGTTCAAGAAGCTGATACCATCCGTCACAGGTTTAGCAGAGGATGTTAGCAAAATCGCGAGCTTCTTTGAGCTGAAAATGTCAACGGATCCGACAAGACGCTTTATAAATGTAGCACCTGGGCAGATTGATTTCATAAATGAAGGAGAGATCATCCTCAGGCTGAAGACATAAAGTTATGAAGGGCTGTATAGAGCTTCTCTTTGAGACGGAGGAGCCTGAAAGGATATACCAAGCTTTAACCCCTGAGCGTGAGGATGAGCTTCATAGGTCCAGTGTAAATCTGACAGTCTGCGATGACGGCATTGGACTAAAGATAAATGGAAATGATGTTGCATCCTTAAGGGCAGCCCTGAACACTTGGGTAAGATTGATCAAGATTGCATTTGAGATGGTGAATATATGAGTGGCGAATTGCCCCCGCAGGTACAGAACCAGCTCGCTCAGCTACAGCAGCTCCAGCAGCAGGCACAGGCAGTAATGACCCAGAAGGGCCAAATAGAGGCTTTGACCAGAGAAATAGACGCCGCCTTAAAGGAGCTGGAAAAAAGCAGCGATGATGCGATTATATACAAGAGCGTTGGCGAGCTTCTTTTCAAAGCTGAAAAGGCAAAGCTTGTAGAGGAACTGAAAGAGAGAAAGGATATGATGGATCTCAGGCTGAAGACTATGGCCAAGCAAGAGGAGAGAATCCAGAGCCGGTTTACTCAGCTTCAGGAACAGCTTAAGCTGTCTTTAGGCCAGATGCCGCCGAAAGGCGGCTAAAATCCTAAAATCCTAAATTCAATAATAATCTATCCAATAATCCGATTATAGGCGCTAGATCCGAACGAACGCCGGTTGAAAATCGATCATGTTCAGCGGGCCCGTGGCTTAGCCAGGATATAGCACCGGGCTTCTAACCCGGTGGTCGCGGGTTCGAGTCCCGCCGGGCCCGCCATATTCTAAAAAAGAGGAACTATGTGCGAACTTTCCGTGTACACTGTAAAAGGCGAAACCAGGGAGAAAGTGATGGAAAGCGTAGTCAGGCTTATCATGCACAATGGAAAAGTGTTTATGGAAGGCATCCTTGGGGATTCTAAGGAAATTGAAGGCAGACTTAGCGAGGTAAATATTATTGCTCAGTCGGCGGAGATAATTGTGCCTTAGGGAACTATTGATTATATTTGGGATATGGCTATGTAACTTCCTGGGCATGGGGCGGAGTGGCCTAATTAATAGGTGTTTTAAGCTGTTTGTTGCACCAGATTATTATCAGTCGTTTCAGTTATAAAAATTAAAACACCTGACTAAAGCAAATGCGCTAAGGCCAGGTCTATTGCAACTGAGCTCAGATTATCTGCGGCTGGTCTGCAGGATAAACAAGATGCCAGACGCCGTTAACGTCATTTCCATCTGTATCCCCTGAATATTTATCCTTACTATAGAGGTAGAGTGGCCAGCCCTTGAAAGTGGTCTGTTTGCTGCCATCAGCTCGAGTTATCACTCCAAAATCGATGCTGCTTAGATCATCGGGCAGCGAAATATCTGAAGCATAGAAGGGATGCCATAGGGCAGCGCACTCGCCATAACAGGTGCTGTTATCAATTGCGGCGGAATCGTTCTGGAAGTAGTAGAGTGTGAAACCGCTCTGATTGACAAGATATGTACCTAAGAACTTGCTTGAAGTCGTCTTTATTGTATAGTCTTCAGCCCAAGCCAGAGTTGAGACAGAAATGAGTGCAAGGGCAAGAAGGAAAACTACAAAGCTATGATCTTTTGACAAGGGATTCACCTCTGCTTTTCAATGGTGGGATTGTTTAAAAAGGGTTTGCCTGACTTCCATCATTGGATCTTGGGCTGCTATAACGAAGTCTGATGTCAACTGATAATAGAGTAGGCTATTATGGCTATTAACATAGCCCAAAAAGCTTTATGGGCTTGAAGTAGTAAAGAGCCAACTATGATATCGAAAAAGGCAATTTGCGTACTATTCATATCTCTAATGCTCACTGCCATATTAGGCTGTGTGGCTCAGGAGACGACAGGTTCGCTATCTGTGCCCACCAAGAACCTGCCCGAGGGCTTCAAGCTAGCTGCAGTCGAGACTAAGTTTACCAAGGGCGTAAACATGACCGACGAGATCAAGGACTTCTATGGAGCAAAGGACATAGGGACGGTCAACGCCACAGTCGGAAGATACTGGTGGGGCGACCCAGGTACAACTTATGTATCCAAGATTACTCTAATTTCTACCGGTGATGAGGCACATGCTCAGGCCGCGATGTCAAATTATCTATCCCAGCCCGACTTCCAGACGCCGCCATACAAGGGAATTCCCCGCTTTAGCTATGCGCTTGTAAATGACCACAACACAACTGAGATAAGAGATGCAGTTGATGATAACAGCCTGAGGTATCTCTATCTCTGGAATAATGGAAATATAGTTGTCCTGGTAGAAGGCAATGGAGACAGGAGCATGAGCCTGGAGCTTGCGAGCGCCACTGGGCTCTAAGCCTCATGATTTTTATCATACATATCAATTTTGATTTTATATGTTTTTTTGTGGGTTATTTTATGTATAAAGATCATCTGATCATCACTCTGCCTAGCGTGACAAGGAAAAGCGCCATGAGAAGCCATCCAATAATATGCTCCGATAGAACCAAATACTTCCAATGTCCAGATGGCCGCCACTCCACAGATGCATGTGGAGTCACAAAGGCCAGAGCGCTGAAATAAAGGGAATTCGTCAGCTGCGAAATCTGCAGCGTTTCAGCAAGGCGGCTTCCAAGGTGAGCACGTTCAGGTATGGCTTTGCAAGCCCAGTAGACGACTCCGAATAAAAATATAATTACTAGGCTCAAAACAAGTGTATATGTTGGGCGGACACCGTATCCACAGGAGATCCAAGCGAGGACATCTATTGCCTTTGTTCCCAGTGAAGTTTCTTGCGCTTGATTATATAGCCTGTACTGGTAATAACAGTTATCTGCATCCCTGAAATATCCCAGGCTCTCGAAGTTCTTTATTAATGCGACATAAACTGCCTCATTATAAACGAGATGATCTTTGATGGCGTCCCACCCAACCTGAAGTGAAGAAAACTGAGTATCGTTCAAGGTCAGCATGCTGTTGAAATTGGCGCCGAGAAAAGAAATATATCCACTAAACTGTGCACTCTTGAAATCTGCATCTCCTCCGAACTGCGTACCCTCGAAACTGAGATATCTATTGGACTGGATGCTCTCGAATCCGGATTCTTCCCTCAGGAGAGCATCACTGAAATAGGTCATTCCATCGAACTTTGCATTGGCAAAATTGGTATTCCAATTGAACTTGGCCTGATAAAAACTAGCTTCCCCTTCAAACTTGGCATTCTCGAAGTTTGCATAT
The DNA here is from genome assembly GCA_963789575.1 of Methanotrichaceae archaeon. Taxonomy (GTDB): domain Archaea; phylum Halobacteriota; class Methanosarcinia; order Methanotrichales; family Methanotrichaceae; genus CAWBKV01. The sequence continues at coordinate 49,139 of CAWBKV010000001.1, read as the reverse complement.
GTTGCGAATTGTGCACCGTCGAAAAAGGCATCTCCATCAAACGCAGCCTTGTTGAAGTTGGCATCTGTATCGAAGGTTGTAGTATAAAAGTTGGCATCTCCTTTGAAATCAGCCAAATAGAAGCTGGAAACTCCTACGAATTCGGCCTTGTTATAGTTTGCATCCCCTTCGAACTTGGCTTCATCGAAGTCTGCTGCTCGACCAAATCGAGCATTTTCAAAACTGACTGAATCTTGGAAATCAGTCCTAGCAAAGGAAGCATCTCCGCTGAAAATTGTGCTTTCAAAGGTTGAAGGTTTTGAGAAGATTATGCCTTCAAAGTCTACAGATCCGTTAATTATAGATTGCTTAATCTCCACTGGAGCGGTTATACTCCCCTGTGTACCTCCAATTTTTGAAAGATTCAAGCTGCTCAGATTCAGGTCTCCCTGGACGAGAACATGATCGTATTCCACAGGCTCGCCCATCTCTATTTTATTCAAGATCTCCTCAGCCTTAATCTCGACATAACCCTCTGAGGCATGAGAAGAGCCTGTTATCAGTAGAACTATAATAAATGCCAGCAACGCTATCATTAGCATCTGCGGCGAGTTCCATGTTTTCTTCTTGGTTTTTTCTCCGAAATACATTAAGAAATAGGGTCCAGAGGGCATCTGGTTCAGCCTCTATGCCAGAACCATCGCGAGAGCAGAAGCAGCGCAGCAATCGCAACAAAGGAACTGAAACCGGGTGCAGCATTACCGCTCTTCTCGCCAGAGGGTTGTGAGGAATTCGCATTGGTCTGCGACGGCTGACTGGAAATTGGGTTCTCAATGACCGCTACCCAGATAGAAGCAGGCGCGAGCTCACTTTGCCCGCCTAGGGCCCTAGCTGCTGCGCGAGTCAGGTTCTTTCCATCTACATCAAGGGCGTAGCATATGTTGTGAGCGGGGTCAGAAACGAAGATTCGACTGCCATCGGGCCTGATTGTAATAGACATTGCCTTACCAGTAACCGCTGAAATACCAGGAATCGGAAAGCTCGAGATTACTGTATTGTCTGCGAGCTGCAGCATATTTACAAATGCTTTATCACTATCCTTTTGTTGAAGCCCGATGAAGAGATAAGCGCCGTCATGGGATATGCTGATGCCTTGAGGATAAATGCCGGTAATTGGAATGGGAATTAGGACTTCATCATCCTTTGTTCTGATTATTTCGATCTGATTTTTATCCCGATTGATAACGTAGACATAGGCACCATCTGGGCTTATGACAGCTTCCTGGAGCTTTTGCCCTCTCATCGGCAGATTTGACACATAGTTATCTGCCGTTCTTATGACAGAGACTATAGCGTTTTGGAAATCCACGACGTATTCTTTACTGCCATTTGGGGTGAAAACAATGAAGGCTGGATTACCGCCAACATCGATGGAGGATAGATATGCATAAGTATGAGCATCGAAGATCGCTACTTTGCCTGCTGATTCCAAAGTAACATAGACGCTTTTGCCATCGGGTGTGAAGGCTATTCCCACTGGAGTTGCGATATCCTTACTGGAAATATTTTTGAGGATCTTCAGGCTGACAGGATCAATCACATCGATACTATTCGAGCCGCGATTGGTCACCCAGAGGCTCGATCCATCGGGAGAAGCGGCCATGTAATGTGCGTCATATCCTACAGCAACGCTCTTGACTATGGACAGGTCGCTGCCCCGCATCATAGTAACCGTTGACGCTTGCTTAGAAGGGGTGTTATGACCGTAAGAGTTTACTGTGTAGACCATTTCTGAGGCGGATGATACCGATATGGTTGCTACTAGCAAAAAGGAAATAATAACCAAAAGGAGTAGCATTTCCATTTTCGGGTCAGCAATACAGCTCCTGCTCATTTCTACCATCCCTTTAGTTTTATTAATACAGCTAACGCCGTATTCGATTATGAAGCCAGTGCAGATACTAATGAACGCTAAGAGTGTGCTAGGGTTGATCTCTCGAGTACCAATTTGATGATGTTTAATACGATTAGGTGAGCGATTTTATATGGCAAAGGCGAATATATTTCAATTGTTCGAAGTTAGGATAATCTAATTTTAGCATTTTCTAGATTCCAAGCAGTATTCTCGCTTCTCAGCAATTATCTTTCTTATTTCACTAAATCATATTTAAATTTTCTCATTCCACATATTTATTCAATACAAAATTTTCCCAATATTAAATATTTAACTTAATATAAAATAAATGTAAATTAAGTTTACTTTCTATTTATTCTTAATTGAATACCCGTAGCTTGCTGCAAGGTGCGTCTGTTTGACTAAAAAAAATTTTAAATTAATGAGATAATATGAAAAAATAATTTGTAAAATTAAGTAAATAATTTCATTATAGTGGAGAATTTCCGGGGGCACCCATTCTTGGCCTTTCAACCGCTTGGAAATTATTCATATGAGCTCGCGCAATAGCCTCATCAGATATTTTATGCGTAACTATTATGTATCCATCTCCTTCTTCGGTTATTGCAGAGCCAGATACCCCATGGTCCTTTCTTACTGCATCTTTATGGTTAAAATCCGCTTTCCACTCAGCTTTTTTATTGTTCGACACATTATGTCTTACCGTCACATATCCCATACAGATCCTCCTTAATATTTGCGATAACTGCAAGTTACTGGTTAATAAATTTTTTGCTAGGATATATATGTACTATAAATTAATATCAAAGTCAATAAAAAAAATCATTTAGATTTTTGAAAATATCACTATAAATCCTAGATAAAGCTTCAGAAACAATCTTAAATTTTTTTCCGTGCCCATAGTCAAAATTTCTGATCAATCCCAAAACATAAACAGTATGTAGATTAAATATTAAGGATTTTTTCCAAAAACTTTAAGTCCTGATTTAAAGATCGAATGATAACTCAAACTCCAAATAATTCTTAAACTAAAATTCTGATGGAATCTATCGTAGCTCTACTGATAGTCTGTTTAAATAAAAGGAGGGAGCTTAAAGCTCACAGATTTATCTCGCTTTGTATTTGAGCTCCACTTCCTCACCGCTCCAATCATAAACAGGATAGACCTTGCGCTTATGCCCTGAATCCAACAAGGCCTGGACAACGACTGGAACTGTGACTGTCGCGTCTGAAAATACCTGTACCTTGCTCGCCTCACTCTTCACTTTGCCCCAAGAGACCGCCTCCTCAAAGGTGCAACCTGACAGCCCTCCCCAGTGAGGTGCATCAGTGGTATACTGCAGGGCATAGCTGTGGCCGCCGGAGTAGATGCCTATCAGCTCGGCTATGACCTCTGTCTGCTGGATGAAGTTCTTCGGGACTCCGCCGCCGATGTAGATCACGCCAGTCTTAGATGACTTCTCGACAATCTGAGTTATCTCATCGACATCCTTGATTTGGTCAACCATGACCTTATGGCCCTCGCGATAGGCCATGACCATTCCTATTCCTATTGAGCTGTCCCCTAGCGCTGGCACGAAGATCGGCACTCGAGCTTCATGGGCAGCGCCAAGAATTGTGGTCTCAGGCAGGCTCTCGCCGAACATATACATCAGCTCTCTGGAGGAGTATCTTTTGTCTACACTCAGCCTCTTAACGAAGTTGGATATGTGCGTATCCGCCTTGTGGAGCTCTATCTCAGAGACAAACACATCGTAGATCCTATCGATCTTGCACTCGTTGAGGTAGGCATCATCCGCACATGCCGAGCCACGGTAGTGCACGATTCCCAGGCCTTCGCATAAGTCGTGAAACAAGTTTGCGCCCGTGCTGACAAGGCAATCGATCATCCTCTCTCTGATGAGATATGCAATGAACTCTCCCAGGCCTGCAGGGACCATTGCGCCTGCAAGGCCGAGGAAGATGGTGACCTCCTCATCCAGCATGCTCTCCCAGATTCTCATGGATTGGCCAAGCTGTCCGCCCTGAAATCCCATCTTGCCCATATCCTTTACCAGATCTGCCACTCCCCGAGCCCTCACGGGGATAGTTGTCCTAATCCTATCGCCATCGCAGGTGAAGCCATGACCTTGATCATGATCCATGTGATCCCTCAAATCAGTCTTAAGCAGGCGTATCTTTTTTATCAGTACTTTCCTCGTAGCATTCTGGGCTGGCCCTAATTAAAATCATCCTATCTTCTTGTAAGGTAATATTAACTTCGGCTACCATAAGCCCCTCCATCTCGCTATCCGATTCAATAGCATCTGCAATAGCCCTTAGGGATTGGATTATATCCTCTTTAGCTGAACCAGCAGGAACGATGGCCTGGACATTCGAGTTCTCTTTGCAAATGATTACGCCGGGCATGCATGGTGCCCCTCCTGCTATCACTTCCCCGGTATCGGCGTTGTAGATAACTGCTGACATTTTACATTTTCCGCAAACAACAGTATTGTTATGGACTTCTTTTTCGTCCACATCTTTCTCCAGATAATCATTACAGCCGGGGCATACTACTCTGATCTTCATCTTTGTTCGTCTCCTGGAATAATCACCACATTTCTCATGGCATTTAAACTGACCTTACCTCATCTTGCTTGAAGCTACTTATGATGAGGGTCTAATGCCATGGTCTTGACACGTGATGCCTTGTTTCTTGTTATACCTCACTATTTGCAGCAAGCATAGTCTGCCATTACTGATACACTGATGTTAACGTCCCTTCCATCCTTTAATCAAAGTCTCAGCATTTGTCTTTTCGCTCACCGTCTCGATGACACTCCTACCGTCTTCGATATAGGAGATTACCGAACCATCTTTCACAGCAATCTTTTCCTTGCTGTTTTCATCGATGATATTCCAACCATCTTGAACCCGCTCTACAGAGTAGATGCTCATATCTTAGATCCCCAATTGCAGTATATACGCTAGCAATTTCCATATTTGGCCGTTCTTATCAATATAGCTATAGATGGCAATGGCACTATTCTACTAGGTTACTAGAACTCTTTCGTCATTGATTCAGCCCAGATGACAAATTCAGATAAAGATGCCATAAATACTACAATTGTCCAAGCATTGGAAAAACAGGAAACTTTAGTTACATTAGAGCTTGGGTCGATGAAGTAAAAGTTGATTCCGCCGGGAATATTAGTGACAATGATCTAGCAGTGTTGGTTCTGAAGGTCCTAGGCACTCTCCAGGTGACTGGCTTGTGACGAGCTTTCTGTCGGCCAACGACCCTCTCATCCACATATTCGGTGCTTGCCTTCATCTCCTCGCGCCCCACAGGGCTCACAGTGGCCTTCCTACCTTCAAGAACTTCGGCCTTTATCAGAACTGATGGCGCCGCGCAGATTGCGCATACATATTTTCCTGCCTCATTCATATCCTGGAGAATTCTCAATACTCTTTCATCGTTTTTCAGATTTATGAAGCCCGGAGACCCTCCCGGCAGGACTACGGCATCGAACTCCTCAGGTTTTATCTTATCCAGTGAAGTATCAGGCATCATCTTAATCTTATGGCTTCCTTCGATAAGCCCTTCTGCAAAGTCCGGCAGTGACCACATCAAGTCCAGCTCGCCTCAAGATATCGGCTACAGTAACAATCTCGATCTCCTCAAATCCCTCTGCCATCGGAATCAAGATTTTCATTCTTTGTCACCTGCCAAAGTTTAATGTCGGTTTTCGATAATACATATTACTACTATATCGATTGCTATTGTTGAGCAGATCCTAAAACCGCAATTTACCTTGCTTCCTGAGAATAAATTCTTTGCTTATGCCTTGGACCCATATGTATCCAGCTGTAACCAAACGAACGAATTCCCAACCACAAAGAACGCACGAAAATCTTTAAGACAATTGAAGCCAATATTCTATTGGTGAAATGCATCGATGATATATTTGATCATTATTTACCCATTAATCTTATTATCTGTTGCTACACGAGCGCCTAGGCAGATAACGGCAGATGATTGGTATAATAAAGGCATCGAGTTCTTTATAATGAAAAAATGCAATGAGGCACTGCAGGCTTTTGATAAGGCCATTGAGCTGAGTTCACAATATATCAATGCATGGATCAACAAGGGCTTTATACTTAATAATCTAGGCAAGTATGAAGAGGCTATAGCGGCATTCGATACAGTGATTAGTTTGAATCCCAAATCGATTGATGCATGGTATAATAAAGGCTTTGTTCTTGACAGCATTTGCAAATATGATAAGGCAATCGAAGCCTACGACAAAGCAATTGAGCTGGACCCACAATGCATTGGTGCCTGGAATAACAAAGGCATTGCTCTCAGCAAGCTCGGCAGATATTATGAGGCAATAGTTGCTTTTGACAGAGCCATTGAGTTAAACCCGCAATATGTTAATGCCTGGAATAACAAAGCCAACGCATTCAGTGCTCAATTCAATTACGAGGAATCCGTCAAAGCCTATGATAAGGCGATAGAGATCGATCCAAATTGTGCAAAGGCTTGGTACAATAAAGGCTGTGAGCTCGCTGCTCAATTCAAATACGGCGAAGCCAATGACGCCTATGACAGGGCCATTGAGATCAATCCAAGTTATGCTGTGGCCTGGTATAACAAGGGCCTTGCTCTCTTGGGCATTGGCCAATATCTTGATGCTGAGATTGCATTCACGAAGGCAAAGGGGCTGGGATATAATGACTAATTGGCTAATCCGATCAACTTTACATCTCTTTAAATCGTCCATTGGATCTGAATTATCTTGTGACTTTGACGAGATGCTATCCCAATAATAACTTTATATAATCCATCCTGGCATGATAATATGCCCTGAAAAGAGGGAGAGGTGAGTGCACTATGCTTTTCATTGCGCTGGCTAAGTTCAAGAAAAAACTTAGCAAGGAAGTTGTTGCAGAAAACCTAAAGGATATTGAGGACGATATGAAAGGACAGGTTCGATACTTGGGCATCTACTGGACGCTCGGAAGGTACGATACCGTCGTGCTATTTGAAGCTCCGAACGAAAAAATAGCCATGAATATGGCCTTAAAGCGGGCGGACCGTATGGATATAGAGACTCTAGTTGCTGTGCCAGCGGATGAAAGCAGTCCAGCCGGACCGGCTTGATCTGGTTGTTGATGCTATTAGCCAAATTATATCTCCGACTCAAGATACCGATTGGCGAAGTCGCGAATCTCCTTCGCTTTCTCTTTTGCTGTTTTATTATACATACCATATATCTTGCGGCAGCCTCGTTAATCTCTGTGCTTTCTCTGAAGTGGTCAAGAATGTATCCTCTATGCCTACCACGCCCATTTCAGGATAGATAATTTTCGGCTCTACTGCGACTGTCATATTTTCTTTTATTAAATGATCTACAGGTCCCAAAACCGGGTATTCATCTATCTCCAGCCCAACGCCATGACCAACAAATCCGCATTTCCCGCCTGTAGGACCGCCAAGGAAATCTTTGAATCCGAGCTTCTCGCCTACTGTTTCAGAGAGGTTGAATAGATCTCGCCCGATCTTCCCCGGCTTAAGTTCATCAGCTATGGCACTCTCGATCTCTAGAGCAGCCTGATGCGCATTCTCCAACTTTTCTGGCAGCCTGCCAAGTGAAAATATCCTGGTCTCATCCGCAATGTATCCATTATAGATTCCTGCATAATCTACAAGCACAGGTTCATTTCGCTTTATTCTCCTAAACCCTGGCCCCTGAGGGTGAAACAGTGATGGCCCTTTTCCGCCTGTGGGAGAAGATACAAAGCTTTGAACAGCAGCCTCAGGTCCAGCCATGAGATGCCCCATGGGCAGAACCTGGTTGAACCTGCGGAAACGCACCATTCCTTGATGTCCTATTTCCCTCATGGCGGCCTCCACTTTAGCGGCCAGCTCAATCTCTCTTATGCCCTCTTTGAGGTAATCTGGGACCGAGGCAAGTCCAGTATCAAGTATCTTTGCAGCCTCTTTGATCAGACCAATCTCAAACTCCGACTTTACAGAGCGAATATGCTTGATCTCCTCAGAAACATCTGTGAGCCTGGCATCGCCCAAAGCTTTCGCTATCCGAGAGTAGTTATTGAATGGGAGGATATCAAGTTCCAGGCCAATGGTTGCGCCGGTTGGTATTTTCAGATCAGCCTTAAGGGTCTTTAAGCTCTTTAGCGGCCTTACCTCCAGCGGTGATTCATATTTTGCCCGCTCAAGGCTTCTCCTTACCATAACAATAGGCTCTGAATCGTATGGTATGTAGATAAGACCATCCTGCGTAGTTCCCGAAAAATAGCCCATGTCCACCGATTGAAACAAAATGGCTCCTGTAATATCCGCAATCTGATCCTGGAATCTTTTTATCCTGGCGATGATCTCCGACTTCGGATGCAGAATATACTTCAATTCCGCCATCTTAGGTCCTTATCCCGTCGATTGTCTCCATATCTGTGCCCTCTAGCTCTTCCTTGAGATCTGTTAGATATCTCTTAAGCACTGCCGTCCTCCTCATGGCGAGCTTCTTTGCAGCATCTGTATGCATTCCCGATTCAAGCTTCAAGAGCTTTCTATAGAAATGATCCAGATTCCATATTTTATCATCAGGCTCTCTTGCCGTGCAAAAAGGATCATTGAGATTGTAAAGTGCTCTTCCAAGGGCTCCTCCAGTCATAAAAACTCTTGCGATACCAATCGCGCCCATTGCATCCAGTCTGTCTGCATCCTGCAAGATCTTTGCCTCAAGTGTTCTTGGCGTGATTCCCTTGGAGAATCTATGCACTTTTATTGCGTAAACGATTTTGTTCCTAATATCTTTAGGAATACATTTCTTCTTCAGGAAATCCTCAGCAGCTTTTGTTTCCATCGGCTTTGCTGATTTATCTTCCGGTTTGGACCCAGCATCATGAAGAAGGGCTGCCAGAAGAAGAACCGTCATGTCCGCGGATTCTTTCTCCCCAATCCACTTAGCGTTGCTGTAAACCCTGATTATATGGGAGATGTCATGAGCAGGATCTGCTCCCTCATACAAAGGCTTAATCTCATCCATCGAAGCATTTACATTAAAGTCGCTAATGGAACGCATCAGCCTGCAGTTTCGTCTCTACCATAAATAATCTATCGAACGAGGAAAAGAAATCTCAGAGATAATTTAAATAGATTAGCTGGGTATAGTCCTGTCATGGAGCTTGATGAATGTATCGGCGGAAGAAGGAGCATTCGCAAATTTAAGGACACGGCTGTTCCAAAAGAGATTATCGATAAGATCCTCAAGGCAGGAACCTTGGCGCCTTCTGGTATGAACGCGCAGCCGTGGAACTTTGTTGTAATAGAGAATAGGGATACTATTAACGATCTCTCTAAAAAGACTAAATCCCTTCTTCTCAAAGCACTCTGGCCTGAAGAGTTCAAGAAGGCATTTCAGTCTGAGAAGGACGTGATATTCTACGGCGCTCCACTCCTGATTTTGGTTTCAGTTCCAAAAAGGGAAGAAATGAGAAACGTCAACCTCCTGGATTGCGGCCTAGCGGCACAAAACATGTTCCTCACAGCCTACCAGGAGGGCTTGGGAAGCTGCTTCATTGGGTTTGCATCTTTTCTGAATCAGGAGCCGACGGCTTTGGCCGAGGTTGGTATACCCCAAGACTATGAGCTTATGGCTCCTCTAATATTCGGCTATCCTGCTGAGAGCCCTGCTTCAAAGCTGCGTGAGACAAAGATACTGAAATGGATAAAATGAGATAGCACTTTGCCAGCCATCTGGCGGTACTATGTCTTTTTATACGTTAAACACCGAATAATATCTTGACAGAAGCCGATTAGGCAGGAGCATTTCCGGGACTTCTGAATCAAGAGGTACACAGAATGCCGTATTATCACATGATGGGTTGGTTCCCATTCATAGGAGGCTGGATGATTCTTACCTGGCTGGTTTTCGTTGTCTTAGCCTATTTAGTCTATAAGGATGCAGAGAAGAGGGGAATGAACGGACTTCTCTGGGGACTGCCCGTCCTGGTGCCATGGGTAGGCATAATCTTCCTGGCGCTATATCTCTTCCTCCGAGAGAGCGGATATCATGCTCATGCTGCTGTCAGTACAACTGGCAGTGTTTCTGCCGCAGACAGAAGAACCTCGGCAGAGATTTTAAATGAAAGATATGCAAAGGGAGAGATAACCAGAGATCAGTATTTACAGATGAAGGAGGATATAAAAAGCTCTACAAGCTCAGCGACCACGCCATGAAGCTTATGGGTTAATTGCAGACTATATCCCGGCTTTTGGATCGACCTTAAATAATTATTTATGTTTTTATGCGATAAAATGCCTGAAAACTCGATTTTCAGGCGTATAATGACTTGATGAAGAAGCGCCATTCATTCTTCACACTGGTACTTAATGAGGTTTCCCATATGTTCGGTTCCCCACTCGCAGAGCTGGTCGAGGATCGGCATAAGGGATTTTCCTAATTCCGTGAGCGAATACTCCACTTTCGGTGGGACCTGCGTGTAAACCTTTCTGGTGATTAGGCCATCTTCCTCAAGCTGGCGAAGCTGTTTCGTGAGCATTCTCTGGGTGACCCTGGGCTGTAGCTTATCCAGTAACTGGCTAAAACGCAGCGTCTCATCATTTAGCGCATATATGATCAGCGGTTTCCATTTGCCTCCGATTACATCAAGGGTTGCATCGATTGGCCAATCATACTTGTATTCTTTAGGATTACTGTCCATAGTATCAATCCTGTCAGTATATAACATATTTGTTTGTACGACTTATTTATACCATAGGTGCCTATTGTATACTATGGCGCGTCAGGCGATTCCGACAAAGGCAGTTGAAAGATGAAAAATGTTAGCACTATCTGCAAGCCCAAGAAAGGGCGGAAAAAGGAACTATTGAATATGGAGGATTTGGTTTGAGCTTTAATATGTATGTACCTACCAGAATTTTATTTGGGGCAGGTGAATTGAACAATCTGCACACCCAGAAAATGCCTGGCAAAAAAGCAATGATTGTTATTTCAAGCGGAAAATCCGCAAGAGCAAACGGTTATCTTGCAAGGACAGAGGAACAGTTGAAACTAGAAGGAATAGAGACCATGTTGTTTGACAAGGTTGAAGCCAATCCATTGAAATCAACAGTAATGGCAGGCGGTGCCTTTGCAAAGGAAAATGGCTGTGATTTTATTGTTGCTCTAGGTGGTGGAAGCTGTATAGATGCGGCAAAGGCGATTGCCGTTATGGCCACCAACGATGGCGACTATTGGGATTATATCCCTTCGGGAAGCGGGAAAGGGAAAGCAATAGAAAACAAACCGCTTCCGATTGTAGCCATTACAACGACAGCCGGAACAGGCTCCGAGACAGACCCAGGAACAGTAATTACGAACGTTGAAAAACATGAGAAAACCGGATTTGTTCGTGAAGATCTGTTTCCGGTTCTGGCAATTGTCGATCCGGAGTTAATGCTTACCGTGCCGCCACGATACACGGCTTATCAGGGATTCGATGCGCTGTTCCACAGTGTAGAAGGCTATGTCTCGAACGGTGTCAACCTCATGAGCGATATGTTTGCAGTTACAGCGATAGAAAATGTAGGACGACACCTTGCAAAGGCTGTGAAAGACGGTTTGGACATTGACGCTCGCGAAAGGGTTGCTTTTGGCAGCACGCTTTCCGGTCTGGTGATGAGTGTGGGGCGTTGCACCAGTGAGCATTCTTTGGAGCATGCGATGTCGGCCCATCATCAGGAACTTCCACACGGTGCAGGCCTGATCATGCTTAGCAGAGCGTATTTCACACATCTCATTGATAAGCATGTATGTGATGACAGATTCGTTCAGATTGCAAAGGCCATGGGGATGGAGAATGCTAAAGAGCCGATGGATTTCATAACAATGTTAGTGAAATTACAGAAGGATTGTGGGGTCGCAGACCTCAAAATGTCCGGTTTCGGCATTAAGCCTGAAGAGTTCAAAACCCTGGCAAAGAATGCTAAGGATACGATGGGATTTTTGTTTACGTGCGACAGAAGCGAGATAAGTGTCGATGAATGTGTTGATATTTACAGAGAGTCGTATAAATAAAAAGGATGATCAAACATGAATAAACCAAACGATTTAAGTGATAGTGTAATCTTCCCGCATGTGTCTTCGGTTAAGAGATAATTCTTAGGTTAATCGTTATAGATGTGACTAAATCCTTCTGCGCAAATAGTTCATTTAATAAGATTTATATGGAATATGTGATGCCATATCCAATTAAGGGAATAGCATGCGAAAAGGGGCATCACAATTTGGGAAAGATATAGTGGAAAAAGAACTAACCACGATGTTTGATTCCAAGTGGCTTAGAGAAACTGCAAGAGAAAGTGGATTGGTTGAACGAGAGAGGAAAATTGATCCAGTAATAATGTTCTGGACTCTGGCGATTGGCTATGGCACTCAGCTATGCAGAACCCTTGCAGAGTTGAAACGCGAGTACGAAGTGCACGGAAAAGTATCGATATCAGATAGCAGTTGGCACGATCGTTTCACTCCAGAGCTAGTAAAATTTCTCAAAGGGTGTGTAATTCATGGCATTGAGCATATGGCTCAAGAACCAAGCAGAATCTTGGGCAAACGTCTAAACAGCTTTCGTGATGTGATGATCCAGGATAGCACCATTATTCGTCTTCATGAAAGCCTTGCCAGCAAATGGCCTGCTGCTCGCTCCAAGACAGTGGCAGCAGGAGTAAAAGTGGCATATTTGACAAGCGCAATAGCCAATAGCCCTAAGAGCATTTCGATCTTACCTGAGAATACCAACGACCTAAAGACATTAAAGATTGGCCCTTGGGTAAAAGATATAATATTACTCATTGATCTTGGATTTTACAAATATCAACTATTTGATCGAATAGCGGAAAATGGGGGATCCTTTGTTTCACGCCTTAAGAGCAACTCAAATCCCGTAATAGTAGGCGTAAATCAAGTATGCAATTGCCGTGGAATTGATTTAATTGGAAAGCATTTGAAAGATATCGTATTGGAAAAATCTGATGAGATATTCGACGTTAATGTTGAAGTATCTTTCAATCGAAGGTCTTATCGCGGCAAGAGCAAAAAAGATAATGGGATATTTAGATTAGTCGCAGTATATAATACTGAGGCAGAAGAACATCATTTTTATATGACAAATATTTCTCCAGATACGTTATCTGCTTCTGAGATTGCCGCCACCTATGCCGCAAGATGGGAAGTTGAACTTATCTTCAAAGAATTGAAAAGCAGATATGCTTTGGATCAGATAACAACGAAGAGCCCGAGTGCGATTGAAGCCTTAATTTGGATCTCAATTCTGACACTTTTGGTCAGTAGAAAAGTGTATTATGTCGTTAGAAAATTGAATCCTGATAACCAGATGGTTCGATTTACTCAGCTCAGATGGAGCAATATCTTTATCGAAAATTCTTCGCGACTCTTGTCTGCTATATTTGATTATCTTGGAATTGAACAAGATTTCTTCACAGTCTTAAATGTATATTCAAGTGAAGCACTTGATCCGCATGTCAATAGAGAACGACTTAGGGATGGGTTGTGGTCTTAACCGAAGACGAATGAATCTTCCCGAAAGGCGGAAAAATTACGGATGGCCATTTCACAGGGGCAGTATGGGTTGAACCGTTAGTTCCTATGGACAGCACGTTCAATTGCCAGATAGCTAATGTAACTTTTGAGCCGGGAGCAAGAAATAATTGGCATAAACATCCAGGTGGACAGATTCTGCTTGTTACCGGCGGCAGAGGATATTATCAGGAAGAGGGCAAGCCAGCGCAGGCCATCCAGGAAGGAGACGTAATAAAAATCTATCCTAATGTGAAACATTGGCATGGCGCCACACCGGATAGCTGGCTTGTACATATTGCGATAATTACCAATCCCCAAAAGGGAGATGCCGTATGGCTGGAACATGTAACGGATGAAGAATACTACAATTTAAGGTAGAATAAAAAGGTAATTGATTAGAAAGGGATAGGAAATGGCAAATTCAAAGAGCTTTATAGCCTATTTTTCACGCAAAGGAAATAATTATGTGGGAGGCAGCATTGTAAACCTGCCAATTGGAAACACAGAAGTAATAGCAAAGAAAATACAGAGATTAACAGAAAGCGATATATTCCAAATCAAAACAGTAAAATCTTATCCAGAAGATTACACGGAAACAACAAATGTGGCGCATGAAGAGCAGAGGAAAAACGCTAGACCTAAGCTTACAGAATTAGTAATTAATTTGGATTCATATGATGTAATTTACATTGGGTATCCGAATTGGTATGGAACGATGCCGATGGCTGTATTTACGTTTTTAGAGTCATATGACTTTTCGGGAAAGACCATTGTTCCATTTTGCACACATGAGGGCAGCGGAATGGGAAGCAGTGAACACGATATCAAGAAACTTTGTCCGAATGCAAATGTGCTGTCCGGTTTAGCGATTAGGGGCAGCAGTGTTGAAAGAACAGATAAAGATGTTACAAACTGGCTGAAAAAACTTAATCTTATACCATAAGCGAAAGGGGAATTAGAATTGAAAACACGTAAATTAGGAAACAGCGGTCTTGAGGTTTCTGCCATTGGATTAGGCTGCATGGGAATGAGTTATGCTTATGGCCCGGCGTCAGACAAGAAAGAGATGATTAAACTGATTCGTTCAGCTGTTGAACGCGGCGTTACTTTCTTTGATACCGCTGAAGCCTACGGCCCATTCACAAACGAAGAGCTGGTAGGCGAAGCGCTCACTCCCTACCGAGACGAAGTGGTCATTGCCACCAAGTTCGGCTTCGACATTAAAAACGGAAAAGAGGCCGGTCTTGACAGTCGTCCGGAACACATCAAGCAAGCGGTCGAAGGCTCGCTTAAGCGACTCAAAATTGAAACCATCGATCTGCTTTATCAGCATCGTGTTGATCCCAATGTGCCTATCGAGGAGGTGGCCGGAGCAGTAAAAGAACTGATTCAGGAGGGCAAGGTTAAGCAATGGGGGCTTTCTGAAGCAGGTGTACAGACGATCCGCCGAGCGCACAAAGTTCAGCCGCTCACCGCAGTTCAGAGTGAATACTCAATGTGGTGGAGACGTCCTGAAGAAGAGTTGTTGCCTACGCTTGAGGAACTCGGAATCGGCTTCGTTCCATTCAGCCCACTCGGCAAGGGATTCCTCACAGGACGGTTTGACAAACATTCAAAATTCGACATCTCCGACTTCCGCAGCATTGTCCCTCGTTTTACTTCCGAGAATCTTGATGCAAACCAGGTCTTGGTCGATTTGATTAAAAAGGTAGCAGCAGAGAAAAATGCGACACCTGCCCAAATTGCGCTCGCATGGTTGCTTGCCCAAAAGCCATGGATTGTTCCTATCCCTGGTACGCGGAAGTTGGAGCGCCTGATTGAAAATTTGGGCGCAGTGAACATTGAACTGACACGTGAAGAATTGCGCGATATAAATTCCACACTCACGAAGATCCCCATTGCCGGAGACCGCTATCCTGAGGAACTGGAAAGGAGGACAGGCCGTTAACGGCAAATTCTTCAATTTTCCGCAGCAGACAAAGTAAATTCGAAAGAAAATGTAGCAGCAGCAGATGTAACCTTATCGTTACGAAATTGAAGCACTAGACCGTGTACAGGCTGGCCTATGCCTATTTGAAGCAGGGCGATGCCAAGCAGGATCAGAAACACTTCGAGCTTGCCTGGCCAGCGGACGGAAGCAGAAGCCATGGTCACCCTGAATCGTCTGGATTAAGGGGAAAGGGATACCGAGATCCGCCAGGCATTCTGCACCCAGCCCCAAGAGAGAATCATCAAGCCCCGCCAGGTCCCAAGCTGCCATCAATGTTCTTTATGCTTCAGGCAGATGAGATCCAATTAGCTCTATCGATTTCCGCCTCTTTCAAGACCTGTATTAGGAGTCGAACACCAATATCCTTGCCCTTGTGCAAGTTTGGTATGGTAACCCGAGTTTCGCCTCTAACCATGTAATCATGGTCAGAACCCTTGAACGGCCCTTGGAATCCCAGAGTTCCTAATCTGCGAACCAGCTCGCGTCTGGATACAGGAACAAGCTTATTCGACAACGGGCACCGGCTCCGATGAAACGCTTATGGCATGGCCATCAATCGGCGGGATAGCATGACCCAGACGCAGTCCCAATGCCACCCAGCCTTCGATGGCCCCGATCAGATCGTCTCGGCAATCTTCAATCGTATCTCCCACAGCTATGACGCCCTGGAGACCTTCTACGGTGGCCATGTAGGTACCGTCTTCCAGGACCTCATATTTGGCATGCCTCAACGCTGCATGGATATACTCTGCAAACATATAACGTGATTATGCACGGAAAGGATTTAACTCTTCTTTTGGATAATGATAATGCCAACCGAGGGGCCTGCTTGCGCGCGCTGTCTGCATGGCGGGTGACAGCTGAATTGCTCGACCCTTACCGTCAACTTACTCAAATTTAATGCCTAATATCCTCTCTAAATAGATGATAAGCTCCTGCGCGCTTTTACCATCTGATAATAATAAACGACGTAGCGCCCGAGGGCTCAGTTTGCGAAATATGCGGAAAGCCTGCGCCGTGGCAAATGTATTGTCGGGATTGCAGACACGTTCTCCAATTTTATTGTAACGAGCATGTATATCTAGGCCAGGGCGACACCCGATGCAAGAAATAGCTGAAATTCAATTTAGGTCACCAGTTATTTTCATAAAAATTGAGAATTCCGATCAATTTTTTATCAACGCCTGGCCATCCTTAAACGCAACGCCGACGATATCACCGAGGCCCCAATATTTACCGGCGGCCAGTATCATCGGGTTGATCTTTTTCATGTCCGGGACCTTGCCATCAAGACAGTCAGCTTTCACGTACGTCTCCTCGACCTCGCCGATGAAGACTTCATTGTGAGGTAGGTCAATCGTCTCATAGATTTTGCATAGCAGGTTCACAGTACATTCTTCGATCATCGGGGCCTTCTTGATGTCGCCGTAGAACGATGTGAACACGCCAGACTTATCCGTGTCCCGACCCGACACCAGGCCGACGTAGTCCGTCTTTACGGTCATGTCTGTAGATGGCAGGTTCACGCTGAAATAGCCGTTCTCCTTGATGCCAGAGTTCGTGTAGTGGGACTTGTTCAACGTAATATACAGTAAGGGCGGGGTGAGAGACAGTCCGCCGCAGCCGCCGAGCGTCAGGTAGTTCTCCCTTCCATCGACAAGCGCACCCGCGATGACCGCAGGCGAGATTAAACATAACTGTTTTCCAATCATTACCTTTTCCATGATCGTTAATAGCATTGAGGACTATTTAAGAGAGCACGAAAAAAGGGCGAGGGTTCACTTCATCCTGTTACGACTACGTCGTAACTCCCGTTGACTCTCCGAGTTAAAAAAAGACCGACCTGAAGGTTGGGGTATTCGTGACCCTCTGCGCTCCCGAAGTAATAATATTTAGCAGATCGTACATAATGGTGAGCACTATGCATATTGGCATTTTAGGTTCAGGATTGATGGGCGGTAAGCTCGGAACGCTCTTTGCAAGAGCCGGACATGAGGTGGTATTCAGCTATGCCCGCAGCGGGCAGAAGCTGAAGATGCTCGCAAGGGACGCCGAGGGCAAGGCAAAGCATGGCACACCGCGTGAAGCCGTGCAGGACGCGGATGCAGTATTGCCGGCCGTGCACTTGTCGAGAATAGACGATGTGCTGAATCAGGCGGGCGATCTGTCCGGCAAGGTGGTCATCACCTGCTGCCTCCCGATGAATGATAACGACACTGAACTGGTCGTGGCCCACACCTCGTCGGGCGCGGAGGAACTTGCAAAGAAGATTCCAAAGGCGAGGGTAGTGCTCGCATTGAACACTGTGCCCAGCGAAGTGCTTTTCAGCGTTTACGAAGCCAAGCGCAAGGCTAATCGACCAAGCCTGGTGTACTGTGGCGACGACCGGAGCGCCAAAGAATTGGCCGCCGGGCTGATTAGCGATGTGGGTTTCGACCCGGTGGACGCAGGCCCACTGCAGATTGCCCGATACATCGAGCCGTTTGCCATGCTTATCGGACAGCTCGCATACGAGGGAGAAGAAGGCCCGGAACTGGCCTACCGTTTCGAGTGGTTTGGAAAATAGAATTATCAATAAGGCAACTAATTGCAGAAAGATGAACGATATGTCAGACCTTGCAGCATGGAACAGCTTTTTTATAATTGTGGGCTCGTCTGCAGGCGCACTGATTGGACTACAGTTCGTCGTAATGACACTAATTGCCGAAAGAACTCCACCACATGCGGCAGAGGCTGGTCCCGCATTTGCGACACCAACAATCGTGCACTTTGGTGCCGTGCTCCTTTTGTCAGCAATTCAAAGCGCCCCATGGCAAGGGGTCCAGTTCGTTGCAGCTATTTTGGGTCTCATGGGCCTTAGCGGAGTAATGTACATAATCAACGTAGCTAGGCGAATGAGAGCACAAACCGCATATAAACCAGAGTTCGCGGACTGGTTGTATTATGCTGCGCTGCCTTTAGTGGCATATGCAGTCCTAGCTCTATCGGCATTTATGGCTCAATCACATACGTTCGAGGCTTTGTTTGGCATTGGGGCTGCTGCACTGCTGCTGCTTTTCATCGGCATTCATAACGCCTGGGATAGCATTGTCTACCTTGCATTTTACAGCAAGAAGAATACGAATAATGAGCGACGCTAATTGAAGGAAAACTCTATTGCTTTATAAAGGAGGTTAAACTATATGGAGTATGTTAAACTTGGAAATACTGGCATGGATGTATCGCGGATTTGTCTTGGCTGTATGAGCTTTGGTATAGGAGAACGGGGAGTATTTCCGTGGGCACTTAATGAGGAGCGCAGTCGTCCTATGATTAAAAAAGCTCTTGAGTTAGGAATCAATTTTTTTGATACGGCGAATTTCTATTCAAACGGAACAAGTGAAGAAATTACTGGTCGGGTTCTGAAGGATTTTGCAAATCGGGACGAAATAGTCCTTGCGACAAAGGTTTTTTTCCCGACGCGTCAAGGTCCAAACGGTGGAGGACTTTCTAGAAAGGAAATTATGAACCAAATTGATAAGAGCCTTAAGAGACTGGGAACCGATTACGTAGATCTCTACTATATCCACCGCTGGGACTACAAGACTCCCATCGAAGAGACAATGGAAGCATTGCATGATGTTGTGAAGGCTGGGAAGGCAAGATACATAGGGGCTTCCTCCATGTACGCATGGCAGTTTATGAAGGCACAATGTATAGCTGAGAAAAATGGGTGGACTAAATTTGTGGCGATGCAGAACCATTACAACCTTATGTACCGTGAGGAGGAGAGGGAGATGCTGCCACTTTGTAAGGAAGAAAAGATCGCTGCGGTTCCATGGGCCCCGCTTGCAGGAGGAAAATTGGTGCGCTGGGAGGAACCAACTGCTCGGTGGAAAATAGATGAAATTACCAAAAACCTTTACGCTGCAACAGCCGATTTAGACCAAAAAGTATTTGATCGATTATCGAAAGTGGCGGAAGAACGAGGTGTGCCAAGGGCTCAAGCTGCACTTGCCTGGCTGCTACAGAAGGAACCGGCCATAGTCCCCATTGTCGGTACTACGAAAATATCTCATATCGAAGATGCGGTAGCTGCTCTTTCGATTAAGTTAACACCTGAAGAAATTGCGGTGCTGGAAGAACCGTATGTGCCGCATCCAGTGATTGGTATCGAAGTATAGACTCAATTTGAAGAAAGTGAAACATGATGATTCCATGTGGCCATTAGAGGCAGGGTCCCAGGGCAAAATTATTCTGGCAAGTTGAAAATACTAAGGAAATACTTGAGGTATCAGGATGAAAGTATTATTAGTAAACGGAAGCCCGCATGAGAAAGGCTGCACCTATACCGCCCTTACAGAAGTGGCAAAGACTTTGGATGAAGAAGGCATCGGTACTGAAATTTTCTGGATCGGAATAAAGCCGCTTGCTGGATGCATTGCTTGCAAGACCTGTGCAAAATCCGGGCGCTGTGCGTTTGATGACTCTGTTAACGATTTTCTTGACATTGCCAAGGATGTTGATGGATTTATTTTCGGGTCTCCAGTGCATTATGCAGCCGCAAGCGGTGCGATTACTTCTTTCATGGATCGCGCATTTTATGCAGACTTGCTTTCAGGCGGACAGTCTTTTTACTTAAAACCGGCGGCAGCCGTTGTATCCGCCAGAAGAGCAGGGACAACTGCCACCTTTGACCAACTCAACAAGCATTTCACCATATCAGAGATGCCTGTTATCTCATCACGTTATTGGAATATGGTTCATGGCGCCGCGCCGGAAGATGTGAAAAAAGATCTGGAAGGGCTACAGACCATGCGCGTGCTGGCAAGGAATATGGCATGGTTCCTGAAGTGCAAGGAGGCTGGTATGAAGGCTGGCGTGCAGTTCCCGGTGAAAGAGAAAAATATCTACACCAATTTTATTCGAGAATGATCCAATTTTCTCTTGCAAAGGCCGGACCTGCTGCTGCCAGTTGATTTGGGGCTGGTTTTAGGAATCCTCGCCATTGAATCTAAAAGAGAGCTAAGCTACCGAAAACCAATCCTCTCGGCTGATTTCGGCCTTTCTCAATATTTCAGCCAGGAGGCCAGCACCTATATCCTCACCGTGGTGAGGGTTGGGGATTTTTACATACAACCTTTTCCCGGATACTTCTCTGACCATATACGCATGGCCCGACCCAGGATAGGGACCTTCAAACCCCAACTTTCGAAGTCGTTTCAACAACTCATTTCTGGAGAGAGGGACCAGCCTAGACAATGGCCATCGGCTCCGTCGAGACGTTGATGGTGAAACCACCTATCGGTGGGATTGAATCGCCCATTCGCAGCCTCAAGGCAATCCACCCCTCAATCACTGAAATTAGTTCCCTGCGGCACTCTTCCACGGTCTTACCCGTGGCCCACACGCCTTCAAGCTCAGGAACCTCCCCAAATATAGGCTCAGGATTATCAATGACCTTGTACTGCGCTCGCTCCAGAGCTGCCTGGATGTACTCTGCAAACATATTAGGTACCCTTACACCCTGGATGAATTTAACATTATCCTGATGATGGTACTATGACATTTGAGATCAACTTTGAACAATGTCATAGAAATTCCCAGAGAGAAAGGCTTGGATTCACTTCCTTGGGAGCGCTGACCGCCTTGGTTGGAGGTGGTCTCACGGGCATACTTTTGGGAAAGAATTATCCACTACTGGGCTTGGCTGTTTCCGCTGTTCTTTTGGTCTCTGTCAGCTTGATCGGCCGCGGGCACGCAGAGGCTGGGCCTGCTACGGTCGGTTGATTCGGCGGGTTTTAGGAATCCTCTCAGGTCTCGCAAAAAGAGTTCAATCCTTATTACGGTGGAACTTGTCCTCAGACGGGATGCATAGCCCGTGCCGCAGCTGCGGGTACACTCAAGGAACATATTAAGAGAAGATGCATACTTCAGCATCGAAAGTTACACATACTTATCTGAATTACTTTCGTTCCGCTCTTGAGATCGACCTAGCTATTCTTCTAGTACCCTGATATTCCATATGCTTTAGGTGCGGAATTGGTCAACCCACCTGTCATCGTTCAATCGCGGCAGAATATAGCGATTCTCGGGATTTAGAATCTATCGCCGAAAGTTACGAAGTTTAAGCCTCGAAAAGCATTTATAAAATATGTGGGTGCCCCCATCAATGCGAGATAAAGAGTCCTAGATCGGTTGGTTATACATACCATAATAGGAATTCGTTGAGAGGTTGCTGCGTCTATTTCTTTTTCTCTATGTTTGCAGAATGCAGATCGTTGCAGGCAAGCTCTAAAGTTTTCTGGGTCGTTGTGTAGTTAATTGGATAGCTTTCTATAGTATATACCTTCAGAGCGTCTTTGAATGCATTAATAGCTTTTTCCAAGTTATCCTCTTTTTCTCGCACCTTAGAAAGAGTCGCGTAAGCAACTCCGAGATTGTTCTGAGTCGTCGCATAATTAATTGGATAACTTTCCATAGTGTAAACCTTTAGAGTGTCTTTGAATGCATCGATAGCCCTTTCCAAGTTATCCTCTTTTCCTCTGACCTCAGAAAGATCCCTGTAGGCAATTCCAAGATTGTTCTGTGTCCCTGCGTAATAAATTGGATAGCTCTCGAGGGTGTAAACCTTTAGAGCATCTTTGAATGCATCGATAGCCTTTTCCAAGGAATTCTCTTTTTCTGGGATCCTAGAAAGGGTCGCGTAAGCAATTCCGAGATTGTTCTGGGTCATTGCGTAATCAATTGGATAGCTCTCGAGGGTGTAGACCTTTAGGGCATCTTTCAATGCATCGATAGCCTTTTCCAGGTTATCCTCTTTTCCGCTAACCTCAAAAAGGGCCCTGTAGGCAACACCCAGGTTGTTCTGTGTCCCTGCGTAATAAATTGGACGGCCATCGATAGTGTAGACTTTTAGAGCGTTTTTGTATGCATCGATAGCCTTTTCCAGGTTATCCTCTTTTCCTCTGACCTCAGAAAGGGCCCTGTAGGCTGCACCCAGGTTGTTCTGTGTCCCTGCGTAATAAATTGGACGGCCATCGATAGTATAGATCTTTAGAGCTTCTTTGAATGCACCGATAGCCTTTTCCAGGTTATCCTCTTTTCCTCTAATCTCAGAAAGGGCCACGTAGGCACCACCCAAGTTGTTCTGGGTTATTGCGTAGTTAATTGGATATCTATCGATAGTGTAAACCATTAGAGCTTCTTGGTATGCTTGTATTCCCCTTTTTATATTTAATTCTTGATTATTTATTAAAGATAGATTATAATAAGCCATCCCGATAGAATTCTTGCAGTTTCCCCATTGGTAGGGATACTTTTGAGGAGAAATTGTCTTCAGAACGCCATCATACCTATTGATGGCTTCTGTGTATTCTCCAGAATCTGAAAGTGCATCTGCATCACGAATAGACGATTCGAGTTGACTTTTTAATTCCTTTTCTTTTTTTCTTTCCTGCCACTTATTATAGATCCCAGGAAAACCTAAAAGTGCAATAACTACTGCGACTATTAAGCTTGCCATAGTCAGCATTGAATCTTGATTTAGTCCTAAGTCGAGCATTTTCAACTCAGCTCTATTGTTGCAAAGATGATTAAATATCTTTTTACGGTTCTTCGCTGTTTTGTGTGGGTTGTTGAATAAACCTTTATACCAACTTCAACTAGAAAATAGGCTGTGTCAACCTCACAGGAAGAACTCTTTAGGATAGCACTGAATATCGAACATCCCTGGTTCGTCACGTCAATTGATTTTAATGCCGAAGGAAAGCAACTTGATATCCACATAGATTTCAAGACAGGCAGTAAATTTCCCTGTTCGAAATGCGGCAAACAAGATTGCAACGTTCATGATACAATCGAAAGGACCTGGCGTCACTTGAACTTCTTCCAGTTCAAGACCTATATCCATTGCCGAGTCCCTCGGACTGATTGTGAAGATTACGGAGTTAAACAGGTAAAGGTTCCCTGGGCTAGAAAAGGCAGTGGATTCACACTGCTCATGGATTCCTTGATAGTCTTAATGGCTCAACATATGACAGTCAAGGCGATCGCTGATATGATCGGCGAACACGATACCCGATTATGGCGGGTTCTAGAGCACTATGTCCTGGAAGCCAGATCCCAGGAGGACTACTCAGAGGTAAAATCAGTAGGAGTAGATGAAACATCAAGGGCAAAAGGACATAATTACGTTTCTGTATTTATAGATCTTGATAAATCCAAAGTAATACATGTATGTGAAGGAAAAGATGCCTCAACACTTGATTCGTTCAAGACTGATTTAGAGTTGCATAAGGGATCTAGCGAAAATATCGATAACTTTTGTTGCGATATGTCACCAGCCTTCATATCTGGGATCGAGGATAAATTCCCTAACGCATCTATCACTTTTGATAAGTTCCATGTAATGAAGCTCATGAATGAAGCAATAGATGGGGTTAGGCGGGCAGAGCAATCGCATAATGCTCTATTAAATAAAACAAGATATGTCTGGCTTAAGAATCCGGAAAACCTTACGATCAAGCAAATTGAGACCTTCATATCATTGAAAGATCTAAGACTTAAAACGCTAAGGGCATATAACATCAAACTTGCTCTCCGCGATTTCTGGAATTTCCAAAATCTTCATTATGCTGACGCTTATCTAAAAAAGTGGTATTTCTGGGCTACTCATAGCAAACTTGATCCCGTAATTGATTGCGCTAAAACAATTAAGCAGCATTGGAACGGCATAACCAATTATATTAAAACTAAAATCGATAACGGTATCTTGGAAGGAACTAACAGCCTTATCCAAGCGGCAAAGGACAGTGCAAGAGGGTTCAGGTCAACCAAGAATTTCATTATTACTATTTACCTTAGGACTGGAAAACTTGAGTTCAATTTACCCACATGAAACAGCGAAGAGCCCTTTTTACTTTTTGTTTTCCACTTACAATCCTTGTGCGAAGGTCACAACCCCCGCACGAGACTTTCCCTTATCTTACTATTAACAAGTTCAGTTAAACATTTAACCTTAAGCATATATCCAATTTGATCACTATGGACAGATCTGAATTATTAATTGAACCAATTTTGGATGCTGTGGATAAAGCTCCATTGTTGGATAAAGAAAAGCTCAATGAAAGCAGCTCGATAGAGACCATCAAGAAAATTTTTATAGATAAAATCCCCGATATCAGGTCGAGAAATAAACTAGCAACAGGAATATTTTCGGGATTATTGCGAGAGAAGAGAGGCGAAGGATATAGCGTACAAGACTATTGGTGTGTACCGTTGGATATGTTACTCTTAGAGATCGAGTTCGCCAGGGCAACGATAGGGTATTACGGCAGGCATATATCCCCAAAAGTTCCGGCGGACAAAAGGAATCTGGAAGCTGCTCTATTTTTTTTGCAGAGACGCGCTTGTGTGGTTGCTAGCGAAATCCATTGCTTGCTGGAAAATGGATATGCTGATGGAGCCGAATCCCGCTGGCGCACACTCAATGAATTGGCAATAACGTCGGCATTTTTATTGCAGAAAGGCGATGAAATTGCCGAACGTTACACGAAATATCGTGCGGTCATCGACCTTAGAAAGAATAAAACTCTGAAAGATCAAGCAGAGAATCATTTGTCAAATCCGGGACCTAACCAATCTCTAGAAACAAGGGATGCGATAGAGAAGTCCATAGAAACCTTTAGTGAGATTATAATGAGTTTAGAAGAGGAGGTCTCTAAATTGTGTGATAGGTTTGGACCTAGCTTTGGAAATTATCCGAATGGTTGGGCAGCAGCAGCATTTTCTAATAACCACAAAAAACGCGTGGTGAGTCTAACAGAGATGGCGAATACGGTAATCGGCAGCACATTGATTCCTTACTACAAATTAAGTGTAAGGGCATTCGCAAATGACGGTGTACACCAGGGTTCCGTAGGAGATGTGCGTAGTAGAGGTGACTTTGGTCCGACGGACACAGTCATTTTGGGAGCGAGTCCTGTTGGACTCTATCTTCCCATATCCAATACCGCTGAAGATCTCGCAGTTACTACCAATGCCTTGCTTTCCATATTACCGATGTGGCAGAGCGATGTGATTAATATGATAATGAAGTGCATTGAAGCGACAATTTCCGAGGAAGGATTGATTAAGGAGGATGGCTCCATTAAGTTTGCCGAATCATTGAATAACCGTTACTAGCCTTTCCTGAAGCCACAGTGAACGTAATGGATGTTTTATGACCTTCACGTATCAAGCTTACTAGTCGTACATGTGATATTATACAGCTTTTCGGCCAGCTCTGGCTGGAAGCATATTTTATGAATACTTATTGGACCCCCTACCTTTGCGCTCCAGGTTTTACAGTGCATTTTTGTTTTGACCGATGCCGGTTAGTCGATAACTGGCAATTGCCGAAAATTCATTCCATAAATTCATGGAATGACGGGGTACCTGAGCAGCACTTGAGCCAGGGTTACCAAAATCCGCTAGCCAGAGCAACTGAATATCGTGCCTGCAGTAAGAGACCTAAATTAGCTTCGTCATCGGGTAGCCCTTATCAGGATCGTACTCCAGCCTGGCCCGTACAGTCTCGCCCCGGTAATCTATCTCCACCTCTGCGAATATCATGCCGCCCTCCAGCTCTTCGTAGCCGGAGGCGTTCTCCTCGAGCATCCGCCGGTCGATCCTCACATCCACGCTTCGGAGGTAAGCCTGCAGGGATATGCTCTCCTCGATAGCACATTCGAGGCTGCCTGCTGTCTTTGGGCTTACGGGCGATCCAACGAACCGGTGATAGAGCGCCCCAAGCTTGATCCCGGCTTCAAAGGATGCTATTTCCCTGTTGGTAGGCATGAATCACCACCAGACTGCCACATAAACGAGCATGGCGGTCAATATGAGCGATCCTTCAGCCATTATCCTTAATCCTCTAGCATTCGCCAGAAAATCATCTCACGCACGCGAAAATCAGCAGCAGTAAATTGTCGTAGCTGATACTACTGGTAAAGAACTAATTTGCAGAATCTAATATCATAGACCAGCCATCTCACGGCAGAAAGCCAGCCCCTCTCTAGTGAGTTCATAAGTCATCTCGCCGCGCGTAGGATGCATCGTCACATACCCCTCTCGGATCAACTCGCGCACGGCTTTCTTAACCAAGCGTCCCTCGTTCGGGAATTTTCTGGCAAATGCTCTCTCAGGCACATGTGAGGATTTGCTCATCTTCGTGGCCCTGCGTATACTAACCAGCACTGCAGCTTCAAACCCGTCGCAGCTGATCATCAGGCAAAAGATATCTTGGAACGATATAAGCATTTCGTTTATCAATAAAAGATATCTTGCTATTTCAGAAGATATCTCGTAATGTTTAAATAAATGAGGGATAGTGCAATTAAGCAATGTTTTCGAAGACTATTCAAGCAGTCCGAAGGAGAGAAGCACTAGCCGAGGATGTTGATTGGGATCTTTACAAGTGGATTGCAGGGCATCCCGGCCTGAGCATATACGAGCTGGCAAAGTCTCTCGCCTGGTCACACGGCAAAGTTTACGCCTCCATTAAACGCCTGGAAAGGGATAAACTGGTAACGGTCGAGAAGGTAATCAGAAACGGGAGATCTGCCTCGATTGTGACCTACCGAAAATGGCAAGAATTTTTTACGAAAGAAGAGCTTGATGAGATGCAACATCCGGGATACTTTGACGAACTTGAGGCCATCTTGAAGAAGGATTACTAAATGTCATAGAATAGAATTATCAAATAAATTAATTACTTGCAGAAAGTTGGACGATATGTCATGCAATCTCCTCACTCTCTGCCGCAAATAAAAGAGAATCGAAACGTGATTATAGTTATAAAGATAAATTGCCTCTACAACCATGCAGCAAGAGAGCGAGCCAAAAAGGTCCAAGATATTTCCCATACTTGAAGAAAAGCGGAAAGAGATCCTTCGCATAGCCCAGGCCCACGGAGCCAGTAATGTCCGGGTGTTCGGTTCAGTAGCCCGTGGTGAAGAGAGACCTGATAGCGACCTTGACCTCCTTGTGGAGATGAAGCCTGGAAGCAGCCTTCTAGACCTGGTAAGCCTCTGGCAGGATCTGGAAGATCTGCTGGGCCATAAGGTAGATGTTATCACCGAAGGAGGCATTAGCCCTTACCTTCGAGACCGTATTTATGCGGAGGCGGTACCGCTCTGAAAGACGATAGGATATATCTCCTGCACATCAGGGATGCCCTCCGGCGCATCCTTGATTATACAGCGGAGGGCAAAGACTCATTCTTTGAAGACAGTAAAACCCAGGACGCCGTGGTGCGGAATCTGGAGATCGTTGGGGAGGCCGTCAAGAATCTATCACCGCAGTTCAAGGCCAATTATCCCGAGATCCACTGGAAGTCTATCTCGGGCATGAGGGACAAGCTGATCCACGAGTACTTTGGGGTTAACCTCAACCTCGTCTGGCATACCATAGAGAATGATGTGCCTGGATTCTTGCAGGAGATAGAGAAGGCCTTGAGAGAATCTGGAAATTGAGGCGATAAAGCTCTTTAATTCTTATTCATTTTTTGCTGAAGCCTCATACTTGTGGAGCAGGTCACTCAAGGAGTCTCCTTGCTAAGAATAGGCTACTTTTCCCGGAAGTTGGTCAGGACCTTTTTTGCAGTGCCCAAACACGGTAATATTAATCCTGTGGATGATTGTTTCGTATATATTTAGCTCATTGTAATCAGCATCTGTGAGACCATTTTGTGATGTCTCGTGTGACCTGCTTATGAGAATTAGCTTCAGGTGAATTCAGCTACTGGTATTGTTCTTAGATTTGGCGCAAGTTGTTGGTGGGCCTTCAATCATCGAACAAAATCGTGACCGAGCGAGCGATTTTGATATTGCTAAACATATACATTGTTTCTTTAGACAGGGAGCGTGAAAAATCCGAAAAGTGTAACGGGGGGAACTAATGTTCGATTCGTTCCAGCACTTATAAATTTTAAGTAGCAGTTAACAGCAGCCCATTTAAGATACCGCCGGTAATAGACTTTTACTGAGTTAGATAATGTTGCAACCAGTTGAATTCGGATGCTAATCATTCAATACTTCACCATCTATGAGCTCATTTAAGAAAAGTTCATTCATAAGCGCTAAATAGGATGAGATAGTCTATTTTTCAGGAGGCATTTGAATGAAAATGGTTATTGATGAACAAGGCAATTTATACAAAATAGATGACGTAAGCGTTCTAAAAAGAGCAGATACTATTAGCGTCTATGATGAAAACGGCATGAAATTCGAGCTTGAAGAGGAAGATGCTAAAAGGTTAAAGATGACAGAGAACGAATCTGGGAAAATGATTGATAGTTTGAGAACGCGAAATAATTGTTTCACGATGACATTTCCAAGATCCTATCCTGAAGCAGCCTTTGCTAGAGCACCTGAAGCAGCCTTTGCTAGAGCACCTGAAGCAGCCTTTGCTAGAGCATCTGAAGCAACCGTTGCCAGAACACCCAAACAGCATTTGCCAGAGCACTGATGGATTCGATAATTAATCCAAAATCAACAGATTTGTCCACATCATCTCCTAAAAGAGGTACATGCATTCAGCCATTGCTTCAGGACTATCGCTTCTATGATGTCTTTAGTGTCGTGTTCAAAATCTCAGACAAGTGTAACCTCAACTGTAGCTATTGCTATCGAGAAAATGCACCAAAAATTGCGGCATTGCAACATATGCCGCTTGAAGTAATAGAGCGAACTTTAGACTCAATTATTAGCTACAAGCGCTGGCTTTATGCAAAATATAATTGGTCGAAACAACCCGCTCTTTATTTCATTTGGCATGGTGGAGAGCCTCTCACTATAGGATTAGCTCGAATGAAAAAGATTCTTGGTGTACAGAGAAAGTATACTGAGAAAGGTCTTGCGATCAGCAATTGCATCCAGACCAATGGTACTCTTATCAACAAGCGGTTTCTTGAAGTATTTCAAAACGAGCATTTTCAGGTAGGAATTAGTATTGACGGTCCGGATTATGTGCATAACCAGCACCGTATCTATCGTGGAGGTACTCCATCATTTGAAGCTACTTATCAAAATATTCAGCTCCTCAAGAAATATAGCTATCCCTGGAGTGCTATTTCGGTGATTACAGCCGAATCTATCGGAAAAGAAAAAGAGATATTCGATTTCTTCAAGAAAGAGAAACCCTATGAAGTAGATTTTACACCTGCCTTCTTTTACGATACAAATATCTCTTTGTCCCCTGATAATTATGCCAAGTTTATGATCAAGATGTTTAATCTTTGGGCATCAGAAAAAGAGATGCCCTTTGATATTCGCTTCTTCAAAGATGTCTTATATATCCTTGGACATTGGAGAGAAGAAAAGTCTTCAATAATTTGCGAACTTGCAGGAACTTGTCATCGCAACATCTCTATAGCTGCAAATGGCGATGTGTATTCTTGTGAATGTCTTAACTCAAAACCATCAAATAAGATCGGAAATATATTGAAAGAAACATTTACAGAAATAGTTCATTCTGAACCATTTTTCAGCCTAACTAAAAATACAAACTCATATCGTGAGGAATGTCTGTCATGTGAAGTTTTCTTTGTATGCAAAGCAGGATGCTACAACCGAAGGTTACCTGAAAAAGACGGAAGTCCTCGATTAGATTATTATTGCAGTTCTCGGAAAAGTATTATAAAGCACATTATAGAACGAATAAGTCAAACGGCGGCGACGCCTCGCATGCCCCACTGCTTGCAGTGGGGCATGCGAGGCGTCGCCGCATTAAATCACAGTTAGCTAACTGATTCATCTCTAATTTAGATACGGATGCTCTTTATCCCATCCACAGCAAGCTGTGGGATATTACGTTTAAAAATAATAATTCAATAGAGAAATTTTGAAATAATTATTTAAATATTTTATCTTTATTCGAAGTATGTGTTTATCTCCCATAAAATCCTTCGCCTGATCTCGATTTTAATCGATGAAAGAATGCCAATTAGCAACTCGCTCTAATTAGAAAAACAATATCGTTAACCAAAGTCACTTGAAGTTAGCTTTTCGGAACCACCCATGTGAAACGCCGTGAAATGAGTTTAATGATATCGATTGAAATGAGTTAAACACATACTATTCGAGGTTTTTGAAGAATAAATATTTAATCCTTTATTAATTTTGATATTTTTTATATATAAATATTAAATAAAAACAAGGATAACTTACTTATAGGAAACATATATCAGATCAAGATTGCTAAGGAGGCCTAAAATGGAACGTGAGGGTAAATTATCTGAAAGTAATTTTGATAGCCTCGTAAATTTGCACGAAGAAATAAAAGAATTTAAAATAAATAAATCAATTAGCATATTAGAAGCATTTTCCTCACGTGATATTCAATACAATTCAGAATTTTTAGATGGCTCTATAGATATAAATTCGTTCAAAAAAGCTCTTGATACTCCAAAAGATCCTATCTACGTCGAATTAAACAATTTAATGTCTAAAAATGGTAAAAATGTCGGAATTGATGAATGTAATTTTATAGAGTCACTAAATAATGTTTTAAAGAATGAAGAACTTTGTGATAACGCCATTTTGGCAAAAAATTTCTCAATGACACGATCCTTTCAAAAACAATTAGATGAAAAATATAAAATGTGTCGAAATCGATTGGTGTTAGAAGATAATTTTCCAGAATTCATTTTCAAAAGAATGAAATTTAAACTTACGAAAGATCAGGGGGACGAATCGAGGCTTGCATTAAGCGCGAGCGCAATATGTTCAAGTGCGATTTCTTACTATACGGATTTATGGAACGAAAATGAAAAAGACAAAACAATCCTTGAGAAACGACTTGGTCCCATAAGAGGATACTATATGTATATTATTGACGGATTGGGGACATTTTTGGAGGAATCTGATAAAAATAAATTCGAGTCAACCGATGAATTTTCATTATTAAATATAATGTCACTTATTAAAGGTTTTATTTTAGATCAAATTAGATTATCAGACGAGGACAAGAAATGGGAGTATAGAAGAGATGTTGTATTAAAAATTATAGATAAATTATGTCTTGTATACGATAAAAATAAATTCCAATTCCAAGATAATACACACCCCTTCATTCATTATACATTTTTACGCATATTAAAACATTGGAGAGATGAGATATTAGCTCAAGAATATAAGGAAATTTATTGGAAAGATAGTAAATTATTTCCAGATAAAGATAACCCTAGAAATCATTTCGATAAATGGACAAATCCAAAATGCCTGGATGCTGTAATTAAGGAAATATATACTATTGGGAAATATGAGATGTATAGACAGCTTGCGCTTCGTAATGCCGAAGATAGATCATTATTTGATGTCAAAAGGCTAATATATAGTTTACTGATAGTGACTTTAGAAAATAAATATTCAAACGATAAAATCAAAAAAGAAACTATCGATATAATCTTCGAAGAGCAACTTGAGACGGGATTGTGGCAAGTTGGAAATGTCGTAAATACAGACTTCGTGATAGATGGAGGATTAATCGATTCGAATCCATCAAGAATAATTAGCAAGAATCCAATTCTTTCCAGTATGGAATGCTTAAACGATATGCTCCTCCATGAAAATATATCAAAAGATCTTGAACAGGAAATCTATCAAGATAGTCTGAAAAGGACTTATGAATGGATAAAGAGAAGATTGAGGGAAGAAAAAGCTTCTTTCCTTTTGTATGATGAAGATTTAATGAATTTAGAAGGATTCAAAGAGCAATTATCAAATAACCCTTCGATTAATATCCCAGAAAAGATTAAAACGACTATAATTCCTTTAACAATCAACGAAGATAAAAGGAAAATGCAAAGTGAGCTTAGAGAAGGACTCAATCGACTTATTCTCGATTCTGAATTACTATGTAACAAGATAGACGTAAAGAAAGATATTCCAGATTTCCTAATGGAGTTTATAAAAAAAGAATTTCCTGGTAAAGATACGATATATAAAAATGAACTTGAAAAGAAGATTAATAAAAATTGTCCAGATCCAAAGGAGTTAATAATCAGAATTAATCGGTTATTTTTAGAAAAATATTTTCCGATGAATATAAAGCATTGCCAAAATGCATTCCTAAATCCAATAGGATGGTATCCCGAGTATGAAGGAACTCATATACCTAAATCCTGGGTTGCTGGGCACACTCTCATTTTCCTTAAAAACTATTGCGAATTAGTTTCGAATTTGATAGAAAAACGTGCTTCGTTATATCTTGAGGCCCAAAACCACAAAGAATTGAAACTATCTTGGAATGAATTGAAAGATACATTTCAAATTAAAAAATATATTGGAAAGATGCGTAAGGAATCCTGGACTATGCGTAAGGAATCTTGGACTTCGAATTATCCAACCTATAGATCAGCGTTTATATTCGGTCCGCCGGGTACAGGAAAGTCAACGATAGCAAAAGCTCTAGCAAAAGATTTAGAATGGAACTATGTGGAAATAACTCCTGGACAATTCTTACAGAAGGGTGAACAAAATATTATCAAGACGGCTAATTTTATTTTTAAGAGATTGGTTCATTTGAAAAAGGCGGTTATCTTCTTCGATGAGGTTGATCAATTTGTCCAATTGCGGGGAAAAAATAGTGCCGATTCGTCTAAATGGATTGTAACCTCGCTTTTGCCTAAATTCCAAGAATTGCGGGATCAAAAGGAAATTATTTTTATTCTAGCAACCAACAAGATTGAAAATGTTGATTCAGCAATGATGAGGTCAGGTCGCATAGATTTTGTATTGCCAATGGGTGTGATTTGCTGGCAAGAACGGTTAAAAATCTTGAGGGACACGATTAGCGAATGTGATCCCGAGGTTAGAGCGAAATTTAAAGAACTATTTGCGGGTTTATTCTCAGGCGATTCTGAGTTAAAGACAGATGCTCAGATGGATGAGATGAAAATAGGGGATATCGATCCTAAGAATAACGATTTCAAAGAATTGACAAAATATCTATTTGTAACCGATTTTATGCAATGGACTGATATTAAAGATCTCATGAAAAATTTTCCGAAGAGAAAAGGAGACATCAATGATCAATTATTAAAAGACGATATATTTTTCCGAGAAGATAGCAAAAGGTTTGAGGAATATATAAACAAGGAATTTGAAAATTTCAATAATTATAAGATGATTGCTGATCAAAAAAAATATTTCAGAATTCCAAAAACGATGAAAATAGAAGATGCAGAGATTGACGATGTAATAAGTAATAATATATTTAGCTCATTAATAATATCCATAAATCATTTGAAAAATAGAAATGAATTTATTGGAAAATTCAATGAAAAAAATAGAGAAACAAATTATGACTATTTATATGAAAATTTAAGTAAAATAACTAGAAATCAACTTGAAAGTAGCAGATCTGAAATTGAATTGGTAAAAGCAATAATTCAAGATATAAATAGAATTATTATACAGGAAGAACTTTATAAGGATGAAAAAAACCCATTATATAAAAAGTTACCCAATACTATCAAAGATTTCATCAAAGTGAAAAAAGAAACTATAGAAAAATTAACGAAAGAACAATTACCTGAAAAAAATAAGAACTCTATTGACCAGGCGGTCATGTGTACGATACAAAAAGATAAGATTCGACTAAATCGTCTAATTATAGATCATAATTTTGAAGAGCACATTGTAAGAAGATACGATCCTGAGTTCCAATCGATATACAAGAGTCTTAAGTAAGATATTATGAAAAGAATCTGAATTAGGGCATAAGTCCTAACACACAGCCTCGCTTCGATTTCGGAGCCAGACGTATGAACTCTCTATTTATGATCTCTTATTGCTTTGGCCTAGCCCCCGGAAATGGTCCACGAATTCTCCAACGAACTTATTCAGACTCTCTTTATAAGCGAAGCGATCTTGACTTTTTGGTTATAGGCGAGGAATCAAGCGTTGACAGATAAAGTCCTGAAACTCCAAGGAACGTTGAACAGAGAAGCTCAGCTAACCCTGCTGCCGTACTACAGATGGGAAATAATGAAGAGGAATGGTGATAAGTTTGCAGAGGGTGTCCTGAAGAAATACGTCCTTGTGAGCGGAGTTGAGCTATGAGGTTTGAAGAATGCCTCGATAAAGGCCTTATCAATGAAGATCCCTTGGCTGATGAAAGGTCGAAAGCTCCCTAATGATTGCAGAGAGATTCTCCGATTTTGCTAGACCAGACCGGCCCGGAGGTTCTTAGCTGCTCGGAAGCTTTTTCATCCTGCGATGGGACATATGGTATCCATGAAATTCAAGGTCATCCTGGAGGATGCAGAGAAAGGAGGCTACATCGTCAGCTACCCAGCAATGCCCGGCTGTCATTCTCAAGTGATACTATTGAGGAGGCTCTAGATAACATAAAATAGGCCATAGTTGGATGTCTTGAGTCTCTAAAGTTCCTCAATTACCTGATAATTCTGGGTCTCCTAAGTCAGTAGTAAAATAAGCATCCAAGCATATATAAAAGTTAGAGGACTTTACATAAGATTGTGGTAATTATGGAAAGCAAAGTATTCTACTTTGAGGATATCACGCCTGATACTACTGAGGCAGTCTTCAGGCTGGTTCAAGAAAGGCTAAAAGGTTCAGGAATAAAGAAACTGGTAATTGCATCCACCACGGGCGCAACGGCTCAAAAGGCCATGGATTTCTTTAAAGATAGTGGAGTCAAATTGATTATAGTGCCCCATCAGTTCGATTTTCACAGGGATACAAATGCATTTCCACAGGAGCTAGTTAAAAACCTGAGAGAATCGGGGCATGAAGTGCACTTCGGTACCATGCTCTTCCATACCGATAGCTTTTATGGATCAAACAATGGAACTACTATGGCAAATCTGCTGCGCTGCTTCTGTCAGGGAGTCAAGGTTTGCTTTGAGATTGTTTTAATGGCTACTGATGGCGGTCACATTGCTAGTGGCGAGAAGGTCATAGCGATAGCAGGGACTGGCAGGGGATCTGATACTGCTCTGGTGATGCAGGCAGCCTCGACCCAGCATATGAGAAACCTAAGAGTCAACGAGATCATCTGCAAACCTCTTAATCCGGTAAATATAGATGAGCTGCGAGAGAGGATGGCTCAGAAAAATCGTTGATTAACTAGAAATTAAAGTATAATCTTAAGTTCAATATCTGGGTGGTATCATGCTCTACAGAAAAATGAATAATGTTAAATCCGATCTTTCTATCTTAGGGTTCGGATGCATGCGTCTCCCTGTCATGAAGGACGGACGCATCGATCAAAAGCAGGCAACTGAAATGCTGAGATACGCAATTGACAACGGCGTCAATTACGTTGATACTGCCTATCCTTATCATAATGGGGAGAGCGAGCCATTTCTGGGAAGTGCTCTTAAGGACGGATATCGCGAGAAGGTAAATCTGGCTACAAAGCTTCCAAGCTGGATGATAAAATCGCGAAAGGATATGGATAGATGCCTTAAAGAACAGCTTCGGCGGCTCCGGACTGATCATATCGATTTTTACCTTATCCACGGACTTGTGAAACCGTTTTGGGATAACCTCTATCAGCTTGGGGTCACGGAGTTTCTTGATGATGCCATCTCAGATGGCCGGATAAGGTACGCTGGGTTCTCGTTCCATGATAAAGTAGAGGTGTTCAAAGAGATCGTAGATGCCTATAACTGGACATTCTGCCAGATTCAGTACAATTTCATGAATGAAGAGTACCAGGCAGGAACAGAAGGGCTGAGATATGCAAGCGATAAAGGGCTTGGCATCGTTATTATGGAGCCGCTCTTAGGAGGTATGCTTGCTAAGGATATACCTGCAATCATGGCAATATGGAAAAAGTCCCCTGTTCAGCGGAGCCTTTCCGAATGGGCGCTTCGATGGGTATGGAACCATCCGGAGGTAACAGTTGTCCTCTCAGGCATGTCTTCCCTTCCTCAGATGGTGCAGAATGTATCATTTGCAACGAACGGTTTGCCCAACACTCTCTCACAGGAGGAACTCAAACTCTTCGAAGAAGTTAAGGCAGAGTATAAGAAAAGGGTCAAAGTTCCCTGCACCGGCTGTAGATATTGTATGCCATGCCCATCCAACGTCAGTATTCCTGAATGCTTCGAGATGTACAATACAGCTTGTATGTTCGATGCTCCTGATGTCGCAAAGATTAATTACAAAATCGCTCTTGGAGGCATGTTTGGCGGAACTCCTGGATTTGCATCCCAATGTCAAGAATGCGGCAAATGCGAAGAGCTTTGTACTCAAGGAATTCCTATCAGGGAAAATATAAAAAAGGTTGCTGAATATTTCGGGAAGTGATAATCGAAATAAGGATTTGATTTGATGCTTAACCTGACGTCAATATCCTTCCAAGCCAAATTTTAAAGAGAAATTTAGGAGCTCATATTCTTTAGCTCCTTTTCAATAAATGGGTCCATTTCAGCGCAGTGGCCGTGTACAGAGCAGTTTACAGTGTAAAATGTCTTTGGCTCAAATGCCTTTGAGAACAATTCTAGCCCCTGCTCATAGGGGATGATAGGATCTTTTTGCGAATGCATCATCACCAGCTTCCTTGGAGGAATCTTGGCAAGATACGTCTCTGGATCGATCGATTTGTAAAACCGAATCATCTCTGGATCGGTTAGCATTCCGGAGGCAATTGCCTGGTCCACGCCAAAGCCGGATGTGCTGATGGCAATCACGCCGCGTGCCTTAGGGTCTAGAGCGCAGGCAATGATGGCAAAACGCGCTCCATTGCTTTCACCGGCGTATATGATACGGCTTGGATCGATCTCCGGCCTGCTTCTAAGGATCTCTGCAGCAGCGAGGGCATCGTAAACCATCTTATTTTCGGTTGGCTCTTGGCCCTTCTGAAACATTTGCAAATCGCCATCCATATCTATGCCGCCCAAATTGCGTTGATCAATGGTAATGCTTGCATAGCCTAAGCTGCACAGATATTTTGCCAACCCTTGCTCTCGCTCCTTCGTTACAGTCGCCCCGGGAAGCAAAACTATGCCGGGAACGCTTTTAACGTTAGCATCCTTCAACTGCCCTGGCATTCGGAGGAGTGCTGATATCTGCGTATCCCTGCTTGTAAATTCGACATCGTAAAGCGTGGTGTTGTTTTCGGCGTTTAACGGCGCTAACTGGTATTCGGGCGTTGAAAGAGAATATTCCAGAATACCATCGCTGCTCACATGCCATTCCTGTCTGCTGTCTGAAAGCGATAAAACGCTGATGGCTATTGCAATGATGAAACCAATTATCAGCAATGCCGCTATTATGCGATATTTCTCCATTCTCCTCGCCTCTGCCTTACCAAGAGAATCGGTTGTAGCTTATAATCAGACATTATGTTCCTTTCTATATAGGTAATATAGCGAAAGCATATCCCTAAAATATCAACCCCAATTGCGTGCCTGAAGCTCGAGCACAGCAAAGAGAGAGGTTATATGGATGGCCCTTATCAGCTCAGGTACCGGGAAGGGTCCATTGGAACGACCAAGATGATGTATAGTCTTGGCTCCATTAGCCTCGGCTTGACTAGTCTTGGTTTGGCCAGTCTCGGTTTCGCAGGTCGCATGGGAGCCCATCTCTTCAGCCATTCTTCCGGCGAGCTCCATCCAATCGATACATTCAGAAAGGCATTCAGAAACCATATCGGATGATCCTCCCATGGAGCAGCAGTACTTTAGGAAGCAGCACATTAAGATGGAGCCTAATTCATTTTCATCAAACCTCTCTCTTCTGCAGAAGTAGCTCCCGAGAACAAGGCTAATGCTTAAAAGATGCTCCCCTACATAGGATTGGAGTACCCATGCGGGAATCTCAGGGTGAATCTCAATATGCTCCAGATCCGCTATCCCAGATAGCCTCATGTTAGGATACATACAAGACTCAAGCCAGTTATCGAGCCTGCCTGCAACTTTTCTATTCCAACGATAGGCGCTATCTCCTATATGGCGCTCTCTGTTATGGAATAATGGTATGAGAGACGTGTGAATGATGCCGCTTCTCGTGAGCCTTCCTAGGTCTCCTGCACATGAAAGCAGTGCTGCCTTTGTCTCTTCAATGGATATAGCTGGATCGCCCAGATATCGGAAATAATCGCAGTCCGCGATATAGCAGATGGCATAGGCTTCCGAGAGCTTAAGATCTTGAACGTAAAGAGGAAGTCCCTGTAGCCTGAAGAGACCTCCGAGAGGGCGAGGCAGCCTGCTCGATAGTTCGAAGGTTGCAAGCATTCTCTGCATTTTGGCTTCGGCAGATAGCAATGCAGCATCCCCCTCATTCATGCAAAGCTTGATAGCGAGACATGCACTGCCTAAAGGTACCACAAGTGTTCTGCCCACTTTTTCGACCTCATCAAAGCCACGATCTGGAATAAGATCCTTTAAATTGATTGTCGTTATTTCAGGCTCATGCAGGTCAAAAGTTCCTGACAATAATCGCAGTATTAATCTATCGCCGCATAACGTCTTTGAGACGGCATCAAATCCCGAGTTTTCAACCTTATCCACGTTCTCTTCATCCGTATTCTCGTCTATGCGGACGATCCTAAAGCTATAGAGATCTGCTATAGACTTTGCAGAGATGCCCAGTCCTTTTAGCCATGAAAAAACGGTTTCTCCAGGAGGGAGCTGATCTATGAGTTCTCGGATATGCAATGCTATTGTAGTAGCAACTTCCTGGCGCTCTGTAAATGAGCTGCTTTGGAGCCGTGTCATTAGAAGATCGATTGAAGGGGGACCTATATCAAGAACTGCCTTCTTGATTTGCTTATCGCCTGAGCAAATGAGCTTCATAAGCTTCTCAAGATTCTCCTCTTTAGAATCTGGCACCCCTGAAATCTGTATTAAGGCTCTTGCAGCCATACCACGAACATAAAGGCTATCGCACTCCAGCAGATTTGAAAGAGCTTCATAAGCATGTTTTCCTCCGATCTTGCCGAGAGCTGTAATAGCCTCAAACCTAATTGACGGATATGTATCCTCAAGAGCGACACATAGCGCTTTTGTGGACTTAAGATTGCCGATATCTCCAAGTCTGCGGGCTGCAGCACGTCTCAAATGGTGGTCTTGCTTTACGTCTCCCAGCAGCTTCTCAAAAGTATCTCTATTGTCGGCATCGGAAAGATCCAACATATTTACAGGATCGCATGAAGATAGGCAAAAGTCCTCGGTGCCGGAGGTGTCAATGGAACTCATAAGGAAGTATCCTCTTCTACTTTCCTTCTATGATTGGCACTGGCCTTCCGCTTCTATATGGCCTTCTCGCCTGTCCTCCACATCTCAGGCAGGTAGCGGATAGTACTCCATCGTGTAATCGAGTTCTCACGCTTGATGCAGGAAGGTAGCAGCCACAATGCTTGCAGAATAGACTCTTCAATTGGTGCGGCATCCTGATCCTCATGCGGGTGCTGATATGGCGTGCAATTTGAACATATCTATCACTTCTGTCTGGATGTAACTTGTGCTCTATAGAAGCAAGCTCAAAGAGCCGATGCATGCGTTCTATTGCGATTTCTCTTGCTTTTGTTGCGTTCTTTCTGCGTCTCACATATCATCTACATCGGCTGGGATATAAAACCTATTTCATTCGAATTTGCAAGTGAGGAGCCTGCAGATAGATCATTTTTCTCTCCTTTATAAGTGACTTTATGAAATGAATGAAATAGTATTTTAGTATCTGGCGTTTTAAGGACAGCGGGAATTAATGTTATAAATTAAAAAATAGAGAGAAAGTGAATGTCCGCTTACTTTATGAGCGGAATTGCATCCACAGACTCTGGATTGGCGAGGGCGGATATATCGCCAGTTGGGTTGCCCAAAGCTTTTGCCTTGATGACACGACGCATGATCTTGCCGGACCTGGTCTTTGGAACATCCTTGACGAAGTACACGACCTCTGGATAGGCGACGGGTCCAAGAACGGTTCTGACGTGCTTGGCCAGCTCCTTCTTGAGATCCTCGGACTCCTCCATTCCGGTCCTGAGTATGACGAAGGCCACTATGACTTCGCCCTTGACCTCATCGGGCTTGCCTATGACTGCAGCCTCTGCAACCTTTGGATGGCTGACCAGAGCGGACTCGACCTCAGCATTGGAGATTCTGTGTCCGGCTACCTTCAGCACATCGTCGATCCTGCCCTGAATTGTGAAGTATCCATCCTTATCCTTGGTGGCCTTATCGCCAGCCAGGTATGTTCCAGGCCGAATCTCCCAGTACATCTGCCAGTACTCCTTCTTGTACCTGACTTCATCTCTGAAGAATGCACGGAGCATGCTTGGCCAGGGTGTATTGCTGACGATGTTGCCTCCGGATCCTGGTGGAACTGGATTAGCATCCTCATCGAGAATATCGATGTTGAATCCGGGTAGCGGGAATGTTGGGGATCCGGGCTTCAGCGGAGTAATGGGCAAGGGCGATACGAGGAAGCATCCTGTCTCAGTCTGCCACCAGGTATCCATGATCTGAAGCTTGCCAGCACCGAAGTTGTTCCTGTACCAGATCCATGCCTCTGGGTTGATGGGCTCACCGACGGATCCTAGCAGGCGCAGGCTCGAGATGTCGTGCATCTTTGGCCACTTGTCTCCAGCCTTCATGAACATTCTGATGGCTGTGGGTGCCGTATAGTAGACAGTAACCTTGTTATCCTCGATGATCTTGAACATCCTGCTGAAGTCTGGATAGTCAGGAGATCCTTCATAGATCATTGATGTGCAACCGAGGCAGAGTGGTCCATAGACCACATAGCTGTGGCCGGTGATCCATCCGACGTCAGCTGTACACCACCAGACATCATTATCCTTGATATCGAATACCCAGCTTAATGTTTGAGCAGGAGTGATACAATATCCGCCGTGGACGTGCTCTATACCCTTGGGCTTGCCGGTTGTGCCTGAGGTGTACAGAATGAACAACCTGTCCTCGGCATCCATCTTCTCAGATTCGCATACATCGGACTGCTTGGCTACCAGGTCATGATACCAGATATCCTTGCCTGCCTTCATGGGCACTTCGATGCCTGCTCTCTTTACTACCACTACGTTCTTGACACTGGGGGTATTGGCAGTAGCCTCATCCACGTTGGGCTTAAGTGGCAGGGGCTTGCCGCGCCTGAAGAATCCGTCTGTGGTAATAACTACCTTGGACTCAGCATCCAGAACACGGCTGTTCAGGCCTCCTGAGGAGAATCCAGAGAACACTACCGAGTGGATGGCACCTATCTTGGCGCATGCCAGCATGGCAATGGGAGTCTCTGGGATCATGGGCATATAGATGCTAACCCTATCGCCCTTCTGAACTCCCAGACTCTTTAGACCATTGGCAAGCTTGTTGACCCTCTTGGCCAGCTCGCCATAGGTGATCTTCTGAGTGGGCTGGTCGGTGGGCTCGGGGACAAATATGTAAGCTACCTTGTCCTTCTTGGCCCCTGCTGCATGCCTGTCAACTGCATTGTAGGCCACGTTACATTTGGCACCAACGAACCACTTGGCATAGGGCGGCACCCAATTCAGAGTCTGAGCCCAGGGCTCAAACCAATCTGCATAGGTCTTGGCCATCTCGTCCCAGAACTGGATGAAATTCTGGCCGGTCCAGGCGCGCATCTCACGCTCGTTCTTGAATCCCTTGGCCTTCATCCATTTCATGACATTGGAGTTCTCAACGAGATCCTTTGGCGGCTCGAATATTCTTGTTTCCTCAAGTAGAACAGATGTTGTTGCTTTTTGCTCAGCCATTTTGAACCTCCTTTTAACAGGTACGGGTTTTTGGACTCCCTCAAAGGGGCAAGAAGGACATCGCGTGCGAATAGGATGTCTCTTTTCGCCTGACCTTCTAGTGCCCTCGCAAAGATCGCTTTGCACTAAACTCAAGAGGCTACGGGAGACTTTTTTAGCGATCGACCATAATCCCGGTTTTCATTTATAAATCTGTCGAGGATATCTTTACAAATTATCGATAATTATCATTATTTTTGGCAATTAAAAGCAATTTTCTAAAATTCTGTTGCATGATGATGAGTATTCTGTAGAACGCCGAGTTAGCGGCACGAAAAAAAACGTTGGAGGCGTTCAAAGAACATTTTGGATTGAAAAAGAAACAAAAAAGAGAGAATACCCGCTTACTTCTTGATGATGAGCGGGATTGCCTCAACTGCTTCTGGATTAGCCAGAGCAGATAGATCTCCAGTTGGATTGCCCAAGGCCTTAGCCTTGATAACCCGGCGCATGATCTTGCCAGACCTGGTCTTTGGAACGTCTTTCACGAATAAGACCGTCTCCGGATAGGCGACTGGCCCAAGAACTGTCCTGACGTGCTTGG
The DNA here is from genome assembly GCA_963789575.1 of Methanotrichaceae archaeon. Taxonomy (GTDB): domain Archaea; phylum Halobacteriota; class Methanosarcinia; order Methanotrichales; family Methanotrichaceae; genus CAWBKV01. The sequence goes on along the minus strand of CAWBKV010000001.1, from coordinate 6,330 downwards.
CCAGCTCCTTCTTCAGGTCCTCGCTCTCCACGTTTCCTGTTCTGAGGATGACGAAGGCTACGATGACCTCGCCTTTGACCTCGTCAGGCTTGCCGATAACTGCAGCCTCTGCAACCTTTGGATGGCTGACCAGAGCGGACTCGACCTCAGCATTGGAGATCCTATGTCCAGCAATCTTCAGCACGTCGTCAATCCTGCCTTGGATGAAGAAGTATCCATCCTTGTCCTTTGTGGCCTTGTCGCCAGCCAGGTATGTGCCGGGCCTGATCTCCCAATAAGTGGACCAGTACTCCTTCTGGTACCTCACTGGGTCTTTGTAGAAGGCCCTGAGCATGGACGGCCAGGGTGTATTGCTGACAATGTTGCCTCCTGTGCCGGGTACAACAGGGTTAGCATCCTCGTCGAGGATATCGATGTTGAACCCTGGCAGCGGGAAAGTACACGATCCTGGCTTGAGTGGCGTGGTTGGCAGAGGCGAAACCAGGAATGTGCCTGTTTCAGTCTGCCACCAGGTATCCATGATCTGCAGCTTGCCACCGCCGAAGGTGTTTCTATACCAGATCCATGCCTCTGGGTTGATGGGCTCACCGACAGATCCGAGCAGCCTTAGGCCGGAAAGGTCGTACGGCTTGGCCCACTGGTCCCCAGCTTTCATTAACATCCTGACTGCGGTAGGTGCTGTGTATAGCACTGACACCTTGTTCTCCTGGATGATCTTATACCATCTGCCTAAGTCTGGGTAATCCGGAGAACCCTCGTACATCAGTGATGTGGCACCCAGCACTAGTGGTCCATAGACTATGTAGCTGTGGCCGGTGATCCATCCGATATCTGCGGTGCACCACCATACATCAGTGTCTTTGATATCGAAGACCCAATGCAGAGTTTGAGCCGGACCGACTTGGTAGCCGCCATGGACATGCTCGATGCCCTTTGGCTTACCAGTGGTTCCAGAGGTATACAGAATGAACAGCCTGTCCTCAGAATCCATCTTCTCGCACTCGCACTCCTCAGACTTTCCAGCCACCAAGTCGGACCAGTAGATATCCCTGCCCTCCTTCATGGGGACAGTAATGCCCGCCCTCTTGTACACTACTACTTTCTGGACGGATGGAGTATTGGCGGTAGCCTCGTCTACATTTGGCTTGAGGGGCAGTGGCTTGCCGCGCCTGTAAAATCCATCAACAGTCACAACCACTTTGGCCTCAGCATCCAGGATCCTGCTATTAAGGCCGCCGGAGGAAAATCCAGAGAACACAATGCAGTGAATTGCTCCTATCTTGGCGATGGCTAGCATTGCTATGGGCAATTGGGGGATCATGGGCATGTACAACATGACTCTGTCTCCCTTCCCGACGCCCAGGCTCTTGAGGCCGTTGGCGAACTTGTTGACCTCCTTGTAGAGCTGTCCATAGGTGATCTTCTGAGTAGGCTGGTCGGTAGGCTCAGGTACGAAGACGTAAGCCACCTTGTCCTTTTTCGCGCCCTTGGCATGTCTATCCACGGAGTTGTAGGCCACGTTGCACTTGCCGCCCACGAACCAGCGGGCATAAGGTGGCTTCCATTCCAGGGTTGAAGCCCATGGCTCGAACCAGTCACAGTAGGTCTTGGCCATTTCGCCCCAGAACTGGATGTAATTGGCAGAGCACCATAGGCGCATCTCGCGCTCGGTCTTGAACCCCTTTTCCTTCATCCACTTCATTACATTAGAATTCTCGACGAGCTCCTTTGACGGCTCAAATACTCTCGTCTCCTCGTACAGCACTGAAGTTTTTGCTGTTGCTTTTTGATCAGCCAATTTTTAACCTCCTTATTGATCCCCACGTGTTTCCAGACAGCCTTAAAAGGGCGAGGAGGAAACCCTTCGCCTTTTGAAACCTCCCTACTGCCGGACCCTCTATTATGCTTCTCTAAGATCGCCCTGCATTAAGCTCAGAGCGGTCCCGGAAACACTGTGATGGTCGATCATTATCGTGATCTTTCATAAATAAAGTTATCGCGGGATTGTTTCTTAATGATCTAATATTATCATTATTGACAATAAACAAGATAATCTTCTTAAAATTATTATTAAAATTGATGATTCCTTATTAAATCCTCTTGGCCGTGTTGGCAGGATATTCTGGGAATGCTGGAGTAAATCCTTGATCGACCAGATATAGAAGAGGCTTTAAATTGAGATAATACATTACTCAACGATAGCTTTGGAAAAGCATTTCCTAAACACTACAGATGGTTATCATAAAAACGATCTAGATTCGCTCGGCTGGGAGGTCACTCTCTCGCTCATGCTTGAAAACCCTCAGAGCCCATGTAGGAGTATCCTTAAAAATAAGGATTCATTTGGGAATCTGCTTTATGATTTTCTTAGCACAATCATTCCAATGAACGGCATTCATTGCATCATTGAGATTGGCGGTGGGTATGGTTATTTGATGAGAGATTTTTTGAGGCGAAATAACAAGCTCTGTGCGACAATGATTGATCTCTCGCCATTTCTTCTCGAGAAGCAGCGGGAAACTTTAAGGGACTTCGCTGTAGAGTTCATTCAGGGAGATTTTTTTGAACTGGGCGGTTCAATTTTTTCTAACATTGATCTTGTGGTTCTCAATGAAGTCATAGGAGATTTTCCCACCGCTTGCGAGGTTCCACGAGAAGTGCTTTTCGAATGCCACGAACCAGGGGATGTTCTGCTTCAGGAGATACGGCGTATCTACAAGGGTTACCATCTAATGCTTCCCTCAAAGGATCGTTTCACGTTGAATCTGGGCGCGATCCAGGCCATTGAAAGGCTTTGCACTGCTCAAATACCATATATCTATGTTAGCGAGCACAGCTGCGAAGCACGCATCCCTGAGGCGTTGGCGAGGCTCCTAGAACCGAGAGTGACAGGAGAGCCTGAGCGCATAAGACTTCGCGGACATGATGAGTATACAGTACGATTCTCCGATCTTGAAAGTGTCGCCTCCTATTTCGGTTATACCTCTCGAAGAGGCCAGTATATCGATTTCATTGAGCCTATAATTGATGAGGAAGTCACATTCATACTATGCTTGGGCTCCTCAAAAATAGATCGACATGAGATCATCAATCAGTTCATCGAAGATCTGGTCAAATACGAGTACTTGATACTCAGCCTGCCCTATGATCAGAAAAAATGATCAAATGCATCTGGGAAGCATCGTATTGGCCGCTTTTGCAATGCAAATAAAAAATATAATAATAAAATTATTAATTATATTTGTAACCTAACAATAAGTCGGAGTGTATCCCAATAAAATAAAGAAAAAAAATTGGAGGACCCGATCAGACTATCTTCGGGATCCCGTCTACTGCCTCTGGATTCATCAGAGTGGAGATATCTCCAACCGGCTGGCCCATTGCTTTAGCCCTGATCACACGGCGCATGATCTTGCCGGACCTGGTCTTTGGCACGTCATTGACGAAGTATATCTCCTCAGGAATTGCGACTGGCCCCAAGGTGTTCCTGATATGAGTCTTCAATTCCTTCTTCAATTCCTCGCTCGGAGTTACCCCTCCCCTCAGGATGGCAAAGACGATTATTACCTCGCCCTTGACTGGGTCGGGCTTGCCGATCACAGCGGCCTCAGCCACCTTGGGATGGGATACTGCGGCGGACTCTACCTCGGAATTGCCTATCCTATGGCCTGCCACCTTAAGCACATCGTCAATCCTGCCCTGGACCCAGAAGTAGCCATCTTTGTCAACCCTGCCCTTATCTCCTGCCAGGTACACTCCCGGAGCTACATTCCAGTAATGCTCCCAGTAGGTCTTCATGTATCTGGCCGGGTCCTTATAGAAGTCCCTGAGCATGGTTGGATAGGGCGTCATTATAACAAGGTTTCCGCCCTGGCCCGTAGGCACTTGTTTTCCAGACTCATCCCAGACCTCGACATTGTATCCGGGAAGCGGGAAACAACACGATCCAGGCTTGAGCGGCGTTATGGGCAGCGGCGAGTTGATAAATGTGCCGGTTTCAGTCTGCCACCAGGTGTCCATAATCTGGAGCTCGTCCCTGCCGATGTTCTTGCGGTACCATATCCAGGCCTCGGGATTGATGGGCTCGCCTACAGTGCCCAGCAGCCTGAGACTCTTCAAGTTGCACTTGGCCGACCACTGTTCCCCAGCTTTCATGAACATCCTTATGGCGGTAGGCGCGGTGTAGATGACTGACACCTTGTGCTTCTCTACGATTTGCCACCATCTTGAGAAGTCCGGGAAGTCAGGAGATCCCTCGTATATAATGCTGGTAACGCCCAACATTAGCGGAGCATACACGATGTAGCTGTGTCCGGTGACCCATCCAATATCCGCCGTGCACCACCACACATCGTCTGGCTTCAGGTCGAATACCCAATGCAGAGTCTGCGGCGTCCCGACGCAGTATCCTCCATGGGCATGTTCAATGCCTTTGGGCTTGCCTGTGGTTCCTGAGGTGTAAAGGATGTACAGTCTGTGCTCTGGATCCAGCTTCTCGCATTCGCACTCTGTCGATTGGCCCTTTATCAGTTCATGCCACCAGATGTCTCGAGGATTCCAAGTGATCTTGTTTCCGCACCTCTTATAAACGATCTGGTGTTTGACGGTGGGACAGGTTTGGAGCGCCTCATCAGCCCCATCCTTCAGTGGCACGACTTTTCCACGCCTCCAGAATCCATCCACGGTGATTGATACAATTGACTCACCATCTTGCACCCTGGCCGCATAGGCCGAGGTGCTGAAGCCTGAGAAGACCACGCTGTGGATAGCTCCGATCTTGGCACACGCCAGCATGGCCATGGGCAACTCCGGTATCATGGGCATATAGATGCTCACTCTGTCGCCCTTCTTGACACCCAGGCTCTTCAAGCCGTTGGCTAACTTGTTCACATCTCTGTATAGGTCGCCATAGGTGATCATCCGGGTATCATCGACAGGCTCTCCTACGGCTATGTAGGCGACCTTCTTTTCTATTGGTGTCCCCATATGCCGATCAACGCTGTTGTAGGTGGCATTGCACAATCCGCCTACGAACCACTTGGCATATGGCGGCTTCCAGTCCAGGACTTTCGTGAAGGGCTTAAACCAGGTGGCATACTCTCTGCCCATCTCGCCCCAGAACTCATCCAAGTTCTTGGAGCACCACTCACGAAGTTCTTTCTCGGTCTTGAAGCCCTTTTTCTTCATATACTTCATGACATTGGAGTTCTCAACCAAGTCCTTTGGTGGATTGAATAATCTAGTTTCTTCCAGCAAAACAGAAGTCTGCTCTGATGCTTTTTGCTCGGCCAATTTTAACAACCTCCTTTTCCTTTTTCTAAATGTGTTTCCACATCCTCTGAAGATTGTACGGCGAGGCTGAATAGCCATAAGCCATAAATCCCATGCCGGATTGCTCCTTGCCTGGCCCAGGAGGCTTCAGAAACACTATCATGCTTGATAATTTTCATTATTAATAAGCTTGATGGTTCATGTATTAATATAAAATAAAAAAGTTATACAAAACTAAACGGATCAGTTTGAGCTGTAGACTGCCCACTTAAATTAGATTAAAAAAACACTGATTGCAAGCAGTAAAAATGATTTTTTATTTCATATGTGTATTCGAATCTGAAAACTGGACTCTTGCACCCTTCTGACGATCATCGAGTTTGAGCACATCCCGTGAGGTAGAATGGATTCGATCCTGTAATCTTTACGCTTAACTTGCTTCCCAAGCGCAGTGACTCCGCGATCACAATCCCTGCATAATTGCAGGATCTAGCCTTAGCTGTATTCCCTAGACCGTGCTCTGTTACCAGGGCATCCAGCACACGACCTTCATACCTTTGGTTCCTTATGCGCGCTATCTTCAGCCACAGCCTTGTTATCTCTCTCGACCTATCCTTCTTTATCCTGTCAGGCATATCATATAATCTGGCGGCGCCAGTCCCAGGACGCACTGAGAATCTTGTGACGTTTACTTTATCAGGCTCTACTGATTTTATTAGCTCCAAAGTCTGCCTGAAATCATCATCAGTCTCTCCAGGAAACCCTGTGATGACATCCGTCATGAGATAGATATCCTCAAATTCTCCCCTAAGCCGATTTACTATTTCTAGAAAATCATCTGCTGTGTACTTGCGCCCCATGCTCTCCAAAATCTTATCCGAGCCCGATTGAACGGGGAGATGAATGAACTTATAGATCTTGGGGGAATGAAGCACAGATATGAGATCATCTAGCATTGGCAGGACTGTGTCTGGGTTCATCATGCCAATACGTATCATGTAATCTCCAGGCACCTCTTTTACCGCCTTAAGAAGCTCGGGCAGATCTGTTCCAATATCC